>NZ_AVPS01000009.1 GCF_000768345.1 Lysobacter concretionis Ko07 = DSM 16239 | reverse complement strand
CAACAACAGTGCGGGAAACAAGGCCTAACGCTTATTCGATCCCCTAAAAAGGGTGTAGCCCCGAGTATGCCGTCCTCGGCGGCGCCAGCCAAGCTCAGAAATCCTACATCAGATCAAGCGCTTGACCGGTACTGGCCAAGCTTCAACTCGATCAGTCTCGCCGTGTTATCCGACACGAAAGGGGCTTTTGATGGATTACGCCGGCAAGGATGTGGGTGTAAGCGGGGCGGGCGGGCCGCGGCTGCTGGACCAGGTGCGTTCCCGGTTGCGGGTCCGCCATTACAGCTTGCGCACCGAGCAGGCGTATGTGGGGTGGATACGGCGCTTCATCCTGGCCAACGGCAAGCAGCATCCGCGGGACATGGGTGGGCCCGAGGTGGAGCGGTTCCTGACCGTGTTGGCGACTAAGGGGCACGTGGCGGCGGGGACGCAGAATCAGGCGTTGGCGGCGCTGCTGTTTCTGTATCGCGAGGTGCTGGAAATGGAACTGCCGTGGATGGAGGCGATGGTCCGGGCGAAGCGGCCGCGCAAGATTCCGGTGGTGCTGTCCCGCGATGAGGTCAAACGCATGCTGGCGGTACTGGAGGGGGCGCCGTGGTTGATGGCGGCAATGCTTTATGGCACGGGGATGCGGTTGATGGAGTGCACCCGGCTGCGGGTGAAGGATGTGGATTTCGGGCGGGGCGAGATCTGCGTGCGCGATGGCAAGGGCGGCAAGGATCGACGGGTGCCGCTGCCGTTGAAGTTGCGCGATCCGTTGTTGGAGCGCGTCGAACGCGTACGCGTGGTCCACGAGCGAGATCAGGCGGACGGTGTGGCGCCGGTCTGGTTGCCCAACGCGCTGGACCGGAAATATCCCAACGCCGGGCGCGAGCTGGGTTGGCAATACGTGTTCGCCGCGACGCGGTTGTCGGTGGATCCACGCAGCGGGCGGTTGCGTCGCCACCATGTCGATGAGAGCGTGCTGCAGCGTGCGGTCAAACAGGCGCGCGAGCTGGCGGGCATCCGCAAACCCGCCACCTGCCATACCTTGCGGCATTCGTTCGCCACGCATCTGTTGGAGGCCGGGCACGATATCCGCACGGTGCAGGAACTGCTCGGCCACAAGGACGTGGCGACGACGCAGATCTACACCCACGTGCTGGGCCGCGGTGCGGGCGGTGTGCTCAGTCCGCTGGACCGGGATTGAGCCAAGGGAGATTGACCGTGAAACCAGACTCCCGCCACCGGGGATCCAGGATCAGCCCAGCAACACCAGCGTCGCCAGCCCCAGGAAGCTGAGGAAGCCCATCACGTCGGTGATCGTGGTCAGCAACACGCCGCCGGCCAACGCGGGGTCGAAGCCCATCCGCTTGAGGGTCAGCGGCACCAGTACGCCGCCGGCCGCGGCGGTGAGCAGGTTGATGGTCAGCGCGGTGCCGATCACCAATGACAACATCGGGTCGTGGAACCACAGCAGCACGATCAGGCCCAGTCCGATGCCCAGGCAGACGCCGTTGATCAGCGCGACGGCGAGTTCCTTGTGCAGCAGTTCGCCCACGTTGGAGGCGCCGATCTGGCCCAGCGCGAGGCCGCGGATCATCAGCGCGAGCACCTGGGTGCCGGCATTGCCGCCCATGCCGGCGACGATCGGCATCAGGATCGCCAGCGCGACGATCTTGTCGATCGAGCCTTCGAACTGGCCGATCACGCTGGCGGCCAGGAAGGCGGTGCACAGGTTCACGCCCAGCCAGATCAGGCGGCGGCGGAAGGCGCGCCGGGCCGGGCTGAACATGTCCTCGTCCTCGTCCAGGCCGGCCGCGCTCAGAGCCTGGTGCTCGGCACGTTCGCGGATGATGTCGACCACGTCATCGATGGTGATGCGGCCCAGCAGGATGTGGTTGTCGTCGACCACCGGCGCGCTCAGCCAGTCGTGATCGGAGAACTGGCGGGCGACTTCGTTGGCGGAGTCGTCCACGTCGAACGCGGGCTGTTCGGCATCGAGCAGGCGGTTGATCGGGGTGGAGGGTTCGTGGGTCAGCAGCGCGGCCAGCGCGATGCGCCCGCGGTATTGATGGCGCCGGCTGACGACATACAGGTGGTCGGTGTGCTCGGGCAGCTCGCCGCGCAGGCGCAGGAAGCGCAGCACGACGTCGACGGTGGTGTCGGCGCGTACGGTCACCACATCGGGGTTCATGAGGCGACCGGCGGTGCCTTCGGGGTAGGACAGCACCTGCTCGAGCCGTTCGCGGTTCTCGCGGTCCATCGACTTGAGGACTTCGTCGATGACGGTGTCGGGCAGGTCCTCGACCAGGTCGGCGAGGTCGTCGATATCGAGATCTTCGACCGCGGCGACGATCTCGTCGGGGTCCATGTCCGCCAGCAGGCTTTCGCGTACCTCGTCGCCGACGTGGACCAGCACCTCGCCGTCGTCGTCGGGGTCGACCAGGCCCCAGACCACGACGCGCTTGCCCAGCGGCAGCGACTCGAGCAGGTTGCCGATCTCGGCCGGCGACAGGGTGTTGATCAGCCGCCGCACCGGGCCCAGGCGGCCGCTGTCGAGGGCATCGGAAAGCAGGCGCAACTGGTGCGACGTCTTGTCGTGGCGGATGGCTTCGGCCAATGGGTACTCCAGGGTCGGAAGCCGCATCCGCATCGGACGCGACCGCATCTATGGGTCGTGGGCAGGACTCGTGTGGGGATTATCCGCGCCGTGACCGGTCGTGCCCAGCGATAAAGCCCTGAAGGCTTCATGCAATGCATCGTGCGACGTCGACAAGTGCCCGCCGGGTGCCTTCGTGGTATTGGTATGCGGCTTCCACCCCGATGGTTTCGACATGCTGAAACAACCGCTCCGCATTGCTCTCCCGTTGCTCGCCACATTGTCATTGGCAGCCTGCAGTGCCCCCGGATTGCCGGATCAATTGCCGTTTGCCGAACCGGGCGTGAGCTTCACGATCGTGCCCAGCGGCGTGGGTTGCACGTCCACCGGCAGCTATCGCGGCAAGGTCAGCTGGGAGGTGCCCGGCTCGATGACGTCGAAGGTCGAGATCCAGGTGGGTGAGCAGGAACGTCAGGTGTTCGCGCGCAGCAACGAGTCGGTCGGCAGCGAGGAAACCGGCGATTGGGTATCGAAGGGCTTGGTGTTCGTGCTGATCGACCGCAACACCGACATGCTGCTGGCGGCCATCGAGGCCGGGCCGGGGCAGTGCGATGCGGCGCCGGCAGCGGATGCCGAAGGCGACGCGGAAACCGGTGGGGACAGCGCCGACGGGGCGCCTTCCGAAGGCGAATAGGTCGGCCTTCGGCCGCGGGATCAATGCCCGCGTTGCTTTTCCAGCCAGCGTTCGATCTCGCCGCGGTCGCGGGCGCGCATCAGGGCGGGGGCCTGGCTGCGCAGGTACGGCACATCGCAGTGGCGGATGGTGCGGCGGACTTCGAGCAAGGTGGTGGGATGCAGGCTGAACTGTTCCAGCCCGAGCGCCAGCAGCAACGGGGCAAAAGCCGCATCGCCGGCGATTTCACCGCAGATCGAAATCGGTACACGGCGCGCCTTGGCCAGCCGGATCGCATCGCGCAGCACGCGCAGTACGGCGGGGTGGAGCAGGGTGTACAGGTCGCCCAGTGCGTCGTTGTTGCGGTCGGCGGCGAGCAGGTACTGGATGAGGTCGTTGGTGCCGATCGAGAGGAAGTCGGCTTCGCCGATGAAACCCGACAGCGAGATGGCGGCGGCGGGAACCTCGATCATCGCGCCGAGGGCGATGCGGTCGGCGATCTCATGGCCTTCGCTGCGCAGGTCACGGGCAATGCGGGCGAGTTCGTGCCGGGCCTGACGCAGTTCCTCGCGCCGGGTGACCATCGGCAGCAGGATCTGCAGCGGGCCGTAGCCGGACGCACGCAGCAACGCGCGCAGTTGATTCTCCAGCAGGTTCGGCCGCGCCAATGACAGGCGAATGCCACGCAGTCCGAGCGCAGGGTTGGGTTCGTCCTGCAGCGCCAGACCGGTACGGTCGGCCTTGTCGGCGCCCAGGTCGAGCGTGCGGATCGTCACCGGCCGTCCACTCATGCCCAGCACGACATCGCGGTAGGCGTGGAACTGCTCCTCCTCGTCGGGCAGTTCGTTGCGTTGCAGGAACAGGAACTCGGTGCGGTACAGGCCGATGCCGGTGGCCCCCAGCGCATGCGCCTCGGCCACGTCCTCGCGCGACTCCGCATTGGCGTACAGCTGGATGGCGGTGCCATCGCGGCTGAGGTTGGGTTCGCGCCGCAGGCGGTTGAGCTCGCGCAGTTCACGGGCGTAGCCGCGAAGTTGCGAACGGTGGGTGCGCAGGTCGGCGGGGTTGGGTTCCACCACCACCTTGCCGGTGCCGCCGTCGACGATCAGCACATCGCCGTCGGCGACCGTCTGCAGCAGATTGGTGACGCCGACCACCAGCGGCAGGTGCAGGCTGCGGGCAAGGATCGCGCTGTGCGACAGCGCGCTGCCGGCGGACGTGACCACCGCGACTACGCCTTGTTCCTGCAGTTGCGCCAGCTCGGCCGGCGCGATGTTGTCGGTGACCAGGATCTCGCCGGCGAGCCCCTGGGCATCGGTATCCCGGCGGTGCAGGGCGGCATGCACGCGGCCGATGACCTGGTCGATGTCGTCCATGCGACTGCGGAAATAGTCGTCGTCCATGGTTTCGAACACCGCGGCGATGCGGTCGCGCTGCAGCCGCAGTGCATAGCCGGCGCTGTAGTGGCTGCTGCGGATCAGCTCGTCCAGCCCGCTCAGCAGATCGGGGTCGTCGAGCAGCAGCGCATGCAGGTCGAGGAACTCGCCGATCTCGTGGGCAAGCGCGCCTTGCAGCCGCTCGCGCATGGCGCGCATTTCGCGGCGGATGCGGTCGATGGCGTCGTGCAGGCGCTCCAGCTCCGCGTCCACCGCTTCCATCGCGATGCGCTCCTCGACCACCGCCAGCACATGCGGCAACCGCACCCGGGCGCGGCCCAGCGCGCTGCCGCGTGAAGCCGTCAGCCCGGAGAGTTCCTGGCGCATGCGCTTGATGCCTTACTGCTCTTCGTCGAAGCGGCGCTCGAACAGCGCGCAGACCGCATCGGCCACCGCGGATTCGTCCTCGCCATCCAGCCGCAGCCGGACCTGCGTTCCCTGGCCGGCGGCGAGCAGCATCACGCCCATGATGCTCTTGGCGTTGACCTCGCGGCCCTTGGCGATCAGGGTCGCGCTGCAGTTGTAGCCCGACAGCAGTTGCACCAGCTTGGCGGTCGCCCGGGCATGCAGGCCGAGGCGGTTGGAGACGGTCAGTTCGCGTTCGATCATGTCAGTGTTCCAGAGGCCGTCGCCGGTATGGGGCCGTCGTCGGTGTGGTGCCGTTGCCGGCGTGGAAATCCTTGTCGTAAAAGTCATGCCTGTCGCGGAGATGGCGGCGCCTCACGCCTCGTCCAGCCGCACGCCGTTGCGGGCACCGGCGCCGGCAACCGCGGGCAGCTCGTCCAGGCCGAGCTCGGCGTAGTTCAGCACCCGCAGAAGCATCGGCAGGCTCAGCCCGGACACGCGATGCACCGGTGTCCCCAGCCGCGCGACCTTGGCCGCCAGGTTGCTCGGGGTCGCGCCGTACAGGTCGGTCAGCACCAGCACGCCATCGCCGCCATCGACGCGCCGCAACGCCGCGCTGGCCTGCGGCAGCAGTTGATCCGGATCGCCGTCGAACGGTATCTCCAGCGCTTCCACGCGCAGCGGCAACGGATGCAGCAGCCGGCCGGCGACCGCCAGCACGGCGCTGCCGATGCCTTCGTGGGTGATGAGGAGGATGCCGACGGCCATGCGGGAAAGTTAACAGACGAACGTGAGGCGCCGGTAGGCGTGGCGATGGAACGGTGCGTGGTGGCTGGTTTCAATGGCCGATGCGGAACACCAGCCAGCGCTCCGGTGCCGGGATGTGGTCCAGCGCCTGGTCCAGTTGCTAGTCCAGCTCGCGGTGGTGCACGGCCACCTCGTCCCAGCCCTGGTCGCGGGCGCGCCGGGCCATGCGCTCGGCCAGGTAGACCGAACGGTGCCGCCCGCCGGTACAGCCGAAGGCGACGGTGATGTAGCTGCGGCTGGTGTCCTCGTGCAGGCGCGGCAGCCAGGTCTGCAGCAGCGCGCCGACCTGTTCGGCGAATTCGTTGACCAGCGGCTGGGCGCCGAAGAAATCGGCCACCGGCGCGTCGCGGCCCGACAACGGCCGCAGGGTCGGATCCCAGTGCGGGTTGGGCAGGCAGCGCGCATCGAACACGAAATCCGCATCGGCCGGCACGCCATGGCGGTAGGCGAACGACTCGAACAGCAGCGACACCGTGCTGGTATCGCCCAGCGCGAAGCGGGTGATGATGCGCCGGCGCAACTGGTGGACATTGAGGTCGCTGGTATCGATCTGGATGTCGGCCAGTTGCCGCAACGGCTTGAGCACCTGGCGCTCGAGCGCGATCGCATCCGCCAGCGCCAGCCCGAGGTGGCTCAGCGGGTGCCGCCGCCGGGTGTCGGCGTAACGCTTGATCAGGATGTCGTCGCGCGTCTCGAAGAACATCAGCTGCGGGTCCAGGCCCAGCTTGCCGACTTCCGCCAGCCATTCCGGGATGCTGGCCAGGTCGCGGTGGCTGGTGCGCACGTCGATGCCGACCGCGAGCTTGGCGGTCGCCGCGCCGTTGCCGGTCGCGCTGCGCACGAACGCGGGCAGCAGCTCGGCGGGGAGGTTGTCCACGCAGTAGTAGCCCAAATCCTCGAAGGTCTTCAGCGCCACCGACTTGCCCGAGCCGGACATGCCGCTGACGATGACCAGGGTGGCGTTGACGGGGGTGGGGTTGACGGCTGCGGGGTCGGGCGCAGAGTCGGGAGCGGGGGCTGCGCCGGCCGGGGGCGTGCTGGTCGGTGTGTTCATGGCTCGGGGATACCGCGTTCGAGGAAGTTGCTGTGCCGGGCGATGAAGGCCGCCGCCGGATCCATGCCCTTCATGCGCAGGCTGTGCAGCCGGGTGGCGGCTTCGGCCAGCACGGCGAGGTTGCGGCCGGGCATGACCGGCAGCGAGGTCATCGGCACGTCCAGGTCGAGTACGCGGCGCGCACTGTTGTCGCCGATCAGCCGCTCCAGTCCGCTCGGCGTGCGCGTATCGCTGGGCCGGGTCAGGTGGATGATCAGGCGCAGGTACTTGTTGCCCTTGACCGCGGTGTCGCCAAACATCTGGCGGATGTTCAGCACGCCCAGGCCGCGCACTTCGAGCAGGTCCTTCAGCAGCTCCGGGCAGGTGCCGTCGAGCACGTCGGGGGCGATCTGGGTGAACTCGGGCGCGTCGTCGGCGACCAGTCGGTGGCCGCGGCTGATCAGCTCCAGCGCCAGTTCGCTCTTGCCCGCGCCGGCGTCGCCGGTGATCAGCACCCCGATCGAGTAGATCTCCATGAACACGCCGTGCAGCGTGAGCCGCGGCGCGAGGGTGCGGGCGAGGTGGTACTGCAGGTGATTGAGCAGTTCATGGCCACGCAGCGGGGAACCCCACAGCGGAGTCAGGGACTCCTCGGCGGCCTCGATCAGGTCGGCCGGGCAGTCCTGCCCCTTGCTGATGACCAGTGCCAGCGGGCGGAACTGCATGATCTTCTCGATCGTCTCCCAGCGGTGGCGCGAGTCCAGCGAGTCCAGCCACGCCAGTTCCTCGGTGCCCAGGATCTGCACCTTGTTGGGGTAGATCGCGTTGAGGTAGCCGGCCAGCGACGGGCGGCGGGCGACGGTCTCCACCGCTTCCAGCATGCGGTCGTGACCGGCCTGTCCGGCCACCCAGCGCAACTCCAGGCGCTCGCGCTGCTGCTCGAACAGCTGGCCGGCGCTGATGCGGGCAAGCGAGGGCATCGGGTCAGGCCACGTCGGTGCCGGCGGGAATCCCCAGCAGGCAGTGGTTGAGTTCGGCCATGTCGCCGGCTTCGCGCAGGCGCGTGCGGAAACCGTCGTCGGAGAAGTACTCGGCCAGTTCGGCCAGCTGCTGCAGGTGTTTCTGGGTGGAATGTTCGGGCACCACCATCGCCAGCACCAGATCGACCGGCAGGCCGTCGGCGGCACCGAAATCGACCGGCTCGGACAGCCGCAGGAACGCGCCGCGGCTGTCGTCGATGAAGTCGACCCGGCCGTGCGGAATGGCGACGCCGTGGCCGATCGCGGTGCTGGCGAGGCGCTCGCGCGATTGCAGGCTGTCGCGGATGACGTCGTGGCCGTGCAGGCCGTCCACCTGGTCCAGTGCGGCCTCGCCGTGGTCGGCAAAAGATGGGGTTGCCAGCAGGCGCGCGGCGAGATCGATCACCGCCGCGCGATCGCCGACGTCGGACACGATCGCGATGCGTCCGACGCTCAACAGGTCATTCAAGGGCATCGTGACTAGCCGGGCTCGACAATGCGGGCCAGGCTCTCGCCACGGCGTTGCTGGTCGACCTGCTTGCTCTTGTGTTTGAGCAGCAGGCGATCGAGTTTGTCCAGAAGCAGGTCGATCGCGGCGTACATGTCGACAGCGGCGGCGTCGGCATGGAAGGTACGGCCAGCACAGGTGATGGTGGCTTCCGCGCGGTGGTCGGGCTTGTCCAGCCCGAGCTGGGCACGGACCTCGAACGGCTGTTCGAAATGGCGTTGCAGTCGTGTGAATTTGGCTTCCACGTAGTCCCGGAGGGCAGCGGTGATCTCGATTTGCTGGCCGTAGATTTCGATACGCATCGGAGAACTCCTCTAACGTCGCGACGGGTGTCCAGCATAGCCCAGCCGGGGCGGATCGGAATCACCTTCTCAGGCCATCCGCACCCGTTGCGGGGAGGAGGAAATCCCCATCGCCTCGCGGTATTTGGCCACGGTGCGACGGGCCACGGGGACACCGGCGGCCTTGAGCGTTTCGGCCAGACGCGCATCCGACAGCGGTTTGCGCGGGTTTTCGGCCTCGATCAGCTCGCGGATCATCGACTGGATCGCGGTGCTGGAGGCCTCGCCGCCGCCTCCGGTGTCGATGCCGGAGGCGAAGAAGCTGCGCAGCGGAATGGTGCCGCGCGGGGTGCGGGCGTATTTGCGGGCGATCGCGCGCGAGACGGTGGATTCGTGCATGCCGATCTCGGCGGCGACCTCGCGCAGGGTCAGCGGTCGCAAGGCGCTGTCGCCGAATTCGAGGAACCCGGCCTGCTGGCGGATCAGGCAGCGGGCCACCTTGAGCATGGTTTCGCCGCGCGCCTCCAGGCTCTTGAGCAGCCAGCGCGCCTCCTGCAGGTGGCTCTTGAGGTAGCTGGCGTCGGTACTGCTGGCGTGGCGGATCATGCCCTCGTAGCCGCGATGGATGCTGATCCGCGGCCGCATGCTGTCCGACAGCGCAACGCGCCACAGGCCGTGTTGCCGCCAGATCACCACGTCCGGAGCGACATAGGTATCGCTGGCGATGGCGCCGATCTGCGCGCCGGGCCGCGGGTCGAGCGAGCGCAGCAGTTGCACGGCGGTGTCCACGGCCGCGATGTCGAGTTTGAGTTCCGTCGCCAGCCCGGCAACCCCGATCCGGGGCAGGCGATCCAGCGGGCCGCTGGCGAGCTGGAACGCGAGCGCCTTGCCGGGCGTTTCGTCGTCCATCGGTTCCAGTTGCAGGCGCAGGCATTCGCCCAGGTCGCGGGCGCCCACGCCGATCGGGTCGAAGCGCTGGATCTGGCGCAGCGCGGCGCAGATCTCACCATCGGCGACCCGCAGTTCGGGCGCGAGCGCGGCGGCAATGGAGTCGAGCGATTCGCGGAAATAGCCGTCGTCGTCGATCGCCTCGATCAGCGCCACCGCGATGTGGCGGTCACGTGGCGACAACGGACTGAGGTGCAGTTGCCAGAGCAGGTGGTCGTGCAGGCTGTCCGATTCGGCGACCTGCTCGGCCTGATCGCGGTCATCGTCGGGATCGCCCGGGCCGACACGCTGGTACCAGGTGTCGCCGTCGCCGGGCGCCCAGTCGACCTCCGCTGGGCCCGGCGTGTCGTGGCCGTCGTGGTGGACGGGTTCGCCGCCCGATGCGACGGGTTCTTCCGGTGGTTGCGTCGCGTTCTCGATCCAGTCGAGCAACGGGTTGCTTTCCACCGCGGCGACCAGCTCGGCTTCCAGTTCGACGGCGGACAGCTGCAGCAGGCGGATCGCCTGTTGCAACTGGGGCGTCATCACCAGATGTTGGCCGAGCGAGATTTGTAGACGGGGCTTCATGATCGAAAGCAAACGCGACCTTGTGGGAGCGACGGCCGCGACACATGCATCATGCCCGGTACGCGACGTACCGGATAAGCCCTGGGTTTGCAGGCGGGGCTACAGGCGGAAGGTGTCGCCCAGATAGACGCGGCGGACGTCTGGATTGGCGAGCAGCGTGTCCGGAGCCCCCTGCGCGAGCACGCCGCCTTCGTTGAGGATATACGCCCGGTCGCAGATCCCCAAGGTTTCGCGGACGTTGTGGTCGGTGATCAGCACGCCGATGCCGCGGTTCTTGAGGTGCCGCACGATGCGCTGGATCTCGCCGACCGAGATCGGATCGACGCCCGCGAAGGGCTCGTCGAGCAGCATCAGCCGCGGCTTGCCGGCCAGCGCACGGGCGATTTCCACTCGCCGGCGCTCGCCGCCCGACAGGCTCGCGCCGAGTTGCCCGGCAACATGGGTGACCTGCAGTTCCTCCATCAGCGAGGCCAGTTCGCGCTCGCGTCCGGCCTTGTCGAGGTCGTCGCGCAGCTCCAGCACCACGCGCAGGTTGTCGGCGACGGTCAGCTTGCGGAACACCGACGGCTCCTGCGGCAGGTAGCCGACGCCGTATTTGGCCCGCACGTACATCGGGTCACCGGTGATGTCCTTGCCATCAAGCAGGATCTGTCCCGCATCGGCCGGCACCAGCCCGACGATCATGTAGAAGCAGGTGGTCTTGCCGGCGCCGTTGGGGCCGAGCAGGCCAACGACTTCGCCGGCGTCCAGGGTCAGGCCGAAATCGCGCACGACCTCGCGCGAGCGGTAGGACTTGCGCAGGCCCTTGGCGACCAGCATCAGTTGCCCTCCGCGCCGTCGGTCCTGGCAGGCGCGGGCGCGGGGTCGGGCTTGGCCGGCGCGGGCTTTGCAGGAGCCTGCGCGGCGTTCTTCGGCATGATCCGCATCTGCACGCGGCCGTTGCCTTCGCCGCCACTGGTGACCTGGCCGGTGGTCATGTTGTAGACCACGCGCTCGCCGCTGAGGGTGCCGCGGGGCTGCTTGATGCTGACCTTGCCGGTGAACACCACGGTGTCGGTGGCGATGTTGTAGTCGATCCTGCTGGCGACCGCGGACATGGGACTGCCATCGTCCATCTGCTGCTGGAGGCTGGCGGGCGAACCGGTCAGCACCACCTGCGAAATGTCGCCGCCCCTGGAGCGGATTTCGGCCCGGGAGGCTTCCGCGTGCAGGCTGCCCTGGTCGATGACGACGCCGCCCGACAGGATCGTCGGCGTCTTGTCGTCCAGGCTGCCTTCCTGCTTGCCGGAGTTGATGTCCATCGGCTGGTTGCGGTCGGACTTGCGCGCCATGGCCGGCGTACTGGAGGCGACGGCAATGGCGACGACCAGCAGCCAGCGGGCTGCGTTGGAGGGGTTACGGGACATAGCGGGATCGGACCTCGGATTGGAGCGTGTATTGCTTGTTGGCCAGGTTCACTTCCAGCCCGTTGCCGCGGAGTATAGAGCCGGGCCTGTTGATGGTGACCGCCACGGCGGAATCCACCCGGTCGGCGTCGGGGAACACGTTCAGCTGCTCGGTGGTGATCGTCACCGGCGCCTCGTTGCGGCCGTCGCTGACGGCCTTGACCGCGCCGCGCAGGCGCAGCTCGTCACCCCGGGCGCTGACCCAGCCGGTGTCCGCGCGCACCTGCCAGGCGTCGCCAGTACCGGCGTCCGGTGGCGGGATCAGGAACAGCGGCTCGGCGATGTCCATCGTTTCCGCGTCCGGGTCGCGGGTCAGCCGGGGCGCGCGCAGGGTGAACGACTCCTTGCCCTGGGCGTCCAGCGCGACCAGCTCGAAGTCATTGAGCACGTAGTCGGGGCGACCGCCGAGTGCGCCGTCGGTTGCGGGCGCCGAGATGCGGTTGGACAGCAACGACCATGCACTGAACACCGCGCCGACGAGCAGCACCAGGGTCAACGCGGTACGCCAGCTCACGCGTTGCTCCCGGTCAATGCGGGGTCGATGATGTCCGTCGTCGGCGTGCTGGCCTGGTCGATGAGGGCTTCAAGCCGGCCTTGCGCGGCCAGCAGCAAGTCGCACAACTCGCGCGCCGCACCGTCCCCGGCGCTGGCGGCGGTGCGCCAGTGCGCCCGCTCGCGCACCCACGGATGCGCGCTGGCGGGGGCGACCGCGAAACCGACCTGCAGCATCGCGCGCAGGTCGGGCAGGTCGTCGCCCATGAAGGACACCTCGTCCAGGCCCAGGCCCAGTCGGGCTGCAATTTCGTTCACCTGCGCGAGCTTGTCCCTGACCGCGGTGTGGACTTCGGTGAGGCCGAGCTCGGCGCCCCGACGCTCGACGATCGTGCTGGCGCGTGCGGTGATGAACGCGACCTCGATCCCGGCCTTGCGCAGCATCACCAGCC
This sequence comes from Lysobacter concretionis Ko07 = DSM 16239, assembly GCF_000768345.1. GTDB lineage: Bacteria > Pseudomonadota > Gammaproteobacteria > Xanthomonadales > Xanthomonadaceae > Novilysobacter > Novilysobacter concretionis. The sequence goes on along the minus strand of NZ_AVPS01000009.1, from coordinate 161,485 downwards.
CGAGTCCGTCATGGACATGGAAGGCCTTCAGCTCGCGGCCGTCGCTGTCGAACAGCAGACGGCCGTCGGTCAGCGTGCCGTCGATGTCGAAGCACGCCAGCCGCACGCGCGCGGCGCGCTCGCGGATGGCGACGGGCCAATCGCCCGCCTGGCGGTGGGGGATCAGGTCGTGGGTCATCCGGTCACGGGGGCGGCGGTCGTCGGGCATGTCGTTATCGGGCATGTCGTTATGGGGCGTGCTGTCACAGGGCATGTGGATCTACACCACGCGCGCGCGCAGCAGGTCGTGGATGTTGAGCGCGCCGACGACGCGGTTGTCCGCGTCGACCACCAGCAGGCCGCCGATCTTGTGCGTCTCCATGAGCTGCGCGGCTTCCACCGCCAGCGCGCCGGAGCCGATCGTCCGCGGCGACCGGGTCATCACCTGGGCGATCCGGGTGGTGCGCAGGTCGACCTGGTCGTCGTCCAGGCTGCGGCGCAGGTCGCCGTCGGTGTACAGGCCCAGCAGCGTGTCATCGGTATCGACAATCGCGGTCATGCCCAGGCGTTTGCGGCTCATTTCCACCAGCGCTTCGCTGACGCTGGCGTCGGCGCCGACGCGCGGGATCTCGTCGCCGCGATGCATGATGTCGGCGATATGCAGCAGCAGGCGCCGGCCCAGTGCGCCGGCGGGGTGCGAGCGGGCGAAGTCGTCGGCGGTGAATCCGCGCGCTTCCAGCAGCGCGACCGCGAGCGCGTCGCCCATCGCCAGCGAGGCGGTGGTGCTGGAGGTCGGGGCCAGATGCAGCGGGCAGGCTTCGGTTGGCACGCTGACGTCCAGATGCACGTCGGCGGCGCGTGCCAGGGTCGAGCCGGCGCGGCCGGTCATCGAGATCAGCTTGTTGCCCTGGCGCTTCAGGCCCGGCAGCAGCATCGCGACCTCGTCGCTCTCGCCCGAATACGACAGGGCCAGTACGACGTCGGCGTCGGTGATCATGCCCAGGTCGCCGTGGCCGGCTTCGCCCGGATGCACATAGAACGCGGGCGTACCGGTCGAGGCCAGGGTCGCGGCGATCTTGCGCGCCACGTGCCCGGACTTGCCCATGCCGGTGCAGACCACCCGGCCGCGGGCGCCAAGCATCAATCGGCAGGCGGCGCTGAACTCGCCATCCAGCCGGGCGGCGACCGCGGCGAGGGCCTGGGCTTCGATAGCGAACACGCGACGACCGCTGGCGGCGAAGTCGGCTTCGGACGGATCATGGGAAGAGCTGGGAGATGTTGCCATTTCGGAGCAGGGGGCTTTCCGCTAGGCTAGATCGGCTGATTTTACGCGGTTTGTCCGTCCGCGTGCCCCATCCGCTGAACCCGTCCCTACCGCGGCTTTCCGGACGATCGACCGGAGCGCCTGCGATGCCCGGACATCTTCCCGGCGAGCCGCTTCGCCCTTCTGTTTGCGAGACCCCTACCGTGAATCCCCAGACCATCAAAACCCTGATCGAACAAGGCCTGCCCGGCGCCACCGCCGATGTGCAAGGCGAAGACGGCGTGCATTTCGAGGCCACCGTGGTCAGTGAGGCATTCGCCGGCAAGCTGCCGCTCGCCCGTCACCGGCTGGTGTACGCGACCCTCGGCGACCGCATGGGCGGCGAGATCCACGCGCTGGCGCTGAAGACGGTGACGCCGGCAGAACATGCCCTCGCAACGTCCGGGCAGGGCTGACCGTGCAGAAGATCGTGGTCGAGGGCGGCGTCGCCCTGAACGGCGAGGTGCGCATCTCCGGTGCCAAGAACGCGGTGTTGCCGATCCTGTTCGCCACGTTGCTGGCCGATGAGCCGGTCGCCATCAGCAATGTGCCGCACCTGCACGACGTGGTGACCAGTGCCAAGTTGCTGGCCGAGATCGGCGCGGGCATCAGCATCGATGAACGCTATGGAATCACGGTCGACCCGACCACGGTCCACAGTCAGGTCGCGCCGTACGAACTGGTGCGGACCATGCGCGCCTCGGTGCTGGTGCTGGGTCCGCTGCTGGCCAAGTACGGCCACGCCGAAGTGTCGCTGCCGGGCGGTTGCGCGATCGGTTCGCGGCCGGTCGACCTGCACATCAAGGGCCTGCAGGCGCTGGGCGCGCAGATCACGGTCGAGAACGGCTTCATCAAGGCGCGCGCGTCGCGGTTGAAGGGCGCGCGCCATGTGTTCGAGATGATCAGCGTCGGCGCGACCGAGAACGTGCTGATGGCCGCGACGCTGGCCGAAGGCACCACGGTGCTGGAGAACGCGGCGATGGAGCCGGAGATCGTCGACCTGGCCGAATGCCTGCGGGCGATGGGCGCACAGATCGAGGGCGAGGCGACCGGCCGCATCGTCATCCACGGCGTGGAGCGCCTGCACGGCGGCAGCCACTCGGTGGTGCCCGACCGGATCGAGACCGGCACCTTCCTGGTGGCTGCGGCGATGACCGGCGGCCGCGTCACCGCGTGCCGCGCGCGGCCGGACACGATGGAGGCGGTACTCGACAAGCTGGTGGAGGCGGGCGCGGTGATCGACTGCGCCGGCGACCGCATCACCCTGGACATGCAGGGCCGGCGGCCGAAGGCGGTGGATTTCACCACCGCGCCGCACCCGGCATTCCCGACCGACATGCAGGCGCAGTTCATGGCGATGAACTGCATCGCCGACGGCGTCGGCGTGGTCACCGAGACGATCTTCGAAAACCGCTTCATGCACGTCAACGAGCTGTTGCGGCTGGGCGCGGACATCCGCGTGGACGGCCACATGGCGGTCGTGCGCGGGGTCGAGCGGTTGAGCGGTGCGCCGGTGATGGCGACCGACCTGCGCGCGTCCGCATCGCTGATCCTGGCCGGCCTGGTGGCCAGCGGCGAGACGACCATCGACCGCATCTACCACCTCGACCGCGGCTACGAGAACATCGAGGAAAAACTGTCGGGGCTGGGCGCGAAGATCCGCCGCATCGGTTGAGCGGGCGGCGACAGCATGGCGCATTACGCCTGCGGCTGACGCGCCCTGCGTCCTGATCGCGGCAGGCCCGAGCGGCAATGAAAAACCCCGCGGATCAAGCGGGGTTTTTCATTGCGCGCAGGGCGCTGCCCGCAATGTGCCGGGACTGGGGATCATCTGAACAATTACTGTCATCCCCGCGAAGGCGGAGATCCAAGGGCATCAAGCCATTGATTCGCAACGTCCTTGGACTCCCGCCTGCGCGGGAGTGACGATCAAAAGTGAATTAGTAAGACCTTTCCTGGCACGTGCCGCAGGCTTACCGCACCGATTTCACCTGCAGGTCGATCGCGTCCTTGCCGCCCTTGCGCTGCAGGATGCGGGCGGGGATCGGCATGCCGTCCACCAGCCAGGCGATCGTCTGCTTGTCGCCATCGGTGTTGACCACCTTGGTGGCCTCGCGCTGCTCGCCACCGACGCTGATCTGCTCCTTGCCGGCGACCTTGTAGTTGAGCTGCTTGACCCGGCCGTCATCGACCAGACGGTAGTTCAGCGGCTTGCCGGCCTCCAGGTCGCGCACCAGCGCCAGGTTGATCAGCAGTGCGTCCATGTCGCCGGCTTTCAGCTTGATCGGTCCGGAACGGTCCGCCTTGACGTCGCCGCCCCAGGTGGCCACGCCCTTGTTCCAGTCGTAGGTCGCGTTCTTGGCCGATCGCTTGACCAGCACCTGGGAGGAGTCTTCGCTGCTGAGCGGCCGCCATTGGCCCTTGTGATCCTCGAACACGGTGCTCTGGCGCAGGTTGGCCAGGGCATTGTTGATCGCCAGCGTGTAACGCCAGCGGTCGCCGCCTTCGTGGGCCAGGGTCATCTTGCCGTTGGCCTGCATGCCCATGTAGCTGGCCTGGTAGTCGGCGGTGAATGCCTCGATCGCCAGCGCCGGAGCGCTCATGACGAGCAGCGCGGCGGTGGCCAGCAGGACGCGCAGCCTGCCGGTACGCGGCTGCGGGAGGCGCGCGGTTGGAAGGCTGGGGGTCGGAAGGGTCGGGGTCGGACAAATAACGGCCATCTACTCAACTCCTTTGTATTCGACAAGGCGCAGGTCGTAGACATCCTTGCCGTTCTCGCGCTTGAGCATGCGGATCGGGCTGGGGACGTTCTTCACCACCCAGATGAGGGTGTCTTCGTTGTCCTTGCTGCGGGTGGCCTTCATGGCTTTGTAGGTCATGCCTGCCACGGTGATGCTTTCCAGCTCGTCGGCAACGACGTAGGTGTGCTGGCGCATGCGGCCGTCGTCGACGAAGCGATAGTGCAGCGTCTGTCCGGGCGCGGCATCGCGGATCACCGCCAGGTTGATCAGCAGGCCGGTCATGTCGCCGGCCTGCAGGGCGATCGGACGGCGATGGCTTTCCTTGACGTCGCCCTGCCAGTTGGCCGAACCGGACGCCCAATCGTAGATGCCGATGGTCTGCTTGCGCTTGAACAGCAATTTGTTGACCGTCGCCTGGGTCAACGGACGATAGGTTTCGCCGATCTGGTCGAACACGCTGCTCTGCTCGGCGTTGAGGCCGGCAAGCCCCATCAGTCCGCGCGTGCCCTGCATCACCAGATCGACCCGCCAGCGCGGCGGTTGCTGGCGTACCAGTTGCATCGTCGCCTCGCCCAGCGGCTTGCCGTCCCTGTAGACCAGGTAGCTGGCAACGAAAGGCTCCAGCTGCGGCGCGGCCTCGACCGTGTTGCCGGTTGCCGGGATGGCTTGCGGTACCGGTGTCGAGGTCTGCGCGGGCGTCGTCGACTGCGCCGATGCAGACAACGGCAGCAGCAGGGTAATGAGGGTGGCAAGAAAAACAGGCGGCATGGTTGCGCGCATATCGACCGGGTCAGTGAGGCAAGAGGAGGCAAGGATGCAGGCGGTTGTCTGAATCCAGGCGCAGCGGGGCGGCCAGCGCGATGCCGTCGAGGCGGATGTGCGAGTCGTCCAGCGTCACGCGTCCGGCGGCAAACAGGCGCAACGTCGCCAGCAACAGGGGGTGTTCGAGCGCCAGGACCCGTTCGGCGAGCCGGTCCGCATCGTCATCGGCCATCACCGGCACCGCGGCATGGGTGATGACCGGGCCGCCGTCGAGCTCGGCGGTCACGAAATGCACGCTCGCGCCATGCTCGCTCGCGCCGTTGTCCAGCGCCTGCTGGTGGGTGCGCAGGCCCTTGAAGGCCGGCAGCAGCGACGGGTGGATGTTGATGATCCGGCCGCGGCGCTGGTTGACCACCGCCGCGCCGAGCAGGCGCATGTAGCCCGCGCAGACGATCAGGTCCGGCCGGGTCTCGTCGATGCGGTGGAACAGGTGTTCGTCGAAGGCTGCACGGTCGGCAAAGTTGCGCGGTTCGAGGGCCAGCGCGGGCACGCCGGCTGCGCGGGCCCGCTCCAGCGCGAGCGCCCTCGGGCGGTCGGAAAACACGCCGACGACTTCGGCCGCCAGGTCGCCCTTGGCGATCGCGTCCAGGATGGCCTGCAGGTTGCTGCCGCGCCCGGAGGCGAGCACGGCGATCCGGAGGGCGGAAGACATGGGGATTGCCGCCGGGGAAGCTCAGCCGATCCGCACGCGCCCGGCCGTGGCCGGCACCACTTCGCCGATCCGGCGGTGGGACAGGGTGAAGCTGTCCAGTGCCGATTCGATCGCCGCCACCGAGTCCTGCGGCACCACCAACACGAAGCCGATGCCGCAGTTGAACGTGCGCCACATCTCCGCATCGACGACCGCGCCTTCGCGCTGCAGCCAGTCGAACACCGGCGGCAGCACGATCGCCGAGGCTTCGATCTGCACGCCCAGCCCCTCCGGCACGACGCGGATGATGTTCTCGCTCAGGCCGCCACCGGTGATGTGCGCCATCGCGTGGATCGCATCGCCATGCTCGCCGCGCAGAAGTTCCAGCACCGGTTTGACGTACAGCGCGGTCGGCGCCATCAGCGCATCGATCAGGGCGACGCCGTCGAAGGCGACGTCGTCCGGCCGGCCGGCACGGTCGAAGATGCGGCGGATCAGCGAATAGCCGTTGGAATGCGGGCCCGACGAGGCAATGCCGATCAGCACGTCGCCGGCCGCGACGCGGGCGCCGTCGCGCAGCTGCGACTTTTCCACCGCACCGACGGTGAAGCCGGCCAGGTCGTACTCGCCGGGCGCGTACATGTCGGGCATCTCGGCGGTTTCGCCGCCGATCAGCGCGCAGCCGGCCATCTCGCAGCCCTTTGCGATGCCGCCGACCACGGCCACGGTGGTGTCGATATCGAGCTTGCCGGTGGCGAAGTAGTCGAGGAAAAACAGCGGCTCCGCGCCCTGCACCAGCACGTCGTTGACGCACATGCCGACCAGGTCGATGCCGATGGTGTCGTGGCGGCCGAACTGCTGCGCCAGCTTCAATTTGGTGCCGACGCCGTCGGTGCCGGAGACCAGCACCGGCTCCCTGTATTTGCCCGACAGGTCGAACAGCGCGCCGAAGCCGCCCAGTCCGCCCATCACCTCGGGCCGGAAGCTGCGTTTGACCAGCGGCTTGATGCGTTCGACCAGTTCATTGCCCGCGTCGATGTCGACACCGGCGTCGCGATAGGTCATGGGAGTGATGGGAGCAGTCACGGCAGGCTCGATGGCGCGGGAAGCCGGCGATTTTAGCAGCCATCGCCGCAACTGGCCGGCTTCGATGGACGTGCCGGCGGTGGTGCGGCACCATTTCGGCAGATATCGGCACACGGAAACCAGCATGGCGTACGCAACGGATGTGGCAATCGACGGATATCGGGGGGCGCAACCGCGCAGCCCCGGCCGCGGGGCGGTGCCGGGAATGTTGGCGCTGCTGTGGTCGGCCTGCCTGCTGCTGGCGAGTTTCAGCGCGGCGGCGCAGCGGGTGGAAGGCGACCGGGTGTCGGCGCAGGGCGCGTATTCGGCCGAGGTGGTCGTCAACGGCCAGGGTGCCGATGAGCGCAAGGCGGGTTTCGCGCGCGGTCTGGCGCAGGTGCTGGGCAAGCTGTCGGGCGACCGCGGCGCGGCCTCGCGACCGGGCGTGGGCCAGGAGTTGCGGCAGGCGGAGAAGTACGTCGAGGGCTACGACTACCGCCAGGACGAAGGGGTGTCGGCCAGCGGCGCGCCCAGTTTCAAGACCACCCTGGTGATCCGCTACAACGAGGAGATGGTCGATTCGCTGACCCTGGCGCTGGCTTTGCCGGTGTGGCCGCAGCCGCGCCCGAAGCCGGTGTTGTGGCTGGCGATCGATGACGGCAGCGGCCCGCGCCTGGTCGGCCTGCCGAACGGGGAAGCCGCGCGTTCCACGCTGGATCGCGCCTTGCAGCGCGGCTACCGCCTCGGCTTGCCCAACGGCACCGCGTCCGAGCAGGCCGTGGTCGGCGCGATCTGGCGCGGCGATACCGCCGCGGTGGCGCGCGCCTCGCAGCGCTACAGTCCGCCGATGCAGCTGGTCGGCAAGCTGTATCGCGATGGCAGCGGCTGGAAGGCGGACTGGATCTTCGTCGACAACGGCAAGGTGCTGTCGCGCTGGTCGGAGAGCGGCGCCAACGCACGCCAGCTGCTGGCGACGGGCGCGGACGGCACCGCCGATGCGCTGATGAAGCGTTACGCCAAGCGGCCCGAGACCGGCCCGGCCGGCACTTACCGGGTTGCCTTCACCGGCTTGCACAGCGCCGACGACTACGTGCGCCTGTCGGGCTACCTGCAGGGACTGGCGGTGGTCCGCGGGATGACGCCGGTGCGGGCGACGCCGCAACGGCTGGAGTTCGACCTGGAGCTGCTGTCGGGTCTGTCGGGCTTCAAGCTGATGGTCAATGCGGGCAATGTGCTGGTCGGCGGCGACCTGGCGGCCGATCCGTCGATACCGGTGGCGGGCGACCTGCCCGATGGGCCGCGCGGCACCCCCGTGTACCGGCTGCAGTGATGGGCCATCCCCATCCCCTGCAGGACATCGCCCGTTTCCTGCGCCGGTTGCAGTGGGCGGCACTGGGGTTGTTCCTTTGCTGGTTGCTGTGGCTGCTCGCGCCGGTGCTGAGCCCGTTCGTGCTGGGCGCCTTGCTGGGCTGGCTGGGCGACCCGCTGGTCGATCGGCTGGAGCGTGCGGGCCGGTCGCGCAATGTCGCGGTGGTGCTGGTATTCACCGCTATGAGCCTGCTGGTGGTGCTGGGGCTGTTGCTGCTGGTACCGATGATCCAGGGGCAGATCCGCACGCTCATTGCGGCGCTGCCCAAATACCAGCACTGGTTCATTGCCACCATATTGCCGTGGGTGGAAGCCAGGACCGGGCTGGAAATCACCAGCCGGCTGGACCTCAACCACCTGATCGGACTGGTACGCAGCAACTGGGAAAGCGCGGGCGGGTTTGCCAGCACGTTGCTGGGCTACATGTCGCGCTCCGGGTTCGCCCTGATCGGGCTGGCCGCCAACATCGCGTTGTTGCCGGTGGTCACGTTCTTCGCCCTGCGCGACTGGGACCTGCTGGTGGCGCGGGTGGCGTCGCTGGTGCCGCGGGACCATCTGGGCACGGTGAGCCGGCTGGCGACGCAGTCCAGCGACGTGCTGGGTGGCTTCATGCGCGGGCAGTTCCTGGTCATGCTGATCCTGGGGGTGGTGTATGCCGTCGGCCTGTGGGGCGTGGGCCTGGATCTGGGCATCCTGATCGGCATCATCGGCGGCCTGTTGACCTTCGTGCCGTACGTCGGCCCGGCCACGGTGCTGGTGCTGGGCGTCATTGCGGCGCTGGTCCAGTACGGCGACTGGCAACACGTCACGGCCGTGCTGGTGGTGTTCGGCGTGGGCCAGCTGGTGGAAAGCTACTGGTTGACGCCGAAGCTGGTCGGTGACCGCATCGGCCTGCACCCGGTGGCGGTGATCTTCGCGGTGCTTGCCGGAGGCCAGCTGTTCGGCTTCCTGGGCATGCTGATCGCGCTGCCGTGCGCGGCGGTGGCCAATGTGCTGCTGCGCTATGCCGAAGAGCGCTATACCCACAGCCGCCTGTATGCGGGCCAGCCGCCGGCGATCGTGTTGGGCGAGGGCGCGGTGGTGCGGCCGTATCCGCTGGAACCGGAAGACGAGTGAAACCCGTGCGTCCAGATCCGCCGGGGGCTGGTGGGCCGTCCCTGCCTGCCTCGGGCGTGCCGCAGCTGCCGCTGGCGCTGCGCTACCCGGCCGACCAGCGGCTGGACACCTACGTGGGCGCGCCGGCCGGCGTGTTGGCGCAATTGGCTGCATTGGCCGAAGGTGCCGATCAGGGCCAGGTGGGCGACGACTGGCTGTATCTCGCCGGTCCGGCCGGGGTCGGCAAGACCCACCTGCTGCTGGCCACGTGCGCGGCGACCGAGGCCGCTGGCCGTCGTGCCGCCTACCTGCCGCTGGTCGCCGCGGTCGGCCGCGTGCGCGATGCCCTGGAAGCACTGGAGGGCAATGACGTGATCGCCCTGGACGGCATCGACGCGATCGCCGGGCGGCGCGACGACGAGGTGGCGCTGTTCGATGCACACAACCGCGCGCGCGCCGCCGGTGGCCGGATCGTCTACGCCGCCCGCAGCAAGCCCGATGCCCTGGGGCTGGAGCTGCCCGACCTGCGTTCGCGGCTGTCGCAATGCAGCCGCGTCGCCCTGCAGCCGCTGGATGACGACGGCCGCCGCGAAGTGCTGCGGCAGCGCGCCCGTCGCCGTGGCTGGGTGCTGGAAGAGGCCGCGCTGGACTGGCTGCTCAAGCGCGTCGACCGCGACCTGGCTGGATTGACCGCCTTGCTGGACCGGCTGGATCGCGCGTCGCTGGCGGCGCAGCGGCGGATCACGGTGCCGTTCCTGCGGCAGGTGCTGGGCAGCGGCTGAAGACAGCGGCGGAAAGCGGTATCGATGCGGGTGGGAGCGGCAACAGTGTCGGTTGAAGCGGCAACGACCTCAGTTGAAGCGGCATCCATGCCAGTTGCAGCGGCAACGACCTCAGTGGAAGCGGCAACGCTGCCGGTTGGAGTGGCGACGATGCCGGAAATTCCGCCATCGGTGGGGCTGCAAGCGGCGCGCGTGGCGGCTTGGGCGGCGGCATTGCGACCTGCGGTGGCAGCAGTGCCGCTTTTTTCGGCAGCGGTGCCGGCCGGAGTGGCAACGTCGGCCCCTTCAGTGGCAGCGGACGGGCTTGCGGCGGCAGCGGACAGGTTCGCAGCGGCAATGGAGCGGTTCGCAGCGGCGGCATTGCCGCTCCGTGTGGCACGCATGCGGGCCGAAGCGGCGGCCGTGGCGCTGTTATCGGCAGCGCTGCGGTGTTGACGCGCTTGTGTGCCGGTCCCGGTCCCGGTCCCGGGACCTCGACCTCGACCTCGACCTCGACCTCGACATCGGTTCGGCAGCCAGGCAGCGGAAACCGCGCTGGCGCCGCTCAGCCCACCGCGCCCGAAGTGCTCTGGCGGTGCAACGCAGCATCCAGCTCCACCAGCCGTTGCGGGGTGCCGACATCGGTCCAGCGGCCGCGGTGATGCGCGCCGCTGACCAGACCGCGTGCCATCGCGGCGCGCAGCAGCGGGGCGAGCTTGAATCGTGGCGGTGTATCGCTGGCGCCATCGGCGTCGCCGATGACTTCGCGCCAGTCATCGAACAGCGACGGCCGGTACACGCCGATGCCGGAAAACGTCAGCCGGGCTTTGCCTTCGCCATGCAGCCGCCCTTGTGCATCCAGGGCGAAATCACCGGCCGGATGGTGCGGCGGGTTGTCGACCAGCACCAGGTGCGCATCACCGGCAGGTTCCTGCGGCAGGGTGGCGAAATCATGGTCGGTCCAGATGTCGCTGTTGATCGCGACAAACGGCGCGTCACGGCCGAGCAGGTCGAGCGCGTTCCACATGCCGCCGCCGGTCTCCAGCGGCACCGGCCCCTCGCAGGCGTAATGCAGCCGCAGGTTCCATTGTTCGCCGTTGCCGAGCGCGGGCGGGAACCGGTCGGCCAGCCAGCTGGTGTTGATCACCACGTCGCGCACGCCGAGCGCGGCCAGCTTCTCCAGATGCCACACGATCAGGGGCTTGCCGCCGACTTCCAGCAGCGGCTTGGGCGTGTGCCCGGTCAGCGGGCGCATGCGCTCGCCCAGCCCGGCGGCGAGGATCAGCGCCTTCATGCGGGGATCTTGAAGGGACGGGCCGCCAGCGCCGGCTTGACGTGGCGGTCGAGGATGGCGACCAGCGGCGCCAGCTCGGGATAGCGCGGCAGCACGGCGTCGAGGTAGCCGACGAAACGCGCCACGTCGGCGAGGTATTTGGGCTTGCCGTCGCGATGCCACAGCCGGGCGAAGATGCCGATGATCTTCAGGTGCCGCTGCACGCCGATCAGGTCGGCATCGCGGCGGAACCGTTCGAGCGCGGGAACCGGCAGGCCGGCGTCCCGCGCACGGGCATGGTAATGGGCGATCCACTCGTCCACTTTCGGGTCCGGCCAGCTCAGGAAGGCGTCCTTGAACAGGCTGATGACGTCGTAGGCGATCGGCCCGCGTACCGCGTCCTGGAAGTCGAGCACGGCCGGGCCATTGGCTTCACCGTCGCCGAAGACCGGCATCAGATTGCGCGGCATGAAGTCGCGGTGGACGAACACCTGCGGCTGGGCCAGGGCGGCATCGATCAGGCGCCGGTAAACCAGCTCCAGTTCCTCGAGTTCGCCACAGTCCAGCGCGATGCCCAGATGCCGGCCGAGGTACCACTCGTCGAACAGGCGCAGTTCGCGCGCCAGCATCGGCTCGTCGTAGGACGGCAGGTCGGCCGGGCAGGGCATCGCCTGCAGCAGCAGCAGCTGGTCGATGGCGGCGTCGAACAGCGCATCGGCGTTGCCGGGCCCGATCACCTGCAGGTAGGTGTCGACGCCGAGGTCTTCCAGCACCAGAAAACCGGCATCGACATCGCGCGCGAGCACGCGGGGCACCCGCAGGCCACCTTGTTCGAACAGATCGCGCACGTGCAGCCAGGGACGTACGTCCTCCTTGTCGGGAGGCGAGTCCATCACGATGCGGCTGGCGGCATCCGCCCGCCCGGTGCCGGCGACGGTGCGCCAGTAGCTGCGGAAACCCGCGTCGGTGGAAGCGCGCTCCAGCTCCAGAGTGGGCTCGCCGGTCACGGCGCGGACCCAGGCCAGGCGCGCACGGGCGCGGTCGGGGCAGTCAACAACAGGTAGGGACATGCAATCTCCGGGAGGACACGGGGGCCGGGTCATTGGGCCGCAAGCGCTCAGGTTACCGGGCTCACGCAGGCCTTGGAATGCCGTCCGCGCGCGGCGGCGGCAAATGACGGGCTGTAAAAACAACAACCCGGCGGGGGGCCGGGGATATGGATGACCGCAGGAAGCAGTGCGTGTCCGACGGGGTGGCCCCGGGAAGGTCCGGCCCTCCACTTCTTCGTCATTCCGCGTCATTCCCGCGAAAGCGGGACAAGCGCAAAGCGCGCGGATCGTCCTGAAAGGACGAACCGCAGGGCGAGCACAGCGAGTTACCCGGCGACTTTCGTTTTCCGCGGCTTGAGTCGCCGGTCTTGCGACCCCCGGCCCGCGCGCATAGCGCTCGGGCGTTCGTCCGGACGCGAGCCAGTGGCTCGCAGACATCCGGCCTCACCCCCGCTTTCGCGGGGACGACGGCAGTCGTCCGGACCCGAGCGTGGTTGTCCAGATGTTCCCTAGCGACGCCGCAAGCCGTCCCGGACCCGTACCAGTTCATACGCGGACAGCACGACGATCGCGGCGATGATGGCCAGCGCCCAGACCAGCAACCGGCCCTGGACCCCGAGCTGGGTCGCAAACCAGCTGCCGATGAACGCTCCCACGATGCCCAGCACGATGGTCATGATCCAGCCCATCGGATCCGCGCCGGGCTTGATGAAACGCGCCAGGGCGCCGATCACGGCGCCGCCGGCGATGTACCCCAGAATGCCCTCGAACATGACCGCTCCTCAGTCTCGGTTGGTACTGCGGTCCGATCCTAGCAGCGGGGGCGGCGCGCTGCCGGGGGCTGGCGACTCATTGGGCTGCAGTGGCATCAGCCGGGGACTCCTGCGGGCCCGCCAGCACCGGTTGGAAGCCGTCCGCGCCGAACTGCCACAGCATGAAGCTGATGAGGTCGGCGCGCTCGGCGTTGCTCTGGCTTTGGGTCGACCCGAAGCCATGGCCCGCCTCGTAATCGAGCCGCAACAGCACGGGAAGGTCGCTGCTGCTGGCCTCGTTTACGCGCGACGTGAACTTGGTGGAATTCCACACCACGACGCGCGGATCCTGCACGCCATGCAGCGCCATCACTGCCGGATACGCGGTGCCATCCTTGATCTTCTGGTAGCTGCTCATCGCATGCAGCGCCCTGTAGCCGGCTTCCTCGTCGGGATTGCCGAACTCCGGCCAGTTGGCCGGACCGTTCGGATCGCGCTGCGCTGCGCCGATGCTGTCCATCACGCCCACATCCGCGAAGATGACCCGGTACAGGTCCGGTCGCTCGACCATCGCGTTGCCGATGAGGATGCCGCCGGCGCTCGTGCCCATCGCGCCGAGCTTTTCCGGCGAGGTATACCCCTTGTCGACAAGGTACTGCGCGCAGGCGTTGAAATCCTTCCAGGTGTTGGCTTTGGTCGACTGGAAACCGGCGCGGTACCAGGCCTCGCCCTTTTCACCACCGCCGCGGACATGGCAGAAGGCGCGTATGAAGCCACGGTCGAAAGACGTGAACAGTTCCGGGAGGACGTAAGGACTGATGCTGTAACCGTAGGCGCCATAACCCTGCAGCAGCGTGGGGTTGTTGCCGTCGAGCGGCGTACCCTTGCGCCGGACGATGGACAGCGGCACGGGCGCGCCGTCATGGCCCGCAACCTCGACCACGGTGACTTCCAGCCGGGATGCATCGACGCCACCGGGTTGTGGTTGCAGCCCGGTTTCGCTGACGGCGCCCTGTGCATCGACCAGCATCACCGTGGGGAAGCGCGTCCATCCCGCGCCGCCGACGAGCATGCCGCCGACGCCTTCCTGCGCACCCAGCGGATACAGCGTCTGCAGCCCGGGCAGCGCCACGCCCGCCGGGGATCCGCCGTCCCACGGCTGACGAAACAGGCCGACGCCCACGCCCGAGCGTTCGCGCAACGTGTAGTAGAGCGCATCCTCACGTGCGCTCAGGTAGTCGACTGCGCGGCCGGGGGTGGGTGGCACCACCACCGAACGCGTCCCGTCCTTGAGCGAAATGCGCTCGATCGCCCGGTCCGGCGAGGTCGAGGTCATCACGATCAGGTCGTTGTCATTCACGTCGAACCAGCGCACGTTGTCCTGCCGATCGACGATCTTGCGCCAGTCGACCTTCGCCTGGCCGAGCTGCGAACGCGGCGCCGCAAAGAGCTGCACCTGGTTGTCGACGGTCATCGGGAACCCGAGCATGTAATCGCTCTGCTCCCACAACATCACGATCGGAATCTCCTCCGGCTTGATGCCGAGCGCGGGATCGTGGCGGTTGCCGAATACCAGCGGATCCTGGTCCGCGTCGGTTCCCAGGCGGTGCAGATAAGCCTGGCTGTTGAGGTCGCGTTCGATGGGCGGCTGCCCGTCCTTGAGTTCGTTCAGGCGGTTGTAGACGAAGCCGCTGCTGTCCGGGAGCCAGTCGACGTCGAACCAGATCCTGGTGATGGGCGCTTCGACCTGTTTGGCCGTTGCAAGATCGAACAGGTGCAGCGACGCCATCTCCGAGCCGGACTCGGAAATACCGACCGCGACCCACCTGGTGTCCGGCGAAACCAGGAAGTAGTTGATCGCATGCGGTTTGCCGGTGCGCTTGCGCCAGTCTTCAGGATCGACGATGACCCGTTGCCCGCCGCCGTCGATGCCGTCGACCAGCACCAGACGCGCAAGGTCCGCATCGGCCTCCTTGCGCTGCAGCAGGATGCGGCCGTCCCTGAGCACCGTGCCGTTTTCGATCCGCGAGGTCGTGACCTTGCTCAGCCGTTCAATGTCGGCCAGCAGCGCCTCGCGGCCCGGGATCGCATCCAGGACCGTGCGGGTACGCGCGGCCTGCGCCTTCATCCAGGCCTGCACGTCGGGGTCCTTCAGGTCTTCCAGCCGGCGGTAGGGGTCGACGGTGGTGATGCCGAACTTCGTTTCGGTCACCGGATCGCCCGCCGGCGGGGCGGGAAACGCGGGTAGTTGTGGGCCGGTTGCCTGCGCGGCGGTCACGCAGGCAAACAGAGCCAAAGGCAACAGGTCGGCAGGGCGCATGGCGGAATCCTCGTTTGCGTGAACAGGACCGCCGCGATCCGGGATCGCGTCCGGTCATGGATGCAAACGCAAGAAGCAGCCAGCCACAGCCAAACGGCATCGGGCCGGTGCGCACCCGGCCCGTCAGGGCTCAGCAGCAGCCGTGCTCGCCGCGTTCCTGGGTGGTGGCCGCCGCGCCCACGCCGGTGGTTTCGCCACGCTGGCTGGCCTGGTGGTGGGCGGCGATCACGTGGGCGACGCTGGCGGTGACCCGCTTGCCCATCGGGATGTGCAGGAACTCGTTGGGGCCGTGCGCGTTGGAGTGCGGGCCGAGCACGCCGGTGATCATGAACTGCGCGCCGGGGAACTTCTCGCCCAGCATGCCCATGAACGGGATCGAGCCGCCTTCGCCCATGTACATCGCCGGCTTGCCGAAGCAGGCCTGGCTGGCATCCTCGATCGCCTGGGTCAGCCACGGCGACTGCGCCGGGGCGTTCCAGCCGGTCGAGGACTTTTCCAGATCCAGCGACACGTGCGCGCCGTTGGGCGGGTTGTCCAGCAACACCTGCTTGAGCAGCTCGCCGGCGTGCTTGCCGTCCAGGGTCGGCGGCAGGCGCAACGAGAGCTTGACCGAGGTGTGCGGGCGCAGCACGTTGCCGGCCGAGTCCAGCGCCGGCATGCCATCCACGCCGGTCACCGACAGCGCCGGTCGCCAGGTGCGGTTGAGCACCAGCTCACCCAGGTCCGGGTCCATCGGCGTCATGCCGTCGAGCAGCGGGAACTTGTCGTAGACCGCCGTGCCGAGCACTTCGGCGGCCTGGCGGGCCTGCTCCAGACGCTCGGCGGGAACCTCGGCATGCAGGCCTTCGACGATGATGCGGCCGGTGGTCTCGTCCTCCAGCCGTGACAGCAGCTGGCGCAGCAGGCGGAAGCTGGACGGCACCACGCCGGAGGCATCGCCGGAATGCACGCCTTCGCTGAGCACCTTGATGGTGAAATTGCCGCCCGCCAGACCGCGCAGCGAGGTGGTGCACCACAACTGGTCGTAATTGCCGCAGCCCGAGTCCAGGCACACGACCAGCGACGGCTTGCCGATGCGCGCGGCGAGGTGGTCGACATAGGCCGGCAGGTCGTAGCTGCCGGATTCCTCGCAGGCCTCGATCAGGATCACGCAGCGCGAGTGCGGCAGGTTCTGCTCATGCAGCGCCATCACCGCGGTCAGCGAGCCGTAGATCGCGTAACCGTCGTCCGCGCCGCCGCGGCCGTACAGCCGGTCGCCCTTGATCACCGGCTTCCACGGGCCGAGGTCGTCGTCCCAGCCGGTCATTTCCGGCTGCTTGTCGAGGTGGCCGTACAGCAGCACGCAGTCCTCGTCGCGTGTCTGCACCGATGCCGAGGCATCGGTGGCGCCATTGGACGCCGGAATCTCGATGAAGATCAGCGGCGTGCGGCCTTCCAGCCGGACCACTTCGATCTGCATGCCCGGGATCGGCTGTGCACGCGCCCAGCCTTCCATCAGCGCCACCGCCTGGTCCATGTAGCCGTGCTTGACCCAGTCCGCGTCGAACATCGGCGACTTGTTGGGGATGCGGATGTACTCGACGAGCTGCGGAACGATTTCCTCGTCCCACTTGGCGTCGACGAAGCGCTCGACAAGTGCCGGATTGAGCGGATTGGGATTCATGGTGGGGGCCCTGAACGGTAAAGAGGCGGCAATTGTAACGCCGGGGCTGGGCGACGGACTTTTCCTACCCCGGAGCTTGGCGTGCGCCGACAACGCTGCGAAGCGTCCGGCGATGCCGGCGGCGCCGGCCGGGATCGAGACTTCATCCACCGGCAGCTACCGCCGGCGGGAATGGAAACCGACATCGTTCACCCACAGGAGTCTGGTCATGAAGTCATTTGTCCTCATCGCGAAAACGCTGGTTCTCTCGCTGCTGCTGGCCGGCGCGGCCTACGCGACCGAAACCGTCAACATCAATACCGCCGATGCCGATGCGATCGATCGGGTGCTGGTCAACATCGGCCCGGCGAAAGCCCAGGCGATCGTCGAATACCGCGAAACCAATGGCGCGTTCCGCAGCGTCGAGCAGTTGGCGATGGTCAAGGGCATCGGTCTGAAGACGATCGAGAAGAACCGCGACCGCATCGTGGTCAGCAATGCGGGTGCCAAGAGTGCTGCCGCGGCCAAGCCGCCGGCCAAGACCGCGGCCAAACCCGCGAATACCGGTACGCCGAAGGCCACCGCGAAACGCTGACCGCAGAGTAATCGTGACAAGCCGGCATCGCGGAGTCGATGCCGGCCGCCATTGCGGACACGGATCGTCCGCTGTCAGGGGAGGGCCTCTGGACAAGGATGTGTGCCGCCCGCCGCAGACGGACCTGCAGCGGGTGGCGACTTTTTGGCCGGGAGGCTTGGTGGCCGGGTCAATTGAAGGGATCGGGCACGGTATGTGACGGCCGGGCCGGCGAGGAGTGACCGCTTCCGCGCATCGTGACTAGACTGTGCGCCCGCCCTGTCGATCCCCTGCCATGGTCTCGTGCGTCATTCCCGCCAGCCACTACCGCCGCGAACGCTGGCGCAACCAGTTGGGCTGGACCCGCGAGATCTACAGGTCAGGCCCGGGTGGTCCGGATGAGGACGCGGGGCAGGACTGGGATTGGCGGCTGTCGATCGCCGAAATCGAATGTGATGCGGCGTTTTCGCCATTCCCGGGCATCGATCGCGTGCTGGTGCTGCTGTCGGGCAATGGACTGCGACTGCGCTTTGACGATGGCGAAACGGTGGAGCTGCAACCGCCGCACGACAAGCATCGCTTCGCCGGCGAGCGGGCCGTCAGCGGCGAACTGGTGGATGGTGCGACCCACGATTTCAATTTGATGTGGCGTCGTGACCGCATCGCCGCCGAGTTGTGGCACCGGCCGCTGGTCGGCCCGATGGTGATCTTTGTCGAGCCCGGGGAGACGTGGGCGGTACATGTGATCGCAGGCCACGCGCGGTTTGCCGACGACTCCGGATTGGCAGCCTTGCAGATGGGCGATACCGCGATCCTGGGTGCTTCGGAACAACGCCGGCGCCATGTGATCGAAGGCGGTGGCGAGGTGTTGCTGGTACGCACCAGGCCGGTTTGAATCCTGCGCCGAAACGCGGTTGCCGATAAGCGCTGATCGTCCTGCCGTGTCAGTGTCGTCGGGCATGGGCATATCGTTCGCCCGTGGTCCAGCTGGGATAGCCCGGACGTGCCCGTCGGACTGGCCGCCGTCGCGGCGCCGGGCAAGCAGGTGTTGCCCGTGACGCAAGGTGCGGGGCTCCCCATCGTCGACTTCGACCGGATCGGACAATGCCTGTGCGCCGGTGCTGCGCAGCCTGCTGTCGAGCACCGGCGCGCGCGGGCTCAGAACGCCATGTTCAGGCCCAGGTACCAGGCCCGCGGCGTGCCGGGGGTGATGTTGTTGTTGTTGTGGGCCGAGGCGTAGTGCTCGCGGTCCAGCAGGTTCTCGACGTTGAGCTGCAGCTGCAGGCTCGCGTTCACCCGATAGAACAGGGCCGCGTCGATACGCGTGTAACCGGGCAGGACCACGGCGTTGTCGGCCGCCGCGTACATCGCGTCGCGGTAGACCGCGCCGAGGCCGGCACCGAAGGCCGGAGTGAAGTCGTAGCGGTTCCACAGCGACACGGTGTGGCGGGGCAGGTTGGCCAGGTCACGGCCATTGGTGCGGTTCTCGCCGTCCTGCCAGGCGTAGCCGCCCATGACCTGCCAGCGGTCGCTGACATTGCCGGCGATGCCCAGCTCCAGGCCTTCGCTGCGCTGGCCATCCACCAGGATCGAGGTCGGCACACCGGGGTTGGTGACCGGGTCGTAGTCCGGATTGGCGACGGCCACGTTGGTGCGGTCCAGGCGGTAGGCGGCCGCGGTCAGCGACAACCCCGGCCGGACGTCCCACTTCGCGCCCAGCTCCTTGTTGCGGAACTGCTCGGGGTCCAGCGCCTGGTTGCCGGCATTGAGCGAGGACAGCTGGTCGCCGGAGCGAGGCAGGTGGGTGACGGAGTAGCTGGTATAGACCGACACCGTCTCGGCGGGCTTGTAGACCAGTCCCACGCGTGGCGACAGCAGGTCGTCCTCGCTGCGGAAGCGTTCGCCATTGCGGTTGTTGCGCAGGTCCATCTCGAAGCGGTCCAGGCGCACGCCGAGCACCGCCTGCCAGTGCGGGGAGAACTCGATCTGGTCCTGCAGGTACAGCGCGGCGACCTTGGCCACGCCGTGGTTGTCGGCGTCGGTCGCGCTCTGGGCGAAGTCGACCGGGCCGCGGTAGCGCGGTTCGGCCAGCGGTACGCACAACGAGTTGGTCACCGCGGGCGTGCCGGGCCGGCAACTGCTGTTGGCCGGGAAAGCCCCGCTCTGACGGAAGTTGTCGGTTTCCTGCCGGCCCAGTTCCATGCCGGCCAGCAGCGCGTGGGTGACGCCACCGGTGCGCACGGTAAAGCCCAGATCGGTCTGGTTGAACAGGTTCTCGCGGTCGGTGCGGTTGTTGTACGCACCCAGCGATACCAGATCGCCTTGCAGCGAGCCGGGGAACACGTTCTGGTAGAACTTGTCGTAGACCGCGTAGCGGGTGGCATTGCGCAACCAGGCGCCACTGGCGAAGTCGTGATGGATCACCGCATCGAACGCGTTGACCCGCGCCCACACCGGGCTGAGTTCCGGGTTGCCGAAGAAGGTCTCCGGATCCGTGGCCAGCGGCCGGCCGTCGCGCGAGGGCACGCCGCGATCGGCGACGCGGTCGTCGCGGAAATGCTCGTAGCCGAAGATGGCGGTGGTCGTTTCGCCCAATTGCAGCGCCAGGGTCGGATTGATGCCGTAGCGTTCGATGGTGACGCCATCGCGGTAGCTGGCCGAGTCCTCGGCCATCCCGGTGACGCGGAACGCGGCCCGCTCGTTCAGCGGCTGGCCCTGGTCGATGGTGAAGCGGCTGCGGTTCCATGAGCCCGCCTGGGCGGTGATCTCGTGGTGTTCCTGCCAGTCCGCCTTGCGGGTGACGCGATTGAGCACGCCGCCGGAACCGCCGCGGCCGAACACCATCGCGTTGGGGCCCTTGAGCGCCTCGACCCGCTCGATGTTGTAGACATCGCGGATGTACTGCACGTCGTCGCGCAGGCCGTCGACGAAGAAGTCCGCGGTCGAGCTGCTGCCGCGGATCACGGTGGTGTCGCGGTTGCCCTCGCCCTGGGCCATGCTCACGCCGGGCAGATAGCGGACCACATCGGCCAGCGCATTCATGCCCTGGTCGCGCATCAGCTCGCGGGTGACGATGCTGATCGCCTGCGGCGTGTCGCGCAGTGGGGTCCGGGTGCGGGTTGCGCTGGTGATGGAGTCGAGCGTGTAGCCGGCTGGACGCTGGCCGTGGACCTTGACCCGGTCCAGCTCGGTGGGCGTGGCCTGGCCGGCGACGGCGGGGGTTCCGCCGGCGTTGGCCGCCATGGGCGCACCCAGCGCCAGGCTGGTGAGGAGCGAGGCAGCGGTCAGGGATTGCGACGACAGCGTGCGGGAAAGGGGGTGCTTGCGGCTCTTGATGGGGGCCATGTCCATTGCCTTGAAAAAATCCGCCTGCGACCGGCGCGAGGTCCGGACGAAACGTTGGAGGAGAGGTTTTTTCTGTCTGGATGAAAGGCGACGCAGCGCCGCCTCAACAACGATCAAGCGGACATGCATTCACTCGCCCGCAGCAGACATCGCGGCAAGTGTAGACGCAATTGCGAATGATTCGCAATAAGATTTGTGGCGGCAAGGTGACGCGCGCGACCGGATCGCCGACGGCGATGGCTTGACGGCTCCGCCCTTGCGTCACCGGATGCCATGACGGACGGCGTGCTGGTTTACGCAGCTAGCGGTCGTCGCGGGTCCAGACGACGCCGTCTTCGACCTTCACCGGGAAGTTCACCGCCGGCTCGTAGGCAGGCGGACACAGCGCACGGCCATCGCGGACGTCGAACTTGGCGCCGTGCAGCACGCATTCGATCGTCGCGTCCTCCGCATCGAAACTGCCCGCGGACAGTTCGAAGTCCTCGTGCGAGCAGCGGTCTTCCAGGGCGTAATAGGTGCCGTCGAAATTGACCACCAGGATTGGCGTGTCGCCGTCCCAGGCAACGGTGGACTCGCCCGGCAGCAGTTCGGAGGTGGTGCACACGCGGGTCCAGTCGGTCATGAATCTGCCTGCTTGTTTGTGGGTAGGAGCGGTTGTAGGAGCGGCTTCAGCCGCGATCGGATGACGGGTTGCCCGCGCCGGTTGGAGGTTGCGACTTGAACCGCGGAGCTGCGGAGTACAGGTCGCGACTGACGTCGCTCCTACGGTAGAGGTGGGTAGTGCTCGGTGCTTTTGCAGGAGTCGCAAAGCTGCGAACGGTGATGGCGGGTGGCGGTGGCGACGGTCTACAGGTCGCGGCTGAAGCCGCTCCTACAGTTGAAGTGGGGTTGTCAGCGGTTTTTCCAGTACCTCGAAGCGCAGGTCGTCGCGGCGCGGGATGCCGAAGCGCTCGTCGCCGTAAGGGAACGGCTTGAACATGCCGGTGCGGCGGTAGCCACGGCGCTGGTAGAACGCAATCAGTTCGTCGCGCAGGTCGATCACGGTCATCCGCATCACCGGCAGCTGCCATTCGTCGCGCACCACGCGCTCGGCCTCGTCCAGGACCCGCGTGCCGATGCCGCCGCCCTGCAAGGTCGGCTTGACCGCGAACATGCCGAAATAGCCGGCGCCGTCGTCCTCGCAGACATGCGCGCAGGCAAGCAGCTCGCCGCCGCGCTCCAGCAGCAGGATCCGGCTGCGATCACGCATGATGTCCTCGCGCAGCACCTGCGGGTCGATCCGGTTGCCGTCGAGCACGTCGGCCTCGGTGGTCCAGCCCTGGCGGCTGCTGTCGCCGCGATAGGCGGCGGTGACAAACGCCACCAGCGACTCGATGTCGGCGAGGGTGGCGTTGCGGAAATGAAGATCGGGCATGGGTGCGTAAAATGGTGCCGTTGTAGGAGCGACGTAAGTCGCGATTTCACTGATACCCGTGATTGCCGTGCATTCGCGACTTGCGTCGCTCCTACAAAAGCAGCGTGCGGACTTTCTGCAGTGCGGTCACGAACGCGTCGATCTCGTCGAACGTGTTGTAGAACGCGAACGAGGCGCGGCAGGTTGCCGGCACGCCGAAATGGTGCATCAGCGGATGTGCGCAGTGGTGGCCGGAGCGCACCGCGACGCCTTCCAGGTCGAGCAGGGTGGCCAGATCGTGCGCGTGCGCGCCTTCGACCAGGAAACTGATCACCGCGGCCTTCTCGCGGGCCTCGCCGAAGATCCGCAGGCCCGGGATCTGCGACAGCTTTCCGGTCGCGTAGGCCAGCAGTTCCTGCTCGCGCGCCTCGATGTTCGCCATGCCGATGGAGGACAGGTAATCGACCGCCGCGCCCAGGCCGATGAAGCCGGAGATGTTCGGCGTGCCGGCCTCGAACTTGTGCGGTGCGTCGTTGAACACGGTGCCTTCGAAGCGGACTTCGCGGATCATCTCGCCGCCGCCCAGGAACGGCGGCATCGCCTGCAGGTGTTCGCGCCGTGCCCACAGCACGCCGGTGCCGGTCGGGCCGGCCATCTTGTGGCCGGTGATCGCGTAGAAGTCGCAGCCGATCGCGGCGATGTCCAGCGCGCGGTGCGGCGCGGCCTGCGAGCCGTCGATCAGGGTCACGATGCCCTGTTTGCGAGCGCGCCTGCAGATCTCGCGCACCGGGTTGACCGTGCCCAGCACGTTGGAGACGTGGGTCAGGGCGAGCAGCTTCACTTCCGGGGTCAGCAGCGAATAGAGCTGGTCGAGGTCGAGGTCGCCACGCTCGTCCAGTTCGGCGACCTTCAGCACCGCGCCGGTGCGCTCGGCGACCAGTTGCCACGGCACGATGTTGGCGTGGTGCTCCATCCGGGTCAGCACGATCGCATCGCCGGGCTGCAGCCGCGGCAGCGCCCAGCTGTAGGCGACCAGGTTGATCGCGAACGTGGTGCCGCTGCACAGCACCAGCTCGTCGGCGCGCACGTTGAGGAACGACGCCAGTTTGCCGCGCGCGCCCTCGTAGGCTTCGGTGGCCTCGGTGCCGAGCGCGTGCACCGCGCGGCTGACGTTGGCGTTGTGGCGCCGGTAGAAGTCGTCCACCGCGTCGATCACCACCGCCGGTTTCTGCCCGGTGTTGGCCGAGTCCAGGTAGATCAGTGGCTTGCCGTGGACCTGGCGGGTCAGCAGCGGGAAGTCGGCGCGGACTTTCGCCCAGTCGATGGCAGCCGCTGCCTGCGCCATCGACGGCGGCGCGCCGTCCTCGGTGCTGGCCGATTCCAGGGATTCCAGCGGCGTGTTCATGCCGATACCGACCGCGCCAGTGCGGTGTCCAGCCGTGCCGCGACGGCGTCGCGCAGGCCGGCGTCATCGAACACCGACAGCGTCTCGCGGCAGAACGCGCCGGTCAGCAGGGTGCGCGCCTGCTCGGCGGGCAGGCCGCGGCTGCGCAGGTAGAACAGCGCGGTCGGGTCGAGCTGGCCGACCGTCGCGCCATGTGCGGCCTGCACCTCATCGGCGTGGATGATCAGCACCGGCTGGGTGTCGATTTCCGCGCCTTCGCTGAGCAGCAGGTTCTTGTTGGACAGCGTCGCGTCGGTGCCGTCCGCGCCTTCGCGGATCAGGATGCCGCCGTGGAACACCACCCGCGCGCGGTCGGTGCCGATGCCGCGCCAGGTCAGTTCGCACGCGGTATCGCGGCCGGTATGGTCGACGCCCAGGCGGGTGTCCAGATGGCGGCGGCCGTCGCCGAGCAGCACGCCGTTGGCATGCACCTTCGCGGCATCGCCCTGCAGCGCGACATTGAGTTCGTGCCGCGACAGTGCCGCGCCCAGTTCCAGATCGAGCCGCCGGTATTCAGCCTGGCCGGCGAGCACCGCGTCGGTGCGGTTGATCAGCGTCGCGCCGGTGGACTCGTCCTGCACGCGGGCGTGCGACAGCCTTGCGTGCTTGCCCAGATGGACGTGCATCACGGCATTGGCGAAATGCCGGTGCGCGGGGCCGCCCAACTGGTGCTCGACCACACCCAGTTCGGCGCCGTCGGACAGCTCGATCAGATGGCGCAGGTGCCAGGCCTGATCGGCTTGATCGCCCTGGCTGGCGGTGCCGGCGAACACCAGATGGACCGGGGTCGTTGCACGCGCGTTGGCGTCGGCGCGCAATACCACGCCCTCGGTGGCGAGCGCGGCGTTGACCTTGGCGAACACCTCGTCGCTGCGCTCGAACTTGCGGGCCAGGAAGCTGGTCTGGCCGGCATCGCCTTCGTCCAGCACCTGCGACAGCGGCCTCAGGCTCACGCCCGCCGGCAGGCCGGTGAGGTCGGACGCGTCGGCGTGGAAGCGGCCGTTGACGAACACGATGCGCGGCGAGGGAATGTCCGCCAGCAATCCGGTGTCGAGTACCGGCACCGCATCGGCCGGCGCGAACGTGCGGCGCTCCAGCGCGCGCAGCGACGTGTACTTCCACGCCTCGACCCGCGCGTGCGGCAAGCCGTCGTGCAGGGCGGCGTCCAGCGCGGCGCGGCGCATGCCGCCCAGACCGCCGGCCTCGCGCGCGGGCAGGGTGTCGAAGGAGGACGCCAGCGAGTCGAGCAGGGCGCTCATCAGGCGACTTCCTCCGGCGAGATGCGATCCTTGATCCACTCGTAGCCGTGCGCTTCCAGTTCCAGCGCCAGTTCCGGCCCGCCGGATTCGACGATCCGGCCATCGGCGAGCACGTGCACCACGTCGGGCTTGATGTAGTCGAGCAGGCGCTGGTAGTGGGTGATCACCAGGAACAGGCGGTCCGGCGAACGCAGCGCGTTGACGCCCTCGGCGACGGTCC
This sequence comes from Lysobacter concretionis Ko07 = DSM 16239, assembly GCF_000768345.1. Classification (GTDB taxonomy): domain Bacteria; phylum Pseudomonadota; class Gammaproteobacteria; order Xanthomonadales; family Xanthomonadaceae; genus Novilysobacter; species Novilysobacter concretionis. The sequence continues at coordinate 136,449 of NZ_AVPS01000009.1, read as the reverse complement.
TTAGGGCGTCGATGTCCAGGCCCGAGTCGGTCTCGTCGAGGATCGCCAGCTTGGGCTCCAGCAACGCGAGCTGGAAAATCTCGTTGCGCTTCTTCTCGCCGCCGGAAAAGCCCTCGTTGACGGCCCGGTGCAGCAGTTCGTCCTTGAGGTGCAGCACGGCGAGCTTCTCGCGCACGCGTTTCAGGAACTGCATCGAGTCCAGCTCCTCTTCGCCGCGCGCCTTGCGCTGGGCGTTGAGCGCGGTGCGCAGGAAATAGGTGTTGTTCACGCCGGGGATCTCGACCGGGTACTGGAACGCCAGGAACACCCCGAGTGCAGCGCGCTCCTCGGGCTCCAGCGCCAGCAGGTCGTGGCCCATGAACGTCACCGAACCTTCGGTGATCTCGTAGCCTTCGCGGCCGGCGATGATATTGCCCAGGGTGGACTTGCCGGCCCCGTTGGGACCCATGATCGCGTGCACCTGGCCCGGCTGCAGTTCCAGGCTCAGTCCCTTGAGGATTTCCTTGTCGCCGATGCGGACGTGGAGGTTGTCGATCTTCAGCATGGTGGTTTTCTCGTTGCCCGCTAGCGGGTGAATGATGTTTTTGTTTTTTGTAGGAGCGACGTGAGTCGCGATCAAAGCCGGCTTCGCGCGCGGATATTTCCGATCGCGACTCACGTCGCTCCTACGACACAGGCTGGGGCCCCCGCCTAGCCGACCGCGCCTTCCAGGCTCACTTCCAGCAAGGCCTTGGCCTCGATCGCGAATTCCATCGGCAGCTCGCGGAACACCTGCTTGCAGAAGCCGTCGACGATCATCGACACCGCGTCTTCCTCGCCGATGCCGCGGCTGCGGCAGTAGAACATCTGCTCGTCGCTGATCTTGGAGGCGCTGGCCTCGTGCTCGACGGTCGCGGTGGGGTTGCGCACCTCGATGTACGGGATCGCGTGGGCGCCGCACTGCTTGCCGATCAGCAGCGAGTCGCACTGGGTGTAGTTGCGCGCGCCTTCGGCGGTCGAGGTCATCTTGACCAGTCCGCGGTAGGTGTTCTGGCCGCGGCCGGCGCTGATGCCCTTGCTGATGATCGTGCTCTTGGTGCGCTTGCCGATGTGGATCATCTTGGTGCCGGTGTCGGCCTGCTGGCGGTGGTGGGTCAGCGCGACGGAGTGGAACTCGCCGGTGGAGTCGTCGCCGATCAGCACGCAGGACGGGTACTTCCAGGTGATCGCCGAACCGGTCTCGACCTGGGTCCAGTGGATCCGGCTGCGCGCGCCACGGCACTCGCCGCGCTTGGTGACGAAGTTGTAGATGCCGCCGACGCCGTTCTCGTCGCCGGGGTACCAGTTCTGCACGGTGGAGTACTTGATGTCCGACTCCTCCAGCGCGACCAGCTCGACCACCGCCGCGTGCAGCTGGTTCTCGTCGCGCATCGGAGCGGTGCAGCCTTCCAGGTAGGAGACCTTGGCGCGGTCCTCGCAGATGATCAGGGTGCGCTCGAACTGGCCGGTGTGGCCGGCGTTGATGCGGAAGTAGGTGCTCAGCTCCATCGGGCACTTCACGCCTTCGGGGATGTACACGAAACTGCCGTCGGAGAACACCGCCGAGTTCAGCGCAGCGAAGTAGTTGTCACCGATCGGCACCACCGTGCCCAGGTATTTCCGTACCAGTTCCGGGTGGTTCTTGATGGCCTCCGACATCGAGCAGAAGATGATGCCCTTGTCGGTCAGCTCCTTGTGCACGGTGGTGCCCACCGAGACCGAGTCGAACACCACATCGACCGCCACGCCGGCCAGCTTGGCGCGCTCGTGCAGCGGAATGCCGAGTTTGTCGTAGGTGTCGATGAGCTCCTGCGGCACGTCATCGAGCGACTTGTACTTCGGCCCCTTGGGCGCGGAGTAGTAGCTGAGCGCCTGCAGGTCGATCGGGGCGATGTCCAGCTTGGCCCAGTCGGGCATCGGCATGGTCAGGAAGTGGCGGTAGGCCTCCAGGCGCCACTGCGTCATCCACTCGGGCTCCTCCTTGATCGCGGAGAGCTGGCGGATGATGTCCTCGTTCAACCCCGGTGGCAGGCTGAAGGTCTCGATGTCGGTGATGAAGCCGGCCTCGTAGGTACGGCCGAGCTGCTCGTGGATCTCACGGTTCGCACCGTCGGCGCCTTGCGGAGCCGGGGCGTTCGTCGACGGGGTGTTCGACGTCGTATTTTCGATGGTCTGGGTGGCCATGGGCTGCCTGTGATCGGTCATGCGTTGGCAAGGTGCAGGTCGATGCGCCTTGCATTGGAAGGGTGGGACGACGGAGAGGGCGGAGTCAGCATCTGCGTCAGGGTCACCGCGCGCAGTGCATCGGCGACGACATCATTGATGTGGCGCCAGTTGGCGCGCACGCTGCACGAGTCCTCGATCCCGCAGTTGCCGCCTTCGTGGATGCTGCATTCGGTCATCGCCAGCGGACCTTCCATGGCCTCGACGATCTCGATCAGGGTGATCTCACCGGCCGGACGGGCGAGCCGGTAGCCGCCGTTGGCGCCGCGGAAGCCCTCCACCAGGCCGGCCTGCGCCAGCGGTTTGAGCAGCTTGCTCACGGTCGGCGTCTCCAGTCCGGCGCGCTCCGCCAGCTCCGGCGCACTGAGCACGACCGACGGATCGGCGGCCAGTACGGTCAGTACCAGGGTGGCGTAATCGGTGAGTCTGGTGACGCGCAACATGCGGGCTCCTCAATCAGTACCGGAATTGTACGGATTATCGCGGCCGAGTCCAAGCAAACACCGGTCAGCGGGTTCAGGTCTTGGCGTGGCGCCGACGCCCAGGGTGGCGGGAGGGCGGCGCTGGCAGAAGCCGTCGGGCCCGGTGGCATTCCCGGTATCGGCGCACATCGGACGGGACGGGCCCACCACACCGCAGGCGCTGCTGTTCGGCGATCCGGGCGCCTGTGCGATGGTGAATGACGCAGGAGGACCCGTCGTCGCGGTCGTTGGCCGCACCGCCCGCCTGCGGCCACAATGTGCGCTCCTTTTTTCTTCCGGACCCACGCATGCCGCGCAAGATCATCGCCCGTCATTCCGCCATCCACGGCAACGGTGTGTTCGCCGTGGCTCCGATCGCCAAGGGCGAGCGCATCGTCGAGTACACCGGCCGCCGCCGCACCCATGACGAGGTGGACGCCGGCGATACCGGCGATGCCTCGTCCGGGCACACCTTCCTGTTTACCCTCAACGACGAGTACGTGATCGACGCCAACTACCAGGGCGGCGTCGCGCGCTGGATCAACCACAGCTGCGAGCCCAACTGCGAGGCGGTGCTGGAGGAGGACGAGGGCGACGACCGCAGCAAGGATCGCGTGTTCATCGAAGCGAGCCAGGACATCGAGCCCGGCGACGAGCTGGTCTACAACTACGGCATCACCCTGGCCGAAGCCCACACCCCGCGGATGAAACGGATCTGGGCCTGCTACTGCGGCGCCGACACCTGCACCGGAACGATGCTGCAGCCCAAGCGGAAAGCGAAGCCGAAGGCCTGAGCAAGGTCGGCGTCGCGGCATGACGCGATGCCGAGATGACCGGATTGCCGTCCCATGGGCTTCCTTCGGTCGTCCGGCTGGACTTCCTTCGGTCGTATCAGCGGCTTCAGCCGCGACCTGTACATCCGCTCCCGCGATTGCGCCGCTTCGCATGGGACGGTGGCAATATCGGCGCCGCTTTCGTCGGGTCATGCACAGGTGCTGGCAGGTGCAGTCTCTGCGCGTTCGCGACTGACGTCGCTCCTGCGATCGAAGCCTGGGTCGGATGACCGGAGGAAGCCTCTACTGGCAACGGCACCATCTGTGTGCATCACACACATGGCCACACCAAGACACGTCGCCACGCCCTCCGGTAGGAGCGACGTGAGTTGCGACCTGTACATCCCATCCATCGTCCGGGACGCGCCGACCCGCACCGGATTTTCGATTCGGGGCGACGCCAGATGGACAAAGGGCGTGGGTGTCACGCCTCTGCGCGTTCTCGACTCGCCGGCGGAGGCATGCCTCCGCCACTCCTGCGCTGGACGCTGGTATCCCCGGCGCGCACCCGGATTCGGCATTTACCGCATCCGGGTCCGTCCGCGCCAGTGGACCAACGGCATCGCCGGGGGCAGGTTGTCGTCATTGCGCTTTCGCTACCATCGCCTGACCGCACACACCATCAGGAGTCCCGCATGAGTTCGATCCAGGGCAAGGTCGCCGTCATCACCGGCGCGGCCAGCGGCATCGGCAAGGAAATCGCGTTCGAGCTTTCCCGCGCGGGCGCGTTGATCGCGGTGGCCGACATCAATCTGGACGGGGCGCAGGCGGTCGCCGACGGGATCGTGCAGGCGGGTGGCCGGGCGATGGGGGTGGCGATGGACGTCACCGACGAGGCGGCGGTCGATGCCGGGATCGCCAGCGTCGTCGCCGAGTTGGGGGCAGTCGATATCCTCGTTTCCAACGCGGGCATCCAGATCGTCAATCCGATCGAGAACTACGCCTTCGCGGACTGGAAGAAGATGCTCGCGATCCACCTGGACGGCGCATTCCTGACCACCAGGGCGGCGTTGCCGCACATGTACCGCGACGATGGCCACGGCAACAGTCGCGGCGGCGTAGTCATCTATATGGGGTCGGTGCATTCGCACGAAGCGTCGAAACTCAAGTCGGCCTATGTGACCGCCAAGCACGGCCTGCTCGGCCTGGCGCGGGTGCTGGCGAAGGAAGGCGGCAGTCGCGGCGTGCGCAGCCATGTGGTCTGCCCGGGTTTCGTGCGCACTCCGCTGGTCGACCAGCAGATCCCGGAGCAATCCCTTGAGCTGGGCATCAGCGAGGAAGAGGTGGTGAAGAACGTGATGCTCGGCCAGACCGTCGATGGCATCTTCACCACGGTGGAGGATGTCGCCAAAACCGTGCGGTTCCTCGCCGAGTTCCCCAGCGCCGCCCTGACCGGGCAGAGCGTCGTCGTCAGCCACGGCTGGTACATGCAGTAACGCAGGCCGGACACGGCTTGGCGGCGCGATGCCGGTCTGGAGCCGGGGCCGGGCCGGGGCTGTCCCTTTGGCCCGATGCGCTCCGGCCGCCTTTGGTTGCCATGACCTATGCCATTCGGTGCGCGCCGTGGTTCTGGATAGCCTGCATAGGGTTCCCCGCCGACCGAGCTTTCCATGCGTCTTGCCCCTGTTGTCGTCCTGTCCGCCGTGTCGCTCGCCACCTTGGCCCTGCCTGTCCGGGCGGTCGAGATCGACGGACGGATCGATCCGGACGAATGGGCGGGCGCGCAGCACATCACCGACTTCCGCCTGACCCAGCCGTTGTCGCTGGTGCCGTCGCCGTACCCGACCCAGGCCTGGGTGATGTCGACTCCGGAAGGGTTGGCGGTCGCGTTCCGCAACACCCAGCCGGCCGGAGTGACGCGGACCCGCGAGCGCACCCGCCGTGACGAGATGGGCCAGCTGGACCGGGTCAACGTGATCGTCGATTTCGATGGCGATGGCCGCACCGGCTACGACTTCGTGATCTCCCTGGCCGGCGGCATCGCCGACGAGGTGGTCACCAACGAAGGCCGCTTCAACGGCGACTGGGACGGCAGCTGGCTGCACGCCACCAGCGAGGACGAGCAGGGCTGGAGCGCGGAGTTCCTGATCCCCTGGTACACCGCGCCGATGCGCAAGGCCACTGGCGGCACCCGCACCATCGGGCTGTACCTGGACCGGGTGATCGGCTCCACCGGCGAGCGCGTGGCCTGGCCCACGGCGAGCTTCCAGCGCGCGCGCTTCCTGTCGGATTTCGCCAAGGTCGAGTTGCCCGCCTACAGCCAGTCGCTGCTGGCCGTCACCCCGTACGTGGTCGGCGTGCATGACCGGATTCATGGCGGCAGCGATTTCGATGCCGGCGCCGACATCGTCTGGAAGCCCAACGGCCAGACCCAGCTGACCGCGACCGTCAATCCGGATTTCGGCCAGGTCGAGAGCGACGACCTGGTGGTCAACTTCGGCGCCGAGGAGACCTTCTTCAGCGACAAGCGGCCGTTCTTCACCGAGAACCAGGGCATCTTCGATTTCGGCCTGCTGATCGACAACAGCCAACTGGTCTATACCCGCCGCGTCGGCGGCCGTGCCGACGATGGCAGCGGTGCGGGCGATGTCGATGCGGCGGTCAAGCTCAACGGCAGCCTGGGTGCGACCAACTACGGCGTGCTGGCGGCCGAGGAAAGCGGGCCGGCCGGGCGGTCGTTCCGCGCGTTGCGGCTGCACCACGATTTCCAGGGCCAGACGCTGGGCCTGATCGCCACCGAGGTCCAGCGGCCCTGGCTGGACCGGCGTGCGCATGTGGTCGGGATCGACCATCGCTGGCAGCCGACCGACGCGCTGACCGTGCTCGGCAACGTGGTCGGCAGTGACATCGAACAGGCCGGCAGCACCACGCGCGGCAGTGGCGCGACGCTGGTGGTGGACTACGAGATGGGCGGCGGCTGGCGCCAGCAATGGCTGGGGATGCATTTCGGCGACAGCCTGGAGGTCAACGACTTCGGTTATCTGGGCCGCAACAACCTCAACTACGGACACTGGCAGCTCAGCCGGCGTCTGACCGACCAGCCGGCCGAGTCGGTGTACGCCTCGCACGACTACCGCGGCCGGGTGATCGGCATCGACACCGACCACGGGCTGCGCATCCAGCGCCAGTTGCGCCTGATCCGCCAGAGCGAGCGCCGCGATGGCGGCAGCGAATACCTGCAGTTCAATCTCAATGCGCCGTCCTGGGACGACCAGCTGACCCGTGGCCGCAATGCGCTGTACCGACCGGGCAATTTCGGCCTGTCGTGGGAACGCAACCGGCCGCGCAAGGGCGCCTGGGCCTGGGAGTTCGACGGCTGGGTCGGCAGCGGCGGCCTGGCCGGCAACCGGGAGGTTGGCTACAGCGTGCAGTTCCAGCCGACCTATTTCTTCAGCGATGCGTTGCGTGCCTTCGCCGAAGTGTCGGTCGAACACACCCCGGACTGGCTGGTGTGGCAACACGACAACCTGGTGGGACGCTTCGACCAGCGTTCGCTGGGACTGGATGCCGGGCTCGACTGGAGCATCGGCCAACGCCAGGAATTGCGGGTGAAGCTGCAGGCGATCGGCCTGGATGCGCGCCTGCAGCAGGCGGTGCAGGTCGGTGCGGATGGGCGCGCGGTCGCGGTGGATGCCAGCGGCGATGGTTCGCCCGGCAGTGCGGTCACCGATTTCAGCCTGCGCAACCTGGGCTTCCAGGTGCGCTACCGCTACATGCTCGCGCCGCTGTCGGACCTGTATGTGGTCTACGGCCGTGGCGGCTATTGGCTGGACGAATTCGCGGTCGAGCCGCGCGACCAGTTGCGCGACAGTTTTTCGCTGCGCGACAGCGAGCAGCTGCTGGTGAAACTGTCCTACCGGTTCGAGCTGTAGCCGGCCGACCGTCGCGCAGCAGCTTCAGACCGATGCCGCCTGCGCGAAGCGGGCCGCCCAGTCCTGCGGTGTCAGGATCTCGAACAGGCCATCGCGCCGGCATCGCGCGGCCAGCACCAGCAGATGTTGATCGCGGCTGAGCAGCCAGCGTGCGCCGGTGGCGTGCGCCAGGCGCAGGAATTTCTGGTCGTCCGGATCCACGCACCGCGGTGGCGGTTTGCCATCCCGGCGGTTTGCATCGGTCGACACCGGCTGCATCAGGGCGTCGAACGCGTCGATCAGCGCGCTGCGACGCGGGTCTTGCAGCCGAAGTGCCGGATACCCGAGCACCCGCAACCATTCGGCCCGGCAGTCCGCATCGACCACGGCCACCACGTTGCCGCTTCGCAGAGCCTCCGCCAGCAGGTTTACCCGCGGATCTTCGAACAGCAGCAGGTCGAGGCAGACATTGGTGTCGAGCACGATCCGGGACGCTGCCGGGCCCGCAGGGCCGGGAGTCCGCATCGCCGGGGCTGATGGAAGGGAGGTGTCGATGGGCGGTGTCGATGGAGGTGGGGCGGGTGAGGGCGGCCTCGATGCGCTTACGGCCGCACTTCGCGGATATCCGCCGACGCGATGCGCCAGGCGCGCTGCTCCGCGGTGGCGCCGTCCACCACCGCGCGGCGCAGGGTGTAGGCACCGACATACTTGCGCAAGCTGCCATCGGCCCGGGTGGCGCTGAGGGCCAGGGGCACTTCGATATAGCGTGAGCCGGCGGCGGGATCGATCCGGCCCGGTGGCAGGATCTCCACCGACACCGCCCGGGTGTCGGCGAATCCGTCGGCGAACTGCTGCGGCGACTGGCCGCTGGCCTTGCCGCCGTCCGACCACAGGCCGTAGGCGCGGCTGAAGTCGCCGGCGTTGATCGCCTCGTAATAGGCGCGCAGCACCGCGACGGCTTCGGCCGGTCCGGGCTCGTCGGGCGCCGGCGTGGCATCCGGGGTGTCACCGGCTGGGATGCCGCTGGAGGGATCTGTGCTGGAAGGATCTGCGCTGGAAGGATCGATGCCGGCGTCGCCGGCCAGCAATGGGTCGACGCCATCTTCGACGGGGGCGTCGGTCAATGCATCCGCCTCGGCGGTTTGGGGCGGCCCGATGTGCCCCGGGCCGGGCGTGTCGGGCATGCCGGTCACGCTGCCGTGCACATCGCCCGGGACCGGCAGGGCATTGCCGTCGGCCGAGGTGGCGGGTGTCGCGCCTTCGCCGTTGTGATCGGCGCAGGCGGCGAGCGCGAGCAGGACGGCAAGGAGGGCAACGAAGGCAGGACGCTGGTTCATGGCAAGGCGGTCAGGTGGGGGCATGTGCAGTCGGGGCATGTCGGATGCGCGTGGGGGACGACCGGCCTCACTGCGACACGTTCATCACCACCACGCCGTGCTCGATCTCGGTCGAGCCGATCCGGCGCGACACCAGACGTTGCACCAGCGAATCGTCAAGCCGGTACACCGGTTCGTCGCGTGCGTACTGCGCCAGCCAGATGTTGACCAGCTCGATCGGACTGTCTTTCAGTGCGTTGCCCAGCCCCGGCATCTCGATCGACTCGATGACCGGATCCTGCAGGTGCAGCCCCAGTGTCTGGACATCGAAACGCAGGCCGCTGCTGATCGCGATGCGACCGCGGGCGATCGGAACGTCGCTGCCCAGTGCCATGGCAGCGATATTGAAGCTCAACCGCAGGCGGTGGCTGTCGTACGGAATCGACAGGCTGGGGTTGTCCAGGCGCAGCGATGCCAGGCCGCCGAGCTTGTCGTAGTCCTTCGGGAAGCTGCGGTCGAGTGCGCGTTGCAGCTGTGGCTGGGTGAAGGTCACCTGGCTGCCGAGCATCGCGCCGACCGCATTGAGGGTGGAGCAGCCGGCCATTGCCAGCGCAGCCAGTGCGAGGGAGACGACAACAGCGGTTTTACGCATGACCACTCCTTAGCAGGGATGACCGCGCCGCGGTTCCGGGGTGCGGGAAAACGGACTGGTTGTCGACGAAAACCGAAGGGATGTCGACCGGGCGATCCTAGCGCGAGCGCGTGTCGGTTGGGTGTGCTGTCGCGGGTCGTTGCATTCAGCTGCGGCGCAGGCGGGCGGGAAGCCGCGCTTCCACGCCGGGCCAGTCCCGCTTGCGCTGGGCGGTCCGTGCCCACCACGGCCGGGCGTCGTCGTGTTCGATGAAGCCGACCGCGGCGATGAAGGTATCCAGCACGCAGGGGTCCTGGCGCGCCTCGGTGAGCGTGCACAGGCGCAGGTACAGCTCGACCGGATCCTTGCCGTGCAGTTGCGCGGGCTGCTGGATGCCGAGCGCGCGCAGGTCGCCGGCCAGCGACGGGCCGATGTTGGGGATGTCTTCGAGCCGATGCGCATCGGCGGCGTGGCGGGCTTTGGTCATGGCCTGTCAGGGTGTCTTGAGTGGTGTGGGCGCGGGTGTGCCGGTGGCTTCGGCGTAACGACGCCAGGCCTGGAACAGCGACAGCACGGTGGGTGTGCGGTCCAGGCCTGGAACCGGTGCGCCGGCGATGCGCGGCTGGAGGATCGCGAACCAGCGGTTGCTGCCGGGCAGCAGCGCATCGTTGAGCGGACGGCCGCCGGCGTCGGTCGCGATCACCGACAGCGTTACCGCCTGCGCCACGTTGCCGCCGACTGCGTACAGACGATGCGCGGCCGGATCGGTCTTGACCACCAGGTCGCAATGCAGGGCCTGCGAGTCGCTGTTCCGGTCACGGACATCGGCAATCGAGCGGAACGTGGAGCCGGCACGCGCCGCGCAGATCAGGTCGCCGGCCCGGGGCAGGGTCTCGTCCAGGTCGTAGGCGACGAACGCGTGGTCCGGATCCAGTCCGTCACGCGCCTGCACGGCCGCGCTGACGTAGTCGAAGTGGGAGGCGCTGCGGCGGAACTGCGCGGAGGAAAATCCGGCCTCGCAGGCCAGCCAGGACACGAACGCGGCCGACCACGGCATCGCCCAGCCGGCATCGCGCGAACCGAACCTCACCAGCGACTGCACGCGCAACGCGTCGTCGCCACCGGGTACGGCGGCCCAGTAGCCGGCGATGGTGGCGTCGACCTGGGCGTCGTCCTCCATCAGCCCCAGCCGCAATGCGCTGCGGGTTGCGCGCCGGCCGGTGGAGAAGTTGCGCGACGGATCGATGATGTCGAACGTGCCGATGTCAGACGAGGGCGCAGTGATCGCGGGCGGAGTGGCGGTGGATGGATCGCCGCCGCCGCGGCCACGCGGCACCGCCGTGGATGGCGCGGCGGACAGATCGAGCACCGGCAGCCCGAAGTAGGCCCATTCCGCGGCAGCCAGGTCGATCATGCGCGAGCGCGGGTCCCCGCCGCCGTAACGGGCCGGACAGCCCGTATCCACGGCCTGCCAGCGCGGGGCCTGGACCACGGCATAGCTGCCGTCGGGCAGGCGGCGGAACAGCGGCTCGGCCTGCGCGCCGATGCGGGTCAGCAGTGGCGGTGCCTCCGCACCCTGCAGCAGCCGCACGCGTAGGGCCGGATCGGGCGAGCCGTCCGGACGGGGGAAGTTCGGAATCGCGCGCTCGTAGGCGGCCGCCTGCGCGCGTGCCGGCAGGGCGGGCGCGGCCATGCCGATCACCGCTGCGCCAAGCAGCGCCGTCGGCAAGGCGAGGACACCCGCAATGCGCGCCCACCGGCCTGTCCCTGCATGACTCATTGCGAACGTCTCCCGGATGCCCCGCCGGACCCGCGCCGGCGTTCCACCATCCTAAAGGGGGCGTCGCGGACAGGGTGTCACTCCTCCTCGATGCGGGGGTGCCAGGCGGTCACCAGCTTCTGCTGTACGGCTGGCGGCACCGGCTCGTAGTGGCTGAAGTCGAGCGAATACCGTCCGCGTCCGGCGGTCGCCGATTTCAGCTCGGCGGCATAACCGTCCAGCTCCGACAACGGTACCTGCGCGGTGATCGCGATCTCGCCACTGCGCAGGCTGTCGGTACCGGTGATCCGCGCGCGCTTGCCGGCCAGCCCACCGCTGATGTCACCCATGGTCTCCTCCGGCGCGCTGACTTCCAGGTCGACAATCGGCTCCAGCACCTGCGGACGTGCTTTGGTGACCGCGTCCAGGAACGCCTTCTTGCCGGCGGCGACGAACGCCACCTCCTTGCTGTCGACGCTGTGATGCTTGCCGTCGAGGACGGTCACCTGCAGGTCCTGCAGCGGATACCCCGCGATCGCGCCGCTGCCGAGCACCTGCCGCACGCCTTTCTCGATCGCCGGCAGGAACTGGCCCGGAATGGCGCCGCCCTTCACGGCGTCCACGAACGCGAACCCGCCCCCGCGCGGCAACGGTTCCACGCGCAGGAGCACCTCGCCGAACTGGCCCGCGCCGCCGGTCTGCTTCTTGTGCCGGTGGTGCCCCTCGGCCGTGCCGGCGATGGTTTCGCGGTACGCGATCCGCGGCGGGCGCGAGACGACCTCGACCCCGTACCGCTGCTTCAGCCGGTCCAGGTTGATCCGCAGGTGCAGCTCCGACAGGCCGCGGATGACGGTCTCGTTGGTCTCGGTTTCGTGCTCGACGTGGAAGCACGGATCCTCCTGGGCGAGCTTGTGCAGCGCGCTCGCGAGCTTGGCCTCCTGGCCCTTGCTGGCGGCGTCGATCGCGAGGCCGAACATCGGCCGGGGGAAATCCAGCGGTGCCAGATGGATGCCGCCGTTTGCCGCGCCGTCGTCGGTTGCCATGTCGTGCAGCACGGCGTCGACGTGCAGTTCCTCGATCTTCGCGACCGCCGCGATGTCGCCCGGCACCGCGCGATCGATCTCGATGAACTCCTTGCCCTGCAACCGGAGCAGGTGGCCGACCTTGAACGGCTTGCGGCCATCGTCGATGAACAACGGGCTGTCACGCCGTACGGTGCCCTGGTAGACGCGGAACACGCCGATCTTGCCGACGAACGGGTCGTTGATGATCTTGAACACATCCGCGACCACGGGCGCGTCCGGGTCGGGCGAGGTTTCCACCGCGCGTGCCGTCAGGCCGCTGCCCATCTCGAACGGTGGCGGATTGGCCTCGCCGGGATGCGGGAACAGGCGTTGCGCCACATCCAGCCATTCCGCCACGCCGGTTCCGCTGCGTGCCGAGCAGAACAGCACCGGCACCAGGTGGCCCTCGCGCAGGCATTGTTCGAACGCCGCGTGCAGCTGCTCGCCCGACAGGCCGGTTTCGCCGACGTCGAGATAGCGTTCCATCACCGACTCGTTGATTTCCACCACCTGGTCGAGGATGCGCTGGTGCCAGGTGGCGACCGGGCCCAGGTCGCTCTCGCCCGCGCTGCTGCCGAAACAATCCACCACCCGCGTGCCGCCATCGGCGGGCAGGTTCAGCGGCAGGCATTCCGGGCCGAACGCGTCCTGCAAGGCCGCCAGCACGGCGGCAAGGTCCACCCCGGCATGGTCGATCTTGTTGACCACGATGACCCGGCACAGCTGGCGCGCCTTGGCCCGCGCGAGCATCCGCCGCGCGCCGTAGTCCACGCCGGTGGTCGCGTCGAGCACGACCGCGACGGTCTCCACCGCCGCCAACGCCGACAGCGCCGGGCCGCGGAAGTCGGGATAGCCCGGGGTGTCGATGAGATTCAGGTGCATGCCGGGGCGGTCGATGCTGGCGATCGCGATGTCGAGCGAGTGGCCGCGCTGTTTTTCCATCGGGTCGAAATCCGACACCGTGTTGCCGCGCTCGACGCTGCCTGCCGCCTGGAGGGTGCCGCCGGCGAGCAGCAGGGCTTCGAACAAGGTGGTCTTGCCGGCGGCGGGGTGGCCTGCGAGGGCCACGTTGCGGATGTCTGCCGTGGTGTGGGACATGAGCGGGCTTCTCCCTGCAAAGGGTGGGGAAGGCCGTCATGGCTGTCCGCACGGCGCGCCGGAGTGCACTCGGCGGGCGGTCATGGCGGGCCGGCAACGCGCCGGGAATCCAAGCGTCGTCCGATGAAAATGGCGCGTCAAGCCATGGTGTGCGCCGGTCCGGGCGTGGTCGGGACCCGACGCGGTGCGACGCAGGATGCATGCCAAAGACGCATCGGGGCGTACACGGGCGTAACACCTGTCTGGTTAGCCTGTGCATCTCCCCAATCCCCCACAAGACCGCAAGGAGATCCACGCCATGTCTATTTCCCGCCACGCCACCGCCCACTGGGAGGGCGACTTCAAGAGCGGCAAGGGCCAGCTCAGCACCCCGCAAAGCGGCCTGATGGACAAGGTCGGCTACGGGTTCAACAGCCGTTTCGGCGACGAGAAGGGCACCAACCCGGAGGAACTGATCGCCGCCGCGCATGCCGGCTGCTTCACCATGGCGCTGTCGGCCAAGCTGACCGAAGCCGGCCACCCGCCGACCCGGATCGACACCCGTGCCGAGGTCGATCTGTCGATGGAAGGCGGCCCCTCGCTGTCGCAGATCCGGCTGCAGGTGGAGGCGCAGGTACCCGGCATCGATGACGCGAAGTTCCAGTCGATCGCCAAGGACGCGGAGAAGAACTGTCCGGTGTCCAAGGCCCTCAGTGCGGTGCCCATCTCGATGGAGGCCACGCTGCGGAGTTGAGGTGGGCTTGCTGGCGCGAAACAACAGCAACAACAACACCAGCAACAACAGCAGCAACAGCAGCAGCAACAGCAACAGCAGCAGCAACAGCAGCAACAGCAGCAGCAACAGCAGCAGCAGCAGCAGCAGCAGCAGCAGCAGCAGCAGCAACAGCAGCAGCAACAGCAACAGCGGTATCGATTGCTTCGGAGACAGCGCCGCCCTGTCGGGATGCTTGCTGCCCGGTTCGGGCGGGCTTCCTGCCCGCACTCACCGCCGCGGACCATCCATGGTCCGCTGTCCGCAACACCCCGCCAGGACGCCGCATCGGCGATTCATTGGTGTCGCGTACGGAAACCGAAAAATCCCGGTGGTGCCTGTCGGGTGTCCCGACCACCAAGCGAATTTCGTGGAGCGACTGGGCGGGATACCCGACAGGCACTATCCATGCAGCTACAAGTACTTCGCTTTGGAGCTACCGCAGGTCTTGCCACGCCAGCACCAGTCGTCAACCCCGCTTGTGATCTTCCTTCGGCCACCGGGAAATTCCGGTGGCGGCTGCCGGGTGTCCCGATCACCAAGCGAATATCGTGGAGCGACTGATCGGGATACCCGGCAGCCGCTTCCCGTGCAGTTGGTTGTTCTCCGCCGTGACGCTGTCCGGCGGGCGCTGCCCGTGTCATCGGTTGCGGCAAGCGCGCCGTTGGCCCGGTTCTGCCCCGGTATCGAGCTACCAGTCGATGGTGCCGCGCACGATCGGGCAGACCCGGCCGCCGGACCAGACTTCGCCGTCCTCGTCGATACGCAACTGCAGGCGCGCGTCGAAACCGACCTCGCGGCCCTGGCTGGCGGTGTAGCGGCCGTTGTGGCCGGGCAGGGCGTCGTTGTGTTTCAGCCAGGCCGCCAAGGTGGCATTGGCCGCGCCCGACGCGGCGTCCTCGAACGGGTGGTCCGCACCGACGAACGCGCGCACCGCCAGATCGTAGTCGCGGCCCGCATCCGCGCGCGCGAAGGCGCACACCCCCATGGTCTGCGTGGCGGCGGCCAGCGTGGCGATGGCGGCCCAGTCCGGACGTGCCCCGCGCAGGCTGGTCTCGTCGGCGACCTGGACCGCCCACCAGCGGCGTCCGCCGTCCATCAGGGCCGGAGGCAATGCGCCCGGTACCAGCCCGGCCAAGGCCGCTGCCAGTCGCGGATCGGTGCGCTCGGCGATATCCACCACCCGGGCCCTGGGGGTGCGCACGGCGATGGTGCGCGAACCGCCATCGTCCTCGACCCGCAACGGCAGCAGGCCGGTCATGCCTTCCTGCACCACCAGCCCGTCCTGCGTGCCCGCCATGCCCGCCTCCAGTACGGCGAACGCGGTGCCGATGCTGGGGTGGCCCGCGAACGGCACTTCCCGGGTCGGGCTGAACATCCGCACCCGGTACCCCGCGCCGGTCACGGTCGGGGCGAACACGAAGGTGGTTTCCGGTCGTTTCGACCAGCGTGCGATGGCCTGCATCGCCGCGTCGTCCAGGCCGTCGGTGTCCAGGACCACGGCCAGCGGGTTGCCGGCGCCGGGGCGGTCGGCGAAGACATCCAGTTGCAGGTAGCGGCGCAGCGTCATTGCGGTGGGGCATCCTTCTTGGTTTGGCACGATGTGCCCAATGCAGTCCGGGCAGGGCACTTCGAATAGAATCGCCGGGTTGGAATGCGGCGATTCAGGCCGTCAATGGGAGCGGGCAAGTCTAGGGAATGTCTGGACAACTGTCGTCATCCCCGCGAAGGCGGGGATCCATGGACTTCAAGCCGTTGATGGGCAACGTCCTTGGGCTCCCGCCTGCGACCGCAGGAAGTCCAGCCGGACGCGGGAGTGACGATCAGAAGCGAATTGACCAGAGCTTCCTTCGAGGGTTCGCGCCGCAGGTTTTCCGCATCGATCGGGCAGCGTGCAACCGCTACGATGGACTCCTTTTTTCACCCTTGGCCGGCATCAGGTTGCCGGCCCGATCCGAGGTCATGTTGGTGGCGCAAGCGCAACGATGGGTGGTGCTCAAGTTCGGCGGCACGTCGGTATCGCGCCGCAATCGTTGGGACACCATCGGACGCCTCGCCCTGAAACGGATGTCCGAAGAGGACGCGCGGGTGCTGGTGGTGGTGTCGGCCATGTCCGGGGTCACCAACGAGTTGCAGGCGATCTGTGACGGCAACGACATCGACGGCCGCGTCGCTGCCCTGGTCGAGCGGCACCGCGCGTTCTGTGCCGAACTCGAACTGGATCCCGACACGGTGCTGGGCGAGCGGCTGGCGGCGTTGCAGGAGTTGGCGCGCGAGCCGCGTTCGCGTGGGCGCCCCTTGTCCTGGCAGGCCGAGATACTGGCCCAGGGCGAGCTGTTGTCCTCGACCCTCGGCGCGGCCTACCTGTGCAGCCAGGGACTGGATTTCGGCTGGTGCGATGCACGCCAGTGGCTGGAGGCCGTCGAGCTGCCCAACCAGAGCGCCTGGGCCGGCCGGTTGTCGGTGAACTGCAAACGCGAGATCGATCCCGATTTCGCCGCGGGCTTTGCGGTGCAGCCGGCGCGGATGCTGCTCAGCCAGGGGTTCATCGCGCGCCACGCCGATGGCGGCACGGCGGTGTTCGGCCGCGGTGGCTCGGATACCTCGGCGGCGTGTTTCGGCGCGCTGCTGGGCGCGCAGCGGGTGGAGATCTGGACCGACGTGCCGGGCATGTTCAGCGCCAATCCGCGCGAGGTGCCCGATGCCCGCCTGCTGGCGCGGCTGGATTACGCCGAGGCGCAGGAAATCGCCACCACCGGCGCCAAGGTGCTGCATCCGCGCTCGATCGGCCCGTGCCGGCGCGCCGGGGTGCCGATGACGATCCTCGACACCGGCCGCCCCGACCTGCCGGGCACCCGCATCGATGCGACCGTCGCCGCGGTGCCGGGGGTGAAGGCGATCAGCCGTCGCAACGGCGTGGTGCTGGTGTCGATGGAAAGCATCGGCATGTGGCAGCAGGTGGGCTTCCTGGCCGACATCTTCGAGCTGTTCAAGCGTCATGGCCTGTCGGTCGACCTGATCGGCTCGTCGGAAACCAACGTCACCATCTCGCTGGATCCCAGCGAGAACCTGGTCACCAGCAACGTGCTGGAAGCGCTGGCGACCGACCTGGCCGAGGTGTGCCGGGTCAAGGTGATCGCGCCGTGCGCGGCGATCACCCTGGTCGGGCGCGGCATGCGTTCGCTGCTGCACCGGTTGTCGGATGTGTGGGCGACGTTCGGGCGCGAGCGGGTGCATTTGATCTCGCAGTCGTCCAACGACCTCAACCTGACCTTCGTGATCGACGAGGTGGATGCCGACGGCCTGCTGCCGTTGCTGCACGCCGAGTTGATCCGCAGCGGCGCGATGCCGGTGCTGGACACGGCGGTGTTCGGCCCCAGCTGGCGCGAGATCGAGCACGGCAAGCCGCAGCGCCGGGTGCCGTGGTGGTCGGCGGCACGACCGGCGCTGCTGGAGCGTGCGTGCGCCGGTACGCCGCGTTACGTGTACGACCTGGACACGGTGCGCGACCGTGCGCGCGCGCTGGCGGAAACCGCTGCCGTGGATCGCTGTTTCTATGCGATCAAGGCCAACCCGCATCCGGCGATCCTGCGCACGCTCACGATCGAGGGCTTCGGGCTGGAGTGCGTGTCGCTGGGCGAGCTGGAGCACGTGTTCGCGACGCTGCCGGAGCTGTCGCCGCAGCGGGTGCTGTTCACCCCCAGCTTCGCCCCGCGCCGCGAGTACGAGGCGGCGTTCGCGCTGGGCGTCACCGTCACCCTCGACAACGTCGAGGCGCTGCACCGCTGGCCGGAGCTGTTCCGCGGTCGCACGATCTGGTTGCGGCTCGACCTGGGCCGGGGCGACGGCCACCACGAGAAGGTCCGCACCGGCGGCATCGCGGCCAAGTTCGGCCTGCCGCTGGCGAAATTCGACGAGTTCCTCGACCGCGCCCACCAGCTCGACATCCGCATCAGCGGCCTGCACGCGCACCTGGGCAGCGGCATCGAGGACCCGCGCCATTGGCGCGAGGTGTACGCCAACCTGGCCGGACTCGCCGACGAGGCGGGCAACGTGGAGTCGATCGATATCGGCGGTGGCCTGCCGGTGCCGTACACCCCGGACGCACAGGATTTCGACCTCGCCGCATGGCGCGATGGCCTGGACGAGATCAAGGCCGCCTACCCGCGCTACGCGCTGGTGATCGAGCCCGGCCGTTACCTCGTCGCCGAGGCCGGCGTGCTGCTGCTGTCGGTGACCCAGGTGGTCGAGAAGGACGGCGTGCACCGGGTCGGTTGCGATGCCGGCATGAACGCGCTGCTGCGCCCGGCGATGTACGACGCCTGGCACGGCATCCACAATCTGAGCCGCTGGGACGACAGCGACGCCCGGGCCTTCGAGGTGGTCGGCCCGATCTGCGAGACCGGCGACGTGCTCGGGCACAGCCGCCTGCTGCCGTCGGCCACCGCCGAGGACGACGTGATGCTGGTCGCCGACACCGGCGCGTACGGCATGACGATGGCCAACACCTACAACCTGCGGGCGTTGCCGGCAGAGGACATCATTGAATGAGTAACTGGACGTTCCAGCGTGATGCGATTGCCGCATTCCGTTTCATCCGCTGCGGGTTCGACCCCGGGACCGGCGTGGCGCAGCTGGTGTACGGGTTCGACGACGGCCCGGAGCTGGTGGAGACGATCACCGTGCCGGGTGCGCCCTTCGCGCTGGACGGTGCGCGCGCGGCAGCGGTGGAAAAGGCGCTGCAACTGCTGCACCTGATCGCCGGCGTGAGCTACTACAAGGCCGCGGTACCGCCCGGGATCCGGATCGAGTCATATGCGATCGATGCCGATACCGCGGCCCTGCTGGAGCTGGTCTACCTCAACGGCCTGGGCGAATTCGCCTACCGCAACGGGCTGGACCTGCATGGGCGGATCCGCTTTCCGAGCGAAAAGCGGCCCTCATCCGGCCCTGCGGGCCACCTTCTCAGCTCTGCACACCCTTCGGGCGCCGCAGCGGGAGAAGGGAAGGCGCCTGAGGCTGGTCTCCCTCTCCCGCAGGCGGGAGAAGGGAAGGTGGCCGACGCTGGACTCCCTCTCCCGCTTGCGGGAGAGGGCGGGGGTGAGGGCGCTCTTGCTCCCGTCGTCGGCCTGCGTGAGCACGCCATCGTCGCGATCGGCGGCGGCAAGGACTCGCTGGTCAGCATCGAGGCGCTGCGCGCGCTGGATGTCGGGCAGACCGTCAGCTGGATCGGTGGCTCGCAGCTGATCAAGGCCTGCGCCGAACGCACCCGGCTGCCGACGCTCAACATCGGCCGGGCGCTCGCGCCGCAGCTGTTCGACTACAACCGCGAAGGCGCGTGGAACGGGCACATCCCGGTGACGGCGGTAAACTCGGCCATTCTTGTGTTGGCCGCGCTGCTGCACGGGGTCGACCAGGTGGTGTTCTCCAACGAGCGTTCGGCCAGCTACGGCAGCCTGATCCGCAGCGAGGACGGTCAGACCACGACCGAGGTCAACCACCAGTGGTCGAAGGGCTGGGCGTTCGAGTCCGCGTTCGGTGACTACATCGCCAGGCGGGTCGCTGGCGACCTGCACTACTACTCGCTGCTGCGGCCGTTGAGCGAGCTGGCGGTCGCGCGCCAGTTCGCCCGCAGCGACCATTACGACGCGCACTTTTCCAGCTGCAACCGCAACTTCCACATCCTCGGCGAGCGCCCGGTCAACCGCTGGTGCGGGGTCTGCCCGAAGTGCCACTTCGTGTTCCTCGCGCTCGCGCCGTTCATGCCCAAGCCGCGGCTGGTCGGCATCTTCGGCCGCAACCTGCTGGACGATCCGGCGCAGACCGCCGGCTATGACGCGCTGCTGGAATACCAGGACCACAAGCCGTTCGAGTGTGTCGGCGAAGGTCGCGAATCGCGCGCGGCGATGGCCGCGCTGGTCGAGCGACCGGAGTGGCGCGAGGACGCGCTGGTGAAGCGCTTCGCCTGCGAGATCCAGCCGCAGCTGGTGGCGGAGGAATTGGCGGTCGCGCCGTTGCTGGTGCTCGATGACGAGCAGCGCATCCCACCCGCGTTGTGGGAGCGGCTGCGTGCGCATCTCGCCGCTTGACGCTCGCGTGCTCATTGCGCAACTGGACGGCCGCAAGGTCGCGCTGTGGGGCTGGGGCCGCGAAGGCCACGCCGCCTACCGCGCGATCCGTACGAGCCTGCCGGGTCTTCCGCTGACGCTGTTCTGCCTCGCCGACGAGGTCGCCGATGCACGCGCGCTGGGCGATCCGCGACTCGTCATCGAGGTCGACGCGAGCGCGGCGCATCTGTCGGCCTTCGACATCGTGGTGAAGTCGCCCGGCATCAGTCCGTATCGTGCCGAGGCCGTCTCCGCGGCCGCACAGGGCACCCGTTTCATCGGCGGCACCGCGCTGTGGTTCGGCGGGCACGCCGGCCAGGATGGCATCGCCGCGCGGACCGTCTGCGTGACCGGCACCAAGGGCAAGAGCACCACCACGGCGCTGCTGGCCCACCTGCTGCGCGCTGGCGGGCACCGCACCGCGCTGGCCGGCAATATCGGTCTGCCGCTGCTGGAGCTCGATGCGCCCCCTGCCGACCAGTCGGTGGCACCCGAGGTCTGGGCCATCGAACTGTCCAGCTACCAGACCGGCGATGTTGCCGCCAGCGGTGTCCGCCCGGAAGTCGCAGTCGTGCTGAACGTGTTTCCCGAACATCTGGACTGGCATGGCAGCGAAGCGCGCTATGTCGAAGACAAGCTGCGCCTGATCACCGAGGCGCGACCCGTTGTTGCCGTGCTGAACGCCGCCGACCCGCGCCTGGCGGCCCTGAGCTTGCCCGACAGCCAGGTGCGCTGGTTCGGCAACGACGCCGGCTGGCACCTGCGCGGCGACGTGCTGTACCGCGGCGAGACGCGGGTGATGGACACCGCTGCCTTGCCGCTGCCGGGCCGGCACAATCGCGGCAACCTGTGCGCCGTTCTGACCGTGATCGAGGCACTGGGGTTCGATGCGGCCGCGCTGGCGCCGCACGCGGCGACGTTCCGGCCCTTGCCGCACCGGCTGCAGACCCTCGGCGCCCGCGACGGCCTCACCTGGGTCAACGACTCGATCAGCACCACGCCCCACGCCAGCCTGGCGGCGCTGGACTGCTTCCGCGATCGCCGCGTCGCGATCCTGGTCGGCGGTCACGACCGCGGCATCGACTGGGCGGATTTCGCCGCGGCGATGCAACACCGCGCGCCGGCCGCGATCGTCACCATGGGGGCCAACGGCCCGCGCATCCATCAACTGTTGGAACCTCTCGCCGGCGCTGGCGGTTTCACCTTGATGGCGGCGGCCGATCTCGCCGATGCGGTCGTCCAGGCGCGCACGGCGCTCGGCGGCGATGGCGTCATCCTGCTGTCTCCCGGAGCCCCCAGTTTCGGGCCGTATCGCGACTATGTGGCCCGCGGCCGCCATTTCGCGCAGCTGGGCGGTTTCGACCCGGACAGCATCAGCGCGATTCCGGGTCTGGGCGTCGCCTGAGCTTTTCGCATCCGGAGGAGCAAACGGCGGCCCCGGCTCGTTGACGTCGCGCTACCGGGACAGGGGGTACCCTCCGCGAACTTGCTGGAGGATTGCCGTCATGCGCCTGCATCGATTCGCTGCCGCGCTGTTACTGCTGTTGTTCGCCGCGCCCGTGGTTGCCGGCATGCAGGCCCGGCCGGTCGACTGGAAGATCGGCGACAGGACCTTCAGCGGCGTGCTGGTTTTTGATGATGCCAACGCGATCAAGCGTCCGGGGCTGGTCATGGTGCCCAACTGGATGGGCGTGACCCCGGCCGCGGTTGCCAGGGCCGGGCAGATCGCCGGCAGCGAGTACGTGGTGCTGGTGGCCGATGTCTATGGCAAGGGCGAGCGGCCGAAGGACAGCGCCCAGGCCGCCGCGATGTCCAAGCCGTTGCGTGACGACCGCGCCCGGCTGCGCAGCCGCATCGAGCAGGCGGTCGAGGTGTTGCGCCAGCAGGCCGCGGATGCCCCATTGGACGCCAGCCGGGTCGGCGCGCTGGGTTTCTGCTTCGGCGGCACCACCGTGCTGGAGCTCGCCCGTGCGGGCAGCCAAGTTGCGGGCGTCGTCAGCCTGCATGGCGGCCTGTCGACGCCGGTGCCGGCAAAGAGCGGCGCGGTGAAGACGTCAATCCTGGTGCTCAACGGAGCGAGCGACCCGAACGTGACCGCCGCCGACATCGCCGCCTTCGGACATGAGATGGATGCCGTCGGGGCCGACTGGCAATTTGTGAACTTCAGCGGCGCCGTGCACTGCTTCGCCGAGGACGACGCCAACAGCCCGCCGGGCTGCGTCTACAACGAACGCGCCGCCAAAC
Organism: Lysobacter concretionis Ko07 = DSM 16239; assembly: GCF_000768345.1. Taxonomy (GTDB): domain Bacteria; phylum Pseudomonadota; class Gammaproteobacteria; order Xanthomonadales; family Xanthomonadaceae; genus Novilysobacter; species Novilysobacter concretionis. Next base: position 114,093 of record NZ_AVPS01000009.1, on the reverse strand, counting down.
GCGCCTATGTAATGCTGCGCGACTTCTTCCGCGAGCGGTTTGCGGTGAAGTGACGTGCGGGTGGGTCGCACTTGCGAGATGCGCTGCCGGATGAGCCGTCGACCGTCCCCGCGGTCGTGACCATGAAGGAATCATCGCGCCGTCAGTGGTCCCGGTTGACCGCGTAATCCGCCAGCCCGCGCAGGGCGGCGACGTGCTCGTTGTCGTCCAGTTCCGCCAGCGCCAGTTCCGCCAGCCGCGCGTAATCGCGTGCGCGTTGGCGACTGTAATCGAGCCCGCCGGTGGCATTGATCGCAGCAAGGACGGAAGGCAGCGCGCCGGTATCGCCGTGTTCGATCGCAGCGCGCAGGACCGCCGCCGTTTCGGTATCGCTGTGCGCGATGGCGTGGATCAATGGCAGCGTCGCCTTGCCTTCGGCCAGGTCGTCGCCCAGGTTCTTGCCCAGCGTCTGCGCATCGGACGCGTAATCGAGCACGTCGTCGGCGATCTGGAACGCATAACCCAGGTTCAGGCCGTAATCGTGCAGGCGCTGCTGGGTGACTGCATCGGCCCCAGCCAGCAATGCGCCCAGCCGGGTTGCGGCGGCGAACAGCACCGCGGTCTTGCGCTCGATCACGCGCAGGTAAGCCGCCTCGTCGGTGTCGGGATTGCGCACGTGCAGCAGTTGCAGCACCTCGCCCTCCGCGATGCGGTTGGTGGTGTCGGCGAGGATCTTCTGCACCTCCATCGACTCCAGTTCGACCATCAACTGGAAGCTGCGCGAATACAAAAAGTCGCCGACCAGCACGCTGGCCGCATTGCCCCAGACCGCGTTGGCGGTCTTGCGGCCGCGGCGCAGGTCGGACTCGTCGACCACGTCGTCGTGCAGCAGGGTGGAGGTGTGGATGAACTCGATCACCGCCGCCAGCTGGTGCGCGTCCGGGCCGCGATGGCCCAGTGCCGCGCCCGCCAGCAACAGCAGCATCGGGCGCAGGCGCTTGCCTCCCGCACCGATGATGTACTCCGCGACCTGGTTGATCAGCACCACGTCCGAGGCCAGCCGATGGCGGATCAACGTATCGACCGCGGCCATGTCGTCGCGGGCGAGGGCCTGGATGGCATCAAGGCCGGGAGTCGAAAGGGGGCGGGTGGAAGCGTGCATGCGGTGAGGTGGAGACGGGGGACGCGTGATTATAGGTGCTCCGGCGATGCGGGCCCGAGGCAGGACGCGGCTTCCGTCCCAAAGCCCGACCCCGGCGCAGGGTTTTCACCGACCGCCGGGCTCGGGCAGGCCGCTATACTTGTCCGCCCGTCGCCGCCGGCGACCCCTCTCATAGGACCGCAGTCATGGCACGTGGCATCAACAAGGTGATCCTGGTCGGCAACCTCGGCAACGACCCCGACATGAAGTACACCCAGGGCGGCATGGCGATCTGCACCCTGTCCGTGGCGACCACGAGCGTCCGCAAGGACAAGGACGGTCAGCAGATCGAGAAGACCGAATGGCACCGCGTCAAGCTGTTCGGCAAGCTCGGCGAGATCTCCGGCGAGTACCTGAAGAAGGGCCGGCAGGTCTATATCGAGGGCCGCATCGAATACGGCTCCTACGAGAAGGACGGCATCAAGCACTACACCACCGACATCATCGCCGACGAGATGCAGATGCTTGGCGGTGGTGGTGCCGAAGGTGGTGGCGGTGGTGGCGGGAATTTCCGCAGCGAGCGCCCCTCACGCCCGGCCGCACCACGCCAGGATGCGCCTCGCCGCGAGGCTGCCCCGGCCAAATCGAACGATTTTGGCGACGACTTCGCCGATGACGACATCCCGTTCTGAGCAGTGCCGTTTCCGATCTTTTGCCTTTGAATTTGCCCTTGAAACAGGAGTTGATGCATGCCGACGTGGCTGGTGACCGGCGGAGCCGGTTTTATTGGTGGGAATTTCGTCCTCGACGCGGTGAAGCAGGGCATCAAGGTGGTCAATCTTGATGCCCTGACCTACGCCGGCAACCTGGACACCTTGTCTGGGCTGGAGGGCCATCCGGACCACCTGTTCGTCCACGGCGACATCGGCGATGCGGCACTGGTCGCGCGGCTGCTGCGCGAGCACCGCCCGGACGCGGTGATCAACTTCGCCGCCGAGAGCCACGTCGACCGCTCGATCGACGGGCCGGCCGAATTCGTCCAGACCAACGTCGTCGGCACGCTGAGCCTGCTGGAGCAGGTCCGCGATTACTGGAAGTCGCTGGATGGGCCGCAGGGCGAAGCCTTCCGCTTCCTGCACGTGTCCACCGACGAGGTCTACGGTACGCTTGGCGAGACCGGCAAGTTCACCGAGACCACACCCTACGCGCCGAACTCGCCGTACTCGGCTTCCAAGGCCGCGTCCGACCACCTGGTGCGTGCGTTCCACCACACCTATGGCCTGCCGGTACTCACGACCAACTGCTCCAACAACTACGGGCCGTACCAGTTCCCCGAGAAACTCATCCCGCTGATCATCGCCAAGGCGCTGGCCGGTGAGCCGCTGCCGATCTATGGCGACGGGCTGAATGTCCGCGACTGGTTGTTCGTGTCAGACCACTGCTCGGCAATCCGGCGCGTGCTGGAAGCCGGTGGAGTGGGTGAGGTCTACAACGTCGGCGGCGAGGCCGAACGCACCAATATCGTGGTGGTGGAAACCATCTGCCGGATGCTGGACGAACGCCGTCCGCTGGCCGATGGCGGCAAGCGCGAGTCGCTGATCACCTACGTGACGGATCGCCCGGGCCACGACCGCCGTTACGCGATCGACGCCAGCAAGCTGCATGGCGAACTGGGCTGGGAGCCGGCGGTGACCTTCGACGAAGGCATGGCGAAGACCGTCGACTGGTACCTGGACAACGCGGCATGGGTGCAGCGCGTGCTGGACGGCAGCTACCGTCTCGAGCGCATCGGCGGCGTCGCATGACGGCGGCATCGACCCGCAAGGGCATCATCCTCGCCGGCGGTTCCGGCACCCGGCTGTACCCGGTCACCCAGGCGATCAGCAAGCAGCTGCTGCCGATCTTCGACAAGCCGATGATCTATTACCCGCTCAGCGTGCTGATGCTGGCGGGCATCCGTGAGGTGTTGATCATCAACACGCCGCACGAGCAGGCGTTGTTCCGCAACCTGCTGGGTGACGGTTCGCAGTGGGGCATGAAGATCGAATACGCCGTCCAGCCCAGTCCGGACGGATTGGCGCAGGCGTTCCTGATCGGGCGCGACTTCCTTGCCGGGCAGCCCAGCTGCCTGGTGCTGGGCGACAACATCTTCCACGGTCCGGGGCTGACGGCGATGCTCAAGCGCGCCGATGAGCGCGATCACGGCGCGACCGTGTTCGGCTATTGGGTCCGCGACCCGGAGCGCTACGGCGTGGCCGAGTTCGACGATGACGGCAAGGTGATCGGGCTGGAAGAGAAGCCGCTCAAACCGCGTTCCAACTACGCGGTCACCGGCCTGTATTTCTACGACGGACGCGCGAGCGATTTCGCCGCGCAGATCCAGCCATCCCCGCGCGGCGAACTGGAGATCACCGACCTCAACCAGTGCTACCTGGACGACGGCAGCCTGCATCTGGAGCGGCTCGGCCGCGGCTACGCCTGGCTCGACACCGGCACCCACCAGTCGTTGCTGGAAGCATCGAACTACGTGGAAACGATCGAGGCCCGGCAAGGCCTGCGGGTCTGCTGCCCGGAGGAGATCGCCCACAACAACGGCTGGATCGACAACGACCAGTTGCGCGCTCTGGCGCAGCCGTTGGTGAAAAACGGCTACGGCGAGTACCTGCTTTCGCTGATCGACCGCGGATACGTCGGATGAAAGTGATCCCGACCGACCTGCCTGGTTGCCTGGTGTTCGAGCCGCGTGTGTTCAGCGATGACCGCGGTTTCTTCTTCGAGACCTTCAACCACGACAAGCTGCGCGAACACGGCCTGCAGCCCGGGTTCGTGCAGGGCAACACGTCATCGTCGAGTCGTGGCGTCCTGCGGGGGCTGCATTACCAGTGGCCGAAACCGCAGGGCAAGTACGTCTCGGTGGTGGAGGGCGAGGTCTGGGACGTAGCGGTCGACCTCCGCCGTGGCTCGCCGCATTTCGGCCGCTGGACCGCCGTGTTGTTGAGCGCGGAAAACAAACGCCACTTCTGGATCCCGGAAGGCTTCGCGCACGGCTTCGTGACCCTGAGCGAACGGGCGGTGTTCACCTACCTGTGCACCGCGACCTACGACGCCCAGGCGGATGCGAGCCTGCGCTGGGACGATCCCCGGCTGGCGATCGACTGGCCCGTCAGTGCGCCGGTGCTGTCGGCCAAGGATGCCAAGGCGCCGTTGCTGGACGAGATCGCCGATGGACGGTTGCCGGTTTTCCAGGGCTGAGCGCCGCTGATGAAGATCCTGTTGATCGGTGGCAATGGCCAGGTGGGCCACGAACTGCGTCGCAGCTTGGCGCCGCTGGGCGGGCTTGTCGTGACTACGCGCAACGGCGCATTGCCTGATGGCGGTGCCTGCGAGGCCCTGGATCTGGCCGACCTTGGGCAGATCGATCCGCTGGTGCAACGCGTCGCACCGGATGTCGTCGTCAACGCGGCGGCCTACACGGCGGTGGATCGCGCCGAGGACGAGTCCGCGCTGGCGTACCGGATCAACGCCGAAGCGCCCGGCCTGATTGCCCAGGCCTGCCGGGGCTGCGGTGCGGAGCTGATCCATTACTCCACCGATTATGTGTTCGACGGCAGTGGCGAGCGACCGTATCGCGAGGACGATGGCACCGCGCCGCTGGGGGTTTACGGCGCCAGCAAGCTGGCCGGCGAACAGGCCATCGCGGCCAGTGGCGTGCGCCACCTGATCCTGCGGACCGCCTGGGTGTATGGCCTGTATGGAGCCAACTTCCTGCGCACGATGCTGCGCCTGGGCGCGGAGCGCGAGGAGTTGCGCGTGGTGGCCGACCAGATCGGCTCGCCCACGCCGGCGTGGCTGATCGCCGATGTCACCGCAGCCGTGTTGAAGGGTGGAATCGTCGAGCCCGGCGTGCGCCACCTGGTGAGCGCCGGCCAGACCAGCTGGCATGGTTTTGCACAGGCGATCTTCGCCGAGGCCCGGGCCGCGGGTCTGATCGACAAGGAGCCGCGTGTGCTGCCGATCACCACCGCCGAATTCCCGACCCGCGCGCGGCGTCCGGCCTGGTCGGTGCTGGATACCACGCGCCTGGCGGCCGATTACGGACTGGATATTCCGGACTGGCGGCAGGCGCTGGCGACGACGTTGTCACCCGCCCGCTGATTCCCGCCGGGATCGGGCCTGCGCATTTTTCCCGGCTGCAGGGGTTCGGAACTGCGCTTGATGCAGTACCCTTCCGCCGGGGATCGGGCAATCAGGGGATTCGCCGTTTTATCCACCTTCGATGTATGCCACCGGCCATGCGCCGGCGGCATCTGCCGTGGGTCGACGGCGCCCGGGTGTCCAGCTGCTTCGAGTCCTCGCGGCCCGGTCCCGGGCTCGTCCGTGCGCCCCGCAATCACAGCCGTTGCGCGATACCGAAGATCCACCGACAGGAGTCCATTTTGAAATCCATTGCCTGCACCGCACTGCTCGCCACCTTGCTGCTGTCGCCGATGGCGAACGGCACTGAATCGCCGTCGACCAGCGCATCGGCGACCACGGCCCGCAAAACCGTCAACATCGACGCCTACATCCGGTCCGACCGTTTCGAGTCGATCAAGATCTCGCCGAAGGGCGACTACTTCGCGGCCACCGTGCCGCTGGAAAATGGCGAGCGTACGGGGCTGGCGATCATGCGCCGGGCCGACAACTCGATCAGCACCACCTTCGCGCTGGACAAGAACACCCACGTGGCCGATTTCCACTGGGTCAATCCCGAGCGCCTGCTGATCAGCATCGCCGAGAAGTTTGGTGCGCTCGAAACGCCACAGCTCACCGGTGAGCTGTACGCCATCAATGCCGACGGCAGCAAGGGCACGTTCCTGGTCGGCCAGCGGATGATGGGTGAGGGTCTTGGCACCCGGATCCAGCCGCGCAAGGTCGAGCGGATCGCCGCGTTCCTGATCGATCCGCTGCTGAATGATGACAAGCGGGTGATCATCTCGGTGATTCCTTTCAATGATGATCCGTTCACCCGCGCCGAGATCATGGACGTCTACACCGGCAGGCGGGCCCCGGTTGCCCGCGCCCCCGTGCGCAATGCCAGTTTCATCACCGACAGCCAGGGCGTGGTGCGGTTCGCGGTGGGTGCCGGCCTCGACAACAAGCAACAACTGCATTACCGGGAAGGTGAGGGCAAGCCGTGGCAGCTGCTGCACGACCAGGCGGTCGACGACCTGGCGCAGACGCCGATCGGCTTTTCCGCCGACGACCGCACGGCCTATCTGGAGGTCGAGCAGGCCAGCGGTCCCAACGCAATCATCGCCTTCGACATCGCCACCCAGGCGCGCACCACGGTGCTGGTCGATGACATCGCCGATCCGGCGCGGATCCTGCGGACCAGCGGCAATGCAAGTCCGGTCGGGGCATTGTTGCTCGACGGCAAGCCGCGCACCGCGTTCTTCGACGAGCAGTCCGAGGAGGCGCGCCTGTATCGCAGCCTGGAGGCGGCCTTTGGCGGAGAACCCCTGCTGATCACCTCGCAGACCGCCGATGGCAAGGTCGCGCTGGTCCAGACCTGGAGCGACCGCAGCCCGGGCGACTTCTTCCTGTTCGACAAGCAGGCCAAGAAGGCCGGCCACCTGCTGAGCCGGCGCGACTGGTTTGATCCCGCGCAGATGGCGGAGCGGCGCCCGGTCCGGTTGCAGGCACGCGATGGCTTGGCCTTGCACGGCATCCTCACGGTTCCCAACGGCGCCAGCGGGAAGAACATGCCGATGGTGGTGATGCCGCACGGTGGCCCGTTTGGCATCCAGGACTTCTGGGGTTTCGACACCAGTTCGCAGATGCTCGCCGAGGCGGGCTATGCGGTGCTGCAACTCAACTTCCGCGGGTCCGGCGGGTACGGCAAGGCGTTCACCGAGGCCGGCAAGCGGCAGTGGGGCCTGGCGATGCAGGACGACCTGACCGATGCGACCCGCTGGGCGATCCAGCAGGGCGTTGCCGATGCCAACCGCATCTGCATCTATGGCGCCAGCTATGGCGCGTATGCCGCGCTGATGGGCGTGGCGAAGGAGCCGGACCTCTACCGTTGCGCCGTCGGCTACGTCGGTGTCTACGACCTGCCGACCATGCACACCCAGGGCGATGTCCAGCGCCGGGGCTCCGGCGCCACCTACCTGCGCGAGTGGATCGGTGAGCGCCGCGATCTGGATGGCGTATCGCCGAACAAGCTGGCCGACAAGATCAAGGTGCCCGTGTTCCTCGCCGCGGGCGGCCGGGACGAGCGCGCGCCGATCCAGCACAGCCGGTTGATGGAACGAGCGCTGACGGCCGCCGGTGTGCCGGTGGAAACGCTGTACTACGACAACGAGGGCCACGGCTTCTATCTCGACAGCAGCAACCGTGAGTACTACACCCGGCTGCTGGCCTTCCTGTCGCGGCACCTGGGCGGGGCCGAAGCGGCGACCACGTCGAAGTAGCCGGTCCGGCCGGCGCGCACCGGTCGCAGCAACACGACAACGGCACCGTCATGGTGCCGTTGTCGCATGCGCCACGGTCAGCGCATCACTTCACCCCATGCATCCAGCGGCGGGCGATCGGGGTCAGCAGCAGGAACACGACGCCCGAGCCGATGCCGATCCACAGCATCATCTCGAACAGGTGGGCGTACTTGCCGGCCGCCACCACCATGTCGATCGCCTCGCCTTCCACGATGTCCAGCGAGGCCAGCTTGCCGAACTGCGCGGCGATGACCTCCGAGTACGCGGTGCCCAGCCAGAAAGCGCCCATCATCAGGCCGACCACGCGCGCGACCGAGAGCTGGGTCACCGCCGACAGGCCGATCGGCGACAGGCACATCTCGCCGATCTCCAGCACGAAGTAGGCCAGCACCAGCCACCACACGCTGGCCATCACGCCGGTGGCGCCGATCTGCTGCGCGGCCATCAGCAGCGGGATGAACGACAGTCCGGCGAACACCAGGCCGATGCCCATCTTGGCCGGCTTGCTGGGGTTGAGCCCGCGCTTGTCCAGCCACGGCCACAGCCACGAGAACACCGGGGCGAGCACGACGATGAAGAACGCGCCCAGGAAGGTCAGCGAGCCGGCCGTCTGCGGCACCAGCACGACGTCGTGGGCAATCGCGACCGCCAGTCCGACCGCCATCAGCCCGACCAGCGATTTCGCCAGTCCGCCATGGCCGCGGTCGCTGACCATCAGCGCGGCGATCATCAGCGGCGGGCTCACCGCCAGCGAGTACACCGCCCACGGCAACGCCGCGGTGTAGTCGCCCAGCGAGAGGGAGAACAGGTCCTTGCTCAGCAGGCGGTCGGTGAAGGTCAGCCACGAGCCGTAGGTCTGCTCGTACAGGGCGAAGAAGATCAGCACGCCGAAGATCAGGAACACCAGGGTCAGCATCTGCTGGCGCTCGATCTTGCTGCAGTGCTTCCACAGGAACCAGACGAACCATGCCGCCAGTGCGATGGCGATGACATGCATCGCGCCGTGCACGGTCCAGGTGCGCTGGATCAGCTGCCACACCACGGCCACCCCGGCGAAGCTGCCCAGGTAGATCCACCACTCGCGCGACAGGCCGGCGACGCGCTCGGCCAGCTTGCCCGGGTCGTTGGGCTCGGCATGCCCGTGCAGGTATTTCTGCCCCCACAGGAACATCACCAGCCCGGCGACCATGCCCAGGCCGGCCGCACCGAAGCCGTATTTCCAGCCGTAGGTCTCGCCCAGGAAGGCGCAGATCAGCGAAGCGAACAATGCGCCGACGTTGATGCCGGCATAGAACAGGGTGAAGCCGGAATCGCGGCGCGGGTCGTTCTCCGGGTACAGCCGGCCGACGATGGTGGAGATGTTCGGCTTCAGGAATCCCACGCCCATGATGATCAGCGCCAGCGACAGGTAGAACACCTGCAGCGCGCCCTCGTCGCGTACCACCACGCCATCGACCAGGCGGGCGGCTTCGCCCTCGTAGGCCATGCCGGTATGGCCCAGCACCAGCAGCACCGCGCCCAGCACCACCGCCTTGCGCATGCCCAGGTAGCGATCCGCGAGCAGGCCGCCGATCACCGGTACCGCGTACACCAGCCCGCCGTAGGCCCCCAGCAGATCGTAGCCGGCGTCGTCGCCGAACAGGTGGTACTTGAGGATGTACAGCAGCAGCAGCGCCTTCATCCCGTAGAACGAGAACCGCTCCCACATCTCGGTGAAGAAGCAGACGAACAGGCCCTTGGGGTGGCCGAGGAATTCGTCGCGCGGGTTGGCCGTGGTGGCGGTCGCGTTGGCGGCTGTGCTCATTGGGTATCCGGCGGGAACGAAGCGCCCGAGTATAGCGATCGGCCCGCGCGAGGCCTGCGGGTTGTGGGCTATCCTCGGCGACTTGCGTCGTTCTGCCTCATGGCCCGGAAAAGCTGGGCCGAGGCAAACCACGCCAAGCCTGCGTCCATCCGGAGCCTTCGATGAGCACACCCGTACCCGCACCTCCGCAACTGACTTTCCGCGCCGTCGTCCTGGCGATCATCCTGGCGGTGATCCTGGCCGCGGCGAACGCCTACCTGGGTTTGTTTGCCGGCCTGACCATCGCCACGGCGATCCCGGCGGCGGTGGTGTCGATGGGTGTGCTGCGCCTGCTCGGTGGCGGCACGATCCTGGAGAACAACATCGTCCAGACCGGTGCATCGGCGGGTTCGTCGATTGCCGCCGGCGTGATCTTCACCATCCCGGCGCTGATCATCCTGGGTTACTGGGACGACTTCCGGTATTCGTGGGTGCTGGCCATCGCCGGACTGGGTGGCCTGCTCGGCGTGCTGTTCTCGGTGCCGCTGCGGCGCTCGATGATCGTCGAGGATCCGCTGCCGTTCCCCGAGGGCAAGGCGGCGGCGGAGGTGCTCAAGGCCGGTGACAATCCGGGGCCGGGGCTGAAGATCCTGGCGTTGTCCGCGGTCATCGGCGCTGCGGTGAAGCTGGCCGCCCAGAGCGGCCTGCGGATGATTCCCGACAGCTGGGCGCAAGCCGGCTTCCTCGGCAATGGCAAGGCGCTCGCCTACCTCGGTACGGGGCTGTCGCCCGCGCTGCTTGGGGTGGGCTACATCGTCGGGCTGAACGTCGGCATCGTGGTGCTGTCGGGCGCGATCCTGTCCTGGCATATCGCGATCCCGCTGTATTACGCGTTCTTCACCGGCACCGATCCGGCCCTGGCGGCCCAGTTGGCCGGACAGGACGCCACCGGTGCGGCGTTCACCATCTGGAGCGCGAAGGTCCGTTACCTCGGTGTCGGCGCGATGCTGGTGGGCGGCGTGTGGACGCTGTTCTCGCTGCGCAAGTCGCTGGCCTCGGGCATCAAGAGCGGCATCGCCGCGGCGCGCAAGGGCGCTGGCCACGTGGTGGCCGAAACCGAGCGCGACCTGCCAATGAAGTGGATGCTGATCGCGCTGGTGGTGTTCGTGCTCCCGCTCGCGGTGCTGTACCACGCGATCGTCGCCGCCGATCCCTCCGTCGGCAGCCCGTGGGCGATCGGCATCCTGATGACGATCATCATGATCATTGCCGGCTTCCTGTTCGTGTCGGTGTCGGCGTACCTCGCCGGCCTGGTCGGCTCGTCCAACAACCCGGTGTCGGGCATCACCATCGCCACGATCCTGTTCGCATCCCTGGTGCTGGTGCTGCTGCTCGGCCGCGAGTCGCCGATCGGCGCGGTGGCCGCGATCATGATCGGCGCGGTGGTGTGCTGCGCGGCGGCGGTGGGTGGCGACAACCTGCAGGACCTGAAGGCCGGTTACATCGTCGGCGCGACGCCGTGGAAGCAGCAGTTGATGCTGGCCATCGGCGCGTTCTCCTGTGCGCTGGTGATGGCGCCGGTCCTGAACCTGCTGTCGGCGGCCTACGGCATCGGCGCACCGACCGCCGAGCACCCCAATCCATTGGCCGCCCCGCAGGCGATGCTGATGGCCTCGGTCGCCAAGGGCATGTTCGGCGGCGAGTTGCCGTGGGTGATGATCGCCCTGGGCGGCGTGGTCGGCGGGCTGGTGATCGGTCTTGACGAATGGCTGAAGAAGCGCGGCTCGAAGTTCCGGGTGCCGGTGCTCGCCGCCGCGATCGGCATCTACCTGCCGCTGGAGCTGATGGTGCCGATCTTCCTCGGCGGCCTGCTGGCGCACCTGGTCGAGCGCAAGCAGAAGCTGGCGGCCGACAACGAGGACGACAAGGACCGCATCCATCGTCCCGGTGTGCTGTTCTCCGCCGGCCTGATCACCGGCGAGGCGCTCATGGGCATCGCCATCGCCATCCCGATCGTGGTGTCCGGGCGTGCCGACGTGCTGGCGTTGCCGGCTGCCTGGCACTTCAGCCAATGGATCGGCCTTGCGGTGCTGGCCGTGGTCGGCTGGCTGCTGTACCGCACCGGCGCGAAGGCGCAGCCGGCCAATGCATAGCGGTGGACCGGGTTTGCCGCGATTGCCGCGCGAGCCCTGCCACCGGAGTTCACTGATGTTCCGACAAGAAAGGGGAGTTCCCATGCGTTTTTGTCACGCCGTCATGCCGCTGCTGATCGCGCTTGCGTTGCCCGCGACCAGTCTTTCCGCCCAGGCAGCCACCCGCGGCCTGCAGCCACAGGATCTGGCGACGCTGGATCGCTTCTCCTCGCCGGTCCTGTCGCCCGATGGGCGGCTGGTGGTGTTTGCGAAGAGCGTGACCGACTTCGACGCGAACAAGGCTTCGTCCTCGCTGTGGGTCGAGAACCTGCTCACCCGCGACGCCGCACCGCCGGTGCGCTTGACCCCGGTAGGCTGGAACGTCAATTCACCGGCGTTCTCGCCCGACGGCAGGACGGTGTACTTCCTCAGCGGCAAGTCCGGCACCTCGCAGCTGTATGCGATCCCGTCACAGGGCGGAAAGCCGGTCCAGCTGACTGACTTTCCGCTGGATGTCGGTGGCTACCAGCTCTCACCCGATGGCTCGAAAGTGGCGTTCAACGTCGAGGCGTTCGTCGACTGCGGCAGCGACCTGGCCTGCACCAAGGCGAAGCTCGATGCGCGTGCGGCGAGCCCGGAAACCGGCGTCGTCTACGACCGCATGTTCGTGCGCCATTGGGATGCCTGGAACGACGGCCGCCTCAACCGCGTGTTCGTCACCGCGTTGCCGACCGGCAAGGCAGTGGCGAGCACGGCCACCGCGATCGCGACCGATGTGATCGGCGACGTGCCGTCCCGGCCGTTCGGCGACAGCAGCGAATACACCTGGGCCCCGGACGGCCGGTCGCTGGTGATGAGCGTGCGCAAGTCCGACCGCACGGAGCCGTGGTCGACCAATTTCGACCTGTACCAGGTCAGCGCCGACGGCAGCGGCGCGGCGAAGAACCTGACCGCCGCCAACCTCGCCTGGGACACCGGTCCGGTGTTCAGCCAGGGCGGCGACCGCCTGTATTACCGCGCGATGAAGCGTCCCGGCTTCGAGGCCGACCGCTTTGGCGTGATGGTGCTGGACCTGGCGACCGGCGAGAGCCGCGAAATCGCTCCGGGCTGGGACCGCTCGGCAGACAGCATCGCGCTGTCGGCGGACGGGGCGACGCTGTATGTCACCGCCCAGCAGGTGGGCCAGCATCCGCTGTTCGCGATCGACGTCGACAGCGGCGCGGTGACCGAACTGGTCGGTGACGGCAGCATCGGTTCGGTGCAGGTCGCCGGCGACACGCTCGCGTTCACCCGCAACAGCCTGACCAGCGGTAACCAGGTGTTCACCGGCAGCACCGATGGCGGGTTCGAGCGGGCGATTACGCCGAGCGCCGGCGAGATGCTGCCGGAGGTGGCGTTCGGCGAGTTCGAGCAGTTCAACTTCAAGGGCTGGAACAACGACACCGTGCACGGCTACGTGCTCAAGCCGTGGAACTACGAGGAAGGCAGGCAGTACCCGGTCGCGTTCCTGATCCATGGCGGCCCGCAGGGCAGCTTCGGCAACGGCTGGAGCACCCGCTGGAACCCGCAGACCTATGCCGGCCAGGGCTATGCGGTGGTGATGATCGACTTCCACGGCTCCACCGGCTACGGCCAGGCCTTCACCGATGCGATCAGCCAGCACTGGGGCGACCGCCCGCTGGAGGACCTGCAGAAAGGCTGGAAGGCGGCGCAGGAAAAATACGCGTTCCTGGATGGCGGCAACGCCTGCGCATTGGGCGCCAGCTACGGCGGCTACATGGTCAACTGGATCGCAGGCAACTGGCACACACCGGCCTCGGGCGCGTGGAAGTGCCTGGTCAACCATGACGGCGTGTTCGACACCCGGATGATGGGTTTCGTCACCGAGGAGCTGTGGTTCACCGAGTGGGAGAACGGCGGCAGCCCGTGGGACAAGGGCGCCGACTACGAGACGTTCAACCCCAGCCGCCACGTCGCCGACTGGCGCGTGCCGATGCTGGTGGTCCATGGCGAGATGGACTTCCGGATTCCGGTCAGCCAGGGCCTGGGTGCGTTCACCGCGCTGCAGCGCCGCGGCATCGAGTCGAAGTTCCTGTACTTCCCGGACGAGAACCACTGGGTTCTCAAGCCGCACAACTCGGTGCAGTGGCATGACACCGTCAACGGCTGGTTGCAGCAGCATCTGGGCCAGTAGGCACGTCATCCGGGCCGGTCGCGGCGGCGATAGCCGCGGCCGGTTTTCCGCACGAGTCATTCCCCGTTTTCCTTTCTTGCGTGCCGGCTGCGCCGGCCTGCCTCTGTCGACCTGTCCCCCTGACCGCCATGCGTCCGCCGATGGCTTCGGAGTCTGATCCATGCCCGACATTTCCACCGCCCTGATCACCGACGATGCCGTCGTCCTCGGCCTGCTCGCCGTCACGCTGGGAGCCGTGTTCTGGACGGCATCGCGTCCGGACGGGTTCTGGCAGAAGTTCTACAACGTCGTGCCCGCATTGCTGGTGTGCTACCTGGTGCCGGCGATCTTCAACAGCATCGGCCTGATCGATGGAGCCGGCTCGGGGCTGTACCCGATGGCGCGCGACTACCTGTTGCCCAGCGCTCTGGTGCTGTTCTGCGTGGCGATGGACATCGGCGCGATCCTGCGGTTGGGGCCGAAGGCGCTGATCATGTTCCTCACCGGCACCGCCGGCGTCATGCTCGGTGCGCTGGTGTCGTTCTGGGCAATGGGCTTCATCCACCCGGAGACGGTGGCCAACGAGACCTGGCGCGGCATGACCACCGTGGCCGGCAGTTGGATCGGCGGCGGCGCCAACCAGGCGGCGATGAAGGAGGTGTTCGAGGTGGATGCGACGCTGTTCGGCCAGTTCGTCGCAGTCGACGTGATCGTGGCGTACTTCTGGATGGCGATCCTGCTGTTCATGGCGCCGCGCGCGGCCGCCTTCGATCGCTGGGTCGGCGCGGACACGTCCGCGATCGAGGACCTCAAGCGGCATATCGCGACCTACCAGGCCGAGCATGCGCGCGTGCCGACCATGACCGACTTCATGCTGATCTTCGCGATCGGGCTCGGACTCACCGGCCTGTCGCATTTCCTCGCCACCCCGCTGGTGGGCTGGATCCAGTCCTTGCCGCTGGAGTGGCGCCTGCAGGACTACAGCCTGGACTCGCGGTTCTTCTGGATCGTGGTGTTTGCGACCACCTTCGGGGTGATCCTCAGTTTCACCCGCGCCCGCCGGCTGGAGGGCGCGGGGGCTTCCACCATCGGCTCGGTGATGCTGTACGTGCTGATCGCCACGATCGGCATGCAGATGGACCTGAAGGCGTTGGCGGACAAGCCGATGCTGCTGTTGCTCGGGGCGATCTGGATCAGCGTGCATGCCGTGTTGCTGGTGGGCGTGGCGCGGCTGATCCGTGCGCCGCTGTTTTTTCTCGCCGTCGGCTCCCAGGCCAATATCGGCGGGGCGGCATCGGCACCGGTGGTGGCCAGCGCGTTCCATCCGTCACTGGCTCCGGTCGGCGTGTTGCTGGCCGTGTTCGGTTACGCGCTGGGCACCTACTGCGCCTACATCACGGGACTGGGCCTGCAGTGGCTGGCCGGCTGACGCGACTGCTTCCTACAGCCAGCCCGAGCGCTTGAACATCCGGTACAGCACCACCACGCTCACCGCGACCGCGCCGATCAGGATCGGATAACTCCAGCGCCCGGCCAGCTCGGGCATGTGGATGAAGTTCATCCCGTACCAGCTGGCGATCAGCGTGGGCGCGGCCAGCAGCGCGGCCCACGCGCCCAGGCGCTTGACGATCTCGCCCTGGCGCACGGTGACCAGGGACAGGTTGACGCTGACCGCCGCGGTCAGCATCTCGCGCAGGGTGTCGGTGTTCTCGTTGATACGCATGGCATGGTCGTGGATGTCGCGGAAATACAGCTGCATTTCCTCGTCGATGAGTTCCGCCCGCGGGCGTGCCAACTGGGACAGGACATCCTGCAACGGTGCGACCGCCATGCGCAGCCGGGTCAGCTCGCGCTTGAGGTCGTAGAGCTTCTGCACGGTGTGCTTGCGGAAGTCGTCGGCAAATATGTCCTGCTCCAAGGCGTTGAGCGCATTGCTGAACTCGTCGACGATCGGCAGCAGACGGTCCACGACCATGTCGAGCACCACATACAGCGCCCCTGCCGAACCGTGTTGCAGCAATTCCGGCTCGCGCTCCATCCGTGCGCGTGCGGTCGCGTAGCTGCTGGATGCACCGTGGCGCACGCTGACCAGGTAGCGGGAGCCGACGAACAGGTGGGTTTCACCGAAATGGATCTCGCCATCGATCGCCTGGGCGGTGTGCACGGCGATGAACAGCGAGCGGCCGTAGGTCTCGATCTTCGGCCGCTGGTGCGCGTTGCTTGCGTCCTCGATGGCCAGGTCGTGCAGGTCGAACTCCTCCTGCAGCTTCTCCAGGATTGCGTCGTCGGGTTCGTACAAGCCGACCCAGACGAAGCTGCCATCGTCCACCGCCAGCACGTCGCTGATCGCCTCCAGGTCGATATCCCGCCGGCTGCCATCGCGACCGTAGGCGGCGCAGTTGACCACGCTCGCAGGCAGCAGCCTGGGCAGGGCAGGGTGAGGCGTGTCGGTGATATCCATCATCGGCATCCTGCCCGCGCGACGGACAGGCGGCAAGGACCGGGAGCAGCCTCGGCGCTTATCGCCGAGCCGGTTGCTGGCGGCGACGCAGGCCCAGCATCAGGCCCAGGTGGATCGGCAGCAGCAGCACGATCCAGTGCAGGTTCTGCTGCGGCCGCAATTGCATCCCGTGGGTGAAAAGTCCCAGCGTGGCCAGCACCACCAGGATCGTCAGGACGATGCCGAACCAGCGCCCCGGAGAACGTCCGCGCAACACCTGCCAGCCACCCGGCAGCAACGCCCAGGCCAGCGGGTTGAGCAGCAGCAGGTTGTAGTTGGCCCACCCGAACCGGTGCTCGGTACCGAACCAGATGAACAGCATCAGCGCGCCGACCAGACCGGCCAGCGTCCAGGCCGGCAGCGCGATCGCGGCGGCGATGCGGGGCCTGTGGATGCCCAGCCAGCGCAGCCCTGCGCCCAGGGCAATGCCGGCCAGCAACCAGGGCCACCAGCGTTGCGGCATTTCCGGGGGTTCCGGACGAAGCCGGTGCGGCAACAGCTCGATTTCCTCGGCGACCAGCGGCCGTCCCCCGGTATTGCGGGTGTGGCGCAGCGCCGCCGCCAGTCGCATCGGCACGAACGCCTCGCTCCAGATCGACAGCGGCTGATCCGCCGCGCGCCCCAGGCCGATGTCGAAGCCCAGCCGCATCCAGAAGTCGGGCGATGCCAGCCGGGTCGATTCGCTGCGGAAGGTGCTGCCCTGCGATCCGCCCATCTGCCGGCGCAGGCCGCCGTCGAGCACCCGGTCCAGCGCATCGCGCACCCGGGTGGAGCAGTTGTCGAGGAAATAGTCGTAACGGTAGTGCGCGTTTTCCGGCCGCGCGTTCTCCGCCAGCGCGTCGGCGAGTGCCTGCGCCTGCGCGTCGTCCAGATCCAGCCATTGCAGGCTGACGCCGCGGCCGACTTCGCGGTAGTACGCCAGATCCTGCTGCAAGGGCAGGGCGGCCAGTTGGTAGCGCATGTCGCCGCGCACGAAACGGCTGATGAAATCCGCTTCGGTCGGATCGAAGTAGCCGAAGTTGTAGGAGGTCGCGGTGCCTGCGACCGGGTCGGCGACCAGGATCGCGTTGTGGCCGAAGCGCTCGAAGAAGATCTCGCCGGGCTGCATCGTCACCACGCCGATGCGCGGGGCGGCGACGGCGGCGAACGCGCACAGCCACATCAGCGCCAGTACCGCGAATTGCCTCAGGGCTGCGTGGGGACGGGTCGTGCCATGTACGGGGTTGGGCTCGGGTGCCCAGTGGTCGGTCCCGCTGGGGCCCAGGCCGTCAGGCGTCACCCAGCACGCTCACGTGGAAGGCATGGACCCGGCGCGCATCGGCGCTGGCCACGCGGAACACGAACCGGCCCAGGATCAGCTCCTCGCCGGCTTCGGGCAGGTGGCCGATCGCGGCGGTCACCAGGCCGCCGATCGTGTCGTATTCGTCGTCGTCGAAGTCCGCACCGAAGTGGTCGTTGAAGTCCTCGATTGGCGCCAGCGCATCGACCACGAACTGGCCGTCGGCCTGGGCCGAGATCAGCGCGTCCGGGTCCTCGGCCTCGTCGTGTTCGTCGTCGATGTCGCCGACGATCTGCTCCAGCACGTCCTCGATGGTGAGCAGGCCGGCCACGCCACCGTGCTCGTCGATCACGATCGCCATGTGGTTGCGCGACTGGCGGAATTCGCGCAACAGGATGTTCAGCCGCTTGGACTCGGGTATCAGCACCGCCGGGCGTACCAGTTCGTGGATGCTGGCCGGGCCGTTGTCGGCCACCACGCCCTGCAACAGGTCCTTGGCCAGCAGGATGCCGATGATCTGGTCCTTGTCCTCGCCGTGCACCGGGAAACGCGAATGGCCGGACTCGACCACCTGCTTCATCAGTTCCATCAACGGCATGTCGGCCGCCAGCATGACCATCTGCGAGCGCGGGATCATCACGTCGCCGACGCTGAGGTCGGAGATCGCGATCGCCCCCTCCATCATGGTCAGCGTGTCGGCCTCGATCAGTCCATCGGACTGGCAATCGCGCAACAGTTCGACCAGATCCTCGCGGGATGACGGCTCGCCCGACAGCGCGGAGCTGATGCGGTCGAACCAGGAGCGGCGCTTGTCGTGCCGCTCCGGCGCGTCGTGCGCAGAAGGCTGGGTGGGGGTACTACTGTCGTCCTCGGACATGGATCGCATTCATTGGATACGTCCGGGGGATGGACGCCAAGGCGAGTCTAGCGCATGCAATGAGCGCGGTAGCGCGTCAGGTGCGCGTCCGGGTCACGACTCTTCCAGATAGGGGTCGGCAATACCCAGGGTGGCCAGGATCTCGCGTTCCAGCTGCTCCATGCACTCCGCCTCGCGCTCGTCCTCGTGATCCCAGCCCAGCAGGTGCAGGACGCCATGCACGGTGAGGTGGGCATAGTGCGCGTTCAGCGGCTTGCCTTGTTCGGCGGCTTCGCGGGCCACCACCGGCGCGCAGATCACCAGGTCGCCCAGCAGCGGCAACTTCACCCCTTCCGGGAGTTCAGCCGGGAAGCTGAGCACGTTGGTGGCGTAGTCCTTGCCGCGGTAATGGCGATTGAACGATTTTCCTTCCCTGGCATCGACCAGGCGGATCGCCAGGTCGGCTTCGCGGATCCGCCCATCCAGTGCGGCGGCCACCCAGCGCCGGAAGCTGTTGGCGGCCGGAATACCGCTGCGCGGCAGGCCGTAACTGATGGAGACGTCGAGCACAGTGGGGCCGAGAGTCATGGGCGATGGATCCTGGACGGGCCGGTTCAGGCGCCGGTTCCGGGTGGGGTGGGCCCGGTGGGGGCGTCCCGGGCGTCGCGCGCCTCGTAGGCATTGACGATGCGGGCCACCAGCGGATGGCGCACCACATCATGCGATTCGAAGAAGGTGAAGCTGATGCCGTCGACACCATGCAGCACCTCCAGCGCATCCTTCAAACCGGATTTCTGGTGCTTGGGCAGATCGTTCTGGGTCAGGTCGCCGGTGACGACGGCGGTACTGCCGTAGCCGATCCGGGTCAGGAACATCTTCATTTGCTCGATCGTGGTGTTCTGCGCCTCGTCGAGGATCACATACGCATCGTTAAGCGTGCGTCCGCGCATGTAGGCCAGCGGTGCGATCTCGATGACGTTGCGCTCCAGCAGCTTGAGCACCTTCTCCACGCCGAGCATCTCGTACAGCGCGTCGTACAGCGGCCGCAGGTAGGGGTCGACCTTCTGCGACAGATCGCCGGGCAGGAAGCCGAGCTTCTCGCCGGCTTCCACCGCCGGGCGCACCAGCACCAGTCGCTGCACGCGGGATTCGTTCAGGGCCTCCACCGCGCTGGCGACGGCGAGGAAGGTCTTGCCGGTGCCGGCCGGGCCGATGCCGAAATTGATGTCGTGGGTCGCGATCGCATGCAGGTACCTGGCCTGGTTGGCCCCGCGGCCACGGACGGTGCCGCGCTTGACCCGGATCACGACCTCCTGCGGCTCGATGTCCTCGTCCACGATGCGCTGGGCATCGACGCCGGTCAGGGCAAGGTGGATCGCGTGCTCGTCGAGCGTGTGCCCGTCGGCCTCGCGCCACAGCTCGCGCAGTACCTTCTCGGCGGCGCCGACCGTCGCCTTCGGGCCGGTCACGCGGAACACGTTGCCGCGATTGGCGATTTCCACCCCGGTACGCAACTCGATCATGCGCAGGTGGCCATCGAAGGGACCATTGAGGTTCGCCAGCCGCTCGGCATCGGGCGGATCCAGGGCGAACTCGGAAATCGTGCGTGAAGCCATCGGTGGACTGTCTTCCGTGGGCACGCCAGCTTGCACCCGGCGCGGACTTTTCGCAAAGTGGCCGGATCATTCAAGGGGGACAAGGCCATGCAGGCAACGCGCGCGATCCGGAGCTGGCAGCGTCAGGGCGGCATGCTTCAGAGCGACATGCTTCAAGTCGGCGTGCTTCAAGTCGACGTGCCCCAAAGAGGTTTGTGGAAGGCGACCCTGCTGGCGATGCTGCTGCCGCTTGCCGCTGCAGCGGGCGCGGCCGAGGTGACCGTGCTGACCGCGACCCGGATCCACACCATGGACGCCCTGCAACCGCGTGCGCAGGCGATGGCCTTCGACGAGGGCGGCAGGATCCTGTCCGTGGGTTCCGGCGAGGCGCTGCTGCGGCAATATCCCGATGCCAGACGCCTCGATGTCGGCAACGTCACGGTGATCCCCGGGCTGATCGACGCACACGGCCATGTCGCAGGCCTGGGATTGAACGCGATGCAGGCCGATCTGGCTGGCGCCACCAGCAAGGACGAAGCCCTGCAACGGCTGCGCGAGTTTGCCGACGACCTGCCGGAGGGCGTGTGGCTGCTGGGGCGCGGCTGGGACCAGAACCTGTGGCCGGGAAAACAGTTCCCGACGGCCGCCGACCTGGATGCCGCGTTTCCCGATCGCCCGGTCTGGCTGCGTCGGGTCGACGGCCACGCGGGCTGGGCCAACAGCGCGGCGATGGCGCTGGTGGAGCGCGACCTGGCCGGTGACTGGCAGCCCGACGGCGGCAAGATCGAGCGTGACGGACAAGGTCGACCGAGCGGTGTGTTCGTCGACGCGGCGATGGATCTGGTCGATGCGCAGGTGCCCGAGCTTGACGATGCCATCGCCGAACGCGCCCTGGCATTGGGCATGCAGGCCGCTGTCGAGCATGGCCTGACCGGCGTCCACGATGCCGGCGTGTCGCTGGCCACACTGCGGCATTACCAGCAGCTGGCCGATCGCGGCGAGATGCCGTTGCGGATCAATGCGATGGCGGCCGGGGACGGCGATGCGCTGGCGATGCTGTGCCGCGATGGCCTTTACCAGCACCGCGCCGGGCACCTGCAGATGCGCTCGGTGAAGCTGTTCGCCGACGGCGCGTTGGGCAGCCGTGGCGCGGCGTTGCTGACCGACTACAGCGACGACCACGGCAACCGCGGATTGTTGATGGCCAAGCCGGAGCAGCTTGCCGAGGCCACCGCGAAAGCCCGCCGCTGCGGGGTGCAGGTGGCGACCCACGCGATTGGCGACCGGGGCAACCGGGTCGTGCTGGACGCCTACGCGCAGGCGCTGGGGAACGAGGTCGGTGGCGATCACCGCTGGCGTATCGAGCACGCCCAGGTCCTGTCCCCGGCCGACCTGCCGCGACTGGCGCAGATGGGCGTGATCGCCTCGATGCAGCCGACCCACGCCACCAGCGACATGCCCTGGGCGGGCGATCGCCTGGGGCCGCAGCGGATCGAGACGGCCTACGCGTGGCGCGAGTTGCGCGACAGTGGTGCGCGACTCGCTTTGGGTTCGGATTTCCCGGTCGAATCGGTCGACCCGCGGCTGGGCCTGTACAGCGCCACCACCCGCACCGACGCGGACGGCCTGCCGCTGGGCGGCTGGCAGCCGGAGGAAAAGCTCACCGCCTTCGAGGCGCTACGTGGCTTCACCCTGGACGCCGCATACGCCGGTTTCGACGAGGATGAAGTGGGCAGCCTGGAGGTCGGCAAGCGCGCCGATTTCGTCGTGCTGGCGCAGGATCCGCTGGTGATCGACCCCGTGCAGTTGCGCGCATTGCAGGTGCTGGCGACCTACGTCGACGGTCGTGCCGTGTACACCGCGCCGACGGAGTAGCAGGGCGGCGGCGGTGCCGGGTGGTGGGCCCTGCGGAACCGCCATGCGCGGCCCGGAAGCCGGGTCGCGCCATGGCAATCAAGGCACCAGCTTGAGCGTGCCCTTCATCATGGCCGAGTGGCCGGGGAAGCTGCAGAAGAACGAGTTCGGATCCGCGCTCAGCTTGGCCGGATTGAAGCTGACGGACGTACTCTCGCCAGCGCCGATCACCTTGGAATGGGCAACTACGCGGGTGTCGCCGGGCTTGATGTAATCGGCCGCCAGCCCGGCCTTCATGCCGTCGGCGTCGATGCCCTTGATGTCGGCGGTCCTGGCGATCACCACGTTGTGGCCCATCACGTTCCTCGCCAGTTTGCCGGGGTGTTTCAGGTTGATCGTGAACGTCTTGCAGCTCTTGCTGACGACGATCTCCTTCTTGTTGAACTGCATGGCGTCGTTGCCTTCCAGATCCACCGAGCAGGTGGCGGCAAAAGCCGCCGGAGCGGCCAGGGACAGGGCAAGGGCGACGGCAAGTGTGCGGAGCATGGAAATGGCCTCACGTGAAAGAAAGGGGCGCGGAATCACCGCAGCACTGGAGCGTAATCGGAGTTGCATGGGTACAAAGTGAAGGTGCCGCAAGGGCCCCGCAACCCGCATCACGGGCTTCCGGAAGTCGCCACCCGGCCGCGCAGCGAGTTGCTCATCGCATCGGTGATCACGACATCCACAAACTGGCCGACCAGGCGTGGGTGCCCCGCGAAGTTCACCGAGCGCATGTTCTCGGTCCTGCCGGTCAGCTCGTTGGCATCCCGCCGTGACGGGCCTTCGACCAGCACCCGCTGGGTGCTGCCGACCATCGCCTCGCTGATCTTCTTCGCGTTGGTATTGAGCAGCGCCTGCAGGCGCGCCAGCCGCGCCTGTTTTTCGGCATCGCTGGTGAGGTCTTCCAGATCCGCCGCCGGGGTGCCCGGGCGGCGCGAATAGACGAACGAGTAGGACTGGTCGAAGCCGACATCCTCGATCAGCTTCAGGGTCTTCTCGAAATCTGCCTCGGTCTCGCCGGGAAACCCGACGATGAAGTCCGAGGAGATCGAAATGCCTGGACGCACCGCCCGCAATTTGCGGATCTTCTGCTTGAACTCCAGCGTGGTGTAGCCGCGTTTCATCGCCGCCAGCACCCGGTCGCTGCCGGCCTGTACCGGCAGGTGCAGGTAGTTGGCCAGCTCCGGCACGTCGCGGTAGGCCTCCACCAGCGAATCGGAGAACTCCAGCGGGTGCGAGGTGGTGAACCGGATCCGGTCGATGCCGTCGATCTGCGCGATGGTGCGGATCAGCAGGCCGAGATCGGCGATGCGGGCCTCTCCACGGTCGGCATCGTCGTCGGACGGGTAGGGACCTTGATAGGCGTTCACGTTCTGCCCGAGCAGGTTGACCTCGCGCACGCCTTGCGCGGCCAGCTGGGCGACCTCGACCAGCACGTCCTCGAAGGGCCGGCTGACTTCCTCGCCACGGGTGTAGGGCACCACGCAGAAACTGCAGTACTTGCTGCAGCCCTCCATGATCGACACGAAAGCGCTGGGGCCGTCGGCGCGCGGTGCCGGCAGGCGGTCGAACTTCTCGATCTCCGGAAAACTGATGTCGACCTGCGGCACGCCCGACTCGCGACGCTCGCGGATCAGCTCCGGCAGCCGGTGCAGGGTCTGTGGGCCGAACACGAGGTCCACGTAGGGCGCGCGCTTGACGATCGCCGCGCCTTCCTGGCTGGCCACGCAGCCGCCCACGCCGATCAGGACGGGTTTGTCGCCCTGCTTGAGGGCTTTCCAGCGCCCCAGCTGGCTGAATACCTTGTCCTGCGCGCGCTCGCGGATCGAGCAGGTGTTGACCAGGATGACGTCGGCTTCCTCGACGTTGGTGGTCAGCTCGAGGCCGTCGGACGCGGCCAGGACATCGGCCATCTTGGCCGAGTCGTACTCGTTCATCTGGCAGCCGTGGGTCTGGATGAAAAGTTTGCCACGAGCGGGCTTGCCACGGGCGGGCGAGGGCGGGGTGTGTGCCGCGTCGGTCGCGGGCACGGAGGGAGCTGAAGTGTCGGTCATCGGGTGAGTCCGGGTAGGGCGGCGGTGACTCCGCGCCGGATCTGGCTGGGAAAGACCGCTAGTCTAGCGACCCGGTGGCCGCGGATGGGGTGGTCATCGCGTTTTACGGGTCAAGCACTTGGCACCGCCGAGGCGAAAGGAGACACTGGCCGCCATGAGGGGGACTCTGCTGTTGTTCGGACTGGCCTGCCTGCTGGTTGCCACACCCGTGGTGGCCGGTACGGTTTACCGTTGCGACAGTCCCGATGGTGCCCGCAGTTACGTCAGCAAGCGGATCGCCGGCGCGAAATGCAGTCCGGTCAGCAGTCATGCCCCGACCCAGCGGCCTCCAACGCCGCGCCTGCCGATATCCGCACCGCCTGCGGACGCCGCTGTCGGCAGTGTCACGTCAGCGAACGTGACCGGGGGCTCGCCGGCGTCGATCAACAGCGGCGCCCCGGCGACCTTCCTGGCCAATACCGCGCCGGTCAGCCCGGTGAAGCCCGGAACGCAAGGCGCCCGGCGCGTCCAGGGGCAGGTGTATTCCTACATCAAGGACGGCGTCCGCCATTACACGAGCGCCAAGCCCAGGGGCGTCGCCAATGCCAGTGCGGTACGCACGATCCAGTACAGCTTCCTGGAAACCTGTTACGCCTGCGGCGCCGCGCCCGGGGTCAATTTCGGCAATGTCCGGCTCAATACCGATGCCTACCGCGATGAGATTGCCGCCGCTGCACGCAAGCACGGCATCGACGAGGCGATCGTGCGCGCAATCATCCACGCCGAGTCCGCGTTCAACCCCAACGCGCTGTCCCGGGTGGGCGCGCAGGGCCTGATGCAGCTGATGCCGGCCACCGCGCGACGGTTCAATGTCAGCAACGCGTTCGATGCCAGCCAGAATATCCAAGGGGGCGTGGAGTACCTGGCCTGGCTGCTGAAGCGCTTCGACGGCAACCTCACCCTGGCGGCAGCGGGCTACAACGCCGGCGAGGGGGCCGTGGACAAATACAAGGGTGTACCGCCGTACGGTGAGACGCAGCGGTACGTCCAGCGCGTGGGCGTGCTGGCCGAGCGCTACCGGGCCGTGCACTGAGTAGCGCCGACCCGGGAAAAGGGTGCATTGTCGGATGTGGCATGGGGTGCCGCGATGCCGGGTTGATGTCGCGCTGGATTGTCGGGCCGTTCATCATTCCGTTACACTTCCCCGTCTTTATGAGCCGCCAGCCGTCGCCAGTGGTGCCGGTCGCGTGGTGGAACGTCGATTACCAGCTTTGCGGAGTGCCGGATGACCAACCCAGGGGTCAATGATCCTCAACATGTGCCTGTCAGCGATCCCGCGAACGAACCCGTCAATCCGGGGCGCCGCAGGTTCCTGACCGCGACCACCAGCGTTGTAGGTGCCGTCGGCGTCGGTTTCGCCGCCGTGCCGTTCATCAAGTCGTGGAATCCGAGCGACCGGGCCAAGCAGGCCGGCGCACCGATCACGGTCGACATCACCCCGCTCGAGGATGGCCAGCGCCTGGTCCGCGAATGGCGTGGCCAGCCGATCTGGATCGTCCGTCGTACCGAAGCGGTGCTGGAGCTGCTGCCGACCCTGGACGATCACCTGCGCGATCCGCTGTCGAAAAACCCCGATCAGCAGCCCGAATACGTCCTCACGGACTTCCCGGAACTGCGTTCGATCAAGCGCGACGTCTCGGTGCTGGTCGGCCTGTGCACCCATCTGGGTTGCTCGCCGGAAATGAAGGCGGAAATCCGCCCCGAGCCGTTCGATCCGAACTGGAAGGGCGGTTATTTCTGCCCTTGCCACAAGTCCAAGTTCGACATGGCCGGGCGCGTGTTCGATGGCGTGCCGGCACCGACCAACCTGCTGGTGCCGCCGCATTTCTATGCCGACGACAACACCATCGTGATCGGCCTCGATCCCTCTTCCAACCAGGGAGCTGTCTGAGCCATGGCGAACATCTTCATCCGTAGCGCCAATGGCGTGATGGACTGGGTCAACGAGCGCGCGCCGGCGATGATGCCGGTCTACCGCAAGCACATGACCGAGTACTACGCACCGAAGAACTTCAACTTCTGGTACTACTTCGGCGTGCTGGCGATCGTGGTGCTGGTCAACCAGATCCTCACCGGCATCTTCCTGACCATGCATTACAAGCCGAGCGCGGCGGAAGCGTTCTCCTCGGTCGAATACATCATGCGCGACGTGGAATGGGGCTGGCTGATCCGCTACATGCACTCCACCGGCGCATCGCTGTTCTTCATCGTCGTCTACCTGCACATGTTCCGCGGCCTGATGTACGGCAGCTATCGCAAGCCGCGCGAGCTCGTGTGGATCCTGGGCATGCTGATCTACCTGGTGCTGATGGCCGAGGCCTTCATGGGCTACGTGCTGCCGTGGGGCCAGATGTCGTTCTGGGGCGCGAAGGTGATCATCTCGCTGTTCGGTGCGATCCCGGTGATCGGTACCGGCCTGACCGAGTGGATCATGGGCGACTACCTGCCTTCCGATGCCACGCTGGGCCGTTTCTTCGCCCTGCATGTGATCGCGCTGCCGCTGGTGCTGCTGCTGCTGGTCGTGCTGCACATCGGCGCGCTGCATGAAGTGGGTTCCAACAACCCCGACGGCATCGAGATCAAGAAGGGACCGAAGGGCAACCGCTGGGACGCGAACAAGCCGGCCGACGGGATCCCGTTCCATCCGTACTACTCGGTGCACGATCTGGTGGCGGTCGGTTTCTTCCTGATGATCGCCGCGTTCATCATCTTCTTCGCGCCGGCGTTCGGTGGCTGGTTCCTCGAGCACGACAACTTCGTCGAAGCCAATCGCCTGGTCACCCCGGAGCACATCAAGCCGGTCTGGTACTACACCCCGTTCTACGCGATGTTGCGGGTGATCCCCGACAAGCTGGGCGGCGTGATGGTGATGTTCGGCGCGATCGCGATCCTGTTTGCGGTGCCGTGGCTGGACCGCAGTCCGGTCAAGTCGATCCGCTACAAGGGCTGGGTCTCCAAGGCCATGCTGGCACTGCTGGCGGTGTGCTTCGTCTGGCTGGGCAAGATCGGTTCCGGTCCGGGTACCGACCCGATGGAAACCCAGATCGGCCGCGTGCTGACGTTCCTGTACTTCGCCTTCTTCATCACCATGCCGCTGTGGACCAGGATCGACAAAACCAAGCCGGTGCCGGATCGGGTGACGATGCATGAATAAGTCCACGAGCCTCCTCATTCGCCGGTCAGTCACGGTCAAATCGCATATGTTCGCCAAATTCGCTCTCTTCGTTGCCGGCCTGCTGGTGTCGGCAGCGGCATACGCCGCCGGCGGCGGTGGCCTGCAGCAGTCAGGTATCGACTTGAATGACCGCGGGTCGCTGCAGCGCGGCGCCAAGCTGTACCTGAACTACTGCGCCGGTTGCCACTCGTTGAAGTACCTGCGGTACTCGCGTCTTGCCACGGACCTGGGTTTGACCGAAGACGAGGTCATGGAGAACCTGGTGTTCACGGGGGCGAAATTCGGCGACCACATCGAGACCGCGATGCCCGAGGCAGGCGCAACCAACTGGTTCGGCAAGATGCCGCCGGACCTCAGCCTGGTCTCGCGCTCGCGCGGCAGCGACTGGCTGTACACCTATCTGAAGTCGTTCTATCTCGACGAGACGTCTGCGCTGGGCTGGAACAACCAGCTGTTTCCGAACGTCTCCATGCCCAATCCGTTGTGGCAGATGCAGGGCCTCCAGCACGCCGAATACGGCGCGCCGGATGCGGCCACCGGCGAGCGCATGGTCACCGGGTTGAAGATCACCCAGGCCGGTGACGTGACGCCGCAGGCATTCGATCAGTCGGTTCGCGACATCACAGCATTCCTCGAGTACGCCGGTGAACCGGCGGTCCTCAAGCGCCAGAGCATCGGCGTTTGGGTGATCCTGTTCCTGGCGGTGTTCACGTTCCTCGCCTTGCTGCTGAAGAGAGAGTACTGGCGCGACGTGCACTAGCTACCCACGGACCCATCCGCAGCCCGGAGTCGACAATGGCTCCGGGTTTCAGCGTGAAAGTGGGCATGGATGCCACTTTCCGATGGATGGCGGGTAGCGCTACTTGAGGCCGTGACGACTGTCCACGCTGGGTGGATAGCGTCTTGCGTCCGGCGGATTCCGGACGTTGGAGAGGTCGACAATGGCGGCAAGCCCACGTATGCGTAATGCTCTTACCCTGTTTTCCGCGAACGACTGCGTGCTGTGCCACCGGGTGAGGCTGGTACTTGCGGCCAAGGGTGTCACCTACGACCTGATCGAGGTCGACCCGCAGAACCCTCCCGAGGATCTGATCGACCTCAACCCGTACCACTCGGTGCCCACTCTGGTGGAGCGCGACCTGGTGCTGTACGCGGCCAGCGTGGTCAGCGAATACCTTGACGAGCGTTACCCGCACCCGCCTTTGATGCCGGTCGACCCCTTGTCGCGCGCGCGCCTGCGTCTGGCGACATTGCGCCTGGAGCACGATTGGGTTCCCCAGGTGCAGGCGATCCAGATGGGCACCAAAAGCCAGGCCGATGCGGGACGCAAACGTTTGAGGGAGCTGTTGACCGCCTCGGTGCCGCTGTTCAAGGCGTTCAAGTTTTTCCTCAACACCGAAATGAGCCTGGCCGATTGCGCGATGGCGCCGATCATCTGGCGCCTGCCGTCGCTGGGCGTGGCGCTGCCGAAGGACGGCAAGGCGCTGGAGGATTACGGCAGCCGGATTTTCCGCAACCCCGGTTTTGCCCGCAGCCTGACCGAGCAGGAGCGTCGTCTGAACGAGTTGCCGGGCTGACGTTGGCCCCGGCTGTGCGACGCAGTCACCGGGCATCTGGTCCGGGGTCGGATCCGCCTTTGGCATTGGACCGATGGGATGCGGGGAGCGGCTTGTCCGGCTCCCCGCGATTCGTTGCGCTGCTCTAAACTGCACCCATGACCGAAGAAAGTGCAGCAATGACCAGCCATCGCCCCTATCTGCTGCGGGCTCTGTATGAGTGGATCGCCGACAACGGCATGACGCCGCACCTGCTGGTGGATGCCACCCGCGCTGGCGTGCAGGTGCCCCTGCATGCAGTGAAGGAAGGGCGCATCGTGCTCAATGTCGCCGACCGCGCGGTGGCCGGGCTGGAGATGAGCAACGAACTGATCCGCTTCAGCGCCCGCTTTGGCGGCGTCAGCCAGTCGGTGTCGGTGCCGGTTGGCGCGGTGATCGCGATCTATGCCCGTGAAACCGGGCAAGGGATGGCGCTGCCGGAGGAGATCGGCGATGACAGCGGGCACGAGTCCGGTATTGCCGGATTGCCCCAGGATGCGCCTGCGAGGCCATCCCTGAGCGCCGTGCCCAGCGATCCGGCCACGCAGGATGAGGACGGTGGGCCCGACAAGGGTCCCGATGCCCCGGGCCCGCGCCGCGGGGGGCACCTCAAGGTCGTCAAGTAGGCGGCGGGGTTTCCAGCCGGCTCACCGGCCCGATGAAATTGACCAGTCGGTCGCCGCGCAGCACCAGCCGACCGACATGGCGGTCTTCGCCATCGCGGGAATAGTCGAAACGGAACGTGCGCTCCCAACCCAGCCAGCCGTCGCCACCACGGCACAGCCGGATAGCGGTCACGTGCACGGTCTGGTCCAGCCACTGCACGCCGGCGGCCTCGCAGGCATTCCGACCGACCACTTCGGCGCGCTCCGCGGCGGCCCGGCCGGCGCTCCAGAATCCGAACGCGGCACCGGCGAGGATCATCAAGATCACCAGCGTGGGCATTCGTCACTCCGCCGTCGGCGGTGAGCCGAGCTTCAGCGAGAGATCGATCGCCTGCACATGCTTGGTCAGCCCGCCGATGGAGATGCAATCCACCCCGTCCTCGGCGATCGCGCGCAGTCCGGCCAGGTCGACACCGCCGGACGCTTCCAGCGGCACCGGCCGTGCATGGGCGGCGTTGATCCGGACCGCTTCGCGGCGGGTGCCGGCGTCGAAATTGTCGATCAGGATGCGGTCGCAACCGACGTCCAGCGCCTCGCGCAGTTCGGCCAGGGTCTCCACCTCGACGACCAGCGGCAGCGACGGCTGCGCGGTGCGGGCAGCATGGATGGCGGCGGTCAGCGAACCCGCGGCGCGGACGTGGTTTTCCTTCAGCATCACCACGTCATACAGCCCCATGCGGTGATTGACGCCGCCGCCGACACGGACCGCGTACTTCTGCGCCTGCCGCAGGCCGGGAATGGTCTTGCGGGTATCGAGGATCTTCGCCCCGGTGCCACTGACCGCCTCGACGTGCTGCGCGGTGCTGGTGGCGGTCGCCGACAGCGTCTGCATGAAGTTGAGCGACGCACGCTCGGCGCTGACCAGCGAACGCGCGCGGCCCTGCAGCAGCGCCAGCACCGTACCGGATGTGACGCGATCGCCTTCGGCCACCTGCCAGTCGATGCGGACCTGCGGATCGAGTGCGCGGTGGCAGGCATCGAACCACGGTCGGCCACACACGACGGCGTCCTGCTTGCACAACAGATATGCGTTGTCGGGGAGGTCGGGCAGCAGGGCGGCGGTGACATCGCCGCTGCCGATGTCCTCGGCCAGTGCGCGGGCCACATCGTCCGCCACGGCCGCCAGTGGAGGATTGAAGTCGAGGCGGCTGGAGCCGGTGCTCATGCCGCGGGGAATCCGTCGATCTGCGCCGTGGCGATCGCCTCTTCGGCCAGCAGCACCGGGATGCCGTCGTCGATCCGGTAGATGCGCTTGCGGTCGCGGGTCAGCAAGCCCTCGCGCAACGGCTCGGCTTGTGCGCTGCCGTCGTCGCGGACGATCCCGCCCCGGCTGATCGCCTCGTTCAATGCCTGCAGCCCGCGGCTGTCGAGCATCGCCAGCGGCTGGCGCGTGGTCGGGCAGACGAGAAGATCGAGCAGTTTGCGGTCCATGGGGCCGGGTTCTCCTGTGAACCGTCCGCAAACGGATGGTCGAGCCGATTGCGGGCCGGGTATTGAAGGGATGCCTGCGCGCGTGGCGCTTGCGTGTGTGCCCGGTAGAATACCGTTTTGCCGCAGGTACCAACCATGACAGACATCGTGCAGGCGCCGCTGGTCGGCATCGTGATGGGTTCGCGCTCCGACTGGGAGACGATGCAGCACGCTGCCGTGCGCCTGGAAGCGCTGGGCATCCCGCACGAGGTACGCGTGGTGTCCGCGCACCGCACCCCTGATGTGCTGTTCGATTACGCCGCCAATGCCGCGGCCCGTGGTCTGCGCGCAATCATTGCCGGTGCCGGCGGTGCCGCCCACCTGCCGGGCATGCTGGCCTCCAAGACCGCCGTGCCGGTGCTGGGCGTGCCGGTGCAGAGCAAGGCGCTCAACGGCATGGACTCGCTGCTGTCGATCGTGCAGATGCCGGCCGGAGTCCCGGTCGCGACGTTTGCGATCGGCAATGCCGGGGCGGCCAATGCGGCGTTGTTCGCTGCGGCCATGTTGGCGGTGGAGTACCCGGCGATCGGTGAGGCACTGGATGCGTTCCGTACCCGGCAGACCAACGATGTCGCCAGCAACGACGACCCGCGCCAATGAACGCGTCGATGAACACGGTCGGCATCCTCGGAGGCGGCCAGCTGGCGCGCATGATGGCCCTGGCCGGTGCATCGCTGGGCTTGCGGTTCCTGGTCATGGACACAGCCAGGGACGCGTGTGCGGGACAGTTCGCGCCGATGGTGGTTGGCGATTACGTCGATCCGGCAGCGCTGGCGGAATTCGCCTCCCGGATCGACGTCGCCACGTTTGATTTCGAGAACGTCCCGGCGCAGTCGGCGCAGTGGCTGGTCGACCGGATCCCGGTGTTCCCCAACCCGCGCGCACTGGGCACCGCGCAGGACCGGTTGGCCGAGAAAACCCTGTTTCGCGAGCTGGGCATCCCGGTGCCCGACTTCGCCGTGGCGGACACCCGCGAGCAACTGGACGAGGCGATCGCGCGTGTCGGCATGCCGTGCATCCTGAAAACCCGACGCCTGGGGTATGACGGCAAGGGCCAGTTCCGGCTGCGCACGCCGGCCGATGCGGATGCGGCGTGGGATGCGCTGGGCGGACAGGCGGCGAAAGTCGGTTTGATCCTGGAAGGTTTTGTCGGTTTCCAGCGCGAACTCAGCGTCGTCGCCGTGCGCGGTCGCGATGGCGAATTCCGCACCTGGCCATTGACCGAGAACTGGCACGTCGATGGCGTGCTGTCGGCCAGTCTGGCCCCGGCGAGCGCCGATAAGGAACTGGCCGAGCGCGCGTTCGCATACGCCCGAAAACTGGCCGATGCACTCGATTATGTCGGCGTGTTCGCGCTGGAACTGTTCTGCCGCGACGGCGAACTGCTGGCCAACGAACTCGCACCGCGCGTGCACAATTCCGGCCACTGGACGATCGAAGGCGCGGAGACCAGCCAGTTCGAGAACCACCTGCGCGCCGTGCTCGGCTTGCCGCTGGGAGACACGCGGATGCTCGGCCACGCCTGCATGCTCAACTGGATCGGCCAGATGCCGGATCCGACCCCGGTCTTGACCGAAGCGTCGGGGCACTGGCACGACTACGGCAAGACCGCGCGGGACGGACGCAAGGTCGGACATGCCACCTTGCGCGCCGATTCGGCCGTCGAGCTGGCCGAAGCGTTGGCGCGGGTTGGCAGCCGGCTGCAGCGCGAAGCCCAGGTTGCGCCGGTGATCGAGCGTCTTGCGGAGTAGCGTTTCTGCTTGAAAAAACGGCCGGATTGCTCCGGCCGTTCGGGTGTCGCCTCAGCACTGGGTCGCCGCGGCTGGCTCATGCCAGCCCGGTCACTTCAACTCGGTCACTTCAGCCCGATCACTTCAGGTTGGAAGCGACGAAGTCCCAGTTGACCAGGTTCCAGAACGATTCGACGTACTTCGGCCGCGCGTTGCGGTAGTCGATGTAGTACGCGTGCTCCCACACGTCGCAGGTCAGCAGGGCGGTGTCGGAGCCGGTCAGCGGGGTGTTGGCGTTGGCGGTGCTGACCAGGGCCAGGGAGCCGTCGGCGCGCTGCACCAGCCAGCCCCAGCCCGAGCCGAAGGTCTTGATCGCGGTATCGCTGAACTGTTCCTTGAACTTGGCGAAGTCGCCAAAGGACTGGTTGATCGCTTCCAGCACCTTGCCGGTCGGCTCGCCGCCGCCGTTGGGCGACAGGCAGTTCCAGTAGAAGGTGTGGTTCCAGACCTGCGCGGCGTTGTTGAACATGCCGCCCTGCGACTTGCGGATGATGTCTTCCAGTGACATGTCGGCGAACTCGGTGCCCTCGATCATCTTGTTGAGGTTGTCGACGTAGGCCTTGTGGTGCTTGCCGTGGTGGTAGTCCAGCGTTTCGCCGGAGATGTGCGGCTCCAGTGCGGTGCGGTCGTAGGGCAGGGGAGGCAGTTCGATGGCCATTGGCGGGCTCCTTGGATAAAGCTGGCTCAGGGGAGTGGTCGCCATGCGCCGCGGATGCGGGTCGGCGACCTTGCGAAAGACTACAATCGCCATTCTATCCCCACCCCCTGTTGCCGCGCCGTCAATGGCCGGGACACGCCATTGCAGGAGTCGCATCCATGTCCGTGATCGAGCAGATCCAGACCGAGGTCGAAAGCCACCCGGTCGTGCTGTTCATGAAGGGCACCGCCCAGTTCCCGATGTGTGGCTTTTCCAGTCGCGCGGTGCAGATCCTGCAGGCCGCGGGCGCGACGGAGCTGCACACCGTCAACGTGCTGGAGCATCCGGAAATCCGCGCCAACCTGCCGCGCTACTCGAACTGGCCGACCTTCCCGCAGTTGTTCATCCACGGCGAGTTGATCGGCGGCAGCGACATCACCTCGGAGCTGTTCGAGTCCGGCGAGCTGGCACGCATGATCAGCGAAGCCCAACCGCAGTGAGCGCGGCGCAGACCTTCCCCGCCTCGCAGGCGTCGGATCCGCAGCCACTGGACGGCCGCGTCGTCCTGGTAACCGGTGCGCATGGCGGCCTGGGCAGCGCTGCCGCCAAGGCCTGCGCGCATGCCGGTGCGACCGTGATCCTGCTGGGCCGCAAGGTGGCACGGCTGAACCGGATCTACGATGCCATCGTTGCCGAGGGACAGCGCGAACCGCTGCTGTATCCGCTCGACCTGGAGGGCGCGTCGCCGGACGACTATGCGCAGATGGCCGAGCGTATCGAGACCGAACTGGGCCGGCTGGATGGCGTGCTGCATTGCGCCGCCGACTTCGCCGGTTTGACGCCGTTGCTGCATACCGATCCGGCCGCATTCGCGCGTGCGATCCACATCAATCTGACCGCGCCATGGTGGCTGAGCCAGGCATGCATTCCGCTGCTGTCGAAGGCCGACGATGCCGCGCTGGTGTTCGCGGTGGACGATCTGGCGCGGGTCGGCAAGGCGTTCTGGGGCGGCTACGGCATCGCCCAGCACGGACGGGCCGGACTGGTCGGCATGCTGCACGCCGAGCTGGTGACCACCTCGGTGCGCGTCGCCGGCCTGCAACCCGGACCGATGCGGACCGCGCTGCGCTCGCGGGCCTATGTCGAGGAGAGCGCTCGCCTGGCCGATGATCCCGATCGCTACGCACCCGCCTGCGTGACCCTGTTGTCGAGCGCGGGCGCGATCCACCGTGGCCAGGTCTGGGAGCCCGCACCGTGATGACGGTTACGTCCGCGGCGCTGCTGTTGTTCCTGATCCTGGATCCGCTGGGCAATATCCCGATCTTCCTGAGCCTGCTGCGCTCGTTGTCGCCGCAGCGGCAGCGCATCGTGCTGGCGCGCGAACTGCTGATCGCGCTCGCCGTGTTGATGGCGTTCCTGTGGGGCGGCAAATACGCGCTGGAGGTCATGCACCTGCGGCAGGATTCGGTCGCCATTGCGGGCGGCATCGTGCTGTTCCTGATCGGCATCCGGATGATCTTCCCGCCACCGGAAGGGCTGATGGGCGAGTTGCCGGGCGGCGAACCGTTCATCGTGCCATTGGCCATCCCGCTGGTGGCCGGCCCGTCCGGCATGGCGGCGGTGCTGCTGATGGGCAGCAACGAGCCGGACCGTCTGGGCGAATGGAGCCTGGCGCTGCTGATCGCCTGGGGCGCGACCGCGGCGATCCTGTTCTCCGCGACCTACCTGTACAAGTGGCTCGGCATGCGCGTGCTGACCGCGGTCGAGCGCCTGATGGGGATGTTGCTGGTGGCGATCTCGGTGCAGATGTTCCTGGACGGACTGGTCGGTTACCTCGGCGCCGGCGCGTGATGGGGCCAGCGTCCGAGTGACTGACATAACGGGGTTGGCGCGATGCAACAGGGGTGTAACAGCTGCGTCTTATCCTCCCGGCAACCAGTGTCTTCCCGCATGCCGCGGCGTTCGCATGCCGGGCAAGAAAGCCGGAACAGTCCGGATTTGTCACATTCCGGTAAAGCATCCGCCGCAGTATGCACTCATGTTAAACTGCCGTTAACCGACGCCCGCGCCGGTTTTTTTCTGCAGCGACCACGGAAATCCGGCGGTCAGCCGTCTGACTGCCGACCACGTTATCCAATGCCCGAGGCCTTTTTTCCATGACCCAACCCAGCCGCGTCCGGTTGTCCAAGCTCACCCTGGGACTGCTTGTCGTCCTAGCCTCTGCTCCGGCCTTCGCCCAGAGCACCTCTGCCGGCCTTGGTGGCCAGGTCGTTGGCGCCGATGGCCAGCCCGTTGTCGGCGCTGAAGTCACCATCGTGCACACCGAGTCGGGCACGGTCAGCCGTGTGACGACGGATGCCAGTGGTCGCTACAACGCCCGCGGCCTGCGGGTGGGCGGGCCGTACACGGTCACCATCAACAAGGCGGGCGCGGGCACCAAGTCCGAGGACGATATCTACCTGCCGCTCAACCAGGTGGCCACCGTCAACGCCCAGTTGAACAACGACGTGACGACGCTGGCATCGGTCCAGGCCGTCGCGGCGATGGGCGGTTCGGAGATTTTCAGCGCCACCAAGATGGGCGCCGGCACCAACGTCAACCAGCAGACCATCGAGTCGCTGCCGTCGGCCAATCGCAATATCCAGGACTACATCCGTCTGGACCCGCGCATCTCGCAGATCAGCAAGGCCGATGGTGCGATCTCCGCCGGTGGCCAGAACTCGCGCTTCAACGTCATCCGCATCGATGGCGTCAGCAGCAGCGATCCGTTCGGCCTGGAAGCCAACAACATGCCGACCGAGCGCCAGCCGGTCTCCATGGATGCGATCGAGGAAATCCAGATCGATCTGGCCAACTACGACACCACCATTTCCGGTGGTACCGGTGCGGTGATCAACGCGGTCACCAAGTCCGGCACCAACGAATTCCACGGCACCGGCTACTACTCGCTGCGTGACGGCGACTGGGTGCGCAAGCGCCTCGATGGCGTGGATTTCAAGGGCTTCGACAAGGAAGAAACCTACGGCTTCACGTTCGGTGGCCCGCTGGTCAAGGACAGGCTGTTCTTCTTCGCCAACTACGAGCAGTTCAAGCGCGCCCGCCCGGGCACCAGCTTGTCCGGCACCCCGTATGGCCGCGGCGAAATCACCGACACCGATCTGGCGCGCGTGGCGGCGGCGGCGAAGGGCTTCGGTTTTGATCCGGGCAGCCTGGCACCACCGAGCGTCAGTGAAACGGATATCGAGGAATACGCGGTCAAGCTCGACTGGAACATCAACGACGACCATCGCGCCGCGTTCCGTTACAGCAAGACCGAGGAAGTGGTTCCCAAGCTTCCGGGCTTCGGCAACAGCAGCATCTCCCTGAGCAGTTACTGGTATGACCAGAACAAGACCTTCGAGAGCTATGTCGGCGAGTTGTTCAGCGACTGGACCGACAACTTCTCCACCGAGTTCAAGGTGTCCAAGCGCGACTATTCCTCGATCGCCGCGCCCTACGCCAACCTGCCGGGCATCGTGATCCAGAACTTCGGCAACCGGCAGACCCTGAATCTGGGTACCGAGCGCAACCGCCACGCCAACGTGATCGACACCAAGCAGTTGAACCTGTTCGGTGCGGGCACGTATTACGTAGGCGACCACGCCATCAAGTTCGGTTTCGACCACGAGGACAACGACGTCCTCAACTACTACGGTCGCGACATCAACGGCGTCTACACCTTCTCCAGCCTGGCCGACTTCGAGGCGGGGATCGTGAACCGCTACGACCTGCGCGCTCCGCGTGCCGGCGGCAGCTACGCCGATATCCCGGCGGCCTACAACTTCAAGAACACCGGCCTGTTCGTGCAGGACACCTGGTCCGTCAACTACAACCTGAGCCTGATGCTCGGTGTCCGCCTGGACATGCCGGAGTTCGGTGACAAGCCGATCTACAACGCGCGCATCCAGGAGTTGTACGGCCTGGACAACACCAACACCGTCGATGCGAAGCTGTGGCAGCCGCGCTTCGGCTTCAACTACACCTTCGACACCGACCGTCCCACCCAGCTGCGTGGTGGTCTCGGCCTGTTCCAGGGCGGCAACCCGAACGTATGGCTGGCCGGCCCGTTCCAGAACACCGGTCTGAACTTCGACACGTATGCCCTCACCGGCGCCAACGTCCCGGCGTTCAGCCCGAACCTGCCGCCGACCATTCCGAGCGGTGGCGGTGCTGCCGCGCCGCGTATCACCGCCGACATCATGGAGCCGGGCCTGGCCCTGCCGTCGATCTGGAAGGCCAACCTCGCGTTCGATCATGAGCTGCCGTGGTACGGCGTGGTGGCGTCCGCCGAGCTGCTGGTGACCAAGAACAAGGACGCGATCTGGTTTGACCGCCTCGACGTGGGCAATCCGACCAGGTACGGCCAGGACGGCCGGACCTTGTTCTGGAACGCGGCTGGTTACGATCAGGGCAACTTCTCGGCGACCGACCGCGGTGTGGTGAATGGCAAGAATGGCGTCAGCAACCGTGCCAACCGTCCCGCCGATGTCGACCAGACCATCGTCCTGCGCAACACCAGCAAGGGCTCGGCGCAGCAGTTGACGGTCGCCCTGTCCAAGCCGCTGGTCGAGAACTGGGGCTGGAGCCTGGGCTACACCTTCACCGAGGCGACCGAGTTCAGCCCGGCCACCAGCTCGCAGAACTCGTCGAACTGGAACAACTCCATGGTGTTCAACACCAACCAGCCGGTCGGTTACGACTCGCGTTACGCCATCCGGGACCGTTTCACCGGCACCCTGCAGTGGCAGAAGGCGCTGTTCGGCGACAACATGATCCGGTTCGGCATGTTCTATGAGGGCCGCTCGGGCCGTCCGTTCAGCTACATCTACTACAACGACTTCAACGGCGACAGCGCCGGCACCAACGACCTGTTCTACGTGCCCGCCGGCCCCGGCGACGTGATGTGGACCGGGGGTGTCGCGATGGAGCAGGCGTTCTTCGATTGGATGGAGAGCAGTGCGCCGGAGCTGCAGGCCTACCGCGGCAAGGTCGCCCCGGCCAACCGGTTCCGTGCAGGCTGGACCAACACCTTCGACGTGCGGGTCAGCCAGGAGATCCCGGCGTTCTTCAAGGGCCACAAGGCCGAGATCGCGCTGGACGTCATGAACATCGGCAACCTGCTCAACAAGGACTGGGGCCTGATCGAGGACTACGGGTTCTATTCGACCCGCCGCGTGGCCAACTATGCGGGTATCGACCCGGCGACCGGCAAGTACATCTACAACTTCACCGGCTCCACCGACAACGCGGCCATCCAGGAAAACAACGGTGACGGTATCAATACCGGCGTTTCCCGCTGGTCGATGATGCTGAGCTTCAAGTACAAGTTCTGATCCCGGTCAGAGCTGCGTGACACGGAAACGGCTGGGGAAACCCGGCCGTTTTCATGTGTCTGCGTTACAGTCTTCCGCCACCAAATAACAACAACAAGGACGAGCAATCCAATGACTGCCCCCATCAACGCAAGCCTGCCCACTGTCAATGCGCGCATCCATCCGCGCGGCGGGCTGGACATCCTGTCGCGCGCGGAAGTCGCCCGCCTGGCCGATGCGTCTTCCGGCGGCATGCACGACCTGCTGCGCCGCTGTGCACTGGCCGTGCTGACCAGCGGCAGCACGTCCGACGATCCGCGTGCCGCGCAGGAGCTCTACCCCGATTTCGATATCCAGGTGCACCAGCAGGATCGCGGCGTCCGCATCGACCTGCAGCACGCGCCGGCCATGGCGTTCGTCGACGGCGAGATCATCCGCGGTGTCGCCGAACTGCTGGCCGCCGTGGTGCGCGACCTCGCATACCGCGCGATCGAACTGGGTGTGGAAGGCGGTCGCGATCTGGACAGCAGCAGCGGCATCACCGACGCGGTATTCGGCCTGCTGCGCAATGCCCACGCGCTGTATCCGGGTGAGCCGAACCTGGTCGTGTGCTGGGGCGGCCACTCCATCAGCCGCGAGGAATACCTGTACACAAAAGAGGTCGGATACGAGCTGGGCCTGCGCGGGCTGGACATCTGCACCGGCTGTGGCCCAGGCGCGATGAAGGGGCCGATGAAAGGCGCCACCATCGCCCATGCCAAGCAGCGCAAGCGCCGGATGCGCTACATCGGCGTGACCGAGCCGGGCATCATCGCCGCCGAGTCGCCGAATCCGATCGTCAACCACCTGGTGATCATGCCGGACATCGAGAAGCGGCTGGAGGCGTTCATCCGTCTCGGTCACGGCATCGTGGTGTTCCCCGGCGGCGTCGGCACCGCCGAGGAGATCCTGTACCTGCTTGGGATCCTGCTGCGCGAGGAAAACGCCAGCGTCCCGTTCCCGCTGGTGTTCAGCGGCCCGACCAGTTCCGCGCCGTATTTCGAGCAGATCGACAAGTTCATCCGCCTGACCCTGGGCGATGCGGCGACCAGGCGCTACGAGATCATCACCGGCAACCCGACCGCGGTCGCCCGGCGCATGGCCAACGGCGTGCGCAAGGTGCGCGAGCACCGCCTGGACCAGCGCGACTCGTTCTTCTTCAACTGGTCGATCAACGTGCCGCTGGAGTTCCAGCGTCCGTTCGTGCCGACCCACGAAGCGATGGCCGCCCTCGACCTGCACCACGGCCGCAAGCCGCATGAACTCGCCGCCGACCTGCGCCGCGCGTTCTCAGGCATCGTCGCCGGCAACGTCAAGGAAGACAGCATGCGCCGCATCGAGGAGCACGGCGTGTTCGAGATCCACGGCGATCCCGAGATAATGGCGTCCCTGGATGCCCTGCTGCGCGCGTTCGTCGAGCAGCGCCGGATGAAGATCGCCGGCGACTACAAGCCGTGCTATCGCGTGGTGGCGTGAGGGGCAACCACCAACAGTATTGTTGCAACGCACTTGGTTTATTGCGCCCCGCGCATACCCCGAGAACGAACGATGCCGCAGGGTGCGTTGACCGTAGGGTGTATTAGCCGCAGGCGTAATACACCACCCGCTATTGCGACGGCGCCCTGGCAGCCATTGGTCAACGCAGCGGTATTGCGCCGGATTTCACCCGGACGACCGCGTGACTACACTCCGACCGGCAACCGCACCGTCGCGATGAACCGCCCGCCCTCGACCTGCGTCTGCACGCTGCCGCGCCCATCGGTCAACGCCTCGATCCGCACCTGCGTCGCATTCAATCCGACCTGATGGCCGGCAAACGACCGCCCGCCCGCAGGCGGCAACGGGTTGCTGATCCGCACCACCACCGTGTCGGGCGTGGCGGTCACGCTGATGTCGATATCCCCGTTGGCCATCCGCTCAACCCCGTGGCGGATCGCGTTCTCCACCAGCGGCTGGATCGACAGCGCCGGCACCGTCACTGCCGGCAACTCGCGCGGCAGGTGCCAGCCGATCGTCAGCCGATCACCAAAGCGCAGTGCCTCGATCTCCAGATACCGCCGCGCGAGCGACAGCTCGTCCTCCAGCGAAATCTGCCGCGGCCCCGCCAGCGCCGCCCGGAACAGGTCGGCCAGATCCAGCAGCAACCGCTCCGCTTCCTCCGGCCGCTCATGCACCAGCGCCGCGCCGGTATTGAGCGTGTTGAACAGGAAGTGCGGCCGGATGCGCGCCTGCAATGCCTGCAGCTCCGACTGCTTCGCGCGCACCGCATGCAACCGGCCGCGCCAGTGGTTCTGGAACGCGGCCAGGCCGAGGAGGCCAACCGCCAGCGTGATGCCAGTCAGGCGCAGCACCAGGGCAAACCAGCCGCCATCGGCCATCGGCCAGACTTCGCGAACCATCAGCCAGACGGCACCGGCGACCAGCCACGTATTGGCCAGCAGCAAGGCGACCGTCACATACGCCAGCCGCTGCGGCCGCAAGCCGGCCAGGACGCCCCGGAGCAGATACAACGTCCCGAGCGTGAGCAGAGCGACCCACTGGATCACCAGCGATGTCAGTCCGAAATGGACCCAGCGCTCACCATCGACTCCCGGTGCCAATGCCAGCACGACAGCCAGGCACTCGCCCGCCAGCAGCACCCAGATGATAGCGGGTGCCTGCCAGAGGGAATCCAGTGGGCGTGGAGCGTCGTAGGTCTCGCGCATAGGTCGGCAAAAAGAGCGGTGAGAGCCGCATCATGCCCGCAATTGCTGGAGGTCACGGCGTTGGCTGCCGTTCATTCTTGGCTGGGGCCCGTCCATCGGCTGGCGCTGGCGGTGGTCGAGTGCCTTCGCTACGGTACGGCGTGGAACTATCCCGGGGAGGGGACGATGCAACTTGCTCGCAGTCCAGCGGCACCAGTCAAGCACCTGCAGATTGCCTCCAGGGCGCGCGGCTTCACCTTGGTGGAGTTGATGGTCACCGTGGCCGTGGCCGCGATCCTGATGGCTATTGCAACCCCGAGCTTTACCTCGATCATCAACAGCAATCGGCTGACCAGCGCCGCCAACGAGATGGTGGCGACCTTGCAGTTCGCGCGGATGGAGGCGGTGCGGCAGAACCGCACTGTCAGGGTCTGCAGCAGTGGCAATGGCACCAGTGGGGGGGGGGGGGGCGTGGCTGGTACTCGATGCCGCCGGTGCCGTTCTGCGCGTCAACCAGGTGAATCCGAAGGTTGTTTCCAGTGCGACCGTTGGAAGTTTCATTTTCCGTGCGGATGGATTGGCGCGGGAAACGGCAGCCAGCGGATTGCTCAACAACGACCTGCGATTTTGCATCGACACCACCACGCCGAAACAAAACATCCGTCTTGTGAGTATTGGCTCAGGCAGCCGGGTATCGACATCAACGCCGAAGGACGGCGGAGCGTGCAAATGAACAATCAAGGGAGTCCCATGTCTGAATTTTCCCTCCGGCAGTATTCCCGGCGTTCGAGAAATAATGGCGTCGGCCTTATCGAGGTCATGATCGCCGTGCTGGTCATGGCGGTAGGGTTGTTGGGCATTGCCGCCTTGCAGGCCACCGCGCTACGCAATAGCCAGAGTTCGCTTGAACGCAGCCAGGCGGTAATCAACACCTATTCCATCCTGGATGCGATGCGTGCTAACCGCGATGTCGCCCGTATCGGGGGGTATGACTTGCAGATGACCTGTACTCCGCCCAATCAGGGCAATCTCGCCGCCAACGACCTGCATAAGTGGATCACTGACCTGCAAAGCACCATGGGTGACGGTGCCTGCGGGCAAATTACCTGCGGCAGCCTGAGTTGCAAGATCACTGTGCAATGGGACGATACGCGCGGCACGGGCGGCGTTGAGAAGGAAGCGCTGGTGACGGAGACGCGGATATGAGGCATTTGAGTTCACGACGTCGGCATCTGCCCAAACTGCCCGCGCCGGGCATGACCCTGATCGAGCTAATGATTGCACTGGTGCTCGGTCTGCTGGTAGCAGGGGCAGCCAGTGCGCTGTTCATCACCAACCGGCAAACCTACTCGGCAACCGAAAGCATCGGTCGCATCCAGGAAAACGCCCGTGTCGCCTTCGAGTTGATGGCGCGAGACCTGCGTGAAGCCGCGGGTAATGCTTGCGGTACGCCACAGGCAAATACTGTCAGCGTGGTTGATCCGGCAGGCGCCGGTTTCAACTGGTATACCGACTTCGCGGGGGGTATACGGGGATATGGCAGTACCGAAGCGTTTGCTGATTCGGCTTTTGGCACCGGTGCCGCACAGCGGGTCAGCGGGACCGATGCCATTGACCTGAAGTCGTCGCTTTCCAGTGGCATTACCATTGAAGAGCATCAGCCGACGTCCGCGAACTTCAAGGTCAATACCAGTGCCCATGACCTGCATGAGGGAGACATCGCGATGGTGTGCGACTCCAATCATGCGGCCATCCTGCAGATCACCAGCGCCTCGCCCGGAACTAACGTCACTGTTGTGCATAACACTGGGGGGTCAGTCAAGCCCGGGAACTGCACCAAGGGGCTCGGTACGGGCTGTGACAGCAGCCCTTCAACCAATGGCAGTCCTTATGAATTCGGATGCGCCTTTGGTGGGCTCGCTCCAGGAATTGACTGCAGCTTGCCGCAAAATAAATGGACGGCGTCGATTGCAAAGCTCAAGGCCACACGCTGGTTTATCGGAAACAACGGCCGTGGCGGAAAATCCCTGTACCAGAGCACCTTGCGGAACCAGGCTGGCGTATTGAACGCGGAAACCAATGAAATTACCGAAGGCGTGGAAAACATGGCCCTTCAATACCTAGTTCAAGGCGCAGCCGACTATCAAGCGGCGGCTGGCATTGCCGACTGGGGCAGGGTGACTGCCGTCCGTATCGACTTGACCATGATAGGTGAGGGCAGGCTTGGTACTGATGGAAAGGCACTGGAGCGCCACCTTGAGCATGTGGTCACCATCAGGAACCGATCGCTATGAGCGGGCACCATCTTTCCCATCCCACTTCCTTGGCACAGCGGGGTATCGCACTGGTAGTGGTGCTGATTCTTTTGCTGGTGATGACCTTGCTCGGCTTGGCTGCCATGCGTGGCACCCTGATGGAAGAGCGCATGAGCGCCAACCTGCTTGACCGCAGCCTCGCTTTCCAGGCGGTGGAAGCTGCTTTGCGCGAGGGCGAGGCACTGGCAGCCACAAAACCAGCGATGCCGCCATCCGGTTGTGTCAGCGGATTATGTTCCCGCCCCGACCCGACTAAGCCGGTCGATAGCCAGCGCTGGCTCGCCAGCGGCTTCTGGAATGACGGCTCGGGTAAGTGGCGCGATGCAACGGTGGTCGTCGGCAACATCACCGCCAAGCCGCGCTTTATCGTCGAACTGATGGACACCACACTGCCGACAGACGGCAGCTGCACCACCAGTATCGATGTCTCCCCCGATGCCGCATGTACCGGCACTGAAAGCCGCTACCGCATAACCGCGCATAGCCAAGCGGCTGGCCGCGCGGAAGTGACCCTGCAATCCATTTATGCCGTGCCCTGAGTCGGAGTTGACTGACATGAGCAGAAATACCACGAAAGGCCCATCCCCCCGGCAGGGTTTGCTGTCTTTTGCCGTGGCATTTACAACCACGCTGATGGCGTTGCCAAGTCACGCCGCCATTGCCATTCCCGATCTGCCGCTGCAAACCGGCGCGGCTTATCCCGCGCCTAATATTATGTTCATCCTCGACAACTCGGGGTCGATGGAGTACGTCGCTATGCCGGCGGATAGAAGCTCTTTGAGCGACAACCCCAGCCATCGTTCCTATCTTAATAATACGATTTATTATGATCCACGCGTCACGTATAAGCCCTGGGCGACTGCTGTCGCCGGAGAGAGGTTGGTAGGTGGTACGGCAGTCGATAAGGTTTACAGCTCAACGGCTATGACGACAGGCTCGATCGATTTACGCGGAAATAGCGAATCGATATTTTATGTGCCCAAGGCCGGGGTGACCGCCTCCACTAATTCATCAGATTTTGATCGGTACTGGATCAATTCCAGCGGAAAGGTCGTGACTCTGGGGCCTGCGTCCAGCGCGACGCCGTCGGGTTTTCCGAAGTCCGGTTTGTCCGCGAACAAGAATAATTATGTCAGCCACAGTTTCACAGTCCCCGTTTACGCTACGTCAATCATCGTCACGACCAGTGGTGGGAGTGGCGACGCGGATTTGTCTCTGTATGACCCGAGT
This sequence comes from Lysobacter concretionis Ko07 = DSM 16239, assembly GCF_000768345.1. Classification (GTDB taxonomy): domain Bacteria; phylum Pseudomonadota; class Gammaproteobacteria; order Xanthomonadales; family Xanthomonadaceae; genus Novilysobacter; species Novilysobacter concretionis. The sequence goes on along the minus strand of NZ_AVPS01000009.1, from coordinate 69,239 downwards.
TCGGTCCAGAGGTGTAATCAGACTAGTAGTGGAAATGATCACACGTGCACAATGTCCAATCCACAACAAGGGGCGTGGGAGATTCGCGTAAATGGCGGAGCGAAATACTCTGGTGTGAAGCTTGCAGTGGAGATCGCAACGGTGCCGGAGGTGGAGCAGACCCCCACAGGGCGCTCGCAAGCCGACGAACTCAAGAACATTGCCACCTGGTATTCCTATCACCGGAGCCGCCTCAAAACCGGTAAAGCCGGCGCCAGTGAGGCGTTCTCCCAACTCGGCTCCAACATGCGCGTCGGGTACGACTCAATATCAAAGAAAAGCAGCGTTTCTTACCCTATACCGGTGGGGACGGCTGGAGGGCTGTTTCAAGGGGCTAATCGCACCAAGTGGTTCCAATTGCTGCACGATCAGAACGCCAGTGGTTGGACACCATTGAGAAGTGCTCTCCGGCGGACGGGCGAATATATAAAAAGTGATGCGGCCTGGGGGCCGGTCGGTGCTGGCGGACAAGCAATAAGCTGTCGGCAGAATTTCGCCATTTTGACCACAGATGGATACTGGAATACTAATGATGATGATAGTAATTTTTCTATCGGTAACGTCGATGGAGTTGATGGTCAGGAATTAGTGTCTGCAGATGGCAAGGCCAAATTCACCTACAAGGCGATCGCGCCTTACACCGACTCAGTGGGCAACACGCTGGCTGATGTCGCAATGTATTACTGGAAGAATGATCTGAGCAGTCTGGCAAACAATGTCCCGACGTCGGCTGCGAATCCAGCCTTCTGGCAGCACATGGTGACTTTCGGGGTTTCCATTGGACTCAAGGGAAACCTTGATCCAGCGGTTGATCTGCCTTCCATAGTTAATGGAACAAAAAATTGGGGGGATCCGGTGTCGCCGAACTCGGAAACCCCTCGCCGAATCGACGATCTCTGGCATGCAGCTGTTAACGGACGGGGGAAGTTTGTCGTAGCGTCGAACTCCGATGAGTTCGCACGGAGCCTTGTCGATGCGTTGGCTACGGTAGCGGCACGTCTGGGCTCCGCATCAAACGTCACAGCCAACAGCACTTCGTTCCAATCGGATACGCGTGTGTATCAGGCGAGTTACGTGTCTGGCAAGTGGACCGGTGAGGTGGCGGCGTATGACGTAAGTTCGGCCGGTGTTTCGGCTACACCCCAGTGGTTGGCATCGAATAAGATTCCCGGCATTCGAAAAATCTTCAGTTGGTACGGAAGCGAAGTTGCTGGCAAGGGAACCTTCGCGGCCGTCGCGCCAACGGCGATTCTGGCGCGAGAAAACGGCCTGGCGGTCGTCACTGGCCCCGATAATCGTGACTATCTTGCCGGATCAAGCGCACTCGAGACCCGCAACGGTGGGAAACTGCGGGATCGTGACACCTTGCTGGGAGATATCGCGAACTCGTCGCCCATGTATGTCAGGGACACTGAAACTCTGTTTGTGGGTGCCAACGATGGCATGCTGCACGCGTTCGACGCCCTCACGGGAGCGGAGCGGTTTGCGTATGTGCCACGCGGTATCAATTGGACGCAACTGGCCAACCTGAGCGACCCGCAATACGGGCATCACTACTTCGTCGACGGCCCGGTTGTGGTGTCGACGAGAGTTCAGACTCCGAATAAGAACTATCTGGTAGGTGCGCTTGGTCGAGGCGGTAAAGGTGTGTTTGGGCTTGATGTAACCGCTCCCGGCAGCTTTGCTAAACAACAGATTCTCTGGGACAACACAGGGGATTACGCCCCGACCAACATGGGCCAGGTGCTCGGTGATCCGTTGGTGGTTACTCTGAACGGTGGCAAGAAGGGCGTAATAGTCAGTAACGGGATAAACAGCAGCACAGGTACCGCCAGCCTATTCATTCTGGATATAGCCGATGGGACGGTTATCAAGGAACTCAATACGGGAGTTACCGGCGATAATGGGCTGTCAGCCCCGCGCGGAGCTGACATTGACGGCAATGGCACCGTGGATTTTGTGTACGCAGGGGATCTCAAGGGCAATCTGTGGAAGTTTGATTTGAATGGTGCGGAAAGTGAGTGGAAAATCGCCAACGGTGGGGCTGCGATGTTCGCGGCGAAGGACTCCGGTGGAAAAGCTCAGCCAATCACTGCTGGGGTTGCACTGGCGCGTAATCCCGCCGATGGAAAGATCTGGGTGCTCTTCGGCACCGGCAGCTTCATGACCACTGCGGACATGACCAATACGGACATCCAGTCGATGTATGGCGTGATCGACGAAGGCATCGTGAGTCGAGGCGATCTGGCCAAGCGCAATATCACCGTGGAAACGACCAAGGACGGCCGCAACGTCCGTGCCTTCGATCCGAACCGTCCCGCGCTGGAGGGCGGCAAGAAGGGCTGGGTCATCGACCTTGACAAGCCCACGGCTGGCGAGCGCATCGTCAGCAATCCGCGAGTCACTGGCACCGTCCTTCTCACGGCAAGCCTGATTCCGCCCACGACCAACACCTGCGATGCCGGCGGTACCGGCTACATCAACGCCGTCGATGTATTCACGGGTACCAGCGTGAAGGACCCGTATTTCGACAGCAACGGCGATGGCCAGTACAACGACGATGACACGGTGAAGGATGAGAACGGCAATGATCTGCCTGTCGGCTCGATCGATCTGGGGGTTGGCATGCCGACCATGCCTACCATCATTGACAAGTTGCTGGTAGTCGGTGGTTCCAAGGGCAATGTGGGCACGGTGCCCGTGAATCCGCAGGGAGGAGCAGCACGCCGACTCTCCTGGCGCGAAGTGATGGGGGACTGATATGGATATCTGTCCCAATCAAGCACGTGCTTTTGGCACCGGCCTGCGGCATCACGGATCGGCCGCGGGCTTCACCCTCATTGAGTTGATGATTACCGTGGCGATCGTCGCGATCCTTGCGGCAATTGCCTACCCCAGCTACCAGAACCACGTCACCAAGACCCGCCGCGCCGCGGCGGCGGCCTGCACGATGGAGGCCGCGCAGTACATGGAACGGTTCTATACCACCAACATGAGTTACGCCACGGACAAAGGGGGTACTGCCGTATCCCTGCCGCAGACCCAATGCGCAACGGATCTGGCCGACCATTACACCGTCAAGCTGTCCGCGGTTGCCGCAGGTTCCTACAAGATCGATGCCGAGCCAGAAGGCGGGCAGAAAGATCGCGACACCAAATGCGCTATCCTTTCGATCGATCAGACAGGCAAGAAGTCTGTTAGTGGTACATCGACAGTGGTAAAGGATTGTTGGTGAGAGTGAATTTCAATCGTGACTGAGATGCAGACAACAAAAAACCGCCATAAATGGCGGTTTTTTGTTGGGCTATCTTGGCGCCTGAAGCTGGACTTGAGCCAGTGACCCTTGATCGACAGTTGACTGTTTCAGCCGCTGGGTAGCCATCCATGTTCCGATCAGCTCCTCCCAGCGAGGATTTCCTCAAGGGCCAGTGCGCAGAATGCCTGCATGCGTCCCGGGTCAAGGGTGCGATCCTGCGGGATGCGCGCGGCTGACCGGAATGTATCGGTAACGGTATGGAAGTGTGTCTGGGTGCATTGCGTGACCGATCTGGCCTGGCGTGGAGTCAAGGTTGGTTGCAGGTGCTGAAGCCACAACGCGTTCAAGGCGGGGAAGCGGGCGCCGAACAGCGCGAATGTGTCGTGGATGTAGAGCACGTCCTGCGCACGTTTGTGGGGTGGCCGGTCCTCGTGGATCAACAGCTTCTGGACGATGAAGGCAACGGGATTGGCCACCTTCAGGTGGGCCGGGCGGGCGAAGTCCTGATCAGGGCCAACCGTGACCTGCCATGGCTGGATCAGCAGCAGTTCCAGGTGCCGGAGCTTCTGCGCGGTGATGCCGGCGGCCTTTGTGGTCGCATCCATCGCACCATTGCGCCGGAGGCCGCTACCGTGCAATGGCGTCAGGAACTCGGCGTAAAAGCCGGCGTTTTCGTCGCCCAGTGTGTACTGCGATACGGGTGGCCGGTGTCGACCGGACAGTTGTTCGCGGAATCCGGCGTCCAGTAATGCCGTGCGGATATTTCCTTCCAGCCGGGCACCATCGGCAAACGCCACATCGGCGTCGCGGGTCAACAGCGGCCGGTGATTTGGTTGCTCGGCCAAATGATGGTGGCGGTAGAGCCGGTGCGCCCATCCGCCGATGAACACCAGATCCTCTTGCCAAGGGGACAAGGCACCGACCAGTTTCGCAAAGGCGTCGAGGTCGCTCATGAGGCCTCCCCGATCACGTCACGCAGGACGGTACGGCCCAGGAAGTCCGCTTGCTCCGGCCCACGTGATGGATGTGCGACAACATCCAGCCAGACCTGCAGGACGTCAGTCACCATCATTCCGTCCACATTCACTGCACCGCGCAGGATCGACTGCGGCATGGCAGCTTGGCGGAGGATGAGGTCGGCGGACTCGCCCGGCCGGGCGGGTATGAGTTCCCGCCAGAGATCCTGTTCCGAGCGCGGTAGCTTGCGCACATAGACATAGGGCGGGACGCCGGAGACATGGCCCACGCCGAGTGCATCGGCGGCGGCGAACAGTCCCAGGCATGCCTGGTGACGCGAGACAGCCTTGTATAGTTGAGCCTGGCTTGCGCCAGGGTTCAAAAAGCACATGCGCATTTCCGGTGAGGAGCGCAGCGCGGCGGATTGCCAGCGGCGGAACAGCTCCGTGCGTCGCACCAGTTGCAGGGGCGCAGCGACATCGTCGAGAAAGCCTTCCTCGCGCATGCGATTGACGAAGCGGGATGCGGTCATCACGGACACTCCGGCCGCTTCTGCCAATTGGGAGGCGTGTTCGTAGCGCGCACGCGGTGCGGCCAGCAGGTGTTCTGGAATCCCCGGTGCCAGCAACACCTTCAACATCCACTGGTTGAGGTCGGAGAACAGGTCGGAGGCTTTGTGCGGCACCGCGATCGCCTGCTTGCGCGTGCGTGCGGGCGCCACATTGAGGGATGCGAGGCCCGGGCCGATGAAGTGCCGGGTGCCGTCGTTGGCGATCACGCCGATGGCCACGCCAGGCGCAAAGCGGCTTGAGAACGCCTGCACCTTGTCCAGCAGGGGCCGTTCTGCGTTGCCGACGTGGACGATGGCCAAGGGCCGGACGCCGCGGCTGTCCCGGGCATGGGCCTGTGCCTGCAGGATGGCTTGGGCAAGGAGTGGGATGACCCGGTCCGCACGCCCTTCGGAGATCGTCTTGATCTCCACGGCGTACTTAAGAGATCCCTTGGAGACCACCAGGTCAGGTGGCATGGTGACCCCGTCCGGCTGATGGACGACATCCCAGCTATCCGAGCTGAACAGAGCGGCGATCACATCCGGGGCGATGGCTTCGGCGGAATCGGACTTCATTGGAGGCTCCAACTTGGCCGCGATAAGTAACGTGGCCGTGATAAATCACATGGCCAAGATATGTCGTCGCGACCGAAGGTGCAAGCCAGCCCCCGGATCTGCGCATATATCCGAGATAAGGCCCGGGATTTCCCGGCGTGAAGGGAGTTATGGGAGGCGGCTCCTGTATTCGCCTGAGCGGCGAGATGTTGGACAGGCGGCGGAATTCTGGACAAATAAAAAAGGTTCTTCGCGGAAGTCCGGGGAGCCCAGACAAAAAGGAACGGTGGATCGGTGAAGATGTTTGTGCGAGCAAACGTCCGAACCGAGAGCCACCGTTCCCATGTCAGATGGTAAAGCCTGCCTCCCGTTCTGGGAGGGATTTCACATGGTCGACCTGCAGGTCGGTGCCGATACGGTTCACATCACGCTGGAGCCAGACCCGGCCAGCCGCCTGAGCTGTGGCAGCTGCGAACGGGGCGACCTGCCTGTTCACGAGTTCTGTCGGCGCCGCATCCGTGACCTGCCGATGCTGGGCAAGGCGGTGTTGCTGCAGGTGACGTTGCGTCGCGTCGCCTGCCCGGACTGCGGCGCGCGGATGGAAGCGGTGCCCTGGCTGGAGCGCCATGCACGCCTGACACGACGCTTGGCCGACGCGGCATCAACCCTGTGCGCGCGGATGGCCACGGCCCACGTGGCGGCACTGTTCGGTCTGCACTGGAGCACTGTGCGCACCCTCGACCAGCGCCGCCTGACGAGGACGATCGAGGCCTTGCCGGAAGCGATGCCCCGACGGTTGGCGATGGACGAGTTCGCGCTCTACAAGGGGCATCGCTACGCCAGCGTGGTGCTCGATGCCGACACCCGGCGGGTGCTGTGGATCGGCGAAGGCCGCAGTCGAGCCGCGATCCGGCCGTTCTTCCAGGCCTTGGGCGAGGCGGGCTGTGCCCGGATCGAGGCGGTGGCGATGGACATGAACACCGCCTTCGATCTCGAGGTCCGTCAGCACTGTCCGAATGCGCGGGTGATCTACGACCTGTTCCACGTCATCGCCAAGTACGGGCGTGAGGTCATCAGCCGGGTGCGCGTGGACGCGGCCAACCGGCTGCACCATGACAAACCCGCCCGCCGGGTGGTCAAGCGATCCCACTGGTTGCTGCTGCGCAACCCGGCGAGCCTGAAGGATCACGAGCGGGTGCGGCTGGACGACGTCCTGCAAGCCAACCAGTCACTGCTGGCGGTGTACGTGATGAAGGAGCAGCTGAAGGCGCTGTGGAGTGCGCCCACGGCGCGCGCGTGGCGTGCCGCGTGGAAACAGTGGCTCGCCCATGCCCAGGAAAGCGGGATCCCCGCGCTGATGCACTTTGCCAAGTGCCTGCGCCCCTACTGGCGCGGCATCGTCAGCCGCGTGCGTTGGCCGATGCACACCGGCCAGCTCGAGGGCATCAACAACAAGATCAAGGTCATCAAGCGCATGGCCTACGGCTACCGCGACAGCGCCTACTTTTTCTTGAAGATCAAAGCTGCCTTTCCCGGTAATCCGTGAAGAACCATAAAAAAGGCCGCGATTGCTCGCGGCCCTTGAAATGTTTTTGCGCCCGAAGCTGGACTCGAACCAGCGACCCCCTGATTAACAGTCAAGTGCTCTAACCAGCTGAGCTATTCGGGCGGGGACGGGCATTGTAAGCGACAGCGCCGTGGGGTCAAGCCTTTCGCTGCGTTCAAGGTGCGAAGGGGCACGGTATGCCGTCGTGGCGTTCGCTGCGAGGCCGGCCGGCGTTGTTGACGATCACGCTGCCCAGGTGGGTGCGGTCGCGTGTCGAGCACAGCCGGACGCTGAGGTTGCTGCCGTAGGCCATGCCGCTGGGATGGAAGCGCACGAGCGTACGGCCCGCGGTGCTGCGCAATGCCAGGCGGGGGCCGACGCGGTCGAACCGGTGCAGTACGGCGTCGACCGAGGCGGGTTGCTTCGCGCGAGCGGGATCGGCGAACACGATCCAGCCGTCATCCCATACCGAGTCGCCGCGGCAATGCCGGCCGTCGCGGCTGGGACAGACGCTGACCGGCGCGTTGCTCTTGACCGCGGACAGGCGAGCAAGGGCGAGCGAGGTGGTGAGCAGGTGGAAGGCGGTGGTGGTGCGGGTGCTTTGCTGGAGGCGCTGGAACGACGGCACGCCGATGCCCAGCAACACCGCCATCACTGCCAGCGTCACCATCAACTCGATCAGGGTAAAACCACGGGCTTCCTGCCTCATGACATCGACTCCGTTCGTGGACTGCGGGATCACGGCGCAGCATCGCGCCGGCTCCGCTGAACGGTCATCCGCGTTTCGGCCAGTCGCGGGGTAGGGTTTTGCCGCGTCGGCCCTCATCACAGGGAGGCCTACACTTGCGGGTTCAGTACCGATGCCTCGACGCGGCACCTCTACACGATGAATGACGAAAGCCAGATTCCTGCATCAACGACGGATGCGCTCCCCGGCGACCGGTTCCCCGGTGCGCGCCAGCGAGAGGGCGTGTTCGAACTGGTCTCGCCGTACTCGCCGGCGGGCGATCAGCCGCAGGCGATCGAGAAGCTGGTGGCCGGTTTCGAGGCCGGCCTGGCGCACCAGACGCTGCTGGGCGTGACCGGATCGGGCAAGACCTACACGATCGCCAACGTGATCCAGCAGGTGCAGAAGCCGACCCTGGTGATGGCGCCCAACAAGACCCTGGCGGCGCAGTTGTACGGCGAGTTCAAGGCGTTCTTCCCGCACAACGCGGTCGAGTATTTCGTCAGCTACTACGACTACTACCAGCCCGAGGCCTACGTGGCGTCGTCGGACACCTTCATCGAGAAGGACAGCTCGGTGAACGAGCACATCGAGCAGATGCGGCTGTCGGCGACCAAGGCGCTGCTGGAGCGGCGCGACACGATCATCGTGTGCACGGTGTCGGCGATCTACGGGCTGGGCGATCCGAACGAGTACTTCCGGATGGTGCTGCACATGGTGCGCGGCGAGCGCATCAACCAGCGCGAGCTGATCCGCCGCCTGACTGAAATGCAGTACGTGCGCAACGACACCGAGCTGCGGCGCGGCACCTACCGCGTGCGCGGCGAGGTGATCGACGTGCACCCGGCGGAGTCGGAAATGGAGGCGGTGCGGATCGAGCTGTTCGATGGCGAGATCGAGAACGTCACCGCGTTCGACCCGCTCACCGGCGAGACCCTGCGCAAGCTGCAGCGCTACACGATCTACCCCAAGTCGCACTACGTCACCACGCGGCGCACGGTGCTGGACGCGGTGGATGCGATCAAGGACGAGCTCAAGATCCGGCTGGAGCAGCTGTACGCGCAGAACAAGCTGGTGGAGGCGCAGCGGCTCGCCCAGCGCACCCAGTTCGACCTGGAGATGCTGGCCGAAGTCGGCTACTGCAACGGCGTGGAGAACTACTCCCGCCACCTGACCGGCCACATGCCCGGCGAGCCGCCGCCGTGCCTGTTCGACTACCTGCCGCCGGACGCGCTGCTGGTGCTGGACGAATCGCACGTGACGGTTCCGCAGATCGGCGCGATGTACAAGGGCGACCGCTCGCGCAAGGAGACCCTGGTCGAGTTCGGCTTCCGCCTGCCATCGGCGCTGGACAACCGACCGTTGCGGTTCGAGGAGTGGGAAGGGCGCTCGCCGCGGTCGATCTTTGTCTCGGCCACGCCGCGCGATTACGAGCTGGAAAAGTCCGAAGGCCAGGTGGTCGAACTGGTGGTGCGCCCGACCGGCCTGATCGACCCGGAGGTCGAGATCCGCCCGGTCGCGACCCAGGTCGATGACGTGATGGGCGAGATCACCAAGCGCGTGGCGATGGGCGACCGGGTGCTGATCACCACCCTGACCAAGCGCATGTCCGAGAACCTGACCGAATACCTCGCCGAACACGGCGTGCGGGTGCGCTACCTGCACTCGGACATCGACACGGTCGAGCGGGTGGAGATCATCCGCGACCTGCGGCTGGGCAAGTTCGACGTGCTGGTCGGCATCAACCTGCTGCGCGAGGGACTGGACATGCCGGAGGTGTCGCTGGTGGCGATCCTCGATGCGGACAAGGAAGGCTTCCTGCGTTCTACCGGCTCGCTGATCCAGACCATTGGGCGGGCGGCCCGCAACGTGCGCGGCAAGGCGATCCTGTATGCCGACAAGGTCACCAACTCGATGCAGCGCGCGATCGAGGAAACCGACCGCCGCCGTGCCAAGCAGGTCGAGTACAACGCCGAGCACGGCATCACCCCGGTGTCCGTAGTGCGCGACGTGGTCGACATCATGGAAGGCGCGCGGGTCGACCCGGACGCGCTCAAGGGCCGCAACCGCGCCCGCCAGGTGGCCGAGGAGATGGCCGAATACGCCGCGCTCAGTCCCTCGCAGCTGTCGGCACGGATCAAGAAGCTGGAGCAGAAGATGTACCAGCACGCCCGCGACCTGGAGTTCGAGCAGGCCGCGGCTGCGCGCGATCAGCTGCATCGGCTGAAAGAACAGGGGTTTGGCGCGTAGCCGACGAAACCTGTTGCCCACCACCGCGAGCCGGGCTAAACTGCGCGGCCTCGCCGGCTTCACACGAGTCGGCGAATGGGCGGTTAGCTCAGTGGTAGAGCACTACCTTGACATGGTAGGGGTCGGGGGTTCGAAACCCTCACCGCCCACCACATGCAAACGAAAACGGCGGGCCTTTCACAAGGCTCGCCGTTTTTTCGTTGTGGCATTCGGTGTCGGATAACGGATCGATTGCCTCGCCTGCTGGATCGGATATTACCTGCAGGATCTATTTTTACTTGCATGATAGTTTTCTACATGCAGAATATATCCCAGGCTCCGATGTGAGGTGCATCATGTCCAGACAGGCAAAGCCGAAAACCACAAACACCCGTGTATTGAAAGGCTTGCGCAGCACTCGCGATCTGCGCGCCGAAGTGCTGGAGCTGGCAGTCTCCGCCTTGACCCATCCCGGGCCGGCGCAATTGGACGTGGTGGCTCCGGTGATCAGTCCGGAAACGGTGCGGGCGGAGTGGAATCGGGTGTTGCCGGTCTTGGCGCCTGCCGTGCGCGGTCGCCTGAAACTCGTTATCGAAACGGAGCGGGAGCGGGGCGCCGGATTGCTGGTGCCGCTGGGTCGCCCGAACTATCGCCATGAAGTGTTGCGGCTGTTGATCGGCGCCAGCCTCGACGGCACCGCACTGCCGCAAGCGGCGGGGGAAATCGCCCCGGTCAGCGGCAGCCAGCCCGGACTGATCAAGGCGATTGGCGCATCCCAGACGCCGATACGCAAGGCGCTGGCGGCGTTGCGGGATGCGGGCATCATCGAGAGCCTGCGTCGACTCGACCTGTCTCCAGAGGAACTTTCGCTGGAGACCCTCGGCCGGGTCGGCGCGTTGCCGCAGACGCTCCGGTTCCGGTTCGAGCGTGGCGCGCAGATCAGGTCGCCAGCCGCGTTGCTGGCGCGTGCGCAGGCGCTGTTGCAGGCCGACGCGCCGCCCGACTGGGGCGTGCTGTCGTTGTCGGGCACGCCCGTCGCGCAGCGCGACGTGCCGGGACTGGACCTGATCGGAACGCCACGTCTGGATCTGGTCGCCCAGGTCGGCCGGCAATGCGATGCCTTCGATGCGGACCTGGTGCGACTGCTCGACGACGGTCTCGAACTGGAACCCAACGTCCTTGCTCCGGCACCGGTGGTGGTCACGGTGGTCCGCGCCGATGCATCGTTCACGCGGCAGACGACGCCGGACGGCACGCGATGCGCCTACCCGATGGACGTGTTGCTGGCCTTGCTCGACCTGGGGCTGCGCGGGCAGGCCATCCATTACGCCCGGGCGCTGCGGCAGTGAGCATGCCGATGCTCGAGCTGGATGCCGATGGCCTGCTGCGGCGCGTGGCGGAGCGCATACCGGCCGAGTTGCGACCCAACATCGTGGTCATCGGCAGCATCGCCACCGCATGGGCGTTCCGCGACGTGGCCCACACGGCGATGGTGGCGACCAAGGATATCGACCTCCTGCTGCGGCCTTCGGTCAGTGCGGTGACCACCGCCGAAGCCCTGGGAAAGCAGTTGCTGGCGGAAGGTTGGCAGCCCCGGTTTCCGGATGGCATGGCGCCGGGCACGCCCTCGACGCCGACCGATGACCTGCCTGCGCTGCGGGTGGCACCGCCGGGCGGCGAGGGCGGCTGGTTCGTCGAGTTGCTCTGCGAGCCGTCGCAGGACCAGATCGCGCGCAAGCAGTGGCATCGCTTCACGACCCCGCAAGGCGATTTCGGGCTGCCTAGCTTCCGCTACATGCCGGTGGCGATCCATGCGGCGCCGGAGTCGCCACAGGGCCTGCGGATCGCGCTGCCGGCCAACATGGCGCTGGCCCACCTGCTTGAACACGCCGAGCCGGACCGCACCCCGATTGCCAGCCTGCCGGGCAACCCACCGCGTTTCGTCAAGGATGTCGGACGCGCGGTGGCACTGTGGTGGCTGGCCGGCCAGCAGTCGCCGATGGCTTCGCGGGACTGGTCAGCGCAATGGAACGACGCCCTCCAGGCCCTGTTTCCCCGGGCGGTCGCGCAACAGAAGGCGCAGGCCAGGGCCGGCCTGTCCGCGTTGACCGGCTACCTGCGCGAAGCCCATGCCATCGCGGTCAACAGCGTGCTGGCGCCGCACGGCACCACGTTGCAAGCTTTCGAACGCGCGCATCGCAGCCTGATGGCATTGGCCGATGCGTCGTGAATTTGTTCCTCCAGCCGGCAGGTGCCTGTCGAACGTTTCGCCTGGCGTTCCGTGACCGGACATTGACTTGGCATGGCCCGTCCCCAATATTAGGCAGTCCCGCGGCGCCTTGCGTGCCGCTTTACCACGACCATCCAGGTGACCCGCGCCAACGCGCCGGCCGAGTGTGTGACATGAGCACTACCACCTTCCGCCGTTGAACCGCCCGAGGCTTCCGCTCTGCGCAGGCGCCCTCGTGGCGCTTTTTTGTTTGCCCGCGCCTCTTCCAGCCTTGTCCGATTGGACTCCCTGCGGTTGTAGGAGCGGCTTCAGCCGCGATCGGATATCCGGTTGCTCGTCCGGTTCCAGATCGCGGCTGAAGCCGCTCCTACAAAAGCCCGAACACCAGACCCCATGATCACAATTACCCTTCCCGACGGCAGCCGCCGCGAGTTCGACCACCCCGTCAGCGTTGCCGAGATCGCGCTCTCGATCGGTCCCGGCCTGGCCAAGGCCGCGCTGGCCGGCAAGGTCGATGGCGAGCTGGTCGACACCGGCTTTCGCATCGACCGCGACGCCGCGCTGGAGATCGTCACCGACAAACACCCCGATGCGCTGGAGGTGGTGCGCCACTCCACCGCGCACCTGCTGGCGCAGGCCGTGCAGCGTCTGTTCCCGGGCGCGCAGGTCACCATCGGCCCGGTGATCGACAACGGCTTCTATTACGACTTCGCCTACGAGCGGCCGTTTACGCCCGAGGACCTGCCGGCGATCGAAGCGGAAATGCAGAAGATCGCCAGGGAAGCGCTGCCGGTCAGCCGCAGCGTGAAGCCGCGTCACGAGGCGATCGCGTTCTTCAATGGCATGGGCGAGCACTACAAGGCCGAGATCATCGCCTCGATCCCGGACGGAGAGGACCTGTCGCTGTACACCCAGGGCGAGTTCACCGACCTGTGCCGCGGCCCCCACGTACCGGCCACCGACAAGCTGCGCAGCTTCAAGCTGATGAAGGTCGCCGGCGCATATTGGCGCGGCGACCACAACAACCAGATGCTCAGCCGCATCTACGGCACCGCCTGGCTCAACGACAAGGACCTGAAGGCGTATCTGTTGCAGCTGGAGGAGGCCGAGAAGCGCGACCACCGCAAGATCGCGCGGCAGCAGGACCTGTTCCACATGCAGGAAGAGGCGCCGGGGCTGGTGTTCTGGCATCCGAAGGGCTGGGCGATCTGGCAGGCGGTCGAGCAGTACATGCGCAAGGTCTACCGCAACAGCGGCTACGACGAGGTGCGCTGCCCGCAGATCCTCGACGTGTCGCTGTGGCAGAAGTCCGGCCACTGGGACAACTACCAGGAAAACATGTTCTTCACCGAGTCGGAAAAGCGCACCTACGCGCTCAAGCCGATGAACTGCCCGGGCCACGTGCAGGTGTTCAACCACGGCCTGCACAGCTACCGCGACCTGCCGATTCGCTATGGCGAGTTCGGCGCCTGCCACCGCAACGAGCCGTCCGGCGCGCTGCACGGCATCCTGCGCGTGCGCGGCTTCACCCAGGACGACGGCCACGTGTTCTGCACCGAGGCGCAGATCGAATCGGAGGTCACCGCGTTCCACCAGCAGGCGATGCAGGTGTATGCGGACTTCGGCTTCACCGACGTGCAGGTCAAGCTGGCCTTGCGTCCGGAACCGCGACTGGGCGACGACGCGACCTGGGACAAGGCCGAGGAGGCGCTGCGGTCGGCGTTGCGCGCCGCGGGCGTGGAGTGGGAAGAGCTGCCCGGCGAGGGCGCGTTCTACGGTCCCAAGATCGAGTACCACCTGCGCGATGCGATCGGTCGCACCTGGCAGCTTGGAACGATGCAGGTCGATTTCATGATGCCCGGCCGGCTTGGAGCGGAGTACGTCGACGAGGCCAGCCAGCGCCGTCATCCCGTCATGCTGCACCGTGCCATCGTCGGCTCGATGGAGCGCTTCATCGGGATCCTGATCGAGCATCATGCGGGCCAGTTCCCCACCTGGCTGGCGCCGGTACAGGCGGTGGTGGTGAACATCACCGATGCGCAGGCAGATTACGTCGTGGAGGTCGGTAAATCCCTTTCAAATCAAGGCTTCCGGGTCGAAAATGATTTGCGCAACGAGAAAATCGGCCGTAAGATCCGCGAGCACACGCTCCAGCGCGTGCCGTACCTGCTGGTGGTCGGAGACCGCGAGAAGGAGGACGGCCTGGTCGCGGTGCGTACGCGCGGAGGGGAGGATCTCGGGTCGATGACCGTCGCCGGGTTCGCCGAGCGTTTACGTAGTGAAGACGTTCACTGACGTCGCGTAGTTCATACTGTCCAGCCGCGCCTGCGGCTGGCTTTGACCCATACCGGAGATTGCAACATCAGTACCCCCGACAAGCGGAACCGCAAGAATCAGGAAATCCGCGTACCCAAGGTGCGCGTGATCGGCAGCGATGGCGAAATGGTCGGCGTGCTCTCGCGCGACGAGGCCCTTGAGCTTGCGCAGGAAGAAGGACTCGACCTGGTCGAAATCCAGCCCCACGGCGATCCGCCGGTCTGCCGCATCATGGATTTCGGCAAGTACATCTTCGACCTGCAGAAAAAGGCCAATGCGGCCAAGAAGAAGCAGAAGCAGGTCGAGATCAAGGAAATCAAGTTCCGCCCGGTCACCGATGAAGGCGACTACCAGATCAAGCTGCGCAACATGCGCCGCTTCCTGGAAGAGGGCGACAAGATCAAGGTCAACATCCGCTTCCGCGGGCGCGAAATGCGTCACCAGGAGCTGGGTCGCCAGATGGCCGACCGGATCGAGCTGGATCTTGGCGAGGACATCGTCATCGAATCGCGTCCGCGCCTTGAAGGCCGGCAGATGGTGATGATGATCGCGCCCAAGAAGAAGTAACCGTCGTACGCGGATCTGCGCTGCAGGGCGGCAACGCCCTGGTTTTGCCGCGGGCGCCCGATGGGTGATCCGCGCAGGCGGGCGGCGGGCCAAGCTGCGATGAAAAGCATTGCAACCCCGGCAGGGCGTCGGCATAATGGCGGGCCCGGTTCGCCGGGTGTGTTGTTTGAGAGCCAGGACCTGTTGCTGATCCTTTCCGGATCAATGACTTATCAACCGGCACGGGCAGGACGGAAAGTGTGGCCATGCCACCGCCCATGTCAGTGACAAAAACCCCGAAAGGACCTTCGCAATGCCCAAGATCAAGACCCACCGTGGAGCGGCCAAGCGTTTTCGCAAGACCGCTTCCGGCAAGTTCAAGTGCGGCCACGCAAACCGTAGCCATATCCTCACCAAGAAGGCGACCAAGCGGAAGCGCAACCTGCGGCAGACGAACCACGTCCGCGCAGAAGACGCTGGACGTATCAATCGCATGCTGCCGTACGCCTGAGGAGAACTGAGAAATGGCACGAGTCAAACGTGGTGTACAGGCGCGTCGGCGCCACAAGAACATCCTGAAGCAGGCCAAGGGCTACTACCACGCCCGCCGCAAGGTCTATCGCGTCGCCTACCAGGCGGTCACGAAGGCCATGCAGTACGCCTACATCGGCCGCAAGCAGAAGAAGCGCAATTTCCGTTCGCTGTGGATCACCCGCATCAACGCGGCGGCCCGCATCAACGGCATGAGCTACAGCCGCTTCATGAACGGCCTGATGAAGGCCGGCATCACCCTGGATCGCAAGGTGCTGGCGGATATCGCCGTGCACGACGCCAAGGGTTTTGCCGCGCTGACCGAGAAAGCCAAGAGCGCACTCGCAGCGTAAGGTGTCCATCGTCTGCGCGCAGGGTCGATCCCGGCGGGCGACGGTCAGGCAACGAAGTACACGCATGGGGAAGGGCGCAAGTCCTTCCCCATGTTTCGTTTTGGGCCGGGATTTCTGTAGGAGCGGGTTCAGCCGCGACCGGACGTCTCAATCGACGATCCGATTCCACGAGCGCGGCTGAAGCCGCTCCTACAACGGCAGGATCATCCAGAAGGCCCGGTCATCGCAGCTGTGGCAGGAACTTGCGCATGAGTGACATCGAAACACTGAGCAAACAGGCAATGGCCGACATCGCCGCCGCCGATTCGCCCGACGCGATCGAGGCGTTGCGGGTGGCCCTGCTGGGCAAGTCCGGCAGCGTCACCGCCCAGCTGAAGCAATTGGGAGCCCTGCCGGGCGACCAGCGCAAGGCCGCCGGCGAGGCGATCAACAAGGCGCGCGACACGCTTTCCGCCGCGTTGGCCGAGCGCAAGGCCTCCCTCGACGAGGCGGCCCTGGACGCCCGTCTGGCGGCGGAAACCATCGATGTGACCCTGCCGGGCATCAATGCCTCCCGTGGCGGCCTGCATCCGGTCAGCCGCACCCTGGAGCGCATCACCGACATCTTCGGCCGGCTGGGTTTCGAACTCGCCGACGGTCCGGAGATCGAGGACGACTGGCACAACTTCGAGGCGCTGAATTTCCCGCCGCACCACCCGGCGCGGGCGATGCACGACACCTTCTATTTCGGTGACGGTCGCCTGCTGCGCACGCATACCTCCGGCGTGCAGGTGCGCTACATGGAAGACCTCATCGCGCGCGGAGGCCAGCCGCCGCTGCGCATGATCGCCGCGGGCAAGGTCTACCGCAGCGACAGCGACCAGACCCACACCCCGATGTTCCACCAGGTCGAAGGCTTGCTGGTGGACGAGAACGCCAGTTTTGCCGACCTGAAGGGCACGCTGACCGAGTTCGTGCGCGCATTTTTCGAACGCGATTTCGAGATGCGCTTCCGTCCCAGCTATTTCCCGTTCACCGAGCCGTCGGCCGAGGTCGACATCGCCTGGCAGCAGCCCGATGGCAGCATGCGCTGGCTGGAGGTTCTGGGCTGCGGGATGGTGCATCCCAACGTGTTGCGCAACATCGGCATCGACCCGGAAAAGTACACCGGTTATGCGTTCGGCCTGGGGGTCGAGCGCTTTGCGATGCTGCGTTACGGGGTCGAGGATCTGCGCAGTTTCTTCGAGAACGACGTACGGTTCCTGCGGCAGTTTGCCTGAGTTTTGCTTGTGCGCGGATCGCGTGAATCGGGCGAACCAGCTCACGATTTAGCGCCGTCGCCTGTTTGCCTGCGCGTTCGCGGTTGAAGCCGCTCCTATGAAAGCCGCTGCGGCGGAAGTATTGGAATACCACGCATGAAATTCTCCGAAAACTGGCTGCGCCAGCATGTCCCGACCACCGCAAGTCACGACGAGCTCGTCGCGACGCTGACCGCGATCGGTCTGGAGGTCGAGGAAGTCACCAGACTGGGTGATTCGCTGGATGGGGTGGTGGTAGCGCAGATACTGAGCGCCGCGAAGCACCCGGAAGCCGACCGCCTGCAGGTCTGCCAGGTCGATGCCGGCAATGGCGAGATCGTGCAGATCGTCTGCGGCGCGCCCAATGCGCGTGCCGGCCTCAAGGCGCCGCTGGCGAAGGTCGGGGCGGTGTTGCCGGGCGGGATGCAGATCAAGCCGGCCAAGCTGCGCGGGGTCGAGTCGTTCGGCATGTTGTGCTCGGCCAAGGAGCTGGCGACCGACAGCGATGCGTCCGGATTGCTGGAGTTGCCTGCCGATGCCGTCGTGGGTTTGCCGATGGCCGAGCTGTTGGGCCTGCCGGACGCGAGCATCGAGATCAAGCTGACGCCGAACCGCGCGGACTGCTTCGGCGTGCGCGGGATCGCGTTCGACGTGGCCGCCGCGTCCGGTGGCGAGGTCGCCGCATTCGATATCGCTCCGGTGCCCGCTGCCAGCGAAGCAAGGCTTGCGATCGAGCTCAATGCCGGGGCCGATGCGCCGCGCTACTGCGGGCGGGTGATCGAAGGCATCGATACCACCGTGGCGACGCCGCTGTGGATGGCCGAGCGCCTGCGTCGCAGCGGCGTGCGGCCGGTGTCGCTGCTGGTCGATATCACCCAGTACGTGATGCTCGAACTGGGCCAGCCGATGCATGCCTTCGACCGCGACCTGCTGGCCGGGCCGGTCGGCGTGCGCCGCGCACGTGCCGGCGAGACGCTGAAACTGCTCGACGGCCGCGAGGTCAAGCTCGACGGGCAGTTCCTCGCCGTCACCGACGCCGACCGGCCGGTCGCGTTGGCTGGCGTCATGGGCGGCTTCGACAGCCGGGTCACCGACGCCAGCCGCAACGTGTTCCTGGAGTCCGCCCATTTCGCGCCCGACGCGATCATCGGCCGCAGCCGCAAAATCGGATTGCATACCGACGCGGCCCACCGCTTCGAACGCGGCGTGGATCCCGAGTTGCCGCGTGTCGCGATCGAGTACGCTACCCGGCTGATCCTCGATGCCTGTGGCGGCGTGCCCGGCCCGGTTGTGGAAGCCGCGCTTCCCGAACATCTGCCGCAGCCGCAACCGATCGTGCTGCGCCGCGCCCGGCTGGCCCGCGTACTGGGGCTGGACGTCGCCGATGCGAAGGTCGAGCGGATCCTGCGTGCGCTGGGGCTGGCGGTCGAGGCCCACGTCGACGGCTGGCAGGTCACTGCACCGGGCCGCCGGTTCGACATCGCGATCGAGGAAGACCTGATCGAGGAGATCGCCCGGATCCACGGTTACGACACGATCCCCACCACCTTGCCGACCGGCGCATCGCGGCTGGTTGCGCCCAGCGAGGAGCGCGTGGACGAAGGCAGCGTCCGTCGCCAGCTGGCGGCGCGCGATTATCTGGAAGCGATCAACTACGCGTTCGTCGATGCCGGCCTGCTTGAGGCCTGGGGCGCGACCGAGGGTGCGGTGAAACTGGCCAACCCGCTGAGCGCCGAACTCGGCATCATGCGCACCCGGCTGCTGCCGGGGCTGGTGGTCGCGCTGGGGCGCAACGCTGCGCGCCAGCAGTCGCGGGTGCGATTGTTCGAGCTGGGCAATGTGTTCACTGCGGTGGCCGAGGCCGCGCCGCTGCACACCCTGCGGGTCGCGGCGGTCGCGTGTGGCGATGCCGTGGCCGAGCAATGGGGCGTGGCAGAGCGCGAAGTCGGATTCCATGACATCAAGGGCGATCTGGAAAGTCTGGCCGCGTTGTCTGGAGCCGCCTTGGAGTACCGCCCTTCGCAATCGGGAGGCGTGGCGGCATGGGCGCATCCGGGTCGCTGCGCCGAGGTGTTGCGTATCGATACCGAGGGTGTCGCGGTGCATCTGGGCTGGATCGGTCAATTGCATCCGCGCCTGCTGCAGGCGCTGGAGATCGATACCGATGTGGTTGCGTTCGAGCTGGATCTGGCGCCGCTGCTGGTGCGGCCGTTGCCGAACGCGGCATCCCAGTCGAAGTACCCGTCGGTGCGTCGTGATCTCGCCTTCGTTCTGCCTGAAACCGTCGCCTGGCGGGATGTCGCCGCGAGCGTCCGTGCCGCTGCCGGGCCGGTGTTGCGCGACCTGGTGCTGTTCGACCGTTACCAGGGAAAAGGCGTTGAATCAGGATGCAAGAGTCTTGCTATGGGCTTGATTTTGCAGGAAGAATCGCGCACGCTGACAGACTCCGACGTGGACACAGTCGTGGCCGCCGTCACCGCGAAATTGCAACACGATCACACGGCTGTGATACGCGGCTGAGGGATGCAACGACTCGATAGGGCAGATCGTCCAGCCGTATCGGCGCCACGGCCTCGGGGCGAATTCTGGCGTAATCAGCAGTGGATGGAAGCGGGCGATGGCATTGACCAAAGCGGAAATGACCGAACGATTGTTTGACGAAGTGGGCCTGAACAAGCGTGAGGCCAAGGAGTTCGTCGACGCGTTTTTCGACTCGCTGCGCCAGGCGCTGCAGGGCGGTCGCCAGGTCAAGCTGTCGGGCTTCGGCAATTTCGACCTGCGGCGCAAGAACCAGCGCCCGGGCCGCAACCCGAAGACCGGCGAGGAAATTCCGATCTCGGCACGCACTGTCGTGACCTTCCGGCCGGGCCAGAAACTGAAGGAGCGTGTCGAGGCTTACGCCGGAGGCGCGAATGCTTGATCCGGGCAGCAACCGCGAGCTTCCGCCGATCCCGGCCAAGCGCTACTTCACCATTGGCGAGGTCAGCGAGCTGTGCGACGTCAAGCCGCACGTGCTGCGCTACTGGGAGACCGAATTCCCGTCGCTGAAGCCGGTCAAGCGCCGCGGCAACCGGCGCTATTACCAGCGCCATGAAGTGCTGATGATCCGCCAGATCCGCGGCCTGCTGTACGAGCAGGGCTACACCATCGGCGGCGCGCGCTTGCGGCTGGAAGGTGACGATGCCAAGGACGAGTCGGCGCTGAGTTCGCAGATCATCCGCCAGGTGCGCATGGAGCTGGAGGAAGTGCTGCAGTTGCTGCGTCGCTGAAGCGGACAACATTTCCCCGTTTTCCAATGGTTCCACTCACGCGAATCGCCGGTAATCGGCTATACTCAGCGCCCGCCACACGGCGGACTGCAAGACTTTCGGGGCGTAGCGCAGCCTGGTAGCGCACTTGTCTGGGGGACAAGTGGTCGTCGGTTCAAATCCGGCCGTCCCGACCAATTCGAGCAACATCATCAGAGGCTTGCGGATAATTCCGCGAGCCTCTTTTTTGTGCCGCCCTTCCACCCGGCCGGTCGGTGCGAACCCTTCCCAGGCGGTGGGACGATATCGCGACTCTCCCATGTCGCTGCTCATGCAGGCAGACGTTTGTGGGCTGGTTTGGTGTTCTACTTGGCGGTCATCGAAAAGGAGTTCCGTATGCGCGCAATGATCTTTTTCCTGGGGTTGTTTCTGGCAGTTGCACCGGTTTGGGCGAGCGGTCCGTCGTCCGTTTCCGGTAATCCGGTGGGCGCGCCGGACGGTCAGCTCGTGCCGCCGGACGAGTCGCAACTGGTCATTGAAGGTGGCGACATCATCGACGCCGCGCCGGTACTGGTGTCCGGCCGGCACTCGGGGCCGGGCCTGTGGAAGGTCAGTCATGGCGACAACGTGTTGTGGATCCTGGGCACGGTGTCGCCGGTGCCGCGCAAGCTGGATTGGTACTCCCCGCAGGCCGAGCAGGTGCTGGCGCAGGCGAGCGAGATCATCGGGCCACCCGGCATCGTCGTCTCGATGGGGGCGGGGAGCATGTTCAAGGCCGTTTTCTCGCTGCCGACCCTGCTCAAGGCGCGCAACAACCCCGATGGCGCGACTCTGCGGGACGTGCTGCCGGCGGATCTCTACAGCCGTTGGGAGCGCCTGAAGCCGCTGTACCTGGGGCGCGACAAGGGCGTGGAAAAGATGCGGCCGTTTTTTGCCGCTGGCGAGCTTTACGACGCGGCGCTGAAGCAGGCCGGGCTGCAATACGGCAGCGGAGTCGGCACGCGCTTGTCGCAGCTGGCCAAGCAGCACCGGATCAAGCGCACCCCGACGTCCGTGCGCGCCGAGATCAAGAATCCCCGCTCGGCCGCGAAGGCCTTCGTCAAGGCGGAGATGGACGATATCGCCTGTTTCCGCAGCATGCTCGATCATCTCGATGCGGACGTCCTGCATGCCGCGGAGCGGGCCAATGCCTGGGCCGTGGGTGACCTGCCGGCGCTTTCACGTCTGTTGAAGGCGCGCGAACCGCTGGTTTGCCTTCGTGCATTCACCGGCACCGAGATGGCGAAGTCGCTGGGGCTCGATGACGGCGAGGCGGTCAGCCGGAAGCAATGGTTCGATGCGGTGGATGCGGCGCTCAAGACCAACGCGGTGAGCTTCGCGACGATGCCGGTCGCCGACCTGCTGGGCGGGGATCTGCCGGCGGTATTGCGGGAAAAAGGCTACGCGGTGGAGGAGCCCGGCCGGCTCGATGCGGGCGGTGAGGTCGAGGTCGACGCGGCAGCTGGTTCCGGTATCGACCACGATCGCGGCCAACCGTGACTGGGCGCGCCCGCGATTGAATGCCGCGCCTGGCCAGGCCGCATCCTGCCGTTGGGCATGGTCGCCGATGTCCGCGGAGACGCCCACGCCGGCCTGGTCTGACGCGTGCGCTCAGACCGCCGCGCTGCGCGTCGGCGATGCGCCCAGTTGCGGCCAGCGTCGCAGCACCGCGGCGCGGATGCCGTCGGCGTCCAGGCCGGCTTCGGCCAGCAGCTCCTCGCGGCTGGCGTGGTGCTGGAAGGCATCGGGCAGGCCGAGATGCAGCATCGGCATCGTGAGGCCTTCGGCCGCCAGCAGCTCCGCCACGCCGCTGCCCGCGCCACCGGCGACAACGTTGTCTTCCAGCGTCACGAAGCCCTCGTGGGTTTTTGTCAGTTCCAGCAGCAGCGTGCGGTCCAGCGGTTTGACGAAACGCATGTTGACCACAGTCAGGTCCAGTGCCTCGCCGACCTGTTCGGCCGCCGGGACCAGCGCGCCAAAGGCGAGCAGTGCGACGTTCGCTCCGTGGCGGCGCAACTGCGCCTTGCCGATCGGCAGCAGGTCCAGGCTGCCCTGCACCTCGACCCCGGGACCGGTGCCGCGCGGATAACGCACCGCCGCCGGGCCCTGGAAGCGGAAGCCGGTGGACAGCATCTGCCGGCATTCATTCTCGTCCGCCGGAGCCATCACGACCATGTTCGGTACGCAGCGCAGGTAGCTCAGGTCGAGGTTGCCCGCGTGGGTCGCACCATCGGGACCGACCACGCCGCCGCGGTCGATCGCGAACAGCACGTCCAGCTCCTGCACCGCGACGTCGTGCACCAGCTGGTCGTAGCCGCGCTGCAGGAAGGTTGAATAGATCGCGACCACCGGCTTGGCGCCTTCGCAGGCCATGCCGGCGGCGAGGGTCACCGCGTGCTGCTCGGCGATGGCGACGTCGAAGTAGCGCTGCGGGTATTGCTTGCTGAAGCGCACCAGGCCGGAGCCTTCGCGCATCGCCGGGGTGATCCCCATCAGCTGTTCGTCGGCGGCGGCCATGTCGCAGATCCAGTCGCCGAACACGTCGGTGTAGGTCGGCTTCTTTGCGCCGGTCTTGCTGACCATGCCCAGGTCGGGGTTGAACGGGCCGACCGCGTGGTAGCCGATCTGGTCGCCTTCCGCGCGCTCGTAGCCCTTGCCCTTGGTGGTGATGATGTGCAGCAGCTGCGGGCCCTTCATGCCCTGCAGGGTCTTCAGCGTGCCGACCAGCGCATCCATGTCGTGGCCGTCGATCGGGCCGGTGTAGTGGAAGCCGAGCTCCTCGAACATTGTCGAGGGCACGAACATCCCCTTCCATTGTTCTTCCCAGCGCTTGACGAACTTCGCCGCCGGCCGGTGCTTGTCGCCCAGCAGCTTCTTGCCGCCTTCGCGCAGGGCGTTGAGGGTGCGGCTGCCGGTCAGCCGGCCGAGCATGCGGGTCACGCCGCCGACGTTCTCGGAGATCGACATCTGGTTGTCGTTGAGGATCACCAGCAGGTTGGGCTCGATGCCGCCGGGCTGCTCGCCCATGCCGCCGCCGTGCGCCAGCGCTTCGAAGGCCATGCCGGCCGTGATGGCGCCATCGCCGATCACCGCGATGACCTTGCGTTCGTCACCGGTGCGTTGCAGTGCGATGGCCATTCCGAGCGCGGCCGAAATGCTGGTCGAGCTGTGGCCGACGCCGAAGGTGTCGTACTCGGATTCGTCGCGCTTGGGGAATGGGGCGACGCCGTCCTTCTGTTTGACCGTGTGGATCCGGTCGCGACGCCCGGTGAGGATCTTGTGCGGGTAGGTCTGGTGGCCGACATCCCAGACCAGGCGATCGGTCGGGGTGTCGTACAGCCAGTGCAGCGCCACCGTCAGCTCGATCACGCCCAGGCCCGCGCCGAAATGACCGCCCGATTGCGCGACCTGTTCGATCAGGTACGCACGCAACTCCGCGGCGATGGCCGGCAGCTCCTCGGCGGGAAACTGGCGCAGGTCGGCGGGCACATCGATGCGGGAAAGGCGGGGGTAGCGTTGCGGATCGATCATCAATACGGTGTCGGACGGCGAATACGACATTGTCCCGCCCGGACCGGGGCGGGGCAAGGCGGACCGGCCCGGTTGCGGTTCAGCGACCGCGCAGGCGGCCGAACAGCCCGCCGGACTTGCGCGGCTCGGCTTCGGGTTCCGGCAGATGCTCGATATCGGCAAAGCCGGTGGCGAGGTTGGCGTTGACGAAGTCGGTGACGTCGGTGAGCGGCACGCCGCTGGCCTGGGCGATCTCGGCCAGTGTTGCCGGGCCTTTCATCATCACCGTGGCGATGCGGAAATGCTTGGGGTATTCCCGTTCGGTCTGCGGCCATTTCACCAGTTGGTAGCGCGCTTCCGGATCGAACCCGGGCAACAGCTGGCCGGGGCTGGAAAGCAGGCCGCCCAGCCATACCAGTCGCGACAACGGCTGCGCCTCGTGTTTGGCGATCTGCGCGCTCCAGTCGGCCACCGGCACGAAGTCGGCGGCACTGACCTCGCTGCAGACGTGGGTCGCCAGCGGTTTCAGGCCGGCGGGGCCGAAGTACTGGCGTTGTTCGGTATCGATCAACAGCGCGGTGCCATCGCGCTCGAACTTCACCTGCCCGGAGACCTTGCCGGCGGCAAGCCAGTCGCCCAGCGTGCGCGCTTCGGCGATGGCGGGCGGTGGCGTGTGTGGCTGCATGCTCGGCGCGGTCGGCACGATCTGGGCGGCCGCGGCGCTGGGCGGTTCGCGGCGCGCGGACACTTCTTCAGTGGGCGCCAGGGCAGCAACTTCCTCATCCACGCGTTGCGGCTGCTCTTCGGGCAACTGGTCCTGTGGCTGCGGGGCGGGCGACAGGCCAGCCGGGGTGGCGGCCTGCGGAGCGGTATCGACCGGTGCCGGAGTTGCGGCGGTGGAGGGTGCGAGCTGCTCCAGCATCTGGTGCAGGGAATGGGCGTCGAAAGGCTGCGCAAGGCGGAAGTCGGCCTGCGTGCGCGGCGCCGAGGTCAGGCCGATCACGGTCTTGCCGGCGGCATGCAGGCGCAGCCAGCTCATCGGGCCGTACATGCTGTCCATGTCGACCACGACGTGTTCGGCCTGGGTGTCGGGCAGCAATTGCCACGCGCCGCCGGTGCGCTGGTTGGCGTCGGCGAATGCGGCTTTCAAAGAGGCTTCCGTTGCCGGATCCATGCCGGTCAGGCCAAGCGTGAGAGCCATGTCGAGTCCAAGGTTTTCCAATCAGGCAGTGTTGCGGAGCCTGTCGCGGTCGTCAATGCGCGCAGATCGTCGCAATTCCGCGTTATTTGGCAATTTTCTTTCGATGCCCGTGGCTGCTGTGACCCAGGGCAATATTCAGATTGGCGTCCGGGCGTGCTTCTTCGGCAACTGGCTTTTCAGAAAGGCCATCTGGTCGGCGAGGATGTTTCGGTTGGACAGGATCAGGTGCTCGATCCAGCTGGGCCGATAGGGCACGGCGAGCAATGGCATGTTGGCCTGCTGCGGAGTGCGGTTGCCCTTGCGCGAGTTGCAATGAAAACAGGCGGCGACCACGTTTTCCCAGATGTCACGACCGCCGCGGGAAACCGGCAGCACATGGTCGCGGGTCAGTTGCGGGCGATGGAACTCCCCGCCGCAATACAGGCACAGGTGGGCGTCGCGGGCGAACAGCGCGGCGTTGGTCAGCACGGGAGTGGGATTGATCGCGCGGGCGCGGGCATGGCCCCGCGCGGCGACGATCGGGTGCAGTTCGAGCAGGCTGAGTTGGCCGCTGCGCCGGTTGATGCCGCCGTGGACGGCCAGGCAGGGATCGCCCAGCGTCCAGGCGACCGCGCCGCGGGCATACAGGCAGGCGGCCTGTTGCCAGTTCATCCAGTCGAGGACCCGGCCGTGCGCGTCGAGCGACAGCAGACGGACGGCGTTGAGGCGCTCCATTGCATGGCGCGGGTCGATCTTCGAGCAAGCCGGAGGGTGGTCCGGTTCCGGCCGGGTGATGGACCCGGCGCGGGTTCCAGGATGGACCAGGCGGAGTGTCGCTGTGTCGGTCTCCATAAGAAATCGAGCATATACCCGATTTGCACCGATTTGTCTGCCCAGGTCCAGGCAGATGCATTGGGGATGTGGGCGTCAGGTGTCGAACTGCTCCGCTTCCAGCGTCATCAGCGGGTCGCTGCCACTTTCGATCGCCGCCGCGTGGCCCAGGGTGCGCGGCAGGATACGGGCGAAGTAGAACTTCGCGGTCTCGCGTTTGCCGGCCTTGAACGAGTCCGGCTGCGCGGACGCTTCGCTGGCGGCGACGCTGCGCGCCCACCAGTAGGCGAGGGCGACGTAGCCCGAATACATCAGGTAGTCGTAGGCGGCCGCGCCGATCTCCTCGGGATTGGCCGCTGCGCGCTTGCCGATCTGCATCGTGAGTTGCTGCCACTGCGCCGCCGTCGCCCGCAGCGGCGCGATGAACCCGGCGACGGCGGTGTTGCCGGCATTGTCGGCGCAGAACTGCTCGATCATGCCCAGCATCACCTTGAAGCCCGCGCCCTGCAGCTGGAGGATCTTGCGTCCCAGCAGGTCCAGCGCCTGGATGCCGGTAGTGCCTTCGTACAAGGTGGTGATGCGCGCATCGCGGGCCAGTTGCTCCACGCCGTTCTCGGCGATGTAGCCGTGGCCGCCGTAGCACTGCACCGCGTGGTAGGTGCACTCCACGCCCCATTCGGTCAGGCAGGCCTTGACGATCGGGGTCATGAAGCCGACCAGCGCATCGGCCTGCTCGCGTTCGTTTTCATCGGGCGCGTTGTGGGAGACGTCGATCTGTAACCCGGCGTGATAACTCATCGCCCGGCCGCCCTCGATCAGTGCCTTGCAGGTCAGCAGCATGCGGCGCACGTCGGGGTGGACGATGATCGGATCGGCCGGCTTGTCGGGGAACTTCGGGCCCGACAGCGCGCGCATCTGCAGGCGGTCGCGCGAATAGGCCAGCGCATTCTGGAACGCACGGTCCGACAGGCCCAGGCCCTGCAGACCGACGGCGAGCCGGGCGGCATTCATCATGGTGAACATGCCGACCATCCCCTTGTGCGGCTGGCCGACCAGATAGCCCTGCGCGCCGTCGAAGTTCATCACGCAGGTGGCGGAGCCGTGGATGCCCATCTTGTGCTCGATGCTTCCGCAGCGCACCGCGTTGGCCTCGCCGATGGAACCGTCGCGGGCAACGCGGACCTTGGGCACCACGAACAACGAGATGCCCTTGCTGCCGGCCGGTGCTTCCGGCAACCGCGCCAGCACCAGATGGATGATGTTGTCGGTCAGATCGTGGTCGCCGGCGGTGATGAAGATCTTGGTGCCGGTGATCGCGTAACTGCCATCTTCGTTCGGTTCCGCGCGGGTCTTCAGCAGACCCAGATCGGTGCCGCAGTGCGGTTCGGTCAGGCACATCGTGCCGGTCCAGCGACCTTCGACCAACGGCTTCAGGAACACCTCGCGCTGCCAGTCCTCGCCGTGGTGCAGCAGCGCCTCGGTGGCACCGTGCGAGAGCAGCGGAAAGTTGCCCCAGGCCAGGTTGGCGGCATCGATCATTTCCTTCTGCGGGAACCCGGCCGCCTGCGGCAGGCCCTGGCCACCGAACTCGACCGACGACACCAGCCCGGTCCAGCCGCCGTCCACGTACTGCTCGTAGGCCTGCTTGAAGCCGGCCGGCGTGGTGACCTTGCCGGTCGCCTTGTCGAAAGTGCAGCCCTCGCGATCACCGACTTCGTTGAGCGGTGCGAGCACGTTCTCCGCGAACCGCGCGCTTTCCTCCAGCACGGCATCCAGCAGATCGCGGGTGGCGTCGGTGAAACCGAGCCGCTGGAACTCGGCCTCGCCATCAAGCACATCGAACAGGACGAACTGCATGTCGCGAAGGGGGACTTTGTACTGGCTCATCGAAGACCTCGGATCAGACGGAAGTTGGCAGGCGGATGGGGCGGGCGGGAGTCGCCAGGCGATTCCAGCGAATGGCTCAGCGAAGCACTCCGGGCAGGCCGGGGGTCGGACTCAGCGCGCTGCTGCGCTTGAGCTTGTATTCGCGCTGGCGCTGTTCATCGGGTGTCGCCGCGACGGTGCCCTCGAGCGTGTAGTCCAGCCCGCGCTTGCGGGCGAGCGCATCGGCGACTGCCAGCTTTGCCGCCACCGAGGGCGACAAGGTCATCGTGATCACGTCGGCGGACTCGGGGCCGATCGTCAAAGCCGGCTGTGCCGCGAGCGTGCCGGCGTCCTGGCCGTCGACCGAAAGCGCGAACTGCACCGAGTCGAACCGCATCGGAATGCTGCTGAAGTTCTCGATCCGCAATTCCGTCGACCAGTTGCCATCGGCCAGCACCGTCAACTGCTGGATCCGCGCCGTCGGCTCGGATACCCGCCGTGCCGGACCACTGGCACAGGCGGCCAGCAACAACGCGCACAGCGCCCAACTTGCCCACCGCATCCAACGCTTGCCGGTCATGCCGCCTGCTCCGTATTGGGGACAGCCGAGGATACTACGGCGCATGGTGTGGGTTGGAGCGCGGAGGCGACGGCACAACAAGCCGGCCGCCAGAAACGAAAAACCCCGCATCGGCCAGGCCGTTGCAGGGTTCGACATGCATCACTTGAATGCCACCAAAATGGTGGCCGGGGAGGGAATCGAACCCCCGACACGGGGATTTTCAATCCCCTGCTCTACCAACTGAGCTACCCGGCCATGTCACGGGCTGGCCGTGAAGGAGCGGCATGATAGCGGGGTGATGGCGTGGCTGGCAAGCCGGATGTGGGCTGAACGTCAAAGCGGCATGTACGCCGTCGCCGGATGCTGGGAGCATCATGAACCGTGGTGCTCGATGACGGGCGCCGATCCGCCATGTTTTCCACCCATGAATTTTTGGAGCCCCTCATGAAAACCTCCGGTTTGATGCTTGCCGCCGCCCTGGTGCTGGCGGGTTGTGCGACGGGTGCTTCGCTTCCGGACGATCAGCGTCTGGAGATCCACCGGGCCCATGCGGGCGAGCCGGTCAGGAGTTTCCACAACTTCGGCACTCTCTATAACTGGACACCGCTGGGCGACAGCGCCCTGACGGTCTGGACGCGGCGCAACCAGGCGTACCTGCTGGAGCTTGACGGGCATTGCCCGAACCTGGACTACGCGCGCGCCATCAGCTTCAGCGGGCAGGGCGGGACGGTGTTCGCCGGCATGGACAGCGTGGTCGTGCTGGACCGGGAGCGATTCGATATTCCGTGTCGGATCAAGCAGATCCAGCCGCTGGATACCAGGGCGGTCGAGAGCGACGAGCGTGCGGCGCGCGATGCAGGACGCCGCAGCGAGCCTCAATCCCCGGCCGGCGGGACGTAGCCGGCGACCTGCTCGGTCTTGCCTTCGAACAGGAACTTCAGCATCTGCTCCTGCAGGAACGCGCGGTGCTTTGGGTCCATCGGGGACAGCCGGTTTTCGTTGATCAGCATGGTCTGGTGCGCCAGCCACTTGGCCCAGGCCGGCTTGCCGATATGGGCGTAGACGCGTTTGCCGGCCTCGCCGGGCCAGGGGGCGAAATCCAGGCCTTCGGCCTCGTGTTTCTCGAATTCGCAGTAGACGGTGCGGGCCATGGATGCCCTCCTTGTGGACGGGTCTGTGGTGGGGGATGGTCGCTCAGCCGGCTTCCAGCAAACGGCGGATCGGTGCGGGAATGCCGAGGGTCGCCAATTGCTCCAAAGCGACCCAGCGCAGGTCGCCATTGTCGCCCACCGCATCGTGCAGGGCGATGTCGCGCCAGCGTCGCGGGTGCAGGTCCAGTTTGTAGTGGCTGAACGCGTGGGCGATCGACGGCAGCGGTTCGCCGGCATCGAAGTCGCCCTGCAGGTGGCGATCGAACCAGTCGCGTGCGGCGGTTTCGTCGTCGGCCTGCGGTAGGGTCCACAGCGATGCCCAGATCCCGACGGGTGGGCGTTGTTGCAACAGCACGTGGCCGTCGGTGTTTTCCAGCAACAGCACCTGGGCGTGGCGTTGCGGCGGCGTCTTGCCGGGTTTGCGGGTCGGGAGTTCGGCGGTGCGGCCTTCGATCCGGGCGATGCAGTCGGCCTGCAGCGGGCACAGCACGCAGGACGGGTTGCTGCGGGTGCACAGGGTCGCGCCGAGGTCCATCTGCGCCTGGGTGTAATCGGCCAGCCGGATGTGCGGCAGGTGGCTTTCGGCGCAGGCCCACAACTGCTTTTCCACTGCCGGGACGCCCGGCCAGCCAGCGATACCGTGATAGCGCGCGAGCACCCGCTTGACGTTGCCATCGAGGATCGCGTGGCGGTCGCCCCAGGCCTGCGACAGGATCGCCGCGGCGGTGCTGCGGCCGATGCCGGGCAGGGCGACCAGTGCATCGAGGTCGCGTGGCAGCTCGCTGTTGTGGTGCTTGACGCACTGTTGGGCTGCGCTGTGCAGGTTGCGGGCGCGGGTGTAGTAGCCCAGCCCCGACCACAGCGCGAGGACGTCGTCGAGCGGCGCGGCAGCCAGCGCCTCCAGCGTCGGCAACGCGGCCACGAAGCGCTCGAAATAGGGTGCGGCGGTCTTGACCTGGGTCTGCTGCAGCATGATTTCCGACAGCCACACGCGGTACGGCGTGCGCGGGTGTTGCCAGGGCAGGTCGTGGCGGCCGCTGTGGTCGAACCAGGCCAGCAGGCGCGCGGCGAAGGGGTCCGGCGGAGTGGTCATTGCGGCGGTTCGTCGTCGCTGTCGTCGAATTCGATCTCTACGCCGGTCAGGGTGGCGCCGGCAATCGTGATGACCGGCGCGGTCAACTTCCCGTCCAGTGGCGGCAGCGGGGTGCCGGACGCGAGCTGATCGAGCCAATCGAGGATGCCTGGCAACCGGAAGCGGCCATCGAAGCGGAGCGCATCGCGCTGCAACTGCAGGGCGATATCGCCGTCCAGATTGGCCGGGCCGGCATAGTCCAGTACGAATGGCAGCGGCGCATCCGACTGGTCCAGCGGCGACGGCAAGGCCGGCCAGGCGTCGGGCCATGCGGCAATGACGCCATCAAGGTGCGCCGACAGCGCGTCGTGCAGATCGAGCCGACCGCGTGCATCAATCCCGGGGATCACGTCTTTTCCGCGCACGACCACACCCAGCGGTGCGACCGACAGGCGGCCGTCGCGATAGCGGGCGGTGCCGCCCAGTCCGAGCACAAATGCCAGACGCTTGTCGCCCGGAGCGCTGCCGACCCAGCTCCCTTCCGCGCCGAACTGGGCTTTGTCGAGACCGATGCCGTCGTCGCCATCGTGCAGCCGGCCCGACAGCTGCAGCTGCATCGGCAGACGCCAGCCGGAGGCGATCGCCGTGGCGATGCCGGCGATACCCAGGCCGGCGTCGGCGGCGGGCCGGGTCAGCGCCAACTGCAGGTCGAACGGGGCCGAGACGGCATCGATGCGGAAGCGCCCGCCGAGCCGGGCCGCGAGCGGCTGGTCGGGGTGCAGCGATGCCAGGTCGATATCCAGACGGTCGATCGACCAGGCTGGGCCGATGATCTCGCCGCGCAGGATCTGCAAACCGTCGGTGAGCGTCGGGATGCGGATCTCCCCGCCGGCCGGACGGCTGTCGAGCCATCGCTGCAGGGCGGCGATATGCAGGCGGGGCGCGTCCAGTTCCACCCGCTTCACGGTGAGGTCATCGCCGGCCGCGCGCAGGGTTTTCCACGGCAACGACAGGTAGACGCGCTCGGCGGTCAGCAGCGGGGTGTCCGCGCCGGGCTGGCGGGCGACCAGATCGCGCACGACCAGCCGCGGCGTCCCGCGCAGGTGGTATTCGCTCGCGCCGCTGGAGGTGATTTCCAGGCCGAGTGCGTTGCCGACCCGGTCGAGGATCAGGTCGGCGACCTGGCTGGGGCGGCTGATCCAGCCCAGGCTCAGTGCCAGCATCAGCAGCAGGAACGCGCCGGCGCCCTTGGCGATGGTTTTCCGCCAGACGCGGACGCTCGCGTCCGGCGTGCCCGCGTCCGGTGCTCCGCTTGGCGCTGGTGGGGCGCCCACGCGCGTGCCGTCGGCGCTAGGCGCCGAGCGACTCCGGCAGCAACGCGTCGACGAAAGCTTCGGCATCGAAGACACGCAGGTCTTCCGGGCGTTCGCCGATGCCGGCAAAACGGATCGGGATGCCGAACTCGCGTGCCAATGCGAACACCACGCCGCCCTTGGCGGTGCCGTCCAGTTTGGTCACCACCAGCCCGGTCACCTCGACCGCGGCATGGAACTGACGCAACTGCGACAGCGCGTTCTGCCCGGTGGTGCCGTCGATCACCATCAGCACCTCGTGCGGTGCGTTGTCATCGAGCTTGCGGATCACCCGCTTGATCTTGCCCAGCTCGGCCATCAGGCCCTGCTGGGTGTGCAGCCGGCCGGCGGTGTCGGCGATCAGCACCTGGATGCCGCGCGCCTTGGCCGCCTGCAGGGCATCGAACGCCACCGAAGCGGCGTCGGCGTTCTGCCCCTGGGCGATCACCGGCACACCGTTGCGCTCGCCCCAGGACTGCAACTGGGCGACCGCGGCGGCGCGGAAGGTGTCACCGGCAGCCAGCATCAGCGAGCGTCCTTCGCCCTTGAGGCGGCGGGCCAGCTTGCCGATGGTGGTGGTCTTGCCGACTCCGTTGACGCCGACTGTAAGTATCACGAAGGGCTTGGCATCGGGGTCGACCCGCAGGGGCACGGCGACCGGTGCGAGCAGCGCGATCAGGTCGGCGCGCAGGGCCTTCAGCAGGGCATTGGCATCGGCGAACTCGCGCGCCTTCATGCGCTTGCGGAGGTCTTCGACCAGATCGGTGGTCGCGGTCACGCCGACGTCGGCGATGATCAGCGCGGTTTCGATTTCGTCCAGCAGCGCGTCGTCGAGCTTGGGATTGCCGTGGAACAGGCCGCCGAAGCTGCGTGCGAGCGCGGTGCCGCGCAGGCGCTCGCGCCAGCCCATCTTGCCGGGCAGTGCGGCGGGCTTGTCGATGGAGGTGGCGACAGAAGGCGTCGATGCGGGCGTCGATGCGGGCGTGGATACGGAGAGGTCATCGGCAGGGGCCGGGGCGGATGCGATGACCGGTTCCGGCTTCGGTCCCGGTGTTGGTATCGGGGCCGGAGCCACCACCGCCACGTGCCTGGCCACGGGCGCGGCGGCTCGGGCTTCCAACGATGGAGTCGGCGTTCCGGCATTGGCTTCCGGTTCGACAACGGCAGCCTCAACGCGGGCCGGTGCGGCAATGGTTTGTTGCGCAACGGCCGATGCGACCGGTGCCGCCGCGGTCAATTCATCAGCGGCAGGTTCGGCCTCAACGGTTGCGGATTCTGCCGCCGGCAGCGCATCCGGAAACGCCGCGGCCAGTTCCTCGGTGCTGTAACGACGCTCGGACGGGGAGGTCGCGGGCTTTTTGCGGCGGAAAAAACTGACCATCGACAGGAGGTTTCACGAATGCGCGAGAATGGCGCACATGCTAGCACTGGCCTGCTTCTCCGACCGATGAAGAAACCCGCCCGAAATCCCCTGCCAGCCAAGCTCCGCGGCCCCGGCCAGGTCCGCGTGATCGCCGGTCGCTGGCGCGGCAGCAAGCTGGCGGTGGGCGATGCTCCCGGCTTGCGCCCGACCTCCGACCGCGTCCGTGAAACCCTGTTCAACTGGCTGATGCCGGTCCTGCACGACGCGCGCGTGCTGGACGTGTTCGCCGGTAGCGGCGCGCTCGGGCTGGAAGCGCTTTCCCGCGGCGCGGCGTCGGCGGTACTGGTCGAGCGCGATCCCCGGCTCGCCGTGAGCTTGCTGGCAACTACCCGGCGGCTGCCCGGTGGTGAGGCGGCGACGGTGGTCCAGGCCGATGCGCTGTCCTGGTTGCCGACGCAGCCGCGCGCCGGTTTCGACATCGCCTTTGTCGATCCGCCATTCGCTTCCGGCTTGTGGGAACCGGTGCTGGCGGCGCTGCTGCCCCTGCTCGCCGAAGGCGCATGGCTGTATGTGGAGGCGCCACTGGCCGAATCCGTAGTTCTGCCGCCGGACTGGTCCCTGCATCGCGAAGGCCACACCCGCGAAGTGCGCTACGCCCTGTATCGCCACCGCGCATCGCCACTGACCGCTACAGGCGCGCGGCAGACCCCGGGCAGCGACACCCCGGCTGCGGTTGATACACTCCGCGCTGACCCGGAAATCCCGGGCCTCCGCCCTCACGAGCCCATTGCCCCATGACCCCGGCCCGCCACCGCATCGCTGTCTATCCCGGCACCTTCGACCCCGTCACCAACGGTCATATCGACCTGGTCGATCGTGCCGCGCCGTTGTTCGAGCGGCTCGTGGTCGGTGTGGCGGAAAGTCCGACCAAGAGCCCCGCACTGCCGCTGGCGCTGCGCGTCGAACTGGCCCGCGATGCGCTTGGCCACCATCCCAATGTGGAGGTTCGCGGGTTCGACTCGCTGCTGGCCCACTTCGTCGCGAAACTCGGCGCGGGCGTGCTGTTGCGCGGCCTGCGCGCGGTGTCGGATTTCGAATACGAGTTCCAGATGGCGAGCATGAATCGCCACTTGATCCCGGACGTGGAGACCCTGTTCCTCACGCCGGCCGAGCAATACAGCTTCATCTCCTCGTCGCTGGTCCGCGAGATAGCCCGTCTCGGCGGCGACGTCTCCGGCTTCGTACCGCCAGCGGTCGCCGACGCGCTGCAGGCACAGTGGCAACGCACCCACGCTTGACCGTCGGCACCCATGCCGGCGTTATTTCCGACTGAAAGGGGAACGTACCTCCATGAAAACCACCACCCGCCTGATCCTGATCGCCCTGCTTTCGTTGCCGCTGCTTGCGGCCTGTGACAAGACCAAGGAAGACGCCACCGAAGACGCCGCCGTGGCGCTTGCGCCGCTGAACGCGCCGACCACCACCGACGACAATGCCTGGGGCAGCTACCTGTCCCAGGTGGTGACCCGCAACATGGGCGACGTCACCAACAGCCCGTACCTGTACTACCTGCCCGCCAGCGACAGCGAAGGCTTCGAAGGCGCACACGAGCGGCTGCGGGAGGAGATCGAGATCGCGATGCAGCGCGGCATCGTCGAAGGCAACCTGGTGGCGTTCGGCTCGCCGGAGTCGTCGATGATGGCCGACATCGTGGTCGGTGCCTTCGCCAAGGTCGATCCGGGCTCGATGAAGGGCGTGCGCTTGCTGTTCATCGGCGATGCGGCCGACAACGAGCGGGTCAAGGCGGCGGTGGAAGCCTCCGGCGTCAACTACCAGTTCGTCGAAGCCAAGTGATCCGCGGCTGACCACACAGCCGATTTGACGAGTGCATGCGGCGGGAACCCGCAACCGGGTTCCCGCCCGCACGACCAACCCCATGTCCCTCAAGATCAACGAGCTTTGCGTCAACTGCGACGTCTGCGAGCCGGCGTGCCCGAACGACGCCATCTCGCAGGGCGAAGTCATCTACGTGATCGACCCGGCCCGCTGCACTCAGTGCGTGGGCCACTTCGACGAGCCGCAATGCGTGGTCGTCTGTCCGGTGGAATGCATAGACCCGGATCCCGATTTTCCCGAAACCCACGGGCAGTTGCTGGCCAAGTTGGCGAGGCTGCAGAAAGAGCAGGAGTAAGTGATGCGAATTGCGATGCGCAAGGTGATGCTGGCCGGCTTCCTGGTCTCCACGACGCTTTCCTTGGCAATTACCGGTTGCGCGACATCCGGACAGGCAGCAGATGTCGCGGCCGCAAACGCATCACCCACCCTCACGCCGCCGGGCACGGCGATCGCCAGCGCGCATTCGCTGGCCACCCAGGCCGGCTTCGACATCATCAGCCAGGGCGGCAACGCCTTCGACGCGGCCATTGCGGTGTCGGCGGTGCTGTCGGTGGTGGAGCCGATCAGCTCGGGCATCGGCGGCGGCGGCTTCTTCCTGCTGCATGACGCCAGGAGCGGTCGCGACGTGTTCATCGATGCGCGCGAGACCGCGCCGGAGTCCGCCACGCCCGCCGAATACCTCGACAAGAACGGCGACCTCGACCGCGACCGCGCGACCAACGGTCCGTGGTCGGCCGGCATTCCCGGTTTGCCCGCCGCGCTGGTCCATCTGGCGGACGACTACGGCACCTTGCCGCTGGCGACCTCGCTGGCACCGGCGATCCGCATCGCCCGCGACGGTTTCCCGATCTACGGGCGGCTGGAGAAGGGCTACGCCACCCGCGGCAAGGTGATGGAACGCTACCGCGGCACGCGCGAGGTGTTTCTTGCCGACGGCGACCCGCCCAAGGTCGGCGAGATCCTCAGGCAGCCCGACCTGGCCCGCACCCTGGAGCTGCTGGCCGAGCACGGCCACGACGGCTTCTACCGCGGCGAAGTCGCCGGGAAGCTGCTGGCGGCGGTGAAGGAGGAGGGCGGCCGCTGGACCGCCGAGGACCTGGCCGGGTACGAAGTGCGCGAGCGCGCCCCGATCGAATTCGACTACCGCGGCTGGCGCGTGGTCACCGCGCCGCCACCGTCGTCGGGCGGCGTCGCGCTGGCGGAAATGCTGCAGATCCTGCAGCCCTGGAACCTGGCCAAGCTCGACGATGCCGAGCGCACCCACCTGATCGTCGAGGCGATGCGCCGCGCCTACCGCGACCGCACCATCTACCTGGGCGACCCGGACTTCGTCGAGATGCCGATCGCGCTGCTGACCGATCCGGACTACGCCGCCGGCCTGCGCGCGACCATCCACCCCGACAAGGCGACCCCGAGCGACCTGCTGTCCGGCCAGCCGGTGCCGATGGAAGACGACGAGACCACCCATTTTTCGATCATCGACACCGACGGCAACATCGTGTCGGCGACCCAGACCGTCAACCTGCTGTACGGCTCGGGGATGATCGCCCCGGGCACCGGCGTGCTGCTCAACAACGAGATGGATGACTTCGCGCTCAAGCCCGGCACGCCCAACGCGTTCGGCGTGATGGGATTCGCCGCCAACGCGGTGGAACCCGGCAAGCGCATGCTCAGCTCCATGACGCCGACCTACATCGCATCGCCCGACCAGCTCGCCGTGCTCGGCGCGCCCGGCGGCAGCCGCATCATCACCGAGGTGCTGATCGGCATCCTGGGTTACGACGCCGGCATGACCGCCCAACAGGTCGCCGCCGAGCCGCGCATCCACCACCAGTGGCTGCCCGACGTGATCTCCGCCGAGCCCGGCGCGCTGGACGCGGCGACCGTCAAGGCGCTCAACCAGATGGGCCATACCGTCAACGCCGGCGAAGGCACCTGGGGCAACCTGCAGACCGTCGCCTGGGACAAGCGCACCGACGAGTTGTCGGGCGGCACCGACCCACGCAATCCCGTCGGCGAAGCCGATGTGGTGCTGGACACGCCCTGAGCTGACGCGTATCCGCAACTGAACCGCCGTCCCAAACCAAGGCGACTGGCGCGCTTGGCGGTTTCCCTCGCTTGCCCGATCGCCCATCATGATCAGCGGTGCAGCCACGGCTGCGGGACGTGGGAGTAGACGATGAAACTCTGGTCGCTGCTGGGCAACAGCCAGAAGCTCGACGGCGGGGCGATGTTCGGCAATGCGCCGCGGGCGATGTGGAGCCAGTGGATGCCGCCGGACGGGCAGAACCGCGTCGATCTGGCCTGTCGTGCGCTGCTGGCCAGTCCGCTGGCCGGCAAGACGGTGTTGTTCGAGTCGGGCATCGGCGCGTTCTTCGAGCCGAAACTGCGCGAGCGCTACGGCGTGGTGGAGGACCGCCACGTGCTGCTCGACTCGCTTGCCGCCACCGGCTTCGCACCCGAGGACATCGACGTGGTGGTGCTCTCGCACCTGCATTTCGACCATGCCGGCGGCCTGCTCGCGGCGTGGGAGGAAGGTCGGCCGCCACGGCTGGTGTTTCCCAATGCGCATTACGTCGTGGGCCGCGAACACTGGCAGCGCGCGATCGCGCCGCACGCCCGCGACCGTGCCAGCTTCATTCCGGAATTGCCGGCGCTGCTGGAGGCGACCGGACGCCTCGAACTGGTCGATGGCGAGTTCTCACAGACCCTCGGCGGCGCGGTGCGCTTCCACTACAGCAACGGCCACACACCGGGACTGATGCTGGCGGAGATCGTCGGGCCGGAGACCGTCGACGGCCAGGCGCACGGTGGCGTGGTGTTCTGCGCCGACCTGATCCCCGGCCGGCCGTGGGTGCATGTGCCGATCACGATGGGCTACGACCGCAATGCCGAGTTGCTGAT
Source organism: Lysobacter concretionis Ko07 = DSM 16239 (assembly GCF_000768345.1). Lineage (GTDB taxonomy): Bacteria > Pseudomonadota > Gammaproteobacteria > Xanthomonadales > Xanthomonadaceae > Novilysobacter > Novilysobacter concretionis. The sequence goes on along the minus strand of NZ_AVPS01000009.1, from coordinate 31,153 downwards.
CGACGAGAAAAAGGCCTTCCTCGCCGACAAGCTGGCGCGCAATGTGCGCCTGTTCTTCACCCACGATCCTGGCTGCGCGCTCGCCCAGGTCACCCGCAACGAGAAGGGCCGGTACGGCACCACCCACGAGGTGGCCGAACTGCACGCGAGGGCGCTGGCCGCATGAGGGCCCGGCTCGGCCTTGCAGCGCTGGTACTGGCAGGCATGGCAACGTCCGCGTTGGCGCGTGACGACGTCAGCCCGACCGGCGCCCCGCCGCAGCCGCAAGGCGAGCCGAGTTTCAGCGGGTTCGTGGAGGATCGTGATTTCGGCGTGCGCACCAGCCAGTTCGGGCTGGATCGGCGGGTCGAGATGTTCCAGTGGCAGCGCGATGGCGACGACCGTTACGAGCAGGTCTGGAAGCCGGCGCTGGTGGATGCTTCCGGCTTCGCGCCAGGCCACGACAATCCGCTGTCGTTTCCGCTGGAAAGCCGGCGTTGGTGGGCCACCGACGTCACCCTGGATGGCAAGCCACTGGATCTGGCGGTGCTGAAGGCGCTCGGCCAGTGGCAGGATTTCCGTCCGGGCTTCACCCGCCTGCCGGCGAACCTGGCGGCGACGTTCCAGCCCGAGGGCGACGGGCTGGGCAGCTCGATCAATCCGCTGGACCCGAAAATCGGAGATCTGCGCATTTACTGGCGGGAGCTGCACCTGCCGCCGCTGGCCGGCCACGTGGAACTGCGCGATGGCCGGTGGCAGCTGTCCGCGCGCACCGAGAAAGCCGTCCTCAACGCGCGCCCCTTGCCGTCGGTCGCCCAGGATGTGCAGGTTTCCGAGCGCAACCTGGGGCCGTGGACGCTGGGTGCCGCATTGGTGCTGGTAGCCGTGGTCGGGGTGTCGCTGTTTGGCCGTCGTCGCCGCAGGCGCTAGTTCGATTCCACGTTCCGCGCCAAGTCGCGGCTGAGGCCGCTCCCACAAAAACGGTGAATGGCGCGGCTTGGATTTTGTATTCGACGTGAGTGGCGACCTGTACGTCACCCCACCTCCCACATCCGCAGGTTCGCGATTCACGTCGCCCAAGCGTCGACCGTCCCGGCCGCCATGCGCCGCGCACGTGTCTCACGGGCCCTCAGGAAGCCACGCCAAACAGCGCGCCCACGCCAGCGGTCAATCCCATCGCCAAGGCGCCCCAGAAGGTGACGCGCATTACGGACGCAAACGCCGGCGCGCCGCCCGCCCGTGCGGCCAACAGGCCCAGCAGCGCGAGGAAGATCAGCGAGCTGCCCGCCACTCCCCAAATCCGCCAGATGGCCGGCAGCAACCCGACCATCAGCAGGGGGAGTGCAGCGCCCACCGCAAAAGTGCCGGCAGACGCCATCGCGGCCTGGACCGGCTTCGCCGCCAGGGTGTCGGAGATGCCAAGTTCGTCCCGGCTGTGCGCAGCGAGCGCATCGTGGGCCATGAGCTGGGTCGCCACGTCCGATGCCAGGGCCCGGTCCAGCCCCCGTTTCACGTAGATGGAGACCAGTTCCTCGTGCTCCTGCACCGGGTTCGCCGCCAGCTCCTTGCGCTCCCGGGCCAGGTCCGCGCTTTCGGTGTCCGCCTGCGAGCTGACCGAGACATATTCCCCGGCCGCCATGGACATGGCCCCGGCCATCAGACCGGCCACCCCCGCAACAAGAATGTCCCGCGTTCCGGCGCCCGCTGCCGCGACGCCCAGGACCAGGCTGGCGGTGGAAACGATGCCGTCGTTCGCCCCGAGCACGGCGGCACGAAGCCAGCCGGTCCGGTGTGTCCTGTGACGTTCGCTGTGCCTCATGTGGTGACCACTCCGTGGGTGTTGCGTGCGAGGGGCAACGCTTGAATTTGGAACCGCATGATGGCGCTGGCGTGTATGCGTGGCCAGTCGTCAGGTCGCCGCGTATGAGGGAGTACACCACCCCTGCAACCGTCCGCCCCTGGAACATCAGCTTGTTGCGCGCCTCTGCTTCAATGCCACGATCTCAGGCCGGACCCCAGCCCGAGCTCAAACCCGGCCGACGCAGTGAGCGCTACCGCGCGTGAGGCGATGCCGTTGCCACGATGCGACTCATTGCCCGGTAGCCGAGATTGACAGACCGGTTGGCGTAATCAACGCGGTTGAGCACATACCTGCTCCAATCCCCCAGCGGCGCCGCCGCCTGCCTGACCGACCGCACCGCCAGCGGCTGGATCGAATGGAAGGACGCGCAGGGGCAGAGCCTGAGCGACCGCAAGGCGTTGGCGGCGGAGGTGGCGGACTAGAAGACCTGTCAGCGGACCGGGGCCACGCGCCAGATGGTGTTGGCCAGGTCGTCGGCGACGATCAGTGCGCCGCGCGGGTCCACGGTCACCCCGACCGGACGGCCGCGGGTCATGCCGTCCTCGCCGCGGAAACCGGAGACGAAATCGACCGGCGGGCCGGCAGGGCGGCCGTTGCGGAACGGTACAAAGATCACTTTGTAGCCGACCGGCTCCTTGCGGTTCCAGCTGCCGTGTTCGCCGATGAACACGCCGTCGGCGAATCCGGCGCCCATTGTGGGCGTGGAGAAATCAAGACCCAGCGCCGCCACGTGCGAACTCAGGCTGTAGTCCGGGACGATGGCGGAAGCCACCTTTTCCGGATTCTGCGGCCGCACGCGTGAGTCGACGTTCTGGCCCCAGTAGCTGTACGGCCAGCCGTAGAACCCGCCTTCCCGGACCGAGGTGAGGTAGTCGGGGACGAGGTTCGGTCCGAGCTCATCACGTTCGTTCACCACTGCCCACAACACGTCCGTCCCGGGCTGGATGGCGAGCGCGGTGGGATTGCGCAGGCCGGTGGCGTAGGGCTTGTGCGCGCCGGTCCGGGCGTCCACCTGCCAGACCATCGCGCGGTCGACCTCGGCGTCCATCCCGCGCTCGGTGATGTTGCTGTTGGAGCCGATGCCGACGTAAAGGAAGCGTCCATCCGGGCTCGCGGTCAGGGCCTTGGTCCAGTGATGGTTGATCGCCGAAGGCAGGTCAGTGACCTTGACCGGCGCACCGCTGGCCCGGGTCTGGCCATCGTGGTAATCGAACCGCACCAGCGCGTCCTGGTTGGCGACATACAGACTGCCATCGACCAGTGCGAGCCCATAGGGCGCGTTGAGGTTCTCGGCAAACACCCGCCGGTCCCTGTAACTGCCATTCCCGTCCGGGTCGCGCAGCAAGGTCAGCCGGTTGCCGCTGGTGACCGAGGTGTTGCCCTGGGCCTTGATACGACCGGCGATCACGTCCTTCGGCTTCAGTTTTGCCGCGTTGCCGCCCCGGCCCTCGGCCACCAGGATGTCGCCGTTGGGAAGCACCAGGGTCTGGCGGGGGATATTGAGGTCGGTGGCGATGGCCGTGATCGTGTAGCCCTGCGGCACGGTCGGCCGCTGGTCGCCCCATGGCGCCGGCTTCGCAATGGTCATGTTGGGCAGCAACCCGCGCTGCGGGGCCGGAAGGGTCGGATCAACCCCATATTGGGACGCGTCCGGATCGCTCTCGCCGCATGCGCCCAGCAGGGCGGAAATGGCAATGGTCACCAACAGGCGTTTCATGCTGCACCCCCGACACGAAAGTTGGAAAACCCCACCCAGGTCGCCGCACACGCCAGCACGGCAACGATCACCGACAGGACCAGGGCGGTGGGCATGATTCCCCACGCGTCCCTGGCGTGGATCAGGGCATTGAGGAAGCCCAGCACCCAGGTCGCCAGCAGGAGCAGGACGTAGATCAGCGGGCGCCCGCGATGATGATCGGCGCGGAACAGATCGATGACGGCCCAAAGCAGCGCGAAACCGGCGAAAACGAGCGCGCCGGCGATCAGCCAGGACGCGAAGTTGCTCCATTGGATCTGGTAACTGCGGAAATACGTGATGTCACCCAGCAGCGCGCCCAGGAACAGCGGTACGGCGCCTGCCAGCAGGAATGCATGAAACGGGTGAAGCGCCCTTCGGGGCATCCGGTCGACAGTGACAGCCATGGCGGTTACTCCGTTGATGGATTGGGACGCGGCGCCGACGCAGTGCCGTCCGGGCGAGGCTTCGCCGCAACAGGCTACCCGGGCCGATGTCTCTGTCATGTCGATGTCACTGGCCGCCTGGTTGTCTGCGGCGGCGGTACCGGTGCCTCCGGCGATTTGCTGGGCCTTCAATGAAAGCAGGTGCAACCTCGCCGTTGCATGCGGCGACGCGCCGGGCGCTAAGCTCGTCTGCTCCAGTTGCCGTTGGTTTCTCCATGCCCCAGGCCTGCCCCTGCAACCCGTCCATCGCCTACGCGGCCTGCTGCCAGCCGCTGCATGAAGGCCGGTTCGCGGCCGCCAGCGCCGAGGCGTTGATGCGATCGCGCTACAGCGCCTATGTGCTGGGCCTGCGCGACTACCTGCTGGCCACCTGGCACCCCGACACCCGTCCGGCTGCGCTCGACCTGGATGACAGTCCGGATCTGCGCTGGCTGGGGCTGGACGTGAAGCGGCACGCCGATGCCGGTGACGGCAGCGCGGTGGTGGAGTTCGTGGCCCGCTACAAGGTCGGCAGCACGCCTGCGGTGCGGCTGCACGAGGTGAGCCGGTTCGCGCGCGTGGATGGCCGCTGGTATTACCTGGACGGGGAGTTTCCTGTCTGATCGTCCAGGGACGTTGTCCATCAATGGCTTGACGTCCATGGATCCTCGCCTTCGCGCGCCTTCGCGGTGATGACGGCAGTTGTCCGGATGATCCCTGACAACGTCCAACGCGTACTGGATCGCCCGAAGCTCGGCATGAAGACGGACGATCGGCTCAGCAGGCGCGTTGATACGTCAGGCAAGCGGTCAGGGCGGCCTGGGCGGAGAAACCGCGTTGGCAACTGGCGCGCGCCGATGACCGGGCGAAGGGCGATCCGCAGCGGTAAGCTCGCTGGTCTTTCCCTCGCCGGTAACCCGCCATGCCTCATCTGCTGCGCAACGTGATTGCGGTCGTCCTCGGGTTCGCTGTCGGCAGTACCGTCAACCTGGCACTCGTCACCCTCGGTCCGGCGTTGATTCCGCCGCCTGCGGGCGTGGACGTGACCAGTGCCGAGGGCCTCGCCAGCGGCATCCATCTTTTCGAGCCGCGGCACTTCGTGATGCCGTTCCTGGCGCATGCCGTCGGCACGTTTGCCGGTGCGCTCGTCGCCTGCCTGGTGGCGGCCAGCCACAGGGCGAAGCTGGGCCATGCGATCGGCGTGATCTTCCTGTGTGGTGGCGTGGCCGCCAGTTTGATGATTCCGGCACCGGTCTGGTTCATCGCGGTCGACCTGCTGGTCGCTTACCTGCCGATGGCCTGGTGGGCCACCCGGATCGGCGCGCGCCTGCAGGCGGGGAAGGCGGCGCCGGCAACCCCGTGAAGCCGGCCAGGGAATGGGTCGCGCGCTGGGCGTCGATCCTGATCCATCCGGTAATGGTGATGCTGGTCGCCGCTGCCGTTGCCACCGGTGTGGGTGACCCGCCGCCGGGACGGGTGTGGCAGGCGTTGGGGCTCACGCTGGCGGCGGCCGCGGTGGTGATGATCTACGGTGTGCGGCAGATCCGCTCGGGCCGCTGGACGCATATCGATGCCTCGCAGCCGCACGAGCGCTCGCAATTCAACCGGTTCGCCTCATGGGTGCTGCTGGGACTTGCGGCGATATGTGCGGTTGCCGGTGCGGATCGTGGGGTTGTCGTGGTGATCGCCTTGTCGGGGGTGATCGTGCTGGTCGGTCACGTGCTGCGCGGCCAGCTCAAGCTTTCCTTGCATGTCGCGTTCGCGATGTTCGCGGCGTGCATCGCCTGGCCGCAGGCGGTGGCGTTCGCCGGGTTGCTTGCGGCCACGGTGGTGGTGGCGTGGTCGCGGCTGGTACTGCGCCGGCACGAGGCGTCGGACGTGCTCGCCGGTGCGGCGACCGGGCTGGCGTGCGGGGTGGTGTTCCAGATGGTGTTCCAGTGCGCGGTGAGCGCGTAGCCGCGCCGGGTAAAAAAACGGCCCCGCATGGCTGGCAAGCGGGGCCGGGTGTCTCACGAACCGGCGTCTATGCGGGCCGGCGATCAGCCCTCGCCCATGCCCTCGGCCGGTTCCGGTGCGCTGCCGGCGCGGACCTTGTCCTCGATCTGCTGGCCGGTCGCGGGGTCGACGTTCTTCCAGTACTCGAACGCGCGTTCCAGCACCGGGCTGCGGACGCCGCCGAGCAGGCTGCCGGCGACCTGGTCGACGAACTGCGCGCGCTGGGCGTCGTTCCAGACCTCGCGCACCAGGGTGCCGGGCTGGCCGAAGTCGTCGTCCTCCGCGTGCAGGGTGTAGGCGCTGCGGACCATCTCGCCGTCGGTCTCCCAGCCATCCGCCACCGGGCCGGTGTCATCCGCCCAGCCGCGGCCGCCGCTGTTGGGTGCGTACACGGGTGCGTTGCCGCTGTGGTGGTAGGCCATCTGGCCGTCGAACAGGTAGGTGCTGACCGGCACCTTGGGCTGGTTGACGGGCAACTGGTGGAAGTTGGTGCCGATGCGGTTGCGCTGGGCGTCGGCGTAGGCGAACGCGCGGCCGAGCAACATCTTGTCCGGTGACAGGCCGATGCCCGGCACCGTGTTGCCCGGCGAGAACGCGGCCTGTTCGATCTGGGCGAAGAAGTTCTCCGGGTTGCGGTTCAGGGTCATGGTGCCGACCTTGATCAGCGGATAGTCCTTGTGCGACCAGGTCTTGGTCAGGTCGAACGGGTTGAAGCGGTAGCTCTTCGCGTCCGCGTACGGCATCACCTGCACCGACAGGGTCCAGCTGGGATGTTCGCCGCGGGCGATCGCGTCGAACAGGTCGCGGCGGTGGAAATCGGCGTCCTGGCCGGCCATCTCGGCGGCTTCGGCGTTGTTGAAGAACGCCATGCCCTGCCCGGTGTGGAAGTGGTACTTGACCCAGAATTTCTCGCCGGCAGCGTTGATCCACATGTAGGTGTGCGAGCCGTAGCCGTTCATGTGGCGCCAGGTGCGCGGCAGGCCACGCTCGCCCATCACGTAGGTGACCTGGTGTGCGGTTTCGGGATTGGACGTCCAGAAGTCCCATTGCATGTGGTTGTCACGCAGGCCCGAATCCGGCAGGCGCTTCTGGCTGCGGATGAAGTGCGGGAACTTCATCGGGTCGCGCAGGAAGAACACCGGCGTGTTGTTGCCGACCAGGTCGTAGTTGCCTTCGTCGGTGTAGAACTTCAGCGAGAAGCCGCGCACGTCGCGCCAGGTATCGGGGCTGCCCGACTCGCCGGCCACGGTGGAGAAGCGCGCCAGCATGTCGGTCTTCGCGCCCTTCCGGAACAGCGCCGCCTTCGTATAGGCCGAAACGTCTTCGGAAATCTCCAGCACGCCGAACGCGCCGGCACCCTTGGCGTGCGGCTGGCGCTCGGGCACCTTCTCGCGGTTGAAGTGCGCCATCTGCTCCAGGAAGTGGACGTCGTGCAGCAGGATCGGGCCGTTGGCGCCGACGCTCAGCGAGTTGCGGTCGCTCGGGGCAGGCGCGCCGGCACCGGTGGTCGATCCGCTCTTGGGCGTACGGTTGGACGTGTTGTCGGAACTGGTCATGGTCGTCTTCCTCATGTCGATGGGTCAGGTCCGTGCTGGCACGTGACCGGTCTGAGCCAAGGCTGATCTGACGTTCAGCTTGGTGCTGCCAAAGAGTCTGCCCCGCTCACCGTCGATATGCCATTCGATTGTCCCGATCGGATCGATAGGTACCTGCAGGGTTTTCATGGGAATCAATCGACCACTTCGATCGCTTTGGCGTGAGCATGAAAAAGCCGGGCTGACCCGGCTTCTTCAAATACGCCTGCTGCAGTTGGCTTACGCGACGGCGGCCTGCTTGAGGCGTGGACCTTCGCGCAGCGCACGGCCGACCATGCCGACCAGCAGGTCGATCTCGGCGCTGGTGACGGTGAAGGTCGGGGTGAAGCGCAGCGAGTTGGCGCCGCCGTGGATCACGCCGATGCCGTGCTCGCGCAGCCACTCTTCGGTCGAACCGGTGCCGAAGCACTTGAAGTCGTTCGACAGCTCGCACGAGAACAGCAGGCCGGTGCCCTGGACCTTGGTGATCATGCCGCCCAGTTCGGCCTTGAGCGCCTCCAGCTTCTGGATCGCCTCGGCGCCGCGGGCTCGGATGTTCTCGCGCAACTCGGGGGTGACCATCTCCAGCACCGCGCAGGCGGTGTCGAGCGCGCGCGGGTTGGTGGTCATGGTGTTGCCGTACAGGCCTTTCTTGTAGGCGCTGGCGGCGTGCGCGTTGACGGCGAGCACCGACAGCGGGTACTGGCCGGCATTGAGCGCCTTGGAGTAGGTCTCCATGTCCGGCGCTTCCACGCCTTCGAAGCCGGGGTAGTCGATGATCGACAGCACGCCGTTGGCGCGCAGGCCGGCCTGGATCGAGTCGACCAGCAGCAGCGCGCCGTGCGCCTTGGTCAACGCGCGGGCGGCGTTGTAGAAGTCCACCGGCACGCTGCGGCCGGGGTCGCCTTCGCCCATCACCGGCTCCAGGAACATCGCCTCGATGAACCAGCCGTTGGCATCGGCATCGGCGAAGGCCTTGTTCAGGGCGTCGATGTCGTAGGGCTCGATCACGATCACGCTGTTCTCGCCGCGGTAGCTGGCCAGGTACTGCTCGTAGGCCTTGCGCGAGGAGTTGGAATACAGCGCCGGGCGGTCCGTGCGGCCGTGGAAGCCGCCCCTGACCACCACCCGCTTGATGGTGGTGTGGCCGGCGTGCCTGCCGCCTTCGTCGGTCATCGCCTTGGCGTTGGCATCGGCGATGCGGGCGGCGAGGGTGACCGACTCGGAGCCGGAGTTGAGGCACATGAAGTGGCTGTACGGGCAGTCGCGGCCCAGGCCGATCGCCTCGCGCAGCAGTTTGGTCAGGCGCAGTTGCGACAGGCTCGGGGTCATGATGTTGGCCATCGCCTGCGGCTTGGCCATCGCCTCGATCACCCGGGCCGGCGCGTGGCCGAAGCCGAGCATGCCGTAGCCGCCGGAGTCGTGCAGCACCGCGCCCTTCAGGGTGACGATCCACGGCCCGCGGGCGGTGAGGGCGATGTAGGGGTTGACCGCGTCGTCCTGGTAGAAGTTGACGTAGCCGGCCTGCACGGCGTGGGCCTGGGCGTCCTCGTCGAGGTCGAGCAGGTCGGCGAACTCGCCCTTGATGCGCTGGTACTCGGTGACGGCGCCTGCGACGGCCTCGATCAGCTCGGCGTCGCCGGCGAAGGTCGCCAGGACGTCATCGTCCAGACCGATGGTGCGGCGCGACCCGGCGTGGGCGCGCAGCGGGGCAAGTTGGCTGGTGATGGCGTTGCCGTGGGTGGTGCTGGACATCGGTGTGGCTCCTTCGCGGGGTCGGGCGCTGTGCCGGGGAATTTTCAAACAAGCGTCGCAACAGCAAACGTCGCAACGAACGGCGCAAACAAAAAAGCGCGGCACATCCGCGCGGTCCTGTTTCTTGTTTTGCCCGTTTCTCTTTTCGATTCAATCAGTTAGCCGATTCTACCACGCCGCTCCCGCGGCGATAACCCCCGCCGTCGCTACAATGCGCGGTTGCCGCAGGCACGCTGCTGCAGTGCGGGCCGATCCCACGCGCTGATGAAGCCTGCACCCCGAAGTACGCACTCGAAGACCCGTCTTGAAGAAATCCGATTTCCATTACCTGCTGCCGCCCCGGCTGATCGCCCAGGCACCGTTGGCGGCGCGCTCGTCGAGCCGGCTGTTGCTGGTTCCACCAATCCCCGGTGCCTTCGAGGACCACGTCTTCAGCGAGCTGCCCGATCTGCTTGCCCCGGGCGACCTGCTGGTGTTCAACGACACCCGGGTGATCCCGGCGCGGCTGTTCGGCCAGAAGGCGACCGGTGGCCGGGTCGAGATCCTGATCGAGCGGCTGCTCGGCGGGGACGAGGCGCGTGCGCAACTGGGGGTCAGCAAGTCGCCCAGGTCCGGATCGCGCATTGCGCTGGATGCCGGTGGCGAGGTCGAGGTGCTGGGTCGCGATGGCGAGTTCTACCGCCTGCGGTTCCATGTCGCCGAATCGCTGGAGGCCTGGCTGTTGCACGCGGGCCAGTTGCCGTTGCCACCCTACATCCAGCGCGCTCCGGGTGCGGACGACGCCGAGCGCTACCAGACCGTGTTCGCGCGCGAGACCGGCGCGGTCGCCGCACCGACCGCGGGGCTGCATTTCGACGAGCCGCTATTGGAGCGATTGGCCGCGCGGGGCGTGGGCTTCGGCCACGTCACCCTGCATGTCGGCGCGGGCACGTTCCAGCCGGTGCGGGTCGACGACCTGGACCAGCACGTGATGCACAGCGAGTGGCTGAATGTCGGTGCCGCGCTGGTCGAGCAGGTGCGCCGCACGCGGGCGGCCGGTGGCCGGGTGATCGCGGTCGGTACCACGGTGGTGCGCGCGCTGGAAACGGCGATGCGGCCGACCCCCGAAAATCCGGCCGGCGAGCTGTTGCCCTACGCGGGCGAGAGCCGGCTGTTCATCCTGCCCGGTTACAGAATCCGTTCGGTCGATGCGATGGTCACCAACTTCCACCTGCCCGAGAGCACCTTGCTGATGATGGTGTCCGCGTTCGCCGGCAGGGACCGGGTGTTCGCTGCCTACGCGCATGCGATCGCCCGGGAGTACCGGTTCTTTTCCTATGGAGATGCGATGTTGCTGTTCCCGGAGTCGATGCAATGAGCGGGCTGCCCGACAGTCGCATGTCCTTCACGTTGCTCGGCACCGACGGCGATGCGCGCCGCGGTCGGCTGAGTTTTCCGCGCGGCACGGTGGAGACTCCCGCGTTCATGCCGGTCGGGACCTACGGCACGGTGAAGGGCATCTACCCTGACGACGTCCGCGAGCTGGGCGCGCAGATCATCCTGGGCAACACGTTCCACCTGTATCTGCGACCAGGGCTGGAGGTGATCGAGGCGCACGGCGGGCTGCACGGTTTCATGCGCTGGGACGGCCCGATCCTGACCGACTCCGGCGGCTTCCAGGTGTTCTCGCTGGCGCACAAACGCAAGATCACCGAGGCCGGCGTGACGTTCGCCGCGCCGATCGACGGCCGCAAGGTCTTCCTGGGTCCCGAGGAGAGCATGCACATCCAGAAGGTGCTGGGCGCGGATGTGGTGATGATCTTCGACGAATGCACGCCGTATCCGGCAACGGAAGAGGTGGCGCGAAAGTCGATGGAACTGAGCCTGCGCTGGGCCGAGCGCTCGCGCATCGCCCACGGGGGCAACGACGCGGCGTTGTTCGGCATCGTCCAGGGCGGTGTCCACCACGACCTGCGCACGCGTTCGGCGGACGGGCTCAAGCAGATCGGCTTCGACGGTTACGCAATCGGTGGTCTGGCCGTCGGTGAGCCGGAGCACGAGCGCAACGCGATGCTCGAACACACCTGCCCGCAGCTGCCCGCCGACCGGCCGCGCTACCTGATGGGCGTGGGCCGGCCGGAAGATCTGGTCGAAGGCGTGGCGCGCGGCATCGACATGTTCGATTGCGTAATGCCGACCCGCAACGCGCGCAACGGCCACTTCTTCACCTCGACCGGTACCGTTCGCATCCGCAATGCGAAGTACGAGCACGACCTGCGCCCGATCGAGGAGGGCTGCGACTGCCTCGCCTGCGCCGGCGGCTTCACCCGCAGTTACCTGCGCCACCTGGACCGCTGCAACGAGATGCTCGGGCCGATGCTGGGCACCGCGCACAACCTGCGCTACTACCAGCGGCTGATGGCGCAGATGCGCGAGGCGATCGGGCAGGGAACCTTTGCCGCCTTCCGGGAGTCCTTCTACGCTGCGCGCGAGCCCTGAGGACGCGCGCCCGGTTCTCCCCGCCCATCCCTGCCATCCATCCTGCGACGCCGCAAGTGGTCCGCAGCCCGCCGTGACATAATCCCCGGCTATTTTCAGCCCAATACGGAATTTCGACATGAACCTGCTTGATCTCCTGATCGCCCCCGCCTACGCGCAAGCTGCTGCCCCGGCCCCGGGCGGCTTCGGAATGTCGCTGCTGTTCCCGATCCTGCTGATCGGCGTGATGTATTTCCTGATGATCCGCCCGCAGATGAAGCGCGCTAAGGAACACAAGGCGATGCTGGGCCAACTGGCCAAGGGCGACGAGGTGCTCACCAACGGCGGCATCGCCGGGGTCGTGATCGACCTGGGCGAGAACTTCATCACCGTGGAGATCGCCGACAACGTGCGCATCCGCGTGCAGCGCGGCTCGATCGCCAACGTCCTGCCCAAGGGCACCCTGAAGTCGGCCTGAGCGGCCTTCTCCACCTCTTCTATTTGATGCACGGCGGCCGGGTTGGCCGCCACAGGGGCAATCGATGCTGACTTACGCGCGCTGGAAATACGTCGTCCTGATACTGGCCATCCTGTTCAGTACGCTGTACGCGTTGCCGAACCTTTACCAGAAGGATCCCTCGGTGCAGGTCACCGCCAGCCGCGGCGCACCCATCGACCAGGCACTGGCCGACCGGGTCGCGGACACCCTCAAACAGGCCAACATCCCGACCAAGCAGGTCGAGATCGCCGGCGACAACCTGCTGGTGCGGCTGACGGGCACGGACTTCCAGTCCAAGGCCGCCGATGCGCTGGCGCCGGTGCTGGGCAACGACTACGTGACCGCCCTCAACCTCGCTTCGACCGTGCCTGCCTGGCTGGACAAGCTCGGTGCACACGGCATGCTGCTCGGCCTCGACCTGCAGGGTGGCGTGCACTTCCTGATGCAGGTCGACCAGAAAGCCGCGCTCGACAAACACCTGGACGCCATCGTCGAGGATGCACGCGTGGTGTTGCGCGACGGCCGCGTGCGTTACGAATCGGTCACCCGCCGTCCCGACAATTCCATTGTGGTGCGCCTGGTCGATGCGGCCGATGCCGCCAATGCGCGCAAGTTGATCGCTGCCAGTCAACCGGCGCTGCGCATGGACGTCGATGGCCAGGCGCTGACCATGCACGTGCCCGACGTCGAGCTGCAGCGCATGATGACCGACGCGCTGAACCAGAACCTCGGCACCCTGCGCAACCGCATCAACGCCCTGGGCGTGGCGGAACCGCTGATCCAGCGGCAGGGCACCGACCGCATCGTGGTCGAGTTGCCCGGCGTGCAGGACACCGCCCAGGCCAAGCGCATCATCGGCGCCACCGCCACCCTGGAATACCGTGCCGTGGTCGAAGGCAACGCGTACGACGCGGTGGCCTCGGGCAGCGTCCCGCCGCAAGCCAAGATCTATTACCGCAAGGAGCTGGGGCCGGACGGCAAGCCGGTGCCGATCCTGCTCAACAAGCGCGTCATTGCCTCCGGCGACCAGCTGATCGGCGCGACCTCCGGCCTGGACCCGCAGTCGGGCACCCCGTCGGTCTCGGTGCGCCTTGACAGCGCCGGTGGCCAGCGCATGTTCGACTTCACCAGCGGCAACGTCGGCAAGCCGATGGCGGTGGTCTACATCGAGCGCGTGCCGCAGGTCCGTGTGGTCGATGGCAAGGAGATCCGCAGCACCCGGGTCAGCGAGGAAGTGATCTCGGTGGCCAACATCAACGGGGTGTTCGGCAAGGAGTTCCAGACCACCGGCCTGGACAGCAGCAAGGAAGCGGCGGATCTGGCGCTGCTGCTGCGCTCGGGTTCGCTGGCCGCACCGATGGACTTCGTCGAGGAACGCATCGTCGGGCCGAGCCTGGGCCGGGAGAACATCGAGCGCGGCCTGACGGCAGTGACGTACTCGTTCACCTTCGCGCTGCTGTTCTTCCTCGTGTACTACCGCATGTTCGGCCTGATCACCTGCCTGGCGTTGCTGCTCAACATCCTGATGCTGGTCGCGGTGATGTCGCTCTTCGGCGCGACGCTGACCCTGCCGGGTCTGGCCGGTATCGCGCTGACGGTCGGCCTGTCGGTGGACGCGAACGTGCTGATCAACGAACGAATACGCGAAGAATTGCGAGCGGGCATTCCGCCCAAGTCGGCAATCGTGACCGGCTACGAGAAGGCCACCGGTACCATCACCGACGCCAACCTGACCGCGATCCTGGCCGGCGTGGCGCTGTTCGCCTTCGGCACCGGCCCGGTGAAGGGCTTCGCGGTGGCGCTGATCGTCGGTATCGCGACCTCGATGTACACCGCGGTGTCGGGCTCACGGGCGATTGCGACGCTGATCTACGGCAAGCGCAAGAACCTCAAGTCCCTTGCGATCTGAGAACGGGAAACGACCATGAAACAGCTCAATATTTTCCCGCACGACGTCAACTTCAATTTCCTGCGCCTGCGCGGCGTGGCTTTCACCATGTCGGTGCTGCTGATCCTGACGTCGATTGGCGCGGTGGCATTCAACGGCTTCAACTTTGCCCTGGACTTCACCGGCGGCACGGTCACCGAGCTGCGCTTCGACAAGCCGGTGGACATCGACGATGCCCGCGCGCGGCTCGCCGAGGCCGGTTATGGCGGCGCCGAAGTGCTCTCGTTCGGTTCCGGCAACGATCTGCTGGTGCGGTTGCAGTCGGAAGAGGAGGGCGGCGACGCGGCAGCGGATGCCAACTCGCGTACCGCGCAGGCGATCACGGCAGCGGTATCGACGCCCGACAACCCGGGCCAGGTGATGCGCAGCGACTTCGTCGGGCCGCAGGTCGGCAAGGAGCTCGCGCTCAACGGCATCTGGGCGGTGATCTTCGTGGTGGTCGGCTTCCTGCTGTACATCTCGATGCGGTTCGAGAAGAAGTTCGCGATCGCCGCGGTGATCGCCTCCCTGCAGGACGTGACCATCGTCACCGGCTGGTTCGCGTTGAGCGGGCACGAGTTCGACCTGACCGTTCTGGCCGGCATCCTGTCGGTGCTGGGCTTTTCGATCAACGACACCATCGTGGTGTTCGACCGTATCCGCGACAATTTCCGCACGATGCGCGCCGATCCGGAAACGATCATCAACACCTCGATCAACCAGACCCTGTCGCGCACGGTCATCACCTCGGTGGTGGCGTTCCTGACCGTGCTGGCGCTGTATCTGTACGGCGGCGGCTCGCTGCGCGGCATGGCCGAGTCGCAGATGATCGGTGTGGTGATCGGTACCCTGTCGTCGATCTTCGTGGCGGCCCCCTTGTTGACCCTGGGCTTCCTCAAGGTCACCAAGCAGGACCTGATGCCGAAGGCCAGAAACGAAGAGGCGTTGGCCCGTCGGCCGTAAACCGCCGGCCATCGCCGCAAACAGAAAGGCCGCGCAGCAATTGCGCGGCCTTTTTTTGGATATTCTTCCATCCGAGTGGAAAGCGCGGCATCTGCGGGGTGGCCGGAGTGGCCGGGAGCGAGTGTCCTTCGGTGCGAATGTCCCCCGGCACCGATGAAGCCGGTGCCTCCTCCTTTATTTCGCACCCAAGGACATCCACCCCCGTCGGCCGGTGGCTCCAGAAGCGCAATCCCTGCTGCCCTTTCCGCGTATCTATGCGATCCGGCAGCACCGACGGGACCTGCAGGCCTTCGGGGCGAAATAAAGGAGGAGGCCTCCGCCGCAGGCGGGGGCCGGGGGACATTCGCCCGGAAGGTCTGCAGGTCGCGCCCCTCGTATCGAACATAGCCTCCTGGGCAGGGGCCGCGTTGCGCCGCGACCCTGCCGGTGCGATCAGTCGAATGCGCTGGCGTAACCGGTGTTGACGATCCGCTGCTGCAGCAGACCGGCGACCTTGATGTTGCCGGCCAGCAGCGGCCGCGGGTTCACTCCGCGCGCGTCCATCGGGCCGGTGGTGCGGTCGCGGAAGTCGCTGATCTTGCCACCGGCCTCGCGCACCATCAGCGCGCCGGCGGCGATGTCCCACGGCTTCACGCCGGCCTCGAAATAGGCGTCCACGCGACCGCAGGCCACGTAGGCCAGGTCGAGCGCGGCGGAACCGCTGCGGCGGATGTCCTCGATCTCGGTCAGCAGGGTGTCGATGCATTTGAGCTGGGCGCTGGCGCGGCTGCGCTCGCGCGGTGCGAAGCCGGTCAGCACCATCGCGCCGGCCAGGTCCTTGCGGTCGGCCACGCGCACGCGCTTGTCGTTGAGGGTGGTGCCGCTGCCGCGGCTGGCGGTGAACAGCTCGTTGCGCAGCGGGTCGAAGATCACCCCGTGGACCGGCTCGCCGGCCTCGACCAGGGCGATGGAGACGCAGAAATGCGGGATCCCGCGCAGATAGTTGCTGGTGCCGTCGAGCGGGTCGATCACCCAGGTGAAGCGGGCGGTGCCGCCCCTGGGCTGGATGAGCCCGCCTTCCTCGCCAAGGATCGCGTAGTCCGGCGTGGCGCGGCGGAATTCCTTGATGATCTCCTTCTCGGCCAGTTCATCGACTTCGCTGGCGAAGTCCATGCGGTCCTTTTCCACCACGTTCAGCGCGTCCAGCTTGTACATGTGGCGCAACAGCACGTTGCCGGCGGCGCGGGCGGCCTTGACCATGAGGGTGATGGCGGGTTTCTGCATGGCAAATAGCCTCGGACGGAGAGGTGGGGGACGCAACTGGCGAGGGAAAAGAGCGGGCGGCGATGACACGATTGGTTCGTGGCCGGCCGCGGAGTTTACCATTGCCGCCATGACTGCCACGCCGCTCCCCGCCTGGAATCCGCTTCCCGTTGCCCACCGCATCCGCATCGTGCTGGTTGGCACCCAGCATCCGGGCAACATCGGCTCGGCCGCGCGTGCGCTGAAGACCATGGGACTGGCGCGGCTGGTGCTGGTCGCGCCGCAGAAATCGCCCGATGTGGATTCGTTCGCCTTGGCCGCCGGGGCCAATGACGTACTCGATGATGCCGTGGTCTTCGGCACGTTGGCCGAAGCGGTCGGCGACTGCCGGCTGGTGCTGGGCTGCACCGCCCGAAGCCGCCGGATCACCCTCGAGGAGCTGTTGCCGCGCACGGGGGCCGAGCGCGCGGTGGCGATGGCGGCCGGTGGCGATGAAGTGGCGCTGGTGTTTGGTCGCGAGCGTACCGGGCTGGAGAACGACGAGCTGCAGTTGTGCCACGCGGCGATCCACATCCCGGCCAATCCGGATTACAGCTCGCTGAACCTGGCAGCAGCGGTGCAGGTGCTGGCGTATGAACTGCGACTGGCGTTGCTGGCGGCGGCCGGGCCGGTCACGCCCGCCGAGCCACGCGATCCACCGGCCTCGCACTTCCAGCTGGAAGGCCTGTTCGCGCAACTGGGTGAAACCCTCGATGCGATCGACTTCCACAAGGGGCGCGCGCCCGAGTCGGCGATGCGCAAGCTGCGCCGGCTGTTCCTGCGGGCCGACCTGGACGAGCGCGAAGTGCGCCTGCTGCGGGGCATCCTGTCGGACGCCAGCCGCATGGCAGCGCTGGCCGGACAACGCCTGGACGGGCCACATTGATCCGGACCTTTACGATGCTTTCGCGTTCGTCGGATTCGCCGGTCGAAGGCGCCCACATGCCACACTACCCCGCCGGCTGCCGGCCACGCCTTTGTCGGGTCCCGTCTTGATGGAACTCCTTCGCCGTACCTTCCGCGCTCTACGAGCAAGCCTGCCGGTAATGCTGCTGGTCGCGCTGTGCGGCCCGCCGTCCACGGTACTGGCAACGGAGAGCGACGTGCTGGTGCTGGGACGCATCAGTGACGATCCCAACGCCCACTACGACCAGCTCAAGCCCTTGCTGGACTACGTGGTTCCGCGCATGGCCGGGGTGGGCATCCGCGAGGGCAGGGTCCTGATGGCCCGCGATCCCCAGCAGATGGCCAGCTACATCCGCCGCGGACGGGTCGACTGGGTCACGGAAACCGCGGGTTCGGGGATGCTGCTCAGCGAGCGCGCCGGCGCGGTGCCGCTGCTGCTGACCGAGCGCAATGGCAAGAGCCATTACCACACCGTGTTCTTCGCCCGTCGCGACAGCGGCATCGCCGGGATGGACGACCTGCGCGGGCACTGCATCGCGTTCCAGCGGCCCTCGTCCACCAGCGCCTACTTCGTCCCCGCGGGCGAGTTGCTGGAACGGGATCTCAAGCTGGAAATCCTGCTGTCGCCGGAGGATCCGGTCGCTTCGGACGCATTGGGCTACCTGTTCGCCCGTTCCGAGTTGAACATCGCCACCTGGGTGCACAAGGGAGTCGCCGACGTCGGCGTGATGAGCAACCTGGACTGGGGCAATCCCGCACGGATGCCCGACGCGTTCAAGCGCGACCTGGTGGTCATCGGCCGTACCGGTGAATACCCGCGCGCACTGGAGCTGGTCCGTGCCGACCTGCCGGCAAAGGTGCAGGAGAGGTTGCGCGAGGTGCTGACGGCTGCGGCCACCGATCCGGCTGCGAGCAAGGCGCTGCACCAGTTCTTCGGCACGACCCGTTTCCTGCCGATGGATGCCGATTCCCGCCGGGCGCTGGAGCGTATCCAGACCGGGGTCCGCCGTGTCCGCTCGGAAGTCGAATGACGCTCGCACCGATGAAATACACGCATGGGCTGCAGGCCAGGGTCCTGCTGATGATGCTGGCGGCACTGGCAATCCTGCTGGTCCTGTTCGGACTGTTGTTGCATCGACAGAGCCGGATGCAGGACGAGGTCGTGGGTGCCAGCCATGCCGCGATGCAGGCCACGGCCAGCGAGAGCCTGCGGCGGCGCGGCGAAGGCACGGTGATCCCGCTGGCCGAGTCGCTGGCCAATCCGCTCTACTACCACGACCTTGACGAGATAGGCGTGCTGGCACGTGGCGCGCTGGCCCAGCCGGGTGTTTCGTATGTGCGGGTGTTCGACCGCCACGGCAACGTGCTGCACGACGGCAGCGAGGAGATTCCGGGTTATGGCCGGGAAATGACCGACGCGCTGGCGCAGGGAGCGATCCGTGCCGGCGGGCTGCACACGCAGTTCAACGATTCCACCATGGATGTGTCCGCGCCGATCCTGATCGGCCGGGAGCGGCTCGGCGGCATCCGCATCGGCTATGACCTGGCATCCCTGCGGGCGGTCCAGGACCGTGCCGCCGCCGAGTTGCGCGGTCACCTGGTCGAACTGGGCCGACGCCAGCTGTTCTGGATATCCGTGCTGGGTTGCGGCTTCCTGGTCATGGGTGGCGCGGCTCTATGGGCGATCCAGCGCTGGCTGGTCCGGCCGATCGAGGAACTGGCAGATTCGGCACGCGCGATCGAGGCCGGCCAGTTCGATATCCGTTCACCTGTCAGTGACCGCAACGACGAGTTGGGCGACCTGATGCGCGCGTTCCGGCGGATGAGTGAAAGCGTCGCCCGGCACGACCACGACATCCGCACGATGGCCTACACCGATGCGCTCACCGGCCAGGCCAACCGGCTGGCGTTCCGCGAGGCGCTGGACCAGCGTCTGCTGCGCCTGCGTGGCACCGACCGGCAACTGGCGCTGCTGTTTGCCGATATCGACGACTTCAAGCGCGTCAATGACACCCTGGGACATGACGTCGGCGACGAGGTCCTGCTCGCGGTGTCCGGGCGGATCCGCGACGTCGTGGAGCGAATTGGGGGCAAGGGCGCACTGCTGGCCCGCTTTGGCGGCGACGAGTTCGTGATCCTGATCGAGTCCGTGGACGACGATGACGACGATGTCGACGTGCGCACGCGGGCCGCCGACCTGGCCGAGGTACTGGTGGAGGAGCTTTCCGCGCCGCTGCCATTGCAGGAGCGCGATGTTTTCCTGGGCATCTCGATCGGCATCAGCATGTTCCCGGAGGATGCCGTTACCGCGGCGACCCTGATGAAGAACGGCGATATCGCGATGTACCAGGCCAAGGTCGCCGGCAAGAACTGTGCGCGTTACTACAACCGGGTCATGAACCAGGCGGTCGAGCGGCACGTGTACCTGGAAGGCGAACTGCGCGGCGCTTGGGATCGCGGTGAGTTGAGCCTGGCGTACCAGCCGATCTACCGGGTCGCCGACAACGTGCTGCTGGGTGCCGAGGCGCTGCTGCGCTGGACCCATCCCGATCTTGGCCTGGTGGCACCGGCCATCTTCATCGACGTCGCCGAGCAGAGCGGGCTTATCGAAGTCATCGGTCCACTGGTACTGACCGCCGCCTGCCGCGATGCAGCGCTGTGGCGGCAATCATCGCCCGAGGCCGAACCGCTGTTCGTCTCGGTCAACGTCTCGCCACGGCAACTGCGCAGCGGCGACTTGCCGCGCAACGTGGCCGAAAGCCTGAGCCACAGCGGACTGGCGCCCCATCGGCTGCATGTCGAGCTGACCGAAACGGCGATGATCGGCGACGAGGCCCACGCCAGCCGGATGCTGCAGCAGCTTCGTGCCAGCGGTGTGCGGGTCTGGCTGGACGATTTCGGTACCGGCTTCTCCGGCCTGAGCCATCTGCGGCGGGTGCCGGTGGACGGGGTCAAGATCGACCACAGCTTCGTCGCCGACATCCTTCACGATGCCGACGACCTGGCCCTGACCACCGCGATCATCGCGATGGCGCATTCGCTGGGGATCACCGTCGTCGCGGAGGGCGTCGAGAACGAGGCCCAGTACACGCTGCTGCGCGACCGGGGCTGCGACCTGGCGCAGGGATTCTGGCTGGGCCACCCGATGGCGATGGACGACTTCCTGGACTTGTTGAAGTCCCCCGTGCCGGTGTCGTTGGCCTAGCAGGGGAAGAGCCGG
This sequence comes from Lysobacter concretionis Ko07 = DSM 16239, assembly GCF_000768345.1. GTDB lineage: Bacteria > Pseudomonadota > Gammaproteobacteria > Xanthomonadales > Xanthomonadaceae > Novilysobacter > Novilysobacter concretionis. The sequence continues at coordinate 10,576 of NZ_AVPS01000009.1, read as the reverse complement.
CGCAGGGACGCCGACTCAGGAGAGCTGGCCCCCCGGCAGGCGCTCCATCCAGAGTGCCAGCAGCGTGGCCAGTCGCCCGGACAGCAGGCCGAACACCGTGATCGCCGCCATGCCGCTGATCCAGGCCACGACCATCAGGCGGCCGTCGCGTTCCAGCAATGCCAGGGCGAACAGCAACAGCAGGGCACCGAACAGGTAGTTGGTGAAGGGGATCGGCAACGACAGCAGCACGCCCAGCGCGATCAGCAGCAGGCCGGAGACGAGGTTGGCCAGGCGCCGGTCGAGCAGGGCCGGCGAGCGCGGGCGCACCAGCCGTTCCAGTCGCGACAGCCACGGTGAAATCCGGTCGCGGAAACGGCCCATCGTCTGCCGGCGCGGTCCACGACGGGCGGCGAAACCCGGCAGCCAGGGCGTGCTCAGGCCGGCCACGAGTTGTGCGCCGATCAGCATCACCAGCGGGCCGCTGACCATGCCGCCGATGCCGGGAACCGGCAGGAACGCGGGCAGGATCGCAACGAACAGCAGCATCCCGAATGAGCGCTTGCCCAGCCCGCCGAACAGCTCGCCCAGCTTCAATACCTCATCGGGGTTGCCGGACGCGAAGGCATCCAGCAAGGCGCGCGTTCCCGCCTCCTGGCCCGCTTCCGCGGGGCTTTCCCCCTTGGGTCTACCCGCTCGTCTCATCGTTGTCCGGGTCCTGCATCGGCTCGCGGTACAGCAGCAGCTTGTCGATGCGTGGACCGTCCAGATCCACCACCTCGATCCGCCAGCCGGGCCAGGCGAAATGCTCGCCGACATGGGGGATGCGGCCGAAATGGGCGATCACCATGCCGGCCGCGGTATGGAAGTCGTAATCGTCCTCGCCGGGCACGTCGCCGGCCACCAGTTCGTGCAGGTCCTCGACATGCAGGCTGCCGTCGATCAGGTAGGAGCCGTCCGCGCGCTCGACCACCGGCCCGGCGCTTTCCTCGGAGTGCTCCGCCGTGCCGGTGCCCATGCCGGCCTGGACCCGGCCGATCACCGCGCCCATGACGTCGTTGACCGTCACCAGCCCCGTCACGTCGCCGTATTCATCGACCACCAGCGCCAGCGATTGCTGTTCCTCGCGGAAGATCTCCAGCAGTTTCATCGCGTGGGTCGACTCGGACACGAAAAGCGCCTCGCGCATGCTGCCGAACAGGTCGATCTCCACCCCCGGCGCGAGCGCGCGCAGCAGTGACTTGGCCTCGACCACGCCGATCACGTCCTGGTCGGTGCCGCGCAGCACGGGGAAGCGCGACACCGGCGAGGTGCGCATTGTCTCCAGGTTTTCCTCCAGCGAAGCGCCCGCATCCAGCCAGGTGATCCGGGTGCGCGGTGTCATCAGGCTGTCGGCGGTGCGGTCGCCCAGGCCGAGCACGCGGTGCATCATCTTGCGTTCGTCGGCGTCGATCACACCCTGCTCGTGGCTCTCGCTCACCAGCATGCGGATTTCCTCTTCGGTGATGCTCGAGGCCTGGGTCTGGTCCAGCCGCAGCAGCTTGAGCATGCCGCGGGTGCTGACCATCAGCAGCCACACCGCCGGGGTCGCGATGCGCGATATCCCGTGCATGGGCGTGGCGACGATGCTGGCCAGTTTTTCCGGGGCCAGCAGTGCCAGGCGCTTGGGCAGCAGTTCGCCCAGCACGATGCTGAGGTAGGTGATCAGGCCGACGGCGAGCACCACGCCGACCGGACGCGCGTAATCGCCCAGCAGCGGGATCTTCTCGCCCAGCCAGGTGCCGATCGCATTGCCGATCGCCTCGCCGCCGAACATGCCGGTCAGGATCGCGATCAGGGTGATGCCGACCTGCACGGTGGACAGGAAGCGGTCGGGGTGTTCGGCCAGATCCAGCGCCTTGCGGGAGTGGCGGCTGGAGCTTCCCATCTGGCGCAGCTTGGGTTTGCGCGCCGTCACCACCGACATCTCCGACAGCGCGAAGAAGGCGTTGAGCGCGATGAGTACCAGGACGATCAGGAATTCCAGCATGCCGCGCGCTCCAGGTCAGTCGGGGAAGGCGCGGGCGCAACGCATCGACAGCGCGGGGCAACGGGCGTAGATGGAGGTTTTGGATCGTCGTCCATGGAGCGCGGTGGGCCTGATCAACACGCCCGGATGGCGCTGGCGGATTTTAGCAGGTGGGGCTGCGGGGCCCTGAAACCTTCCGCTGCTGGGCGTGAAGGCGGCGAAACCGTCATAATCCGCCCCTTCGCTGCCTACTGTCGGGCAGCGGCGTTATTTTTCCAGCCACTCCCGCGACGCATGCCGCCGGCACGAAAGAGGTCATCCACCGATGTTTTCCCTGCAAACGATGTTCGGCCAAGGCAATCAGTTCTACGACCTGCTGGAAGAATCCGCGGTGGCGGCCCACGACAGCGCCAAAGCCCTGCACGAGATGCTGAAGGTGACCGAGCGCGAGCCGGCGCTGGATGCCTTCAAGCTGGCGCGCCTGCGGCAACGCGACGTGTCCGAGAAGATCAGCCAGGAGCTGGTCGACAGTTTCATCACCCCGATCGAGCGCGAGGACATCGAGGCGCTGACGTCGGCGCTGTACAAGATTCCCAAGCAGATCGAGAAGTTTGCCGATCGCTACTCGCTGGCGCTGCAGCACCTGGGGCACATCGATTTTGCGCCGCGCGCGGCGATGCTCGAGCAGGCGGCGGCGGTCGTGGTCGAGATGATCAAACTGCTCCGGAAGATGAAGCTGGAGCCGATGAAGGCACTCAACGACGAGTTGCGCTCGATCGAGAACGAGGCCGACCGGTTGATGCTGGAGCTGTACCGCGACATCTACTCGGGCAAGCTCGGCCCGCTGCAGATGTTCCTGCTCAAGGAGTTCTTCGAGATCCTCGAAAAAGCCATCGACCGTTGCCGGGAAGCCGGCGTGGTGGCCTACGACATCGTCCTGAAGAACTCCTGAGGCCCGCGCAATGCTGACCCTGGTCCTGACGGTGGTGATCGTTGCGCTCGTGTTCGAGTACATCAACGGTTTCCACGATACCGCCAACTCGATTGCCACCGTGGTCGCAACCAAGGTGCTGTCACCCGCCCAGGCGGTCGCGATGGCGGCGACCATGAACCTGATCGGTGCGCTGGTGGGCACCGCCGTGGCGAAGACCATCGCGTCGGGGCTGATCGATATCGGCGTGGTCGAGGTCGGCGCTCAACTGATCCTGTGCGCCTTGCTGGGCGGCATCGTGTGGAACCTGATCACCTGGTGGATGGGTCTGCCGTCCTCCTCGTCGCATGCGTTGATCGGTGGACTGATCGGCGCGGCGCTGGCGGCCGCCTCCAATAACTGGGACGCGATCATCTGGTCGCAGCCGGCCGAGCCGTTCTACAAGAGTGCCGGCGTGGTGTGGAAGGTGATCGTGCCGATGGTCAGCTCGCCGGTGCTCGGATTCGCCGCGGGTTTCCTGATGATGGGCGTGCTGTTCGCGGTCATCTCGGGCATGGCGTCCAGCGGCGGATGGCTGGCGCGGCTTGCGCGGCCGCGTTGGGTCAACAGTTTCTTCGGCAAAGCGCAGATCGTCAGCGCGGCCGGCATGGGCTTTGCGCATGGCATGAACGACGCCCAGAAAACCATGGGCATCATCGCGCTGACCCTGGTCAGCGCCCAGTCCACCGGCGTGCTGGACAACCTGCCCGGGTGGCTGGCGTTCCTGCATCCCTCCGAGGGCGCGCTGTTGGAAGGCGACATCGACATGTGGATCAAGGTCTGCTGTGCGCTGGTGATGGCGGCAGGTACTGCCGCCGGTGGCTGGCGGATCATCAAGACGCTCGGCCACAAGCTGGTGAAGCTGCATCCGATCCACGGTTTTGCGGCGGAAACCAGCGCCGCCTCGGTGATCCTGGCTGCGTCGTCGCTGGGTATTCCGGTGTCCACCACCCACAACATTTCCGCCGCGATCATGGGCGTGGGCACGGCCAAGCGCCTGAACGCGATCAAGTGGACGATGGTGGAGCGGATGATCTGGGCCTGGATCCTCACGATCCCGGCCGCCGGCGGCATTGCGTACGGCGCGTTCCGCCTGCTGGCGATGATCGGCTGGGTATAGCGCCAGAGCGGTGCGGCAACGCCGCTAGAGCAGGTCCTTGTCGCCCGACAGTGCGCGTTCCATGCGGTCTGCGGTACCGCCGATGTCCAGTACCAGCCGATGCACCTCCGCGCCGTCCAGGCCATCGAACGGCCGGTTTTCGCACAGCTGCAGGTAGGGCGTGCCGCCCATGTCGCCGACTGCCAGATAGCCGACCCGGCTTTGCCAGTTGAATGCCAGCGCGCGGGAGGCATCCAGCCCGGCGATGGGCGCCACCGCACTGCTCACCCGCAGGTAGGGACGGCCGTCCTCGTCCTGCAGCTCCGACAGGAAGATCGCCTGATGGCGCGAGCCCTGTTCCAGCGACAACTCGATGCTTGCCACCCCCTCGTCCTGCAGGATGACGTTGAACCCGGCGCTGGTCAGGTGTTGGCGGATCAGTTTGAAGGATTGCATGCTCGGCTCCTGCGTGGGACGCCCTATGCTACCGCGATGCAGAACGACGCTTCCGCCCGCATCCTGGCCACCATCCGCGCGATCCCGCGTGGCGAGGTGGCCGGTTACGGCGAGGTGGCGCGGCGTGCGGGGCTGCCGGGACGTGCGCGCATGGTCGCTCGCCTGTTGAGCCACAACGAGGATCCGACCCTGCCGTGGCACCGGGTGCTGCGATCGGACGGACGCATTGCGTTCCCGCCCGATGCGCCGGAGTTTGCCGAGCAGAGCCAGCGCCTGCGTGCGGAGGGGGTGCGGGTGGAGGCGGGCAGGGTGCGTGGCGTTCGCGCGGCCACGCTGGATGAGCAGATCTGGGGCGTGCCGGATTGAGCGATGGCGCACTTCATCCGCGGTGGCTGAGGCTGCTCCACCCATATCGCATGTCCGATCCGGGAAACGCCGGGTGGGCAATGGGCGTGGGTGCCAGGGATCTGCGCGTTCGCGACTGACGTCGGCCCTACAGGAGTCCGGTTGAGCGAGCCGCCACAGGGGTGGCCTTGGTCGCGGTACTGGCCGATCCGCACGCGCGGGCGCATCGCCAGCCGTTACCATTGGCGGACTTTCGAGGGACTGCGATGTTTTTCAACCTACCGCCCGTCACCAGGGCGCTGCTGATCGTCAATGCGCTGGTGTTCCTGTTGCAGAACGTGCTGGGTGAAGCCGCGCTGGCGTCGTTCATGCTGTGGCCGATCGGCAGTGGCGACAGTGCCTATGCGGTCAACGAGTTCCTGCCCTGGCAGTTGCTGACCTACGGTTTCATGCATGGCAGCTTTACCCATCTGTTGTTCAACATGGTGGCGTTGCTGATGTTCGGCGCGCCGCTGGAACACACCTGGGGTGAGCGGCGCTTCCTGACTTTTTTCCTGACCTGCGTGGCCGGCGCGGCGGTGTGCCAGCTGGTCGTGGGGTCGTGGACGATGGCGCAGGGCGGCGCGGCGTATCCGACGATGGGTGCCTCGGGCGGCGTGTTCGGCCTGCTGCTGGCGTACGGCATGCTGTTCCCGCACCAGCGGGTGATGCTGCTGATTCCGCCGATCCCGATGAAGGCGCGCACGCTGGTGATCGTGTACGGGGCAATCGAGCTGTTGCTCGGATTCAGCGGTTACCAGCCCGGCGTGGCGCATTTCGCGCACCTGGGCGGGATGCTGTTCGGCTGGATGCTGATCCGTTACTGGCGCGGGCAGCCGCCGTTCGGCCGGCGCGGACCAAAGCGACCGCGGATCGTGCGCTGAGGGGGCATGCGGAGAAGCGGCGGCGTTGATGTGGGGCGACGCCGGGAGCGATGTCCTGGACGTTGCCGGGATGTGCAGGTCGCCGCGGAAGCCGCTCCTGCCGGAAGATGTGGCGCTGGTCGGGTGCCGTACGCAATCGACCGGCCATGAAAAACGGCGCGATTGCCCGCGCCGTTTTTCGTTGAGTTGCCTCGTGGGACCAATCGAACCGGCGGCTACTTCCTGCCGGCTTTCGCCTTGCCCTTGGTTGCCGCCGGCATCGGCCACAGGACGATCCGGGCATCGGCCTTGAGCTGCATCGGGGTGCCGGCCTTGCAGCCGTAAGTGTCGCCGAACGCCGCAAGGTTCATCAGCGGGCCGTTGGTGCGCCACTGGCCGGGCGCGTGCACGTTGTGGGCCGCGCGCTGGGCGGCGTTCTCGGCAGTCATGTGCTGCGGCCACAGGCTTGCCCAGCCTTCGAAAAACGCCTTGTGGGTGGCCTTGTCGGCGCCGGTGGTGTTGGCGTTGTATGCGGCCCAGGCGAGTTCCACGCCGGCCAGGTCGGCGATGTTCTCGTCGTGGGTCTTGGCGCCGTCGACCTTGGTGCCGGTCAGCATCGGATAGTCGAACGCGCCGTACTGGGCGACGACACGCTGGACCAGCGCATCCCAGGCGGCGACTTCCTGCGGATTCCACCAGTTGCGGATTTCGGTCTGCGCGTCGATGAAACGGCCGCGCGCATCGAAACCGTGGCTGATCTCGTGGCCGACCAGCGCACCGTAGCTGCCGTACCGGGTCGCGGTCTGCGCCAGCGGGTTCCACAGCGGGGCCTGCAGCGCCGCGGCGGTCACGATCAGGCGGTTCTGGGCGAGGTCGTAGGCCAGCGCGGGCTGCTGCGGGAGCACGTCCCAGCGGCGGTCGGCATTGGCCTCGCCGATCCGTCGCATCTCCTCGCGGTGGCGCCAGGTGGAGGCGATCAGCATGTTGCCGCCGAAGCTGCCCCGGCCCATCGGCTGGATGGTGTAGTCGAGATCGCGGGTCGGGGTGCCGATCTCGATCTTCATTGCGGCCAGCTTGGCGGCCGCTTCGGCCTTGGCCGACTCGCCCAGGCGCGGGTCGCGCTGCAGCGCGGCGCCCAGGGCGTCACGCACCTGGGTGGCGACCTGGCGTGCCTGCGACTTGGTATCGGCGGTCAGGTATCTGGCGGCGTATTCGTGCCCGAGCATCGGTCCCGCGGCCAGGTTGATCGCATCCAGCACCTGCTGCTCGCGCGATGGTGGTGCGGTGAGTCCGGCCAGCACGCGGCCGTGGAAATCGAATTCCGCATCGCGCCAGGACTTGGCCAGATAGGGCGCCATCGCGTCGCCGACGCGCCAGCGCAGGTAGGCGCGCCACTGTTCGGGCTTGAGTTCGCGGATGAGCTTGTCGATTTCCGCCAGCCGGGCGGGGTTGCCGATGGACACGGTGGGGGTGCTCACGCCCTGGGCCTGGAGGAACTGGTCGAGCTGCAGGTTCGGATACTGCGCGGCCAGCCCGCTGATGGCGACCGGCGCGTAGTTGACGCGTGGGTCGCGCAGTTCGGCCAGCGGGCGGGAGGCTTTGGCGATGCGCGTTTCCAGGTCGATCACCAGCTGCGACTGCTTGGCGAGATCCTTGTCCTTGACGCCGGTCAGCGCGAGGATTTTCTGCACGTAGGCGCGGTATTGCCCGAGCAGGGCAGCGGTGGGGGCGTCGGTGCGGGTGTAGTAGGCCGGGTCCGGCAGGCCCAGGCCGCCCTGGCTGAAGTAGCCGATGTGGCGCGAGAAGTCGCGCAGGTCGATGTCGGCACCGAAGTGGAACGCGACCGGAATGCCGACCTGGTGCAGCGCTGCGATGGTCGGGGCGATGTTGTCGGCGCGCTTGATCGCGATGATCCGGTCCAGCAGCGGTGCCAGAGGCTGGGCACCGTCGCGCTCGACCGCGGGCTCGCTGAGTCCGCTGGCCCAGAAGTCGCCCAGCAGCTTCTGCACGTCGCCCTGCGGTGACTGCATCGCCTGGTTCAGCAGGTCGATCTGCTGCTGGCGCGCGTGCGCGTCCAGTTGTTCCAGCGCCGAGTTCGACGTCTTGCCGGCCGGCAGCGGATTGGCGGCAAGCCAGCCGGCGTTGGCGAACGCGTTGAAGTCGGTGCAGGCGGTGGCAGCTTCCTGCGCGCTCGCGGGTGACACGGCGAGGCCGGCGATCAGGCCGAGGGCCAGGGCATAACAAAGCGGTCGAAGGGTCATCGCGGATTCCATCCAAATGATCGCGGCAGTCTATCAAGCTGCCTGTGAGGGCTACTGAACGCGGTTGGCAATAAACACTTGCCGGCCGGACTTTCCCGGCGGGATTCCGGCGACGGGACCGGTCGTGAAAAGCAGCGGCAGAAAAAAGGAGGCCCGGGACGAGCCCGGACCTCCGTGGGTGCCCTTGACGTGGGCCGGTCATCGAGCCGGGCGAGGCCCGGCGGCGATCACCAGATGACGACCTGCTGGTCGACGGCGCGCACCATCGGCTGGCCCGGCTTGCAGTCGAACGCCGCCGCAAACGCCGGCAGGTTGGACGGGGCGCCGATGGCGCGGAAGTTCGCCGGCGCATGCGGATCGGTGGCGAGGCGCACCTTCAGCTCGTCGTCGGTGAAGTTGCGGCGCCAGACGGTGGCCCAGTTGGCGAAGAAGCGCTGGTCGCGGGTCAGGCCGTCGGTCATCGGATCGGGGGTGCCCTCGGTCGCCTTCTTCATGGCGTCGTAGGCCACCGCCAGGCCGCCGAGGTCGGCGATGTTCTCGCCCAGGGTCAGCTTGCCGTTGACGTGCTGGCCAGGCATGGCCTCGTACGCGTTGAACTGCGCGATCAGCTTGTCGGTACGGCCGGTGAAGCCCTTGGCGTCGTCTTCGGTCCACCAGTTCTCGAAGTTGCCGGTCGGGCCGAAGCGGCTGCCCTGATCGTCGTAGCCGTGGATCATCTCGTGGCCGATCACCGCACCGATGCCACCGTAGTTGATGGCATCGTCGGCATCGGGGTCGAAGAACGGCGGCTGCAGGATCGCGGCCGGGAACACGATCTCGTTCGCCAGCGGGTTGTAGTACGCGTTGACCATCTGCGGCGGCATGCCCCATTCGGTCCGGTCGACCGGCTTGCCGATCTTGCCGACGTTCCACTTGTAGTTGAACTCGTTGGCGGCCAGCACGTTGCCGATGTAGCTGTCACGGCTGGTGACCAGCCCGCTCCAGTCGCGCCACTTGTCCGGGTAGCCGATCTTGGGCGTGAAGGCGGCCCATTTTTCCATCGCCTGCTTCTTGGTCTCGTCACCCATCCAGTCCAGCGCCTCGATGTGGGTCTTGAGGGCGTCGCTGAGGTTCTTGACCAGCGCTTCCATCCGCGCCTTGGACTCGGCGGGGAAGGCGACCTTGACGTACATCTGGCCCAGCGCTTCGCCGACTTCGCCATCGATCGTGTTCAGCACGCGCTTGCCGCGCTCCTTCATCTCCTTCTGGCCGCGCATGGCCTGGTTGTAGAAGTTGAAGTTCTCCTGCACGAACGCATCCGACAGGTACGGCGAGGCGCCGTCGACGGTGTGGAAGCGCAGGTAGGCCTGCCACTGGTCGGCCGGCACGTCGGCCAGCATCTTGCTGACTTCCTCGTGGAACGCCGGGATCGCCAGCGAGAACATGGTCGGCGTCGCCACGCCCTGGGACTCGAAGAACTTCGTCCACGGGAAGTTCGGGGTCAGCTTGTCGGCCTCGGCCGGGGACATCGGGTTGTAGAACAGAGAGACGTCGCGCGACATCTCTTCGCTGGACTTGGACACCTTGGCCAGGCGGGTCTCGAACGCGACCACCTGTTTGGCCTGCTCGGCCGCCTGCGCGGCGTCGACGCCGGACAGTTCCAGCACCTTGGCGACATGAGCCTGGTAGGCGGCCAGCTTTCCGGCCTTGTCGGCGTCGAAGTAATAGGACTTGTCCGGCAGGCCCAGGCCGCCCTGGGCGGCGTAGGCGATGTTCATGTCGGAGTTCTTGAAGTCCGCTTCCGCGCCGAAGCCGAACAGGAAGTTCTCACCCTGCGCGGCGGTGGTGCGCAGGTAGTCGGCAATCGCCTGCTGGCTGTCGAGCGCGGCGATCGCGTCGAGGCGGTCCTGGATCGGCGCGATGCCCTGCGCATTGATCTTCTCGGCGTCCATGCCGGTGGCCCAGAAGTTGCCGACGATGGCCTCCACGCCGGTGGCGTTCTTGTTGGCGGCGGCCTGCTCGGCCAACTGGCGCTGCACGGCGGTGGAGCGCTCGTCGAGCATCTCGAATGCGCCCCAGCTGGTGCGGTCGCCGGGGATGTTGTTGGCGGCCAGCCAGGTGCCGTTGACGTAGCTGCCGAAGTCGGTGCAGGCATCCCTGGTCTTGTCCAGGTCGCCGATCTGGAAGCGGTTGACCGGCGGCAGCTTGCTCTCGTCCAGGGTCAGTGCCGTGGCGGTGTCGGCAGCCTCGCTCGCGGCAGGCGTGGCGTCCTGCCTGGAGCAGGCGGCCAGCGCGGTGGTGACCGCGAGGGCCAGCAGAAGGGCTTGCGGTTTGAAAGTGCGTGCTTGATTCATGCTCACGAATGGCTCCGGCCGGTGGCATTGGGAAGGGGAGCCCCGGAGGTGCGCCTTTCGACGCCGGGACCGGCTGACATTAGACCCCATGCCCGGGCGCCGGGTGTGTCGGAGGTAATGGTGGTGCGGAGATACTGGTTTTTCCGGAGACATATTTTCTGGAGCCGGGCCCACAAAAAAAGGTTCTTCGCACGACTCCGGGGAAGTCGGGAAGACGGGCCGG
>NZ_AVPS01000008.1 GCF_000768345.1 Lysobacter concretionis Ko07 = DSM 16239 | reverse complement strand
CCGAGCGGCTGACCGGCGGCTACTACCTGGACATCCAGCCCGACGCCCGCCAGCTGGCGCGCTACGGGCTGACCGTCGGCGACGTGCAGGGCACGATCTCGGCGGCACTGGGTGGCGAACTGGTGACCACCACGATCGAGGGTCGCGAGCGGTTCGGGGTGAGCGTGCGCTACCCGCGCGAACTGCGCGACGACCCGCAGACGATCGCCAGCGAGGTACTGGTCGCCACCGCGGACGGCGCGCAGATCCCGCTGGGCGAACTGGCGACGCTGTCGATCAACCGCGGCGCGACCGAGATCCGCACCGAGAACGCCCTGCTGTCCGCCTACGTCTACGTCGATACCCGCAACAGCGATCTGGGCGAATACGTCCGCCTGGCGCAGGCCGCCGTGGCGGAGGCGGTCGACTTCCCGCCGGGTTACTACGCCACCTGGAGCGGCCAGTACGAGTACATGCAGCGCGCCGCGGCGAAGATGAAGATTGTGATTCCGCTGACCCTGCTGCTGATCTTCCTGCTGCTGTACCTGAACTTCCGGCGGGTGAGCGAGTCGCTGATCGTGATGCTGTCGGTGCCCTTCGCACTGGTCGGCGGCATCTGGCTGATGTGGGCGCTGGACTACCACCTCAGCGTCGCGGTCGCGGTGGGCTTCATCGCCTTGGCCGGCGTCGCCGCCGAGACCGGCGTGATCATGCTGATCTACCTCGACCAGGCGCTGGAGAAGGTGGCGGAAGCCCGCCGCGCGCAAGGCCGCCCCGTCAGTCTGGACGACCTGCAGGACGCGATCGTCAGCGGCGCGGTGGATCGCGTGCGACCGAAGATGATGACCGTGGTCGCGATCACCGCCGGGCTGCTGCCGATCATGTGGAGCACGGGCGCCGGCTCCGAGGTGACCCGCCGCATCGCAGCCCCGATGGTCGGCGGCATGGCCTCGTCGACGGTGCTCACCCTGGTGGTGATCCCGGTGATCTATGCACTGGTCAAGCGGCACCAGCTGGCACGGATCAATGCGCGCCCGACGGCCGAACGGGCCGGACCAGACCCCTGAAGCGGGCAACGGCCAATTCCCGCGGTCATTTGACGTCGATCAAGGCGTTGTCCGGAACGGCTGGATAGCCTGACCCTCATGTCCAGCCCTCTCCTCTTCGATGCGGCGCTCCTGCAGCGCTACGACCGGCCCGGTCCGCGGTACACCTCGTACCCGACCGCGCCGCAGTTCTCCTCGACCTTCGGCGAGGAGGCGCTGCGCGAGGCGGTGATGGCCAGCAACGGCGACCCGATCCCGCGCCGGCTGTCGCTGTACGTGCACGTGCCGTTCTGCATGAGCCCGTGTTTCTACTGCGGCTGCAACCGGATCATCACGCGCGACCTGGCCCGTGGCGAGACCTATCTGGTGCGCCTGTACCGCGAGATCGCGATGACCGCGGCGCTGTTCGACCGCGACCGCGAGGTGATCCAGCTGCACTTCGGCGGCGGCACCCCGAACTTCCTGTCGCCGGCGCAACTGGGCGACGTGGTGGACTCGCTGCGCAGCCATTTCCACTTCTCCGATTCGCCCAAGCGCGACCTGTCGATCGAGCTGGACCCGCGCTTCATCTCGCCGGCGGACGTCGGCGAACTGGCGGCGATCGGTTTCAACCGCGCCAGCCTGGGCGTGCAGGACTTCGACCCGGCGGTGCAGGAAGCGGTCAACCGCATCCAGTCGGTCGAGGAGACGGTCGCGATCATCGAGGCCTGCCGCCAGCACGGCATGCGCTCGGTCAACGTCGACCTGATCTACGGCCTGCCCAAGCAGAACCTGGAAGGCTTCTCCCGCACCCTGGACACGGTGATCCAGGCGCGGCCGGACCGGCTGGCGGTGTACAGCTACGCGCACCTGCCCGACCTGTTCAAGGCGCAGGGACAGATCAACGAGGCCGACCTGCCCTCGGCCGACGTCAAACTGGGGCTGTTGCAGCTGGCGATCGAGAAGCTCACCGACGCCGGCTACAGCTATATCGGCATGGACCACTTCGCCCTGCCCGACGACGACCTCGCCACGGCACAGGACCGCGGCGGCCTGCATCGCAACTTCATGGGCTACACCACCCACTCCGACACCGACCTGATCGGCCTGGGCGTCAGCGCGATCAGCCACATCGGCGACAGCTTCAGCCAGAACCCGCGCGACCTGCCGAGCTGGCAGATCGCCCTGGACGAAGGCCGGCTGCCGGTGTTCCGCGGCATGCGCCTGAGCGAGGACGATCAATTGCGCGCCGACGTGATCCAGCGCCTGATGTGCCAGGGCGAGATCCCGATCGACGCGTTGGAGCGGCGCTACCTGATCGACTTCCACGACTATTTCGCCGATGCGATCGTGCAGCTGCAGCCGCTGGTGGCCGACGGCCTGGTGAAAGTGGAGCCCGGACGCATCCTGGCCACCTCGCGCGGCCGGCTTTTGCTGCGTAACATAGCGATGTGCTTCGACCATTACCTGACCCGACCCACCGCCTCGCCCCGCTTCTCCCGCGCCATCTGAGCGCGACAGGGTGGTGTGTGTGAGCCCGACCGCATTCCCGCGCCAGGACGCGACCACGCTGGCGGACGACGGCGACGAGCTGACGTTCTGCTCGACCTGCGCGTTCTCCCAGGCCTGCCTCGCCGAAGGCATGGACAAGCGGTCGCTGATGGACCTGCATGTGCTGGTCGAACATGTCGGCCCGTACCACGCCGGCGAACACATCTTCCGCGAAGGCGATCCGTTCGAGGCGATCGCCGCGGTGCGCGCGGGCACGGTCAAGACGTACATGATCGACCGCGACGGCCGCGAACACGTGCTGGGCTTCCACCTGCCCGGCGAGGTGATCGGCCTGGACGCGATCGACGGCGAGACCTACCCGTGCAACGCCGTCGCGCTGGACACGGCGATGCTGTGCCGGTTCTCGTTCCCGAAGATCGCGGTGCTGGCAACCAGGTTGCCCGGCCTGCAACGGCACCTGTTCCGGCTGCTGAGCCGGGACATCGGCCGCGCCGCGCTGCTGGCCGGCGACTGGTCGGCCGACCAGCGCATGGCGGCGTTCCTGATCGGCCTGTCGCGGCGACTGGCCGCGCGCGGGTTTTCCGCCCACCGTTTCCAGCTGACGATGGCGCGCACCGACATCGCCAACTACCTGCGCCTGGCGCCGGAAACGGTGAGCCGGGTGCTGCGCCGGTTCCAGAAGGACGGCCTGTTGCTGGTGGACCGGCGCGAACTGGAACTGCTCGACCGCGACCAGCTGGCCGCGCTCGCCGACCCCATCCTGCACCGCTGATCCTGCATCGCTGATCTTGCGGCACCGGTTCCGCAGCGACCCTGCAGCGCTGACCCATCACTGACGACCGATCGCTGACGCCCCAACGCGGCCGGTCCCGGCTTCCGGCGCCATCGCGCTTCGCACCGGATGCCGCGCACCTGCCGGCGCCCGGCCGACAGAAATCCTTCCCTGGACCGGCCACCGCGTCACCGGACGCGGCCGCGCCGTGCACGGCATATTCGGCGAACCGGCCCGCGCGCAGGTATAACTGACCTGCGCCGAGGGATGACGGCCGCGGGCTTGATTCAAATCAACGTGCCCAAGCCGACAACTGGTGAAGATGGCGCCCATCTGTCCGGGAGACCAATCGTTATGGAACCAAAAAGTGTGCAAATCACCAGGCGACTATGGCTGGGCCTGGGGGCCCTGCTGCTCGTCAGCTTCGGCATCATGTTGTGGATCGGAAAGGACATCTACCAGACCGCGCCGCCGATGCCGGAGCAGGTAGTGACCGAAAGCGGGCAGGTGGTCTACACCCGCGATGACATCCAGGCCGGTCGTGTCGTGTGGCAAAGCATCGGCGGCCAGCAGAACGGTTCGATCTGGGGCCACGGTGCGCTGATCGCCCCGGACTGGTCGGCCGAATGGCTGCACAAGGAGGTGGTGGCATGGCTGGACCTGCGCTCCCGCGCGGAATTCGGCATGCCCTACGAATCACTCAACCACAGTGAGCAGGCGAAGCTCCATGCCGAGATCCAGCCGGAGATCCGCCTCAACACCTGGGACCCCGAGACCGGCGCGATCGTCATCTCCGACGAACGTGCGCAGGCGATCTCGCAGGTGGCCGCGCACTACATGAGCGTGTTCTCCAACGACCCGGCCACCGCCGAGTTGCGTGAGGCCTACGCGTTGCGCGAAAACCCGGTGCCCGATGAGGAGCACCGCCGCATGATGACCGGCTTCTTCTTCTGGGCGTCGTGGGCCACCACGACCAACCGTCCCGGCGACGTGAAGTCGTATACCAACAACTTCCCGCACGAGCCGCTGGTCGGCAACACGCCGACCGCCAGCAGCTTCATGTGGTCGATGTTCTCGATCCTGTTCATGATCGCCGGCATCGGTCTGCTGGCCTGGCATTACGCGGTCTACCACGGCAAGGAAAAGCCGCTGGTGCCGCCCGTGCAGGACCCGGCGCGCGCCATCGTGGTGACGCCGTCGATGCGCGCCACCGCGAAGTATTTCTGGCTCGTGATGGGATTGTTCCTGGTGCAGATCCTGATGGGCGCGACCACCGCGCACTACCAGATCGAAGGCCAGGAGGCTTACGGTTTCGCGCTGGCCGACTACCTGCCGTATGCGGTGACCCGCAGCTGGCACACGCAGCTGGCCATCCTGTGGATCGCCACCGCGTGGCTGGCCACCGGCCTGTACCTCGGCCCGGCGATCTCGGGGCATGAACCCAAGTACCAGAAGTTCGGGGTGAACTTCCTGTTCATCAGCCTGATCCTGATCGTGGTCGGTTCGTTCGCGGGCCAGTGGTTCGCCGTGATGCAGAAGCTCGGCCTGGCCAACAACTTCTGGTTCGGCCACCAGGGCTGGGAATACGTCGACATCGGCCGCTTCTGGCAGATCTACCTGTTCATCGGCCTGATGCTGTGGCTGACGCTGGTGGGCCGGGCACTGTGGCCGGCGATGCGGCGCAAGGACCAGACCTCCTCGATCGCAGGCCTGCTGTTCCTGTCCACCGTCGCCATCGGCCTGCTGTACGCGGCCGGCCTGATGTGGAAGGAAGACACCCACATCTCGATCGTCACCTACTGGCGCTTCTGGATCGTGCACCTGTGGGTGGAAGGCTTCTTCGAGGTGTTCGCGGTCGCGGTGATCAGCTTCATCTTCGTCAAGCTGGGGCTGGTGCGTGGCCGTTCGGCAACGATCAACGTGCTGTTCGCGACCATCGTGTTCATGGCCGGCGGCGTGCTGGGCATGTTCCACCACCTGTACTTCGCGGGCGTCACCACCGGCGTCATCGCGCTGGGGGCGAGCATCTCGGCGCTGGAAGTGGTGCCGCTGGCGCTGATCGGGCTGGAGGCCCATGAAACCTGGAAGAGCAGCCGCGCCACGCCATGGATGGAGCGCTACAAGTGGCCGATCATGTTCTTCCTCGCTGTCAGCTTCTGGAACCTCATCGGTGCCGGCCTGCTGGGCTTCCTGATCAACACCCCGCTGGCGCTGTTCTACATGCAGGGCACCAACCTGACCGCCGCCCACGGCCACACCGCGCTGTTCGGCGTGTACGGCATGCTCGGCATCGGCCTGATGCTGTACTGCCTGCGCGGCCTGATGCCCGACAAGGTCTGGAAGGATGGCCTGATCCGCAGCGGCTTCTGGGCACTGAACATCGGCCTGTCGCTGATGACCATCCTGACCCTGCTGCCGATGGGCGTGCTGCAACTGGAAGCCAACCTGGAACGCGGCTACTGGTATGCACGTTCGGCAGAGTTCATGAACCGTCCGATCATCGACCTGCTGGTGTGGCTGCGCGTACCGGGCGACACCGTCTTCGCGGTGGGTGCGTTCCTGATCGCACTGTTCGTGATGTCGCTGTGGCTGGGGCCGCGTCCGGTCAACCAGCCCGTCACCGCAAAGCTGAAGACGGAACCCAGCCGCTGATCCATCGCGGCAACGGGTAACACCAAGGGGCGACTTCGGTCGCCCCTTTTTATGGGTTCATCTCCCGACTCCGGAGAAGTCGGGAAGATGGGCCGGGGCGCGACCTGCAGCCGGGCCTGCGCTTCTGGAACCACTGCGAAGTTGGAACGACGGGTGCGAATGCCCTTGGGTGTGAAATAAAGGAGGAGGCACCGGCTTCATCGGTGCCGGGGGACATTCGCACACAAGGGCATTCGCTCCCGGCACTCTGAACCCCCGCCACGCTGGAACGACGGGAGCGAATGCCTTTGGGTGTGAAATAAAGGAGGAGGCACCGGCTTCATCGGTGCCGGAGGACATTCACACCCAAGGGCATTCGCTCCCGGCACCCCGGCCACCTCGCAGATGTCGCGCCTTCCCCTTGGATGGGAGAAGAACCTTTTCATGTTGTGTCGGAACGGCTTCAGCCGCGACCTGCATCGCCACCCTGTCGAACGGCCACTCGCGGCGGTCAGCCATCTGACCCAGATCAATGCCCGGCCGAGGGGATTCGCCCAGACTGCGCGCATGACTACCCGACCCGATTCCCATTCCGGCTCGCCGCTGTCGCCCGGTCTGCTCGCCGTGGCGCCGCACCGGCTGATGTTCTTCATCGGCGCAACCAACCTGCTGATCGCGATGGCGTGGTGGGCGGCGTGGCTGCTGGCGGCGCGCTGGCCCGGTTGGGCGATGCCGCAGTCGCAGCCGTACGCGGGCTGGGTGCATGCGTTCGTGATGCAGTACCAGGTGCTGCCGAGTTTCTTCTTCGGCTTCCTGCTGACCACGTTCCCGAAATGGCTCGGCCTGCCGGAGATCGACCGCTGGCGCTATGTGCCGGTCGGGCTGGGCATCTTCGGTGGCCAGATCGCGACCCTGCTGGGCGCACTGGGCTGGGAGGCCGGCATCGTCGTCGGCCTGTGGATGACCGCCGCCGGCTGGCTGGCGGGGTTGCTGACCCTGGGGCCATTGCTGTGGCGCGAGCCCGGCACCACCTGGCATGCGCGCTCGTGTTTCGCGGCGCTGGTGCTGGGCTTCATCGGCGTGCTGGCGTGGGGCGCGTTCGTGCTCGGCGCCTCGCCGATGTGGGTGTTCGCCAGCATCAAGATCGGCAGCTTCGGGCTGCTGCTGCCGGTGTACCTGACCGTCGCCCACCGGATGTTCCCGTTCTTCGCCAGCCGGGTCGTGCCGGGCTACCAGCCGTGGCGGCCGATGTGGCTGCTGGCCGTGTTCTGGCCACTGGGCCTGGTGCATCTGGTGCTGGAACTGTTCCACCTCTACAGCTGGCTGTGGCTGGTCGATCTGCCCTTGCTGGCGCTGACCGCGACGATGTTGTGGCGCTGGTGGCCGCGCGGCGACAAGCCCGGACTGCTGACCGTGCTGTTCATCGGCATGGCGTGGCTGCCGTTGGCCTTCGCGCTGTATTCGGCACAGAGCGTCAGCTACGCGATGACCGGCATCTACTGGCTCGGCCGCGGGCCGGCGCACGCGCTGTTCATCGGTTTCTTCGGCAGCGTGCTGGTGGCGATGGTGACCCGGGTGACCATGGGCCACGCCGGGCGCGCGCTGGTGATGCCGGGCGTGGCATGGTTCGCGTTCATCGCGATCCAGGTCGTCGCGGTGATGCGGGTGGCGGCCGAGACCCTGCCCGATGCGGGCGCCTGGCAGGCGCTGGCGGCGGTGGGTTGGCTGGTCGCGTTCGCGCCGTGGGTGGCGCGGATCGGTCGCATCTATCTGGTGCCGCGCGCCGACGGAAAGCCGGGCTGAGGCACCGCCGACCGACCCAACGCCCAGCCCGATGACGATGCTTCCGAGGACGTTTCAATGATCGAGTTCTACCTGCAGATCAAGCAGGCCCACATCGGTTTTGCGCTGGCCAGCGGCGCCATCTTCACGCTGCGCGGCGCCGGGGTGCTGGCCGGGATGCGCTGGCCGCACTGGCTGGCGGTGCGCTGGACCAGCTACACCGTCGATACCGCGCTGCTGACCGCGGCACTGATGCTGCTGTCGATCCTGCCGGGAGCGATGTTCGCCAACGGCTGGCTGACCGCGAAGCTCCTGCTGCTGGTGGTGTACGTCGTGCTGGGCGCGTTCGCGATCAAACGCGGGCGCACCCGGCTGGCCAAGGCGGGTTTCTATGTCGCCGCGCTGCTGACCTTCGCGATGGTGTATTCGATTGCCCGCGCACACAGTCCCTGGGGGTTCCTGCATGGTCTGGTCGGCTGACATCGTGGACATTGGAAGCGCAGCGGCGGACGGGCCGCGCATGGACAACCTGCCGGGTCGCGTACCGTCGCCGCCCGCAGCGGATCCCGACCGGCCGATGCTGGACGCGCTGTTCCTCGGGCCCTACGGCGAGAACGACGGCCTGCTGGAAAAGCTCATGGTCGAGTTCCTGCGCGACCACGTGTACTGGCGACGCAACTTCCATCCCGAGGACCCGCCGGCGATCCCGACCCACGCCGCGCAGCACCCGGACTACAAGGCGTTCGAGGCGCGGCTGCGGCGCGAACTGCACCAGCTGTCGGCGTCGCTGAAACGCTCGGTGCCGTTCCACAGCCCGCGCTACATCGGCCACATGGCCTCCGACCTGCTGCTGCCCGGGCTGGCCGCGCAGATCCTGACGCTGCCGTACAACCCGAACAACGTCAGCGAGGACGCCGCGCCGGTCACGATCGACCTGGAGGTCAAGGTCGGCCTGCAGCTGGCGCGCATGCTGGGTTATCCGGACGACATCACGCGCGCGGACTGCGCGTTCGGCCACCTCACCTCCGGCGGCACCGTCGCCAACTACCAGGCGCTGCGGCTAGCGCTGGCGTTGAAGGCGTTCCCGGTCGCCCTGCTGGCCGCCGGCGTGCCGGAGCTGGCGTTGCCGGCCGACGACTGGGCCGCCTTCAACCTCGGTCCAGCCGCAGGTATCGAACTGCTCGAGCACTGGCAGGCCTGGCTGGCCGCACAGCCCGCCGGCGAGCGCTGCCACTGGCGCGATGCAGTGCAGGCGCAGCGGCTGGAGCATCTGGGACTGGTCGAGTTTTTCGCCCGCCACCGCGAGTTGCGCGTGCCGGTCGTGCTCGCCCCGATCACCGCGCATTACTCGTGGAGCAAGGGCCTGAAGCTGCTCGGCCTGGGTCGCGACCAGCTGCAACTGCTGCCCGAGCGCGGCATGCGGCTGGACGCGGACGCGCTGAAAGACGCGCTGCAGCGCTGCGAGCGCGAACGCCAGCCGGTGCTGATGGCGGTCGCCGTGCTCGGCACCACCGAATACGGCACGGTCGATCCGGTCGATGCCGTGGTCGACGCGCGCGACCGCGCCCAGGCCCGCGGGCTGGGCTTCAGCGTGCACGTCGATGCCGCCTGGGGCGGTTATCTGGCGACCCTGTTCCGCAACCCCGACGGCAGCCTGCGCAGCCGGGCCGAAGTGGGTGTCGGCTTTGCCCACTTCCCGCAACCGGAAGTGCATGCCGCGTTCGCCGCGCTCGGCCGGACCGACTCGGTCACCGTCGACCCGCACAAGCTGGGCTACCTGCCCTACGGCGCCGGAGCGTTCATCTGCCGCGACCACCGCGCGACCGCGCTGCTGGCCGAGGCGGCCGATTACGTGTTCCACGACACCCGCGCCACCGATTACATGAGCCGCTACCGCCGGCTCGGCCAGTTCGTGCCGGAAGGCTCCAAGTCCGGTGCCGCGGCCGCGGCGGTGTACGTCACCCACAAGGTGCTGCCGCTGGACCACATCCACTTCGGCCGCCTGCCGCGCCAGACCGTGCTGGCCGCCGAGGCCTTCCATGCGCGCACCCGGCGGCTGGCCGACGAGCTGGACGGCATCGCCCATGTGCTGGTGCCGTTCGCGCCCGACAGCAACCTGGTCTGCGTGGCGATCAATCCGGCCGGCAACCGCGACATCGCCCGCGCCAACGCCTTCGTGCGCACGCTGCACGATGAGCTGCGCTGCGATCCCAGCCAGCCCCTGCAGCTCAAGCAGTTCTTCGGCTCGATGACCACCCTGCAGCCCGAGGCACTCGGCATGACCGAGATGCGCCGCATCCTGTCGGCGCTGCAGATCGATCCGGCCTCGCTTGGCGATGGCGACCACGAGTCGGCCGACAACGACCGGCTGGTGATCCTGCGCCACACGCTGATGAACCCGTACCTGATCGACCACGAGAACGGCATCAGCTACATCGACCTGTACCTGGAGCATCTGGGCCGGCGCATCCGCGCCTTGCTGGCGGGGATGCCGGCGTGAGCGCGCCCTCGTCGCACCCTCCGCCCGTCTGCGATGCCGTGGCCGGCGCGCACCCGCATTGCGACACCGCCACCCTGCGCGCGTGGACCGGCCAGGCACTGGCGCGGCTGCGGCAGGAAGCCGCCCGCTCGGCCGACACCCACCTGTTGCGGCTGGAATTCCCCGGCTTCCCGGGCATCGAGTTCTACTTCAAGGACGAGGCCGCGCACCCGACCGGCAGCCTGAAACACCGCCTCGCCCGCTCGCTGTACCTGTACGCGCTGTGCAACGGTCGCCTGCATCCCGGGCAGCCGGTGGTGGATGCGTCCTCGGGCAGCACCGCGATCTCCGAGGCCTGGTTCGCGCGACTGCTCGGCCTGCCGTTCACCGCCGTGATGCCAGCCGCCACCGCCCCGCGCAAGATCGCCGACGTGCAGGCGCTGGGCGGCCGGTGCGATCTGATCGACGACCCGTCGCAGGTCTACGAACGCGCCGCCTGGCATGCCGCCAACGGCGCCTGCCACCTCGATCAGTTCGGCCTCGCCGAGCGCGCAACCGACTGGCGCGGCAACAACAACATCGCCGAATCGATCATCGGCCAGCTGGCGCAGGAGCCGCACCCCGAGCCGGCCTGGATCGTCTGCGGCGCCGGCACCGGCGGCACCTCGGCGACGATCGGCCGCTACCTGCGCTACCGCGGCCTGCCGACCCGCCTGTGCGTGGCCGAACCGGCCGGCAGCGCGTTCGCGCATGGCTGGCGCAGCCGCGACCGCACGGCCACCGGCAGCGAGCCGACCGTCATCGAGGGCATCGGCCGCCCACGCGTGGAGCCGGGCTTCCTGTTCGAGGTCGTCGATGACGTGGTCGAAGTACCCGACAGCGCCTCGATCGCCGCGATGACCCTGCTGGAGGAGCAGATCGGCCGGCGCTACGGCGGCTCCTCGGGCACCAACCTGGTCGCCTGCCTGCTACTGGCGACCCGGATGCGCGCCGCCGGCAAGCGCGGCAGCATCGTCAGCCTGCTGTGCGACCCCGGCGAGCGCTACGACCAGACCCTGTACTGCCCCGACTGGCTGGCCCGCAACGGGCTGGACCCGAGCGCCGCGGAAGCCGCATTGCGCGCGACCCTGACCACCGGCGACTGGCACCCGGTGGCCTGAAGCGGGGTCGCGCTTGCCACAGCCAGCGATCCGCACCGCGCGGCCACATGGGTACATCGCAGGTGATCGCCCGATGGTTCGACGATGCACGGGGCGCGACTGACGTCGCTCCTATGGAAGCGGTTGCGGGCCCTTGCCCGAAAGCGATGGCCGCGATGTCCGACTGGACTTCCCGGTCGTAGGAGCGACGTGAGTCGCGAACGCCCAGAACCTCGCATGCGCTGGAGTCGCAACCGCTTACGGACAACGCACCCGGCGGTGATCGGCACAGCACACCGACACCCACTTGACCCGCATCAGGGCGCAACGCTGACGCAGCGACGAGGCTGTCGCCACCTTCACTTGCGGTGCCCCCATGGCCGACCACGACCTGCGCTCTTTCCTGTCCCGGCTGGAACGCTCCGGCCAGTTGCAGCGGGTGGCGGCGCCGGTCGATCCGGAGCTGGAATCCACCTCGCTGTGCCTGCGCGCGCTGCGCGAAGGCGGACCGGCGCTGCTGATGGAAAATCCGGTCGGCAGCCCGCACGCCCTGCTCGGTAACCTGTTCGGTCATCGCGACCGGATCGAGGCCGCGCTGGCCGGACGGCCGCTCGCCTCGTTGCGCGAACTGGGCGAACTGCTGGCCGCGATCAAGGAACCGCGCTGGCCATCGAACCTGAAACAAGCCCTGTCGAGCTGGCCCGAACTGGCGCAGCTGGCCCACGTCGCGCCGCAGCGCGTGCGCGAGGTGGCGTTCGAACACGAAACCCTGCAGGGCGCGGACATCGACCTGTCGCGTCTGCCGATCCAGCGCTGCTGGCCGGAAGACGCCGCGCGCCTGATCACGCTCGGTCTGGTGATCACCCGCGGCACCCGCAAGCCGCGCCAGAACGTGGCGATCTACCGCATGCAGGTGATCGGCCCGAACCGGGTGATCATGCGCTGGCTGCCGCACCGCGGCGGCGCGCTCGACTACGCCGACTGGAAGGCCGCGCATCCCGATAAACCGTTCCCGGTACTGGTCGCGATCGGCGCCGACCCGGCGACCACGCTGGCGGCGGTCGCGCCGGTGCCGGACACCTTGTCGGAATACGAATTCGCCGGCCTGCTGCGCGGCCAGCGCACCCGCATCTGGCACAGCGAACGCACCGGGCTGGATGCCCCGGCCGGCGCGGAGATGCTGATCGAAGGCGTGATCCACCCCGGCGACACCGCGCTGGAAGGCCCGTTCGGCGACCACACCGGCTACTACAACGCGCAGGACCACTTCCCGGTGCTGACCATCGAGCGCCTGCACCTGCGCCGCGACGCGATCTACCACGGCAGCTACATGGGCCGCGCGCCGCATGACGAACCTTCGGTATTGGCGCTGGCGCTGAACGACATCTTCGTGCCGATCCTGCGCAAGGTGTTCCCGGAGATCGTCGACTTTTTCCTGCCACCGGAGGCCTGCTCGTACCGCATCGCGGTGGTCAGCATCCGCAAGCAGTACGCCGGCCACGCGCGCCGGATCATGATGGGCGTGTGGTCGTACCTGCGGCAGTTCACCTACACCAAGTTCGTGATCATCACCGACGAGGACATCGACGTGCGCGACTGGTCGCAGGTGATCTGGGCGGTCTCCACACGGGTCGATCCGGCACGCGATTCGATGCTGGTGGAGAACACCCCGATCGACTACCTCGATTTCGCCACCCCGGTCGCCGGCATCGGTTCCAAGCTCGGCATCGACGCGACCAACAAGTGGCCGGGCGAGACCAGCCGCACCTGGAGCCGGACGATCACGCTGGATCCGGCGGTGGAGAAACGCGTGGACGCGTTGTGGGCGCAGGTGACGACGACCGGTTGAGGGCCGGCAGCGACAACCGCACCCGCGCGCCGCCGGCGGGGGAGCGGTCCAGCTCGATCCGGCCCTGGTGCAGCGCGACGATCGCCTCGACGATCGACAGCCCCAGCCCGGTGCCGACGCCGATGCTGCCCTCGGGCCGATGGAACCGCTCGCCCAGGCGTGCAGTATCGGGAAAGCCCGGCCCGTCATCGTCCACGACCAGCTCGACGGATCCGTCGCGGTGTTCAATGCCAACGCTGATCTCGCCGTTGTCACGCGCGTGACGGATCGCGTTGTCGACCAGGTTCTGCAGCGCGACGGCGAGCAGGCCATCGCTGCCCTGCACCCACGAGTTGCCGCGGACGTCCAGCCCCAGGGAAATCCCCCGGGCGACGGCACGCTCGCCGGCCTCGCCCACCACCTGGGATGCGACGGACTCCAGTTGCAAGGGGCCCGCATCGCCGAGCGACTCCAGGTTCTCCACCCGCGCCAGAGTGAGCAGTTGTGCGACCAGCCGCTCCATGCGTTGCAGGCCGGTACGCGCGCGCTGCAGGTGATCGGCCCGGGCTGCGGTATCGGCAGCCACGCCGGCCAGGTCCAGCTCCAGGCGCAATACCGCCAGTGGATTGCGCAGCTCGTGGGCCGCGTCGGCCGTGAATCGCCGCTCACGCTCCAAGGTCCCGCGCAGGTCGCTCACCAGGGTGTCCAGCGCGGTGGTCAACGGGACCAGCTCGGCCGGCAGGTCGTCGCGGGTCAGCCGGGGAGTCCGGGTCAACGGTCCACTGACCGACCGCGACAGCGCGCGCAACGGCCGCAGTCCCATCCACAGTCCCAGCCAGATGGCCAGCGGCACCAGCAGCAGGATCGCGAGCAACGGCAGGAGCAAGGCCCGCGCGACGGACTGCAGCAGCTCGTCGCGTTCGTCCAGCGGCGCGGCCACCTGGATCCAGTAGCGCTGCGCCGCGTCCCAGCGCTGGTAGACCCGCCAACGCCGGCCCTGGTGGGCAACGGTATGGAAATGCGCGGGGCCGGGGTCGAACACCAGCGTCGGCAGCTCGGTGCTGTACACGATCCGGTGGCCGTACCGGTCGTGCACGGTGATCGCGAGGTGGTCTTCTTCGCGACCGGAGCGGGGCAGCTCCTGGCCGGGCACCCGCGATGAGCGCGCGCGCAACTTGGCGGGCATCACCGCCAGCACGCTGCTGGCGGTGCGCATCAACTGCTGGTCGAACATCTCGTCCGCCTCGTGCGCGGTTTCCATCGCCACCCAGGCAGCTGCAACCAGCCACAGCAGCACCACCGGCACGCCGACCCACACCATCAATCGCCGGCTCAGCGCGGGTCGTTTCATGTCGGCTCCATACCGGTCGACTCCATATCGGTCGGCCCCATACCGGTCGGCCCAGTCGGCCCCGTGGCGGCTGGCCCCGTGCCGGTTGGTTTCGGGGTGGCTGGCGGATACAGCGCGTAACCGACGCCGCGCACGGTGCGGATCCACTCCGGGCCCAGCTTGCGGCGCAGGTGGTGGACGTGCACCTCGATCACGTTGCTCGCCACCTCCTCGCCCCAGCCGTACACCGCCTCCTCCAGCTGCGCGCGCGAGTAGGCGCGCCCCGGCCGGCTGGCGAGCATCTCCAGCAGGGCGTACTCACGCGCCGACAGGTCCAGCGGGACCGTATCCAGCCTCGCGCTGCGCGATGCCGGGTTGAGCACCAGCGGACCGACCGCGATCGCGGGGTCGACATGGCCGTCGGCCCGCCGCAACAGCGCGCGCATCCGCGCCGCCAACTCGTCCAGGTGCACCGGCTTGACCACGTAATCGTCGGCGCCGCTATCCAGCCCCGCGACCCGGTCCGCCAGCTCGTCGCGTGCGGTCAGCAGCAGCACGGGGGTGTCGTCTCCCCGCTGGCGCAAGCCGGCGATGATCGACGGACCGTTGCCACGTGGCAGGTTCCAGTCGATCACCGCCGCCGAATACCGCGTGCTTTCCAGGGCCGCGGCCGCATGCCGGGCATCGGTGACCAGATCCACCGCATAGCCCAGGTGCCGCAGGCCATCGGCCAGTGCCGGGCCGAGCGCGGGGTCGTCTTCGGCAATCAGGATGCGCATGCCGGTACGGTATCCCGATCTTCAGCCATCGTGCCGTCAACCATCGTGTCTCCAGCCATCGAGTTCCCGGCCATCGTCCGGATCGAGCTTGCGCTTGCGGCCGGTGAACATCGAGGCGATCAGGTTCTCGCGGTAGTGGATGCTTTCCACGATCGCCGCCAGCACGTGCACCGCCACCAGTGCCAGCAGGCTGTAGGCAAGCAGCTCGTGGAGTTCCTCCAGCCACTCCGCACCAAAGAACAGGTCGGTGGTCTGCATCCAGCCGGTGGCGCCCACCGCGGCCATCATCGCCAACAGCAGCAGCATCATGACCGCCGCGGCCGGGTTGTGGCCCAGGCGCCGGCGCGATGTCCCGGCCATGCGCTCACGCAGGTAGACCGTCACATCGCCCGGCCTGGGCACCCAGCTCGAGAAACGGGCATGGCCGCTGCCGACCACGCCCCAGACCAGCCGCACCGCCACCAGCGCCAGGGCGGCGTAGCCCAGCCACCGGTGCGCGGTATCGCCCTCCTCGACCAGGAACGCGGCGAAAAAGCAGCCCGCCAGCGACCAGTGAACCACCCGCACCAGCGGGTCCCACACCTTGACGTCCGCGTTCATGGCATCGCTCCGGAAAGTGGCAGTCAGTTCTTGTCGCCGCGTTGCTTGACGATGCGTCCGTCGGTCGGATCGAAGTAGATCTCCACATTGTTGCCGCGTGCGTCCTTGCCATAGATCTCGTAGCACTGGCCGGAGACCTTGAACTTGTCGATCGTGTAGCCGTCCTTGAGGACGCGCGCCTTCATCGCCGCCTCCGGCATCCAGCGCTCACGCGGCGCATCGGTGCATGGGGGTGCGGCAAGTGAAGCCGTGGAATACAGCGCCGCCACGGCGAGCAGCGAAAGGGTGGCAAGGGTTTTCATGTGGATGCTCCGGTTGCAGGACGGGATGCCCTGGACCGCAGTAGACCCTTGCTTGCTTATGCCGGACTTAAGGCGTCTCCTCCCCCGTCAGCTCGTGGGTGCGCCCGTCGCGGATCTGGTAGATGCGCTTGAAGGTGGGAATGATCTTCTCGTCGTGGGTCACGATGATGATCGCGGTGGCGTACTGCCGCGCCATCTGGTTGAGGATGGCGACCACGCTCAGCGCCCGCTCGCTGTCCAGCGGCGCGGTGGGTTCATCGGCCAGGATCACCGGCGGCCGGTTGACCAGCGCCCGGGCAATCGCCACGCGTTGCTGCTCGCCGCCCGACAGCTGCGCGGGCATTGCCTGCGCCCGGTGACCCACGTCGAGCGCGTCCAGCAACTCGCGCGCACGCCGGCGTGCGTCGTCGTTGCTGCGACCGGCCAGCATCGGCATCAAGGCGACGTTGTCGGTCACGTCGAGAAACGGGATCAGGTACGGCGCCTGGAACACGAAGCCGATGCGGTCACGGCGCAGCACGCGCAGGTCGGATGTCTTCCAGCCGTCGTCGTAGATGACCTCGCCACCCAGGCTCATGCGCCCGCCGCTGGGCTCGATCACCGCGCCCAGGCACTTCAGCAGGGTGCTCTTGCCCGAGCCGGACGGCCCGACCAGGCCCACGACCTCGCCCGGGGCGACGTGCATGTCGACTCCCTTGAGCGCATCCACCGCTGTATCGCCGCTGCCATAACGCTTGCGCAACTGCTCGATCAGGATGCCGCCCGTGCGCGGATCAGCCATCGATGGCCTCCGCCGGATCGACCTTCAGCGCCGCGCGGATGGCCAGGATGCTGGCCAGCGCGCAGATCACCAGCACTGCCACCAGCCCCAGGCCCGCATCACCGGTCTCCAGCAGCACATGCTTGGGAAACAGTGGCGCCCAGAATGTCGCGACGACCTTGCCCACCGCGAAACCGATCAATCCCAGCGCCAGCGCCTGCTGCAGGATCATCATCGCGATGGTGCGGTTGGCGGTTCCGATCAGCTTGAGCACGGCGATCTCGCGGATCTTGCCCATCGTCAGGCTGTAGATGATGAAGGCGACAATCGCCGCGCTGACGATCGCCAGGATCACCATGAACATCGCGATCTGGCGCGCCGAGGTCGCGATCAGCTTGCCGACCAGGATCGCCTCCATCTGCGGCCGCGTGTAGACCTGCAGCCGCTGCCAGCGCCGGATCGGTTCGGCGACCTGATCCGCACTGAAACCCGGCGCGAGCCGGACCAGCACAGCGTTCACGAAACGGTTGTCCTGTTGCGACGCCAGCACCGCCGATGCCACGCCGGGCGTGCCGGGCGGATTGGTCAGCGGATTGGCCAGCGTGCGCCGCCGCTGCTGCACGATCGCGTCGCTGTCTTTCTGGAACTGCGCCTGCTGGGCATCCCTGAGCGGGATGAACAGCATCGGATCGCCACTGGAGGACACCATGCGCCGGGTCAGGCCCACCACGGTGTAGCGATGGCGGCGGATCTGCACCGACTCGCCCAGCCGCAGACCGCTGGACACGTCCGCCACCGCTTCGTAGTGATCCGCCACCAGGTGGCGTCCGGCCACCAGCCGCGGCGGCTGCCCGGGCCGGCCCGGTCCGTCCGGCACCACGCCCACCACCAGCGCGCGCACGTCACCGCCCCCGGTGCGGACCTGCATCGTCAGGTAGGTGACATTGGCCGCCTGCGCGACCCCGGGAGTCGCGAGGATCCGGCGATAGGCGTCATCGGCGACGCTGGACGGCTCCGCGTAAGGCCCGAGCGTGTCCTGCTGCACCACCCACAGATCGGCATGGCTGTTGTCGAGCAGGGCGCGCGCGTCATCGACCATCCCGCGGTAGACGCCGGCCATGGTCAGGGTGGCGCCGATCAGCAGGCCCAGCCCGATCCCGGTGAACACGAATTTCCCCCAGGCATGGAGGATGTCGCGACCGGCCAGGCTGATCATCGCGCGACGGCCAGTTGCTGCCGGACCGAAATCCGCTGACCGGCAGCCAGCGGACCTTCGCTGTAGACGACCAGCGCATCGCCCACCGCCACGCCCGACAGGATCTGCACCCAGCCGTCGCGGTCGCTCCGGCCCACCCGCACCGGGACGAACTCCAGCTGCTGGTCGCGCACGCGCCACACGCCCAGTTCACCGTCCACCCGCTGCAGGCTCGCATTGCGCGCCGCCGGCCCCGGCGAAAGCGGCGCCGGCATCACCGTGACCTCGGCCAGCTCGCCGATCGACGGCAGACCCCGGTCATCCACGCTCAGTGAGACCTTGGCGAGGATCTCCTCCGACACCGCATCGGCCAGAGGCTCGACCCGCCGCACGCGACCCGGCAACGGCTCACCGGGCCGCGAACGCAGCGCCACCGAGGCGGGCAGGCCCGCGACCAGCGCACCGGCGCCGGCCTGGTCGAATCGCACGTTGACCCACACGCTGGCCGGATCGACCAGTTCCAGCACCGGCTGGCCGGGCAGCACGGTCGAACCGGGCTCCACACGGCGCGCCGTGACCAGCCCATCCACGGGCGCCAGCAGTTGCAGGTTGGCCTGCTGCTGGACGACCGCGCCGTGCTCGGCGTGCAGGCGGGACAACTCCTGCCGGGCCGCCGACAGGCCTGCTTCGGCGGTCTGGCGTGCGGCCTGCGCGCGCTGCAGGTCCAGCGCACGGTTGTCGACCATCTCGCGGCTGACCAGTTGCGTGCGCCCGAGGGCTTCGTAACGTTCGTACTGCGCACGCGCCTGCACCAGCATTGCCGACGCGTCGCGCAACTGCGCCTCGGCCGCCGCCACCCCGGAGCCGGCGCGTTGCGCGGCCGCCGACTGCGCCTGCAACCGCTGGTCCATGTCCACCGGCTGCATCCGTCCCAGTACCTGGCCGGCCTGCACCCGGTCGCCCACTTCCACCTGCAGCTCCAACACCCGGCCTGCGGCGGTCGGGCCCACCTGGTAACTGCGCTGCGCCTCGATCACCCCGATCCCGGCCAGCCCCGGCGTGATCGCCCGTTGCTGCACCGTCTCCACGGTCACCGCTACCGGACTCATCGGGCCGCTGCGCACGGCCACATACGCCAGCAGGCCCAGCAGGGTCGCGATCACGGCTGCCAGCGCCAGCGTGCGCGGAGCCAGCCGGGGCCATTTCACGAGCCGCTCCGGATGCCGCGCCGATAGATCGCGAAAGCGCCCGACGCATCGGACCGCATGCGCCGGGTGCTTCCCCGCAGCAACGCCTGCATCACCAGTCCCTGGATGGTGCCGATGAACAACGTGGCGGCATCCGGGACGTCCACCTCGGCAGCCACCTCGCCGGCCTGTTTGCCGGCCTCCAGCAACAGGCTGATCTGCTCCCGGTACTGGCTGATCATGTGCTGGACACACTGTTTGGCCGGAGTGGAATCCGCATGCTGCAACTCGCCAAACAACATCCGCGGGATGCCCGGATGACGCGCGACAAAGTCCACATGCGCCATGAATACCGCCTCCAGCGTGGCCAGCGGCGACCCTGTCGTCTGCGCCGCGGCGCGGGCGACCCGCTTCATCAGCTGCCCGGACACCCACTCCATCACCGCCAGCCAGATCGCCTGCTTGTTGGGGAAATGACGAAACAGCGCCCCCTGGGTCAACCGCATGCGCTCGGCGATAGCGGCGGTGGTGATCTCGCTGGGGTTCTGCTCGGAAGCCAGCTCCAGCACCGTCGCCACGGCGTGGGCACGACGCTCGGCGGCCGGCAGGTTGCGTGGGGGCTGGTGGGCGGGGAGTCCGGACATGACGACCTGAAAGATAGTGAGTACTCGCTATCTTTAACTGGCCGGCTCCGTCTGTCAATCCGGTTCCACGGCGGTGGAAATCCATCCGGCACGACGCGCTTCAACGCATCGGCGATCGAGGCTGCGCGGGAGACCGCTGCCGACGCGAACCGGCGCGACCTGACCCAGATCAAGGCCGCGCCACGGCGCCCGCGGGAGGATGCGGCACCGAATCCAAGCGAGGTCCGCATGCAACTCGTGTGTCCCGCCGGCAACCTGCCGGCCCTGCAGGCTGCGGTCGATGCCGGCGCGAACGCGGTCTACGCCGGCTTCCGCGACCAGACCAACGCGCGTGCGTTCCCCGGCCTGAACTTCTCCGACGAGGAACTGCGCTGCGGCATCCGCTACGCCCACGCCAAGGGCGCGAAGGTCTACCTCGCCCTCAACACCTACCCCGACAGCGTGCGCCTCGCGCAGTGGCACGCGGCGGTGGACAAGGCGGCCGAGTTCGGCTGCGACGCGATCATCGCCGCCGAAATGGGCGTGCTGGACTACGCCGCGCGCACCCATCCCGACCTCGCGCGGCACCTGTCGGTGCAGGGATCGGCCACCACCGAACCGGCGCTGCGTTACGCCTTTGAACGCTTCGGCATCACCCGCGCGGTGCTGCCGCGGGTGCTATCGATACAGCAGGTCGAGCGCCTGTGCGAGCGCTCGCCGGTGGCGATCGAAGTGTTCGCGTTCGGCAGCCTGTGCATCATGGTCGAAGGCCGCTGCCAGCTCTCCAGCTACGTCACCGGCGCCTCGCCGAACCGGCACGGCGTGTGCTCGCCGGCGAAGTTCGTGCGCTGGGACGAGTTCGACGACGGCAGCCGCACCGCGCGCCTCAACAACGTGCTGATCGACCGCTTCCAGCCCGAGGAACCGGCCGGTTATCCGACCGTTTGCAAGGGCCGGTTCGATGTCGGCGGCGAGATCTTCCACGCGCTGGAGGAACCGACCAGCCTCAACACCCTGGAGCTGCTGCCACGACTGGCGCAGGCCGGCGTGGTGGCGTTGAAGATCGAAGGCCGCCAGCGCGGCGTCGCCTATGTCGGCTCGGTCACCCGCACCTGGCGCGCGGCGCTGGATCGCTACCAAGCCAATCCCGAGAGCTGGGCCTTGCAGCCCGACTGGCAGCGCACCCTGTCGGGTCACGCCGAAGGCCACCAGACCACGCTCGGCCCGTATCACCGCGCCTGGCACTAGGGGAGGAACGACACCCATGAAACTCAGCCTGGCACCGTTGCAGTATTTCTGGCCGCGCGAGCGCACGCTGGCGTTCTACCGCGAGACCGCCGACTGGCCGCTGGACGTGATCTACCTGGGCGAGACGGTCTGCAGCAAACGCCGCGAGCTGGGCACCCGCGACTGGATCGCGCTGGCCGAGGAACTGGCCGCCAGCGACAAGCAGATCGTGCTGTCGAGCCTGGCGCTGATCGAGGCCGAATCCGAGCTCAGCGTGCTGTCCCGGCTGGTCGATCACGGCGGGTTCTGGGTCGAGGCCAACGACCTGTCCGCGGTGCAGATGTGCCGGTCCGCCGGCCTGCCGTTCGTCGCCGGACCGTCATTGAACGTCTACAACCACCGCGCGCTGGCGATGCTGATCGAGGACGGCCTGCGTCGCTGGGTGCCCGGCGTCGAACAGGGCGAGCAGCTGATCCGCGAACTCAAGGACGCCCTGCTCGCCGACGGCATCGCCATGCCCGAGCTGGAAGTCACCGTCTGGGGCCGCCTGCCGCTGTCGTACTCCGCCCGCTGCTTCACCGCCCGCGCACTGGACGTCGCCAAGGACCAGTGTGGCTTCCGCTGCATCGACTACCCCGACGGCATGCCGCTGGCGACCCGCGAAGGCAACGCCTTCCTGCGCATCAACGGCATCCAGATCCAGGGCGAGGAAACCGTCGACCTCGGCCCCGAACTGCCCTCCCTGCGCGCCCTCGGCGTCGACCTGCTGCGGATCTACCCGCAGGCCGACGGCTGCCGCGAGGTGGTGGAGCATTTCGACCTCGCCCGGCAGTCGATGACCCCGCCCCCCCGCATGGGCGCCCGCAATGGCTTCTGGCACGGCGAGCCGGGGATGCGGCCGGAGCATATGGCGGTTGCGGCTGGGTAGAGAACCCCATTCAGATACCTCCAAGCGGCAATTGGACTGCTTTCGGCCCGCAGCGGAGTTGGGCGGCGTCTAGCTGTGACGTCGTGGAGCCAACACGCTTGACGCTCCGAATTCCAACCGTAAGCGGAGGAATGGGTGTAACGACTCAGTGCAGGTGCGTCAGCAGATCGTGTCTTGTATGGTCGGGACGACTTCAGCCTGGGAGAGAGGCATGGCGGCTGTACCGAAGAAAGTTGGGGCGCGACTGATTGCAGGGCTTAAGCGGTACCAGCCCATCTTGGCCGCAGCAAAGGCCAGAGACGTCGGTGAGGCGGATACGGTCACCATCATCAAAGACATGCTCGCGGACGTGTTCGGGTACGACAAGTATTCGGACGTGACCTCCGAGCACGCGATCCGCGGAACTTACTGCGATCTGGCCATCAAGATCGACGGCCAGCTGGCAACGCTGATTGAGGTCAAAGCCATCGGCCTGGATCTCAAAGACCCGCATGTGAAGCAGGCCATCGACTACGCGGCCAATCAGGGCGTCGACTGGGTGCTGCTGACCAATGGCGTGACTTGGCGCGTGTACCACCTGATATTCGCCAAACCGATATCTCAAGAGTTGGTGCTGGAAATCGACTTCTGCGCACTCAACCCTCGGCTCGAAAGCGATCTGGAACTCCTCTATCTGTGGTGCAAGGAAGGCTGGCAGCGCTCGGTGCTGGGCGAGTACCACACCCAGAAACAAGCCCTTTCACGGTTCTACGTTGGCGCCATGCTGCAGTCCGACCCCGTCGTCGACGTGATCCGGCGCGAGCTCCGAAGGATGTCGCCGGACGTTCGCATTGACTCCGACCAGATTCGGGACGTGTTGGTGAACGAAGTCATCAAGCGCGAAGTCCTTGAAGGTGATCAAGCCGACGCAGCAAAGAAGAAGGTCGCCAAGGCGGCCGCTCAAAAGTTGCGGGCCAAAACTGCCAAGGTGGAAAGCGCTGCTGCCGGACAAGAAGAAGTCCCCGCCTGATTGCTGCAGCCCCGCCGGAAGGCGACCAAACGCCCAATAGGAAGCCCGGCGAAAGCCGGCTTCGAGGGAAAGAAGGAAAACGGGTCAGGTTCACTTCCCAATAACCGTTTCTGGCCGAGAGCCGCCGTCGTCTATGGCAGACCACACCGAACCTGGTTTTCGCTTGACTCACCCTCGCCCTCACCGCGGGCGACGGACTGCGGGGGAATTGCGGAGAGCAGGCCATGGATGGCCTGCGGCGGCGAGTCGGACAGGATGTCCGACCGAGCCGAGTAGCAATCCCCTGCAGGCCGGCGGCCGCAGCGCGTCCCCTCATCGAAGCCTCCGCTTTCAGCGACTCGATGCAACCCAACCCCACAAAACAAAACGCGCCGCCCTTCCGGACGACGCGCCTGCATCAATCATCAATCGCGGCCGCCGCAGCGGCACCTGATCACACCCGCGCGAACACCAGGCTGCCGTTGGTACCGCCGAAGCCGAAGCTGTTCGACATCACCGTGTCCAGCGTCGCCGCGCGGCTCTGCTGCACGATCGGGAAGCCTTCCACGCGCGGGTCGAGGGTGTCGATGTTGGCGGAGCCGGCAATGAAGCCCTCGCGCATCATCAGCAGGCAGTAGATCGCCTCGTGCACGCTGGCGGCGCCGAGCGAGTGGCCGCTGAGCGCCTTGGTCGATGACAGCGGCGGGATCTTGTCGCCGAACGCGTTGCGCACCGACTCCAGCTCGACCACATCGCCCAGCGGGGTCGAGGTGCCGTGCGTATTGAGGTAGTCGATCGGGTCGACGGCGCGGTCGCCGAAGCCTGCCAGCGCCATCTGCATGCAGCGCACCGCGCCTTCGCCGGACGGGGCCACCATGTCGACGCCGTCGGAGGTCACGCCGTAGCCGACCAGCTCGGCGACGATGTTCGCGCCGCGCGCCTTGGCGTGTTCGTACTCTTCCAGCACCAGCATGCCGCCACCGCCGGCGATGACGAAGCCGTCGCGGTCGATGTCGTACGGGCGCGAGGCGGTCAGCGGGCTGTCGTTGCGCTTGGTCGACAGCGCGCCCATCGCATCGAACTGGGCGGTCATGCCCCAGTGCAGTTCCTCGCCGCCACCGGCCACGATCACGTCCTGCGCGCCGTGGCGGATCAGGTCGGCCGCCGCGCCGATGCAATGCGCGGAGGTCGCGCAGGCGGCGGAGATCGAGTAGCTCAGTCCGCGGATGCCGAACGCGGTCGACAGCGTTGCCGACACGGTCGAGCCCATCGTGCGCGGCACCATGTACGGGCCGATCTTGCGCACGCCCTTGTTGCGCAGCAGGTCGCCGGTCTCGATCTGCCACTGCGGCGAACCGCCGCCGGAACCGGCGATCAGGCCGGTGCGCACATCGCGGACCTGCTCATCGCTCAGTCCGGCGTCGGCGATCGCATCGCGCATCGCGACGTAGGCGAAGCCCGCCGCATCACCCATGAAGCGCTTGAGCTTGCGGTCGATCTGTTCGGTCAGGTCGATCTGCGGCTCGCCGGCGACCTGGCTGCGCAGGCCCAGCTCGGCGTACTCGGGAATGAAGCGGATGCCCGGACGGCTCTCGCGCAGCGAGTCGGTGACGCTGGCCGGGTCATTGCCCAGGCACGACACCACGCCCATTCCGGTGACGACCACGCGTCGGTTTGCTGCTTGACGCATGCTCAGAAGCCCTCCGTCGAGGTGAACAGCCCGACCCGCAGGTCGGAGGCATTGTAGATCTCGCGGCCGTCGACCAGCGTCCGTCCGTCGGCGATCACCAGCTCCAGCTTGCCGCGCATGACCCGGCGGATGTCCAGCTCATAAGTGACCAGCTTCGCGTCCGGCAGCACCTGGCCGCTGAACTTGACCTGGCCCACGCCGAGCGCGCGACCACGGCCGGGAGCGCCCAACCAGGGCAGGTAGAAACCGCACAGCTGCCACATCGCATCCAGTCCGAGGCAGCCGGGCATCACCGGGTCGCCTTCGAAATGGCAGGGGAAGAACCACAGGTCGGGACGGATATCCATCTCGGCGCGCACGAAGCCCTTGCCGTACTTGCCGCCGTCGGTGGTGATCTGGGTGATGCGGTCGAACATGAGCATCGGCGGAGCAGGCAGGCGCGCGTTGCCGGGGCCGA
This sequence comes from Lysobacter concretionis Ko07 = DSM 16239, assembly GCF_000768345.1. Classification (GTDB taxonomy): domain Bacteria; phylum Pseudomonadota; class Gammaproteobacteria; order Xanthomonadales; family Xanthomonadaceae; genus Novilysobacter; species Novilysobacter concretionis. Next base: position 170,807 of record NZ_AVPS01000008.1, on the reverse strand, counting down.
ACATCTCGCCACGGCCGCAGGCGAGCAACTGCTCGTAGTCGAACGAAGAAGGTCGATTCATGTTTTCACGCAACGAGGGGAAACGGTGGATTTTGCCGGTTTGGCGCGAAGAATGTATTGACGCGCATCAACGGCTGCTTTCCATACGAAAGCGTATGCATGCCGCAACCCTTTCCACTGCTGGACCAGCGCGGTTCACGCGGCCTGGTGGGCACGGCTGCCGATGTCGCTGCCGGCACCCTGGCCAGCCGTCCGGAACGCCCCGTCGTCTGTGCGCCAGTGCGCGCCGAGGCTGGCCGGGCGATCCAACGCGGCGACCAGGATCGCGTTGGCCAGCCGCGCCTGCCAGCCCGCCGCGCCCAGCACGCCGGTGCGGGCGATGGCCTCCTGCAGACGCCCGGTCGAGCGCACCGGGCCGGCCGCATGCCACATCAAGGCGCGTAGTTCTCGCAGGGCATCCGCACCCAGACCCGGCCCCCGCTCGATCTGCACGGTCTCGCCGTCCCCGGCTCCTTGGTCCGCCCCTGCTTCGCGGAACGAAGCCAGGTGCGCGCCGAGGCGGCGGCCGAACACCACGCCCTCCAGCAGCGAGTTGCTGGCCAGTCGGTTCGCACCGTGGACGCCGCTGCAGGCCACCTCGCCCACCGCATGCAGGCCCGGCAGGCTGGTGCGGCCGAGCTCGTCGACCGCCAACCCACCCATGTGGAAATGTGCCGCCGGCGTGACCGGAATCGGGCTGACCCGCGGGTCGATGCCATGTGCGATGCAGACCGCCAGCACGGTCGGGAACTCGCAGGGCCAGCAGATCCCGAGCCGGCGCGCGTCCAGCCTGACCAGTCCGCCATCGCAGTGGGCCTGCCAGACCTGGCGCGCCACCACATCGCGCGGGGCGAGGTCGCCCAGCGGATGCACGCCATCCATCAGCGGCCGACCCGCCGCATCCAGCAAACGCGCACCTGCGCCGCGCAGCGCTTCGGTGATCAGCGGCAGCGAGCTGGCGCGCACGTCCAGTGCAGTGGGATGGAACTGGACGAACTCCAGGTCGCGCGGCTGGGCGCCGGCGGCCAGCGCCAACGCCAGTCCCGCGCCGTCGGCACCGGCCGGGTTGGTGGTGCGCTCGAACAACGCGCCGATCCCGCCCGTCGCCAGCACCACGGTGTCGGTGTCCACCCACTCGCCGTCGTGTCCGTCATGTCCACCACAGTGCCGCCAGCGCACCCCCGCCACGCGCCCCGCGCGCAGCCGCAACGCATCCACCTCGACGCCCCCGCGCCAGTGGATGTGCGGCGCGCGCAGGGCCGCCGCCGACAACGCCGCCATCACGCCCGCACCGGTCGCATCGCCCCCGGCGTGCGCGATACGGGCCGCGCTGTGCCCTCCCTCCCGTCCCAGCAACAGGCCGTCGGCATCGCGGTCGAGTGCCACGCCCTGGGCCTCCAGCCATGCCACCGCATCGGCGGCACCGGCGGCCAGGATGCGGACCGGCTCCTGCTCGTTGCACGACGCGCCGGCCGCCAGCGTGTCGCGGATATGTGCCTCGACGCTGTCGTCCTTGCCGAGCGCGGCGGCGATACCGCCCTGTGCCAGGGTGCTGGCGGTGTCTTCGGCGTGCGCGCCTCGGCCCAGCAGCAGCACCGGGCGTGGCGCGGCGGCCAGCGCGACGCACAGGCCGGCGACCCCGGCACCGACCACCACCACGGGGCCGACCGACGCCATCAGATGCGCTCGCGCCTTCCCACGGCCAGCATCCGGTCCAGCGCGGCGCGGGCGCGCGTGACGACCTCGGGCGCGATCGTGATCTCGTGCTGGAGATCGCGCAGGCAGGCATGGATGTTCTGCAGGGTGATCCGCTTCATGTGCGGGCACAGGTTGCAGGGCTTGATGAACTCGACCTGCGGAAACTGGTCGCGCAGGTTGTCGGCCATCGAGCACTCGGTGACCATCGCCACCCGCGCCGGCTGGACCTTCTCCAGCCACCGGCCCATCGCGCTGGTGGAGCCGACGAAGTCCGCCTCGGCCAGCACCTCCGGCGAACACTCGGGGTGCGCGACCACCAGGGTGTCGAACTGCTCGCGCGTATGCCGGACCTGCTGCGCGGTGAACTGGTCGTGCACTTCGCAGGTGCCGTTCCACAGCACCAGCTCGACGTCGGTCTGGCCGGCGACCCATTTGCCCAGGTACTGGTCGGGCAGGAAGATCACCTTGGCGGCGCCCATCGACTCGACCACCTGCACCGCGTTGGCGGAGGTGCAGATCGCGTCGGATTCGGCCTTCACCGCGGCGGAGGTATTCGCGTAGCTGACCACCGGCACGCCGGGATGGCGCGCCCGCAGCGCACGCACGTCGGCGGCGGTGATCGAGGACGCCAGCGAGCAGCCGGCTTCCAGGTCCGGCAGCAGCACGGTCTTGTCGGGCGCGAGGATCTTCGCGCTCTCGGCCATGAAGTGGACGCCGCACAGCACGATCAGGTCGGCGTCGCAATCGGCCGCCGCCTGCGCCAGCGCCAGCGAGTCGCCGGTGATGTCGGCCACGCCGTGGAAGATCTCCGGCGACTGGTAGCTGTGCGCCATGATCACCGCGCCGCGCTGCTGCTTGAGCATGTTGATCGCGTCGATCCATGGCAGATGGATCGGCACCTCCATGCAGGGGATCAACTGCTCGAGCTTTTCCACCAGCGGCGCGTATTCAAGCTCGAGTCCGGGCCGCCAGCGCGGTGTGGCGAGGGCTGTGGAGTGGTTCATGGCATCACATAGCTGAAGGGATCAGGCACGTAAAACACCGTGCGGGAATAAACACCGTGCGGACGAGGCGGATCAGGTGCGCTGGCGACCCGCCGCATGCGCCGTGCGGGCCGCGCGGGCGAGGCGCGCGCCGCGGTTGAGGCCGATGCGCAGGCCCAGCGGCACCGATTCCCACGGCAACCGCTCCAGCAGGTTGCGCGCGGTCAGGCCCAGCTCGGTATCGCCGGTCAGCACCAGCCGGCGCTGGAAGAACAGCGTGTCCGCATCCTCCAGCCGGCTGGCGAGCAGCAGCAGGTCGGTCGCGGTACCGCGCACGCTGGCCTCGGGCGCCTCGTCGGTGACCGTCAACCGGGTGCCGTGCTGCTCGATCACCCAGCGCAGGCCCAGGTCGGTGACTTCGATGCCGAGCCGGCGGCCCTGCATGAAGTCCAGCGTGCCGTCCGCCAGCGGCGCCGCCAGCACGCGCTGCATCGCACGTTCCAGCAGGCGCCGCTGGGCGGTCAGGGGCACCACGCGCAACAACGGCGCCAGCCGCGACGGCGGCGGGATCAGACGCAGCAGCGCCGAATGGCGAGGGGAGGGAGCGTTGTGTGCGGAGGTGTCGTGCATGGCGGGAACGATCATGCGGTGGATGGCAGGTTGCCGGCCTTGATCCAGATCAGTTGCGAGCCCTTGCTGGCGGCAGGCGTGGTCGATCGCCAGGCAGGTCATCGCCCGCGCGGTCGCCGCGGGCAGGCCGATCCGCGATGCCAGCGACTGCGCGCGTGCATGCACCCGCGCCTCGCGGCCCGCATCGCGACCGGGTACGCCGGCGCGCTGCTTGATCCGCGCGGCGTGGCGCGCCAGCCGGCCGCGACCGGCCAGCAGCAGCAGCATCGCGTCGTCGACACCGTCGATCGCCCGGCGTACCCAGGCCAGCGCGACCGGGTCAGGCGTCGTTGGTGGCATGGGTGGGGTCGGCTGCATGGCGGTCGTCCTGGTTGGCGGGCTCCGCGGCGGAATGGCGGTCCGGCGCGCTCGCCGGTGGGTGGAAAGGACGCGACGACAGGAAGTCATCGCTGCGCCGTCCGACCCGGCGCAACGCGCACCACAGCGCGCCATACGCCAGAAGCAACGCCAGCCCGGCCAGCCGCGCCAGCCCGTCGTGCGGCCACGCCACGGCGGCGATCAGCAACGCACACGCCGCCACGTGCCAGGCCAGCACGCGGCCCTTGTCGGCATCGGGCAGCAACTGCTGCACGCTCGGAACCAGCACGCCGCGCGGGCAGGCGCGCTGCAGGCCGATCCAGCCCAGGAAGGCCACGATCTCCATCTGCATGCCGATCACCAGCAGCGGCACGCCGACCGCAATGGCCAAGATGCCCGCCAGCATCCCGTCGCCCACGCCCAGCAGCCACGGTGCAACCAGCAGGGCGAGCAGGCCTGCGCGCCAGCTGCGCACCAGCGGCCGGCCGCGTTTGCGCGGCGCGCTCCACTGCAACCACAAGCCCGCCAGCGCGAAGGCGGTCACCAGCAGCGCCGCACCCAGCCGCAGCGCGCCCGGCTCGCCGTCCACCACCCAGTGGATCGATCCGGGCAGCAGCACCATCAGTACGGCCAGCAGCCAGGTGGATTGGCTGCGCACCGACGTGCTGGCCGTGCCCTGGAACATCGGCATCGTGACCCGCCCCACGCTGGCGATCAGCACCAGCATCCAGCCCAGCACGCCCCAGCCGGCGTGGATGTCCGCCCAGGGCTGCAGTGGCAGTCCGGCACGGCCCGACAGCCCCACGGTCATGCCGATCCCGAGCGCCGCGGTCACCAGCGCCGCCAGGATCGCCATCGCGATACCGGTCCGCAGCAATGCCTGGCCGGCCGCCCGCCACAGACCCGGCAATGTCATCACCGCCAGGCAGCCGAATGCCAACGCCAGCACCGCCGCCGCCATCAGCAAACCGTCCCACCACCGGCCCAGGAATCCCGCCACCAGTCCGGCCGCGCCCAGATTGAGCAGCGCGTGCAGCAGATGCGCTGCGCGCGGGCCGCCGGTGATCCGCACCCCCGCCACCACCGGCAGAAACTGCAGCAGTGCGCCGAACATGACGTTGCCCAGCATTCCCAGGGTCAACATGTGCACGGCCGCCAGCGTCATCGGCGACCAGCGATCGACCACGGCCGCCTCGCCGCCGGCCAACAGCAGCACGCCCGTCAACGCACCCCACAGCGGTGCGCTGAGCAGGAACCGGCGCGGCAACGCCGGTGCCGGCGCGCGATCAAGGGCGAGTCGTGCCAATGTCCGCGCCCTGCTTTTGTCGGGCCTGTGCTTGCCGGGCTTGCGCCGGCTCGCCCTGCTCCGGCGGGTCCGCAGCACCCTGTCCATGCGGACACCGGATCAGCGTCAGCACGCCGCCATCGGCCAGCGCCCGGCTTTGCGTCAGCAGGCCACGCGCCGCCAACAGATCCAGCAACGGGAGCGGCATCAACGGGGTCAGCACCGCGACCTCTCCGCCCGGAAGCAACGTATCGGCGGCCGCCAGCGCACGCGCCATCGGCTCGGGCGCCGGCAACCCGCGGAAGTCGAGCGCGGTTTCAGGCCGTGCATCCATTGACGGCCCGGCATCGTCGTCCATGGCCGGCGCCGCCGGTGTCCACAGCCGACGGATCAACGACACGGACGGATGCTCATTGGAGGGTCTCGCTGCGCGACTCCACGACCGGCGTCGACGACATCCGCGGCAGATCCTTGACAAGATGCGACACCGGCACCCGGCCATCGATTCCGGCCGCGTCCAGGCATTCGGCCAGGCCGCAGCACGGCATGGGCTGAAACCCGCCGAATTCGTACTCACTCATGACGTATGGACCTCTTTACCGCGACACGCAGGCAATCACCGCACTGCGCCTGCAGCAGACCACGCACAGCCCGCGACACCCGTGATCTGGATCAAGCGCTTGCCACAACGGCTCCGGCAGCCCGGAAAATTTGATCCAGATCAGAATCCGCTGCGTCATTCCTGCCACCCTTCCCGAAAATCCACGCCGGTCGCAATTCCGCCCGCCATTCCTGTCCGCATTACCCACCGTTTCCCCTCTCCCGGAGAGTCCGCAGATGAAGCGCACAACCGTTTACCTGATACCGCTGCTGGCGGCGCTGGCACTGGCCTTGCCGGCCTGTGACCGGAGCAGCACACCCACTGCCACGCCGGCGGCCGATGCCACCGCGCAGGAGACCGGCGGTTCCCGCAAGGGCGATTTCGGACCGCCGCAGGGGGAACCGATCAAGGCCGTGCTGACCAGCCCGCCGCATGTGCCACCGGCCACCGGCCGCAGCCACCCAGCCAAGGTCATCGTCGAGCTGGACGTGATCGAGAAAGTCATGCCGATCTCCGAAGGCGTGGACTACACGTTCTGGACCTTCGGCGGCACCGTGCCGGGCAGCTTCATCCGCGTGCGGCAGGGCGACACGGTGGAGTTCCACCTGCGCAACATGCCCGACAGCAAGATGCCCCACAACATCGACCTGCACGGCGTGACCGGCCCCGGCGGCGGCGCGGCCTCGAGCTTCACCGCGCCCGGCCGCCGCACCCAGTTCACCTTCAAGGCGCTCAACGCCGGCCTGTATGTCTACCACTGCGCGACCGCGCCGGTCGGCATGCACATCGCCAACGGCATGTACGGAATGATCCTGGTCGAGCCGCCGGAGGGCCTGCCGGCGGTGGACAAGGAGTACTACGTGATGCAGGGCGACTTCTACACCACCGGCAAATACCGCGAGAAGGGCCTGCAGCCGTTCGACATGGAAAAGGCGATCGATGAGCACCCGACCTATGTGCTGTTCAACGGCTCGGAAGGCTCCACCACCGGTGACAAGTCGCTGACCGCGAAAGTCGGCGAAACCGTGCGGATGTACGTCGGCAACGGCGGCCCGAACCTGGTGTCGAGCTTCCACGTGATCGGCGAGATCTTTGACAAGGTCTGGTACGAAGGCGGCACCAAGTACCAGGAGAACGTGCAGACCACGCTGATCCCGGCGGGCGGCGCGGCGATGATGGAGTTCCACCTGGAAGTGCCGGGCAGCTACGTGCTGGTCGACCACAGCATCTTCCGCGCGTTCAACAAGGGTGCGCTGGCGATCCTCAAGGCCGATGGGCCGGAGAACAAGGAGATCTACTCGGGCCTGGAAGTCGACGAGATGTACATCGGCGACCGCGCGGCACCGAACCTGGCCGCCGTCGCCGTGGCCGCCGCCGCGCAGAAGACCGGCGAGCTGACCGTGGAGGAGCAGATCCAGGCCGGCAAGGAACTGTTCATGGGCACCTGCTCGACCTGCCACCAGGCCAACGGCCAGGGCATGGCCGGCGTGTTCCCGCCGATCGCCGACTCGGACTACATCAAGGCCGACCCGAAGTCCCTGCCGCGGGTGATCCTGCATGGCCTGGAAGGCCCGGTCACGGTCAACGGCACCGACTACAACTCGATCATGCCGCCGATGAACCAGCTCACCGACGACGAGATCGCCAACATCTCGACCTACGTGCTCAACAGCTGGAACAACCCGGGCGGCAAGGTGACCAAGGCCGAGGTCGCCGAGATGCGCAAGACCAAGCCGGCCAACGCCTCGGCGGGCCACTGACGTGATCGGCAAGCTCGCCGCCGCGTTGCTGGTCGCGATCCCCGTCGCCGGTGCTCTCGCCGGCGGCGCGGACTACCTGCCCGTACCCGGCGGCAGCTTCGCCAGCGCGCTCAACTACGAGGACGCGCCCGGCAAGCAGCCGGTCGCGGCCTTCTCGATGATGCGCACGCCGGTCACCAATGCGGACTTCCTCGCGTTCGTGAAGGCCCAGCCGCAATGGCGGCGCGACCGCGTCCCCGGCGTGCTGGCCGAGGCGCGCTACCTGTCGCACTGGGCCGGCCCGGTGGAACTGGGCGAGGACGCCAAGCCCGGCCAGCCGGTCGTGCAGGTGAGCTGGTTCGCCGCCGATGCCTACTGCGCCGCGCAGGGCGCGCGGCTGCCGACCTGGACCGAATGGGAGTACGTCGCGGCGGCCGACGAGACCCGCCGCGACGCCCGCCGCGACCGGGCCTGGCGCGAACGCATCCTGCGCTGGTACTCGCGCCCGTCCAACACCGCCCTGCCGCGCGCCGGCCTGCAGCCGGCCAACGTGTACGGGATACAGGACCTGCACGGCCTGGTATGGGAATGGACCGAGGACTTCTCCTCGTTGCTGATGGACGCCGACAACCGCAACCAGGGCGATCCCGACAATGCCCGCTTCTGCGGCGCCGGCGCGCTGTCGATGAACGACCGCGACAACTACGCCGTACTGATGCGGGTGGCGATGCTGTCCTCGCTCAGTGCCGAAGCCACCACCGGCAACCTCGGTTTCCGGTGCGTCAAGGACACACCATGAAACGACTGATGCTCACCCTCGCCGCCGCGCTGTTGTGCAGCAACGCGCTGGCGGCCCCGCCCACCCCACAGAAACAGGCACCCCTGCCGCGCGACTCGGTGTACCAGCTGCAGGTGCAGCTGACCGACCAGGACGGCCGGCAGGCCGCCTGGGCCAGCAAGCGCGGCGCGCCCCAGCTGGTGTCGATGTTCTACACCTCGTGCCAGTACATCTGCCCGCTGATCATCGACAGCGGCAAGGCGGTCGAGAAGCAGCTGACCGACGCCGAACGCGCGCGCCTGGGCATCACCCTGATCAGCATGGACCCGGTGCGCGACACCCCGGCCGCACTGAAGACCGTGGCCGACAAGCGCAAGCTCGATCCGGCGCGCTGGACCCTGGCCAGCCCGCCCGCCAGCGACGTGCGTGCAATCGCCGGCGTGCTCGGCATCCGCTACCGCGCGCTCGCCGATGGCGAGTTCAACCACACCAGTGCGCTGGTCCTGCTGGACAGCGAAGGCCGGATACTGGCGCGCACTGAAAAGGTCGGCAGCCAGCCCGATCCGGAGTTCGTTGCCGCCGTCCGCAAGGCGTTGCGCTGACGCACCCCATGGACCGATCCGCCCGGGCGACGCCGCGTCGCAGCTCAAGACGCAGGCAATGGCTGGCCTGCATCCCTGCCGGACACCGCCTCAGCCACGCACACCCGGCGGGCTGAGGCAGAACGGCGTGCAGGGCGGAGAAGGGATTTACGCGGTCTCGCGGGCCAGTCGCCCCAGCGTCGCCAGCGCCGACTCCGTCCGCGCGTCCAGCCGGTGGCCGCAGTTGAGCCGCAGGCAATGGCCGAAGCTGCGGCCGGCCGAGAACATCGGTCCCGGCGCGATGCTGATGCCCAACTGCGCGGCACGCTGCTGGATCACCAGCGCGTCGGCGGGCGGCGGCAGCTCCAGCCACAGGAAGTAGCCGCCGGCCGGTCGCGTCACCCGGGTGCCGGACGGAAAGTGCCGGGCCACTGCATCCAGGTACTGCGCCTGCTGCGTCGCCAGAGCCTTGCGCAGCCGCCGCAGGTGGCGGTCGAAGCCGCTGTGCTGGAGGTACTTCGCCAGCGCCGCCTGGGTCGGCACGCTGGTGTTGAGGGTGGTGGTCAACTTGCGACGGGCGACCTGCTGCGCGAACCGGCCCGGTGCGACCCAGCCGATCCGGTAACCGGGCGCCAGGCTCTTGGAAAACGACGAGCAGTGCATGACCAGTCCTTCGCGGTCGAACGCCTTGGCCGGCAGTGGACGCTCGTGGCCGAAATACAGCTCGGCGTAGACGTCGTCCTCGATCAGCGGAATCCGGTGCCGCGCCAGCAGTTCCACCAGCGCACGCTTGCGCTCGCTCGACAGACTCGCGCCGAGCGGGTTCTGGAAGTTCGTCATCAGCCAGCAGGCTTTCGGCGCATGCCGCGCGATCGCCGCCTCCATCGCCGCCAGGTCGATACCCTCACGCGGATGGGTGGGCACCTCGATCGCGCGCAGGCGCAAGCGCTGCAGCACCTGCAAGGTCGCGTAGAAACACGGTGACTCGACCAGCACCGCATCGCCCGGCCCGGTCACCGCGCCGATGCACAGGTTCAGCGCCTCCAATGCGCCGTTGGTGACGACGATCTCGTCGCTGCCGACCTGCATGCCGCCGAGCCGGTACCGCAACGCGATCTGCCGGCGCAGCTCCGCGTTGCCGGGCGTGAGGTCATCGACGGTGCTGCGGGGATCGAGATGGACGGCGGTGGAGGCGAGCGCGCGGCCCAGCTGCCGGAGCGGGAACAGCTCCGGATCCACGAACGCCGAGCCCAGCGGCACCACGTCGCGCGCCATCGACGACTCCAGCACCTGGAACACCAGGTCGCTGACCTCCACCGAACGCGACTCGCCATCGGGCTGCGACGGCAACTCGGGCTCCGGCGCACGGGCCACCGCGGCGGCGTTCACGTAGTAGCCCGAACGGGGCCGCGAATGGACCAGCCCGCGCGCCTCCAGCAGGTAGTACGCCTGGAACACCGTCGACGGACTGACCCGGTGGGCGGCACTGGCCTGGCGCACCGACAGCAAGCGGTCGCCGGGCTTCAGCAGCCCCTGCCGGATCGACCCGGCGACGTCCTCGGCCAGCGCTTCATAGAGCTTCATCGTCGGCTCCTCGCCTTCGGTCGAACCTGAACCCGCTGAACTGATACGGTTTTTTACCAATCGCCTGAGTCTACGGGAACTGATCCGGTCACCGTATCCTGCGACGTTGAATGGATGTTCCTGCCGGACGTTCCGACCGGACACCCCCCAACGGAACCGCTTCCGATGAACCCGCAAGTCGAAATCACCCTCGCCCTGATCCTGTTCGTGCCGTGGTTTTCCATCCTCGCGGTGCTGTTCTGGGTCTATCCACGGCAGCCGCGGATGCCCGCCCGCACCGTGTTCGACAGCCTCAGCCTGGCGACCGCCACCGCGCTGGCCGCGTGGGGCATGCAGCGCGGCTACCACCTGGCCGACCCGGCCTATGGCGCCATGTGGAAGCAGGTGGTCGCCACGATGGGCGCGTACGGGATGTTCCTGCTGGCGATGACGGTCGCCGTCGGCCTGCGCCACCGCTGGCTGCGGCGGCTCCGCGACGCCGGCGCCCCCTCGCCGGAGGCCGCAACCGCCTCCGCACCCGCCTCGACCCGGGAGTTCGCGTCATGAAGACCCTGCTCATCCTCGGCTTCCTCGGCGTGATCATCTACAATCTCGGCGCTGGCCTGTATTACATGCTGGTCGATACCGGCACCAGCAAACGCACGGTCAACGCGTTGACCAGACGCATCACGCTATCGATCGTGCTGATCGGGCTGGTGATTGCCGGCATCGCCATGGGGATCCTCCAGCCTCACGGTGTCGGTGCCTGACTGGCGATGCCTGACCGGCCTTGCGACCCCGCCCGCCGTACCTCCCCACGGCCCGGACCGGTTTGATCCAGATCAACTCCCCACCCAGTTGGCTCCAGGAAAATAGGTGCCTACACAAATGAAGGTTTTCCATGACTGTGCATGACGATGCCATGGCGATGCCGGCTGGCCCCGGTGACTCCGCGCTGGGTGACTCCGCGCTGGCCGCGCCCCGCGGCTACTACAACGACAAGGTGGTCCACCAGTTCGTGGTCGCGACCATGTTCTGGGGCATCGTGGGGATGGCCGTCGGCGTGTTCATCGCCGCCCAGCTTTACTGGCCGGCTCTGAACTTCGACACCCCCTGGCTGAGCTACGGCCGGCTGCGGCCGCTGCACACCAACGGCGTGATCTTCGCGTTCGGCGGTTCGGTGCTGTTCGCCACCAGTCTGTATGTCGTGCAGCGCACCTGCCACGTCCGGCTGATCTCCGACAAGCTGGCCAGCTTCGTGTTCTGGGGCTGGCAGGCGGCGATGGTCAGTGCCGTCATCACCCTGCCGATGGGCATCACCCAGGGCAAGGAATACGCCGAGCTGGAATGGCCGATCGACATCCTGATCGCGGTGGTCTGGGTCGCCTACGGCTGGCTGTTCTTCCGCACCATCGCCAAACGCCGGGTCAAGCACATCTACGTCGCCAACTGGTTCTACGGCGCCTACATCATCGGCGTGTGTTTGCTGCACATCGTCAACAACCTCGTCTTCCCGGCCGGGCTGTTCAAGTCCTACTCGGTCTACAGCGGCGCGGTCGATGCGATGGCGCAGTGGTGGTACGGCCACAACGCGGTGGCGTTCCTGCTGACCGTCGGCTACCTGGCGATGATGTACTACTTCGTGCCCAAGCAGGCGCAGCGGCCGATCTACTCCTACCGGCTGTCGATCGTGCACTTCTGGGCGCTGATCTCGGTCTACATGTGGGCCGGTCCGCACCACCTGCACTACACCGCGCTGCCGGACTGGGCACAGTCGGTCGGCATGGTGTTCTCGGTGATCCTGCTGGCCCCGAGCTGGGGCGGCGCGATGAACGGCATCCTCACCCTGTCGGGCGTGTGGCACAAGCTGCGCACCGACCCGATCCTGAAGTTCCTGATCGTGGCGATCAGCTTCTACATGATCGCGACCTTCGAAGGCCCGCTGTTGTCGATCAAGACCGTCAACTCGCTCAGCCACTACACCGACTGGACCGTGGGCCACGTCCACGCCGGCACCCTGGGCTGGGTGGCGATGATTTCCTTCGGCTCGCTGTACTCGCTGTATCCGCGCCTGATCGGTGCCAAGGCGATGTACTCGACCAAGTGGATCGACGGCCATTTCTGGCTGCACACCGTCGGCGTGGTGTTCTACATCGCCTCGATGTGGATCGCCGGCATCACCCAGGGCCTGATGTGGCGCGCCACCAACGCCGACGGCACGCTGACCTACAGCTTCGTGGAGTCGCTGGCGGTGACCTATCCGTACTACCTGGGACGCCTGCTCGGCGGGCTGATGGTGCTGGCCGGCATCTGCCTGATGTCCTGGAACATGTGGCGCACGCGCCAGAGCGTGCTGGCTCCGGCCGCACATCCGGTGCTGGCGCCGCACGCGGCCGAAGTGCAGGGCTGAGGACAAAAAGATGGCTATTGGACACGAGAAGGTTGAGAAAAATATCGGCTTGATGGCCGTCCTGGTCGCCGTGGCGGTATCGCTGGGCGGGTTGGCGGAGATCGTGCCGCTGATGTACCAGGCCGAGGCGATCGAGCCGCTGCCGGGCGTCAAGCCCTACCCCGCACTGCAGCTGGCCGGCCGCGACGTCTATGTGCGCGAGGGCTGCTACAACTGCCACTCGCAGATGATCCGCACCCTGCGTTTCGAGACCGAGCGCTACGGCCACTACTCGCTGGCCGGCGAGTCGGTGTACGACCGCCCGTTCCAGTGGGGTTCCAAGCGCACCGGGCCGGACCTGGCCCGGATCGGCGGACGCTATTCCGACGACTGGCACCGCGTCCACATGACCGACCCGCGCGCGGTGGTGCCGGAGTCGAACATGCCGGCGTTCCCGTGGCTGGAAAAGAACGAGGTCGACGGCAAGGCCATCACCCGCCACATGAAGACCCTGCAGCGCCTGGGCGACCCGTATACCGACGAGGAAGTCGCCAGCGCCGCCGACGACGTGGCCGGCAAGACCGAGCTCGACGCGGTGGTGGCGTACCTGCAGGGCCTGGGCCTGAATGCCCCGCGTGGAGGTTGAGCCATGCTTTCGGGAATCATCACCGTCGTGCTGATGCTGATATTCGTGGCGGTCTGGGTCTGGGCCTGGAGCCCACGGAACAAGCAATCCTTTGATGAAACCGCACGCCTCGCGCTCGACGAGGGTCCGGGCAACAACACCGCCGAAGGCGCGGGGGAGCCGCACGCATGAGCACCAGTTGGTCGTGGTATGTCATCGTCCTTGCGGCGTTCAACCTGCTGGGCTGCGTCTGGCTGCTGTGGTGGACGTCCAAGCGCCGCCCCGGCGATCCCAAGCCGGAGGAGACCAGTCACTACTGGGACGAGGACATCACCGAGTACAACAAACCGATGCCGCGCTGGTGGATCCAGGGCTTCTTCATCGCGATCGCGTTCGGTTTTGCCTACCTGTTCTGGTACGGCGGCTGGGGTACCTACTCCGGCCTCAGCGGCTGGAGCTCGCAGGCTGAGCACGCCAGCGACAAGCAGGTCTGGGATGCCACCCTGGCCGAAACCTTCCGTCCGTATGACGGCAAGCCGATCGACCAGCTGGCGAACGACCCGGTCGCGCTCAATCTGGGCCGCTCGATCTTCGCCAACACCTGCGCCACCTGCCATGGCTCGTCGGCGCAGGGCGCGATCGGCTACCCCAACCTGACCGACGACATCTGGCACTGGGGCGGTGCACCCGACCAGGTGCTGGAAACCGTGCTCGACGGCCGCGAAGGCGTGATGCCCGAGTGGGGCAAGGTGTTGACCGGCATGGGCGGCGAGCATGCGGTGGATTACGTCATCGCCTACGTGCACGTCCTCGGCACGCCCGGCCAGTCGGTGCAGAACGACTTCATGGCCGCGCAGGGCAAGAAGCTCTACGACGGCGTGTGCGTGGCCTGTCACGGGGTCGATGGCAAGGGCAACCAGGCCGTCGGCGCGCCCGACCTGACCGACAATTACTGGATGTACGGCGACAGCAAGGAAAGCCTCCGACAGACCATCGTCAATGGTCGCCACGGCGTGATGCCGGCGCATCGCGAGCTGCTCGGAGAGACCCGTTCGCGGCTGGTCGCGGCCTACGTGTGGTCGCTGTCCAACCCGCCCGCAGCAGGAGCCACGGGCACCACGCCCAAGGCCGCCCCGTGAGCCAGTACGCGCCGCCATCCCCGATGGACCACCCGCCGCGCCCGATGGCGCAGCGGGTCGGCGCGATCCTCTGGCCCAGCTTCTTCGCCGCCGGCGTGGCGACGATGGTGTTCTTCGCCTTCATCGACCCGCTGCAGCTGCGCGACATGACCTTCCCGGACGTGCCGATCACCAGCGGGGTCGGTTACACGATCGGTTTCTTCATGTTCTGGCTGGCGACGGCGTCGTCGAGCCTGTTCACCTGGCTGCTGCTGCGGCCGGCGAGCCGTTTCAACCGGTCCTTACCCCCCCAGAAGTAGTCATCCAGAAAGGCAGTCCGCGGTGAGCAAGAAAATCGACATCGACCTCCTCGACGACGGCAGCGGAAGCTCCGTCTACGTCAAGGAGCGCAAGGTGTATCCGCGCGATGTCAGCGGCCGGCTGGACCGGTTGCGCAAACTGGCGGTGTTCTGGCTGCTGGGGATGTACTACGTGTTTCCGTGGCTGGACTGGGACGGCCGCCAGGCGGTGCTGTTCGACCTGCCGGCGCGCAAGTTCTACGTGTTCGGCCTGACCTTCTGGCCGCAGGACTTCACCTTCCTGGCGATGCTGCTGATCATCCTGGCGCTGGTGCTGTTCTTCGTCACCGCGCTGGCGGGACGGATCTGGTGCGGCTACGCCTGCCCGCAGACGGTCTGGACCGAGGTGTTCCTGTGGATGGAGCGCTGGACCGAGGGTGACCGCGCCAAGCGGATGAAGCTCGATGCCGGCCCGTGGAACCGCGACAAGATCCTGCGCAAGGGCTCCAAGCACGTGCTGTGGATCGCGTTCGCGCTGTGGACCGGCTTCACCTTCGTCGGCTTCTTCACCCCGATCGTCAGCCTGGCCGAACGCGCCTGGCCGTTCGACTGGAACGGCTGGGAGACTTTCTGGGTGCTGTTCTATGCCCTGGCCACGCTGGGCAACGCGGGCTTCCTGCGCGAACAGGTGTGCAAGTACATGTGCCCGTATGCGCGCTTCCAGAGCGCGATGTTCGACCGCAACACCCTGATCATCGCCTACGACCCGATGCGCGGCGAGCCGCGCGGCCCGCGCCGCCGTGGCCTGGGCGACGTGATCTCCCGCGGTCGCGGCCTGCTCGACAAGGCGCTGGCGTACGAATTGGTATTCCGCGCCAGCCGCCATGACGCGGCCGGCAACGCGATGGAGTACGCGCGCACCGAGGCCGGCAAGCCCAACGACGCGGCCTTCGGCGCCAGTCTGGAAGTCGCACTGCCGCGTCCCGCGCCCGACGCCGCCGGCGACTGCATCGACTGCACCATGTGCGTCCAGGTCTGTCCAACCGGCATCGATATCCGCGACGGCCTGCAATACGACTGCATCGCCTGCGGCGCCTGCATCGACGCCTGTGACGAGGTGATGGACAAGATGGGCTACCCGCGTGGCCTGATCCGCTATTCCACCCAGAACGCGATCGACGGCGAGCCCACCCGTATCCTGCGTCCGCGCGTGTTCATCTATGCCGCGCTGCTGGTGGTGCTGGTCGGCGCCTGGGCCTGGGGCATCGCTGCACGCAGCCCGCTGATCGTCGACGTGCTGCGCGACCGCAATGCGCTGTACCGGGTAACCACGGACGGCATCGACAACGGCTACACCCTGAAGCTCGTCAACAAGACCGACCGGCCGCAGCAGTACCGCATCGAGCTGGAGTCGACCACGCCCGGGATCGTCCTGCGCGGCGGCACCCAGTCCGCCCAGGCCGACGCGGCGCAGGTGATCTCGCTGCCGGTCGAGGTGACCGCGCCAGCCACCGTGCAGGGCCGCCACGACCTGCGGTTCGTGATTGAGTCCGCTGACGGCAAGACCCGCCAGGTCGTGGACAGCAGCTTCTTCGGACCGACCCAATGAACCGACCAGACCCCAACGACAAACCCTCCGCCGGCCAGCACGACGGCAAGCCGGAGTCGCCGTGGCGCATGCCGATCATCTGGCTGGTGATCGCCTTGCCGGCGGTGGTGGTCATCGCCAGCATCGGGCTGATCTTCATCGCCAGCGACGGCAACAACGACGTGATCCGCGACGATGTCCAGCGCACCGCGCAGATCCAGACCGCCGACCTGGGCCCGGACGCGGTCGCCGCGCAGGAGAAGCTCAGCGCGATCGTGCGCATCGACGCCGAACTCGGAATCATCGAGGTGCTGCCGGTCAGCGGGAAGTTCGACACTGCCGCACCGCTGTGGCTGACCCTCGCCCATCCCACGCTCTCGTCGCAGGACCAGGCCTTCGTGCTGGAGCCCTACGAACTGGGTTGGCGTGCGCCGGCCGAGCTGGATATCAGCCACGACTGGAAGGTCTCGCTCGGCCCCGAGGACAGCCACTGGCGTCTGCGGGGACGCCTGCCGAAGGACCAGCAAGCCACCGACCTGCGGCCTTCGTTGCAGGCACCGTAGGCATGCGATGAGCGTGGCGCTGACCTCCGGCGTGGCCGCACACCCCGATGCGCTGCTCGCCGACACCGGCGGTTGCCATCACTGCGGCGAGGCCCTGCCCGCGACGCCGGCGCGGGTCGAGCTGGACGGTGCGGTACGCGCCTTCTGCTGCGACGGGTGCGCGGCCGCCGCACAGTGGATCCGCGAGGCCGACCTGGGCGACTACTACCGCCTGCGCAGCGAACACGCCGGCCGCGTCGACCCGGAGCCGGTCGACCTGGCCGTGTGGGACCGCGACGAGTTGCTGGCCGAACACGCCCACGACATCGACGGCGGCCGCGAAATCACCCTGCTCACCGACGGCATGCGCTGCGCTGCCTGCGCGTGGCTGATCGACCGCGTGCTGGCGCGCGAACCCGGCGTGCTGGAGGCCGGCGCGAACGCCGTCACCGGCCGTATCCGGCTGGCCTGGAACCCGGCCGAAACCACCCTGTCGCGACCGCTGCAACGGCTGGTGACGCTCGGCTACCGGCCCTATCTGGCCAGCGGCGAAGCGCGTGAAAGCGCCAGGCGGCGCCAGCGCAACCGCGACCTGATCCGGGTCGGCGTCGCCGGGATGGGCGCGATGCAGGCGATGATGCTGGCCGGCTCGCTGTACCTGGACACCACCGGCTCGATGCCGGTGCCGACCCGCGACTTCTTCCGCTGGCTGACCTTCCTGGTCTCCACCCCGGTGGTGTTCTACGCCGGCTGGCCGTTCATCACCGGTGCCTGGCGCGAGCTGCGCCATCGCCAGCTCGGCATGGACACCCTGATCGCCGGCTCGACCCTGCTGGCCTACTTCGCCAGCGTGGTCGGCACCATCCGCGGCAGCGAGCACGTCTGGTACGACGCGGCGGTGATGTTCGTGTTCCTGCTGTCGATCGCGCGGCTGCTGGAGCAGCGCGCACGCAACATCGCCAACGCGCAGGTCGATGCACTGGCGCGGGCGCGGCCGGCGTTCGCGACCCGCGAGCTGGCCGACGGAAGCCGCGAGTCGATCCCGCTGTCTGCCCTGCTGGTCGGGGATCTCGCCTGCGTCGCGGTCGGCGAGGTGGTGCCGGCCGACGGCGAGCTGGTCGACGGCCAGGCCCGGTTCGAGGAAGCCCTGCTGACCGGCGAATCCAGCCCGGTCGACAAGGCCGCCGGCGACCGCGTGTACGCCGGCACCGTCTGCCGCGAACAGCCCGCAAGATTGCGCGTCACCGAGACCGGCAGCGCGACCCGGCTGTCGCAACTGGCGCGGCTGGTCGAACAGGCGCAGGCGCAGCGGCCAGCTCTGGCGCGCGCGGCCGAGCGCATTGCCCACTACTTCGTCAGCGGGCTGCTGCTGGCGACGGTCGCGGTGTATTTCGGCTGGCGCGCCCACGACCCTTCGCGCGCGTTCGAGGTCACCCTCGCCCTGCTGGTGATCAGCTGCCCCTGCGCGCTGTCGCTGGCCGTGCCCACCGCGCTTGCGGCGGCCCATGGCGCACTGGCGCGGCTGGGCGTGCTGGCGGTGCGCGAGAACGCGCTGGACCGGCTTGCCGACGCGACCGACGTCGTGTTCGACAAGACCGGCACCCTCAGCGACGGCCGCCCGGTGATCGCCGACGTGGAGACTTTCGGCGACTTCACGTCCGACCAGGCGTTGCGTATCGCCGCCGCACTGGAACGCGACAGCGGCCACCCGATCGCGGCCGCGTTCGCGAAGATCGACAACCCGCCGCCCGCCCGCGACGTGCTCGCGGTGCCCGGCCAGGGCATCCAGGGCGATGTCGAGGGGCGGCACTGGCGACTGGGCCAGGCCGGTTTCGCCGCCGAAGCCGTCGATGATGGCCGGATCTGGCTCGGCGACCACCATCCCGATGACGGCTGGCGTGGCGTCGCGTGCTTCCAGCTGGCCGAATCCCAGCGCCCCGATGCCCGCGCGGCGGTCGACGCGCTCCGCGCGCAGGGACTGGCGGTGCACCTGTCCAGCGGCGATGCCGCCCAGGCCGTGGAACGTTTCGCGCACCAGGTCGGCATCGAGGATTCGCACGCGCGGCAAAGCCCGGAAGACAAGCTCGCGTACGCGCGCGGGCTGCAGCAGCGCGGGCGCATCGTGGCGATGGTCGGCGACGGCCTCAACGATGCGCCGGTGCTGGCCGGTGCCGACGTGTCGCTGGCGATCGGCGAAGGCGCCGCCCTTGCCCAGCGCGCCGCCGACCTGGTGCTGACCGGGCGTTCGCTGACGCGCGTGCCCGAGGCGATCGCGGTCGCCCGCCGCACCCGCCGGGTGATCCGGCAGAACATCGGCTGGGCACTGGGCTACAACCTGCTGGCATTGCCGCTGGCCGCGGCCGGCCTGGTGACGCCATGGATCGCCGCGCTCGGCATGGCGCTGTCATCGCTGATCGTGACCGCCAACGCGCTGCGCCTCACCCGTGTGCGGGCGACCACGGCCCCTTCGGCGCCCGCAGCCACCACTTCCGCCACCGCGAGCGCCCACCCATGAACATCCTGCTGTTTCTCATCCCGGTCAGCATGGCGGCCCTGATCCTCGCGGCCTGGGCGTTCGTCTGGGCGGTCAGGCGCGGCCAGTTCGAGGACCTGGACACGCCCGCGCTGGACATCCTGCGCGAGGATGAACACGACCGGCCGGTGCGCGCCCCGTCCACGCCGGCGACCGGCGACAGCCCCACGACCGGTCCGGGCCAGGCTTCCCCGGCGGTGCCGCTCGACAGGCCCGCCTCCGCCACGACACCAGCCGACTCGACTCCGGCCGACCCGACTCCGGCGGCGACCTCCACCGGCACTGACACGAGCGGTGAGACGGAGACCGGCAGCAAACCACTGGATGCCGCGCAGACCCCGTCCCGCGACGGGCGCGACGGCTGAGCATGCCGCTGGACTGGCTCACCCTCGGCGCGGCGCTGCTGACCGGCCTGATGGGCGGCGTGCATTGCGCGGCGATGTGCGGCGGCATCGCCACCGGGTTCTCGGCGATGGGCCCGCGCGCCAGCTGGAAATACGCGATCGAACCGAACCTGGGCCGCGTACTGGGCTACACCGCGGCCGGCGCGATCGCCGGCGGCATCGGCCACGGCATCCTCGACCTGGCCCGGCTGGACTGGCTCGCCATGGGCCTGCGCGCGGCGGTCGGACTGGTGCTGGTGGTGGTCGCCGTGCGCCTGCTGGATCGCAAGGGCCGGCTCGCCTTCCTGTCCGGGCCGGGCACCGGCGCGCTGTGGGCAAGACTGCGACCGCTGCAACGCCGCCTGCTGCCGGCCAACACCAGCGCAAAACGGATCGGACTGGGGATGTTGTGGGGCTGGATGCCGTGCGGACTCAGCACCACCATGCTCGCCGCCGCCTGGCTGCAGGCCGACACGCGCAACGGTGCGCTGACCATGGCCGCATTCGGGCTCGGGACCCTGCCGCTGATGGTGTCGCTGACCTGGTCGGGCGCGCGGCTGGGCCAGCGCCTGCAGCGCGGCGGCTGGCGGCTGGGTGCGGGCTTGCTCGTGCTCGCGGCGGGCCTGCTGACACTGGCATCGCCGTGGCTGATGCAGGTGCCGGCGATGCACGGCCTGCTGGCCGCGCTGGGCTGCCTGCCGCGGTCAATGTGAATCCACCGGATCTGTAGGGCGCCATAGCCGGAGGCGTATTGCGCCGCGGACCTGCACGCCGCACCGGACCCCGGCGCAATGCACCGCCAGGGCGGCTTATTGCGCCCTTGTATCTTCAACCCGTCGAGTCGCAGCCCTATCGCTGCCGCGCTTGCGCGGCCGGCGCCGGTGGCTCGCAGCCGTGCGCGAGGCGGTGCAGTTCGGCGACATCGACGATCTCCACGCTGCGACCGAGCACCACGATCACACCGTCGTCCTGCAGGCGGGTAAAGCCGCGGCTGACGGTTTCCAGCGCCAGGCCCAGGAAATCGGCGATGTCCTGCCGGCCCATCGGCAACCGGAACTTGTTGCCGCACTGGCCGATATTGCTCAGCCGCTCGCCCAGGCCGTGCAGGAACAACGCGATGCGCTCGTTGGCCTGGCGGCGCACCAGCATCTCCAGGTGGTCCTGGTCGCGGCCGACGCTCTGGCCGATCACCCGCATCAGCTGTTGCTGCAGGCTCGGCAATTGCGCGGCGATCGTGGTGAGCTGCTCGAACGGCACTTCGCAGACATTCGCGGTGGTCAACGCCACCGCATCGCAGCGGTGCGTACCGGTCCCCAGCGCATCCAGCCCGATCAGTTCGCCCGGCAGATGGAAACCCACCACCTGCGCATCCCCATCCTCGGTGGTGCTGACGGTCTTGAACGCGCCGTCGCGGGCCACATACACCGAGCCCAGCCGGTCGCCGGTGCGGAACAGCCACTCACCGCGCTCCACCGGACGCCGGCGGCGGACGATCTCGTCAAGCTGCTGCAGGTCCACCGGCCCGATCTCCGCCGGCAGGCACAACTGCCGCAGCGAGCACTGCGCGCAGCCCCGGCGCAGGGAGGCAAGGTCGATGACGGACGAAGCCGCGGCAGAAGTGTTCATGGGGCGTCATCGTGCCATGCCCGGGGCCGGAACGTGATACCGGTTCGGGCGGCGATACAATGCGTGGATGAATATTTTCAAGATCTTCACCCTCGAGGCCGCCCACCGGCTGCCGAACGTCCCGCCAGGGCACAAGTGCGCCCGCCTGCACGGGCATTCGTTCCGGGTCGAGATCCACCTGGAGGGCGAACCCGGCGCGGACACCGGCTGGGTGGTCGATTTCGCCGACATCAAGGCGGCTTTCCGCCCGCTGTACGAGCAGCTCGACCACAACTACCTCAATGACATCGAGGGCCTCGACAACCCCACCAGCGAGCGCATCGCGATGTGGATCTGGGAGCGCCTGAAACCTACGTTGCCGTTGCTGAGCGAGGTCGTGGTGCACGAGACCTGCACGTCAGGCTGCCGTTACCGGGGTTGATCGCGCGGCCGGGCGAGCCGGTCGCCGCCGAAGCTGAACGGATTCCACCTGACAGAGCACCTGTTGTTGCATCGCAACATAATCGGGATTATGCTGCACCGCACAAATCGACAAATCTCTTGTCGACGCAAGCAGGAGACTCCCGTCATGTACCAGCAATTCAACGAGCAGTTCGCCGTCGCCACGCGTCAGTTCGCGGAAGCCGCGGCACAGGTCAACCGTCTCGCCATCGAAAACACCGAGGCCCTGTTCGGCCTGCAGTTGGCCGCGATCGAAGACCGCGCCAATGCCACCTTCGCGTTCCTGGGCGAGTTCGCCGAAGTGCGCGACGCCGACGGCCTGAAGAAGATCTGGCCGAAGGGCGTGCAGGTCGCCCGCGAGAACGTCGAGCGCGGCGTCGCCGTCGGCCAGGAAGTCATCGGCCGCACCACCAAGGCCAATGAGCAGATCGGCGATATCGCCAAGTCGCAGCTCGAAGCCGCGGTAAAGACCACCCAGGCCAACGCCGAGCAGGTCGCCAAGAGCGTGACCGAGAAGGCCGAGTCGTTTGCCAAGGGCGCGACCAAGGCTGCCAAGGCCAAGTAAACCGTCTCTCTCTCCAGCCACGGCCGGAACACGAAACCCGGAAGCGCAGGCTTCCGGGTTTTTTGTTGCCTGCGCTCAGGCCGGCGACTGCCGCTCCGTCAATCCGGCATCCGGCAAGTGCAGGCAACTGGCCAGTTCGGCCGGGTCGTGCCGGGGCCGGTAAGGCAGCCGGCCCCAACACGGCACCGGCAGGCGATCACGCAATATCTGGACGTTGTCGTCGATGCGGGCCATCGCCGGGTCCACCTCGTTGGCGATCCAGCCCAGCAGCCGCACGCCGTCGGCCTGGATGGCCCGCACGCTCAGCCGTGCGTGGTTGATGCAGCCCAGCCGCAGGCCGACCACCAGCACCACCGGCAGATCCAGCGCGCGCACCAGATCGAGCTGGTCATGGTGCACCGACAAGGGCGCGGCCCAGCCACCGACGCCTTCGACCACCACCGTGTCGGCCTGTGCCGCCAGTCGCGCGTGCGCGGCCAGGATCCGGTCGAAGCCCAGTTCGACCCCGTCCTCGCGCAGCGCCAGCTCGGGTGCGACCGGCGAACGCAACGCATACGGGTTGATGTCGGCATACGCCGGCCGCGGCTCGCTGGCCGCCTGCAACAGCAGCGCATCCTCGTTGCGCCAGGCGCCGTCGATGTACTCGCAACCGCTCGCAACCGGCTTCATCCCGACTGCGCGCCGGCCGCGCGCGCGCAGCGCATGCAGCAGGCTCGCGCTGGCCACCGATTTGCCGACCCCGGTATCAGTGCCGGTCACATAGAAACCGCGGATATCCATGCGGGCATGGTAATGCTTGACATGGAGCTGGCCTGACCAGAAGCCGCCGGATCAGCGCCTGGCCTGACCCACTGCCGGCCGTGTCGAGACCGCTGTATCCGGCCGATATGAACCCGGCCCCATCTGACCGCCACCGGACCTGAGCCACTCGACCGGTGCCCCGCCCGAGCCGACCCAGTCCGGCCTTGCAAAGCCCGGCCCGGCGATGCCGGCGTTGTCCGACCCGCCCGGACCGGCGCTGCTAGACTGGCCCGATGTTCACTTCAACCGTGCTGTCCGGCAGCAAGCCGGAACAATACGCGGACCTGGCCGCCCAGCTCCGCGCCCTGCTCGCCGGCGAGCGCGACCGGATCGCCAACGCGGCCAACCTGTCGGCGCTGGTCTACCACGCGTTGCCGGCGCTGAACTGGGTCGGGTTCTATTTCTTCGACGGCCGCGAACTGGTGGTCGGGCCGTTCCAGGGCCAGCCGGCCTGTGTGCGCATCCCGCTCGACAAGGGCGTCTGCGGCGCGGCCGCGTCCACCCGGCAGACCCAGCGGGTCGCCGACGTCAACGCATTCCCCGGCCACATCGCCTGCGACTCGGCGTCCCGCTCGGAGATCGTGGTGCCGCTGGTACGCGGCGACGAACTGATCGGCGTGTTGGATGTCGACAGTCCGCAGCTCGACCGTTTCGATGCCGACGACCAGCGCGGCATGGAAGCGATCGCGCAGATCTTCCTGGAGTCACTGGAATGAAGGAAAAACTGCGCAACATCGGCCCGAAATCCACCGCCTGGTTGCGCCAGGTCGGTCTGCGCAGCCGCCATGAACTGGCCCAGGTCGGCCCGGTCGAGGCGTTCATGCGGGTCAAGCGCGCGGGCTTCCGGCCGACCTTGAACCTGCTCTATTCGATCGAGGGCGCGCTGCTGGATTGCCACTGGCAGGACGTTCCCGAGCACCGCCGCAACGAGCTGGCCGCCGCCGCGAACGAGGCCATCGACCAGTTGCCAGCACCGCGGAACAAGCCGCCAGCCGGGCCGGTCACCGTCACCGTGCTGACCGCCGACACCGTCGCGCCACGGCCGGATGACGTCGCGGACGGGTAGCCGCAACCGTCTGCCCGCGCACCAGCAACAACGCCCCGGTCCAGGGGCGTTGTCGTTTCAATCAATCACTGTTTCCAACCCGGCCGCGTCAATGCGCCGGGCGGTACTTCAGGCGCAGTCCGTACTCGCGGCCGGGCTGGTTGTACCAGGCCACGGTCTCGTAGTCGTGGTCCAGCACGTTGCTCGCCCGTGCCTGCAGCGACCAGGCCGGGCTGAGCGCGTATTCCACCCGCAGGTCCAGCGTGCCGTAACCGCCCAGGCGCACGTTGTTGGCGGCATCGTCGAAGCGCTCGCCGGCGGCGATAAGCGTGGTGCCGAAGCGGAAGTCGCCGAAGCGGCGGTCCAGATCCACCCGCGCTGTGTTGCGGGCCCGGCGCGCGAGCAGGTTGTCGTGCTGGACACCCGCGGAACGGTTGCGCGGATCGGTGTGGCTGAGCTGGGTCGACAGGTCCCAACCGGCGACGGTGGTGTTGAAGGTGAACTCCGCGCCGCGGATCCGCGCCCGCTCGACCTGGCTCATCATCCACGTCGTCGAGTCGTAGGTGATCAGGTCGTCGATGCGGGTCTCGTACACGTCCAGCGCCCAGTTCCAGTTTTCCGCGGTCTGCGCCAGACCCAGGTTGAGGCTTTCGGACTCTTCCGGCTTCAGGCCCGGCACGCCGCTCCACGGGTCGTACAGATCGCTGAAGGTGGGCGCCTTGAAGCCGGTGCCGTAACTCGCCGACAGCCGGAACCCGTTGTCCAGCGTCATGCCCCAGCCGAGCGAACCGGTGGTGTGGTTGCCGAACTGGTCGTTGTCGTCGTTGCGCACGCCCGCCTGCCACTGCTGGGCGCCGAATGTGCCCTGGTATTGCACGAACACCGCCGTGTTCTCGCGGCTGTCGACCAGGTAGGCGGTGCTGCTGTCCAGGTGGTCCTGGTACCAGTCCACGCCGGCGCTGAGCAGCTGCCCGCTGGCGACGGTCACATCGGCCTGCACCGAGGCGGTGTCGCGGTGGGTGTTGTTGGTGCTGGCGTGGACGTCGCCGGTGTAGTTGTCGGACTCGTTGTCGCTGCGGCCGGCGTTGACGGTCACCGCCACGCGCTCGCTCGGGGTGTAGCGCAGCTTGCCGCTGAACACCTGCTGCATGATCTCGGAGTAGTTGTAGAAGCCGTCGTACTCGTTCTCGCCCTCGGTACGCAGCGCGCTGGCCTCGACGCTAAGTGCGTCGCTGAAGGTGTAGCCACCGCGCAGGTTGAGCGAGTGGTTGCGGTAGCCGTCGCGGTCGGGCTCGTCGGCGTAGCAACCCTGGAACAACGTCGCAGATCCGCGGCAGGCATTGATGCCGTCGGTGCGCTGGTAACCCGCGTCGGCACCGAACCAGCCACGCCCGATGCTGCCGCCGAACCCGCCGCTGGCCTCGCGCAGGCCGTTGCTGCCGGCCCCAAGCTGGAAATGCGGTGCGAACGCGCCGTGGTCGCGGCGGGTGAAGATCTGGATCACCCCGCCGATCGCCTCCGATCCGTACAGGCTGGAACCCGGCCCGCGCATGATCTCGACGCGCTCGATCTGCTCGACCGGAATGTTCTGGAAGGTGGCGAATGCGAAGTCGGCCAGGTTGACCCGCACGCCGTCGATCAGCACCAGCGTGTGGGCGGAGTTGGTGCCGCGCATGAACAACGTGGTCAGCTTGCCGGCGCCGCCGGAATTGACCAGGTTGATGCCGGCGCGGCCCTGCAGCAGCTCCTGCAGCGAAGTTGCCTGGCTGCGCTCGATGGTCGCGCGGTCGATCACCTGGGTCGGCGCGATGCTGTCTTCCAGCGCGATGGCGGTGCGGGTGGAGGTGACCACGATCTGGTCCAGGTCGGTGGCGGTGTCGGTGTTGCCACTCTGCGCAAACGCGGCCACGGGAAGGGCCAGTGCAACGGCCATGGAAAGGAGGCGGAACTGGGGCATTGTCGGGAAACTCCAGGCGCCGACGCACGCCCGCGCCGGCAAGAAAGGGGAGTTGGACAAGGCGGGAGAGCTGCGGAGATGCCGGGCGGACGACGGCACGCCGCCGCAACGCCCGCCGCGTCGCAACCAGTCGACTTCCAGGCCGGTCTCCGGACTCGCGAGCGCAACGGTCGTGCCGTTGCCGCCGAAGCGCCTTCCCGTGCAGTGCACAGTGGCGACGTGCTTCGACTCGTCTCGCTTACCGTTGCGGGGGCAGCGCCGGAATGCTCCATCCCCGGTCCATGAGGACGTGATGGAGGTCACCGGCTTCCCGTTTCAACCTGCGGACGGGAGTGTCCACAGGTCACCTGAAAGCCGGCGAAGTCTACGCCATCGGCCGGCGCCGCGGCAAAGGACCTGTTCCGGAAGCGCCCCAACTGCAGCGAAACGCTGCCGCGGCAGCCAGCCGGGTTGGGACAGCCTCCGCCGCTGTCCGGATCCCGCATCGGGGCTCGTGTACTGGTGAGCGGGCTGCCAGCGATGGACAGTCCGGCCCGCCGAAGACCCACCGACACGGCGGCACGACCACCAGACAAACCACATCACTTCCGAACGCGGACATCCGCCGCGCCATCAATTTTCCACGCTGTCAGGCAGGCCTTCGAGCGCCTGATCGCCAACCGGCCCGATCCGGGCAGGATTCCCATGTTCAAGCAGATCGCAAGACTCAAGTCCGGTGCCAGCGACATCGTCCGCAGGCACGAGGGGGAAAATCCCCGTACCGCCGGCCGCGTCTGCCAGGCCGTCGGCGGGCTGCTGGTGGCCGATGGTTTGGTCGGGCTGGAAAACCCCTTCAACAGAACGAAATCCCGCGCGGGAATCTTCGGCGCGCTCGTGCTTTCCATCATGGGTCTGGCCATCGCGGCCGGCGCGTTTTTCATCGTGCAAGTCCCGCAGGTCGACTCCGTGGTTGCGGGCTCCATCTCGCGCATATCAGCACCGAGGGTCGACAAGGACGACGGCAGCAGGACCTGCTCCTACGACGCCAGCTACACCGTTGACGGCAGGGACTACACCGTCAACTCGGGCTTCGGCTCCGACAGGACCTGCAACCGGAGCATCGGTGAGCCGGTCGATGTCCACTACCTCGCCGCAGCACCTTCCAGGGGAGTGCTCGAGCTCGGCACCCGGAAGGCGATCCGATGGGGCGGACTGGGCCTGGGACTGCTGCTTCTGGTGATCGGCGCCGTCACGTTCCTGATCCGCGCCGGCACCATTTTCTTCGGCATCAAGCTGTTCCTTCGCGGCCGGAAGCTGGTCAAGACCAGCCCGCCAACCCAGGCAGACGATGGAAGTGTCGTCGGCGCCGCCAGGGAAGCCTTCATGGCGATGCGGTTCGGGTAGCGGCGGTCAGGCCACGGGCGCGCCGACCTGTGGCGCCCCGGCGCGGCGACGGATCCACAGGTTGATCAGCTCGACGAACACCGAGAACGCCATGGCCGCGTACACGTAGCCCTTCGGGATATGCACGCCGAAGCCGTCGGCGATCAGCACCAGGCCGATCATCAGCAGGAAGCTCAGCGCCAGTATCTTGACCGTCGGGTGGCGTTCGACGAACTCGCTGATCGGGCGCGCAAACGCCAGCATGAAGACGATCGAGATCACGATCGCGGTCACCATCACCCAGCGCTCGTCGACCATACCGACGGCGGTGATGATCGAGTCCAGCGAGAACACGATGTCGAGCACCATGATCTGGGCCAGGACGGCAGCGAACGATGCGGTCGCGGCCGAGACGACATGCTGCGATGCCCCTTCGACCTTCTGGTGGATTTCATGGGTGGCCTTGGCGATCAGGAACAGGCCACCGCCGATCAGGATCAGGTCGCGCCACGAGAACGTCTGCCCGAGGAGACTGAACAACGGCGCGGTCAGACCGATGATCCAGACGATCGTAAACAGCAGCAGGAGCCGGGAAACGGCGGCCAGCAGGATGCCGATCTTGCGCGCCCGGTCGCGCTGGTGGACCGGCAGCCGCCCGGCCAGGATCGAGATGAAGATGATGTTGTCGATCCCGAGCACGAGTTCCAGCGCGGTCAGCGTGGCGAGCGCGACCCACAGTTCGGGATTGGCGAGAGTTTCCATCGGATGCTTCCTTCGCGTTGCCGACCTGCTGGCGGAATGCCAGCACGCAGTCGGTCGCCGCTGCGCGACACCGGTGGTGACCGGTGCCATGCAGTGACTCGCGAAGGTCTTGCTCGCATGGCCGTGGAGGCCATGCCGCTGCGCCGGAGCCGAAGCTCGTATTGACGGGTACAGCGTTCGGGAGCTACTCCCCTTCGAGCGCGGAGACTAGCACGCGCTTTGGGGGGTTGAATACCAATGTCGGCGACGCCCGGCGGTACCATGCCCATCATGTCCTACGAAGATTCTGGCCCAATGGCCGCCGCTCCCTTCGGTCAGGCTCCTGATGGCACACACTCCCAACCGCGTGACTGATCCAGCGCAGCGTCCTTCGGCGCTGTCGGCGATGCGCTATCCGATCTTCCGCCAGGTCTGGTTCGCCAGTGCGTCCTCGAACTTCGGCGGCATGATCCAGTCGGTCGGCGCGTCCTGGCTGATGATCTCGATCGCCAAGTCAGCCGACATGGTCGCGCTGGTGCAGGCCTCCGTCGCCCTGCCGGTCATGCTGTTCTCGCTGGTCGCGGGCGCCATGGCGGACAACTACGACCGCCGCAGGATGATGTTCGGCGCGCAGCTGTTCATGTTGCTGGTGTCGGTCGCGCTGGCGCTGTGCGCCTGGTCGGGCCTGATCACGCCGTGGCTGCTGCTGCTTTTTACTTTTCTCATCGGCTGCGGCGCGGCATTCAATGCGCCGGCGTGGCAGGCCTCGGTCGGCGACATGGTGCCGCGGGCGGAACTGCCGGGCGCCGTCGCCCTCAACAGCATGGGCTTCAACATCGCGCGCAGCGTCGGCCCGGCGCTTGGCGGTGCGATCGTTGCGGCTGCCGGCGCGGCGGCGGCGTTCGGGATCAATGCCGTCAGCTATGTCGCTTTGCTCGTGGTGCTGGCGCGCTGGCGCCCGCCGCCGAATCCGCAGCTGCTGCCGCGCGAAGCGCTCGGCAGCGCGATGGCTGCGGGCGTGCGCTACGTGGTCATGTCGCCCGCCATCCGCGCCGTCCTCGGCCGCGCCTTCGTCTTTGGCGCCGGCGCGAGCGCGGTCATGGCACTGATGCCGCTGGTTGCCAGGGACCTGGTCGCGGGCGGACCGCTGACCTATGGCCTGCTACTCGGTGCATTCGGCCTGGGCGCGATCGCCGGTGCGATGGGCAGCACGCGCCTGCGCGACCTGCTGTCAACCGAAGGCCTGGTCCGCTGGTCCTGCATCGCCTTCGCGATTGCCGCGGCGGTTGCCGCCATGAGCAGCTGGCTGCTGTTGACGATGGTGGCGCTGATGCTGGGCGGCGCGTCGTGGGTGCTGGCGTTGTCGACGTTCAACGTGACGGTGCAGCTGTCCACGCCGCGCTGGGTCGTGGCGCGCGCGCTGTCGCTGTACCAGATGGCGGCGTTCGCCGGCATCGCGCTGGGCAGCTGGCTGTGGGGGATCATGGCCGACCACGGCGACGTGCGCATGTCCTTGCTGGCGGCAGCGCTGGTCATGCTCGCCTGCGCGCTGCTGGGGTTCTGGCGTCCGCTGGCCCGGCTGACCGAACTCAACCTGGATCCGTTCAGCCACTGGCAGGAGCCCGCCACCGCCGTGCCCATCCAGCCGCGTACCGGACCGGTGGTGATCACGATCGAATACCGCATCCGCGACGAGGACGTGCCGGCGTTCCTTGGCGCGATGGCGGAGCGGCGACGCATCCGGCGCCGCGACGGCGCCCGCCACTGGCGTGTGCTGCGCGATCTCGCCGATCCGCAGGTCTGGATCGAGCGCTACCTGACCCCGACCTGGCTTGACTACGTCCGCCACAACAGCCGTCTCACCCACGACGACGCGACCATTCCGGCGCAGCTGCGCGCGCTGCACTGCGGCCCCGACGGGCCTCGGGTGCGGCGGATGATCGAGCGCCAGCCCAGCGATCTGCACGCTGTGCCAACCTCGGGCCCGCAGGCGCTCACCGAGCCGGTGAGCGAGACCATCCGCGGATCGTAGGTCGCTTGAGGCGCGGAGAATTTCCGGGCCCGGTTACTCCACCGTCACCGACTTGGCCAGGTTCCTCGGCTTGTCCACATCGGTGCCGCGGGCCAGGGCGACATGGTAGGCGAGCAGTTGCACCGGGATGGTGTGGATCACGGGCGAGAGCACGCCGACGTGGCGGGGGGCGCGGATGACGTGGACGCCTTCGGAGGGGCCGAACTGGCTTTCCTCGTCGGTGAACACGAACAGCTCGCCGCCGCGGGCGCGGACTTCCTGCATGTTGGATTTCACCTTCTCCAGCAGGCTGTCGTTGGGGGCGATCACCACCACCGGCATGGCGTCGGTCACCAGCGCCAGCGGGCCGTGCTTGAGCTCGCCGGCGGGGTAGGCCTCGGCGTGGATGTAGGAGATTTCCTTGAGCTTGAGCGCGCCTTCCAGCGCGATCGGGTAATGCACGCCACGGCCGAGGAACAGCGCGTGCTCCTTCGGTGCGAAATGCTCCGACCAGGCGGTGATCTGCGGCTCCAGGTTGAGCGCGTGCTGCACGCTGCCGGGCAGGTGGCGCAGGGCGTCGAGGTACTCGGCTTCGCGCGCTTCATCGAGGCGGCCGCGCAGCTTGGCCAGGGTTGCGGTCAGGGTGAACAGCGCGACCAGCTGGGTCGTGAACGCCTTGGTCGAGGCAACGCCGATCTCGGCACCGGCGCGGGTGTAGCAGACCAGCCGGCTGGCGCGCGGGATCGCGCTTTCGGGCACGTTGCAGATCGACAGCGTCCGCTCCTGGCCCAGCGACTTGGCGTATTTCAGCGCCTCCATCGTGTCCAGCGTCTCGCCCGACTGCGACAGGGTGATGATCAGGTGCTTCGGGTTGGCGACCACGTCGCGGTAGCGGTATTCGCTGGCGATCTCCACCGAGCACGGCAGCCCGGCGATCGCCTCGATCCAGTAGCGCGCGGTCATGCCGGCGTAGTAGCTGGTGCCGCAGGCGAGGATCTGCACGCCCTCGATACCGGCCAGCACGTCCGCCGCGTCGTCACCGAACAGCTCGGCGGAGAAGGTGCCGGCGTCGATCACGCCCTCGATGGTGTCGGCGATCGCGCGCGGCTGCTCGTGGATCTCCTTCTGCATGAAGTGGCTGTACGGGCCGAGCTCCAGCGACGCCAGCGACACGTCCGACAGGTGCACCTCGCGCTCGATCCGGGCGTTGTCCGGGCCGAACACCGTGACGCTGTCGCGGGTGATCTCGGCGGTGTCGCCCTCTTCCAGGAAGATCACCTTGCGGGTCGCCTGCAGGATCGCGGAGACGTCGCTGGCGATGAAGTTCTCGCCCTCGCCCAGGCCGATCAGCAGCGGGCAGCCCATGCGCGCGGCGATCAGGCGACCCGGCTCCTTGCGGCTCACCACCGCCAGCGCGTACGCGCCGTGCAGCTCATGCACCGCCGCCTGCACCGCGTGCAGCAGGTCCTTGCCTTCGGTCAGGTGCGAATGGATCAGGTGGGCGATGACCTCGGTATCGGTCTGCGACTCGAACACGTAGCCCATCGCGATGAGTTTTTCGCGCTGCTCGTCGTGGTTCTCGATGATGCCGTTGTGCACCAGCGCGACGCCGGCGCTGACGTGCGGGTGGGCGTTGGCCTCGGTCACGCCGCCGTGGGTCGCCCAGCGGGTGTGGCCGATGCCGAGCTGGGCCTGGAAACCCTCGGCCAGCGCCGCGCCTTCCATCTCCGCCACGCGGCCGGTGCGGCGTACGCGGCGCACTTCCTGGTCGTTGATCACGGCGATGCCGGCGGAATCGTAGCCGCGGTATTCCAGCCGCTTCAGGCCTTCGATCAGGACCGGGACCACATCGCGATCCGCGATCGCACCGACGATTCCACACATGGCGAGAACTCCTGCAGGTAAGCCGGACAGTTTAGCCGGGAAGGCGACCCCGCACCGGCCGGACGACCGACCGGCAGGCTGTCCGCGCGGACACCCGGAACCGTCCGGCGGACGCAGGCGGCTGGCAGTGTTTTTCTTTCAAATCAATCGCTTGGGGTTTGGCATGGAACCTGCTTTGACTATCTTGATAGATCGTCGACATACCCAGGGCAGACCCGAATGAGCATCCGCGACACCTCCGGCCAGGACCAACCCGTTGCCGCCACTTCCGGGCAGGCGCGCAAACGTCGGCGCTGGCTGCTGGGCGGCGCGATCGGGGTCGCCGTGCTGTTGCTGGCCGGCTGGCTGGTGTCGGGCTGGAGTGCCGGCAGCCGCTCCTTCGATGCCGCGCGGGTGCGCGTGGCCACGGTGACCCGCGGCGACCTGGTCCGCGACATCTCCGCCGACGGCCGCGTGATCGCCGCCAACAGCCCGACCCTGTACGCGATTGCTGGCGGCACGGTCAGCCTCAACGTGGTCGCCGGCGACGTGGTGGAGCAGGGCACGGAACTGGCGGTCATCGACAGTCCCGAGCTGCGCAGCCAGCTCGCGCAGGAGCAGGCCACCCTGGCCAGTCTGGAAGCCGAGGCCGGGCGCGCGGCGCTGGACGCACAGGTCGCGTTGTCGGCGGCGCAACGCGCGCTGGACCAGGCCAGCGTGGATCGCCAGGCGGCCGAGCGCGACCTGCAGCGCTTCAGCAAGGGCTTCGAGGGCGGCGCGGTCTCGCAGATCGACGTGGCGCGCGCCGACGATGCGCTCAAGAAGGCCGATCTGGGGCTGATCCACGCCCGCCGCGAGTTTTCCCTGCAGGGCCAGGGCGCGAATCTCGACAGCCGCAACAAGCAGTTGCTGGCCGACCGCCAGCGCTCGGTGGTCACCGAATTGCAGCGGCAGGTGGACGCGCTGACCCTGCGCGCGCCGTTCGACGGCCAGGTCGGCCAGGTGCTGGTCGAGCAGCGCGCGAACGTCGCCGCCAACGCGCCGGTGCTGGGCGTGGTCGACCTGACCCGGTTCGAGGTCGAGGTCAAGGTGCCGGAGAGCTTCGCCCGCGATCTGGCCATCGGCATGTCGGCGCAACTGACCGGCGGTGGTGGCGAACCGTATCCGGCCACGGTGTCGGCGGTGTCCCCGGAAGTGGTCAACGGCGAGGTCACCGCGCGCCTGCGCTTTGCCGACCAGCAACCGCCCGGCCTGCGGCAGAACCAGCGCATGCGCGCGCGCGTCGTGCTGGACACCCGCGAAGACGTGCTGATGGTCGAGCGCGGCCCGTTCCTGGAGCAAGGCAGCGGCAACCTCGCCTACGTGATGGATGGCAACATTGCGGTCCGAAAGCGCATCCAGACCGGCGTCAGCAGCATCGGCGCGGTGGAAGTCGTCGAAGGCCTTGCGCCCGGCGACCGCGTCGTGGTCTCCGGCGCGGACCAGTTCGGCGATGCCGAACGGGTCCGCATCAGCGGGCTGTAGCCACTGCCACCCCGCCTGCGCCTTCACCCACATCCCCATTCACGGCCGGCCACCGGCCGCCGCAAACCACGGAGTTTCCCCATGCTGCAGATGCACGCCGTCACCAAGGTCTACCGCACCGAACTGGTCGAGACCCACGCCCTGCGCGCGCTCGACCTGCACGTGCGCGAAGGCGAGTTCGTCGCCGTCACCGGCCCGTCGGGTTCGGGCAAGACCACCTTCCTCAACATCGCCGGCCTGCTGGAAACCTTCAGCAGCGGTACCTACCGGCTCGACGGCGAGGATGTCAGCACGTTGTCCGACGACGCCCGCTCGAAGCTGCGCAACCGCAAGATCGGCTTCATCTTCCAGAGCTTCAACCTGATTCCCGACCTCAACCTGTTCGACAACGTCGACGTGCCGCTGCGCTACCGCGGCATGTCGGCGGCCGACCGCAGGCAGCGCATCGAAAGCGCACTGGCGCGGGTCGGACTGGGCTCGCGCATGAAGCATTACCCGGCCGAACTGTCCGGCGGCCAGCAGCAGCGCGCGGCGATCGCGCGTGCACTGGCCGGCAGCCCGCGCCTGCTGCTGGCGGATGAGCCAACCGGCAACCTGGACTCGCAGATGGCCCGCGGCGTGATGGAGATGCTGGAGGAGATCAACGCCGAAGGCACCACCATCGTGATGGTGACCCACGATCCGGAACTGGCCGCGCGCGCGCAGCGCAACGTGCACATAGTCGATGGCATGGCGACGGATATGGCGGCCGGGGCGGGGCTGGTCCGCAAGCCGGTCGAAGCGTCCGCCTGATTCCTTTCAGATCCCGCTGGGACTTCGGCTGCAGGAGCGACGCAAGTCGCGACCACAACTTGTCCGACAAGACCCATCACGACTTACGTCGCTCCTACAGAATCTGTTTCGAAGGATTGCCATGTTCAGCTACTATCTCGACCTCGCCCTGCGCAGCTTCCGCCGCAACAAGGTCCTCACCGCGCTGATGGTGCTGGCGATCGCGCTGGGCATCGGCGCCAGCATGACCACGTTGACGGTGTTCCATGTGCTCTCCGGCGATCCGCTGCCGGGCAAAAGCCAGACGCTGTTCTATCCGCAATTGGACCCCGGCGGAAAAGGCGGCCACGTCCCCGGCGAGGAGCCCGACGAGCAACTCACCCGCTTCGACGCCGAAGCCCTGCAGGCCGATGCCAAGGGCGATCGCCAGGCGATCATGGCCGGCGGCAATGTATCGGTGGAACCACAGCGCGATGGCCTGAAGCCGTTCAACGCCGATGCGCGCTACACCACCGGCGACTTCTTCCCGATGTTCGACGTGCCCTTCGCCTACGGCAACGGCTGGACTGCGGCGCAGGACCAGGCCCGCGATCGCGTCGCGGTGATCTCCAAGGCGCTCAACGACAAGCTGTTCGAGGGCGGCAACAGCGTCGGCCAGACGATCCGGCTGGAGCAGACCAGCTTCCGGGTGATCGGGGTGGTCGACGACTGGCGCCTGACGCCGCGTTTCTACGATCTCAACACCAGCCGTTTCGGGGATCTGGAGCAGGTGTTCCTGCCGTTCTGGACCTCGCGCGACCTGAAGCTCGGCCACGCCGGAAGCATGAACTGCTGGGGCGATTCACGCGAAACCGACGAAGGCCAGTACGGCCTCAACGCGCCCTGCACCTGGCTGCAGTACTGGGTGCAGCTGGACAGCCCGGCCAAGGCCGCCGACTACCGCCGTTACCTGGAAAACTACTCCGACCAGCAGCGCGCCGCCGGCCGCTTCGAGCGCCCGACCAACGTGCGCCTGCGCAATGTCATGCAATGGCTGGACTTCAAGGGCGTGGTGCCCAACGACGTGCGCCTGCAGACCTGGCTGGCGTTCGGCTTCCTGCTGGTGTGCCTGGTCAACACGGTCGGCCTGCTGCTGGCCAAGTTCCTGCGCCGCTCCAGCGAGATCGGCGTGCGCCGAGCGCTCGGGGCTTCGCGCCGGGCGATCTTCGCCCAGTGCCTGGTCGAGGCCGGCACGGTGGGCCTGGCCGGCGGGGTGCTGGGACTCGGGTTGGCGTTGCTCGGGTTGTGGGCCGTGCGTCAGCAACCCGCCAGCTACGCCGAGCTGGCCCGGCTGGATCCGCTGATGCTGCTGACCACCTTCGTGCTCGCGATCGTCGCCAGCCTGCTCGCCGGTGTATTGCCGGCGTGGCGCGCCTGCCAGGTCACGCCCGCCATCCAGCTCAAGAGCCAGTGAGGCCCCGCCATGTTTGATATCCGCCCCATCCTGTCGACCCTGCGTCGCCACAAGACCGCCTCGGCGCTGATCGTGCTGGAGATCGCGCTGAGCTGCGCGATCATCTGCAACGCGGTGTTCCTGATCGGTACCCGCATCGAGCGCATCGAACGCCCCAGCGGCGTGGCCGAGTCGGAGATCGTCCGCATCCAGCTCACCGGCATCGGCCGTGACGACAATGCCGAAGCACTCAGCCGCGAGGATGTGGCCGCATTGCAAGCCATCCCCGGCGTCAAGGCGGCCGCGCTGACCAACCAGATCCCGTATGGCAACTCTTCCTGGAACACGTCGATCAACCTGGCGCCCGACCAGGAAAACCCGACCATGAACGCGGCGATGTATCTCGGCGACGAGCAATTGCTGGAAGCACTGGGATTGCAGCTGGTGGCCGGGCGCGACTTCAACGACGATGAATACGTGGACTGGGAATCGATCAATGCGGCCGACTCCAAGACCACCGTCCCCGCGATCATCATCACCCGGGCCATGGCCGAAAAGCTGTTCCCCGGCGAGAGTGCGATCGGCAAGTCGATCTACGCCAGCGGCAAGGAACCGAAACGGGTGGTGGGCGTGATCGAGACATTGATCCGGCCCGGCAACGCCAGCCCGGCAACGCTGTACGACTCGATGATCATGCCGATCCGGGTGCCCTACAGCATCGGCAGCAATTACGTCCTGCGCACCGACCCAGACCGCCGCGACGAGGTGTTGAAGGCCGCCGTCGACAAGCTCGACCAGATCAATCCGAACCGTATCCTGCTGAAGGACGAGACATTTGAAGTCCTGCGCGACAAGTTCTACGCCCAGGACCGCGCGATGGTCTGGCTGCTGGTGGCGGTCTGCATCGGCCTGCTGGTGGTGACCGCGCTGGGCATTGTCGGGCTGGCCAGCTTCTGGGTGCAGCAGCGCACCAAGCAGATCGGCGTGCGCCGTGCGCTGGGCGCGACCCGCGGCCAGATCCTGCGCTACTTCCAGACCGAGAACTTCCTGCTGGCCAGCGTCGGCATCGCGCTCGGCATGGCGATGGCCTACGGCATCAACCAGCTGCTGATGCAGCACTACGAGCTGGCCCGCCTGCCCGCGATCTACCTGCCCATCGGCGCAATCACCCTGTGGGTGCTGGGCCAGCTCGCGGTGTTCGGTCCCGCGCGACGCGCCGCCGCGGTACCGCCGGCGGTGGCAACACGCAGTGTCTGAAGCAGGCAGCGTTTAGAGTGACCGCTGAGTCCCTCTCCCGGCGGGAGAGGGAACAACACCCTCCGACTTCGAGCCTTCATGCCCACCATCCTCGTCATCGACGACAACCCCGCGGTCGCCACTGCGCTGGACGTGCTGTTTTCGCTGCACGACATCGACACCCGCGCGGTGACCAGCCCGGAGGACGGGCTGGCGGCGCTGGCCGAAGGCGACATCGATCTGGTCGTGCAGGACATGAACTTCCGCGCCGACACCACCTCCGGCGCGGAAGGCATGGCGCTGTTCGGCCAGATCCGCGAACGCCATCCGGACCTGCCGGTGATCCTGCTGACCGCGTGGACGCATCTGGAATCGGCGGTCGATCTGGTCAAGGCCGGCGCCGCCGATTACCTCGCCAAGCCCTGGGACGACCGCAAGCTGCTCGCCACAGTCAACAACCTGCTGGAGCTGTCGGAGGCGCGGCGCGAGCTGCGGCGCCTCCGCCAGGGCGAGCGGCGCCGTCGCGAAGCGCTGGCACGCGACTACGACCTGTGCGGACTGGTCTATGCCGACCCCGCCAGCGAGCGCGTGCTATCACTGGCCTGCCAGGTCGCGCGCTCCGACCTGCCGGTGCTGATCACCGGCCCCAACGGCACCGGCAAGGAGAAGTTCGCCGAGATCGTGCACGCCAATTCGGCGGTGCACGACGGCCCTTTCATCGCGCTCAACTGCGGCGCGTTGCCGGGCGAGCTGATCGAGGCGGAACTGTTCGGTGCCGAGGCTGGCGCCTACACCGGCGCGACCCGCGCGCGCGAGGGCAAGTTCGAAGCTGCCGATCGCGGCACCTTGTTCCTGGACGAGGTCGGCACCCTGTCCCCGGCCGGCCAGGTGAAGCTGCTGCGGGTACTGGAAACCGGCCGTTTTGAACGCCTCGGCGGCAACCGCGAGCGCAGCGTCAAGGTGCGCATCATCAGCGCCACCAATGCCGACCTGCCGACGCTGATCGCCGACGGCCGTTTCCGCGAGGACCTGTACTACCGGCTCAACGCGATCGAGCTGAAACTGCCCGCGCTGGCGGACCGGCCCGATGACATCCTGCCGCTGGCGCGGCATTTCCTGCCGCCAGGCAAGCAACTCGATGCCGGCGCCGAACGCGCGCTGCTCGCCCACGCCTGGCCGGGCAACGTGCGCGAGCTGCGCAACACCCTGCAGCGTGCCGCGCTGCTGGGCCGCGGCGAACGCATCGTCGCCACCGACCTCGGCCTGCCGCCGCCAACGGCGCGAGGCCCATCCGCGGGCGGCGCAGCCATCGCTCCCGAGGAACCCGACCGTGACCAGATCGAAGCCGCGCTGGAACGCAACGCTGGCGTGCTGGCGCAGGCCGCGAACGAGCTGGGGCTGTCGCGACAGGCGCTGTACCGCCGCCTCGACCGGCTCGGCATCAAGCGCGACTGACCCGCCATGAGCTGGCTACGGCGACTCCCGATCAGCCTCGTCTTCACCGCATTGGCGCTGCTGCACGTGGCCGGGGTCACCGCACTGGCGCTGTGGCTCACGCACTGGTTTTCGCCACTGTGGATGGCCTGGGCGGCGGCGCTCGCCATCGACCTGCCGCTGCTCATCTACCACGTGCGGCGCGTGTTCGCGCCGATGAACTCGCTGTTCCGCGCCCTGGCCGGCAGCGTCGCCAGCTACCGCGACGGCGACTACAACTTCAGCCTGTCCGCCGACGTGCACGGCGAACTGGGCGAGCTGGTGCGGGCCCACAACCGTCTCGGCGACACCCTGCGCGAGCAGCGGCTCGCACTGGTGGAGCGCGAGTTGCTGCTCGACACGATGGTGCAGAACTCGCCGGTGGCGATGCTGCTGGTCGACCCGTCGCGGCGGATCGTCCACGCCAACCTCGCGGCCCGCAAGCTGCTCGGCGAAGGCCGCAAGCTGGAGGGCCAGTCATTCGACACGGTGGTGGCACGGACCCCCGAGGCAATGCGCGACGCGCTGGAACGCGGCGGCGACGGGATGTTCACCGTCGGCAACGACAACGACGAGTTCGACAACGCCAGCGAGGACATCTACCACCTGAGCCGGCGCCAGTTCCGCCTCAACGGCCGCCGTCACGAACTCGTGCTGCTGCGGGTGCTGACTGCCGAGCTGCGCCGGCAGGAAGTGCAGACCTGGAAGAAGGTCATCCGCGTCATCAGCCACGAGCTCAACAACTCGTTGGCGCCGATCGCCTCGCTCGCCCACTCCGGTGCGGAGCTGCTGCGGCGCGGCCAGCACGAGCGACTGCCAACCGCGCTGGCCACCATCGAGGACCGGGCCCGCCACCTGGAAGGTTTCCTGCGCGACTACGCCCGCTTCGCCAAGCTGCCCAATCCCCGCCGCGAACCGGTCGTCTGGTCGCACTTCATCGGGCAGCTGCGCAGCCAGATCGATTTCGTCACCGCGGACGCTGGCACCGACGGCATCGCCCACCTGGACGTGGCCCAGCTGGAACAGTGCCTGCTGAACCTGCTCAAGAACGCGCACGAATCCGGCTCGGCGCCCGGGGATGTTCAGCTGTCCTTGCGTCGTATGCCCGAGGCCTGGCGCATCGACGTACTCGACCGCGGCCAGGGCATGAACGAGGCCGTGCTGGCCAACGCGTTGCTGCCGTTCTACTCGACCAAGCGCCACGGCACCGGCCTGGGCCTGGCGCTCGCGCGCGAGATCGCCGAAGCCCACGGCGGCCGCATCGCCCTGCTCAACCGCGAAGGCGGTGGACTGTGCGTGTCGCTGGTGCTGCCGGATTAACGCGCGATCTGTCTGTAGGAGCGGCGTCAGCCGCGATCACGGGGCCAGGCACGGGGAACCATCTTTCCGTCGCCGCTGAAGCCGCTCCTACAGAGGTCATTTCTTCTTCGGTCGCTGCCAGCCTTCCACCACCGTCTGACGGGAGCGGGCAACGCTCAGTTGGCCATCCGGCGCCGGCCGGGTGATCACCGAGCCGGCCGCGATGGTCGCGTCCTTGCCGACCGTCACCGGCGCGACCAGCGAGGTGTTGGAGCCGATGAACGCGCCGTCTTCAATCGTCGTCGTCGACTTGTTCACGCCGTCGTAATTGCAGGTGATGGTGCCGGCGCCGATGTTGACGCCGCTGCCGATCACCGCATCGCCCAGGTAGGTCAGGTGGTTGGCCTTGCTGCTGACGCCGAGGCGGGTGTTCTTGGTCTCCACGAAATTGCCCACGTGCGCGCCATCGGCGAGCACGGTGCCCGGGCGCAGGCGCGCGAACGGGCCGATCGTCGCGGCCCCCTCGACCACCGCGCCGTCGAGGTCGCAATGCGCGCGCACGATGGTGCCGGCGCCGAGGGTGACGTTGCGCAGACGGCAGAACGGCCCGATCCGGACTCCGTCACCGAGCACCACGCGGCCCTCCAGCACCACGTTCACGTCGATCTCGACATCGTGGCCGACCGTCACTTCACCGCGCACGTCGAGCCGCGCCGGGTCGGCCAGCCGAGCGCCGGACGCACACAGTTCCCGCGCAGC
Organism: Lysobacter concretionis Ko07 = DSM 16239; assembly: GCF_000768345.1. Taxonomy (GTDB): domain Bacteria; phylum Pseudomonadota; class Gammaproteobacteria; order Xanthomonadales; family Xanthomonadaceae; genus Novilysobacter; species Novilysobacter concretionis. The sequence goes on along the minus strand of NZ_AVPS01000008.1, from coordinate 130,170 downwards.
GCGCAGCTGGTAGGCGCGTTCCAGTTGCGCAAGCTGCCAGGGGTCGTTGGCGCCCTCGACCTCCACCGCGTCATGCACGTGGACCATCTCCGCCGCGTTGAACTCCGCCGAGGCCGACGCGAACACGTCGGTCAGGTAGTACTCGCCCTGGGCGTTGTCGTTTTCCAGATGGTCCAGCCAGCGCCGCAACGGCTCGCCGTCGGCGACCAGGATGCCGGTGTTGACGGTCTTGATCTCGCGCTGCTCGCCGCTGGCGTCCTTGTGCTCGACGATGCGCGCGACCCGGCCCTCGGCATCGCGCAGGACGCGGCCATAACCGGTCGGATCGTCCAGATCGGCGACCAGGACCGCGATGCGGCCGTCCGCGGCGAGCAACCGCTTCAGGGTCTGCGCGGCGATCAACGGCACGTCGCCGTACAACACCAGCACACGCGCGTCCTGGGGCACCGCCGGCATGGCCTGCTGCAGCGCGTGGCCGGTACCGAGGCGGTCGGCCTGCTCGCTCCAGTGCAGATCCTGCTGCGTGGAAAACCCCTCGCGCACCTGCTCGCCGCCGTGCCCGAACACCACGTGGATGCCGGCCGGATCGAGCACCCGCGCGGTCGCGATGACGTGGCCGAGCATCGGCTCGCCAGCGATCTTCTGCAGCACCTTGGGCACTGTGGATTTCATGCGCTTGCCTTCGCCGGCGGCGAGGATCACGACGTGCAGGGGTGCGGGCATGCGGACTCCGATAGGAAAGGCAGTACACGGCAATTCTAGGTCGTTCGTGAAACTCCGAGGCAATCCGCATCTCCGCGACCGCGTTCGACCGCCCGTCAGACGGGCACCGCTCGATTCACCACTGATCGTCGCGCCCCCGGCCCGCACACCCGACCACCTGCTAGGATGCCGCGGTGCCCGATCCTGCCGCCCCTCGCGCCAGACTCCTGACGGCCCAGGCGACCATCTGGGCGGGCGTTGCCGCCTGCGTTTCCGGCCTCGCGCTGCACCGGTTCTGGCAGGTGCTGCCGGGTGGGCGTTTTGCCGAGAGCCTGGCGATTGCGACGATCGTTTCGCTGGTCGCCTGGTCGCTCCGGCGCTGGCGCGGCGGGGCATGGGCAGACGCCCTGGCTGCGGTGTGGCTGCTGATGCTGGTCGCATTGACCGGCGTGCTGCCGGCATTGGCGGTGGCCGCGCTGGTCGGGGCGGCGATTTCCGTGGGCAGCCTGTTGACCGGGCCGGCGCGCCCGCTGCTGGCCTGCCTGGCCGGGCTTGCCCTGATTGCCGCACTGGTCGGCTGGACCCTGCCGCTGCCGCTACATCGCTGGTGGGTCTACCTGCCGTTGCTGCTGCTGACGATCATATGGCGGCGTCGTGCTCTGCATGAGCAACTGCAATGCGGCATCGCCGGCTGGCTCGACGCCGTACGCTCCGCGCCACGCGCCGCCGCATGGACGGTATTGGCGCTGGGACTGGCATCGACCGGCGCCTGGTTGCCGACCATGCAGCACGACGATCTGGCCTACCACCTCGGCCTGCCCTGGCAGTTGATGCTCCACGGGCGCTATGCACTCGATCCGGCCCATCAGGTATGGGCGTTGGCGCCGTGGGCGGGTGACGTGTTGCAGGCGGTGCCGCAAGTGCTGGCACACGCCGAGGCCCGCAGCGCACTCAATCTGGTTTGGCTGATCGCCAGCGCGGCAGGCCTGTGTCAGATCGGTGCGCACATCGGCCTGCGTCCCGCCCTGCGCTGGGCAACGGTGGCACTGTTTGCCAGCCTGCCGATGACCGCCGGCCTGCTCAGCGGCATGCAGACCGAAACCCCGGCCACGGCGGTCACCATCGCCTTGGCGCTGCTGGTTCTGGATAAGGGCGAGGTCCGTCGCCGGCTGTGGATCGGTGCGCTGCTGTTCGTGTTGCTGTGCTCGCTGAAATTGATGCATGGGCTGGCCGCATTGCCATTGCTGGCATGGGCCGGCTGGCGTCACCGCGATCGACTGGCGATCAAGCCGCTGGCCGGTGCGGCACTGCTCGTGCTGATGGCCGGCGGCTCCAGCTTCATCTACGCGTGGCTGGTGGCCGGCAATCCGGTGCTGCCGCTGTTCAACGGCATGTTCCAGTCGCCCTATTTCGCAGCGCTCAATTTTGACGACGGGCGCTGGCACGCCGGCTTCAGTCCGGGTCTGCCCTGGAATCTCACCTTCAACACCGCGCGGTACCTGGAAGGCTGGAATGGCGGCATGGGATTCGTGCTGGTGGCACTGGCCGGCGCGTGGCTGTTGGCGCTTTTCGACAAACGCGCCCGTGGCCTGACGATCTGCGCCAGCCTGGCGATGGTGTTACCGCTGGTAGCGCTGCAGTACGGCCGCTATGTGCATCCGGGCATGGTGCTCCTGCTGCCCGCGCTGCTGCTGGCCATCCAGCGATGGCTGCCGCTGCGGGCCGCGACCTGCCTGATCGTGGCGACCTGCCTGCTCAACCTCGCCTTCCAGGCCAACTCCCACTGGCTGCTGCATGTCGGTGGTGCCAAGCGCAGCCTGGCGACGCTGGGCAACGACGAGGCGCTGTTCACCCGCTACGCTCCTGAGCGGGTGATCGCGGCGGCCATCCGCGAGCGGGCACCGGACTCGGGCGCGGTGCTGGTGCTGTCGAATCCGTATTACGCGGAGTTCGCCGGACGCGGCCGCACCATCAGCTGGTACGCGCCGGACATGCAGGCCCAAGGCGATGCCGCCGATGCCGACGCTACCGGCGCGGCCTGGGCGCAATTGCTGGGTCGCAGCCGGATCGGCGAGCTGATCGTGTCGACCGACGGCCTGACGGCCGCGCGCCGTGCCGGCCTGGAGAGAACCGGCGCCCGGTTGGAATTGACGGTCGGCGACGCGCAATGGTGGCGGATGCCCGCCGCGAGCCCGAGGCCGCAATCGCCATGAGTCTGTCGCGACAAGGCGGACATTACCTGGGCATCGGCATCGTGCAATGGCTGCTCGACTGGGCGGTGATGGTCGGCCTGAGCCACCACGGAATGTCCGTGGAGGCAGCCAACATCGTCGGCCGGATCAGCGGCGCTCTGCTGGGATTCTGGCTCAACGGCCGCATCACCTTTGCCGGCGACGACACCTGCGTCGGCCGGCGCCAGTTGTTGCGGTTCCTGCTGATGTGGCTGCTGACCACCGCCATCAGCACCTGGTCGCTTGGAGCGATCAACCACTTCGCCGGATTGAAATGGGCCTGGCTGGCCAAGCCGGGCGTGGAAGTCGTGCTGGGCGGCATCGGATTCCTGCTGTCACGCCATTGGGTCTATCGGCGCTGACGCGGTCGTCCGGCGCATTACGCCGTTGGCTAATGCGCCCTACATCCCCGGGAACAACACCCCGACGCGGTCCGGCGCATTGTTGATGCGCTCTACAACTCCGGAAAACGATTGACGCGGTCCCGCGCATTGTTACAACGCGGGGAAACGGCAACGCACCGTAGGGCGCATCAACAATGCGCCGCCCCACCTCCCCGGAAACAACAACGCCGGCACAAGGCCGGCGTCGGTACTGCAATCGGCGGTGTCCTGCCTCAGTGCTTCATGTTCTTGCGCAGGCGCTCCAGCGCCTGCAACTGGACCGTCACCTCGGCCAGGCGGGCCTGGGCTTCGGCGACTTCCATCGGCTCGCCGCGGCGGGCCAGGATGCGCTCGGCCTCTTCCTTGGCGGCGCGGACGGCGGCCTCATCGATGTCCTGGGCACGGATCGCGGTGTCGGCCAGCACGGTGACCACCTGCGGCTGCACTTCCAGGATGCCGCCGGTGACGGCGAAATCCAGCTGCTCGCCGTTGGGCAGGGTCACCACGACCTTGCCCGGCTTCAGGCGGGTAATCAGCGGGGCGTGCTTGGGCGCAATGCCGAGCTCGCCGATCTCGCCGGTCGCCACCAGCAGGGTGGCCTCGCCGTGGAAGATCTCTTCCTCGGCGCTGACGATGTCGCAACGGAACGTGCTTGCCATGATTGTCTCTTCTTCCTATTCCCCCGCTCCCGCTTGCGGGAGAGGGCTGGGGTGAGGCCGTGCGAACCGGTTTGCATGGGATGCCTTGGCGATAGGTGCCCACATCCACCCTGCGGGCACCCCCGGCTACAGCATCCGGGGGCAGGCGCTTCTCCCACGAACGGGAGAAGACTCAGCCGCCGACCGGCGGGATCAGGCGGCTTCGCCGGTGATCTTCTTGCCCTTCTCGATCGCTTCCTCGATGTTGCCGACCATGTAGAACGCCTGCTCCGGCAGGTGGTCGTATTCGCCGTCCACGATGCCCTTGAAGCCGCGGATGGTGTCCTTCAGCGGCACGTACTTGCCCGGCGAGCCGGTGAACACTTCGGCGACGTGGAACGGCTGGCTGAAGAAGCGCTCGATCTTGCGCGCGCGCGACACGGCCTGCTTGTCCTCTTCGGACAGCTCGTCCATGCCCAGGATCGCGATGATGTCCTTGAGCTCCTTGTACTTCTGCAGCGTCGCCTGGACCTTGCGCGCGGTCTCGTAGTGCTCGTTGCCGATCACGTTCGGGTCCAGCTGGCGCGAGGTCGAGTCGAGCGGGTCGACCGCCGGGTAGATACCCAGCGAGGCGATGTTGCGGCTCAGCACGACGGTGGCGTCGAGGTGGGCGAAGGTGGTCGCCGGCGACGGGTCGGTCAGGTCGTCGGCGGGCACGTACACGGCCTGGATCGAGGTGATCGAGCCGGTCTTGGTCGAGGTGATGCGCTCCTGCAGCACGCCCATCTCCTCGGCCAGGGTCGGCTGGTAGCCCACCGCCGACGGCATGCGGCCGAGCAGCGCGGACACTTCGGTGCCGGCCAGGGTGTAGCGGTAGATGTTGTCGACGAAGAACAGCACGTCGCGGCCCTTGCCACTGGCGTCCTTCTCGTCACGGAAGTACTCGGCCATGGTCAGGCCGGTCAGCGCGACGCGCAGGCGGTTGCCCGGCGGCTCGTTCATCTGGCCGTACACCATCGCGACCTTGTCCAGGACGTTGGAGTCCTTCATCTCGTGGTAGAAGTCGTTGCCCTCGCGGGTACGCTCGCCCACGCCGGCGAACACGGACAGGCCTTCGTGCGCCTTGGCGATGTTGTTGATCAGTTCCATCATGTTGACGGTCTTGCCGACGCCGGCGCCGCCGAACAGGCCGACCTTGCCGCCCTTCGCGAACGGGCACATCAGGTCGATGACCTTGATGCCGGTTTCCAGCAGGTCGTTGGCCGCGGCCTGCTCTTCATAGGACGGCGCCTCGCGGTGGATTTCCCACTGCGTGGACGACTCGACCGGACCGGCTTCGTCGATCGGGCGACCCAGCACGTCCATGATGCGGCCCAGCGTGCCCAGACCGACCGGCACCGTGATGCCCTTGCCGGTGTTGGTCGCAATCAGGTTGCGCTTCAGGCCGTCGGTGGAGCCCAGCGCGATCGCACGCACCACGCCGTCACCCAGCTGCTGCTGCACTTCCAGCGTGATCTCGGTGTTGTCGACCTTCAACGCGTCGTACACGCGCGGAACGGACTCGCGCGGGAACTCGACGTCGACGACGGCACCGATGATCTGAACGATCTTGCCCTGGCTCATGATGTTTCCTCGTATCTCAAATGCTGCTTTGCGGATCGCAGGTCGCGGCCGCGGGATGTTGGATGGGAACCGTTGCGTCGCCGGTCAGACCGCCGCCGCGCCGCCGACGATTTCGGAAATCTCTTGCGTGATTGCCGCCTGCCGCGCCTTGTTGTAGACCAGCTGCAGGGTGTCGATCAGCTTGTTGGCGTTGTCGGAAGCGGACTTCATCGCGACCATGCGCGCGGCATGTTCTGACGCCACGTTCTCCAGCACCGCCTGGTACACCAGCGACTCGATGTAGCGCGTCAGCACGTGATCCAGCACGGTCTGCGCATCGGGTTCGTAGATGTAGTCCCAGTCGTGGCGCGAGACCGGCGCATCCGACGCGGGCAGCGGCAGCAACTGCTCGAACGTCGCCTGCTGGACCATGGTGTTGACGAAATCGTTGTAGCAGATGAACACGCGATCGATGGTGCCGGCGCTGTAACCGTCCAGCACGACCTTGATCACGCCGATCAGCTGCTCCAGCTTCGGCTGGTCGCCCAGGTGGGTGACCGAGGCCAGCATGTTGACCTTGACCCGGCGGAAGAACACCGATGCCTTCTGGCCGATGGTGACCACGTCGACCTCGACGCCCTGCTCCTGCCACTGGCGGATCTCGCCCAGCAGCTTGCGGAACAGGTTGTTGTTGAGGCCACCGGCCAGGCCGCGGTCGGAGGACACGATGACGTAACCGACGCGCTTGGGATCCGCGCGCTCGGTCATGTAGGGATGCTGGTAATCGGAATGGGCCTGGGCCAGATGCCCGATCACCTGCTTCATCACCCGCGCGTACGGGCGCGATACCTTCATCCGCTCCTGCGCCTTGCGGATCTTGGAAGCCGAGACCATCTCGAGCGCGCGCGTCACCTTGCGGGTGTTCTGCACGCTCTTGATCTTGGTTTTGATTTCACGTCCGCCTGCCATCGTCTTTTCCGCCTTACCAGGTGCCGGTCTGCTTGAACTCTTCGATGCCCTTCTTGAACGTCGCCTCGATCTCGTCGTTCCATGCGCCGCTGGCGTTGATCTTGCCGATCAGCTCACCCTGGGTATTGGCGAAGTGCGCATGCAGGCCCTCCTCGAACGCCAGGATCTTGTTCACCGCGACGTCGTCGAGGTAGCCCTCGTTGACCGCGTAGATCGACAGAGCCTGGTCGGCGATGGACATCGGCAGGTACTGCTTCTGCTTCATCAGTTCGGTGACGCGCTGGCCGCGCTCGAGCTGCTTGCGGGTGGCTTCGTCCAGGTCCGAGGCGAACTGCGCGAACGCCGCCAGCTCACGGTACTGGGCGAGCGCGATGCGGATGCCGCCCGACAGCTTCTTGATGATCTTGGTCTGGGCCGAGCCACCGACGCGCGACACCGAGATGCCGGCGTTCACGGCCGGACGGATGCCGGCGTTGAACAGGTCGGTTTCCAGGAAGATCTGGCCGTCGGTGATCGAGATCACGTTGGTCGGCACGAACGCGGACACGTCGCCGGCCTGGGTCTCGATGATCGGCAGTGCGGTCAGCGAACCGGTCTTGCCCTTCACCTCGCCGTTGGTGAACTTCTCCACGTATTCCTCGGACACGCGCGCGGCGCGCTCCAGCAGGCGGGAGTGCAGGTAGAACACGTCGCCCGGATACGCTTCGCGGCCCGGCGGGCGCTTCAGCAGCAGCGAGATCTGGCGGTACGCCACGGCCTGCTTGGACAGGTCGTCGTACACGATCAGCGCGTCTTCGCCGCGGTCCATGAAGTACTCGCCCATGGTGCAGCCGGAGTAGGCGCTGATGTACTGCATCGCGGCCGACTCGGACGCGGTCGCGGCGACCACGATGGTGTGGTCCATCGCGCCCTGCTCTTCCAGCTTGCGCACGACGTTGGCGACCGAACTGGCCTTCTGGCCGATCGCGACGTACACGCATTTGATGCCGGTGCCCTTCTGGTTGATGATCGCGTCGATCGCCATCGCGGTCTTGCCGGTCTGGCGGTCGCCGATGACCAGCTCGCGCTGGCCACGGCCGATCGGGATCATCGAGTCGACCGACTTGTAACCGGTCTGCACCGGCTGGTCGACCGACTTGCGCCAGATCACGCCCGGGGCGACGCGCTCCACCGGCGCGGTCAGCTTGGCGTCGATCGGGCCCTTGCCGTCGATCGGCTCGCCCAGCGCGTTGACCACGCGACCCAGCAGCTCGTTGCCGATCGGCACCTCGAGGATGCGGCCGGTGGTCTTGGCCACGTCGCCTTCGCGCAGGTTCTCGTAGCCGCCCAGCACCACGGCGCCGACCGAGTCGCGCTCCAGGTTCAGGGCCAGCGCGAAGATGTTGTTCGGCAGCTCGATCATTTCGCCCTGCATCACATCGGCCAGGCCGTGGATGCGCACGATGCCGTCGGCCACCGAGGTGACCGAGCCTTCGTTGCGCGACTCCGCGGACAGCTTGACCTTCTCGATGCGGGTCTTGATCAGTTCACTGATTTCGGACGGGTTGAGCGTGGTTTGCATGGGTGTTTCCCTAGTACCCGACGCAGGCGTCGGAAGTAAACGATGATTCGGAGCGCGATGACTCGGCGCGGCGATGGACTGCGATCAACTGGCCAGCGCCGTCTGCAGGCGCGAGAGTTTGCCCTTCAGCGACCCGTCGATGACCACGTCGCCGGCATCGATCACCGCGCCGCCGATCAGCGATTCGTCGATCGCGGTTTCCAGCTCGACCTCGCGGCCGAAGCGCTGCTTCAGCGCCAGCCGGATCGATTCCAGCTCGGCCGCCGGCATTTCGCTGGCCGCGGTGACCCGGGCCTTGACGATGCGGTCGGCCTCGGCACGCAGCTGCTCGAACATTCCGGCGATCTCGGCCAGCAGCGGCAGGCGACGGTTGTCGGCCAGCAGTCCGATGAAGCGGCCGAAATCCTCGTCCGCGCCATCCACCGCCAACAGGGCCACCGCTTCGCTGGAGGACAGCTGCGGGTGCTTCAACAACGCCTCCACCCGCGGGTCGGCGGCGATGCGGGCGACAAGCCCGAGCGCCTGCGACCACGCGGCGGTGCGACCGCCCTGGCTCGACGCGGCGAACGCGGCGCGGGCATAGGGACGGGCGAGGGTCAGGGACTGGCTCATTGCTCAGGGCATCCGGTCAGTGGCGGGATCAAAGCTGGGCGGCGAGTTCGTCGAGCAGCGCCTTGTGGGCGTTGGCATCGATTTCCCGGCGCAGCAGCTTCTCGGCGCCGCTGACGGCCAGCGACGAGACCTGCCTGCGCAAGTCCTCGCGGGCGCGGTTCTGCGCCGCGACGATCTCGGCGTCGGCCAGGGCCTTCTGGCGCGTGGCTTCCACCATCGCGTCGGTCTTGGCCTGCTCGATGATCTGGTTGGCGCGCTGGTGCGCCTGCTCGATCACTTCATTGGCCTTGGCCCTGGCTTCGCGCATGGCCGCGTCGACGCTTTGCTGCGCCTGCGCGAGGTCATGCTGGCTACGCTCGGCAGCCGCGAGGCCTTCGGCGATTTTTTTCTGGCGTTCTTCGATCGCCCGGTTCATGGGCGGCCAGATGAACTTCATGGTGAACCAGATGAGCAACGCGAACGAGATCATCTGACCAAAGAAGGTCATGTTGATATTCATGACAGCTCCGTAGGGGCGCTGCGGGCGAGGGTGCCCGGGAGAGACGTCCGGAAAACCGGACGTCTCGATTCAAGCAGGTCGATCAACCGACGTTCAGCGCGCCCAGCAGCGGGTTGCCGAACGCGAACAGCAGGCCGACGGCCAGCGCGATGATGAACGCGGCGTCGATCAGGCCGGCGAGCAGGAACATGCGGCCCTGCAGCATCGGCACCAGCTCGGGCTGGCGCGCGGCCGACTCGAGGAACTTGGCGCCCATGATCGCGATGCCGAGGCACGCACCGATCGAGCCCAGGCCGACCATCATGCCGATCGCGATAGCGGTCAGGCCCTGCACACTGGCGATGAATTCCATGGTTTTCTCCTACTGAAACGTTTGGTTTGGATTGGCGGAAGGATGAAGCGTTGGGAAACTTGGAACGGGAGCGATGACGCGATCAATGACTCTCGTAGGCGCCGGCGATATAGACGACCGAGAGAATCATGAAGATGAAGGCCTGCAGCAGCACGATGAGGATGTGGAACACGGCCCAGGCGAAGTTGAACAGCACGCCGGGGACGAACATCAACAGGCCGCCGCCGAGCAGTCCGGCGATCAGCATGAACACCAGCTCGCCACCGTACATGTTGCCGAACAGTCGCATCGCCAGTGACACCGGCTTGACGCAGTACTCGATGACGTTCATGACCAGATTGACCGGCATCAGGATCGACTTGGTCACCTTGTTCTCGGCGGCAAACGGCGAGGTCATCAATTCCTTGCCGAAGCCGAAACCGCCCTTGGCCTTGATCGAGTGGTACAGGATCAGGAAGAACACGACGACGGACATCGCGGCGGTGGTGTTCAGGTCGGCGGTCGGCACCCAACGGAAGAAGGTGTGCTGTGCGGCTTCCGCGCCGGCCACGGCCTGGATCGCCACGCCGGGGGTATCCAGCGGCAGCAGGTCCATGCCGTTCATCAGCACGACCCACATGAAGATCGTGATCGCCAGCGGCGTGATCGAACTGCGGTCGCCGTGGAAATTGTCCTTGACCTGGTTGTCGACGAACTCCAGCGCCATCTCGACGAAGGCCTGACCCTTGGAGGGCACGCCGGAGGTCGCCTTGCGGGCGTAGTAGCCGAACCACGCGATGAACAGCAACCCGAGCACCAGCGAGACCGCCCACGTGTCGATGTGGAAAGTTCCTCCAAACAACTCGACCGAGTTCTGCAGGAGGTGATGCTGGATGTATTCGTTCAGGCCGCCAGAGCCGGTCTGTTCACTCACGAAGGACACCTTCTCGATTCAGGATTTGGGCCAGCACATAGGCCAGCGTCGTTGCCACTACCCCGGCCAGCATCGGCAGCGGGGGCAACTTGAACCCCGCCAGACCCAGCGCGAGGACTGCAAACACCACCAACCACTTCAATATGACACCGGCCAGCAACCGGCCGATGACCGTGCCAGCCGGTTGAACACCGCCACCGAGCGCGACCAGCGTCGCCACCCCGCCACCGGCGACAACCGCGCCGCCGCCCATAACCGCCCCGAGTGCGGAAGGCACTCCGAAGGCGAGGAAAGCCAGCGTGGTCAACGCCGTCGCGCCAGCCTGGAAGGCGATCGCGCGCAACGCCAACCGGCGCCCTGCGGACATTGGATCGTGCACGCTCGGCTCGTCGGTCAGGAGGGTGGGCAGACGTTCGCCCGATGAAGCCGCCGAATTATAGAGGGCCCGGATGTTTGCGGCAACTGCCGGCGGCCACCGCTGCATGAACCACCCTGAACAGGGTTTGGCGGGGCAATCGAACACTCGTGCAAATGATAATCATTATCATCTATAGTCGATCTGTCCGACGCAGCCCTGCCGACCACCTCCCGCCGGAGAGACGATCATGAGCAAGACCCTGAGCTTCGCGCTTGTCCATTTCACCGTCGCCTTCAGCGTCGGCACACTGATGACCGGCAGCTTGTGGGTGGGCGGCGCACTGGCCGTCGTCGAGCCGACCTGCAACACGGTCGCCTACCACTTCCACGAGAAGGTCTGGACCCGCATCCAGCAGCGCAGGCAAGGTGCCGTACTGCCCACCTGAGGCCCTTCTGAACGCACTCTGGCCGGAGGCGAAAATCAACTGCCGCGGCCACGGAACCTTTTCCGCAAGCGCCGGTCAATAGTCGGGCACACCCCGCCGCCACTCTCTCCTCGTCAATGGCAAACAGCAGCGGCGGGTTCGAAGCCCCGGCCTGATCCGCCGGGGCTTCTTCTTGTCGGGCGTTTGCCGGCCGACCCGCGCACGATCAATTCAGGACTTTTTCCGGGGCACGTAGAGATCGGTGATGGTGCCGTCGAACATCTCGGCCGCCATCGCCACCGACTCCGACAGGGTCGGGTGCGGGTGGATCGTGTGGCCGATGTCGCCGACCTCGCAGCCCATCTCGATCGCCAGCGCGATCTCGGCGATCAGCTCGCCCGCGTGCACGCCGACAATGCCGCCGCCGATCACGCGCCGGGTCGCCTCGTCGAACAGCAGCTTGGTGAAGCCCTCGGTGCGGCCGATGCCGATGGCGCGGCCCGACGCCGCCCACGGGAACTTGCCGACGCCGACCTTCAGGCCCTTGGCCTTCGCTTCGGTTTCGGTAACGCCGACCCAGGCGATTTCCGGGTCGGTGTAGGCGACCGACGGAATCACCCGTGCCACCCACTCTTTCTTCTCACCCGCAGCGACCTCGGCCGCGAGCTTGGCTTCGTGGGACGCCTTGTGGGCGAGCATCGGATTGCCGACCAGATCGCCGATCGCAAAGATGTGCGGCGCGGTCGTGCGCATCTGCCGGTCGACCGGAATGAAGCCGCGATCGGTGACCTCCACGCCCGCCTTGCCCGCCTCCAGCTTGCCGCCGTTGGGCGCGCGGCCGACTGCCACCAGTACGCGATCGTAGAGTTGCGCCTCCGGTGCGCTGCCGCCTTCGGCCGCCGGCTCGAAGCGGACCTTGAGGCCCTTCTTCTGCGCCTCGACCGCGGCGGCCTTGGTCTTGAGGTGGATTGCCACGCCCTGCTTCTTCAAGCGGTCGGCGAGCGGCTTGACCAGGTCCTTGTCGGTGCCCGGCATCAGCTGATCCATGAACTCGACCACGGTCACCTCGCTGCCGAGCGCGCGGTACACCGTCGCCATCTCCAGGCCGATGATGCCGCCGCCGACGACCAGCAGTTTCTTCGGCACCTCGGCCAGCGCCAGCGCGTCGGTGGAGTCCATCACGCGCGGGTCGTCCCACGGGAAACCGGGCAGCTTCACCGCCTGACTGCCGGCGGCGATGACGCATTGCTGGAAGCGCAGCAGTTGCGTCTTGCCGTCCTCACTCCGCACTTCCAGCTCGTGGGCGGACAGGAACGTGCCCACCCCGGTAACCACGCGCACCTTGCGCTGTTTCGCCATGCCGGCCAGGCCTCTGGTCAGCTGGCCGACGACGTTGTCCTTGTAGCCGCGCAGCTTGTCCAGGCTGATTTTCGGCGCGCCGAAGTCGATGCCGAAGTCGCCGGCGTGGGCGGCCTCCTCGACCACCGCCGCGGCATGCAGCAGTGCCTTGGAGGGGATGCAGCCGACATTGAGGCAGACCCCGCCCAGGTCGGGGTAGCGCTCGACCAGCACGGTATCGAGGCCGAGGTCGGCGGCGCGGAACGCAGCCGTGTAGCCGCCCGGGCCGGCGCCCAGCACCAGCATCGCGCACTCGATGTCGGCCTTGCGGCCGGAATCGGGCGCAGCGGTCGGCGCAGTGGGTGACGTTTTCGGAGCGCCCTCACCCGCGCTGCTCGCGCCGGCCCCTCCCGCAGGAGGGCGAGGCGACTTGTCGGCCGCACCCGCGGTGTCAGCTGCCGCTTTCACATCCTTCCGCGATGCGTCTGCCTTGGCGCCTTCATCCTTGCCGTCGCTCTCCGCCTCACTTCCGCCTTCGGCCTGGGTTTCAATCACCGCGATCACGGCACCGTCGGCCACGGTATCGCCGACCTTCACCCGCAGCTCGCGGATGATGCCGGCGGCGCTGGAGGGCACCTCCATCGTCGCCTTGTCCGACTCCAGCGTGACCAGGCCCTGGTCGACCGCCACGCTGTCGCCGACCGCGACCAGCACCTCGATGACCGGTACGCCGTCGTAGTCGCCAATGTCAGGAACCTTGATCTCGATCAGTGCCATGCCTGTGTCTCCTGGGTGGCCGCACGCGCCTGGGCGCGACCGTCATTACGGGTGGTGAAGCAAATGGTGGCGGCGGACACCGGAAAGCCACGGCCTCGACGACGCCGTGAAGCGATCGCCGGGTCAGTCGACGCCCGCCAATTGCCCGTCCAGCTTGTCGAGCGACTGCGCCAGGTCGCGCCAGCGCTTGCCGCGGTTCTTTTCCTTGGTGTCGCTGGCCTCGATCAACAGCAACGACTGCCTGACCAGCATCCGGGCCGGGCCGCAGGATGGCTCCAGGCCGGTGACGCGCTGATCGCCCACCGTGAACAGCAGCAGTTCGCCGTCATGGAACACGGCTTCGCTTCCGGCCGGCACCGTGGCCTGCAAGGCGCGTTGCCAGGTGTCGAGCAAGCGCTCGGCCAGCGCGGCCGGCATCGGCACTTCGCGCACCTTGGGCGACTGGTCGGTCTTCAGGCTGCGGCTGATGCCGCCCGGAATCGTGCTGACGCTGTCCACGCGCTCGCTGGCGCTCGCCGAGCGCAGCGCCCAGGCCGTGTTGCCGCCTACCGGGCGCATCAGCATCACGCCACTTTCCTTGCCGCGCACCGGCAGGCGCACGAGGCTCAGCGCCGGCACGTCGCCGTCGGCGAACAACTCCTCCACCGCGCTGCCGTGGTTCTGGGTGGCCGGCGGCCAGCCGTGGCCGAGATCGAGCAGGCATCCACTCTCCGCGTAGGCCAGCGGGGCGACGGCCAGCAAGCCGGCCAGGGTCAATGCACGCCACCCGGGCGCACGCGGCATGAAAGCAGGCGACATCACAGCAGCAGCCGGCGCATGTCGGCCAATGCCTGGGCGAGGTAGACGGCGAAACGCGCCGCCGCGGCACCGTCGATCACGCGATGGTCGTAGCTCAGCGACAGCGGCAGGATCAGGCGCGGCTTGAACTTCTCGCCGTTCCAGACCGGCTGCATCGCCGCCCGGGACACGCCCAGGATCGCCACTTCCGGCGCATTGACGATCGGGGTGAACTTGGTGCCGCCGATGCCGCCCAGCGAACTGATCGAGAAACAGCCGCCGCTCATCTGGGCCGGGCCGAGCTTGCCTTCGCGCGCCTTGGCGGCGAGCTCGCCGGTTTCCATCGCGATCTCCATCACGCCCTTGCGGTCGCAGTCGCGCACCACCGGCACCACCAGCCCGTTGGGCGTGTCGGCGGCAAAACCGATGTGGAAGTACTGCTTGAGTACCAGGGTCTCGCCGTCCGCATCCAGGGAGGCGTTGAAATCCGGGAACTTCTGCAGCGCGTTGGCGGCCGCCTTCATCAGGAAGGCCAGCATGGTCAGCTTGGTCGCCTTGCCCTTGGCGATGAGCTTCTCGTTCTCCCGGTTGAGCTGCACGCGCAGCGCTTCCAGGCCGGTGATGTCGGCGTCCTCGAACTGGGTGACGTGCGGGATCATCGCCCAGTTGCGCGCCAGGTTGGCGCCCGAAATCTTCTGGATCCGCGACAGCGCGCGGGTTTCGGTCGGGCCGAACTTGCTGAAGTCGACCTTCGGCCACGGCAACAGGCTCAGGCCGTTGCCGCTGCCGGCCGCGGCGACCGCACCGCCGCCCTGCATCGCGTCCTTGACGAACTTCTGCACGTCTTCCTTGCCGATCCGGCCACCACGCTGGCTGCCGGCGACCTGCATCAGATCGACTCCCAGCTCACGCGCGAACAGGCGTACCGCCGGGCTGGCGTAAGGCACCTTGCCGGGCAGCAGCTCGCTGGCGTCGAACACCACCGGCGGTGAGCTCGGCGACGTAGCGGCAGCGGTCTCGCGCTGGGCCAGCCTGTCGGGTGTGCCGACAGCGGTCGGCTCGACCTGGGTCGCGGTCTCGACGGCGCGGGTTTCCTGGCTGGCAGCGACCGGCTCGGCGCGGGCTGGCTCGGCGCGGGCTGGTTCGACGCGGGATGGTTCGGCCGGCTCTGCGGCGGCAGCGGCCGGACCGGCAGCAGCATCGGCGGACGGCTCGATCAACGCGACCACCGAACCTTCGGCGATCTCGTCACCCAGCTTGACCTTGAGCTCGCGCACCACGCCGGCGAACGGCGCAGGCACTTCCATCGTCGCCTTGTCGGACTCCAGCGTGACCAGCCCCTGATCCACCTGGACCGTGTCGCCGACCGCAACGAGCACTTCGATCACCGGCACGCCGTCGTAACCACCGATATCCGGGACGCGTGCTTCCTTCAACTCAGCCATGTTCGGCTCCGCCTTGCGCGAAAGCCCTATTGTGGCCGCTGCAGGCAGGACGCGCCAACCGTCGGGACGCGGCGTACCGTGGCGTTTGGTCTGCTGGCGGCGAGGTCGCCGGACGCAGCATCGAAGTGGAAACACCGGCGCCAGGCTGGCGGTCTGCGCAAGCCAGGCTTGCGCGCGGGAGTGTGTACCCGACACCGCTTGCCGCTCCCCGACACCGTGCGATGCGTGGCGTATTACGCCTGCGGCCGATGTGCCCTGCATCTGATATCGACAACCGACCCGACTGCCGCACGCCGCCGCGGTGGGACGGGTGCCGCACGCAACCGCGCACCGGATCCAGCGCCGGTTCAGCCGTGACATGACATCCGCGTCACGCGCATGGCCACGGCAGGCGAAAAAAGTTCCGCACCGGCGATACCGCGCACCAATCGATGTTCATTCGCGGGTGACTAGGGTGGCCGGGCCTGCCAGAAACCCGGCCGGCATCCCCCACAAGTCACAAGAAACCTGGAGTCCCCCATGATCCGCTTCCGTCATTTGACTCTCGCCCTGTTGGGTACCCTGGCCTTCGCTCCTGCGGCCGCGTTTGCGCAGGACGCCTATGCCACCCAGACCACCAGCAGCACCGACGGCGCGACCAAGCGCTTCGCGGTGGTTGGCGGCTACGCCTTGAGCGAGCCGACCAGCAACCCCTCCATTGCCGGCGCACGCACCCCGGTCGATGGTGATGGCGCCGCCACCCTGAGCGCCAGCTACTACGTGACCGACAACATCGCGGTCGAGGCGTGGGGCGCGGCCGACAAGTTCGGCCACCGCGTCCGCAACGCCAACGGCGGCAAGCTCGGCAGCGTAAACGCGCAGCCGTACGCGGTCAGCGGCCAGTACCACTTCGGCACCAGCGAGCAGACCCTGCGTCCGTTCGTGGGCCTGGGCTACTACGAGACCAACTACGACGGCGAATCCGCCGAGCCGACCGGCGCACTGGCCGGCCAACGCATCGGGGTGGAAACCACCAAGGGTGCGATGGCGACCGCCGGCGTGGACGTCAAGCTCAGCCCGAGCTGGTTCGCACGCGCCGACCTGCGTTATCTGCACGGCGACTCGAACGTGATGCTGGACGGCCAGAACGCCGGCAAGGCGGAACTGAATCCGGTCGTGCTGGGCGTGGGTCTGGGCGCACGCTTCTGATCCGACCGCGCCGATTCAGTGGGCCGATCCAGTGGGCCGATTCAATCCGGCCTGATCCGATCCGGCACGTAATCCGCTTCCTGCGACGGGCCTTCGGGCCCGTCGTTGTTTTCCGCCGCTGGTGCGGTTGCGGCCGGTCAAAGATCCCCGGGTGGCCGGATAGCCGCGTAGCCGGGTGGCGCATTGCGCCTGCGGCTAATGCGCCCTACGGGTGTTCAGCCTCGGCGTGTACGCGCTCGCGGCGCAGCATGTACAGACCGCTGGCAACGATGATGCCCGCACCCAGCCAGGTCACCGCATCGGGCAGCACGCCCCAGATCGTCACGTCCAGCAGCACGCCCCAGACCAGCGCGGTGTACTCCAGCGGGGCCAGCAGCGATGCCGAACCGGTCCGGAAGGCCTCGGTGATCGCGTACTGGCCGATCGCACCGGCCAATCCGATTCCGGCGATCACCCAGCCATCCTGCAGCCGCAGCGGCACCCAGTTGGGCCAGGCCAGCGCGCCCGCCCCCAGCGCCAGCATCACCAGCAGCCAGACGATCATCGACGCGCTGGAATCGGTCCGCGCCAGCACGCGCACGGTGAGCGCGCTGACCGCATAGCCGGTGGCCGCGAACAGCACCGCCAACGCGGCCCAGCTGAGCATGCCCTCGCCGCTGGGACGCAGCAGCACCAGCATTCCCAGCAGGCCGATCGCGATCGCGGTCCAGCGCCGCGGGCCGACGTGCTCGCCCAGGATCGGCACCGACAGGGCCGTGATCAGCAGCGGCGCGACGAAGAAGATCGAATACGCGGTGGTCAGCGGCAGGCTGCGCAGGGCGAATGCGAACGACGCCATCATCGCGATGCCGATCGCGCCACGCAGCAGGTGCAGCGACCAGCGCACCCGCAGCAGCGGCGCCAGACCGGTGCTCGCCAACACCCAGACCAGGATGAACGGCAGCGAGGAGGCGCCGCGCAACGAGGCCACCTGCATCGCGGGATAGATCCCGGCCAGCTGCTTCAATCCCGCATCCATCAGCGCGAACGCGGCGACGGCCACCAGCATCATCAACGGCGCCGGCAGGCGGGGCGGCAAGGCGGTCATGGGGGCGTTCACCGGGCGACGGGCGGCCAGCATAACCGGCGTACGCCCGTCACCCCGGACCGTCGCGCGGGTGGGGTCAGTCCGCGCCGCCCAGACTGGCGATGTCGATCACGAAGCGGTAGCGCACATCGCCACGGATCATGCGGTCGTAGGCCTGGTTGATGTCGGCGATGTCGATCAGCTCGATGTCCGAGGCGATCCCGTGCTCGGCGCAGAAGTCGAGCATCTCCTGGGTCTCGCGGATGCCACCGATCAGCGAGCCCGCGAGCTTGCGCCGCTGCATGATCAGCGGGCCGGCGGCGACCGGCACCGGCTGGTCGGGGATGCCCAGCAGCACCATCGTGCCGTCGAACTTCAGCAATCCCAGGTAGGCGTTGTAATCATGCGGCGCGGAGACGGTGTCGATGATGAGGTCGAACCGGCGCGCCAGGGTCTTGAACGTGGCCGGGTCGCGGGTCGCCGCGAACTGCTGCGCGCCGAGCGTCAGGGCGGCCTCGCGCTTGGACTCGGACGTGCTGAGCACGGTCACTTCCGCGCCCATCGCCGCGGCCAGTTTGACCGCCATGTGGCCCAGCCCACCCAGCCCGACCACCGCCACCCGGTGACCGGCCTTGACGCCGTAACGGCGCAACGGTGACCAGGTCGTGATGCCCGCGCACAGCAGCGGCGCGGCGCGATCGAGCGGGATCGATTCCGGCACCCGCAGCACGTAATCCTGGTGGACCGTGATCCGGGTCGAATAGCCGCCGTAGGTCGGCGCCCCGGTGTCGCGCTCGCGCGAGTTGTAGGTGCCGGTCATGCCCTCGGTGCAGTACTGTTCCTCGCCGGCCCGGCACTGCCCGCAACGGCGGCAGGAGTCGACGAAACAGCCGACCCCGACCGCATCGCCGGGTTTGAACCGCTGCACGCCCTCGCCCACCCGCGCGACCCGGCCGACGATCTCGTGCCCCGGCACCATCGGGAAGATGCCCGAGCTCCCCCATTCCGCCCGCACCTGGTGCACATCGGAATGGCAGACGCCGCAATACAGGATGTCGATGAGCACCTCCCCGGCGCGCGGTTCGCGGCGCTCGATCGTCCAGGGAGCCAACGGCGACTGGCCATCGGGGGCGGCATAGGCGGCGGTCTTGAGCATGGCGGTTCCGGTTCGGTGCTGAAGCCGGCGAGTCTAGACCGGTGGCGGCGAAAAGCCCGTCGGCACGATGGGCCACGATCGCCGGCAGCCCGTTTCCGCCCGGCTGCGCTACCCTTGCCTGTCGTTCATTCCCGGAGCCCGCCATGCCTTCCTTCGACGTCATCTCCGAAGTCGACAGCCACGAACTCACCAACGCCGTCGACCAGGCCAGCCGCGAGCTCACGACCCGCTTCGACTTCAAGGGCGTGGACGCCAGTTTCAGCCTCGACGACGAGGTCATCAGCCTGTCGGCGCCCAGCGAGTTCCAGCTCCAGCAGATGACCGACATCCTGCGCGCGCGCCTGATCGCCCGCGGCATCGACGCGCGCTGCCTGGAGTTCGGCGACGTGGAGACCAACCTGGCCGCCGCGCGGCAGAAGGTCACCGTCAAGCAGGGCATCGAGCGCGAGCTGGCGAAGAAGATCCAGGCCACGCTGAAGGAGTCCAAGCTCAAGGTGGACAGCCAGATCAACGGCGAGAAACTGCGCATCAACGGCAAGAAGCGCGACGACCTGCAGGCCGCGATGGCGCTGCTGAAGGCCGCCGAGTTCGAGCGCCCGCTGCAGTTCGACAACTTCCGCGATTGATCGCGCCGGGCCGTTTTTGACCGGCCACGTTTCGACCTCGTGCCCATGACCGCCGAAGACCCGATCACCGCGACCCGCCGCTGGCTGCAGCGCGCGGTGATCGGCCTGAACCTGTGCCCGTTCGCCAAGGCGGTGCAGGTCAAGGACCAGATCCGCTACGTGCTCAGTGAAGCGGCCACCGCCGACGCGCTGCTGGAAGAACTGGCCGCCGAACTGGTCTGGCTGCACGACACCGACCCCGCCGTGGTCGATACCACCCTGCTGATCCACCCGCAGGTACTGACCGACTTCCACGACTACAACGACTTCCTCGACCAGGTCGATGCCGCGATCGACGCACTCGGCCTGGAAGGCGAGATCCAGGTCGCCAGCTTCCATCCCGATTACCAGTTCGCCGGCAGCGACTTCGACGATGCCGCCAACTGCACCAACCGCTCCCCCTACCCGATGCTGCACCTGCTGCGCGAGGCCAGCGTGGAACGCGCGGTGGAGGCATTCCCCGATCCGGATGCGATTGTCGAGCGCAATATCGCGACGTTGGAAAAGCTGGGTGTAGAGGGCTATCGGCGGCTGTTGGAGCCGTAGGAATTTCGCGATGCGGTGCAGCAAGCCCGCAACATGAAAAACATCGAAACCGCCCGATCCGCGAAAGCCCGCTTCGGAGAGATCGACGCCCTGAACGGGTATCGCTCCTCGGCTCGGTCGGCCCGCTGCGCGGTCCGGCCCGGCGCAGCGCACCGGGCGTTCGCGCAGGCGCGCGGCAGTGCCGCGCAAACCGCCTGCGCTCACCCCTACCCGACTCGCCGCCGCGGACATCCATGTCCGCTCTACGCAACACCCATCCAGGACACCGCATCGGCGAGTGGTTTTCATGAGGCCCGCGAGAACAAGGCCGCGGAGCTTGTGTAGGAGCGACGTCAGTCGCGACCTGCACATCGTGTCCAACATTCGCAGCTTCGCGACTGACGTCGCTCCTACAAAAAGCCGCGTTCCCTCCCAATCACCCACTGGGGCAGCCGATAGCGCGGACCGCTCTCCTTCCCAGAACAGCCGCAACGACCCGCGGGAGACGGGGCGTGGGGGTATTGCGGAAAGCAGGCCATGGGTGAGCGCGGCCCCGAGTCAGGGCAGGACACCCTGACCGAGGGGTGCAGCAATAGCCCCCGTGGCCCGGCTCCCGCAGCGCGAAAAAACCATAGCCGCTCGTGAGGCTTCGGCTTCCTGACAGTGCATAGCGCCAGATCTAGGCCTACTCCCCCAAGCCCACGCCCCGACCAGAGGGAGTCGGGGCGTGGGGGTATTGCGGAAAGCAGGCCAGGGACGGCCTGCGTCCCCGAGTCAGGGCAGGACGCCCTGACCGAGGGGTGCAGCAATCGCCCCCGCGGCCCGGCTCCCGCAACGCAGAAACCATCGAAGCCGCTCTTGGCTCTTGGTTGTTGTTGCCGCTGCCCCCGATGCATCACCCGCGACGATGCCGCCCGGAATCAGAATCAGCCGGCTGCAGCGCCAAACAGCAGTTCCAGATCGCCTGCCCCCAGCACCCGCCACTCCCCCGCAGGCAACCCATCCAACGCCAGACCACCGACACGGCTGCGATGCAGTGCCTCCACGTGGTTGCCGACCGCGGCGAACATCCGCCGCACCTGGTGATAGCGGCCTTCCGTCAACGTCAGGTGGGCCGAACGCGGACCGGTCACTTCCAGTGCCGCGGGTGCGAGCGGCGTGGTTTCCGACTCCAGCAGCAACTCGCCGCTGGCGAACACCGCCCCCTCGTCGCCACGCAGATCCTCGGCGAGGGTGGCGTCGTAGACCTTGGCGAGCCGCGCCTTCGGCGACACGATCCGGTGCAGCAGCTGGCCGTCGTCGGTCATCAGCAGCAGGCCGCTGGTGTCGCGGTCGAGCCGGCCGACCGGTGACAACAGCGGCGAGCGCAGGCGGAAACGCGGGGGCAGCAGGTCGTAGATGATCCGGCCGGGATCCTTGGTCGAGCAGGTGTAGCCGACCGGCTTGTGCAGCATCAGCACCAGACCAGCGGGGGGATCGAGTGGCTCGTCGTCAATGCGGATGGCGTCGTGGCCGACCTTGTCATCGGCGTACAGCACCTCGCCATCGGCGTCGGTGATGCGGCCCTCGCGGAACATCCGCGCGACCTGCTTGCGGCTGCCGTAGCCCAGGTTCGCGATCAGCTTGACCAGTTTCACCGCGACTGCCTGCGCAACTCGCCGCGGTTGAACGGCTTGACCTTCGGCGCGGGCTTGGCGGGCAGCGCCTTCACCGCTTCGATGATCTTGAAGCCGTCGTTCTGGGCGACCGTGCGCACGCTGCCGAAGCTGTCGGTCAGCACCGATTCGTAAGGCAGGTGGCGGTTGGCGACCAGCCACAGCCGGCCGCCGGGCTTCAGCGCCTCGGCGGCGACGGCGATGAAGCGACGGCCGATGTCCGGCCGGTCGGCACGTCCCTGGGTATGGAACGGCGGATTGCTGATGATCACGTCGTACTGCTTCGGCAGGCCGGCGGTGACGTCGTGCCAGTGGAAGCCCAGGGTCGCTGGCGTTTCGACCGCGCCGAGGTTGATGCGGGCGAGATCCAGTGCGCGCTCTTCGGCCTCGTACAGGTCGAGCGCGGTGATCCCGGGGCAACGCGCCAGCAGCTCGACCGACAGGTAACCGAAGCCCGCACCCAGATCGGCGGCGGCGCCGGCGAGATCGGCCGGCAGCTGCTCGACAAGCAGGGCCGAAGCCGGGTCGATGCGGTCCCAGGCGAACACGCCGGGCCGGCTGGTGAAGCGGTCGCCGGCGATGCGGCGCGGCGCATCCAGCTTCCGCCATTGCGCCTGCAACGCGGTGTCGAGCGACGCCGCGCTGTCGGCGACGTGCAGCGGCGCGGTCCAGAACACCCGGCACTTGTTCTTGGTCAGGTCGCCGACCGCGCCGGCAAGCTTGCGCAGGTCGTCCTGGGCCGAGCGCGCACCCTCGTTGTTGCTGACACAGGCGACGATCCGGCCACCCGGCGCGACCCGCTCGACCGCGCGGGCATACAAGGCGCGCGCCTCATCGCGCTGGCGTGGCGGCAACACCAGCACCAGCGGATAACGCGCCTCATCGTCGGGCTTGACCAGGGTCAGACCGGCGCGCTGCAACGCATCGGCGTCGGGCTTGAAGCTCTGTTCGCAGACCAGTCCGGGCAACGGGCGCTGGTGCAGCGGCCAGCCGTCGCGGGCGCGCAGGAACAACGCGCCACCTTCCTGCGGCCATGGCAACAGGCCCTGGACGAAGGGCAGCAACAGGGTTTCCAGGGCGGGGTCGT
This sequence comes from Lysobacter concretionis Ko07 = DSM 16239, assembly GCF_000768345.1. GTDB lineage: Bacteria > Pseudomonadota > Gammaproteobacteria > Xanthomonadales > Xanthomonadaceae > Novilysobacter > Novilysobacter concretionis. The sequence goes on along the minus strand of NZ_AVPS01000008.1, from coordinate 107,247 downwards.
CAATGGCCACGGCGTGCATCGGTTCGGGGAAGTCGCGCAGTTTAGCGTGGCGCGCGTGGCGGGCCGGTGCTTGCCATCGTGGTGAACGCCAGGCCGGCTTCATCGCGGCACAACACCCGCCGGGCCACCCTGACCGCAGTTCTGGACCGGAGCAGCAGGCCATGCGCGCACTTTTCATCGGCGGCACCATCGACAACAGCGAAATGGACATCGACGGCGCGCCGCCGGTTCATTACCCGGCCAGCACCGGCGCGGGCCGGCCGCGCTACCGCCTGCATCAACTCGGCAAGCGCGACGGCGAGGTGGCCTATGCGGTGTATGCCGCGCCGGAGATGGATAACGAGGAGGTCCAGCGGGTCGTCGAGGAGCGCGATTACGCCCGCCGGTTCCTGGCAACGCCGGTCATGGTGGAGCGATGAATCCGCAGCGGCCCGGCGGCTGCCATGCGTTGCGGCCGTGCCTGTACAGGTAATGCCGGGGCCGCTGACGACGGCCGGCGGCCGGCGGCATCCGTCCCTCAGCCCTGCAGTTCGCGCAGCGTGACCGACGGCGGCGCGTCGAGCACCTTGCGGGTGGCGTACATGCCGGCCGCCAACGCCGCCAGCATGCCCAGCAGCGCACCGGCCGCCGCCATGCCCCAGTTGGCCTGCCACGGCAGGTCGAACACCCGTGTCGCCACCACGCCGGCCAGCACCGAGGCGGCGATCGCGGCCACCGCGCCCGACAGCAGCCCGATCGTGGCGAACTCCGACGCCTGCGCCAGCCGCAACTGACGCCGGCTGCCGCCGAGCACGCGCATCACCCCGCCTTCCAGCAGACGCTCGTCCTGACTCGCGCTGACCGCGGCCATCAGCACCAGCACGCCGGTCGCCAGCGAGAACCAGAACACCACCGACACCACCACCGACACCTGGTCGGCGGTGCCGCGCACCTGCGCCAGCACCGCGTCGATGTCGATGACGGACAGGTTGGGAAACCGCCCGACCAGCTCCGCGGTGAACCGGCTGTTTTCCGGCTGCACGCTGACCGCGGTGATGTGGCTGGCGGGAAACCCGTCCAGCGATCCGGGCGAGGCGACCACGAAGAAGTTCGGCCGGAAGCTTTCCCAGTCGACCTCGCGCAGGCTGGTGATGGTCGCGCTGAACATCTGCCCCGCGATGTCGAATGTCACGTTGTCGCCGATCTTCCAGTTCAACGATTCGGCGTAGCCGCGCTCGACCGAGATCTGCGGGCTCGCCGGCACCTCCGCGCCCCAGAACGTCCCGGCCACCACCCGGTTGTCGTCGCCCAGCGTCGCCGCCATCGACAGGTTGAACTCGCGGTCGGCGCGGCGCTGGGCGCGGTTGTCGCCGTCGTCCGTCTCCTCGGCAAAATCCTTGCCGGTCACCGGCTGGCCGTTGTGCGCGACCAGCCGCGCGCGGATCATCGGGTACAGGGTCGGTGCGGCGATGCCCTGGTCGGCGATGAACGCGCGCACCGGGTCCACCTGGTCGTCCTGCACGTTGATGATGAAACGGTTGGGCGCATCGGCGGCCAGTTGCAGTTGCCAACGGTCGAGCAGGTCGGTGCGCACGAAAGTCAGCAGTAGCAGCGCCATCAGCCCCAGTCCGAGCGACGCGACCTGGGCGATGCTGGTGACCGGGCGACGGCTGACGTTGGCCAGCCCGTACCGCAGGCTGCCACGCAGGCGCGAGCGCACGGCGCGCAGCAGCACGATCAGGCCCCAGGCCAGCGCCGACAGCACCGCGAGCGTGGCGAGGATGCCGACCAGCATCGCGCTGCCCAATGCCGCCGAGCCGGCCTTCCACCACAGCAGCGCGCCGAGCCCGGCCAGTCCGGCCGCCATCACCAGCCACGCGCTGGGTTCGGTCGGGTCGAGATCGCGGCGCAACACCCGCAACGCCGGCACCCGGCGCAGCGCCAACACCGGCGGCGCGCCGAATGCGAGCAGCACGACCAGGCCGACACCGTATCCCTGCAGCGCCGGCATCCAGCCGGCGGACGGAATCGCCATGTCCAGCATCGGCTCCAGCCACAGGCCGATACCCCACTGCAAGGCCAGCGCCAGACCGACGCCGACGGTGCTGGCAATCAGGCCCAGCATCAGCAACTCGCCGATGTGGATGCCGGCCAGCGTCGTCTGGCTGGCGCCGAGGCAGCGCATCACCGCGGTGCCCGACAGGTGCCGTTCGCTGTGCTGGCGCGCGGCCATCGCGACCGCGACCGCGGCCAGCACCACCGACACCAGCGCCGCCAGCCCGAGGAAGCGGCCGGCGCGATCCAGCGCGGAACGGATCTCCGGGCGCGCATCGGCAACCGTCTCCAGCCGCTGGCCACGGGCCAGTGCCGGCTTGGCGGTGGCGACGAACTTTTCCACCGCGCCCGGCTCGCCGGCGACCACCAGCCGGTAGCGGATGCGGCTGCCTTCCTGCACCAGGCCGGTCGTCGCCAGATCGCCCAGATTCACGAACACCTTCGGCGCGATATTGAAATAGTCCAGCGCCGCATCGGGCTCGGCGACCACCAGCGCCGCCAGCGTGAAGCGCGATTCCCCGATGCCGAGGGTGTCGCCGATCCGTGCGCCCAGGGTGTCGGCACCGGCGCGGCTGAGCCAGGCGGAGCCGGGGGCAGGCACGCCGGTTGCGTCGTGCTCGATGCCGTCGCTGCCGACGATGCGGAACGCGCCACGCAGCGGAAATCCGTCGCCCAGCGCGCGCAGGTCGCCCAACTTCAACCGCGCGCTGCCGCCCTCGCCGACGCTGATCATGGTGTTGAGTTCGACCGTGTCCGCACGCCGCAGGCCGGTCGCGCGCGCCGCCTGTTCGAGCGCCGCGCCGATCGGCGCATCGCCGCGCACCACCGCGTCGCCACCGAGCAGGCGGTTGGCCTCGATGGCCAGCGCGCGTTCGGCGCGATCGGTGACGAAGCCGACCGCGGTCACCGCCAGCACCGCCAGCACCAGCGCGGCGAGCAGGATGCGCACGTCGCCGGCCTTGAGGTCACGGCGCAACTGCCGCCAGGCCATCGCAGCGATCTTCATCACGCCGTTGCGGGCGCGCCTGTCCGTGGACAGCGCCTTCATGCCGCCTGCGACTCGTGCGCCACCAGCCGGCCACCGTCCAGCCGCAGCCGCTGGCCGCAGCGCCGGGCAAGCTGCTCGTCATGGGTCACCAGCACCAGGGTCGTGCCGGCCTGCGCGTTGAGCGCGAACAGCAGCTCGATGATCGCCTGCCCGGTGCGGCTGTCGAGGTTGCCGGTGGGCTCATCGGCGAACAGCAGCGACGGCCGGGTCACGAACGCGCGGGCCAGCGCGACGCGCTGCTGCTCGCCGCCCGACAGCTGGCGCGGGTAATGGCCCAGCCGCTCGCCCAGCCCGACCTGCTGCAGGATCGCGCGGGCCGGACTTTCGACCTCGCGGTCGCCGCGCAGCTCCAGCGGCAGCATCACGTTCTCCCATGCGGTCAGCGACGGCAGCAGCTGGAAGTTCTGGAACACGAAACCGACCTTCGCCCCGCGCACCCGCGCCCGGCCGTCCTCGTCGAGCGCCGACAACACCTCGCCATCGAGAACCACCTCACCGCTGCTGGGCGTGTCCAGGCCGGCCATCAGCGACAGCAGCGTGCTCTTGCCCGAGCCCGATGCACCGACGATCGCCACCGTGTCGCCTTGCGCGATCGTGAAGTCGACCCCATCGAGAATGGTCAGCTCGCCCGAAGGCAGAGGCACGCGCTTGCCCAGCCCGCTGACTTCCAGCGCAAACGTCGACGTGGCGGAGTCCGGTCGGATCGGGGTTTCAGCAACGGCGGCAGAACGATTGGCCATGATGGCTCCTGGTGGCGCGAACCTGCGCTGCGCCAAGGTGGAAAAGAAAATGAAGCAGAAGAGGGAATCCGGAACGTGACGGCATCCACAACGACACCAACGATGACGGCCCGAACCGCAACAACCATGACGATGACTGCGCGATATGCGGCTTGGCGACCGCGTATTCAATGCGTGGCGGGCCTGTTGCTGCTGGCAGTCGCCATGCTGTTGATGCCGGCGCGCGTGCAGGCCGCAGCGCCCACCACCCACACCGTACTGGTGATGGGCGACTCGCTCTCGGCCGGCTACGGCATGGCGGCCGAGCAGGGCTGGGTCGCGTTGACGGCCCGGCGCATCGCGAGCGAGAAGCCCGGCTGGCGCGTGGCCAATGCCAGCATCAGCGGCGAGACCACCGCCGGCGGCGCGGCGCGGATCATCGACGCGCTGGTCCGGGAGCGTCCGGAGGTGGTCGTGATTGCACTGGGTGCGAACGACGGCCTGCGCGGCCTGCCCACGCAGCAGAGCGCCAACCATCTCGCCTACATGATCGGCGCGGCGCACGGCGCGGGCGCGAAAGTGCTGCTGATCGGCATGCAGATGCCGCCGAACCTCGGACCGGCCTACACCCGCGCGTTCGAGGCCAACTACCGCAACCTCGCCGACCGCTTCCATGTCGCCCTGCTGCCGTTCCTGCTGGCCCCGATCGCGACCGACCGCGATGCCTACCAGGCCGACAACCTGCACCCGACCGCCGCCGTGCAGCCGCAGCTGCGCGACCATGTCTGGTCCCGGCTGGTCCCGCTGCTGGACGACTGAACCGCCATCTGCGCTGCCGGTCGCCTGCCTGCCCACGCCGCGATCGGCTCGATGGTTGTGTACGGGCGCCAAGGCGATGGACGGCAGCGTCACGGGCGGCAGCCTGCGCAAGGCGCAGGCGCGACTGGATGAAACCGCCGGTTCGAGCGCGACAGACCGGGCCGGCGACTAGAGCGTCGCCTGGCCGGTCAATACCGGATACGGGTTGATCGCGGTGCCTTCCCACCAGCGCTTTTCCGGACCAAGCCGGAAAATGCCGAAGTGCAGGTGTGGGGCGTCGTCGCTGGCGTTGCCGGTGCTGCCGACATAGCCGATCACCTCGCCCTGCTTCAGCGCCTGGCCTTCCGCCAGGTTGGCGGCGTAGCGGTCCAGATGCGCGTAGTAGTAGGCGTAACGGCCACTGGGCTCGAACTGGTAGATGGTCAAGCCACCCGGCTCGCTGTCGAACAGTTTCTCCACCGTGCCGTCGGCGACGGCCAGCACCGGGGTGCCGCGCGGCGCCATGATGTCGATCGCCTCGTGCACCCGGCTTTGGCCGCGGGCGTCCTCGAAGGTGTTGTCCAGCTCGGCGACCTCGACCCCGCGTACCGGCACGATCAGGCGCGGCGGGTGCCCTCCGCCAGCGTTGGCGCGCGGGGGCGTGATCGGGGGGGTATCGATCCGGACGCGATCCGGCGCAACCGGTTCCCGCCCGGGTTCGGCGGCGGCCGGAACACCGTCGTCGGGGCCCGGGCGGGCGGGCGCGTCCGGCGCGTCCGGCGCTTGCGCATGCCGGGTGCGTTCGCGTTCGAACACCCCCACCGCGGCCGGGTCGGCGTGCTTCCAGGTCATCAGGAAGTACACCGCGTTGGCGCCCACCAGCAGCCCGGCGAGGAAGATCAGCAGCGCCCTCATCGGATACCCGTCGCCCACGTGCCGATGGCGTCGATCATGGCTGCAGCACCGCCAGCGTCCCCGGCGCGACCGCCTTGGACAGCGCCAGTGCACTCCAGTTGGTCATGCGGATGCAGCCGTGGGACTGGGTCTTGCCGATCGTGGACGGCTCCGGCGTGCCGTGGATGCCGTAGTGCGGTTTGGACAGGTCGATCCACACCACGCCGACCGGATTGTTCGGACCCGGCGCGATCTCCGCCTTGCTGTGCGCGGGATCCGCGTCCCAGAACAGCTCCGGGTTGTAGTGGAAGGTCGGCTCGCTGGCGACGCCCTTGATCGTCCATTCGCCCAGCGGCAGCGGGTCGTGCGAGCTGCCCATCGAGGCGGGCCATTGCGCCACCGTCTTGCCGGACTCGTCAACCAGCATCACCACCGAGTCGGACTTGTCGACCACGACCTTGCCCGCCTTCGGCAGCGCGGCATCGCTCACGTTGGGAACCTGCCAGGTCACCCCGGCCTGCAGTTTCGTGTCCGGATTGAGTTCGCGCAGCAACTTCGGGCTGGCATGGAATCGCTCCCCCAACGCTTCGATCGCCGAGGTGTAACCGAGCGTGTCGAGCTTGGCCTTGTCGACCATGTCGGCGGGGATCTTGCTGAATGGTCCGGCGACATCGGCGTCGGTCAGCGGGTAGCCGATCAACGCATCGGCGCTGTCGGCATTGAGCGCGGCCCAGGTGGCTTCATCCACCACGCCGGTGATCTCCAGGTCGCGACTGCGCTGGAAGCCCTCGATGGCGCGACGGGTGTTGGAACCGAAGCCGCCGTCGATCTCCCCGGGCGAGAAATGCGCGCGATCGAGCAGCACCTGCGCGCGCAAGATCGCGGCTTTGCTCTGGTTGCCGGCATCGGCACCCACCGCCGTCACCATCCGCACGTCGTTCACCGCGGCGGGGGCCAGTCGTCCGGCGCTGTCCTGGGCGAGCACGGCGGCTGGCAGCAACGCCAGCGCGCAGGCAAGCGCCCACCCGCGGTGGGGACGCTGGGCGCACAGGGCGCGGACGTGACAACGGTTCGCAGATTCACTCATGGGGTCGCTCCGGATCAGATTGCGACCGATGCTGCGTGATACGCATTGGCGACGACGTGAACGCTAGCGTCCCGCCTTGCTGGCGACTGAAGCGCCCGCGCCCGCGCCACCGGCGTTGCTGTTGCAGCCGATGAACCGCGAGCCATGCAGCCACTGCATGTCAGGGTAATAGGCGAACAGCATCTGGCCGCCCTTCAGACTGTCGATCAATTCGTGGGCGACGCCGGCGCGCACGGCCGGACAGCCGTAGCTGCGACCCAGCCGCCCCTGCTGCACCGCCTGCCGCGGATTGACGTAATCGGCGCCGTGGATCACCAGCAGGCGCTCGCGCGCGCGGTCGTTGATCCCCGGCTCCAGCCCGTCCATGCGCAGCGAATACCCGTTGCCGCCGACATAGGTCTCGGCCGTGCTGAACAGGCCCAGGCTGGACTGCAGGCTGCCCTCGACATTGGAAAACGCGGTGGCCAGGTTCGCCCCGCTGTGCTTGCCGTGCGCGACATGCTCGGAATACAGCAAACGCGCGTCCGCCAGTGAGAACACCCACAGCCGCGGCTCGGTCGACGGGCGCGAGTAGTCGATCACCGCCAGCCGCTGCGGCGGCGCCGCTTCACCGTGGGCGACCGCGCAACGTTGTGCCTGCACCGCCAGGGCGATCACTTCCGGGTCCGCAGCCGGCGCTGCCGCGACCAGGCGTTCGGCAAGCGTCGGTTCTGTTGCCGCAAGGATGGCCGGTGATGCGGGCAGGGTTGGTACAGACACGCCAACCGCGCCGGGTGTGGTGGAGCAACCCGCCATCAAGGCGACGGACAGCACCGCCAGCGCGCGCAGGCAGGCACGAAATACCGGTGGCGAAAACATCGGCACATTTTAGCGGCCGCCGCCGCGGGCTGGATGAACGTCCGGGCCGGCGTTCAGACCTGCTGGTCCGCTCGTGAAAGCTTTGCCAGCTCCTGTCGTTGCGCGTCTTGCCACCCGGTCCACGGATCGCCGCGCAAGCTTGCCGCCCGCCGCAACGCCCGCGCCAGCGGATAGTCGGCACCGGATCGGGTGCGGCCAAGCTCGTCCCAGCGCAGCGGCATTGCGACGGCTGCCCCCGGACGCGCCCGCAGCGACCAGCTGGCCACGCTGGTCGCACCGCGGCTGTTGCGCAGCCAGTCGATGAAGATCACCCCGCCGCGCTTGGCCTTGGACGCGGTCGCCACGTACCTGTCGGGCGCGTGGGTCGCCATCGCATCGGCGAACGCCTCGCAGAATGCCTTGGTCTCGCTCCAGCCCGGCCCCGGCGCGATCGGCACCACCACGTGCACGCCCTTGCCACCCGACAGGCGCAGGAAGCTCGCCAGGCCGATCTCGTCCAGCCGGGCCCGCACGTCGCGGGCGCCCGCCCTGACCGCAGACCACGGCACGCCGTCGCCGGGGTCCAGGTCGAACACCAGCCGGTCGGGATGCTCGACGTCCTCGATCCGCGCGCCCCAGGGGTGCAGCTCCAGCACGTTCATCTGCACCAGATCGAGCAGGCCGTCGAGGTCGTCGATGTAGACGTACTCCGCCCGCGCGCCGCCCCTCTCCTTGATTGCCACGGCATGCACGCGCCCGCCGAGGCTGGCGGCGTGGTGCTTCTGGAAGAAGCACTGGCCCTGCACGCCGTCCGGACAGCGCAGCAGCGACAACGGCCGCTGCACGACCTCGGGCAGCAACCGCGCGGCGACCGCGCGGTAGTACTCCGCGACCTGCTGCTTGGTGATCTTCTCGGCCGGATAGATCAGCTTGTCCGGGCTGGTAAGCCGTGCCGTGGCTTGATCGCGCACGTTCTGCCTGTCCACCTTGGTGCCCTCCACCTCGCTTGCTCCGACATCGGCCGGGTCTTTGTCCTCGCGCATCCGCTGGTAGCTGGCCTGGCGCAGCAGTCCTTCCTTGCCCCAACCGCGGAACGCCACTTCCACCACCAGCTCCGGCGCGACCCAGGTCACCTCGCGTGCGGCAAACGGCACATGCGGCGGCAGGCTTACCGTCGCCTCGTCACGCGACAGCCGCCGCAGCCGGATGCCCAGGTCGCGCAGGAGCGCATCGTCGAAACCGGTGCCGACCCGGCCGAGGTACTTCAGCTGCCCGGCATCGCGCGTCGCCACCAGCAACGAGCCGAAGCCGACCCGCGAGCCCTTGGGCGCGGTAAAGCCGACGACGATGAACTCGTCGGTCTGCGCGTGCTTGATCTTGAGCCAGGTGCTCGACCGCCCCGGCGTATAGGGCGCATCGATGGCCTTGCTGATGATGCCCTCCATGGCTTGCTTCCGGCTGGCCGCGAACACCTCCGCGCCGTGGTCGGCGATGTGCTGGCTGTAGGCGAGCACGTCCTGCGGCGCGCCCGCCAGCAGCTTCTCCAGCAACGCCTTGCGTGCGTCCAGACGGGTGCCGGTGAGATCGATCCCGGCCAGGCTCGGCAGGTCGAACACGACGTAGCGCAAGGTCGCGTTGGCGGTGCCCTCGATCGTGCGCTGGAGCGCGGAGAAACTGTTGCGACCTTGGGCATCCAGCGCGATCAGCTCGCCGTCCAGGCTCGCGGACGCCACGCCCAGGCCTTCCAGCGCGACGACGATCTCGGGGTAGTCGGCCGTCCAGTCCAGGCCATTGCGCGAGCGCAGACGGGCCTTGCCATCGTCGATGCGCGCGAGCAGGCGGTAGCCGTCCCACTTGAGTTCGTGCAGCCAATGGTCGCCGGTCGGGGGTGACCCGCGCAGGGTCGCCAGCTGGGGAGCGAATCCGGTATCGCCGCGCAACGGCCTGGCGCCGTCGAGGGCCGCGGCGCGGCGATGCCAGTCGGTTTTCCGGCGTCGCGCGGGTGACGGCCCGGCGGTGGCGCGGGCCGATTTCACGCCCGTTGCCTTGGCGGGGGCGGTGGACGAGGCAGCGGTTGTCGACTTCCTTGCTGCCGATTTCGCGCCCCCCGGTTTCGCTGCTGTTCCCACAGGTTTTTCCGGGCCCGACGGCCGCCGTCCCTTCCAGCCTGCCGGCGCTGGTGCGTCGACCAGATCGTCGGCCTCCGCGTCGGCGGCGTACTCGTCGTCGCGCTTGAGCAGCAGCCATTGCGGCTTGGCCGCCGGCTTCGCGGTGCGGATCAGCTTCCAGCCGCCGCCGAGCTTGCCGCCGTGCAGGACGAAATCGATCTTGCCCGCCGCCAATGCCTCCAGCGGGTCGCCGTCACAGCTCCACACCCCGTGGTCGAACACGTCCACGTGGCCGGCGCCGTAATGTCCCGCCGGGATGTCGCCGGCGAAGGTCGCGTACTCCAGCGGGTGATCCTCCACCTGCACCGCCAGTCGCTTCTCGCCGGCCCGCAGCGACGGCCCTTTCGGCACCGCCCAGCTCTTCAATGCACCGTCCATCTCCAGCCGGAAATCGTAGTGCCGCACGCTGGCGTGGTGCAGCTGGACGACAAAGATTGACCGCCTGCTGCGCCGGGTGCCGGTCGCGCCGACCGGCTCGGGGGTGTGGCCGAACCGGCGCTTGCGGGCGTACTCCTGCAGGCTCATGCCGAACCCGGCCTAGGCGACTTTGCCGCGCTTCTTCGTGACCGCTTTGCGCGCCGGCTTGGCCGGGCTGGAATCGCTCCTGGAGGCGCGTTTGGAAGCCGCGCCGGCCGCCTTTTCGGCAGCGGCCTTCGCGGCTTTCGTGCTGGCCTTCGGCGCCGGTTTTGCCGTGACTTTTTTCGCGGCCTTCTTCGCCGGGCCATCGGACTGCGGGGCATCCGAACCGGTCGCAGATGCCTGGGCCGGCGTGCGCCGCTTCCTGGCGATGCTCTGCTGCAGCAACGACATGAAATCGACCACATTGGTCGCCGCGTTCTCGTGCAGCTCCGGCTCCTCGTCCTCGCGCCTGACCACGCCCTTGTCCTTCATCCGCCGGCGGATCACCTGCTGCAGGCGTTCGCGGAATTCGTCCTGGTACTGGGTCGGATCCCAATCGCCGGACATGGTCTCGATCAACTGCTCGGAGAACGCCTGCTCCCGGGCGGTGATCCGGTAATCGGCGCCCTTGCCTTCGGGGATCCGGTACTCGTCGATGTCCACCAGTTCCTGCGGGTAACGCATCATCAGCAACAGCAGCGCATCGCCGTGCGGCATCACCGCGCACAGGTGCTCACGGGTGCGGATCACCACCCGCGCAATGCCGATCCGGCCGGTGGCCGACAGCGCCTCGCGCAGCAGCACGTAGCCCTTTTCGGCCTTCTTGGCGGGCACCAGCACGTAGGGCTTCTCGAAATAGCGCGGGTCGATCTGGCTGGCCTGGACGAAGGCTTCCACCTCGATGGCGTCATGGCTTTCCGGGGCGGCGGACCTGATGTCCTCGGGCTCGAGCACGACGTAGCTGCCCTTGTCGTACTCGAACGCCTTGACGATGTCCTTCCAGGCCACCTCCTCGCCGCTGTCCGCGTTGACCCGCTCGTAGCGGATCGGCGTGTTGTCGCGCGCGTCGAGCATGCGGAACGAGATGTCGGTGCGACGTTCGCCCGACATCAGCGACACCGGGATGTTGAGCAGACCGAATGACAAGGTTCCGGACCAGATCGGGCGGGCCATGGGGACTCCTGCGGCAGCCACATGCGGCCATCAAGTATCGAAAGTCCGGCGTGATGTACGTGTCGAGCGGATTTCACCGCCCATTGCTGTCCACGGCGATAGGGTTGGCGCTGGACTTCCCCGCAAGGCGCGCCCCATGACCCGCAATGCCGAACGCGTGCATACCGACCCGGCCGACATCGCCCGGATACAGCAGCAGATCGAGCAGCTTCCCAACGGCGCCCACGTCAGCCTGCGGATGGAGGACGGCAGTCAGGTCGAGGGCATCGTCGCCGCACGGCCGGTCGCCCAGGTGTTCTTCGGCCCCGATGGCGAGGAGGGCACCAACGCGGTGCTGCGACTGGAACAGCCCGCGATGTACCACCCGGAAACCGCGCGTGTGCACGATGTCTGGGTGGACCGGATCCTCGCAATCAAGCGCCTGGATCCGGGAGGAATCGCTACTGCCTGATGCCGGCTGGTTGGTCCGCGTGAACCGACGCCGGCCGGTTCAGTCCGCCGCCGCGATCTGCCGCAGGGCCTGCTCGAACAGCTCCACCGGCTGCCCGCCCTGGATCAGGTGGCGCCCGTTGATGATCACCGCCGGCACCGCGTGGATGCCGCGCTCCTGATACAACCGCTCCTGCGCACGAACCTGGGAGGCGAACTCGTCGGAAGCCAGCAGCTGGCGGGCCCGCGCAACGTCCAGACCCGCCATGCCGGCCAGCCGCACCAGCACCTCGTGCGAGGAAACGTCCAGGTCATCGGTGAAGTACGCGTGCAGCAACGCGTCCTTGAGCGCCAGCTCCTGCGCGCGCCCCTGCGCGCCTGCCCAGTGCAGCAGCCGATGGGCATCGAAAGTGTTGTAGACCCGGCTGCGCTGGTTGAAGGTGAACCCGACCTCGGCACCGCGCTGGCGGAGCACCTCGCGGTTCTGCGCCAGCTGATCGGCGTCCAGCCCGTATTTCCCGGCCAGATGCTCGTTGGTGTCCTGGCCCTCGGGCGGCATCTGCGGATTCAGCTCGAACGGCTGGAAGTGCAGCTCGACCGCGACCTGGTCGCCCACGTTGGCCATCGCCTGCTGCAGCGATTTCAGCCCGACCGCGCACCACGGGCATGAAACGTCGGAGACAAAATCGATTCGCAGGGGCTTGGACATGGCAGTGGCTCGAAGGGACCGATACCTATGGATTGGGGCAGTGGCCGTGACGATCAAGCCACGGCGCCAGCCCAGGCCGGTCGCACGCGGGTGTCCCCGCTCGTAGGTTCAGCACCTCCGCAAGCCGGGCCCGTCGTGGTCGGCAGGCCTTCGCAGCGAAGTAAAGGCGGAGACCGGGGGACATGAGCGGAGAAGGCGTGCCGACCACGACGGGCTGCACCTGCCCCGCCTCACCGAGGCTCTGTCAACGCACAAAGAAAAACCCGGCCGAAGCCGGGTTTTCCTGGTATCTCGTGCGGCTGCCGAAGCAGCTGCAGTCGATCGATGCTTACAGCGCTTCGACCGCGTCAGCCTGCAGGCCCTTCTGGCCCTGGGTGACGGTGAAGCTGACCTTCTGGCCTTCCTGCAGGGACTTGAAGCCCTGACCCTGGATCGCGCGGAAGTGAACGAACACGTCCTCGCCATTCTCACGGGAAATGAAGCCAAAGCCCTTGGCATCGTTGAACCACTTGACGGTACCGGTTTCACGGTTCGACATTTTCTTGCTCCTTGGAACTAGTTTTCTGAAATACCGCTTTCGCGGCGAGGTGCTGGTTGCAAGGAGTAAGCGAGGTGCAACGATGTAGCGGATCTGGGATCTACAGCATCGGGCCACGATTCACGGTGACCCTGGCAAACAGCAAGGCGAACCCTAACGGCAGCAGATTCGGATTGCAACAACTTTTGCACCGCGGTGTGTCTGCATTCAGTGCCGCCGCCCGGGCCGGCCGGCGCGGCGGGACCCGCAAAGCCCCATCTGCCGGCCGCGCCGATTATCCTGTGCCGATCCCGACGGGCTGACGCCGCCCACTCTTCCGTTCAACCGAGCTTTTGCCATGACCGACCCGACCACCCCGCCCGACCGCCTCGCCGCCAACCCGCGCAGCCCGTACTACAACGAGGAGCTGTTCCAGCGCGGCATCGGCATCCGCTTCAACGGCGAGGAAAAGACCAACGTCGAGGAGTACTGCATCAGCGAGGGCTGGGTGCGGTTGCCGGTCGGCAAGTCGCTGGACCGTCGCGGCAACGCGATGACGATGAAGTTCAACGGCACCGTCGAGGCATATTTCCTCGATGCCGAAATCGGCGATGCCGAAGCGGATACCGAATAGCGGATTCCGAACAGGGCGTGACGCACCAGGGCCGGCCGCACATCCCGGCAACCGGCAGCGCCCCGCTGTATCACCCCAATTGCGCGGGGCGGTTCACTGCCGCCCCTGATCGAGCGCGTGCGGGCGCGGGCGGCGCTGACACCGCCGATGCCGCCGCTCAGGCCTTGAGCTTCCACCCGGTGCGGAAAATCCACCACACGGCGACCAGACACAGCGCCAGGAAGCCGAGGATCGCGCCGACGCTGACCGCGACGTTGACGTCGGACACGCCGTAGAAGCTCCAGCGGAACCCGCTGATCAGGTACACCACCGGGTTGAACAGGGTGATCTTCTGCCACACCGGCGGCAGCATGCTGATCGAGTAGAACGCGCCGCCGAGGAAGGTCAGCGGGGTGATGACCATCAGCGGGATCACCTGCAGTTTCTGGAAGTCGTCCGCCCACAGCCCGATGATGAAACCGAACAGGCTGAAGCTCACCGCGGTCAGCAGCAGGAAGCACAGCATCCACACCGGGTGGGCGATCTCGTAGGGCACGAACACCCGCGCCGTGAGCAGTATCAGGAAGCCCACCATCACCGACTTGGTCGTCGCCGCGCCGACGTAGCCGATCACCACCTCCACGTACGACACCGGCGCCGACAGCAGCTCGTAGATCGTGCCCGACCACTTGGGCATGTAGATGCCGAAGGACGCGTTGGAGATGCTCTCGTTGAGCAGCGACAGCATGATCAGGCCGGGGATGATGAAGGCGCCGTAGCCGACTCCGTCGATATCGCCCATGCGCGAGCCGATCGCGGCGCCGAACACGACGAAATACAGCGAGGTGGACAGCACCGGCGAGACGATGCTCTCCGCCAGCGTGCGGAACGTGCGCGCCATCTCGAAGCGGTAGATCGCTAGGATCGCGTGGACGTTCATGCGCCGGCCCCCTGCCCGCGCGACGTCGACGAATGCACCAGGCTGACGAAGATCTCCTCCAGCGAACTCTCGCTGGAATGCAGATCCTTGAAGTCGATCCCAAGCGCGTTCAACTGGCGCAGCAGCGGCGCGATGCCGGTCGCCTCACCCTGCGCATCGAAGGTGTAGACCAGCGCGCTGCCGTCCCCGGCCAGTTCCAGCGGCAGGCCGGCCAGGCCCTCGGGCAGGTGCGCCAGCGGTTCCTGCAGCACCAGGGTCAGCTGCTTCTTGCCGAGCTTGCGCATCAGCACGTGCTTGTCCTCCACCAGCACCAGCTCGCCATGGTTGATGACCCCGATGCGGTCGGCCATCTCCTCGGCCTCCTCGATGTAGTGGGTGGTCAGGATGATGGTCACGCCCTGCTCGCGCAGCCCGCGCACCATCTGCCACATGTCGTGGCGCAGCTCGACGTCGACCCCGGCGGTGGGCTCGTCGAGGAACAGGATCCGCGGCTCGTGCGCGAGCGCCTTGGCGATCAGCACCCGCCGCTTCATGCCGCCCGACAGCGCCAGGATCTTGCTGTCGCGCTTGTCCCACAGCGACAGGTCGCGCAGCACCTTCTCCAGGTGCGCGGGGTTGGGCGGCTTGCCGAACAGGCCGCGGCTGAACCGCACCGTCGCCCAGACGCTCTCGAACGCGTCGGTCGACAGCTCCTGCGGCACGAGGCCGATCTTGCCGCGCGCGGCGCGGTAGTCGCGCACGATGTCGTGGCCGTCGGCAGTTACCGTGCCGCTGCTGGCGTTGACGATGCCGCAGATGACGCTGATCAGGGTGGTCTTGCCGGCGCCGTTGGGGCCGAGCAGGGCGAAGATCTCGCCGCGACGGATCTCCAGGTCGATGCCCTTCAGCGCCTGGAAACCCGAGGCGTAGGTCTTGGTCAGATTCTGGACGGAGATGATCGGCGGCACGCGGGATTCCGGGGTTGCGTCGGCAAGTGGGGAATCGTAGCGAACCCGGTGCATCGCGCGGTGGACGGCAAGCACGCTGTGCCACGATAGCGAGCATGGTCTCCTTCATCGTCCCGGCCCACGACGAGCAGCGCCTGATCACCGACACCCTCGTTGCGATCCACGCCGCCGCGCGGGGGGTCGGACTCGGAACCGGGCGTGACTACGAGATCATTGTCGTCGACGACGCCTCCACCGACCGCACCGCGCAGGTCGCCATCAAACACGGTGCGCGCGTGATCCACGTCTCGCACCGGCAGATCGCCGCCACCCGCAATGCCGGCGCACGCGAAGCACGCGGCGATTTCCTGTTCTTCATCGATGCCGACACGCTGATCCACCCGGCCTACGTGCGCGCCGCGATGGCCGCGATGCGCGGCGGCGCGGCCGGCGGCGGTGCGGGCGTGAAGCTGCTCGGCAAGGCGCGGCTGCACGAGCGGATCGGTCAGCTGCTGCTGATCCACATCTTCCGCTGGGTGGGCGTGACCCCGGGCTGCAGCCTGTTCTGCACCCGCGCCGCGTTCGATGCGGTAGGCGGTTTCGACGAGACGTACTACGCCGGCGAGGACGTCGCGATGGGCCGCGCGCTGGCCCGGCACGGGCGGCTGGTGATCCTCAAGGAGATCGTGATGACCTCGGCGCGCAAACTGCGCACCCACACGCTGGGCGAGCAGTTGCGATTGCTGGCGCGGTTCCTGTGGCGCGGCCGGAGGATGCTCAGGTCGAGGGATGAATTGGCGCTGTGGTACGGCAAGCGGCGGGATGAGCCGTGATTGACGCCCCGGCATCCATCGACCTCAATGGAACGGATCGCTGCCCGGGCGCAGTTCGATGTCCAGCGCGTGCGCCAGCTCCTGCATCGCCTCGTCGTCGCTGCTCAGGGTGATCCAGCCGGCCTGCATGTCCTCGTCGCCGGACGGTCCGTTGGCGGTGTTCCAGGTCCACAGGCTGTAGCCGTATTCACGCAGGCGGTCGTAGGCCACTGCCATCAGCGACGGCACGTCGGCATCGGCGAGGAAGTCCTCGTCGCTGGCATCCTCCACGCCCCAGTCGATGCGCAGGTTCCAGCGCGCGGCCAGCTCGGTGATGGTGTCGATGAATGACACCGCATCCGTGCCGTCCACGTAGAAGCCGGCCTTCCAGTCGATCACGTCCTTCAGCAACCAGACCGGCTGGACCTCGTCCGGGGCGCTCTCGGCCAGCGCGTCGCGGTACTCGGCGAACTGCTGCAGCGCCGATTCCTCGTCGCCGGGATTGATCAGCAACAGCAACTGCCAGACCAGTGCCTCGGGCGTGTCGTCGGCCTCCGGGTCGATATCCGCGTCGGCCTGCAGGTGGTTGGCGAAGTTGTCGTCGGGGTCGAACTCGGGGTCGTCGGCGTTCATGGGGCACATCCGGAGGCGGGTCGGGGAATCGTGACATGCCCTGCAGTGGAGGCAACGTCATGCCGTCGGCAATCGCGGTGAGTGACATCACGGCGTGAACTCGCGCGCCGCGAGTCGACCTGGGCGGGGTGCAGTCAAGAAGACACCCAGGAGGGGGATCGGCTGCAGCGACCTTGAACCCAGCAGCTACGGCCGCAGCAAGGTCCGCTCGCTGCACCACAGCTCGCTCGCGCTGGCCACCAGAGCCTGGTACTTGCGCGGCGGGACGGTCTCGGTGATCGCGTATCCGGGCACGGCGCTGTCGCGCTGGGCGGCCAGCGCGGCGAGGGTGCCGTTGGCGTTGATCAGCCGCGCGACGATCGGCCGCGTGGCACCGCGGCCACGGCGCAGCACCACGCCGACCTCGCCGTTGGCCAGCCGCACCGGCGTGCCCGGCGGGAACACGCCGATCTCGCGCACCAGCAGGCTCGCCAGGCTTTCGTCGACGGCCTTGCCGCGCTCCAGGAACAGGCTGCGCAGCGCATGCCGGGCGTGCACCGCCTCGCGATAGGCGCGCGGCCGCACCATTGCCGAGTAGATGTCGGCAATCGCCAGCTTGCGTGCGCCGCGGCTGATGGCATCGCCGGACAGGCGGTTGGGGTAACCGCTGCCATCGATGCGCTCGTGATGCTGCAACACCGCCGCCAGCCAGACCGGGTCCTCCACGCCGGCCTCCTGCAGCAGTTCGACGCCGGCTTGCGGATGGCCGGCGATCACCAGCCGCTGGTCGGCTGACAGTTCGGTCTGCTGCTGGTTCATGGCATCGGCAAACGGATTCAAGGCGATGTCGTAGGTCAACGCGGCCGCGATGACCGACAGGCTTTCCACCTCGTCCCACCCGCGCGCGCGCACCAGCAATTCGCACAGGGTTGCGGCATGCAGGATCCTCGCCACCTGGCCGTCGTCGCCGACCTCGAGCTGCATCGCCGCCAGCGCCGCATCCGCATCGCGTGCGACCAGCGCACGCAAGCGCAGCGCCAGTTCGAACAGGCGCTCCGTCAGCGGCTCGCCGCTGCGTTGCAGCAGCTCGTCGTGCAGCGCGCGCAACTCGCGGCGCAGCTTCTGCATCTCGCGGAACACCGGCGGCTCCGGCGCCGCGGGCGGCGCGTCTTCCCCGGCGTCGTCAGGGGTCTCTGGCGTCTCCGCGCCGTCCGCCAAATGATCGAATTCGGGCACCAGCACGCCCGCAGTGGCGTCGGTATCGGGCACCAGCATGCCGCGCTCCAGTACCAGGTCGACGTGGGCCGGGCTTGTCAGCACCATCCCCTGCACGAACAACAGCTTGCCGTCGCGGTCGTATACCGACCACGCCAAGGGCGAACCAAGCTCCACTTCGTCTGCAACGACCGGACGCACGCGCACTCCCGACGGCCACCCGGATCGCCGGGCTTCGGCACGTTATCGGCCGCCCCGGACGGATCTTTAGCGTCCGCTCAGTGCACGCGGTGCCGGCCGCATGCCGAGACCGGCGAGACCGGCGAGACCGGCGATGCTCAGCCCTGCGCCGGGTGTTTGACCACCCCGCGAAACGCGGCGGCGGATGGAAACTGGCTGCGGCTGGGCAGCGACGACAGCGCCACGGTGTTCGGGGCCTTCGGACTGCTCTGGTCGCGCGCTTCGGCAGCGCCGCGCTGGGCGGCCTTGTGCGGAATGCACCACAGCTCGTCGGGGTCGTAATAGGACGGTCCGCGACGCCAGCGCGGATGGCCGGACTTGGCCTCCTCGGGAATCATCAGCCGGTCCTCGCCACGGGTGACATGCAGCGGCGTCCACAGGCCTTCGACCGCATCGGCGGACAGGCAGACGAAGTAGCGCTGGGCGGCGGCCGCGTCTTCGGGCTCCACCGTGTGGCTGGCGCCGAATGCGAGCAGAGTGTCGGGATACATATGCAGCACCAGCCCGGGGGCATGGATGTGGGCCATGATTCTTTGGTCCTGGGAGGAAGGCGATCGGGATCGCGGGCAACGGTCGCGGAATTCCGCGCCGGGCGAGGACGGCACCCGATGCCCGATGGTAGTGCTTCCGTCCCGATGCCGTGCGCCACCGCCGGGATTATCCGCGGCGCCCGCTTCCATGCCGATATCCGCCGGCGTCGCGGCGCTTTGCGTCTGTCGCCGGCCTTGTGCGCGCCCTCGACGCGAGGATCCGTGAAGGCGCCGCGCGCCTCACCTGGCTCGCTTCTTGCGTCGTTGCGGCGCTCTTGCAGGACCCGCAAGCGGGGCGTAGAACGGGCGACGGGAGGGAGTTTGGAGGTTGCCATGTTCCGTCCCTGCCAACTCGCCTTGCTGACTGCCACCATCCTGCTCGCGACCAGTGCGTGCCAGGGTTCCCACGAGGGCCCCGCCACCGCGGTCCAGTCGGTGTCCCCGCCCGAAGCCGCGCTCGGCGCGAACCTGCTGGAGGGCCTCGGCGACCACCACTTCGCGGTCACCAGCCGCCATCCCGACGTGCAACGCTGGTTCGACCAGGGCTTGATGCTGAGCTACGGCTTCAACCACGACGCCGCCGAACGCAGCTTCCTCAAGGCAACCCAGCTCGATCCCGACTGCGCGATGTGCTGGTGGGGCGCGTCGCTGGTGCTCGGGCCGCATGTCAACGCCAGCATGAATCCGGCCGACAACGCCCACGCCTGGTCGCGGCTGCAGAAGGCCCGTGCCCTGGCGCCGAACGCAAGCCGGCGCGAACAGGCCTTCATCGAGGCCCTGTCGGCGCGCTATGCCAAGGACCCGCCCGAGGACCGCACATCGCTCGACCAGGCCTATGCCGACGCCACCCGCGAGCTGGTGCGCGAGCGCCCCGACGACCTGGATGCCGCGACCTTCCATGCCGAAGCGCTGATGGACCTGCAGCCCTGGCACTACTACGACGACCAGCGGCAACCGATCGGCAACACCCGCGAGATCGTCAGCACGCTCGAATCCGTCATCGACCGCCACCCCGACCATCCCGGTGCACTGCACCTGTACGTGCACGCGGTGGAGGCCTCGGCCGATCCGCAGCGAGGCGTCAACGCCGCCGACCGGCTGCGCGAGCTGATCCCCGGCTCCGGCCACCTGGTCCACATGCCCGCCCACATCTACGCGCGGGTCGGCCGCTGGCACGACGCCGTGATCGCCAACCAGCGCGCGATCGAGGCCGACGATGCATACCTGGCGATGTGCCGCGGCAACACCCGCGGCGTGTACCCGCTGGGCTACGTGCCGCACAACCACGACTTCCTGTGGTTCGCCGCCAGCATGGAGGGCGACAGCCAGGTGGCCCGCGCGGCGGCACTGGCGACCGCCGAACGCACCCACCTGCCCGAACTGATGCGCCAACCCGGTTTCGCCAGCCTGCAGCACTACTGGATGACGCCGTGGTTCGACCGCGTGCGCTTCGGCCGCTGGGACGAGATCGCGGCCGCTCCCAACCCGGCCAGCGACCTGCCCTACGTCACCGCGATCTGGCACTACGCGCAAGGCATCGCCGCGGTGCGGCAGGGCCGGCAGGACGACGCCGTGAAACACCGCGACGCGCTGCGCACGCTCGCCGCCGACCCGGTGATGGAGACGCTGACCATGTGGGACCGCTACCCGCTCAGCCATGCCGTCCGCATCGCCGAGCGCAGCGTCAGCGCCGAGGTGGCCGCCGCCCGCGGCGACCAGGCCGCCGCGATCGCCGCCTTGCGTGAAGCCGTCGCCATCGAGGACCGGATTCCCTACGACGAGCCACCGGGTTGGCACGCCCCCGTTCGCCACTCGCTCGGCGCGTTGCTGCTCTCGGCCAACCGGCCGGCCGACGCCGAAGCGGTGTACCGCGAAGAGCTGGAGCGCAACCCCGGCAACGGCTGGTCACTGCACGGCCTGGCGCAGAGCCTGCAGGCGCAGCAGCGAACGCGCGAAGCGGCCGATGCCGAGCGCCGGTTCGCGCAGGCGTGGCAGCACGCCGATGTGGAACTGGTGGCATCGCGGTTCTGAGGTCGCGGCGCTCATACCTCCAGCACCACCTTGCCGGTGTGGCCTCCGCCTTCCGGGTCGGCGTGCGCCTGCGGGGGATACCCGTCCTCACGCGGCCGCAGGTCGGGCCGGTTGACCCCGGCACGCAGACCAGCACCTCGCCCGGACCTCGAGAAGCGGGCGACAGGCACGTCCGGCACAGCCGCCGTCACGACCGGCTTCTATACTTTGCCGCCACCCTGTCCACCAATCCGCCTCCGCGGCCGACGGCGCGACCGCCTCCCTCCCCTCCAGCGCCCATGACTTCCCCACCCATTTCACCCGAACACGCCGTCACCGGTCCGGGTGCCGGACCCCGCCTGCCGTTGTGGCACGGCCGCGGCCTGATCCTGCTCGGCATCGCGCTGTCCGCCCTGAACCTGCGCACCGCGGTGACCTCGCTGACCCCGCTGCTGGACAGCCTGGGCCGGACCTTCGATTTCGGCCCGACCATGACCGGCGTGTTCGGCATCGTGCCGACCGCGGCCTTCGCGGTGTTCGGCGTCGCCACCCCGGCCATCGCCCACCGCCTCGGTCTGGAACGGACCGCGCTGTGGGCGATGCTGCTGGCGACCATCGGTCTGCTGTCCCGCAGCTTCGCCAACGACACCGGACAGCTGCTGCTGACCTCGGCGGTGGCGTTGTCCGGCATGGGCATCGGCAACGTGGTGCTGCCGCCGCTGGTCAAGCGCTATTTCGCCGACCGGGTCGGTGGGGTCAGCGCGATGTACATCACCATGTTGCAGATGGGCACGATCCTGCCCGCACTGGCCGCCGTGCCGGTGGCCGAGGCGCTGGGCTGGCGGGTGTCGCTGGGGGCGTGGTCGCTGGTGGCCGTGGCCGCCGCGCTGCCGTGGGCGATCACCCTGTATCACGAGCGCTATGGCCGCTCCGCCAAGGCGCGTGCATTGGCGGCCATCCACGACCGCGCCGTGACGCCCGGCGACGCCGCGCCCGAGCTGGCCGCGCCGCCGCCCGGCGGCCGCGTGTGGCGCTCGCCGGTGGCCTGGGGGATGGCGTTGATGTTCGGCATGACCTCGCTGAACAGCTACTCGATCTTCACCTGGCTGCCGAAGCTGCTGGTCGATGCCGGCGGCAGCCCGACGCTGGGCGGCGCAATGGTCGGGCTGTATTCGGCGATGGGGCTGGTCAGCGGCTTCGTGATGCCGGTCATCGCGGTGCGGGTGAGGAACCCGTTCCCGATCGTGATCCTGTGCTGCGTGCTGCACCTGGGCGCGTTCCTCGGCCTGCTGCTGGCGCCGATGAGCCTGACTTTGTTGTGGACCGCATTGCTGGGGCTGGGGCCGAGCACCTTCCCGCTCGCGCTGACGCTGATCAACCTGCGCACCCGCACCCCGGCCGGCTCCGCCGCGCTGTCGGGCTTCACCCAGGGGCTGGGCTACGCGCTGAGCTGCGCCGGCCCGTTGATGTTCGGCTGGCTGCACGAGCTGTCGGGCGGCTGGTTGTGGCCGTTCGCGTTTCTCAGCAGCAGCCTGGTCGCGCTGGCGTTCGGCGGCTGGCTGGCGTGCAAGCCGAGGATGCTGGAGGACAGCTGGTAGGCGCGGACAGACTTTCGTCCGCAGCGCCATCCGCAGCGCCGGTCACGCCTCGTCCAGCGCCTTCAGCAGCAGCTCCGCCGCATGCCAGCTGGAGGCCGGGTTCTGGCCGGTGATCAACTGGCGGTCGTGCTTGACGTGACTGAGCCACGGCACGCTGTTTTCCACGTCCGCCCCCAACTCCTTCAACCGGTGGGACAGGAGGAACGGCACGCGGTCATCCAGACCGCCCAGCTTCTCCTCGATATCGGAAAACGCCGTCAGCGTGTAGCCCTCGACCAGCGGCTTGCCGTCCGCACGCAGCACGCCGACGAAGGCCGCCGGGCCGTGGCAGACCGCGGCGATGGGTTTTCCCTGCCGATGGAAGTCCGCCAGCAACCGGCCGACCTCCGGATTCCCCGGCAGATCGAACATCGGCCCGTGCCCGCCGGGAATGAACACCGCCGCGAAGTCCTCCGCGCGCACGCCGGCGAGCGGCACCGTATCGCGCAGCCGCTCGACCGCATCGGTCCAATCGTGGTGCTGCTCCGCCTTCGCGCTGCGCGGATCCACCGGCGTCGTCCCGCCCTCCGGACTGGCGACCACCACCTCGTGCCCGGCCTCGGTCAACACCTGATACGGCACCACGAACTCCTCCAGCCACAGTCCGGTCGGATCGCCCGTCGGCATCGCGGAAACACTGGTGACGATCATCAGGACGGTGGCCATGGTGGACTCCGGAACGGGTGGGAAATATCACGCGCCATGCCAGCTTCGTCCCCACCGCGTTAACGCCGGATGCAGTTGATCGAGCAGCCGCCGCAACCACGCCGGTGGTGCCGGCGCGCGACTCCCGGGCGCCGGGCTGTCATCGGCCGGAACTCCACCCTCGGGACCCGGGATTTCCATATCGATGCGGCTTGGCTGTCCGGTATCCACACGAAGCAGCGTGCATTCCATCGACCACACGATCCAATCAACGATTCAAAAGGAGTGACGTGATGCCTGTATCCACCGGAAACCGCTTCAATGCGATCGCGCGATTCGCACTGCCCGCCGCACTCGTGATCTCGGCCCTGGCCCTGGCCGGCTGTGGCGGTGCCGGCACGGAGGCCGGTTCCCGCGCATCGGGCGGCAAGGCGGACAGCAACGCGAATGGCGTGACGCTCGCCAGCGGTGACTGGTCGCTGGACGCCACGACCTCTCCAGCCTTCCTGCCCGGCTACCTGTCTGCGCCGCTCAGCTTCCGGCTGATGGCTGGCTGGATGGATACCGAACGGGTCACCGCCGCCGGCAAGGAGGCCGATCCGGATGCACTGCGCGACAAGGCGCTCGCCAGCTTCGGTACGTTCACCCTGGAGGTCGCCGCCGGCCAGACCGGACCGGGAACCTACCAGCTCGGCCCCGAGGTGTCGGGAGAGGACAGCGCCACCGTGGTGATTCCGCAGGACAAGGGCGCCGGACTGCCCGCCGAATACACCTCGCAATCCGGCACCCTGACCATCAAGTCGGCGCAGGTCGAAGAAGGCCGCTACAGCGCCAAGGTGATCGCGGTCGACGGCAGTTTCGACGGGTTGTTCACGGACCCCGAAGGCAATACCCGGCCGTTCACCGGCACGTTCCGGATGGCCCGCAAGTAAGCAAGCAAGGAGGTTCCGATCAACCCGCCTCTGATCGTCACGCCCGCCCGGGCGGGAGTCCAGGGACGTCGCCAATCAGCGATCTGACGTCCCTGATTTGACGTCCCTGATTTAACGTCCCTGATTTAACGTCCATGGGCGCCTGCCTTCGCCGGGCACGGCAACAGCTGTTCAGACACCCTTTGAACCGGTGAGGATCATCCGGCGGATGACCAACCGCTCCCGCCGCCGTTGCACCCATTGGCGCAACCATGGCGTCGGGAGTTTCACGCGCGCATCGATTGCGCGAAGGAATTACCAGGGCAGCTCGCTGCCGTTGGCGTGCCAGAACGTGCCGGTCTGCGCCAGGCCGAGCGTGTCCAGCCGTTCGACCAGTTGCCCGGCCGCGTGCTCCGGGCTGACCTCGCCGGTCCCGCCGACCATGTCGGTGGCGACGAAGCCCGGGTGCAGCAGGAACACCGCGATGCCGCGCGGCGCGAGGTCCACCGCCAGCGACTTGCCGATCGCGTTCACCGCCGACTTCGACGCGCGGTAGCCATAGCGGCCGCCCGAGCCGTTGTCGGCGACCGAGCCCATGCGGCTGGTGACGATGCCGATCTTCGCGCCTTCGCCCAGATGGCCCAGCAGCGCCTGCGCGACCCGCAACGGGCCCAGCGCGTTGACCTCGAACTGGCGGCGCATGTCGTCCCAGCCGGTCGAACCGATCTCGCCCAGCACCTCGCGGGTCATGATCCCGGCGTTGAGCACCAGCACGTCGATGCGGGTGTCCCCCAGGCGCTGCGCCAGCTTGGCGAGGGCGGCGTCATCGGTCACGTCGACGCCCGCCTCGACCTGCGCGCCGGTGGCATCCAGCGCCTCGCTGGTCTGGCGGCAGACGGCGATCACGCGGTCGCCACGCGCGGTGAACCGGCGCGTGAGCGCAAGGCCGATGCCGCGATTGGCACCGGTGATCAGGACGTTTTTCATGTCGGACTCCGTGACGGTGGGATCATCCGGCATGGCGTCGGACACCTTGGAAATCAAGGTTCACAGCTTGCCGGAGCGCCTCTGCAACAGGGCTTCGGCCGCGGATCAGCCGCGCTTCAGCAGCAGCTCCAGCATCCGGCGGAAGCGCGCGCCGTACGGGGGATCGAGCAGTCCGCTGCCGTTGAAACGGGCCTGCCGGAACACCGGCTTCATGTGTGAGAACGTGCGGAACCCGGCTTCACCGTGGTAGCCGCCCATGCCGGAAGGCCCGACGCCGCCAAACGGCAGGCCGTGCTGGGCGATGTGGAACAGGGTGTCGTTGACGGTGACGCCGCCGACCTGGGTCCGCGACAGCACGCCGTCGATGCGGCGCGTGTCCTGCTCGAACACGTACAGCGCCAGAGGGTGCGGCCGCGCGGCGACGTAGGCCACCGCCTCGTCGAAGCTGTCGTACGGCACCAGCGGCAACAGCGGCCCGAAGATCTCCTCGCGCATCACCGCCATGTCGTCGTGGATGTCGCTCAGCAACACCGGCGGCAACAACCGGCGGCCGGGCTCAACGGATGCACGCGCGCGCCCGCCGCCACCGCGTCGTCGCGCAGCGCGACCAGGCGCTGGTACTGACGGTCGGAAATGATGCTGGCGTACTGCGCGTTGCGCTCCAGCTGCGGATACATCCGCGCCATCGCGCCACCGGCGATGTCGATGAATTCGTCGACCCGCGCACGCGGCAGCAGCACAAAGTCGGGCGCGATGCAGGTCTGGCCGGCATTGACCAGCTTGCCGAACACGATGCGTTCCACCGCGTGTGCAAAACGCGCATCCGGACCGATGATCGCCGGCGACTTGCCGCCCAGCTCCAGCGTCACCGGAGTCAGGTTCGCGGCCGCCGCGCGCATCACGTGACGGCCGACCGCGGTCGAGCCGGTGAACAACAGGTGGTCGAACGGCAGCGCCGAAAACGCCTGCGCCACCGCGGCATCGCCGTTCACCACCGCGACCTCGTCGGGCTTGAAATAGTGACCGACCTGCTCGGCGAACAGTGCCGAGAAGTGCGGCGTGAACTCGCTCATCTTCAGCATCACCCGGTTGCCGGCCGCCAGCGCGTCCACCAGCGGTCCGATGGCGAGGTACAGCGGGTAGTTCCACGGCACGATGATGCCGATCACGCCCAGCGGCTGCGGCCGCAGTTCGGTGCGCGCCGGCAGGAACGCCAGTCCGGCCCAGGCGCGCCGCGGCCGCATCCAGCGGCGGCCATGACGCAGGGCATGGCGGATGCCCGACAGGCTGGGGAAGATCTCCAGCAGGTCGGTCTCCTCCGCCGGGCGCTGGCCGAAATCGGCCTGGATCGCGTCGGCGAACGCCTGCCGCTGCTCCGTCAGCATCGACTGCAGCGCCTGCAGGCGGCTGGCGCGTGCCGACCACGGCGGCATCGGGTCGGCGGCGTGGGCGGCGCGCATCCGCTGCAGTTGTTCGTTCATGGCAGCCTCGTGGTTGCTCATCCCCCGCGGGCGGATCCGGTCGGCGGGTCGTGCCATGGTCGTCACTCCAACACTGGCCCGGTCGGTGCCGGCGTCCGCCCCTTTCTAACACTCCGCGCCAGCGACCGCCCGCGCGACGCGCGGGCGATGCCGCATGGAACCCGCCATCGCACGCTGTCATCATTCCCGGCCACGTCGCGACCGCGCCGTCCACCACACGAGGGCCACCACCATGGCGATGTCGGAAAGCGATATCCACAAAGGCTGGATCTACCAGACCAGCAACCAGCAGGAGCGGCTGGTACTGGGCTGGGACCGCGACGGCCGGGTCGTCTATTCCTCGAAGGGCAAGAACCCGGACG
The DNA here is from genome assembly GCF_000768345.1 of Lysobacter concretionis Ko07 = DSM 16239. Lineage (GTDB taxonomy): Bacteria > Pseudomonadota > Gammaproteobacteria > Xanthomonadales > Xanthomonadaceae > Novilysobacter > Novilysobacter concretionis. The sequence goes on along the minus strand of NZ_AVPS01000008.1, from coordinate 80,514 downwards.
CCCCGTTCCAGAACTGCCACGTCCGAATCACCACCCGCAAGTTCGCCCAGCGCGCGATCGGCAAGCTGCGCCAGATCGACGACCTGCAGCCTTACCTGATCGCCAACAAGGCGACCACGGTGGTGGTGCGCTGAACGGGAAGTCCCACGCACCGACCGCACCGGCAAAGCCCGTGATGGACTGACCCGTCGCCAACGCCTGGCCACCGGCCCCGCAACCTTTGCGTCATGCCATCGCCAGTCCTACGCTGGCAGGCACCCTCCCGCCGGTGCCCGACCATGTCCCGCAAACCCGACCCCACATTGCTGTCGCTGGCCCTGGCCGCCTTGATCGCCACCGGCCTGCCCGGCTGCTCTCCGGACCACTCCGATACCGGCAAGACGGCGCCCGTTGCGACGACGGATGCCAAGGCTGGCGCGCCGGCACTGGGCAGCTTCGGCTTCGATGCCGCCGGCATGGACCGCAACGTGGCCCCCGGCGACGACTTCTTCGAGTACGCCAACGGCACCTGGGTCGCCACCACGCAGATTCCGCCCGACCGGTCGAGCTTCAACAGCTTCACCCGCATCCTCATCGACACCGAGCAGAACGTCCGCAGGATCATCGAGGACGCCGCCGCCGATACCTCTTCACAGGGCGAGACCCGCAAGATCGGCGACACCTACACCGCGTTCATGGACGAGGCCGGGATCGAGGCCAAGGGCATCGCACCGATCCAGCCGCAACTGGACGCCATCGCATCCATCACCGACCAACGGGCACTGGCGACCGAACTGGGCGGCCAATTACGCGCCGACGTCGACCTGCTCAATGCCACCGACTACTACACCGACCGCCTGTTCGGCCTGTGGGTCTCGCAGGACCTGCACCAGCCCACGCGCAACGTGCCGTACCTGGTGCAAGGGGGCCTGGGCATGCCCGACCGCAGTTTCTACCTCGACGGCGGGCGAATGGCCGAGCTGCGCGCTGCCTACCAGGCCCATGTCGCCAAAGTGCTGGAGCTGGCCGGGATCGATGATGCCGCGGCCCGCGCCGAACGCATTGTCGTGCTGGAAACCGCGATCGCCCGCGTGCACGCCACCCAGGAACAGACCAACGACGTCGAGGCCGGCGCCAACTCCTGGGCGCAACCGGACTTCGCGACCAAGGCACCCGGACTGGACTGGACGGCCTTCCTGCAGGCGGCCGGACTGGCCGGCCAGCAGGACTTCATCGTCTGGCAGCCCGACGCCGTCGCCGGCATCTCCGCGCTGGTGGCATCGCAGCCGCTCGCTACCTGGAAGGACTATCTCGCCTTCCACGCGCTCGACCGCGCCGCCGCATACCTCCCCAGGGCCTTCGCCGACGAGCAGTTCGCGTTCTACGGCAAGACCCTCAACGGCACACCCGAGCAGCGCGAGCGCTGGAAGCGCGCGGTCGCGGCGACCAACGACGCCCTCGGCGAGGCCGTCGGCCAGCAGTACGTGGCGCGCCACGTCAACGCCGAGACCAGGGCCCGCGCCGAGGCGATGGTCGCCAACCTCATCGCGGCGTTCGGCAAGCGCATCGACGCGCTGGAATGGATGAGCCCGCAGACCAAGGCCGAGGCGCGGGCCAAGGTCGCCGGCCTGCATGTGGCGCTGGGCTATCCGGACCGCTGGCGCGACTACAGTGCACTGGAAGTGAAGCCCGACGACGCCCTCGGCAACGCCCGGCGTGCGGAGGTTTTCGAATACCGCCGCAACCTCGCCAAGCTGGGCCAGCCGGTCAACCACGACGAGTGGTACCTGCTGCCGCAGACGGTCAACGCGCTGAACGTGCCGCTGGAGAACCGGCTGATCTTCCCGGCCGCGATCCTGCAGCCGCCGTTCTTCGATCCCGCCGCCGACGATGCGGTCAACTACGGTGCAATCGGCGCGGTCATCGGCCACGAGATCAGCCATAGCTTCGACAACCTCGGCGCGCTGTTCGACAAGGACGGCAAGCTGCACAACTGGTGGACGCCGCAGGACCTGCAGCGCTTCGAGGCCGCCGGCGACGCGCTGGCCGCACAGTTCAGCCAGTACAAGGCGTTCGACGACCTGCCGGTCAACGGCAAGCTGACCCTGGGCGAGAACATCGCCGACGTCGCCGGTCTGGCCACCGCCTACGACGCCTACCACCTGTCACTGCAAGACAAGCCGCCAGCGACCCTGGAGGGCTTCAGCCCCGACCAGCGTTTCTTCCTCGGTTTTGCCCAGGCCTGGCGCGGCAAGTACCGCGAGCCCGCACTGCGCAATGCCATCCTCACCGACGTGCACGCCCCCGGCCGCTTCCGCACCCAGACCGTGCGCAACCTCGACGCGTGGTATTCCGCGTTCGACGTCAAACAGGGGCAGCAGCTGTACCTCGCACCGCAGGACCGGGTGGAGATCTGGTAGGCGATCCGGGCGCCGACATACTCCTCAATCGACATGGACCCGAGCATGCGACCAACCAATCAAATAGCAGGCATCCTCGCGGGACTGGTGCTCTGGACCGGAGTCCTTACGGTGGCAATGGCAGGCACACAGCGGCCACCGGCCGGCGTATCCATCGTGGACGCTGCGGCAACCGTCGAGGAGCAGCTGGCGATCGCGTTCTCGGCTGTGGACGACAACGACCCGACCGCCACCGGGATTGCACTGACCACGCTCATGGCTCATCCAGATTTCGACGCGCTGCCCGCCGACATCCGCCATGCGACGTTCTCGGCCGCCGGTTGGAGCGCCATCCAACGGAGCGAGCTTGCCCGCGCGCGCGATTTCTACTTGGCCGCGATCGACCTGTCCGCCAACGAATCGCATGTCTGGTACCAGTTGGCATTGCTGGAGTTCGATCTAGACAACCCCGAAGCCTCCGCCGACCGCCTGCTGCACCTGCTGCAACACTGGCCGGAGCTGCAGGAAGAACTGCCTGACGGGTACTTCGCCCAGCTGGTACGGGAGCTGATTCCTTTCCCCGAAACACGGTTGACCGTGTTGCACGCCCTGCTCGCAAGGCCGTGGACACTGAACGGTCTTGGCACCAGCCATTTCTGGCACGAGCTTGCGCTGATGCAGGTCGAACGCGGTGACACGGATGCGGCGCGGGCGAGCATCGAACACATCGACGGACCGATGGACCTGGTCATGCTGCGCATCGACCGCCGGTTCGATGCACTGGTGGATCCGACCTTGAAACGCTTCGACATCCAACGCGCGGCGCGCTTGCGGTCCGACGACCTGCGCACGAAGGCCATGCTCGCCCCGGAGCGCCTGGATCTGCTGATGGAGCTGACCTACGCGATGCTCGCGGCAGGCGAGGAGCGGCAAGTCCTGGCGATGACCGATGCCGCCCTGGCGGCGCTTTCGTCGGCAACGGTGGAATCTGCTTTATTCGAGAACATCGAGGATCAGGTCTGGCTGATGAACAACCGCGCGATTGCTTTGCGCCGGCTCGACCGCATCGATGAAGCGTTGGTGCAGATGGAGATCGCAAGCGGATTCGCCGAAAACGGCGGCGCCAATGTCAGCCAGGCACTGAACCTTGGCCGCTTTTACTGCAGCCTGGGGCGGTTCCCTGAAGCACTCGCCGCCATCTCATCGGTCAACGACATGAGTGACTACGGACGCATGGTCCGCGCCGCCGTGCAGCATTGCGCAATGCGACGCAGCGGGGATGCGACCGGTGCGGACGAAGCGCTGGCCTATCTGCGCGACCACAGCGCGACGGCGCCCTCGGCGCTGTTGCAGGCGCTGTTGGAAGCCAATCATCTGGACGAAGCGGCCGGAACGCTCGCGTCACTTCTGGAGTCAACCGAAACCCGCCTGGACACCCTCGTCTGGGTGCAGCGGTTCCGCAGCCTTCCTCCGCTTCCTGCGGATCACGTGTACCGGAGCCGGCGCGAGGAACTGCTCGCACGTGACGACGTCATCGCAGCGGTGGAGCGGGTCGGGCGGATCGGGCAATACGACATCCACGCCCGCAGCACACTGGACTGAACCATCCCACCACCCCTCCCTAACCACCCGAGGACCCGTCCCATGCGCATCGCACTGCTCGCCGCCCTGCTGCTCGTCCCGCCATGCTTTGCGGGTTCGCCGCTGCCCGACGGCCCGCATGTGGTCACCAGCGGTGAAGGCAAGGTGACCATTGCCCCGGATCTGGCCACCATCACCCTGCAGGTTCGCCATCGCGACATGGCAGCGGCAACCGCCAAGCAACGGGTGGATGCTGCCATCGAGGCATTCCTTCGGGCCGCGCCCGGTTTTGGGCTGGCAACCACCGACGTCACGGCCTCCGATCTGTCGTTATCGGAGGACATCGACTACGACGATGCCGGCCGTCGCCGCAACAACGGCTTCGTTGCAAGCCGGGCGGTCACGGTGGAACTGCGCCAGTTGCACCGGCTTGGCGAATTTATCGACTCGGCGTTGGCGGCGGGCTTGAACAGCGTGGAGAACGTGGTGTTCGCCTCATCACACAAGGCCGAATTGCAGCGAGAGGCGCGCGCCAAGGCCGTCGCAGGTGCCCGCGAGGAAGCCTCCGGACTGGCGCACGCATTCGGATCCGAGGCCGGCGCCATCTACAGCATCAACAGTGTTCATTCGCACCTCGCCAACGGATATGGCGGCCGACTGGATCGCATCGTGGTGACCGGCGCCCGGCTCAATGCGGGCAAGTACCTGCAGCCCAGCGTCGAGTACACCGAGCGCGTATCGGCCGTGTTCGAACTCGAGCGCAAGTAGCGGGCGAACGGGAACCACCAATCCGTGCCAGCCGGGTACCAACCACCGCAGGATCACGGGCACTCGACGCGTCCTGCAACGCTCCATCGCCGGATCGCGATGATCCGTCGCCGCAGCCGCGGTTCCGTCGCACACCGCACCCCTGACGGGGCCGGGGTCACTATGCTCCACGGCAATCCAAACCCGTCCGGAAAACCCCGTGATCAAGAGCATCTTCTTCGTCATCCGCATCGCCGCCGCGTGGCTGCTTGCCATCCTGCTGTTCGCCGGACTGTGGTCGGAGCTGCCGCTGATCGGTCGGCTGGAATGGCCGGTCACGCTGGCGGGCATGATCGTCATGGCGCTGGTGGTGATCGGCGCGATCTCCCACGTGGGCCGGGTCCGGCTGATCGCCGGACGCATCGACCGGACCACGCTGGGCAACCGGCATCGCCGGCAGGTGGAAGTGCCGTTCGAGGCCGGCGAGGCGTTCGACCTCATCGATGCCGCGATCCGCGAACTGCCGCGCATCCAGCAGGTGGAAAGCACGCGTGACAGCCTGCAGGTGCGGGCCACGGCGGCGCGGCCGGAGGCATATCTCGATCGCCCGCTGGGGCGCTGGAACCCGATGCTGTGGTTCGGCGCACCGCGCAACCAGATCCTGGCCACCGTCACGCCCGGCGACGACAGCGGCAGCGTCACTCTGATCTGCGAGCCGGAAACCCTGGCCTGGAGCGACTGGTTCCTGTTCGACGACGCCACCAACTTCGAGAACGCCGAGGCGATCACCCGCGCGATCACCCGCCGCGTCGCCGAGCGCCGCCGCAACGAGCAGGCCGACGCGGCGCAGACCGCCACCGAGAAGGAACTCACCGTCGCCAAGCTGAGTCTGCTGCACGCGCAGGTCGAGCCGCACTTCCTCTACAACACCCTGGCCAGCGCGCAGTTGCTGACCCGCAGCGACCCGGCGCGCGCCGACGAGATGCTCGGCCATCTGATCCAGTACCTGCGCCACTCGCTGCCGCGCACCGAGAACGAACTGTCCACCCTGGGCGCGGAACTGGAACGCGCGCTGGCCTACCTGGAGATCCTCAAGGTCCGCATGGGCCCGCGCCTGTCGGTCCAGGTCGACATCCCGGAGAACCTGCGTGCCACGACGCTGCCGCCGATGATGCTGCAGACCCTGGTCGAGAACGCGATCAAGCACGGGCTGGAACCGCGCACCGGCGGCGGCACGGTCTGGATCCGCGCGCGCCGCAGCGACGACATTGTTGCGGTGACCGTGGCCGACGACGGCGACGGCTTCAACACAAAAACCAGCGGCACCGGCATCGGCCTGAAGAACGTGCGCGAACGCCTGCGGCTGGTTTACGGCAGCGACGCCGCGCTGGCGGTGGTCGCCAACTTCCCCGCCGGTGTGGCCGCCACGCTCACCGTGCCCGCCACATCGACAACGCCCGAACACGAGGCCCGTCATGGCTGAGTCCACCACCCCCACCTGCATCATTGCCGAAGACGAATCGCTGCTGCGCCGGGCGCTGGTCGAGCGCCTCGGCAAGGCCTGGCCGGAGCTGCGGATCCTCGCCGAATGCGAGGACGGCGCCAGTGCACTGGAAGCGCTGGCCGAGCACCGGCCGGACGTCGCCTTCCTCGACATCCGCATGCCCGGCCTGACCGGGCTGGAGGTCGCCACCGCCGCGATCGAAGCCAGCCCGCACACACAGATCGTGTTCGTGACCGCCTACGACCAGTACGCCATCGACGCCTTCGAGCGCGGCGCGGTCGACTACCTGCTCAAGCCGATCACCGCCGAACGCCTCGCCGCCACCGTCCAGCGCCTGCAGGCACGCAGCGGCAACAACGAGGCCGCCGCGCTGTCCGCCCTGCTGCAACGGCTGGCGCCCGCCGCCCGCGCCGTCGACGCACCCGAACCGCTGACCTGGATCACCGCCAGCGCCGGCCGCGAGACCCGGCTGATCCTGGTCGACGACGTCGCCTACTTCCGTGCCGACAACAAGTACACGACGGTGATGACGGCCGAGGGCGAGGCGCTGCTGCGCACGCCGATCAAGGAACTGCTGACGGTGCTGGACGCGACCACGTTCAAGCAGATCCACCGCTCGACCATCGTCAACCTGCGCGCCATCGCGGGCATCGTCCGCGACGACAGCGGCCGCGGCACCGTGCGCCTCAAGACCCGGCCCGAAACCCTGGCCGTCAGCGCACCGTTCATGACCCTGTTTCGTCACATGTGACCGCCATATGTGACCGGCACATGTGATCGCCGCCTGCCGCCGTCCATAGCGGGCAACCGCAAAGCCGGTGCCCGACCCGCGCACCGACCGTTCCATGTTTTCGCGAGGTGACTTATGAAACTCATCGCCCTGATCTATTTCGCGCTGTCGTTGTTCGGCTTCGACATCGGCGGCAGCACCTACGTCACCCGCAACACCGTCGATGGTGCCGATGTCCTGTACAGCCGCGCCACCACCGCGGCCGGCAGCGCCCGCTTCGAGTGCGTGCGCAGCACCAGCGGGCAGTGCCACTACACCGTGTATCCGCGTACCTGCACGACCGATCGCTGCCGGTCCGGGCCGATCGAGCGTTTCGCACTGGCGAACGGCGACAGCCGGCAAGTCCCCGGTCTGCACGGCTTCCATCTCTGCGTCCGTGCCGACGGCGGCATGCCGGGCCCGGATTGCGAACCAGCGGAGTCGCTCGTCCAGCGGTGAGCGTCGTGGTTGCGCGAGCCCGGCAGCCGCCGCACGTCAGTCGCAGCTGACGTCCGGGTTCCAGTCCGCGAACATGCCGCTGGGGTTGTGCTGCCCGATCCACGCGTGCAGGACCCACGCATTCACCACCGGGTTGAAGTGGAATTGCTGGCCGAACAGCACCGGGATCGGGTCACCGACGGCCAGGTCGTCGGCAAACACCAGGTACTCCGCCGCGACCAGCTTCAGTCCGCCATTGGGCTGCGGCGCATAGACCAGGAGTTCCGGCCGCGTTGCTTCCACCACGCCGCCGTCCCCCAGCGCATCGAAGTTGGCGAAGTGGTGGCCCATGCCGCCCGCGGGCGTGGCCAGGCAGCCGGTGATGTCCTGGGTCCATCCGGCGACAAAGGCGCGATCAAGGGCCTGGAATCCGGCGGTGGCCTGGCGCAGTTGGGTCAGTTCCATATTCACGCTGGCGGCCTGGGCCGGGGTGGCTGCGGCTATCGCGACGATGCCCGCCGCCGCGAGCGAAACGGAAACGCTTGTGAGCATATTCATGGGGGAATCTCCGGGAGGGACCCGGTCGCGGACTGCGCCGGCCAACTGACAAACGATGCCGGCACATTCTGCCGGCCACCGCGCACCCGGCTACCGCTTCGACCACACCGCACACGTCCCAGGCATCGCGTCGGCGCAAGGCCCAGCCGCCCGCCTCATCCTTTCCAGCGCGCCACCGCCCACGCCTCGCGCCGGGCCGCATCGTGGAACGTCCAGGCGACGAACCGGCTCTGCTTGCTGCCCTGCGCCATCGCCACTTCGCGCACGTCCTGTGCACCGGCCTTGTGCAGATGGCGGCGCACGTCGGCGAGGTGTTCGGACTTCGCCACCAGGCTGCTGAACCACAACACCTGCTGCGCGATGCCGGCGCTCTCGCGGACCATCCGGCGGATGAAGGAGGCCTCGCCGCCGGTGCACCACAGCTCGGTCGCCTGGCCGCCGAAGTTCAGCGCCGGGCCGTCGCGGCCCGGAGCGGGTTTGCCGAGCTGCTGCCATTTGCGGCGGCTGCCGCGCGCGGCCTCCTTTGCGGAGGCGTGGAACGGCGGATTGCACAGCGTCAGGTCGAACGCCTCGTCCGGGCGCAGCAAACCGGCGAATATCGCCCCTCGCCCGGGCTGGTGGCGCAGTTCGATGGCCTCGCCCAGACCGGGATTCGCCCGCACGATGGCCGCGGCCGAGCGCAATGCGGTGGCATCGACCTCCGAACCGACGAACCGCCAGCCGTACTCGCCGTGACCCAGCAGCGGGTAGATGCAGTTCGCCCCCACGCCGATGTCCAGCGCGCGCACCCCCGGGCCACGCGGGACGACCCCGCCATTGGCTTCGGCCAGCAGGTCCGCCAGCCCGTGCAGGTAGTCGGCCCGGCCCGGGATCGGCGGGCACAGGTAGCCGTCCGGAATGTCCCAGTGCGCGACGCCGTACTGGACCTTCAGCAACGCGCGGTTCAAGGCCCGCACCGCCTGCGGATTGCCGAAGTCGAGGCTCGTCCCGCCGGCGGGCGTGGTGATCAGGAAAGCCGACAACTCCGGGCAGTGCGCCGTCAGCAGCGCGAAGTCGTACCGGCCTTGATGCCGGTTGCGCGGGTGCAGCCCGGCCGCCGCGCCGGAACCCTGGGTCGGCTTTGCGCGTCTGGCGGCCGGTGATTCGGACGCGCCACTCATAGGGCCGTCATCAACCGGCTGCCCCGCGGCGCGGCAGCGTCCAGTCGGGCCGGATGAAGTGGCAGGTGTAGCCCTCGGGGTAACGCTCCAGGTAGTCCTGGTGCTCCGGCTCGGCCTCCCAGAAATCGCCGGCCGGCGCCACCTCGGTGACCACCTTGCCGGGCCACAGGCCGGAGGCATCCACGTCGGCGATGGTGTCCTCGGCGATCCGGCGCTGCTCGTCGGACGTGGTGAAGATCGCCGAACGGTACGAGCTGCCGCGGTCGTTGCCCTGCCGGTCCACGGTGGTCGGGTCGTGGATCTGGAAGAAGAACTCCAGCAGCCGGCGGTAACTCAGCACCGCGGGATCGAAAATGATCTCGATCGCCTCCGCGTGGTTGCCGTGATGGCGGTAGGTCGCGTTGGGGACGTCGCCACCGCTGTAGCCGACCCGGGTGGAGATCACGCCGTCCTGCCGCCGGATCAGGTCCTGCATGCCCCAGAAGCAGCCGCCCGCCAGCACCGCGCGTTCGGTGCTCATCGCCGCTCCCCCACCTGATCAAGGTATTCGCCGTAGCCCTGCGCCTGCATGTCGTCGCGATGGATGAAGCGCAGTGACGCGGAGTTGATGCAGTAGCGCAGCCCGCCGCGATCCGCCGGGCCGTCGGGAAACACGTGGCCCAGATGGCTGTCGCCGTGGGTCGAGCGCACTTCGACGCGGACCATGCCGTGGGTGGTGTCGCGCAACTCGTTGATGTGGGCCGGCTCGATCGGCCTGGTGAAGCTCGGCCAGCCGCAACCGGACTCGAACTTGTCCGACGAGGCGAACAGCGGCTCGCCCGACACGATGTCCACGTAGATGCCGGGCGCGTGGTTTTCCAGGTATTCGCCGGTGCCGGGACGCTCGGTGCCGTTCTGCTGGGTGACACGGAACTGCTCGGGCGTGAGCCGGGCGATCGCGTCGGGGGTCTTGCTGTAACTGCTCATGGGCATTTCCTGGAACCGCCAGCGGATTCGGCCGCGGACGTGCGTGGGCGGGGCTCCATGCTAGAGGGTGGCGGGTGCCAACGGCGACACGCGCCACGCCTTCACCCTTGCGCCGCGCGCTCCAGCTCGGCCAGATCGATTTTCTTCATCGACATCATGGCTTCCATCACGCGCTTGCTCCGGGCGCGGTCGCGGTCGGCGATCAGTTGAGTGAGACGGCGCGGGACGATCTGCCAGGACAGGCCGTACCTGTCCTTCACCCAACCGCACTGCTCGTTCCCCGGGTGCGCACTGAGCGCGTGCCAGTAGCGGTCGACCTCGGCCTGATCCTCGCAACTGATCTGCAGCGAGATCGCCTCGCTGAAGGTGAATTCCGGGCCGCCATTGAGCGCGCAGAAGCTGCGCCCGGCCAGCGTGAACTCGACCGTCAGCACATCGCCGGCCTTGCCGTTGGGATAGTCCGCCGGCGAGCGCACGACCTCGACGATGCGGCTGTCGGGAATCAGCCCGGTGTAGAACGCCGCCATCGCCTCGGCATCGCGGTTACACCACAGCCAGGTGCTTACCTTGTCCATTCCTCGCCTCCGGAAGTTGCGTCAAGGGCCCGCGCGGTCATGCCATCCGGCGGACCGCATGCCGGTCACGTAGCCGGGACATCTGCACGGGTCAGGCGTTCGGACGGGCGCCCGGCGCCAGAGTGACGACCGGATCGAAGCCGCCGTAGATCATGCGTTTGCCATCGAACGGCATCGGGTTGTTCTCCGGGCTCATCCGCGGGTCCTTCATCATCTTTTCCATGCCGGCGTCGCGCGTCGCCTTGTCCGGCCACTCGATCCACGAAAACACCACCGTCTCGTCGTCCTTGGCCTGCACCGCGCGCTGGAAATCGGTCTGCTTGCCCGCCGGGACGTCATCGCCCCAGCACTCCAGCACGCGCGTCGCGCCGTACTCCAGGCAGGCCGCATCCGTCTGCCCGGCCTGGTTGATGAAGGCCTGCTTGTTCGCCGTGGGTACGGCCAGCACGAAACCATCGATGTAGGCCATCTCGCTCTCCTGTCGCTGCCCGCATGCGGGCGGGGGAGACACCCTGCGCGCATCGGGGTTACGTGCCGATCAAGACTGGGTGACGAACGCATCCCCGCCGCCCACTGAGACCTGCATCCGCCTCGCAACCGGGTCCCCGCCGATGCTGCTGCGTCTCGATGGTGGAGGTGGTCCTCCGGCGTGGCCACTTTCTCCAGCCCGGTGCGTATTACCTATCAGCGCTACGGTCCCATTCGACCGTGGCGTGGCGATGCCCGTTCATCTCTGAATGGGTCGCGACACCTCTCGAGGAGAACCACCATGACCAGCAGGATTTCTGCCACTGGAGCCGGTTTTGCCGCGTTGTTGATCGGGGTTTCGGCCGCTGGCTCGGCCGTTGCCCAGGAACCGACGGATCTCAATACGATCACGGTCCTGGCGCCGCGCATCACCTACCAGACCACCCGCGACCGCGAATCGGCGATTCCAAAGAAACTGGAGATCGCACAAAAGAGCGCAATGGTCGATTACGGTGATCTCGACCTCACGCGGACCGCCGACCTCTACACGCTGAAGGGACGCGTCGAGGCCGCGGCCACCCGGATATGCGGGGAGCTGACCGAGCTGTTTCCGGACGGCACGCCGAGTACTACCGTCTGCACCCGCCGCGCCACCGACGACGCGATGGCGCAGGTAGAGCGGACGGCCCGAAACGCCAGCCGTTAGGCAAGCGACGCGCGGGACGCCGGCAAACCGCCGCGCCCTTCCCGCCTGCGTGCCGAAAAGATCGACAGCCGCCGCAGGGCGGCACGGGTTGGTGCGGGCACGGCTACTGCGGCCGTCGCACAGAAGCCAGCCGATCAGTGGACTGTCGGCTTCCGCTCCGCATCCACCGCACGCTTGACCGCCGCCACGAACCCGCGCCGCGCGGCGACCAGTTCGTTCGACGTCGCCTTCGGCCACGCCGCCACCTGGGCAATGACCAGCCGGCGCGCGGGATCGACGTAGACCATCTGGCCGAAGATGCCGACCGCGGCGTAGCTGCCGTCGGTATCGGTCCACCACAGATACCCGTAGCCGCGCTCGGGCGCGTCCACGCTTTCCTGCTCGCTGATCGCGCCCTGCAGCCAGACTTCGGCGATCACCGGCTCGCCCGCGATGCGGCCGCCGTCGAGCATGAACTGCCCCAACCGCGCGTAGTCGCCCAGCGTCGCCGACAGGCCGCTGCCACCGGTGTCGCTGCCGTCACACTCGTCCCTGATCCAGCTCGCATGGGCCGCCATGCCGTACGGCTGCCAGATCGTGTCCGACAGGTAGGCCGCCAGCGATCGGCGCGTGGCGCGTTCCACCACGATGCCGAGCAGGTCGGTCTCGGCGGTGTTGTAGTTCCAGTGCGTGCCGGCCGGCCATTGCCGCGGCAGTTTCATCAGGTACGACAGCACGTGCGCACGGCCATCGACGCAGGCACCGCGATACATCTGCGCCACGTCCGACTGCTCATCGGCGTAGTCCTCGTTCCAGCGCACACCCGAGGTCATCGTCAGCAACTGCTGCACCGTGACATCGGCGTAGGCGCTGTCGCGCAACTCCGGGATGTAGGTGACCAGCGCGTCGTCCAGGCTGCCAATATGCCCCTGCTGCAGCGCGATGCCGAGCAAGGCCGACGTGACCGACTTGGCGACCGAGAACGACTCCCAGCGCTGCTCCGGCCCGAAGTCCAACGCGTATTGCTGCAGACGGACGCGACCGTCCTGCAGCACCATCAGGCCGGCGATGTGGTGCTGATCCATGTAGTTGTCGAGCCACGAGGAATCGCCGGCCTCGCCCAACGTCAGGGGCTGGCCTTCGGGCAATTCGCGGACATGTGCAGCACGCTCGACGCGGTCGCTGGGGAAGCGCCGATCCATCTCTCGGAACTCCGCCTCCCGCTGCGCCTGCGGCCAGAATAGGACGGCCTCGCGTTGTTCGCCGATGGTCGGCGGCTGCTGATCCCGGGCTGCCGATGGCAGCGCGAGGATCAGGCACAAGGTGGCAGCGAGAAAGCGGATGAAAAGGGGCGGACACATGACGGTGCGATGCCGGAGTGACGAAGGAAGCACCATTCTACTGAGCGGTGAGACGGTCTTTATTGGCTGAGCGCATCAATGTTCTCTGACCTTTTTCACCCTTCGCCCCCACGCGTCGAAGCGCATACCCCGTGAACCCGTCGGCATTCAAGTCCAGCCGCCAAGGACATGCGCCCCGCACCCGCAGTACAGCGCGCCTCTCGAGCGAGGTGCCGTAGCCCATGCTAATTTGCCCTACTACTTCACACGCAACCGCAGCTCGCGGGTCGCACATGTGTGGGATCAATTAGCGCAGCTAGTGGGCCAGCAACTTGAAATCGAGGGTACGGCATGGACGACAAATTAAGAAACAAAATTATCGAAAAGTTCGCTCGATCACAGGATGCTCTGGTTCTTCAGCAATCAGACCTATCTCTTAAGTCGGTATCTGACATGGTGGCCTCGGGTGCGATAGACATAAGCCCAAAATATCAGCGCCGAGAACGATGGGACAATATAAAAGAATCTGAGCTAATTGAGTCCTTTCTTCTCAACATACCAGTACCCCCAATCTACCTAGCTGAAGATGAGTACGGGACATATTCAGTCATTGATGGAAAGCAACGAATAACAGCTATTCATAAATTCCTCAATAGCAACTTGAAACTCACGTCGCTGAAAAAGTTTACTGAACTTGAGGACTTCACCTTTGACACGCTGCCAAGCCCCCTAGCAAATGCCCTTAAGATTAGACCTTACTTGCGCGTAGTGACGCTTTTGCGACAATCGGATCCAGACCTCAAGCACGAGGTATTCCTTAGGCTAAACAAGGCTGGTGTCGCACTTAACTCCCAAGAAATCAGAAACGTGGCATTTCGAGGACGGCTCAATGACCTGCTCTTTAGCCTATCTGAGAATCAATTTTTTTCTACCCGCCTGAAGACCACGCCTCAGTCCAAAGTCTATCGTGAAATGACCGATGTTCAGTACGTTCTCAGATTTTTCACAATCCGCGAGTACTGGTCGAACTTTCCTGGAAACATGGACAAGGCGATGGACGCTTACATGCAGGAGCACCAAAAGACCTCAGCGAAAGAAGTCGAAAATTTAAAAGCTATATTTGAATCGTCGATTGATTTCTGTGAGAAATGTTGGGGCGACCAAGCCTTCACTAACCCGAGATCAAACAGCAGATTTTTGCAAGGCTTTTACGACATTGAAATGATCTGTTTTAGCCTGCTAAGTCAGAATCAAAAGAAAAAAGTACTCGGCGATCCGACACATGCAAAGAAGGCACTGAACGACCTTCTAAAAAGCGATCAGGATTTTTACCTATCCGTAACGCAGTTCACATCTAATCCAAAAAACGTTCACTATCGGATTAGCACCTACTTGGATCGCTTAAAAGGGATCTAAGTATGTCTGCGAAGACTGATCTGTTTGAACGGCTTAGGTACCTCGGCTCAGCAATCGCTCTCGGAGAACTTGTTGACAATGGAATAGCTCAAAGCGAGCACAATGGAAGAGCGAACCTGCTGCGAAAGGGCGTGGGTATTATTGGATTTAACTTGCTTGAGGATTATGTAAAAAGCAGGACGATTGAGGCTTTGTCCACAATTTCATCCTCTGGCTTGGCCTTCGATAACCTCCCGGAGAAGATGCGAACTGCGGCCACCCTCAATGCCTTGGAGACTTTAAACGCGCGAGCAAAGATTGAAAAAAAGTCTGGGCGCGACTGGCTCACCCTGATTCAAACTGAATCACAAAAAATATATTCTACGGCTGGCCATACTTACGAGCTATCAAGCGTATCCCTGGCTTCAGGCGGTTCGAATGTCACCGCATCTGAAATTTCCGAAATACTTGTTGCTTTCGGCATAAGCGGAGGATGGGGTACATTGAAAGCTATTTGCGATGCTATTGGTGGCGGCTTACCTGACCTCGCGCAGGCATATCAAAATCTAGCGGATAGACGTCATAGCGCTGCTCACGTTGCTGGTTTTAAGTTCAGCCATACTTGGCTTACGTCGATGGCGCACGAAATTCTTGCAATCGCCGCCGCACTCGACATAGTTTTAAGCGCGAAGTTGAGAATGATCTCGCGGCTTCCCACGGTTCCTGCGCAGCAACATGACATATCGACCGCCACGAATTATCTTTTCCTCGAAGAAAATCGTGGTTTCTATCGTGAGACGAAAATGATCGGCGGAAGATCGCGAAAGAACTGGCATTCACTTGGCGCCGCCCTTGCGGAACTCAAGCCAACGCTGGTGCAAGTAGATCGCTTTTTAATTGTTATTGGATCTGACCGCCGTATAAGTGACTGGCACACTTAGTTCAGCAAGCGAGCGACTTGTTTGGAAATCGACTACAGCGGCGATCAGCTTTACCTAGACATGCGAAATCTAGGCTCTCGCGGAAGTCCAGGGAGCGGGCACGAAGGCGGCCATTGGCCGCCTTTATCTTTCCTCATAACTCCAATCAAACCCCCAACGGATTCGGCTTCTCCGCATCGATCTTGTACGTCTTGATCGCCCTTGCGACGTCCTTCGCGGTCATCTTGCCTTCCGCTGCCAGCGCAGCGATGGCGGCGTGGGCGACGTAGTAGCGGTCGACTTCGAAGTGGCGGCGCAGGTTGGCGCGGGTGTCGCTGCGGCCGTAGCCGTCGGTGCCGAGCACGGTGTAGTGCATCGGGACGTAGGCGCGGACCTGCTCGGCGTAGGTGCGGATGTAGTCGGTGGCGGCAATCGCCGGGCCCTGGCGGCCTTCCAGCAGGCCGGTGATGTGGGCCTTGCGCGGGGCCTTGGCTTCGGGGTGGAAGCGGTTGTGGCGCTCGACGTCTGCACCTTCGCGGGCGAGTTCGTTGAAGCTGGGGCAGGACCAGATGTCGGCGACCACGCCGAAATCCTTCTCCAACAGTTCGGCCGCGGCGATGACTTCGCGCAGGATGGTGCCGCTGCCCAGCAGCTGCACGCGCAACTGGTCCTTCTTCGGCTTGCCGGCATCCCGGAACAGGTACATGCCCTTGATGATTCCCTCGGCGCTGCCCTCGGGCATGTCGGGGTGGGCGTAGTTCTCGTTCATCAGGGTGATGTACCAGTACTCGTCGTGCTGCTCGACGAGCATGCGCTGCATGCCGTGCTGGATGAGGGTCACCACTTCGTAGCTGAAGGTCGGGTCGTAGCTGCGGCAGTTCGGGATCAGCCCGGCCTGCACCATGCTGTGGCCGTCCTCGTGCTGCAGGCCTTCGCCGTTGAGGGTGGTGCGGCCGGCGGTGGCGCCGAGCAGGAAGCCGCGCGCGCGCATGTCGCCGGCCTGCCAGGCGGCGTCGCCGACGCGCTGGAAACCGAACATCGAGTAGTAGATGTAGAACGGCAGCAGGGCGAGGTCGTTGCTGCTGTAGCTGGTGGCGCAGGCGAGCCAGGAGGCGAACGCGCCGGCCTCGGTGATGCCTTCCTGCAGCACCTGCCCGGCGGTGTCCTCGCGGTAGTACATCAGCTGGTCGCGGTCGACCGGCTTGTACTTCTGGCCGAACGGGGCGTAGATGCCGATCTGCCGGAACAGGCCTTCCATGCCGAAGGTGCGCGCCTCGTCGGCGACGATCGGTACCAGCCGCGGGCCGACCAGCTTGTCGCGCAGGGAGATGTTGAGCATCTGCACGAACGCCATCGTGGTGCTGATCTCGCGCTCGCCGGTGGACTTGAGCAGGCGCTCGTAGGTCGCCAGCGGCGGCACTTCGAGCTGCTGGGTGGCCTTGCGGCGGCGCTGCGGCAGGAAGCCGCCGAGGGCCTTGCGGCGCTCGAGCAGGTATTCGATCTCCGGCGAGTCCTTGCCGGGGTGGTAGAACGGCACCGCGCTGTCCTTGAGCTGGTCGTCGGTCACCGGGATGTTGAAGCGGTCGCGGAACGCGCGCACGTCATCGTCATCCATCTTCTTGGTGCCGTGGGCCGGGTTCAGCGACTCGCCCGCCACGCCCATGCCGTAGCCCTTGACCGTCTTGGCCAGGATCACGGTCGGCATGCCCTTGGTGTTCACCGCCTGGTGGTAGCTGGCGTAGACCTTGTGCGGGTCGTGGCCGCCGCGGTTGAGGCGCCAGACGTCCTCGTCGGACAGGTTGGCGACCAGCTCGGCGGTCTCCGGGTACTTGCCGAAGAAATGCTCGCGGGTGTACGCGCCGCCGAAGGCCTTGCAGTTCTGGTACTCGCCGTCGACGGTTTCCATCATCAGCTGGCGCAGCTTGCCGCTGCTGTCACGGGCCAGCAACGGATCCCAGTAGCTGCCCCAGACGTTCTTGATGACGTTCCAGCCGGCGCCGCGGAACTGGCCTTCCAGCTCCTGGATAATCTTGCCGTTGCCGCGCACCGGGCCGTCAAGGCGCTGCAGGTTGCAGTTGATGACGAACACCAGGTTGTCGAGGCCCTCGCGGCCGGCGACCGAGATCGCGCCGAGGGATTCGGGCTCGTCGGTCTCGCCGTCGCCGAGGAAGCACCAGACCTTGCGGTCGGTCTTCGGCATCAGGCCGCGGCCTTCCAGGTACTTGAAGTTGCGCGCCTGGTAGATCGCGCTGATCGGACCCAGGCCCATCGACACGGTCGGGGTCTGCCAGTAGTCCGGCATCAGCCACGGGTGCGGGTAGGAGCTGATGCCGCGGCCATCGACTTCCATGCGGAAGTGGTCGAGCTGGTCCTCGCTGATGCGGCCTTCGAGGAACGAGCGGGCGTAGATGCCCGGCGAGCCGTGGCCCTGGATGAACAGCAGGTCGCCCGGGTGGTCGTCGCTCGGGGCACGCCAGAAGTGGTTGAAGCCGACGTCGTACAGCGTCGCCGAGGAGCCGAAGGTGGCGATGTGGCCGCCCAGGTCGCCGGGCTTGCGGTTGGCCCGCACCACCATCGCCATCGCGTTCCAGCGGATGATCGAGCGGATGCGCCATTCCATCGCGGCATCGCCGGGGCTCTTGGCCTCCAGGTGCGGCGGGATGGTGTTGATGTAATCGGTGGTCGGCTCGAACGGCAGGTGCGCGCCGGCGCGGCGCGAGACCTCCACCATGCGCTCGAGCAGCTGGTGCGCACGGTCGGTGCCGTCGCGCTGGATGACGGCCTCGACGGACTCGATCCACTCCCGGGTCTCGGTCGGGTCCGGATCGTTGTGCATCAGCTCGTTGAGCGGGCTTTCGTATGTATGGGTCATGCGCCTCGCGGCCCCGTGGCCGCGCCTCGTGAACAGGTGGGATCGATGCGGCCGATTCTACCGCGCGGGTGCGATGGACGGCTGACCGGGGTCACGGCGACGCGACCGTGGGGCGGCGTATGGGGCGGCATCCGCCGCAATCCGCGGAGTGGGCCCGACAAAGCGGAGGGACGGCCCGGCGGCGCTTCCGACAGGCGGTCTGGGCCGGCTCGTCCAGGAACGGTCGTGAGCCGGTCGCACATTGAGGTTCTGGGCGTTCGCGACTGACGTCGCTCCTACGATCGAGGCTGGTCCAGTCGGACAAAACGTAACCAAGCGCTTGGTAGGAGCGACGTCAGTCGCGAACGCGCAGGGTTATCCGATGCGACGCCGGGGCCAATCCCGATGTTTCCGCAACTCGGGGGCACGCACCCTCGTGGCATGAGCGCATTGTCTCCCGTTCGCCGAGGCCACGCTGCATTGCGGCGCGGGCGGGCTTCGGTAACCCATCAGGTTTACCTCGTCACGTTCACCACCTTCGCGCGGCTCACCCTTTTCAAGGATCCCGACTGCGCGAGCGCGGTAGCACGGGCACTGATCGACCGCCGCCTGTGGGTGTCCTCGGAGCTGCTCGCGTGGGTCGTGATGCCGGATCACTGGCATGGGCTGATCAGGCTGGGCGATCTGGACTACCTTCCGTCGCTGGTGCAACGGATCAAGTCGAACACCAGCCGGCACGCCCGGCAGGCAAACCCCGCACTGGAACGGACATGGGCGACGGGCTATCACGACCGCGCCATCCGCGAGGACGAAGCCTTGATCCACGCCGCCCGCTATCTGGTCATGAACCCGGTGCGCGCGGGACTGGTGGAGCGGGTCGGCGATTACCCGTTCTGGGACGCGCGCTGGCTGTGACCGGCTCGCTGTGACGGGCTGACGATGACTGCTCGCTGTGACTGGCTCTGGACTGACGCGCGCGCCCGCCGCTACTGATCCGGCCGGGTCGCGACCACCAGCCAGTTGTTGAACGGGGTTCTGCCGTGCAGCGGGGTGAACCGGCTGTGCAGGCCGGCGGCGGCGAAACGCCCGCGCAATGCGTCGGGGTCGGGGTAACGGCGCGGCCCGGCATTCATCCAGCCGATCAGGCGCGAGAACACATCGACCGCGCGGGTAAGGCGCGCGCGGCGGCTGCCATCGTCCAGACCGGTACGGATCACCAGCCGCGCGCCCGGCGTCAGCATCGCGATGGCCGCGTCCAGGGTGCGTTGCTGGGCATCGGCATCGAGGAATTGCAGGACATCGAGGATCGCCACACTGCCTTGGTGCGCGGGCAGTCCGCGGGCCAGGTCGATGCACTCGAAACGGGTGTCGAGCAGCTCCCGCCGTCGCGATGCATGGCGCGCGCGTTCGATCTTGCCGGCGTCGTTGTCGACGCCGCGGTAGGCCAGCCCGCTGCCATCGGCGCGCAGGGCGTGAGCCAGCAGGCCCAGGCCACAGCCCAGGTCGAGCAGCGGCGGCTGGCTGCCCTGCAGCGCCGCGCAGACGCCGGGGTACAGCGGATCGCTGAGCAACTTGCTGCGGGCGTAGTGGTAATCCCAGCCCTTGCCGAACCGGCCTGCCGATGCGAATGCGGCGGCAATCCCGTGCGCGCTTTCCGGCGACATCGGACGCGTTGTCGCCTCCATCAATGCAGCGCCAGCGCGGCTGGATCCATCAGCGGATGTCGCCGCCGGGCTGGCGCATGCCGGCCGGCGCGTTTGCCGGCGCGTTTGCCGACGCTCCCGCCAGCAGTCCGCGAACCACCGGCAACGCCTGCTCCGCCCACAGCGCATACAGTGACGCGGACGGGTGCAGGCCGTCGTCGACCAGCATCGCGGGCTCGCCGCCGTGTGCGCGGCTGACCGGCGTGATGTCGACGAAGGCCACGCCGTGCACGCTGCACAATTCCGCGGCGGTGGCGTTGTAGGCGTCCAGCTCATGCGCGATCAGCGCGCGGTCGCGACCTTGCGCGGCCGCAAACGGGGTCACGCCCCAGTCGGGTATCGACAGCACCAGCACGCGGTCGGCACGCTGGCCGGCGAGCGCGATCGCACGGCGCAGCAGGCCGTGGAACTCGCCCCGGTAGTCGGCCACGCTGCGGCCGCGGTACTGGTTGTTGACGCCGATCAGCAGGCTCACCAGGTCCCAGCGGCCCAGCGGCTCGGCGGCGTCCATCGCGCTGGACAGCTCGTCGGTGGTCCAGCCGGTGGTGGCGATGATGCGCGGGTCCGCGATGTCGATCCCCGCATGACGCAGCTGCGCGGCCAGCCGCACCGGCCAGCGCGCGGTTTCGGCCACGCCCTCGCCGATGGTGTAGCTGTCGCCCAGCGCGAGCCAGCGCATCGCGGCCATCTCAGGCCACCGCGACTGCAGCGGTCGCAGGTTCCGGCGAACTTGCGGCGGCGAGTCCGGTCGCACGCTCGGCGACCCGGTCCAGCACCCGCTCGATCCGCCGGAACACTTCGGCCAGTTGCTCCGGCTGCGGCAGCAGGGTGACCCGGAAGTGGTTGCGGTACGGCACGTTGAAGCTGGAACCCGGCACCACCAGCACATCCTCGGTTTCCAGCAGCTCCAGCGCGAAGGCGTGGTCGTCGAAACCGCGGGCGGCGATGCCGGTCACCGCCGGGAACGCGTACAGCGCGCCGGCGGGGGCCACCAGTTGCAGGTGCGCGCTGGCCTTGATTGCCTCCACCACCACCCGCCGCGCCTCGTGCAGCCGGCCGCCGGGGGCGCACAGCGCGGTAATGGTGTCCTCGCCATGCAGCGCGGCGTCGATCGCGAACTGGCCCGGCACGTTCGCGCACAGCCGCAGCGCGCCCAGCAGGTCCATCGCGTGGTGGAAGTCGGCGCTCGCGGCGGGATCGCCCGACAGCACCGCCCAGCCGACCCGCCAGCCGCAGGCGCGGTGGACCTTGGACAGTCCGCCGAACGACAGGCACGGCAGGTCGCCGGCCAGGGGCGCGACCGGCTCGAACGTCGCCCCGTCGTACAGGATCGAATCGTAGATCTCGTCGCACATCAGCAGCAGGCCGTGCCGGCGGGCGATGGCGACGATCTGCTCCAGCAGCGCGCGCGGGTAGGTCGCGCCGGTCGGGTTGTTGGGGTTGATCAGCACGATCGCGCGGGTGCGCGGCGACACCAGCGCCTCGATCTCCACCGGGTCGGGCAGGAAACCCTGCCCTGAGGAGGAGTGCTCGGGTGCGCAGCGGTAATACACCGGCCGGCCGTCGTTGAGGATGGTGGCCGCCGACCACAACGGGTAGTCGGGCGACGGCAGCAGCACCTCGTCGCCGGGGTTCAGCAACGCGCGCAGCGACAGGTCGATCAGCTCGCTGACGCCATTGCCGATGAACACCCGTTCCGCCGATGCCTGCGGCGTGCCGCGCCCGCGATGGAAGGCGGCGATCGCCTCGCGCGCAGCCGGCAGTCCCTGCTGGTGGGTGTAGGGGTCGGTGTCGGCGATCCGCCCGGCGATCGCGCGCTGCAGGTGCGCCGGCGCGCGGAAACCGAACGCGCCCGGGTTGCCGATGTTGAGCTTGATCAGCGTGCGGCCCTGGGCCTCCAGCTCCCGCGCCCGGCGGGCGAGCTCACCGCGGATTTCATAACGGACTTCCGACAGGCGGGCACGGGTTTTCAGGCGGGCAGGAGACATCGGGGCGGGCAGAATAGGGGGAAAAACGAAGCCTAGCCGATTCCCGGGCGGTTGTAGGAGTAACTGTCCTTATCAAACGGCACGCACTTTTCTGCAGGAGCGACGTGAGTCGCGAATGCACTGGCATCCGATTTCGCCGTGCTGTCGCGACTCACGTCGCTCCTGCCGGGAGCACGTTGCAGGGTGTTTGGCTCGCGTGCAGGGCGGCTTCAGCCGCGATCGGGAGTTGGCGCGGGCGAACGATTCCCGATCGCGGCCAAAGCCGCTCCTGCGACCAGGGAAGTCCCCGTTGGACCGGAAGCAGGCACCCGTCCGCTATGTAGAATCGCGCCATGCCCCGATTCCAGCACGCTCCGTGAACCCCGACCGCGCCCTGCAGGCGATTGGCTGGCCGCTTGACGACGACGGCCGGCCGGCGGTGGCGGAATGGCGCGAGATGCTGGCCCGCTTCCCCGCCGCGCATCCGGCGCGGGTGGTCGAACAGCACCGCAGCGGCTACGTCGTCGCCGACGGGCCGGACCACAGCTCGCCGGTGGAGTCGCCCCCGGAATGGCAGCGGGCACCGAGCTACAAAAAGGGCGCGACCCCGGCCGAGCAGCGCGCCGGGGTCGGCGACTGGGTGCTGGTGGAGCCGGCACCGGCCGGCACCGTCAACACCCCGGACCAGATCGTCGCCCTGCTGCCGCGCCGCAGCGCGATCAAGCGCGGCGCCGCCGGCGAGCATTACAGCCAGCAGCTGATCGCGGCCAACGTCGACACCGTGTTCGTGGTCTGCGGGCTGGATGCGGACTTCAACCCGCGCCGGATCGAGCGCTATCTGTTGCTGGTCAGCGGCAGCGGCGCGGAACCCGTGGTGGTGTTGACCAAGGCCGACGAAGCCGAAAACGTGGCCGGCTCGCTGGAAGCGCTGATCGATCTGGCGGCGCAGGACGTCGCGATACGCGCGGTCAATGCACGCGATCCCGACAGCGTCGCCGCGCTTGATCCGTGGCTGCGCCCGGGCACCACCGCGGTGCTGGTCGGCAGCTCGGGCGCGGGCAAGTCGACGCTGACCAACACCCTGCTCGGCCACGAGCGCATGAAAACCGGCGCGGTGCGCGAGAGCGACGAACGCGGCCGCCACACCACCACCCACCGCGCGCTGATCCCGTTGCCCACTGGCGCCTGCCTGATCGACACCCCCGGCATGCGCGAGCTGAAACCGACCGGCGAGGAGGATGTCGCCGAAAACTTCAGCGACATCGAGGCACTGGCCGCGCACTGCCGGTTCCGCGACTGCCGGCACGCGCAGGAGCCCGGTTGCGCGATCCGTGCCGCGATCGAAGGCGGGAAACTCGACCCGCGGCGTTTCGCCAACTACCTCAAGCTGGAAGAGGAGGTCGCCGGCGCCGCCGGGAAACTCGCCGCGCGCCGCGCCCAGAACATCGCCGCCACGCCACCCGCCAAGACCGCTGGAAAAAAAGTGGTCGCGAAGCCAGCAGGCAGGACGTCCGGCAAACCCTCCCGGCAACTGCCGCGGCCCGATGATGACTACGGGGAAGACTGACCCCGACATCGCCCACCACGCCGCGCTGGACGAGCGCATGGTGCGGGCGGCGGGCGGGATCAAGGTGCTGACCCTCGCCAGCTGGCCGGCCGCGCACGCGACCGCGTTCCTGGCCGACCACGCCCGCGGCGTCGAGCGGTTGCCGCAGGTGGCCTACCCGCGCCACGACTTCGGCGAGGCCCGCGCCGAACTGGCCGCCATCGCCCGCCAGGCCGATCCCGACCACCCGCTGGGCCAGTACCTGATCGACGCCACCGGCAGCTGGGAAACCGCCGCGCGCCTGTGCGAGGCCCTGGGCACCGGCGCGGTCACCGGCCTGTCGCGGCAGCTGTACGGCGATCCCGACGCCGCCCTGCCCGGCAACGGCCCCAGCGCACGCGTGGCGGCGCAGCACTTCATCGGCATCGCCGACCAGTTCAACCGCGAGCTCGTCTCCCCCGCCGAGCAGGTCGAGATTTCCGCCACCGCGCTGCAACTGCAGCTGCAGCGGGACCTGGACGACTATTTCAACGAACGCCGGATCGAGGTCGTGCTCGATCCCGACCTGATCGCCAAGGCGGCCGCCGGCGCGACCCGGATCCGCCTGCGCAGCGGCGCCGCGTTCACCGACTACGACCGCCAGCAACTGCTCCAGCACGAGGCATTCGTGCACTCCTTGAGCGCGCTCAACGGCCGCGAACAACCGGTGCTGGGCAGCCTGGCGCTGGCTTCGCCGCGCACCACCGCGACCCAGGAAGGCCTGGCCACGTTCGCCGAGCAGATCACCGGCACGATTGACATCGCCCGGATGAAGCGGCTCAGCCTGCGCATCGAGGCGATCGCCCGCGCGCTGGAAGGCGCGGATTTCATCGAGGTGTTCCGTTTCTTCCTCGACGCCGGCCAGACCCCGCAGGAGGGCTTCGCTTCCGCCCAGCGCGTGTTCCGCGGCGTGCCGACCGGCGGCGGCGACGCATTCACCAAGGACACCGTCTACCTGCGCGGCCTGATCGGCGTGCACACCTTCTTCCGCTGGGCCCTGCGCCAACGCCAGCTGCGCCTGTGCCGCTGGCTGTTCGCCGGCAAGATGACCCTGGGCGACGTGCAGCGGCTGGCGCCGCTGTTCGAGTCCGGCGTACTGCACCCGCCGCGCTGGCTGCCGACCTGGGTCGCCCGCGCGAACGGCCTGGCCGGCATGCTCGCGTTCTCGCTGTTCGCCAACCAGATCCGGCTGGACACGATCGAGGACACGGGTTTCGCGGATATCTGATCGGATTCGACGGGAACCGCTGCCGGGGAACGCCTTTTACTGATCCAGCAACAACGCGACCGCCCGCTCGCCGGCGCCCATCGCCAGGGTCCAGCCGAGCATTCCGTGACCCACGTTGAAGGCGATGTTGCCGCGCTCGCGGCGGATGATCGGCACCGATTCCGGCGTCATCGGCCGCAGACCGGCCCACAGGCTTTCGATCGCGTCGTAGCGCGCGGCGTCCGGCAGCGACGCGCGCGCCATCGCGATCAGCTGCTTCGACCGCGCCGGATCGACGTCCACCCGGTGATTGCCGACCTCGGCCATTCCGGCGATCCGCATCCTGCCGCCGAGCCGGCAGAACACGATCTTGCGGTCGGTGTCGGTGATGCTGACCGAGGGAGCGTTCCCGCCCGGTGGAGCGGTCAGCGAGTAGCCCTTCATCGGCATCAGTGGCAGGTACACCCCGAGTTGTTTCGCCAGCGAGACCGCCTGCACGCCGGCACACACCACCAGCGAGCGCGATGTCCGCTGCTGGCCATCCCGGGCGGTAAGCATCACGCCCTGCGGCGTTTCCTCGACGCGGGCGACATCGAAGTCGAAATCCGTGCGCACCCCATATTGCTCCCGCAGGACCGCGAGCAGTTCCTCGCAGAACCGGTGCGTGTCACCCACCTCCTCCGTCGGGGAATGGATCACTCCGATCAGCCCCGTGGCGTCGGCCAGCGCCGGTTCGATCGCGATCGCCTCGGACGCGCTCAGGACGTGCTGCTCCACGCCGTGCGCGCGCTTGATGTCCACCATCGTCCGGGCCGCCGCGAACGCCTTGGCATCGCGGTAGAGGTGCATCTTGCCGGGCGCAAGGTGGTCGAACCGGAGCGGATGACGGTCCAGCAGGGCGGCCATCGCAGTGCGCGATTCCAGCGCCAGCCGCAGCA
The DNA here is from genome assembly GCF_000768345.1 of Lysobacter concretionis Ko07 = DSM 16239. Taxonomy (GTDB): domain Bacteria; phylum Pseudomonadota; class Gammaproteobacteria; order Xanthomonadales; family Xanthomonadaceae; genus Novilysobacter; species Novilysobacter concretionis. Next base: position 54,779 of record NZ_AVPS01000008.1, on the reverse strand, counting down.
CCGCCAGGGTGTTGCGCTGGAACTGGCCGGCACCGGTGTTGCGCAGGAACGACAGCCCCCAGCGGAAGAAGTCGGGATCCAGCGACCACTGCAGGCGCAGTGCCGGATCCCTGCCCAGCGCCACCGCGGGCAGCTTTGCCCACAGCGACGGGCTGGCCATGGCTTCGGTGTAGGCGTAACTCAGCTGTCCGCCGTTGGCGAACGACGCGCCCAGCGCCGGCGCGGATGCGCGCTCCACGATCCGCACCGACAGGCCACGCCGGGCCGCGGCATACGCCGTGGCCACGCCGACCACACCGGCACCCAGCACGGTCAGGTCGACAGCGGTGTCATCCATGGCGTGCGGACCCGGCAGATGGTGGGAGGGAAAATCGTCGGCACATCGCTCAGCGCGCCTTTATTTCAGGAAGTTCATGAAGCCGGTGATGATCAGGGCGTTGCTGAAGTCGATGAAGAACGCCCCCACCAGCGGCGCGACCAGGAAGGCACGCGGCGCCGAGCCGTAACGCAGCACCAGCGTGCGCATGACCGCGATCGCGTTGGCCGAGGTGCCGAGCATGAAGCCGACGAAGCCGCCGCCCATCACCGCCGCGTCGTAGTCCTTGCCCATCGCACGGAACACGACCACGCAGAACGCCACCACCGCCGCCGCCTGCACGAACAGGTTGAACGCCAGCGGCACCGCCATGCCGGCCAGTTCCCACAGTTTCAGGTTCATCAGCGCAATGGACAGGAACAACGCCAGGCTGACGTTGCCGATCAGCTCGACGGTGGGCACCGACAGGCCGATCCAGCCGGTGACGTCGTCGATGTTGCGCACCGCCGCACCGACCAGCATCGCGCCGATGTAGGCCGGCAGGGTCAGGCCCAGCGCCGCGAAGCCCTTGCCGATCCAGGCGCCCAGCCACATCGCCACGAGGATGAAGACGATGCTCTTGAGCGCACCGAACTCCCGTTGCGCCTCGCTTTGCCCCGGCTCCAGCACGATCTCGGTCGGGTCCGCCACCTCGACTGGATGGTCGCCCGGCGTCTTCAGGCGCCAGCGCCGGATCAGCACGGTCGCCGCCGGCCCGCCGATCAGCCCGCCGGCCACGATGCCGGCCATCGCCGAGGTGATCGCGATCGACTCCGCGCCCACCAGCCCGGCCTCCTCGAACAGCGGCGCAAACGCCAGGCCGGTGGCAGGCCCGCCGGCCATCGTCGCCGAGCCCACCAGCACGCCGAACAGCGGGTGCAGGTCGAACAGCGACGCCACGCCCAGTCCGATCACGTTCTGCAGCACCGCAAAGCCGGTCGCCAGCGCCAGGAAGATGCCCACCTGGCGACCGCTGACCCGCATCAGCGAAATGCTCGCGTTGACGCCCAGCGTGGTGAAGAACGCCACCATCAGCGGCGTCTGCAGCGAGGTGTCCAGCTCGAACAGCGTGGTGCCCTGCCGGTGGGCGAACAGCACGATCAGGGCGACGACCAACCCGCCCACCACCGGCTCGGGAATGTTGTAGCGCCGCAAAAAAGGAATGGCGCGGCACAGCGCGTACCCACCAAGGAGAGCCAGGCCGCCCAGGGCGACCGTTTCCACCGCGTCAAGTTGAAGCACCTGGTTTCTTCCCCTGCTTTTTGCGACAGGTGATCAGACGCGTATTCGCCATCACGGGCAAGTCCCGTTGGTTGGGCCGTGGCCAAGCAGCCCTTCCGGCAAGTGCATCTGCCCCGGCGCCTTGATGTGGGCGCTGCGCACCGGCTTTCCCGCGCGGCGCGCGGCTTCGGTGGCGACCGGTCCGTCGGCATCGACATGGCGGCGGGACACATGGAAAATCCCGGCGGGCAGGCCAACAGTGCCCGCGCACCAGGCCGTCGCCGCCAGATCGCGCATCCGCGACAACTCGTTGGCAGCCGGCAAACGGTCGCAACATGACCTTCCGTAGCCATGCCCCATGGAAGGCCAGCCTCCGGCCGGTGGCCAAGCGGTCGCAGACGGATAGAATCGGAGGTCCCTTTCGCCACGCGCCCGCAATGTCCAACGACGATCTCAAGCAAGCCGCCCTCGACTACCACCGCCAGCACCCGCCCGGCAAGATCAAGGTCGCCGCGACCAAGGCGATGGTGACCCAGCGCGACCTGGCGCTGGCGTACTCGCCGGGAGTCGCCTACGCCTGCGAGGCGATCGTCGCCGATCCCAACGCCGCCCGCGACTACACCGCGCGCGGCAATCTGGTCGCGGTGGTCACCAACGGCACCGCGGTGCTCGGCCTGGGCGACATCGGCCCGCTGGCGGGCAAGCCGGTGATGGAAGGCAAGGGCGTGCTGTTCCAGAAGTTCGCCGGCATCGACGTGTTCGACATCGAGATCGACGAGCGCGACCCGGACAAGCTGGTCGACATCATCGCCTCGATGGAACCGACCTTCGGCGGCATCAACCTGGAAGACATCAAGGCGCCGGAGTGCTTCATCGTCGAGCGCAAACTGCGCGAGCGCATGAAGATCCCGGTGTTCCACGACGACCAGCACGGCACCGCGATCATCGTCGGCGCGGCGATCTACAACGCGCTGGAAGTGGTCGGCAAGAAGATCGAGGACGTGCGCATCGCCACCACCGGCGTCGGCGCGGCGGGCATCGCCTGCCTCGACATGCTGGTCGCGCTGGGCGCACGGCCGGAGAACATCCTGGCGTTCGACCGCGACGGCGTGCTGTACAGCAACCGCCCGGGACTGGACACCGAGAAGGCCCGCTACGCGCGCGACACCGACAAGCGCGAACTGGCCGAAATCGTGCACGGCGCCGACGTGTTCCTGGGCCTGTCCGCCGGCGGCATCCTGACCGCGGAGATGGTCGCGACCATGGCCGACCGGCCGGTCATCCTGGCGCTGGCCAATCCCTATCCCGAGATCCTGCCCGACGTCGCCAAGGCGGTCCGTCCCGACGCGATCCTCGCCACCGGCCGCTCGGACTACCCCAACCAGGTCAACAACGCGGTCTGTTTCCCGTACATCTTCCGCGGCGCGCTGGACGTCGGCGCGACGGTGATCAACGAGGAGATGAAGCTCGCCTGCGTGCACGCGATCGCGCAACTGGCGCGGATGGAAGCTGGCGACCTCGCCTCGGCCTACGGCGGCGACGTGCCGACCTTCGGCCCCGAGTACCTGATCCCGCGCCCGTTCGACCCGCGCCTGATGGTGATGGTGTCGTCCGCCGTCGCCCGCGCCGCGATGGACTCCGGCGTGGCCACGCGCCCGATCGAGGACATGGCGGCCTACGAGGAGACGCTCGGCCAGTTCGTCCACCGCACCGGCCTGCTGATGAAGCCGGTCTACGACCGCGCCCGCAGCGACCGCAAACGCGTGGTGTACGCCGAGGGCGAAGAGGAAGTGGTGCTGCGCGCGGTGCAGACGGTGATCGACGAGGGCCTGGCCACGCCGATCCTGGTCGGCCGCCCGGAAGTGATCCAGACCCGCATCGACCGTCTCGGCCTGCGGATGCGCCAGGGGGTCGACTTCGAGCTGACCAACATCAACGACGACCCGCGCTTCCACGACTACTGGCAGCAGTACCACACGCTGACCGAGCGTCGCGGCGTGACCATCGAGGCGGCCAAGAGCCTGATCCGCTCGCGTCCGACCCTGATCGCCGCGCTGATGGTCGAGCGCGGCGAGGCGGACGCGATGATCTGCGGCATCGTCGGCCGCTTCCACAAGAAGCTGGGCTACCTGCGCAGCATCTTCGCCTTCGACCGCGGCATCACCGGCACTGCCGCGATGACCGGCGTGATCAACGACGCCGGCGCGTGGTTCTTCCTCGACACCCACGTCCAGCTCGACCCCAGCGCCGAGCAGATCGCCGAGGCGACCATGCAGGCGACCTACCGGCTGAAGCTGTTCGGGGTGGAGCCGAAGGTCGCGCTGCTGTCGCACTCCAACTACGGCAGCCACGACAACCCGTCGGCGGCGAAGATGCGCAAGGTGCGCGAGATCCTCAAGGCGCGCGTGCCGAAGCTCGAAGTCGATGGCGAGATGATGGCCGACACGGCGTGGAACGAGGCCCTGCGCAAGCGCATCTTCCCCAACACCACCCTGAGCGGCCGCGCGAACCTGTTCGTGCTGCCCAACCTGGACGCGGCCAACATCACCTACAACATGTTCCGGGTCGCGACCGACGGCGTGGCGATCGGTCCGATCCTGATGGGCCTGGACAAGCCGGCGCACATCCTGACGCCGGATTCGACCTCGCGCCGGGTGGTCAACCTGACCGCGATCGCGGCGGTGGACGCGCAGATCCGCGCCTCGCGCGGCCGCTGAGTGCCGCATCGCCGGCCCGGTGCATGCCGGGCCGGTGCCTCCGGGTCCGCCATGTCCGGCGCACTCAACCGGTGTTCTGGATCCCCGCGGCGATGCCGTTCACGGTCGCCATCAGCACCTGCAGCAACCCATCGTCGCTGCGGTCACCGGCCCGCCAGCGCTGCAGCAGGTCGACCTGCAACAGGCTGATCGGATCGACATACGGGTTGCGCAGGCGGATCGACTGCCGCAGGCGCAGGTCGCCTGCCAGCAGCTCGTCCTCGCCCTTGATCGCCAGCACCGCAGCGCGCGTGCGCCGGAACTCGGCGACGATGCCGGGGTGCATCTGCGCATGCAGATCGGGCCGGCCCGAGGCCGACGCCAGGTCCGCGGCCAGTCGCGAATAGCATTCGAAGATGCCCAGGTCGGACTTCGCCAGCACCATCTCGACATCGTCGACCAGGGTCGCGAAGAACGGCCAGTCGCGCACCATCTCGGCGTAGGCGTCGCGACCATGCAGCGCCAGGCCACGCTCCAGCGCCGTGCCGACGCCGTACCAGGCGGTCAGCCCGGAACGGTTCTGGGCCCAGGAAAACACCCACGGAATCGCGCGCAGGGATTCCACCCCGCCAGTGCCGATGCGCTTGGCCGGACGCGAACCGATCCGCAGGCGCTCGATCACGTCGATCGGCGTGGCCGCACGGAAATACGCGGGAAAATCCGGATGCTCGTGGACCAGCGCGCGGTAGTGGGCACTGGAATCGCGCGCGAGCTCGGCGGCCAGTTGCTTCCAGCGCGGCGCGCGCGGTTCGGGCGGACGCGGGCGCAGGGTCGTGCGCAGCACCGCGCCGGTGGCCTGCTCCAGGTTGCGCAGCGCCAGCGCGCGGATGCCGTACTTGCGATGGATCACCTCGCCCTGCTCGGTCAGGCGCAGCACGCCGTCCACCGAGCCGCGCGGCGCGGCGATCACCGCCCGCTCGGTCTTGCTGCCGCCGCGACTGGCCGACCCGCCACGGCCGTGGAAGAACACGATCCGCACGCCGCTGTCCTGGGCCAGCGCGGTCAACGCGACCTGGGTCTGCTGCAGCGCCCAGCGCGAGGCGATGATGCCGCCGTCTTTGGCGCTGTCGGAATAGCCCAGCATCACCACCTGTCGGTGACCGCGCGCGGCCAGGTGCGTGCGGTAGACCGGGTCGTCGAACAACGCGCGCATGGTGTCGGCCGCGGCCTCCAGGTCGGCCACCGTCTCGAACAGCGGCGCGACGTCCAGCGGCACCACATCGCCGTCATCGCCCGGCTCCACACAACCGGCGATGCGCGCCAGCGCCAGCACCGCCAAGGCATCGGCGGCGCTGCGGCTCATGCTGACGATGTACGGACCGAACACACGGTCGCCGTAGCGCGGGCGCAGCCGGGCCACGGCGCGGAAGACCTCCAGCGTTGCGCGCGCTTCTGCGTGGTCCGCATCCACCGGCGCGGTATGACCGTCGATCAGCCCGTGCAGCCGTGCCGCACGGTCGGCCGGATCGCGCGCCTCCCACTGCGGATCGCCCAGCAGGCCGGCCAGGGCGAGATCGTGCATCGCCGAGTCTTGCCGCAGGTCGAGGCTGGCCAGGTGGAAGCCGAAACAGCGCGCGCGCCGCAGCAGCCGGCGCAGCACGAAATCCCCGGCGTACTCGCCGCGATGGGCCAGCAGGCTGGCGTGGATGCATTCGATGTCGGCCACGAACGCCGCCGCGTCCGGATAGCCGGCCGCCTCGTCGTGGCTGGTCGCCCGCAACCGCGCGCCCATCAGCGTGAGCAGGTTGCGGTATGGCATGTCGGCGTGGCGCGGGTGCAGTCTGGCGGCCGCCTGCGGCAGCAGTTCGCGGTACTGCGCGATGCGCTGCAGGACGTCATCGCTGAAATCCACCCGGCTCAGCGACTGGCTCAACAGGTCGGCCAGCCGGTCGATATCGCGCCGGTACGCGGCCAGCACCAGCGCGCGTTGCCCGGCCAGGGTCGCGGCAATGGTGTCGGCACCGACATTCGGATTGCCGTCCATGTCGCCACCGACCCAGCTGCCGAAACCCAGCACGTCGGGCAGCGCCAGGGCGTCGCCGTACTGCTCGCGCAGCGCGGTCTCGAACACCTCGAAGAACACCGGCAGCACCCGGTACAACACCTCCGACAGGTAGAAGCCGACGTGCTCGAACTCGTCGGCGACGCTGGGCTTGGCGGCCGGTGCCTCGACGGTCTGCCAGCTGGCGGTCAGCGCCATGCGCATGCGGCCGCGATCGGCACGGCGCTCGGTCGGTGTGCGGCCACGGTCGATGTCGTTGACCAGGCTGCGCACGATCTCGCGCTCCTTGTGCAGCAGCACCCGCCGCACCGCCTCGGTCGGATGGGCGGTGAACACCGGCTCGATCCGCAACCGCGGCAGCAGCCCGGCCCACTCCTCCACGCCCACGCCCTGGGCGGCCAGCGCGCCGATGACATCCCTCAAGCCACCGGGCTGGGCACCGTGCTCGGCGCGCTCGTGCTCGCGTCGGCGACGGATGCGGTGCACGCGTTCGGCCAGGTTGACCGCCTGGAAATAGGTCGAAAACGCACGCGACAGATCGCCGGCATGGATCAGTTCGTGACCGGCCAGCGCGTCGGCCAGTCCGGTCACCGGGCGGTCGTTCTCGCGGCGCAGGATCGCCGCGCGGCGCAGGCGCTCGACCTCGGCCAGGAACGCCGGACTGCGTTGCTCGGCCAGGATCTCGCCGACCAGCGCGCCCAGCAGTTTCACGTCCTCGCGCAGCAGCGTATCGACCGGCGCGAACTCGACCGTGCGCAGGGAGTCGTCGGTGGTATCGGATGGGTCGCTCATTGCCCAAGGCTACCCCAGCGCCTGCCGGTGGGACGTGCCTGCGCGTCTGGAACGCGCTTGGGCCTTACCGCTCCCGCGGGCTCGGCACGTCGCTACTTGCTGGCGGAATTTCCGCGCGGGACGGAACGTGCTGGTCGCGGCCGCCGAAACCGCTCCTGCATCCGGTTGCACGCAGTCGCGGGTGAGCTTGGATCACTCCGCCAGCGGCGGCCGCCTCAGTACGCGAACTCGCGGAATACCGGGTCGATGTTGCCGCCCCATACGCCATGGAACAGCGCGAGCTTGCGCTCGGCCGGCGTCTCGCCCGCCTCGACCAGCTCCATCAGTGGGCCGAGGAAGATCGACTCGTCGCTGCCGTTGCCGTTGAGGCGGGCGCGGCGCGCCAGTCCGTGGGCGGAAATCTGCACCGCGCGGCGGGCGAGATCGAGCACGGTGCCGCCACGGAACGGCAGTTTGAGCGCCTGCCGCGGCACGCCGTCGCGCAGGGCGTGGATCTCCGCGAGGCTGAAGTCCTTGACCAGATCCCAGGCCGCATCCAGCGCGGTGTCGTCGTACAGCAGACCCGTCCAGAACGCCGGCAGCGCGCAGATCCGGTTCCACGGCCCGGCGTCGGCACCGCGCATCTCCAGGTACTTCTTCAGCCGCACCTCGGGGAACGCGGTGGTGGTGTGGTCGGCCCAGTCCTGCAGGGTCGGCAGCTGGCCCGGACGCGCCGGCAGCTTGCCGGCCATGTAGTCGCGGAACGACTGGCCGGAGGCATCGATGTAATTCTGTCCGGAAGCCTCACCTTCGCGGTAGATGAAGTACATCGGCACGTCGAGCAGGTAATCGACGTAGCGCTCGTAGCCGAAACCGTCCTCGAACACGAAATCCAGCAAGCCGGAGCGGTCGTTGTCGGTGTCGGTCCAGATGTGCGAGCGGTACGACAGGAACCCGTTCGGCTGGCCTTCGGTGAACGGCGAGTCGGCGAACAGTGCGGTCGCGACCGGCTGCAGGGCCAGCGAGACGCGGAACTTCTTCACCATGTCGGCTTCCGAACCGACGTCCAGGTTGACCTGCACGGTGCAGGTGCGGGTCATCATGTCCAGGCCGAGCGTGCCGACCTTGGGCATGTACTCGCGCATGATCCTGTAGCGGCCTTTCGGCATCCACGGCATCTCGTCGCGGCGCCACTTGGGCTGGAAGCCCATGCCGAGGAAGCCCAGTCCCATCGGCTCGGCCACCGCGCGCACTTCGCGCAGGTGCGTCGACGCCTCGCGGCAGGTCTCGTGCAGGGTCGCCAGCGGCGCGCCGGACAATTCCAGCTGCCCGGCCGGCTCCAGCGACACCGACGCATCGTCGCGGGTCAGCGCGATCACCCGGCCATGCTCCTCCACCGGCGTCCAGCCGAACTGGACCAGGCCCTTGAGCAACGCCTCGATGCCACGCTCGCCATCGAAGGTCGGCGGCCGCAGGTCATCGACCCGGAAGCCGAATTTCTCGTGCTCGGTGCCGATCCGCCAGTCATCCCGCTCGCGTGCGCCGGAGCTGAGGTACTCGACCAGTTGCTGGCGCGACTCGATCAAAACATCCTTGACATGACTGGGGCCGGACACGCGCACCTCGTTGGGGTCGTTGGTAAGGGGTGGCTAAATGCCGGACGACGATATGCGGGACCACACCGGCGTACACAAGACCCGCAGTTTAGAACGCGCACCCAACCGATACCGCCGGGCAATGAAACACTGCATTGCTCCAGGCAACGCCTGCAGGCGCTGCAAGGCAGCCGCCACCCGCTACAGCTCCAGCCACCCGCCGATCACGCCGCGCGCGACGTCGACACCCAGCTTCGACTCGCCGGAGAACAGCTGCACGCTGACCGCATCGCCGTGCTCGGCCTGCAGCAGCTTGCGAACTTCCAGCAATGCGGTGCCCTGGGCACCGCGGCTGAGCTTGTCGGCCTTGGTCAGGATCGCGTGCGCGGGCAGGCCCCGGCTGACCGCATAGCCGAGCATCTGCCTGTCGTACTCCTTCAGCGGATGACGGATGTCCATCACCACCACCAGACCCTTGAGCGCCTCGCGGGTGCGGAAGTAGCGGTCCAGGAACGCCTGCCAATGCGCCTGCAGGTCCTTGGGCACCTTCGCGTACCCGTAGCCGGGCAGGTCGACCAGGAAGCGGTCGGTGGTCGGCGGAATGTTGAAGAACACCAGCTGCTGGGTCCGTCCGGGCGTCTTGGACACCCGCGCCAACGCGTTCTGCTGGCAGATCGCATTCAACGCGCTGGACTTGCCGGCGTTGGAGCGTCCCGCGAACGCGACTTCGAAGCCGCCATCGGGCGGCAGCTGTTGCGGAGTGTGCGCCGACAGCAGGTACTGGGCGCGGATAAGAGGATTGGCCATCGCGCTAGGATCGCACGCCATGGCCGGCGCCGCGCGGACCGCGTCCAGCGGCCGGCCGGAAGCGGACAGCGAGACCGGTATGGGAACTGGCGCAAGAACCGGATCCGGAAACCGACCCGCAAGCCCCGTCCGGATCGCGCTCCGGATCGCCGCTCCGGCGGGCTCGCGTTGACCCCACCGCCGCCGCCGATGATAATTCTGCGGTTCGGCGGCCGTTCACGGACCGTCACTTCAGTGTTTTCCGGAGCCCAGCCCCATGAGCCACGCCCGCGCCCTAGGTTTCATCGGTCTTGCCGTTCTCGCGGCCGCCGCTGTCGCCTACGCCCAGACCACGGTCACCCCGATCCCCGATACCGCACCGGTGGAGACCGCGCCGCTGGACACCGCCGCTGCGGAGAAGGCCACCTGGGGCGATGCGCAGAACGGCCAGGCCCTGGCCGGCACCTGCGCGGCCTGTCACGGGCTGGACGGCAACCCGCCCATCGAGATGTACCCGCGCCTGGCCGGCCAGAGCGAGCGCTACATCGCCCACCAGCTGGCCCTGTTCAAGAGCGGCGAACGCAGCGACGGCATGGCCGCGGTGATGAAGCCGTTCGCCGACATGCTCAGCGCGCAGGATGCGCGCGACGTTGGCGCGTACTTCGCGACCCAGACCTCGGGCGCCGGCGTCGCCGACGACACCGTGGTGACGTCAGGACCGTACAAGGATAAGAAGTTCTACCAGATCGGCGAGCAGCTGTTCATGGGCGGTGACGCGGCGCGCGGCATCCCGGCCTGCATGGCGTGCCACGGCCCCGACGGCGGCGGCAATCCCGGCCCTGCCTACCCGCACGTGGCCGGCCAGCAGGCCAGCTACACCCAGCAACGGCTGGAGATCTACCGCGCCGGCGTCACCACGCGGCAGGATCCGCACCTGTTCAACATGATGGCGAGCATCAGCAAGCAGCTCACCGACGAGGAAATCGGCAGTCTGGCGAGCTACCTGCAGGGCCTGCACCCGGCCGCCAATGATGTCGGCGCCGGCAATGTCGCCGCCGCTCCCGTGGCCGCAGCTGCGCCGGCCAGCACCGAAACCCCGGATGCGGGGAGCGCGGCCGAGGCGCCCGCCGAAGGCGCGGAAGCGACGGCCGCACCGGAAGCGGAGACTGCACCGGACGCCAGCGCGCCGGCGACACCCGAAGGCTGAGGGGGCGGCACCGGCCCGGCCCGGAGGCTTCCTGCGGTTGTTCATTGCGCCGGCCGTATCGTTACGGTCGGCGCTTTTGTTTGAGGACCACCCGATGCAGCACGATCCCACCCCGTCCACCACGCTCCCTTCGCCCACGCGCCCTTCGCCATCGCGTCGCCGCGTGCGCCGGACCTGGCTCGCCGTTGTCTCGCTTGTCGCGCTGGCGACGCTGCCACTGTTCGCAGCGGCGGCCACGCCCGCCGCGCAGGGACTGGTGGCCGGCGTCGACTACGTGGACATGCCCGGCGGTACCGCCTTTGCGCCGCAGCCCGGAAAGATCGAAGTGGTCGAGGTGTTCGGCTACACCTGCCCCCATTGCGCCCATTTCGAACCGTTGCTGCGCGCCTGGAAGGCCAAGCTGCCGGCCGATGTCGAGGTCGTCGCGGTGCCGGCGCCGTTTGGCGGCTACTGGATTCCCTACGCCCAGGCGTTCTACGCCGCCCAGTCGATGGGCCTGCTGGAACGCAGCCATTCGGCGATGTTCCGCGCCATCCACGAGCAGCGCCGCCTGCCGATCGGTGGCGTGACACCCACGCAGATCGCCGGCTTCTATGCCGATTACGGCGCGGACCCGGAGAAATTCGCGCAGGCGATGGCCAGCCCGCAGACCCAGGCCAAACTGGTGCAGGCGCGCGACTTCCTGCAACGCAGCGGGGTCGAGGGCACTCCGTCGCTGATCGTCGCCGGCAAGTACCGGGTGCTGGGCAACAGTGCCCAGGACATGCTGCGCATCGCCGACGCATTGATCCAGCGCGAACGCGCCGCACAAGCGCGCCCCAAAACTGAACGGCCGACGCGAAAACCCGTCACCGGCACTTGAACCGCGACAACGCTCCTCCATTCCTCGGGTACCGCTGAGTATCCTTGGTCGATATTTTCCGCGCCGGCAGACATCGCGCCGTCGGCAGCACCGACCCACTCCTGGAGATCCTTCCCATGACTTTGCGCCCGGCTTCGCTGTTCCGTCTCGGCCTGACCCTGGCCGCCGCCCTCGCCCTCGCCGCGTGCTCTTCCGAAGCGCCCACGCCGGCGGCCCCGGCCACCACTGGCGCACCGGCCGCCAACGCGCCGGCCGACGCCGCCGGTACCGTGGCCCCGCCCGCCCCGGCTGCCGCTACCGCCACCGGCTCGGAAGCCATCGTCCGTACCCCCGGGCCGATCGTGCCGCCCACCGGCCCGGCGCCGGTCGCCGGTTCCGATTACGTCGAGATCGCCGGCGGCCAGCCGTTCCAGCCCAACAGCGGCAAGATCGAAGTGGTCGAGGTGTTCGGTTACACCTGCCCGGCGTGCGCGAACTTCGAGCCGCTGGTCTCCGCCTGGGCAGCCAAGCTGCCGGCCGATGTCGAGTTCACCCCGCTGGCGGCGCCGTTCGGCGGCTTCTGGATGCCGTACGCCAAGGCGTTCTACACCGCCCAGTCCACCGGCCTGCTGGCCCAGAGCCACGAAGCGATGTTCAAGGCGATCCATCTCGACCGCTCCCTCGCCCACGACGCCAACGACCAGCAGATCGCCCAGTTCTACGCCCAGTACGGCGCCGACCCGAAGCAGTTCGCCAGCACCATGGCGAGCTTCGCGATCAACGCCAAGATGAGCCGCGCGCAGCAGTTCCTGCAGCGCAGTGGCGTGGACTCCACCCCGACCCTGGTGGTGGACGGCAAGTACCGGATCATCAACAAGAGCTGGGAGGAGAGCCTGCGCGTCGCCGAGCACCTGATCGCCGCCGAGCGCGCGGCCGGTGTCGCCAGCGCCCAGCCGGCCGGCGACGGCGGCTGAGCGGAACACTGATCGGAACACGCACCAACGCCATGTCGCAGGCAGACACCGTCGCATTACCCGTCAACGCTCCCCATGCCGACGGCCCCCGGGCCGCTCCGGCGGGGTCGCGACGGCTGCGCCTGCTCAGCGCCAACATCCAGGCCGGATCCAGCACGCGCGGCTACCACGACTACGTCGCGCGCAGCTGGTCGCACGTGCTGCCGGCCGGCAACAAGCGCGGCAGCCTGGACTTGATCGCACAACTGGCCGGCCAGTACGACATCGTCGGTCTCAACGAGGCCGATCCCGGCAGCCTGCGCTCGGGTTTCACCAACCAGACCCAGTACCTGGCCCAGCACGGCGGCTTCGACTACTGGAGCCACCAGCCCAACCGCCGCATGGCGGGCGTGGCGTCCAGCGCCAACGGCCTGCTCAGCAAGCTGGAACCGATCGAGGTGACCGACCACGCGTTGCCGGGCCGGATTTCCGGCCGCGGCGTGTTGCTGGCCCGGTTCGGCAGCGGCGACGACGGGCTGATGATCGCGATCGCCCACCTGTCGCTGGGCGCCAACTCGCGCAGCGTGCAGCTGGGTTTCATCGCCGAGCTGCTGCAGGACCATCGCCATGCGGTGTTGATGGGCGACTTCAACTGCGCGGTCGACCGTCCCGAGATGCAGGCGTTGTTCCGCAACACCCGCCTGCAGCCGCCGGCCTTTGCGGTGCCGACGTTCCCCAGCTGGCAGCCGCAGCGTGCAATCGACCACATCCTGATCAGCGACGGGTTGGGCTGCTCTGGCGCCCGCGCGATGTCGGCCGCGCAGTCGGACCATCTGGCGTTGTCGCTGGAGCTGGACGTGCCGGACAAGGCGCTGGGCTGAGCCCGGCGCACGGACGACGCAGCAACAACAACGGCCGAGGGTTTCCCGTCGGCCGTTGTTGTTTTCGGGAGGGCGTCATCGACGCCGCCCCTCCCCGCTCGGCGATCAGAAGCGCAGGTCGGCGCGCAGGTAGAAATAACGGCCGCCGGGGATGTCGTAGGTGGAGGCGTCATAACCGTTGAGCGAGCACGACAGGCAGATCGGCGGATCCTTGTCGAACACGTTGTTGGCTCCGGCGGTCAGCTGCAGGCCCTTGAACCACTCGATCCGGTAACCCAGCTGCAGGTCGTGGTAGGTGATCGCGTCCAGGGTGTTGGTGCCCTTGGCCGGGTCGCTGCAGACCGGGAACGACACCGCATCCCCGCACTGCTCCTCCAGTTCGCTGATGTGGCGCACGCTCCACGATGCGTTCCAGTTGTCGCGTCGCCAATCCAGGTTCGCCGTGGACGTCCATTCCGGGATCGCGCTGTCGGTGACCTCGATCCCGACCCCGCGCGGCTGCACTTGCCCGGCCGCGCCGACCGCCTCGTAGCGGGTGACGATGGTGTTCTGCCAGCTCAGCTTGAAGCGACCCGCCGCGGTTTCCGGCAGCGTCCAGAACACATCCGCATCCCAGCCGTCGGTCTTGATCGAGCCCAGGTTGGTCAACCGGTTGTTGAAACCGTTGATGCTGCCCACCGACGAGCGAGTGATGCCGTCGCAGTACAACGGGTTCAACGTCTCCACGCACAGGTCGAGCTGGGTCTGGGCGTCGATCGCCTGCACCGCGCCCTCCAGGCTGTGGCGGTAGAAGGTCAGCTCGAAATCGAGCCGGTCCGACCACGCCGCGCCGGACGCGAACGCCGGGCTGAACACCAGGCCGGCGCTGAAGCTGCGCGCGGTTTCCGGGTCCAGATCCGGGTTGCCGCCGGTGGTGACCGAGATCTGCGAGTTCGACTGGGCCGACCCCGGCGGCACGCCGAGCGCGGCGCAGTTGGCCGCGCTGCCGGTCGGCGGCGAGCCGTCCAGGCCGACCAGGCACGGGTCGTCGATCTGCAGGTCGCCGCGGCTGGCGGAGCCGAACAGCTCGCCGATCGACGGCGCGCGGAAGCCTTCGGCATAGGTCGCCCGCAGCAACAACTCGTCGGCCACCTGCCAGCGCAGGCCGTACTTGGGCGTGAACTGGCTGCCGAAGGTCGAGTAGTCCGAGTAGCGGCCCGCCAGGCTCAGGTCCAGGCTCTTGCCGAACGTGCCTTCGCGGATCAGAGGCACATTGAGTTCCACGTAGGCCTCGCTGACGTCGTACTTGCCCGCGGTCGGCAGCGACGGCACGCCGTTGTAGTGGCTCTCCACCGAACCGTCCGGCATGGTCACGTAGTTGATCGGATCGGGGGTGTACGAGCCCTCGTAGCGGCGGTGTTCGGCGCCGGCCGCGAACGAGACCGGCCCGGCCCACAGATCGAACAGGTCGCCGGACAGGTTGGCCGTGACCAGGTCCAGGCTCTGCTCGCTGCGGTCGCGCACCACCGGCTGGATCCAGGCCAGCATCTCGGGCGTGATCGTGCCCGGCCCGCCGAAGATGTTCAGCGGCACGCAGCCCGGCGTGCCCGCGCAGGTGGCGCCGCTGCTGTCGGTGTCGCCCAGCGCGAGGGCGATGTTGCGGATGTTGTAGGAGCCGTAGTTGGTCTGCTCGGCCTCGTTCTCGCTGGTGGCCACGTTGATGTCCCAGAAGAAGGTCTGCTCGTTGCCGAAGCTGCCTTCCAGGCCTGCGGCGAAGTACTTCGTGTCGACCTTCTGCTCGTACACCCGCGCGCCGCCCTCGACCGGACGGCGGCCGATCAGCACCAGGTTCGCGCCCGGCCCGCTGGAGACCAGGTCGATGTCGAACGGGTTGTACGGGTGCGAGCCGGGGATGGTGATGTCGTCCGCATACGGGTTGCCGGTACCGGCATCGGGGCCGAGGAAGATCGGCTCCGGGGCGGCCTGGTTGGTCGACTCGCGGCGGTTGTACAGCGCCTTGGCGTAGGCGTGGACCTTGTCGTTGAAGTAGAACCGGTACTGGCCGAACACGCCGGTGCGCTCGGACGGCGTCAGCAGCATGTTGTATTCGGAGAAGTTGAAGCGGTTGGCGGTGCCGAAGCCGATGAAGTCGCCCGGATAAGCGGGGATCGGCGCGTAGCTGCTGCCGTTGGGCGTGGTGATGTTGCAGAACGGCACCGGCGCGGTCGCCGGGTTGTCGTCGACATCGGTCAGCGGGCAGGCGCTGCTGGCCGTGCCGGGGAAGAAGATGAAACGACCGTTGGGGGTACCCGAGCTGGCGAAGGTCAGGCCGGTGCCCGGTACGGGGAAGCGCGACTGCGCGCGCGTCTTCGACAGGATCTCCTCCTGGTCGACGTGGCTGATGCCGACGAACAGGTTGCTGCGGTCGGTGTTGAAGCCCCACGCGATGTCGGCGCCCTTCTGGGTGCCGTCGCCCTCGCCGTACTGGCCGTAGTTCAGCGTGACCTGGCCGCCTTCGAAATTGCGCCGGGTGATGATGTTGACCACGCCGCCGATCGCATCGGAGCCGTACAGCGACGAGGCGCCGTCCTCGAGCACATCGATACGTTCGATCAGGGCCAGCGGGATCGTGTTGAGGTCGGTGGCCGCACCGACGCCGGAGGCCGAGGCCTCGTTGACCCAGCGCATGCCGTCGACCAGCACCAGCACCCGCTTGGGGCCGAGGTTGCGCAGGTCGACCTGGGCCGAACCCGCGCCCACGCCGTCGCCGTTGGGCGAGAAGCCGAAGTTGCCCGACGAGTTGAACTTGGTGTTGAGCGCCGAGCCCGAGCCGGTGAGCTCCTGCAGGATGTCGCCGATCGAGGTCAGGCCGGTGCGCTCGATGTCCTCGCGGGTGAGCGTCTGCACCGGCGTCTGGGTCTCGATCTCCGCTTTCCTGATGCGGGTGCCGGTAACCTGGATGCTGTCGAGCGTGGTCGCGCCGCGACGGGTCTGGTCAGTGGGGGTGGACGGTTCCTGCGCGGCGGCCAGCAAGGGCAACCCGATCAGCAGGCACAACGAGACGGCTTTCGCCAACGGGTGACGACGAGGTGCGTTCATCGACTGCTCTCTCCATAAGAGTATTTCGAGGCGTCGCTCCCCTGTCTGCGACGAAGCACCGTTGTAAACAATCCGTAAAGCCGCCACAAGTGGCAAATCAAAACCCCCGCTTTGGCAAATACCGGAAGGCGGCGCCAAATGGAGTCGTGAACCGGGTCGAGGTGTCGGCGGGACGCAGGTCTGCGGCGGTCACGCAGTCATTCAATCCCGCCTCAGGACACTCCCGGCTTGAACGGGGCGCCGGGCGGGTTGAACACCGATCCGATCAGGCCTTGTACTGCTTCTCCTCGACAAACCGCGACCCCGCCAGCCGGTTGACGGTGTTCTTGACGTTGACGCGGGCTTCATTGGTGGCATGGACGCCGCGCGCGAGCCGGATGAACTCGGCGTCGAACTGCTGTGCTGCCTCCTTGTTCCGCAGCCCGTCCTGGATGTCCCACATCCGCTCGTTGATCGCCTTGAGCTCATCCTTGAGAGTGGCCAGCGCGGGCATACCGTCTTCCAGCGGCTGCCACAGCGGCAGCAGGCCGGCGAGCTCGGCGCGGACATTGGCCAGCTTGGACGGATCCCCGATGCGCTCGGCCTTGATCTGGAGGATGGTGATTTTGTCGATCAGCTCACCGATCGATACAGGGGTCAGGACGGCTTCCACGGGTGCCTCGCATGGCGGTGTGTTGAGGCGCCCATGGTAATGGCCGTACGCGCGCCGGGTCGAAACAAGCCGGTCACGGCTGGCGGGTCAGAACGGACCAGTCAAAACGGACCAGTCAAAACCAGCCGGCCACCAGCAGGCTCACCGCCACCGCCACCAGGAACAGCGCGAAGATCCGCTTGAGCATGTCGCCGTGCAGCCGGTGCGCGAGCCGGGTGCCCAGTGGAGCGGCCAGTACCGACGCGAACGCCACGCCGATCGCCGCGGGCAGGTAGACGTAGCCGACCGCGTGGTCGGGCAGCGCCCCGGCCGGTGCATGCAGGGCGTACCCCAGCGCGCTGGCCAGGCCGATCGCGACGCCACACGCCGACGAGGTGCCGACCGCACGCACCGGGGTGACGCCGTGCCACACCAGCAGCGGCACGGTCATGCTGCCGCCACCGATGCCGACCACCGCCGACAGCGCGCCGATCCCGCCACCGGCCACCGTCATCGGCACCCCGCGGGGCACGGGCGTGTCGCCCGCATCGCCGGTCCGCAGCCGTGAACGGCCGTACTGCAACTGCGCCGCCGCCAGCAGGCAGTAGCCGGCGACGATGTAGCGCAATACGTCGTCGTCGAGCCGCACCGCGGTGGCGCTGCCCAGCCAGCCGCCCAGCAACAGGCCCGGCACCATCCACGCGACCGTCGGCCACAGCACGCTGCCACGACGCGAGTGCGCGCGCGCCGAGGCCGCCGCGGTCATCACGATGCTGGCCAGCGAACTGGCCAGCGCCGCATGCATCGCCGCCTCGGTCGGGATGCCCATCAACGGCAGCAGCCACGCCAACGCCGCCACCAGCACCAGGCCGCCACCGACACCCAACAGGCCCGCCAGCACGCCGGCCACGATGCCGAGCAGGGGAAACAGCAGCCATAACGCGCTCATCGACACTCCAGAGGGTGCACCCGGCAAGAAAAAAACAGGGCGGAGAATACCGGACAGAAACCACGAACCAGGGCCGACGCCAGCCGGAGTCCGCACCCGGACGCCGACTCCCGGACGCCGACCCAAAGCCATGCTGCGCCGGCTCTGCACCCCACCCGCACGGCCCACGCAGCCCCGCAGGCCACCGATAAAGGGTTCATCGGGGCTGGGCTATAGTCGCCCGATGCTGCCCAGAATCCTGCCCATCGTACTCGCCACGCTGGCGACCTCGTTCGCCACCAGTGCCTGCGCACGCTCCACCCCCACAGCATCGCCGACGGCCGCGCCCACCACGACGGCGGTATCGACAACGGCCGCGACCACACCCGTCCAGCCGCTGATCGACCTGCAGCGGCTGCGGATCGGCGCGGCGATCGAGGCCGCCGAGCAGGGCCGCTTCGATGCCGCCCAGTACGTCGACCTCGCCGACCATCCGCTGTTCCGCTGGGTCGAATACGCCAACCTGCGCCGCGACATCGACCGCCTGCCAGCGGCCCAGGCCAACGCCTTCCTGCAGCAGTACCGGGACACTGCGGTCGGTGCGGAATTCCGCCCGCTGTGGCTGGCCGCCAGCGCCCGTCGCGACGATCCGGCCTCGGTGCTCGCCGCCTGGAGCGACCGGCTCACCGCGCCCCGGCTGCGTTGCGTGCGACTCGATGCACAGCTGTCGCTGGGCCGGACCGACGCGCCGTGGACACAGGAGGCGCAGGCGATCTGGAACAGCAGCGGCAGGTCGCTGCCCGACGAATGCGATCCGGTATTCGCCGCCCTGGACGCGCGCGGCGGGCTGCCACCGGCCATGCGCTGGAGCCGGATCGAGAAGGCCGCCACCGAATGGCAACCCGGGGTGATGCGCAGCGCCTCGCGCGGCCTGCCGGCGGGCGAGCGCGGGCTGGCCGAGGAATACGCATCTTTCCTGGAGGCACCGCATCCGCGCGCGTTGAACTGGCCGAAGACCGACCGCAGCCGCCTGATCGCCTCGCAAGGACTGGCCAAGCTGGGCAAATCCGATCCCGACCGCGCCGAGGCGCTGCTGCCGCAGTACGCCAGCGCGCTGGGTTTCAGCGAGGCCGATCGCGGGCGGGTGCTGTACCAGATCGCGCTGTGGACGGTGGCCTCCTACCTGCCCGACTCCGCACGCCGGCTCAACCTGGTGCCTGCGGCCAGTTATGACGAGCGCCTGCACGAGTGGCGCGTGCGCGAAGCGCTGTCGCGTTCGGACTGGCCGGCTGCGTTGGCCGCGATCCGCCAGATGGGTGACAGCCAGCGCAACGATTCGCGCTACGCCTATTTCGAGGCTCGCCTGGCCGAGTTGACCGGCGACCGGAGCACTGCGCAGGCAAAGTACCGGGCCGCCGCGCGCCACGCCGAATTCCACGGTTTCCTCGCGGCCGACCGGATCGGCCAGCCGTACGCGCTGTGCCCGTCGAGCATCGATGCCGATCCCGCAACCAGAAACGCGGTGGCCGCCAACCCCGCCTTGCAGCGTGCGATCGGCCTGCACCTGCTCGGTCGCCACGGTTGGGCGGTGAAGGAGTGGAGCGACGCCATCGCCGGATTCAACGACACCCAGCGCCAGGTCGCGGTGCAGATCGCACAGGCCAACGGCTGGTTCGATCGCGCGGTGTTTTCGCTGGGCAAGGCCCCCGGCGAGATGCAGCTGTACGACCTGCGCTTCCCGCTGCACCACGATGCCTCGATCCGGCGTGAAGCGAAACGCAACGGCATTGATCCGGCCTGGGTCGCGGCCGAGATCCGCGCCGAGAGCATCTTCAATCCGAAGGCACGTTCGGGCGCGAATGCGATGGGCCTGATGCAGGTCATCCCGGCCACCGGCGCCGCCGTCGCCCGCCGCATCGGCCAGGCCTGGACCGGCGCAGACAGCCTGTACGAGCCCGACACCAACATCGCGCTGGGCACCGCCTACCTGCGTCAGATGCTCGACCAGTACGGCGGCAAACCGTACTTCGCGATCGCCGGCTACAACGCCGGTCCGGCGCCGCTGGGCCGCTGGCAATCGCAGCGCCCGGGGATGGATCCGGACTTCTGGATCGAAACCATCAGCTACAAGGAAACCCGCGAATACGTCGCCCGCGTGCTCGCCTTCAGCGTGATCTACGACTGGCGGCTGGACGGCGATGCATTGCGCCTCAGCGACCGCCTCGAAGGCCGCACCAATGCACCACGCAAGCCGTTCATGTGCCCGCTGCCCCATGCGGTGGCGGCTTCGTGATGCAGGCGGCTTGGTGATGAAGATCTACCTGGTCGGCGGCGCGGTGCGCGACCGGCTGCTCGGCCTCGCTCCCGGCGACCGCGACTGGGTCGTCGTCGGCGAGACCCAGGCCTCGATGGAAGCCGCCGGCTTCAAGTCGGTGGGGCGCGATTTCCCGGTCTTCCTGCACCCCGACACCGGCGAGGAGTACGCGCTGGCCCGCACCGAGCGCAAGTCCGGCCGCGGCTACCGCGGCTTCGTGGTGGACGCCGACCCGTCGGTGACGCTGGAGGAGGATCTCGGCCGCCGCGACTTCACCATCAACGCGATGGCCCAGGACGCCCAAGGCGAACTGGTGGATCCCCTCGGCGGCGCGGCCGACCTGCAGGCGCGGGTGCTGCGCCATGTCGGCGACGCGTTCGTGGAAGACCCGTTGCGGGTGCTGCGCGCGGCACGGTTCATGGCCCGCTTCGCGCCGCTGGGCTTTACCGTCGCCGACGAGACCATGGCCCTGATGCGGCAGATGGTCGCCTCCGGCGAACTGGCCGACCTGGTGCCCGAGCGGATCTGGCAGGAGTTGCGGCGCGCGATCGCCAGCCAGCGCCCGTCGGCCTTCCTGCGCACCCTGCGCGACGCCGGCGCGCTGGCGGTGGTGCTGCCGGAAGTGGATGCGCTGTACGGCGTCCCGCAGCGCGCCGAGTTCCACCCGGAAGTCGACACCGGCGTGCACGCCGAACTGGTCTGCGACATGGCCGCTCGGCTCGCGCCCGGCGACGACCTGATCGGCTTCGCCGCCCTTACCCACGACCTGGGCAAGGCGCTGACGCCGGCGCACGTACTGCCGCGCCACATCGGCCACGAGCAGGCCGGCGTCGCCCCGCTGCAGGCGCTGTGCGAACGCCTGAAAGTCCCCGTCGAACACCGCCTGCTGGGCGAGATCGCCTGCCGCGAACACCTCAACATCCACCGTTTCGACGAGCTGCGCGCGACCACCGTGGTGCGGCTGATCGAGCGTTGCGACGGCTTCCGCAAACCCGGCCGGATCGACCAGCTCGCCACCGTCTGCGAAGCCGACAAGCGCGGCCGCACCGGCCACGCCGAAGACGCCTACCCCCAGGCCGATGCGCTGCGCGCCGCCCACGCCGCCGCCTGCGCGGTGCGGGCCAGCGACCTGCCCGAAGGCCTCACCGGCCCTGCTATCGGCGAGGCCATGCGCGACGCCCGGATCGCGGCGGTGGCTGCTGCAACCGGGAAAAAGCCGTAACCCCACCAACTGGCACGGGCTCAACGAGCAACAGCAACAGCAACAGCGGTATTGATTGCTTCGGTGACGGCGTCGCCGGGCAGGGGTGGTGCTGCCCGGCTCGAGTGGGACGAGCTCGTCGACTCCGGCAGGAGCGTCGCCCTGGCGGGGTGCTTGCTGCCCGGTTCGGGCGACCATCCATGGTCGCACTCACCGCCGCGGACCATCCATGGCCCGCTGTCCGCAACACCCCGCCAGGACGCCGCATCGGCCCGTGTTTGATGTGGTTTCGGCCAGAGCCAGCTGAGCGGCGGCGCTAATCAGGTTGTGCTTTTGATTTCCTCTCAGCTACCGGAGGATCCCGGTGGCGCCTGCCGGGTGTCCCGATCACCAAGCGAATTTCGTGGAGCGACTGAGCGGGATACCCGGCAGGCGCTTCAGCGCAATGACACGCATTTTTGTGTACCGGCTTCAGGAAAGATCGTCGTTACTCGCGCTCACTCTGACCGGCCGCGCGGTGATCAATCGGCTGAAACATCCGCAACCCGACGACTAACCCAGTCGCGCATCCAGCCGCTGCAGCCAGTGCGCCACCGGTGTCGCCGAGAGCAACAGGCCCGCCAGCGCGCCCAGGCTATTGGCCACCACATCGGCGGCATCGCCCATGCGGTCCGGAGTCAGGGTGGCCTGGGCAACCTCCAGCGCGATGCCGAAACCGATAACGGCCAATGCCATCAAGGCCTGGGTGCGCAGACGCGCGAACAGCATGACCGCGTATCCCGACAGCGCCGCGTAGCCGACGAAATGCTGCACCTTGTCGAAGTGCGCGATCGACACCTCCGGCAAGTCAGCGGACGACACCAGCGAGCCGGTCGCGACCAGTCCGAACAGACCGAACCAGAGCGCCAGCCACAGCCCCGGCCGCTCGAACCCGCGCAGCCAGCGCGCGTCCGTGCCGCGCTCGATCACAGGCGGAAACTCAGGTCGCCATCGATGAACGCATCCTCGAAATTGACCTCCATGGCGAACCCCATGAGCTGGAACCGCTCGCCCATCTCGCTCGGCAGGGTCAGCCGCTTGACCTCGTTGATGCGGCACTGGCGCTCGGCATCGTCCTCGATCCCGCCGAGTTCTTCGAGCACGTCACCGAGCCCGTTTCCGAGCAGGAAGCCGGCCTGGTGGCAATAGCCGGAAAAATCAAAACCCGCTCCCGTACCGGCCTCCGCCAGCGCGGTGAAATCGACCGACGCGGTGATGTCCTGCAGGCCCGGCCACAGCATCGGATCGGCGTGCATGCGGTGGCGGTAATACGCGCGCAGGGTGCCGTCATCCCGCTCGGGCAGGTAGAACTCCGCACGCGGGTAACCGTAGTCGGCAAACAGCATCGCGCCGCGCTGCATGCCGCCGACGACCGCCTGGATCCAGTACGGCAACTGCGGCAGCACCTCGGAGCGGTAGCCTTCGGGCAGCGCGCACCCCAACCCCCGTTCCAGATGGCGCACCGCGCTTTCCAGGAACGCGTCGGCCGGCCGCAACTCGCGCGCGAAGCCCGCATCGCCCACCACGACATGCTCCTCACAGACCTGTCCGCGATCGATCGCGAAACGCGGGGTCGGCAGCGCATCGAGCACTTCGTTGGCAAACAGCACGCCGGTCCAGTCATCCTCGAACGGCCTGTCCAGCCACTCGACCCGCGCGAACACCGACGCCTCCAGCCGCCGCTGCAGGCGCTCGCGCTGGCGCTGGCGCAACTGCGCGCTGGGTTCGAGGATCGCGTAACGCAGCGGCAGCGCATCCAGCTCGCTCAGGCGCCCGAGCGCAGCCTCGGCAAACGCACCCGTGCCGCCGCCCAGCTCCAGCATCCGCGCCTGCGGGCCGCATTGCGCGATCACCGGCGCCAGCGCATTGGCGATGCAGCGGGCGAACACCGACCCCAGTTCCGGCGCGGTGACGAAATCACCGGCCTCGCCGAACTTGCTCGCCCCGGCGCTGTAATACCCCAGTCCCGGCGCGTACAACGCCAGTTCCATGAAGCGCGAAAACGGGATCGATCCGCCGCTGCCGGCAATCTGCTGGCGGATCAACGCCTGCAGCCGCCCGCTGTGGGCCAGTGCATCGGCATCGGGTGGGGGAAGGTCGAAATCGCTCACTGGGCATCACTCACGGGATCGTCACTCACAAGGGCACCGTTCGTTGGCATTGCGCGTTGCAGTCGCGCAGGATAACGGTTCGTCCGCCTCTGCCCGCTGACCGGGGCCTTCCCCGCGTGGAGACTCGCCTTGTCACGACCCGTCGCCCTGATCACCGGCAGTGCCCACCGCATCGGCGCGGTGACCGCCCGCACGCTGCACGCGGCCGGTTACGACCTGGCCCTGCATTACCGCCGCTCGCGGGCGGAACTCGACGCGCTGGTGGCGGAGCTGGAAGCCGCACGCGCCGGCAGCACCCTGATACTGCAGGCGGACCTGGCCGAGTTCGACCGCCTGCCCGAGATGGTCGCGCGCACGATCGGCCGTTTCGACCGGCTGGATGCGCTGGTCAACAACGCCTCGGGTTTCATCCCCACACCGATCGGCAGCGCCACCCCGGCGCAGTGGGATGTGTTGTTCGCCAGCAACGCGCGCGCGCCGTTGTTCCTGGCCCAGGCCGCCGCCCCGCACCTGGCCGCACGCGGCGGCGCGATCGTCAACATGACCGACATCTACGCCGAACGCCCGCTGGCCGGGCACACGATCTACTGCATGGCCAAGGCCGCGCTGCTGATGGCGACCCGGTCATTGGCGATCGAGCTGGGGCCGGACGTGCGCGTCAATGCGGTCTCGCCGGGCGCGATCCTGTGGCCGCAGAATCCCGGCGAACATGCGCCCGATGCGGCGGCGCAGGCGGAAAAACTGGCGCGCACGCCCCTGCGCCGCACCGGCACCCCCGCCGAAGTGGCCGAAGCCGTGCGCTGGCTGCTGCAGGACGCGAGCTACTGCACCGGCCAGGTGCTGTACCTGGATGGCGGACGGATGCTCGCCGGCTGAGGTCGCGCCTGCGCCCTTGAGCGCGGTCGCTGCGCGCTCGCGGCTGACGCCGTTCCTTACGGTAACGATCACCGCCACCACGCTCTATGTAGGAGCGACGTCAGTCGCGACCTGGCCATCGTGTCCGAAATTCGCAGCTTCGCGACTCACGTCGCTCCTACAGTCGCTCCTACAAAGGAAGTCCAGTCGGACGACCGAAGCCTGCACACCTCCACAGTCGCTCGCCGACGGATCAGTCCTCCGGTGGCAGCTCGCCCCGGCGGCGGCGCTCGTAGGCTTCCGCCTCGGCCCCGCCTTCGTTGTCACGGATCTGCTTGCGCAGAAACAGGTGGATGCCCAGTGGCAGCAATACCAGCAGGAAAATCGAGCCGCCAAGCGACAGCCAGCCCACCGGCTTGGTCAACAGTTCAACCCAGATCGGATGCATCGCGCCCCTCCTTTGTGGCGGTGTCAATGCCATCATCCTGCCCGATCGCAGCGGGCCGGGCTTGAGCAGGATCAAATCCCCGCGGGAGGCTGCAGCCGCACGGTTTCCAGCACCACATCGCGGTCGGGATGCGCGGCCCAGCATTGCGCCAGGCTGCGGCCATCGCCGGGCACCACCACGTCGGGCGCGATATCGGCCAACGGACGCAGCACGAACGCGTGCTGCAGGTCCGGACGCGGTATGCGCAGGTTGCCGGGGCCGACGAACTCCCGGTCGTCGAACAGCACGATGTCGATATCCAGCGTGCGGTCGCCATAGCGCGGGCCGCTGCGATCGCGGCCGTGGGCGTCCTCCAGCGCGTGCAGCCAGTCGTGCAGTTCGACCGGGTCGAGGTCGGTCTCGATCACCGCCGCCGCGTTGAGGAAATCATGACCGTCGAAGCCGACCGCACGGGTGCGGTACACCGGCGACAGCACCAACGGGCCGAACCGCGCGCGCAGCTCGTCCACCGCTTCACGCAGATGCCACTCCGCGTCCTGGTTGCTGCCCAGGCTCAGGTAGGCGCGACTCATGCGCTGGTTTCGGTGCCGGTTTCGGTGCCGGTTTCGGCGTTGGTTCTGGCGGCAGCTCCCGCGCGCGCATCCGCGCCCGCCCCGGCCAGCGCCGCCACATCCGCGCCGCCCGGCGCCTGGTACAGGCGCAGGCCGAACTCCGGCAGCATCGCGATCAGGTGGTCGAAGATGTCGGCCTGGATGCCCTCGTACGGCACCCACGACACGGTGTCGGTGAAGCAGTACAGCTCCAGCGGCAGCCCGGTCGGGCCGGGCGCGAGCTGGCGCACGATCTGGGTCATCTGCTGGTTGATGCCCGGATGCACGCGCAGGTAATGGCTGACGTAGGCGCGGAAGGTGCCGATGTTGGTGACCCGACGGGTGTTGATCGGGTCCTTGCCGGCCGACAGCAGGGTCGCGTTGTAGGCCTCCAGTTCCTGGCGCTTGTCGTCCAGGTAGCCGTCGATCAGCGCGATCCGGTGCAGGCGGGTGCGCTCGTCGGGTTCCAGGAAGCGCACCGACGACTGGTCGATCAGCAGCGCGCGCTTGATCCGGCGGCCGCCCGATTCCTGCATGCCGCGCCAGTTCTTGAAGCTGTCGCTGATCAGCCGGTAGGTCGGGATGGTGGTGACGGTCTTGTCCCAGTTCTGCACCTTGACCGTGTTCAGGGCCATGTCGATCACGTCGCCATCGGCCTGCAGCGAGGGCATCTCGATCCAGTCGCCGACCCGCAGCATGTCGTTGCTGCTCAACTGCACGCTGGCCACCAGCGACAGGATGGTGTCCTTGAACACCAGCATCAGCACCGCGCTCATCGCGCCGAACCCCGACAGCAGCAGCAGCGGCGAGCGATCGATCAGGGTCGCCACCATGACCACCAGCGCGAACACGAACACCACGATCTTGACCACCTGCAGGTAGCCCTTGATCGGCCGCTCGTTGGCGCGGCGGCTGTTCGCCACGTACAGGTCATTGACCGCGTCGAGCACGTTGCTGATCGCCAGCGCGATGGTCAGCGCGACGAACGCCAGCGCCACGTTGCGCACCACCGTGACCATACCGTCCGACAGGCCGTCGATACCGCCGATGCCCACGACAATGATCAACGCCGGCACCATGTTGGCCAGCCGCGCCAGCACCCGGCGCGACATCACCGCGTCGTCCCACTTCATCGGCGAGGCCTTGACCAGCCCGCCGACCACCCGGATCAGGACCTGCCGGGTCAGCCAGTTCGCCACCCAGGCCAGCAGCAGCAGGCCGGTGAGGCCGATCAGCATGGTCATATGGGGAATGGCCATCAGCGGCCGCAGAAACTCGACATCGGCAAGAAAATTCATTGCTGCAGGGTAGCCGCGGAGCGCTCGATCATCACCCCCACCGCGCGCGCGCCACGCACCGCGCCGGGCTTGCTGAGCTTCAGCCGGACGTGCCGCACCCCGAATTCCTCCAGGATGATCGCCGCCACCCGCTCGGCCAGCGTCTCCACCAGGCCGAACCCGGATTGCGACACGTAGGCGATGATCCGCTTGCTGACCGCCTTGTAGTTGAGCGTGTCGCCGATCGCATCGCTGGCGGCCGGGATGCGGTTGTCGAACGCCATCTCGATGTCGAACACCAGCGGCTGGCGGATGCGCCGCTCCCAGTCGTAGATGCCGATCAGCGCATCGACCTGCAGACCCTCGATGAAAACCTTGTCCATTGCGATTCCGGTGCCTCGTTGATGGATGCCCTTGCTCAGAAGAGTCTTGCCCTTGTGGGAGCGACGTCAGTCGCGACGTCCATATCGTTCCGGGTCGCGACTTACGTCGCTCCGACAAAAACCCCGCGATCACACGGCCGGCAGGGTCGCCATGTCCCAGCGCGGCAGCACCCTCACTGCCGCGTCCTCGTGTTGGCCGGCCTGCAGCCGCAGCGCGCCGGCGAAGGCGATCATCGCGCCGTTGTCGGTGCAGAACGCCGGCCGCGGGAAGCTGACCCGGCCGCCGCGCCGGGCCGCCATCTCGCCCAGCTTCGCGCGCAGTCGCAGGTTCGCGCCGACACCGCCGGCCACCACCAGCGTTTCGCAGCCGGCTGCCTCCAGCGCACGCTCGCACTTGATCGCCAGCGTATCCACGACCGCCTCCTCGAACGCGCGGGCGATGTCGGCGCGCGTCTGGTCGGACTGGTCGCCGTCGCGCCAGGCCAGCATCACCTGGGTCTTGAGTCCGCTGAAACTGAAATCCAGCCCCGGCCGGTTGGTCATCGGCCGCGGAAATTTATAGGCTCCCGCCCGCCCCTGCCCGGCCAGCATCGCCAGCTGCGGCCCGCCCGGGTATGGCAGGCCCATCAGCTTGGCGGTCTTGTCGAACGCCTCGCCGGCCGCGTCGTCCAGCGTCTCGCCGAGCAGGCGGTAGCGGCCGATCGCATCCACGGCGATCAACTGGGTATGCCCGCCGGACACCAGCAGTGCGACGAATGGCGGCTCGGGGCGGCCCAGCGGGTCGTCTTCCAGCAGCGGCGCCAGCAGGTGGCCTTCCATGTGGTGAACCGCAACCGCCGGTATGTCCAGCGCCCACGCCAGCGAACGCGCCACCCCCGCGCCCACCAGCAGCGCACCGACCAGCCCAGGCCCGGCGGTGTAGGCCACGCCATCGATGCCCCCGACTGTCATCCCGGCCTCGGCCAGGGCCTGGCGGATCAGCGGCAGCAGCTTGCGCACGTGGTCGCGGCTGGCCAGTTCCGGCACCACGCCGCCGTATTCGGCATGCAGCGCGATCTGGCTGTACAGCGCATGCGCGAGCAGGCCGGACCGCGTGTCGTACACGGCCACACCGGTCTCGTCGCAACTGGTTTCGATGCCCAGGACTTTCATGAATGCGGCCACGTGACGGTTCAGGGAACCGGAAAGGGTACGCCAGCACCCGGCTGCGTCCTGCCCGGCTCACGCCACAAAGGCCCCCGGACTTGCACCACCGCGGCTGGTTTCGCTATCATACGCGGCTCGCCCGGACTTGCCGGGCAGTTCACCCGAACCGAGATTCCGCATGCCCGCCGTCAAAGTCCGCGAAAACGAGCCCTTCGAGTTTGCCCTGCGTCGCTTCAAGCGCACCTGCGAGAAAGCCGGCGTCCTCGCCGAGACCCGCAAGCGCGAGTACTACGAGAAGCCGACCCAGGAGCGCAAGCGCAAGGCTGCAGCCGCAGTGAAGCGCCAGTCCCGTCGCGCCTCGCGCGATGTGACCAAGCGTCAGCGCCTGTACTGATCGCCTGACCGGAAGCGTTTGATCGACGCTCCCGGTCGCGCCACCGCACCGGCCTTCGCGGCTTGGTGCGTGTTTGTCCGCAGCAAGCCGGCCGCGCCATGATGCGCAGTCGGCTTTTTGCATTGGCCCCATTCACACAGCGAGGCACCGCCATGACGCTCAAGCAGCAACTCACCGATGACATGAAGGCCGCCATGAAGGCCGGCGACAAGCACGGCCTCGGCGTGATCCGGCTGATGCTGGCGGCCATCAAGCAGCGGGAAGTCGACGAGCGCATCGAGCTGGACGACGCCCAGGTGCTCGCGATCCTGGACAAGATGGTCAAGCAGCGTCGCGATTCGGTCAGCCAGTTCGAAGCCGCCGCCCGCGAGGATCTGGCCGTCATCGAGCGCGACGAGATCGTGGTGATCGAGCGTTACCTGCCGGCCAAGCTGGACGAGCCCGCCATCGTCGCCGCGATCGATGCCGCGATCGCCGAAACCGGTGCCGCCGGCCCCGCCGACATCGGCAAGCTGATGGGCGCGCTCAAGCCCCGGCTCGCGGGACAGGCCGACATGGGCCTGGTGTCCAAACTGGTCAAGCAGCGCCTGAGCGCCTGAGCACCGGTTCCGCCGATCCCGCCCCGGCTCGGCCCACCCAGACCATGGCCCGCATCCCAGACGCATTCATCGATGACCGCGCAACGAGAAACCTCGCTTGCGAACCTGTCTCAACGCGCCGCCGCGCGCTGGCGGAACCCGCCTGCCGGTTTGGAGTCGATCTCTAGGCCATGGCCCGCATCCCGGACGCATTCATCGATGACCTGCTCGCCCGCGCCGACCTCGTCGAGCTGATCGGCGCGCGCGTGCCGTTGAAGCGGCAGGGCAAGGAGTATGCGGCGTGCTGCCCGTTCCACGACGAGCGCTCGCCGAGCTTCACGGTCTCGCCGGCCAAGCAGTTCTACCACTGCTTCGGTTGCGGTGCGCATGGCACCGCGATCAGCTTCCTGATGAACTACGACCGGCTCGAGTTCCTCGACGCGATCGACGAGCTTGCCAAGCAGACCGGCATGGAAGTGCCGCGCGACACCGTCCAGCGCAATGCCAATCCCGACGGCCAGGCGCTGTTCGATGCGATGGCGGCGGCTTCGGCGTTCTTCCAGAAACAGCTGCTCGGCAGCCCGAAGGCGCAGTCCTATCTCGACGATCGCGGCGTGGATACCGACATCCGCGCACGCTTCGGCATCGGCTACGCGCCGGACGGTTTCAACGCGCTGCGCGACGCGCTCGGCACCGACCAGCGCCAGCTCGGCCTGCTCGAGCGCGGCGGCCTGTTCTCCAGGAACGACAGCGGCCGCATCTACGACAAGTTCCGCGACCGGGTGATGTTCCCGATCCACGACCGCCGCGGCCGCGCGATCGGTTTCGGCGGCCGCGTGCTGGACGCCGACGCCAGCCCGAAGTACCTCAACTCGCCGGAGACCGAGCTGTTCCACAAGGGCCGCGAGCTCTATGGCCTGTGGCAGGTTCGCCAAGCGCACAACAAGATCCCGCGGCTGGTGGTGGTGGAGGGCTACATGGACGTGATCGCGCTGTTCCAGCACGGCGTCGACACCGCCGTCGCCACCCTCGGCACCGCGACCACGCCCGACCACGCCGAGCTGCTGTTCCGCAACGCGCCCGATGTGTACTTCTGTTTCGACGGCGACCGCGCCGGCCGCGCCGCGGCGTGGAAGGCGGTCGAGTCGGTGCTGCCGCGCATGAAGGACGGCCGCCAGGGCTTCTTCCTGTTCCTGCCCGATGGCGAGGACCCCGACAGCATCGTGCGGACCGAAGGCGCCGCCGGTTTCGACGCCCGTCTGCAGGCGGCCACGCCGTTGTCGCAGTTCCTGTTCGACTCGCTGTCGGCCGACGTCAACCTGGGCACGCTGGAAGGCAAGGGCCGGCTGGCCGAGCGCGCCAAACCGCTGCTCGCGCAGATTCCCGATGGCGCGTTCGCCGACCTGATGCAGCAGCGCCTGACCGAGTTGACCGGCGTGGGTGCCCGCTCGAGCGACCCCGCTACCCACGTGCCGGTACAGCGCGTGCAGCGTGGACGCATCGGCCACGGCATCACCGCCCCGCGACGCAGCCTGGTACGCAGCGCGATCCTGTTGCTGCTGCAACAGCCCGCGCTCGCGCTGGAGCTGGAGCCGCCGTTCCGCTTCGCCGGACTGCGGCAACCCGGCATCGAACTGCTGGTCGACCTGCTCGGACTGATCTACGACCGGCCCGACATCGGCACCGGTGCGCTGGTCGAGCACTTTGCCGACCGCGAAGAACACGCCGCCCTGCAGAAACTCGCCGCCGTGACCCTGCCCGGCGACGCAACCACGTTGCGCGAGGAACTGCTCGACACGATCGCCCAGCTCAACCGGCAGACACTGCAGCAACGCATCGACGAGCTGCTCGCCAAACAGCGCCAGAGCGGACTGGACGACGACGACAAGGACGAACTGCGCGGGCTGTTGAACGCGCGCTTCGATTAGGAAATATCCGTACAACTCGACCTTCTGCTTGTCATTCCCGCGAATGCGGGAACCCAGCGCCTTTTGCTGTCGATGAACTGAAGTCGCTGGGTCCCCGCTTTCGCGGGGACGACGGCAGTTGTTGAGACCTTTCCTGGCGCGCGGGAACGATCAACCGCTTGGCGGCCGTCCCTCCCCGGCCGGGCCTGCGCCGATCAGGCGCGCCACGCTGAATCGCGGCAGCACTATCCGGAAATCCCAAGCGCCGCTGCCATCCACCTGATTGAGGTGCGCACCCGCGGATTCCCTGATCGGGCCACAGCGGTTGGTACAGGCCCAGAACTCGCCTTGCCGGGCGACGATATCCACGGAAAACGGATCCAGGTCGCGCAGGTACGAGCCCATCGGTCGCTGCATCTGCGGTGGCGCGTCGCGGGGCTTCTCCCGCATGGCGTGGACGTTGCCGGTCAGCACGACCAGACGCCCCACCGGCAGCGCCGCGAATGCCGCCCGCAAGGTGTCGGCCATCGCCGCGTCGCGCGCGTGATGGTCCCGCGCATCATCGGGGCCGAGATCGTAAGGCAGCACGGCCACATCGCGGCCACGCTGACGCATCACACGCAACGCGTCGACCAGATCCAGCATGTCGTGGCTGCGGCGACCGTCGTGCTGGTCGTCGGCACGTGACCAGAACGACGTCGATTGCAGTCGCGCACGCGCCGCGACGCCGCCGTCGGAATCCATGTAGGACTTCAGTGCCCCATGCTCGCCATGCGGCACTTCCAGCCCGAGCACCACAGGCGCGCCGTCCGCATAGGCGGCGACGAGCGTCTCCACCAGGACCGGGATCTCCCGCGTGCCGTGTTTCTCTCCCAACAGCAAAAGGCGATGTTCGCCCGCCTGGCTGCGGATCAGCTCCGACGCCGCGGCGATGCCTTCATCCAACCACCTGTCAGCCGCATGCGCCGGCATCGACAGCAGCAGGTAAACGGCAAGCACCGCATTCCAGCAGATCCATGACATGGCAGAACTCCTCAGGGGCGGCATCCGATGTGGGTCAGGCAACCGGCAAAGCAGGTCGCCCCTCACCCCATCGCACGGAACTCCATCGCCGCCGCCGGCTGCAGGAACGGCAGCAGCCAGTGGTCGACCAGCAGGAACGCGAACAGCGCCATCAGGTACACGATCGAGAAGCCGAACACCTTCATCGCGTAGCGTTCGTCCGGTGGGTCCATCAGGCGCCACGCGTAGTACAGGAACGCCACGCCGAGCACCAGCGCGCCGCCGAGGTAGAACAGCCCGCTCATGCCGGTCGCCCATGGCAGCACGGTCACCAGCACCAGCAACACCGTATAGAACAGGATCTGCCAGCGGGTGTACTCCACCCCGTGGGTGACCGGCAGCATCGGCACCATCGCCTTGCGGTAGTCCTCGCGGCGGAAGATCGCCAGCGCCCAGAAATGCGGCGGCGTCCAGATGAAGATGATCAGCACCAGCAACAGTGCGTGCGGGTCGAGCTGGCCGGTGACCGCGGTCCAGCCCAGCGCCGGCGGGGCCGCGCCGGCGAGTCCGCCGATCACGATGTTCTGCGGTGTCGCGTGCTTGAGGTACACGGTGTAGATCACCGCGTAGCCGATCATCGAGGCGAACGTCAGCACCGCGGTCAGCACGTTCACCCACACCAGCAGGATCAGCATCGACAGCGCCGCCAGCGCCAGCGCGAACAGCAACGCCTGGCGCGGGGTGACCTGGCCGACCACGATCGGCCGCCACGACGTGCGCGCCATCTTCGCGTCGATGCGCGCATCGAGCAGCTGGTTGATGGTCGCCGCCGACGCCGCTGCCAGCCAGATGCCGAGAAAGCCGAGCACCGACTCCTGCAGCGGCGGCAGGCCCGGCACCGCCAGGAACATGCCGATCGCCGCGGTGAAGATGATCAGTGCGACCACGCGCGGCTTGGTGAGATCCCAGTACTCGCGGCAGGTCTGGCGGAAGGAATGCGCCATCACGCCTCCGGCGCGCGAAGCCGCGCAAGCAGGGACACCAGCACGAACAGCAGCAGGACCGCGCCGGCGTTGTGCAGCACGGCCGTCCACAACGGCAGCGCGAGCTTGACGTTGGCGATGCCCAGGCTGACCTGGGCGATCGTCGCCAAAGCCAGCAGGCTCGCCCAGCCGCGCATGCCCGGCGTGCGCAGCAGGCGCCACGCAAACCACAGCAGCCAGGCGAACACCGCCACCGCCATCATCCGGTGCGCCATCTGGATCGCGATCCGGCTGGCGCCGTCCAGCACGCCGCCTTCGTAGTCCACGCCGATCCCGCGCCACAGCACGAAGCCTTCGCGGAAGTCGGTCGGCGGCCACCAGCGGCCGACGCAGGTCGGAAAATCGGTGCCGCAGGCCAGCGCGGCATAGTTCGCACTGGTCCAGCCGCCCAGCGCGATCTGCAGCCCGAGCAGCGCCAACCCGACGATCAACAGCTTGCGCAGCTTCATCGCGTCGGCCAGCCGGATCGGCAGGTTGGTCGATCGCCACGCCATCCACAGCAGCAGCGAGAACGTCAGCAGGCCGCCCAGCAGATGCCCCATCACCACGATGGGTTTGAGCAGCCAGGTCACCGTCCACATCCCCAGCAGGGCCTGGAAGATGATCACCGCCAGCGTGAATGCCGCCACGCGCGCCAGGTCGAGGTTGCTCCATCGCAACGCCGCGAACAGCAACAGTGCCTCGCCGGCGATGGCCAGGATCGACGCGCCCACATGATTGCCGCGCATGTACAACGGGATCGCGATCGCGACCAGCACCGCGGCGGCGACGATCTGCGCGATGCCGTGCCTGCGCCGGCGTGCCGCGAGCAGCGCCAGGGTCAGGGTCAGCACGCCGAGGGCGCCGGCGATCATGCGGTGGAACTGCTCGCGCCAGGCCTTGTCGACCTCCACCGGCCGGATCGCAGTGGCGGCGTGCTCGGCCGCGTGATGGGCCTGGGTCGGCCAGGCGGCGCGGCCGTAGCAGGTCGGCCAGTCGGGACAACTCAAGCCGGCATCGGACAGGCGCACGAACGCACCGAACACGATGACACCGACGGCCAGCGCGACGGCCAGCCAGGCCAGGCGGTGGAAGTTCCGGGTCGGCCGGACGACCGCCGGCCGGGAAGCGGCCGACACGGAAGCCGGGTGGAAGGAGGAGGCAGTCATGCAGGTCTCTTTGCGCGAAGTCAGATCAGTTTCAGCAGTTTGGCCAGATCCGCGCGCAATCCGCCGGCATCGAAACCAGGCGCGTAGCGCAGTACCACGAAGCCATTGGGATCGATCACGTACACCGGCACGCCGGCCGGATCGTCCACGCCGGGCAACGATGCGCGCCATTGGGGGTCCGGCCGGACCTGCCGCAGGGTGCGCGGCAGCACGACCTCGGTGGGCGGCATGCAGCTGGCTTCCGCGCAGATCCACAGCACGTGGACGCGGTCGGCGTCCTTGCCGAACAGCTGCCAGACGGTGTCCAGGTCATGGCCCAGGCGCGCGCATTCGGCGCCGCATTGCGTCGGCGGCGCCAGCACGATGCGCCAGGTCCGCTCGCCCGGGTTCCAGGGGTAGGGCGTGCCGTCCATCAGCACCGGCGTGACGGCACGCAGGTCGGTCGGCGGCTGCAGCAGTTCGCCGTGGTTCTTCCGGCCTTCCGGCTGCCAACCCGAGAACCGCAGCAGTCCGGCCACCAGCATGCTGCCGAAAAACAGCACGAAGATCGCGACCAGCATCGCGCGGTTGCGATTGCGGGCCCTGGTGTCGATCGGCGGTGTCGCCGCCGGTTGCTCGTTGCTCATCATGGATTGCCCGTCATGCAGCGGCCTTCGTGGCGCGCCGTGGTTGCTTGAAAGTGAGGATCAGTGCCGTAACGAATACCGCCAGCGCCAGCCCGAACCATTGCAGGGCGTAACCGCGATGCTTGTCCGGCGGCAGGGTGTTGGGCAGCAGCTCCAGGTCTCGCGCGTAACCCAGCGGCGACGCCGGATCCAGCCGCAGCACGCGCGGCGACAGGGACACGCCGGTTGC
Organism: Lysobacter concretionis Ko07 = DSM 16239; assembly: GCF_000768345.1. Taxonomy (GTDB): domain Bacteria; phylum Pseudomonadota; class Gammaproteobacteria; order Xanthomonadales; family Xanthomonadaceae; genus Novilysobacter; species Novilysobacter concretionis. The sequence goes on along the minus strand of NZ_AVPS01000008.1, from coordinate 19,483 downwards.
AGCCCGGATCGCCGGGATGTCGACCCGCATCAGCAACCAGGCATCGTCACTGCGCGCGATGCCGGGCCCCAGCGCGATGCCGCTCGATGGCGGCGGCGCCAACAGGCCTTGCAACATAAACCGGCCCTCCGGCCGCGGCACCGACGGCATCGTCCGATCACCCGGCAACGGCAACCAGCCCAGGTCGACCAGCAGCGGCGGGCCCTGGTCGGGATCGAAGATCCGGTACGCGCGCACGCCCACCCGCCCCTCGCGCTGCTGGTTGTCGAGCAGCAGGGCCGGGCTGTCGGCGAACTCGCCGGTACCCGAACTCCAGTCATACCGGTCGATGCCGTCCGTCCGGGCCGCGGCGGCAAGCGGCGCCGCCCGGCGTTCCGTCACGACCTGCACGGCGGCATCCAGCATCGCCTGCTTCTCGACCGCGCGGCGCAACTGCCAGAAACCAAGGCTGGTAAACACGGCGATGGTCGCCAGGGCCAGCAACCAGCCAATCAGCAACGTCGCGCGCCGGCTCATCCCTCACCCACCGTGGCAGGCTGCAATAATGCGCCCACACCGGCTGCCACGCCGGGCGGGGCGTTGCGGCGCCGGAGCAAATTGATGAAGACCCTGTTGATCGTCGGCTTCCTGATCCTGATTCTCTGGAACCTCGGTGCCGGCCTGTACTACATGCTGGTCGACAAAAGCGAGAGCAAACGAACCGTCAATGCCCTGACCCGACGCGTCGCGCTGTCCATTGCGCTGATCGTGATGGTGGTGATCGCCGCCAAGATGGGCTGGATCCAGTTCCACGGCATCAACGGCTAGCGTTGCCGCCTGCATACAAGGAGTTCGGCGGCCGGCACGCGACGCGTCGGGGGATCTTGCCTGTCGCACTTGGCCAACCGCACGGATCACGGCCAGCGTTGCTGCAACCTTCCGGACAATCCCGTCGATCCGGCGATGTGCGCAACCCGGCCGCGATAAGCAGATGGCGGGGTCGTTCCTGACGTGTCCTTACAGCACGTAGACGAACACGAACAGCATCAGCCACACCACGTCGACGAAGTGCCAGTACCACGCCACCGCCTCGAAACCGAAGTGGTTGTCCTTGGTGAAATGGCCCTTCAGGCAGCGGAACCAGATCACGATCAGCATGATCGTGCCCAGGGTGACGTGCGCGCCGTGGAAGCCGGTCAGCATGTAGAACGTCGAGCCGTAGATGCCGGAACCCAAAGTCAGGTTCAGCTCGGAATACGCATGCACGTATTCCTCGGCCTGGAAGAACAGGAACATGCAGCCCAGCAATACCGTCAGGCCGAGCCCGACCAGCAGCGCCGTGCGCCGACCGGCCTTGAGCGCATGGTGCGCGGCAGTGATGGTCACACCGGAGCTCAGCAGGATCAGCGTGTTGACCAGTGGCAGGCCCCAGGCGGGCACGGTCTGGTAGGCGCCGCCGACATCGCCGGGGCCGTTGCTCGGCCAGGCGGTGGTGAATGTGTCCCACAACAGGGCGTTGGTCATCGCGCCGTCGCCGGCGCCGCCCAGCCACTGCAGGGACAGCTGGCGCGCATAGAACAGCGCGCCGAAGAATGCGCCGAAGAACATCACTTCCGAGAAGATGAACCAGATCATCCCCATCCGGAAGGACACATCGACCTGGCGGTTGTACTTGCCGCTCACCGATTCGCGGATGACGTCGCCGAACCAGCCGAAAAACACCGCCACCAGCAGCGCGACGCCGACTATGAACGTCCAGCGCCCCCAACTGGTGGCATTGAGCCAGCCGCCGGCCCCGCTCATCATCACGAACAGGGCGACCGACCCCAGGATCGGCCAACGGCTGTGGTGCGGGACAAAGTAGACGTTGGCGTCTGGCGACGAGGCTTGGGCTTGGGCCATGGCGGCGGTTCCGTTATGCGTTGGATGCGATGAAGCGATCAGGGTGCGGATGCAGGTGTCGCAGCGACCGGATGGGCGCTGGATGCCTGCTGCGCGGTCAGCGCGTCATTCTTGAAGAACGTGTACGACAGCGTGACCGTCTTGATGTCTTTGGGCAAATTCGGATCGATGATGAAACGCACCGGCATGTCGCGTGTTTCCCCTGCGGCCATGGTCTGTGCGGTGAAACAGAAGCATTCGGTCTTGCTGAAGAAGCCCGAAGCGCGTGCCGGGGCCACCGACGGAACCGCACTTCCGACGATGGTCCGGTCGCTGTTGTTGTGCGCGTAGTAGGTGGTCTCGTACTGCACGCCCGGACGCACCTGCATGTTCAACTGGTTGGGCTTGAACGACCACGGCAGCTTGGAGTTCACGCCGCCGTCGAACTGCACCGTGACCATGCGGTCGAGCGCCTCCCCGGCGTCGGCGACGTGCTCGACCGCGCTGTTGTCCAGGCGGATCCCGAACACCTTCTGGCAGGCGATCCGGTACAGCGGTACCAGGCTGAAACTGAAAGCGAACGCGAGCAGCGCGGCCACCAGCATCTTGGCGATGCCGGCCGTCGCCTTGCGTTCTTCCTTCACCGGTGGCTGCCCGGAGCTCATCGCCCGATCACCCCGGTCAGGATGAAACCCACATACACCGCGGCCGCGACCAACGCGATCCACAGCGCGGTCCGCCGTGCGGCCTTGCGGCGCGCGGCGATCTCGTCAGGGGATCCGGGGGTCGGGGCCATGGCCTTCTATCGCTCTTCCTTCGCCGATCAGTGGCTGACGTCGCCGTGGGCGAGATCGCCATCGTGGATCACCGGCGGCACGGTGAAGGTATGGTGCGGCGCCGGGCTCGGCACGGTCCACTCCAGTCCACGGGCACCTTCCCAGGCGCGCGCTTCGGCCTTCGCGCCGTACTTCTTCGAGTGGCCCAGGATGACGATCATCATGAACGGGGTCAGGAACATGCCGAACGCGCCGATCGAGCTGACCAGGTTCCAGTCCGCGAACACCACGTTGTAGTCCGGGATGCGGCGCGGCATGCCGGCCAGGCCGAGGAAGTGCTGCGGGAAGAACAGCAGGTTGACGAACACCATCGTCCACCAGAAATGGAACTTGCCCCAGGCCTCGTTGTACATCCGGCCGGTCCACTTCGGCCACCAGTAATAGACCGCCGAGATCAGCGCCAGCACCGAACCGGTCACCAGCACGTAGTGGAAGTGGGCGACCACGAAGTAGGTGTCGTGGTACTGGAAATCGGCCGGCACGATCGCCAGCATCAGGCCGGAGAATCCGCCGATGGTGAACAGGATCACGAACGCGACCGAGAACAGCATCGGCGTCTCGAAGGTGAGCGAACCGCGCCACATCGTGGTGACCCAGTTGAAGATCTTCACCCCGGTCGGGATCGAGATCAGCATCGTGGCGTACATGAAGAACAGCTCGCCGCCCAGCGGCATGCCGGCGGTGAACATGTGGTGCGCCCAGACGATGAACGACAGGAACGCGATCGCGGTGGTCGCGTACACCATCGCCTGGTAACCGAACAGCGGCTTGCGGCTGTAGGTCGGGATGACCTCCGAGACGATGCCGAACGCCGGCAGGATCATGATGTAGACCTCCGGGTGCCCGAAGAACCAGAAGATGTGCTGGTACATCACCGGGTCGCCGCCGCCGGCAGCGTTGAAGAACGAGGTCGCGAAGAACTTGTCGGTCAGCAGCATCGTGACCGCGCCGGCCAGCACCGGCATCACCGCGATCAGCAGGAACGCGGTGATCAGCCAGGTCCAGGTGAAGATCGGCATCTTCATCAGGTCCATGCCCGGCGCGCGCATGTTGAGCACGGTGGCGATGACGTTGATCGCACCCATGATCGAGCTGACGCCCATCATGTGGATGGCGAAGATCTGGAAGGCCACGTTGGAACCGCCCTGCAGCGACAGCGGCGGGTACATCGTCCAGCCTCCGCCCATCGCGCCACCGGGCAGGAACAGCGTCCCCAGCAACATGATGAACGCGAACGGCAGAATCCAGAACGACCAGTTGTTCATGCGTGGCAGCGCCATGTCCGGCGCGCCGATCTGCAGCGGGATCATCCAGTTGGCGAGGCCGACGAAGGCCGGCATCACGCCACCGAAGATCATCACCAGCGCGTGCATCGAGGTCATCTGGTTGAAGAACTGCGGATCGACGAACTGCAGGCCCGGCTGGGCCAGCTCGCTGCGGATCACGACCGAGAACGCGCCGCCGATGATGAACATCGTGAAGCTGAAAAGCAGGTACAGGGTGCCGATGTCCTTGTGGTTGGTCGAAAGCAACCAGCGCTCGACGAAGCCCTGCTTGTAGGCATGCTCATCGTGGGACTCGGTAACGGGGTGCGTGGCAGCCATGGCCTAACCTCTGGATTCGTGTGGTGAAAAGCCGGCGCGCCGGTCAGCCGGCGACCGCAACAGCGGCCGCGGCGTCGGATTCGGGGGTTGCTTCGGGAGTGTCCGGGGTTGCTTCGGCCGGAGCGGCCGGAGCAGGCGCGCTCGCGCTCTTCTGCGCCGCCAGCCACTGGGCGAACTCGTCCTTGGGCAGCGCCTTGACCACGATCGGCATGAAGCCGTGGTCCTTGCCGCACAACTCGGCGCACTGGCCGCGGTAGAGGCCCGGGGTGGAGATGTCGGCCCAGGCCTCGTTGACGATGCCCGGCACCGCGTCCTGCTTCCAGCCCAGCGCCGGCACCCACCAGGAGTGGATCACGTCGTCGGCGGTGATCACGAAACGGACCTTGGTGTCGACCGGCAGCACCAGCGGGTTGTCGACATCGAGCAGGTAGTGCTGGTGATCGTCCGCCGTCGGCACCACGCCACTTTGGCGGAGCTGGTCGCTCTTGCGGTCCAGGCGGCTGGTGAACTTCACGCTCTCACCGAGGTATTCGTATTCCCACATCCACTGGTAGCCGGTCACCTTGACCGTCATTTCCGAATCGCGGACGTCGTACATCTGCACCAGCTTGGTGGTCGCCGGCGCCGCCATCGCCACCAGCAGCACCGCCGGGATCGCGGTCCACAGGATCTCCAGCCGGGTGTTGTGGACGAACGTCGTGTCCGCCACCGCGCCGCGCGACTTGCGGAAACGGAACATCGCGATCGCCATGGCGATGAACACCGCCACGCCGATGCCGACGCAGATCCACAACGCCAGCATGTGCGCTTCATACGCGTTGTTGGACAGGTGGGTGACGCCACGACCCATGTTGAGTTGCCAGGGCTGCGGGTCCGCGCTTTGCGCGAAGGCCAGCATCGGCATCGCCATGGCGGCAAGCCCCATGGTCCATTGCTTGAAACGACCGGCTTTCATCAATTCGAGCCCCAAAGTCCGCTGGTTGATCATAGAGTTGGCTGTGTTCCCGCTCCGCGAGCTGCCTGCCACTACGGCCCTGCGCGGCGGCGCTGGAACGAGTCGTGGACAGGTGGCTGGCGAGCCCCCTGGGGCCCGTCACGCCGGTATCGGCGCTACGGATAGCTGCCAAAGGGTATCCGTCGGGAGGATTTGCAGCAAGCAATGCTCTAGCTGGATCGCCGGAAAAACTCTTTGATCTGGATCAGTCCACCTTGTTTTGCAGGTTCTGGTCGATGGCGGTCGCCGACCTCGACCGGGTCGCTGAAACGCCCATGCCTTAAGGCATCCGCGGCCTTTTGTGCCTAGACTATCCCGATCCCTCCACCGCCCGATTTCGCGGACTCGATGACCATTCAATCAGCTTCTTCCGGCAACCCGGCACCACCGCGCGCGTTGATCACTCCCGAACTGCCGGTCAGCCCGGCCGGAACGCGCGCCGCACTCACCGCCGGCTGGGTTCGCGACGAGACCACGCACGTACGGCAACTGGCCGAGCAGGCGCGACTCCCGGACAGCGAACGCGCCGCCGCGCAGGCCGTGGCCGCCGACCTGGTCACGCGCGTACGAGCACGCGCGCACGATCAGGGCGCCATCGAGGCCTTCATGCGCCAGTACGACCTGGGCAGCGAAGAGGGCGTGTTGCTGATGTGCGTGGCCGAAGCGCTGCTGCGCATTCCCGACCAGGCCACCGCCGACAAGCTGATCCGCGACAAGCTCGGCGAGGCGGACTGGAAGCGCCACCTGGGCCAGTCCGATTCGGTGCTGGTCAACGCGTCCACCTGGGGACTGATGCTGACCGGCCAACTGGTCGACCTGGCGGACGACACCAAGCGCGACGTCCACAACGCGTTCAAGCGTCTGGTCGGGCGCGTCGGCGAACCGGTGATCCGTCTGGCCGTACGGCAGGCGATGCGGATCATGGGCCATCAGTTCGTCATGGGCCGTAGCATCGATGAAGCCCTGGCGCGCGCCCGCAAGGGCAACAACGCCAATTACCGCTACTCCTACGACATGCTCGGCGAGGCGGCACTGACCCAGGCCGACGCGCTGCGCTATCAGGATGCCTATCGGCAGGCGATCCAGGCGATCGGCGGCAGCGGCGACTTCACCGGCGCCGATGTGTTCGCCACCCCCAGCATTTCGGTGAAGCTTTCGGCCCTGCACCCGCGTTACGAGCACGCCAAGCGCGCGCGGGTGCTGGCCGAACTCGTCCCGCGCGTGCTGGAGCTGGCCCGGCTGGCCCGGCAGCACGGCATCGGCTTCACCGTCGACGCCGAGGAGGCCGACCGGCTGGAGCTGTCGCTGGACGTGTTTGCCGCGGCCTTCCGCGACGCCTCGCTGGACGGCTGGAACGGGTGTGGTCTGGCGATCCAGGCGTACCAGAAGCGCGCACCGGAGGCGATCGAGTTCATCGCCGACCTCGCCCGCCAGACCGGCCGCCGGATTCCGGTGCGACTGGTCAAGGGCGCCTACTGGGACAGCGAGATCAAGCGTGCGCAGGTCGATGGCTACCCCGGCTACCCGGTCTTCACCCGCAAGCCGAACACCGACGTGTCCTACCTTGCCAACGCACGCCGGATGCTCGACGCGGCCGATGCGATCTACCCGATGTTCGCCACCCACAACGCGCAGACCATCGCCGTCGTGCATGCGATGGCGAACCTGGGCGGGCGCAAGGTCGAGTTCGAATTCCAGAAGCTGCACGGCATGGGCGACGACCTGTATGCCGAGGTGATCCCCGCCGACCGCCTGGACGTGCCGTGCCGCGTGTATGCGCCGGTCGGCAGCCACGAGGACCTGCTGCCGTACCTGGTGCGCCGCCTGCTGGAAAACGGCGCCAACTCCAGCTTCGTCAACAGCATCACCGACGAGGACGTCGCCATCGACGACCTCGTCCGCGACCCGCTGCAGACCGTAGCCGATTTCCAGACCATTCCGCACCCCCGCATCCCGCTGCCGGTCGAGCTGTTCCGGAGCCATGCGGACACGATGAAATACTGCGACAGGAGCAATTCGATGGGCGTCAACCTTGCCGACGACAACCAGCTGCGCACGCTGGCCGAGCAGATCAATGCCGCCGCGCGCAGCGACTGGCAGGCCGAACCGCTGGTGCCCGGCGCGACCCTGACCGGCGAGCGCCTGCCGGTGACCAACCCGGCCGATCGCCGCGAGATCGTCGGCCAGTGGCTGCCGGCCGATGCCGGCGTGGTGGAGCAGGCGCTGCAGAACGCCGTCGCCGCGCAGCCGAAGTGGAACGCGACCCCGGCCGCGAGCCGCGCGGCGATCCTCGAACACGCCTCCGACCTGCTGGAATCGCGCACCGCGCAGTTCATCGCGCTGTGCACCAAGGACGCCGGCAAGACGATTGCCGACGGCGTCGGCGAGGTCCGCGAGGCGGTCGACTTCCTGCGTTATTACGCCGCCCAGGCGCGCACAATGTTCACCCCGCAGGCCCTGCCGGGACCGACCGGCGAGAGCAATGTCCTGCAGCTCAACGGCCGCGGCGTGTTCGTGTGCATCAGCCCGTGGAACTTCCCGCTGGCGATCTATATCGGCCAGGTCGCCGCCGCCCTGGCGACCGGCAACAGCGTGATCGCCAAGCCGGCCGAGCAGACCAACCTGGTCGGCTACTACGCGACCCGCTTGATGCACGAGGCCGGCGTGCCCGAGGACGTGCTGCAGTTCGTGCCCGGCGACGGCATTACCGTCGGCGCGGCCCTGACCCGTGACCCGCGCGTGGCCGGCGTCGCATTCACCGGTTCCAACGAGACCGCCTCGGCGATCAACCGCTCGCTGGCTTCGCGCGATGGCGCGATCGGCGTGCTGATCGCCGAGACCGGCGGCCAGAACGCGCTGATCGCCGACTCCTCCGCCCTGCCCGAGCAGCTGGTCAAGGACGCGCTGTCGTCGGCCTTCACCTCGGCCGGCCAGCGCTGCTCGGCCGCGCGCGTGCTGTTCGTGCAGGAAGACATCGCCGACAAGGTCACTACCATGCTGGCCGGCGCGATGGCCGAGTTGAAGGTCGGCGACCCCGGCCTGCTGTCGACCGACGTCGGTCCGGTGATCGACGAGGACGCACTGGAGATGCTGCAGGCGCATGCCGAGCGCATGGACCGCGAGGCGACCCTGATCGCGGCCGTCGAGATGGATGACGACACCGCCCACGGCAGCTACTTCGCCCCGCGCGCGTATGCGCTGAAGTCGCTCGACCAGCTCGACAGGGAAGTGTTCGGACCGGTCCTGCACGTGATCCGCTGGAAGGGCGGCCAGCTCGACCAGGTCATCGACGCGATCAACGCCACCGGCTACGGCCTCACCCTGGGCGTGCATTCGCGCATCGACGCCACGGTGGAAAAGATCGCCGCCAACACGCGGGTCGGCAACTGCTACGTCAACCGCAACCAGATCGGCGCGGTGGTCGGCGTGCAGCCGTTCGGCGGCCAGGGCCTGTCCGGCACCGGCCCGAAGGCCGGCGGCTCGCACTACCTGCCGCGCTTCGTCACCGAGAAGACGATCACCATCAACACCACCGCGTCGGGCGGCAACGCATCGTTGCTGACCCTGGGCGAGTAACGACCGCCAGACCAGGCCACGTCGCCATCGGCGTGGTCTGGGTCGCCCCGACCCAACGCCCAAAAAAAACCCCGCCGAAGCGGGGTTTTTTTGTCCTTGTTCCAGCGATCAGAACTTGTATTGCGCGGAGATGCCGTACAGGTCCGCACCGCCGTCGAACTCGCCGAACAGGCGCTGGCCACCGGCCTGCGGCGCGGTGATGATGCCGATCTTCGGGGTGTCCGGCTCCAGCCGGGTGTAAGCGAGGCTGAACTCCAGATTCGGGCTGAAGTTCCAGGTCGCGCCGACCGAGTACCACTGGCGATCCTCGTCCGGCAGGCGCGGGGTGCGGTGCGCGAACGTGGTCGGGGTCTCGTCATACGCGTAGCCGGCGCGGAAGGTCCAGGCATCGCTGAACTTGTACTCGCCGCCGATCGAGGCGAAGCGGGTCTCGCTCCACTCGAACGGTTCGACGCTGTCCGGATCCGGACCGGCGAAGTTGATGCGGACCTCGCGCAGCGACTCCCATTTGGTCTCGGAGTAGGTCGCGGCCATCGAGAACCGGTCGGTGAACTGGTAGTTCACGTCGACGGTGGTCATGCCCGGGGTGGTCAGCTTGGCGGACGCGTCGCCGTCGACGAAGAACGCGCCGCGACCGACTGCATCGAAGGTGGCGCGGGCCGGGGCCGGCACCGTCCAGTCGACCTTGCCGCTCAGGTCGTACTTCACCTCGGAGCGGTGGTTGAGGCCGATGCTGAGCTTGTCGGTCGGGCGGAAATTGACGCCCGCGATCCAACCCATGCCGGTGTCATCGCCCTGCACCTCGGCAAAACCGTCGGCGCCCTGCGGCAGGAAGCCCGGCACGCCGGCGCCCATCAGCGCCGTGCCGAAATCCACGCCCTTGGACAGGGTCACGTCGGCCTTGGAGAAGGTCAGACCCAGCCCCACCGACAGGCGGTCGGGGATGATGTCGACCGCGCCCGACAGCGCCAGTTCGACGATCTTCACGTCCGACTCGACCGCGTAGTAGCGGCCGACCCAGTCATTGTCGTACTTGGTCGCCAAGCCGAACGGGGCACTGACCATCGCGCCGATCGCGGTACCGTTGTCGAACTTGTGCACCAGCGAGAACGCGGGGATCGGAGTGAAATCGCCGGCGTTGCCACCGTCGCCGCCGCTGAGCGGGCGGCCGAGCACGTCAGAGCCGGAGCCCTGGAACTCGTAGTTCAGGTCGATCATGGTGACGTCGAACTGCGCCGCGGTGCCTTCAAACTGGGTCATGGTGGCCGGGTTGTTGACCACCACCGCGGTGTCGCCGGTCTTCACGCCAGCCCCGGCAAACGCGCTGCCCAGGCCCTTGACGCTGTTTTCCTTGAGCTGGAAGCCGGAGGCGTGGACCTGCCCCAGCGCCAGTGCGCCGGTGATACCCAGGGCAAGGGCGGACAGGCGTGTAATGCGATGTGCGTGTTGCATGCGTGTAATCTCCAATGGCATTGTTTTTGATCTGGTCTGCAGCGCCGGTCTCGCCGGTCACCGGCGGATACCGGAGGCTGCCGCCATACGGCACCGTGTCCACTATAGCCTGCCGATTAACCTCACGCTAACAATCTGCCGGCCACGCTGAACCGGTTCAGCGCTCGTCGCGTCGCCCTTTCCACCCGTTTCATCAGGCCGCTTCGGCCTCTCCTGGGTTCCTGCAACGTGTTCATTGCGATTCCATCCCGCCAGAAGGCACCGCTGCGCTGGGCGACGCCGCTGCTGTTCGCAGCATTGTGGATCTGCTTCACGTGGCTGGCGCTGGCGCCCGAGGCCTCGCAGCGCCATCTGCTGCTGGAATGGGGCGCGCTGTCGGGCGGCCTGACCACGCCGGTGGCCTGGCAGCAGTCGCTGTCGGACGGCAACCTGGTGCGGCTGGTCAGCGCGTTGTTCCTGCATGCCGACTGGGCCCATCTGCTGGGCAACCTGGTGTTCCTGCTGATCTTCGGCCTGCCGGCCGAGCGCGCCATGGGGCCGTGGCGGTTCGTGCTGCTGTTCCTGCTCGGCGGGGCGGTGGCCAACCTCGCCGCGGTGCTGGCGATCTCCACCCCGGACCGCCTGATCATCGGCGCCAGCGGCGCGGTGTCGGCATTGATCGGCGCCTATCTGGCGCTGTTTCCCGGGGCCCGGCTCGGGGTGGTGGTGCCGCTGGGATTGTTCCTGCAGTTCGTGAAAGTACCTGCGCCGCTGCTGATCGGGGTGTGGGCGCTGCTGCAGGTGGTGTTCACCTATATCGGCCCGGCCTTCGGTGCGGTGGCGTGGTCGGCCCACCTGGCCGGTTTCGCGTTTGGCGGCGTGTTCGCGTTGCTCACGCGCGCCGGGATCGCCCGCCGCCTGCGCCGCCGGCGCGGGTACTGACCGCACCTCGGACGGCAACGATCCGCACACCCGCACCGTACAATCCGCGCATGGCCAAGACGCTTTACAAGATCACGTTTTTCAACGCCGGCAAGGTGTACGAGCTGTATGCCCGGCGGGTCGGTTCAAGCGCGCTGTGGGGATTCACCGAAGTCGCCGAGCTGGTGTTCGACGTCCACGAAGGGCTGGTGGTCGATCCGACCGAGGAGCGCCTGCGCGATGAATTCGGCGGCACCAAAGTGTTGCACCTGCCGATGCAGAGCATCGTGCGCATCGAGGAAGTCGAACGCAAAGGCGCCTCGGCGATCCGCGACGCGACCACCGGGGAGAAGGTCGTTACCCCGTTCCCGCTGCCGGGCAAGCCGCGCTGATTGCGGGGAAAGACCGCGCAACGAGCCTTCCGAAGCCGCAAACCGGTGCTCTTCTGCCGGATGAGTCCGTCGCAGAAAGCCGCGGTCGCCCGGGACCGCGTCGGGATCAGCGTTTCGGCTTCGGCTTCGTCGCCAGTTTCTTCAGCTCCCCCAGCGCGGCGGTGATGTAGGAGTCGCCCTCCAGCACTTCGCCGGCCTGTTCGCCGGAACGCTGGTCACCCTCGCCATCCAGATGGCCGGGAAGGCTGGCCTCGGTATAGCCCATCCGACCACCGTGACCGGCGGACTGGTCGGCATGCAGGAGCACCGCCGGAACCACACCCAGGGCCTGGATCGACTTGCCACTGGGCGTGTAGTAGCGCGCGGTGGTGAGCTTGACCGAGTCGCCGTTGTCCAGCGGCAGCACGGTCTGCACCGAACCCTTGCCGAAGGTGCGGCTGCCGACCACAACTGCGCGGCCGTTGTCGCTCAGGGCGCCGGCGAGCACTTCCGATGCGCTCGCCGATCCGGCATCCACCAGCACCACCACCGGCGCACCCTGCAGGCGGTCGCCCGGGGTGGCGCTGAACATCGCGTCGCTGATCGGGATGCGACCGCGGGTGCTGACGATGGTGCCGCTGTCCAGCAACGCATCGGCGATCTGCACCGCCGCGGTCAGCAGGCCGCCGGGGTTGCTGCGCAGGTCCATGACCAGTCCGCGCAGACGGCCGCCGGCCTGCTGGTTGAGCGCCTCCAGCTGGCGCTCGAAATCCGCCGCGGTGTCGGCCTGGAAAGCGCTGATGCGGATGTAGCCGTAACCCGGCTCGAGCATCCGGCCGCGCACGCTGGCAATGCGGATCGTCTGCCGCTCCACGATCAGCTTCAGCGGCTCCGCCTCGCCTTCGCGCAGGACCGTCAGCTCGAGCTTGGTGCCGGCCTTGCCGCGCAACGAGGCGGAGTTGTCGTCGTCCGATGGTGTCAATGGCACGCCGTCCACGGCGACGATCACGTCGCCGGCCTTGATCCCCGCCCGCGCGGCCGGCGTGTCGTCGATCGGCGCGATCACGCGCAGGGTGCCGTCCGCCTGGCGCAGGATCTCCACCCCGATGCCTTCGTAGTTGCCACGCGATTGCTCGTCGAAGTTCACCGCCGCATCGCCTTCCAGGTAGGCGCTGTGGGGATCCAGATCGAGCAGCAGGCCGCGGATCGCCGACTGCATCAGCTTGTGGTCACCGACCGGTTCGACATAAGCGGCCTTGATCGCCTTGTAGACCGCCACGTAGCGGCGGATTTCATCCAGCGGGATATTCGAATCGCTGCTGCCGGGGCTGTCGGCGCTCGACTCGTCCGTCCTGGGCTGTCCACCGCGGGGCTCGTCCTGACCGGCCGGCGGCTCCTCATTGGCCGCGGGGGTGGCCTGCTCACCCTCCTGCACGGGATGGCCCTGGACCGGTGACGCGGACGGATGTTCGCCGGTGTTTTGCGGTGCGGCCTCCGGGGCTGGCAGGGCAGGAACCGGCGCGGCAGGCTGGCGCTCCTGCGCAACCGCCATCGGGAGGCAAAATGCCAGCGCAATGGCGAGGGCGAGCGGGCTCAGGCGACGCAGGGACATGGGCGAACTCCGAAGACGGGTGGCGTCAGGACAGGCGACGTCGATTATGTCGCGCGCATGGGCCGCGCAGGCAAAGACGCCCGCCACGGTAAGCCGCGACCACCGAATCGCGGGTGAAGCCGCGGGCATCAACGCTTGAGCCAGACATCCGGATTGACCGGATCGCCATTGCGGCGCAGTTCGAAATACAGCGCCGGCCGGCCGTGACCGCCGGACGTGCCGACGGTGGCGACCGGATCGCCACGCCGGACGGTGTCGCCGGCATCGTGCAGGACCGAATCGTTGTGCGCGTAAAGGCTCATGTAGCCGTTGCCGTGATCGACGATCAGGATCAGGCCGAAGCCACTCATCCACTCGGCGTAGACCACGCTGCCGTCGGCGACGGCGCGGACCGGGGTGCCGGCCGCCGCCCCGATCAGCAGCCCGTGGCTGGCCCGACCGTCGGGGAGCTTGGCGCCGTAACCGGCTATCAGGCTGCCGGCCAGGGGCCAGCCGGCGCCGCCGACCGCGGGGCCGCCGGCGATCGACGCGGGAGCACTCGGGGCACGCGGTGGCGGTTGCCCGGCGCGCTTGGCCGCCTCTTGTGCGGCCCGGGCTTCGCGCTCGGCCTTGGCGGCCGCCGCACGGCGCTCGGCGGCCGCACGGGCCGCCGCGGCGCGCAGTTTCTTCAGCACCTGTTCCAGCCCCTGGGCATCGCGGCCCAGGGCCTGTTCGCGTTGCTGCCGGTCCTGGTAGCGCTGGTCGAGTTCGGCGACCAGTTGCTGGCGCGCTTTCCGGTCTTTCTCCAGCTGCACCAGCCGGGCCTGCTGGCGCGCGCGGGCCGCGTCGAGTTCGGTGCGGCGGGCGACGATCTCCTGCTCCAGCGCATCCACCTCGGCCAGTTCGGCGGACAAGGACGCGATGCGCCCGGCGCGGTCGGCCTGCAGGTAACGGTGGTAGGTCAGCAGGCGGTTCGCATCGGCGACGCGGTCCTGCGCCAGCATCAGCTTCAATGGCGCGGCCTCGCCTTGGGTGTAGGCGGCACGCAGCAGGCGGGCGAGCTCGTCACGGCGATTGCCGAGGTTCTTCTGCAAGCCGTCCCGACGCTGCTGTACCTGCTCCAGCTGCGTCTGGCTGGCCGCCAGTTCGCGCTCTGCGTCACGCAACTGGCGGCTGGATCCGGCGACCCGCTCATCGGCCTGACGCAATTGCCGGGTCGCCGCACCGCGCCGGGTCTCGATCTCCCGGCGCTCCCCGGCGACCGATTTGAGCTCCTTCTTGATCGTCTGCAGCCTGCGCTCGGTATCGCGGCTGTTCTGCGCGTGCACCGGCGTCGCCACCAGCCAGGCGGCCGTCAGCACGACGGCAACCCGCACGACCCTCGCGGACCCACTGCCGACGCCTGCGCGCGAGCGGGGCATCAGTCGAGGCGTCCGTCCAGCAGCAGGCTGTGGCCGGTCATCTCCGCCGGCTTGGGCAGACCGAGCAGATCGAGCAGGGTCGGGGCGACGTCCCGCAGCGAGCCGCCCGCCCGCAGATCCGCGGAGCGCGGACCGACATACACCAGCGGCACCGGGCCGACGGTGTGCGAGGTATGCGGTTGCCCGGTGACGGGGTCGCGCATCATTTCCACGTTGCCGTGGTCGGCCGTCACCAGGATCGCGCCGCCGGTGTCGCGCACCGCCGCGACGATCGCGCCGATCGCGATATCGACCGCCTCGACCGCCTTCACCGCCGCTGCCAGATTGCCGCTGTGGCCGACCATGTCGGGGTTGGCGATGTTGCAGATGGCGACGTCGATGTCGCCCGAGCGGATCGCGGCGGTGAGCTTTTCGGTGACCTCCGGGCAGCTCATTTCCGGCTGCAGGTCGTAGGTGGCGACGTTCGGACTGGGCACCAGGATGCGCGTCTCGCCGGCATAGGCGTCCTCGCGGCCGCCGCTGAAGAAGAACGTCACGTGCGCGTATTTCTCGGTCTCGGCGATGCGCAGCTGGCGCATGCCGTTGTCCGACAACACCTCGCCCAGCGTGTTGCGCAGGTCATCCGGGGCGAACGCGACCTGGGCCGGCAAGCGGGCGTCGTACTCGGTCAGGCACACGAAGCGCGACAACGCCGGCCGCCGCGCCTGGAACCCGGTGAACGCCGGCGACACGAACGCCGCCGCCAGTTGACGGGCGCGATCGGCGCGGAAATTCATGAACACCACCGCATCGCCATCGGCCATGGGCAACGACTCGCCGATCACGGTCGGATCGACGAACTCGTCGTTCTCGCCGCGCGCATAGGCCTCATCCAGTGCGGTCAAGGCATCGGCGGCACGATGATCGGCCCGGCCTTCGACGATCGCGTCCCAGGCCTTGCGCAGGCGATCCCAGCGCTGGTCGCGATCCATGGCGTAATAGCGCCCGCAGACGCTGGCGATGTGCGCGTTGCCGGCCTGTGCGCAGGCCTGCTGCAACTTCTGCAGGCTCGGCCGCGCCGAACGTGGCGGCACGTCCCGTCCATCCAGGAATGCGTGCACGGCGACCTTCGCCACCCCTTCGCGACGTGCCAGCTCCAGCATTGCGGCGATGTGGGCTTCGTGGCTGTGCACGCCGCCCGGCGACATCAGTCCGAGCAGATGCAGGGTGCCGCCGTTGGCCTTGACCGCGGCGCAGGCGGCGCGCAGTTCGGGGTTGGTGAAAAAACTGCCGTCCTCGACCGCGGCGTCGATCCGGGTCAGGTCCTGGTAGACGATGCGCCCGGCACCGAGGTTCATGTGGCCGACCTCGGAGTTGCCCATCTGTCCGTCGGGCAGGCCCACATGACGACCCTCGGTGTGGATCAGCGTGTGCGGCGAGGACGCCAGCAACGCATCCCAGTTCGGCAAACGTGCTTGCGCGATCGCGTTGTCGGCGGTTTCCTCGCGGTGTCCCCAGCCATCGAGGATCAACAGCACGACGGGGCGGATGGCGGACGGCGGGGAAACTGGCACGGTATGGACCCGATGACTTTGGACAGGGGTGGATTGTAGCGAAGGGGCGTATCAAGCTCGTATCGGGAGGCCACCCGGCGCGGATCGCAACCGCAGCCGGCCGGGTTCGGGCCTGCGGCTTCAACCTCCCGTGCCTGCGCCGCATCCCAGATGCTTCGCCCCCTCATTACCGGAGCCCCACCATGACACTACGCCAAACCAGCCTTGCCCTCCCGCTTGCGTTGGCCCTGCTCGTTCCCGCCACGGCATCCGCTGCCGAAGGCGATATCAGCAAGGTCAACGGGGCAATCCAGGTCGACGCCGACAACCGGAATGTCGGCAATCTGGACACCGTCAACGGCTCGATCACGATCGGTGCGCGCGCCGTCACCGGCGATGCGGAAACGGTGAACGGCAGCATCAAGGTCGACGACGACTCACGGGTCGGCGACCTGTCCACGGTCAACGGCAGCATCCGAGCCGGCCGCAATGTGCAGGTCAACGACGACGTGGAAACCGTCAACGGCCAGGTGTTCATCGATCGTGGCGGCGTGGTCCGCGGCGATGTCAGCACCGTCAACGGCGCGGTCGGCGTCGTTGGGACGCAGATCCACGGCAATATCGACATGGTCGCCGGCAACCTCACCGTAGGCGCCGATTCGCATGTGCACGGCGGGATCCATTACCAGAAGTCGAAGCCGCAATGGATCAGCATCCGCAAGCACGACCCGCGGGTGGTGATCGGGCCGAACGCGCAGGTCGACGGGCCGCTGGTGTTCGAGCGCAAGGTCACCCTCCATGTCCATGACAGCGCCAGAATCGGGACTGTCACCGGTGCCACCGCCGTGAAGTATTCCGGCACCCAGGTGCCCGCCGGCGACTGACGACAACGGTACGGTCGCGCGGTGGCGGCGCGCGGACCGGCCGCAGGTGCAGCGGCGTGCGAAGCCGGGTCGTTGCCGATGCGCCGCTGCTAGTATCGACAATCCCCGCTGACCCTGGAGGACGCATGTCCCGCATTCCGCTCCTGCCCGCCACCTCGCTGGTCGCCGCCGCACTGGTGCTGGCGGCCTGCAACAAGCCGGCCGATGCGCCGGCCGCCCCATCCGGCATCGCTGCCACGTCATCGGATGCACCGATCAACGCCGCCGACTTCGCCGAACGGGTGAAGACGCTGGCCTCCGATGACTTCGCCGGCCGCGCGCCCGGCAGCATCGGCGAGGAGAAGACCGTCGAGTACCTGAAGGCGGAGTTCGAGCGCCTCGGCCTGAAGCCGGGCAACGGCGACAGCTACTTCCAGACCGTGCCGATGGTGGAAACGACCGCCGACGAATCGACCCGGCTGCATCTGGTCGTCGACGGCAAGCCGCGCGACCTGAAGTTCGGCGACGACATGGTGATCGGCACCCGCAGCGGCCAGACCGAGGTCAAGATCGCCGACAGCGATCTGGTGTTCGTCGGCTACGGCGTCAACGCACCGGAGCTGGGCTGGAACGATTACGCCGGTGTCGACGTCAAGGGCAAGACCGTGGTGATGTTCATCAACGATCCCGGCTTCCATGTGCAGGATGCGGA
Source organism: Lysobacter concretionis Ko07 = DSM 16239 (assembly GCF_000768345.1). GTDB lineage: Bacteria > Pseudomonadota > Gammaproteobacteria > Xanthomonadales > Xanthomonadaceae > Novilysobacter > Novilysobacter concretionis. The sequence continues at coordinate 1,771 of NZ_AVPS01000008.1, read as the reverse complement.
GTTGTTCGAAGGCAAGCGGATGACCTATTACGGCCGCTGGGTCTACAAATTCGAAGAGGCCGCACGCCAGGGTGCCGCGGCGGCGCTGATCATCCACGACACCGACGGCGCGTCCTATGGCTGGGACGTGGTGAAGAACTCCTGGTCGGGCGCGCAGTTCGACCTCGCCGTCGCCGACGATCCGGAGCCGCGCCTGCCCGCGCAGGGCTGGATCACCGGCGACGTCGCCCGCCAGGTACTTGGTGAGCTCGGCCAGAACCTGGACACGCTGTACCAGGCCGCCAACCAGCCGGGCTTCAAGGCGATCCCGCTGAACGCCTCGCTGTCACTGGACCTCAAGAGCACGATCACCGAGAAGTCCTCGCGCAACGTCGTCGCCCTGCTGCCCGGCACCACGCGCCCGGACGAGGCGGTGGTGTACATGGCGCACTGGGACCATCTGGGCGACCACGGCCACGAAGGCCAGAACGGCGATGGCCCGGCCGTCGACAACATCTACAACGGTGCCGTCGACAACGCGACCGGCGTGGCCGGCATCCTCGGCATCGCGCAGGCATTCGCCACCCAGCAGCCCGCGCCGGAACGCTCGGTGCTGTTCCTCGCGGTCACCCTGGAAGAGTCCGGACTGCTTGGTTCCAAGTACTACGTCGCCCATCCCAGCATCCCGTTGGACAAGACGGTCGCGGTGATCAACCTGGACGCGATGTCGGTGATCGGCCGCTCGCGCGACATGACAGTCGTCGGCATGGGCAGTTCGGAGCTGGAAGATCTCCTGGCCGGGATCGCCGAACAGCAGGGTCGCGTACTGCTGCCGGAATCCACCCCGGAGAGCGGATTCTATTTCCGCTCCGACCACTTCAACTTCGCCAAGGCCGGCGTGCCGGCGCTCTACGCGAAGGGCGGCAACGACCTGATCGAAGGCGGTCAGGCCGCCGGCCAGAAAGCGGAAATCGACTACCGCGACCACCGTTACCACAAGCCGGGGGACGAGTTCGATCCATCGTGGAAGCTCGATGGCGTGGTGCAGGATCTGCAGGCGCTGTATGGCGTCGGCCGCGAACTGGCCGGCAGTGACCAGTGGCCGAACTGGTATCCGGGCAACGCCTTCCGCGCCGCACGGGACGACATGATGGGGAAGGCAGACAAGACGCCGTAATATCGGCAAGCCCACCGGAAATCAGCAGGGACCGGCGAGATCCGGCCTTGCTCCACGACTACGGCACCTGATGGGTGCCGTAGTCGTTTCCCGCTACCCTGGCGCCTCCTCACGATCGGAGTGCGCGCCATGACCTTGTCCATCGCCTACTGGTGTGTAGCCATCGCGGCCCTCCTGCCTTATCCGTGGGCAGTGATTGCGAAAGCGAGCGGCGAGAAACTCGACAACCGCGACCCGCGCGGCTGGCTGGCCCGCCAGAAAAACCCCCGCTCGATCCACGCCAATGCCGCCCAGCTCAACGCGTTCGAAGCCTTCGCACCGTTTGCCGCCGGTGTCGTGCTGGCCCAACTCGCAGGCGTCGAGCACCACACGATCGCCGTGCTGTCGATCATCTTCATCGTCTGCAGGGTCCTGCACGGCGTGTTTTACCTTGCCGACAAGCCCACCTTCCGCAGCCTGAGCTGGACCGGCGGGTTGGTCTGCGTCGTCGCTTTGCTGGTTCAAGCCGCTCTGCTTGCCAACTGATCGCCGCTCATGCCCGCTGTGCCCGCCACCAGCAAAGTTCGATCTTCCAATCCGGTACCACCAGGCGCCTCGTTCCGGGGCGCCGTGGTG
>NZ_AVPS01000007.1 GCF_000768345.1 Lysobacter concretionis Ko07 = DSM 16239 | reverse complement strand
TCCATGGCGCACTCTCCGCAATACCCGACAGGTCGCCGCATCGGCGTTTGATTGGGTGGGCTTCGATCTCCTATGGACGCCGGCAAAGGGGATAGCCTGTCATCCGCAATACATCGCCAGGACAACGTACCGGCGATGCATTGACGTGAGTGCTGCGTTCCAGGCCAGGCATCCGCTTTTTCCATCGGCGGCCGGGACAGTTCGGTGGCGCCTACCGGGTGTCCCGATCACCAAGCGAATATCGTGGAGCGACTGATCGGGATACCCGGCAGGCGCTGCCCAAGTCGTTGCAAACGCCGGCGTTTCCAGTAACCGGCGATCCGCAGGCGCTGCCCTCGTAGTTGCGCGCACTGCTTTTCAGCTTCCGTATCGTCCGCGCAATCCCAGCGCCTGCCCCATATCCTTGTGCCCAGATGAGTCGCGCCGAATTTCCCATCGATGTCCTGTTGCCGCGGATCCGCGACAGCCTCGCCGATCATCCGCGACTGGTGCTGGAAGCGCCGCCCGGTGCCGGCAAGACCACCCAGGTGCCGCCGGCTTTGCTGGATGCGCCGTGGCTGCAGGGCCGGAAGATCATCGTGCTGGAGCCGCGCCGGGTGGCGGCACGCGCGGCGGCGCGGTTCATGGCGGAGCAACGCGGCGAGGCGGTGGGTGAGGGGGTCGGCTACCGGATCCGGTTCGACAACCAGGTATCGGCGCGCACCCGGATCGAGGTCGTCACCGAGGGCATCCTGACCCGCATGATCCAGGACGATCCGGCGCTGGAAGGCGTCGGCGCGATCCTGTTCGACGAGTTCCACGAGCGTCATCTCGCCGCCGACCTGGGCCTGGCGCTCGCGCTGGATGTGCAGTCGGCGTTGCGCGACGACCTGCGCATCGTGCTGATGTCGGCGACCCTGGACGGCGCGCGTCTGGCCGCGTTTCTGGATGCGCCGCGGCTGTCCAGCGAAGGGCGCAGTTACCCGGTGCAGCTGGCGCATTTCCCGGCCCGGCGCGAGGAGCGACTCGAACACCAGGTGCGGCGTGCGGTGGAGCATGCGCTGGCCACCCATCAGGGCGACGTGCTGGTGTTCCTGCCGGGCCAGCGCGAGATCGGCCAGGTCGAACGGCTGCTCGCCGGCCGCGACCCCGGCGCGGGAGATCCCGATGCCCCGTTCGCGGCGGAGGTGCTGACGCTGCACGGCGAGTTGCCGGTCGAGCAGCAATCGCGCGTGCTCCAGCCCGACCCCGATGGCCGCCGTCGGGTGGTGCTGGCGACCAACGTGGCCGAGTCCAGCGTGACCCTGCCCGGCGTGCGGGTGGTGATCGATGCTGGCCTTGCCCGCGAGCCGCGGTTCGATCCCAACAGCGGTTTTTCCCGCCTCGATGTCGTGCATGTCGCGCAGGCGTCGGCGGACCAGCGCGCCGGCCGCGCGGGGCGGGTGGCCGAGGGCTGGGCGTACCGCCTGTGGCCGCAATCGCAACGGCTGGAACCGCAGCGGCGGCCGGAGATCGCCCAGGTCGAGCTGGCCGGGCTGGCGCTGGAACTGGCCGCCTGGGGCGATCCGGACCTGCGTTTCGTCGACCCGCCGCCGCCGGGGGCGCTGGCCTCGGCGCGCGAACTGCTGCAGCGGCTGGGCGCGCTGCAGGGCGAGGCGATCACGTCGCTGGGCCGGCGCATGCTCGCCCTCGGCACCCACCCGCGGCTGGCGGCGATGCTGCTCGCGCCGAGCGACGCGGACGAACGCGCGCTCGCCTGCGATCTTGCGGCGCTGCTCGAGGCGCGCGATCCCTTGCGCAGTCGCAGCGATGCGCTGCACGAGCGCTGGCAGGCGCTGGCCGGATTCCGCGCCGGCCGCGTGCCCGGCGATGCCTCGCGCAGTGCGCTGGCCGCGATCGACCAGGCCGCCCGGCAGTGGCGACGGCGTCTGCGGGTCGCCGCGCCGCCGCCGTCCGGGCTGCCCGCGCACCAATTGGGCGATCTGCTGGCGCACGCGTTCCCCGACCGCATCGCCCACCAGCACCGCAGCGATCCGTACCGTTATCAACTGGCCAACGGCCGCAGCGCGCGACTGTTCGACGACAGCGCGGTGTTCGGCGAGCCGTGGCTGCTGGTCAGCGAGTTGCGCGACGATCCGCGCGATGCGCGGATCCTGCGGGCGGTGCCGATCGATCCGCTGCGGCTGGAGCTCGATTGGCCGCAGCGTTTCGTCGACACCGACCGGGTGTTCTGGGATGCCGACGCGCGTCGCATCGCGGCGGTGCGCGAGCGGCGTTTCGACCGCATCGTGCTGGACAGCAGGCCGCTCGCCGCGCCCGATCGCTCGCGTTATGCCGAGGCGCTGGTGGATGCGGTGCGCCAGCTCGGACTGGCCGCGTTGCCGTGGACCGAGGGCCTGCAGCAATGGCGCGCACGGGTGCGTTGCCTGCGCGTGTGGTGCCCGGACCTGGCGCTGCCGGACCTGTCCGATGCGGTCCTGCTGGCAGGCCTGGACGATTGGCTGAAACCCGCGCTGGCGGGCAAGAGCCGGCTCGATGCGCTGACCGAAAGCGAGTTCGCCGAAGCACTGAAGTCCGGCGTGGACTGGTCGCTGCGGCAGCGCATCGACACGCTCGCGCCGGCCCGGATCGAGGTGCCGTCAGGGCTGCAGCGGCGGATCGACTACGGCTTCGACGACGCGGCCGACGTGCCCCTCGCGCCGGTGCTGGCGGTCAAGCTGCAGGAGCTGTTCGGCCTCGCCGACAGCCCGCGCGTCGCCGACGGGCGGCTGCCGCTGACCCTGCACCTGCTGTCGCCGGGCGGCCGGCCGCTGCAGGTGACCGGCGACCTGCGCGGGTTCTGGGAACGCACCTATCCGGAGGTCCGCCGGGAGATGAAAGGCCGGTATCCGAAGCATCCGTGGCCGGACGATCCCTGGACAGCCACGGCGACGCATCGGGCAAAGCCCCGCGGGACGTGAAAGTCATCAGCCTGTGGCGACGGTGGTGGATGGCTGGACTGCGGAATTGCCGGCGGCGCGGCAAAGCCCTGCGGGACCTGAACTGCAACCGCGCCCTGAGGGCCCGTGTCACGCGATGCCGACGCGGATTCCCGGACACTGCAGGCCTTGATTCCCCATTTCAGGACATCGCAATGAGCAGATTCGACCATCTCCCCGATCGCGCGCGGGAACTGGCCAGCACCGTCGGTGAGCGGGTGCGCCACGTCGTGCCGAAGCAGGCCGGCGGCCTGCTGGAAGCCGGGGTCGCGCTCGGCGCGCTCCGGACCGGTGGCCGGGTCGCGGTGGGTTTCGTGCGCCGCAACCCGGTGGTTGCGGTCGCGCTGGCGGCCGGCGCGGGTGCGCTGTGGTATGCCGCCCGCCGCAAGGCCCGCCAGGCGGAAAATGCGCCGATAGAAGGCAGTGCGAAACGGGTCGAGGCGCGACGCCCGGCGAGGACAACCCGCCGCCGGGCGACGACCAAGACCGCGCCGACGGAGTAAGCCACCTTGTCCGACCGGACTTCATTCGGTTGCAGGAGCGGCTTCAGCCGCGAACGGGTGGAAACCTCACTTGCCCGGGTGCTGCTGCCGGGGCGAGCGGAAAGCGGTATCGATGCCGTCACATCTCCGTGGATGTACGGGTCACGGCTGAAGCCGCCGCCTCAGCAGCAATCGGCAGTGGTGGCCGCTTCGGGCAGTTCGATCACGAACACCGCACCGCCGCCCGGGCGGTCCTCGTACCAGAGCTGGCCGCCGGCATTGACCACGATCTGCTTGGCCAGCGACAGGCCCAGTCCGCTGGACACGCCGTCGTCGTCATCGACCAGTCGGGTGAACGGCTTGAACAGTTCGCGCTGCTGGTAGTCGGGAATCCCCGGGCCGCGGTCGGCAGCCACCAGCTGCCAGAACCCCGGAGCGCCGTTGCGGCCGGCCAGCAACAGCTCGCCGCCGGGGGCGTATTTCATTGCGTTGCTGACGAGGTTTTCGCTGAGCTGGCGCAGCACCCGGGGGTCGATGGCGACCTTGGCCCCGGCCGGTGGTGACGACAGCTTCAAGGTGATGCCGTGCGCATCGAGCTGGAACTCATAGCGCTGCGCCAGCCAGTCCAGGGTGCTGCCGAGGTCGGCGCAGACATCATCACGGGATTGGCCGCCGCGCAGCGCGCCCGCCTGGCTTTCCAGGTAGTGGTGGATGTAGCCCAGGGCGTCGTCGGCGCTGTCGTGGATCATTTCCAGGTAGCGCGGAATGCGCTCGGGTTTGCAGCCCTGGCTGCGCAGGATGTCGCTGGCGAACAGCACGCTGGACAGAGGGTTCTTCAGGTCGTGGGCGACCAGGTTGACCAGCTCCTGGCGCTCGTGGGCGACCCGCTCCAGGCGGTCGCGGGTGAGCTTCAGGCCGATGTGCGCGTTGACCCGCGCCAGCAGTTCCTCGGGCAGGAACGGTTTGGTGACATAGTCCACCACGCCCGCCTCGAACGCCCGCAGCAGCAGGTCGCGGTCGTGGGCGGCGGTCACGAACACCACCGGTATCCGCAACGGCGGCACCTGCTCGCGCAAGGCCGCCAGCACGTCGAAGCCGTCCATGCCCGGCATCATCATGTCCAGCAGGATCAGGTCCGGCACCGATTCGGCGTAGCGCGCCAGGGCCTCCTCGCCGGTGGCCGCGGTGACCACGCGATAGCCCTGGCGGCTCAGCAGCGTGCTGACGACCCGCAGGTTCGCCGCCTGGTCGTCGACGACCAGGATGTTGCCAAGCGTGGTGGCGGTTGGAGTCATGTCGATCCTTGGGCGAACTGGCCCGTCCCCGAGGCCAGTATGGGCTGAAACGCAAAATACGGGAGAAAGCGGGCGCGGCACCGGCGTGTCGGCCACGCACCAGCGCGCACCCAGACGAACCGTCCGTTTCCGGCGTCCGTCATGTCCTGTGCGGGGATCACTGCAGCAGGCGCCACTGGCCGGGCAGCAGCGTGTCCAGCCGGTATCCGCCGACCGCCACCCGCACCAGGCGCAGGGTCGGCAGGCCGACGGCGGCGGTCATGCGCCGCACCTGACGGTTGCGTCCTTCGCTGATGACCAGCTCCAGCCAGGCGTCGGGAACGCTTTTGCGGAACCGCACCGGCGGGTCGCGTGGCCACAGGGCCGGCACGTCGATGCGGCGGACGCGCGCCGGCAAGGTGGGCCCGTCCTTCAGGACGACGCCGTTCCGCAGTGCGGCCAGCTGTGCATCCTGCGGGTCCCCTTCCACCTGCACCCAGTAGGTCTTGGGTTGCTTGTGGCGCGGATCCGTCAGCCGGTGCGCCAGGCCGCCGTCATCGGTCAGCAGCAGCAGGCCTTCGCTGTCGTAGTCCAGCCGGCCGGCGGCGTAGACCCCCGGTGGCAGACCGAAGCCGGCGAGGGTCTGCCGGGGCGGTTCGGGCGCGGTCCCCGCCCCCGTGGCACTGGCGCTTCCCGGTGCATCGGCCGCATCCGCACGTCCCTGTACATTGGCCGCTCCGGTGCGTCGCGCCCCCGCGGCACCCGCACGTCCCTGTGCTTCGGCCGCTCCGGTGCGTCCTGCACCCGCGGCACTCGCACGTCCCTGTGCTTCGTCCGAGAACTGGCACAGCACGCGGAACGGTTTGTTGAACGCGATCAGCAAGGGCGGACTCAGCCGGTTTTCTTGAACCGCAGCGTCATCCGGTCGCTCTCGCCGATCGTCTGGTACTTCGCGTTGTCGACCGGCTCGTGGTTGTTGCCCGGCGGCAGGGTCCACACGCCGTTGGGGTGGTCCTTGGTATCGAGCGGATTGGCGTTGATCTCGCTGCTGGCGTCGAGCGTGAAGCCGGCGGCCTCGGCCAGCGCGATCACCTGGTCCTGGCCCACGTAGCCGCTGTCGTCATCGTCGGCAACGTCGCCGACCGCGCGGTGCTCGACCACGCCCAGGGTGCCGCCCGGCTTGAGCACGGCGAAGAACGCGTCGAACATGCCCTGCGCCTGGCCGGCCTTGCGCCAGTTGTGCACGTTGCGGAACGTCAGCACCACGTCGGCGGTGCCGGGGCTGCCGAACACCGGCGCGGCCGGGTCGTAGGCGACCATGTTGGCGCGGTCGAACTGCAGCGGCGCGGCGGCGAACTTCGCTTCCAGCGTGTCCTTGCTGCGTTGCTGGTAGTCGCGGCCGCGGCCTTCGGCCAGCGTCTGCGGGTCGACCACGGCGGCGATGTAGTTGCCGTCCTCGTACAGGAAGGGGGCGAGGATTTCCGCGTACCAGCCGGAGCCCGGGGTGATCTCGACCACGGTCTGTCCCGGCTGCAGGCCGAAGAACTCCAGCGTTTCCAGCGGGTGGCGGTAGGGGTCGCGGGCGATGTCCTCGGGCGTCCGCCAGGCGCCATCCACCGCCGCCTGCAGGCGGGCGGTGGTGTCGGCGTCCTGGTGCGGGTTCGGGATGGCCGTGTCCGCCGCCGCTTCGGGACTTCCGTCGGCGCTCACCGCGTCGGTCTGGTTGCCGCAGGCGACCAGCAGGAAGGGAGCAAGCAGGCACGGGGCAAGCATGGCGAGCAGCGGGCGGTTCATGCGGTGGCTCCTGGGGCGGTGAAGGGTCAGCCTAGTCGATGTCGATCAGCCGCTCGTCAAGGCGGCCAGCGCGGCATTGAACGTTGCGCTGGGGCGCATCGCCTTGTCCAGCAGGGCCAGGTCGGGCTGGTAGTAGCCCCGCATGTCCACCGCCGGGCCCTGCGCGGCGTTGAGCTCGCCGACGATGGTCGCCTCGTTGTCGGTCAGCGCCTTCGCCAGCGGCGCGAACGCGGCCTTCAGCGCGGCGTCCTCGTCCTGCGCGGCCAGCGCCTGCGCCCAGTACATCGCCAGGTAGAAGTGGCTGCCGCGGTTGTCGAGCTCGCCGACCTTGCGCGAGGGCGACTTGTCGTGGTCGAGGAACGTGCCGGTGGCCTCGTCCAGCGTCCTGGCGAGCACGCGCGCGGCGGCATTGTCATAGCGCTCACCCAGATGCTCCAGCGAGGCGGCCAGGGCCAGGAACTCGCCGAGCGAATCCCAGCGCAGGTGGTTTTCCTCGACGAACTGCTGCACGTGCTTGGGCGCGGAACCGCCGGCGCCGGTCTCGAACAGGCCGCCGCCGGCCATCAGCGGCACGATCGACAGCATCTTCGCGCTGGTGCCCAGCTCCAGGATCGGGAACAGGTCGGTCAGGTAGTCGCGCAGCACGTTGCCGGTGACCGAGATGGTGTCCTTGCCGGCGCGGATGCGCTCCAGCGACAGCTTCGCGGCCGCGACCGGGTCCAGGATGCGGAGGTCCAGGCCGCTGGTGTCGTGGTCCTTCAGGTACCGCTCGACCTTGGCGATGACCTGGCGGTCGTGCGCGCGCTGCGGGTCGAGCCAGAACACCGCCGGGGTATTGCTCAGGCGGGCGCGGGAGACGGCCAGCTTGACCCAGTCGCGGATCGGCGCGTCCTTGGTCTGGCACATGCGCCAGATGTCGCCGGCCTCGACCGCGTGCTGCATCAGCACCGTGCCGGCCGCGTCGACCACGCGCACCGTGCCGGCGGCGGGGATCTGGAAGGTCTTGTCGTGGCTGCCGTATTCCTCGGCCTTCTGCGCCATCAGGCCGACGTTGGGCACCGTGCCCATCGTGGCCGGGTCGAGCGCGCCGTTCGCCTTGCAGTCGTCGATCACCGCCTGGTACACGCCGGCGTAGCAGCGGTCCGGGATCACCGCCTTGGTGTCCTGGCGCTGGCCGGCGGCGTTCCACATCTTGCCGGAGTCGCGGATCATCGCCGGCATCGACGCGTCGACGATCACATCGGACGGCACGTGCAGGTTGGTGATGCCCTTGTCGGAGTCGACCATCGCCAGCCCCGGACGGCTGGCATAGACGGCCTGCAGGTCGGCGCTGATGGCGGCCTGCTTGTCGGCCGGCAGGGTCTTGATCTTCGCGACCAGGTCGCCGATGCCGTTGTCGGCATCGAAGCCGATCGCGGCCAGCTCGGTCGCGTATTTGGTCAGCACGTCGGCATAGAAACGCTTGACCGCGACGCCGAAGATGATCGGGTCGGAGACCTTCATCATCGTCGCCTTCAGGTGCAGCGAGAACAGCACGTCGCGCGCCTTGGCGTCGGCGATCTGGGCGTCGATGAAGCCGGCCAGCGCCGTCGCGCTCATCACCGAGGCGTCGATCAGCTCGCCCGCCTGCACCGCGGTCTTTTCCTTCAGCACGGTCGTGCTGCCGTCGTTGCCGGCCAGCTCGATGCGCACGCTGCCGGCGTGGTCGATCAGCACCGACTGCTCGCTGCCGTAGAAATCGCCACCCTCCATGTGGGCGACGTGGGTCCGGCTGTCCGCGCTCCACGCGCCCATGCGGTGCGGGTGCTTGCGCACGTAGTTCTTCACCGACAGCGGCGCGCGGCGGTCGGAGTTGCCCTCGCGCAGCACCGGATTGACCGCGCTGCCCTTGACCCGGTCGTAGCGCGCCTTGGCGTCACGCTCGGCATCGGTCGTGGGCTGGTCGACATACGCGGGCAGCGGGTAACCGTGCTGCTGCAACTCGGCGATCGCGGCCTTGAGCTGCGGCTCGGAGGCGCTGATGTTCGGCAGCTTGATGATGTTCGCCTCCGGCGTGGTCGCCAGCGCGCCCAGTTCGGCCAGGTCATCGCTGACCTTCCTGTCGCCCAGCAGGTCCGGGAACTGCGCCAGGATCCGCGCCGCCAGCGAGATGTCGCGGCTCTCCACCGCGATGCCCGCCGTGGCGGTGAACGCCTGCACGATCGGCAGCAGCGACTGCGTGGCCAGGAACGGGGCTTCGTCGGTCAGCGTGTAGAGGATCGTCGGGTTCTGCGGCAGGGACGTGTTGGGCATGTCGGGTCTCGTTGGATGGGGAGGCGGGTCGGCGTCGGCCGCAGCGCGCACTGTCTGCGTCTGCGGCGGAACCGGCCGACGGGATCGCCTGGAACCGGGCGATCGGGCCGCTCATTGTCGCCTCCGGGGTGGGCGGGGGCAAAGTTGGAGGCCATTGGCGTGGAAGACGCCCGCATCAGCGGGTCAGCGCGGGAGCGGCAGTCGCTGGTCGCGCAAGCGATTACTTGCTTTTTGCATGGGCAAGGGATAGCTTGCGCTCTCAAATGGCAAGCTGAAGGTTGCATCTTGACCGGATCTGACCCTCGCCACATCGTGCGGGCTCCGCAGCAGCTGGGTCCCCTGCTCCGCGCCCTGCGCAGGCAGGCAGGACTGACCCAGGCTGACGTCGCCGGCCAGCTCGGCGTTTCCCGCCAAGCGGTCAGCGAGCTGGAAAACCGGCCCGAGTCGGCCACCTTTGAGCGCCTCATGAAGCTCTGTGCGGTACTGGGCGTGGAGATTGCACTGCAGCCGCGGGTCGTGTCCGGTCCGGACATGGCACCGGAGTGGTAAGTCCATGAGCGCCCTGCACGTGTGGATGAATGGCGAGGAGGTGGCGCTCTGGGAGCGTGGCGATCGTGGCGGGCGCCTCACCTATGCACCGCACTGGTTGCACTCGCCCGCCAGTCGACCTCTTTCGCTGTCCCTTCCGCTTCTGCCGTCCGGCGAAAGCCACCGCGGTGAGGCGGTCGGCAACTACTTCGAGAACCTGCTGCCCGACAGCAGCGACATCCGTAATCGCATCCGCGACCGGTTCGGCCTGCGGTCAACGGCAACCTTTGAGCTTCTGCAGGCCATCGGTCGAGACTGCGTGGGTGCGGTGCAGCTGCTACCCGAGGGAAGCCGCCCCGATGACGTGCATGAGATCCGCTTCCGACCCTTGGACGAAGCGGAGGTGGCGGCGCTGCTGCGCAGTGTCGCGGCTCGGCCCGGGCCCGGACATCTGGGGGGCGATGACGATGCCTTCCGGATTTCTATTGCGGGAGCCCAGGAAAAGACCGGACTGCTGTGGCACGAAAATCAATGGTGTGTACCGCTCGGCAGCACGCCCAGTACGCATATCCTCAAGTTGCCGCTCGGGGTGGTGGGCAACATGCATGCGGACATGTGCCATTCGATCGAGAACGAATGGCTGTGCTTGCGCCTGCTGGCTGCATTCGGGATGCCCGTGGCGGGTGCCGCGATGGCGCAATTCGACGGTCAACGCGTGCTGGCCGTGACCCGCTTCGATCGCCGCCCCTCCACGGATGGCCGATGGTGGCTGCGTTTGCCCCAGGAGGACCTGTGCCAGGCGTTCGGCCAGCCGCCTTCGCGCAGGTATGAAAGCGATGGTGGCCCCGGCATTGCCCGCATCATGGATCTGCTGCGCCTATCGGACGAACCCGCCGACCGGGCCACCTTCTTCAAGGCGCAGCTCCTGTTCTGGCTGCTGGCCGCGACAGATGGCCACGCGAAGAACTTCAGCCTGCATGTCGAGCAGGGCGGGCGCTTCCGGCTGACGCCCCTGTATGACGTGTTGTCCGTGTACCCGATCATGGGACGGGGCGCACGCCAGCTCGATCCCCACAAGGCCGAACTGGCGATGGCGGTCGCCGGCAGGAACCGCCACCGGCGGTTGCGGGACATCCGCCGCCGGCACTGGAACGAGACTGCGCGTGCATGTGGGATCGCGGAAGGTGCCGAGCCGTGGATCGTGGAGTTGCTGGAGCGCGTGGAGCCGGCTATCGCCAGTGTGCAGACACAGCTGCCCGGTGATTTCCCGGGCCGGGTCGCCACGGACATTTTCGATGGCGTGCGGGACGCGGCGCGGCGGCTTGCGGCCATGCCGCCGGAGGCGTGAGGGCCGCAGGATTAGGGGTTGGGTCGGTTGTCCAGGTTCCTGTTGAGCGTTTCCTTGATGCTCTGGCTCCAGGCGGTCTTGAACGCAGCGTCGGACGCAAACAGCTTGTAAAGCTCCAACTCTTCCTTTCGGCGCTTAAGCATCACGTCCTGCAAAATCTTCTCGAACGTCAGACCCTTTAAGCCCCACTCTTCATTGCTCGGAATTCTCGGGTACCGCCGCGCAATTGAAGGCTTCGTTCACGCACTCCGCGTCAACGGCGTCCATCCCGGGCTGCTCGGGTCGTTCCAGCTTTCCGGTGTCAGCGGGGGCAGGCCGTGGGCGAGGCGGGCGCGGTCGCATTGCGGGCTGGGTTCGCCGGTTTCCCAGGCCGGTTGCAGGGCATGGCAGGGGGAGGGGCGCTGGGCGTAGATACCGCAGTGGGCGGCGACGCCGACTTCGCCCTGCAGGGCCACGCAGCGGGTGGCGCCGTTGCGGGTGCCGCGCATGACGACGCGGTGGGGGTCGAGTTTTTCGGTCAGTTCGGCCGGGGTGGCGCCGCCCAGGAAGGGGTCGGTTTCGGCCCAGTGGAAGGCGACGCGGAAGTGGGCGCAGCAGGCGCCGCAGCTGAGGCAGGGGTGGTTCGGCATCGGAGGTGGCCGGCGGGGTGGCGACGGCTGCGGCCGCGGGGGCCGCCCAGTTTCGCCAGGTGGAAGGGGCTGTCATTTTCCGCGATTGGCGGCGTCAGTGACCTGTGTAGGAGCTGCGTAAGCTGCGACCTGATCATCAGTGCCGAGCCGGTAGAGATCCAGGACTGTCGCAACGGCGGGATGTGGGTTCCGAAAATGATGGAAGCGGCGATGCAGGTGTTGGCTCTGTGCGTTCGCGGCTGACGCCGCTCCTACGACCAGAGGGAGTCCAGGCGGACGGTTGAAGGGCGCGCAATTGGATGGCCGTCGTGGCCGGTGGGCAAACACCGGCGGCAATGACAGGCCGCCGCCGGGTCGTTCGGTCTCAACCTGGCTTTATCGGCCTCAACTTGCCTGGCTTCACGCGCCGCAGCACTTCTTGAACTTCTTGCCGCTGCCGCAGGGGCAGGGGGCGTTGCGGTCCGGGGTCGGGTCGCGGCGGATGGGTTCGCGCGGGGTGAGGGCGTCGACGCGGTAGTGGTTGAGGTCGGCCAGCATGTCGGGCAGGCCGGCGATGATGCCCAGGCGCTCGCGGTAGTCGATCGGGGTGGCGGGTTCGGCCGGGTCCTCGCCGACCATCTCGCCGCTGGCGAGCCGGTCGAACAGGTCGAAGATGTCCTCCATCCACTCGTTCTCGTCGAGCCACTGGTCCCACTGCGCCTCACGCAGTTCGACCGCGGTGAAGAAGCCCAGCGCCCAGTCGCGGCCGACGTCCAGATCGTCTTCCTGCTCGGCCTCGGCGTCCTGCAGTTCGGGGTCCTCGGGCAGCCACAGCAGCGGGGCGAGGTGGTCGGGCAGGTCGTCGTTGCCGTGGCGCACGCGCGCGTTGGCCATGTTGCGGTGGCCGATCAGCAGCGCTTCGACCTCGGCGCGCTCGACCGGGTCGTCCCAGCGCGGCGGCTTGCCCCATACCGGCGCTTCCCACTCGGCCATGGGGACTTCGCCGGGCGAGACCGCCAGCGCCGAAAGGTAACCGTCGAGCGCTTCCAGGTTGAAGCCGCGGAACGGCACCGCGCGCTGCTCAAGCAGGTTGGCGAGGCGCTCGATCTGGTCGTCGTCGAGATAGGCAGGAGGGGTATTCATGGCGGCGGGCACGAGGCGGGGGACTTGCGCATGGTAGCCGCTGGCGGTGGCGAGGGGCGCTCGCAACGGCAACCGGCGCGACGGCGCCGCGTGCCCGCCGTTGCGACAAAAAAGGGGCGCGACTTTCGCCGCGCCCCCAATCACCGACCTCTGGAGAGAGAGGAGTGGTTCAGTTGACCGTGAACGGGGTGCTCTGCGCCTGCGTGCCATTGACCGACACTTCGGCGGTGTAGCTGCCGGCGGGCCAGCCGTTGGCGTTGGTGAAGGTGATGTTGGTGGTTTCCATGCCGGTGGTGTTGATCGTCTGCGACTGCTCGCCGGCGGTCTGGCCATCCTGGTAGACCAGCTTGGCGCCGATGTCGACGTTGCTGGCTGCGCCGTTGGTGGCGATCGAGACCACGATCGGGTCCTTGGCGGCGAAGCTCGTCATCGGCGTGGCGATGGTCTTGTCGGCCCCGGCGTTGGTTCCCAGGGTCACCGAGGTGACGCTTACGGCGGTCTCGGCCGGCATCGGCTCGGCGGGCGGTGCCGGTTCGGTCATGGCCGGCGGCGGGGCGGTCTCGTTTTCCATCGTCGAGGGATTCTTCTTGCAACCGGCCAGCGCCAGTGTGGCAAGCAGTGCGGCGGCGACGGCGTAATGCAGTTTGTTGGGGGTCATGAGGCTCTCCTTGGGAATGCGGGAATACAGGCAGTCACGAACAGGCGGTCACAAATACAGGCAGTCGCAGTCGCGCGGACTCAGCCGGTTGGCTGGTCGTCGCGGGCGGGGATGGTGAGCACCTGCCCGGGCTTGATCCGGTCGGGATCGTCGAGCTGGTCGCGATTGGCCGCGTAGATCGTGTTCCATTCGCTGGCCTTGCCGTAGAACTGCTTGGCGATGTGCGACAGGGTGTCGCCGCTGCGCACGGTGTAGGTCTGTGCGGCAGAGCCGCCGACTTTTTCCGCGGTGGTGTCGACGTTGGCGCGGACGCCGGAGAAATCGGCCTTTTCGACCTTCTCGGCCGTGGTGTCGACCTGCGCACTGACACCGGAGAAGTCGGCTTTCTGATCGGGGGCGGTCATGGGTTCGGGGCTCCTGCCGTATGGGCGGAGCCACCATTGCACGGCACTTGTTAAGAACCGATCGTGCCGACGTGAACCCGGCGGCTACGCCTTCACTGGCGCAGGTCGCGCCCGGCGGCCGGTGCCGCGAACCCCGGCGTGGCGCGCCACGGATTGATGTCGAGGCCGCCGCGGCGGGTGTAGCGGGCCTGCACCGACAGGTGTTGCGGGCGCGCGCGCTGCATCAGGTCGTGGAAGATCTGCTCCACGCACTGCTCGTGGAAACCGGCGTGGTCGCGGAACGACACCAGGTAGCGCAGCAGGCCGGCGCGATCCAGGCGCGGGCCGCGGTAGTCGATCCGCACCCGCGCCCAGTCGGGCTGGCCGGTCACCGGGCAGTTGGATTTGAGCAGCGCGCTGGTCAGGCTTTCCTCGACCACCTCGTCGGCATCGCTCTGCAGGAAGTCCGGCTGCGGGGGGCCGTAGTGGTCGAACGCGATCGGCAGCTCGTCCAGCGACTCGGCCATCTCCGTCTGCTCGTCGATGGGCGGCAATCCGAACACCACCTCGACCGCGCTGCCGGCCACCTGCGCCAGGTCGGCGGCGATGCGTGCGCGCACGGCTTCATCATCGTCGAAGCGGGTCGCGTTGAAGGAGTTCAGGTAGAGCTTGAGCGACTTGGATTCGATCAGGTGCGGCGACGCGGCCGGGATGCTCAGCGTCGCGGTCGCCACGCGCGGCTTGCCGCGGCCGTCCAGCCAACCCAGCTCGTAGGCGTGCCAGCGGTCGCTGCCGATGAAGGGCAGGCCTGCATCATGCGGGCCGGCGCCGGCCAGGCCGATCTCGTTGCGGCCGAGCGCGCGGGCGATCGGAAACAGCAGCGATGCGTCGTACTCGCGCGGGTAGTCGACGTGACGGCCGAGCGGCAGGTCGGCGCTGGCGGAGGGAGCGGAAGTGGAGGGGGTCGTGGTCATGCCGCCATTATCCCCCGTGGTGGGGCCGGAGTCGGAACGCCGGATGCAAGAGCCGGGGATCGCAAAATCCGGGATGAAACCGGCGTCCATGGGTCTTGCGCCCCGGCCCTCTCGCATGGCGCTCGGGCGTTCGACCAGGCGCGAGAACGGCGCAGCGCGACGACGTCATCGCGCAGGCGCTCGGCGGCGGCGGTGGGTGACCTCCGGCCGCTGCGAAGACATTGACGCTTCGCCTGCCGGCGCCGCGGTCGGCGCGGCGGGTGTCCGGGCAGTGGCGGTGGGTACCAGCAGGCTGGAGGACCGGCAGCGGAAACCGGATGTCGCGAGACACCTTTTGCTGACCACGGCTTCTCGGGCAGACGCATTGCCGTGGCTCGGGGCAAACCACTAGAATGAGAATGATTTCCATTCAGAGCCCGCCGAGCCCATGCCGGCGCCGCTTGCGCACCGGACGCGCGAACCAAAATAACCATCACAAGGGTTCCAATGTCCCGTTTCGCTGTCGCCCGACCCTCCTTCCCCCGGGCGAGCCTGCTCGGCCTGGCGTTGTTGGCCGCACTGCCGGCCGCTGCGCAGATCACTGTGCCTCCGTCCGCAGGTGCCGTCGCCGCACCCGACGCCACCACCCTCGACACCGTCCAGGTGCAGGCGCAGATCATCAAGCGCAGCCAGACCGTGACCAAGACCGACACCCCGATCATCGAGGCGCCGCAATCGGTGTCGGTGGTCGGCGCGCAGCAGTTCGCCGATCGCGGCCTGCACGGCCTCGAGGAGGCGATGTGGTATCTGGCGGGTACCCAGGGCGGCGGCTACGGCCAGGACACCCGCAGCGACTGGCTGCTGGTGCGCGGTTTCACCCCGGCGCGTTACCTCGACGGGCTGGCGCTGACAGACGGTGTCTGGACCGGCGCGACCCGCGTCGAGCCGTACGGGCTGGAGCGGATGGACGTGCTGAAGGGGCCGTCGTCGGTGTCCTACGGGGCGATGCCGCCGGGCGGGCTGGTCAACCTGGTCAGCAAGCGCCCGGTCGACCGGCCGCTGCGAGAGGTCGAGGTGCAGCTCGGCAACTTCGACCTGCGCCAGGCCGCGTTCGATTTCGGCGGGCCGCTGGACGATGAGGGCGTGTGGTCGTATCGGCTCACCGGCCTGGCCCGCAACAGCGACAACCTGGTCGATTTCGTCAAGGACGACCGCTACTTCTTCGCCCCGGCACTGGCGTGGAAGCCCAGCGATGCCACTTCGCTGACCCTGCTCGCACGCTGGCAGAAGGCCGACACCGCCAACGGCAGCGGCTTCCTGCCGGCTGCCGGCACCCTGCTGCCGAACCCGAACGGCAGGATCCGGCCGAGCGTGTTCACCGGCGAGCCGGGCTGGAACGACTACCTGCGCACCAGCAAGTCGGCCGGCTACGAGTTCGAGCACGCCTTCGGCAACGGCCTGACGTTCCGCCAGAACCTGCGCTACGGCGAGGCCGATGTCGACCACGACGCCGGCATCGGCACGCTGGGGCTGGAGGCGGACGGCCGCACGCTGAACCGCTACCTGTTCCCGCTGGAGGAGCACTCCAGGGCGTTCGGCGTCGACAACAACGTGAGCTTCGACTTCACCACCGGCGCGTGGCGCCACACCGTGCTGGCCGGTGTCGACTACCGCCGGCTGCAGAACGATTACGCCTCGGCTTTCGCGTTCGGGATCGCGCCGATCGACGTGTTCGACCCGGTTTACGGGGCCGAGGTGGTGGTGCCGGACTACACCTTCCACGAAGACAAGGTGCAGCAGCAGACCGGGGTCTACCTGCAGGACCAGCTGCGGCTGGACCGCTGGGTGGTCACCGTCGCCGGCCGCCAGGACCGGGTGCGCACGCGGGCTGACAACCTCATCGCCGACCCGGTCACGCACAGCCGGCAGGAGGACGATGCGTTCTCGGGGCGGGTGGGAGTCAACTACGTGTTCGACTCCGGATTTGCGCCGTACGTGGCGTGGTCGGAATCGTTCCAGCCGACCGTCGGCGTCGACTTCGACGGCAACGCGTTCGTGCCGACCACCGGCGAGCAGGTCGAGGCCGGCATCAAGTACCTGCCGCCCAGCGGCCGCGGACTGGCGACGCTGGCGGTGTACGACATCCGCCAGCAGAACACGCTGAGTGTCGATCCCGACCACGTGCTGTTCTCGGTCCAGCAGGGCGAGACCCGCGTGCGCGGCGTCGAGCTGGAGGGCCGCTGGAACGTGACCCCGGCGCTGGGCGTGTACGGCGCGGCGACCTGGATGGATACCGAAGTCACCCGCACCACCGACGCCGCCGCGCTCGGCAAGCGCGTCGCGCTGGTGCCGCAGCGGCAGGCCGCGCTCGGCCTCGATTACACGATCGCCTACGGCGCGCTGTCGGGGCTCGGCTTCGGCGGCGGCGTGCGGCATACCGGTTCGGTCTACGGCGACATCTACAACGCGTGGAAGACGCCGTCATACACGCTGTTCGACGCCGCGGTGCACTACGACTTCGACCGCTGGCGGCTGCAGCTCAACGCCGCCAACCTGATGGACAAGGAGTACGTGGCGGTCTGCAACAGCGCGATGTGGTGCTACTACGGCTACCCGCGCACGGTCACCGCGACCCTGCGTTACCGCTGGTGATGGCGGGCGCACCGGGCCTGCTGGCGACCCTGGCCGCGCTGGCGTCGGCGCTGGCGCTGTACCTGGCGTCGCCCAATCGCGGCTGGCAGCCGGGTGCGGGCCGTGCCGGCCTGCGCGCAGTCGGCGGCGCACTGGCGCTGGTGTCGCTGGGCGGGTGGATCGTGGAGCTCGGCGTCGGCGCCGGGCTGTGCGCGATGCTGGCAACGTGGATGCTGGCGCTGGTCGCGTTGCCGTACCTGGCGTGGTGGACGAATGCGTCGCCGCCGGCGGATGCGCACCGATCGCGGACGGTGCCGCTGGCGCGCACGTCGCTGGAGAGCGACTGATGTGGGGCCGCGCGACCGCCGCCGCACTGCCGGGTTTCATCCTCGCCGCGGCGTTGGCGAGCCTGCTCGGGCGGCTGTGGCCGGGTCCGTGGCAGGCGACCCTGGTGCCGGGGCTGGTGCTGCTGTTTCCGCTGTGGATCAGCATCGCCGCGGCCAGCTTCCGCTTCGCCGGCGGGTGGCGCGCGTGGGGCTGGATCGGCAGCTTGGCGCTGGCCGCGCTCGGCGCGCTGTGGCTGCTGCAGGCGACCGGATGGGCCGCATGAGGACGGATCGATGAAATTGCGCGCCACCACCCTGCGGGTGTACACCGCCGTCCACAGCTGGGTCGGGCTGGTCGCCGGCTTCGCCCTGTTCGTCGCGTTCTACGCCGGTGCGATCACGATGTTCCACCACGAGCTGCCGCTGTGGCAGTCGAGTGCGGTCGACGCGCAGCCCGACTCGATCATCGACGCGCAGCGCCTGCTCGACGAAACGCTGGCCCGTCATGAGGGCGCGCGCGTGCACCTCGGCCTCGGTTTCCCCGGCGCCGAGTCGGCCCAGGCTTCGGCCTGGTGGCTGGATGGCGCGGGGAAGTGGCAGTTCGCGACCCTCGACACCCTGCAGGGCAGCCCGACCCCGCCGACTTCGAGCCTGGCCGAGCTGGTCAACCTGCTGCACTACTCGCTCGGCATCCCGATGGTCGGGATGTGGTTGATGGGCGTGGTCAGCCTGCTGTACGGGCTGGCGCTGGTCAGCGGTGTGGTGATCCACCTGCCGCGGCTGGCGAAGGACCTGTTCGCGCTGCGGCCGGGACGCAACCTCAAGCGGTTCTGGCAGGACGCGCACAACGTGATCGGGGTGTTGAGCCTGCCGGCGCACGTGATGTTCGCGGTGACCGGCGCGTTGCTGTGCCTGCTGTTCGCATTGATGCCGCTGCTCGACCCGCTGGTCTATGACGGCAGCTTGCTGGAATCGGTACCGGCGGCGATGGACACCGCGCCGGTGGTCGCCGCATCCGGCGAGCCGGCCGCGATGCAGTCGCTGGCGCAGTGGCATGAGCGCTCGGTGGCGGTCGCGCGCGGGCACGGCATCGACGATTTCGAGCCGGCCTATCTGAAGCTGCAGCACGGTGGCGACGCCAACGCGGTGGTCGAGATCACCGGCGAGACCTCACGCGCGCTGGGCGCGATGGGTTCGGTCGCGCTGGATGCCGGCAGCGGCGAGGTGCTCGCGGTGCAGTTGCAGGGCGCGCGCGACGCCAACCACGCGACCCTGCAGGCAACCTATGCGCTGCACTTCGGCGAGTTCGGCAACCGCGTGGTGCAGTGGCTGTACTTCCTGCTCGGACTGGCCGGCGCGTTCCTGTTCTATTCCGGCAACCTGTTGTGGATCGAGTCGCGGCGCAAACGGCGCGCGGTCGAGCAAGGCCGGGCGCAGGTCAACATGGCGCGCGCCACGGTCGGTGTCTGCATCGGCGTGTGCGTCGCGATCTCGGCCAGCTTCGTGGCCACGCAGCTGGCACCGATGTGGGGGCTGCATTCCGCCTCCGCCGAGCGCTGGGTCTGCTTCGGCACGTGGGCGTTGTGCGCGTCGTGGGCGGCGCTGAGGCCGCCGTCGCGCGGCGTGCGCGAACTGCTGTGGCTGGCGGCGCTGGTCACCGTCGCGATCCCGGTCGCGCACGGCATCGCCAGCGGCTGGTGGCTGTGGAAGGCGGCCGTCGCCGGGCACTGGGTGCTGGTCACGGTCGATGCGATGGCGATTGCGCTGGCAGCCGGGTTCGCCGCATTGGCCCGCGCCAGCGCGCGACGGGCCCGCGACGGCGATCCGCACAGCGTCTGGGCCGACCCGCGCGCGGCCTGACCGCGCCGCCCGGGTCGCGTGCCGGGGGTGCGTGCCCGGGTCGTATCCTCAGCCGCGGTGCTCCCGGGCCAGGTATTCCGCCGAGCGCATCTCGATCAGCCGCGAGGTGGTGCGCTCGAACGCCGCCGCCAGCCGGTGGCCGGTATACAGCCCGACCGGTGCCGTCGCGGCGGTGCAGACCAGGTTGACGTTGCGGTCGTACAGCTCGTCGATCAGGTTCACGAAGCGGCGCGCGGGGTCGTCGTTGCCACCGTCGAACACCGGAATGGCACCGACCAGCACGGTGTGGAACTCGGTCGCGATCTCGATGTAGTCGCCGGCCGCGCGCGGGCCTTCGCACAGGGCGGCGAAGTCGAACCAGGCGTGCCCCTCGGCGAGCCCGCGCACCGGGATGTCGCGGCCATCGATATGCAGCGGACCGGTGCCGCGCGGGCGGCCGTCGACGATTTCCTCCCAGCGCGTGGCGAGCCAGGCGTCGGCCCCGGCATCCAGCGGTGCGCGGTACACCGGCGAGCGGGTCAGCGCGCGCAGGCGGTAGTCGTGGTCGCTTTGCAGGTGCAGGACGTGGCAGTGCTGCTGGATCTGGGCGATCGCGGGCAGGAAGCGCTCGCGCTGCAGGCCGTCCTGGAACAGGTGCTGCGGGGCGATGTTGGAGGTGGTCACCAGCGCCACGCCTTCGGCGAACAGGCGCTCGGCGAAGCGCCCGAGCAGCATCGCATCGCCGATATCGGTGACGAAGAACTCGTCCAGCACCAGCACCTGCCATTGCCGTCCGGCCTGGCGGGCGATCGCCGTCAGCGGGTCGCGCTCGCCGGCGTGTTCGTGCAGCCGGGTGTGCACGTCGCGCATGAAGCGGTGGAAGTGGGTGCGGTGTTTCCGCGCGATCGGCAGGCCTTCGTAGAACAGGTCGATCAGGAAGGTCTTGCCACGGCCGACGCCACCCCACAGGTACAGCCCCGGCGGCGCGGCGACCGGTCTGCCACGCCAGCGGTCCAGCACGCCGCGGGATGGCGGGTCGACCAGCGCCGCGTGCAGGCGGTCGAGCTCGGCCAGCGCCGGGTGTTGCGCGGCGTCGTCGCTCCAGTCGCCCCGGCTCACGCCTGCCCGGTAACGCGCGCTGGGCAGCGTGTCTGGGGCGATCGTCGGCTCACTCATCGGCGGCGGTGGTCGCTGCCGGCAGGTAGGCGCGCACGCCGTGTTTCACCGCGCCGCGCAGGTCCATCAGCTTGCGGTGGAAGAAGTGGCTGGTGCCGGGCATCCGCACCAGTTCGGGCGGCTGTTTGAGGCTGTCGACCCAGGCGTACACGTGGGCCGGATCGACGACCTCGTCGGCCTCGCCCTGCACCACCAGCCACGGGCCGTCGAACGGCGTGATGGCGGCGAAGTCGTAGCCGCGGCCGCCGGCGGGCGGGGCGATCATGATCAGCATGCCGGGCCTGAGCTCGGCGGCCGTCTGGTAGGCGACGTACGAGCCGAAGCTGAAACCGGCCAGCCACAACTGCGCATCCGGACGCTGCTGCCGGACCCAGGCGACCACCGCGCGCAGGTCGTCGGCCTCGCCGCGGCCTTCGTCGAACTCGCCTTCGGACGCGCCGACGCCGCGGAAATTGAACCGCACCGTGCTCGCGCCCGACTCGCGCAGCGCGCGTGCGGTGATGGTGACCACCTTGTTGTGCATCGTGCCGCCTTCGGTCGGCAGCGGGTGGCAGATCACCGCCACCAGCGGTCGTGCGGGCGCCTCGGGATCGGCGGCTTCCACAATCGCCTCGATCGCGCCGGCGGGACCGGCCAGGGTGAGCGTCGCGGCCTTGCCGCCGAGGAAGGCGGGATCGTCGGGGAAAGCGGGAGTGTCCATGCGCCCATGATAAGCGGTGCGACGTTCACAGGCGTTTTGCCGGGGATCGCCGGCCCCCCTCACCGCATGCACCCGTCATCGCACGGACGCGGGCGCCGGAAACGACAACGCCGCCCGGAGGCGGCGTTGCGGATGGCAGGCGTCGATGCCTACTTCAGGTTGTCGATCATCCAGTCGACCGTGGCGATGACCTGCTCGTCGGTCAGGGCGGGGTTGCCGCCCTTGGCCGGCATCATCCCGGTGCTGCCGGTGAAGCCTTCGATCGCATGCTTGTGCAGCGTGTCCAGACCCTGCGGAATGCGCGCGGCCCAGTGCGCCTTGTCCATCGTCGGCGCGCCGCCCGCGCCGGAGCTGTGGCAGCCGGCGCACAGGTTGTCGAAGATCACCGAGCCGTCCAGCGTGCCGCCGTAGGCGACGGCCGAAGAGGCGGCGGCGGCGGCTGCGGCACTGGCGGCGGCCTGTGCCGCAGCACCGGTGCTGCCGGCGTAGACCGCACCGACCGGCGCGATCCGGGCCTTGGTGCGCTGGGCCACGACCTCGGGCACTTCATAGGGCAGCGAGTTGCTGATGAGGCGCGCGCCGACGATCAGGCCCAGGCTGAGCACGATCAGGAAACCCATCACCAGGGAGAATCTTTTCAGGAATTCGAGGTCGTAATTGCGCACGGTTCACCCTATTGAGCGCTGCCCGCGATGGGTGCGCGTCGCCGTTCAACGGAAGGCCGCAATCATGCGGCCGCGCAGCAGTATAAAGCCTTGACGCGCAGACAAGTAGCCGGGCCGCACGCGCAACAACCATGCGGCCATTGGCGGTACCGGGTCCGGCGACAGCGGCCGCCGCTCACTTCGCGCTGCTGAACACCTTGTCCAGGCTGCGCTCGAATTCGTGGTAGCCGATGCGCTCGTACAGCTCCTCGCGGGTCTGCATGGTGTCGACCACATTCTTCTGGTGGCCGTCGCGGCGGATCGCGGTATACACCGCTTCGGCGGCCTTGTTCATGGCGCGGAACGCGGACAGCGGGAACAGCTGCATCGCCACGCCGACCGAGGCCAGCTCGTCGCGGGTGAACAACGGGGTCTGGCCGAATTCGGTGATGTTGGCCAGCACCGGCACCTTCACCGCATCGACGAAGCGCCGGTAGGTCGGCAGGTCGTAGGCGGCCTCGGCGAAGATGCCGTCGGCGCCGGCCTCGACGCAGGCGATGGCGCGCTCGATCGCCGCGTCCACGCCGTCGACCTGGATCGCGTCGGTGCGCGCGATCAGGAAGAAGTCCGGGTCGGTCCTGGCGTCGACCGCGGCCTTGACCCGGTCGACCATCTCGCCCTGCGACACGATCTCCTTGCCGGGGCGATGGCCGCAGCGCTTGGCGCCGACCTGGTCCTCGATGTGGCAGGCTGCGCCGCCGGCCTTGATCAGCGACTTGATGGTGCGGGCGATGTTGAACGCGCTCGGGCCGAAGCCGGTGTCGATGTCGACCAGCAGCGGCAGCTCGCAGACGTCGGTGATGCGGCGCACGTCGACCAGCACGTCTTCCAGCGTGTTGATGCCCAGGTCCGGCAGGCCCAGCGAGCCGGCCGCGACGCCGCCGCCGGACAGGTAGATCGCGCGGTAACCGGCGCGTCTGGCGAGCAGGGCGTGGTTGGCGTTGATGGCGCCGACGATCTGCAGCGGCTTCTCATCGGTCAGAGCGCGGCGGAAACGGGCGCCGGGGCTGGTCATTGCGGTCATGGGGCTCTCGGGATGTGGAGGGTGGTGCGGGTGCGGCCGGCGCTCACATCGCGGCGTAGTTCGGGCCGTCGCCGCCCTGCGGGGCGACCCAGACGATGTTCTGGGTCGGGTCCTTGATGTCGCAGGTCTTGCAGTGCACGCAGTTGGCCGCGTTGATCTGCAGCCGCTCGTGGCCGGGCTCGCCGACGAACTCGTACACGCCGGCCGGGCAGTAGCGCGCCTCGGGGCCGGCGTACTCGGCCAGGTTCACCGTCACCGGGATGCTGGCGTCCTTCAGGGTCAGGTGGACCGGCTGGTTCTCGTCGTGGTGGGTGCTGCTGAGGAACACCGAGCTGAGGCGGTCGAAGGTCAGTACGCCGTCGGGCTTGGGGTACACGATCTTTTCGCGCTGGTCGGCCGGGTCCAGGCACTCGTGGTCGGCCTTGGCGTGGTGCAGCGTCCACGGCGGATTGCGGATGCCCAGCTTCGGCAGCAGCCATTGCTCGATGCCGGTCATCAGCGTCGCCAGCAGCCGGCCCTTCTTGAACCACTGCTTGAAGTTCTTCGACAGCTTGAGCTCCTCGTGCAGCCAACTGGTCTCGAACGCGGCGGGGTAGGCGAGCAGTTCGTCACCCGAGCGCCCCTGCGACAGCGCCTCGAACGCGGCTTCCGCGGCCAGCATGCCGGTCTTGATCGCCGCATGGCTGCCCTTGATCCGGCTGGCGTTGAGGTAGCCGGCCTCGCAACCGACCAGCGCGCCACCGGGGAACACGGTCTTCGGCAGCGACATCAGACCACCGGCGGTGATACTGCGCGCGCCATAGGAAATGCGCTTGCCGCCTTCCAGGTATTTGCGGATGGCCGGGTGGGTCTTGAAGCGCTGGAACTCCTCGTACGGGCTCAGCCACGGATTGCTGTAGTCCAGCCCGACCACGAAGCCGATCGCGACCTTGTTGTCCTCGGCGTGGTAGACGAACGAGCCGCCGTAGGTGTCCGAGTCCAGCGGCCAGCCGGAGGTGTGCACGACCAGGCCGGGCTCGTGCCGGGCCGGATCCACTTGCCACAGTTCCTTGACCCCCAGGCCGTAGCTCTGCGGGTCGCAGTCCTTGTCGAGCGCGAACCTGGCGATCAGCTGGCGGCCGAGTTGGCCGCGCGAGCCCTCGGCGAACACCGTGTACCTGGCGTGCAGCTCCATGCCGCGCTGGAACTGCCCGGTCGGCTCGCCGTCCTTGCCCACGCCCATGTCGCCGGTGGCCACGCCCATCACCGCGCCGGTCTCGTCGTAGAGCACTTCGGCGGCGGCGAAGCCGGGGAAGATCTCCACCCCGAGCGCCTCGGCCTGGGTCGCCAGCCAGCGGGTCAGCTCGCCCAGGCTGGCGATGTAATGGCCGTGGTTGTCGAAGCAGCCCGGCAGCAGGAAACCGGGCGTCGCGCGCGATCCGGTCTCGCTCAGGAACAGGAATTCGTCGCGCGTCACCGGCTGGCGCAACGGCGCGCCGCGTTCCTTCCAGTCCGGCAACAGCTCATCCAGCGCGCGGGTGTCGATGATCGCGCCCGACAGGATGTGCGCGCCGGGTTCGGAGCCTTTCTCCAGCACGCACACCGACAGCTCGCTGCCCTTGTCGGCGGCCAGCTGGCGCAGGCGGATCGCGGTGGCCAGTCCGGCCGGGCCGGCGCCGACCACGACGACGTCGAACTCCATCGATTCGCGGGGGCCGTAGGTGGCGAGCAGTTGTTCCGGGGTCATGGCGGTTCCGTGTTGCAGGGAGACATTGGGCCCATTATCCCGCCCGCCCGCGAAACATGCAGGCGGGCCGGTCGCCGGCCCGGATGGCCCGTCCGCACCGGTGCTGACGGGCCACTCCCCGGATCACTCCCCGGGCTACTCCCGGCTCACTTCCTGATGGTCTGCTCGTGGCCCTTCAATGCTTCCACCAGGCCCGGCACGCCATCGGCACCAATCGGCACGCTGATGCTGGAGCCGGCGAAGTCGGTTCCGATCGGCTCGGCGCGGCCACCCAGGCACTGGCTCAGGAAGCCTTCGGTCACCGCATTGAACGCCTTGCTGTTCTCCGGTCGCGCGAAACCGTGGCCCTCGTCGGGGAACAGCACGTAAGTCACCGGGATGCCGTTGGCGGTCATCGCCTTGACGATCTGGTCGGACTCGTCCTGCTTCACGCGCGGGTCGTTCGCGCCCTGGCCGATCAGCAACGGCTTGGTGATCTGGTCGGCGCGGGTCAACGGCGAGCGTTCGACCAGCCATTGCCTGCCTTCCTCGGTGCGCGGGTCGCCCATGCGCTTGGCCAGCTGCTCGTAGAAACTGGCCCAGTACGGCGGCACGGTGCTGAGCAGGGTATTGAGGTTGGACGGTCCGACGATGTCGACGCCGCAGGCGAACGCGTCCGGGGTGAAGGTCAGCCCGGCCAGTGTTGCGTAGCCGCCGTAGCTGCCGCCCATGATCGCCACCTGGTCGGCGGTGGTGACGCCCTGGTCGACCGCCCACTGCACCGCATCGAGCAGGTCGTCGTGCATCTTTCCGGCCCACTCGCCGTTGCCGGCGTTGGTGAACGCCTTGCCGAAGCCGGTGGAGCCGCGGAAATTCACCGCCAGCGTCGCGTAGCCGCGGTTCGCCAGCCACTGCGCGTAGGAGCTGTAGCCGTAGCTGTCGCGTGCCCATGGGCCGCCGTGCACGTCCAGCACCATCGGCACCGCAACATTGGGCTTGCCATCGCCATCGGGGTCGGCGCTGCGCGGCAGGGTGAGGTAGCTGACCAGCGTCTTGCCGTCGCGCGAGGTGATCTCCTGCGGCCACTGCGGCACCAGCGGCTTGCCGTCGAGCTTGGGTCGGGCCGAGAACAGCCGGGTCAGCTTGCCGCCCGCGCCACGGTCGTAGCGGTAATAGACCACCGGGGTTTCGGCCGCCGAGTAGGTGACGATCCAGATGCTGTCGTCATGCGTGCGGGCGTTGACGCCGATCTCGCCCGGGCCGATCGCCTGCAGCTTTTCCAGATCGGCGGCGATGGCCGGATCGACCGGCTCCCATTCCTCGCGCAGGTAATTGACCGCGACCGCCTGGACGACGCCGGTCTGCGGGTGCGCCAGCGATTGGCCGACATCGGCGCGCGCATCCTCCAGCACCAGCCTGCGCTCGCCGCTGGCCACGTCGATCGCGTACAGCGCCGCCGTGTTGCGGTTGCGCGAGTCGAGCATGTACAGGGTGTCGCCGTCGGTGGTCAGCCCGGCGGGCGCCGTGGTCAGCGAGTCCTCGAACGGAATATCGGACCAGACCTCCCAGCCGCCGTCGCCGGCCGGCTTGAGGATGTCGCTGCCGCCGTCGGGCCGCGCCCGCATCGCGTAGCGGACAGTGAAGCCGTCGTCGGCCAGGTAGGCGCCGATCTCGTCGTCGTTCTTCTGCACCAGCGTGCGCTCGCCGCTGGCCAGGTCGACCCGGTACAGGTCGTGCCACTTCGGATCGCGGTCGTTCATGCCGACCAGGATCGCGCCCGGCTGCGAATGGCTGGCGCCCACCACCTGCGCGGTGGTCTTCGGATACGGCGTGAGATCGATCTCTTTGCCGGTCGCCACGTTGACGCTGAACAGGTGGAAATC
The DNA here is from genome assembly GCF_000768345.1 of Lysobacter concretionis Ko07 = DSM 16239. GTDB lineage: Bacteria > Pseudomonadota > Gammaproteobacteria > Xanthomonadales > Xanthomonadaceae > Novilysobacter > Novilysobacter concretionis. The sequence continues at coordinate 198,939 of NZ_AVPS01000007.1, read as the reverse complement.
CTCGTCACCGCCGCTGTCGCGCAGGTACAGCAGCGTGTCCGGCAGGTACGACCAGAAGTGGTTGCGGATGCCGCGCGCGATGTCGTGGGTGACCGCGCGCGCCTCGCCGGGGTTGTCGGCCGGCGCCACCCATACGTTCAACACGCCATCGACCGGTGCGACCCAGCTCAGCGTCCTGCCATCGGGGCTGATCATGACCATCGCGCGCTCGGGATTGCCGAACAACGCATCGCGCGAGATCAATTCGGTGCCGGCAATGCGTTCGGCGGCGGTGGGCGGGGTTTGCGCAAAGGCGGCGGAAGGCAGCGCGGTGGACATCGACATCGCGAGGACCAGCGCGGCAACGCGGGGCAGCTGGGAGTGCATGGGAATCTCCAGGGTGCGTGCTGCCGGGCTGGGAATGCGACCGGCGTCGCAGTAAAGCACCGATTCAGGGTGTGCAACAGTCCGCGTGCCGGCGTGGGCGGGGCGGGCCCGCGCGCGCCTTCACCGTGACCGAATCCGGTCATGGCTACGGTGGGTCTGTGCCGGCGCACCGTCGGCGTCACCCAATCAGCGGAGTGCAGCCATGAACAACGACAGGAAAGACAGCGGACTGGGTATCGGTGCGGGCGCAGTGGCCGGTGCCATTGCCGGTGCGGCCGTCGGTGCCGTTGGAGGCCCGGTCGGCATCGCGGTGGGGGCGGTGGCCGGTGGCCTGGTCGGCGGAAAGGCCGGTGACTCGGTCGCCGATTCCATCAACCTGGACAGCTACCGCGCGCACTTCCAGCACGAGTACAGCAGGGCGCCCTACTACGTGTCCGGCCGCAGCTGGGAGGATTACGAGCCGGCCTACCGGTACGCCTTCGATGCCCGTGAACGGTATCCGGAGCAGCAGTTCGAGCAGGTCGAGGCGCTGCTGCAACAGGACTGGGACGCCAGCGGCATGAGCTGGGAGGAGGCGCGGCCCGCCGTGCGCGATGGCTGGCAGTTCATCGAATCGGCCCTGCCGGGAGACGGGGATCGCGACGGTCTGTAATCACGAACCGGGGCCGGTCGACGCGCGATGCCGCAGGGATCTCCACTGCCATCGCGCGATCGCCTGCAACAGGCGGGATCGCAACAGAAGAACTCCCGGCGCGGCGTTCGGAAGGCACCCTGGAAAACCTCCGGCCGGCCGGCTGGAGTAGCATGGCGACCCCCGCAACACAGGTGCCGCCGACCATGGCCGATCCCGACAAACCGACCCGCGAGCAGGCCGAGGCTGCCGTGCGCACCCTGCTCAGCTGGGCCGGTGACGACCCCACCCGCGAGGGCCTGCTGGACACGCCCAAGCGCGTCGCCAAGGCCTATGCCGACTGGTTCAGCGGCTACGCGATGGACCCCGACGAGTACCTCGCGCGTACCTTCGAGGAGGTCGCCGGCTACGACGAGCTGATCGTCCTGCGCGACATCCGTTTCGAGAGCCACTGCGAACACCACATGGCGCCGATCATCGGCCGCGCCCACGTCGGCTACCTGCCCGACGGCAAGGTGGTCGGCATCAGCAAGCTGGCGCGGGTGGTGGATGCGTATGCACGCCGCCTGCAGGTGCAGGAGAAGATGACCGCGCAGATCGCCGACTGCATCCAGCGCGTGCTCAACCCGCGCGGCGTCGGCGTGGTGATCGAGGCCACCCACGGCTGCATGACCACCCGCGGCGTGCACAAGCGCGGCGTCAGCATGATCACCTCCAAGATGCTGGGCGGGTTCCGCGACGACGCCCGCACGCGCTCGGAGTTCCTGCAGTTCATCGGCAGCGAACCGCGCCGCTGAGTTGACGGCCGGGGGCGTCCTCCCAGGGCGCTCCCCCGCGGGTCGCAGGCGTGCTTCGTAACCTGCCGGACACAGCCTGGTTTGTATCTTCAGGCGATGCCCAGTCCCGCCGCTTCGCCCGATTCCCTGCCATCTGCCGGCACGCTGGCGGCCCGCTACCGGGCGGTTCGCCAACGCAGCCTGGCGCTGGCCGCGCCGCTGTCGGCCGAGGACGCGATGCTGCAGTCGATGGACGACGCCAGTCCGGCGAAGTGGCACCTGGCGCACACGACCTGGTTCTTCGAGCGTTTCGTGCTCGGCGCGCAGGCGGCCTATCGGCCGGTGAATGAGGCCTGGGATTACCTGTTCAACAGCTACTACCAGAGCGTCGGCCCGATGCACGCGCGCAGCCGGCGCGGACTGCTGTCGCAGCCCGGCCTGGCGCAGGTGATCGACTACCGCGCGCAGGTGGACGCGCGCATGCAGCGTGGCTTCGAACATGGTGGCTTCGATGCGGATCCGGCGTTGAAGCCGCGCATCGAACTCGGCCTCCACCACGAGCAGCAGCACCAGGAACTGCTGCTGACCGACATCAAGCACGCGTTCTGGTGCAATCCGCTCAAGCCCGCCTACCGCGACGACCTGCGCCCCTCGCCCGGTCAAGCCACAGCGCTGGAATGGATCGGCTGCGACGAGGCCATCGTCGAGATCGGCGCGCCGGCGTGGCCGGGTGCCGGCGACGCGTTCGCGTTCGACAACGAATCCCCGCGACATCGCGTGCTGTTGCCGGCGCACGCACTGGCGAGCCGGCCGGTCAGCAACGCGGAGTACCGCGCCTTCATCGACGACGGCGGCTACCGCGCGCCGGGGCTGTGGCTCAGCGACGGCTGGGCGCGGATCCAGCAGGACGGCTGGACGCGGCCGATGTACTGGGACGACGACCTGACGCGCGAGTTCACCCTGGGCGGCATGCGCGCGATCGACCCGCAGGCGCCGGTCTGCCACCTGAGCTATTTCGAGGCCGAGGCGTTCGCGCGCTGGGCCGGTGCGCGCCTGCCGACGGAAGCGGAGTGGGAGCACGCGGCGGCGCAGGTGCCGGTGACCGGAAATTTCGTAGAGGACGATATGTTGCACCCGACCTCGCCATGTACAACCGCCCCCTGCAGGAGCGATGTCGCCCAAGGGGACTTCTGTGGGGGCGCAAGTCGCGATCGCACGACGGAATCGGACATCGGTGAACCCGCGACTCACGTCGCTCCTACACCGGAGCCCGCCGCAACCCCGCCGGCCCATCCTCACCAGATGTTTGGCGATGTCTGGGAGTGGACGTCCAGCGCCTACAGCGCGTACCCCGGCTTTCGCGAAATGCCCGGCGCGCTGGGCGAGTACAACGGCAAGTTCATGTGCGGCCAACAGGTGTTGCGCGGCGGCAGTTGCGTCAGCCCGCGCGACCATCTGCGTGCGAGCTACCGCAACTTCTTCCATGCACCCGACTGCTGGCAGTTCACCGGCCTGCGTTTGGCGCGTGACGCCTGATGCGTGCGGCGGGCACACAACCGTGATCCTCACCGACCTGCAGCCGACCGCCGACGACATCGCCGGAGACGTCCTGGCCGGCTTGTCGATGACGCCCAAACGCCTGCCGTCAAAATACTTCTACGATGCGCGCGGCTCGCAGTTGTTCGAGCAGATCACCCGCCAGCCGGAGTACTACCTGACCCGGGTCGAGCTGGCCCTGCTGGACGCGTCGATGCCGGCGATCGCGACGGCCGTCGCCGCGCACGCGCACGTGGTCGAGTACGGCAGCGGCAGCGGGCGCAAGACCCATCGGCTGCTGGAAGGCCTGGACGACCCGGTCGCCTACACCCCGATCGAGATCTCGAAGACGGCGTTGCTCGCCAGCGTCGGGCGCCTTGCCGATGCGTTCCCCGGCGTGGAGATGTTGCCGGTCTGCGCCGATTTCACCCACCCGGTGCCGCTGCCGCAGCCCTCGCGCGGGACCGGCCACACCCTGGTGTTTTTCCCCGGCTCGACGCTGGGGAATTTCCTTGCCGAGGACGCCAAGCGCCTGTTGCGTTCCATGCGCGTCACCATGGGCCCGCGCGGACGCGCGCTGGTCGGGATCGACCTGGACAAGGACCCGGTGCTGATCGAGGCCGCCTACAACGACGCTGCCGGCGTCACCGCCGAGTTCACCCTCAACCTGCTGGTGCGCCTGAACCGGGATATCGGCAGCGACTTCGACGTGTCCGCCTTCGTCCACCGGGCAACCTACTCGCGCGAGCGGATGCGCATCGAGACCCACCTGGTCAGCCAGCGCGCCCAGGACGTGCATCTGGCCGGGCGCAGCTTCCACTTCGACGCCGGCGAGGCGATGCAGGTCGAATACAGCCACAAATACACCGACCACAGCTTCGCCACGTTGATCGCCGACGCCGGCCTGCGGGTGGTCGAGCGCTGGAACGACCCGCAGGACTGGTTCGGCCTGCGCCTGCTCGCGCCGGCCTGAGCGCCGGTTGCCGGCCGCGCGGCCTTCGCGTGCGGGCATCGGGGAATGTTGTTCAGACACCGTGGACGCCCGACCGGGTTTTCTTGATCCGGTCTTACAGCGGCAGGTCCAGTGTGGACCCACGCGAAGCTCCCCTCCGCTTCGTGCAGGGAGAGCAACATGACCGCCAACACCCCGAAACAGAGCCCGCCCCCGATGCCGCCCCCGACCCCGATCGACGAGATCCGCGAACAGGACTACTGGAAGAACCAGTACGACAAGGAAGGCTATTACGAAGCCGGGAAGACCTACGACGAGTACGACCCGGCCTACCGCACCGGTTACCAGGGCCGCCAGCGCTACCCCGGCAAGACCTACGACGAGGCCGAGGGCGAGCTGAAGAAGGATTACGAGCGCGCCAGCGGTGAAACCAGGTTGGGCTGGGAGAAGGCCAAGCAGGCGATCAAGGCCGCCTGGCACCGCATCGAGGACGTCTTGCCGGGTGACGCGGACCGCGATGGTCATTGATCCGGGCGCACGACGGCATGGCAGCAGCAGAAGCGGACTTCGGTCCGCTTCTCTTTGGCCGCGGACATCGGGGACTCCGGCCTCGGGATTGTGCGCAGCGCGAGACGGGCACCATTTCGAGCGCCATTCGCGCCGTCTCGACGGCCGCGTCCGGGTGCCCAGCCGATGACCTCCCAGCCCGCCAAGCCATCGGCCGACGCCATCCAGGTGGTACGGCAGGCCGGCCTGCGCTACGTCTGCGACGACCAGGCCGGCATGGCCCGGCGGCGGGTTGGCCAGCACTTCCAGTATTTCGAGCCGGATGGCCGGCGTGTCCGCGACCCGGCCACCCTCAAGCGCATCCAGGCGCTGGCGATCCCGCCCGCGTGGACGCAGGTGTGGATCTGCCGCCAGCGCAACGGCCACCTGCAAGCCACCGGCCGCGACGCGCGCGGACGCAAGCAATACCGCTACCACCCTGACTGGCAGCGGCTGCGCGGCGACGGCAAGTTCGACCGCATCGTCGCGTTCGGCACCGCGCTGCCGGGCCTGCGCCGGCGCTTGCGGAGCGACCTCGGCCAGCCCGGCTTTCCGCGCGACAAGGTGCTCGCGATCGTGGTCGCGCTGCTGGCCGACACGCTGGTGCGTATCGGCAACGACCGCTACGCACGCGACAACCGCTCCTTCGGGCTGACGACCCTGCGCAACCGCCACATCGCCTTCCTGCGGGGTGGCCGGGTGCGGCTGCGCTTCCGCGGCAAGGGCGGCCAGGAGCACGACATCGCGCTCGACGATGTCCGCCTGGCCAGACTGGTGCAGCGCTGCCAGCAACTACCCGGGCAGGCGTTGTTCCAGTACCGCGACGATGACGGCATGGTGCGGCCGGTGGATTCGGGCGAGGTCAACGACTACCTGCACCGGACCATGGGCGAGGCGTTCAGCGCCAAGGATTTCCGGACCTGGGGCGGCACGCTGGCCGCGTTTCGCGAACTGGCGGGCACCCCGTTGCCGGAACCCGACAGCGCTGGCGGCGACGGCGACGATGGCAGCGGCAGCGAACCCAGCGAGCGCGCGCTGACCCAGACGCGCAACGCCGTGATCAGGCAGGTCGCCGCCGAGCTGGGCAATACCCCGGCCGTGTGCCGCAAGGCCTACATCGATCCGGTGGTGTTTGAAGGCTGGCGGGACGGCCGGCTGCAGCGGCTGGCCGCCAATGCCCGTGGCGCACGCCAGTGGGAACAGGCGGCGCTGAAGTTCCTCAAGGCCGCCCACCGCGGCACCGGAAAACGTGGTGGGCCTTCGGGGCAACGCTAGCGGCGCTGCGTCTGAACCGGGGGCCTTCACCGGACCTGCCACGGCGCGGCGTGACACTCGATCACCCGTTCCGAGGAAAGACCCATGGCCACCTGCGACGTCTGCGGCAACGACTACGACAAGAGCTTCACCGTGAAGACCCCACGCGGCAGCGGCACGTTCGACTCGTTCGAGTGCGCCATCCACGCGCTCGCGCCCACCTGCGCGCATTGCCAATGCAGGATCATCGGCCACGGCGCCGAGCACAACGGGACCTTCTACTGCTGCGCCCACTGCGCCAAGAAATCCGGCGTGCTCGGCCTCGACGACCGCGTGTGATGCGCAGTCGCGGCTGATGCGAGGCTGCGCCCGATGCGGGGCGAGCCTGATACGGGGCCGGGCCTGATGCGGGGCGAGCTGTGCCGCGACGCCGCCGTTACACCGCGTTGCTGTCGCCGAAGTCCGGGTCCTGGAGCGGTTCCCGCTGCTCCAGCTGCGCCAACGCGTCCGCGGGCAGCGGCAGCAATGCCCAGAACGCCACGTTGCGCTCGCGCCATTCCAGCGCGGCTTCGTTGAGGATCGCCAGCAGGGTGTCGAAATCCTCGTTCTGCGCCGCCTGCCATTCGCTGCTGTTCTCGATCAGCAGCAGGTAGCCCGGCGCTAGCAGCCATGACAGGTCGCCGAGGCAATCGGCCAGCGCGTCCCAGTTGGCACCGAACCAGCCGGGGAACTGCAATGCCGTGCCGATCCGCGCCAGCGCATCGGCCTTGTCGCGGCAGCCGGCAAGGTCGACCCGGGCGACCGCGAAATCCAGCGCCGCCGCGGCCGTGGCCATCGCCCGGGTATCGCGCGCGTCGATGAAGAACGCGCGGGCCTGCAGCGGCTCGACCAGCAGCTCGCGGAGGTCGGTCGGGATCATTGTGGTCGACATCATCGGGCCACCTCGAAACGGCGGAAGCTGCGGTAGTGGTCGTCGGTGTAGAAGTACTCCACCGGAGGATCGCCACCGGTGACGATGCGCCGTGCGCCGCGGTCGCGCGCGCCGGGCGTGTCGACGGTGAACTCGCGGTAATAGCCACGCGGCTGCAGCGGCAATTCGCGTTCGCGGTTCTGGAACACGCCGCCGTCCTGCCGGTACTCGTAAGGCCCGCCGCGGGCGATGGCGTCGAGCACCGCATGCGCCTCGCGAGGCAGGAACGCGGGATAGCCCGGACGGTCGTTGCCGGCGCGCTCGCGTGGGGCGGCATCGCGCATCGCGGGTGGAGGAACCTCCGCCGTCTGAGTGGCGGGAGCGGCGGTCGGCGCGTGGCTGACACCGTTATCGGTGTTCTGGCTCCAGGCCCACAGTCCGACCAGCAGGATCGCGGCGAGCAGCCAGAGCGGACGGTTGCGGCGCATGCGGACTCCGGCAATTCGATGGGGGCGTTGGTCGACGCAGTCTAGCCGGTCATCCGGACGGCTTCGTGCGCCGCCGATGTCCGACAGGGCGCCGGACGGGGTGCCCCGCGCGTTTGGCAGCCCCATGCGACCGGTCAGAAAAGCTCGACCGCCAGGCGCGGCTCAACCGCAGGCGACGCGGGTGATCGCGCCGCGCTCGTTGACGTACAGGTTGAGTCGTTCGGCGCGGAAATCCATCGTCACCGCCTGGCCGGGTTCGATCACGCGGACATCGCGGCTGTGGCTCTCCCATTGCGCGCGCTCGACGACTTCCGGCGAGGCGGCATTGCCGATCGCCCAGGCCACCGGATCGGCGTCGCACACGCCGACCGGTTGCTGCGCCGGACCCGGCGGCGGCATCGTGGTGCAGCCGGCGGCAGCGAGCGTCAAGACGGCGGCGGACAGGGCAATGCGGACCATGGTGGAGTTCCTCGTGGATGATCCGGCGAGCGTGCCGCTGCCGTCGTTAGGGCCATGTAAATGCGTCGCCGGCAGTGTCCTCGGCGTGCGCCGCGACCAGCCGCAGCATCAACCGCGCCAGCGTCACCACGTCCTGGTGGTTGTGCGCGCACACGCGCCGCAGCAGCGACGAGGAACCGCCGCGCAGGAACGACAGCCACGCCGCCGGCGCTTCCGATCCGGGCAGGTCGTCCTCGCGGACGATCTTCAGCAGCTCGCGCTCGATCGTTGCCAACCGGCAGTTCTCCCACACGCCGCGGTAGCGGCGGCGGGTCGGGAACAACAGGTCGACGTGGTCCAGCGGCGTGATCGGGTCGCCCAGCCGTGCCAGCCGGTAGCGCGTCTTCAACAACGGCGAGTCGTAGCAGCGGCCGTTGTAGCTCGACAGCACCGTGGTCGGCGCCAGCCAGCCGGCGAACGTGCGCAGCATCAGCGGCTCGGCGGCCAGGGTGGTGATCAGCAACTGGCGCACGCGCAGGCCATCGCCATGCACCGAATGCCGATGCCAGTCCGCCGCGCCGATCTGGAATGCGCGCGTGCCGGTGCCGCCGGCCAGCCCGGTGGTCTCGGTGTCGAAGAACAGCAGGTCGCGCGGATCGACCGCATCGTCGCGCCTGGCGAAGGCCAGCGGCAGCATTTCGCCGGGTGCCGCGAACGGCAGCCAGGTCTCGATCAGGCGCAGACCGGGCGCGATCTCCTCGCCCGGCAGCGAGCGATCGGCCGGCCCGCGCGGTCGCGGCGGCTGCCATGCCTCGGGCGTGCGCGCACGCACGCCAAGCAGCCGGCGCAGCGATTCGATCGAAGGCTTGGCCGGATCCGGACCGGGCCGGGCCGGACCCGGCAGGGCCGAACCAGGCAGGGCCGAACCAGGCAGGGAGCCCGGCATGAGAGTTGAACCCGGACCCGGCCGCGCCCGCTCGATCGTTCCCTCTTCCGCCCGCGGGAGAGGGGCAACAGGTTTTCCCGCCTCGCGCTTGAGCAGCCGCAGCCGGTCGAGCGTCACGCTCATGCCAATCCCCCGCGCGTGGCGTTTTCTGTAGGAGCGACGTGAGTCGCGAACGCACGACGCAATGGGACATCAGTGAATTCGCGACTCACGTCGCTCCTACAGCAGCGCACCAGACATGCGTGCCGCCGAAGCATGTCGAAGGTGACCTTCATGCCAGGCCTCGAAGGGCCGCCCTTTGTAGGCGCGACGTGAGTCGCGACCTGCACATGGTTTCCGCCGTTCGGCCGATCGCGACTTGCGACGCGCCGACAGAAGCCCGGATTTTCGGCAATCGCGGCAATCATCACTCCGCCAGCTCCGCGAGCAACCCCAGCACCCGCCGCGCCAGTGACTTCGGGGTGGCGCCGGCGCCGTCCTCGTCGGCGGCCAGCACCGGGCCGACGCAGGCCGGGCAGCCGGCCTTGCAGTCGCAGCGTTCGACCAGTTCGATCGCGCGCTGCACCAGTTCGCCCTGCCGCTGCCACAACGGTTCGCTGAGGCCGACACCGCCGGGGAAGTTGTCGTACAGGTACACCGTCGGCACGAACTGCTGCACCTCGATGACGTCGGTCGTCGCCGGCAGCGCGGCGTCGTCGAACACCTCGAAGCCATCGTCGTGGCCTGCCGGAAACCGCGCACGACCGCCCATGCCGGCGGCTTCCGACAGCCCCTCCACTGGCGGCCCCTCGACCCCGCGCAACTGCCCGCGACCCTTCGCATCGGCGGTCGCGAACCACGCGCCATCGCCGTTGCCGACCGCCTTCTGCAGGTCGCGCGCATCGGCCATCACCGCCACCGTGGCGACCACGTGCAGCGCGTAGCCGGCACCGAGAAACCCGTCCAGCGCGTCCTGCCGGCTCGCGAACCACGCCAGCAGCACCGCCTGCGGCAGCTGCCACCAGACCGCGGTGGTGTGCAGCTCCTGGTCGGGCAGGTTGACCGGGCCGTAGCCGATGTTCTCGTGGGTGTAGTAGCGGATCTTCTTGTAGCCCGACACCCGCCGCACCACGTGCACCTCGCCGTGGCCGCAGTCGCCGTGGCCGGCATCGATGCCGTCGAAACGCTCCAGCACCTTGAGCTTGGAGTAGTCGATCGAGTCGGTGTAGTAGTCCACATGGGTGCGGGTGACGTAGGCCTTGCGCCCGTCCCAGTCCAGCCGCTCGACCTGGTACGGCGTGCTCTGCACCATGTGGATCGCGCCCTCGTACAGCGTCAGCGCGGCGGCCGAATAGTCGACCTCGGCGATGATCTGCTGCTTGCCGCCACTCTTGTCGACCACCACGAAATTGCCGTCCGCGACCGAGCGCAGCGACACCGAGCCGGCCGGATAGCTGTCGGCGATCCACTCCCAGCGCCCGCCCTCCCTGTGCACCACCTCGGTCTCGGCCAGCGCCTGCAGATACACCTCCGGCTCGATCGGGCCAAACGCCTCATCGACCACGAACGGCAGCTCGAAGGCCGCGCAGCGGATGTGGTCGAACAGGATCAGCGGCTGGTCCGGCGCGGTGCGCGCGTGCTCGGGGCTGGCATCGGCGAAGAAGTCCGGGTGCCGCACCACGTACTGGTCGAGCGGCTGCGAGTTCGCCACCAGCACGCCCAGGCTCGGCTGCTGGCGCCGGCCGGCGCGGCCGAAGCGCTGCCAGGTCGCGGCGACCGAGCCCGGGTAGCCGTTGAGCACGACCACGTCGAGCGAACCGATGTCCACGCCCAGCTCCAGCGCCGAGGTGCTGATGATCCCGTCGATGCTGCCGGCACGCATGTCGCGTTCGGCCGCGCGCCGCTCGGTCGGCAGGTAGCCGCCGCGGTAGGCGCGGATGCGCGGGGCCTTGCGCGGGTCGGAATCGAACACGTCCTTGAGGTACTTGGTCAGCACCTCGACCATCAGCCGCGACTGCGCGAACACCAGCGTCTTCAGCCCGGCCTTGATCGCGATGCGCGCGATGCGGTTGCTCTGCGACCGCGCCGACGCGCGCAGGCCGAGGTCCGGGTTGATCACCGGCGGGTTCCAGAGCAATACATGTTTGTCGCCGGTCGGCGCGCCCGACTCGGTGATCGCGTGCACCGGCGCCTCGATCAGCGCGCGGGCGTGCGCGGCCGGGTTGCCGATCGTCGCCGAGCACAGGATGAACTGCGGGCTGACCCCGTAGAACGCGCAGATGCGCTTGAGCCGGCGCAGCACGTTGGTGACGTGGCTGCCGAAGACACCTCGATACGTGTGGATCTCGTCGATCACCACGTAGCGCAGGTTCTCGAAGAACTGCGCCCACTTGGTGTGATGCGGCAGGATCGCCTGGTGCAGCATGTCCGGGTTGCTGACCACGATGTCGCCGTGCAGGCGGATCGCCTGGCGCGCGTCCCCGGGCGTGTCGCCGTCGAAGGTGAACGCCTTGACCCCGAGGTCGCCGGCCCGGTTGAGTTCCAGCAGCTCGGCCACCTGGTCCTGCGCCAGCGCCTTGGTCGGGAATAAATAGAGCGCTTTCGCCGAGCCGCCCATCGCCGCCGCCACCACCGGCAGCGTGTAGCACAGCGACTTGCCCGAGGCCGTCGGCGTGACGATGGCGACGTGCTCGCCGCGCTGCGTCGCCTGCCAGGCCTCGACCTGGTGGCTGTAGAGCCGGTCGATCCCGCGCGCGCGCAACGCTGCCGCCAATGCGGCCGGCACGTCGTCCGGGATCGGCCCGTACGCGCCCTCGCGCCCGGGAATGGTGAAGCTGCCGGTGATGCGGTCCGCGTAGCGCCGCGACAGCCGCTGCGTCAGCAGCGCACTGTCACGCGACGGCCGGCCATCGGTGGTGGCGAGCACGCGTTCGGCGCTCTCGGTGCGGGGAGCGAGGGCGAAGGCCATGGCGTGAGGTCCGGGGAAAGGGCGCCATGGGAGCACGGGGGTGTCTCAGGGTGTGAGACGGGAGGCAATGGTTACCAAGGTAGCCAAGGAAGCTCTGATCAATTCGCTTTTGATCGTCACTCCCGCGCAGGCGGGAGTCCAAGGACGTTGCCAATCAACGGTTTGAAGTCTATGGGCCGCCGTCTTCAGCGAGGAATCAATCAACACTTTTGCGAATCAGAGTTGAGCTCGCCGCCCAAAGCGGGTGGCTGACACAAGGACGGATGCGGGCTTCCTATATGCCACTGCAGACCGCGGCGTCTGTACCTGACGGGCCCATACGGTAAGTCAGCGCGACCCGCGCCCGTCTTCCGCCTCCTCCACCGCCTGCTGCTCCTGCTCACGCACGATCCAGGCCTCCACCATGCGTTGGGTGCGGCGCTCCAGGGCTATCTCGCGCAGCGCTTCGATGCTCAGCACGCGGTACAGGCCGATCATCACCGCGATCATCAGCAGCGCGAACGGCAGGGCGGCGACGGTGATCAGGGTCTGCAGCGCTTGCAGGCCACCGGCCACCAGCATCGCGGCGGCGATCAGGGCGATGGCGATGCCCCAGGCGAACTTGCGCGGCAGCGACGGGTCGCCGGCGGTCTCGCTCGACATCGAGCCCAGTACCAGCACCGCGGAATCGGCCGAGGTCACGAAGAAGATCACCAGCAGCACGATGGTCAGGCCCGACAGCAGGCCGGGCAGCGGCAGGCTGTCGTACATGCGGAACAGCACCGTCTCGTAGCCGGCCGCGAGCGCGCCGGCCATGTCCACGCCAAAGAACAGGTGCTCCCACAGCGCGGTGCCGCCGAAGGTGGAAAACCAGGCGAAGCCGATCAGGCTGGGCATCACGACCACGCCGAGCACGAACTCGCGCACGCTGCGTCCGTACGACACCCGCGCGATGAACGCGCCCACGAACGGCGACCAGGAAATCCACCACGCCCAGTAGAAGATTGTCCAGTCGGCGACCCAGGTGTTCGCGGAGAACGGCGACATGCGCAGGCTCATCTCCACCAGGTGGTCGAGGTAGCTGCCCAGCGAGGTGGTGAAGGTGTCGAAGATGAAGGCGGTCGGCCCGAGCAGCGCCACCGCCAGCAGCAGCACGCCGGCCAGGGCGAGGTTGAAGCTCGACAGCCACTTGATGCCGCGGTCCACGCCGCTGGCGCTGGAGGCCATGTACAGCACGAAGCACACGCCGATCACCGCCAGCTGCATGCCCAGCCCGGTGGGCAGGCCGAACACGCGCGCCATGCCGGCGCTGATCTGCATGGTGCCGAAGCCGAGCGTGGTGGCGACGCCGATCGCGGTGGCCACCACGGCGACGATGTTGACCAGCTTGCCGATCCAGCCCAGATGGCGGTCGCCGATCAGCGGTTGCAGCAGGTCGCTGATCAGGCCGCGGCCGTTGCGGTTGTACTGGAACCAGGCGATCGCCAGCCCCATCAGCGCGTAGATCGCCCACGGGTGCAGGCCCCAGTGGAAGAAGGTGTAGCGCATCGCCGCGCGCGCGGCCTGCGGCGTCCCCGGCGCCAGGCCCTCCGGCGGCGTGAGCAGGTGCGAGACCGGCTCGGCCGCCCCCCAGAACACCAGGCCGATGCCCATGCCGGCGGCGAACAGCATCGACAGCCAGGCGGGCTTGGAGAACTCGGGTTCGGCGTCGCGTCCGCCGATCCGCAGCCGCGCCAGCGGGCCGAAGGCGAGGTAGGCGAGGAACACCAGGGCGAGGAACACGATCAGCAGGTACAGCCAGCCGGCATGCTGGATCACCTCCGCCAGCGCGGCATTGCTCATCGCCTCGAACGGCTTCGGCGCGAACCCGGCAATCACCGCCAGGGCGATGACCAGCAGCAACGAGATCCGGAAAACCATGCGTGTATTCCCACGAAGCGTGTGTGCGTGCAGCTTAGGCACCGCCGGCCGCGGCGTGGGTGAAATGGATCGCTCACGTCCCCGTTCGACGACACATCGCTGCCGCGGCGGGAGCTTGTTTTTCCCGTGCAATCGGAACGGGGTCCGTCCCACCACGCGCTCGCGCTTCCAATAAAAACGCCCGCCGGGGAGAGAGGCCGGCGGGCGTCCATACGGCGCGTTTATCCGCGTTTGGCGATCAGTTCCTGACCTGCACGTCGTCGATGTAGACGTTGACGTCGTAGGCGGTGTTGGCGTGGTACAGCCAGATCGCGTCGAGCTTGACCGAGCTGGCGGTGATCGCGCCGTTGCCGCCGACCCAGGCGTTCCACTGGGCGGCGTCGGTCAGCGACCAGGACACGTAGGTCCAGGTGTTGGCCGCGATCGCCTTGCTGGTGGAGCGTTCGGTGCCGTCGCTGTCGTCGATGCCCAGGCCGACGCTGGTGCCGCTGCCGCCGGACCACACCCAGAACCCGACCGAGCCGTTGGCGCGGGTCAGGGCGGTGTTGCTGGCCGGGTTGCCGCTGCCGGACAGCAGGCGGACCGCCCAGGCGGCGGAGGTCGCGGTGTTGTCCTTGAGCAGCACGCGCAGCGAGCACGAACCGTTCTTGCGCGTGCTGCAGTCGCGGGTCGCGGTCGAGGCGGTGGAAATGCCGGTCGTGCTGCCGGAGTACGCCGGGCTGGTGTTGAAGTGGCCGACGCTGCTTTCGAAGCCGTCCAGGATCTTGGTGGTCGGTGTGCCACCGCCGCCGCCCGGGTTCAGCAGGTTGTAGTAGCTGCCCCAGTTCCAGTTGATGCCCGGGTCGGTGTGGGTCTGGCCGGAGTAGTGCTGGTGGCCCTTGATCTTGACGCTGGTCGACAGGACGTTGATGCCGCTGGTGGCCGGGCCCTTGAACGCGCTGCTGCAGGGGATGGTGCTGTACTTGGAGCAGAAGTTGCGCACCAGCGCGGCCGATGCGTTGTACATCGCCGTGGTGTACCAGGAGCTGTTGTTGACGTAGCCCTCGTGCTCGATGCCCAGGGTGAAGCTGTTCTGGTTGCGCACGTGCCAGGCGGTGTGGGCGTTGCGCACCATCTGGGTGACCTGGCCGTCGGAGCTGCGGATCACGTAGTGCGCGCTGACCTGGGCGCTGGCGTTCTTGAACCACGAGATGGTGCCGGCGTAGCTGCCCTGCGCGGTGTGCAGGGTGACCGCGCTGACCGCCGCCGCGCGCGAGGCGGTGTAGTTGGACGCGGACGCGGGGTTCCAGATCGCCGGGGTGTAGTCGGTGCTCTGGATGCCGACATCGGTCGCCGGTGCCACCTCGCCGGCGGCCGACAGCGGCATGCGCTGTGGCGATTTCGCCCGCAGGGTTTCGCTGATCGGGTCCAGCTCGTAGTCGGCGGTCTCGATGCGGTCGTTCTCGATGTCCAGCCGCACCATCGGCGCGCGCAGCTGGATCAGCTGGTCGATGTCGAACGCGCGCTCCCATTCGATCGCCCGTTCCGGCACCACGATGCCGCGGTCGTTGACGCCGCGGTCCTGGGCCAGCAGCACGTCGTAGGCAAAGCTGGTGCGGGCGTAGTCGCCGACCGCACTCGCGCGCGCGGCCTCGGCCGGCGACGGTGAGAAGCCGGCGTAGCGCATCAGGGCCGGACGGATGTCCTCCGGCGACCGGGTCACTACGCCGCGCTTGTCCAGCCGCGCGCGGGCGTCGGCAGGCGGCAGGTCCTTGCGGATCTCCGCATCCAGTAGCGCCGCGGCGGCCAGCACGTTGGTGCGCGGGTCGCTGCGGACCAGGTTCGGTGACACGCCCAGCAGATGCGCGCCCTCGGTGACCTGGTCGGCAAAGCCCTGGCCGCCGTACAGGCCCATCACGCCGTACGCGCTGGGCATGTGGTGGTGGGCCTCGCCCCGGGTTTCGCCGGGTTCGGGCTGGAGGTGCAGCCAGCGGCTCTGCACGTAGGCGATGGATTCCAGCGTGCCGGCCGGAATCGCCGGGTAGCGGGCGTAGGCCTGCCGGAAGTACTGCTGGAATGCCTGACGTTGCGGCCGCAGCGCGACCTCTTCGGCATTCAACTGCGCCGCCAGTGCGGCGTCCGGGTCCTGCATCGGAATGGCGGGTTCTTCCGCCATGGCGGTGGTGGCCAGCAGTGCGCCGATTACCGCGGACAACAACACGCGCGAATATCGCTTCATGTTCGTCAAACTCCCTTTGTGGATGTGCCCCCCTGCTGCGTCCGCTTCTACACCCCTCGGCCAGCCGGGGTTCAGGACGTTGCGGATGCGTGACCGCCTTCGCCTTTCCGCGGTGACCGGCCTCGAGTCAATCGGAAAAATCCGCCACGGGGCCCCCGGATTTGCCGCGGCGCATCGACACGCCGCGCTGCGCAACCGTATGGAAACGGGGGCGGACGGCGCTCGGGTGTGGGCGTTGCGCTCCTATCCGGCGGCGGGCGCTGGCGTGGCCTCGAGCTCCGCCGCTGACACCGGTCGCTGCGTGAGGGCGCGCAGCCGGCGGGGGCTGGCGACGCCGATGCCGTTGTCCCGGCCGGCGGTGTACAGGGTGACGTGCGCGGGCGGGACCGGCAGCTGGCGGCCGAGGTGGCGGCCGAGCGCGGTATGGAAAGCTGCCATCGCCGGCAGCGTGATGAGTTCGATGATCGAGTGGGCGATGCCGGCGGGGTCTGTCTTGCGCAGCAGCAGGTACCGGCCGCTGCGGGCGAACGACCAGTCACCCGCCGCGAACGCTTTGCTGACCATCCCGGCGGCGACAGCCAAGCCGAAGGTGGCCTGCAGCTCCGCGCCGAGGGCACGGCCGATCAGGGTGATGTGGAGTTCGGGTTTCGGCATCAACGCGATGCCGGCGACGGTGATTGGCGCGGTCGGCGGCGCCCAACAATCGGGCGGGATCGGCAGGATGAGGGTCTGGTCGAAGACGGGGCGCATGCGGGCATCGTGCACGACATCGGCCGCTCAGGAGCCCGGACTGAGCGCAGCCTCCACCAGCGGTTTGGCCCAGTCCGGCGTCTGGCCGAGCGAGGCGAGGTCGACCGGCCAGGCGCAGCGGCCTTCGCGCATCTCCAGCACCAGCGGCGGGTCGGGAATCGGCTCGCCCGGCGCGACTTCGGCGCTGTTGTCATGCACCTGCAGGCGGGCGAGGTGCGGCATCAGCCCGATCAGGTTCTCGCGCGCGGCGGTCCAGCGTTCGCGGACTTTGGCTTCGGGAATGTCGTGGCCGCCGCAGGCGACGCGGGCGCGGATGCGGGCCAGGTGCTGCTGCGGCGAGGACAGGCCGCAGAACCAGACCAGCACGTCGTGGCTGCGGGTCGCGTCGAGGATCCGGCGCGGCACGGTATTGCCGCCGAGGGTGGTTTCAAAGGCGTAGTGCGTGCCTTCGGCCAACGCGACGTCCAGCCGGTGCATGCCTTCCTGCCAGGCCGCCGCGTTGGCCTCGGTCTGGTTGCAGCCGGTCGCGGCGAGCAGTTCGCGGGCGAAGGTGTCGGGGTTGAACCAGGCCAGGCCGGCGCGTTGCAGCAGGTGGCCGCCGACCGAGCTTTTGCCCGCGCCGTTGACGCCGGCGAGGACGTGGAGCACCGGCCGCACGGTCAGTGACCGGTTCCTGCCCGGGGCACGCCGCCAAGTTTTGCCGGCCCGTCCATCAATGCGCGCAGGCGGTCGCCGGCGTCATCGGCGCGCAGCGATTCCAGCCGCTGGTCGAAGCGCCGGCGCAAGGTGTCCAGCGCGTCGTGGTCCTTGGACGCGGCCGTCTGCAGGGCGCGCAGGATGAGGTCGTACTCGGCCACCGACAGGATCACCGCCTCGGGCTGGTTGTGGTTGGTGACCACCACCTTGCCGACGCGGCCGACCGATTTCATGACCCCGCGCCAGCCGAGCTTCTTGACGTCCGAGGCCGGCGTGCGTGGGAGGTCGTCGAGTTCGTCGAGTTGCAGGGGCAGGGCCATGGCGGAATTCCGGAAGGGAAACGCGGTCATTGTACCCAATGTGGCCTTTATGGGCTGACGTTCATCCGCAGGTCCGGCCGGCGCCGAAGGGGTTGAAGGCCGCGACAGCTTTGCATCCCTTCAATGCGCATCACCGTGTTTCGCCGCCGTGCTCCCCTGCCGGAGTGTTGCGGCGCACAATAAGCGGCTTTTCCTGCAAGGATCCAGCTTTGACGGACGCCATCCCTTCCACGGCTGCCGCGGCGCTCGACCGCCGCCGCGTCGCCCTGATCCTGTTCGCGCTGGCGACCGGCGGCTTTGCGATCGGCACCAGCGAGTTCGCGATGATGGGCCTGATGCCCAGCCTCGTGCTGGGCCTGGACATCACCGAGCCGCAGGTCGGCCACCTGATCAGCGCGTACGCGCTCGGCGTCGTGGTCGGCGCGCCGGTGCTGGCGATCCTCGGTGCGCGGTTGCCGCGACGTTCGCTGCTGCTGGCGTTGATGGGCTTCTACGCGCTCGGCAATCTGGCGACCGCGTTCGCCCCGAACTACCACGCGATGCTGGCGTTCCGCTTCATCGCCGGCCTGCCGCACGGTGCGTATTTCGGCGTCGCGATGCTGGTCGCCGCGTCCATCAGCGGCCCCGACCAGCGCGGCGCGGCGATCAGCAAGGTCATGCTGGGCCTGTCGATCGCGATCCTGGTCGGCAACCCGCTCGCCACCTGGCTGGGTCAGGCCCTGAGCTGGCGCTACACGTTCGCCCTGGTCGCGGTGATCGCGGTGCTGACGGCCGCGATGATCGCGCGCTTCCTCGCGGCGGACCCGTCCGAGCCGCGCCAGAGCCCGTTGCGCGAGATGCGCGCGTTCCACCAGTCGCAGGTGTGGCTGACGCTGCTGATCGGTGCGGTCGGCTTCGCCGGCATGTTCTGCGCCTTCAGCTACCTCGCCCCCACGCTGACCGAAGTGACCGGGGTCAGCGACGGCTGGATCCCGATCGCGATGGCGGTGTTCGGCGCCGGCTCGATCATCGGCAACCTCGCCGGCGGCTGGCTGGTCGACCGCCTGCAGTTCCGCGCCGCCGCGGTGATCCTGGGCTGGTCGGCGCTGGTGCTGCTGGTCTATCCGCTCGCCGCGCAATCGCTGTGGAGCGTGCTGCCGGTGGTGGTCGCGCTGGGCACGATGGGCGCGCTGGCGCCGGTGCTGCAGACGCGGTTGATGGACGTGGCCGGGGAAGCGCAGACCCTCGCCGCCGCCTCCAACCACGCCGCCTTCAACGCCGCCAACGCCCTCGGCCCGTGGCTGGGCGGCATGGCGATCAGCGCCGGGTTCGGCTGGACCTCGACCGGCTACGTCGGTGCCGCCACCGCGGTGGGCGGGCTGTTGATCTATGCGTGGGCGAAGTGGGACGAGCGGCGGTTGATGACGATGGCCTGAGTCCAGCGGAGTTTCCGGGTGGGGTCGAAATTCAGCTGGTTCGAAAGAGTGGATGACAAGGCGGCGCAAGGACATGGCTTGACGCCTCCCTGGTCCCTCTCGTGAGAAATGTCCGAAAAATGGTCGTCGTACCCGCGAAGGCGGGGATGAGATCGGGCGTTTGCGAGCCACTGGCTCGCGTCCGATCGAACGCCCAAGCGCTATGCGCGCGGGCTGGGGATCACAGGATCCATGGACGTCGTTGGCTGGCAACGTCCATGGACTCCGCCTACGCGGGAATGACGATCAAAAACTGGCTTCCCCAAGTCCTGGCGCTGATCCGGTCGGGTCACTTCGCCGCCGTCAGTGGGTCTCGACTGTCCGGGGTCGCCAACGCTCCACCCACCACAGCAATCCGGCGGCCAGCACGAACATCAGCAGCCACGGCCAGCGTGGGCCGGGCACCGGGGTGGAAGGCGCGGTTGCTGCGGCGGCGATGACGCCGCGATTGCCGATGCGCAGCCAGGTCGCCTCAAGGGTCTGCTGCCGGTGCAACGCCGGTGCGTCGGCGGGATCGGATACGTGGAAGGCCTGCTCGGTGTCGCCGTGCCGGAGCTCGTGCCAGCCCGCTCGCTGCGGCCAGTAGCCGGCGCAGCGGTCCGCTCCGGTGGCCGGATCGATCTGCAGCGTCACCGGGGTGTCGTCACTGTCGCTCGCGCGCACCTCCGCGGCGTCCGGCAGGCCGCACAGCACCACGCGCTCGCCCACCCACGGCATCGCTGTAGTGACGCGGACGGCCGCCGGCTGCGGCAACGCGCGGGCCAGCGTGGCCAGCACGCCGCTCCACAGTTCGGCATGCAGATCGTCGCGCCCGACCAGGACCAGCTGGTAACTGTCGGTGACCGGCAACAGCGCCAGACGTCCGCGGCCGATGTCGCGCCAGCCACCGACTGGCCGGTCGCGTTCGTCGTACAGCAGGGCGTGGGCCTGATCGGGCCGCAGGGCGAACTGCTCCAGCGTCGGTGGCGTGGCGGTGTGCGAGGCGGTAGCGGCCTCGCGGATGGACGACGTGCCGTGTACCGCCGGTCGCGGCGGGCCCCGCCGTGCCTGCAGCAGCGCGGCGTCGGCCTCGGCGGGCAGGCGCAGCGGCGTGCGCCGGTTGTCGCCGCTCACCGGCAGGCCCCAGTCGCGCAGGGTGCGGCGCGCGCTGTTACCCATAGGACCGGTGCTGCGCACCAACACGCCGAGGCCGTCGCGCAGGGCCTGCCGGATCGCGGCGCGTTGGCCGGCGCCGAGGGTCGCGAGGCTGCGCTCGTCGAGGATCAGCACGTCGGTTTCGGCCAGGCGCGCGGCGGTCAGCGCGACGGGTTTGTCGCCCAGCGAGACGCCGCCACCGGCACTGGCCTGGGCCTGCACCGGCAGGCCGGTATCGACCGCCCAGCGGCGCAGGTATTTCAGTTCCGGCCCCGGTGCGCCGGCGACGATCAGCACGCGCGGCGCGGGCTGGTCGAGGGTCTGCAGCGGAACGACCACGGTGTCGATGACCTCCTGCGCGGCATCGAGCAGGCGCAGGCGGAATCCGCTGCGGCCGGCCGCGCGGGCGGTGCCGTGCAGGGTCACGCGGCCGTCGTCGGCGAGGCCGGCGCGATCGACGACGGCACCGGCGGGGTCGATCAGTTCGGCGTGGGCGGCTTCGGGGGATTCGACTCCCTGCGCGCGGCCGTGCACCGCGAAGGTCGCGCCCGGCACGCTGGTGGCGGGCGGAACCAGGGCCGCCCAGCCGGTGGGCGCGGCGGCCGGCACGAAGGTCACCTGCGCGGGCAGGACCGCGTCGCGGTCGCGCGAAGCCAGCCCGTCACCGACCAGTCGCAGGGCGCTTGCGCTGGGGTGCTGGCGCAGGGCCGTGGCGAGGTCGGGGGCGTACTCGGCACCGGCGGTCGCGGGCGCCTCGGGCAGCGCGATGACGGTGTCGCCCGGTTGCGGCTGCCAGAGCTGCGGATCGGCGCCGGCGGTCAGTACGGTCAGCGCGCCTGTGGCCGTATCGCGCGACGGCGGCAGCAGGGTCAGGTACAGCAACACGCCGGCCGCGAGTTGCAGCGTCAGCAGCGCGGCCAGGCGCAGACCGGCGCGGCGGGTGTCGGGGTCGCGGGTGTCGGAGCGTCCGCGCCAGTGCTGCCATGCCAGCCGCATGCTGCCGATCAGCACAGTGGCGGCCAGCGCGAAGGCGATCCAGTGCGGCCCGCTCATGGCATGTCCTCCAGTGCGTCCAGGTAGACCTGCCCGGCGTCGTCGGGGGCCGCGCGTCGCGACACCTGCGGCGGCGGGCGCAGCAGCACGCGCCACAGCTGCGCGCGCAGACGCTGCCGGCACGGCTCGCACTGCGGCGCAACGCGCCACTCCTCGATCGCGGCCGCGAGGCTGAGCGGGTCGGACAGACGCGACTGGTTGTGCTGCAGCCACTGCGTCAGCGCATCCAGATCCGGCGCATTGCCGGGGTCGGCCAACTGCTGCCACACCGCGACGATGGACGGGTCCGGCACTTCTGCCGCCGCTACCGGCAGGGTGCGACTGGCGAGGCCGTCGCGGTCGCCACTCAGCCGGCGGGTTTCATCGATCGGTGGCAGGTCGGGGCCGACCCGCGCGAGGTAGATGCGCTCGGCCTGCTGCACTTCCTTGATGAAGGCCAGCGCCTTGTGGGCGTAGGGCAGCGCCTGCTCGGGCCGGCCCTGGCGCAGTTCGCCTTCGGAGGACCACATCTGGTCGAGCGCCGCCTTCAGGGTCGCGCGGGTCTGTGGGTCGAGCAGGGTCGCGGCCTCGGCGTGGTCGTGGGTGTGGCCGTACTCGGCCAGCAGGTCGGTCTCGCTGCCGAACACCGGGCTCGCGGCCGGCTCCGGGCCGTGGTCGTGAGCGTCGTCGGCCGGTGTCGGATCGGCCGAGTGGTCACCCGTCGGCGCGTCGCTGGTCGGCAGCGGTTTCGGCGCGCCTTCGCTTTCCTCGCCGAGGAACTGGCCGTAACGCAGGCGCAGGATGCGCTGGTCGACGCCGATGCTGTCGGCGCGTTTGACGAATTCGTCGGCCGACCACTGCGGGCGCTGCCGGATCAGCGCCTCGGCGTCGATGATGATCTGGCGCTGGCTGCGGAAGTAGGCCGGCAGCGTTGTCTTGACCATGCCTTCCAGCTCGGCGCGCTGGGCCTCCGCCTCGCTCGGCATCCGCAGGATCAGGCTGGCGCTGTGCGCGGTCTGGGCGGTCGGGCGGCGGTTGTCGCGCACCTGCAGTTGCGCGATCACGTCGCTGCCGGGGGCCGCGCCCAACGCGACCGGATCCAGCGTGCGGGCGAAGCGGCGCCGGTGCGCCGGGCCGGTGCCGGCGAGCGCGAAGCGGTGTTCGCGGAAGCGGATGTTCTCGCCGCTGCCTTCGGTGACCGTGACGCGCAGTTCCGCGTTGGCGGCCACCGCGTAGTCGTCGGCGGCCTCGAACCGCAGCGGCCATTCGCGCTGTCCCGGGGCACCTGCCACGAGCGTTTGATCGGGATGGATCACGCGCACGGTCGGCGGCTGGTCGGGCAGGGCGTCGATCCGGTACAGGCGCGGGTCGTCCATCGCCGGCTCGGTGTGCACGCGGTACAGCGCCGAGCGGTCGGCGGTCCATGCGGCCGTCCACTGCCCGCCTTCCCGCGTCAGGGCGACGCGCTGGCCGTCATGGAACTGCAACTCGACGGTTGTCGGTGGCGCGGAGAAGCGCAGCGACCACTGCAGGCGGCTGCCGACGGGAACCTGCGCATCGAGCGCGCTCTGCACGCGTCCGGTCTGGGCGGTGTAGGCCGGCGCGGTGATCTGCAGTTGGGTGGACTGCAGCTGCGGTGGCACGACGGGGGTGGCGGATGTCGTCGCGGCCGTGGTCGGCGATGGCGGCGGCGTTCCGGTCGGGGACGGCCAGACCAGCGCCAGCGCAATCACGGCTGCGGCGCTGCCCCAGGCCAGCAGCAGCCGGCGTCGCGGCCAGTCCGGCCGCAGGTCGGGGGTGTGCGCCCGCAGCGCGGCGTCGACGCGCGCGCGTTGGCGCTGCTGCAGCGGATTGAGGCTGTCGGGTGCGGCGAACAGCAGGTCGGCGCTGTCCTGCGCGGCCGGGTGCAGGTCGAGCCGGCGCACCAGCCACTGCCGGTCCAGCCGGCGGGCGCGCCAGATTGCGATGCCGGCCGAGGCCAGCAGCGTGGACAACAGCACGGGCACTGCCGCTTCGACGCCCTGCAGCCGCCATCCGGGCGCGGCCAGCGCCAGCGCGATCGGCAGGCCGGTTGCCACGTCGATGGCGATCCGGCGCCGGCGCGCGCGTTGCCAGGCTTGGTGCACGGCGGTCGTCATGCGCGCGCCCCGCGTCGCGGCGATGTCGCCAGCCAACGCTCGATGGCGAACAGCAACACCGCCAGCGCCAGCAGCCAGGGCGCGGGATCGAGCGGCTGCGGCAGCGGGCTGTGCGCGCCGGTCAACGGTGCCTGCGTGGCGGCGGTGGCGAGCGCGGGCGGCGGACCGGGTCGCACCGCAGCCAGCAACTGACGCGGGAAACCGGGATCGCGCAGCGCCGGCCACTGCGCCGGCGACAGCGGCGCGTGGAAGCGCAGCAGGCGACCGGCCCCGACCGCGCGCTGTTGCAGCACGTCCTCGCCATTGGCATCGCGCAAGGCGGTGCTCCAGGGCGGATGCGGTTCCGGCTCCGGCGCCGAACGGGGTGCCGGTGCTGCTACGGGCGAGGCCGTGGGGGTTGAACCCGGACCGGCCGCCGCAGTGATTTCCAGGCCCGGACCCGGCGTCGGCGCGACCAGCAGTACGGTGCCGCCGCGTTCCAGCCAGTCCTGCCAGGACGATGACAACGCGGTGTCGGCGAGCCAGACGCCGATCTGGCCTGCGTCCGGTGTCGTGCCGGCCGGCAGCGCGGGCGGCAGCGGCTCGCCGGTCCATGCCTGCTGGACCGCGCCCAGTACACGCAGGGTCGATGCAGGGGTGTCGGCGTCATCTTCTTCGCCGCCGCGCAGCAGTTGCGGGGCGCCCGCTGCGTCGTCCGGCAGCTGTCCGGCGGCGCGTGCGACCGGTCGCCAGTCCACCGCCCGCGACAGCCGCAGGGGCTGGCCGTCGAGGCCGGGCATCGGGTCGGGGACATGGACCGTCAACGGCGTCGCGGCCGGCAGCGACTGGTCCAGCTCGCGCAACAGGCTGGCCAGCGGCTGCGTGCTGACGGGCGCCGGCTCGTCCAGCGGCGGAAACCCGGGGGCCAGCCAGCGCCAGTCCGCCGTGCGGTCCAGCCCGCGCAACGCCGCCCCGTCGAGGCCGGGCGCGACCACGACCACCGGCCGGGCATCGGGTGCTGCGCCGTGCAGCACCGGCCGCGCCAGCAGCAGCGCCAGCACCGCCAGCAGCAGCAAGCGCAGCAGCAGCAACGGCCATTCGTCGATGCGCACGCGCTGGCGGGGCCGCACCCGGGCCTGCAGCCAGCGCAGCGCGGCGAAATCCAGCGGTGCGTACCGGTGGCGCCGGGCGAGATGGACCAGCAGCGGGACCAGCCACGCCGCCAGTGCCAGCAGCCCGAGCGGAGCCAGCAGCGCCAGACTCATGCCGTCGCTCCGGCAGCAAACAGCGTGCGCAGCGGCGCATCCAGCGGCTGGTCCAGATACCCGGCCGCGTACGCAATGCCGCTGCTGCGCAGGCGCGCCCGCAAGGCGTCCTGCGCGGCCGCGAAGCGGGCCAGATAGCCGTCGCGGATCGCACGGCCGTCGCCGAGCAGCTCCGCGCCGGTCTCCGGATCACGGAAGCGGTGGCCGTCGCGGAACGGGAAGTCGCGCTCCTCGGCGGTCAGCAACTGCAGCAGCGCGACCTCGCGCCGCGCCGCGGAAAGACGCTCCAGCAGCACGATGCCGTCCTCGTCGAAGCCGTCGCCGAGCGCGATCAGCAGGTCGCCGGCCTGCACGCGCTCCCACACCGGGTGCAGGCGGGACACGGGCGGCCAGGCGCCGGTCGCCCGCAGCTGGCGCAGCAGCAGGTGCACGCGGTCGCGCTGGCGCAGACCGCTGCCGGCCGGCACCAGCTGCACGCCGTCGCCATTGATCGCGATCGCGCCGAAGCGGTCGCCCTGCTGCAGCGCCAGCTCGACCAGACAGGCCGCGGTGGCGCAGGCGTGGTCGAGCCGCGACCAGTCCGGTCGGGCGCGGTCGGACTGGCCGGCCGAGGCGGTGGCGTCGATCAGGATCCACGCGGTGACCGGGCTTTCGCGCTCGGAGTCGCGCACGAAAAAGCGGTCCGAACGCGCATAGAGCTTCCAGTCGATCTGACGCAACTCGTCGCCCGGCTCGTAGGCCCGGTACTGGGCGAACTCCAGCCCGGCGCCGCGGCTGCGGCTGGCGTGCTGGCCGATCCCGTGCCCGCCCAGCGCGCGGCGCGGCTGCCAGTGCAGCGCTTTCAGGCGTCCGCGCACGTCGGCGGGGATCGCGATCGGGGCGTGACGGCTCACGTCGGACTCACGGCGCGATCAGGCGGGGAACGGCACGGCGTGCAGCAGCGCGGCGATCACGTCGTCGGCGCTCTTGTGTTCGGCCTCGGCGGCGAACGACAGCAGCAGGCGGTGGCGCATCACCGGTCCGATCAGCGCCTGCACGTCCTCGCGGGTGGCGGCGAAGCGGCCCTGCAGCAGCGCGCGCGCCTTCGACGCCAGCACCAGCGATTGGCCGGCGCGCGGACCGGCGCCCCAGCGGACCCATTCGCGCACCGCTTCGGGTGCGTCGGGGCCGGGCCGGCTGGCGCGCACCAGGCGGTTGATCCAGGCCAGCAGGTCCGGACTGACGTGCACCTGCCGCACCGCCGCCTGCAGCGCCAGCACCGCCTCGGCATCCATCACCTGCGGCACCTCGGCGGCCGCGCTGCCGGTGGTCTGCAGCAGGATGTCGTGCTCTTCCTGCTCGCTCGGATAGTCGACCCGCACATGCAGCAGGAAGCGATCCAGCTGCGCCTCGGGCAAGGGATACGTGCCGGCCTGTTCGATCGGATTCTGCGTGGCCAGCACGAAGAACGGCGCCGGCAGTCCATAGGTGGTGCCGGCGTAGCTCACGGTGCGTTCCTGCATCGCTTCCAGCAGTGCGGCCTGGGTCTTGGGCGGGGTGCGGTTGAGCTCGTCGGCCAACAGCAGGTTGGTGAACACCGGCCCCTTCTGGAAGCGGAAACTGCGGTGACCGGTGCCGTGCTCCTCCTCCAGCAGCTCGGTGCCCAGGATGTCGCTGGGCATCAGGTCGGGGGTGAACTGCACGCGCCGGAACTGCAGCTCCAATGCCTGCCCGAGCGAGCGCACCAGCAGGGTCTTGCCGAGCCCGGGCGCGCCTTCCAGCAGGCAGTGGCCGCCGGCCAGCAGGCCGATCAGCAGTTGCTCGACCACCGCGTGCTGGCCGACCACGGCCTGGCCCAGCGCGGTACGCAGTTGCGCCAGTTTCGGCAGCAGGGAATCGATCTCGGCAGTCGTCATGGAAAGAACCTGTAGGGGAAGAAGCCGTCAGCCGCCGCCAAGGGCATGCATGACGATGTTGACCGCGAAGCGGGTGTTGTCTTCGGCCAGGAAGCGCTTGTTGCGCCAGTCGTAATCCCACTCGCAGCCGTAGTCCTTGTTGCTGTAGAGCACGCCGAGCCGGCCGTCGACCTCGATGCCCTTGAGGTAGTCGTGGACCAGGTCGTCGCCCCAGCCGTTGAGCTCGAAGCCGGTCGCCGGCGGGCCGTCGGGAAACGAGAAGAAACTGCGGTACAGCGCGTGGTTGTTGGGCAGCTTGCGCAGCGCCTTCGGGCCGAACAGCGCCGCCATCTGTTTCTCGAACGACTTGGCGAACAGGCCGTCGATGTCGTGGTTGCAGTCATCGACGAACACGAAGCCGCCGTTGCGCACGTAGCGCACGAAGTTCTGCCGTTCGGCGGCGTTGAACTCGACCAGCGTGTGCCCGGCCAGGTAGCAGAACGGCGCCTGCAGCATGCGCGGGTCCGACAACGCGACCACGTGCTCCTGCGGATCGACCCGCAGCGAGGTGTAGTCGATCAGCGAGGTGATCACGTTGGACGGCATGCGCGCGTCCACGTCCCAGTCGCCGGAGTCGTACTTCAGGCGGGTGAACCAGAAGTCGTAGCGGCCGGCCTGCGCACGCAGCGGCCCCGGCAGCGCCGCCACGGCGGCACCGCCGAGCAACAGCCGCAGGAATTGCGCACGCGTCAGACGGGACTGGAGCAAGGACCGGGATTCTCGAAAAGTCCCTCTCCCACCAGGAGAGGGGAAAAAGCACTTACACCGCGTCCGACAGCGAGGTGAAGGTGAAGTCGCGCAGGCGCATCGGCGGAATCCTCATCACGAAGCGCGACTCGTCGCCGCCCACACGCACCGGCTTGCCCAGCTCGTCGATGTTGTTGAGCATGATCACCGGCGATTCGTTGAAGCGGAAATTCTTCACCGGGTGCTTGATCTGGCCGTTCTCGATGTAGAACGTGCCGTCACGGGTCAGGCCGGTGAGCAGCACGGTCTGCGGATCGACCATCCGGATGTACCAGGTGCGGGTGACCAGGATGCCTTTTTGCGTCTCGCGCACCAGCTCGGCGGTGGACTTCTCGCCGCCGCTCATCAGCAGGTTGCCCGGCCGCGCGGTGGCGGTCTTGCCCTGCTTCTGCGCCCAGTAGCGCGAGTAGCCCAGGTTCGCGATCCTGCCGTTCTCGATGATGGCGACGCGATCACGCGGCATGCCCTCGCCATCCCACGGCAGCACCGCCGCTTCCGGGTCGCGCGGGTCGGCGATGATGCTGACCCGCGGGTCGAACACCTGCTCGCCGAGCTTGTTGCCGCCGCCCTTCTTCGACAGGAAGCTGCGGCCTTCGTCGGCAGTGCGCGCATCGAAGAAATTCATCATGAAGCTGATCAGCCCGGCGGCCGCGGCGGGTTCCAGGATCACGGTGTACTTGCCCGGCTCCAGCGCCTTCGCCGCCGCGGACTCGGTCGCCTTGCGCATCGCGATCTGGATGTCCTGCCCGGCGCGGAAATCGGCGGCGTCCTTGAGGCTGCGACCGACCCAGCCCGAGCCGCGACCGTCTTCGGTGCGCACGGTGCAGGTGTAGTTGAAGCTGGTCGCCTGCTGGTAGCCGAAGTTGCCGTTGCTGTTGGCGGTGGCGAAGAAGCTCTTGCCGTCATTGAGGAAGCCGGCGGCGATCAGCCCGTTGTCGCGGCACGGCAGGATCGAGTCGGCGGCGACCCGGGCGCGGAACTCCGGGTCGATCGCGGCGGTGGATTCGCTGAAGGTCGGGCTGGCGGTGTAGGCCTGCTTGCCGATGGCCGGCATGAACTCCGGGTTCTCCGGCGCGAGCCGGGCGAGGTCCTCGGCCCGGCGCACCACGCGTTCCAGCGCGGCGTCGTCGAACTCGTTGATCGTCGCGCTGCCCACGCGCTTGCCGAAGGCGACCTGCACCGCGAGTTCGGCATTGCCGACCATGCCGCTGGTGGAGACGTTGTTGAGGGCGAAGCGGATGTTGCCGTCCAGCGATCCGCTCAGCGTGGCGGTGCATTCGTCGGCCCTGGACAGGGCGATGACCTTGTCGAGGATCGCCTTGGCTTCCTGTTCGGTGAAGATGCTCATTGCTCGGAAACTCCTTCGACGGTCAGCCCAGGCTGCGCGCGGTGTTGATGACATTGATGCCGTTGAAACGGGCGGTGGAAGAGCCGTGCGACACGGCCGAGACCTGGCTGGGCTGGCCCTTGCCGTCGAAGAACGAACCGCCCAGGCGGTAGTCGCGCTCGTCGGCGATGGCGCTGCAGGCATTCCAGAACTCCGGCGTGCGGATCTGGTACGCCACGTCCTCCAGCATGCCGGTGACCTCGCCGTTCTTGATCTCGTAGAACAGCTGGCCGCCGAACTGGGCGTTGTAGCGCTGCTGGTCGATCGAGAACGAGCCGCTGCCGACGATGTAGACGCCGTTCTCGACGTCCTTGACCAGCTCGGCGACGCTCAGCGGCGTCTTGCCCGGCGCCAGCGACACGTTGGCCATGCGCTGGAACTGCACGCTCGACCACGAGTCGGCATAGCAGCAGCCGTCCGACTCGGTCTTGCCGAGGATGTGGGCCTGGTCGCGGATGGTCTGGTAGTCGACCAGCTTGCCGTCGCGGATCAGGTCCCAGCGCTTGCACTTCACGCCTTCGTCGTCGTAGGCGACCGCGCCGAGGCTGCCCGGCTGGGTCTTGTCGGCGAACACGTTGACCTGGTCGCTGCCGTACTGGAAGCGCTGCTCAAGCTTGTCCAGGGTGGCGAAGCTGGTGCCGGCGTAGTTGGCCTCGTAGCCGAGCACGCGGTCCAGCTCCAGCGGGTGGCCGATGGCCTCGTGGATGGTCAGCCAGGTGTGCGAGGGGTCGAGCACCAGGTCGTACTTGCCGGGCTTGACCGAGGGCGCCTTGAGCTTCTCGCGGGCCTGCTTCGCCGCCGCGATGGCGTCCTCGCGCATGTCGTAGGACTGGCCGTAGACGGTGACGCCACAGGGCAGCACGGTCTTGTCGGCGGCGTTGCCGTCCAGGTACTCGAAGCCCAGCCCCATCGGCGCGGACAGGCCGGCGCGGGTGCGGAACTTGCCGCTGGCGGCGTCGATCGCGGTGACGCTCATCGGCGCCCAGATGCGGTGCACGTCCTGGTCGATGTAGGAGCCGTCGGTGGATGCGAAATACTTCTGCTCGTTGATCGCGAACAGGGTCGAATTGACGAAGCTGGCACCGGCCGCCATCGCGGCGGCGTTCACGCCCAGCAGCAGTTCGGCCTTCTGCTGGATCGGCACTTCCATCGCGTTCTTCCGGATCGGCGTGCGCCAGCGGATCTCGCCGTAGCCCGGCGCCTTGGCGAACTGCACCGGCTCCGTCTGCACCTTCGCGTTGGCGCGCGCGATCGCCGCCGCCTGCCGCGCCGCCTGCACCACGCCGTCGGAGGTCAGCTGGTTGGTGGCGGCAAAGCCCCAGGCGCCATCGACGATCACGCGGATGCCGACGCCGGTGGATTCGCCGTTCATCACGTTCTGCACCTTGTCCTCGCGGGTCATCACCGCCTGGCGCAGGTAGCGGCCGATGCGCACGTCGCAGTAGGTGGCGCCGGCCTCGCGCGCGGCGCTCAGGGCGTCATCAGCCAGCCGCTTCTTCAGCGCCGGGTCCATGGTTTCCAGCAGTTGCTCGGCGGCCACGGCATTGCCGAAGAACGACGGCAGCAACAGTCCGCCTGCGGTGAGCCCGGTCAGGGCGAGGAATTCACGTCGTTGCAAGGTCGTTCTCCCTTGTGTCGATGAGGTGCTGAGGTGTCATGCCGCGCTCAGCCCAGGCTGCGCGCGGTGTTGATGATGTTGATGCCGTCGAAGCGGGCGGTGCTGGAACCGTGCGAGACCGCCGACACCTGCCCCGGCTGGCCCTTGCCGTCGAAGAACGAGCCGCCGAGGCGGAAGTCGCGCGCGTCGCAGATCGCGCTGCAGGCGTTCCAGAACTCCGGTGTGCGGATCTGGTAGGCGGCGTCCTCGACCATGCCGGTGACCTCGCCGTTCTGGATCCGGTAATACAGCTGGCCACCGAACTGGGCGTTGTAACGCTGCTGGTCGATCGAATACGAGCCGCGGCCGTGGATGTAGAGGCCGTTCTGGACGCCCTTGACCATCTCGGCCACGCTCAGCGGCGCCTTGCCCGGCGCCAGCGACACGTTGGCCATGCGCTGGAACTGGATGCTCGACCAGGAGTCGGCGTAGCTGCAGCCGTGCGACGCGGTCTCGCCGAGGATGTGCACCTCGTCGCGGGTCGCCATGTAGTTGACCAGGGTGCCGTCCCGGACCAGATCCCAGCGCCCGCACTTGACGCCCTCGTCGTCGTAACCGACCGCGCCCAGGCTGTAGGGCTCGGTCTTGTCGGCGGTGAAATTGACGATGTCGCTGCCCCAGCGGAAGCCGGCGTCGCGCTTGTCCAGGGTGGCGAAGCTGGTGCCGGCGTAGTTGGCCTCGTAGCCGAGCACGCGGTCCAGCTCGAGCGGGTGGCCGACGTTCTCGTGGATGGTCAGGAACAGGTTGGACGGGTCCAGCACCAGGTCGTACTTGCCGGGTTTGACCGACGGCGCGCTGAGCTTCTCGCGCGCCTGCTTCGCCGCTGCGATCGCGTCCTCGACCGGATCGTAGGAACGGCCGTAACCGACCACGCCACCGGGCAGCTCGTAGCGGCCTTCCGGGCGGCCGTCGAGGAATTCCCAGCCCATGCCCATCGGCGCCGACAGGCCGTTGCGGGTGCGGAACCTGCCGCTGGCCTTGTCGATCGCGGTGGCGGTGAACGGCAACCAGATCCGGTGCACGTCCTGGTCGATGAACGAGCCGTCGCTGGAGGCGAAAAACTTCTGCTCGTTGACCAGGAACAGCTGCGAGCTGATGAAGTCGGCGCCGGCATTCGTCGCAGCCGCATTCAGGCCCAACAGCAGGTCGACCTTGTCCTGCACCGGCACGGCCATCGCGTTCTTGCCGATCGGCGTCTGCCAGCGCACATCACCAACGCCCTGCACCGGTGCCAGTTGCACCGGCCGGGTCTGGATGCGCGCATTGGCGCGCGCGATCGCGGCCGCCTGCCCGACCGCTGCCAGCACCGCCGCCTGGGTGGACTGGTGGGTCGCGGCGAAACCCCAGGCGCCGTTGACGATGACCCGGATGCCGACCCCGGAGGATTCGGTGTTGCTGATGTTCTCCACCCGGGCTTCGCGGGTGACCAGCGACTGGTTGAGGTAGCGCCCGATACGCACATCGCAATAGCTGGCCCCGGCGCGTCGGGCCGCCTCCAGTGCCGCCTCGGCCAGCGCCTTGTTGCGGCGCGCGTCGGCGGGCTCCAGCAACTGCCCGGCGGCGATCAGGCGTGAGTGCGGCAGCAGCAGACCGGCCAGGCTCATTCCGGACAGCGCAAGAAACTCGCGTCGTTGCACAGCGTGCATTCCCCCAGGGACGGCAACCGGCATGCCACCGGCTGCAATGGACAGGCCTTCGACTCTCGACGGCCGTTGGCGAGGGCACAAGTGACTGGGGTCATGGTCGATCGTGCCGATTGCGGCGGTATCGCGTGCAGCGGCGATGGTCCGCGCGCGCCGGATACGTGAGGCGTCGCGCCGGTACAGTGATGGCGATGCCGGTTTCGTGGCCGCGCATCCCCGCCGGTCTGTCCGTGCACGAAACAGGGAGAACGAAGGTGACGTCCGACGCCGTTCCACACCGCATGCCGACCGGGGCAGGCCCATGATCGACAAGCCGTTCTCGCCGTCCTGCGAGCGCAACCGTGAGCCGATCCTGGCGGTGTTGCGGACCCGCTTCGCCGACCGCCGCCACGTGCTCGAGATCGGCAGCGGCACCGGCCAGCACGCGGTGCATTTCGCCGCCGCGATGCCATGGCTGGTCTGGCAGTGCAGCGACCGCGCGGAGCATCTGCCGGGCATCCGGCAATGGCTGGCCGAGGCCGCGTTGCCGAACACGCCCGAGCCGTTGGTGCTCGACGTCGCGACCGACCCGTGGCCCCTGCCTTTGCTCCCTCTCCCGCCTGCGGGAGAGGGTTGGGGTGAGGGCGCGCGAAGCGCCGCAAGAGGTACCGCAATGAGGGAAGGGGTAGCAGCGTTCGATGCGGTCTTCAGCGCCAACACGCTGCACATCATGGGCTGGCCGGAGGTGGAGGCGTTCTTCGCCGGCATCGACCGCGCGCTGCCGCCGGGCGAACCAGCGGCGCCGCCGACGGCGACGCTGGTGGTGTACGGACCGTTCAATTACGCCGGGCGATACACCAGCGACAGCAATCGCGCGTTCGACGGCTGGCTGCAGGCGCGCGACCCGCGCTCGGCGATCCGCGATTTCGAAGCGGTCGACGCACTGGCGCGCGCGATCGGCCTGCGGCTGGTCGAGGACGTGGCGATGCCGGCGAACAACCGCAGCCTGGTGTGGGTGCGGTAGCCGGCGACCCGTCCCGTCCCTCGCCGGACGACGCCAGTCCGCAAGGACGAAATCCCGCGCAGCCGGGGCTTGGAGGCCGCGCCATTGCCCGGTTCACCGGGCTTCGACTCCTGCGGGGGCATCGTGGCAGTCACTACGGCGGTTGGGAGTGAGGCGATGAAAACCGATGGCCCGGTGTTTGGCGAGCGCTCCTTCAGCAAGGTGGCGGCGGTGTTCGACAGTCGCGCGGTCGCCGATGAGGCGGCCGCGCGCGTGCGCGGCGAGCTCGGCCTGACCGACGCGCAGGTGCAGGTGGTGGCGCCCGGCGATCCGCGGCCGGGCCGCAAGATCGAACCTGACAGCCGCGGCATCTGGCGCACCGCGGTCAAGGCCCACATCACGTTCGGCCTGCTGGGTGCAGTGGCCGGTGTGGTGGTGTTCCTGCTGCTGTGGGGGATGGATATCCGGGCGGTGCGCGAATCGCCGTGGGCGGCCGGCGGCGCGCTGGTGTTCTTCTGCACCGTGTTCGGCCTGTTCACCGGCGGGTTCGTGACCTTGCGGCCGGACCAGGACGTGCTGATCAACACGGTGTTCGACGCCATCGAACGCGGACGCTTCGCGGTGGTCGCCCAGCCCGACAACCATCAGCAGCGCGACCGGATCAGCGCGCTGTTGGAAGCCGCGTCGGGCAAGGTGGTGCGGACGCTGTGAGTCCGGGTGGCGGCTCAGGTGGTGGGGATGGGTGACCGCGGCGCCGGGTAACCGAACAGGTAGCCCTGGCCGAATTCGCAGCCCAGCTCGATCAGCGCGCGCCGTTGGGTCTCGGTCTCGATGCCTTCGGCCACCACGTCCATGCCGAGTGCGCGGGCCAGCGCGAGCACCGCGGCGATCACGGCGCCGCTGTTGTCCTGCTGGTCGAGAGCGGCCAGGAACGTGCGGTCGATCTTGAGCACCCGCAACGGAAAGGTGTGCAGGTAGCTCAGCGATGAGTAGCCGGTGCCGAAGTCATCCAGGGCGACGCCGATGCCGTGCGCCTGCAACTGCTCCAGCACCGCCCGGACACGGTCGGGCTCGTCCAGCAGGGAGCCTTCGGTGACCTCGATCAGCAGGTGCTCCGGCGCCAGTCCGGTGCGTTCCAGCAGGCCCAGCAGGCGGGTGGCGAAGTTGTCGCGCAGCAGGTGGCGCGGGGCGACATTGATCGACAGGTAGCCGTCGTCGCTGCACTGGGCTTTCAGCGCACAGCTGCGCTTGAAGATGCGCCAGTCGATCGCCTCGATCAGCCCGCTGTCCTCGGCGACGTGGAGGAACTCGCCGGGTCGCAGCACGCCGCGCTGCGGGTGGTTCCAGCGCAGCAGGGCCTCATGGCCGACCACCGCGCCATCGGCCAGGCGTACGATCGGCTGGAACCAGGGCTCCAACTGGTCGTATTGCAGCGCCTGGCGCAGCTCGATCTCCAAAGTCAGCACGTCGACGGCGGAGCGTTGCAACGAGTCGTCGAACAGTTCCCACCGCTTGCGTCCCAGCGACTTGGCCCGGTACAGCGCGGTGTCCGCATCGCGGATGAGATCGTCGGCGCGCAGGTAGCTGCCATCCCCGACCGCGACCCCGATGCTGGCCGACGGATCGAGCAGCCGGCTCGCCACCCGCAGGGGTGCGGAGAGCCGCTGCAGCACGCGCTCGGCCACCGCGCTGGCGACCGTGGGCAGGCCTCGCTCGTCCACGCTGTCGTTCTCGATCAGGATCGCGAACTCGTCGCCGGACACCCGCGCCACCAGATCCGGATCGCGGACGCAGGACTGCAGGCGTCGACCGATCTGGCGCAGGAAATCATCACCGGCCAGGTGGCCGAGACTGTCGTTGATGACCTTGAACCGGTCGACGTCCAGGTACAGCAGCGCGCAGCGCGATTCCGGCTGCGCGTGCAGGCGGGCGAGCAGCTGTTCGAGGCGGTCGTGGAGCTGGCCGCGGTTCGGCAGGCCGGTCAGCGCATCGTGCATGACCTCGTGCCGGAGCTGGTGCTGGACCTGCTCGCGCTCGTGGATCTGCTCGCGCAGTTCGGCGGTGCGTTCTGCCACCCGCTCTTCCAGCTGGTTGTAGGCCTGCAGCAGGAACTGCGCGCTGCGGCGGCGGTGCAGGCTGGTGGCGATCTGCAGGGCGACAAACGCGAGCAGCTCCTGGTCGGCCTGGCCATAGCCGCTGTGCGGGTCGTAGCTCTGCAGGGCGACGATGCCGAGCACCTCGTCGCCCGACAGCAGCGGCACGCCCAGCCAGCATTCGGCTGGCGGCGAGCGGCGGTGGTCGCGCGCCACCTCGCCACTTTGTTCGAGCGCCTCGATCTCCCGGTTGTGGACCAGCAATGGCGTGCGGTGGCGCAACACGTACTCGCTGAGTCCGGAAGCGAGCCGGCGACCCTCGTGGTGTTTGCGCCCCTGCTTGTCGATGTAATAGGGAAAGCTGAGCGCGGTGCGGTCATCGGAAAGCAGCGCGATGTAGAAGTTTTCGGCGTTGAGCAGCTGGTCGACGATGCCGTGGATGCTGGCGTAAAAACGGTCCTCGTCGATGTCGGCGGTCGCCAGCTGGGCGATCTGGAACAACGCGGCCTGCAGGCGTTCGGCACGCTGGCGTTCGGCGACCTCCTGCTGCAGCCCGAGGTTGGCCTCGGCCAGTTGCCGGGTGCGCAGTTTGACGTTGTGTTCCAGCAGGTCGGTGCTGCGCTTGCGTTCCAGCGCGGTGAGGATGTGGCTGGCGACGAACTCCAGCAGTGTCTGGTCGGCCGCGGTGAAGTCGATGCCGGGCTGGTAGCTCTGCACCACGATCGCACCCAGCGCCTCGCCGTCGCGCAGCATCGGCACGCCCAGCCAGTCATGGCTCTCGGTGCCGACGGTGAGCAGCGGGCCGGAGACCTGCTTGTGCAGCTGGCCCGTGTTGCCCCGCAGCGGCGACGCATCGTTGATCACGTACCAGGTGCACGAGTGCTTGATGCTTTCCAGCGAAGCCTCCTCGAACGGGCAGGGGTCGAGGACATCGGCGAAGTAGGGGATGTGGACCGTGTCGCGGGCCAGGTTGCGCAGCACGATGAAGAAGTTCTCGGCATACATTAGTCTGCCGACGATGCCGTGGATGCTGCGCAGCATCTCGGTCATGTCGTGGTCGGACCCGGACAGATCGGAGATCGCGAACAAGGCGCCCTGCAGCTGTTCGGAACGTCGCAGGCGACGCACCGCACCTTCCAGCTCCTCCAGTCGCACGCGGTCGTGGAGCTTCCGGTCCGCCACGCGCAGTGGCAGGCGCAAGGTGTCGGTGATGCCGGCCGCGTCGGCGTCGCTTCCGAGGTCCATCACCACCACGGCCGTGCTGGTCTGCAGCGGCAACGCCAGCAGGTCACCCCTTGCGCTGGTGCGTGGCGCGCCTGCGGCCATGGCGTCGTCGGCCAGCCGCAACGTGTCGGCATCGATGGCGGCCGGCAGGTCGCCGGGGTCCAGTTCCCACAGCACCCGGACCTGACGTACGCCCGGGAGTTGCTGCGCGAGATCCACCACCACCGCGATCACGTCGCGCGTGGTGGTGGCGTCCAGCAGCCGCTCGCGCCAATCGGTGGCGGCGACGCTAGCAGGGAGTGCGACGTCGCTCATCCGGCGAGAAGGCCGGATGGACGCGGCACGGTGTAGTCACCGGCGAGGGCGGCCGACTCCATGAAAGCCTGCATCCCGAAGGCGGGCGGCACGTAAAAAGGATGATGGGACATTGATTGCGCCCAAAGCCGGCAGGGAGGCCGGCACGCCAGTCCTATCGGCCGCTTGTGGCGGAACTTTAGTGAATCCCGTTTTATTTTTTGTTGTGGACAAAGGACCTGCAGCGCGGCCCTGATGACGGTTTCCTGCGGAGTGCAATGCCGGAGATTTTCCGAAGGCACTCCGCCGGCCCGCAGCGTATCGCTGCCGGGCCGGTTTCTGTGTCGGTGCGCTCAGGCCACCTGCACGATCCGTAGCGGGTTGTTCCACTCCACCAGCAACTCGGCTTCGCGGGCCTTGGCCTTGTGCAGGTGCTCTTCCTTGATGTGGCCGTAGCCGCGGATCTGCTCGGGGATCGCGGCGATCTCGGCCGCCAGCGCGACATTGCCACGGTCCAGCGCGGGCAGCAGCGCGTCGATGGTCTTGAAGTAGTCGACGATCAGCTGGCGCTCGGTCCGGCGCTCCTCGGTGTAGCCGAAGAGATCCAGCGGGCCACCACGCAGCTTGCGCAGCTTCGCCAGCCACTTGAACGCGGTGAATACCCACGGGCCGAACTCGCGCTTGATCAGCTGGCCGTTTTCGTCTCGCCTGGCCAGCAGGGGTGGAGCGAGGTGGAACTTGAGCCTGTAGTCGCCGTCGAACTGCCGCTCGACCTGACGCAGAAACTCGCCGCTGGTGTACAGCCGGGCGACTTCGTACTCGTCCTTGTAGGCCATCAGCTTGAACGCGTAGCGCGCGACCGCCTCGGTCAGGTCGGTGCTGCCGGACGCCTTGCCGGCTTCGGCATCGCGCACGCGGTTGACCAGACTGGCGTAGTGGCGGGCGTAGGTCGCGTCCTGGTATTCGGTCAGGAACTCGACCCGGCGGCTGATCAGCTCGTCCAGCGAGCGCGACAGGCGCGCGTCGTCCAGCGGCAGGAACGCGACCTTGTCGCCGGGATGGCTTTGCGGCACGTGGCGCAGTTCGTCCTCGTCGCGGCCGGGACGTGGAGCCGACGGGCTGCCGGATTCATGGCCTTCCCACTGCCCGGCGCCGAGCATCGGCAGGACGTTCGGAGTGGCTTCGGCGGCGGTCGGCTGGTTGCGCACCAGTCCGGCGGCATCGGCCACCGCGTGCGGGTCGATCACCGCCAACCGGCCCCAGGCGAACGCGGTCTTGTTCATCTCGATCGCCGCGCCGTTGAGCTCGACCGCGCGCATGATCGCGTCCAGCGAGATCGGCACCAGTCCGCGCTGCCAGGCGTAGCCGAGCAGGAACAGGTTGCTGCCGATCGCATTGCCCAGCAGCGCGGTGGCGATCTGGGTCGCATCGACCACGAACGGGGTCTCGCCGCCGAGCGCGGTCTGCACCGCGCTGATGATGTCGGTGGCCGGGAACTGCAGGTCCGGCCGGGTGGTGAAGCTGCCGGGCATCGCCTCGTAGCTGTTGAGGACCACCTGGGTGCGACCGCCGCGGATCTTCGACAGCGCCCAGTAGTCGTTGACCACCACCATGTCGCAGCCCAGCACCAGGTCGGCCTCGCCGGCGGCGATGCGCACCGCGTGGATCTCGCCCGGGGTATTGGCGATGCGGATGTGGGTCGTGACCGCGCCGCCCTTCTGCGCCAGCCCGGTCTGGTCGAGCACGCTGGAGCCCTTGCCTTCCAGATGGCCGGCCATGCCGAGCAGCGCGCCGATGGTGACCACGCCGGTGCCGCCGACGCCGGTGATCAGGATGTTCCAGGGCCGCTCCAGTGTCGGCAGCACCGGCATCGGCAGGTTGGCCAGCCGGTCCTTGGCGTTGCTCGCCGACTTCTTCTTCAACCCGCCGCCTTCCACGGTGACGAAGCTGGGGCAGAAGCCGCTGACGCAGGAGTAGTCCTTGTTGCAGTTGGACTGATCGATCTCGCGCTTGCGGCCGAACTCGGTTTCCTTCGGCAGCACCGACACGCAGAACGACTTCTTGCCGCAGTCGCCGCAGCCTTCGCAGACCAGCGAGTTGACCATCACGCGTTTGGCCGGGTCGACGATCTTGCCGCGCTTGCGCCGGCGCCGTTTCTCGGTCGCGCAGGTCTGGTCGTAGATCAGCACCGAAGTGCCCTTCACGTC
Source organism: Lysobacter concretionis Ko07 = DSM 16239 (assembly GCF_000768345.1). GTDB lineage: Bacteria > Pseudomonadota > Gammaproteobacteria > Xanthomonadales > Xanthomonadaceae > Novilysobacter > Novilysobacter concretionis. The sequence continues at coordinate 160,096 of NZ_AVPS01000007.1, read as the reverse complement.
GCGCAGACGCTTCTGCACCGCGTCCAGTTCGGCGCGGTCGAAGAACTCCACCTCGGACGGGAACAGGTCGCGACGACGCCATTTTTCGATCTCGTCGGACACCACCACGATCGCGTGCACGCCTTCGCTGCGGACCTGATGGGCGATCTGCGGCACGCTCAGCTGGCCGTCCACCGGCTGGCCGCCGGTCATCGCCACCGCGTCGTTGTAGAGGATCTTGTAGGTGATGTTGACCCCGGCCGCGACCGCCTGGCGGATCGCCAGCGTGCCGGAGTGGAAGTAGGTGCCGTCGCCGAGGTTCTGGAACACGTGTTCGGTGTCGGTGAACGCGGCCTGCCCGGCCCAGGTGACGCCTTCGCCGCCCATGTGGGTGTAGGTGTCGGTGCTGCGGTCCATCCACGTGACCATGTAGTGGCAACCGATGCCGCCCAGCGCGCGCGAGCCTTCCGGCACCACGGTGGAGGTGTTGTGCGGGCAGCCGGAGCAGTAGTGCGGCACGCGCGGGAACTGCGCCCGCGGCAGGGCCAGCTCGGCTTCCTTCCCGGCCATCCAGCGCAGCACGTCGCGCATCGGCTCGGAATCATGGAACCGTTGGATGCGGCGGCCGATCACGCCGGCGATCGTCGCCGGAGTCAGCTCGCCGGTGCTGGGCAGGATCCAGTTCCCTTCCTCGTCGTACTTGCCGACGATCGACGGCCGCGCGCCACCGCCCCAGTTGTACATCGCCTCCTTCATCTGGCTCTCGATGAAGGCGTGCTTCTCCTCCACCACCACGATGTCGGCCAGCCCTTCGGTGAAGCGGCGCAGGCCGACCGGCTCCAGCGGCCAGGTCATGCCGACCTTGTACACACGGATGCCCAGGTCCTGGCAGGCGCGCTCGTCCAGACCGAGGTATTCCAGCGCGGTCAGCACGTCCAGATACGACTTGCCGGTGGTGATGATGCCCAGCCGCGGGTTGGGCGAGTCGATCACGATGCGGTCGACGCCGTTGGCCCGCGCAAACGCCTGCGCGGCCTTGACCGCGTAGCGGTGCAGGCGCATTTCCTGGTCCAGTGGTGGATCCGGCCAGCGGATGTTGAGGCCGCCGACCGGCATCTCGAAGTCGTCCGGGGTGACGATCCGCAGCGCCAGCGGATTGACGTCGACCGAGGCGGAGGATTCCACCGTCTCGGCGATTGTCTTGAAGCCGACCCAGCGACCGGTGTAGCGCGACATCGCCCAGCCGATTGCGCCCATGTCGAGGATGTCCTGCACCCCGGCCGGGTTGAGGATCGGCATCATCGCGCTGGTGAACTCGCCTTCCGAGCCGTGCGGCAGGGTCGAACTGCGGCAGGCGTGGTCGTCGGCGGCCAGCGCCAGCACCCCGCCCAGCGGGCTGGTGCCGGCCGCGTTGGCGTGCTTGAGCACATCGCCGCTGCGGTCCACGCCCGGGCCCTTGGCGTACCACATGCCGAACACGCCATCGAACTTCGCGCCTTCGAACAGGTTGGTCTGCTGGGTGCCCCAGACCATCGTCGCGCCGAGGTCCTCGTTGAGGCCGGGAATGAACTTCACCCCTGCCTCGGCCAGATGCTTCTTCGCGCGCCACAGCTCCAGGTCGAAGCCGCCCAGCGGCGAGCCGCGGTAGCCGGAGATGAAGCCGGCGGTATCCAGCCCGGCGGCCTGGTCGCGCAGGCGCTGCATCAGCGGCAGCCGGACCAGCGCCTGCACCCCGGACAGGTAGATGCGGCCTTCCTGGCGGCTGTATTTGTGGTCCAGCCCGTAATCGGGATCGGCCAGCGCAGTGCGGTTGGCGGCGGGGAAGGCGGGCGCGGCGGTATGGGTCATGCGTGGCTCCGACGCGGCGAGGGCCGCGCAGTGGCTGCGGGAGAGTTTGCGTGGCGAGTGGGCAGGCCGTGCCGGATCGGGCGCACGCGGGCGCAGGCAGCGCACGAGCGGTGGCAACGGGCAGGATTGGCCGGAAAAGCCGCCGGATTCTACCAGCGAACGCCTTGCCCCCTTGCGGCACCGCGTTACCATGGGTCGGCAATTCAGGGGGAATCCACATGCATGTTGTCAATCGGTCCGTGAAGGGCCTGGCGGTCGCGGTTGGCCTGGCGGCCTGTCTGGCCGGCATCGGGGCGGTATCCGCCCAGGCCGTTCCGGCGCGGCTGGTGCCGGTATCGGAGTTCTATTTCACCGAAGAGGCGCGCACCACGCGTCCCGTGGTCGCCCTGCAGGGCGAGGGCGATGCCCTGGCCGACGCGCTGTTGAAGGCGATCGCGCGCAACCCGCGGGCGAAGGCCGAAACCGCCCAGTTGGCCCACATCGCGATGGCCGGCGGCCGACCCGAGCTGGGCAACGAGTTGTACGGGCGCGTGCTGCGCCAGGTCAGTCCGACCGAAGCGCTGTATCGCCCGCTGTTGTGGAACTACGGCTGGGATCTGCTGCGCAACGGCAATGCCGCCGATGCACTGGGCCAATGGGAGACATTGCTGAAGGCCCGCAACGTCACCGCCGACTGGATGCCGCCGACGTTCGCCCTGGTGCTGTGGACGCTCGATCGCCGCGACGAGGCGGTGCAATGGTATGCGGCCGCCGTGCGCACCCACCCGGACAGGTGGAGCGGCAACGATCAATACGGGATGTTGCTGCCCGACTGGCAGGATGGGGAGCGTGCGGTGCTGGCCGAGATCCAGCAGGCCTGGCAGGCCGATCCGCCGCAGTGGTGATGAGGCGTCGCTGACGGTCCCGTCCCGTCCCGTCCTGAGCGGACCCTCCCGCGGACAATCGCGCAGCAGACAGACCCGGCCCCGGCCGGGTTTGTTGTTTGTGGCCTTCACGGCAGGCTAGAGTGATCCGCGGCCGCAGCACGGGTCACGGGCCACGAGGGGATCGGATGTCCGTATCGGCTTTGAGCGTGATGGTGGTGGAGGACCACGGTTTCCAGCGCCGGATGGCGCTGCGGCTGCTGGCCGGACTCGGCGTGGCCGACGTCACCGAGGCGGCCGAAGGTCGCGCGGCGTTGACGCTGCTGGCCGAACGCGGCCGCCCGCCGGACGTGGTGATGGTCGACCTCGACATGCCCGGAATGGACGGCATCGAGTTCATCGGCCATGTCGCCCAGCGCGGTCTGGCCCGTTCGGTGCTGGTGGTCAGCGCGCTGGACATGGCCTTGCTCAATACCGTGCAGAGCATGGCCCGGGCTTACGGCCTGCGCGTGCTGGGCAGTGTCGAGAAGCCGTTGACCGCCGAGAAACTCGCCAACGCGCTGTCCGCTTACGACACCCAGGAGTACGACGAGGACATCGACGAGCCGATCGAGATCAGTGCCACCGAAATCCGCGAAGCGCTCGCCCACGGCCAGATCGGGCCGTGGTTCCAGCCCCAGGTCGAACTGGTCAACGGCAAGCCGGTCGGGGTGGAGGCGCTGGCGCGCTGGCGGCGACCGGACGGCCGGGTGGTGCGGCCGCAGAACTTCATCGGCCTGCTCGAACGCGAGGGCCTGGCCGACCCCTTCACCGACCTGATGCTGGAACAGGCGTGCCGATGGAAACGCCGTTGGGACCAGACCGGCCTGCACCTGACGTTGTCGGTCAACGTCTCGCCGACCACCCTGGCCGATGCCACCGCCGCGGACCGCTACCAGCGCATCGTGATCGCCCAGGGCGTCGACCCCGCCGAGGTGGTCCTGGAGCTGACGGAAAGCTCGGTGCTGGCCGACGCCGCCCGCGCGCTCGGGGTGCTGGCGCGCTTGCGGCTGAAGGGCTTCGGCCTGTCGATCGATGACTTCGGCACCGGCTACTCCTCGCTCGCGCAGCTGTCGCAGATCCCGTTCACCGAACTCAAGATCGACCAGGGCTTCGTTGCCGGGGCGCACGAGCAGCCGCGCAAGCGGGCGGTGGTCGAGGCCAGCCTGGACCTGGCCCGCAAGCTGGGCCTGAAGGTGGTGGCCGAGGGCGTGGCCACGGTGGAGGACTGGCAGATGCTGGCCCAACTGGGCTGCGCGACGGCCCAGGGCTACCTGATCGCCCCGCCGGTACCGCCGGAAGACCTGCCCGGCATCCTCGCCCGCTGGCGGCGGCCGGAGTTCTAGGTCGATGGCCGCCAGCAGCGACACCTCCACGTCGTGGCGCTTGCGGGTTCGCCGCCGTCTCGCGGCGCTGGGCATCCGGCACCAGCTGATCCTGCTGTTCGGCCTGTGCCTGCTGGCCGGCACCAGCGTGCTGGTGATCGACGAGGTTTCCCAGTACCGCGCGCGCCAATCGCTGCTGACCTTGAAGGACGAGTCGCTGCAGCGCATGGACCGGCTGAAGGCGGTGTCCGACGCGTACGGGCTGGGGGTGGTCGACACCACGTTCCGGGTGCGCAACTTCCTGCTGCCGTGGGAGGACGGCGTGGTCACGGTCGATACCATGCGTGGCCGCATCAACCGCAACTGGGACGCGTTGGCGCGGATGCCGCGCAATCCGGAACAGCAGAAGCTGTTCGACGAAGTGGCGCGGGAGCGCGTCGCGGCCGACCGGGCCATCGCCCAGCTGCGCGCAATCCTGCTCGCCCGCGACATGGACCGGCTGGGCCGCTTCGCGGATATCGCGCTGTATCCGGCGATCGATCCGGTCACCACGCGCATCCAGGCGCTGTCCGCCCAGGCCATGGTGCAGGCCGATGCCCTGGTGCGCGCGGACCTGCAGCGCAGCCGGCGGGTCAGCGCCTTGCGCATCGGCGTGTCGCTGCTGACCTTGCTGGTGGTCGTGCTGGTGGGGCAGGCGGTATTGCGCAACGCCTACCGGGGCGTGGAGAGCCTGGTGTTCCTGGTCCGGCGGATGCGCGCGCACGACTACACCGCGCAGCCGCGGTTTCAGCCGCGTGGCGAACTGGCATTGGTGATGGAGGCGTTTGCGGAGATGCGGCGGGACGTGCTCACTTTCGAGACCGAGCTGATCGACCAGCTCGCCCGCAATGAGGCCGCACTGTCGGCGAACGAGCGCCTGCAATCGGAACTGCGCGACAGCGAGGCGCGCGCGCAGGCGGCCAACCAGGCGAAGTCGTCGTTCCTGGCCGCGATGAGCCATGAAATCCGCACCCCGATGATCGGCGTCACCGGGATGGTCGAAGTGCTGTCCCACTCGCGGCTGGAGCCCGATCAGCGCCATGCGTTGAACATCATCCAGCAGTCGTCGCAGTCGCTGCTGCAGATCATTGGCGACATCCTGGACTTCTCCAAGATCGAGGCCGACCGGCTGGAGCTGGCGCCCGAACCGGTGAGTTTGCCGAAGCTGTTGCGCGACACCGTCAGCCACTACACCGGCGCGGCTTCCAGCAGGGGCCTGGCGCTGGCATGCAAAGTCGATGAGCGGGTGGCACCCGCGCACCGGGTCGATCCGATGCGCCTGCGCCAGGTGCTGTCCAACTTCCTGACCAACGCGTTGAAGTTCACCGAGCAGGGCGGTATCGAGGTGGCGCTGGAATGGGCGGGCGAGGCTGATGCGGGGCCGGAGGACACGCAGGGTCGCGAGCGGCTGGTGCTGCGGGTGACCGACACAGGCATCGGCGTCAGTGCCGAGGCGCAGGCGCGGCTGTTCCAGCCATTCAGCCAGGCCGAGGACGATACCACCCGCCGCTTCGGCGGCACCGGACTGGGGTTGGTGATCTGCCGCCGGCTGGCCGAGCTGATGGGCGGCAGCATCCGCATGGACAGCGTGCCCGGCGAAGGCACCACGATGCGTCTGGAACTGGTGTTGCCACGGGCGCGGGCCGATGAGGTTCTCCCTGCCGTTCCGGTGGCGGCCCAGACCGCCCTGGTCAGCGCCCGCCGCGTTCCCGCCGTGGCGGAAGCCGAAGCCGAGCGCAGCCTGATCCTGCTGGTCGACGACCACCCGACCAACCGGCTGGTGATCGCGCGCCAGCTCGCTCTGGCCGGCTATGCCAGCGAGGCCGCCGAAGACGGCCTGCAGGGCCTGCAGTATTGGCGCAGCGGGCGGTATGCGCTGGTGCTCTCGGACATTCACATGCCCGGATTGGATGGCTACCAGTTGGCGGGCGCGATCCGTGAGGAGGAGGCGCGCGACGGCAAGCCACGCACGCCGATCATCGCCCTGACCGCCTCCGCGCTGAAGGGCGAAGCCGAGCGTTGTCTCGGCGCCGGCATGGACGATTACCTCGCCAAACCGGTCTCGGTGCCGGTATTGCAGGCCTGCCTGCAGCGCTGGTTGCCGCATGCGGCGACACAGGTGTGGGATGAGGTGCCGGCTTTGTTTGCTGCCGAAGCACAATCCGGCACCCCACCTGGCACCGCATTCATTACAACGCCGCCCGATGCGGGCGTGCCGCCGGAACTGCCCGAGCTGGACGGCACCACCCTGGAGACCCTGACCGGTGGCGACCCGGCCGACGCGCGCGCGTTGATGGTCGACTTCCTCGCCAGCACCGCGGAGGATCTGGCCGCACTAGACGCGGCGCGCGCTGCTGCTGACGACATCGCGTGGATCCGCCAGGCGCACAAGATCAAGGGCGCCGCGCGCCTGGTCGGTGCGCCCGGACTCGCCGCCGCCGCCGCCGCGCTGGAAGCGGCCGGGCATCGTCACTCCGCCGGCAATCCCTCGGGTGTGCCCGGCACGCTGTTCGTGGCGGTCCATGCCGCTGCCCGCCAGCTGGAGCGTTTCGTCGCCGGGCATTACGGTTGAGCCTGCGGACTCAACATTCCGGATGGACATGCTTGTTGAACGAGGCACCGTCCGCCGTCGCGCCCCGTTGCATGCTGTGCGGCATTGCGGCGTGTCCTGACGAGGCGGGATGGAGGTCGCGACGGAGCCACCACCTCCTGTCGACCCGGTGTACGCTGCCGTCTGCACGGCGGCGCGGGCCGCCAACCCCGGGAGGCGCGATGAAGACGGTGCTGGTGGCCAGTTCCAAGGGCGGCGTGGGCAAGACCACGATCGCCACCCATCTGGCCGCGCATGCGGCGCTGGCGGGCATGAACACCGTGCTGGTCGATGCCGATCCGCAAGCCTCCGCGACCCGTTGGGCGCAGCGGCGTTCGGTGCTGGAAAGCGCCGTGCTGCCGGTGGACGGCAGCCATCGCGGCAAATGGCGGAAGCAGGTTCCCGAGGACACCGGGCAGACGGTGATCGATGCCCCCGCCGGTGCGATGGCGCGCGAGCTGGCGGCTTTCCTGGACATCGCCGACGCGGTGGTGGTGCCGGTGCAGCCGTCCACGTTCGATATCGAAGCCAGCGTGCCGTTCCTGGATTCGCTGGCCCTGCACCCGCGCGTGCGCCGCGGCGAGTTGCGGGTCGGCCTGGTCGCCAACCGGTTGCGGCCCTGGACCAGCATTTCCCGGCAGACGGTCGAGCTGCTGCAGCGCTGGCCGTATCCGCTGGTCGGCCAACTGCGCGACAGCCAGGCGTATGTGCTGCTGAGCGGGCTCGGAAAAAGCCTGTTCGACTACCATTCGGCGCACGTGCGCGAGCACCAGGCCGACTGGCAGCCGCTGCTGAAATGGTTGAGAAAATAGCGTCGCCATCGTCCCGCTTCCCTCCGAGGTCCTGCCATGCGTGAACTGATCCTGCTGCGCCATGCCCATGCCGAACCCGGCACCCTCGGCCAGGCCGACATGGACCGTCCGTTGTCGTCGGAGGGTCTGGCCGAGGCGGAGGCCGCCGGACACTGGCTGGCGTCGCAAAACCTGGTGCCCGACTGCGTGCTGTGTTCGCCGGCCCGGCGCACCCGGGAGACGCTGGAAGGCGTGCTGGGCGTGATCGGCTATGTCGAGCAGCGCGTCGAGGACGGGATCTATGAAGCCGATCCCGGCGCGCTGATCGCGCTGGTGGATGCACATCCGGATGCCGGCCGGCTGATGGTGGTGGGCCACAACCCCGGCCTGGAGCAGCTCGTCGCGTTGTTGAACAGCGGCCAGTCGGGCGACTACCGCGGCATGCCTTCGGGGGCGATCGCGGTATTGCGCCTCCCCCAAGGTGCAGCCATCGAGCCGGGTGCTGCCCAGCTCGACGCGTTCTGGTGGCCGTGACTTCCAGACGGAACCTGTTTGGCTGGATTGCGTTGGGACTGCTGGCATGGCCGGCGGCGCCGTCGCAGGCCGGGACCGCGGTGGCGGAATACGCCGTTGTCGCCCCGGCCGAGGTCGACGACCGCACCGGCGTGTCCGTGTTCGACCCGGCGCACACCGCATTCGGCTTCGAGCTGCGTACCCGTTGGGGCCAGCGCGTGCGCGGCCGGTTCCCGGTCTACGAGGGCGTGGTGCTGGCGCTGCCCGATGGCCGCAGCCAGATCCGGATCCGCCTGGCGACCGCCGCGGTGGAGGTCGAAGGCTCCGCGCGCTATGCCGAACTGGCGCGCGGCGAGGGGTTCTTCGATGCGGCCCGTTATCCGGACATCGAGTTCGTGTCCGAACCTCACGACGCCGCGCTGGGTCATGACGGCGGCCTGCTGCGTGGCCGGTTGACCATGCACGGCATCAGCCGCCGGGAGACCTTCGTCGTCGCCCCGACCACCTGTTCGCGACCCGGTCGCGACTGCGACGCCATTGCCAGCGGCAGTGTCGACCGCAGCAACTACGGCATCGACGGCCTGCGCCTGGTGCTGGCCGATCGGGTCCGCTTCACCCTGCGCGTGCGGCTGCAGGACGAGCGGTTGCCGGACGCGCTGCCGTGAGCGTGGTGCCGTGAGCGTGGTGCCGTGAGCGTGGTCGCGCCGATCCGGCGACTGGCCGCCGTGCTGCCGGCATTGCTGCTGGCCGCCTGCGCGACGCTGACGCCGCAACAGGCCGACCGTGCCGCCGCGATCGCGCTGGAGGCACGTTCCGGCGAGTCGACCTGCGCCGCGCGCGACGCCTGCGCGCAGCCCTCGCCGTTGCGCCGGCTGGCCGGCCAGGCCTTCAGCGTGACGACCCCGGAGCAGCCGCGCCATTACGCGCTGATCCTCGACCGCGGCACCGACGCGATGCTGGCACGGGTCAACCTGATCCGCAGCGCGACCACCACCATCGACCTGCAGACCTACATCTACGACGAGGACGATGCCGGCCGGCTGGTGCTCGACGAGCTGCTGGTCGCCGCGCGCCGCGGGGTGCGGGTGCGGCTGCTGATGGACCAGCTGGCGGCGATGCAGAGCGTGGAAACCCTGGCCGCGCTGAGCGGCGTGCACCGGAACTTCCAGGTCCGGCTGTACAACCCGGTGCTGGGCCGCGCGCGGGTCACCTACCCGCAGTACCTGATCGCCGCGGCGTGCTGCTGGCGCCAGCTCAACCAGCGCATGCACACCAAGCTGCTACTGGTCGATGGCGCGGTCGGCATCACCGGCGGACGCAACTACCAGGACGATTACTACGACTGGGACGACCAGTACGACTTCCGCGATCGCGACCTGCTGGTCGCCGGCCCGGTCGCGCGTGAGATGGCGGTGGACTTCGAGGCGTTCTGGAGCAATCGCCGCAGCGTGCCGCCACAGCGGCTGGTCGATGTCGGCAGGAGCCTGCTGGCCAACGGCGTGCCAGCCCTGCATGCGCATGATTTCAAGCGGCCCGAACGGGCCGAGGCGATGCGCGAGGACGCCAGCGACGCGATCCTGGTGCAGACCCGGCTGGTCGATCACGCACTGGCCGTGGGCGCGGTGGAGTACGTGTCCGACGGCCCCGACAAGCATCATGCCGACTCCCCGCTGGAGCACGCGACGGCCTCGCGTTCGCTGGTGCAGCTGATCGAGTCGGCCCGGCACGAAGTGTTGCTGCAGACGCCGTACCTGGTGCTGTCGAAGCCGGCGCAACAATTGTTCGAGCGGCTGCACGAGCGCCCCGATCCGCCCCGGATCGTGGTCTCGACCAACTCGCTGGCGGCCACCGATGCATTCATCGCCTACGCGCTGTCGTACAAGTACAAGCGACGTTACCTGCGTGATTTCGGTTTCCATATCTACGAGTACAAGCCGTTCCCCGAAGACGCGCCGATCGACCTGGACGCGACCGGCGCGTTCCTGCCCGAGTACGTGGAGACACCGGTTGCGCCGCCCGCCACCGCGGCGCCGGATCGCGCCAGCGTGCTGAGTTCGGCGCGCTACCGCCGGCCGTTGAACACCGAGTACGGCGCCACCCGCTACCTGCGCCGGTACTCCAACGAGCCGGTGCCGCTGAAGCGCGCCGGCGTGCGCATCGGCATGCACGCCAAGTCGCTGGTCATCGACGACCGGGTCGGGGTGGTCGGCACCCACAACTTCGATCCGCGCGGCGACACCTACAACACCGAGAGCGCGGTGGTGATCCGCGATGCGGCGTTTGCGGGCGAGCTGGCCGCCAGCATCCGGCGCGACATCAGCCCGGCCAACTCGTGGGTGATCGCGCCGCGTGACAAGCCGCCGGTGCTGTGGGGACTGGAGTACTCGATCGGCAAGCTCTCCGAGTACCTGCCGGTGTTCGACCTGTGGCCGATGCGCTACGCGACCAGCTACGAGTTCGTGCCCGGCGCGGATTGCCCGGAGCCGTTGCCGCCCGACCATCCCCGCTTCCGCCAGTGCTATCGCCCGGTCGGCGACTTCCCCGAGGTCAACATGGCCCTGAAAGGCCTGCCGACCCGCCTGTTCACCGCGTTCGGTGCCGGCCTCGCCCCGATCCTGTAGCGGTTGTCCGGCGGCATGGCCCGTCGTACTCGCTGATGCCGTGCGGTGATCCGGGAGGCACCAGGTCGCCTGTGTGTGTGGCCACTGCGGCACCTGGCCAGCGGGCAAACGGGCGGGGCACTTCGCTTGCGCCGACCCTGGCGGCATTTCGCAATACCCAATGGCACCTGAAGCGCCCGGTACGGGGTGACTTCCGGCCTATGGCGCACCTGGCTAGGTGTTGTAGATTACCAGCACACCAAACCACTACAGCAGGAACCGCCGCCATGAATGCCCACACCACCACCCGCCACTTCGCTTCCCGCGCCCTCTCGGCTGCCGACCTCGCGATTGCGATCGATACCGCCCGCTCCATCCGCGCCGTGGCCCCGGTGCGCCGTGCCATCCAGCGGGAGCGCGACTTCGGCGTTGGCTACGGCAACAGCAGCGGCTACGCCGGCAACGACCGCTACCAGCGGACTCCGAGCTATGTGAACAACACCGCGACAAGCCTGTTCAGGTTTGCTTGATGCCCCTATTCATAAATGTCCGGGTCTGCTATAATCAGCGCGCTAAATCACTGTAAACATTACATTTAAGGAGAAAAAATGAAACGTTCAATTGTTTCCATCGCCACGCGTCAGAACCCGGCCGCCATCGCCCCGGTTTCCGCCGCCACCTCTGCCGGCCAGGCTGCCCTGGCGAACACCCCCCAGGCACAGTACGAGCCGCGTCGTCGCAGCAGCCAGCAGGCAGCGGGTTACTACACCGGTGGCGGCACCTACCTCAATCGCTCGCGGCGCAGTGGATTCGGTTCCAGGTCGTCCATGTTCCGCATCAGCTGACCCCCGTCGTCCGCACAAGCCGCAGCCTGCGGTTGCAAGTCGCAACACCGAAGTACACAGGATCGGCGCAGTTGCCAGGACGCCCACGCGGCGACCGGCCTGCGCCGACATGGAAGCAGCGCGGAGCGTCGGCTATCGTCGTCCGATGAACGCATCCGCCAAGACCCCCCTCCAGATTCCGACAGCGGCCAGCCCGTCAGCCGACCCCGGCCCGGCCAGCCTGTTCCGTCGCCCCACCAGTCCCGAACACCTCAACGGGCTTTCCCGCGACACCGCGATCGCGGCGCTGGGCATCGTTTTCACCGAGGTCGGGCCCGATTACCTGCGCGGCACCATGCCGGTCGATGAGCGCACCCGGCAGCCTTACGGCCTGCTTCACGGCGGCGCCTCGGTGCTGTTCGCCGAAACCCTGGGCAGCAGCGCCGGCAACCAGTGCGTGCCCGAAGGCAGCGTCTGCGTCGGCATCGAGATCAACGCCAACCACGTGCGCGGTGTGCGCAGCGGGCTGGTCACCGGCACCGCCCGCGCGGTCCATGTGGGCGGCCGCACGCAGGTGTGGGAGATCCGGATCGAGGACGAGCACGGCCGGCTGGCATGCATTTCCCGGCTGACGCTGGCGGTCGTGGCGGCGGGTGGCGCGTAGCGCTGCGGGATCGGTTGCTTCACCCGGTCCAGGACGGGACTCCATGGCGGACCTGCCGTCGGATTCCACCGTGACCGCGGCACCGTTTCACCACGCTGCCCTGTATCGTTCACCCCCATGAATACGCCGCAGACTCCCGTCGGCGTCGCGGCGCGCCCAGCGCCGTTGGCGCGCGCTTTCCGCTACCTCTACCGGGTGCCGATGCTGTTGTGGCACCTGCTGGTCGACCTGCCGATCGTGCTGGTGCTGATCAGCCCGCTCACGCGCGGAATGCGGCTCGGCGACGAGCGCCTCGACTACCGGGTGATCCGGGCCTGGTCGGCCGGCCTGATGCGGGTGTTCGGTTTCCGCCTGCGCCGGATCGGCACGCCGCTGCCGGGCGGGACGATGTTCGTCGCCAACCACGTCAGCTGGATCGACATCGTCGCCCTGCACAGCCAGCAGATGATGGGCCTGGTGGCCAAGCGCGAGATCCAGGGCTGGCCGCTGGTCGGCTGGCTGGCCGGGCGCGCGGAAACGATCTTCCACGCCCGCGGCAGTACCGAGTCCCTCGGCGGCGTGCTGCAGGAGATGCTGGCGCGCCTGCGCGAGGGCCGCTCGGTCGGCGTGTTTCCCGAGGGCGGTACCCGCAACGGCGGCGAGGTCGGTCCGTTCCACGCCCGCATCTTCCTGGCGGCGGTCGAGGCCGGCGCGCTGGTGCAGCCGGTGGCGCTGCGGTACGGCGAAAAAGGCGCGGCGCAGCATGTGGTCGCGTTCGCGCGGCGCGAGGGGTTCCTCGGCAACTTCATCCGCCTGCTCGGTGAGCCCGCGCGCGTGGCCGAGATCCACTTCCTCGCCCCGATCGCGCCGACCGAGACCGAAGGCCGCCGTCGCATCGCCGAACTGGCCCGCGCGCGTATCCTCGAGGCAATGAACGGCTGAGCCGGATCCACCGATGTTGACCGCCGCCGATTACCGTCCGCCGCGCTGGCTGCGCAATACCCACCTGCAGACGATGCTGGGCTCCAGCGGCATGCGGCAGTGGATGGGCGAGCACCAGCTGGCGGCCAGCGGCGCGGTCACCACCGCCCACCTGATCGACGGCGGCAACGGCGTGCGCCTGCAGGGTCTGCACAGCGCCGTGCCCGGCGTGGACGCGCGCGGGCTGGCGCTGTTGCTGCACGGCTGGGAAGGCAGCGTCGACTCGAGCTACATGCGGCTGACCACGGCGCGCCTGCTGGCGCTGGGGTTCGAGGTGTTCCGGCTCAACTTCCGCGACCACGGCGACACCCACCACCTCAACGAAGGCCTGTTCCACTCCAACCGCATCGACGAGGTGGTGCACGCCACCCAGGACATCGCCCGCCGTTTTCCGCTGCGGCCGCTGACCGTCGGCGGCTATTCGCTGGGCGGCAACTTCGCCCTGCGGCTGGCCCTGCGCGCGCCGCTGGCCGGGCTGTCGATCGCGCACGTCGCGGTGATCTGCCCGCTGCTGGATCCCTCGCGCACGATGGACGCGATGGAGCAGGGGTTTTCCCCGTACATGCGCCATTTCGAGAACAAATGGCGGCGCTCGCTGGAGCGCAAGCGCGCGTTGTTTCCGCAGCAGTACGACTTCGACGACCACGTGCTGGGCCTGCGGATGCGCCCGCTGACGCAGTGGCTGGTCGAGCGCAATACCGATTACGGCTCGCTGGAAAGCTACTTCGACGGCTACTCGATCGCCGGCGACCGCTTGGCAGGGCTGCAGGTGCCGGCCAGCATCCTGATGGCCGCCGACGATCCGGTGATCCCGATCGACGATTTCAATGCCACCCGCCTGCCGGCCGACGCGCGGCTGGAGATCTCGCCCTGGGGCGGCCATTGCGGGTTCCTGGAAAACGGCCATCTGGAGGGGTTCGGCGAGCGCTGGATCGCCCAGCGGCTGGCCGACGCCAGCTGAGGCGGGATTGCCGGGCGCAGCCGGGCGGGGCTGGCGTGGCATCGCTACAATGGCCGATTCGCCCGAATCACGAGCAGCAGTCCATGTACGAATCGATCATCGACGCCCTGCGTCGCGGCGCCGCCGACGAAGCCCTGGGCGCCGCCCGCACCGCCGTCGCCGAGCAGCCGCAGGACGCCGCCGCGCACCGCCTGCTCGCCAATGCATTGCGCCTGGCCGGTGATCGCGACGCCGCGATCGCCGCGATTGACCACGCGATCCAGCTCGCGCCCGAAGACGCCGACCTGCATCTGGAGCGCGCCGGCCTGCTGCTGCACGAGCGCAAGCTCGACGAGGCGCAGGCGGCGCTGGCGGAAAGCATCGGCCTGGACCCGAACCAGTTCCCGGCCTACATCGTGCAGGCGCAGCTGGCGCTCGGCCGAGGCGATCTGGACGAGGCCGACCGGCTGACCCGCACCGCTGCGCGCATCGCGCCCGAGCATCCGCAGATCGCGGCACTGGAAGGCACCCTGGCATTGCGTCGGGGCGATGCGGACCGCGCGCTGGCGATCCTCGGCAGCGCGTCCAAGCGCTGGCCGGAGGAGCCGACCCTGCGCCATTCGCTGGGCTTCGCCTACCTGGCCAAGGGCCACTTCGCGTTCGCCGAGCAGGCGTTCCGCGGCGTGCTTGAAGCCAATCCCGGCTCGATGCCGCTGCGCGCGCTGATCGCCGACCTGCTGCGCCGGCAAGGCCGGCCGGGCGAGGCGGCCGACGAGATCGCCCCGTTGCTGGCCAACCCGGAGGCGACCCCCGCGTTGCGTCGCCTGATCGGCGAGCTCGAGCTGGAAGCGGGCCGCAACGACGCCGCGCGCGATCACCTGAAGCAGGCATTGCAGGCCCAGCCCGGCGACCGCCGCACGATCCTGGCGCTCTCCGAAGCCTGGCGCCGGCTGGGCGCCGATGACGATGCCCGCAGCACGCTGGATGCGCTGCTGGCCGAGCATCCGCAGCACGTGGACCTGTGGCGCGCCCGGTTGCTGTTCGAGGAGTTCGCCGGCGATGCCGCGCGCGCGGTGATCGCCCGCTGGCTGCAGGCGATGCCCGACAGCGCGCAGGCACTGGAAGCGCAGATCACCGTGCACGACGTCGCCGGGGAAACCGAGCAGGCCGACGCATTGGCCACCCGCATCACCCAGCTGGAGCCCGGCCACGCGCGCGCCGAGATGCGCATCCTCGACCGCCTGCTGGAACGCGATCCGGACGCCGCGGTGTCCCATGTCGAAGCGCTGCTCGCCCGCGCGCCCGACGAGTCGGTCCGGCGCAACCTGCGCCAACTGCTGGGGCGCACCTTCGACGCCGCCGGCCAGCCCGCCGCGGCCGTCGCGACCTGGGCGGAGCTGCATGCCGAGGTCGTGTCCCAGCGGCTGCCACTGGCCGAGCCCAGCATCG
Organism: Lysobacter concretionis Ko07 = DSM 16239; assembly: GCF_000768345.1. Classification (GTDB taxonomy): domain Bacteria; phylum Pseudomonadota; class Gammaproteobacteria; order Xanthomonadales; family Xanthomonadaceae; genus Novilysobacter; species Novilysobacter concretionis. Next base: position 144,672 of record NZ_AVPS01000007.1, on the reverse strand, counting down.
CGCGCGAGTGGCCCGAGATCACCATTGGCGAGCGGCCGGCACAACCCGCGGTGCTGTTGTGGGGCGCGCCGGGGTCGCTGATCGAGCGCATCACCGGCACCCTGCACCTCGCCGGCGCCCCGCTGTATGGCGACCGCTTCGGGCCGACCCCGCCCAATGACCTGTTCCAGCGCTACCTCACCATCAATGCGCTGTCCGGCGGCACTGCCGATCCGGCCGGCCTGATCGGCGAATGGAAGGCCGCGCTGCCGGCCCGCGGGATCCAGCCCGGCCAGGTGTTCGACTGGCTGCTGTGGTGGGACAACGCCCTGTTGCTCGCACTGCGGGAGCATCTGCCCGAGGCGTTGCTGGTGGTCGCCCTGCGCGACCCGCGCGACATGCTGCTGGACTGGATCGCGTTCGGCTCGCCCGCGCCGTTCGCGCTGGAGTCTCCCGAAGTGGCCGCCCGCTGGCTGGCCCGGGTGCTGGAGCAGGTGGCCGAGCTGCACGAAAAAGACCTGATGCCGCACCACCTGGTGCGCCTGGACGGCATCGAGAATGACCCCGCCGCGATCGCCCAGCTGATCGCCAACGCGCTGCAGACCAGCGTTGCCAACGCGCCCCCGGGCCGGCTCGGTCCGGACCGCATGGCGGCGGGCCGCTGGCGCGATTTCGCCGAGCCGCTGGGCGATGCGTTCGCGCTGCTCACGCCGGTGGCGGTGCGGCTGGGTTACCCGCAGGACTAGAAACCGGCGGCGCCGGGAGGCGTGGCGCAAAGGAAGGTCCGGGCAACCGGGTTGTTGCCCGTCGTTCCCCGATCCCGGCCAGCTCTTGCGCCAGCGCGCCCGGCGGAAGGGTGGGGTGCCAACCGGCCATCCCACGCCTTCTGGCAGACTGGTGCGCTCGCATCCCGGAGCCCGCCATGCACATCCGCAGCAACAGCTTCCAGCGTCACCAGCCCCTGCCGGTGGAGCTCGCCGCCGGCCAGCCGACCGCCGACGGCTTCGGTTTCGCTCCCAACCGCAACCCGCACCTGGCCTGGGACGACGTGCCCGCGGGCACGAAATCCTTTGCGCTGCTGTGCGTCGATCCGGACGTGCCGACCGTGCCGGAGATGGTCGGCAAGGCCGGCGTGTCGATCCCGGTCGACCAGCCGCGCTGCGATTTCATCCACTGGGTGATGGTCGATATTCCGGCCGAGGTGCGCGAGATCGCCGCCGGGGCCTGCAGCGACGGCATCGTGCCGCACGGCAAGTCCGCTCCGGCCGGCCCGGCGGGGTCGCGGCAGGGCCTGAACGACTACACCGGCTGGTTCGCCGATGACCCGACGATGGCCGGTGACTGGTACGGCTACGACGGCGCATTCCCGCCGCCCAACGACCTGCGCCTGCACCGGTATTTCTTCCGCGTGTTCGCGCTGGATATCGAACGCCTGCCGGTGCCCGACCGCTTCACCGGCGCCGAGGCGATGGCCGCGATGCACGGCCACATCCTGGCCGAGGCGGCGACCTACGCGACCTACACCCTCAATCCGGACGTCTGAGGCCGGACGGCAGCACCGGCAACCGGGCGCTCACGCGCCGGCCGGCAGCCACAGCAGCAGGGCCACGCCCAGCGCGATCCGGTAGACCGCAAACGGCGTGTAGCTGTGCTGCTTGATGTAGCCCATCAGCCAGCGCACCGCGATGAAACCGGTCGCGCTGGCGGCCACGAACGCCAGCGCCAGCTCGCCCCAGGCCTCGCCGCCGCCCGCCGCGCCACTGCCCTTGAGGAAGTACTCCAGCAGCGCGTAGCCACTGGCGGCGAACATGGTCGGGATGCCAACCAGGAACACGAATTCGGTCGCCGCCGAGCGCTGCCCGGTGCCGGCCAGCATCGCCATGAAGATCGCCGCGCCCGAGCGCGAGGTGCCGGGGAAGATCCCGGCCAGCACCTGCGCCAGGCCGACCAGGATCGCCACCGTCCAGGTGATCTTCGCCGACGGCGGCCGCCCTGCCGCGACCCGCTCGGCGAACACGATCCAGATGCCGCCCAGGATCAGCGCGACCGCGATCGGCGAGACGGTTTCCGGCAACTCCCAGCCCAGCAGGCGCACCGGCAGGCCGACCAGCGCGGTGACCAGGAACGCGGCCGCGATCTTGCCCAGATAGACCCGGTTCTCCCGCTCGCGCAGGCCGGTCGCCAGCGCCCACAGGCGTTCGCGGAACACCAGCGTGATGGCGAGGATCGCGCCGGCCTGGATCACGATGTTGAACAGATCCGAGCGCGCGCCGAGCCAGTGCTGGGCGATCAGCAGGTGCCCGGTGCTGGAAATCGGCAGGAATTCGGTGAGGCCTTCGAGGATGCCGAGCAGCAGCGCGGCGAGGGTGTCGGACATGGAATGGGCAGCCGGAAATCAGGAAAGCGCGTGAAATGCCGCAGCGCGATGACGGAAAAGCATAACGGCAACCGCCACCCGCGGTTGCGCGGACCGTCAGCCCGAGCGGCAGAGAGGATCGGTGCATTGAGCAGCGTGGCTTGATAGCTCGACCACAGGCAGTGCCCAACGTCGACGCACGCGGTCGACGCACGCGCGATGTCCATCGTTCCCGCGAGGCCGGAACTCATTCCACAGGCATTCCACAGGTGCCGGGCGACATTGCACGCTTACCCGTCGTTCCCGCCCTGACGGGGCCCCATCGACGTTGCCCTGGTTCTCGCCTTCGCGGAGGCAGCCGGTTCACGCCTCCGGCAACGGCCTGTCGCGCACCGTCTTGACGCATTGCTCCTCCATTGCGCACCGCAACGGTGCGGATCGTTCCGTGGGCCGGTTTATACGCTTTGAAAATCAACAACTTGCCATTGCCTGGAACTTGGCACGCCGCTTGCGTTACAACACGCGTCATCCTCCCGCCGCCCGAGAATCCCCATGTCCTTCGAGAACGTCCAGAAACTGGTCCAGAACCACAAGGTCGAGTTCGTCGACCTGCGCTTCGCCGACATGCGCGGCGTGCAGCACCACGTCACCTTCCCCAGGTCGATCGTCGATGAGGCGCTGTTCGAGGACGGCAAGATGTTCGACGGCTCCTCGATCGGCGGCTGGAAGGGCATCCACGACTCCGACATGGTCCTGCTGCCGGATCCGTCGACCGCGTTCCTGGACCCGTTCACCGCCGACCCGACCCTGGTGCTGACCTGCGACATCCTCGACCCGGCGACGATGCAGGCCTACAACCGCGACCCGCGCGGCATCGCCAAGCGCGCCGAGGCCTACCTGAAGGCCAGCGGGATCGCCGACCAGGCGTTCTTCGGCCCGGAACCGGAGTTCTTCATCTTCGACAGCGTCCGCTACGCCAACGACATGGGCCACACGTTCTTCCACGTCGATTCGGAAGAGGCGGCGTGGAACTCGGGCAAGGACTACGCCGGCGGCAACACCGGCTACCGGCCCGGGGTGAAGGGCGGCTACTTCCCGGTCGCGCCGCTGGACTCGCTGCACGACATCCGCGCGCAGATGTGCAAGACGCTGGAAGCGGTCGGCATCGAGGTCGAGGTGCACCACCACGAGGTCGCCAACGCCGGCCAGTGCGAGATCGGCACCCGGTTCAACTCGCTGACCAGGAAGGCCGACGAGCTGCTGACGATGAAGTACATCATCAAGAACGTCGCCCACCGCAACGGCAAGACCGCGACCTTCATGCCCAAGCCGCTGGTGGGCGACAACGGCAGCGGCATGCACGTGCACCAGAGCCTGGCCAAGGCCGGGGTCAACCTGTTTTCCGGCGACGGCTACGGCGGCCTGAGCCAGATGGCGCTGTGGTACATCGGCGGCATCTTCAAGCACGCCCGCGCGATCAATGCCTTCGCCAATTCCACCACCAACTCCTACAAGCGCCTGGTGCCGGGCTTCGAGGCGCCGGTGATGCTGGCCTACTCGGCCTCCAACCGCTCCGCCAGCTGCCGCATCCCCTACGTCGCCAACCCCAAGGCCCGACGCATCGAGATGCGTTTCCCCGACCCGATGAACTCCGGTTACCTGATTTTCGCCGCGCTGATGATGGCCGGCCTGGACGGCATCAAGCACCAGATCGACCCGGGCCCGCCGAGCGACAAGGACCTCTACGACCTGCCGCCGGAAGAGGAGAAGAACATCCCGACCGTCTGCCACAGCCTCGACCAGGCGCTGGAGGAGCTCGACAGGGACCGTGACTTCCTCAAGGCCGGCGGCGTGTTCAGCGACGACTTCATCGACGCCTACATCCGCCTGAAGATGAAGGAAGTCACCGCCTTCCGCGCCGCCACCCACCCGCTGGAATACCAGATGTACTACGCGATCTGATCGCGCCGGCTCACTTTGCGAACGCACGACGGCCCGGGATTTCCGGGCCGTTGCCGTTTCCGGAGTGCCAGTGGCGGAATGGACCTGCGTCCGACCGGCAACGGAGGGGCGCGCGGCCAGGTCGCCCCGTGCACGCGAGAAAGCCCACGCACGGTCCGGGTTGTGGCGGGCGTGGGCGTTGAATCCGCGCGGCATGACGTGCCGGTTCGCCAGCCGCAACGCGGACAGGTGACGGGCTGGTCGTCGGGCTTTTGCCGTCACCACCACGGCCCTGCGGATCGCGGGCGCGGCTCCCGTCCGCAGCCGGAACGACTCCCGCCACGCCCCGCGGGCCGGAACACCGGATGCCGGCCGATCTTGCCGACCGCCGGCACTTTCTGCCTCGACGACGGGCCGGGCGGCGGCAGCGGCGCCCCTTTTCGGGGCATCGGCGCCGTTGTGCCCCCGATCGATGGCGAAAATTTGTCCATCCATGCGGCGGTCGGCTCCATCGCCGAAGCCGTTTGCCTTGCGCGCGGGGCTTTTTTCCCCGGCCATACCGCGGTTTGCTTCGCCGGTGCGGTCATCGACGCCACGCGCCGCGCGTGGGGCCCCGTCGCCGGCGTGGAAAGCCCGCCGGCTGCACTAAGATGGTGCGATGCCGTCCACTGCGCCCGCCGCCGACACCCTCACCACGCCGCTGGCGTGGCTCGACCGCGACGGCTCCATCGCCGGCTGCAACCAGGCCTTCGCCCGCTGGCTCGGCGTCGGCCGCCGTCGCCTGCTCGGCTGGCCGTTGCCCGCACTCGACGCCGAGAGTCCGCCGCGTCTGCCCGACGCGTTGGCGCGGCTCGATCCCGACGGCGCTGCCCTGCGCCTGCGCCGCCTGCACCTGCGCCACCCCGACGGCGACGAACGCTTCGCCGACCTGTGGCTCAGCGTCGACCGGGACGCCCGTGTGCTGGTCGAGGCCCACCCGGTCGATGAATTTCCCGGCGACGATCCGGCGCTGCTGCTGCCGTCGGCACTGGCGGCGTCGTTGAAAGGGCTCGCGCACGAACTGCGCAACCCGCTGGCGGGGCTCAAGGGCGCGGCGCAGTTGCTGGGGCGACGGGTGGACGACGAGGCTTCGCGCGAGCTGGTCGGGCTGATCGACCACGAGGTCGGCCGGCTGACGGCGATGCTCGACCACTTGCTGAGCCCGGCGCCGCCGCGTCCGCACGCGCCGCTCAACATCCATGCGGTGCTGGAGCGGGTGCTGCGGCTGGCCGAAAGCGATGCCGGCTGGGCGGTGCGGCTGGTGCGCGACTACGACCCGAGCCTGCCCGAGTTCGACGGCGATGCCGACCGGCTGACCCAGGCGGTGTGGAACCTGGTGCGCAACGCGATCGAGGCCGGGGCCGGCACGGTCAGCCTGCGCACCCGGGTCGAGCACGCGCTGCGGATCGGCGAGGCACTGCATCCGGTCGCGCTGCGGCTGGAGATCGCCGACGACGGCCGCGGGGTGCCCGGGGACCTGGCCGAAAGCGTGTTCCTGCCGCTGGTGTCCGGCCGTGCGCAGGGCAGCGGGCTGGGCCTGGCGCTGGCGCAGCAGGTCGCGCGCGAGCATCGGGGCTCGCTGGCGTACCGCTCGCGGCCCGGACGCACGGTATTCACCTTGCTGCTGCCGATGCGCAGCACGGAGCCGTCCGATGGTTGAGCCGACCCGCCTCCACGCGCACACCCCGCGCGGACCCATCTGGGTGGTCGACGACGACCGCAGCGTGCGCTTCGTGCTCGCCACCGCGTTGCGCGACGCCGGCTACGCGGTGGCCGAGTTCGAACAGGCCGATGCCGCGCTGGACGCCCTGGCCGGACAGGGCGCGCCGGCGCTGCTGTTCACCGACGTGCGCATGCCCGGCGACGATGGACTGGTCCTGCTCGACAAGCTCAAGGCGCGCGCGCCCGGGCTGCCGGTGGTGGTGATGAGCGCCTACACCGACGTCGCCAGCACCGCCGGCGCATTCCGCGGTGGCGCGCAGGAGTTCCTGTCCAAGCCGTTCGACCTCGACGAGGCGGTCGCGCTGGCCGCGCGCGTGCTCGGCGAGGACGAAGGCGCCGCCGGGCGAAGCAACGAAGTGTCGTCGCCCGGGACCGTTCCCGACGCGCCGCTGCTGGTCGGCAGCACGCCCGCGATGCGCGAGCTGTTCCGCGCGATCGGCCGTCTCGCGCAGGCGCCGCTGTCGGTGCTGGTCACCGGCGAGACCGGCACCGGCAAGGAGCTGGTCGCGCGCGCACTGCACCGCGAGTCGCCGCGCGCGGCGCAGCCTTTCGTCGCCCTCAACACCGCCGCGATCCCGGCCGAGTTGCTGGAGTCGGAGCTGTTCGGCCACGAGGCCGGCGCGTTCACCGGCGCGAGCAAGCGCCATCCCGGCCGGTTCGAACAGGCCGACGGCGGCACCCTGTTCCTGGACGAGATCGGCGACATGCCGTTGCCGTTGCAGACCCGGCTGCTGCGGGTGCTGGCCGAAGGCGAGTTCTTCCGCGTCGGCGGTCGCGAGCTGATCCGGGTCGATGTGCGGGTGATCGCCGCGACCCACCAGGACCTGGAGGCGCGCGTCGCCGATGGCCGCTTCCGCGCCGACCTGCTGCACCGGCTCGACGTCGTGCGCCTGCGCGTGCCGTCGCTGCGCGAGCGCAGCGCCGACGTGGTGCCGCTGGCCGAGCGCTTCCTCGCCATCGCCGCGCGCCGGTTCGCCGCGCCGGTCAAGCGCCTGACCCCGCCGGCGATCGAGCGCCTGCTCGCGCACGACTGGCCCGGCAACGTGCGCGAGCTGGAGAACCTGTGCTGGCGGCTGGCCGCGCTGGCCCCGGCCGAGGCGATCGGCCGTGCCGAGGTCGAGCGCGCGCTCGGCAGCCGGGCGCAGCCGGCCCGGGCGGCCACGGACTGGAGCGCACCGTTGGCGGACTGGGCGCGTGCGCAGCTGGAGGCCGGCGCGGGCGACATCCACGCGCGCGCGTTGGCGCGCTTCGACCGCACCCTGCTGCAGGTCGCGCTCGACCACACCGGCGGGCGTCGGGCGCAGGCCGCCGCGCTGCTCGGGGTCGGCCGCAACACCCTGAGCCGCAAACTCAAACCGGTCGGCAAAGCGCCCCGCTGACGGTCCACGCTTACTGCTCATCCCACTGATCACCCGTACTGAACCCGCGCCGCGCTACCGTGCGCCGGCCACTGTCATCCGAAGGAGAGACCACGATGAAGAGCACCACCCGCTTGTCCACCAGCCCGCTGTCCACCCGCGCGTTGTCGGCCGCGCTGCTCGCCAGCCTCGGCGCGCTCGCCCTCGGCGCCTGCAGTACCACGCCCGGCAGCGCACCGTCCGCCGAAGACGTCCTCGGCCTGTCCACCACCTCGACCACCCAGCGCGCGCACGTCAACCTCGCCTCCGCGTCCGGCAGCCTGGTCAGCGGCCGGCTCGTCGTCACGCCGATGGCCGGCGGCGTGCACCTGCGCGGCGAAATCGGCGGCCTGACGCCGGGCAGCGCGCATGCGATCCACATCCACGAGAAGGGCGACTGCAGCGCGGTCGATGCCAGCAGCGCCGGCGGGCACTTCAATCCCACCAGCCAACCGCACGGCAAGGTCGGCACCGCGCACCACCATGCCGGCGACATGGACAACATCGTGGCCGATGCGAAGGGCGTGGCCACGGTCGACGCGCACGCCAGCGGCCCGGTGCTGGGCGGCGGCGCGGCCAACGACGCGATCGGCAAGGCGGTGATCGTGCATGCCGCGCAGGACGACTACACCAGCCAGCCGGCCGGCAACGCCGGTGCGCGCGTGGCGTGCGGCATCATCACCGCCGGTTGATGGCGGCCCTGGCCGAAGCCGGAGGCGAGCGCCGATGAGCCTGCGGATCCGCGACGCCGACCCCGCCGATGCCGCGTTGCTGGCGCAATGGGCGGCGGCGATGGCGCAGGAAACCGAAGGCAGGGCGCTGGTGCCCGCGACCGTGCTGGCGGGTGTCCAGGCCGGCATCGCCGACCCCGCGCGGGCGAGGTATTTCGTCGCGATGGAGGAGGCCGTTGCCGGCGGCCGCGAAACCATCACCGCGCCGGTCGGCACCCTGATGTTGACCCGCGAATGGAGCGACTGGCGCAACGGCGACTGGTGGTGGATCCAGAGCGTGTACGTGGAGCCGGGCTACCGCCGCCAGGGCGTGTTGCGCGCGCTGTACCGGCATGTCGAGCAGCTCGCGCGCGACACCCGCGGCGTGGTCGGCCTGCGGCTGTATGTCGAGCACGGGAACGCCATCGCCCAGCGCACCTATGCCGCGCTGGGCATGCGCGATGCGGGCTACCGGATATTCGAGAGCGGGTTCGACGGCTGAGTCGGATTGCCGGTGTGGGGCCCTGATTCTTCCTTCTCGCGCAGGCGGCCCGAAGGGTGTGCGGCGCCGGGACGCGGCCCGAAGCGCCGGCCCCGGACGGGAGCAGGGGGCGGACGACGGCGCGCACGTCCGCGCACGCGATGCACGCATTGTTTTGCGGGTCGGCTCCTTCCCGGCCCGCGGACGCGGCATGGGCTGTCCCCGTCGCACGTCGCCACTACGGCGGACCTCCGCTCTGTTCCGCTCCGCTCAACTCAACTCAACTCAACTCAGCTCAGCTCAGCTCAGCTCAGCTCAGCTCAGCTCAGCTCAGCCCAGCCCAGCCCAGCCCAGCCCAGCTCAGCTCAGCTCAGCTCAGCTCAAGGCGGCGCGGCAATCCGTGTCGTGGTCGCAATGGACGAACTGCACCGGGATGCCGTGCGCGCCCAGCACGGCGGCCATCTGCCGCTGGCGGGCCTGGAAGTGCTGGAAGCGCCGCTGTTGCCGCGCCCGCTCCTCGTCGCTGCCGGCGGTGGTGTCGGCGTCATAGCGCTGGTGCCAGGCCGCCGGCGAGAACAGCGCGATGCGCGCCTCGCCGTCGGTGTAGTGCAGCAGCGGTTCGGGCGGCTGGTCGAGCCAGGCCGGCTGGCCGGGGCGCAGCAGGGCAGTTTCCAGCAGCGGCCACAACGGCGCCAGGCCGGCGTGCTCGTACTGGATCGAGGTCATCGCGGCCAGGTCGTGCACGGTCAGGTAGCGCGCGTGCTCGACTTGCAGGCCGAACGCATCCTGCGCCGCCAGCGCGGTGTCGGCGGCGGCCATGCCGCGTTCGATCAGCTCGTGCTCGAACGCGTCGCCGACCCGGGCGACGACGTCGGCCGGGCCGGTCAGCACGAACGGCATCAGCCGCAACGGCCCGCCGAGGAAATCCGCCGAGGGTGCGAGCGTGCCGGGCAGGCGCGAGTCGTTCGCACCGAACGCGATGATGCGGCCGGCATCGACATCGTGGCTGCCACGCGGCGCGCGCGCGGCCAGCTCGTCCAGCTCGCGGTGCAGCGGCCAGCCGGGGCGCAGCAGTTCGACCGGGTCGTAATGCGCACCGACGGTGACCAGCTCCAGACGCGCCGCCTCGGGCACGAAATCCGCCAGATCGCGGGCGACCAGGGTGGCCAGCGCGCCGACCTCGGGCTGCGCCAGCCGGTCACGTCCGACCGGCGCGGCCCCCACCACCTCGATGGCGAATGCCCCCAGCACGTGCAGATCGGGGGCGACGGATGCGGAAGCGGAGTTGCTGGCTGGATTCATCGGATTCCTGCTGGCTGGTGGACGATGCGGGGGCGGAAACGCGCTGCGTGACCCGGCAGAAGGTGACTGGACGCGCATGTGGATGGTGCGGATATACGCCGGCGTTTGGTCGCGCTGGAGCGCGGCGCTACACTGCGGCCATTATGCCCGCAAGCGGTTGCGGGACTCCCGCAAGCCCCCCGCGTTGGCTGGATCGCGACGCGTACTCGACGAGGTGTTCCGATGCGCCAGACCCGACCCGTTGCCATTCTCGGCGGCGTCAGAATCCCGTTTTGCCGGCAGAACACCGCCTATGCGGATGTCGGCAACCTGGGGATGTCGGTGCGCACGCTGGGTGCGCTGGTCGAGAAGTTCGGCCTGCACGGCCAGCAGCTGGGCGAAGTGGCGATGGGCGCGGTGATCAAGCACGCCAGCGACTGGAACCTCGGCCGCGAGGCGGCGCTGTCGTCCGGGCTGTCGCCGCTGACCCCGGGCATCACCCTGCAGCGCGCCTGCGGGACGTCGCTGGACACGATCATCACCGTGGCCAACAAGATCGCCGTCGGCCAGATCGAGGCCGGCATCGGCGGCGGCTCCGATACGACTTCGGATGTGCCGATCGTGTACGGCAGCGAGTTGCGCCGGCGCCTGCTGGCGGCGGCCGCGGCCAAGGACACACGCGGCAAGCTGGCGGCGTTCAAGGGGTTTTCCCTGCGCGAGCTGAAGCCCGACTTCCCCGGCGTGGCCGAGCCGCGCAGCGGCAAGTCGATGGGCGAGCACTGCGAGGACATGGCCAAGCAGTGGAACATCTCGCGCGACTCGCAGGACGAGTGGGCGCTGTCGTCCCATCGCAAACTCGCCGCGGCCTACGAGCGCGGTTTCTTCGACGACCTGGTGGTCAGCTTCCGCGGCGTCTCGCGCGACAACAACCTGCGCCCCGACAGCACGCTGGAAAAACTGGCGACGCTGAAGCCGGCGTTCGACAGGACCTCCGGCCGCGGCACCCTCACCGCCGCCAACTCGACCCCGCTGACCGACGGCGCCTCCGCCTGCCTGCTGGCCTCGGACGAGTGGGCGGCGGCGCACGGCCACGAGCCGCTGTGCTACCTGCGCGATGCCCAGGTGGCGGCGGTCGACTTCGCCCACGGCGAGGGCCTGCTGATGGCACCCACCGTGGCGGTGCCGGAGATGCTCGCGCGCAACGGGCTGAGCCTGCAGGACTTCGACTTCTACGAGATCCACGAGGCCTTTGCCGCGCAGGTGCTGTGCACCCTGCGGGCGTGGGAGAGCGAGGAGTACTGCAGGAACCGGCTCGGGCTGGATGCACCGCTGGGCCGCATCGATCCCGACAGGATCAACATCAACGGCTCCTCGCTGGCGACCGGACACCCGTTCGCCGCGACCGGCGCGCGCATCGTCGCGACGGCGGCGAAGGAACTCCAGCAACGCGGCGGCGGCCGCTGCCTGGTGTCGATCTGCACCGCCGGCGGCATGGGCGTGGTCGCGATCCTGGAGCGCTGACCGCGGCAAGCCCGTGATCCGGGACAGTGCGGCCGTGACGCCCGGCCGTCCGACTGGACTTCTTTCGGTCGCCCCACGGGGACTTCCTCCCGTCGTAGGAGCGACGTAGGTCGCGACCGATACATCGCCGCCCGATGCCAGACACCGCGCCTGCCGAGTCACCGTCACGACGGGAGCTTCGGATACGTCCATCGCAACCCGGCGCCGATGCGTCTGCCGATCTGGTGGGGTCGCGACTCACGTCGCTCCTACCAAAGCCGGCGGTCGGCAAGAGAGACGGTGAGCGATCCCGACAGTCGGTCGGCGTCCAACCGGACTTTCCCTGCTCGTCCAACTGGACTTACTTCGGCCGTGGGAGCGATGTGCGTCGCGACCTGCACATGAATTCCCGCACCCTCTCCAGCGTCGGTAACAACGCTGGAGGTGCCGCCGTCCAGCCCTACTCGCGCAGGCGCGGCATGCCGTGTTCGTCGCGCTCTTCGATCACGGCGTGATCGTGGATCTGCTGGCGCAGGTCGCGCCCCGGCAGGTCGACGATCGCCTCGCCGCGGCTGGCACGCAGCGCGTTGGCGTAGCTCAGCAGGCTGCGCGCGTCGTCACCGGCCTGGGCGAAGCCGTGACCCAGCTCCTCCCAGGCACCGCCGCCGGCGCCCTGGGCCAGCGCGCGGTGCAGGTAGGCCTCCGCCTGCGGCCACTGGCCCTGCGCGAGGCCCAGCCGGGCCAGGGTCAGCAGCAGGCCGGGGCTGGCCGGATGCGCCTGCAGCCATTGCTCGGCACGCTGCCGGCGGCGGTCGAGCTGGCCGATCGGCAGGCGGCCGTAGAGCTCGGCCAGCGATTCGTTCCAGCGTTCGTCCAGCGCCTGCTCCACGCTTTTCGCGGACGCGTCCTCCCAGCGCAGTCCGGCGGCGCGCTCGGCGTACGCGGTCACGGCAGTGGGATCGCTCCGGAACGCCTTGGGCAAGCTGTCCCAGCGGTCGGCCAGGACATTCGCGTCCTCGGCCTGGCGCAAGGCCGCGCTCGCCCATTGCGATTCCAGCCGGTCCAGTCGTTCGGCCGGCATGGCTTTCTGCTGGCGCATCGCACCCAGCAGGCCGTAGGCCTCGCCGACCTCGCCGGTGGCGGCCAGGGCGCGGGCGCGCAACGCCAGCCCGCGCGGCGGCAGCGGCTGCACGTTGGGGGCTTCCAGCAGCAACAGCGCATCGGCCGGGCGGTCGTCGTCGAGCGCCAATTCCGCCGCGATGACCGCGCGGGTCACCGGCTGGCTGGCGGCGAGCGCATCCAGCTGCTGGTTCGCCAGCGCCGCATCGCCGCGTGCGGCCGCCGCGCGGGCGGCACCCACGTGGGCGATGTGGGCCACGCCGTCGTCGTGGGCGGCCGGGTGGCGGGCCGCCTCGTCCAGCAGTTTCTCCGCGCGGCCCCAATGGCCCAGCTCCAGTGCGCCCAGGCCCTCGATGAGCTTGGCCCGCCCAGCCCGCTTGCGGCGGCGCCGCAAGGTGCTGAACGGCAGGCTCAGCATCTTCCAGACCAGCCACAGCGCCAGCAACGCGCCCAGTCCGATCAATATCGCGGCGGCCAGCGTGGTGGTGTAGCGCGTGCCGCGGTAATCCAGCATCAGGGTGCCGGGGTCCTGCACCAGCAACTGTGCAGCCAGTGCGCCGACCAGGATCAGCACGATCCAGAACAGCAGGTTTCGGAACAGGTTCATTCGGCGGATTCCCTGCGCGTAGCGCGCAATTGACGCAGTTGGGCCAGTGTCGTACCCAGGGTCGGAAGCGAGAGTGAAAGCGGCATGGCGGCGATCTCGTGCAACCGGGTACGGTCGGCCTGCAACGTGGCGGGTTGGGTCACCAGTTGCGCCAGCCAGACGTCGACGCGACGCAGCGCGATGCGGAAGCCCGCGTCGTCGCGGCGCTCGGCGGCGGCGCGCGCGAGGCTGATTTCCAGTTGCAGCCCGGTCTGCGCATCGGCGCGGCTGACCGGATCGAGGGCAACGGCATTGTCGTGATGGCGCACTTCCACGATGCCGGCGAACGCGCGCTGCCACCACGGCCGGCTGCGGGTGTCGACGGTGGCGGGCTCCGGCACCGAACCAACGGACTGCGCCCAGGCATCCAGCCGGGCCAGCGCGAGCGCGCGGGGCTCACCACCGAGGGCGTCCAGGGCCGCGCGTTCCTGGCCCAGGGTCTGGCGCAGGCTGAGGTAGGCCGGATCGTCGACGCCTGCCAGCACGCCGGCCGCCAGCGCGTACCCGCGGCGGGCTCCGTCCAGGTCGCCGGCGATCAGCAGGCGTTGCTGGCCCAGGCTCAGCAGCAGCTCCGCCTCGTCCAGACGCAGGGCCTGCGCGCCATGACGCGAAGGGTCGGTGTACTTGGCGAAGCTGTCTTCGATCAGCGCCGAGCGCTCGCCCAGGCCGAGCAGTTCGTCCCGCAGGACCCGGTTGGTGGCGATCGCCTGCTGCAGCCGCTGCGCCTGCGCGCGCTGGTCGCCACGCAGGGCGCCGACGCGTTCGTTCAAGCCGTCCAGGCGCAGTCCGATATCGCTGCTGGTCGCGCGGTCGGCGGCTTCATGGCCTTGCCACCACAGCCAGCCCCGCCATCCCGCGGCCGTGAGCAGCAACAGTGGAATCAGCCACAGCAGGCGTCGCCACAGCCGGGCCCGGCGGCGGCGAGGAGGAGGCGAATCGGGAAGGCTTGTGGACACGGCGGGCGCAGGCACGGGGGAGGTGTCCATGCTACCGGATGGGTGGCCGGTCCGAGTTCAGGCCAGTGCCGTCACGGCGGCCTCGATGAGGTCGGCGGGGCGTGCGCTGGGCGCGCGGTGGCAGTGCGGAAACCCCAGCGCACGGGCGAGCTCGACCAGGCGCTCGCTGGCGGCCGCCACCGGCAGCGCGCGCAGCCGGGCCAAGACGTCCGCCGGCAGCGAGTCCACGCTCAACTGCAACGCCTCCCCGCTGGACACCGCCAGCACCGCGGGCGCCGCCAGCCCGCGAACCGCCGCCAGTGCGCGCGGCGAGGGCGTCACCGGCACGCGCCGGTACACATCGGCCCGGATCACCCGCGCGCCACGCGCCTGCAAAGCGGGCGTGAGGGTGCCGCGGCCGCCGGGTGCGGTGACCAGGCCCAACGTGGTGTCGTGGAGCCGCTGCAGTTCCGGCAGCGCGAGCAGGCCTTCGCTGTCCATGCGCTCGGGCGATATCACCCCGTCCACGCCGGCCCGCCGCAACGCCAGTGCGGTGCCGGCACCCACCGCGAACCATGCCTGGCCCGGCAGCGGCCGCATCGGCTGCAGTGCCGCGGCGGCATGTGCGGCGGCCGGGCTGGTGAACATCACCCGGCTCGCCGCCAGTGCCGCCCGCAACCCTGCGCGGCTGTCGGCGTCATCGAGGGTCTGCAGCTTCCACGGCGACAACGCGAGCAGGCCGCCGCCGTGGCGCGCGGCGGCGCGGCGCAGACCTTCGTTGCCGCCGCGCGGGCGCAGCGAGATCACGTACCATGCGGCGGGCGACGAGCGCGATGACGATGACATCGCAACAGCTTGGCATGCACCGCAACGCACTGCATGCGTCCCGTCGCCCATTCCGACTTGCCGGCAAGCCCGGCCGAACAGAGCTCCCATGCCCTATAGCGATGCCCTGCAACGCCTCGAACACCATTTCCAATCGATGCCGCCGGTGGTGGCGATGGAACCGCAGATCCGCGGCTACGACGGCCAGCGCCTGCAGTTGAGCGCACCGCTGGAACGTAATGTGAACGACAAGGGGAGCGCGTTCGGCGGCAGCCTGGCCTCGCTGATGACACTGGCGTCCTGGGGGCTGGTCTCGCTGAAGGTCGAGGCAGCCGGCGTCGATGCCGAGATCTATGTCGCCGACAGCCGGATCCGCTACCTGCTGCCGGTGTTTGACGACTTGCACGTGACCGCCGAGCTGGACTCGCCGGACGCCGCCCCGGAGGCGGTCTGGGACGGCTTCATCGCGACCCTGCGTCAGCGCGGCCGTGCGCGGACCACGCTGGTGGCGCGGGTGCCGCTGGCCGATGGCCGTATCGCGACCGACTTCACCGCCCGCTATGTCGCCATCGTGCGCTGAGCGGCCGTACGCGGCGACCGTTACGATGCCCGCTTCGCCAACGCTCCGGAGTGCTTGCCCCGTGCAGTCATCAGCCACGTTCTCCTCCCGCCCCTGCCAGCCCGATGCATTCCCGGCCCGGATGCGTGCATTCCGATGGCTGGCGTGCGCGTTGCTGGGCGTGCTCGTGCTTGCCGGCTGTGCCAGCGCCGGCCCGGCGGCGAGCGCCTTGGATACCGCCCAGTACGCCTGGTCGGGGGCGATCCGGTGGGGGGATTTCGGCGGCGCGCGCAACCTCGTCGACCCCGAAGTCCGCGCGAAAAACCCGCTGACCGACCTGCAGATGAAGCGCTACGAGCAGGTCCAGATATCGTCCTACCGCGAGGTCGGCGCGACCAGCAACCTCAAGGGCGGCACCGCGATGCGCAACATCGAGATCGGCGTGATCAACCGGCACACGATGGCCGAGCGCATCGTGCCCTACCGCGAGCGGTGGCGCTGGAGCGATGAGGCGAAGGGCTGGTGGCTGGTCAGCGACCTGCCGGACCTGTGGGGCGGCGAATGACCGCGTTTTTGCACCCGTCCCGGCACTGGGCGACAATCCCCGCCCCCGTTGCCCTGCCCGTGATCCCGTGACCTTCGAACTCCTGCTGGCCTTCGCCGAGCGCAATCCCCTCCTGTCGATTGCGCTGGTCGGCCTCACCCTTGCGCTGGTCTACACCGAGGTGGCGCGGCTGTTCCGCGGCTACACCGCGCTGCGGCCGGCCGAGCTGACCGCGCTGATCAACCGCGACAACGCGCTGGTGATCGACCTGTCGGCCAGCAACGACTTCGAAAAGGGCCACATCGCCGGCAGCAAGTCGGTGCAGCCGAGCCAGTTCGACCCGGAAAGCAAGCTGCTGGCGGCCGTCAAGGCGCTGCCGGTGGTGGTCACCTGCCGCACCGGACAGGCCTCGGCGGGCGCGGCCAAACGCCTGAAGAAGGCCGGCTTCGAGAAGGTCTACTGGCTCGATGGTGGCGTCCAGGCCTGGCAGCACGCCGACCTGCCGCTGATCAAGGGCCGTCGCGGCTGATCTTGCGGAGAACTTTCCCGCGCAGACCGTGTCGTCGCGCCCTTGGGGTGCGGCCACATGCCCCAATGCTTTAGTCCGGGCGCGCCAATGCTGCGTGCCATAATCGATTTTTTCCGCCTTTAATGCTGGAGTCATCCGATGTCCGAAGAAACCCTCAACGGTGCCGCCGCGCCGGCCGAAGCCGCCACTGGCGCATCGTTCACGGTCGAGAAGATCTACGCCAAGGACGTCTCGTTCGAGGTCCCTGGCGCTCCGGCCGTGTTCAACGAGCAGGCCCAGCCGCAGCTGCAGATGAACCTCAACCAGAGCGTCCAGCGCATCAACGACGACACCTATGAAGTCGTGCTGGGCATCACCCTGACCTGCACCGCCGAGGAGAAGTCGCTGTACCTGGTGGAAGTGAAGCAGGCCGGCGTGTTCGGCATGAGCGGTTTCGAGCCGGCGCAACTGGACGGCATGCTCGGTACCCATTGCCCGAACGTGCTGTACCCCTACGCGCGCGCGCTGATCAGCAGCCTGGTCCAGGCCGGCGGCTTCCCGCCGTTCTTCCTGCAGCCGATCAACTTCGAGGCCTTGTACGCGGAAGGCCTGCGCCAGCGCGCGGCGCAGCAGGGCGAAGGTCTGGTCGACGGCCTCGACGGTGTCGAGACCGCCGGCAACGCCTGATCCGCTCCGGCATGCCAACCGAACTGGACACGTCGGCTTCGAACCAGGCCGCGTTGCGGGTGGCGGTGCTCGGGGCGGGTTCCTGGGGCACCGCGCTGGCGGCGTTGATCGCCCGTCATGGCCACCACACCGTGCTGTGGGGCCGCGATGCGGCCGCCGTGGCAATGATCGACCAGGGCCGGCAGAACACCCGTTACCTGCCCGGCATCGTCCTGCCCGATACCCTGCGCGCGACCACCGACCTGGCGGCCGCGCTGCACGATGCCGACCTGGTGCTGGTGGTGGTGCCCTCGCACGCTTTTGCCGACACCCTGCGCGCACTGGCGCCCCACCGTCCCGCGAAGGCCGGCGTGGCGTGGGCCAGCAAGGGCTTTGAGCCCGGCAGCGGGCGTTTCCTGCATGAAGTCGCCGCCGAGGTGCTGGGCGCGGACGTGCCGTTGGCGGTGGTCACCGGACCGTCGTTCGCCAAGGAGGTCGCGATCGGCCTGCCGACCGCGCTGACCGTGCATTCCGATACCCCGGCGTTCGCGCAATGCGTGGCCGAAGTCCTGCACGGGCCGGCGTTCCGGGCTTACACCGGCGACGACATGCTCGGTGCCGAATTGGGCGGGGCGATGAAGAACGTGCTGGCGGTGGCGACCGGCGTCGCCGATGGCATGCAATTGGGGCTCAATGCCCGCGCCGGCCTGATCACCCGTGGCCTGAACGAGATGCTGCGCTTGAACCGCGCGCTCGGCGGCCGGCCGGAAACCCTGATGGGGCTGGCCGGCCTGGGCGACCTGGTGTTGACCAGCACCGGCGACCTGTCGCGCAACCGCCGCCTCGGCCTGGCGCTGGGTCGCGGCCAGTCGATCGAGGACGCGGTGCGCGAGATCGGCCAGGTGGTCGAATCGGTCCAGACCGCCGACGAGGTCATGCGGCTGGCGCGCCGGCATGGAGTCGAACTGCCGATCGCCGAAGCCGTGTACGCGGTGCTGCATGGCGAGATGACGCCCGGCGAAGGCCTGCGCCAGTTGATGGCGCGCGAGCGCAAGGCCGAGTATCCCGGCGCATTGTTCGGCTGATTGATTCCCGCGGCGGATACGGTCAAGAAAAAAGGTTCTTCTCCCGAATCCGGGGAAGTCGGGAAGACGGGCCGGAGCGCGACCTGCAGGCCTTCGCACACAAGGGCATTCGCTCCCGGCACCCGGCCACCCCGCCGATGTCGCGCCTTCCCCTTGGATGGGAGAAGAACCAGAAAAAAGCCCGGCAAGCCGGGCTTTTTTGATCGCGACGATCACTGGAGAGAGATCGGGGGAGGGAGATCGCGATTTGCTGCAGGGTGACGCTCAGAACGTGATGCGCGGGCCGATGAACCACTGGGTGTCGCCGTCGACGAACTTCACGTCGCCGCTCAGGCCCCACGTCGGGTTGAACTTGACCTGCGCGCCGAGGCGGCCGTAGAACTCGCCCTTGTAGTCGCTGCCGTCTTCGTAACCGGCCATCGCGTAGCCTTCGAAGTTGCTGGTCATCGCGCCACGCACGCCGACTTCGACGCTGTAGCCGTTGAGGCTGTTGTCGAACTCGTCCTCGAAGCGCTCGTAGGCGACGCGGGTCAGCAGGTCGGCATTCGGCGAGATTTCGTGGTTGTAGCCGACACCCAGACGCATCTGGTCGATGTCGACGCCGGGGAACCGGGTCGCGCCGACGCGGATGCTGTCGGTCGTCTGGCCGGTGTAGGCGCCGAACACGTGGAAATTCGGCGCGATCGCGCCGGAGCCGGCGATGCCCCAGCCGTCGGCGTCGAGGCGGTCGGTGTTGGTGGCAACGTAGCCGCCTTCGACATAGTTGTAGGAGATGCCATCGGCCGCGGAGGCGGCAAACGGGAGGGCAGCAATCAGGGTCAGGGCAAGCAGTGACTTCTTCATGGGATCTTGGCCTCTTGAAAAGGGGTGGTGCCGTCCGCCGCGGCCGCCTCAAACCAAGGCAGCATCGCGAGCGAGCCCCGGCAGTATCCCGGGCCC
Source organism: Lysobacter concretionis Ko07 = DSM 16239 (assembly GCF_000768345.1). Classification (GTDB taxonomy): domain Bacteria; phylum Pseudomonadota; class Gammaproteobacteria; order Xanthomonadales; family Xanthomonadaceae; genus Novilysobacter; species Novilysobacter concretionis. The sequence continues at coordinate 125,440 of NZ_AVPS01000007.1, read as the reverse complement.
GACAAAATCCCCGCTGAATTGTGAACGGGGCGGTACAGGAATGACAGGCGCCATTCAGGATCGAGGACACCTTCCGGCGCGAGCCCGTCCACCGTGTCCGGTGAGCATCGGACGGCCGGCGCGGCGGCCCGGCCGCGTTCGCGACAATGCTTGCTGATCCGCTGATGGGTCGCGGGCCGGACGCGGAGCCATCGAGGGGGGCCACCGACATCGGCGGGCCGTTCAACAACCGGACCCGGAACCCGCAGGAGACGACAGGTCAATGGGTACAGCGACGACACAACTGGCCCTGGTCGCCGATATCGGCGGCACCCGTTCGCGCTTCGCCCTGACCGATCCGGCCGACCCGGAGCCCCGGCTGTTGCATCAACGCAGCTTGCCCAACGCCGGGTTTGCGAGCCTGCAGGACAGCGCCCGGGCGTATCTGGCAGACGTCGGCCTGCGGCCGCTGCGCGCGATGTTCGCGGTGGCCGCTCCGATGACGGGCGATCCGATCCGGCTGACCAACCACGCCTGGTCGTTCAGTCGTGCGGAACTGCAGCGGGTGCTCGACCTGGAGGAATTGCGCCTGCTCAACGATTTCGCCGCGGTGGCGTGGGCGGTGCCGGCGCTGCGGGCGACGGACCGGGTCAGCCTGCACGGCCGCGACGATGCCGAGTTGCCGGGGCCGGTCAGTGTGCTCGGCCCCGGCACCGGACTGGGCGTCGCGCAGCTGGTGGGCAGCCGGGTTCGCGGCTGGCAGGTGGTCGACACCGAGGGCGGCCACGCGGCGTTCGCGCCGGTCGGTGTGCAGGAACGTGACCTCGCGGCATGGCTGGAGGCGCAGTTCGGGCGGGTGTCCAATGAGCGCGTGCTGTCGGGCGCCGGCCTGGCGCGGATCGATGCGGTGGTGCGTGGCGCGGTCGGCACTCCGGCAGGCATGTCGGTGGTCCTGCGCGAGCCGGCGGCGATCGTCGAGGCCGCGCTGGGGCGGCAGGAGCCGGACGCGCGTTGCGCCCTGCAGCGGTTCTGCGCGGTGCTGGGCAGCGTGGCGGGTGATATCGCGCTGATCCATGGCGCACGCAGCGTGGTGATTGCGGGCGGGATCGTGCCGCGTTTCATTCCATTCCTGCGCGACAGCGCATTCCGTGAGCGGTTTCTGGCCAAGGGCCGTCTGGCCGACCGTCTGGCGACGCTGCCAATCCAGGTCGTGACCCATCCCGCGCCGGGCCTGCTGGGTGCGGCGGTCGCCTTGCGTGCGGCCGACGGCGGATCGGAGTCGGTCGGCATCTGATCAAAGCCGGTCCTGATCCAGGTCAGGCGGCTGCGCGGCACGCGGTGCCACACTCGTCCGGGCCCGCCCCGGAAGCCTCCCGGGTGGTCCGGAGCGATCCACGATTCGCAACCCACGATCTGCAACCCACGATTCGTGACCCACGATTCTTTGTCAGGAGTACCGTCATGGCGACCCGCTACACCTCGGTTTCGACCAGCATCCTGGATGCCATCGGCGACACGCCATTGCTGGAAGTGGAGGGCATCTACGCCAAGCTGGAGTTCCTCAATCCCTCCGGCTCGATCAAGGCGCGCATCGCCAAGTACATGATCGAACGGGCCGAGCAGGCCGGCCTGCTCAAGCCCGGCGACACGATCGTGGAGGCCACCAGCGGCAACACCGGCAACGCGCTGTCGATGGTCGCCGCTGTGAAGGGCTACAAGATGCTGGTGGTGATGCCCGAAGGTCTGTCCAGCGAGCGGGTGGCGATCTCGCGGGCCTACGGCGCGGAGGTGGTCTTCTGCGGCGACTTCCATGTCAACGCCGCGTTGGAGAAAGCCCGGGAGCTGGGCGGGAAGCCCGGCCACTTCTGCCCCAGCCAGTTCGAATCGGAATGGAACGTCGAGGAAAACCGGGTGGTGCTGGGCCCGGAGATCCTCGCCCAGTTGCCGCCGGGCGTGTTGCCCGACGCGCTGGTCGCCGGGGTCGGTACCGGCGGCACCCTGATCGGTGTCGGCCAGGCGTTCCGCGCGGTCAATCCGGATGTGCGCCTGTTCGCGATGGAGCCGTCGGAGTCGTGCACGCTGCTGTGCGGCGAAGTCGCCCTGCACCAGATCGAGGGCATCTCCGACGGTTTCGTGCCGGGCATCTTCCAGCGCCACGGCGCGCTGGTGGACGAGGTGACCAGCGTTGCCAGCGCCGATGCGGTGGCGTCGATGCGCCAGCTGGCGCGACGCCACGGGCTGTTCTGCGGCCCCAGTTCCGGCGCCCACCTGCTGGCGGCCAAGCGCGTGCGTGAGCTGCATCCGGAGCTGAAAACCGTGGTGACCCTGTTCTGCGACAAGGGCGAGAAATACCTGCAGGACTACTTCATGGGCAGCGCCGTCCAGGACGACAGTGAACTGGCGGAACCCAGTCCGTTTGTCTGACCGTCCGCCGCCGCGGGACCGGATCGCGGCGCAGCTGACCCAGGTCAATTGCCCCGGGCGGGCGCGCGCGGATGATGCAGGCCCGACCCCGGAGCCTCTGCCATGACGACGCCTTCCCCTTCCCCGTCCCCTTCCCCTTCCGCGCCCGACATCGTCAATGCCTACCCGTTCGACGCCCGCGGCATCGCCCGGCGGTTCCGCCACTCGGCGATCTTCGGCGCGCTCGACGCGTTGCAGCCGGGCGAGGCGATGCGTTTCGTCAACGACCACGATCCCCTGCCGTTGCTGGACCAGCTGCGTCAGCGTTTCGAGGACCGGCTGGTGATCGAGTACCGCCAGCGCGAGGTCGGCGCGATCGTGATCGACTTCATCGTGGTCGCCTGATCCATCCGGAAGCGCGCCGCTTCGATCGATGGCCTCAAACGCCGCCGGCAAATCCCAGCTGGCGCCAGGCTTCGAACACCACCACCGCGACCGTGTTGGACAGGTTCACGCTGCGGTTGCCGGCCTGCATCGGCAGTCGCAGGCGTTGTTGCGGCGGGATCGCCTCCAGCACGTCCGGCGGCAGCCCGCAGGTCTCGCGACCAAACAGGAAGGTGTCACCGGGCCGGTAGCCCGGTGTGTCGTGGCGGACGGTGCCGCGGGTGCTGAGCGCGAACACACGCGGCGTGGCCTCGGTGGCCCCGGCGATGGCCGCCAGTGCCGCATCCAGGTCATCGTGCACCTGCACGCGCGCGTACTCGTGGTAGTCCAGTCCGGCACGCCGCAGTTGCTTGTCCTCCAGCGCGAACCCCAGCGGACGCACCAGGTGCAACTGCGCGCCGGTGTTCGCGCACAGGCGGATCGCGTTGCCGGTATTGGGCGGGATTTCCGGCTGGAACAAGATGACGTTGAACATCCGCCCATTGTAGGAGTTGGCCCGCGGCGGAAGCGGCGGTCACGACGCCGCGATTACCAGGCGATCGGCTGGCCGGCGGTGTCGAAGAAGCGGCCGCTTTGCCCGGGTCCCGCGCGGTCGATCACCCCGAGCATCGCCGCCACCGCATCGGCCGGGTCGGCATCGGCCTTCGGCCCGCCCATGTCGGTCCGCACCCAGCCCGGATGCAATGCGACCACCACGATGCCGCGCTCGGCCAAGGCGTGGGCGAGCAGCACCGTCGCCATGTTCAGGGCGGCCTTGGCCATCGAGTAGCTGGGCGTGCGGAATTCGCTCTTGCCCGCGATCGAGCCCAGCAGCGAGGACAGGTTGGCAACGCGCGCGCCGTCGGCCAGCAAGGGTGCCAGCGCCTGGGTCAGCAGGAATGGCCCGGCCGCGTTGGTGTGCCAGCTGTCATCCAGGTGGGCGGCGGTGACGCTGCCGAAACGCTCGCCCGCGTGCAGCACGCCGGCGTTGTTGACCAGCAGGTCGATCCGGTCGGGAGCGCCGTCGTGCGTGGCGGCCAGGATCAGCGGCAATTCCGCCAGCAGCGCCGTCTGCGACCTGGGCATTGCGATATCCAGCTGCAGCACATGCAGGTGGCCGGGGTGGTCGCCGGCCAGGGTGTTGAGCGCGAGCGCCTTGCCCGGTTGCCGGCAGGTCGCGATCACGCGGTCGCCGCGCGCCAGCAACTGGCGCACGAACTCCAGCCCCATGCCGCGGTTGGCGCCGGTCACCAGGCAATGGCGGGGCGATGCGGGACTCGGCGCGTGACTCATGGCGACCTCGGGGAGGGGGGTGGCAGACCGCCACGATAGGGCCGGGCGTGTTCCGGCGTGGTCAAGGCTGGTCCAAGACGGTACTCCAAGACGGTACTCCAAGACGGTGCCCCACGACCGCGCTCCATGACCGCGCTCCAGGTCGGCGCTCCATGACCATGGTCTCGCAGGACTTGTGACCTGGTGCCGATCGCCGGGCGGCCCGTTAAGATCACGGGCTGTCGCCCGCGCCGGGCGTTCCATGCCAACAAAAACAAGGAGTCGTTCATGTCCGCATTGTCCCGAGTCGAGGTTTCCGCGCGCCCGTCCCACGCCAGGGCATCACATGCCGGTGCGTTCAAGCACGGCGCGCTGGCCTTCGGCCTTGCCGTGGCGCTCGGCGGCCTGGTGTTCGCGCCGGCCACCGCGTACGCCGATACCGCCCCCGCCGTGGCCGCCAACCCGGCCGCGGCCGGCGTGGACATCGCCTACGAGCAGTTCACCCTGCCCAACGGCTTGCGGGTGATCGTGCACGAGGACCGCAAGGCCCCGATCATCGCGGTCAACATCTGGTACCACGTCGGCAGCAAGGACGAACCGCGCGGGCGCACCGGTTTCGCGCACCTGTTCGAGCACCTGATGTTCCAGGGCAGCGAGAACCACGCCGGCGAGTACTTCGGCCCGTTCGAGGTGGTCGGTGCGACCGACATGAACGGCACCACCAACACCGACCGCACCAACTACTTCCAGAACGTCCCGACCACCGCGCTGGACACCGCGCTGTGGATGGAATCCGACCGCATGGGCCACCTGCTCGGCGCGATCGACCAGGCGGGCCTGGACGAGCAGCGCGGCGTGGTGCAGAACGAGAAGCGCCAAGGCGAGAACCAGCCCTATGGCCAGGTCTGGACCAAGCTCAACCAGGCCCTGTACCCGGCCACCCATCCGTACCACCACAGCGTGATCGGCTCGATGGCCGACCTCGACGCGGCTTCGCTGGACGACGTCAAGAACTGGTTCCGCGCCTGGTACGGCCCGAACAACGCGGTGCTGGTGCTGGCCGGTGACATCGATGTGGCGACGGCGAAGGAAAAGGTTGCCCAATACTTCGGCGCCATCCCGGCTGGTCCCGACATGGCGCAACCGGCGGTGGATGTCGCCCAGCGCCCCGCCGACACGCGCGAGGTCATGCAGGACCGCGTGCCGCAGGCGCGCATCTACCGCGCCTGGAACGTCGCCCCGACCGGCACCACCGATGCCGACCAGCTGCATGTGCTGGCGCAGATCCTGGGCGGCAGCAGCACCTCGCGGCTGGAGAAGCGGCTGGTCCACGGCGACAAGCTCGTCGACAACGTCAGCGCCGGGGTCAACGAATCGCAGCTGGGCTCCAACTTCCTGGTGTTCGCGACCGTCAAGGACGGCGTCGACCCGAAGAAAGTCGAGGCGATCATCGACGAAGAGCTCGCCCGCCTGCTGGCCAAGGGACCGAGCGCCGAGGAGCTGGCCCAGGCCAAGACCGTGATCCGCGCCGGCTTCATCCGTGGCGTCGAGCGCATCGGCGGCTTCGGCGGCAAGGCCGATGCGCTGGCCAGCTGCGAGATCTTCACCGGCGATGCGGGCTGCTACCGCCAGAGCATGGCGACGGTGGCCGCAGCGACCCCGGCGGTGTTGCAGGCGCAGGGCAAAAAATGGCTGGGCACGGGCTCCCACACCCTCGTGGTCGTGCCCGGCGAGCGCGTCGCGCTGGCCGAGGAGCCCGCGGTCGATCCGGCCGCGCTGGTGATCCCGCCGGTCGACCCGAAATACAGCGTGCTGCCGTCGACCATCGATCGCAGCAAGGGCGTGCCGATGCCGGCCAGCTTCCCCGAACTGAAGTTCCCGGCCCTGCAGCGCGCGACGCTCAGCAACGGCACCAAGGTGATCCTGGCCGAGCGCCATGCGGTGCCGGTGGTGCAGTTCAACCTGATGTTCGACGGCGGCTTCAAGGCCGATAACGGCGACCAGCTGGGCACCTCCAGCTTCGCGATGGGCATGCTCGACGATGGCGCCGGCAAGTACGACGCGCTGGGCTTTGCTGCCCGCGCCGAATCGCTGGGCGCCAACCTGGCCGCCGGGGCCTCGCTGGATGGCGGCAATGCCAGCCTGTCGGCGCTGAAGGAAAACCTCGACCCGTCGCTGGCGCTGTTCACCGACATGCTGCGCACGCCGCGTTTCGAGCAGGCCGAGATCGACCGGGTCAAGGCCAGCTGGATCGCCGGCATCAAGCAGGAAAAGGCGCGGCCGAACTCCTCCGCGCTGCGGGTGCTGCCGCCGTTGCTGTACGGCGCAGGCCATCCGTATGCGATCCCCTTCAGCGGCACCGGCACCGAGGCCTCGATCGCCGCCCTGGGCCGTGACGACCTGCTCGCCTACCACCGCACCTGGGTGCGGCCGGAAAACGCCACCATGGTCGTCGTGGGCGACACCACGCTGGCGGAAGTGGTGCCGCTGCTGGAGAAGCACCTGGGCGACTGGAAGGGCGTGGGCACGCCAGCAACCACCGGAGCGGTGCCCGAGGTCGCGCTGCCGCAGGCGCCGCGGGTGTTCCTGATCGACCAGCCCGGCGCGGTGCAGGCGAACATCTTCGTCGGCGAGCTGATCCCGTCGACCAAGTCCGCCGACGCCACCGAGTTCGAGTTCGCCAACACCGTGCTGGGCGGCCAGTTCAGCTCGCGCCTCAACATGAACCTGCGCGAGGACAAGCACTGGGCCTACGGCTCCTACAGCTTCGCCAGCGACGCGTTCGGCCAGCGTCCGTGGCTCGCCTTCGCCCCGGTGCAGATCGACAAGACCGCCGAGTCGCTGGCCGAGCTCAAGCGCGAGATCGGCGAGTACGTCAGCGGCAAGGCGCCGCCGACCCCGGCCGAGGTGGACAAGGTCAAGGCGACCGAGATCCGCAGCCTGCCGGGCGCCTACGAGACCGCGCGCGCGGTGATGGGCACGATCGCCGGCATCGTCCGCTACGACCGTCCGGACGACTACGTGTTCGAGCGCAAGGCCGAGATCGATGCGTTGACGCCGGCCGTGGTGGCCAGTGCCGCATCCACGATCAAGCCCGATGCATTGACCTGGGTGGTGGTGGGTGACCTGGGCCAGATCGAGGCCCCGGTGCGCGCGCTCGACTTCGGTACCGTGCAGGTGCTCGATGCCGATGGCCGTCCGGTGCAGGCGGTGGCGGCCGACGAGGTCACGGTCGCCGAGGTCAAGACGGCCGAGGTTGAGTAAGCGGCAGCAGGGCTGGCGCCGGCCTGGTTGCAGGCCGGCGTCACCGGATCGAATGGTCAACGGCGGGCGCTACGGTGCCCGCCGTCTGCTTTTCGGGCCTGGCGAGTCATTCCGGATTCATCCGCCGCCGCCCGGACCCGGTCCGGGCGCGTCACAATCGCGTGCCACCCTACGGTCGTTCGCATTGGCTCGCCAGCCCGCATTCCGAAACCAGTTCCCGCACAACCCAGGAGATTCCATGATCCGTTTGCCCATGCTCGGCCTTGCCAGCCTCGTCCTCGCCGCTGGCTGCACCTGGGTACACATGGCGCCCGGCGCCAGCGCGGTGCAGGTCATCGGCGCCGGCGGCCCGCCCGCGGGCTGCGTGAAGCGCGGCGATATCGCGGTCTCGGTCAAGGACAGCGTCGCCTTCTACGAGCGCAACAACCTGCGCGTGCGTGAAGAGCTGGAGACCCTCGCGCGCAACGAAGCCCCCGGCCTGGACGCCGACACCATCCAGCCGCTGAGCGCTCCGTTGGCCGGCGAGCAACGCTTCGCCGCCTACCGCTGCGGCAGCGTCCGTCCCGCCGCCGGAGCGGGCGTGCCGGACGTGCCGAAGGGCGCCGTGCAGACGTATCCGGTGGGTGGCTGAACCCCGTTCAGTGACGCGGGTGGATGCGGGCGGGTCGGCAACGCGCTAACCTGTCGGGATATCTGTCTTCTGGTTTACCGCCCATGCAGTTCCAACATGTCGCCATCGCCGGCCTGGCCCACATCGACGCGCCACGCCGGTTGAGCTCGGAAGAGATCAATCTCCGGCTCAAGCCGACATTGGACCGCCTGGGCATCCGCACCGACGTGCTGGGCGACATCGCCGGCATCCACGCACGCCGGTTGTGGGATGGCGACATGCTCGCCTCCGATGCCGCCACCCTGGCGGCGGTGAAGGCACTGGCCGATGCCGGCATCGATCCCAACCGGATCGGCCTGCTGGTCAATACCTCGGTCAGCCGCGACTACCTCGAGCCTTCGACCGCATCGATCGTCAGCGGCAACCTGGGCCTGCCCGATACCTGCCAGAACTTCGATGTCGCCAATGCCTGCCTGGCCTTCATCAACGGCATGGACATCGCCAGCCGCATGATCGAGTGCGGCGAGATCGACTACGCGCTGGTGGTGGACGGCGAAACCGCCGACCTGGCCTACGAGAAGACCCTCGAGCGCATGACCCGCGCCGACTCGACCGAAGAGGACTTCCGCAACGAGCTGGCGACCCTGACCCTGGGCTCCGGCGCGGCGGCGATGGTGATGGCGCGTGCCGAGCTGGCCCCCGGCGCACCGCGCTACAAGGGCGGCGTGACCCGGGCGGCGACCGAGTGGAACAAGCTGTGCCGCGGCAACCTCGACGGCATGGTCACCGATACCCGCATGTTGCTGATTGAAGGCGTCAAGCTGGCGCAGAAGACATTCCTGGTCGCCAAGCAGAAGCTGGGCTGGGTGGCCGACGAGCTCGACGAGTTCGTGATCCACCAGGTCAGCAAGGTGCACACCGCCGCGTTCACCAAGGCGATGGGCATCGACCCGAAGAAGGTCCTGACGATCTTCGGCGAGCACGGCAATATCGGCCCCGCCTCGGTGCCGATCGTGCTCAGCAAGCTGCGCGAGATGGGTCGCCTGAAAAAAGGCCACCGGGTCGCCCTGCTGGGGATCGGTTCCGGCCTGAACTGCTCGATGGCCGAGGTGGTCTGGTAACCGCCGCAAACCGGCAACTGCCGCAGCCATGTGTAGACCCGGCCGGGCCTGATCAGGGCGCCGGGCAGGCGGGGTCGCGGCCCGCATAGACAGCGCAGATCGCCTGCCGGCACGTGAGGCCTCTGGCGGTATTGGGCGGCGGGCATTCGCGCAGATTGGCCTGGATCTGCTGCGACCGCGGCAATGCGCCGGTCCGAGGGCCGTGCTCCCGGGTGTCCGTCGCGGCCGCTTCCGTCGCCGTCGAGGTCTGCATTTTCTGGATCAAGGTGTCCAGCCCGCTGGGGGTTTCGCCGGTCTGCGCCTGGATGTTGTGCAGCAAGGTGGCGATGAGGTCGGGCTCGCTTCCATCGCGCGGCCTGGCGGCTTGTGCGGCGGGCAATCGTGGCGCTCGCGTTGCCGGATTGCTGCGGACGGTGATGGGCGATGTCGGCGCGACAAACGGGTTTTCCGTATCGGCCGGCAGCGCCCGGGTCGCCGCCGTGGCCGCGGCGATCCCGGCAAAGGGCGAGGTCACAGTCGCGTCCGCCGCAGCGGCGGTTGGCGGGTTCGCGCCCGCACCGGAGCCGGCGGGACCGTCCCAGACCCGCCGCGATGACTCGTCGATGATCGTGGCTGCGCGGAGTCCGGCGGCGGGACCGGTATCGCTGGTCACCGGTGCCGCCCGGTCGCCCGCCTTTTCAGCCGCAAGCGCGTCGATCCCGTCCTGCTGCGACAGCGACCACCAGCTCGCGCCGAGCAGGCCTAAGGCCATCAGCGCGAGCGCAGCCGGTACCCAGCGCCATCGACGTGGGTGTGCGGGTGTCTTGACGGATTTGCCGCCATCCATGTCTGCTAGGATCCGCGCCGACGGTGGGCCCGGTGCGACATGACGGGGTGCGCCGGCCAGCAGGCTGGGGCGACGCGGTTTGGCATCTTGCCGATCCACCTGGACTCCTTTCCGGGCCGGTCCAATCCGGCTGGTGTGCTTCGATCCGGCGTGATCGGGTTTGATCCGGGCCGGAAAGCCTGCGCCGGCATTCTGCGACGGGCCCACAGTGGCGTCAATTCGGTCGTCAGGCGGGAAGCCGGGCGACCGACACGGATGAGGTGGCAATGATCGCGCTATGGATGGCGGTGTTTTTCACGGTGGCGGCGTTGGGCGCGTGGCTGGTCATGTTCCCGGCCGCGCGCGATGGCGTGTGGGCCGACGCCGACCGGCTGCGCGCGCGGATGAGGGCGGTGGTGGCGCGCTGGCAGTCACGGGCCGGAGCCCGCGCGGCGGATGGATCGTGCGCACTGGGTGCAGTGACCGCCCGCGTGGGCCGCTCCCTGCGACGCCATCGCTGGCTGCTGGCCGGCATCGTGCCGGTGCTGATCGTGCCGCCGTTGCTGATCCTGCAGGCGCGGCAACAGGTCGTGCTGGACGGTTTCGATGACCATGCGGTGGTGGCTGCGGACGATCACGTGATCGCGCTGCTTCGCGGCGAACGTCTGGCGCCGCCGCCGGATTTGCCGCCGGCGGTCTTCGTGGCCGCCGAAGCGGAATGGCGGCGCACCACAGCGGCAATCTCCACGGTGGTTGCGCCGGCGGCGATCGCCAGCGCCGACCGCCGCTGGGAGCGGATCGATCCCGATTTCCGGCAGCGGGTGCTGGCAATCTTCCGCGTCATGCGCGAGCAGCATGGCTATGAAATGGTGCTGGTCGAAGGCTATCGCAGCCCCGGACGGCAAGCCGCGCTGGCCCGCCAAGGCGGCAGTGTGACCCGCGCCGGTGCCGGACAGAGCTGCCATCAATACGGTGTCGCGGTAGATGCCGCGTTATATCGGGACGGCCGGCTGCACTGGGACATGGGCGATGCGTGGACCCGGCGCGGCTATGCCCTGTACGGCGAGCTGGCGGTCCAGGCGGGACTGGAATGGGGTGGCAGCTGGCGCAACCTCAAGGATTACGTCCATCTGGAAATGAAGGCGCGTTGCCGCCACGCGCGTCGCGCAGCCGGGCACTGAGCGCGGCCGCCCTGGTCCGGCACGGAAACGGGGTGAAACCGCCGGCCCGCTCCTGCTATCGTGGCGCGCGGCACATGGACAGCCGCGGAGCCCGGACGGGCGCAGCCAGGGAGCAAGGCGATGTCGAACCCCTTCATTGTTGTCGGCGGCAGGATCGATCCCGGCGGAGTCGTGGCTGTCGGAGTGCGGTCGACGGGGTTCTCCTCGCTGGTCACCGACATCGACGCCCAACCCGTCGCACGCGGCGGCGACAGGACCGCTGGCGCGGCGGCGTGGCGGTCGTGCCGGCAGTCGCAGGGGTTCGGAGATCCGCGATAGTCATGTGCCCGGCGACGACAGGCCGTCGTCGGTGCGGGGCGGCAGCCGCCAGGGAAGGAGGATTCAACGTGGCACCAGGGACGGGGCAATGAAGACGGGGACAATCATTCGCGGTCTGCTGGGCGGGCTGCTCGCTTTCGGCGCGGTGTGGTTGGCGGTGGTGCTGTACTGGCGCGCCAGCGGTGCCACTCCGACCGTGGGCGACCTCGCCGTGTGCCTGCTCGGCCTGCCGCTGCTGCTGATCGGCGGATTCGTGCTGGCGCGACGGCGGCGACAGCGTGCGAAGACGTGCCGCCTGCCGCCGCCTGCCGAGGAAGCGGGCGATGCCATGGCTGCCGCTGCCGATGACGCCCTGCGGGAAGACGATCGCGTGCTTTACCTGCTCGCCAGCGCCGTGTGGATGCGTGCCGGCGACAGTGGCCAGGTGCTGGCGCAAGCCCTGGCGCAGCCGGACCGGCCCGGCCTGCATCCGACCCTGCGCGACCGTGACGGCCTGCCGGTGTTCGCGGCCGGCGTCGACGGTGTCGATCCGGCGGCCACGCAGGCGGCGCTGCGGAGGGTGCTGCCCGACCCGCGCGTGTTCGATCACCTCTTCTCCCCGGAGCAGCAGCGCGCGATCGCACTGCTCGATCCGGTCGCCGAGGACCTGCTGTATGCGGCGCTGCCCCCGGATCACGAAGAACCGCCGTCGGCACCCGGCGATCGCGGCCTGCATCCGCATGCGATGCACCACTCCCGTTCCGCCCGCGCCGTCGCCCCCGTGCCGGTTGCGTCCCCGCTGCGGGTGTGGCTCCTGCTGCCGGCGGACTGGCCTGGGTCCGTGCGTACGGCGTGTGTGGCATGGCTGCGCGACAAGGCAGGCGTGACCGGTTTCGACGGTGCCCAGGTGGATATCAAGGCGATCCCGGTAAGCGCCGGCGCCGAAGTCTGGCAGCTGCTGGACCGGCTTGCGCCGACGCGCGACGGGGACCGTGGTCACGACGTCCACCTGCTGCTGTCCTCCCATTCGCTGGTGACTGCGGAGGGCATCGAGCGATTCGACGCCCGCCACGAACTGCTGGTCAGCGGCCACCCCGAGGGCCTGATTCCGGGCGAAGGCGCGGCGGGGCTGCTGCTGTCCGGTCAGCGCCCGGCGATCGATACCGCAGGCGTCCCGCCACTGCGCCTGCATCGGCTGCTGCAGGCGCCGGCCGGCCGCGGACGTGCCGCCAGCCGGCAGTTGGCGGCGTTGCTGCAACGCGCGATGGCGGTCGTCGGATCGGCGGTCGCACCGATGGCGCTGGTGTTCATCGACGCCGACCACCGGCCCAGCCGCTCGATCGAGATCGCCGGGGCGATCGCGGCGACGTTGCCGGAATTGGAGCCCATCGGTGACGCGCGGCATCTTGGCCTGGCATGCGGGGAGACCGGCGCGGTCGCACCGCTGGCGTTGCTTGCGGCCGCCGCCGCGCAGGTCGCCGCCGATGGCGCCCCCGCGCTCGCGGTGAGCGTGGCCGACCGCGATGCGCGTTTCGCGCTGGCGATATCGCCACCGCCACCGCCGGTGACCGCTGAAAACCGGCGCGGTTGTCCCGCGGCCGACAGCGCCCCGGCCGATGTTTCTGCTGCCGCCACGGCGGCGATCGCTTGATGACAGGGATGTACCGATGAGCAGTTTCTGGATGAACCTTCGTTACTGGCTGATGGACTACCGCGTGTTGGCCGCGCTCGCGGTCGTCGTCGCGGCGGTGGTCGCGTATGTCGGCGTGGACACCCTGCTGGCGACGGGCGGTGGCTTGCTGGTCGCGGCGGCGGTCGCGTTGCTGGTGTGGCTGCTCGTGCTGGTTGCGCGCGAGCTCAAGGGGGCTCGCGCCGGCAAGCGGCTGGACGGCATGGTCGCCGAGCACGCGGACCTCGCGGTCGCCAGCGCCAAGCCGGCCGCGCGCGCCGATGCGGAGGTGCTGCGCGAGCGCATGGGCGAGGCGGTCAAGGCGATCCAGTCGTCCCGGCTGGGCCAGTTGAAGGGCAGCGCCGCGCTGTACGAACTGCCGTGGTACGTGATCATCGGCAACCCCGCGGCCGGCAAGAGCACCGCGATCCTCAATTCCGGCTTGCGCTTCCCGTTCCAGGACAGCCGCAGCAATGTTATCCACGGCCTCGGCGGGACCCGCAACTGCGACTGGTACTTCACCACCGAAGGCATCGTGCTGGACACCGCCGGCCGCTACTCGGTCAGTGCCGAGGACCGGCTGGAATGGCTGACCTTCCTCGACCTGCTGAAAAAACACCGGCCGCGCGCGCCGATCAACGGCATCCTGATTGCCGCCTCGATCGCCGAGCTGTCGGGCAGCAAGCCGGAGTTCGCGATCGACCTGGCCAAGAACCTGCGCCAGCGCGTGCAGGAGTTGACCGAGCGGCTGGAAGTGCATGCACCGGTGTACGTGGTGTTCACCAAGGCCGACCTGATCAACGGTTTCAGCGAGTTCTTCCGCGGCCTCGACCCGTCCGAACGCGAGAACGCCTGGGGCGCGACGTTGCCCTACGCCGCGGGAAAACCGGCTGACGCCGCCGACCGTGGTGATGCGCTGGAAGCGTTCGACCGCCATTTCGACGAGCTGTGCGACGGCCTGCGCGAGATGGCCCTGTCGCAGATGGCGATGACACGCGGTCGCCAGATCGGGCCGGGTCTGCTGACGATGCCGATGGAGTTCGCCGGCATCAAACCGGCGCTGCGGACGTTCATCGCGACCCTGTTCGAGGAGAACCCCTACCAGTTCAAGCCGGTGTTCCGTGGCTTCTATTTCACCAGTGCCTTGCAGGAAGGCGTGACCGTGCAGCCCACGTCGGAGCGGGTCGCGCGCCAGTTCGGCCTGGCCGGCGATGCCCGTGCCGACGAGGCGTTGCCGGCCGCCGACAGCAGCCATTTCCTGCTCGGCCTGTTCCGCAAGGTGATCTTTGCCGACCGGCAACTGGTCCGGCAGTACACCAGCCCGGGACGTACCCGGCTGCGGTATGCGGCCTTCTTCGGTGCGGTCGCCGCACTGGGCGTCGCCCTGGCCAGCTGGACCTGGTCGTACACCGGCAACCAGCAACTGGTCGCCGACGCCACCGCCGACCTCGACAAGGCGATCGCACTGCAGGCCGACCGGGTCGACCTGCAATCGCGCATCCAGGCGCTGCTGGTGGTGCAGGAGCGACTGGAGCAGCTGCAGCGGCATCGCAACGGGCATCCGCTCAGCCTGGGGTTGGGCCTGTACCAGGGCGAAGCGGTGGAGGCCAAGCTGCGCCAGGAGTATTTCCACGGCATGCGCCAACTGATGCTGGCACCGGTGGCAGGCAAGCTGGAAAGCTACCTGGCCCAGGTCGTGGCCCACCGCGGCGAATTGCGTCCGCCCGCCATGACCGGTACCGCGGCCGCGAGCAAGACACCCGAACCCGCCGCCCGCGACAACCCGCGCCTGTACGAGGACGCCTCGCCGACCGACTCGCAGGACGCCTACAACGCGCTCAAGACCTACCTGATGCTGGGCGACCGCACGCGGGTGGAAAGCACCCACCTCAGCGACCAGCTGACCCGGTTCTGGCGCGGCTGGCTGGAGGCCAACCGCGGCGCGATGACCCGCGAGGAGATGCTGCGCGCCGCCGGACGATTGATGACCTTCCACGTGCAGCAATCGGCCGATCCGGACTGGCCGCAACTGGAGCTCACCTACAGCCTGGTCGACGACAGCCGGCTGGCGCTCCGGCAGGTCATGAAGGGCACCCCGGCGCGCGACCGCGTGTACGCCCAGATCACCTCGCGCGCGGCGACCCGGTTCAGTCCGGTCACGGTGGCCGGGCTGCTGGGCGACAAGGTGTCCGCCGGCGCGGTGACCGGCAGCCACCAGATTCCCGGCACCTTCACCCGCGAGGCGTGGGAGGACTACGTCGCCGGGGCGATCCGCGAGGCGGCGAACACCGAGCTGAGCAGCACCGACTGGGTGCTGGAGGCGACGGTGCAGAACGACCTGACCCTGGCCGGCAGCCCGCAGCACATCGCGCGGGAACTCACTGCGCTGTACAAGGCCGATTACGCGCGCGAGTGGGGCCGCTTCCTGCAGGGCGTCAGCGTGGCGCGCTTCGACAACTTCGATGACGCGGTGGCGCAGATGGACCGGCTTGGCGACCCGATCCACTCGCCGCTGCGGGTGCTGCTGGAGGCGGTCAACCACGAGACGGTGTGGGACAACCCGGTTGCGAACACCACCGCCGACGAGGCCCGCCGCGGCATCGCGGGCTGGTTCAACCGGGTGATCCTGCGCCGCCATCCGACCGCGACCGCCCTGGCCGCCGATTCGCCGGCCGGGCGGCAGGCCGGCCGGCAGGTGGCGGTCGAGGCCGGCCCGATCGGCCAGCGGTTCGCCGGCCTGGCCCAGCTGCTGCGCGCACGTGACGGTGGCCCAGCCCTGCTGACGCAGTACTTCGATGCGCTGGGCAAGGTGCGCAGCCGGTTCAACGCGATCAAGAGCCAGGGCGATCCGGGTCCAGGCGCGCGCCAGTTGATGCAGCAGACCCTCGACGGCGAGGGTTCCGAGCTCGCCGCTGCCCTCAAGCTGGTGGACGAGCAGATGCTCAACGGCCTGGCCGAGGACCAGCGCGTCACCCTGCGCCCGTTGCTGCTGCGCCCGCTGATCCAGAGCTTCGCCGCGCTGGTGCGTCCGACCGAGGACGAGATCAACCGGACCTGGACGGCGCAGGTCCGGCAACCGTTTGAGAGCGGCATCGGACAGAAGTACCCGTACGCGCCGGATGCCACGGTCGAGGCCGCCCGTGGTGACATCGAACAGATCTTCGGGCCGCAAGGCGCGATCGCGAAGTTTGGCCAGTCCGCACTCGGCTCTCTGGTGATCCGGCGCGGCACCGCGTTGACGCCGCGCCAGTGGGCCGACATCGGCATCAATCTGCAGCCCGCACTGGTGGCCGGCTATGGCCGCTGGGTCGGTGCCGGCGCGGCCGGGGAAGGTCCGACGATGGTGTTCCAGGTGCTGCCGCTGGCCGCGCAGGGGCGCGAGTACACCTTCGCGATTGACGGCCAGCAATTGCGCTACCGCAACACCCCGCCGCAGTGGCACACCTTCCAGCTGCCCGGGCAGGGCGTGCCGGGCGTGCGGATCAGCGCGGTCACCGGCGACGGCCGCGATGTGGAGGTGTTCAATGCCGTGGGCGACGCGGCGACTTCGGCGATGTTCGATGCAGCCAGCAAGACCGTGCTGGGCAAACAGCACTACCGGTTGGACTGGAACCGCGACGGGGCCGAGGTGGCGGTCGAGCTGCGCATCGTCAGCGTGGTCCAGCCCAATGCCGGCGCGAACGATTCGCTGGGCCTGAAGCTGCCGCTGACCGTCGCCGGCACTGCCCCGCCGACGGACAGCGGAGCCTCCGGTGCGACCGCCACCTCGTCGGAGGCACCGTGATGGTTGCGGCGGAGACG
This sequence comes from Lysobacter concretionis Ko07 = DSM 16239, assembly GCF_000768345.1. GTDB lineage: Bacteria > Pseudomonadota > Gammaproteobacteria > Xanthomonadales > Xanthomonadaceae > Novilysobacter > Novilysobacter concretionis. Next base: position 108,615 of record NZ_AVPS01000007.1, on the reverse strand, counting down.
GCGTGCCCGGTCGGCTATTTCGGCAAGTTGCCCAGCCGCGCGGATTTCGTGCGTGCCCCGGAGAGCCAGCAGTTGATGGCGCTGCTGGACCGCTGGGCCGGCCAGGGGCTGGAACTGCTGGCCCGCGATCCGGGCTGGAAGCGTCTGTATGACGACGCGCCGCCGCTGCATTTCGCGTTTCTCGGATCGCGCAGCCGGTCGGTGATCGCCGGCCATTTCCTGCCCGGGCGGGACAGTTCGCAGCGCCGGTTTCCGTTCCTCGCCGCGACCCGTTTCGAGGTCGCCCGGCCGCTGGCCTTCATCGGCCGCAGCCCGCTGGCCCTGTCGAGGCTGTGGGCCGGACTGGCGCGCAACGCCGGGCTGGCGGTCACCGCCGAGGACGCCACCGAGCCGCTGCGCACGCTGGCCGATGGCCGGTTCACGGTGGTGGCCGATGCACAGTTCCATGATGCGCCGTTCGACGATTTCATCGAGCTGCAGGACCTCGGCGCATTGCAGACGCTGCTGCGCCAGTCCGGCCATCCGGCGTTGCGCCTGCGCCGGTTGTTGCCCGCGCTGGGCCTGCTGTTGCAGCCGGTGCTGGCGGGCGGGCCGGCGCAGGTCGACAAGGGCCTGGCGCTGCCGCTGCCGCGCGACCCGCTGTACCGGCCGCTGGTGGCCGCGTTCTGGCTCGACCTGGTCAGCGGCTTCATCGGTCGTGCCGACTTCGAGCTGGCGTTGCTGCTCCGCGACGGCAATGCGGCCGGCGATGTCGGTCCACAGCTGCTGCTCGGCTTCAACGGTGCCGATGGGCGCACCCTGCAGGCGGCGCTCGATCCCCAGGCCGCCTGCGAGCAGCTGATCCGGGTCGACGATGCGGAATGGGTCGACGACCACATCGGCGGCGATTACGCCCTCAACCGGCTGGTCAGCTACATCGACCGCGATGCGCTGTCGCTGCGCGCCGCGCGCAAGGCCTTCAACGAGACTTTCCTTGGAACCTGACATGCGTCCAGACCCTCACTCCCGCGCATTCCCTTTGCTGCTGTGGGGCCTCGTGCTCGCAGGCGTGGCTGCGCTCCCGCCCGCCTCGGCCCAGGGGGCGTCTGCCACGGCCACTGCTGGCCAGCCGCCTGCGGCGACGGCCGCGGCCAGGCCCGTGATTGCCGCCGGCACCGTGCCCGATGAGGCCACCCGCGCCGCCGTCCTCTCGCGCCTGCGTACGTTGTATGGCGCGGAACGGGTGGTGGACCGGATCGAGGTCGATGCGGTGATCGCACCGCCGAACTGGGGCGAGCGCGTGGTTGGCATGCTCGGCCCGGATCTGCAGCAGGTATCGGTCGGCGAGCTCAGCATCGACGGCAACAGCGTGCGTATCCGCGGCCAGGTCGCCAATGAAGCGGCGCGCCAGCAGGTTGCCAGCGCGATCGCCACCGCTGCCGGGCCCAGCTACGTGCTCAAGAACGCCCTCGCCGGCGGTGGCGCCAGCACGCAGGACGTGCTCGATCGGACGCTGGCCGACCGCATTGTGGAGTTCCAGAGCGGCAGCGCCACGTTGACCGACGGCGGCCGGGCGATCCTGGACGAGATGGTCGTCGCGCTGGCGCAAGTGGGTCACCAGCAGGTGCAGGTGATCGGCCATACCGACAGCGTCGGCTCGCGCGCGGCCAACATCGGCCTGAGCCTGCAGCGCGCGATCGCGGTCAAGGCCTATCTGGAGCAGCGTGGCGTCAGCGCGGACCACCTGGGCGTGCAGGGCTTCGGACCGGACCGTCCGGTGGCCGACAACGCGACCGACGAAGGACGGGCACGCAACCGGCGCATCGAGTTCCGCGTGCTGTAACGCGTCCCGGATGCCTCGGACGGTGGTGGGCACTAGACTGTCGCAATGACCATCCGACCCTTTCTCCAGCACACCCCCCAACTCGGCGCGCGCGTGTACGTCGATGCCGCCGCGACCGTGATCGGCGCGGTCACCCTCGCCGACGACGTGTCCATCTGGCCGGGCTGCGTGGTCCGCGGTGACGTCAACTCGATCCGGATCGGCGCGCGCACCAACGTCCAGGACGGCGCGATCATCCACGTCACCCACGAAGGGCCGTTCACCCGGCCCGGCGGATTCCCGACCGTGATCGGGGAGGACATCACCATCGGCCATGGCGCGGTCATCCACGCCTGCAGGCTGGAGGATTTCTGCCTGGTCGGCATGGGTGCGATCGTGCTGGACGGGGCAACGGTGTCGCGCTACGGCTTTGTCGGCGCCGGCGCGGTGGTGTCGCCGGGCAAGACTGTCGGCGAAGGCGAGTTGTGGCTGGGCAACCCGGCCCGGTTCGTGCGCAAGCTCGGCGAGCGCGAGATCGAGCAGCTGCAGTACAGCGCGCAGCACTACATGCGCCTGAAGGACGAGTACCTGCGTATGGCGGCGGACGCCTGACGGCTCAGCCGGGCCGCGTCGCCTGCTCCAGTTCGGCCAGCCACGCCATCGCGTCTTCCCGGCCACCGCCGCACATCTCCAGCCCGGGCCGCAGCGACGCGCAGAACGCCGGTCGCTCCGGCTTGCCGAACAGCTTGCAGCGCAAGCGCTCATCCAGCTGGACGCAGGCGATGCCCGCGGGCTTGCCGTCCGGCATCCCGGGAATCGGCGAGTTGATCGACGGCGCGATACAGCACGCGCCGCAGTTTGTCCGGCAATCCATGGGGTTCTTCTGTCCAATCGTGATGCTGGGTCGTCAGTAGCGCAGGCCGTCAACTCTGGTCCCAGGCCTCGACGATCAGCTGGTCATTGCCATCGCAGGCCAGAACCTCCTGCTGGTTCCATTCGATATCGCCGCTCCAGCCCGCCGGAAGCACGTAATCGTCGCCAATCACCAGGGGACTGGCATTGGCGGGCAGTCCGGCCTTGATGATGGGCAGCAGAACGCCAGCGGCGATCACGTATTTGTTTGGATAGCCGTTACCGCCGAGATCGACTGCCTTGCTGTCCTCGACCAACTGGTCAAGCCACTTCAAACCGAAGACGCCGGTCGTCCAGCGGGCAATGGAAACATCCGGAGCAGTCGGGCGGTATACGCGGACATCCCAGCCGAGCATCGTGGCAGCTCCCTGCAGGACTTGATCAGGCCATCGCCGCCGGCGAGCCGCTTTCGGCGCGCAGCTCGGCGTAGATCGCATCCGCATCGGGGCGCACGCCGTGCCAGCACTTGAAGCTCTCGGCGGCCTGTTCGACCAGCATGCCCAGGCCGTCGATCAACTGGTCGGCACCGCAGGCGCGGGCCCAGGCGAGGAAGCCGATCGCGGCCTCGCCATAACCCAGGTCGACGACGTCGCCGCGCGGGGCGATCAGGCTGTTGGGCAGTGGCAGTTCGCCGCCGTCGCTGGCATGGCCGATCGAGGTGGCGTTGATGATCAGGTCGAACACGCCCAGCGTGTGCAGGTCGGTGAAGTTGCGCGGGTGGACGCGGGCGGGTTCGCCGAGCAGGTCGGCCAGCGCGTCGGTGCGGCTGTCGGTGCGGTTGACGATGACGAGTCCGGAAATGCCGGCGTCCAGCAGGGCCGGCGCGACCCCGTGGGCGACGCCGCCGGCACCGATCAGCAACACCCGGCGGCCGCGCAGGTCCTGGCCGTGGCGGTCGGTGAGGTCGCGCACCAGGCCGAGCCCGTCGGTGTTGTCGCCGTCCCAGCCGGTGGCGGTGCGGATCAGCGTGTTGACCACGCCGCAGCGGCGTGCGCGGTCGCTGAGGTGGTTGCAGACCGTCGCCGCGCGCGCCTTGTGCGGCAGGGTGACGTTGGCCCCGGCACCGCCGGCGGCGGCGAACTCGGCCAGCGCGGCATCGAAACGCTCCGCGGTGGCATCGATCAGGCCGTACTCCATCGCGATCCCGGTCTGGCGGGCGAATTCGGCGTGGATGCGGGGGGACAGCGAGTGCGCGACCGGATGACCGATCAGGGCAAATCGGGGAGTGGACATGGCGGGCCTCACTTAGACTGCGGGGTGTCAATGGAGATGCGAGATGCGGTATCGCACGGCCTTGCTGGCCACCAGTCTACTCGTCGGCGCTTTGGCTGCGGGCACCGCCGGGGCGTTGTCGGAATTCGGCATCGAGGGCATGCACGTGGTGTCCACCCGGGCCGATGAGGTTCGCGCCAGCGTCGCTCCGGACGGGCAACGGATCGTCTGGGCCCGTAGCCGCCGCGAGGACGGGGCGCACATGCCGGGTCGGGAACTGTGGCAGGCGCGCCTGATCGAAAACCGCTGGCAGGACGCCATTCCGCTGTCCTTGAACGGGACCGGCGAGGATTTTGATCCGGCCTTCAGCGGCGATGGTCGTTGGCTGTATTTCGCGTCCAACCGCGAGGGTGACGCGGGCGGTACCGACCTGTACCGCGCGCCGGTACTGGCCGCCGGTGGATTCGGCGAGCCGCAGAGCCTCGGGCCGGGCGTGAACGGCATCGGCGACGAGCGTGCGCCCAGCGTGAGCGGGGACGGTCTTCGCCTGCTGTTTGCCGGCAACGGCCACGGCGGTGCCGGCGGTTTCGATCTGTTTGTGGCGCATTGGGACGGGGCCGCGTTTGTCGATCCCCGACCGCTGCCGGGAATCAACACCGTTGCCGACGAAATTGACGCGGCCTGGCTGGGCGATGGCGAGGCGATCGTGTTCGCCCGCGCCGACGCGACGACCAATGCGACGACCGGTCCGGGGGCAACCGCTCCGACCCGGCTGTACCTCGCCCAATGCGACGGATCACGCTATGCCGTCGCCGCACCGCTGGCGCTGTCATTCAACACCGCCGAAGGCAGGACCCTCGGCCCCGCGCTCGACTGGAGCCGGCCCGGCGAATTGCTGGTCAGTGGCATCGCGCCGTCGCCGCGTGCCGGGCAGACCGATATCTACCGGATGAAGGCGCCGACGGTGACCGGAAGCCCGGGTTGCGTCGAATAACGCCGCGCCGCCCGTAGGAGGGAGGTCAGTCGCGAATTCACTGATCCGTCGGATGTCGTGCTGCGCGCAACATTGCGGTTGCGCGGTCCCGGATTTCACTCAGGCCGTGACAATGCCGGCCGGTGGTTGTTGCGGCGTTTGTGCCCGACGTCGCTGCTGCAACCGGAGGACCTCCCGTCGGACAGCGGAACCATGGCGAGCGCCGCGACTCAGTCCTCGCGCAACCAGCGTGCCGCGTCCAGCGCGAAATAGGTCAGCACGCCGTCGGCGCCGGCGCGCTTGATGCTGGTCAGCGCCTCCAGCGCGCAGGCGCGTTCGTCGATCCAGCCGTTGTCCGCGGCGGCCTTCAGCATCGCGTACTCGCCGCTGACCTGGTAGACGAAGGTCGGCACGCCGAACTCGTCCTTCACCCGCCGCACGATGTCCAGGTACGGCAGGCCGGGTTTGACCATCACCATGTCGGCGCCTTCGGCCAGGTCGAGGGCGACTTCGTGCAGCGCCTCGTCGGCGTTGGCCGGGTCCATCTGGTAGGTCTTCTTGTCCGCCTTGCCGAGTGCGCCGGCGCTGCCGACGGCGTCGCGGAACGGGCCGTAGAAGGCGCTGGCGTACTTCGCGCTGTAGGCCAGGATGCGGGTGTGGATGTGGCCGGCGGCTTCCAGCGCCTCGCGGATCGCGCCGATGCGGCCGTCCATCATGTCGCTGGGGGCGACGATGTCGACGCCGGCGGCGGCGTGCGACAGCGCCTGCCTGACCAGCGCCTCGACGGTCGCGTCGTTGACCACGTAGCCGCTGTCGTCGAGCAGACCGTCCTGGCCGTGGCTGGTGTAGGGGTCGAGCGCGACATCGGTGATCACGCCCAGCTCGGGGAAGCGCTGCTTGAGCGCGCGCACCGCCCGCTGGCACAGGCCGTTCTCGTCCCACGCGGCGGCGGCGTCCAGCGACTTGGCCTCCGGCGCGGTGACCGGAAACAGCGCCAGCGCGGGAATCCGCAGCTCGCAGGCCTGCTCGGCGACCTTCAGCAGTTCGTCGATCGACAGCCGTTCGATGCCGGGCATCGACGGGATCGCCTCGCGGCCCGGCAGTTCGTGCACGAACACCGGGTAGATCAGGTCGTTGGTGGTGAGGACGGTCTCGCGCATCAGGCGGCGCGAGAACTCATCGCGGCGCATCCGCCGCGGACGGGTATGGGGATAGCTGCTCATGGCGGAGCATTCTACGCGGCCGGGTGGACCGGATCAGGTCGGACCGGGTCAGGGTGGACCGGGTCAGGCCCGGCGGCGATCCGGGCCGGGGTGCCCGGCGACAGGCGTCAGAGAATCCCGCCGCCGATGCTGAGCCGGACGATGCCGACGATGATCACGATGCCGTTGAGCATCAGTCCGGCCTTGGCCCGGCCGCGCTTCTCGGTGCGGGTGAACAGGATGCCGATGCCGGCGATGAGTGCGCCGACGGCGGCGAACGGGATCAGGAACCAGTTGCCCCAACCCAGCAGTGGAATCAGTGCCACCACCATCCAGAGCATCGCCACGATGCCCCACAACAGGCTGATCAGTCCCATGTCGATATCTCCGTCAGGCAGGTGGATAGGGGGATTGGACGCCATCTTGGCGCCGCGCGCGACGGCGGTCGCGGCTCAAAGGTCATGCACGCCGTCGATTTCCACCCGCAGCTCGCGGCGGCAGACCTGTGCGTGCAGCAGGATGCGCGGCACCCCGGGGGCGAGGCGTTGTTCGAGCAGCGCGGCGACGTGGTCCAGCTCGGCCAGGTCGCGCACGTAGACCTTCAGCCGCGAGCGCGGGCCGAAGTGCGTCGGCAGCGTGGGGCGGTGCTGGCGCGCGGTGGCGATGAGGCTGTCGAAATTGGCCAGGGTCTCGTCGATCTGGGTCTCGATCGAATCGGCGTGGAGGGATTCATGGCCGACGATCGCGGCGGTGCCCGACAACAGCAGCGGCATCGCGGCGGTGGATGGCGGCAGCATCGCGCGGGCGAAGCTCGGCGATTGCGGGCCGTAGCGGCGCGGGTACCGCCAGGCGCTGAGCTGGCGCGGATTCTCCAGCGGAACCCCCGGGACTTTGGCGGCCAGCCAGTAGACCTGCAGGCGGCGCTGGCCATCGACACGACCGATCGCGGTTGCCGCCGGCAGGCAGGCCGCGTCGAAGTCGCCCAGGCCCCTGGCGCGGCCGACACAGAAGCGCCGGTAGCGCTCGTCGTCGCCGTCGCCGTCGGTGATCGCGTCGAGGTAGTTCCAGACCCGCAGCAGGTGCGGATAGCCGCGCTGCAAGGTGACCGCGAGCAGGCGACGGTAGGCGGTTTCGGCGGCGGTCCCGATGTCCTCGCCATCGGGTTCGTCGATCTCGATCGCGCCGAACTGCAATGCGCCATCCTCGGCCCAGGCCACGTCGCCGTCGCGCCCGCGCTGCACGCCGGGCTGGCCGCGCCAGACTTCCAGCGGGGTGCGGGTCGGCGGTGCGTGGGCCTGCGCCTGCGCTTCCTGCGGCTGCAAACCGATCTGCAGGTAGCGCGGGTCAGCACTGGCCGGTGCGGCCGTGCCGAAGCCGAATACCGCCAGCGTGTCATCGGCCGCGAGCAGGGTGTCGAGGTCGTCGTGGCTGTAATCGACGCTCAGCCGTGCGGCGGTCGATGCGAACGGGGCGGCGGCGTTCATGGTGCTGCCTGGAGCGTCCGGGCTGGTGCGTGGCCGGGGCGGCGGGCGTCATGCACGCGACCGGCGTGATCCGCGCTGCGGGGCGTGTTGGCACGCCGCGCGCCGGTGTCGGCGGGGATCCGTTCGGGAGTGGAGTCGATCATGCCGTCTTGAGTCATGCCGGCCATGATAGCCGCTGCCCCGTAACGGCCCCGCGGTTGCGCGGCGCGGCGGCATGCCGGATCGTTGCGCTTTTGATCCCTCCGGAAGCCTGACCCGATGTCCGCACAAAGCCCCGCCGAATCCGCCCTCGCGCAATTGCTGGTCGACAGCCTGAACCTGGAAGGGGTCTCCCCGGCTCAGATCGATCCGGAGGCGGCTTTGTTCGGCGAAGGGCTCGGGCTGGATTCGATCGACGCGCTCGAGCTGGCGCTGGCGATCAGCAAGACGTACGGCTTCCAGCTGCGTTCCGACAACGAGGAGAACCGCCGTGTGTTCGCGTCCCTGCGCGCGCTCGCGGCGCACATCGAGCAGCACAAGGCGGCCTGAACGGTCTCCCGATTCCTGATCGTCGGCGCGCGTCGCGCATGAATCCCGTCGTGGTGCTGCGGCTGTTGCTGGCCGTCGCCTATCCGCTGCTCGCCCATCGCGCCAGTGTGGACGGCGACAACGCGTTGGCGGCGGTGGCGCTGCTTGATCTGGTGCTGATCGTGCTGCTGCAACCACTGGCGCGCTGGCGCGGGTGGGCCTGGGTGCTGCTGGCAATCAGCGTCGCCGGCCTGTGGGCGCTGCGCGACGGGAACGTGCCGGTGTTGCTGCTGCTCGCGCCGCCGATGCTGTTCGCGGCGTGGGTGTCGTGGTTTTTCGGCCGCAGCCTGCGGCCCGGCCGGGTGCCGCTGATCAGCCGCATCGTGGCCGCGCTGGAGGCATGCGAGCCGTCCGCGCTGAAACCCGAGCTGCAGCGCTATACCCGCCGGCTGACCTTCGCCTGGGCCCTGTTGCTGGGTCTGCTGGCGCTGGCCGACGGCGTGCTGGCGTTGATCGCGGTGCCCGACGGCGTGCTGGTCCGGCTCGGCCACCCGCCGGTGCTGAGCGTGTCCCAGCAGGCCTGGTCGTGGTTCGCCAACCTGCTCGACTACGGCATCCTCGGTGGCTTCTTCATCGGCGAGTACCTGCTGCGGCAGCGCCTGTTCCCCGATCCGCCGTACCGCAACTTCCTCGATTTCCTGCGCCGGATGGGCCAGCTCGGGCCGGCGTTCTGGCGCGGGCTGTTTCGATGAGAGTTTCGATGAGAGTTTCGATGAGAGTTTCGATGAGAGTTTCGATGAGGGCTTCAACGGAGCGCAGGTGACCGCGCGGCCGCTGGCTTATCCTTGCCGGTTCCGCCGTTGCCGCGACTTGCCGTGCCGTCGACCTCGTTCGTGATCCCCGCCGACCACCCCTGCCTGGCCGGGCATTTTCCCGGCCGGCCGCTGGTGCCTGGCGTGGTGATGCTGGATCGCGTGCTCGAGGCGATCCAGGCGGCCTGCCCGCAACCGCTGCCGGCCACGTGGCGGTTGCCGCAGGTCAAGTTCCTGCAACCGCTGCTGCCTGGCGAGCCGGCCACGATCGAGCTGGTGCCGATGGCGTCCCTGAAGGACGCGCTGCGCTGGCGGTTCAAGGTCCTGCGCGGGGCGGAGGTGCTGGCCAGTGGCGAGCTCGTGGCCGGGCCGGCGCCATGAGTGCCGGCTGGACCCGGCGCCCCGAAGGCGGCGGGCGGCGGGCGCTGTGGTTGATCCGCACCGTGGCCCGCATCGGCGGGCGTGGGCTGGCGCGCGCACTGCTGCTGCCGATCACCGCGTACTTCCTGGTCGTGCGCGGCCCGGAGCGACGTGCATCGCGCGACTATCTGGCCCGGGTCCACGGCCGCCCGGCGCGACTGTTCGAGGTCGCCCGCCACATCCACGCGTTCGCCGCCACGATCCTCGACCGGGTGTTCCTGCTGGGCGGCGAACTGGAGCGTTTCGACATCGGCGTGGAGGGTGACGCGGCCTTGCTGCGGCAGCTTGAGCGCGGCCGCGGGGTGCTGATGTTCGGCTCCCATCTGGGCAGCTTCGAGGTGTTGCGCGTGCTGGCGGTGCAGCGTCCGGAAATCCCGTTGCGGGTGGTGCTGGATGTCGGCCACAACCCGGCGCTGACCGGGCTGCTGGATGCGCTGAATCCCGGCGTCGCCCGCACCGTGATCGACGCCGGCCAGAGCGGGCCGTCGCTGCTGCTGGCGATCAAGGAGGCGACCGATGCGGGCGCGCTGGTGGCGCTGCTGGTCGATCGCGTCCAGCCGGGCCAGCCGTCGCGGTCCGCGCCATTCCTGGGGGATGAGGCGCGGTTTCCGGTCGCGCCGTGGCTGGTCGCCAGCGTGCTGCAGGTGCCGGTGGTGCTGGGGTTCGGCCTGTACCGCGGCGGCAACCGCTACCGGCTGGTCTTCGAGTTGTTCAGCGAGGGCATCGCGATGACCCGCAGCGAGCGCCCGGCGGTACTGGGCGAGCTCGTTCAGCGCTACGCCAGCCGCCTGCAGCACCATGCCCGCAGTGCGCCGTACAACTGGTTCAACTTCTATGACTTCTGGCGGGCCGACGATGAAACGACCGATGTTCACCCTGACGATGCTGGCGGGCGTGCTGCTGGCAGGCACGTGCTCGCCGGTGGCGGCGACTGAGCAGGTTGCGCGCCGCGCACCCGCCCAGGCCGCGTCCGGCACCGTCAGCGCCGACTGGATCCTCGGCAAGCTCGCCCAGCCGGTGCCGGTGCGCACCGCGTTCGTCGAACTGCGCGAGTCGCGGATGCTGAAGAATCCGCTGCGCCTCAGCGGCGAATACCGCCGGCCGGCGGAGGACGTGCTGGTGCGCGAGGTGCGCGTGCCCTACGCGGAGACCACCACGATCGTCTCCAACAAGGCAGGCGGCGAGGCGACCATCGAGCGCGCCGGCAAGCCGCCGCGCACGTTCCCGCTGTCGCGCGCGCCGGAACTGGCGGGCCTGCAGGCCAGCTTCGGCGCGCTGTTGTCCGGCGACCGCGCGGCCCTGGGCGAGTACTACGCCGTCCGCAGCGGCGGCACGCGCGAGCGCTGGACGCTGACCCTGACGCCGCGAGCGGCATCGATCTCAGCCACATCGGCCTCCTCGACGCCACGGAGCACCGAACCGGCCAGCCGTCTGCGCGACATCACCCTGTACGGGCAGGGCGCGGAGCTGCGCTGCATCGAGACCCGCATGACCAATGAACCCGCGCCGCAACGCACCTTGCTGGCCAGCGCCGCCCACGCCGCGGCCGGGGTCGATGACACTGCCGGCCTCGCCGCCCTGTGCCACGACGGCGTGCCGGCGCGATGAGTCCGTCGCGGCGGCTGTCGCTGGCGCTGGCCTGGCTGGGGCTGCTGCTGGTCGCGGGCTGGTGGGTCGGCCAGCACCTGCAGGTGAGCGGCGACCTGCGCAAGTTCATGCCGGCTGCGCGCACGCCGGCGCAGAAGCTGCTGATCGACGAACTGGGCGAAGGCCCCGGCTCGCGCCTGCTGCTGCTGGCGTTGTCTGGCGATGCCCCGGACACGCTGGCCGGCCAGTCGACGGCGCTGGCGGAGGCGCTGGCCGGGGACGCGCACTTCACGCTGGTCGCCAACGGCGCGGCGGCCGGCGGCGAGGCGATGCTGGAAGCGATTCCCGCGCGCCTGCGTCCGTACCGCTACCTGCTGTCGCCCACGCTGGATACCCACGCGTTCGATGCCGCCTGGCTGGCCGACCAGCTGGACGCGCGGCTGCAGGATCTGGGCTCGCCGGCAGCGGCGCTGATCGAGCCGCTGCTGCCGGCCGATCCGACCCTGGAAGTGCTCACGCTGGCGGAGGCCTGGCAGCCGGAAAACGCACCGCGACAGCTGCACGGCGTCTGGTTCGACCGCGCCGGAAACCAGGCCCTGCTGGCGGTGCAGACCACCGCGGCGGGGTTCGATCCGGGCGGCCAGCAGGCGGCGGTCGAGGTCATCGAGCGCGCCTTCGCGCAGGTGCTTGGCGACAGCCCGGCGCAGTTGACGATGACCGGGCCGGGCGCGTTTTCGGTCGAGGTCGGCGGGCGCACCCAACGCGAGGCCAGCTTCATCGGCAGCCTCGACGGGCTGGTGTTCGCGCTGCTGCTGCTGATCGCCTACCGCAGCTGGAAGGCGCCGCTGCTGGGCGCGCTGCCGCTGGCCAGCGGCGGACTGGCCGGACTGGGCGCGGTCGCGCTCGGCTTCGACGGCGTGCACGGCATCACCATCGCGTTCGGTTTCACCCTGATCGGGGTCGCGCAGGACTACCCGATCCACCTGATCAGCCACCAGCGTCCGGGCCTGTCGCCGTGGGACAACGCGCGCGCGCTGTGGCCGACCCTGGGCACCGGCGTGGTCGCGACCTGCATCGCCTACCTGACCTTCCTGGTGTCGGGCGTGGAAGGCTTGAAGCAGCTCGCGGTGTTCACCATCGCCGGCCTCGGCGTCGCCGCGTTGGCGACCCGCTTCCTGTTGCCCGGCCTGATCGACACCGCCGAGAACGGCGGCAAGGCGTTTGATGCGGCGACCTCGCCGGCGATGGCCTGGCTGTGGGCACGGTTCTCGCGCTGGCCGCGGCTGGGCGTGGTGGCCGGCCTGCTGCTGGCCGTGGCCAGCGCGGCGGTGACCGGCTTCGCGCCCGGCTCGTTCTGGCAGAACGACCTGTCGCGGCTGACCCCGGTGCCGGCGCACCTGCTGGCGCTGGACGGCGAGTTGCGTGGCGAGCTCGGCGCGCCCGACGTGCGCTACCTGGTCGTGCTGCAGACCGATGACGCCGAGGCGGCGCTGCAGGCCTCCGAGCGCCTGCTGCCGGTGCTGCAGCGCCTGCGCGCCGACGGACGGGTGCAGGGGTTCGACCTCGCCTCGCGCTACCTGCCCAGCGCCGCCACCCAGCGTGCGCGGCAGACGCGTCTGCCGGATGCGGCAAGCCTGCGCGCGACCCTGGAGGAGGCGCTGGCGGACAGTCCGTTCCGCAGCGACGTGTTCGAACCGTTCCTGGCCGATGTCGCCACCGCGCGTCAGGCACCGCCGCTGACCGCCACCGACCTTGCCGGCACGCCGCTGGCGGCGCGGGTCGACGGCCTACTGCTGCGCGGCGACCACCACGCCACCGCGCTGGTCGCCCTCAGCGGCCTGGACGATCCGGCCGCAGTCGCACGCGCGATCGAGCCCTACGGCGCGCAACTGCTCGACCTCAAGCAGGCGTCCGAATCGCTGGTCGCCGAGTACCGCGTCCGCCTGCTGTGGGCGCTGGCGCTGGCTGCGCTGCTGCTGCTCGCGACCGTCTGGATCGCGCTGCGTGACAGCCGCCGCGTGCTGCGCGTGCTCGCACCGATGGCGCTGACCACGCTGCTGATGCTGGCCGTGCTGCGGGGCCTGGGGATCGAGCTGAACCTGTTCCACCTGGTCGCGCTGATCCTCGCCGCCGGACTGGGGCTGGACTACGGATTGTTCTTCGACCACGCCGGCGATGACCGCGACAGCCAGTTGCGCGCGCTGCACGCGATCGTGGTCTGCAGCCTGGCGACCCTGCTGGTGTTCGCGCTGCTGGCGACCTCGAGCATCCCGGTGCTGCAGGCGATCGGCAGCACCGTGGCGATGGGGGTGGCGTTCAACTTTGTGCTGGCGCTGCTGATCGTGCGCCAGACCGCCGTGGACGGTCCGCCCGCGCCCTCGTCGCGCGATCTCGCGCGGAGCCGGCTGTGAGCGTGCGTGGCGTGGATGCAGGTGACGGGTCCGAGCAGGCGACTCCCGCTGTCGCCCCCGTGCAGAACATCGCTGACCGTGCCGCGATCGCGCGCCTGATTCCGCATCAGGGCGGGATGTGCCTGTGGGACGAGGTGCTCGGCTGGGACGCGGCCAGCATCCGTCTGCGTACTTGGCGACACCGGGATCCGGCGCATCCCCTGCGCAGCCACGGCCGCCTGCACGCGATACACCTGTGCGAATACGGCGCGCAGGCGATGGCCGTCCACGGCGGTCTGCGCGCCCGCGCGGCCGGCGGCATCGCCCGCCCCGGACTGCTGGTCGCGTTGCGCGGGGTGGAGCTGCACGTCGCCCGCATCGATGACCTCGACGGTGCGCTGGAATGCGAAGCGCGGCTGCTGATCGACGGCGACAGCGGCTGGCAATACGACTTCCGCATCCACCACGAAGGGCGTCTGCTGGCGGAAGGGCGCGCCGCAGTGATGCCGCAGCCGGCCGATTCCAAGGGAATCGAGGGACACGGTTAGAGGAACGCGCCAACGCTTACGAAGTACGTGGAAGCGCCTGCCGGGTATCCCGCTCAGTCGCTCCACGATATTCGCCTGGTGATCGGGACACCCGGCAGGCGCCGCCGAATCGTTTCGGTGGTCGATGGGAAAAGCAGGCTTGCGCAGCTTGACGACAAGACTTACCGCAAGACGTCAAGGAAAACCTGAACAACTGCCGTCGTCCCCGCGTTCGCGGGAATGACGGGAAAGCACGGCTGTTCATACCTTCCTTGATGAATGGCCGACGCGGCGTCCGAAGCCGGAAGTCGCTGTCCACCAGAACCCACGTCAACCAATCGTCGATGCGGCGTCCTGGCGGGGTGTTGCGGACAGCGGACCATGGATGGTCCGCGGCGGTGAGTGCGGGCAGGAAGCCCGCCCGAACCGGGCAGCAAGCACCCCGCCAGGGCGACGCTGTTTCCGAAGCGATCAATACTGCCTTTGCCTTTGCTTTCCAGCTCCAGTTAATCGCAACGTCCCTGTGGCGCCCTTGCTTCTCGCACGACACCAGCGACGAAGTGGCAGGTAAGGGCAACACATCAGATAGCTGCATGCTCACGCGTTTTCGCGACAATGCGGCAGCGAAAAGAAATTCCTGGAGATTCAGAATGTCACCACCCACCGCTCAACCCACCCCAATGCGACGCGCCCTGGTTACCGGGGGCAGCGGCGATATCGGCGGTGCGATCTGCCGGCAGTTGGCCGATGACGGCCTGCACGTGATCGTGCACGCCAACGGCAACCCGCAACGTGCGCAGGAGGTCGTCGCGGTCATCCACCACGAGGGCGGCAGCGCCGAGGCGGTTGCCTTCGATGTGGCCGACGGTGCATCGACCGGCGCGGCGATTGCGCGGTTGCTGGAGGACGGGCCGATCCAGGTCGTGGTCAACAACGCCGGCATCCACGACGACGCGCCGATGGCCGGCATGGACGAGGCGCAGTGGCGGCGCGTGATCGATGTGTCCGTGCATGGCTTCTTCAACGTCACCCAGCCGCTGCTGCTGCCGATGGCGCGCACGCGCTGGGGGCGCATCGTCAGCGTGTCGTCGGTCGCGGCGGTGCTGGGCAACCGCGGCCAGACCAACTACGCCGCGGCCAAGGCCGCGCTGCACGGGGCCAGCAAGTCGCTCGCGCGCGAGATGGCCAGCCGCGGCATCAGCGTCAACGTGGTCGCGCCGGGCGTCATCGAAGGCCGCATGGCCGGCGAGGCGTTCCCCGCCGAGACCATCAGGCAGCTCGTGCCTGCCGCGCGCGCGGGCCGGCCGCAGGAAGTCGCGGCGCTGGTCGGCTTCCTGTGCTCGGACGCGGCCGGCTACATCAACGGCCAGGTGATCGGCATCAACGGCGGGATGGGCTGACCGCCGTTCACTACTTTGCAACCCTGCGCGGGGCGATACTGCCGTGTGGCAATGTGCCCGCCGGATACCGGTCGAGGAGGTTTCACCATGCGACTCAAGATGGCGCTGATTGTTGGCCTGGTGCTGGTTGCCAGCGGCTGCGCGACGACCTCCAAGGTGATGCTCGGCCCCGCGCGGCCGGCGGTGTCGCCGGAGCAGGTGCGGGTGTACTTCACCCCGCCGCCGGGCCGCTATGAGGAAATCGCCGTGCTGGAAACCTCCAGCGGCGGATTCACTTACGGCGAACAGAACAAGATGAACGCCGTGATCGGCAAGCTGCGCGTGGCGGCGGCCGAACTGGGCGCCAACGGCGTGCTGTTCCAGGGCGCGGCGGAAGGCTACGGCGGCAGCAACGTCGGCATCGGGGTCGGCAGTGGCCGCTTCGGCGGTCGCAGCCACGTCAGCGGCGGTGTCGGGGTGAACATCAGTCCGACCCAGAAACATGCGGCCGGCATCGCGATCTATGTGTTCGATCCGCCGCCGGTGCAAGCGCGACCGGCGGTGGTGCCGGCCCGCTGAGACCGGCCGTCGCGGGCGCGCTGACGCTCAGCCGGTTCGCGTCGCGCGCTGTGCGGCGGGCGGCGTGAACTCGCCCTCGGGGTCGTGGATCAGCGGCGGGTTCGCGCAGATGCGGCGGTAGATGCCCGGCAGTTCGAGCGGACGCAGCGACTGTCGCACGACATGGCTGGTGATCCGGCTGAAGTCGCGCAGCGGCCGGAAGTGGCTGCGGCGGAACTGTTCGGGCGGGCCTTCGGGCGCGCTCGCAGGGTCGGCATGGACCGTGTGGTAACGCGATTCGATCGGCACCGACACACAGCGGGTGCCGAGTTCGCGCGCGGCCGAAATCAGGATCTGCGCCTCGAACACGAAATCCTCGCCCGGCACGTCCCCCAGCGCGGCGACCGCGGCCGGGTACAGGCGCTGGCCGCTCTGGGTGTCGGCGATCTGGTAGCCGGTGCTCCAGGCGATGCCCCAGTCGGCGAACGCATTCGCCAGCCGCCGGTAGTGCGGCTGCTGCGCGCGCTTGCGCAGGCGTGCGCCGATCACGATGTGGGCGGGGTAGTGGTTGGCGGCCGCCAGCAGGCGCGGAATGTCGCTGGCCGCGTGCTGGCCGTCGCCGTCCATCGTCAGCACCCCCTTGGCGCCGCGTGACAGGGCCTCGCGGAACCCGTGCCGCAGACTGGCGCCCTTGCCCTGCCGGCGCTCATGCCGCAGCACGGTCACCGGCAGGTGGGCGATGCGCGCGACGGTATCGTCGTCGGAGCCGTCATCGATCACGATCACCTGGCGGCATTCGGCCAGCGCGCCCTCGACCACATCGCGGATGCGCAGGGCCTCGTTGAGCGCGGGGATCAGCACGGCGATGTTGTCGCGGTGCAGGGACTCAGGCATGCGCGGACTCCGGTTCGGGTGTCGGTTCGATGGTGACCTGCAGTATCCGCTCCGGCCCGGCTTTCAGCGTGACTCGCGGTGCACCGGTGGCGAGCGCGTCGAACAGCGACAGCATCGGCGCCATCGCGTTGCCGTGATGGCGTTCGGCGAGCGGCCCGCGCGTGGGCCCGGATGCGATCCCGCCGTCGGCCAATGCGACCCGGATCATCGGCGCATCCGGGCGCGGCGTGCGTGACAGCACCAGTGCGCCACCCAGCAGCCCCTCGCTGCGCGATACCCGCGCCAGTGGCCCGGCGCTGGCACCGTCGCAGGCCACCAGCAGCACCGCCTCGCTGCCGGTGGCGATCTGCACCAGCGCCTCCAGCAACCCCTGCGCGAACGTCGCATCGAACGCGCTGATCGCGGTCGCCGCCTGCATCGCGCCGGTGCCGATGGTCCAGTAGCCGGCGGCGGCGTTGTGCACCGAGTTGTGGAAGCGGGTCGGGGAGATCGCCTGCGGCTGGTCGGCCAGGGTCGCGCACATGTAGTCGGTGATCGCCAGCTCGCCGTGGGAGGAGGCGAACACCGACGGCAGCGACGCGGGCTCGCGTCCGGCGGCGTCGCAGGCGGCCAGGGCGACCTCCAGCGCAACCGCGACTGTCGCCGGCGCGCGCCGGCGTTCATTGGGCGCGAGCAGTTGCGGTGAGGGCCGGCCGGGAGCGGTCTCGGGCAAACGGCCGGTCGTGGCGAACGTGCATGCGTCGCGCCAGCCCGGCAGGCCATCGCTCCAGAAACCGACGCCTTCGATGGTGGCGGTGAGCGGGGTCATGCAGACATTCCAGCGTCGGTGTTGCGTGTATCTGGTTGACCCCGACGCAGGAGCGACGTCAGTCGCGAACGCGCAGAGCGTCGTGAGGTCGGTGGGTCGCGACTCATGTCGCTCCTGCAGGAGGCATTGGTTTTCATGAGCAGCCAAACACCAGCGAACAGTTGTTGCCGCCAAAGCCGAACGAATTGTTCATGGCCAGGTCGATGTCCGCCGTCGCGTTGGCGAAGCGGATCTGCGCGCCGCAGGCGGGGTCGGGCGTGTCGCTGTTGAGCGTGCCGGGCAGGGTGCCGTGGCGCAGCGCCAGCAGCGCGATCACCGACTCCACGATCCCGGCCGCGCCGAGGGTGTGGCCGGTCCAGCCCTTGGTCGAACCGGCGTGCAGGGTGTCGGGGAACATCGCGGCCACCGCGGCGGCCTCGATGCTGTCGTTGGCCGGCGTCGCGGTGCCGTGCAGGTTGAGGTAACCGATGTCGGCGGCCGTCACCCCGGCGCGCGCCAGCGCATCGCGCATCGCGTACTGCGCGCCCAGCCCCTGCGGGTGCGGCGAGGACATGTGGTGGGCATCGCTGGATTCGCCGTAGCCGCGCAGTTGCAGGCCCGTCTCGCCGGGCGTCGCGCGTTCCAGCAGCGCGAAGCCGCCCGCCTCGCCCAGCGACAGCCCGGTCCGGCCCGCATCGAACGGCCGGCACGGATCGGGCGACACCAGTTGCAGCGAATTGAAGCCGAACAGCACGCTGCCGCAGAGGGTATCCACGCCGCCGACCAGCGCCGCATCGACCACGCCGGCCTGGATCAGCCGCGCGGCCTGGGCGAACACCTTCGCGCTCGACGAGCACGCAGTGGCGACGGTGATGCATGGCCCGCGCAGGCCGGTCGCATGCTGCATGAAGTCGCCCAGCGAGTGCACGGTGTGGACGATCGAGCGGTCCAGTCCGGCCGGGAAGCGTTGCGTGCCGTCGACCTGCGTCTCCAGCCGGCCATACGCCTCCTCGGTGGCGCCGATGCTGGAGGTCGAGGTACCCAGCACCAGTGCGACCCGCCCGGCCCCGTGCGCGGCGACCGCGCCTGCCAGCGCCTCCGGCAGGCCGTCCTGCTGGAAGGCCAGCCACGCCAGCCGGTTGTTGCGGCATTCCCAGCGCGCGAAAGCGGCGGGCAGCGGCGCGTCCTCCAGCCCCTCGACCCGACCGATCCAGCACGGCAGGGGCTGGCCGTCGCTGCCGACCGGCCCGAAATCATTGCGGCGCAGCCCGCTGCGGCGCTCCAGCAGCGCCGATTGCTGCGCCTGCACCCCGCGCCCGAGTGCCGTGGTTGCACTCCAGGCTCGGATCGCCAGAGCCGGCATAACGGACAGGGATTGCGGCGGAGTGGACGCTGGCGGCACGCGAGGTTCCTGCAGGTGGTGGCGGAGATGGCATGCGGAGCCGTAGCGCGAAAGTATAGCCAGCGGCTGACCCGCGCCCGGTTCAATGAAGTTCCGGACAATTCAACTCTTGCTCGTCATTCCCGCGAGGGCTGGGATAAGACCGTGCGCTTTCGAACTATTGGCTCGTGTCAGGCGCCGGAGTCGCAAAATCCTGGGACGTTCGCGTTGCAACACAGATTTAACGTCCATGGGTTCCCGCCTGCGCGGGAACGACGAAGCGCTTGGCGGCGTCATGACGTTTTGCACCCGGGTTCCCGGCCGCAGGGAATGACGAGAAAAATCCGATTCGTTCACCCCCCGCTTCCGATGTTGCTGTTGCTCCCATCACCACCCACAAAACCCCAGGCGCCTGCCGGGTGTCCCGGACACCAAGCGAATATCGTGGAGCGACTGTCCGGGATACCCGGCAGGCGCGCGCCCGATAATCCGCTTTCCGCTTTGGCTTCATGGCTTTTCCTTCATCGAACCAAAGCCACCACCCGCACCCACTGCCCGCGCTGCGTAGACTGCCCGATCCTTCAGCCGCCTCCTGCCGTCGTGCCAACCCTTCCATGTCCCGCGCCGCCCACAAGCTGACCATGCTGGTCGACCGCGACGTCTGGCATTCGCTCGCCGTCGCCGTCGCCGCGTGCGTGCTCAGCGCCGGGCTCGTCTACGTCGGCTACTTCATCCACGTGTTCCGCATCGCCCGCAAGGCACCGTGCCTGCCAGAGCGCAGCGAATGCGTGCTGCTGTTCGGCAAGCACGCGCCGGCCGGCCGGATCGATCGCGATTTCGAGGCGCGGCTGGATCGCGCCGTTTCGCTGTGGCGCGAACGCATTCCGTCCCGCGTGGTGTTGCTCGGCGGCGGCGCACCCGGCGAGCCGACCGAGGCCGCACTCGCCCGCGACGGCCTGCTCGCCCGCGGCTGGACGGACGAGGTGCCGCTGCAACTGGAAGCCCACTCGCGCGACACCATGCAGAACCTCCGCAACGCCCGCGGCCTGCTCGGCCGGATCGCCGTGGACGGAAAGTCATCCGCCGCAGATACCCCCATGACGATGGTGCCGCCGCCTGCGATGACGACCGGCCGATACCAGGTCCGCCCGGCGCACCTGCAGGTCACGCTGCTGAGCAGCCGGTACCACCTGGCCCGTTGTGCCCTGTTCGCCCGCCAACTCGGTTTCGATGCCGAACTGTGCGCCGCCGAACCGCGGCTGCAGCTCGGCCCGCGCACCCTGCTGCGACTCGCCGGCGAAGCCGCCTACGTCTGCTGGTCGGATGTGGGCACCCGCTGGGCCCGCCTGATCGGCCATCGCCGCATGCTGGACCGGGTGACCTGAGCCAAGAGCGGCTTCGGCTCCAGACGCGCAGGGCCACACGTCCCGCCAAGCGGCGCCTCCCGGTTCCGGTTTAAGGTTTACCCCTCGCGTCGCCCGGCCATCGTCGGTCGCGCGTTTCCAGTCGACCGGCTGCAACCGAACAACAGGGGTGAACCATGGGTGTGATCAACGGCAAGGCGCGTCTGTGCGGCGCACTGGTGGGCGGGCTGTTGGCGACGGCGGCGCTGCCGCTCGCGGCGCAGGACGCGGCCCGGGTGCTGACCGCCGATGACTACGCGCGCGCCGAAGCGTTCATGGGCTACAACACCACGCCGCTGCTCGACCACGCGGTCAACACGGTCACGTGGCAGGACGACGGCCATTTCTGGTTCCGCGACCACGACGCCGATGGCGACCATTTCCGCCGGGTCGAGGCCGCCACCGGCGCGATCAGCGACGCGTTCGACCGCGTCCGGCTCGCGGCCGCGCTGGCCAAGGCCACCGGCAAGACGCTCGACGCGACCAAACTGGCCGTGACCGGTATCCAGCCCGCCGTGGACGGCCGTCTCGAGATCACCTTCGACAAGCAGCATTACCTGTGCGACCTGCAGGGCAAGGTGGGTTGCGTCGTTGCCAGCACCAACGCGTCGGGCAACCAGCCGGTCGTCGTGTCGCCCGATGGAAAGCTGGCCGCCTTCATCCGCGACTGGAACCTGTGGGTACGCGACGTCGCCTCCGGGGCCGAAACCCGGCTGACCAACGACGGCGCGACCGACTACGGCTACGCCACCGACAACGCCGGCTGGACCCACAGCGATCGCGCGATCCTGGTGTGGTCGCCCGATTCGTCGAAGATCGCGACCTTCCAGCAGGACCAGCGCCGGACCAGCGAGATGGTGCTGGTCGGCACCAATGTCGGCGCGCCGAAGGTCGAGCGCTGGAAGTACCCGTTCGCCGGCGACGAGCACGTCACGATGATCGAACGCGTAGTCATTGACGTCGCGGCAGGGGCCACGACCCGACTGCAGATGCCGCCCGACCAGCACCGTTCGACCCTGTGCGACGACGTCAGTTGCGACGGCGGCTGGGAGGACGTGCAGTGGGCGCCGGACGGCCGCACGCTCGCGTTCGCCTCCACCTCGCGCGACCACAAGGACACCTGGCTGCGGGTCGCCGATGCCGCCACCGGCGCCGTGCGCGAGGTCTACCACGAGCACGTGCCGACCTATTTCGAGAGTGGCAACGGCAAGGTCAACTGGCACTACCTGCCGGCCAGCAACGAGTTCATCTGGTTCTCCGAGCGCGCCAACTGGGGCGACCTGTATCTCTACGATCTCGCCACCGGCAAGCTCAAGCACGCGATCACCACCGGCGAGGGCAACGTCACCCAAGTGCTGAAGGTCGATCCCGCCAGCCGCACCATCTGGTTCCGCGGCGTCGGCATGGAGCCCGGCCGCGATCCGTACTACCAGCACTTCTACAAGATCGGTTTCGACGGCGGCAGGCCGCAATTGCTGACCCCGGAAGACGCCGACCACAGCATCAGCCTGTCGCCCGACGGCACGTACTTTGTCGATGCGTATTCGACCCCGACCACGCCTCCGGTGACCGTGCTGCGCCGCAGTGACGACGGCAGCACCGTCGCCGGCATCGCCCGCGCCGACGACCGTCGCCTGCGCGCCACCGGCTGGGTGCCGCCGACCCCGATCACGGTGACCGCCCGTGACGGCAAGACCACGCTGTACGGGCTGATGTTCACCCCGACCGACCTCGACGAGGCGCGCAGGTATCCGGTGGTGAACTACATCTACCCCGGCCCGCAGACCGGCTCGGTGCGTGGCCGCAGCTTCTCGGCCGCGCGCAACGACCACCAGGCGCTGGCGGAACTGGGTTTTGTCGTGATAGCCATCGACGGCATGGGCACGCCGTGGCGCTCCAAGTCATTCCACGATGCGTTCGGCGGCGACATCGGCGACAACACCCTGCCCGACCAGGTCGCCGGCCTGCGCGAACTGGCCGCGCGCCACCCGTGGATCGACCTCGACCGCGTCGGCGTCTGGGGCCACTCCGGCGGCGGCTACGCCACCGTGGACGCGATGTTCACCTACCCGGACTTCTACAAGGTCGGCATCGCCCAGGCCGGCAACCACGACAACCGCAACTACGAGGACGACTGGGCCGAGAAATGGCAGGGGCTGGAAATTGTCGATAAGAGCGGCACCAACTCCGACGGCAGCAGCAACTACGACGCCCAGGCCAACCAGAACCGCGCCGCCAACCTGCAGGGCAAGCTGCTGCTCGCGCACGGGATGATGGATGACAACGTGCCGCCGCAGAACACGCTGCTGGTGGTGGACGCGCTGATCAAGGCGAACAAGGACTTCGACCTGCTGATGTTCCCCAATGCCCGCCACAGCTTCGGTGCGGACACCAACTACATGACCCGCCGCCGCTGGGACTACTTTGTCCGCCACCTGATGGGCGCGACGCCGCCGGCGCAGTACCGGATGCAGGCTCCCGACCAGTGACCTGACGCCAACCTCGCGGCGGCTGACGGACACGCGCACCGCTCCAGGCGGTGATGCGTTTGCGCCGCGGCGGGGCTACGGTGGCGGTCACCGGGCTAACCGGGCCTGCGCCCGGTCGGCACCATCGGATCGAGGAGCGCACCACATGAGGGCACCGCGATGAGCCAGACCCCCACGTTTGCCGAGCGCCGGGTGCTCGCCGCGATCGACGTGTCCGGTTATGCCACCAGCGTCGCCGCTTATGCCGGCTGGGCGGCGTCCCGGCTCGGCGCGCCGCTGGAACTGATGCACGCGATCGACCGCGAGGCCGCGCTGGTGACCGTCGACCTCACCGGCAACCTGTACCTCGGCGCCCAGGAAGGCCTGCTGGAAGAGATGGCGTTGCTGGACGAACAGCGCGGCAACCTCGTTCGGCAGCGCTCGACGACCCTGCTGGAGCAGGCCCACGGGATTGCCAAAGGCCACGGCGTCGCGGCGACCGTCCGCCAACGTCATGGCGTGCTGGTCGATACCCTGCTTGCGCTGGAGGACGAGGTCCGGCTGTTCGTGCTGGGCAAGCGCGGCGAGAACGCCGACTTCGCCCGCGGTCACCTTGGCAGCAACCTGGAGCGCGTCATCCGTGCCGTGGACCGTCCGGTGCTGGTGGCCCCGCGGGCCTGGCGGCCGATCCAGCGCTTCATGATCGCCTTCGACGGCAGCGCCACCACCCGCCGCTGCGTCGAACTGGTGGCCGCCAGCCCCCTGCTGCGCGGATTGCCGTGCGACGTGCTGATGGTCGGTGACGCCGCCGAAGCGCAGGCCGAGCCGATGCAGTGGGCGCAGGCGCAACTGCAGGCCGCCGGCTTCTCACCCGGCATGCACGCCGTGCCCGGCGCGCCGGAGAGCGTGATTGCCGAACAGGTCGCCGCGCGCTCCATCGACCTGCTGGTGATGGGCGCCTACGGCCACTCCCGCATCCGCAACCTCATCGTCGGCAGCACCACCACCCAGGTCGTGCGCAACTGCCAGATCGCGGTGCTGCTGTTGCGTTGAGCCGGCGAAGGTGTTCGCTCGCGATGGCGGTGGTGTATTACGCCTTCGGCTAATACACCCTACGTTCCGTTACCCGGACGTAGGCGCAATAAGCAAAGCGCATTGCGCCGCCCGAACCCCGGGATCGACCTACCGATCGTTCCCCGCTTCGTCACGACCGGCGAGCGCCGCAACGTACGCCGGTGAATTCGACAGGCTGTTGTGATCCGCTTCGGGAATCTCGACCACTGTCACCACACCCGGTGGAAATGCCCCGGCCAGTCGCCGGGAGCTCTCATTGGGGATGATCCGGTCATGGCCCGCCATGACGATGGTGGTGGGAACATGCAACCGGCCGACATAACGCCAGGATTCATACTTGTCCCGCAGCAGAAACCGGGTCGGAAACAGCCGGAAGTGTTCCGCCGCCAGTTCCAGCAGGCTGTTGTATGGGGTGACCAGCACCAGCCGGTCGACGGGTTTCGATGCGGCCACCTGGACCGCGATTCCGCTCCCCAGGCTGCGGCCGACAACGGCTATCCGGGGGTGCTGTTCAACCACGTGCTCAAACAACGCCATTGCATCCGCGACCAGCGCGCGTTCCGACGGGGTGCCGGTGCTTCCGCCATAGCTGCGGTAATGCATCGCGTAGATGGCGGCATCCGGAAACGCCCGATCCAATACTCCGATCGCCCGGGATACGTCTTCCGCATTGCCACCGAAATACAGCACGGCGCGGTCGTGGTCGTAGTCGCGGTCGCGGTCGATGCTGTTGGTGGACACCAGGACCCGTGCGTCGCCCCGGTCCAATGTGATCGTGGCGGTGTCGGCGCTGCGGTGGCTCGGGTAGTAGATATAAGAACGCTGAGACAGGTAAAGCAGCGCGCAGATGGCCAGATAGATCAAGGCGATCGCTGTCGCGCCAACGGCCAATGCTTTTGAAAGTCTACTCATGGGAACCAATGCCTGAATCGGGTCGGCAGCGGTGCGCTGCGTCTGGAATTTGCCAAGCATCGAGGCGGTTGCTGGTTCACTGCGCCGTCGCAACCCCATACCTATCCTGCTTGTCCAACCACGGAGGTAGCAGCCATGCGCAGACTCATTGTTCTTTCTGTTCTTTCAACCGGCTTGATCGCTGCCGGCATGGTAGGCGCGCAGTCTACGGGTCTGACCCACGCGCAGGCCCAGGCCAGGCTCACGGCCGCAGGATATGAAAATGTCCGCGACCTGGAGTTCGACGATGGATTCTGGGAAGCGCATGTGCGCAGCGCCGACGGGTCCTGGATTGATGCGCGCGTACATCCCGTGAGTGGCAAGGTGTATGCCGAAGGCACGACTCCAAAGCTTGACGCCAAAGCCATAAGCAGCACGCTCGCCGCAGCCGGGTACAGCGATATCCGCGATATCGATTTCGATGATGGCGTGTGGACAGTTGACGCGCGTGACAAGGCCGGCGCCAAGGTCGACCTGGCGGTTGACCCCGACGACGGCACGGTGCTTTTCGAACACCCGGACGATTGAACTCCTCCCCGGGTGCGCGAGGCCTCCCGTGCCGGCGCGGGGTAGAACCCCACCCGGTAGAATGCCCCGATGGATGTCTCCCACCTGCTTGATGCGCTCAACCCGGCGCAGCGCGAGGCTGTCAGCGCGCCGCCCGGTCACTACCTGGTATTGGCCGGTGCCGGCTCCGGCAAGACCCGCGTACTGACCCACCGCATCGCCTGGCTCAACGAGGTGTTCGGGGTGCCGACCCACGGCATTCTGGCGGTGACGTTCACCAACAAGGCCGCGGCCGAGATGCGCCAGCGCGTCGATGCGCAGTTGCGCAACGGCACGCGCGGGATGTGGATCGGCACGTTCCACGGTCTGGCGCACCGGCTCCTGCGCCTGCACTGGCAGGAGGCGAAGCTGCCGGAAGCGTTCCAGGTGCTCGATTCCGACGACCAGTTGCGGCTGGTCAAGCGCGTGGTGCAGGGACTGGAGCTGGACGACACCCGTTTCCCGCCGCGCCAGATCGCGTGGTGGATCAATGCGCAGAAGGACGAAGGCCGGCGGCCGCAGCACCTGCAGTCCGATCCGAACGACCAGTGGACCGACGTCATGCGCCGTTGCTACGAGGCGTACCAGGAGCGTTGCGAGCGCGCCGGGCTGGTCGATTTTGCCGAGCTGTTGCTGCGTGCGCACGAGCTGCTGCGCGACAACCCGGCGTTGCTGGCGCACTACCGCCACCGCTTCCGCGAGATCCTGGTCGACGAGTTCCAGGACACCAACGCGATCCAGTACGGCTTCATCCGCCTGCTCGCCGGCGACAGCGGCAAGGTGTTCGCGGTCGGCGACGACGACCAGTCGATCTACGGCTGGCGCGGGGCCAAAGTCGAGAACATGCAGAAGTTCCTCAAGGACTTCGGCGTCGGCGGCGAGGGCGCGCAGACGATCCGGCTGGAGCAGAACTACCGCTCCAGCGCGAACATCCTGGACGCCGCCAACGCGGTGATCGCGCACAACCCGGACCGTCTCGGCAAGCAGCTGTGGACCGACAGCGGCAGCGGCGAGCCGATCGACCTGTACCAGGCCTACAACGAGATCGACGAGGCGCGCTTCGTGGTCGAGCGGCTGCAGCAGTGGATGCGCGACGGCGGCAGCCACGGCGATGTCGCGATCCTGTACCGCAGCAACGCGCAGTCGCGCGCGTTCGAGGAAATCCTGCTCGGCGAACAGGTGCCGTACCGCGTCTACGGCGGCCAGCGTTTCTTCGAGCGCGCCGAGATCAAGGACACGCTCGCGTACCTGCGGCTGGTCGCCAACCGCAACGACGATGCCGCGTTCGAGCGCGCGGTCAACACGCCCACGCGCGGCATCGGCGAGCGCACGCTGGATGAAGTGCGCCGCCGGGCGCGGGCCGACGGTGCGCCGCTGTGGGTCGCCGCGCGCTGGCTGACCACCGAAAGCCTGCTGGCCGCGCGGGCGCGCAATGCGCTGGCCGGCTTCATCGCGTTGGTCGACGGTCTGGAGGCCGACGTCGCCGGGATGCCGTTGCAGGAGAAGATCGACCACGTGCTGGAACGCTCCGGCCTGCGCGAGCACTACGCGCGCGAGTCGAAGGGTCAGCTGGATTCGCGCACCGACAACCTCGACGAGCTGGTCTCGGTCGCCGCGCGCTTCATCCGCAGCGACGAGGACGACGCGGCGGCGATGCCGGAACTGGTCGCGTTCCTCAGCTACGCCTCGCTGGAGGCCGGTGAAGGCCAGGCCCAGGCCGGCGAGGAGGGCGTGCAGTTGATGACCCTGCACAGCGCGAAGGGGCTGGAGTTCCCGCTGGTGTTCCTGGCCGGGTTGGAGGAGGGCCTGTTCCCGAACAACCGGTCGGTCGAGGAAGCCGGGCGGCTGGAAGAGGAGCGCCGGCTCGCGTACGTCGGCATCACCCGCGCCCGCGAGAAGCTGGTGCTGAGCTACGCCGAGGCGCGCCGCATCCACGGCCAGGAGATGTACGGGATCCCGTCGCGCTTCCTGCGTGAGATCCCGCCGGCGCTGCTGCACGAGGTGCGTCCGAAGCTGCAGGTCTCGCGACCGATGTTCAACAGCGCACCGCGCCGGGACTATGGCCACGCCGCGGTGGAAACGCCCGCGCTGCCGTTGGGTGCGAACGTGCGCCATGCCAAGTTCGGCACCGGCGTGGTCACCGACTTCGAAGGCGGCGGCGCCCACGCCCGTGTGCAGGTCAACTTCGACGAGGTCGGCAGCAAGTGGCTGGTGCTGGCGTACGCGAATCTGGAGCCGGCGTAGGCAACGCCGCCTTTGCCAGGAGCGACGTGAGCCGCGACCTGGCCATCACATCCAACATTCGCAGGTGGACGACTTGCGTCGTTCCTACGCCCGGCGGAGTCCGGTCGGACGGCCGAACGAGCTCGCCAGACGACGGTAATGCCATCGGGTCGGCAGCACATCCATAACGGCTGCAACGGGGAGCATTGTTACAACGGCACCAACAAGAACGGCACCCGGAGGTGCCGTTCTTGTGTCATCGGGACAGTCTTACGCCGTCGCCGGCACGCCGCCCTCATCCGCCTTCGGGTCGGGACCAAAGCGGTTGTCGCCGCGGGTGCCTTCCAAGCAGGCGAACACCAGCAGCACGATCACGCCAATCAGCGGCACCAAGGCGATCAGCAGCCACCATGCGCTCTTGTCGATGTCGTGGAGGCGCCGGAAGCTCACTGCCAGACCCGGGATCAGCACCGCCAGGGAATAGAGCAGGGTCAGCATGCCCATCCCCGAATCGCCCACCATTCCTGTCATGGCTTCGACAATCGCCAAGGCGATATAGACCAGCAAGTTGATCAGGGAATACATCCAGTATTCCTTCCTGCGTGCCCGCCCCTCGAAGCCCACGTAGTTCTTCAGAACCTTCAGATACCAATCCATTGCGTCGCCCCTTCTGATGATGTTGGTGGCGCGGCCCTCCCCGGCCCGCGCCTGGCGATGCTAGCAGGCCGAGGCTTCGCAGGACGATCCGCAGCGCAGCGGGGCAGCTTCCGAACCTATTTCGGGTGCCAGTTGTCGTCGTCGCCCTTGCGGTATTTCTGTTTGACGGCCGACCACGCCACCTTGTGCGCGGTCTCCTCGCGCGTAGCGTCGCCGCGGCGGTCGGCGGGATCCTTGTAGTCGCCCCAGGCGCTGTTGAATGCTTCTTTGTAGATCTCCTGCGCGTGTTTGGGGAGGTGGTCGCGCACGGCGTCGGGCAGTTCGCTGATGCGGTCGTAGGGCACGGGATACTCCAGACGGGAGTTTCAACTATCCGGCGCGCGGGTTAACCGGATGCGAAACCCGGGCATGTCTGCTCGCCGGCCTTGGCCGGTCAGGTGCGCGAAGCCGAAATCGATGACCGCAGCAACGGCCGCCCGGCCAACAGGCTGGATATTGACAGCGCGTAGCCCCGATGGTCACACCAGCCGCAGTGTCACCGGTTCCGCGCCCAGGCCGGTCGCGATCACCGCCGGCAACGTGACGCACGAGGCGCGTCCGTGCGGCCGGCAGTCACGCACACTGGCGTCTGTCGCGGTAATTTTTCGCCTGTCATGACCACCGACCTTTTCGCCGAATTGCAGACCGGCACCCGCCTGCCGATGGGTGAGCAGGCGTGGTTGCTGCACGGCTTCGCTCTGCCGCGGATGGGCGACCTGCTGCCGGCGCTCGACGCGCTCCTCCGTGCCGCGCCGCTGCGCCACATGACCACGCCGGGCGGTCTTGCCATGTCGGTCGCGACCACCAGTTGCGGGGTGCTGGGCTGGGTCAGCGACCGTCGCGGTTATCGCTATGCGGCGCGAGATCCCGTCAGCGGCAACGACTGGCCGGCCATGCCGCCGGTATTCGCCGGTCTGGCCCGGGACGCTGCTGCAGCGGCCGGTTTCGATGCGTTCGCTCCCGATTCCTGCCTGATCAACCGGTATGTGCCCGGTACCCGTCTGACGTTGCATCAGGATCGCGATGAGCGCGATTTCGCCGCGCCGATCGTCTCGGTGTCATTGGGCCTGCCGGCGGTGTTCCTGTTCGGCGGCCACGCACGCAGCGACAAGGCGGTGCACGTGCCGTTGGCGCATGGCGATGTCGCGGTCTGGGGCGGCGTGGACCGGCTGCGATTCCACGGCGTGCTGCCGGTGAAGCCGGGTTGCCACCCGGTGATGGGAGCGCAGCGGATCAACCTGACCTTCCGTCGCGCGGGGTAAGCCGGGCCGCCACCGTGTGCGCTCCTCCGGCGCCAGCAACGGCAGGCGCGGCGCCCCCAGGCTCCATTCCCGCTTCACCGGAAGCGGTCCGCGGATCCGTCCGGGGACGGCAGTCTGCCCGCTACCTTCCGGGCACGATCAAGCCAGCGCCCAACGCCAGGCAACCGGCTGCGGCGGCAGCCGTGGCAGCAGTGGCAACAGTGGCAATCGAGGTGACATCGTTCATCTCCTCAGCGAGGTCAGGCGTCGTGCCGGCTGCCACCCAGACAGCGCGGCGAGTCCGGGGCATCGGCCTGCGCGGCCCACTCTTCAGGCGTATAGGTATGCAGTGCCAGCGCGTGGATCTCGCCCATCAGTCCGCCGACGGCGGCATACACGGCCTGGTGCCGGCGCACGCCGGTCCTGCCGGCAAACGCCTCGCTGACCACGACCGCCTTGTAGTGCGTTTCCCGCCCGCGGCTGTGCATGTGGCTTTCGTCCAGCACTTCCAGGTGCGTGGGCGACAGCGCCTGGAGGGCGGCGTGGATACGGTCGGCCTTGCTCATCGCCTCAACTCCCTGCCGGATGCGGTGTTTCGACCAGGCATCGGGCTCAATTCCACTCGAACAGCTTCCAGTACACCGGTGACACGGGGGCACCGTCGTCCGGGCGGCCGTCGCCGTCGTTGTCTATCAGGTAGTAGACCGGGCCACGCGCCGGCGTGACCTTGACCACCCTGAGCTGGCCGGCGACGCGGTATTCCTCGATCACGTCGCCGTTGTCCTGCACGCGCTGGATGACTTCGGCGTTGCGCAGGTTCGCGGTCGGGTCATTGGGGTCGGGCTGGCCGCCGGTACTGGCGCAGGCGGCCAGGCCGAGGGAAAGCGCAAGCGGCAACAGGGTCGGGACGATACGCATGACGGCTCTCCGTTCGGACGGGTGGCGGGAGGGAATGCGCCGCAGGGCGCGGCACGGCTCAGGATACCCGCGGCGGGGTGTCGCCGTACGCTGCCCGATGGCGGCGAGGGGGGGCAAAAGCATGGAAGGCACGGACGCGGAAGGCAGCCAGTCAGAGCAGCCAGTCAGGGCAGCCACGTAGAATCGCGGCATGAAACGACTCGTCCTGATCGATGGTTCCAGCTACCTCTACCGCGCCTTCCATGCGCTGCCGCCGCTCACCAGCGCCGACGGCGAGCCGACCGGCGCGCTGTTCGGGGTGGTCAACATGCTGCGCGCGACGCTGAAGGAGAAGCCCGATTACATCGCCTTCGTGGTCGATGCGCCCGGCAAGACCTTCCGCGACGACCTCGACGAGCAGTACAAGGCGCACCGCCCGCCGATGCCCGACGACCTGCGGTCGCAGGTGCAGCCGATGTGCGACATCGTGCACGCGCTGGGCATCGACATCATCCGCATCGACGGGGTCGAGGCCGACGACGTGATCGGCACGCTGGCGGTGCAGGCCGCCGACGCCGGCATCGACGTCACCATCTCCACCAGCGACAAGGACTTCGCCCAGCTGGTGCGTGCCGGCAGCGACGATAACGGTGCGCGCGCCGGCATCGCGCTGGTCAACACGATGAGCGGCAGCCGGCTGGACGACGATGCCGGCGTGGTCGACAAATACGGCGTGCGCGCCGACCAGATCGTCGATTACCTCGCGCTGATGGGCGACAAGGTCGACAACATCCCCGGCGTCGACAAGTGCGGCCCGAAGACCGCGGCCAAGTGGCTGGCCGAGTACGACAGCCTCGACGGCGTGATCGCCAACGCCGACCGCATCACGGGCAAGATCGGCGAGAACCTGCGCGCGGTGCTGGACCGGCTGCCGCTCAACCGCACCCTGACCACGATCAAGCTGGATGTCGACGTCGGCCGTGTACCGACCGAGCTGGTCCTGCGCGATCAGCACGTGGACGAGCTGCGCGCGCTGTACACCCGCTACGGCTTCAAGCAGGCGTTGCGCGATCTGGACAGCGGCCAGGGTAGTGCCGTGACCGAGGCCGCGAGCGACACCGGCAGCGTGCGCAACACCGCTGCCGGTTACGCCCGCAGCCCCGTGGCGGTGGCCAACGAGCCGGATCCGGCGCTGGCTGCACCCGGCGAGTACGAAGGCGTGATGACGCGTGAACAACTCGCTGCCTGGGTGGCGAAGCTGCAGGCCGCCGACGAGTTCGCCCTCGACACCGAGACCGACTCGCTCGACGCGATGCGCGCCAACCTGGTCGGACTGAGCTTCGCGATCGAACCCGGCTTTGCCTGCTATATCCCGGTCGGCCACGACTACCCCGGCGCGCCCGCGCAGCTGCCGCGCGAGGCGGTGCTCGACGCGCTGCGTCCGCTGCTGGAAGACCCTGACAAGCGCAAGATCGGCCAGCACGGCAAGTACGAGATGCACGTGCTGCGCCGTCACGGCGTGCGGATGCGCGGCTACAGCGACGACACCATGCTGGAGAGCTTCGTCCACAACGCCACCGCCAGCCGTCACGACATGGACTCGCTGGCCTTGCGCTACCTGGGCTACCAGACCACCAAGTACGTCGATGTCGCCGGCAAGGGCGCCAAGCAGATCACCTTCAACCAGGTCGCCGTCGACGATGCCGTGAAGTACGGCGCCGAGGACGCCGACATCACTTTGCGCCTGCACCGCGTGCTGTCGGCGAAGCTGGCGGCCGAGCCGGCGCTGGAACAGGTCTACCGCGACATCGAGATTCCGCTGGTGCCGGTGCTCGAACGCATCGAGGCCAACGGCGTGCTGGTCGATGCCGACGAGCTGCGCCGGCAATCGGCCGACCTGGGCAAGCGCATGCTCGCCGCCCAGCAGAAGGCGACCGGGCTGGCCGGGCGCACGTTCAACCTGGACTCGCCCAAACAGGTCTGCGCGTTGCTGTTCGAGGAGCTCAAGCTGCCGGCACTGGTGAAGACCCCCAAGGGCCAGCCGTCGGCCAACGAGGAGGCGCTGGAGGCGATCGCCGACCTGCACGAACTGCCGCGGGTGATCCTCGACTACCGTGGTCTGGCCAAGCTGCGCAGCACCTACACCGACAAGCTGCCGCAGATGATCAACCCCGACACCGGCCGCGTGCACACCAGCTACCACCAGGCCGGCGCGGCGACCGGCCGGCTGGCGTCCTCCGACCCGAACCTGCAGAACATCCCGATCCGCACCGTCGACGGCCGCCGCATCCGCACCGCCTTCATCGCCCCGGAAGGCCGCCGCATCGTCGCCTGCGACTACTCGCAGATCGAGCTGCGGATCATGGCCCACCTGTCCGGCGACGAGGGCCTGCTGCGCGCGTTCGCCGCCGGCGACGACATCCACCGCGCCACCGCCGCGGAAGTGTTCGGCAAACCGATCGGCGAGGTCAGCGGCAACGAGCGCCGCGCCGCCAAGGCGATCAACTTCGGCCTGATGTACGGCATGAGCGCGTTCGGCCTGGCCAAGCAGCTGGATGTCTCGCGCGGCGAGGCACAGGACTACATCGGCCTGTATTTCAGCCGCTACCCCGGCGTGCGCGAGTTCATGGACAACACCCGCCAGCAGGCGCGCGATCGCGGCTACGTGGAGACCGTGTTCGGCCGCCGCCTGTACCTGGACAACATCGACGCGCGCAACCAGGGCCTGCGCGCCGGCGCCGAGCGCGCGGCGATCAACGCGCCGATGCAGGGCACCGCGGCCGACATCATCAAGCGCGCGATGATCGACATCCACGGCTGGCTCGAGGCGCATGCCGACCGCGCGCTGATGATCCTGCAGGTGCACGATGAACTGGTGTTCGAGGTCGATACCGGTTTCGTCGACACCCTGCTGGCGGAAGTCGGCGCGCGGATGGTTGCCGCCGCGCAATTGCGCGTGCCGCTGGTGGTGGACAGCGGAGTCGGCGCCAATTGGGACGAAGCCCACTGACGCGTCGTCCCGGAGGATCGCCAGGCCGGAAGTGGCGCCTGGTGACCGGCGAGGGTGACCCGTGCGGTCCGGAATCGTCCCCGGTTGGCGATTGGCCGGTTTGCCGTGAGACTGTCGGGCAGGTTCGGCAAAGGTTTACCGGGAAAGCGTTATTAACGGAGTTTTAACGACATATTGGCCGAAGTTGCCGCTATGAATCGTCCCTGAATCTTTTCGGTCCGCTGACACCATCTTCACGAACCATCCATGTGGATAGTGGTCATATGCTCGCGACAGGTGCAACGCCTGTCGCAGATCTCTCCCTCCCCTGGAGTGATCCGGAGCGAAAGCCCCTCCCCAGGCTTAGCTCCACCAGCCCCGCCGGCCCCCCCTGCCAGCGGGGCTTTTTATTGCCTTGGTGTAACGTCCGCAGCGGTGGCAACAATGCCGTGACCGTGGATTCCGGCCATGTCCAGTCTGTTCGAATTGTCGTTTCCCTGGTGGGAGTTCGTGCTGCGTTCCGTGGCGGTGTATGTCGCGGTGATGGTGCTGGTGAGGTTGTCGGGCAAGCGCGCGGTGGGCCAGTTCACGCCGTTCGACCTGGTCCTGCTGATCCTGGTCGGCAACGCGGTGCAGAACGGCATGAACGGCGGTGACAACTCGCTGACCGGCGCCCTGTTGCTGGTCGTCAGCCTGATGGTGCTGAACTACGCCGTGGCCTGGCT
Source organism: Lysobacter concretionis Ko07 = DSM 16239 (assembly GCF_000768345.1). GTDB lineage: Bacteria > Pseudomonadota > Gammaproteobacteria > Xanthomonadales > Xanthomonadaceae > Novilysobacter > Novilysobacter concretionis. The sequence goes on along the minus strand of NZ_AVPS01000007.1, from coordinate 74,576 downwards.
GTCGGCGCGCTACCCGGCCGTACGCAAGCTGGTGGAAGGCAGTCCGGTCGAACTGGCGCGCGACGGCCACATCTTCCGCGACGTACTCAGGCGCGAACTGGTCAGCCGTGCCGATTTCGACAAGGCGATGCGCGAATCCAGTTGCATGGACCTGGACCAGATCAAGCTGGCCTTGCTGGAGACCAACGGCCGCATCTCCATCGTGACCTACCGCGACGCGGAGAAATGATCCTCCGGCTCCGCAGTCCGATTTCCGGCTTCCGGTGCCGGTACTCCGGCCTCAGCCCAGTTCGGACAGCCAGTCGCGCGGCCGCAGGTAGTCCGCCAGCCGCGCCTCGGCGCTGCCGGGTGCGGGAGTGAAGCCGTACTCCCAGCGCACCAGCGGCGGCAGGCTCATCAGGATCGATTCGCTGCGTCCCCCGGACTGCAGGCCGAACAGCGTGCCGCGGTCCAACACCAGGTTGAACTCGACATAGCGGCCGCGGCGATACAGCTGGAACTCGCGTTCGCGCTCGCCGTACGTCGTGTCCTTGCGGCGCTCCACGATCGGCAGATAGGCGTCCAGGAACCCGTCGCCGACTGCGCGCAGGTAGCCGAAATCGTCCTCGAAATCCGCGCTCAGGTCGTCGAAGAACAGACCGCCGATGCCGCGGGTCTCGTTGCGGTGCTTGACGAAAAAGTACTCGTCGCACCAGCGCTTGTGGTCGTCGTAGCGGGCCTGGCCGCCGAAGGGTTCGCACAGCGCGCGGGCGGTGCGGTGCCAGTGCAGCACGTCCTCGTCGAAAGGATAGAACGGGGTCAGGTCGAAGCCGCCGCCGAACCACGAGGCGACCGTCTTGCCGTCGCGCATGGCGCGGAAGTGGCGCACGTTGGCATGCGTGGTCGGCAGGTACGGATTGCGCGGGTGGAACACCAGCGACACCCCGATCGCGCGCCACGAGGCACCGGCCAGTTCGGGCCGGCTCGCACTCGCCGAAGGCGGCAGCTTGTTGCCGGACACATCGGAGAAACCGATGCCGGCCTGCTCGAACACATCGCCATCGCGCAGGATGCGGGTGCGGCCGCCACCGCCTTCGGCGCGGCTCCAGAGGTCCTCGGCAAAACGGGCGCGGCCGTCGGCCTGCTCGACCGCGGCGCAGATGCGGTCCTGCAGACCGGTGAGGTAGGCGCGGACGCGGTCGAAATCCTGGTCGGATTCAGGGATGTGGGTGTGCGAAGTCATCCGGCCATTCTAGTGGAGCGGCGCTTGGCAACCACCCGGGCCTGGGTGTTCAGGGCAGGGTGATGGTCAGGTGCGCGGTTTTCGCCGGCAGTTGCACCACCTCGTGGTAGGTCGCCAGCTGCTGCCGGGTGTCGCGTTCCAGCAAGGCGTGGAGGCTGAAGTACGCGCCGGCGCCGACCATTGCCAGCACGGCGGCCGGTGCCCACAGCGGCATCACCCGCCGCAGCGCGTGGGTGATCCGGTCCGGCGGTGCCCAATGCGGGGCGAAGCCGGTGCGCCGGCCCTTCAGGTACACGATCTCGTCGCCGAGGCGGGCGATCAGGTAGCCGAGTTTCTCCGGCCCTTCCAGCCGGTACCTGCCCTCGAAGCCGAGCAGCAGGCAGTAGTGGTAGACCTCCAGTGACGGCAGGCGCGGTGCGCCCTGCGCGCGCAGCTGTTCGAGGCGGTCGAAGAAATGCTCCCCGGCCAGGTGCTCGCCGAAAAGGCGCAACTGCAGCGGGTTGCACTCCCACGCCTCGCGCAGGCCCGACGGCTGGCCGAGCATGGCCTCGTCCACCGCCGCACAGAACGCGTACCTGGCGGCGTAGACGTCCTCCGACGGGATCGCCAGCTTGATCGCGCCGCGCTCGACCCCGTCCAGGAAATGCTGCACCGACGTCACGAACGCGGCTTCGCTGCCCGGCAGTTGCCCGCGTTTGAGCAGCATCAGCAGGTAGAACCCGTCGGCCATCAGTTCCAGCAGGTTGCGTGGCTGGGCGGTGGCGCCGTCGATGGCGGCGTCAGGGAACGGGCCCGGCGACAGCGAGGGCAGGCGTTGCGGAACCGGCGGATTGGGATAGTTCATGGCGTCCTGCCTGATGCGGAAAAGCGGAGTGGGTCATGGCGTCAAGGCGATCAGTTCGAGCTTGAGCTCGCGCACGCCCGACGGCACGTAGATCACCAGCGACTGCGCCTTGAGCATGCGTTCGTACAGCGGCCCGCGTGGTTCGATCGCGAAGTACTGGCTGCCCGGACGCACCGGGATGGCGGCCGGGACCTGTGCGGCGTGGGTGAGCTTGACCCCCGGCAACGCGGACAGCACGCACTTGTCGACATCGTCCGGTGCGCCGACCTTGAACCGCACCGGCACCGCCTGCACCAGCTCCGGCCCCGGCAGGTCGGCGCTGACGCCCAGGTAGAACGCGGACTGCTCGTCGATGCGTTGCGAATCCAGCCGCCCGAGGTGGAAGGACGGTTTGACCTCGTTGAGCGGGATGGAGAAATACCGCGCCGAGATCACCGTGTCGAGCAGCTCGCGGATGATCGCGAACAGCCGCTCGAAGCCCGCTTCCGGCTGCGCGTGCTGATAGCCGGGCAGGTCGGCCAGGGTGTGGCGCCTGGAGAACGTCAGCAGGCCGCCGGCCAGGCGCAGCAATTCCTGGTGCAGGCGCTCGGGATGCAGGCCGGGATGCCGGAACAGGTGCGACAGCGCGGCGAATGCGGCGTTGGCGGTGTGCAGCAGCCAGAACGAGGCGATGTCGCCGGAGCGGAACTCCACCACCGACTGCGACGGTTCGCGGTGCAACCCATACAGCGCGTCGGTCTTGGCCTGCAGGCTGTCGAGCAACCGCCGCAGCTGGGTTTGCAGCTGCGGCGCCGCATTCAGGCTGAGGCTGGGGGCGATGAAGGCATCGTCGAGCTCGAAGCCGCCGGTTGCGGTGCGCCGGACCCGCGCCACCGGCACGGTGACGTAAGGGTCGCGGGGCTCGTCGTCGGTCAACAACCGCACGGTCTTGCACAGGTATGCCAGCTCCGCTTCGCCTGCGTCGGTGTACAGATCGGGCGTTGACTGATTGGTCTGCTGGTAGCGGGTCGCCACCCGGCCATCGGCCGGCGTGCCGCAATTGCCGCCGTGCTCTTTCAGCAACGGCAGGGCGAGATGGATCGTGGTGGCTTGCACGCCATCGGGCAGGTTCGACAGCGCCAACGCGTCGGGCAGCTCGTCCGCGCCGGGGGCGTTGTAGAACTCGCCGTCGGAGAACACCACCGACAACTGCTGCGCCCGCAGGGTGCCACTGGCCAGCGCTTGCGCGTCGAAGCGAACCTGACGGACGCCCCAGGCGCACGGATGCAGGGCGGCGGCCAACTCCTGCAGTCGCGCCTCGTGGTAGGCATCCTGGCGCTGGAAATGCTGCGGGCGCAGGAACAGCCCTTCGCCCCAGAAAACCTTCGACATCCGTGTCATATGCGGTGTGACTCCCTGGTCATTGCGATGAAACCCGTCGCCGGTGGTGACAGTCGATCGGCTGGCGCGGGTGAGGGGCGGATTGCAGCGGCCTGCGTGATCGCGGTCAGCGCCGAAGTGGTGGACAACGGCTCGACGACAGGCTGTGCGGCGGTGTTGCCAGGACGGTCTCCAGCGCCGGACCCGGAGTGGTCATCGCGCAGGCGTGCAGGCCGATGGTTACGCCTTCGCCGGCGGCCTTGCCGGCGTCGAACACGAGCCGCCACCGTGTCGGCGCGGGCGCACGGAACAGCGACACCACGCCGACGTGTCGACCGTCGGCCGGCAACGGCTCCAGCACCTCGTGGCGCTGTCCGGGCGCGAGCAGGAACTCGGTCACGCCGAGCAGGTCGTCGCCGAGCACGTCACGCTCGCGCTGCTCGTCGAGGTACACCTCGAACGCGGCGTCCTCGAAGCGTTTGCGCTCGCGCAACTGATAGACCCGCACCACCAGCGACACCCCGCGCTCGCCGTCGCCGGCGTTGAGGTTGTCGCCGGCTTGAAACCGCAGCGGCACCGAATGCGGTGGTGGCGCCGCTGCCTTCAAGCCGACCGCCTGCAGGGTCTTGTCGAATGTTTGCCTGATGCCGCCATGGCCGGCACAGCCGGAGACGAGGAGCAGGCCGCCAGCCAGCGCCACACCGGCGAGCCACGCACCGCCGCGACGCGGTCGTGCGCCGGCATGAAATGCCCGGTCGGGCGAGGATGAAAAACCGTCCATAGCGTGCCGCTCCATTGAAAACATTTCCTTGCTGCCGGACCGGCTTGCGGTCACGGGCCAACCCCGGGGTGTTGCGGGGCGACCTTCCCTGGTGAACAATGCGCGCTGCCAAAGTCAGCTTGACGGCGGCGGCACAAGGCTACTATATCTAGCCGGGGTGCCATCAAGTGCTGGTTACTTGATACATGGAGATTCAGGCCGCAACGCACCCTGCGCGCCCACAAGGAGAGTGTCGAATGCAATCGTTCCCGATGGTTTTCGCGTGCCGTCTGTTCGCCGCGACCGTGCTGGTCGCCGGCTTGGCCGCGTGCGACAGCATGCCCACGAAAGGCACCGGCTATGCCGCCGTTCTTGGCGCGGCTGAAGCCGAAGTGAGCGCCGGCCGGGTGGAGTCCGCCCTGGTCGGTTTCAACGAGGCGGCGAAGGCCGACCCGACCAGCAAGGAGCCGTGGGTGCGCACCGCGCAGCTGCAGTTCGATGCCGGCAATTACGGCCGCGCCATCGTTGCCGCCGAGGAAGTCCTGCAGCGCGATCCGACCGACATGGTCGCCGACAGCGTGCTGACCGTGTCCGGCCTGCGCATCGCCTCACAGGCGCTGCAGCGCCTGCAGGGCAACGGCGCGCTGGCCTCCCATACCGCCCGCACCGAAGCCGAGCGCCTCGCCGCGACCATGCGGGCGACGATGGGCGAGGACATCCTGGATTCCGGAGATGCCGGTGACCGCAAGACGCGGGCGACGGCTTCGCGTCGTCGCGCCGTGCCGCGTCCGGCAACGGCTCCGACCGCTGCGACCAAGGCGCCGACGGCGGAGACACCCGCACCGCAGCGCCGCGCCATCGCCAACCCGTTCGGTGGCATGGGCAACTGACCCGCCCCGATCCGCCGCCAATCGTCAGGGAGACGACGAGATGTCCAAGAAGGAAAGCATCCAGAAACGTCTGGAGAAGGTTCGGCCGCCGCGCGTGCAACTCACCTACGACGTCGAGAAGGGCGACGCGATCGAGCAGAAGGAGATTCCGTTCGTGGTCGGCGTACTGGGCGATTTCAGCGGCCAGCCCGACCAGCCGCTGCCACGACTCAAGGAGCGCAGGTTCGTCAACGTCGATCTCGACACCTTCGATGAGGTGCTGGAAGGCATGGCGCCGCGTGCCGCCTTCCGGGTGCCGAACAAGCTCGGCGATGACGGCGGCGAGTTCGCGGTCGAGCTGACGTTCAAGTCGATCGACGACTTCCGGCCCGAGTCGGTGGTGCAGCAGGTCGAGCCGCTGCGCAGGCTGCTGGAGGCGCGTTCCAAACTGGCTGACCTGCGCAACAAGGTGGCGGGCAACGAGAAGCTGGAGGACCTGCTCAACGATGTCCTCGCCAACACCGAGCAGCTCCGGCAGCTTGGCCAGACCGTTCCGGCGGACAAGGAGTAAAGCCATGGACGCACAGGCAAGTGCAGCGCCATCCGCGGTCGCTATGGCGGAACCGGACCTGCTCGACCAGATCGTCGAACAGAGCAAGGTCGCCAGGTCCGATGTCGAGCACCGCCGCGCCCGGGACATCATTTCCGAGCTCGCGCGCGAGGTGCTGCAAGGCACCGTGGTGGTGTCGGAAAACCTCAACCTCACCCTGGACGCGCGCCTGGCCGAGCTGGACCGGATGATCTCCGAGCAGCTCACCGCGGTGATGCACGCACCGCAGTTCCAGCAGCTGGAAAGCACCTGGCGTGGCCTGCATTACCTGTGCAGCCAGACCTCGACCGGCGCGCAGCTCAAGATCAAGGTGCTCAACGCGCCCAAGAAGGACGTGGTCAAGGACTTCAAGTCGGCGATCGATTTCGACCAGAGTGCACTGTTCAAGAAGGTCTACGAGGAAGAGTTCGGCACCTTCGGCGGCTCGCCATTCGGTGCGTTGCTGGGCGACTACAACATCGGCCGACAGCCCGAGGACATGTACTTCATCGAGCAGATGTCGCACGTCGCCGCGGCGGCCCATGCACCGTTCATCGCCGCCGCCAGCGAGGACATGTTCGGCCTGGAAAGCTTCACCGAGATGGGCAAGCCGCGCGACCTGGCCAAGGTGTTCGACACGGTCGAATACGCCAAGTGGAAGTCGTTCCGTGATTCCGAGGACAGCCGCTATGTCGGCCTGACCCTGCCACGGTTCCTGGGCCGGCTGCCATACAACCCCAAGGACGGCACGACGGTGGAAGGCTTCAACTACGTCGAGGACGTCGACGGCAACAACCACTCCCGCTACCTGTGGTGCAACACCGCCTACGCCTTCGGCGCCCGCCTGACCAGGGCGTTCGAGGACTTCGGCTGGTGCGCGGCGATCCGTGGAGTGGAAGGCGGGGGACTGGTCGAGGAACTGCCGGCCCACACCTTCCGCACCGACGACGGCGAGGTGGCGCTGAAATGCCCGACCGAGGTCGCGATCACCGACCGCCGCGAGAAAGAACTCTCCGACCTGGGCTTCATACCGCTGGTGCACTGCAAGAACACGGATTACGCCGCGTTCTTCGGCGCGCAGTCGGCGCAGAAACCGAAGCGCTACAACACCGATGTGGCCAACGCGAATGCCTCGTTGTCCTCGCAGCTGCAATACATGTTCGCGGTCTCGCGCGTCGCCCATTACCTGAAGGCGATGATGCGCGAGAAGATCGGCAGCTTCGCTTCGGCGGGCAATGTCGAGGACTTCCTCAACCGCTGGGTCGCGCAATACGTGTTGCTGGACGACAACGCGACGCAGGAGGCGAAAGCCCAGTACCCGCTGCGCGAAGCGTCGGTGCAGGTGTCGGAAGTTCCCGGCAAGCCGGGCGTGTACCGGGCGGTGTCGTTCCTGCGCCCGCATTTCCAGCTCGATGAGCTGTCGGTTTCGTTGCGACTGGTGGCCGAGCTTCCGACCAACGCCAGGGCGTGACGGTGTGTGGCGTCGCGTTGCAGGCACGATGTCGCAGGGGTGTCGCAGGAACGTCGGCAACAGGGCGCAGACCCTGACCGACGTGACGGTGTGCGATAGCGTCCCTGCAACGGATGACGGCGCCAGATGTTGGCAGTACGCAAGTCAGCGGTAAACCGGTGCCGGGTCGGCACCTGCGGTGCATGCCCGGCTCTATCTCACGGAAGAATGGAACAAAAGGAAACCAGACCATGCAACACGCATTTCTCAACATCGACACCATCAAGGGCGAATCCAAGGACGCCGAGCACAAGGACTGGATCGAGATCGAGTCCTTCAACCAGGATGTCCTGCAGCCACGTTCGGCGACGGCTTCCAGTGCGGGCGGCACCACCGCAGCGCGCGTGGAAATGACCCCGATCGAGATCAACAAGCGCATCGATCTCGCCTCCACGGCGTTGTTCCAGGCGTGTGCCAACGGCACCACCTTCCCCAAGGCCCGCATCGAGTTCCTGCGTGCCGACAAGGACGGCAAGGCGATCAACTACTACACGATCGAGCTGCTGAACGTGCTGGTCCACCGCGTCTCCACCGCACTCGGCCACGACGGCATGCCGTCCGAGCAGGTGCAGTTGAGCTTCGGTGCGATCAAGTGGTCATACACCCAGCAGAAGCAGGGGGGCGGCGTCGGCGGCAAGACCGTCGCGCAGTGGAGCAACACCACCAACAAGCCGACCTACACGGTTTCCTGACGGGCCGATGCGGTGGCGGCTGCGGTCGCCACCGTGTCATGGCGGTGATGCGGTGCTGCAACGGAATGTGCCGGAAAACGAAGGACAGGACGCATGAAAGGATTCGAGCCCAGCCTGCTGGAGAAACTGTTCGACGACGAGCCGCGGGTCCATGCTGCCAGCGGCATCTCCAGATCGATCTCGATGGACCAGTACAAGGAGTCGGTCGCGCGCGACCTGGAAGGGCTGCTCAACAGCCGCGCGGCATTCAGCGAGGAGGCGCTCAAGGCGTATCCCCAGTGCCGGAAGTCGCTGATAACCTACGGGCTGCGCGACTTCTCGACCCTGAGCCTGGCCAACGGTCACGACCGTGCCGCGATCTGCCGCTCGCTGGAGCAGTCGATCGGTCGGCACGAGCCGCGCCTGCACGATGTGCGTGTGACCCTGGAAGGCGATGCGCGCGGAGTCGGCGGCCTGCATTTCTCGATTCACGGACTGCTGGATGTGCAGCCCGCGCGCGAGCCCATCAGCTTCGATGCGATGTTGCAGCCCGGCACCCTGCAGTACTCGGTCAGCCGGCTGCGCCGTGCGGCGGCCTGACGTGGCATTGACCGACTGATGGAAGACCTGCTGCCCCATTACGAGCGCGAGCTCGGTTACCTGCGTCGTCATGGCCGCGAGTTTGCCGAGCGCTACCCGAAGATCGCCGGGCGCCTGATGCTGTCGGCCGATGGCAGTCAGGACCCGCATGTCGAACGCCTGATCGAATCGTTCGCGCTGCTCAGCGCGCGCACCAGCAAGAAGATCGAGGACGACTATCCGGAGTTCACCGAAGCGCTGCTGGAGGTGATGTACCCGCACTACCTGCGGCCGTTTCCGTCGTGCTCGATCGCCCGCTTCGACATGGGGCCGGCGCTGGCCCAGCTCAGCGCGCCGGTCACCATCGCCCGCGATACGTTGCTGCATTCGCGCAGCGTGCGCGGGGTCAGCTGCCGGTTCCGCAGCACCTACGACGTGACGCTGGCGCCGATCGCGGTGCGCGAGGTGCGCTACCGGGCGATCGCGGATGCGCCGATGGCGACCAGCCTGCCGGCGGGCAGCGGCGGCCAGATCGCGCTGAAGTTCGAGCTGGTCGGCGAAACGCAGGATCTCGCCACGCTCGGTCTGGACACGCTGCGGTTGTTCACAGATGGCGAGGCCACGCTCTGCGCCGCATTGCGAGATGCACTCGCGTTCGGCGTGCGCGCGGCGTATCTGGAATCCGCGGACAGCGGACGCTGGCTGGCGTTGCCAGCCTCGCCGCTGCGCCAGGCGGGGTTCGCCGATGACGAGGCCCTGATCGACTTTCCCGAACGCTCCCATCCGGCGTACCGGCTGCTGACCGAACTGTTCGCGTTCCCGGAGAAGTTCGGCTTTTTCGACCTCGACCTGAAAGCACTGGGTGGCCAGACGGGCAGCCTTTTCACCGTGCATCTTGTCCTGCACGCCCGGCCGGCTAGCTCGGCGGGTGCTCGGGCATTGGAAGCCTTGTCGCGCGCCAACGTGCTGCTGGGCTGCACCCCGGTGGTCAACCTGTTCGCCCAGCGCGGCGAGCCCATCCGCATCACCCATCGCAGCACCCGATATCCGGTGGTCGCCGATGCGCGGCGTGCGTTCGCCTATGACGTGGTGTCGATCGATGCGGTCAAGCGGATACGACAGACGCCGCAGGGCGAGAAGATCACCGAGTTCCGGCCGTTCTACTCCCTGCACCATGGCGAGACGCCCGACAACACGGGTCACTACTGGCTGGCCCATCGCGACGACCAGGTTGCCCGCAGCAGCCCGGGCTTCGAGACCGAGCTGTCGTTTGTGGACCTGGACTTCAACCCCGTACAACCGCAGACCGACACCATCAGCCTGGAGCTGACCTGCAGCAACCGCGACCTGCCCAGTTACCTCGCCCACGGCGTGCAGGGCGGCGATCTCAACATGGAAGGCGGCGGCCCGGCGCGTTCGATTGCGTTGCTGCGCAAACCCACCCGGCCGGTGCGGTTCGAGCGCGGACGCGGCGCGCAGTGGCGGCTGATCTCGCATCTGGCCTTGAACCACCTGTCGCTGAGCCAGAGCGGCCTGCCCGCGCTCAAGGAAATGCTGCGTCTGTACGACATCGCCCGCAGCCGCGTGTCGGCGGCCCAGATCGAAGGCATTACCGCGCTGGAGCACCGCCCGGCGAGCGCCTGGTTGCCTGGCCGCCACTTCACCAGCGTGGTGCGCGGGGTCGAGATCCGCCTGGGTGTCGAGGAGGCGGCGTTCGTCGGCCACGGCATCGCCACCTTCGCGCGGGTGCTCGACCACTTCTTCGGTCTGTACGTGCACGCCAACAGCTTTACCCAATTGACCCTGCTGGCGTCCGACAGCGGCGAGGAGCTGATCCGATGCGAACCGCGCAGCGGCGACTCGACCCTGGTGTAGCGCAGCAGCTGCTCGCCGCGCCACACCGCTTCGAGTTCTACCAGGCGGTGCGGATACTGGAGCGCCTGTTCGTCCGCCAGGGCGTCAAGCCCGATGACGTGGTCGCCCGGCATCTGCGCTTCGGCAGCTCGATGTCGCTGGGGTTCGCACCCAGCCAGGTCGAGTCGATGCAGGCGTTTTCCAGCGATGGCACGGCGCTGGAGCATGACGCCGCGGTCGCCCACGCGGTGACGATGGAGGCCCTCGGCAAGGTCCACCTCACGCCCGGGTTCATGGGCCTGCTGGGTCGGCAAGGCGTGCTGCCGCTGCACTACACCGAGACCCTCGGCCGCCGTGAGACCTACCAGCGCGACCGCGCGGCGCGCGCATTCCTGGACATCTTCGGTAACCGTGCCGTCGCCCTGCATTACGCGGCATGGAAAAAGTACCGGTTGGGTCTGCAGGATGAGTTGGCCGGCAATGAGCGGTTCCTGCCGCTGGTGCTGGCACTGGCCGGCGTCGGCCCGCGTCTGCGCGGTCGCATGCTCGGAGGCGGCGGGGCCGTGTTCGACCAGGCGATCGCCCATTACGCCGGTGCGATCCGCCAGCGGCCGGTATCGGCGGCGGTGCTGCAGCGGATCCTGGCCGATTACTTCGCGGTGCCGTTGCGGGTCGAGTCGTTCGTTGGGGCGTGGTACCGGGTGCCGCCGTCGCAGCGCTCCCGGCTCGGACTGGGCAATGCCGTACTGGGCAGCACGGCGCTGGTTGGCACCCGGGTGTGGCAGCGCGACCTGCGTATGCGGTTGTGGATCGGCCCGCTGGATCGCGACCGGTTCGACGACCTGTTGCCGGGTGGCGGTGCGGCCAGGGCGTTGGCCAGGTGGCTGACCCTGCTGACCGGCAGCACACTGGAGTACGAGGTCTGCCTGAGCCTGAAATCCGACTGCCTGCAGGGCATCGTGCTGGGCGGCGGCGGGAGCGGCGGCTGCCGGCTGGGCTTCGACAGTTACGTCTGCTCGCGACCGCCGGATGCGCCGCGTTCCGACACCTGCTACGGCATCCACACCCTGCAGTAGTCCGACCCGCGTTGTCGTCAATGACAACAGAAAGTCCCACATGGATCAGCAACGCATGGAACGCATCGCATGAGCAGCAATCTGAAGACCCTGATCGGCAAGCTCAATGGCACCTGCCGCCAAGCGGCCGAGCGCGCCGCCAACCTGTGCCTGGCCCAAGGCCACTACGAGGTCGATCTGGAGCACCTGTTGCTGGCGCTGCTGGAACCGCCGCGCGCCGACGTGGCGCTGATCATCCAGCGCAGCGGCCTCGGGGCGGACAGCCTGCGCCAGGATCTGGAAAACGAGATCGCCCGCTTCAAGACCGGCAACACGCGCACGCCGGTGTTCTCGCCGCACCTGCCGGCCCTGTTCGAACACGCCTGGCTGTTGGCCTCGCTGGACGAGCAGACCACCCGCATCCGCAGTGGTCACCTGCTGCTGGCGCTGTTGAGCGCGCCGGGGCTGTCGCAGTTGGCGTACCGCGGCTCGGCCCGGCTGGCCGGGATCCAGCGCGAGGAGCTCAAGCACCATTTCGCCCGGTTGACCGAAGGTTCCTGCGAGGCGGGCGACGTGCGGTTCGCCGATGCGCCGGCCGGCAATGGTCCCGACGACACCGCGCGGATTCCCGAGGCCGGCTTGTCGAAGACGCCGGCGCTGGACCAGTACACCACCCACCTGACCCGGCGCGCGCGCGACGGCCACATCGATCCGGTGATCGGCCGCGAGGCCGAGATCCGCCAGCTGGTCGACATCCTGATGCGGCGCCGGCAGAACAACCCGATCCTCACCGGCGAGGCAGGGGTCGGCAAGACCGCGGTGGTCGAAGGGCTCGCGTTGCGGATCGTCGATGGTGACGTGCCGGAGTTGCTGCGCGGAGTCGAGCTGCACACCCTCGACATGGGGCTGCTGCAGGCCGGCGCGAGCGTCAAGGGCGAGTTCGAGAACCGCCTCCGGAACGTGATCGACGAGGTCGGCAGAAGCCCGCATCCGATCATCCTGTTCATCGACGAGGCCCACACAATGATCGGTGCCGGTGGCCAGGCCGGGCAGAGCGATGCGGCCAACCTGCTCAAGCCGGCACTGGCGCGTGGCGAACTGCGCACGATCGCCGCCACGACCTGGAGCGAATACAAGAAGTACTTCGAGAAGGACGCCGCGCTGGCCCGCCGCTTCCAGGTGGTGAAGGTCGAGGAGCCCGGCGAAGCGCTGGCGGCGGCGATGCTGCGCGGCATGGTGCCGCTGATGGAGAAGCACTTCGGCATCCGCGTGCTGGACGAGGCGGTCACCGAGGCGGTGCGTTTGTCGCACCGCTACATCAGCGGTCGCCAATTGCCGGACAAGGCGGTCAGCGTGCTGGATACCGCCTGCGCCAAGGTGGCGCTGGGGCAGAGCGCGACCCCGGCGGTCATCGAGGACACCCGCAAGCAGCTCGAACGCCTGAAGGCCGAACTCGCTGCGCTCAGGCGTGAGTGCACGGCCGGCGCAAACCACGACGACCGGCTTGCCGGGTTGAACGCGCAGCACGCACAGGCGCACGCGGTGCTGGTCGACAGCGAGAAACGGCTCAGGACTGAGACCGGGATCGCGCAGAAGATCCAGGCCCTGCGCGCCGAGCTCGAAGCCGACGCATCCACATCCCCGTCCACCCCCGCGGGAGAGGGTCGGGGTGAGGGCAGGCCCGACGCCGAAGAAGGTGACGTCGCGGTCGCCAGCAAGCCGAAGGCGAGCAAGTCGAAATCGAACAGGACCGCCGCCAAAACGCTGAGTCCCAAGCTCGCCGAGCTCGACCTGCTGCTGGCCGAGCTGCGTGCGTTGCAGGGCGAGGCACCGATGGTTCCGCTGCAGGTCGATGCGAGCGTGGTGGCCGGGATCGTCAGCGCCTGGACCGGCGTGCCGCTGGGTCGCATGGTCAAGGACGAGATCCGCACCGTGCGCAACCTGTCGCCGCTGCTGGCCGAACGCGTGATCGGCCAGGACCACGCGCTGGATGCCGTTGCGCAACGTGTGCGGACCGCATCGGCCAACCTTGAGGATCCGGACAAGCCGCGCGGCGTGTTCCTGTTCGTCGGCCCCTCGGGCGTCGGCAAGACCGAGACCGCGTTGGCGCTGGCCGACATCCTTTACGGCGGCGAGCGCAAGCTGATCACCATCAACATGAGCGAGTACCAGGAGGCGCACAGCGTGTCCGGCCTGAAGGGCTCGCCCCCCGGCTACGTCGGCTACGGCGAGGGCGGCGTGCTGACAGAAGCGGTACGTCGCAACCCGTATTCGGTGGTGCTGCTGGACGAGGTCGAAAAGGCCCATCCCGACGTGCTGGAGATGTTCTTCCAGGTCTTCGACAAGGGCCAGATGGAAGACGCCGAAGGCCGCGGGATCGACTTCCGCAACACCCTCATCATCCTGACCAGCAACATCGGCTCGCCGCAGATCATGCAGGCCTGCCTGAACCGGCCGGCCGCCGACCTGCCCCGTGCCGATGATCTGGCCGACGCCTTGCGACCGGTCTTGATGAAGGCGTTCAAACCCGCGTTCCTGGGCCGGATGAAGGTGGTGCCGTACTACCCGGTCAGCGACGACGTGCTGGTGCGCATCATCGAGCTCAAGCTGGGTCGCATCCGCGAGCGCATCGAGGCCAACCACAAGGCGGTATTCGACTGGGACGCCACTCTGGTCGAAGCGGTGCTTGCGCGCTGCACCGAGGTCGATTCGGGAGCGCGCAATGTCGATCACATCCTCAACGGCACCGTGCTGCCGGAGATTGCCGGATCCGTGCTGGCGCGCATGGCCGAGGGGAATCCCGTCGCGAAAATCAGGATTTCCGCGGGTAAAAAGGGCGGCTTCCGCTACAGGATCCAGTGACGATGGCCGTCATTGCGCGTGGCCATCGCGGCGCGCGCAGGGTCGATCGGCACCAGCCGCGGGCCGGACGCGTGATTCGCAGGGAGGCGAATGGATGATGGATATTCTTGCGGCAGTTCCGGGCCTCGTGGGCCAGGGGCCCCGGCAGCACGATCGCCTGCTGCGGCTGCACACTCCGCTGGGCCGTGATGCGCTGGTTGTCGAGACCCTGGACGCGATCGAGGTGATCGCGCCAGGTATCGATGGCCCGGCCGGCTTCCGGCTGGAGTTGATTGCGCTGGCGGTGGACGCCCACCTGGATCTGCCCGGCCTGCTCGGCCAGCCGGTCCTGCTGGAGTTGCAGACTGCGGCATCGCCCGAACGATGCCGGCCTTTCCATGGCCATGTGACCGCGTTCGCGCGGCTCGGCAGCAACGGCGGGCTGGCGCGCTACCGGCTGACCGTCGAGCCATGGCTGGCGCTGCTGCGTGAGCGCGTCGACAGCTACGTGTTCCAGGACATGACGGTGGTGGAGATCGTCGAGTCGGTGTTCGACGACTACGCCCCGAAGGCAGCCGCCGCGGGAGACCGCACCGCCGGCAAACCGGTTCCGGCATGGCGCTGGAACCTCGCCGACCGGGATGTCTATCGGAAACGCAGCCTGACCACCCAGTACGAAGAATCGGACCTCGCCTTTGTCGAGCGCCTGCTGGCCGAGGAGGGCTTGTTCTACTGGTTCGAGCACACCGCCGCGCCCGGCGACGACAGCCTCGGCACGCACACGCTGGTGCTGGCCGATCACAACGACGCGTTCGCGGACCTGGGCGCCGTACGCTTCCATCGCAGCGATGTCACCGAGCGGGAGGACGCTGTCCAGCACTGGTCCGTGGCCAGGCGCTGGCGGACCGGCCGCGTGCATCGGGCGAGCTGGGATTACCGGCGTCTGGACACGTGTCCCGTCGAGGTGGCAGTGGCATCTCCGGGCCCGGTCCTCACCGGGGACGTCGATACCGTCGGCCCCTATGCCGGGCCCGATCGTGCCACCGGCGAGCGCCTGGCCCGCCAGCAGCATGAAGCCCTGCAACTCGCACGCGCTACCGTCAGTGGCGTCGGGACGTGGCGCCGACTGCAACCGGGCAGCGGCTTCGAACTGACCGGGCATCCCGCACCGAATCGCGACGCCGACCGCGCAACCCCGCGCTTCCACTGTGTGCGGGTGCATCATCGCGCCCGCAACAACGTGGGCGCGGAGATTGTCGCCCGCGTCGAGCAGCAACTGGGGCAGGTGCTGGCGCCGGCCCCGGCCTTGCCGGAGGCACTCGTGCCGCTCACGCACGAGGACGGGCGGTGGCAGGGCGCGACGGACAACAACCACGACGGCGTCGACTTCTACCGCAACACCTTCCTCGTCGTGCCCGCGATCACGCCGTACCGGGCCCGGATCCGCGACGACCACGGCCTGCACCTGCACCCCAAACCGCGCATTGCCGGCACCCAGACGGCCATCGTCGTCACCGACGGCGCGCCGATCCAGACCGATCGCGACCACCGCATCAAGCTGCAGTTCCCATGGCAACGCGGGGCCGACGCCAGCAGTGGCCTGTCCCATCCCGCCGGCGACGACAACGCGTCGGGCCACGCTGATGCCTGGACGTGGGTGCGAGTGGCTACGCCATGGGCCGGCGACAACTGGGGCAGCGTGTTCCTGCCGCGTAAGGGGCAGGAAGTGCTGGTGGCGTTCCTGGAAGGCGATATCGACCGTCCCGTCGTGATCGGCAGCGTCTATAACGGCCAGGGCCAGGACGATGCGCCCCACAACCACATCTCCGGCGGTCAGGCCGGCGCGACCGGCAATGCGCCGGCCTGGTTTGACGGCAACGGCCACCCGGCGGTCTTCACCGGTTTCAAGACCCAGATGCTGGCCGACAGCCAGAACGGCAGCGGCGGCTACCAGCAGTTGCGGCTGGATGACACGCCCGGTCAGGGCCGTGCGCAAGCCAGTACCACCCAGCACGAGACCACGCTCACGCTGGGCCACCTCAAGGGCGGCACCGACAACCTGCGCGGTGCCGAGCGCGGCTTCGGTGTCGAGCTGTCCACCCAGGCCGGTGGCGCCTTGCGCGCCGGCGCTGGCCTGCTGCTCAGCGCGGAGGCCGGTCGCCAGCAGTTGGATGCGCAGGCGGCCCTTGTCCAACTCGGGCGGGGGCGGCAACTGGTCGGCAGCCTGGACGAAGTGGCTCGCGCACAGCAGGCCGGCCTGCCGGATGAGGCCGACGATTTGCCGGCCGCGAATGCCATCGACACCCTGCGGGACAGCCTGTCCGGCACCCATACCGGACACGCGGCCGGCGCGGGCATCGCCGGTGGCGACGGCGAAGTGCCGGCCTGGTCGCGTCCTGCGATTCTGGCGACCAGTCCCGACGGCATCGCCAGCGTGACGCCGGCCGACCAGGTCTGGGTCTCCGGCACCCAGACCCTGCTGAGTGCCGACAAGGATCTGCAATGGCTCAGCCAGGGCGAGAGCGTGCTCACCGTGGCCGGCGGCATCGCACTATACGGCCACGGCACTCCGGCCCCGGCCGGAAAGCCAAACCAGGAGACCGGTATCGCCCTGCATGCCGCGCAGGGCCAGGTCAGCGCACGTGCGCACCGCAATGTGGCGAAGGTGGCCGCCCAGGGCAGCGTGAAATTGGCCAGCACCGCCGCCCACGTCGAACTGGCCGCCCCGACCAAACACCTGCTGGCCACCGCAACCGGCGCCTACATCAAGCTGGCAGGCGGCAACATCGAGCTGGGCGCGCCCGGAACCATCGAGTTCAAGGCAGCGAAGAAGGAGTGGATCGGGCCGAAGGCCGCCTGGCCGCCCCGGCTTGCACTGCCGGGTTCAAAAGACATCCCGTACTGGATCGCGCTGCACTATCTCGATCCGGACACGGGCGAAGATGTCGAGGGGGCCGAATACGGCATCCACTTCCGCGACGGTGAGGTGCTTGCCGGGACGCTTCGCCAGGACGGCAAGGCCCGACATGACGGGATCGACAACAAGCCGGTCGCCCAGGTGGTCTACAAGCCGCGACCACCCGACCCGGAACGCCCCGCGGAGGTGCTGGAGCAGATCCTGCTGACAGACGACTCGACAGGGAGTTCGACGTGAACGCGGTGGTCGAGAGCGCGGTGGTCGAAAATCGGCCCAACCAGGCCGCGCCGGTGACGTTGCAGCAACTGCGTGAGGCCCTGGCGTTTGTCACCGAGCAGTACGACAAGGTGGTCGATGCCGGCAGCAATGTTTTCGAGTGGTTGTGGGAGGCGATCCAGGGCGACTTCAACCAGGAGCGCAGCACCGGCCAGGTCGTGTTCGACACCGCGATCTCGATGGTTCCGGGCGTCGACCAGGTCTGCGACGTGCGCGACATCATCGCCAACTGCCGCCAGATCAACGACGACAAGTCCAACAGCTGGGCGTGGGTGGCGCTGGGGCTGACGCTGATTGGCTTGTTCCCGACGCTGGGATCCCTGCTGAAAGGCGTGCTCAAGATCTTCTTCCTGTTCGTGCGGCGGATGGGTGGCAGACAGACAGCCAAAGCGGTCGACGAGGCGATGACCTGGGTCATCACCCTGCTGCGCAAGCGCGAGGTGCAGAAATACTGGAAGGCCCTGAAGTGGGACCGCGTATTCCACGAGTTGGCAAAGCAGGCGCGGGTTCTGCGTGCCCAGATCACCGTGGGCAGGCTGCTGCAGGCGTTCGATCGCGGCGTCACGCTGATGAATGGCTTGCTTGGCAAGGTCCGGCACCTGCCATTTGTCGGCAGCAAGGCGAACGCGACCGTCGAGATCGTGGTCAGCATCCGCCGAATGGCCAACACCCGTCTTGGCCAGGCGCTGAAGCCGATCCAGGATGTGCTGGACCAGGTCATCCGGCGGCTGGAGCTGGAGGATCTCGTCCAGCGGCGAGGCGTCGTCAATGTGGGCAACATCCACTTCCGGGGCAACCTGCCGGAAGCGCGCGCGGTGACCTTGATGCGCAATGCGGAGCCGCCGCCGAGGTGGTTGAGCAAAGGGAAACCGACGATAAACAGATCTTTGGATGTCGAAGATTGGCGGGCAACGGTGGATAAAAAAGTCGCCGAAGGCTATCCACGCTTGACAAACAAAAACATCGAAAGTTTCACCAAGGGCATGATGGCTCACGAATTGAAGGGCCCGACCCGATTATATCGTGTCGTTTCGCCATCCAACGGCGCGATGGGCGATTGCTGGGTCAGCGAGGAGGTCTGGAAGAAGCTCATGTCGTCGCCCGACCCCAAGGCGGTGTGGCGAAAACATCTTGCGGTGTGGCCAAACTGGAACGGAAACGGCCAGTTCGTGATCAAGGACATTCCTGCCGGTGAGACGCTGAAGGTGTGGCGTGGGCCGACTTCGGCGCAAACGCTGGAAGGTGCGTTGCCTGAGCGCTATCTGGAGGGTGGTTGGGAGCAGATTATCCTGAGCCCGAAGCTAGGCGAATGGGATACCACCCGCTATTACAAGACCCGTGGCGGCACGGACGGCAGGCCGCTGCTACTGCAGAAGTCGATCTCACGTGCAGAGTGGGAAATATTATCAAAACCCGCGCAAGCTGAATACGCCGGTATCCGCGAGAAACTCAACGACCCCACCATCGTCGGCCCGTTCGATACCGGCTGGGGCAGCACCGACTTCGACGCCCAACTCGGGGATGCCAAGCTCGGCTTGCCCGCATTGCCGGGCCAGATCACCAACCGGAAGAATTGAATCAATGCCCATTTCCGAACCATTCAAGCTTTCCTTGTGGCAGAAGCGCCAGGCCACATTGCTGTATCACTTTGCATCGCTGGAGTATCTCAAGGGTCTGAAACCCCTTATCGATGCCCTGATCGACGGCACCGATCTGCTGCTGGATGTGGCCCGGCAGCAGGGCCGGGATGCCTTGCTGGTAAGCACGCGCTGGGGCGCACGCGATACGTCCGCCAACTGGGGGACATACGGGTTCCCGGCGTTGATTGATTTCCGGGAAAGTGTCATCCGGCAGATTGCCAAACGAGCGATGGAAGAATACAGCGGGACCGGCGTGAATAGTTGTGCCCACATGCTGAGCGAACTCTCGATGGGCTGGGCGACCCAGGAGGAAGAAGATGGGTTCAAGGAGCGGTTTGAACAGGTATACGAGTATGCGAGTGCGATTGATCGTGTTTTGAAACGCCCACCAACTGCAAAGGACTATACATATTGGGCAATATGGAAGAGGGAGAAAAGCCAATTTCCACGCTTACCCAGGTTTTGCGTCCGCGCCGACGTGGAAGGCGAAACCGACAAAATTCCGCCCCGCACCGGTGTGTACGTGCCGCAGGACGATCCGTACGGTGCGTTGCAGTTCCGCTGGACGGGCGGAGGGTATGGCGAGCTGTGCGAAACCTACACCTTCAATGAAATCGGCCTGGATGCCGTTGGCACGCTGGGCCGCGATGGCTTGTGGGACGACAATCAGGCATTGCTGCGATTCCTGCAGCAGCCAAAGTATCGGGGCGTATTTACCGACCTCGGCGGCGACGAGGTGACCGATGCCGATATTGCAGGTTCGGTCGTGGCTCGCGAGTCATTCGTTGCCCGACCCTGCAAGTGGTATTTCGTCGAGATGATCAACGGCGAGTACGAAACCGAAGAGGAATCACAGGGATTTCCAGCAACCGGGTTCCCGCAACGCGTGCCCGCCGGACAGCCGTGCCCGAAATCCGGGTGGTGGTCCACCCCGGCAAAGGCAGATTCGCGCCGGTACTTTGCGGCCGGCGACATGCTTCCGGAAATCGACGGCAGCGATTACGGCGCGACGTTCTGGTTGTTGGCGGGAGATCAGCCGGTCTGATCGCGTTGCATTGGGGTAGATGGCGGCGGGCTGGCCGAAGCTGCGGGCTTGGTTCCATGTCCCGGGTCCGCTTCTCTTCCGTGGGCGATGGACGACAGGCGCAGGGGTCGGCTCGGACCTTGGCTGTCCCCGCCGCGCCGCAGCGGCGACAATGCGCGTTTCCCGCTGGACGGTGAATCCCCTCCGGATCCGCCGTCCCTGACGAGCCCCGCATGACCGACCCCGCGTTTCCCGACTATCCATTCACCCCGAAGCGTTTCGACGTCCGTCCCGGCATCACGATGAGCTACCTCGACGAGGGCCCGGGTGCGATGGATGGATCCGATCCCGAGGTGGTGGTGATGCTGCACGGCAACCCGTCGTGGAGCTTCTACTGGCGGCACCTGGTGCTCGGCCTGCGGGATCGCTACCGCTGCATCGTGCCCGACCATGTCGGCATGGGCTTGTCGGACAAGCCGGACGATGCGCCGGATGCGTCGCCACGTTACGACTACACACTGCAGTCGCGGGTTGACGATCTGGATGCGTTGCTGCGGCATCTGGGTATCACCGGGCCGGTGACGCTAGCGGTGCACGACTGGGGCGGGATGATCGGCTTCGGCTGGGCCTTGCGGCACATGCCGCAGGTCAAGCGGCTGGTGGTGCTCAACACCGCGGCGTTCCCGTTGCCGTCGGCCAAGCGGATGCCGAAGCGGCTGAGCTTCGGGCGCGATTCGCGGGTTGGCGGCTTCCTGATCCGCGCGTTCAACCTGTTCGCACGCGGCGCGGCGTGGATGGGTACGCGGCGCTCACTGCCTGCGGATGTACGCCGCGGCTATATCGCGCCCTACAACGGCTGGCGTAACGCGATCAGCACGCTGCGCTTCATGCAGGACATTCCGCTGGCCGAAGGCGACCGGGCCTGGGCATTGGTGGAGGAGTCCGGTCGTCGGTTGCCCGACTACGCGGATCGGCCCGCGTTCATCGGCTGGGGCCTGCGCGATTTCGTGTTCGACAAGCACTTCCTGAAGGGCTTCACCGATGCTTTGCCGGGCGCGCAGGTGCAGGCGTTCGAGGACGCGGGGCATTACGTGCTGGAAGACCGGCACGAAGTGCTGGTGCCGGCGATCCGGCGGTTCCTGGACGAGCACCCACTGCGTCACGGTTGAGCGGCCGGTGACGGTGTGCACGGCCTCGCTGCAATGTTCCCTAACGGCGTTGCCTACGCCACCGGAGCGAGCTGAACACCAATGTCCGCTTGGCCCGTCATGCGCCGTATTGATTGGTTCTCATCAATGCGCAACAGGGAAGATCGACATGGAAAGAAAGCCGAAGATGGCCGGCAGGCTCCGGGCCCGTGGCGTGGCCGCGTTGCTGGCACTGGTGTTTGCCGCGCCCATTGCGTTTGCAAGTAGCAGTGACCGGAATCCGCCACCGCCCCCCGTCGTGACATCGCCGACTCCGAACTCGCGTCTGCCGGACCCGAAAATCGTCACCATCAAGGGCTTGGGGACATCACTGGGCAACGTTAGGCTCAGGGTCGACGTCTCCCATGTCAGTAATGGCAAGCGCGTAGATGCGCGCCGCGGCAATAACCGGGGCAATTTGGGTGTGCCCGTCCCCAGCGACGGGAAAGAATGGAAAGTGGATATGGAGCTGCCCAAGATGGACCGGGGCTGGGTCGATGTCCGTTACACGATTACGGCGCAGCAGTACTGGAACAAGGAGCGCTCCCAGCATCACATCAGTGATGCGGGCTCCACTGAGGTCACATTCGACGTGTTCCCGCAGGCACAGCCCGAGCCGCTGCCGGTCGCGCCACCGCCGCCGGTGATCCAGACGCCCACTTCAGGCACGCTTCTGAAGCGGGAGCCAAACATCCATATCACCGGTACCGGTACGCCTGGCAATCGAGTGCATGTTGCGACCCGGCTGTTCTACGCGCTGGAAAGCAACCCGGGCTACGAGCACAAGAACAACGGCTCATCAACCACGGTAGACGTCGACAAGAGCGGAAAGTGGCAGGTCCATCTTGGGTACGGCGGCTTTACGGAGCCCGGCTACGTGAACGCGCGGGCACGTATCGTGGCGAAGGAAATCCACCGGGAAAAGGACTCGCTGGTTTCGCACGAAACCATCCGTGAAGTGCCGGTCGAAGTGCCTGCCAAACGCGCGCCGACACAGGCCGAGATCAGGCAGGCAGCCATCGCCTCGGCGATGCCAGCCGACAAGATGGCCGAGATCCAGCGTCGCGAGGTAATGACCTCCGGCGTGCGCGAGGCATTGCTGCGGCCCATGGCGAGGATCACCGCTCCTGCCGACAACAGCAGTGTGGGGGAGACGCTCAATGTCAGTGGCACGGCGGCCCCCGGCAGCAACCTGCAGGTCAGTGTCAAAAGGAAGCTCAGGCCCGCGAGCCGCGCAGGAGGCAAGCCAATGCCGTCCCGTGGCGGCTCCGCGGAAGATCTCGGCACCTTCACGGCCAGGGCCGACAGCAAGGGTGTGTGGAAGATCAGGCCGGTCACCTTGCCGACCGTGAGGGATTCGGCGAATGCTCCGGCCATCGAGATCACGGTCGTGGAGCTTTTTGCCGGGGGCAAGCAGTCGACGCCGCACACCGTTACCGTCAAGCAGGGTCGCTGAAGCCGGGACGAGAAATCCCTGCCCGACTCCTGGTTGGGCAGGGATTCGCCTGTGTGGCAACCAGCGGCATGAGGTCGTGCTGATCATGTGGTCGGTTGATCGAGCTTCTCCAGCGCCGCGCGGGCGGAGTGTCGATGACGTTGCAACTCCGGCGTGAGCATCGCCGACGGCGCGGCCCTCGCGGCCTTAGCCGGCAAAGCGCTGTGCCATCCGGGCGCCGCTTACAATTCGCCGCATGACGGACTCATGCAACATCGCCGCGGCCTTGCCGCGGTTGGCCGCGACGCAGCCAGATCGCATCGCGATGCGCTGCCCCGGCTCGCGCGGCGCCGATGGGTTGGCGCGTTACGACATCACTCTGAGTTATGCCGAACTGGATGCACGCAGCGACGCGATCGCAGCGGGGCTGGCGAAGCGTGGAGTGGTGCGCGGCACGCGCACGGTGGTGATGGTGCGGCCGTCGCCGGAGTTCTTTCTGCTGATGTTCGCGCTGTTCAAGGCCGGTGCGGTGCCGGTGCTGGTGGATCCGGGCATCGACCGGCGCGCGCTGCGGCAATGCCTGGACGAGGCGCGGCCGCAGGCGTTCATCGGCATCCCGCTGGCGCACGCCGCCCGCAAGCTGCTGGGCTGGGCGAAGTCGGCGCGGATCACCGTCACCACCGGGGCGCGGGCGTGGTTGGGCGAAACGACACTGACGCAGGTGGAGCGCGAGGGAGCGGGTGCCGCGGCGCAACTGGCGCCGACCGCGCCGGACGACGTCGCCGCGATCCTGTTCACCAGTGGCTCCACCGGCGTGCCGAAGGGCGTGGTCTACCGGCACCGCCATTTCATCGCCCAGGCCGCGATGCTGCGCGATGCGTTCGGGATCGTGCCCGGCGGGGTCAACCTGCCGACGTTCCCGCCGTTCGCGTTGTTCGACCCGGCGCTCGGGGTGACGTCGATCCTTCCCGACATGGACCCGACGCGGCCGGCCAAGGCCGATCCGCGCAGGCTGCATGACGCGATCGCGCGTTTCGGCATCGACCAGCTGTTCGGTTCGCCGGCCCTGATGACGGTGCTGGCGCGGTACGGCCAGCCGCTGCCGACGCTGCAGCGGGTGATGTCGGCCGGCGCGCCCGTGCCGGCGGACGTGGTCGCGACGTTGCGCGGACTGCTGCCTGCGGACGCGCGGTTCTGGACGCCGTACGGCGCGACCGAGTGCCTGCCGGTGGCAATGGTCGAAGGTCGCGAGCTGGAGGCGACGCGTGCGGCGACCGGGGCCGGTGCCGGTACCTGCGTCGGCCGGCCGGTGGCGCCGAACGAGGTGCGGATCATCGGCATCAGCGACGCGGCGATTCCGGAATGGTCGGACGGCCTGTGCCTGCCGGTGGGCGAGGTCGGCGAGATCACCGTCGCCGGCCCGACCGTCACCGACACCTATTTCAACCGCGACGCGCAGACCCGGCTGGCGAAGATCCGCGAGCTGCTGCCGACGTCTCCCGCCTCAGCCCCAGCGGATCCCGCCGAGCGCATCGTCCATCGCATGGGCGATGTCGGCTGGCTCGATGCGGAGGGCCGGCTGTGGTTCTGCGGGCGCAAATCGCACCGGGTCGAGACCGCCGCCGGGCCGCTGTACACCGAGCAGGTCGAGCCGGTGTTCAACACCCACCCCGACGTGCGGCGCACCGCGCTGGTAGGCGTCGGCGAACCCGGCGCGCAGGTGCCGGTGCTGTGCGTCGAGCTGGCCGACGGCGTGCACCGCCGCGCGTGGCCGCGGATCGAACGCGAGCTGGGCGAGATCGCCGCTGCCCATCCGCACACTGCAGGCATCGCCCGCTTCCTGTGGCACACAGGCTTCCCGGTCGATATCCGCCACAACGCCAAGATCGGCCGCGAAAAGCTCGCGCTGTGGGCTGCAAAACAACCCATGATTTCGTCCGGTCGGGACTTCCCTCAATCGTAGGAGCGACGTGAGTCGCGACAGCACGGCGAAACTGGACGGCAGTGCATTCGCGACTCACCGGCGAAGGCATGCCGCCGCCACTCCTGCATCAAAGAGGATTGCCGGTCCAGCGCGCTTGCGGCTGAAGCCGCTACGACCGGAGGACGTCCCCGTGGGACAGAAAAACGGCCGGTTCGGAGATGGAGCGCCGCGGTCGGGGCAAAGCGTGGCGGGAGATCCATCCCGACGTGGAGTCCACCCGGCCTAGAATGCCCGCATGAAAATCCTGGTGACCGGTGGTGGTGGTTTTCTCGGCCAGGCCCTGTGCCGCGGGCTGCGCGGACGCGGGCATGAGGTGGTCAGTTTCAACCGCGGGCATTACCCCGCGCTCGATGCGCTGGGCGTGGCGCAGGTGCAGGGGGATCTGGCCGAGCGCGATGCCGTCGTTGCGGCCGCGCAGGGCTGCGAGGCGATCTTCCACAACGCGGCCAAGGCCGGCGCGTGGGGACCGTATGTGGACTACCACCGCGCGAACGTGCTCGGCACCCGGCATGTGCTGGACGCCTGCCGGACGCACGGCATCGGCCGTCTGGTGTACACCTCCTCGCCGAGCGTGACCCACCGCGCGACGCATCCGGTGGAAGGCGGCACGGCGGACACGGTGCCTTATGGCGAAGGCTTCAAGGCGCCGTATGCGACCACCAAGATGATCGCCGAGCAGGAAGTACTGGCCGCCAACGACGCCTCGCTGGCGACGGTCGCGCTGCGGCCGCGGCTGATCTGGGGCGTGGGCGACAACCAGCTGCTGCCACGGCTGGTCGAGCGCGCCAAAGCCGGCCGGCTGCGGCTGGTCGGCGACGGCAACCATCTGGTCGACACCACCTACATCGACAATGCCGCGCAGGCGCATTTCGATGCATTCGAGCATCTGGCCCCCGGCGCGGTGTGTGCCGGACGGGCGTACTTCATCAGCAACGGCGAGCCCAGGACGATGCGGGAGACGATCAACGGCCTGCTCGCCGCCGTCGATGCGCCGCCGGTCGACAAGACCCTGCCGTTCGGCCTCGCCTACGCGGTCGGGGTCGTGTGCGAAGGCTTGTGGCGCGCGCTGCCGTTGGCGGGCGAACCGCCGATGACGCGGTTCCTGGCCGAGCAGCTGGCCACCACGCACTGGTACGACATGGCGCCGGCAACGCGCGATTTCGGCTACCGTCCGGCGATCGGCTTCGACGAGGGCCTGGCACGGGTGCGCGCGCAGCATCGGGCGGCGATGGGGGACAGCGGCATCTCCAGCGGGGCCTGAGTTCTCCCATCCACTGGCCGGTGGATTCCGGATCGACAGGTGGCACCGGCAATCGCCGGGCTCGGCGTCCGGTCCGGCCTTGTCGTCACGCCTCGCAAGGCGCATTTTCAATGCGCCCTACCGCCGCCGGGCCAACACCCACGTAGGGCGCATTGATAAATGCGCCGCCGAGCCGCCACCGCGCGAACACCTGCGTAGGCCGCATTGATAAAAGCACCGCCGCACCGCCGCGGGACCAACACATGCGTCGGGCGCATTGACAAATGCGCCGCCGAGCCGCCGAGCCGCCGAGCCGCCGAGCCGCCGCGCCGCCTCGGGTCCGGCCACGCCGGACACCCGCACCGGCCCAGTAGAATGCGCGCATGACCGAGCCCTCTTCCTCCTCCGCCCCGTCCCCGTTGAACGCGCTCAAGCCCATGGCCGGGCGTGCGCTGGAGGCGGCGCTCAACCGCGCGCTCGCGCTGGATCCGGAAACCCGCGAGGGGTTGCGCGGGCTCGACGGGCGGCGGGTCGCATTGAAACTGGCCACACCGCCGCTGGCGCTGCAGGTGCGCGTGAACGGCGAGCGGTTGGAAGTCGGGCCGGTGGACGACGGGATCGAGCACGACCTGTCGGTACGCAGCACGCTGGCGGGATTGATCGGCCAGTTGCCGTTCCTGCGCAACGATGACGCCCCGCCGGTCGGCAAGCTGCGAATCGAGGGCGATGCCGACCTGGCGCGCCGGTTGCAGCGGCTGGCCGAGCGGTTCGATCCGGACTGGCAGCAGCCGTTCGCCCGCGTGTTCGGCGACGTGCTCGGGGTGCAGGTCGCCAATGCGCTGGCCGCCGGGTTGCGCCAGGCGCGGGTGGTCGCGCGCGGGTTCGCCGGCAGCGCGGCCGAGTACGTCACCGAGGAATCCCGCGACGTGGTGCCGCGCGCCGAGCTCAATGCGTTCCACGACGACGTGGACGGCCTGCGCGACGACGTGGAGCGGATCGCCGCGCGTGTGGCCCGGCTGCAGACGCGTCCGGGAGCCGGCGCATGAAACCGGTGTTCCGCGCCTGGGGGATCGGCCGGGTGCTGTTGCGGTATCGCCTCGACGAACTGCTGGCCGGCACCCCGGTCGAGCGCTGGCTGTGGCTGGCGCGGCCGTTCGTGCCGCGCGCCTCCGCCGAGATCGCCACCCAGTCGCGGGGCGCGCGCCTGCGCCTGGCGCTGCAGGAGCTGGGGCCGATCTTCGTCAAGTTCGGCCAGGTGCTGTCCACCCGTCGCGACCTGGTGCCGCCGGACATCGCGGGGGAACTGGCCCTGCTGCAGGACCGGGTCGCACCGTTCGACGGCGAGGCCGCGCGCGCGATTGTGGAAGCTTCGCTGGGCCGCCCCGTGGCCGAGGCGTTTGCGGGTTTTGATCTGGTTCCGCTGGCCTCGGCATCCATCGCCCAGGTGCACGCGGCGACCCTGCCGCCGGTCGATGGCGCGCCCGCGCGCGAGGTCGTGGTCAAGGTGTTGCGGCCGGACATCGAGCGGCAGATCGCGGCCGACATCACGTTGTTGAAGGCGATCGCCGGCGTGGTCGAGCGCACCCATCCGCGCGCCGACAAGATCCGTCCGCGCGAGATCGTCGCCGAGATCGAGAACACCCTGGCGGCCGAGCTCGACCTGGAGCGCGAAGGAGCGAACGCCAGCGTGCTTCGGCGGTTCTGGACCAAGCCGGACGGCACGCCCAGCGACGACCTGTACGTGCCCGAGGTGATCTGGAGCCACAGCGCTGGCCGCGCGTTGACGCTGGAGCGCGTGCACGGCATTCCCTCCGACGACATCGCCGCGCTGGACGCGGCCGGCATCAACCGCCCCGCGCTGGCGGCCAAGGGCGTGCGGGTGTTCTACACCCAGGTGTTCCGCGACAACTTCTTCCACGCCGATGCGCACGCCGGCAACATCTGGGTCGACACTGACCCGGCGCGCAAGGCGAACCCGCGCTTCATCGCGCTGGATTTCGGGATCATGGGCCAGCTCTCGGACGAGGATCAGTACTACCTCGCCGAGAATTTCATGGCGATCTTCAACCGCGATTACCGCCGCATCGCCGAGCTGCACCTGCGCGCCGGCTGGATGCCCGCTGACAGCCGCGTGGACGAGCTGGAGGCCGCCGTGCGCGCGGTGTGCGAGCCGTACTTCACCCGCCCGCTCAGCGAGATCTCGCTGGCCGAGGTGCTGGTCAAGCTGTTCCGCACGGCGCAGCGCCACCAGCTGACCCTGCAGCCGCAACTGATCCTGCTGCAGAAAACCCTGCTCAACATCGAGGGCGTCGGCCGGCAGCTGGACCCGAAGATCGACATCTGGGGCGTGGCCAAGCCGGTGCTGCAAAAGATCCTGGTCGCCCGCTACAGCCCGAAGCGCCTGCTTGGCGAGTTCCGCAAGCGCCTGCCGGAGCTGGTCACTCACGCGCCGGAAATGCCGCGCCTGCTGCACAGCTGGCTGACCCAGCAGATCGACGGCAAGCACGAGTTGCAGATGCGCTCGGAGGATCTGGCCGAGCTGAGCCGTAGCGTCCGCGACGCGCAGAAACACACCGTCGCGGCGATCCTCGGCAGCGGCCTGTTGATCGTCGCCGCGGTGCTGTACGGACTGGAAACGGGCGGGCCGACGCTGTGGTCGGTGCCGTTGTCGTCGTGGGTCGCCGGTGTCGGCGGCTTGTGGGCGTTGCTGGCCGCCTGGCCGCGGCGGTAGCGAGATGTCCCTCTTTTGTAGGAGCGACGTGAGTCGCGAACGCACGGCGATTCCGGACATCAGTGCGTTCGCGACTTACGTCGCTCCTACAACGAAGGAGATTCGCATCGTGGGGCGAGGCAGCACGCGATGATCGCCCCCGCCCTCACCCTCGACATCCTGTATGTCGACGACGCCCTCGCCATCGTCAACAAGCCCGCCGGCCTCATGGTGCACGACAGCGCGCTGGCGCGCGGCGAGACCGATTTCGCCGCCGACCGGCTGCGCGAACAGTTCGGACGCAAGGTGTTCCTCGTCCATCGCCTCGACCGCGCGACCAGCGGTTGCCTGTTGCTCGCGTTCGATCGCGACAGCGCCTCGGCGCTGGGCAAGGCGCTGATGGCGGGCGAGGTCGAGAAGGATTACTGGGCGATCTGCCGTGGCTGGCCGGAAGGCGATTTCGAGGTCGATCATCCGCTTGACGGCGGCCCGGGCAAGCCGGTCAAGAAGGCCGCGGTCACGCGCTTCCGGGTGCTGGCGACCGCCCAGTGCGACTGGCCCTCCGGCGGCTTCGACTCCTCGCGCTACGCGCTGCTGCTGGCGCAGCCGCAGACCGGCCGCTTCCGCCAGATCCGCCGCCACCTCAAGCACCTGTCGCACCACCTCATCGGCGACACCAGCCACGGCGACGGCCGCCACAACCGCGCGTTCCGCATGATCGGCGTGCATCGGATGCTGCTGCATGCGCGACGACTGGCGTTTGCGCATCCGCACTCGGGTGAAAAGATCGAGGCGGTCGCGCCGGTCGATGCCGGGTTCGATCGCGCGCTGGCGTTGTTCGATGAAGCGGGGTTGCGGCAGGCCGGCGTTCCCGTTCCGCCGTAGCCTGCACCGGGCGGGCTACGGCAGTCCGCCTGCGCCACTGGGCTTCTTTCATGACTGCCCGATGCCGCGCCCATGGATTGCCGGCAGCTTGTGCCGACCGCGCCCGGGCGTACTCTTGCGTTTGTCCGCTTCGCAAACTCCAGGAGCAGCCTCCATGACGCGATCCCCCGTGCTTGCCGTCGCCGCCAGCCTCGGCCTCGCCCTGGCCGCGTGCAGTGGCCAGACCCCCGAATCCCAGCCCGCCCCAGCCCCGGATGCTTCCGCCGTGACGCCTGCCACCGAAAATCCCCTGCTGGTCGCCAGCACCCTGCCGTTCCAGGCGCCGCCGTTCGACAGGATCAAGGACGCCGACTTCCTGCCCGCATTCGCCGAGGGCATGAAGCAGCACCTGGCGGAGATCCGCCGGATCGCCGACAACCCGGAGCCGGCCACGTTCGACAACACCTTCGTGGCGCTGGAGCGCTCCGGCGAGACGCTGGGCCGCGTCGCCCGTGTGTTCTTCGGCCTGGCCCAGGCCGACACCAACGACGCGCGCCAGAAGATCCAGGAAGAGATCGCACCGAAGCTGGCCGCGCACCAGGACGAGATCCGCCTCGACCCCAACCTGTTCGCCCGCGTGAAGTCGATCTACGACCAGCGCGACACGCTTGGACTCGACCCGGTGCAGCAGCGCCTGGTCGAGCGTACCCACGACGAGTTCGTGCGCGCCGGTGCCAACCTGTCGGAGGCCGACAAGGCCACCGTGCGCAAGCTCAACATCGAGGAGAGCTCGCTGTCGACCCGGTTCCACGTGATGCTGGTTGCCGCCGCCGCCAAGGGTGCGGTGGTGGTGGACGACAAGGCCGAGCTGGCGGGTTTGTCCGAGGGCGACCTCGCCGCCGCGGCGCAGGACGCCGCCGCGCGCAAGCTCGACGACAAGTGGTTGTTCGCGCTGC
Source organism: Lysobacter concretionis Ko07 = DSM 16239 (assembly GCF_000768345.1). GTDB lineage: Bacteria > Pseudomonadota > Gammaproteobacteria > Xanthomonadales > Xanthomonadaceae > Novilysobacter > Novilysobacter concretionis. Next base: position 44,190 of record NZ_AVPS01000007.1, on the reverse strand, counting down.
AGAACACCACCCAGCAGCCGGTGCTGGCCTCGCTGGAAAACCGCGACCTGCGGGCCCGGATCCTCGAAGCCTCGGAAATGCGCGCCGAGCACAACGACGAGAACGACACCCGCAAGACCATCCAGCGCCTGGCCCAGCTGCGCGCGCAGAAAGCCAAACTGCTCGGCTACGACACCTTCGCCGCCTACCAGCTGGCCGACCAGATGGCGAAGACACCGGCGAACGCGCTCAAGCTGCTGACCGACACGGTGCCGGCCGCCACCGCCAAGGCGGGGCGCGAGATCGTCGAGATGCAGAAGGTGATCGACGCCCAGCAAGCCGATTCAAAGCCGGGCGGCTTCAAGCTGGCCGCGTCCGACTGGGACTTCTACGCCGAGCAGGTGCGCAAGGCGCAGTACGACCTCGACGAGGCGCAGATCAAGCCGTACTTCGAGATGGACAACGTGCTCAGGAACGGCGTGTTCTACGCGGCCACGCAGCTGTATGGCATCACCTTCAAGGAACGCACCGACATCCCCACCTATCACGCCGACATGAAGGTGTACGAGGTGTTCGACAAGGACGGCAGCCCGCTGGCGCTGTTCTATACCGACTACTTCAAGCGCGACAGCAAGTCCGGCGGCGCGTGGATGGACGTGTTCGTCGACCAGAACGGCCTGACCGGCACCAGGCCGGTGGTCTACAACGTCTGCAATTTCACCAGGCCGGCACCGGGCCAGCCGGCTCTGTTGAGCTTTGATGACGTCACCACGATGTTCCACGAGTTCGGCCACGCGCTGCACGGCATGTTCTCGGACGTGAAGTACCCGAGCATCTCCGGCACCAGCACCTCGCGCGACTTCGTCGAGTTCCCGTCGCAGTTCAACGAGCACTGGGCGATGGACCCGAAGGTGTTCGCCAACTACGCCAAGCACTACGAGACCGGCGAGGCGATGCCGCAGGCGCTGGTCGACAAGATCAAGAAGTCGCGCACTTTCAATCAGGGCTACGCAACCACCGAGTACCTGGCGGCCGCGCTGCTCGACATGGCCTGGCACACGCTGCCGGGTGATGCGCCGTTGCAGGATGTCGACACGTTCGAGACGGCGGCGCTGAAGCAGTACAAGGTCGACCTGCCGGAAGTGCCGCCGCGCTACCGCACCAGCTATTTCGACCACATCTGGGGCGGCGGTTATTCGGCCGGCTACTACGCCTATTTCTGGGCCGAGGTGCTCGACCACGACGCCTTCGAGTGGTTCAAGGAGCACGGCGGCCTGACCGCCGCGAACGGCCAGGTCTTCCGCGACAGGATCCTCTCGCGTGGCAACACCGTCGACCTCGCCACGCTGTACCGCGAGTTCCGCGGCAAGGATCCCAGTGTCGAGCCATTGCTGGAAAATCGCGGGCTGAAGTAGCGACGGGCCGCGCTGCTGTCATCCCCCGATCGGGGCGGCGCTGGCCGCCCCGGTTCTGTTTTGGCGCCGCCGCGTTTTGCTGGCGAACGCAGCGAGGTGGCTGGCGGGCCTGGTCGGTGGCTCGCGTTGCCCGGCCCGTCCGTCGACAGGATCCACCGACAGGAACCACCGATAGAATTGGCCCATGGTCGCCATCGGCAACATCGTGATTCCCGAGTCCGAGCTGGTCGAGCGCTTCGTGCGTTCGGCCGGGCCCGGCGGGCAGAACGTCAACAAGGTCGCCACCGCGGTCGAGCTGCGGTTCGACATCGCCCGCTCGCCGTCGCTGCCCGAGCCGGTGCGCGAACGCCTGTTGGCGCGGCGCGACCGCCGGATCACCGCCGACGGCGTGCTGGTCATCAGCGCGCAGCGTTTCCGCACCCAGGACCGCAACCGCGAGGACGCCCGCGAGCGCCTGGCGGGTTTTGTCGAGCACGGCCTGCACGTTCCGCGGGCGCGGGTCGCGACCAAGCCGACCCGGGGCTCGAAGGAGCGCCGGCTGGCGGGCAAGCGCGAACGCAGTACGATCAAGCAGGGCCGTTCCCGCCAGGACTGGGATTGAGCCGGCAACCCACGCAACGCACGCGCGCGCCCGGATCGCGTCAACCGATGAGTGGCCAATATCAGGGGGATACCAGTTCGATGCATGCACCGACCGACGACATCGTGCCGACGTTGCCGCCCAATGCGCCCCGCGTGCGGCCCAACCGCCTGGCGCGCTGGCTGGGTCGCAGCCTGCTGCGGCTGGGCGGCTGGCGGTTGATCGGCGAGTTCCCGGACCTGCCGAAGCTGGTGCTGATCGGTGCGCCCCATTCGTCCAACTGGGACGGAATATGGGCATTCTCGGCCAAATTGGCGCTCGGGCTGGACATCCGGATCCTGGGCAAGGACTCGCTGTTCCGGGTGCCGGTGATGGGTCGGGTATTGCACGGCCTCGGGGTGATTCCAGTCGACCGCAGCGCCCCGAACGGGGTGGTTGGCCAGGCGGCCACCATGTTGCAGGCGGCCGATCGCTGCTGGTTCGGACTGGCGCCGGAGGGGACGCGCAAGCCGGTCGCGCACTGGCGCACCGGTTTCTGGAAAATTGCCCACAGCGCCGGCGTGCCGGTGTTGCCGCTGTATTTCCATTACCCCGACAAGGTGATGGTGGTCGCCCCGCCGGTCGAGTTGAGCGACGACATGGTCGCTGACATCGACCGCCTCCGCGGCTGGTACCGCGCGGTAGCGAAGGGAAAGCGGCACGACGCCTGAGGTCGACTTGCGCCGCGCCTGTGGCACCCGGTTGCCGCGCCCACGGGAACTTCCTTCGGTCGTCCGACGGGCTTCCTTGGGTAGGAGCGACGTCAGTCGCGAATGCGCTGGCGCCCGATTTCGCCGTGCTGTCGCGACTGACGTCGCTCCTACATCGCGGCTGCCGCTTTTCCGCAAGTTCGTCGACCCATCTAAACCAACTTCTCCTCGCAAACACCCCTGGCCGACACGGGCGAACGAGGTGATCATCCGGGCGCTGCCAGCTTGGCACGGTATTTGCGTTGGCTTTGTGGCTCGGGTCGCGTCGTGCGATCCGATACCGCGGGCCGAGTGGCCGCAGGGGGCTTGCCGTGCATCACGCCGCCACCATCGCCGTACCGGGCCCGCCGGCCCGCCGGAGCTAGCGACATGCCGGTCGCGCCCTGGTTCGTGACCGGTCCCGGTTCGCTGCTGGCCGCCGTCGGCCAGTGGCGTGCGCCGGATCCGACCGTACCCAACCCGGTCGAGGATTGGCGTCGCGCCGTCGTGGACGTGGTGATTCCGGTGCACGGCGACCAGCACACGGTCATCCATTGCCTGACTTCGCTGCTCGTCCAGACCCGGCTGCCGCGGCGGGTGATGCTGGTCGACGATGGCGGGATCGCGCGCGACCACAGCCTGCAGTTTGCCCGCGAGTTCGCCCGCGCCAACGGTGTCCAGCTGGAAATGGTGAGCCGCGGCTGGTCGATCGGCCGCGCGGTGACGTTGAAGCGCCAGGCCCGTGAATTCGATGGCGACGTGCTGTTCGTGCTGGATGCCGACACCGTGCTGGAGTCCGCCGACTACATCGAGCAATGCGTGCGCGAGCTGTACCAGGGCGTCGGCATCGCCAGCGCCTGCGGGATGGTGCTGCCGTTGCGCGCGTCCGACCGCCGCCGGCTGGTGGCGGCGCCGGCGTTCCGGCGCTGGCTGGGCGGGGACGAGTACCGCGACCGCGTGGCGGGTGGACATTGGTGGCAACGCCTGGCGAGTGGGTTCAGTGACGCCTACCGGACGCACCTGGCGCTGGTCCAGCAGGGCTTCGTCGATGGCGGGCTGATGCGGCGCTATGGCGGGGTCGCGGCCACCTGCGGCGGCGCGATCGCCTACCGGCGCCGTTATCTGAAAGACCTGTTCAACCGTTACGAGCCGATCCGTGGCGATGACCTGACGCCGGTGGAGGACCACTTCATCGCCTTGGCGCTGGCCAGCGAGGGCTACCGCAACATCCGCATCGACGTGGTCGCGCGCACCCGGTATCCGGGCCTGCGGCAATTGCCGCGGGACGTGTGGCGCTGGACGACCGCGCTGTTGCTGGGCGGCCACTATTTCGACACCCTGCTGCGCAGTCCGCTGCGGGCGGCCGGCAACCGGTTGCGGCGGTTCGCGCGCCGGTTTGCCGCGCCGGATGCGCGGTTGGAACTGGCCCGCGAACGGCGCCCCACGCACGACCTGCGGCGTGTGCGCGAGGCCTACCGGCAGCCGTTCGGCGAGCGCATGACCCGCGAGTACGGGCGGCCGATCGGCACCGCCCTGCTGCTGATCGCATTGGAACAGGCCGTCTACCCGATCGTGCTGTTGATGCTGTTGTTGACCGGCCAGTGGGCCGCGCTGGCGGTGCTGGTCGGGCTGGAAGTGGCGATGACCCTGCTGATCGTGGACATGTGTTCACCGGCGCAGCAGCGGGCGTCGTCCCTGGGCCACGGAGTGCTGGCAATGCCGCTGCGTTACGCGCTGATCCTGCTGCAGCCGTTGGCGATGGCGGGGTTTGCGATCCGGCTGTGGCTGCGCCGGGAGTTCCGCTGGTACGCCCGCCGCGAGCTGGACGCCATGCCCGGCCGGCGCGGTCGCCCCTCCCGTTTGTGATGCCCGACGCGCGGGCAGGGCGGCTCAGCGTTCCGACTGTCCGGTGGCGTCGTAATCGCGGCGCACGAACAGGTCCGGCTTGATCAGCTCGGTGAACGCGCGCGCCTGCGGGCTCAGGTATTTGCCCTTGCGCACCACCACCCCGTAGCTGCGGTCGGGAAACCACGCCGCCAGCGAGCGCGCCGCCAGCCGCGACCGGTCGGCTTCGGTCAGGCAGATCGCAGTGACGATGCTGATGCCCAGCCCCATCGCGACGTACTGCTTGATCACCTCCCAGCCGCCGACTTCCAGCGCCACCGTGTACGGCACCCGGTGGCGCTGGAACACCAGATCGACCATCCGGTAGGTGGTGAGCCGTTGCGGCGGCAGGATCAGTCCATAGGGCGAGAGATCGCGCAGGTCGAGTTTTTTCGCTTGCGCCAGGGGGTGGTCCAGCCGGGTGATCAGCATCGGCTCGAAGCGCGCCACCGGGGCGTAGTCGAGGTCGCCGGGCACATCCAGCATCGAGCCGACCGCGAGGTCGACCGCATCGGAGCGCAGCAGGTCCATGCCGCCGGCGCCGGTGACGTTGTGCAGGTTCAGGCGCACGTCGGGGTGCGCGGCACGGAACGCCGCGACGATGTCCGGCAACAGGTAGAGGATGGTGGAGCTGCCCGCGGCGACATGGAGCTCGCCGGCATCCAGTCCGCGCAGCCGTTCGTGGAACGCGCCGGACAGCGCATCGATGCCTTCCACCAGCGGCCGGGCCAGCTCGTACAGCGCCTCGCCTTCGCGGGTCATCACCAGCCGCCGCCCGCTGCGCTCCAGCAGCCGCACGCCCATGTCGCGCTCCAGCGCCTGCAACTGCAGGCTGACCGCCGGCTGGCTCAGGTACAGCGCCTCCGCCGCGCGCGACACCGAGCCCAGGCGCACGGTCTGGCAGAACGCGCGCAACGGCTTGAGGCGATCGCCCTTGTAGGAAAAGCGCGGGATTGCCGGTGGCTCGTCGGTCATTTTCACCCTTCCATGCGGCAGGTCTGCGCCCCGGTCTGCATCGCTGAAACGCCGTGTGGATGCGTGTTTGAGAATGGTTATATGAAAAACTTATATAACGCATTGAAATAACTGTGTTGTCAAATACAGATACGCCGGCGCAGGGTCGAACTCCCCTTGCAACGGAGCGACGTCATGTCGGCAGTGATCTCCCCCCTCTCGTGGATTCCCGCCCCGCAGGAGTCGACCGGGCCGGTGCGCCTCGCCGAATCGGCGTCGGCGGCGGGGCAGGACCAACTGCTGACGCCGGCGGCACGGGCGTTTCTGGCGGAATTGCAGCGCCGGTTCGAATCCGCCCGCCAGGCCTGCCTGGCACGCCGCATCGCCCGCCAGGCCGATTTCGATGCCGGCCGGCTGCTGGACTTCCGCGACGACACCCGCGCCATCCGCGAAGGCGACTGGCAGGTCGCGCCCTTGCCGGCCGCGCTGCTTGACCGCCGGGTCGAGATCACCGGCCCGGTCGATCCGAAGATGGTCATCAATGCGCTTAATTCGGGCGCCAACTGCTTCATGGCCGACTTCGAGGACAGCACCTCGCCGACCTGGACCAACCTGGTCGCCGGCCAGCGGGCGTTGCGCGAAGCGGTCGCCGGCACGCTGGAATTCACCGCGCCGCCCGCCCGTGACGGCACTGCCGGCAAGAACTACACGCTGAAGCCGTTCGCCGGCCAGGCCGTGCTGCTGGTGCGTCCGCGCGGCTGGCATCTGGATGAGAAGCATCTGCTCATCGATGACAAGCCGATTTCGGCCAGCCTGTTCGATCTGGGCCTGTTCGCGTTCCACAACGCCCACGCGCTCGCGGCGAAGGATCGCGGCCCGTACTTCTACCTGCCCAAGCTGGAATCGATGGAGGAGGCGCAGCTGTGGGACGACGTGCTTGCCCATATCGAGCAGGTGCTCGGGCTGGCGGCCGGCCAGATCAAGGTCACCGTGCTGATCGAGACGCTGCCGGCGGTGTTCGAGATGGACGAGATCCTGCATGCATTGCGTCGCCGCATTGCCGGCCTGAACTGCGGCCGCTGGGACTACATCTTCAGCTACCTCAAGATCGTCCGCGCCCACCCGGACAAGGTGCTGCCCGAGCGCGGCCAGGTGACGATGACGCAGCCGTTCCTGCGCATGTATTCGGAGCTGCTGATCCACACCTGCCACCGCCGCGGCGCGCACGCGATGGGCGGGATGGCGGCGCAGATCCCGATCTCCGGCGATACCGTCGCGAGCGTCGATGCGAACCATGCCGCGATGGCCAAGGTGCGCGCCGACAAGCTGCGCGAAGTCGTCGCCGGCCACGACGGCACCTGGGTCGCGCACCCGGCGTTGATCCCGATCGCACGCACGGTGTTCGACGAGCGCATGCCGACCCCACACCAGCACCACGTGCTGCGGGGCGATGTGCAGGCGTTCAGCGAACGGCAACTGCGCGACCGCCTGCTTGCGCCGCCGCTGGGCACAGTCACCCGCGCCGGTTTCGACAACAACGTCGAGGTCTGCGTGCGCTACCTCGCCGCCTGGCTGGACGGCAGCGGCTGCGTGCCGATCCACGGATTGATGGAGGACGCCGCCACCGCCGAGATCGCCCGCGCCCAGCTGTGGCAGTGGCTGCATTGCCGTGACCACGCGCTGGCACAGGGCGTCACCGATGCCGAGCCGCTGCGCCTCGACGACGGCACCCCGATCGACTTCACCCTGCTGGAGCGCGCATTCATCGCCCTGCCGGCGCGGCTGGGCGACCGCACGCAACTGCCCGGCGGCAGCCGGCTCAACGAGGCCATCGGCATGCTCGACCGGCTCTGCCAGGCCGACACCCTGGAGGATTTCCTGACCGTGCCGGCGTACCTGCGCCTCGACTGACGCGCCATCCGCACCCCCACCCGTAGGAGCGACGTGAGTCGCGACCCTCTGAACCCACACCGATCGATCTGCGCGCACAAATCGATTGTCCGGCCACTGCAGCAACGCGATTCCAGTTGCATTCGCGACTGATGTCGCTCCTACGACCGAAGGAAGTCCAGTCGGACAGAAATCCGCAAACCCGACGCTTTTCGACCACGCCACCAAGGAGTCACGCCATGACCATCCAACGCACCGCCGACCAGCTCCGCCACGACTGGAACACCCACCCGCGCTGGGCCGGCATCGAGCGCCCCTATTCGGCCGAGGAGGTCGTGCGCCTGCGCGGCACCGTCGCCGTCGAGCACAGCCTGGCCACGCTGGGTGCGAACAAGCTGTGGCAGTCGCTCGACACACAGACCTTCGTCAATGCGCTCGGCGCGCTGACCGGCAACCAGGCCATGCAGCAGGTCAAGGCCGGACTGAAGGCGATCTACCTGTCCGGCTGGCAGGTCGCCGCCGACGCCAACCTGGGCGGCCAGATGTACCCGGACCAGTCGCTGTACCCGGCCGACTCGGTGCCGGCGGTGGTCAAGCGCATCAACAACACGCTGCTGCGTGCCGACCAGATCCAGCATGCCGAGGGCAAGGACGACATCGATTTCCTGCAGCCGATCGTGGCCGACGCCGAGGCCGGCTTCGGCGGCGTACTGAATGCCTTCGAGTTGATGAAGGGCATGATCGAGGCGGGCGCCGCCGGCGTGCATTTCGAGGACCAGCTGGCCAGCGCGAAGAAGTGCGGCCACATGGGCGGCAAGGTGCTGGTGCCGACCCGCGAGGCGGTCGAGAAACTGGTCGCCGCGCGCCTGGCGGCCGACGTGATGGACGTGCCGACCCTGATCGTCGCGCGCACCGACGCCGAGGCGGCCGACCTGCTGACGTCCGACATCGACCCCAACGACGCGCCGTTCGTCACCGGCGAGCGCACCGTCGAGGGCTTCCACAAGACCCGCGAGGGCATCGACCAGGCGATCAGCCGCGGCCTCGCCTACGCGCCGTATGCCGACCTGGTCTGGTGCGAGACCGGCAAGCCCGACCTCGACTTCGCGCGCCGCTTCGCCGCCGCGATCCACGCGAAGTACCCCGGCAAATGGCTGGCCTACAACTGCTCGCCGAGCTTCAACTGGAAGCAGAACCTGGACGACGCCACGATCGCGACCTTCCAGAGCGAGCTGGCGGCGATGGGCTACAAGTTCCAGTTCATCACCCTGGCCGGCTTCCACGCGCTCAACTACGGCATGTTCCACCTCGCGCGCGGCTATGCGCAGCGGCAGATGAGCGCGTTCGTCGAGCTGCAGCAGGCCGAGTTCGCCGCGGCCGGTGACGGCTTCACCGCGGTCAAGCACCAGCGCGAGGTCGGCACCGGCTATTTCGATGCGGTGGCCCAGGTGATCCAGGGCGGGCAGTCCTCGACCATCGCGCTGAAGGGCTCCACCGAGGAAGCGCAGTTCCATGGCGAGCGCGCCGTTGCCTGACGGCCGGGCGTCGCGATCGGGCGCGCGATCGCGGCAGATATGCACATGACGCAGCGCCCACGGACGGGCGCATAAGGTGAGTCCACCGGGAGCGCCGAGCGTCGAGCGCCCCGCTCCGATACCCATCGTGCGAGAAGGAGCGCTGTCATGGCCGGATTCAAGATCGGTGACCACGTCGGCTGGAACTCGGAGGCCGGCCACGTCAGCGGCACCATCATCAAGATCCACACCCGCGATTTCGACTACAAGGGCCACACCCACCGGGCCAGTGCGGACGATCCCCAGTACGAGATCAAGAGTGACAAGACCGACCACATCGCCGCCCACAAGACCGGCGCGCTGCACCTGCTGAAAGACTGACGCGGGAGCGCGGCACACCGCCTGGAAACGTCTGCCGCCGGCCGTCATTGCCCGCCCAGGCTGAATGCTATGCTCCCGGATCGCCACCGATCCGGGAGCGGGATGAAAGCCGATGCCATGGAGCCGGTCTCGGCTCGTGAACCAGACAATCCGGTTTCCCCGCTGGCAGACAGCGGCAGCACGGCCCTGCGCGCCCCGGAATTGGACGACCGGCTTCCCGTCGACGAATACGCCCTGTTTGCCTCGGTCGCCCGGGTGCGGAGCATGGACGCAGGTACCTCGCTGTTCCGGCGCGGCGATCTCGGCACCAGCATGTACGTCATTGTCAGCGGCCGGGTGGCGCTGGAGTTCGGTGACGACCTGGTCGCCAAGAGCCTGGCGCAGGCAGAGTTCTTCGGCGAACTCGGCCTGCTGATAGGCGACCACGCGCGCAGCGCCGATGCCAACGTGACCGTCAGTGGCGAATTGCTGGAGATACGCCACGAGGAGTTCCAGCGTCTGGTCGATACCGACCCCGCGCTGGTATCGCGCTTCCTGCGCCGGGCGATCGCGCGCGTGGTGCTCAACGAGCAGGACCTGATCCGCCGGCTGCGACGGCGCAACCAGGACCTGCAGGCCACGTTGGACCGGCTGCACCTGACCACCCACCGGCTCAACCAGACCGAAGCCCTGACCCGCCTCGACGAGTTGACCGGCCTGTACAACCGCCGCGGACTGTTGCAACACCTCGAGGAGCGCCGCCGCAACGGCGCCACCAGCGGGTTGGGGCTGGTGCTGGTGGATTGCGACCGCTTCAAGCGGATCAACGACGAGCACGGCCACCTCGTCGGCGACCGCGTGCTGCAGGCCGTGGCCAATCTGCTGCGGTCGGTGGCCGGCACCGGCGACATCGCCTGCCGGCTCGGTGGCGACGAGTTCTGCCTGCTGCTCAAGGCCGACAGCCGGGAGGAGCTGCTGTGTTACGCCGACTTCGTGGTCGGCACCGTGCAGGGACTGCTGAAGATGCCGCAGACCCCGCCGCGGATCTGCTCCCTGAGCGTCGGCGCCTGCCTGGTGGAGCCCGATACCGAATGGAACCACTGGTACGCGCGCGCCGATGCGGGCCTGTACCGGGCCAAGCAGCTGGGCGGCAACCGGGTGGAATGGCAGGGCCAAGACATCCCGACGCCACCGCCTGAGTGCCCGGATCCATGACCGCATCGGCCAATGCCAGCGACCGCACCGGGACTTCCGCCACCTCCGGCGGAGTGCCGCAGTTGCGCACGATCCTGCTGACCGACCTGGCCGACTCCACCGCGCTGGTCGAGCGGCTCGGCGACGGCACCGCCGCGGAACTGTTCCGCGCCCACGATGGCCTGGTGCTGCAGTTGCAACAGACCTGGCGGGGACGGTTGATCGACCGCTCCGACGGCATGCTGCTGTTGTTCGAGCGCCCGATCGACGGCCTGGGTTTTGCCCTCGACTACCACCGCGGGCTGGAGGAAATCGGCGCCTCGTATGGCGTGCATCCCAAGGCCCGCGCCGGCCTGCATGTCGGTGAAGTGCTGATCTGGCGCAACAGCGACGAGGCGGTGCGGGTGGGGGCCAAACCGGTCGAGGTCGAAGGCCTCGCCAAGCCGATGGCCGCGCGGCTGATGACGATGGCGCGCCCCGGCCAGACCCTGTTGTCGGCCGTCGCCGAGCCGCTGGCCCACCGCGCCGCGCGCGAACTGGGCGAGCGCGGGCGCCACCTGCTGTGGAAGTCGCACGGCCGCTGGCGTTTCAAGGGCGTGCCGCAGACGCAGGAAATCTTCGAGGTGGGCGAGCCCGGCTTCGCCTCGCTGCGTCCGCCCCGCGGCAGCCAGAAGGCCTGGCGTGACATCCCGCTGTGGCGTCGGCCGGCCGCGCTGGTGGCCCAGTTCGCGCTGGTGCTCGCGCTGGCCGGTGCCGCGTGGTTCGTCAGCCGGCCGCTGCCGGCGCTCGCGTTCCACGAGCGCGACTGGGTCGTGCTGGCCGACCTGCGCAACCTGACCGGCCAGCCGCTGCTCGACGACTCGCTGGAGCAGGCCTTCCGGATCAGCCTGGAGCAGTCGCGCCACGTCAACGTGCTCAGCGACCTCAAGACCCGCGACACCCTTGCGCGCATGCAGCGCGAGCCCGGCACCCGGCTCGACCGCGCCATCGCCTCCGAGATCGCCATCCGCGACGGCGCCCGCGCGGTGATCCTGCCGACCGTCGCCGAAGTCGGTGGCCGCGTCCGGATCAGCGCCGAGGTGATCGACCCGCACAACCAGACCACGGTGTATGCCGAGTACGCCGACGGCAAGGGCGCGGCGTCGGCGCTGGCATCGATTGACGAGGTGGCTGCGGCGCTGCGGGAAAAGCTGGGCGAGGCGTTGGAGGTGGTGCAGCGGGATTCAACGCCGTTGCCGGAGGTGACGACCCAGAGTCTTGATGCGCTGCGCGCGTATGCGCTGGGCCAGGGAGCATTCGGACGCGGTGAGTGGCGCGAGGCGTTGGAGTTGTATGGGCGCGCGGTCAAGATCGACCCCAAGTTCGCACTGGCGCATCTGGCGATGTCGCGTGTCTACGTGGCGTTGAGTGACCGGCCGGCGGCGTTGCCATCGCTCGACAAGGCGCTCGCGCTGAAAGAGCGGCTGCCGCCGCGGGACCGCTTGTACCTGGATGCCTGGGAGGCGGAACTGCGGATTCCCGGCCAAGCGTTGCCGCGCTGGAAACTATTGGCATCGATGTATCCGGATTACTTCGCCGGTCAGGCCAATGCGTCCTGGTATCTCTATGTCCTCAACGACTTCGATGCAGCCAGAGAATATGCGAATGCAGTGAATGCACCGCAGGTTGCATCAGTCGAAAGAATCGTCGATCTGATCGGACGCATTCAACTGGTGAAAGGGCAAACTCGCGATGCGGTCGCAACCTTCAAACGCGCTGATGCGTTGCAAGCAGGTACATCTACGCGGCGACAAGCAGCGGTATTAGCGATACAGGAGCAGCACGCACATGCGATCATCCTGATTGAATCGGCACCCTACAGCGGGTTTGCCAGCGACGACCCGGTGCGATACATCGACTTGGTGACCATGGCCGCCGACCAGGCGCGCTGGAATGAAGCAGACGCCCTGCTGAAAAAGGTGCACGAGGAGGTTAGTACCAAAACCCCCATGCTTGCTCGCGAGTTTGCGCTGATCGCGGCGTCGGTGAAGCTTGTGCATCAACCCGGACATCTGAACGAAGCTGACTTTATGGCATTGGCGAAATCTGAGCTAACCGCTTTGGAGCGGCCGGGCAACGCAAAGGCCGCAGACGATGCGTTCATGGCGCTGGTCGCAGCCTACCTTGCGCAACGGTCTGGCTACAGCAGTGTGGCAAACAGGGTGCTTGAAGCGCTTGAGCAATGGGAACAACCGCTTGCCGGCACAGTGTTCGAAAAGATGGCTATCGTAGTGCGGGCGGAAAATGAGCGGTTGGCGGGCCATCCGGAAGCGGCGATAAGACGCCTTAAAGGCGAGCTTGACGGTACCGAGTTGGTGCAGGCGCGGGTGGCGATGCATGCGTCACTCACCGCAGCCGGCCATGATGAGGAAGCGCTCGTGCATGCCGAATGGCTGCTCAGCCACCGTGGCCGGGCGTACATGGAAGCCAATGCCGCGCAAGTGCTGCAGACCTTGAACGTGCTCGATACCCGTCTCGCGCATCTCCATGCTGCCGAGGCAATGGCGGCGATGGAGAAAGCGGAGCCAGCCAACCAGCGGGTCGAAGCCTTGCTGACGGTCTGGCCACGTGATCGTTTGCCGGCCTACTTGGAGCGCAAGGTTGACGTGATCTTGCCGGCCTCGAAGCAGAAGATGACTTGGTGATCGGTATACGACGTGAGATAGGACTTGAGTTCCTCGCGCGCCTGCATGATCTCCTCCTTGGGCGCGAGGTGGTCGGCCGTCATGCAGTAGAAGGCCTCGCCTTCGACAATCGATGCCTTGCCAGCGTGCTGTTCGGCACCCGGATGACCTACCTGAGCCAGCGCGGCGGCGGGATCAGCTTTGAATGCGGATCGGAACTCGTCGTCGGTGCTCAGCAGATCGAGCAGCTTGTCCGCCACATGCGGCTGCAAGGGTGCGTGCTTGGTATCTCCGGAATCATCGCGTGTCATCTTCCACTCCCCATGTTTGATGCGAATACGTAGTCTAACGGCCAGTCGAACCTCGCCCCATCCAGCGGATTCTTGATTTGCCGGGATAACGTGCCCGCTTCAATCAGTGCGCCGATGGGCGCACTTTTGAGCAGAGGTCTGGAAGGGCTATCGGAGAGACAAGGCATGCGGGTCCGTCGTTGCGCGGTGCTGTTTTTCGAGTCGAGAGAAGACGTGGGCTTCGACCTCGAATCGCTGTTGGCGGGCGGAGCTGGGCTGAGTCGGACGTCCCGCTGGCTGGCGATGGCGCCACACCTCGACAACGAAATCGAGATAGACGCGGCCCAGCGGGAGTTGCTCGGGGCGCTGAGTCCCGGTATGTGGGTCGACAGCGGGACATTGCCGCCACACCGGGCCGATACGTTCGAATCCTTGCTGCGGGAAGGTCTGGTGATTGCCGATGATGGGCGTCACGTCGATCAGCGGGAACGCGACGAAGCGATCCGCGCGGCAAACTGGTGGTCGCTGGCCGCGCTGTTCCACCGACAAGGGCGTTGGCATGGCGTCGATGGCGTGCAGGCCATGGAAGAGAGCGGGTTGCTGACGGCCACTGGCTTGCGCAAGCGCTTCGGTCCGCCGCCTGCACACATCGGTGAGCGCGCGGATGCGTCGCAACGGCTGCCGCTGCCGCGCGCGCCCAGCAGTGATTTCGATGGTTTGCTTGCGCGTCGCGCCACCTGCCGCAACTTCGATGATCGACCGCTGAGTCGGGAGCTGTTCGCGCAAATGCTGCAACGCGTGTTCTCCGCGCAGGCGCAGGTGCGGGTCAGCGACGACACGGTGTTCCTCAAGAAGACCAGCCCGTCCGGCGGTGGCCTGCACTCGACCGAGGCCTATCTGGTTGTGCAGAACGTCGAGGGCTTTGCGCCGGGGCTGTACCACTACCATCCCGTCGATCACGCATTGGAGCCATTGCCGCCGCCCGAGTTGCCGTTGGCGGAGTTCGTCAGGCTCGCGCTGGCCGGCCAGCACTGGTTCGCCAACGCGCCGGTGCTGGCGGTGCTGACGCCGCGTTTTGGCCGCAGCTTCTGGAAATACCGCCACCACGCCAAGGCCTATCGCGCGCTGGTGCTCGACAGCGGGCACCTGTCGCAGACGCTGTACCTGTCGGCGACGGAGCTGGGGCTGGGGGCGTTTGTGACCTCGGCGATCAACGAGGTCGACATCGAACGCGGCTTCGGCCTGGATCCGCTGGTGGAAGGGCCGTTGGCAATCTGCGGCTTCGGCTGGCGCGCCCCGTCGATGGAAACCACCGAATTCGATCCCGCCGGCACGGTCTGGGAGAGCCGCCCGGAGCCGTAGATCGCGCCAGGCCCGGAACAGGAAGGTGTTGCCGGGCGGGCTTTGTCGGCCAGCGACGGGAGGAAATGCGTCAGGCGGGCGATTCGTTGAACCGGCGAAAAACGGTTCTTCTCCCGACTCCGGGGAAGTCGGAAAGACGGGCCGGGGCGCGACCTGCAGGCCTTCGCGGCGAATGTCCCCCGGCCCCGCCTGCCGCGGGTGCCTCCTCTTTTACTTTGCCCCGAAGGCCTGCAGGTCACGTCGGTGCTGTCGGATCGCAGAGGTGCGCGGACAGCCCGGCAGCCGGGGCTGTACTTCTGGAACCCCCGCCAGGCTGGAACGATGGGTGCGAATGCCCTTGGGTGTGAAATAAAGGAGGAGGCACCGGCTTCATCGGTGCCGGGGGACATTCGCACACAAGGGCATTCGCTCCCGGCACCCCGGCCACCCCGCAGATACCGCGCTTTCCTCTTGGATGGGAGAAGAACCAGAAAAACTGCACAGGTTGCATGCAGTTGCCGGCCAACCGGGCTGTCCGTGCGGCTGAGGCGCGCGCGTAGGGCGACGCGCCCGAAGGATCGGATCAGGCCGTCTGCAACGCCACGCCGCGGTCCATGCGCCTGTAGCCGATGGCTTCGGTCAGGTGCGAGGTGCGGATGTGCGGGCTGTCGGCAAGGTCGGCGATGGTACGGGCGACCCGCAGGATCCGGTGCATCGAGCGGGCCGACAGCTGCAGGGTGTCGATCGCGTGCTCCAGCAGCGCCTGGTCGGAATGGGAGAGCCGGCAGGTGGCCACCGTCTCCGGCTGGTTGAGCCGGGCGTTGGGCTTGCCGGCGCGGCTGGCCTGCAGGTTCCTTGCCCGCAGGACGCGTTCGCGCACGACCTGGCTGGACTCGCTGGGCGGCGCGTCCGGGCGCAGGGCCGAGGGCGGCAGGCGCGGCACTTCGACATGCAGGTCGATCCGGTCCATCAGCGGACCGGACAGGCGGGCTCGATAGCCCAACACCATGTCGGGGCTGCAGCGGCAGCGGCCACTGGCGTCGCCGGCCCAGCCGCACGGGCAGGGATTCATCGCCGCGACCAGTTGGAACCGGGCCGGGAATTCCGAGCTGCGCGCCGCGCGTGAGATCGTGACCACGCCCGATTCCAGCGGCTCGCGCAATACTTCCAGCGCGCGCCGGCCCCATTCGGGCAGCTCGTCGAGGAACAGCACGCCGTTGTGGGCCAGGGAAATCTCGCCGGGCCGCGGATCCGCGCCGCCGCCGACCAGTGCCACTGCGCTGGCAGTGTGGTGCGGGGTGCGGAACGGACGTTCGCGCCAGCGGGCCGGATCCAGGCCGCGGCCACTGATGGAGGCGATCGCGGCGGACTCCAGGGCTTCCTCCTCGCTGGCTTCGGGCAGCAGGCCGGGCAGCCGCGATGCCAGCAGGGTCTTGCCGCAGCCGGGCGGTCCGACCAGCAACAGGTGATGGCCACCGGCCGCGGCGACTTCCAGCGCCCTGCGCGCGTGGGACTGCCCGCGCACATCGCTCATGTCGGGACCGCGTTCGCGCACGGTCGGCAGCGCGACCGCCCGCGGCAGCGACTTGTGGCCGGTCAGCATCGCGCAGACTTCCAGCAGGGTGCGCGCGGTGCGTGCCTCGGACCGGCTGGCGAGGGCGGCCTCGGCCCCGTTGCCTAGCGGCACGATCAGTTTGCGACCGGCGTCGGCGGCGGCCAGCGCGGCCGGCAGCACGCCGTCGATCCCGCGCAGCTCGCCGGTCAGGCCCAGCTCGCCGAGGAACTCATATTCCGCCAGTGCTTCCAGCGGGATCTGGCCGCTGGCGGCCAGGATGCCCAGCGCGATCGGCAGGTCGAACCGGCCGCCGCTCTTGGGCAGGTCGGCCGGGGCCAGGTTGACCGTGATCCGGCGCGAGGGAAATTCGAACTGGGCGCACTGGATCGCCGCCCGGACCCGATCCTTGGCTTCGCGCACGGCGGCTTCGGGCAATCCGACGATCGACATCGCCGGCAGCCCGCCGGCGAGGTGGACCTCGACCCGAACCGCAGGCGCACGTACGCCCGATCGTGCACGGCTGTGCACGAGTGCCAGGTTCATCGGGGCGACTCAGTGGCGCGGTGGGGCGGAGGGTGTTGGTGCGGAAGTATCAGCCGCCGGCGGGCTGGCAGGCTTGCCCTCGGCCCGGGCTTCCAGCTCGGCGACCGTGCGCTGCAGCTGCTCGAGCTTCTCGCGCGTGCGCAGCAGCACCGCGCGCTGCACCTCGAACTCCTCGCGGGTGACCAGATCCAGCCGTGACAGACCGGTCTGCAGTACCGACTTGAAGTTCTGCTGCAGCTCGTCGCGGCTTTCGCGCAGACCCTGCGGCACCAGGCCGCTGAGGCGGCGGGCAAGCTCGTCGATGTGGTTCAGGTCGATCATGGCAACTCCTCCGGCAAGGATCCCAGCCTCGCGGGCTGTCCGGTCCGGCACCATAGGTGGCGGCCGCGATCGTCTGTCAGATAAATCCGGAGTGTTGATCCGGCACGTGGAGACAAGGCGAGCGAAGCCGCTACTTTAGCCCAGATGCCGGCCGGCTTCGCGCTATTCTCGCCCCGCCCTTGCCCGATACGACACACGCAAACTCCCGGAGACGCCCGATGAAGATGGTCATGGCCGTGATCAAGCCGTTCAAGCTCGACGATGTCCGCGAAGCGCTCGCCGAAGCCGGCGTGGCCGGCATCACCGCGACCGAGGTCAAGGGTTTCGGGCGCCAGAAGGGCCACACCGAGCTGTACCGTGGGGCCGAGTACGTGGTCGACTTCCTGCCCAAGATCAAGCTGGAGGTGGCGATCACCGACGACCAGGTCGATGGCGTGGTGGAGGCGATCATGAAGGCCGCCGGCACCGGCAAGATCGGCGACGGCAAGATCTTCGTCTGGGACCTGGACCGGGTCGTGCGGATCCGCACCGGCGAGCTGGACGGCGATGCGCTCTGACGCGGCGGACCGCGATGCGTCCAGGCCCGCATCGAATCCCTTGTCGGATGTAGGGGACGCGCCGCTGCCGCGCGAGGTGCGCGGCTTCATCGTCCTGTTGGCGATGCTGCAGGGGCTGGCATTGTGGCTGCTGTCGACCGGCAGCGAGCAGGGCTGGGGCTGGCTCGCCGGGCTCGATGGCCGGGTCTGCTGGTACACGCTGGTGCTGTCGGTGCCGACCGCGATGGCGTTGTCGGTGCGGCGGCTGGACGAGGCGCGGTTCTGGCAGCACACGGCGTTGCTGACGGTGGTGTTCCTTGGTCTGGCGTGGTGGGCGGGTCACAGCGTGACGGGCGCGCCGGCGTTGCAGGCGCAGCAGGTGCTGGCGCCGTTCGGGGCGAGCCTGGCGGTGGCGCTGTTCATCGCCGTGCCCTATCTGCAATGCCGGCTGCAGCACGGCCGCTGGTGTGCGCCCTACCTCGACCTGTTCGACCATGCCTGGCAGAACGCGCTGACCTTGCTGGTCATGCTGGCGTTCACCGGCATCTGCTGGCTGGTGCTGATGCTGTGGGCGGGCCTGTTCAAGCTGATCGGGATCGACTGGTTCGCCGATCTGTTCCGGCAGGAGCCCTTCGTCTACCTCGCCACGGGCACCTTTGCCGGGCTGGGCGTGCTGCTCGGCCGCAGCGAGAAGCGGCCGATCCAGCTGATGCGGCGTCTGTTGTTCGCCACCTTCACCGGCCTGTTGCCGGTGCTGGCGCTGGTGGCCTTGCTGTTTGTCGCCAGCCTGCCGTTCACCGGGCTGCAGCCGTTGTGGGCCACGCGCTCGGCGGCGATGGTGCTGATGCTGCTGGTGGCGGCGATGGTGCTGTTCACCAACGCGGTCTATCAGGACGGCCGGCACCCGCCGCCGTATCCGGCGTGGCTGCGCTGGCTGGTGTCGGCCGGGCTGGCGAGCCTGCCGGTGTTCGCCGTGCTGGCCGGCTACGCGCTGTGGCTGCGGATCGCGCAATACGGCTGGACCGCCGAGCGGCTGTGGGCGGTGGTGGCAGCCGTGATCCTGGCCGCGCACGCCTTCGGCTATGCGTGGGCGGCACTGTGGCGTGGCGGGGCGTGGTTGCGACGGCTGGAGCCGGTGAATGTGGCGGTCTCGTTGCTGGCCATCGCGCTGGCACTGGCGGCCAACTCGCCGGTGCTGGATCCGCACCGCCTGGCCACCGCCAGCCAGGTCGAGCGGCTGCTGTCGGGGGTGACCAAACCGGCGGATTTCGATGTCGACTACCTGCGCTTCGATGCGGGCCGCGCCGGGTATCGCGCCCTCGTCGGCCTGCAGTCCGAGCAGCTGGTGACGACCGATACCGAACTGTCGAAGCGCATCGAGCGCGCCATCGCGCGCCAGCACCGGTTTGATCAGTTCGCTGGCGAAGACGAGCTGCGCCGCACCGCGGTCCGAGATGTGGCAGCCGCGCGGGCGCTGATTGCCGTGGCCGGTGCCGCACCGCCGGAAGACTGGTGGGAGGCTCTGATCGCGCAGAAAATCCCGGCCGGCGGTTGCCTGCAGCCCGGCGCGGATTGCGTGGTGGTCATGCGCGACCTCGACCGCGATGGCGTCGAGGACGCGCTGCTGTGCGACCTGGGCCAGGAGTGGGCAGTTGGCTGCCAGGTCCACGCGCGGCGCGCGGGCTCCTGGAGCGAAGCGGCGTCAGTGATGTTCCACGGACCGGAGATGGCGGTGCGCGAGGCGTTGCGCCGCGGCGAGGTGACGGTCCGGCCACGGCGCTGGCCGGATCTGGAAGTCGCCGGCCAGCGCAGTGCGGTGGACGCCGTGGGCGGAGACGTACCGGAACCGCCCCCGACGACTCCATCGACTCCGTCGACTCCGGAGGCGGAAGGCCCGGCCGGTTAGGTGTCGGGTGGTGAGTTCGCCGGTGGTTGCACTCGCCATGTTGCGATCGGCTCAGGGCTCGACCTCGGTCCGGTTTCGTCCGCCGGCCTTGGCCCGATAGAGGGCGACGTCGGCGCGTTGCGCGAGTGCCGCCAGGTCGTGGTCCTCGTCGCGCAGCGCAGTCAGGCCGAGGCTGATCGAGGCCCGCAGCTCCGTCGCGGGTTCCTGGAACCGCAAAGACTCGACACCCTGGCGCAACCGCTCGGCGACCTCCACCGCTTGTTCCAGTCGGGTATCAGGAAGCACCACAAGGAACTCCTCGCCGCCCACGCGTCCCAGCAGGTCGAATTGCCGCAGTGCGGAAGCGCATGTCTTTGCGACTCGCACCAGTACCTCATCGCCGACGGCATGGCCGAAGCCATCGTTGACCTTCTTGAAGTGATCGACATCCAGACTCAGGACGCACAACGCCCTGGATCGCTCACGGGCATGGGCAATCGCCTCGTTGCCCATGCGTTCGACCCGGCGACGGTTGGCGACGCCGGTCAAGGGGTCGGTCATGGCCAGTACCCGCAGCCGGCGCAGTCTGCCGAGCTGACGTGCGGCAAGTGCTCCCAGTACCGCCAGCAACAGTCCGGCCAGTCCGATGGCGACCCATTGCCAATGCCGCATCCGCATCAACGCCTGCAACTGTTGCTCGCGTGCTTGCTGATCGGCCAGTAGACGGCGGTTTTCCATGTCCCGGCGGCTGGCGTCGAACTGCTGGCGCAACACCGCAGTCTGCTCGCTGCGCATGTTCTCGGTCAGCGTTTCGCGCAGGGCGGTGTACTGCTTGTAGTCGGCGAGCGCCCCGGCATCGTTGCCCAGCGCTTCGTGACTGTCGGCGCGGGCTCGATAGAGGCGCGCGAGATAACGCTGGTTGCCGCTGCGCTGCAGTTCGGCGAGTGCCTGCCCGTAGTGCTCCAAGGCACGGTAATGGTTGCCCATGCCGGCTACCGCGATGCCGCGCAACAACTGGAGGTCGCCGGCGCTGCTGGTGTCGTCGATCGAGGTCAAATCGGCAACGGCCTGATCCAGCACGACCAGGCCCTCGCGGTAGCGCTGCTGGTTGATCATGGCCGTCGCCAGACCGATCCGGGCGAATCCCTGATCCTGGCGCATGCCGGTTCGCTCGCTGGCGATTTCCAGTGCCTGGGTGAAGGTCTGTTCGGCCTGTTGCGGCTGATGGGTATCGTCGTGCAGGAATCCCAACTGCATCAGCGCCGTGAACAGCTCGGTCCACTTGCCGCCGCGCAAGGCGGCCTCGCGGGTTTGGCGCAGATACTCACCGGCCTTCGCGTATTCGCCCATGCGGCGGTACACGGTGGCGATGTTGATCAGGTTTGCCTCGGCCAGGGCGTTCTTGCCCGCGATGCGGTAATGGTTCTGCGCAGCAAGGAAGTCGAGCAGCGCATGTGCCTGTTCGCCCTGCAGCGAGTGCAGTGACCCTCGTTGCGCGAGGCTGTCGCCGAGGGCGGCCTGGAGGCCGGCTGCGCGAGCCAGCGAGATGGCCTGGTCAAAGTCGGTCAAGGCATCCGCCGGTGTCTGCGAGATGCCGCGTGCCAGACCGGCACATAGCAACAGGCGAACCTGGATTTCAGCCGCATCCACGCGTCTGGCCCGGAGGAGCGCCTGCTCGACAACCTTCAACGCGGCGACAGGATCCTGCCGGAGCGTGTGCGCACACTGCACCGCGCGGAAATCCAGCTCGCGCAATGTATCGCCGGTGGGCAGCGACGCCCGCAGTTGGTCCAGCTCCTGCTGCAGGTTTGCCGCGTCGAGCGAGTCGAACTGCCCGCTCTGGAAGCGCTGCAGTTGGCGGTCGAAAACGTGCGCCAGCCCGGTCTTCGGCGCGCGCCCGTCCGGCCGTTCCTGTGCGGTCACGGGAAAACCGACCAGCCACATGGCCAGCGCCAGCGCCATGACGGTGCACCGCGACAGGCAAGTGGACATGTGCTTCCCCTGGATGGATCGATGAGCCGGAGGTGCCTGCATCCCCGGCCGCCCGCCACCCGCCGCCGGTCGGCGCGCGTCCCGCGTTACCGGTTCACTCGCCCAGCGCTTCGGCCACGAACGGGGGCAAATGCATGGCACCCAGATGGATATCGGCACTGTAGTAGCGGGACTTGAACGGGCGCGCCCGCGCATCGTCCTGGCGGAAATCGAAACCCTGTCCCTTGCGCGCCAAGGTGCAGCTCCACCAGCCGGTCGGATAGCACGGCTGCGGGAACGGCAGGGTCTGGAACGTCGTGAAACCGGCCTTGCCCATCTCCGCGCGCATCGCCTTGATCAGGTCCAACAGCACCAGCGGCGACTCGGACTGCTGCACCAGGATGCCGTCGTCCTTCAACGCCCGGAAGCAGGACTCGAAGAACGCCTTGTTGAACAGCCCTTCCGCCGGGCCGACCGGATCGGTCGAGTCGACGATCACCACGTCCAGGCTGTTGGGCGCGGCGTTGGCCATGTACGCAATGCCGTCGTCGAACAGCAGTTCCGCACGCGGATCGTTGTTGGAATCGCACAGCTCGGGGAAGTACTTCTCCGCCATCCGGGTGACCTGCTCGTCGATGTCGCACTGCACCGCACGCTCCACGCCGGGGTGCTTGAGCACCTCGCGCAGCGTGCCGCAGTCGCCGCCGCCGATGATCACCACCTGCTTCGGATCGGGGTGGGTGAACAGCGCCGGGTGCGACATCATCTCGTGATACAGGAAGTTGTCGCGCGAGGTCAGCATCACCGCGCCGTCGATCAGCATCAGGTTGCCCCAGTCGGTCGTCTCGAAGATCTCGATCTTCTGGAACGGCGACTGCACCTCGTCCAGCTTGCGGGTGATGCGGTAACCGATCGCCGAGCCGGACGGCTCGAAGTTCTCGTAGTGCCAGGTCGTATTGGAGGTCATTGCAGTTCGTCCAGCGTAGTGAGCCACAGTCGGCAGGCGGTCAGGCGGAGCGATTGCCGCGATGCTGCGGCGGGATCGCTCCGGGAGGGGTGCGGATTGTAGCGAACGCGGCGGTATCGACTGTCAATGAGCCGGGTTCCGGTGGCCTGCTCACCGGGCGGCGCACCGGGAACGATAGAATGCCCGTCCCCACACTGCCGGTAGCAAGCCGATGTCCCACTGGTCGCTGGATCAGGCCCGCAAGACCTATTCGATCCCGCATTGGAGCGAAGGGTATTTCGACGTCGACGACGCCGGCCGGGTGACCGTGCGGCCGACGGGCGCCAACGGTCCGGCGGTGGCGCTGCCGGAGGTGGTCGACCAGGCGCGCGCCAACGGCGCCAAGCTGCCGCTGCTGGTGCGTTTCCCGGACATCCTCGGCGACCGGCTGGGCAAGCTGCAGGGCGCGTTCGTGCAGGCGATGGCGGAGGCGGACTATGCCGGCGGCTACACCGCGGTGTACCCGATCAAGGTCAACCAGCACGAAGGTGTCGCGGGCACCCTGGCCTCGCACCACGGCGAGGGTTTCGGGCTGGAGGCCGGCAGCAAGCCGGAGCTGATGGCGGTGCTGGCGCTGAGCCGGCCGGGCGGGCTGATCGTCTGCAACGGCTACAAGGACCGCGAGTACATCCGCCTGGCGCTGATCGGCCGCAAGCTCGGGATGGAGACCTTCATCGTCATCGAGAAGCCGTCCGAGCTGGCGCTGGTGATGGAAGAGTCGAAGGCGCTGGGCGTGAAGCCGGGCCTGGGCGTGCGCATGCGCCTGGCCAGCCTCGGCGCGGGCAAATGGCAGAACAGCGGCGGCGACAAGGCCAAGTTCGGCCTGACCCCGCGCCAGGTGCTGGACCTGTGGAAGTGCCTGCGCGACACCGGTATGACCGACTGCCTGGGCCTGCTGCATTTCCACATGGGTTCGCAGATCTCCAACGTGCGCGACATCGCCAGCGGCATGCGCGAAGCCACGCGCTACCTGATCGAGCTGTCGAAGCTGGGCGCGAACGTGCGCTACATGGACGTCGGCGGCGGCCTCGGGATCGACTACGAGGGCACCCGCTCGCGCAGCTACTACTCGATCAACTACGGCGTGCAGCAGTACGCCTCCAACATCGTCCAGCCGCTGGCCGAGGCCTGCGCCGAGCACGGCCTCACGCCGCCGCGGATCGTCACCGAATGCGGCCGCGCGATGACCGCGCACCACGCGGTGCTGGTGGCCAACGTGTCCGAGGTGGAGCCCGCGCCCGAGGGCCGCGTGCCGGACCTGCACGACGACGAACCGGCGGTGATCCGCCACCTGCGCGGCATCCACGCCGAGCTGGACGCGCGCCCGGCGGTCGAGCTGTTCCACGAGGCCGTGCACTTCCACAACGAGGGCCTGACCGCCTACGCGCTCGGCCAGATCGACCTGGCCCACCGCGCCCGCATCGACGACCTGTTCTACCTGATCGCCCACGGCGTGCGCGAGCGCCTCAGCGCCGGCGAGAAGAGCCATCAGGCGGTGCTGGATGAGCTCAACCAGCGGCTGGTCGACAAGTACTTCGTCAACTTCAGCGTGTTCGAGTCGATGCCCGACGTGTGGGCGATCCAGCAGGTGTTCCCGATCATGCCGATCGAGCGGCTGGACGAGGCGCCGCAGCGGCGCGGCGTGATCGCCGACCTGACCTGCGACTCCGACGGCCGCATCGACACCTATGTCGGCAACGAGACGCTGGACACCTCGATGCCGATCCACTCGCTCAATCCCGGCGAGAGCTACCGGCTCGGCTTCTTCCTGGTCGGCGCCTACCAGGAAATTCTCGGCGACATCCACAACCTGTTCGGCGACACCGACGCGGTCGCGGTCCGGCTGACCGGCGATGGTTACGAGCTGGTCCAGCAGCGTCGCGGCGACACCACCGACGTGATGCTCGACTACGTCGGCTACAAGCTCGATGAGCTGCGCGCGAACTACCGCGCCAAGGTCGCCGCCGCCGGCCTGCCGGCCGATGAGGCCGATCGCCTGAACGCCGCGCTGGAAGCCGGCCTGACCGGTTACACCTACCTCAGCGATGAGCCGCTGACATGACCGGCATGGATTGATGCGGGCCGCCGCCCGGTGTTGACGGAGCCGGGTTGGGCCCTGCACGCCGTACTGGCGGCTGAAGATGTATTGAAAGCAACGCCGATCAAGTACCTCCAACCCGTCATCCCGCGAATACGGCAACCCGGAATCTTTGGTCTTCAAAGGCCGGACGTCAGTGGGTCCCCGCTTTTGCGGGGATGACGGCACTCTTTCAACGTTGCCATTGAAATCAACGCCCGTCGAGGGCACGAGGAACTGCATGGGCAATCACATGAAAGCCGGATTCATCGGCCTGGGCGCGATGGGCGCGCCGATGGCGCGTTACCTGCATGCGCGCGGTCTGCTGACCGCGGTCGGCAACCGCACCCAGGCGAAGGCCGATGCGCTGGCCGCCGAGCTGGAAGTGCGCGCCGCGCGCTCGCATGACAACTTCGCCGACTGCGACGTGGTCGCGCTGTGCGTGTCGCTCGATGCCGACGTGCTGGAAAACGTCAATGCGCTGGCGCAGGTGCTCCGGCCGGGGTCGGTGGTGGTCGACCACTCCACCGTGTCGGTGCAGACCGCCCGCCGCGCCGCGGCGACGTTGCAGGCGCAGGGGATTGGCTTCGTCGACGCGCCGGTGTCGGGCGGCGTGGAGGGCGCGCGCAACGGCAAGCTGTCGGTGATGGCCGGTGGCGAGGAGGCGTCGGTCGACAAGGTGCGCCCCGTACTGGAGGCCTACGCCAGCCGGATCAGCCACATGGGCGCGACCGGTGCCGGCCAGGCGACCAAGGCGGTCAACCAGGTGCTGGTTGCCGGTATCAACGAGGCGGTGTGCGAGGGCCTCGCGCTGGGCGAGAAGCTGGGCCTTGACCCGGAGCGGTTGTTGCCGACCCTGATGGCGGGCGCGGCCGGCAACTGGTTCCTCGACAAGCGCGGCGCCTCGATGCTGCGCGGCGAGTTCGCGCCCGGTTTCAAGAGCGCCCACATGCTGAAGGACCTGCGCATCGTGCAGGACATCGCGCGCGAGGCGGCGATCCGCCTGCAGACCCTGGAACTGGCGTTGGCCGACTACACCAACCTGGTCGACCACGGCCACGGCGATTCCGACACCTCGGTGCTGATCAAGCTCAAGCGCGGCAGCTGACGCACCGCGCGGGCCGGAACTCTACACCAACGGCTACTGGACCTTGATCGCCATCGCGGCCATGCCGCTGTTGGCGAGCTTGCGCTTGGCATCGGCGAGGTCGCTGGCGGTCCCGTACGGCCCCATGCGCACGCGGTAGACCGTGTTGCCGTTGATCTGGGCCGACTCGACCCGCGCACTGAGGCCGATCATCGCGATGCGCGCCTTCAATTCCTCGGCCGGGCCGGAGGCCTGGAACGCACCGGCCTGCAACAGGTAACGGCTGCCGTCGCCCAGGCCGGCTGCCGTGGCCGGGTTGTCCTCGGGTCGGGTCGCGGCGGTGGCGGTTGTGCTGGCCGCCGATGTGGGGGCGGCGCTGACAGGGGCCGGAGTCGCGGCCGGGGTCGGCTCGACCGCAACCGGCCGCGGCAGCGCGAGGTCGGCCGCATCCGGATGGGGCGTTGGCAGATCGGCGCGCGCCGGTTGCTCGCCGCGCAGCAGGGCGGCCGCGCGCTGGGCTTCGGCACGCTGTGCCTCGGCGCGTTCGGTGGCGGCCAGTTCGGCGTCGCTGACGGCCACTTCCTTGCCCGGCAACAAAGTGTAGAAGTCGTATTTCGGGGCTTCGCCGGCGGGCACCGCAGGCGTATTGGCCGAGCCGGGCCGGGTGATGCCGATGTCTTCCTCGCCCGCGGCCACCGGGGCCGGTTGTGCATCCGGGTTGGGCTGCGGGCGGAAGAAACCGTCGCCGTCGGACTTCAACAGCTTCGGCATCAACAGGATGACCGCGATGGTCAGCACGATGCCCAGCACCATCCATGCCCAGCCGGGCAGGCCGTTGTTGCTTTGGTTGCGTCGTGCCTGGGACTTGCCGCGCCGTGCTGCCACTTACATCACCTCGGGGGCGCTGACGCCCAGCAGTTCGAGACCGTTCGCCAACACCTGGCGGGTCGCCATCGCCAGTACCAGCCGCGCGTTGCGCTGGTCGGCATCGTCGACCAGGAACTGGTGGTCGTTGTAATACGACTGGAACGTCTGCGCCAGTTCCAGCAGGTACGCGGCCAGCTGGTGCGGTTCCAGGTCACGTCCGGCGGTCGCGACCACGTCCGGGTAGCGCAGCACGGTGACGACCAGTTCGTGGGTCGCCGCGTCGTCTTCCAGCGGCAGTTGCAGGCCGGCCTCGCGGTCGAACGACAGGCCGCGCTCGGTCAGCTGGCGCATCAGCCCGCACATCCGCGCGTGCGAGACCTGCACGTAGTAGACCGGATTGTCGAGCGACTGGCTGCGGGCCAGGTCGATGTCGAAGGTCAGCTGCGAATCGGGCTTGCGCGCGACCAGGAACCAGCGGGTCGCGTCGCGGCCGGCCTCGTCGACCAGGTCGCGCAAGGTCAGGTAGCTGCCGGCGCGCTTGGAGAGCTTCACCTCCTCGCCGCCGCGCATCACCGTGACCATCTGGTGCAGCACGTACTCCGGCCAGCCCTGCGGGATGCCGGCATCCAGCGCCTGCAGGCCGGCACGCACGCGCGCCAGCGAGCCGTGGTGGTCGGCGCCCAGTTCGGTGATCGCGCGCTCGTAGCCGCGCTGCCATTTGCTCAGGTGGTAGGCGACGTCGGGCACGAAGTAGGTGTAGGTGCCGTCGGACTTGCGCATCACGCGGTCCTTGTCGTCACCGAAATCGGTGCTGCGCAGCCACAGGGCGCCGCCTTCCTCGTAGGTGTGGCCGTTGGCGGTCAGCGTGGCGACGGTTTCCTCGACCTTGCCGTCGGAGTACAGCGAGCTTTCCAGGAAGTACACGTCGAAGCCGACGCCGTACGCCTCCAGATCGCCGTTCTGTTCACGGCGCAACCACGCTACGGCGAAGCGGCGGATCGCGTCGAGGTCGTCGGGGTCGTTCGCGCCGGCGACGGTCTGGCCATCCAGTTCCACCGATGCGCCGTCCAGGTACGCCTGGGCGACATCGGCGATGTAGTCGCCGCGGTAGCCGTTCTCGGGCCAGCCGGCGTCGTCGGGCGCGATGCCGCGTGCGCGTGCCTGTACCGACAGGGCGAGGTTCTCGATCTGCACGCCGGCGTCGTTGTAGTAGAACTCGCGCGCCACGTCCCAGCCGTTGGCGGCCAGCACGCGGGCGATGCAGTCGCCGATCACCGCCGCGCGGCCGTGGCCGACATGCAGTGGTCCGGTCGGGTTGGCCGACACGTACTCGACGCCGGCGCGGTGGCCGCGACCGCTGTCGTTGCGGCCGTACGCTTCGCCGCGGGCGAACAGCTCGCCCAGCTGGCGGCGCCAGGCGCTTTCATCGACGTGGAAGTTGATGAAACCCGGCCCGGCGATCTCGATCTTCGCGATATCGCGGTTGGCGGGCAGGGCATCGACGATGGCCTGCGCCACCGCGCGCGGATTCGTTTTGGTTCCGCTCCTGCCGGCGTGTTTAGCCAGCAGCATCGCCGCGTTGGTCGAGAAGTCGCCCTGGGCCCGGGTCTTGGGACGCTCGATCACGAAATCGGGGGTTTCGAGGTCGGCCGGCAGGGTGCCGGCGCAACGCAGGGCGTCGACGGCTTGCGTGACCAGGGCATGGAGGGTGGCTTTCACGAGGGCTCGGCAGATGCTACGGAACCGGGCATTTTACCTGCTTCCGGACCCATCGTCCGGATGGCGGCAGGAATCGAAAATGCGCTCACGCCGCCGCCGGTCGCGCCGAGCGGGAACCGCCCGCCCGGTTCCGGCGAGCCGTTTCCAATGCGAGGTCGTGCCGTCCTTCACCGGGGAAGAACCGCGTGCCGTGCTATCCCGGCAGCAGGTTTCGAGCCACCCACACAGGAGCCAGCCCATGACCCGCAAAGTTGCCCAGGACCACGCAGCCCAACGATGGTTTGCCAAGAGCTTTCTGGACCAGTTGCGCAGCGAACAGATCCAGATGCTGCTGGTCCAGCAGCAGGAGCAGATCGCGCTGCTTGCCCGGCTGTTGGCGAGGTCGCGCGATCCCGACAGTGGTCGCTGACCGTCATCGCCGTTGATTGCCGTGCCTTTGATTGTCGCGGACTTCGCGGCAAGCGCGAATGCGCACACCACAGTCCGCGTGGATCACCACCCGTTCGGGGAGTTGCCAATGCCTGGAATGTTCAGCTTTTTCGCGACTGCGCATCTGGCCGCGGCCACCATCGGATTGTTGGCCTATGTGCTGGCGACGCGAATCGGCCGGCAGAGACGGCATCCGTCCGCCGCCATCGCTTGGGTGCTGGCGATGGTGGCGTTCCCGTATGCGGGGGTGCCGCTGTTCCTGCTGTTCGGGACCCGCAAGATGGTGCGCCCGGTGCATGGCCCCGGCCTCCCGGGATTGGGCGCCGGCACGGGTGCGTCGTCCGCGCCGCCGTGGGCACGGCAACTCACCGCCGGGCTGTCGCTGCCGGCAGCGTGTGCGAATCGCCGCGTGGTGCTGCTGGCGGACGGGCCAGCCGCGCTGGATGCATTGCTGGCGCTGATCGCGGGCGCGCAGGAACGGCTGGATCTGTGCACCTTCGTTTTTGCCGACGACAGCGTGGGTCGGCGCGTTGGCGATGCGCTGCTGGCCAGTGCGACACGTGGCGTGCGCGTGCGGGTATTGCTGGATGCGATCGGCAGCCAGAGAACCCCGCGCGGCCTGCGTCGGCGGCTGGTTGCCGGCGGCATCGCGCTGCGCTGGTTCATGCCGATGCTGCACAACCCGGTGCGCGGGCGCAGCAATCTACGCAACCACCGCAAGCTGGCCATTGCCGACGGTCGGCGACTGTGGAGCGGTGGGCGCAACATCGCCGCCGAGTACTTCACCGGCGGTCCGGCGGCGCCGGCGTGGGACGACCTGAGCTTCGTCGTCGACGGCGCGCTGGCCACGGATGCATGCAGCGTGTTCGGGCAGGACTGGCGGCTGGCCGGCGGTCGCGTGGAGGCCGGGCAGCCGCTGTTGTCCGGACCGGAGGAGACGGGAAACGGTTCCACGCAACCGGTCTGCACTGACTCCATCCCCGTACAACTCATTCCGAGCGGCCCGGACCGCGCCGACGACACTGTCTACGCATTCCTGCTGACGGCCGTGTACCAGGCGCAGGTCCGAATAGCCCTGGCAACGCCGTATTTCGTCCCCGACGACGCGCTGCTGCAGGCGCTTGCGATTGCCTGCCGGCGCGGGATCCGGGTCACCTTGCTGATGCCACGCTGGTCCAACCATCGTCTGGCGGACTGGGCGCGCGAGCGGGCATTGCGCGAACTCGCCGCCGCCGGCGCGGTCATCCGCCTGTCGCCGCGCATGGCGCACGCCAAGCTGGTGATCGTGGATGAGGCCGTGGCGCTGTGCGGTTCGGTCAATCTGGACGGGCGCAGCCTGTTCCTGAATTACGAGCTGACGACGGCGTTCTACGGGAGCGCCGAGATCCGCGGGTTTGCGCAGTGGTTCGAGCGCCAATCCGGCCAGGCGCGATCCTATGTGTTGCGTCCGCCTTCCTGGCCACGCGATATCGTCGAAGGCGTGGTGCGTTCGGTGGCGTTCCAGTTGTAGTGGATCCGGTCGCGTGCGCCGATCGCGATACGACGCGCCATCGGGACCGGCCGATGAGCGTGTGATCGGCCGGCCTTTGTGCATCCGGAGCCTGGCCTGCGTCATCAGTACGGCCCCGTATGACTCCTGCCATCACACCCAGCCGCGTGCGGCCAGCGAGACCGGCGGGCCGTCGGCGATCACGAAATGATCCAGCAGGCGCAGGTCCACCAGCGCCAATGCCTGCTTGAGCCGGGCGGTCACCGCGCGGTCGGCGGCGCTGGGCTCCGGGTTTCCGCTCGGGTGGTTGTGGCCGACGATCACCGCCGCCGCGTTGTGCGCCAGCGCGCGCCGCACCACTTCGCGCGGATGCACCTCGGCGCCGTCGATCGTGCCGCGGAACAGTTCCTCGAACGCGATCGCGCGATGCCGGGTGTCCAGAAACAGCACCGCGAACACCTCGTGCGGCAGTCCGCGCAACCGCTGGGCGAAGTAGCGGCCGGCCGCCTGCGGGTCGCTGAGCGCGATACCACGCTCCAGTTCCGCCGACAGCTGCCGGTGACCGAGCTCCAGCCCCGCCGCGATCGCGCAGGCGCGCGCCGGGCCGATGCCGGGGAGTTTCGCCAGGTCCGCCGGGCTGCGCTCGAGCAGCGCCCGCAGCGGGCCATGCATCCCGAGCAGTTCGCGCGCGGTGGTGACCGCATCGCGGCCGCGCAGGCCCGAGCCCAGGAAGATCGCCAGCAGCTCCGCATCCGACAGCACTCCGACCCCGCGGGCCATCAGCTTCTCGCGTGGACGTTCCGCGGCGGGCCAGTCTCGTATGTGCATCGGTGTCCTCATGATGGTGTGGCGGTTGGTCGGCAGCCGTGGGCAAGCAGCGCTTTGTCGCCGCCGATGGCAAGTCGGCGACCGGACAGGCAACGGGCGGCAGGCCGGATGCGTCGGAACAAATCGAAGCGGGGCGGGCCGGTGCGCGATGAGGTCGGGGAAGCCGCGTCGCGCCGTTTCCGCCCCCGCTTCGGCAACGTCCCCAGCCTGCAGGCTGCACGGTGTCGGTCCTATCGGGCGCCAACGCCGCTTCGGGTAAGCTGGCCATCGCTCTGGGCGGTAGGAATTTCCTTAAACATGTCTTCGCTACAGGAACAGAAAATCCTGCTTTGCGTGTGCGGTGGCATCGCCGCGTACAAGGCCGCCGAGCTGGTGCGGCGACTCGCCGCGGCCGGTGCGCAGGTGCAGGTGGCGATGACCGACAACGCCCAGCGGTTCGTGGCTGCGACCACGTTCCAGGCGCTGTCGGGCCGGCACGTGCGCACCTCGTTATGGGACGAGGCCGCCGAGGCCGCGATGGGGCATATCGAGCTGGCGCGCTGGCCGGACCGGATCGTGATCGCCCCGGCCACGGCCAACACCATCGCCAAACTTGCCCACGGGTTCGCGGATGATCTGGTCAGCACCCTGTGCCTGGCCACCGATGCGCCGATCGCGATCGCCCCGGCCATGAACCGGCTGATGTGGGCCCACGCGGCGACGCGGGCCAACGTCGACACCCTGCGCGGTCGCGGCGTGCTGGTGCTGGGCCCCGGTGCCGGCGACCAGGCCTGCGGCGAGGTGGGCGAAGGCCGTCTGCTGGAGCCCGAAGAGATCGTCAGCGCCCTGGCCCAGGCCTGCGCATGAGTGCCGATGGGTTGACCGGACGGCATGTCGTGGTGAGCGCGGGTCCGACCTATGAGGACATCGACCCGGTGCGTTTCCTGGGCAACCGCAGCAGCGGCAAGATGGGGTTCGCGATCGCCGCCGCCGCCGTGCGCCGTGGTGCCAGGGTCACCCTGGTCGCCGGCCCGGTGGCGCTGCCGACACCCGGGGCCGGCGAGGGCGACCTGCGCCGGATCGATGTGCGCTCCGCCGCGCAGATGCATGCCGCGGTCTTTGCCGCGATGCCGGCGGATGTCTATATCGGCGCGGCCGCGGTGGCCGATTTCACCCCGCAGCAGGTGGCGACCGGAAAGATCAAGAAACAGCCCGGCGAACCCGGCTTGACCCTGCAACTGGTGCGCACCCGCGACATCCTCGCCGACCTGGCCGGGCATGGGCTGCGGCCGCGCGTGCTGGTGGGCTTCGCCGCCGAGACCCACGACATGGAGCGCTACGCGCGCGGCAAATTGTCGGACAAGCGGCTGGACCTGATCGCCGCCAACCGGGTCGGTATGGCGGGCTCGGGGTTCGAGAGCGATGACAACGCGCTGGTCGTGTACGGCGCCGGCCTTGAATGCGCGCTGGGCCCGGCACCGAAAATCGAACTCGCCGGGCGCCTGCTGGATCTGGTGGCGCAGCGGCTGGAGGACGACAGCCCGGCGTCAGGCATGGCAGAGACCCGGTGAAGCTCGTTTTTGCCCGCGGACCAACCCTGACCGACAACGCTGTCGCGGCTCCGGACTTCCCGGACGCCGCAGCGCGGCGCGTATACGATCCGCTTTTCCCGCGCGTCCCTCTCCATCGACCGCCCGTGGCTGCGGC
Organism: Lysobacter concretionis Ko07 = DSM 16239; assembly: GCF_000768345.1. Classification (GTDB taxonomy): domain Bacteria; phylum Pseudomonadota; class Gammaproteobacteria; order Xanthomonadales; family Xanthomonadaceae; genus Novilysobacter; species Novilysobacter concretionis. The sequence goes on along the minus strand of NZ_AVPS01000007.1, from coordinate 11,399 downwards.
GACACCATCACTGGATCCTTCATGCAGCACACCCTCGAACTGAAAATCCTCGACCCGCGTTTTGGCGGGCAATGGCCGTTGCCCGAGTACGCGACTGCGGCCAGCGCCGGACTCGACCTGCGTGCGGCGCTGGACGAGCCGCTCACGCTGTTGCCGGGCGATGCGGCGCTGGTGGCGTCGGGGCTGGCGATCCATATCGGCGATCCGTCGCTGTGCGCGGTGATCCTGCCGCGTTCCGGGCTGGGCCATAAACATGGCATCGTGCTGGGCAACGGCACCGGCCTGATCGACGCCGATTACCAGGGGCCGTTGATGATCAGCGTCTGGCATCGCGGCAAGGAGCCTTTTACGATGCAGCCGGGGGATCGCATCGCCCAGCTGGTCTTGCTGCCGGTCGTGCGCGCACAGCTGCAGGTGGTGGATGCATTCGAAACCAGTGCCCGCGGCGCCGGTGGCTTCGGCCATACCGGCGTGCGCTAGGCGCGGTTCGCGGAAATCCAAGGGGAAAAGCAACGTCATGGTCGATATCAAGGTCACCCGTCCGCAGCTGTCGCTGGAATCACTGAAACCCCTGCTGCCGGCGTTGGTGGTCGCGTGCGCGGTGCTGGTGTTGTGGTTCGGCTGGAGCGGCTGGCAGCAGCAGCGCGACGTTTCCCGCCGGGCGACGCTGGAGCAGTCCCGCGATGGCGCGGTGCAGGCGATCACCGCGGCATTGCTGGACGAGCAGAAGCGTTTCGTCGAGCAGCTCGCCCGCCCCGGACTGGTCGCGGCCGCCACCGCCGGCGACTTCGAGCACGCGGCCGAACTGCTCACTTCGGGCTGGCCCGGTGCCAGCGACGGGGTGGTGCTCTCGCCCGAGCTGGACGCGGGTTACGCGGCCTTGCCGAAAGGCGGCTACGGCCGACTGGCGGCGATGGAAGCGTCCCTGGCCGATGACAAGCCGGTGGTCTGGGTGCTGCGCGACGGCAAGGAACTGAAGCTGGCGCTGGCCGCGCCGGTCCACGGTGATGGCCAGATCCGCGCGGTCGCCCTGGTGCACCTGCCGTTGCAGCGCGTCGCCGATCCGGTCACGTCGGCGCAGGTGCCCGGTGACACCTATCTGGCCTTGCGGCAAGGGCGGCAAAGCGTGGTCGAGCGCGGCGATGCGCGGCTGGCCGGCGGTGCCGAGGCGCTGGCGACGAAGGTCCCGGGCAGCAGCCTGCGGGTTGCCGCGGGCGTACCGTACCTGGCTTTTTCCCCGTTCGGGATGGGCGCGATGGCCTGCTTCATCACCGCCTTTGTGTTTGCCCTGCTGGCGCTGCTGTTCTCGCGCGGGCCGGCGTTGCTGGCGCGGCGGCGCGGCGCGGGCGATGAGCACGACGATGCCGACCTGCCCGAACAGACGCTGCAGGAATCCATCGATCAGGGAATCCCGCCAGCCGCGCCGGCCCCGACCGGCGAGGTGGCCGGGGCGAGGCCGGTCGGTGCGGTGGTCGAGCTGGACCGCAGCATCTTCCGGGCCTACGACATCCGCGGCGTGATCGGCCAGACCCTGGATCCCGCGGTGGCGGAACTGATCGGCCACGCGATCGGCTCGCTGATGCACGACAAGAGCCTGAAGGACATCGTGGTCGGCCGCGACGGCCGCCTGTCCGGCCCCGACATGGTCGATGGCCTGGTCGCCGGCCTGCGCAAGGCCGGTCGCAACGTCATCGATATCGGCCTGGCGCCGACGCCGCTGGTCTATTTCGGCGCGTTCCACCTGCGCACGGGCTCATGCGTGTCGGTCACCGGCAGCCACAACCCGCCCGACTACAACGGCTTCAAGATCGTCATCGGCGGCGAGACCCTGTCGGGCGACGCGATCACCGACCTGTACGCGCGCATCGCCGACGACCGGCTGTACACCGCGCCGGTGGAGGGCGGGCTGGAGCTGCGCGACATCAACGACGACTACATCCAGCGCGTCGCCTCGGACATCCAGATCGACCGGCCGCTGAAGGTGGTCGTGGATGCCGGCAATGGCGTCGCCGGCGAGCTGGGCCCGGCCGTGCTGACCGCGATCGGCGCCGAGGTCATACCGCTGTACTGCGAGATCGACGGCACCTTCCCGAACCACCATCCCGACCCCAGCGAGCCGCACAACCTGGTCGATCTGATGCAGATGGTCGAGCGCCTGGATGCCGACCTGGGCATCGCGTTCGACGGCGACGGCGACCGCCTCGGGGTGGTTACCCGCGACGGCCACAACATCTTCCCGGACCGGCTGCTGATGCTGTTCGCCGCCGACGTGCTGGAGCGCAACCCGGGCGCGCAGATCATCTTCGATGTGAAATGCACCGGCCGCCTGCCGGGCTACATCCTGCGCCACGGCGGCAGTCCGCTGATGTGGAAGACCGGCCACTCGCTGATCAAGTCGAAGATGCGCGAAACCGAGGCCGAGCTGGCCGGCGAGATGAGCGGCCACTTCTTCTTCAAGGAGCGCTGGTACGGATTCGACGACGGCATCTACGCCGCCGCCCGCCTGCTGGAGATCCTCGCCGCGCAGCCGGACCGGCCCAGCGATGTGCTGGACGCGCTGCCCGATGGCATCTCCACTCCGGAGATCAAGGTCGATGCGCCCGAGGGCGACCCGCATGCGTTCGTGGAACGGTTTCTCGCCGAGGCCACGTTCGACGCTGCGCGGTTGTCGGTGATCGACGGCCTGCGCGCCGACTGGCCCGATGGCTGGGGCCTGGTGCGCGCGTCCAACACCACGCCGGTGCTGGTGATGCGTTTCGACGCGGACAACAACGAGGCGATGGCGCGGATCAAGGCTGCATTCCGCGGGCAGTTGCTGGCGCTGCGACCCGACCTGGAGCTGCCTTTCTAAGGAGCCCGGGACACCACGGAACTCGGGACCACTTCGCCCCGCCGGGGCACGGCGACCGTCGTTCCCCGCGAAAGCGGGGCGAGGTCGAGCGGGCCGCCGACTCGGGCCCGATCGAATGCCCACGCGGCACGTGAATGCCCGCGCGGCACGCGCGCGGGCCGGGGGATCACAACATCAAGACCCCGTGACTCCAGACCCTGGCAAGCAAGGCCCGGGGAACCCGCTGCGCTTCAGCTGCGGCCGGCGCCCGCCGGCACCTTCAGCTCGCGATAGCGCTCCAGGGCCGAGGCGAGTTCCTGGTCGATCGTGCCGCGCTCCTGTAGTTGCCGTTCCAGCAGCATCTGGTGGCGTCGCAACGCATCGTGCTGGGCGCTGATCTTGTCGGCCAGCGACTTCGCCACCGGCTTGCCCTCCAGCTCGGTTTCGCTGGCGCGCTGCAGCAGGTTCAGCAGGCTGCGCCGGGTTCCGTCGATGCCGAGCCGGGAGGTCTTGATGCTGGAGTCGATCAGCCCGATCCGGTTCTCGAAGTTCCGCTGCAGGTCGGCTTCGCTGGCGAACGAGACCACCATCGCCTGCTCGCGCCGGGCCCGTTCGGCCGCCGTCCAGGCCGCTTCCTTCGCGCGCTCGGCCTCCAGCTCGGCGATCGCGCGCTCGGCCTCGGTGGGGGCGCGCTCCAGATGCTTGATCGCCATGCCGCTGGGGCTGAATTCGGTGCGCGGGTTGTCGACCGCGCTGGCCGGCAGTGCATCGCCGCAGACCTTGCTGCCATCGACTTCCCAGCAATAGATCTTCTTCCCGGTGGCGTTGGGTTGCGCCCGTTGCGCCTTCTGCGCCATCGCGGGCATGGCCGCCAGAAGCAGGCCGACGGCCAGCGCGCCGGTGGCGAGCAGGGCAGGACGTGTGCGGGATGAGACGGTATTCATGGCGAGCCGGTTACCCATAACGGTCAACAGACCATATCAAGCAAGACCCGGGCCAAACCTGCTGCGATACGTTCAGGCGTCCGGGCTGCTGCCGTATTCGGCGCGATAGGCAAGCAGGCGCTCGTGCTGGCCCGCCAGGTCGCTGGAGTCGCCGGCCAGCACCAGCAGGTCGGCCAGGCTGGCGACCGCGACCACCGGAAGTCCGTACTCGATTGCGACAGTTTGTGCCGCCGAACGTCGGCTTCGGGAAGGGTCGACGGCTTCCTGCCGGTCCAGTGCGATCACGATGCCTGCAACGCTGCCGCCGGCCTGATCGATGATCCCCAACGCTTCGCGGATCGCGGTGCCGGCGGTGATCACGTCGTCGACGATCAGCACCCGTCGACCGTCCAGCGGGGCACCGATCAGGCTGCCGCCTTCGCCGTGCGCCTTGGCCTCCTTGCGGTTGAAGGCCACCGGCAGGTCGCGTCCGCGGCGCGCGTACTCGCAGGCCAGCGCGGTCGCCAGCGGGATGCCCTTGTAGGCCGGCCCGAACAGCAGGTCGAACTCACCGATCACCCCGGCCGTCGCCGCTGCCTCGATCGCATCGGCGTAGCAGCCCGCCAGTCCGGCCAGCGCGACACCGGAGTCGAACCGCCCGGCGTTGAAGAAGTACGGACTGGTGCGGCCGGATTTCAGGGTGAATTCGCCGAAGCGCAGCGCCTGGGCGCGCAACGCGAGCTGCAGGAAACGGGAGCGGTGGTCGTGCATGGGGCACCGGAGGCCGGAAACAGGGGCCGATGATAACGAGGCGATGCCGGGGTGTGGCACAGCGCCCGGTCGCGCGGCGATCGCTACGCTATCCTGCGGCGCTGGGCCCGCGCCCGTTTCGTCCATCTTTCCGGTACGCCATGCGCATCATCAGCTTCAACGCCAATGGCCTGCGATCGGCGGCCAAAAAAGGGTTTTTCGACTGGTTCCGCGAGCAGGACGCCGACCTGCTGTGCGTGCAGGAAACCAAGGCCCAGGAGCATCAGCTCAGCGGCCCGGACGGGCTGGATCCCGCCTTCCTTCCAGACGGCTACCGCGCGTTCTTCCGCGATGCGACCACCAAGAAGGGTTACAGCGGCGTGGCGATCTACAGCCGCCGCGAACCCGATGAGGTCCGCACCGCGCTGGGCTGGGCGCCGTTCGATGAGGAAGGCCGCTACATCGAGGCGCGCTTCGGCAATCTCAGCGTGGTCTCGTTCTACATCCCGTCCGGCTCGTCGGGCGAACTGCGCCAGGGTTTCAAGTTCGAGGTGATGGACTGGCTCAAGCCGCACCTGGACGAGTGGCTGGCCAGCGGCCGCGACTATGTGCTGTGCGGCGACTGGAACATCGTGCGCACCGCAATGGACATCCGCAACTGGAAATCCAACCAGAAGAATTCCGGTTGCCTGCCGCCCGAGCGCGACTGGCTCAACGGCCTGTGCGGCGAAGGGCGCGACGACGGTCATGGCTGGGTCGATGCCTACCGCGCGCTGCATGCCGACGGCGAGGACTACACGTGGTGGAGCAACCGCGGCGCGGCGTATGCCAACAACGTGGGGTGGCGGATCGATTACCAGCTGCTGACCCCGGCGCTGGCCAGGCGGGTGCGGAGTTGTTCGATCGCGCGTGAGCCGCGGTTTTCCGACCATGCGCCGTTTACCGTCGACTACGCGGAAAGCCCGGCCGGATGAGCACCGCGGTCGCGCCGCGCAAGCCCTCGGCCTGGAAAGCGTTCGCCGAGCCTTCGGCCTGGACGATGTTCTTCTTCGGCTTCGCCTCCGGCCTGCCGTTCCTGCTGGTCGCCGGCACCCTCGCGTACTGGCTGCGCGAGGACGGCCTGGAACTGTCCGACATCACCATGATCGCCAGTGCCGGTATGGCGTACTCGTTCAAGTTCCTGTGGGCGCCGCTGGTGGACCGCTGGCGCCTGCCGTTGTTCGGCCGGCTCGGCCAGCGTCGCGGCTGGCTGCTGCTGACCCAGCTGCTGGTGATGGGCGGCCTGATCGCGATGGCCGGCGTCAGCCCGGACCGGCTCGGGCTGTTCGTCGGCCTGACCGTGATGGTCGCGCTGGCCGGCGCCACGCTGGACATCGCGGTCGATGCCTACCGGATCGAGATCGCGCCCGCCTCCGCGCAGGGCGCGCTGGTGGCGACCTATTCGCTGGGTTACCGGATCGCGCTGATCGTGACCGGCGCGCTCGCGCTGGTGCTGGCCGACCACGCCGCATGGCCGGAGGTGTACCGGGCGATGGCAGCGGTGATGCTGATCCCGATCGTGGCCAACCTGCTGGCGCGTGAGCCGGCCGTGATCCGCCTGCGTGCGCAGAACTGGGCGATGGCGATGCGCGAAGGCGTGGTCGAGCCGTTCGCCGATTTCTTCCGCCGCTTCGGTGGCCGCGTGGGCCTGACGGTCCTGGCCTTCATCCTGCTGTTCAAGATTTCCGACCAGGCCCTGGTGGGCGGCATCATCGGGCCGTTCTACCTCGACCAGGGCTTCAGCAAGACCGAGATCGCCGCGGTGTCCAAGGTCTACGGGATCTGGGTCGGCATCGGCGGCGCGTTTGTCGGTGGCCTGGCCGTCGCGCGCTGGGGGGTCGCCTGGACGCTGCTGGTCGCGATCGTGCTGGGCGCGGTGAGCAACCTGCTGTACCTGCTGCTGATCGGCGCCAACGGCGATGTCGGCATGCTGACCCTGGTGATCTCGGGCGAGAACCTCGCGCAGGGCTTCCTGGGCACGGCGGCGGTCGCCTACCTGTCGGCACTGGTCAACCAGCGCTACACCGCGACCCAGTACGCGCTGTTTTCATCCCTCATCACCCTGCCGGGCAAGGTGCTGGGGTTCTATTCCGGCCGCATTGTCGAGGCGGTAGGCTACGCGCCGTATTTCCTGCTCACCACGGTGCTGGTCATCCCGGCGGTGGCGCTGTTCCTGTGGCTGCGTCCGCGCGTCCATCTGGGCGATGATGTGGGGGCCTCGCACACGGAGGGAGAATCATGAACGAGACCGTATTGCTGGACATGGATGCCGTGCTGCTTGAGCGCATACGCCGACTGGCGGGCGCGAAGGGCTGGAGCCAGCAGGAGGCGATAATGCACCTGCTGGAGCACGGCTTGTTCGCGTGTGAAGTGGAAGTCGCCGCGCGTTTGGACGATACCGACGCGGTCGCCTTGCAGGAGGCCATCGCGGCGCTGGAACAGATCGACAACGATCCCGGGTTTTCGTTGATCGGTCGGGTGGGTACACCGGATGCCGGCGCCACCGCGGAGGGTGCCGGGCGAACGGATGACGCGCCTTCTGCGGATCGGCATTACTGACATTCAGCGGGTCGAGGCTCCGGTTGAAGAAGCACCGTCGAAATCGCCGTAAAGCCGCTCAGCCCGCCGGATAGACCACACCCAACACCCGCGGGCCGCGGGCACCGGTGACACCGGGCAGGTTGCCGGGCAATCCGGCCAGGGTCTGCCGCGCCAGCCAGGCAAACCCGATCGCCTCGACAAAATCGGGATCCATGCCGTGGGCCGCGGTGGACTCGATCGCCATGCCGGGCAGGTGCGCGCCAATTCGTTGCAGCAACCGCGCGTTGTGCACGCCGCCGCCGCAGATCAGCACGCGCCGGGTCGCAGGCTGCAGCGCCAGCAACGCGTCGGCGACGGTGGTCGCGGTCAGCTCCATCAACGTGGCCTGCACATCCTCCGGCCGCTCCGTGCCGTCCAGCCGCTCCTGCAACCAGGGCAGGTGGAACTGCTCGCGGCCGGTGCTCTTGGGCGGCGGCAACGCGAACCACGGATCCGACCGCAGCCGCGCGAGCAGGGGCGCATCGACCCGGCCGCGGGCCGCGAACGCACCGTCGGCGTCGTAGGGCTGGCCCAGCATGCGTTCGCACCACGCATCCATCAGCGCATTCGCCGGGCCGGTGTCGAAGCCGCGCACCCGGTTGCCGGCACCGGCCGGCAGCAGGGTGAAATTGGCGATGCCGCCCAGGTTGAGGACCGCGCGGTCTTCGTATTCCGAGCGCAGCATCGCCGCATGCAGGGCCGGCAGCAGCGGCGCGCCCTGGCCGCCGGCCGCCATGTCGCGGCGGCGGAAATCGGCCACGGTTGCGATGCCGGTGCGTTCGGCGATCAGGTTGCCATCGCCCAGTTGCCAGGTGAACGGATGGCGGCCATCGAAGTCCGCGCCCTGCGGCCGATGGCGTACGGTCTGGCCGTGCGAGCCGATCGCACGCACCTGCGGCGCGCCCACGCCGGCCTCTTCGATCAGCTGCAGGGCGGCGGTGGCGAAGGCCTCGGCGATCCGCACGTCCAGCGTGCCGAGCTCCTCGATCGACTGCGCCGCCGCGCCCTGCCCCAGTTCGATCAGGCGTGCGCGCAGCGCCGGATCCCAGGGGTAGGTGCGGCCCAGCAGCAGGCGGCAGTCGTGCTCGCCATCAAAGCGCACCAGCGCCGCGTCGATGCCGTCGGCGCTGGTGCCGGAGATCAGGCCGATGAACAGTTCGCCGTCCATGACAGCGGGCCGGAGCGATAAACCAGCGGGCCCGGTCGGATGCTGCTCCGCCGGGCCCGCGTTGTTGGATGTCATGGGAGTTCCGCTCGAAGGAGTTCCACTCGACGTCAGGCTTGCTTGTCCGTGCCGGCCGATGGTTCCGGCTTCGTCGTCGGTGCAGCCTTGGCGACCTGCGCATTGTTCTTCAGCAGGTTCTCGACTTCCTGGATACGCGCCAGCGCCGGTGCGGTCTGCGCACGGAACGCGACCAGCGCCGCGCCCTTCAGCGGCTCGGGCGGCGGCATCGTCACGTTGAGCGGATTGCGGTGCACGCCGTTGATCCGGAACTCGTAGTGCAGGTGCGGTCCGGTGGCCAGGCCGGAACTGCCGACATAGCCGATCACCGTGCCCTGTTTGACGCGCTGGCCGGCGGTGTACTTGCCGAAGCGCGACATGTGCGCATACAGGGTGGTGTAGCCGCGGCCGTGGTCGAGAATCATGGTGCGCCCGTAGCCGCCCTTCCAGCCGACGAACTGCACGCGCGCGTCGCCCGCGGCCATGATCGGCGTGCCCGAGCCCGCACCGTAATCCACACCTTGATGGGCGCGGGTGCGGCCCAGGATCGGGTGCTTGCGGGCGCCACTGAATCCCGAGGTGACGCGCGCATACGGAATCGGCATGCGGATGAAGGACTTCTTCAGCGGCCGGCCTTCGGCGGTGTAATAGCCGACCTTGCCCTCGTGTTCGAAACGGAAGCCCGCATAGGTCTTGCCACCGGTCGTGAACGTGGCCGCGCGGATCTCGCCGCTGCCGACGCGCTCGCCCTCGCGCCATACCTGGTCGTAGACCACGCTGAAACGGTCGCCCTTCTGCGCACCGCTGAAGTCGATGTCGTACTTGAAGATCTCGTCGGTCATCGTCGCGATCGCGGACGGCGACAGGCCAGCCTTGCGGGCGGCGGCATACAGCGAGCTGCTGATCTCGCCGCTGCTCACGGTGCTGCGAAGCTCGGTCGGACGCTCGATCACCCGTTGCTCGATCGCGTCGCCGCGCAGGCTCAGTTCCACCTGATGACCGGCATCGCGCTCATAGCGGAAGCGGCGCAGCGTGCCGTCGACAAGATCGAACGCCAGTTCCGCACCGGTGCTCAAGCGGGTCAGCGCCGGCTTCGCACCCGGCTGCTCGAGGATGCGGTGCATCGTGCTGGACGGAATGCCGAGTTGCTGGAACACCGCGCCCAGGGTCTGCCCGCTTTGCACGCGGACCAGTTGCCAGTGGCTGTCCGGATGCGCGTGCGCCGGCTTCAGCGTGATCGGCGGCAACGGCAATGCCATCGAGTGGCGCGGCGCGTGCGTGGAGCCGGCCTGCAGATCGCCAAAACCCGGCACGATGGCGGCGACCAGCAGCGCGATCGTGGCGAACAGGCTCGCCTGCACCCATTGCCGCCGGGACCAGCGGCCATTGAATCCATCGGAGAGGTGACGTGCCAGCACCGGTCGGTGCAGAGCGGCTTCGCGCAGGTCTTTCAGGCGTTTGCGCCGGCTTGGACCGGAATCAGGTGCTGTCATCAAAGGGTCTCCCGCGCACAGGATGTGAAGGTGGCGTGGCGGCGTTACGATAAGCACGTGAGCTGTGTGCGTCAAACCCTTGACCTGAATAGGGTTTTTGCAGCGAAGCGCCTCCATTCCCAATCCATGACGGTGATCACGAAGCGGTCACCGCCCCGCCCATCAATGAGCCCACCCAACGTGCCTGCCAAGATTTCCCCGTCCATTGAAACCGCCCTCGAACTGATCGGCCGGGGCGCCGACGAGATACTCAAGCGTGACGAACTGATCGCCCGGCTCCAGCTGGGCAGGCCGTTGCGGATCAAGGCCGGCTTCGACCCCACCGCACCGGACCTGCACATCGGCCACACCGTCCTGCTGAACAAGCTGCGCCAGTTCCAGGACCTCGGTCACCAGGTGATCTTCCTGATCGGCGACTTCACCGGAATGATCGGCGACCCCAGCGGCAAGAACGTCACCCGCAAGCCGTTGAGCCGCGAAGACGTGCTCGCCAATGCCGAGACCTATGCCGACCAGGTGTTCAAGGTGCTGGACCGCGAGCGCACCGAAGTGCGTTTCAACTCCGAGTGGTTCGGCAAGATGACCGCCGCGGACATGATCCGCCTGGCCGGGCAGCACACCGTCGCCCGCATGCTGGAGCGCGACGACTTCGCCAAGCGCTACGCGGCGCAGCAGTCGATCGCGATCCACGAGTTCCTGTATCCGCTGGTGCAGGGCTACGACTCGGTCGCCCTGGAGGCCGACGTCGAGCTCGGCGGCACCGACCAGAAGTTCAACCTGCTGATGGGCCGTGGCCTGCAGGAGCATCACGGCCAGTCGCCCCAGGTCGTGTTGACGATGCCGCTGCTGGAAGGCCTGGACGGCGTGCAGAAGATGAGCAAGTCGCTCGGCAACTACATCGGCATCGACGAGCCCGCGATCGACATCGTCACCAAGACGATGAAGATCGACGACGTGCTGATGTGGCGCTGGATCGAATTGCTGAGCTTCGAGATATCGATCGCGGAGATGGACGTGCTGCGGCAGCAGATCACCGCCGGCCAGCTCAACCCGCGTGACCTCAAGTTGCGGCTGGCGCGGGAACTGGCCGCGCGCTTCCACGATGCCGCAGCGGCCGAGCAGGCGGTTGCCGGCTGGAACGCCGCCGTGCGCGGGCAGGGCGATACCGCCCAATTGCCTTTGCGCGACGTGGCGGTGCCCGATGAAGGCGTACGCATCGCGGCATTGCTGACCGCGGCAGGACTGACCGCCAGCAACTCGGAAGCCAATCGCAAGCTCAAGGAGCGGGCGGTGCGGATCGACGGCGAAGTGGTGGAGGATGCCCAGCGCGTGTTCACACCGGGTTTCGAAGGTGTGCTGGCGGTCGGCAAGCGGACCTTTGCCCGCGTGCGGTTGGTGGCCGCCTGACGCCCCGTAGGAGCGAAGGCAGGCGGTTCCCCACTTATTTTGCCGAACCCCTTCCCAGCGCCGCGGAAGGTGTGCACAATGCGCGGCCCGGTTGGACGGTCGGCAGGAAGTTCGGCGGGGTGGATGGGACGGATCGGCATCGGGTGTTGACGTTG
>NZ_AVPS01000006.1 GCF_000768345.1 Lysobacter concretionis Ko07 = DSM 16239 | reverse complement strand
CACCACGGCGCCCCGGAACGAGGCGCCTGGTTATGGGTACTGTCCGGCCGCGCACTGACTGAGGTGGTGGTTGCGCCGGCCGCGTGCGGCGCGGCGCGGGAGAGAGAAACCGTTGATCCAGCGCGCTGGTGGGAGCGCGGAAGGTTACGGCCTACGTCGCGGTGCGTCGGTACCGCTGCTGTCAGAGCAGTTGGGGCGGCTCGCCGCCGATGATGACCACATCGGCGGGGCGCCGGGCGAACAGGCCCACACTGACGACGCCGGGGATCTGGTTGAGGGCGGATTCCATGGCGACCGGATCGGTAATCGCCAGTCCGTGGATATCGAGGATCAGGTTTCCGTTGTCGGTGACGATCCCCCGGCCAGCGGCGTCCTGGCGCCAGACGGGCTGGGCGCGGGTCATGCCGACGATCTCCCGGGCGACCAGGCTGCGGGCCATCGGAATCACTTCGACCGGCAAGGGAAAGCGTCCGAGGATATCCACCCGTTTGGCGGGATCGATGACGCAGACAAACCTTTCGCTGGCCTCGGCGATGATCTTCTCGCGTGTCAGTGCGGCGCCGCCGCCCTTGATCAGGCGCTTGTGGGGATCGCATTCGTCGGCGCCATCGACGTAAAGGGACAGTGGGCCGGTGGCGTTCAGATCGAATACCTCGATGCCGTGGGCGAGCAGGCGCTGGGTGCTCTGTTCCGAACTGGAAACTGCACCCTTGATGCGCTCCTTGATCCGGCCCAGTGCATCAATGAAATAGGCAACGGTGGATCCGGTCCCGACGCCGACGATCATGCCGTCTTCCACGTAATCGATGGCTTTTTCGGCGGCCAGGCGTTTGGCTTCGGACATCTGCGGTCTACTCGAGGGAAAGGAGGTATCGGTACTGTGCGGCGGATACCGGGAATACCGACAGTCGGTTCCCTCGCCGTATCAGGGCGAATTCTTCGCCCAGTTCATCGGCGTGTTGCTTGATCTCGTCCAGTGAAATGGTGCGCGAGAGCTTGCGTTCGAAGGCGATATCGACCAGTTGCCAGCGCGGCTCTTCGCGGGTCGCCTTGGGGTCGTAGTACGGCGACTTCCGGTCGAACTGGGTGTCATCCGGGTACGCCGGGCTGGCAACGGTCGCGGTGCCGACGATGCCCGGGATCCTGGTGTTGGAATGATAGAACAGCACGCCGTCGCCGACCCGCATGCCGTCACGCATGAAATTGCGCGCCTGGTAATTGCGCACGCCGTTCCAGGGTTCCGTGCCGACGCGCTGCAGGTCATCGATCGAAAACGCTTGGGGTTCGGATTTCATCAACCAGTATCGACGGCGCGGGGTCATGGGGTCTTCGGCCTCCGGAATTGGTGGGTGCGCGACTCGGTGCAGACGGCGTCCAGCGCAACGTCCCAGTCGGCCGTGTCAAGTGGCGCGTCGACCTGCTGGAGTGCAAATGCGGCGCCGACCAGCCAGGGCGGGGCAGACCGATCCTGGCGGAAGGCAAAGCTTCGGTCGTACCAGCCACCGCCCATGCCCAGGCGCTCGCCGCCGGTGTCGAAACCGACCAATGGCAGCACCACGAAGGCCATCTCCTCGGCAGCGAGGAGGAAAGCCGGTTCAACGGCCGGCTCTGGAATGCCATAACGGTTGCTGACCAGTGGGTCGCCTGGACGCCAGGGAGCGAAAGCGAGTCGGTCGCCTGCAATCACCGGCAGGCAATAGGTGCAGTCGGCCGGAAGCTGGAGCTGCCAGGCATGAAGTGCAATCTCGCCATCCATGGCCCAATAGCCGGCGACATGGCCAGCGGATGGAGCAAACGGCAGGGCAAGCAGGCGTTCGGCAATCCGCTCGGCAGCAGCGATGCGTTCGGCCGCCGGCAGGCCGTGCCGGCGTGCGCGCAACTGGCTACGAAGATGTCGGCGATGCGCCGCAAGTTCGACGGTCATCCAGCATGGTCCTGATCGGTTGGCCTGGTTCGGGGCGGCACAAGCCGGTTCACGATCCGGCGCGTGAACCGGTTCTTGAAGCCGGTTGGTCAACCGGGAACGGCCTGCCGGGAAAATAGAATCCTCCGCCGATGGCGATGCGCGCGAAACGACCTTGAACCCGTGGTTCAAGTGGGAACGCTTGGAGGCCTTCGGGCTTCCCGCTACCAGGGCGGATTTGCACGCCGGGCTTCCGTTGCATCCCCGCGGTCGCAATTAAGGGACAAGGCGAATGTTTGCGCACGCTGTCGTCCACAGCAGAGGACGTGGACCGAGTATAGCGCGGACGTCCGATTCCGGGATCGTCCGAGGACACTTGCGTTCAGTTCGAAGCGGTGTCGAACAGGCCGTCGAGCTTGCGATTCAGATCGCCCAGTGTCCGGGTGAGCTCGCGATCGCGGCCGCTGTTTTCAGCGCGGACCTGCTGCAGTTCGTGGGCCAGGTTGAGTGCGGCCAGGACGGCGACGCGGTCGAGTGCCGCCATGCGGTTGCCGCCGCGGATCTCGCGCATCTTGCTGTCGAGCAGCTTGGCTGCGGCCTGCAGGCTGTCGCGCTCGTCGGGTTCGCAGCCGACGGTGTATTCGCGATCCAGCAGACGGATGACGACGGGCTGATTGGCGCTCACGTGTGCTGCTCCAGTGACTTCAACCGCAGGATCATGCCCTCGACCCGGGTGCGGGCCTGCTCGTTCTTGGCCAGCAACGCGGCGCGTTCCCCGGAGAGGGTTTCCTGTTGCTGGCGCAAGCTGCGGTTTTCTTCCTGCAGGCGGGCCATGCGGTCGGCGAGCTGATCGACGCGCTCAAGCAGGGCTTGCATTTGATTGAGCAGTTCGTCGCGATCCATCCGGGCACGATAGGCAGAGGGTGCGGGCCGGTCAAGAAGGCGGGTGACGGCGCCCGGTGATCCGGTTCAGTCCCGGATTCACCCGGCCGGCGATTCGGCCGGCGCAGGCGTGGCGGCATGCTGGTGCAGGAAGGCGCGCAACTGATCCGACGGCATCGGTCGTGCCAGCCAGTATCCCTGGATCTCGTCGCAACCGTGCTGACGCAGGAATTCGGCCTGCTCCTGGTTCTCGACGCCTTCGGCCACCACGATGAGGCCCAGGGAATGCCCCATCGCGATGATGGTGCTGGTAATGGCCGCATCATCGACGTCATGGGCGAGATCGTCGATGAATTCCTTGTCGATTTTCAGCATCGTGATCGGCAGCCGCTTCAGGTACGACAGCGATGAATAGCCGGTTCCGAAATCATCGATCGCGAGGTTGACGCCAAGCTGGCGGAATTCCTGGAGCGTGGCGGCCGTCTCGAACGGATTGGCCATCAGCACGCTTTCGGTCAACTCCAGCTCCAGGTGGTCGGCGGGGACACCGGTCTCGGCAAGCACGCGCGTGACGACCTGGGGGAAGTCGCCGCGCAACAGTTGCAGCGAAGACACGTTCACCGCCACCGGTACGTCCATCAGCCCATCCTCGCGCCAGTGCCTGAGTGCGCGACAAGCCTCACGCAATGCCCATTCGCCGATCTCCAGGATCATCCCCGACTCCTCGGCCAACGGGATGAACTGCGAAGGCGGGATCTCTCCGTGCGAGGGGCTGTGCCAGCGCAGCAATGCCTCCACGCCGGTGATGGTGTTGTTGAACAATGACAGCCGGGGCTGGAACACCAGCGACAGTTCGCCGCGATCCAGCACCGTGCGCAACGCGGCGGAAAGCGTGGCGCGGCGATGGACTTCCACGTCCATGGTCTCGACGTAGCGCATGAAGGTTCGCCGGCCGACGGCCTTGGCCCGATACATGGCGGTGTCGGCGTGCTTGATCAGTTCGCTCGCGATCTGTGCATCGTCCGGGTACAGGCTGATGCCGATCGATGGGGAAATCACCACGTCGTGGCGATGCTCGAATTCCAGCGGTGCCTCGAACGCGGCGATCAACTCACCGGAGAGCCTGCTCGCCTGGGCGCCGTCATCGAGTTCTTCGAGGACCACCACGAACTCGTCGCCGCTCAGCCGCGCGACGGTCTGGCGGGCACCGATGACGCGCTGGATCCGGTTGGCCGCCGCACGCAGGATGCGGTCGCCTGCGGCATGACCCAGTGAATCGTTGATGTCCTTGAAGCGATCCAGATCCAGGAACAGCACGCCGATCTTTTTCTGGCTGGCGCGCGCACGCACGATGGCCGCGGCCAGCCGCTCCAGCAGCAGGGTGCGGTTCGGCAGTCCCGTCAGAGGATCGTAGTTGGCCAGGTAGCGCAGCTCCTGCTCGGTCCGCTTCTGGTCCGTGATATCGCCAAGCACGGCCACGTAATGGTTTTGCCGGCCCTTGTCCTGGACCACGACGCTCACCTGCAGCCAGCACAGGAACTCGCTGCCATCCTTGCATTGCTGCCAGATCTCACCCGACCAGCGCCCATCGCGGCGCAGGTCGGTGCGCAACTGCAGGTGGAAGTCGGGTTCATGGCGGCTGCTGTCGAGCAGGCTGGTGGAGCGGCCGATCACTTCGGCCTGCTGATAGCCGGTCATCCGGCTGAAGGCGGGATTGATCGAGATGAAATGGAAGTCCTGGTCGAACACGGCGACCGCCTCGGCCATGCTGCGCAGGATCTCGCTGGCGATCCGCCGCTCGCGCTCGGCGTTGCGGCTGGCGGTGACATCGCGGGCGGTACCGGCGACCCTCAGCGCGCGGCCATCCGCGTCGCGTTCGACCACCCGTCCGCGGGCCCGCACCCAGTACCAGTCGTTGTCACCGGCATTGCGCGCACGGTGTTCGGACATGAACAGTGCGGTTTCGCCGCGCAGGTGCCGGCGCATGATCGCCTTGACCTGGGGCAGGTCATCGTCGTGGATCAGCAGGTCGTTGGAAACCTGGCGCTCCATGCTGATTTCCGGTCGCGTGCTGGACGACTCGTGAACCTGCATGCGGTGCATTTCCTGGCGGGCCAGATTGAAGTCCCAGAACTGCTCTCCCGATGCCCAGAGCGCCAGCTTGAGATGTTCGTCGCGTTCGCGCAGTTGCCGGAACCAGTTCTGCTCGTGCTGCCGGCGGCGGTGCTGGCTCCACCCCAGGGTGATCGCCAGCACCAGCATCGTGAGCAGGAAAAGACTGATGGTCAGCGGGTGGCGCCACCATGGCAAGGCGATTTCCACCGGTATCTGCAGTTCGTTCGGACTCCAGACGCCATCCCGGTTGGTGGCCTGGGCACGGAATGTGTAAGCACCCGGCGGCAGGCGGGTATAGGTAATGGCCGACTGCGCGCCATTGTCGATCCACCCGCGGTCGAAGCCTTCCATCCGGTAGCGGTAGCGGATATTCGCCGCCGGGGCGAAGTCGAGCGCGCCGATCCGCAGGCGCAGGATGTGGGCGCCATCAGGCACATCCAGCCGCATCGGCTGCCACAGCGCACTGGCATCGGTCGGGGTGTCGGCACCGATCTTTGCCGACAGCAGGCGCAAGGGCGGTTGATAGGTGGAATCCGTCACCTTCGCCGGATCGAACAGGTTCAGCCCGCGCACACCCCCCATCGCGATCCGGCCATCGGCCAGCACGGCCGCCGCACCGCCATTGAATTCCAGGTCCTGCAAGCCGTCGGCAAGGCCGTAAACGCGGACATGACCGGCGCCGATATCCAGCCTCACCACACCGGTGTCGGTCCCCAGCCACAGCTCGCCGGGCGTCGCCGGGCTCTCGGCTATGCTGAACACCGTCACGTTGGGACGTTCATTGAATGCGTCGGTCAACGGCTGGATGAAGTCGACACCGCCGTCCGGACGATCCACGGCCCGGCTCAGCCCGGAATGGGTGCCGATCCAGATCGAGCCATCCGACATCTGGTGCAGCGCCCTGACCAGATTGCCCGGCAGGCTGCGCTCCTGGCCCGGGTCGTGGCGGAAGTGCTTCAGCGTGCCGCTGGCGGGATCGAGCCGGTCGACGCCATCGCCGGTGCCGAACCAGATCCGGCCCTGGCGATCCTCCAGCAGCGCCCGCACGCGAGGGTGGGACAGCTGGCGGTCCGTCAAGCCCCCGTGGCTGATGTAATCCAGCGAGAGCTTGCCGCTGCCCGGGTGGTAGATGAGCGCGCCCATCTCGGCGGTACCCAGCCACAGGTTGCCGTGGCGATCGACGAGGATCGAATCCAGGCCGATGTCACTGAATTTTCCCAGGTCGATCTTTTCCACCCGGCCGGTATCGGGGGACAGCCGCAGCAGTCCGGCGGTGGTGGCCAGCCACAGCCGGCCATCGCCGGCATCCGCGATCCCGATGGCGTCCGGCGCGTTGCCGGCAGTGGCGGGAAGGCGGCCGGTCCAGTCCTCGAAGCGGTCTTGCGCGACATCGTAGCGCAGCAGACTACCGTGGTCGGTACTGATCCAGAGGACGCCTTTTTCGGTGCCCTCATGGATCGCGCGGATGCTGTCGTTGGCGGCCGGACCCTCTGCGAGCCGGCTCTTCTGATCGAAGACGTACGGGAAACGGGCGCCGCGGGGATCGGTGACGGCCACGCCGCGCAGCAGGCCGCCGATCCACAGCATGCCGCTCTGGTCGACCATCAGGCTGCCGATCGTGTCCTCCGGCAGCCCGGCATCCACAGCCGCCATCTGCCTGATGCGACGAACACTTCCGGTGGCCACGTCGAAGCGACGCAATCCATCGCCAAGCACCGAGAACCACAGGCTGCCATCGGGGGCCTGCACCAGCGCCCGGACATTCGTCGCGGCCTTGCCTGCGGTCATGGGCCAGGCCTGTTCCAGCTTGCCGTCGGGCTGGACGCGGAACAGCCCGTCGCTACGTCCCACCCAGAGCAGCCCATCGCCGTCCAGCAACAGGCGGCTGGTCATCGCCGCATCGCCCACCCGCTGCGCCTGCCCGTCGGGCCGGACCCGGTACAGGCCGGTGGAGTTGGCGTACCAGATGGTTCCGGTGTTGTCGGCGACCAGGTGCTGGATCGACATCACGCGCAACTCGTTGGGTTCCAGCCGGATGATCTTCTCGCGTTGACCGGTGGCCGGATCGAACCGGTCCAGCCCGGCCAGCGTGCCGACCCACAGTTTGCCGTCCTGCGGCAGCACCGCCATGACCTGCCGCTCGGCCTGGCTGATATTCCGGCCAAGCCCGGCGGAGAACCGGTCGATGCGTCCGGTGCCCAGATCGATGCGCGCCAGGAACTGCGAATACGAGCCGACCCACAACGCGCGGTCGCCTTCCAGCGCCAGTGAGGTCACCAGGCTGTCCGGCAGGCTCGTTGGATCGCGGGGGTCGTTCCGGTAGGAGACGTAATGCTGGCCGTCGTAGCGGTGCAGGCCGCCCTGGGTGCCGACCCAGACAAACCCCTGCGGGTCCTGGATCATCGCGGTGACGGTGTTCTGGGCCAAGCCCTGATCGCTGCCGATCCGGGTGAAGTAATAATCGCGCACGGTGGCGTGAGCGGTGGACGGTAGTGCCATTCCGAGCAATGCGCAGGCGATCAGGCCCGCACAGAGGCGGACAAGCAGCGGGGTTGTCGGAGAGGAGTCCTGGCGCACGTCACCGTCGCACTGGATGGGCAACGGGCAGTGTAGGCACGCGCTCATGCCGGCAACAAGCTTCGGCACCGATGCGCGCCGATCACGTTGGTAAACTGCAGCTCCATTAACGCGGTGATGGTCCATGTCGCAGAACAATCCCCCGCTCGAACTTCCGTCGTGCTCCGAGGTGGAAGCCGAAATCCATCGCCTCTCCCTGTCCAGCGCGGCCTCCGAACTGCATGGGGCGCTGTGTGGCTGGCTGGCCGGCGGTGGCGAGGATGTGCGGCAGTGGCCGGCCAGGGTGCTGGTCGATGACAGCATTGCCGTGCCCGGAGAAGGCAGCCCGCTGGACCGGCTGCGCCTGGCCAGTGCGGCACAACTGGCCGATCGCAGTTTCGATTTCGCCTTGTTGCTGCCCGATGCCGACCAGTCCCTGGCGGTTCGCAGCGGCGCGTTGTTCGACTGGTGCCGCGGCTTCCTGGGCGGGTTTGGCCTGGCGGCCGGAGCGAAGCCTCCCCTGTCGGAGGAAAGCACGGAGGCGCTGGGCGACCTTGCCAAGCTGGCCGCGGCGCAGCCGCAGGAGGATGGCAACGAGGAGGACGAGGCGGCGCTGGTGGAGATCGAGGAGTTCGTGCGCGTGGCGACATTGCTGCTCCATGGCGATTGCGTGCTGGCGGCGCAGCACCGGCAGCGGTTGAACTGACATGGCTGTCCCCCTGGGCATGCCGGCCAAGGCCTTTGCGCGCCGGCGCAAGCAGCTGATGCAGGCCGCCGGCGAGGACACGATCCTGATCCTGCCTGCGGCGTTGCAGCGCATCCGCAACCGCGACACGCACTATCCCTATCGGCAGGACTCCGATCTTCTGTACCTGACCGGCTTCCCCGAGCCCGAAGCGGTGCTGGTGCTGGTGCCGGGGCGAGTGCATGGCGAGACCCTGCTGTTCTGCCGCGAGCGCGACCCCGATCGCGAAGCCTGGGACGGTCCGCGTTTCGGGCCGGAAGGCGCGGTGGAGGCGTTCGGCCTGGACGACGCGTACCCGATCACCGATCTGGACGACATCCTGCCGGGCCTGCTGGAAGGCCGTTCGCGGGTGTACTACCACTTCGGCCGCGACGCCGAGTTCGACCTCAAGCTGATCGGCTGGGTCAACCGGGTGCGCGCAATGATGAAGATGGGCAACAAGCCCCCGCACGAGTTTCTCGAACTGGGCCATCTGCTCGACGAGTTGCGTCTGTTCAAGGACCGCGACGAACTGCGGATGATGCAGCGCGCCGCCGACATCACGGTCGCCGCGCATCAGGCGGGGATGCGCGCGGTGCGCCCGGGAATGCACGAATACGAGCTGCAGGCCGAGATCGAGCGGGTGTTCCGCGCCAACGATGCGGTGCCGGCCTACGGCAGCATCGTCGGTGCCGGCGCCAACGCATGCGTCTTGCACTACGTGGCCAACAATGCCCCGGTCGCTGACGGCGATCTGGTGCTGGTGGACGCCGGCGCGGAGTACCGCGGATACGCGGCCGACATCACCCGCACCTTTCCCGCCAATGGCCGTTTCAGCAAGGAGCAGCGGCTGCTGCACGACCTGGTTGGCGACGCACAGGCCGCCGCGTTGGCGCTGGCCCGGCCGGGCACGCCGTACGAGGCAGGCCATCTGGCGGCGGTGCGGACGCTGACCGAAGGGTTGCTCAGGCTGGGGCTGCTGAAGGGCCAGCTGGAGAAGCACATCGACGACGGCAGCTACCGGCGCTTCTACCCGCACAAGACCGGCCACTGGCTGGGTCTGGATGTGCACGACGTCGGCGATTACCGGATCGACGGCGAATCGCGCCTGCTGGAGCCGGGGATGGTGTTCACGATCGAACCGGGGCTGTACGTGCGTCCGGACGACACCAGTGTCGCGGCCAAGTGGCGTGGCATCGGTATCCGTACCGAGGACGACGTGCTGGTGACCCGCGACGGTCACAAGGTGCTGACCGGCAAGCTGGCGCGCAGCGCGGAGGAGATCGAGGCGTTCATGGCGCAGTTGCGGGCCTGAACAAGCGTGAGATTCGATCGCGCGTGCTGGGTATCTGAAGCGATCGGGAGGCGCGAATGGATAGGGCGGAGCGTCGGCTGGAAGCGTCACCCTGGCCGGCTGCTTGGTGCCCGGTTCGGGCGGCCCGCTTCGCGGTCCGGTCCGGCGCAGCGCGCCGGCCGTTCACGCAGGCGCGCGGCAGTGCCGCGCAGGCCGCCTGCGCTCACCCCTGGCCGCACTCGCCGCCGCAGGCCCGCTCCGCGGCCCGGCCCGGTCCGGCGCAGCGCGACGGCCGTTCACGCGACCCGCGCGGCAATGCCGCGCAAACGGGTCACGCTCACCCATGGCCTGCTCTACGCAACACCCGCCCAGTGCGCCGCATGACGGTTTGGCGGTTCGGGCTTCTGCAAAAAGTGGGTTTTTTCGAGCGGACCGGTTTTCATGACATCGGTAGGATGTGTCGCTTGTCCCACCCGGAACGGATCCAGGTTTGTCAGCTGCGGCAGCCAGGACAATCCGGGCGGCTGTCGGGTAGGCCGATCACCAAGCGTGTATCGGGGAGCGCCTGATCGGCCTACCCGACAACCGCTGCCGCGTGACACCCGCTGACGGGCCGGGTCGCTCTGCTCTATGAAGGGGTCGGTGTGACTGCCCCGCCCAAAAAACCCGGCCGGAGCCGGGTTTTTCGCTTTCGAGTGATGCCGCAAAATGGCTGTCGAACTATGCCGTCGCGGCAAACTCATCCCGGGTCAGGTTGATCGGGTCGGCGTCGGTGCAGACCACGTCGTCCTCGATGCGGACGCCGCCGTAGGGACGGAATTGCGCGACCCGGTCCCAGTTGACCGATCTGGCGTGCGCACCCTTGCGCACCTCGTCCAGCAGCATGTCGATGAAGTAGATGCCCGGCTCGATCGTCATCACCATGCCGGCTTCCAGCGTGCGGGTGGTGCGCAGGAAGGGCTGGCCTTCGGGTCTGGGGATCACGCCGCCGGCATCGGATGCGGCAAAGCCGGCCACATCGTGCACCTGCAGGCCGATGCCGTGCCCGATGCCATGCGGGAAAAACGCATTGCTGACACCGGTTTCCAGCGCGGCTTCCGGCGACAGGTCGATGATGCCGAAGTCCTTGAGCACGCCGGCAAGTTTCAGGTGCGCGCCAAGGTGCAGTTGCCGGTAGTCGAAGCCGGCGCGGACTTCCGCGCACATGGCCAGCTGGGCGGCATCGACCGCCGCGATCAATGACTGGAACTCGCTGTCGCGATCGAACGCGTAGGTCCGGGTGATGTCGCTGGCGTAGCCGCCGAAACTGCCGCCGGCATCGATCAGGAAGCTGCGGATCTCGGCAGGTGCGACCGTGTCCAGCTCGGTGTAGTGCAGCACCGCGCCGTGCTCGTTGAGCGCGACGATGTTGTGGTACGGCAGCTCGTTGGCGTCCTGGCGCGCGGCGGAGCAGTACGCCATGTGGATGTCGAACTCGCTCTTGCCGGCGCGGAACGCGACCTCGGCGGCGCGGTGTGCGCGTACGCCGACGCGGGTCGCCTCGCGCATCATCAGGATTTCGTAGGGGGTCTTGAAGGCGCGGTGGTACTCGAGGTAATTGACCACGGCCGCCGGATTGTCGGGCACGAAATCGCCGAGGGCGCTCTGCGGCTCGCCGAGGATCGCGCAGCGTGCGGGGTTGCCGGGCAGGTGCTGCAGCGCTTCGTCGGGCTTGCGGATGATGACGATGTCGAACTGATCGACCCAGTAGCCCGCGGGGGCTTCGGGCACGACATGCCAGTAGTCGAACGGCTGCAGGTAGATGAGCCTGGGCTTCTGTCCGGGCGTGAACACCAGCCAGCTGCCGGGGGCGCGGGTCAGCGGTGCCCAGGCCTTGAACTGCGGGTTGACCGCGTACGGGTAGTCGCGGTCGTCGAACACCTGGTAATGGAGCGTGCCGCTGGGCACGACCAGGTGGTCGCAGCCGCCGCGTTCCAGCGCCAGTGTGCTGTGGCGCTGCAATTCGGCGATGTGCTGCGGGTAGGCGTTCGCCAGGTCCTGGATTGCCATGTCGATCCTCTCGGGGGGGAGTTGGAGGATTCTGACCGATCCGGCGCCTGGCCGCAGGGGCCATTGGGCACCCGCCGGAAATGGCGGCAATGGATGGTACCGGCGCACACACACGTCAGGCGGAATGGATCGGTGGAAATGAGCCGGCGGGAACGGATCGGTGGGAATGAGCCGGCCGGGATGGATCAGTGGGAGCGGGAAAGCCAGTCGCGCAGTCGCTGGCGGTGCGCCTCGGGCACGTTGATGAAGCGGAACCCGGCCCAGGTCTGGCCCGACGCGCTGGCGTGCTCCTGCCACAACAGGTGGACGCCGACCTCGATCGGAGCGCGATACGGTTCGGTGCCATCGAGGCGGAAACGCAGCTGATACAAGGCATCGTCGACCAATGGGACGTTGGCGATCAGCAGCATGCCGGTCTCGGAGAGGTTGCCCAGCAGGCCGATCGTGCGATCGGTCATGCAGTCGGTGACTTCCACCACCCCGGCAGCGGGGCGGCGGGGGCGACGGCGGGACTCGATCGTGTCGTCGTCGGTTTTGAACGAAGAAGTTCCGGGTGAGGTTGATGCGCTCATGGTGTCTCCTGCGGCAGGTCGCGGCCCGTCAGGCTGCGCAGTGTGCCCATCGTCGCCTGCCAGGCGCGGTCGACCAGCCCCGTGGGTTCGGCCGGCGCAACCACCCGCGCCTCGCCGATGGCGATCAGGCGGGCGATCTGGTCGAGGTTGTCGTGGCCGCGCGCATCGTCGATGCGTTGGCCGCGCTGGTTGACCAGCAGCGCGCGACCCGTGACCGGGCTGAACCAGGCCAGCCGTCGACGCACCATGTCGCCCTGCTGGTTGGTCGCAAATTCGATCCAGCTGCCAAAGGGCAGGCTGCGCAGATGGGCGTAGCACGCCTCCTCGCGGGCATTGCGCGGTGTCGCCGGGGGCGGTGCAGGTGCCGGCTCGCTGTCACCCAGCCGTGCGCGTGCCTTGAGCTGGATTGCCAGCTCGGTGCGGGTGGCCGGGTCATCGCTTTCATCGGCCACCGCGGCCAGCCGTTTGGCAATCGCCGTCGCCTCGTCGCCCTGGTAGCCGACCAGTCCCAACGCCTGCTCGATCCTGGGCTGCAGCCACGCCGGGGCGGTGGATCCGCGACTGGCTGCGACTATCTGTCCGGTGGCCTCGACATGCTCCCGCCACTCCTCGGAGTCCTCGCCGTGCCGGAGCAGGACCAGGCTGAGCACGTCGGCCCAGGCCTGGTCGACCAGCGTGCGCAGGAACTTCGGCAGCGGCGCGTCGCCGATCGCGGTCTCGATCGACTCGGCCGCGCGCTGCTTCGCCAGTTCGAGTTTGTCGCGCCCGCGCGCGGCCTCGACGTGGCGGCGCTCGCTGACTTCCGCCTTGCGCGCCATCGCCTCCAGGTGCTGGCTCAACGCCTGGTTGGCCGAGGCGAACACCTTGGCGTCGCCATCGTAGTTCTTGATGACGTGATCGACGGCGTTGTCCAGTTGGTGATCCAGTCGTGGATCGGCCTCGCCTTCGGCCTGCCAGGTGGTGCCGGCCTCGGCGACGGCGTTCAGCAGTTGCCGCGCCGGGTGCTGGTGGCGCACGAAGAAGCCGCGATCCTGCAGCGCAACCCGCAACAGCGGCACCTGCAGACGCTCCAGCAGGTCGGCGCTGCGGGTGCCCTGGCGCAACTCACGGCCGATCTCGGTGTACAGCATGCCCAGCAGTTCGAAGGTTTCGTTGTCCTGTTGCGACAGGCTCGTGGCCGCGCCCCGTTGCAGCCGGCTCTTGGCAAGCAGCGCCTGACGGATCTGGGTGGTGTTGCGGGGCGAATGCCCCGCGGCCTGCAGGTCGCCCAGCGCCGCATCCACTTCCTGGGTGGCCAAGGCGATCCGGGGCTGGGCGGGCGTGATTTCCGGAACGGCTTCCGGAGTGCGCTCGTGGACGGCCCGGGGAATGGCTGCCTGGGGCGGCAGGCCGATCAGTTCGCGCCGTCTGGCCAGCAGCTGCTGGAGCTCGTCCAGCGCCTGCATCTCCAGCACGGTCGTGGCGCCTGCCATCGCGTCCGTGTGCCCGCTGCCATGCCGCCGATCCGTCTCCGGCCCGTTCCGGGTGCGGGCTCCGGTGCCGGTGCCAGCTGGCGAAGTGCCGCCACCCGCGGCACCTGCCGGTCCAGCATTGCCGGCGGCAGCGGAGACGTTGTCGCCCATCGCCTCACGCGGGTGCTCGCCACCCGGCGCGTGCCGTCGGCGACGGCTCGGAACGAACGCCAGACCCGGCAGCACATTGGCGCCGTCGAGCTGGGCATTCATGGTTTCCACCAGGGTCAGGTAACCGGCCATCAGCTGCCGGTCGAACAGGCGATACAGCTGCAGCCGGGTATCGACATCGACGACCGCCTCCTTGCTGGCCAGGGCCAGCATCCGCCCCAGGGCCTGGGGGCCAACCGGCAGACGCGCCGCGTCGAACGCGGGTTGGCCGGCCAACACGCCAAAGCGCTGACCCAGCAACAGCAGGGGCAGGCCCGCACGTGATTCGTGCCGGCGCGCGATCTCGGTCAGCACGTTGTCTTCGGCGATCTCGTGGTGATCGACTAGGCGCAGGCTCTCGACGTCCGGTGACGACGCCTTGCTGTCGTCGGGTGTTGGTTCATGCAGGTTCGCCAGCGCGGTCGCCAGCCCGGACAGAAAGCGCGGCACCACGGCATCGCGCTGGCTGCGCAGCGTCTGCAAGGCGGCCAGATAGACGGATTGCGAACCGGAGTTGCGGGCGCGGTCGGCCTGGCGGAACAGGTCCTGCTCCAGGGTGTCCAGCAGGCGTTCCAGCTCCCGGCCCAGTTCGGTGCCTATCAGCGATTGCAGTTGCTCCAGCAACCGCCGCACGCGCGGAGGCATCGCCACCGCCGTCATCGCAGGAGCGGCCGGCACGGCAAACGGAACGTCGAAACTGGACATGTGGGTCAGGTCCCCCGGGGGTTACTGGTCTTGCCAGCATGCAGGAAGACGCTGGACACCCGCGAATTGTGACGCAATTCCGGTATTGGGGGGCGTGCCGGAAGGGCTGCTTCGGCTCCGGCACCTACTCCTCCAGAAACAACCCGACCACATCGTTGGTGAAACGGCGTCCCAGCTCGGTCGGGCGAACCCGGTCGGACTCCAGCGTCAGCCAGTGGTTTGCGAGCGCTGCCTGCAGTTGCGGCTCGATGGCGGTGCGCGACAGGCCGGTGCGTGCCTCGAAACCGGTCAGGCTGAAACCATCGACCAGCCGCAGTGTGTTGAGCATGAACTCGAACGCGCGCCGCTCCGGCGGGATGCGCTCGTCGCCGCCGATGGCACGGTCGCGACCGGCTTCGGCGAGGTAGCGGGTGGGGTGTTTGAGTTTCCAGCGGCGAAGGATCGACTGGTCGTGGCCCAGGGTGATCTTGCCGTGCGCGCCGGCGCCGATCCCCAGGTAGTCGCCGTACTTCCAGTAGTTGAGGTTGTGCGCGCACTCGCGGCCGGCCTGCGCGTAGGCGCTGACCTCGTACTGGCGATAACCGGCCTGCGCGAGCAGAACCTGGCAGTGCTCCTGCATGTCCCAGCTGCCGTCGTCGTCGGGAATCCCGGCCGGCGGCCGGGCCGCGAACACGGTGTTGGGTTCCAGCGTCAGCTGATAATGGCTGATGTGTGTGGGCTGCAGCGCGAAGGCGCGCTCGAGGTCGTGCTCGGCCATCGCCAGGGTCTGCTGCGGCAGCGCGTACATCAGGTCGAGGTTGAAGTTGTCGAAGCCCGCGTCCTGCGCCAGCTTCACCGCCGCCTCGGCCTCGGCGCTGTCGTGGATGCGGCCCAGGCGCTGCAGGCAACCGTCGTCGAAGCTCTGGATGCCGAAGCTCAGGCGGTTGATGCCGGCATCGCGGTAACCCTCGAAGCGGCCGTGCTCGGCGGTGCCGGGATTGGTCTCCAGAGTGATCTCGCAGCCCGGCGCAAAGCGCAGCCGTGAGCTGGCGCCCTGCAGGAAACGATCGATGAACTCCGGCGGCATCAGGCTGGGCGTGCCGCCGCCGAAGAACACCGATTGCACCGTGCGGCCCCAGACCAGCGGCAGGTCGAAGTCGAGGTCGGCCAGCAGCGCGTCCACGTAGGCCGCGAATGGCAGTTCGCCGCGACCCTCATGCGAGTTGAAATCGCAGTACGGGCATTTGCGCACACACCACGGAATGTGGACGTACAGCGACAGCGGCGGCGGAGCGAGGGTCATGCGGCTATTGTCCCATCCGGACGATGCGAGGCGGGGCATTCCGCCGCACGGTAACCCGGCGGCGGTGCCATCCAGTTGTTGCAGGAGCGGCTTCAGCCGCGAACTCGTAGAGCCACGCGCGCATCGTGGCGTTTATTCCCCTTGATGCCTGCACTCACCGATACGACGGCCCGGGGCGTCAATCGGCTCGGCTGATGTGCATGTCGCGACTGACGTCGCTCCTACGGGGCCTCGGCGGACTCCCTCAGGACAACAGCGCAAGCTGCTCGCGCAGGATCGCCAGCGCCTGGCCGCGATGGCTGATCCGGTTCTTGAGGGCCGGTTCCAGCTCGGCCGCAGTCTGGCCGCATGGATCAAGGAACAACGGGTCGTAGCCGAAGCCGCCACTGCCCCGCGGGGCGTGCAGGATCCGGCCGTGCCACTGGCCTTCGGCGATCAGCGGTTGCGGGTCCCCGGTGTGCCGCAACAGCACCAGCGTGCAATGGAACCGCGCGCCGCGTTGCTCATCCGGCACACCGTCCAGCGCCGCCAGCAGTTTGTCGATATTGCGCGCGGCATCGCCGGGTTCGCCGGCGTAGCGCGCTGAATACAGGCCCGGTGCACCGCCCAGCGCGTCCACGCACAGCCCGGAATCATCGGCCAAGGCCGGCAGGCCGGTGGCCTGCGCGGCATGCCGCGCCTTCAGCAGGGCGTTCTCGACAAACGTCAGGCCGGTCTCCTCGATGTCGTCGACGCCCAGTTCGCCCTGGGCCACGAACTCGATGCCGGCCTCGCCCAGCAGGCGGTTGAATTCGGCCAGTTTCCCGGCGTTGCCACTGGCGACCACGATCCGTTTCATGGGATTGCCTGTCTGTGCTGCATCGCTGCCGTCAAAGCCCCAGCGCGGCGCGCTGCATCGCCACCAGTTCGCCGATGCCGACCTCGGCCAGTGCGGTCATTGCGGCCAGCTCCTCGCGGCGGAACGCATGGCCCTCGGCGGTGCCCTGGACTTCGATGAAGCCGCCGCCGTCGTTCATCACCACGTTCATGTCGGTGTCGCAGTCGCTGTCTTCGGCGTAGTCCAGGTCCAGCACCGGCACGCCGCGGTAGATGCCGACCGACACCGCCGCGACCGCGCCGAAGATCGGCGAGCGGCCGGCCTTGGGCTTGATGTCGCCACGCTTGATCATCCAGTTCACCGCATCCACCAACGCCACGTAGGCGCCGGTGATCGCCGCGGTGCGGGTACCGCCGTCGGCTTGCAGCACGTCGCAGTCCAGGGTGATGGTGCGTTCGCCCAGCAACTTGCGGTCGACGCATGCCCGTAAGGAACGGCCGATCAGGCGCTGGATCTCCAGCGTGCGCCCGCCCTGCTTGCCGCGCGCGGCCTCGCGGTCGTTGCGGGTGTTGGTGGCGCGCGGCAGCATGCCGTATTCGGCGGTGACCCAGCCCTCGCCCTTGCCGCGCAGGAAAGCCGGGACGCGGTTCTCGACGCTGGCCGTGCACAGCACCCGGGTCTCGCCGAAGCTGATCAGCACCGAACCTTCGGCATGGCGGGTGAAGGCGCGTTCGATGCGGACCTCGCGCAACTGCTCCGGCGTGCGGCCGCTGGGCCGGGAAAAATCGTTCGTGCCGGGTACTGACATGGTGCGCACTGCCGTGGAAGTTAGGGGGTTTCGGGGGCGCGAGTTTACCATTCGTCCCCCACGGCCCTCCGGCCGCGGTCCGTCCGCTCATTACAGGAAATTGCGAATGATCCGCAGCATGA
Source organism: Lysobacter concretionis Ko07 = DSM 16239 (assembly GCF_000768345.1). Lineage (GTDB taxonomy): Bacteria > Pseudomonadota > Gammaproteobacteria > Xanthomonadales > Xanthomonadaceae > Novilysobacter > Novilysobacter concretionis. The sequence goes on along the minus strand of NZ_AVPS01000006.1, from coordinate 233,799 downwards.
CCGCCTTCGCCAACGGCGAGCGCGTCACCGAATGGGGCACGCTGGGTTGCGAGCTGCGCTCGGTCAACCACCGTTTCCTGGAGATCGGCGTGCGCCTGCACGACGACCTGCGCGCGTTGGAACCGGTGCTGCGCGAGCGCATCGCCGCGCGCATCAGCCGCGGCAAGCTCGACGTCACCCTGCGGCTGCGTTCGCCGGAAGGCGAGGGCGGATTGCATGCCGATCCGGCGCGGCTGGCCGAGTTGGCAAGGCTGGCGCAGGAGCTGGCATCGCCGTTCCCCGGCCTGCGGGTCGAATTCACCCAGCTGCTGCAGTTCCCCGGCGTGCTGCAGGCGCCGGCGACCGACGCCGCGGCCTTGCAGGCGCAGGCGCTGGGGTTGCTGGATGAGGTGCTGGACGAGTTCATCGCCGCGCGTGAGCGCGAGGGCGGCAAGCTGGCGACCGGCATCGGCGAGCGCATCGACGGCATCGCCGCGATCGCCGCGCAGGTGCGTGAGCTGATGCCCGTGATCCGCGCCGGCCAGCGTGCCAAGCTGGAGGCCCGCCTGGCCGACCTCGCCCAACCGGTCGATCCGGGCCGGATGGAGCAGGAACTGGTGATGTGGCTGCAGAAACTCGATGTCGACGAGGAGCTCGACCGGCTCGACTCGCACGTGGCCGAAGCGCGGCGGGTGCTGAACCTGCGCGAGGCCGTCGGCCGCCGGCTCGACTTCCTGCTGCAGGAGTTCAACCGCGAGGCGAACACGCTGGGTTCCAAGTCGGTCGATGCGCGCAGTTCGGCCGCGGCGATCGAGCTCAAGGTCCTGATCGACCAGGTCCGCGAACAGATCCAGAACATTGAGTAGCCGGCAGGCAATGAGGACGACCATCCGATGACCATGCGCGGAACCCTGTACATCGTTGCGGCGCCGTCGGGTGCGGGCAAGTCCAGCATCGTCAACGCGGTGCTGGCGCGCGACCCGAACATCCGCCTGTCGGTCTCGTTCACGTCCCGTCCGGCGCGCCCGCGCGAGCTGGATGGCGAGCATTACCACTTCGTCGACGAGGCCGGGTTCGAGCGCATGGTCGCCGCGGGCGACCTGTTCGAGCACGCGCGCGTGCACGGCGACTGGAAGGGCACCGCACGCCAGTCGGTCGAGCCGCAACTGGCCGCCGGCAAGGACGTGCTGCTGGAAATCGACTGGCAGGGCGCGCGCCAGGTGCGCAGCAAGGTGCCCGGTGCGGTCAGCGTGTTCATCCTGCCGCCGTCGCGGGCCGCGCTGGAGCAGCGCATGCGCACCCGCGGGCAGGACAGCGAGGAGGTCATCGCCCGTCGCCTGGCCGCCGCGCGCGAGGAGATGTCGCACTACGGCGAGTTCGATTACGTCATCGTCAACGAGCACTTCGATACCGCGGTTGACGAGATGTGCGCGATCTTCACCGCCAGCCGGCTGCGCCGCGAGGCCCAGGTCGCCCGCCACGGCAAGCTGATCATGGCCCTGCTCGCAGATGAACAGGATTGATCTAACTGATTGATTCCCAAGTGCCAACTTGCTTGCCGGCCGGTGAATCGCTACAATTCCGTCCCCTTTGTGTACGCATGACGGCCTGCCGGCCGCCAGGAGCTCCATGGCCCGCATCACCGTAGAAGATTGCCTGCAAGTGGTCGACAACCGCTTCGAACTCGTCATGATGGCCGCCAAACGCGCCCGCCAGCTGGCCAACGGTGTCGAGCCCAAGCTGGACAACAGCGAAGCCAACGACAAGCCGACCGTGCTCGCCCTGCGCGAGATCGCCGCGCGCCAGATCGACGCCGAGTACATCGATGCGGTCGAGAAGTCCGAGCGGGCGCGCAAGGAGCGCGAAGCGCTGGAATGGGCCGCCGCCGAGGTGGTCACCGACGACGATCTCGCCAAGGGCGACGACTGATACCGCAGCCTGCGGGACAGTGCTCCAACCCGGCGTGTCAACGCCATCGCGCCGGTCGACCGGCCGCGCTGCAGCTCAATGGCCCCGCCTCGTGCGGGGCCTTCTGTATCCGGAGTACCGGTAGGCAAGGCGGGCTCTGGAAGACGGGTTCGGAAGACATGGCCTGAAGCGCGTGTTCCGGCTCCAGTCGCGAAGATCGTGAACTCCACCCCACCAGGCCGGAGCGAGGCGGCAAATGCGTTGCGCCGCGCTCCGCCTGACGCGTAGATTGATCCCATGACTTCTTTCGAGCCTGCCTGTAGCCTTTCCGAGCCCCTCGTCGTGGATGCCACGGCGCTGCCCGACGACATGCTCGAACTGGAACGGGTTGCCGGCTACCTCGACGAGTCCCAGCGCGCACTGTTGCGCCGCGCCTGGGCGATGGGCGCGACCGCGCATGCGGGCCAGGTGCGCAGCTCCGGCGAGCCGTACATCACCCACCCTGTCGCGGTCGCACGCGTGCTGGCCGAGCAGGGGCTGGACGTGGAAACGCTGCTGGCCGCGATCCTGCACGACACGATCGAAGACACGGCGCTGACCCGGGACGACATCACTGCGGCGTTCGGCCCGACCGTGGCCGAGCTGGTCGACGGGGTCACCAAGCTCGACAAGCTGCAGTTCCGCGACCGCCAGGAAGCCAATGCCGAGAGCTTCCGCAAGATGCTGCTGGCGATGTCGCGCGATCTGCGGGTGATCCTGATCAAGCTGGCCGACCGTCTGCACAACATGCGCACGCTGGGTGCGAAGGATCCCAGATCGCGCCAGCGCATCGCCCGGGAAACGCTGGAGATCTATGCGCCGATCGCGCAGCGGCTGGGCATGAACCTGATCAAGGCGGAACTGCAGGACCTGGGTTTCCGGGCCCTGTACCCGCGCCGCCATGCCGTGCTGGAAAAGCGCATCCGAGCCGAGCCGGTGGTGCGCCGCGAGGCGCTGGTGCAGATCGAGGCCAACCTGGCCCAGCGGCTGGCGAAGGAGAAGCTGAAGCATCGCCTGATCAGCCGGGTCAAGTCGCCGTGGAGCATCTACACCAAGATGCGCGCGGAAGGAAAAAGCTTTGCCCAGGTGATGGACGTGTTCGGCTACCGCATCGTGTTGCGCACGGTGGCCGACTGCTATCACGCGCTGGGCGTGGTGCACGCAACCTACAAGCCGCTGGATTCGCGCTTCCGCGATTTCATCGCCATTCCCAAGGCCAACGGCTACCAGTCGCTGCACACGGTGCTGTTCGGGCCCTACGGCTCGCCGATCGAGGTCCAGCTGCGCACCGAGGAGATGGATCTCATCGCGGAGAAGGGCATCGCCGCGCACTGGGCCTACAAGGAGGGCAAGGACGCCAGCGACGGTCCCAACAGCGCCCAGAGCCGGGCCTACAACTGGATCAGCGGGCTGGTGGAATCGCAGCATGACGCCGGCTCGTCGCTGGAATTCCTTGAAAACGTCAAGGTCGACCTGTTCCCGGACGAGGTCTATCTGTTCTCGCCGAAGGGGGACATCCTCTCGCTGCCGCGTAATTCGACCGCGGTCGATTTCGCCTACGCGGTGCATACCGATGTCGGCAACCAGGCGGTCGCCGCGCGCGTGGATGGCCGGCTGGTGCCATTGCGCACGCGGCTGGCGAACGGCGAGCGGGTGGAGATCATCACCGCCAAGTCCTCCACGCCCAAGCCGCAGTGGCTGGAGTTCGTGGTCTCGGGCAAGGCCCGCACCGCGATCCGGCAACAGCTCAAGCAGATCGGCCACGAGGATGCGGTGCAACTCGGCCACCGCATGCTGGATCGCGCGCTGGAAGCCCTCGGCAGTTCGCTGGAACGGGTGCCGGCCGCGCGCATGGACGACTACCTGCAGGAAGGGAAATACCCGCGGCTGGAAGCGCTGCTGGCCGACATCGCACTGGGCAACAAGATGCCCAGCAAGGTCGCCTACATCCTCGCCAGCGAGCCCGGGGAACAGCGCGAGCCGGGAGCCGCCAAACGTGCGCATACCGCGATGACCCAGGAGAAGATCCTGATCACCGGTGCGGAGCGCGGCGTGTTCAGCTTCGCCAATTGCTGCATGCCGGTGCCGGGCGACGAGATCATGGGGTATCACACCGCCGGCAAGGGCATCGTGGTGCACCGGCTGGATTGCCCGAACGTGGCCGAGTACCGCAAGTCGCCGGATCGCTGGGTGCCGATCGGCTGGGATCGCACCGTCACCGGCGATTTCAGCGCCGCGTTGCGGATCGAAGTGGACAACCGGCCCGGTGCGCTCGCCCAGGTGGCCGCCGCGATCGCCGATGCCCAGTCCAATATCGACCGGGTGGAGTACCTCGACCGCGACACCAACATCGCGATCCTGCGGTTCTCCATCGAGGTGCGGGACCGTCGCCACCTGGCCGACGTGATCCGCAAGGTGCGCCGGCTCAGCGTGGTGTTGGGCGTGCAGCGGATCTAGGCCGTCGCTTCTACAATGCAGCCTGATACCGCCATTGTTGGAGCCCGCATGTCCCGTACCCCGATCCACACCGACCTCGCCCCCGCTGCGATCGGTCCGTATTCGCAAGCCGTCCGCATGGGCGACACGGTGTTCCTGTCCGGCCAGATCCCGCTGGATCCGGCCACCGGCGAGATCGTGCCGGGCGATGTGGCCGCGCAGGCGCGCCGTTCGTTCGACAACCTCAAGGCGGTCTGCGAAGCCGCCGGCGGCTCGCTGGCGCAGGTCGCACGGCTGGGTCTGTACCTGACCGACCTGGGCGACTTCGGCGCCGTCAACGCAGTGATGGCCGAGTACTTCCAGGCGCCTTATCCGGCGCGTTCGACGATCGAGGTATCCGGCCTGCCCAAGGGCGCGGCGTTCGAGGTCGACGCGATCCTGGTTCTTGGCTAGACGCACCACCGGGCCGGCGCCCGCGCTTGCGGCGGTCGGCGATACCCCGCTGACGGCATTGGCCGGCTGCGGTCCCAAGGTGGCCGAAAAACTGGCCGCCCGCGGGATGACCTGCCTGCAGGACCTGTGGCTGCAACTGCCGCGGCAGTACGAGGACCGCACCCGGCTGACCCCGATCCGTGCCTTGCAGCCGGGCGTCGCCGCCCAGGTCGAAGGCCGGGTGGAGGCGGTCGAGCGTGGCTTCCGTTACCGGCCGATGCTGCGGGTGGCGATCGGCGATGGCTCACAAGCCACCCTGGTGCTGCGTTTCTTCCATTTCCGCGCCGCCCAGGTCGCCCAGTTCCAGCCGGGCGCGCGGGTGCGCTGCTACGGCACGCCGCGTCCCGGCCTGCACGGCCTGGAGATCGTGCACCCCAGTTACCAGGTGCTCGGTGCGGCGGCCGGTGACGAGCTCGGCGACGCGCTGGATCCGGTCTACCCGGCCGTCGAGGGCATCGGGCCGGTGTCGCTGCGGCGGTTGATCGGCCTGGCCCTGGATCGCCTGCCCGACGACGAATCGCTCGAATTGCTGCCGGATGCATTGCGCGAGCCGTTGCGCCTGCCGTCGCTGCGCAAGGCGTTGCTGACGGTGCACCGGCCGCCGCGGGATGCCGATGTCGCCGCGTTGCTGGCCGGCACCCACCCGGCCCAGCGCCGGCTCGCGCTGGAGGAGCTGCTGGCCCATCACCTCAGCCTGCGCCGCCAGCGCATGGCCCAGCAGGCGCATGCCGCGCCGGTACTGGCCGACACCGGGCTGGCCGCACGGCTGCGTGACGACCTGCCGTTCCGCCTGACCGGCGCGCAGCAGCGCGTCTTCGATGAAATCCTTCTCGATCTGGCCCGGCCTTCGCCGATGCTGCGGCTGGTGCAGGGCGACGTGGGCTCGGGCAAGACCGTGGTGGCGGCGATGGCGGCGATGGTGGCGGTGGCCGGCGGCAAGCAGGCCGCGCTGATGGCGCCGACGGAACTGCTGGCCGAGCAACACCTGGCCAATCTGCGTGGCTGGCTGGAGCCATTGGGCATCCCGATCGCCTGGCTCGCGGGCAAGGTCACCGGCAAGGCGCGCGCACAGGTGCTTGCGCAGGTCGCGTCCGGCGAGGCGCCGATGGTCGTGGGGACCCATGCGCTGATGCAGGAGGGCGTGGTGTTCCATGACCTGGCGCTGGCGATCATCGACGAACAGCACCGTTTCGGCGTGCACCAGCGCCTGGCTCTGCGCGACAAGGGCGTCGGCGGGGGCGATGGTCCCGGCGCCATCGTTCCGCACCAGCTGGTCATGACCGCGACCCCGATCCCGCGCACCCTGGCGATGTCGGCCTATGCCGACCTCGATGTGTCTTCGATCGACGAATTGCCACCGGGCCGCACGCCGGTGCAGACGGTCGCATTGAGCAGCGAGCGTCGCCCGGAGCTGGTCGAGCGCATCCGCGTCGCCTGCGCGCAGGGCCGGCAGGCGTACTGGATCTGCACCCTGATCGATGAGCCGGAGGAAGGCGACAAGCCCGGCGCGGCGATGAATGGCGCGTCAATGAAAATCGAAGCCCAGGCCGCGCAGACCACGTTCGAGGCGTTGTCGGCGCAACTGCCGGAGCTCGGCATCGGCCTCGTCCACGGCCGCATGAAGCCGGCCGAGAAGCAGGCCACGATGGCCGCGTTCAAGGCCGGCCGGATCGACCTGCTGGTGGCGACCACGGTGATCGAGGTCGGGGTGGACGTCGCCAACGCCTCGCTGATGATCATCGAGAACGCCGAGCGGCTCGGCCTGGCGCAACTGCATCAGCTGCGGGGCCGGGTGGGGCGCGGCAGTGCGGAATCCAGCTGCGTGCTGCTGTACCGCTCGCCGTTGTCGATGCTGGCGCGGCAGCGGCTGGAGACGATGCGCGAGACCAGCGACGGGTTCGTGATCGCCGAGAAGGATCTGGAGCTGCGCGGTCCCGGCGAACTGCTGGGCACCCGCCAGACCGGCCTGGCCGAGTTCCGTCTGGCCGACCTCGTGCGTGATGCCGACCTGCTGCCGCAGGTGCATGCGCTGGCCGAGCAACTGCTTGTCGACGCCCCCGATACCGCCGACCGCATCGTCGCGCGCTGGGTTGGGTCCGCGGTGCGCTATGCAGGAGCCTGAGCGGGGCTCCGGCAGACCTCCGGCTGCAAATGGGTGTTCCGGAAGTGTCTGACGGACAGCCCGATCGGTCGCTTCCTGACCTGCTGGCTGGTTGACCGGCCGACCGGTGGGCTTTTGCCGGTTTGTGGCGCCGCGTTGTGGCCGGCAGGCCTTCTCCGCTCATGTCCCCCGGTTCCCGCCTGCCAGCGGAGACCTCCTCCTTGACTTCGCTGCGAAGGCTTGCCGGCCCCAACGCGCCCCGACCAGTACAAGAGCTCCACACCGCCCTGCTCACTCGCAAGACGGGTGCCCCGGTCCTTGGAGGCGAAATAAAGGAGGAGGTAACGGCCTGCGCCCGTTGCCGGGGGACACTCGCCGTAAAGGACCGGAGCACCCGGCCGCCACCGCTTCGGGAACTGCCCTGACACCACACACCACGCTTTGTTCCACGAAGCCCCGTTTTCCTGCCGGCACTCCGATTGCAACCGCATTGGGGGATCGATGTCCGCGGCAGCCAAGCCATTCCAGCCGGGGCGCGTTCGGCGGTATGGTGTCCGGCCCGCGCCCACCGGCGTCATCCTTCCGTCAACGGAGAGTTCCCGTATGCGGCGATTCACGATTCCCGCCTTGCTGTTGTGCCTGCCCGTGACCGTGTCCGCTGCCCAGCCGGCGCCGGTACCTCCGGCATCGCAGCCGCTGCTGCAACAGATCGGCATCGCGCCCTCGGCCGGACGGATCGAGGCCGACATCCGCACCCTGGTCGGTTTCGGTACCCGCCACACCCTGTCGGAAACCGGGTCGGACACCCGTGGTATCGGCGCCGCCCGACGCTGGATCAAGGCCGAGTTCGAACGCATCTCCGCCGAATGCGGCGGCTGCCTGGAAGTGCGTTACGTCAGTGACGTGGTATCCGGCGAGACCCGCATACCCGACCCGGTCGAGGTGGTCAGCGTGATCGCGATCCAGCGCGGAACCAGCGATCCCGGGCGCTACGTGATCATGAGCGGCGACATCGACTCGCGCGTGTCCGACGTCATGGACTTCACGTCCGACTCGCCGGGCGCGAACGACAACGCCTCCGGTGTGGCCGGCACGCTGGAAGCCGCGCGGGTGCTGTCGAAGCACAGGTTCAACGGCTCGATTGTGTACGCCGCGCTCGCCGGCGAGGAGCAGGGCCTGTTCGGCGGCAGGATCCTTGCCGAGTACGCGCGCAACAACGGCTGGCGGATCGAGGCGGTGCTCAACAACGACATGATCGGCAACATCGCCGGCCTCAATGGCGTGATCGACAACACCACCGCCCGCGTGTTCGCCGAAGGCACCCGGTTCGATGAGACCGCCGCGGAGGCGACCGCGCGCCGTTTCACCGGAGGCGAGGTCGACTCGCCCTCGCGCAACCTGGCCCGTTACATCGACCGCATGGCCGATCTCTACGTCCCCAACCTGGACGTGATGATGGTCTATCGGCTGGACCGCTTCGGGCGCGGTGGCCACCATCGGCCGTTCAACGACCTCGGCATGCCGGCCGTGCGGGTGATGGAGGCCAACGAGAATTACCACCGCCAGCACCAGGACCTGCGCACCGAAGACGGCGTGGTGTACGGCGATACCATCGACGGTGTCGATTTCGCCTACGCCGCCAAGCTGACCGCGCTCAACGCGGTGACCCTGGCCGGGCTGGCCAGTGCACCGCCACCGCCGGCGGAGGTCGCCATCAAGGGTGCGGTCACCGCCGACACCAGCCTCAGCTGGGCCCGTCCGGCCAGGTCGCAGGCCCCCGATCTCGCCGGTTACCGCATCTACTGGCGCCTGACCACCGAGCCACAATGGACCCACAGCCGCTACGTCGGTGACGTGGCCGAGTACACCCTGCACAACGTGGTGATCGACAACTACTTCTTCGGTGTCGCGGCGGTGTCCGTCGATGGCGCCGAAAGCCCGGTCGTGTTTCCCGGCGCGGCCGGCAGCTTCGGCGGCTATCAGGCGAAGACGCCGGTTACCTCCGCAAGCAACGACTGAGCCGGTTTTCGACGCCACTCATGCCTGCGATCCATACACACGAACGAATGACACCAGAGGCGATTTTCCGCTCATGACTGAACCCCGGATTCCGCTGCTGATCGACACCGACCCCGGCGTCGACGACGCGCTCGCGCTGTTGATGGCGTTCAACGACGAACGCCACGAGGTGGTCGGGCTGACCATCGCCGCCGGCAACGTGGGCCTGGCGCACACGGTCGGCAATGCTTTGAAATTGTGCGACGTGGCCGGCGTGGACGTGCCGGTGTTTGCCGGCTGTGCCGGGCCGCTGCTGCACCCGGCGCTCGATGCCGCCTACGTGCACGGCCAGGACGGATTCGGCGATATCGGCTACACCCCGTCGACCCGCCGTGCCGAAACCGAGCACGCCGCGCTGGCGATCCTGCGCCTGTCGCACCAGTACGCGGGCAAGCTGCGGCTCGTCGCGCTCGGCCCGCTGACCAATCTGGCGCTGGCGCTCAAGCTGGACCCGAGCCTGCCGTCGCGCATCGGCCGGCTGGTGGTGATGGGCGGCGCGGTCAGCGCGCACGGCAACATGACCCCGGCGGCGGAGTTCAACATCGCCTTCGACCCGGAAGCGGCGCACATCGTGCTGACCGCGTTCCCGCAGTTCGAGCTGGTCGACTGGGAGGCGACGGTTGCCCACGGCCTGCCGCACGAGCAGGTGGTGACCTGGCTGGAGGCTGACAGTCCGCGCGCGCAATTTTTCCGTGACATCTCCCGCAAGACCCGCGAGTGGTCGGTCGACCGCCGCGGCAACGACTGGTTCGCCGCCGATGCCCTGGCCATGGCGCATGCCTTGTATCCGCAGGGCGCGACCGAACTGGCATTGCGCCCGCTGGCGGTCGAGCTGGAAGGGCGGCATACCCGCGGCGCGACCGTGGTCGATTGGCAGCGCGAACACGGCGGGATCGACAACGCCACCATCCTGATGCGCTATGACCAGAGCCGGTTCGAGGAGTTGATCCGGCTGGCACTGGCGGCCGGATAGGGCGGTTTGGCATGGGAGTGAATACTCGCGCCGGACCATGTCATCTGAGACAAGCACCTTCTTATTGGAGGTAAGTGCATTGTCAGGGCGGTATTTTTCAGCCCTGCCGCATTGGCGCCAGCTCATTGCCGTTGCTGGCCGCCTAGACAACGGTGCCAAAACAGTTCCAACAGCCCGTTCCGCTGCCGGCCACGCGCGGTCCCGCGTATGGCCGGCACAGGGCAGTGGCCCTGCCGGTCGCCAGTGATCCGACCCATGTTTTCAGTGCTGGTCACACCCTGTTCATCCGAAAGTGCGCCTACTGCCGCCACTAACGCACGGATGTTGTTGGGCACCTTTGTCACAGACCGGTTTCATACAACCGGGCTTTATCGACACAGGCGGGGATGATCCATCCGCAACTCTCATCAGTACGCTCGCAGACGCGGGCACCCTCACGCAGAACCCCTCGGTTATCTCGACGGACCCGGACAGCGCAACTGCTGAGCCGGCGCTTGTTGTCGTGGCGGTTGTGCTGAGAGCTCAGTAAAGGGATCCCTTTTGAAAACAAACATTAAACTGCTGCCACTGGTGTTGCTGACACTCAGTCACGGCTTGCTGGCCCAGCAACTGCCTGGCGGAGGCACACAGCTCAATCAGCTGCCACCGCCTCCTGCGCCACTCAAAGCCTCGCCGGAAATCCGGATCCAAGAGGCTGCGACAGTCAATGCGTCGGTTGACGATTCGGTCCGGGTAATGGTCAGGACCCTGCAGGTGACGGGAGCGCACGCTTTCACCGCGACCGAACTGGTGGAGGTCGCTCGTTTCGTCCCCGGCGCGCAGTTGACGCTCGCAGAGCTCCAGGAAATGGCATCGCGCATCACCGAGCACTACCGCAGCAACGGTTACTTCGTGGCGCGGGCCTACCTTCCCGCACAGGACGTCAGCGACAACGTGGTGAACATCACCGTCAGCGAAGGCGCCTACGGTCAGGTCACCCTGCGCAACCAGAGCACGCTCGACGACAGCGTCGCCCGGCGCACTCTCGCGGGCTTGGACAGTGGCGATGCAATCACCATCGCGCCTCTGGAAAACCGCCTGCTGCTGCTTTCCGACCTGCCCGGTGTGCAGGTGTCATCGACCCTGGTTCCCGGAACCTTGCCGGGAAGCTCCGACCTGATCGTCGACGTCGTTCCGGGTCGGCGCGTCACCGGCAGCATCGACGCCGACAACGCAGGCAACCCCTACACCGGTGAGTACCGGGTCGGTGCGACGGTAAATCTCAACAATCCCCTTGGGCGAGGCGATGTGGCCAGCTTGCGTGCGCTGACCTCCGGCTCTGGCCTGCAGTACGGCCGCGCGTCGTATCAGATGCCATTTGGCCGGGCCACGGCCGGCGTTGCCTACAGCAGGCTCGACTACGAGTTGGGCGAGCAGTTTGAAAGCCTGGGCGCTAACGGCACCGCTGAAGTCGCCAGTGTGTTCGGGAACTACGCCCTGATCCGGTCGCGCGACACCAATCTCTACGCCGGACTGAGCTATGACGACCGGACGTTCCAGGACCGGGTCGACCTCGTCAATTCGGTCGTGGACAGGAAGGCACGCGTCTGGACCCCGACGCTGTATGGCAATCACCACGACACCATCGGCGGTGGTGGGGTGAGTGCGTTCGTCGTAAGCCTGTCTTCAGGAGTCCTCGACATCCGCACCCCTTCAGCTTTGGCGGACGATGCTGCAACCGCACGCACGGACGGTTCGTACAGCAAGTTGTGGGTCAACGCGACGCGCCTGCAACGCGTCACCGACGTGGTGTCGCTGCACGCATCAGTGACCGGCCAGATGGCCTCGAAGAATCTCGACGCATCCGAGAAGATGGTTTTGGGTGGGATGGACGGCGTTCGCGCCTATCCGCAGGGCGAAGGATTCGGCGACCAGGGCTACCTGGTGAATCTGGAAGCGCGCTTCCTGCTGGCAGGGCTGTCGCAGTCGGTGCCGGGTCAGGTGCATCTGCTTGGCTTCGCCGATGCCGGAAAAATCACCATCAACAAGAATCCCTGGAATGCCGGCGACAACGACAGAAGCCTCAGTGGGGCGGGCGTGGGCGCGATGTGGGGTGACCCCGGAAACTTCGCCGTGAGGACGTACTACGCCCGCAAACTTGGCGGCGAGGATGCGCTTTCAGCCCCCGACAAGTCGGGACGATTCTGGGTCCAGGCGATCAAGTATTTCTGATCCCGTCCAGCCCACATACGCGTTACTGAAAGCATTCGAGGATCCACCCATGAACTGCACACAACGATTGACCCCCGCCACCGGAAGTCGGCAATCGCAGCGCGCTGCCAGCGTGCCGCAATTTGCCCGTCAGGCATTGTCCGCGGCATTGATGCTTGCCCTCGCCACCGCCGCACACGCAGCGGGTCCCCAGGGCGGCGTGGTTACCGCCGGCCAGGCCACGATCGCCAACAATGGCGTCAACACGACCATCACCCAGTCCACGGCCAACGTCGCAATCAACTGGCAGGATTTCAGCATCGGGACCGGCCACAGCGTCCAGTTCGTGCAGCCGGGCACCAGTTCGGTGGCGTTGAACCGCGTGGTGGGCGCTGATGCGTCCGTCATCCTGGGCAACCTCACCTCCAACGGCAGCGTGTTCCTGCTCAACCCCAACGGCATTCTTTTCGGCAAGGGTTCGACGGTGAGCGTCGGCGGGCTGGTCGCATCCACGATGGGCATCAGTGATGCGGATTTCATGGCCGGCAGGTATGCGTTCACGGACGCCGGTGCCGGCTCGATCGCCAATGAGGGCATCATCCAGGCCGCGGATGGTGGCTACGTGGCTCTGATGGGCCGGAACGTGAGCAACCAGGGCGTCATTTCGGCGCGCCTGGGCACCGTGGCGCTGGCTGCGGGCGAAGCGGTGACCCTGGACGTCGCCGGCGACGGTCTATTGAATGTGTCCGTGGCGATGGGCGCGGTGAATGCACTGGCGGAAAACGGCGGGATGATCCGCGCCGACGGCGGCAACGTCCTGCTCACGGCGCAAGCCGCCGGCAACCTGCTGCATACGGTGGTCAACAACACCGGCGTGATCCAGGCTCGGACGATCGAGAACCGCAATGGCACGATCGTGTTGCTGGGAGACATGCAGACCGGCACCGTGGATGTCGGCGGCACGCTGGACGCCAGTGCAGCCAACGGGGGTGATGGCGGGTTTGTAGAGACCTCCGCGGCACGCGTCAATATCCAGGACGGCGTCACTGTCAGCACCGTTGCGCCCCAGGGCCAGACCGGTGAGTGGCTGATCGATCCGCAGGATTTCACCATTGGCAGTACGCCGGGGGCCAACATTTCGGGCGCGACGCTGTCGGCGCAGTTGGTGACCAACAACATCACCATCGGCACGACGGGTGCCGGTGCCGCGAACGGCGATATTTTCGTCAATGACGCGGTGAGCTGGACGGCAAGCGGCGCGCCCACCACGCTGAGCTTGACCGCCGATCGCAATGTCGACATCAACGCCGCGATCACTTCCACCAACGGAAACCTGGCCGTGTGCTGTGGCCAGGACGTCAATGTCAATGCGGCGATCACTGCGACCAATGGCAGTGTGCTGCTGGCCGCAGGGCGCGATGTCAACCAGCGGGCCGCCATCACGGTCACCGATGGCAACCTGATGATGTGCGCCGCAAACGACGTGAACATCTTCGATGCCATCACCGTGACCCGCGGTACCAGCGATCCGACCCGAAGCCTGGGTCTGCCGCTGGGGTTGACCCTCAGTGCCGACACCGATGGCACCGGCCCTGGCATCGCCGGCGGGACCGTCGTGTTCGATTCGCTGGCGCCACCGGCGACCGTTACCGCGGCTCCGGTCAATATTTACTACAACCCGATTTCGTACACGGCACCCACGGACTATTCGAGCAATTTCACGTTGACCGAGGGTGCTGCCCTGCAGCAGTACATGCTCGTATTCGCTGACGGCGGCGACAAGGCCTTCGACGGCACCACCACCACAACACTGGGTGGGCTCAAAGGTGACCCGGTAGGGGTGACACTGGTCGCCGGACCGGGAAGCAGCGCCGATTTCAGCTCCCCGGATGAAGGGGCGAACAAACGCATCACCTTCACCGGCTATACCCTGGCGGGCACCGATGCAGGTTCATATGCCCTGCCGCTCAACTGCTGCGGACCCATCGTCGCAAGCACGACCGGGACCATCTCGCCTGCGCCAGTCACGCCACCACCCGTGACGCCGCCGCCGGTCACACCGCCGCCGGTGACGCCACCACCTGTGACACCGCCGCCCGTGACGCCGCCGGTCACACCACCGCCCGTGACGCCGGAGTTTCCGCCTGGGGTTGAATTGTCGCCGCGTCCGGGGGCGCCCGTGCTCGGAATCGTGCGTCCAGGTGCGGTGTTGCCCCCGCCGCCGGGAGCGCTGGTCGTGGTTTCGCCCGACTCGCAACCACAGATGGCGCTGGTGCTGATTCCGCCGCCGCCGGAAGAGGTGCCGCCGTATGTTGCGCCGATCCGCGCACCCAAGCCTTACCGTAACTAGGGGCGTGCAAGGCCCAGTGGCGACGTTGTTGCGCCGGGTCCCTGTATCTTCGCGCCTTGCAGCAGCGACCTGCGGCGCGAGAACCGGCTTGGCCGTGATACTCGCATTCTGGACAACCGCGGCTGCAGCGACACCCGGCCAGACCAGCTTGGTCGAGCCGGTGACGAAGCTTGTCCAATACGCCTCGGCGCCCGCTGCTCCTGCGGCGCCGGGCCGGCAACGCGCCAGGGCGGACTTCAAGGACGAGTCTGCATCAGCCGAGGCCAAGCACGTTGCACACTGGGTGGTGGACTCCGGTGACAACAATGGTTTGCCGTACATGATCGTCGACAAGGTCGATGCGCGGGTGTTCATGTTCGACGCCGGCGGACACTTGCAGGGCGCGGCGGCGGCGCTGCTCGGCATGTCCCGCGGCGACGGCTCTGCAGAAGGGATTGGCGAGCAGAAGCTGTCGGCCATGCGCCCCGAAGATCGCACCACACCGGCCGGGCGTTTCGTGGCATCGCTTGACCGCGACTTGCAGGGGCAAGAGATCCTCTGGGTCGACTACGATACCGCGCTCGCACTCCACCGGGTTCCCAAGGGTCTACCCGCCGAACGGCGCGCCCAGCGCCTGGAAAGCCCGACGCCTCAGGACAACCGCATCTCCTATGGCTGCATCAATGTTCCGGTGAAGTTCTACGAGCACGTCGTCAGTCCAGCGTTCACCAACACCGCCGGAATCGTCTACATTCTTCCCGAAGACGCCACGGCGGCGGAGCTGTTCGGGTTGTACGAAGTGGATCCGGGGGCGCATTCGCGCATTCCCGGGCAACCGGATGGGCAGGGCGCCGCTGCTCCGATCGTAGACGCGCGAGGCGCGGAGGACGGCTGAATGCTGGTTGAGCGACCACGGCCCGACGGAACTACCGTGAATCGGCCGTCGTGTCCCGCCACGGAGAACTGGGGCTTGCGCTCGGGGGTGGGCAGACGCTATAATTTCCAGCTTCCTTCCGCTATAAATTGGTGAGTGCCAATGAAAGCCGGCATCCATCCCGAATACCGCGAAGTCGTGTTCCAGGACGTGACCAGCGACTTCCAGTTCCTGACCCGCTCGACCCTTGGCAGCAAGGAGTCGGTCAAGTGGGAAGACGGCAACGAGTATCCGCTGATCAAGATCGACATCTCGTCGGCCTCGCACCCGTTCTACACGGGCAAGCACAAGATCATGGATACCGGTGGCCGCGTGGACAAGTTCCGCAAGCGTTACGCCCAGAAGTAATTCTCGGCCGCGCCGCGCGCTGTATATCCGGGTTTTTGACAACGGCTGCCGAAAGGCGGCCGTTGTCGTATCCAGCCACATGGCTGCAACGCTGCATCACGTATTCCTGTGATCCGCCCGGGCCATGCGGTACAGCACTGTGCGATAATTGGACGTTCGCGGTTTGTCGCGATCCTTTGTCCCCCCTCCCGTATCGCGCCCTGCGCGAATGCGCAGACATGAGGAGTTTTTTGTGTCCGATTCGTCATCCGGCCAGAACACATCTGGTGAGAGCCAGGCCACCTTTACCGTGGGCGACAAGAGCGTCGACCTGCCGGTCCAGCATCCGACGCTGGGTGCGCCATGCATCGACATCGCCAGGCTGCCCAAGGGCACCGGTTGCTTCACCTACGACCCCGGTTTCACCGCCACCGCCAGTTGCAAGTCCGCGATCACCTACATCGACGGCGAGCAGGGTGTGCTGCTGTATCGCGGTTACCCGATCGAGCAGCTGGCGCAGAGCTCCAGCTTCCTGGAAGTCGCCTACCTGCTGATCAACGGCGAGTTGCCCAACAAGGCCGAGTCGAGTGCGTTCGAGCACGATGTCACCCACCACACGATGATGCACGAGGCCTACAAGGGCTTCCTGGGCGGCTTCCGCCATGACGCGCATCCAATGGCGATGCTGGTCGGCATGCTCGGTTCGATGGCCAGTTTCTACCACAACGAGCTGGACCTGGAAGACCCGCAGCAGCGCCGCCTCGCCGCGATCCGCCTGATCGCCAAGGTGCCGACCATCGCCGCCGCGTGCTACCGCCACTCGGTGGGCTGGCCGCTCAACTACCCGCGCAACAACCTCGACTACACCACGCGCTTCCTGCACATGATGTACGAGGTGCCGACCGAGCCGCTGGAGCTGAACCCGGTCGCGGCCAAGGCGATGGACCTGCTGTTCATCCTGCACGCCGACCACGAGCAGAACGCCTCGACCTCGACCGTACGGCTGGTCGGTTCGACCGGCGCCAACCCGTATGCCTGCCTCGCCGCCGGCGTCGCCGCGCTGTGGGGCCCGGCGCACGGTGGCGCCAACGAAGCCGTGCTCAAGATGCTCAGCCAGATCGGGCGGCCGGAGAACGTGCAGTCGGCGGTCGACAAGGCCAAGGACCGGGATTCGGGCTTCCGCCTGATGGGCTTCGGTCACCGCGTCTACAAGAACTACGATCCGCGCGCGGCGCTGGTGCGCAAGATGACCCACGAAGTGCTGGGCCAGCTCGGCGTCAACGACCCGCTGCTGGACGTGGCGATGAAGCTGGAAGAGGCCGCGCTGAAGGACGACTACTTCGTGGAGCGCAAGCTGTACCCGAACGTCGATTTCTACTCCGGCATCATCTACAAGGCGCTCGGCATCCCGGTGGAGATGTTCACCGTGATGTTCGCCATCGCGCGCACCGCCGGCTGGGTGGCGCACTGGCTGGAGCAGCAGGACGATCCGGAAAACAAGATCGGCCGTCCGCGCCAGATCTACACCGGTGCGGGCCAGCGCGACTACGTCGGCATGGACAAGCGCTGAACGTTGCGTCGGCCTGACGCTGCGTCGGCCTGACGCTGCGTCGGCCTGAATCTGGCCTGTGCAGCTGATGCGCAGGCTGCTGCCGGACCGGATCGCAGTCCGCGCAAATGAAAAGGCTCCACGCAGGTGGGGCCTTTTTTCATGCGCGCCAGGTTGTGCGCGCGATTTTGCCTACGTGTTCAGGCGGGATGCCGGCTTCAGATGCCGCGCGCGCCGATGTCCTCGTCGGCCAGCAGTTGCCGGACCCGGGTCGCGCTGGCGCGCGGTATCGGATTGCCTTCAGTGGCCCGGAGCGGGGGCTGGCGCAACTGCGCCAGCGGCAGCACGGTCAGTTCGAACGCGATGTCATCCGCGCTGAAACGCCACACCGGAAACTCGCCGCTGCGCTGGCGGTCCAGACGCAGGCGGCGGCTGCCGGAGTCGGCCGGAATCGCATGCTGTTGCAGGTGCCGGGCCACTGCATCGGCATCGTCATCGTGCAGGTGCAGCTCCACCGGGCTGTGTGCATCGGCGGTGCCCTCCAATACGGCTCCGGCAAGGCGCGGCTGGAACGGCTCGAAGAACGCCATCGCCTGCAGGGCCGCCTCGCGGCGCCGCCTGGACTGCGCCGCGGTGTCGGGCCGGAACAGGCGCTGGTACTCGCGCAACGCCTCCTCGATGTCCTGATGGCGCGGCTGGCAGGCCCGGTCGGCGATGCCCAGCCGCTGCGCGGCCTTGAGCCGGGCCTGCTGGTAGTCGTGCAGGCCGTCCTCGGCGATCAGTCGCGCGGCCTCCTGCGCCAGGCGATGGCGCTGCCCGGCGAGACGGGCCAGGTTGCGGGGCGGGACGGAAGGCCCCGTGGCTGGTGTGCGTTCGTGTTTGCGGGGGCGTTTCCCGGCGTGGCGTGGCATGGCGACCTCCGCGCGCAGGCGTGATGCGGAATCCAGTGGATCGCCACCGGCCCGATGTGGGAGGTGGCGAATTGCGGGTCAGGACAGTGTGCGTGTCAGTGCATGTCAGCGGCAGGCGTGTCAGAAGATATCGAAGGACTCTTCGGCGGGCTCGAACTGGCCATCGTCGTAATCGACATAGCTTTGCAGCCGCTCCAGATCCTCCACCTTGATCCATTCCGCGATCCCGCCACTGCCGGCGGGCAGCAGGTTGCCGTTGGCGGACACGGAGACCTCGACCATGCCGTCCGGTGGCGTGTTGGCGGCGACCGGGCGATCTTCCAGCGCCACCCGCATGAAGTCGATCCAGATCGGCAGTGCGGCCTGGCCACCATACTCGCCGCGTCCCAGGGACTGGAAGTTGTCCCGGCCGACCCACACCGTGGTGGCGAGGTTGCCGCCGAAACCCGAGAACCACGCGTCGCGGTGTTCGTTGGTCGAACCGGTCTTGCCGCCGACATCCTCGCGGCCCAGCACCTTGGCGCGCGTGCCGGTGCCGCGCAGGACCACGTCGCGCATCATCGAGACCATCTGGTAGGCGACGCGGCTGTCGATCGCGCGGGGAGCCACGATCATGTCGGCCGGCGGCTCGATCGGGGTGGTGTCGGCGGGCTTGTCCTGGCTCGCCGGGGTCGGGGCCGGGGCGACGGCGGGGCCGAGGTTGAAGCCGCCCACTGTCGCCGCCGCGCGCGTGGCCGTGGCGTTGCCGGCGCCGTCGCAATACGGGCACGCCGTGGCCGGGTTCTCCTGGAAGATCACCGCGCCGTCGCGGTCCTTGACCTGGTCGATGAACCACGGCTCGACCCGGAACCCGCCGTTGGCGAAGGCCGCATACCCGCGCGCGACCGACAGCGGGGTCAGCGATGCGGTGCCCAGCGACATCGACAGATTGGGTGGCAGGCTGGATTCCTCGAAGCCGAAGTGGCTGATGTATTTGCGTGCGTAATCCACCCCGATGGCATCCAGCAGGCGTACCGACACCAGGTTGCGCGAGCGCACCAGCGCCTCGCGCAGACGCATCGGGCCGGAGAATTTTCCATCGTCGTTCTGCGGCCGCCACTCGTGACCGCGCCGGTCCTTGAACACGACCGGGGCGTCAAGGACGATCGATGCCGGATTGAAGCCCCGCTCCAGCGCGGCGGCGTACAGGAACGGCTTGAAGCTCGACCCCGGTTGGCGCAGCGCCTGGGTGGCGCGGTTGAACTTGCTGCCGGCAAAGCTGAAGCCGCCGGAAAGCGCACGCACGGCGCCGGTATCGGCCTCCAGCGAAACCAGCGCCGACTCGCCGCGCGGAATCTGCGTCAGTTCGTAACGGGGCGCGGCCGGTGTGGTGACGGTCGTGTCGTCGTTGCCCTTCTTGCTTGCCGGGGGCTCGACCTGATGGACGCGGACCAGGTCGCCGCGCTTGAGCAGGCTGGCCGGGCTGCGTCCGCCCCAGCCCTGGTTGCGATCCAGCGTGATCTGGCGCCCGCTGGGCAGGACCGCGGTGACGCTGTTGCCGTCGCTGCCCAGCACGATCGACGGGATCATGTCGGATTGGACCGGTATGTCGCGCAGCCGCGCGCGCACCGTGTCGGCATCCTCGTCATCGGCCAGGTCGAAATGCTGCTCCACGCCATGCCAGCCGTGCCGCTTGTCGTAGATGACCAGTCCGTCGCGCACCGCCTGGTTGGCCGCGCGCTGCATCGTCGGGTCGATCGTGGTGGTGACGTGGTAGCCCTTGGTCAGCGCCTCGGCGCCGTAACGGGCGACCATTTCCTGCCGCACCATCTCCGACACGAACGGCGCATACAGCTGGATCGGCGGCTCGTGCGGGCTGGCGTGCATCGGCCTGGCCTGGGCCTGGGCCATCTGCGCCGGCGTGATGAAGTCCAGTTCGGCCATCCGCTGCAGGATGTAGTCGCGCCGCACCCGCGCACGTTCCGGGTTGCTCAGCGGGTTGCCGCTGGAAGGGAACTTGGGGATGCCGGCCAGCGAGGCGATCTCGTCCAGGTCCAGTTCGTCCAGCTTCTTGCCGTAGTAGAACTCGGCCGCCGCCGCCACGCCGTAGGCCCGGTTGCCGAAGAAACTCTTGTTGAGGTACAGCTCGAAGATCTCGTCCTTGGACAGCTCGTTCTCCATCCGCCATGCCAGCATCATCTCGGCGATCTTGCGGGTGTAGCTGTATTCCGAACTCAGGAAGAACTGGCGCGCGACCTGCTGGGTGATCGTCGACCCGCCCGGCACGCGTTCGTCGCTGGTCGTGGCCAGCAGCCAGACCGCCCGCGCCACGCCGCGGTAGTCGACGCCGTGGTGCTCGTAGAAGCGGCTGTCCTCGATCGCGATGAAGGCCTGCTTCAAGGCTTCCGGTACCGCGGCGATGTCGATCGGGTAGCGGCGGGTCTCGCCGAACACCGCCATCAGCCGGCCGTCGCGCGCATACACGTACATCGGCTCCTGCAGCTCGACATCGTGCAGGGTCTCCACGTCGGGCAACTTCGGGGCGATCAGGTAATACAGCGTGCCCAGTGCGATGGCGCCAAGCAGGCCCAGGCCGATGATCGAGAACAGGATCCAACGCAGGAAACGACGAAAACGGGAAGGCATCAAGGAGTTCCGGATTGCGGCTGTCGTGGTCGGTGGAGTATAGAGTGAGCGCAGGAGGGTCAGCGGACCGACCAGCACCGCCGTATCGGGAAGGTTATGATCTGGCGGGGCGTCATTTTGGGGCATGGCCTTTTGGGGCAAAAGCGGGCACTGCTGGGCAATTGGCGATTGAAGTGGTTGCGGGCTTGTGAAAAGTCCGTTATCTAGGACACGGTCACAAGCAGGTGCGCGCAAGCATCCGGTGACAAGGGGAGATAACTTTGGGCGTCATCAAGAAGAGCCAGCCGGCACTCGTCGGTGTGGATATCAGTTCGACTGCGGTCAAGCTTTTGCAGCTTTCACGGGCGGGCAACCGCTATCGCGTGGAGCATTACGCGGTTGAGCCGCTGCCGCCCAACGCGGTGGTGGAGAAGAACATCGTCGAGCCGGAAGCCGTGGGCGAGGCGATCAAGCGGGCGATGGCACGTTCGGGAACCCGCGCAAAACACGCCGCCGCGGCGGTGTCCGGATCGGCGGTGATCACCAAGGTGATCCCGATGCCGGCCGAGCTGGAAGGCGACGAACTGGAAGCGCAGGTCGAGCTGGAAGCGGTCAACTACGTGCCGTATCCGATCGAGGAAGTGAACCTCGACTTCGAAGTGCTCGGCGAGATGCCCGGCAGTCCGGAATCGGTGCAGGTGCTGCTTGCCGCCTCGCGCTCGGAAAACGTCGAGGTCCGCGCCTCCGCGCTGGAACTTGGCGGGCTGATCCCTAGGGTGATGGATGTGGAAGCGTTCGCGATCGAGAACGCGTTCGGCCTGCTGGCCGACCAGTTCACGGTCCCGCGCGATGGCCTGGTGGCGCTGATCGACTCCGGCGCGACGATGACGACGCTCAACGTGCTCCGCAACGGTCGCAGCGTGTACAGCCGCGAACAGGTGTTCGGCGGCAAGCAGTTGACCGACGAGGTCATGCGCCGCTACAGCCTCAGCTACGAGGAGGCGGGTCTGGCCAAGCGCCAGGGCGGCTTGCCCGATACCTACGAGGCCGAAGTGTTGGAGCCGTTCAAGGAAGCCCTGGTCCAGCAGGTCAGTCGCCTGCTGCAGTTCTTCTACGCCGGCAGCGAATTCAACCGGGTCGACCAGATCGTGCTCGCCGGTGGCTGCGCTGCGATCGCCGGCATTGCCGCAATGGTCGAGGAGCAACTCGGGGTGCCGACGATGATCGCCAACCCGCTGGCCCACATGACCCTGGGGCCGCGCGTGCAGGCCCATGCATTGGCCCAGGACGCGCCCGCGTTGATGATCGCCTGCGGGCTGGCCCTGAGGAGCTTTGACTGATGGCACGGATCAACCTTCTCCCGTGGCGCGCCGAGCGCCGCAAGCAGCGCCAGAAAGACGCCATGTTGATGCTGGCGCTGTCCGCGCTGGCGGCCGTCGTGCTGTCGTTCCTGATCGTGGGTTACCACAATGCCCAGATCGACGGCCAGAACGAGCGCAACAGTTTCCTGAAGGCCCGTATCGCCGAGGTCGACAAGCAGATCGAGGAAATCGACGAGCTGGACCGGAAGAAATCCAAGCTGCTGGCGCGCAAGGAAGTCATCGAGGAGCTGCAGGCGAACCGCTCCCAGATGGTTCACCTGTTCGACTCGCTGGTGCGGACGATTCCCGATGGCGTGATCCTGACCTCGATCAAGCAGGACAGCGAGACGCTGACCCTGGAAGGACGCTCACAATCCAACGCGCGCGTCAGTACCTACATGCGGAATCTGGAAGGCTCGGGCTGGATGACGCGTCCGGAGCTTTCGATCATCGAGGCGAAGGGGTTCGACAAGGGCCTGCCATACGAATTCAAGTTGCAGGTCAAGCTGGCCAACCCGAATGCACCCACCGACGAGGATGGCGACGGCGTGCCTGATCCGGTAACCGCAGACGCTGCTGTGCAGACCACGGAATCTGCACCGGCGCCGGCCGATTCGGCATCGACCGCTCCGGCGGATGCCGCCGATGCGGCGACCCCGGCTGACAGTCCCGCAGCCGAGGTCGAAACTGCGGCCGCCCCTGCCACCGGAGCCGACTCGTGAGCAAGAAGATCAATATCAAAGAGCTGGACTTCAACAACATCGGTGGCTGGCCGCAGCAGGCCAAGATCGGCCTGTGCGTGATCATCGGCCTGGTCATCGTCGGCCTGAGCTGGTGGGTCTTCGTGCGTGACCAGCGCGAGACCCTGGCCGGTCTGGAGCGCACCGAGACCGAGTTGCGTACCGAGTTCGAAACCAAACAGGGTCGTGCTTCCAACCTGGAGCCGTTGAAGCTGCAACTCGCGCAGATGGAGCAGCAGTTGCAGCAGATGCTGCGCCAGTTGCCGAGCAAGACCGAGATGCCCGACCTGATCGTCGATATCTCCCAGACCGCGCTGGCGACCGGCATCTCCAACGAGCTGTTCCAGCCCGGCCCCGAGCAGCCCAAGGAGTTCTACGCCGAAAAGCCGATCGCATTGCGCATGGTGGGCACCTACCACCAGTTCGGTGGCTTCGTCAGCGGCGTGGCGTCGTTGCCGCGGGTGGTCATCATGACCATGCACGACATCTCGCTGAAGCCGCGCGGCAAGGACAAGGATTCGGGCATCACCGTCAATTCGCCGCTTGAGCTGGCAGGTACGGTCAAGACCTACCGCTACCTCGACGAGGAAGAAATGGCGGAGCAGAACAAGCCGGCCGAGACCGGCAAGAAGGGGGGATCCTGAGATGCATGACCTGATTGGGCATGGCCTGGCTGTGTGCAGCCGTAAACTCGCTCCCCGGTTGTTGATCACCGCACTGGCGGCTGTGGCGCTGGCCGGCTGCACCCGTGGCGTCACCAGCACGTATGGGGACGCGCCCAACCTCGAGGGCTGGGTGGCCGACGTCAAGACCCGCCCCGCACCGCCGCTGGATCCGCTGCCGATCATGCAGCAGTTTGAAACCTTCGAATATGCGGCCCATGGCCTGCGCGATCCGTTCAGCAACGCATTCACCGACCGCGACGGCAGCAACGGCCTGCGTCCGGATTCGGACCGCCGCAAGCAGACACTGGAACAGTTTCCGCTGGACACGCTGGATATGGTCGGTACGCTCGGCCAGGGCAGCGGCACCGTGGCACTGGTGATGGCGCCCGACAAGGTCACCTATCGGGTGAGCCCGGGGGCTTACATGGGGCAGAGCGACGGTCGTGTGACCGGGGTATTCGAAGACCGCATCGAGTTGGTTGAACTGGTGTCGGACGGTGCGGGGGGCTGGCTTGAACGCCCGGCTTCGCTCGCCTTGGAAGATCAATAAGGATTGGGGAATTAGCACGATGACCGTTTTCAAAGCCACACGATCGCGACGTGCGCAGCGCCCCTTGGTGCTTCGCCATACGGGTTTCGGCCTGCTGCTGGGGGCCGTCGCGGCATTCACAGCCGTCCACGCTGCCGAGCCGGTTGCCACCATGTCCGGCCCGGCTACGACCGCCATCGGGCAGGTAGCGCCGGTGTCGAGCCTGGACCCGTCCAAGCAGGTCGCCGGCACCATTGCGGTGTCCAACATCGACTTCAAGCGCGGTGACGGCGGTGCCGGGCGACTGATCCTGAGCTTCACGGGCGAGGGCGCCGCCCCGGACCTGCGCAACCAGGGCTCGAAAGTGGTGATCAATGTCGCCAACGCGTCATTGCCCGCTTCCCTGCAACGGCCGCTCAACGTCTCCGATTTCGCTACCCCGGTGGGACACATCGACGCGCGCAGCAGCGGCACCGGCACCACCCTGGTGCTGGATACCGAAGGCGCATTCGAGTCGATGGCCTACCAGACCGGCAAGGACTACGTCGTCGAGATCGTGCCGCGCGCGGCCGTGGCCAAGACCGGCGCCGGCAAGCGCGGCAGTGCGGCGATGGGAGCCACCAGCGCCACCGACACCACCAGTGCCAAGGCTTACGGCGGCCGTCCGGTGACGTTCAACTTCCAGGACGTGCCGGTGCGCACCGTGCTGCAGCTGGTCGCCGAGGAATCCAACCTCAACATCGTTGCCGCCGACACCGTGCAGGGCAACGTCACCCTGCGTCTGATCAACGTGCCGTGGGACCAGGCGCTGGACATCGTGTTGCAGGCGAAAGGCCTCGACAAGCGCCGCAGCGGCAACGTGGTCTGGGTCGCACCGCAGGCCGAGCTCGCCCAGCATGAGCAGGCGCGCGAGGATGCCCGCATCGCGATGTCGAACCGGGTCGAGCTGACCACCGAATACATCCAGATCAACTACCACAATGCCGGCCAGATCTATAAGGCACTGACCGAGGCGAAGGGCGTCGGCGGTTCCGGCGGCAGCGGCAGTGGCGGTTCCGGTGGCAGCAGCAATACCGACACCGGTTTCCTGTCGCCGCGTGGACGGCTGGTGGCGGACGACCGCACCAACACCCTGATGATCAGCGACACGCCGAAAAAAGTCGCCGAGATGAAGGAGCTGATCGCGGTGATCGACCGTCCGGTCGACCAGGTCGTGATCGAGGCGCGGGTGGTCATTGCGACCGAGAGCTTCTCGCGGGAACTGGGGGCGAAATTCGGTATCAGCGGCACGAAGGACAACGTTGGATTCAGCGGTGATCTTGAAACGAACAGGCTCAACCTGAACTCGGTCAACGATGGCGACCCGACGACCAACACGATCACCCGCAGCCTGATGAGCAACCTGGGATCGATTGCGGAAAATCCGGGTGCGTTGGCGCTGTCGATCCTCAATGCCGGTTATCTGCTGGATGTCGAGCTGTCGGCCCTGCAGGAGCAGGGGCGTGGAGAGGTGATCTCCAACCCGCGCGTGGTTACCAGCAACCAGCGCGAAGCGTCGATCAAGCAGGGCAAGGAAGTCGGCTACGTGACCATCCAGCCGGCGACCGCGGGTGGCGTGGCCACGCCCAGCGTGCAGTTCAAGGAAGTGCTGCTTGAGCTGCTGGTAACGCCCACCATCACCAACGATGGCCGCGTGTTCCTGGACATGAATATCAAGAAGGACGAGTTGGACGGCTTCATCACCACGGGCATCGGTTCGGTGCCGCAGCTGAGCCGGCGTGAGATCAACACGGCGGTGCTGGTGGAGGACGGGCAGACGGTCGTGGTCGGCGGCGTGTATGAAATCCGTGATCGCGATGACGTCAGCAAGATACCGTTCCTGGGCGACGTCCCGTTCCTCGGCAATCTGTTCAAGCGGAAGGGCAAGAACCGCGAAAAGGCGGAGCTGCTGATCTTCGTGACCCCCAAGGTGCTTGAGGTGTCGCAGCGCAATCACCGCAACTGATCTACGGGATCGGCGGTAACGGAACGGAGCCTACGGGCTCCGTTCCTGTTTGGGGGTGCCCTGTTTGGGGATGCCCTGTTTGGGATGCCCTGTTTGAGGTGTCCTGCTTGTGGGAGCCCGTTGACGGCTTTGGCATCGTGAAGCGGGCGTGGCCGAGTTGAACCTCGTCACGTCGCATGGGTCAAACTCGACCCGGACCCGAAGCCGAGACCCTGATGGACGAGTTTGCGATGGATGAAATCCCGACCGACGGTGATACCGACGCCGGCACCGCCGATCACACCGAATCTGCCCGTCTGCGTGCGGCTTTCGATGAACTGCGGTTGGCGTTGTCGGCCGAGATCATTGGCCAGGCGGCGCTGGTCGAGCGCCTGCTGATCGCGCTGCTGGCCGATGGCCACCTGCTGGTGGAAGGCGCGCCGGGACTGGCCAAGACCAGTGCGATCCGGGCGCTGGCGGCCCGGCTGGATGCCGAGTTTGCGCGGGTCCAGTTCACCCCGGACCTGTTGCCGGCCGACCTGACCGGCACCGAGATCTGGCGGCCCCAGGACGGCCGTTTCGAGTTCCTGCCCGGGCCGATCTTCCATCCGATCCTGCTGGCCGACGAGATCAACCGGGCGCCGGCCAAGGTGCAGTCCGCGTTGCTGGAGGCGATGGGTGAGCGGCAGGTGACCGTCGGCCGGGCCACTTACCCGTTGCCGGCCCTGTTCCTGGTGATGGCGACCCAGAACCCGATCGAGCAGGAGGGCACCTTTCCGCTGCCGGAGGCGCAGCTGGACCGGTTCCTGATGCATGTGAGGATCGGCTACCCGGAAGCGAAAACCGAGGCCGGCATCCTCAAGCTCGCCCGCGACCGGGCGCGCAATGCGCTCAAGCCTGCGGTCGAGGCCGCGCAACGGCTGTCGCAGGCGGATGTGTTCGCGGCCCGCAACGCGGTACTCGACGTGCATCTGGCGCCGGCGGTGGAGCGTTACCTGATCGAGCTGGTGCTGGCCTCGCGCGATGCCCGGGCCTACGACGCCCCGCTGGCGCAGCGGATTGCCTGGGGCGCCAGTCCGCGCGGGTCGATCGCGCTGGAACGCTGCGCGCGTGCACACGCCTGGCTGCTGGGGCGCGACTTCGTGACGCCCGATGACGTCCGCGCGGTGGCCCCGGATGTGTTGCGCCATCGCATCCTGCCCAGTTACGAGGCGACCGCCGAAGGCTGGGATGGCGAGCGTCTGGTGAAGGAGCTGCTTGCCAGGGTGCCGTTGCCGTGATGGCGGACATCCCCCGCGTGGTTACGCGCCGGGTTCCCGCCTGCGGAACGCCGGACTTCTGTCTCTCAAGGGGACCTTCTTCGGGGCGCAGGAGCGGCTTCAGCCGCGATCGGAAACCGTCCGTGCGCGCCGATTCCAGCTCGCGGCTGAAGCCGCTCCTGCAGGTGGTTGTCCCGCGTGACTGACGGCATCACTCCCACCCTTGCTGAACTGGTCGCGCTGCGTGCGGCGGCCAGCGGACGGCGCGGGGCCAAGCTCGGTCGTCACGGTATCAGCGGTCAGGCGCTGTCGCCGATGCGTGGGCGCGGCATGGAGTACGCCGAATCGCGCGAGTACATCGCCGGCGACGACGCCCGCCACATCGACTGGCGACTCACCGCGCGTACCGGTCGCGCGCACACCAAGCTCTACCAGGCCGAACGCGAACGACTCACGCTGATCGTCGCCGACACCGCGCCTTCGCTGTATTTCGGCACCCGCACGCGGTTCAAGTCGGTGCAGGCCGCGCGCGCCGGAGCGGTGGCGGCGTGGATCGCGGTGCGTGATGGCGACCGCATCGCCGCGTTGCGCGGCAGCCGTCGCGAGCCGCCGGTGCCGCCGGCGGGCGGGCCGCGTGGCGCATTGCGGGTGCTGGATGCGCTCGTGCGCTGGTACTCGCAGCCCCCTGCCGAGGACGCCGGCCTGGCGGTCGCCCTCGACCATGCCCAGCGCCTGCTGCGGCCCGGTTCGCGACTGGTCGTGCTGGCCGACCCGCGCAGCGTGGCGGAGTTGCCCGAGCGGCGCTGGCCGGTGCTGGCCCAGCATCATGAAGTGGTCGTGCTGCTGATGACCGATCCGCTGGAGTCGGCCCCGCCGGCGACCACGCTGCCATTCCGGAGCGGCGACGAGCGGGTCGAGATCGACCTCGGCAGCGCCACGCAGCGGCAACGCTGGCGGGCCGAATTTGTCGGTCCGATGGAAGCCGCGCTGGCAACCTTGCCGGCGTGCGGTGTGCGCGTGCAGGCCTTGTCCACCGATGCCGCCAGTGAGTCCTGGTTGTCGATGCTGGGCCGGCAGCGGCCGATGGTGGCGTGATGCAGGATCCGTCGCTGGTGTTGCGGGATATCCACCAGCCGCCCGCGCCGCCGTGGTGGCCGCCGGCGCCGGGTTGGTGGCTGCTCGCAGCGCTCCTGCTGCTGGTGGTGGCCGCTGCGCTGTGGTGGCTGCGCCGTCGTCGGCGTCGCCACGAGGTCATCGTGAAGTTGTTCGGCGATGCCGTGGCCACGGGCGCCACGCCGGCGGCGGAAGTCGCGGCGATGTCCGAACTGCTGCGCCGTGCCGCACGCCGCATCGACCCCGCCGCCGACCGCCTGCAGGGCGAGGCGTGGCTGGCATTTCTCGACCGTGGCGATGGTGGTGCCGGCAAGCGTCGCGCGGCAAGACGCGCGACCAATGAATTCACCCAAGGCCCGGGCCGGTTGTTGCTGGACGGCGGTTACCGGGCCGATGTCGATGCCAGTGAGGTGGCGGCACTGCGGCCGCTGGTGCGCGCCCGTTTCCTGCAGTGGATGGCGAACCGATGATCGACCAGTGGATGGCATCGCTGACGGCGTGGCTCGACGGTTTTGCATGGCCGTGGCTGTTGCTGGTGCTGCCGCTGCCGTGGCTTGCGCGCTGGCTGCTGCCGGCGCGGCACAGCACCTCGGCCGCGTTGAAGGTGCCTTTCGATGAGCGCATGCAACGGCTCGGAGGCGCCGCCGGTGGTCTGCGTTCGGGCGCGGTGTCCTGGCTGGCATGGTTGGCCTGGGCGCTGTTGTGCGTGGCGGCGGCGCGGCCGCAACAACTGGGCGAGCCGATCCAGCCGCCGCATCAGGGGCGCGAGCTGATGCTGGCGCTGGACCTGTCGGGCAGCATGAGCGAGCCGGACATGCAGCTGGGCGGTCGTGCGGTGGACCGGCTTACGGCGGCCAAGGCAGTGCTGTCGGATTTCCTCGACCGCCGCCAGGGCGACCGGGTCGGCCTGCTGGTGTTCGGTCGCCGCGCCTACGTCCTCACGCCGCTGACCCAGGACCTGGTCAGCGTGCGCTCGCAGCTGGCCGACAGCGTGGTCGGACTGGCCGGGCAGGAGACCGCGATCGGCGACGCGATCGGGTTGGCGGTGAAGCGCCTGGCCGCCGGGCCGGCGGCCCGCGCAGGCGATGAGCACGTGCTGATCCTGCTGACCGATGGCGTCAACACCGCGGGCCTGCTGGAGCCGCTGAAGGCCGCGGAACTGGCCCGGGATGCCGGGGTGCGCGTGCATACCATCGCCTTTGGCGGGGACGGATCGATGTCGCTGTTCGGCTTCCAGTTGCCGATGCCCGGCGGGGGCGACGAGGTCGATGAGGCGACCCTGCGCAAGGTCGCCGAAACCACCGGCGGGCGGTTCTTCCGGGGGCGCGACACCGCGGAACTGGCCGGCATCTATGCCGAGATCGACCGCCTGGAACCGGTCGAGCGCGCCGGCCTGGCGGTGCGGCCGAAGATCGAGCGCTATGCCTGGCCGCTGGGTGCCGCGTTCGTGCTGGGCCTGCTGGCGTTCGCCCTCCCGCAACGGAGGCGCGCATGATCCCGCCGTTCGACACGCTGCACTGGTTGCGGCCCGACTGGTTGTGGGCGATGGCGGTGCTGCCGCTGCTGGCGGGCTGGTGGTGGCAGCGTCGCCGCCGCGCCAACGTCTGGCACGAGGCGGTCGATCCGCACCTGCTGGCGCACCTGCTGGACCGCGGCGACAAGGTGCGCGGCCGGCTGGCGTTGGCCATCGGGATGTTGGGCTATGTGCTCGCGGTGCTGGCGCTGGCCGGGCCCAGCTGGCGCCAGAGCGAACAACCGTCGTGGCAGGGGCAGGCGCCGCTGGTGATCGCGCTGGACCTGTCCAGCGCGAGTCTCGCCGGCGACCTGCCGCCGTCACGGCTGGCCCAGGCGCGGGCCAAGCTGGCGACCTTGCTGCGCGAGCGCAAGGATGGCCAGGTGGGTCTGGTGGCCTACGCGGGCGCGGCCTTCACGGTGGCGCCGCTGACCGGGGACGCCGCCAACGTCGCCTTGTTCCTGGAGGCATTGCACCCCAACGTGATGCCGGTCGATGGCCAGCGCAGCGACCGTGCCATCGCCTGGTCGGCGCGGCTGCTGGCGCAGGCGGGGTTGCAGCGCGGGCGGATCCTGCTGCTGACCGACCATGCCGATGCGGCAACGCGTAAAGCCGCCGCTGACGCCTGGGCGCGCGGCTATTCGGTGTCGGTCATCGGTCTGGGCACGGCCGATGGCGCGCCCTACCGGGCCGCGGACGGCACCATCCTCCATGCGCGGCTGGACGCCGATTCGCTGCGCCAGTTGGCGGCGACGGCGGGCGGCGACTACGTCGCGCTGACGCGGGACGACAGCGACCTGGCACGGCTGGGTGTGCTGGATCCGGACGACCAGGGCATCGCTGCCGGTGGCGATGCAGAGCTCGCAGGTCAAGCCGGCGGCAAGTCGGGAATGAGCTGGCAGGACGACGGTTACTGGCTGCTGCTGCCGTTGATGGCGCTGGCGCTGCTCGCATTTCGGCGTGGCGCGCCGGTGGTGGTGCTGGTGCTGTGCCTGTGGCTGCCGGGACGGTCCGCTCATGCTGCCGACCTGTGGCAGCGCCCCGACCAGCGTGCGCACCGCACGATGGAGCAGGCCGCGCAGGCCTACCGGCAGGGTGATTTCGCCATGGCCGCGAAACTCTATGGCGAGCTCGACAGCGCCGAGGCCGACTACAACCGCGGCAACGCACTGGCGCGGGAAAGTCACTACCCCGAGGCGATCGAAGCGTACGAGCAGGCCCTGCGTCGCAATCCGGCGATGCCGGACGCGTTGGCCAACAAGCAGGCGGTCGAGGCGGCGATGAAGCGCCAGCCTCCGCCGGATCAACAAGGCCAGGGCAACAACGAAAGCAGCGCCGGCAATCGGGATGAAGACGATCAGGGCCAGCAGGCTGGCCAGCAAGGCCAACAGCCGCAGGCATCCCGGGATGGCCCGGGTTCGCCGCAGGATGAATCCGGCCAGGGCAAGCCCGACGAATCGACTCCCCGACAGGATGGCGAGACATCGCAGGATGGCGGGAACCCGCCGCCGGAATCCCCCACCCCGGCGGATGCTTCATCCCAGCAGGCCGCCGACCAGGCCCAGCGCGAGCGCATGCAGGCGGCGCTGGCGCAGGCGCAGGCGGAAAAGGATGCGGGCAAGGACGACGCATCGACTGCGGAAGCCACGCCGGAAAGCGCCGAACAACGCGAACGCCGCATTGCCAACGAGGCCTGGTTGCGGCGCGTACCGGACGACCCGGGCGGCCTGTTGCGGGAGAAGTTCCGGATCGAATACCAGCGCCGCCTGCAACAGGGGGGCGCGGAGGAATGAAGTCGATGTCGCGAGTGTCGCTGCAGATCGTCGTGTTGTTGCTGCTGTCGTTTTCCTGTCTGGCCGCGACCGCGCAGACCCGGGCGTGGCTGGATCGCGACCGCATCGCCTTCGGCGAGACGGTCACCCTCAATATCGAAACCGACGCCAATGCCGCGCCGGATTACGGCCCGTTGCAGGCCGGGTTCGATATCAGTGGCCGCAGCAGCCGGCGCCAGGTCGAGCTGGGCAGTAGCGGTGTCCGGACCCGGACCTTGTACGCGGTGGCGCTGCGCCCCCGGCGCGATGGGGTGATCACGATCCCCGGCCTGAGCGTTGGCAACCAGCGCACCGACCCGCTGGTGCTGGTGGTGGCTCCGGCCAGCACGGTACCTCCGGCGGGGGCGGGCGACGATGTGTTCCTGGAGAGCGAGCCCGACGACGCCAGTCCCTATGTGCAGCAGGCGGTCGGCTGGGTGGTGCGGCTGTATTCGGCGGTGCCGCTGGTGTCGGGTCAGCTCGACCAGCCCGCCCCGGATGGCGCGTCGCTGCGCCAGGTCGGCGACGACGCGCAATACAGCCGGCAGATCGACGGCCGTCGTTACCAGGTGATCGAGCGCCGCTACCTGCTGATCCCCGAGCGCAGCGGCGATCTGGTCGTTCCCGGTGCGACGTTCCAGGGCCGGGGCGCATCGGGATTCTTCGATGAATTCCTTGGCGGTGGTGGCGCGCTGCAGGCGCAGGCCCCGCCGCGGAAGGTGGCGGTGCAGCCCGTGCCCGCGCAGGCACCGCAGCCCTGGCTGCCGTTGCACGGACTGACGTTGAACTACCGCGCCACGCCGCAGCAACTGCGTGTCGGTGAGGCGGCGACGCTGACCGTCGAGGCCGTCGTCGACGGTGCGAGCGCCGCCCAGATGCCGGAGTTGCAGTTGCCGCCTGTCGACGGCGTGCAGGTGTTCGCCGAACCCGTCCAGGCCGACGAGCGCTTCGTCGATGGCCGTCCGCAGGTGACCCTGACCCGTCAGTTCGCATTGGTGCCGTCGCGCGCGGGTCCATTGAGGATGCCGGGCCTGCAACTGGACTGGTGGGACGTGGGTGGCGATCAGGCCCGCATTGCCCGGCTGCCGCCGCTGGAGTGGACCGTCGCCGCGGGCACGGGCGGCAGGGCCGGAAGGCCGCCGTCGGCATCGGCTGCGCCTGCCGCTGCCAACCCGCCCGCGTCATCCAGCGGCCCCCCCCACGGCATCGTCCCTGCCGACCGGCGCGGACCGGCGCTGGGTGTTGGCGACCGCCGCATTCGGCCTGCTGTGGTTGCTGACCCTGCTGTGGGGCCTGCATCGCCAGCCCGCACACGTTGCCGCGAACCCGTCCGCAGCCATGACCCACGCGCCGGCGGCAAAGCCCGGCATCGCGGCCTTCAAACGGGCGCTCGACAGCGGTGACTTTGACGAGGTCGCCGACCGCCTGTGTGCGCTGGCGCAGCCGCCCGTGCAGGGCCTTGACGAGGTGCGCGCGCGCCTGGCCGATCCGGCCCAGGCCGATGCCGTGGAGGCCATGCAGCGCGCGCGCTGGGGCGGTGGGGATGGCGTGGTTGCGCGCCGCTTGATGCGCGACGCGTTTGCCCGCGGCCCGCGTTGGCGCCCGTCATCGGCAGCGCCGCCATCGCCGTTGCCGCCGCTGTATCCGGACACCTGAGCGCGCGGAGTCGTGACCAAACGGCCGCGGGCCTGGTAATGCGGTTTGCTAAGCTCGGCCGCTGTCCTGGGGAAGCCATGCTATGACCGACGCGAACACCCGTCCCGGAAAGAAGCAGAAGATGCCGCTGCACTGGAAGATGGCGATCGGCTTCATCGTCGGCCTGGCTTTCGGACTCATCGCCTACGCGTCCGGCCTGGGTGAGTGGCGCGGCCTGCCGGCTGACCACCTGTTGTGCGCGGTCGGCGGAGACGCGGAGGCGGCCTGGCGATGCACGCCGTGGCTGAAGCTGTTCACCCAGTACGTGACCGATCCCTTCGGCCAGTTGTTCCTGCGGCTGATCTTCATGCTGGTGATCCCGCTGCTGTTCTCCGCGCTGGTGATGGGCGTCAGCGAGATGGGCGACATCAACGCGCTGGGCCGCATCGGCTGGCGCACGCTTGGATTGACCGTGCTGATGTCGTCGATCGCGGTACTGATCGGCCTGGTGCTGGTCAACTGGATTGCGCCGGGTGCCGGCGTGGATCCGGCCCTGGCGCAACACCTGATGGCCGAGAACGCCGACCGGGCGCGTGGCATCGTCCAGGACGGTGTCGCTTCCGACAGCGGAGTGGGCATGCTGCTGTCGATCGTGCCGGACAACGTGGTCGGTGCCGCCGCCGACGGCAGCATCCTGGCGGTGATGTTCTTCGCGCTGATGCTGGGCATCGGCATGGTGTTGACGCCGGGGACGACGACCGACCCCCTGCGCAAGGCGATCCAGGGACTGTTCGAGGTCTCCATGACGCTGATCGGCCTGGTGATCCGGCTGGCGCCCTACGCGGTCTTCTGCTTCATGTTCAATCTCGCCGCGCTGTTCGGCTGGGACCTGCTGGTGCGGCTGGGCGCGTATGTCGGTGTGGTCTTCCTGGCGCTGGCATTGCATATGTTTGTGGTGTACTCGCTGGCCTTGAAATACCTCGGCGGACGCTCGCCGCTGGTGTTCTTCCGCGGCGTGCAGGAAGCCATGGTGTTGGCGTTCTCGACCGCCTCCAGCAACGCGACGCTGCCCACCGCGCTGCGCGTCGCCGACACCGAGCTCGGCCTGCCGCGGCAGGTGTCCCGCTTCGTGCTGACGGTGGGCGCCACCGCCAACCAGAACGGCACCGCGCTGTTCGAGGGCGTCACCGTGATCTTCCTGGCGCAGTTCTTCGGCGTCGACCTGAGCCTCGGCCAGCAGGTGCTGGTGATGATGGTGTGCATCCTGGGCGGGATCGGCACCGCCGGCGTGCCGTCGGGATCGCTGCCGGTGATCGCGATGATCTGCGTGATGGTCGGGGTGCCGCCGGAAGGCATCGGCCTGATCCTGGGCGTCAACCATTTCCTCGACATGTGCCGGACCACGCTCAATGTCACCGGCGACCTCGCCATTGCCGCGATCGTGTCCAAGGGCGAGAGCGACACGAAGATGGATGCTCCGGCCGCTGCCGCGACGTGACGCCGGGGGCTGACGCCCCTGGATGCGGCAGACGACAGCCGCACGCACGGGAGCGGTCGGGAAATCCGCCGGCATCGGCAAGGTAGGACGGGTTATTTGGCCGCACGCGCGGACTCGGCGACAATTGGCGCCCGCCGGCCCGGGTATCCGGGTCGGGTCGAGCCTTCCCTTTCTGGATCCGCCATGCCCACGCCCAGCCGCCGCGACCTCGCCAATGCCATCCGTTTCCTCGCCATCGACGCCGTCCAGGCCGCCAATTCCGGCCACCCCGGCATGCCGATGGGCATGGCCGACATCGCCGAGGTGCTGTGGAACGACTACCTGAGCCACAACCCGGCCAACCCGGGCTGG
The DNA here is from genome assembly GCF_000768345.1 of Lysobacter concretionis Ko07 = DSM 16239. Classification (GTDB taxonomy): domain Bacteria; phylum Pseudomonadota; class Gammaproteobacteria; order Xanthomonadales; family Xanthomonadaceae; genus Novilysobacter; species Novilysobacter concretionis. The sequence continues at coordinate 198,510 of NZ_AVPS01000006.1, read as the reverse complement.
TTCAACCGCGACCGCTTCGTGCTGTCCAACGGCCACGGCTCGATGCTGCAGTACGCGCTGCTGCACCTGTCAGGCTACGACCTGTCGATCGATGACCTGAAGAACTTCCGCCAGCTCGACTCCAGGACCCCCGGTCATCCCGAAAACTTCATGACACCGGGCGTGGAAACCACCACCGGCCCGCTGGGCCAGGGGTTCGCCAACGCGGTCGGCATGGCGCTGGCGGAGAAACTGCTGGCGCAGCGCTTCAACCGCCCCGAGCACGCGATCGTCGACCACCGCACCTGGGTGTTCATGGGCGATGGCTGCCTGATGGAAGGCATCTCGCACGAGGCGGCGTCGCTGGCCGGCACCTGGGGCCTGCACAAGCTGGTCGCGTTCTGGGACGACAACAAGATCTCGATCGACGGCAACACCGATGGCTGGTTCACCGACGACACCCCGGCACGGTTCGAGGCTTACGGCTGGAACGTGGTGCGTGATATCGACGGCCACGACGCGGACGCAATCAAGCGCGGCATCGACCAGGCGCTGCTGTGCGTCGACAAGCCGACCCTGATCTGCTGCCGCACCACGATCGGGCACGGCTCGCCGAACAAGGCCGGCAGCGAGTCCAGCCACGGTGCGCCGCTGGGGCACGACGAGATCGCCGCCACCCGTGGCGCGCTTGAGTGGGAGCACGAGGCCTTCCACATCGCGCCGGCGATCTACGACGGCTGGCGCGTAGGCCAGGTCGGCCAGTTCCGCGAGGACCAGTGGAACGAGGCGTTTGACAAATACGCGGCGCGTTTCCCGGCCGAGGCCGCCGAACTGATCCGCCGCTCGCACGCCGAACTGCCGGACGGCTTCGCCGCCGCCGCCGATGCGTACATCGCCAAGCTGCAGGCCGACGGCCCGGTCGTCGCCTCGCGCAAGGCCTCGCAGATGGCGATCGAGGCGTTCGCGCCGCACCTGCCGGAGCTGATCGGCGGTTCGGCCGACCTGGCCGGCTCCAACCTGACCCTGTGGAGCGGCAGCAAGTCGGTCACCACCGACGACCGCGACGCCAACTACATCTATTACGGCGTGCGCGAGTTCGCGATGACCGCGATCAGCAACGGCCTGACCCTGCACGGCGGCTTCATCCCGTACGACGCGACCTTTCTGGTGTTCAGCGACTACGCCCGCAACGCGGTGCGCATGAGCGCGCTGATGGGCGCACGTGCAATCCACGTCTACACCCACGACTCGATCGGTCTGGGCGAGGACGGCCCGACCCACCAGCCGGTCGAGCACCTCGCCAGCCTGCGCTACATCCCCAACAACGACGTCTGGCGTCCGTGTGACGCGGTCGAGTCGGCGGTGTCGTGGAAGGCCGCGATCGAACGCGCGGACGGTCCGAGCTGCCTGGTGTTCTCGCGTCAGAACCTCGACCACCAGCCGCGCAACAAAGCCCAGGTCGCCGATATCGCCCGCGGCGGTTACGTGCTCAGGGACGGCGGCGCGAACCCGGACGTGATCCTGATCGCGACCGGCTCGGAAGTCGGTCTGGCGATGAAGGCCGCCGCGCAGCTCGGCGACAACGTGCGTGTGGTGTCGATGCCCTCGACCGACGTGTTCGAGCGCCAGGACGCGGCATACCGCGAATCGGTATTGCCGAAGTCCTGCCGCAAGCGGGTCGCGATCGAAGCCGGCGTCAGCGGTTTCTGGGGCAAGTACGTCGGCCTGGACGGCGCGGTGATCGGCATCGACACCTTCGGCGCCAGCGCCCCGGCGGACAAGCTGTTCCCGCACTTCGGCTTCACCGTCGAGCGCGTGGTCGAGGTGGCGCGCTCCTTGGGCTGATTCCGCCGGTGGCCATGGCAGGGGCGGATTGCCCTGCCGCGGCCCTGTTATCGCTTACGCCGCCGCGGTGTCCTGCGATTCGCACACGACCTGGTTGCGGCCGTTGGCCTTGGCCAGGTAGAGCAGCCGGTCGGCTTCGGTGATCAGCGCATGCAGGTCGCCGTCGCTGCGGTGGCAGACGCCGATGCTGATGGTCACGCGAAGGGTGTGGTGCTTGACGTTGATCTGCAGCGAGGCGATGGATTCGCGCAGCCGCTCGAAGAACACTTCCGCCCCGGCCAGCGACACGCCTGGCACCAGCAGGCAGAACTCCTCGCCGCCGAAGCGGGCGACCACGTCCTGCGGGCGGGCATGGACGGCAATGGCGGTGGCCACGGCACGCAACGCCTGGTCGCCTGCATCGTGACCGTAGGTGTCGTTGACGTGCTTGAAGTGGTCGACGTCCAGCATCGCCATCGCCACCGGCCCGTTTCGGCCGCGCAGGGCCTTGTATCCCAGTTCGAAGAAATGGCGGCGATTGGGCAGGCCGGTGAGGTAGTCGCGCGTGGCCAGGTCCTGCAGCGTGCCGATCAATTCGAGGTTGTCGATGTTCTGCGATATCCGGCAGAAGAATTCCTCGCGCGAGAACGGCTTGTTGAGGAAGTCGTTGCCGCCGTTCTTGAGGAAGCGGGCGACCTGGGAAGCATCGGCAGAGGACGACACCCCGATCACCGACAGCATGGCGCGCGGGTGGGAGAGCCTGACCTGCTGGATGAATGCGATGCCGTCGATGCCGGCGTCGTCCTGCTCCTGGGCGGCATGGTCCAGCACGGCATGCTCCAGTACGACCAGCCGGATCGCGCCATCCGTGTCCAGCACCTGCAGCGCGCCGGCCGCGTCCGCCGACTGGAGTACGCGGAAGCCGTACAGCGCCAGCAATGCGGCGATGTGGGCGCGGGAGCCGGGTGAGCGGTCCACCACCAGCGCGGTGATCTGGCGGTTGCGCTCCAGCCGGCGCACCAGCCAGGTCAGGTACTCGATCGTGCCGGGTGCTTCCTTGAGCACGTAGTCGATGATGGGGAAGTTCACCATGCGCGCGCGGATGCTGTCGTCGTAGACGCCGGTGACCACGACCATCGGCACCGCCTTGCGGGCCAGCGCCTCGATGATCTGTTCCGGCTCCGCGTCGGGCAGCACCAGCCCGGTCAGGGCGAGGAAGAACGTCCCGCCGGTGGCCATGGCGTCATGCGCCGCTGCCAGCGAGTCCGCGGTGACGACTTCCAGGCCGAGGCGTTCGCGCAGCTCGGCCGCCAGCATGTTGGCGTAGGAGCGCGAGTTCCCGATCAGCAACACCCGCCCCTCGGGCACCTCCGCAGCAAGCGGTGGCCCGAACGGGGGCAGGGAAGTGGGCACGCCGGTGCCGGTCGATGGATTCAGGGGCATCGTGCGGGATATCGGCCGGCGGGCCGGTAACTTGAGGCCCGAGTCTCGCGACTTGCGCCACGCCCCAATTGGAGTCCCCACGGAGACGTCGCCGCTACCGGAAACCGGCCTTCCGGCGCCGATGAAGGCCGGATCGTTCTGGGGCTTGACATCACCGTTTACATTCGTAATCTGTCAAAAAGATTACAGGCGTAAACAATGCAGATCAGCGAAGCCGAATCGATCGTGATGGACGTGCTCTGGCGGCGGCAGCCGCTGGCGGCCGAGGACGTGGTCGCCGCCCTGGCCGAGAGCCGGCAATGGCAGGAGGCGACCATCAAGACCCTGCTCAACCGCCTGCTCAACAAGGGCGCGATCACCGCCGAGAAGGACGGCCGCCGCTATCTGTACACGCCGGTGCTCAAGCGCGAGGACTGGCTGATCGGCGAAAGCGAAAACCTGCTGGATCGCCTGTTCGATGGCCGGGTCGCGCCGCTGGTCGCGCATTTCAGCCAGCACCGCAAGCTCAGCCGCAAGGACATCGCCGAGCTGCGCAGACTGCTGGAGGAGATCGATGATGCAAGCCCCTGAGCTATTGGCCGCGTTGGTCGAGAGCGCGGTCGCTTCCAGTGTGGCGATCGTGCTGGTGATGCTGTTGCGGCGCCCGTTGCGCGTCCGCTTTGGCGCGGCGACCGCCTACGCGGCGTGGCTGCTGGTGCCCGTCGCGTTGCTGGCGGTGTTGTTGCCGTCTGCCGCGGTCACGCCGGTGCCGACCTCGATGACGTTGCTGCTCGGCAATGCGGTTCCACAGGCGGTTGCGGCCCAAACCCTGTCGATGCGCGACGCCGCCCCGGTCCTGATCCCGATGTGGTGGCTGGGCATGCTGGCGATGGCGCTGCGTTTCAGCCTGCAGCAGCGCCGGTTCCACCGCGCGCTCGGGCCGCTGCGCCGACGGCCCGATGGACTGCATCAGGCCGGCACGATCGATGGCCTGCCGGCGGCGCTGGGGTTGTGGCGGCCGCGGATCGTGGTGCCGGCCGATTTCGAGCAGCGTTACACCGACGAGCAGCGCGCGCTGATGCGGGCGCATGAAGCCAGCCATATCCGTCGCGGCGATCTGCACATCAACGCAGCCGTCGTCGCATTGCGCTGCGTGTTCTGGTTCAACCCGCTGGCGCATGCCGCGGCCCGGCATTTCCGCCACGACCAGGAGCTGGCCTGCGACCAGCGCGTGATCGCCCGTCATCCGACATCGCGCCGCGCGTACGGCGAGGCGATGTTGAAAACCCAGTTGGCCGCACAGCCCCTGCCGCTGGGATGCCACTGGGGCTACAGCCATCCACTCACGGAGAGAATCGCGATGCTCAAGCAACCCATTCCCACGGTTCCGCGCTGGATCGCCGGCAGCGCCCTCGTCGCGGCGTTGAGCGTGCTGGTCGGCTACAGCGCCTGGGCGGCACAGCCGGTCAGGCCCGCGCCGGATCAGGAAGTCGCCAGTGTCGGATCGCTGGTGCCGCCGCGTTATCCGGCCGAAGCGGCCAGCCAGGGTGTTGGCGGGAAAGTGAACCTGGTGATCGACGTGGACGCGCAGGGGCTTCCCGCCGAGGTGCAGGTCGAGTCGGCCGAGCCTGCCGGCGTGTTCGATCAGGTCGCGGTGGACGCGGCGCGCAATTGGCGGTTCGAGCCGAAGATCGAAAACGGCAAGCCGGTTACCAGCCGTATCCGGGTACCAGTGGAGTTCGAGCCTGACCGGCCCGCGCCTCCGGCACCTCCCTCGCCACCTGCGGTTTCTGTTGCGCCTGCGGCTCATGCGCCGCCGGCACCGCCCCTGCCGCCGCGGGCCCCGGCCGGGCCACCTGCTCACGCACCTCCCGCGGTTCCCGCACCGCTTACAGACCCTCCGCCGGCGGCTCCACCTGCAACGGAATGAACAGGTAGCGGCGGCCGTCGGTTCCTGCCGCGGGCAGGCGGCCGCCGCGGATGTTCACCTGCAACGAGGGGTACAGCAGGTTGGGCGCGGGCAGGCCGGCATCGCGCGCGCTGCGGGCGGCGTGGAAGGCCTCCAGTGTGGTGTCGCCGTCGAGCATGCGGTTGTCGCGGCGCGACTCGCCGACGCTGACGCTGGCCCGGCGCTCGCGGCCGGCCGGCGGGTAGTCGTGGCACAGCCACAGCACGGTCTCGTCGGGCAGGGCGTAGAGGCGCTGGATCGAAGCGTACAACCGCTCGATGTTGCCGCCGGGGAAGTCGCAGCGGGCGGTGCCCAGGTCGGGCGCAAACAGCGTGTCGCCGATGAACACGTTGTCGCCGATCCGGTAACTCAGGCCATCGGCCGTGTGCCCGGGCGTCGCCACCACCTCGATGCGCAGACGGCCGGCCTGGATGACCTCGCCGTCGGACAGCAGCTGGTCGAACGCGTGGACGAGGGTGTCGTCGTCGGTGGCCATCCCGAACACCTCGGCGAAGTGCGCCTGCACCGTGCGGATGCCGGCGCCGATCGCCACCGTTGCGGAGGTGCGCGCGCGCAGGAACGCGGCCGCGCTCAGGTGGTCGGCGTGGGCGTGGGTTTCCAGGATCCGGTGCACCTGCAGTCCGTGCGTTGCGATGTGGTCGAGCAGGGCGCGGGCGCTGCCGGTGGATACCCGGCCGGATCGGTGGTCGAAGTCGAGCACCGGATCGATCACCACCGCGTCGGTGCCCAGGCTGACGACGTAACTCCAGGTCCCGGTCGGCGCATGGAAGAACGGCTGGATGAGCAGGTCGTCGGTCATGGGGAGGGTTCCGGCTGCGGAGCGTCGGCGGCGCAATAGATGCTGTGCAGGGTGCTGATGATGCGCCGGGCGGGGCCGTCGGCGAGTGAATAGAAGATGCTCTGCGCCTCGCGCCGGGTCTGCACCAGACCGTCCTCGCGCAGCAGCGCCAGATGCTGCGAAAGCGCGGACTGGCTCAGGTCCAGATGCGCGTTCAGCTCGCTGACCGACTGCTCGCCTGTCACCAGCATGCACAGCAGCATCAGGCGCTTCTCGTTGCCCAGCGCCTTGAGCAGGCGCACCGCCTCGCCTGCGTGGGCGCGCATGGCGTCGGGATCGATCGCCGGTGGTGGCGGGGCGTTGGCCCCGCCTTGAGGGAGCCTGCTCATCCTCGCCGCCTCAGCGGCTACTGACCGGCAGGCCCGCGTCGGTCCACGCGGTGATGCCGCCGCCGATCGAGCGCACATCGTTGAAGCCCATGCGTTGCAGGTTCAACGCCGCCAGCGCCGCGCGGCCGCCGGTGCGGCAATACAGCACGATGGGGCAGGCCTTCTGCGACAGCGCGGGATCGCTGGCGTTGGCCACGGCCGGATGCGCGTCGACCTGGAACTCCAGCACGCCGCGCGGGATGTTGATCGCGCCGGCGATGTGGCCGGTCTGGAATTCCGCCGGTTCGCGCACGTCGATCAGGACGTGGCCAGGGCCGGCGGCGTACTCGCCCGGAGCGATCTCGCGGATCTGGCGGCGGGCTTCGGCGACGAGGTCGTTGGCGGTCAGTTGCATGGCGATTTCCTGTTGATGGTCCGGCGGCATCATATCACTGGACTCTAATATAAGAACAATCTAATGTTATGTCCGGACCGCAGCAAGGGCATGTCGCCCAGGCCGGTTTGCCGGGAGAGTCCCATGAGTATCGAGCGTGCAGTGACCGCCTTCGCGGGCGTGATGGTGCTGATCAGCGTTGCGCTGACCCAACTGGTGTCGCCGTGGTGGTGGCTGATGACGGCGTTCATCGGCATCAACCTGCTGCAATCCAGCTTCACCGGCTTCTGTCCGGCGGCGATGGTGATGCGCCGGCTGGGAGTAGGTCGGGGGACCACGGGCGGCTGCTGTGGCAAATAGACAGGTTGTCGGACCGGCCGTCAGGCGGCAGATGACGCGGCTGGGCGTGGCGGCCGGCTTGCTGGCTGCGCTGGTCGCCTGTGGTGGCGAGGTTTCGCAGTCGACGTTGCCACCGCTGCCGGCACTCGACACCTTCGTGGTGGAGGCGGACGGCGAGTCGCCGGGGCGCGCCTGGGACGGCGTCGTGGAGGCCGTGCAGCAGGCCGACATCTCGGCGCAGACGCAGGGACGGGTCGTGGCGGTGAATGTCGATCTGGATGACCGGGTCGAGGCCGGTGACGTGTTGCTGCGGCTGTCCGCGGTGGAGCAGCAGGCCGGTGTGGACAATGCCCGTGCGCAGTTGCGCGCGGCCGAGGCGCTGGCCGTGGAGGCCGCTGCGAACCATCGGCGCTATGCGGCGCTCGGCGACGGCCAGTTCGTCTCGCGTGCGCAGATCGACCAGGCGCGCGCGGCCCGCGACTCGGCCGCGGCCGCGCGCGATGCGGCACGCGCCCAGCTGGAGCAGATCGGCCAGCAGGCCGCGTACACCGTAGTGCGTGCGCCGTTCGCCGGTGTCGTCCACGCCCGCCGGGTCGAGCCGGGCGAGAGCGTCGCGCCGGGCCAGCCGTTGCTGTCGCTGTACGCGCCGGAGGCGTTGCGGATCCGCGTGCAGGTACCGCAGTCGGAAGCTGCGGGTATTGCCGCCGCCAACCGTGCCAGCGTCGTGTTTGCCGACGGTCGCCGGGTCGAGGCGGCCGCGGTCAGCGTGCTGCCCAGCGCCGATCCGCTTACGCACGGCATCGGTGTCCGGATCACCCTGCCACCGCTGGACGAGGCGCTGGTGCCCGGAACCACGGCCAAGGTCCTGTTCCCGGTCGCCGGCGGCACCGAGGTGTTGTGGATTCCATCGGCCGCGGTGCTGCGGCGTGGTGAACTCACGGGAGCGTATGTGCTGGCCGATGGGCGTCCGGTTCTGCGCCAGCTGCGGCTGGGCCGGGCCAGCGGTGGCCGGGTCGAGGTGCTGGCCGGGTTGAAGCCGGGCGAGACGGTCGCCAGCGATCCGGTTGCCGCGCTGCAGGCGCTGATGGCGCAGCGCAAAGGCGAGGGGAGTCGGCCATGACCGATGCGCGCAACGGTGCGGCCGAGGCCCGCCTGGGCCTGTCGGGCCGGCTCGCGGCCACCTTCCAGGCCAATCCGCTGACGCCGATCCTGGCGATCCTCGGGCTGTTGCTGGGCCTGGTCGCGGTGATGATCACCCCGCGCGAGGAGGAGCCGCAGATCGACGTGACCATGGCGAACGTGCTGGTCCCGTTCGAGGGCGCGAGCGCGCGGGATGTCGAGCAACTGGTCAGCACGCCGCTGGAGCAGAAGCTGTCGGAGATCGAAGGCGTCAAGCACGTCTACTCCATCAGCCGCCCCGGCATGGCGGTGCTGACGGTGGAGTACACCGTCGGCGTGGAGCGCCAGCCGGCGCTGGTGCGTCTGTACAACCAGGTCTTTTCGAACCAGGACTGGTTGCCGCCAAACGTTGGCGTCGGCCAACCGCTGATCAAGCCCAAGGGCATCGACGACGTGCCGGTGATGGCGTTGACCTTGTGGACCGATGACCCGCAACGCAGCGCCACCGACCTGGCCGAGGTCGCCCACACCCTGGAAACGGAGCTCAAGCGGGTGCCGGGCACGCGCGATGTCTACACCATCGGCGCGCCGGAACACATCGTCGCGGTCACCCTCGATCCGGCAAAACTGGCGGTGCACGGGCTCGCGGTGGCGGACCTGATGCAGACGCTGCAGGCGGCCAACACGGTGCGCCACGTCGGTGAGCGGGTCGGGCCCGACGGCGCGGTGCCACTGGCAGCGGGCGCGTTCCTGGTCGACGTCGACGGTGTGGCGGAACTGGTGATCGGCCTGCGCGACGGCCATCCCCTGCATCTTTCCGATGTGGCCGACATCCGCAGTGGCGCCGATGTCGCCACCCAGTACGCCTGGCATGGCGCTCCGGTCGGCCGTGATGGTCCGGTCGCCGGCATCGCGCCGGCCGTCACCCTCGCGATCGCCAAGAAGCCGGGCAGCAACGCCGCCGACATCACCGGCGCCATCACCGGCCGGGTCGCGCAACTGCAGGGCGAGTTGATTCCCGAAGGCGTCCACGTCACCGTCACCCGCGACTACGGCCGCACCGCCAGCGACAAGGCGCAGAAGCTGATCCAGAAGCTGGTGTTCGCGACCGGTTCGGTCGTGCTGCTGGTGCTGTTCGCGCTGGGCTGGCGCGAGGCGGTCGTGGTCGGCAGCGCGGTGGTGCTGACGCTGGCGCTGACCCTGTTCGCGTCGTGGGCGATGGGCTTCACCCTCAACCGGGTGTCGTTGTTCGCGCTGATCTTCTCGATCGGCATCCTGGTCGACGACGCGATCGTGGTGGTGGAGAACATCCACCGGCACATGGCGCGCGGCGGCAGGACCCTGTTCGAGGCGATCCCGCCGGCGGTCAACGAGGTCGGCGGCCCGACCATCCTGGCGACCTTCACCGTGATCGCCGCGCTGATGCCGATGGCGTTCGTGTCCGGCCTGATGGGCCCGTACATGCGGCCGATCCCGATCAACGCCTCGGTCGGCATGCTGCTGTCGCTGGCCATCGCGCTGATCGTCACCCCGTGGCTGTCGCTCAAACTGCTGCGTCGCCACGCGCCTGCCAGCGGTGATGCCGGCGATACCGTCGCCGATGAGGAAACCCGTCTGCACCGCGGGTTCGGAAAGCTGATGCGCCCGTTCCTCGACCCGCGCGTTGGTGGACGGCGCCGCTGGTGGCTGTTCGGCGGCATGGCCGGGCTGGTGGTGCTGGCCGCATCGCTGGCGGTGGTGCAGCTGGTGGTGATGAAGATGCTGCCGTTCGACAACAAGTCCGAGTTCCAGGTGGTCGTGGATCTGCCCGAGGGCCGCACCCTGGAGGACACCAACGCGTTGCTGGTGGAGCTGGCCGCCGTGCTGGACACCGTGCCCGAGGTGCTCGACTACCAGGGCTATGCCGGCACGTCCGCGCCGATGAACTTCAACGGGCTGGTGCGGCAGTACTTCCTGCGCCGCGGAAGCAATGTCGGCGACCTGCAGGTGAACCTGGTCGACAAGCACGAGCGCGACCGCCAGAGCCATGCCATCGCCCGTGCATTGCGACCGCAACTGGCGGCCGTCGGCGAGCGCCACGGCGCGTCGGTCAAGGTGGTGGAAGTCCCGCCCGGCCCGCCCGTGCTGTCGCCGCTGGTCGCCGAGGTCTACGGGCCCGATTACGCGGGCAGTCGCGAACTGGCGCTGGAACTGGCCGAGCGTTTCCGCCGGACCGAAGGCGTGGTCGACGTGGATACCAGCGTGGAGCACGCCGCGCCGCGCGAGACCCTCGTCGTCGACCGCGCCCGTGCCGCGCGCCTGGGCGTACCGCAGTCCGCGATTGCCGAGGCATTGCAGGCGGCGGTGTCCGGTATCGATGCCACCTATGTGCATGACGGCGCATCCAAGTACCCGCGCCCCGTGCGCTTGCGCCTGCCGGCGTCGGAGCAGGCCGGCATGGACCGGCTGCTGGCGCTGCAGGTGCGCGGCGGCCAAGGCCAGCTGGTGCCGCTGTCGGAGCTGGTGAGCGTCGAGCGTGGCCACTGGGACGGCGCGATCCACCACAAGGATCTGCTGCCGGTGGTGTACGTGACCGGCGACGAGGCCGGCGCGCTGGATAGCCCGCTGTACGGCATGTTCGATCTGGTCGGCCAGCTCGGGCGCGATGAGGTGGACGGCCGGCACATCGCCCAGACCTTCATCACGCAACCGCCCGATACCAGCGATTTCGCGATCAAGTGGGACGGCGAATGGCAGATCACCTACGAGACCTTCCGCGACATGGGCATCGCCTACGCGGCCGGGATGGTGCTGATCTACCTGCTGGTGGTCGCCCAGTTCCGCAGCTACCTGGTGCCGCTGGTGATCATGGCGCCGATCCCGCTGACCGTGATCGGGGTGATGCCGGGCCACGCGCTGCTGGGCGCGCAGTTCACCGCGACCTCGATGATCGGCATGATCGCGCTGGCCGGCATCATCGTGCGCAATTCCATCCTGCTGGTGGACTTCATCAACCACGCACTGGCAGCTGGACGCCCGCTCGAGCAGGCCGTGGTCGATGCCTGCGCGGTGCGCGCCAAGCCGATCGTGTTGACCGGCGTGGCGGCGATGATGGGCGCGTTCTTCATCCTCGACGACCCGATCTTCAACGGACTGGCGGTGTCGCTGATCTTCGGCATCCTTGTCAGCACCGTCCTCACCCTGGTGGTGATTCCATTGCTGTATTACACCTTGATGCATCGCAGCCGGCCGCCTTTGGCGGAGTCGGCGGAGGAGCTGGCATGAGCACAACCGAACGAACCCCGGCGACCGACCCGCTGCTGGTCGCCTGCCCGCATTGCCACGCCCCCAACCGGGTGCCGGCGGCGCGCCTGTCGGAAGCGCCGGTCTGCGGGCGCTGCGGGCAGGGATTGTTCAACGGCAAGCCGGTGGCGCTGGGGGTCGACCACTTCGCGACCCACGTCAATCGTGGCGACCTGCCCGTGCTGGTGGACTTCTGGGCGCCGTGGTGCGGGCCGTGCAAGATGATGGCGCCGCAGTTCGAGCGTGCCGCCGCCGAACTGGAACCACAGGTGCGGCTGGCCAAGGTCGACACCCAGAGCGAGCCCACCCTGGGCCAGCAGTACGCGATCCGCAGCATCCCCACCCTGGTGTTGTTCAAGGGCGGTCGCGAACGGGCGCGGCAGGCCGGCGCGATGGCCGCGGCTGATATCGTGCGCTGGACGCGCCAGCACCTGCCGGGCTGAGCATCGATGCCCGGCGGCGCAGCCGGTTGCCGCGGCAGGCGAGAATGCAGCTACTGCGATGCCATCCAGCCCATCGGTCCGTACCGGCCAGATCCAGCGAGGAACCCGTCATGAAACGTCACGTACATCCCACAGGGCCAGCCTGTCTCGCCGCCGGCCTTGCCCTGGCGTTGCTCGCCGGCTGCGGTAATGCGGCATCGCCCGGCTCTGACCCGGTGGCCGGAGCTGCGGCCGCCGCGTCTGCGTCGGGTGTCGACGGGACGGCGGTCGGCATGGCCATGGCCGAAGAAGCGGAGCCGACACTCGCGTCGGCGATCCCCGGACTGCGTGAGCCGCGCGCGGGTCTCTACACCGCCGGCCAGCCTGACGCCGAGGCGTGGACAGCCGCCGCCCGGCACGGCGTCACCACGGTGATCGACCTGCGTCCGGAAGGGGAGATGCAGGGACGCAACGAAGCCGCTGAGGTCGCCGACGCCGGACTGGTCTACCACCATCTGCCGGTCGCCGGCGCGGGCGACGTGAACATGGCCAACGCGGAACAGTTGCGGCAGCTGATCGAGCAGGCCCCCGGCCCGGTGCTGGTGCATTGCGCGTCGGGCAACCGGGTCGGCGCCTTGCTGGCGCTGGGTGCGGCGAAGGACGACGGAATGACGACCGACCAGGCCATCGCATTCGGACGCGAGGCCGGTCTTGGCAGCCTGGGGTCGCGCGTGCGCGAGGTGCTTGAATCGGCGCCGGCCGCCGAATAATCACGGCATGGACGGAACGCCCCCCGCGTGCGTCGGAGTGGCGGAGGCATGCCGCCGCCGGTGAGTCGCGACCGCACGGCGATTCCCGACATCAGAGCGTTCGCGGCTCACGTCACTCTATACAGCCGCTACGACCGGAGGAAGGCCAGCCGGACAAAAGCCTGGCCATCGCGGTCTGTTCCTTGGTAGGAGCGGTGTCCGCCGCGAACGCGCAGGACTACGCCAACGGCGCGACTTTCACCACCCGTGACGCCCGCATTACGCAGTTGAGAAAGCCGTGACCGCGCACCGGCTACGGCTCGCCAAGCGCTTGGTTCAGCACCGCCGCGAGGTGGGCGCCGCCCAGGCGCAGCTGCGTTTCGGCGACCGGTCGCCAAGCCTGCACGTAATCGCCGTCGATCTTGGCGCGCGGCGGATAGAAGCCAGGCTGGACCACGATCGTGCAGGAATGCTCGGCCCATTCGTGGGCACTGTCGGCCACCGGCGCCAGCAGTCCCGGGGGTGAGGACAGCGCCGGTTCCGGCAGCTTGCGCAGCCGTTCCAGATAACGCGCGGTGTCCAGTCCGCGGGTGTTGATCAGTCCGCTGTCCCAGAGCTGGTGCAGGTTGCTGCCCTTGCCGTACAGATTGATTTGGAATTGGTTGCCGCCGCGGTCGTGGCCATAGCCGGCGTGCGCGGGCTGGTGGATGTCGCCGACGAAGTGGACGACGAATTTCAGCGCCTGCCGCCGTGCTTCCAGCGGCTGCGTGCGATCGGCCAGGATCGCGGTCTGGGCGCGGATGGCCTCGACCACGCAATCGCCACCGGGGCAATCGCGGGCGGCGTCGTAACGGCAATCGTGCTCGGCGATGTTGACGTAATGCCAGCGCGCGCTGCGCTTGCCCAGGTCCGGGTCGTGCTCGCGCAGCTCGTCCGCCCAGCTGGCGATGCCGGCCAGGTCGTGCCCCGGATCGTCGGCGAGCAGGCGCTCGACTTCGCCGCGTGCCTGCGGCGTCAGCGCGTCGTCGGCCAGCGAGGCGACCAGTTGATGACCCCGCGGCCCCCAGGCCGGGGCGTCGAAAGACACAAACAGTGCGCAGGTGGCCAGCGTGAGCGCCAGGAAAGTGCTGCAAGGGGTTCGATTCATGCCGGCAAGGGTAGCCGAGCAGGGCCCTTACCACCGTGCGTGAACTGGCGTTGCCCGATGAAGGGTGCGGCGGCGTTGAGGTGCGAAGCAGCGCTTGATCCACGTCAGCGACATGGCGTTGTCCACCGCACCAGGAGCCTCTCGCCGCCGGGATGGGCTAAAATGGGGAGCTTTTTCCCTACACATGCCCGTCAGGAGCCCTGCAATGGCGATCAAGGTTGGTATCAACGGTTTTGGCCGCATCGGACGCAACGTCCTGCGTTCTGCGATTCAGAATTTCGGCAGCGACATCGAAGTGGTTGCCATCAACGACCTGCTGGAGCCGGACTACCTGGCCTACATGCTGCAGTACGACTCCGTCCACGGCCGTTTCGACGGTGACATCAAGGTCGAGGGCAACGACATCGTCGTCAACGGCAAGAAGATCCGCCTGACCCAGGAGCGCGACCCGGCCAACCTGAAGTGGGGCGAGGTCGATGTCGACGTGGTGATCGAGTCCACCGGACTGTTCCTGACCAAGGAAGCGGCGCAGAAGCACCTCGACGCCGGCGCGAAGAAGGTGATCCTGTCGGCGCCGTCGAAGGACGACACGCCGATGTTCGTCTTCGGCGTCAATGACAAGAAGTACGCCGGCGAGGCGATCATCTCCAACGCCTCCTGCACCACCAACTGCCTCGCGCCCGTCGCCAAGGTGCTCAACGACAAGTGGGGCATCAAGCGCGGCCTGATGACCACCGTGCACGCGGCCACCGCGAGCCAGAAGGTCGTCGACGGTCCGAGCAACAAGGACTGGCGCGGCGGCCGCGGCATCCTGGAGAACATCATTCCCTCGTCCACCGGCGCGGCCAAGGCCGTCGGCGTGGTGATCCCGGAGCTGAACAAGAAGCTCACCGGTATGAGCTTCCGCGTGCCGACCTCGGACGTGTCGGTGGTCGACCTGACCGTCGAGCTGGAGAAGCCGGCGACCTACGCGGAGATCTGCGCGGAGATGAAGGCGCAGTCCGAAGGCCCGCTGAAGGGCATCCTGGGCTACACCACCGACAAGGTGGTCGCGACCGATTTCCGCGGCGACACCCGCACCTCGATCTTCGACGCCGAAGCCGGCATCGCGCTGGACGACACCTTCGTCAAGCTGGTCACCTGGTACGACAACGAGTGGGGCTACTCCAACAAGTGCCTGGAGATGGTCCGGGTCGTGGCGAAGTAATCGCCACTGCCTCCACGAAAAACCGGGCCTCATCGCCCGGTTTTTTGTTGGATTCCGTAACGCCGTCCTGGACCGCTGCGGTCATCTCCGCGAAGGCGGGGATCCGTGGGCTTGGCTGACGACGTCCTTCAAAAGCGAACTGTTCCGGGCGTTTTCAGCGTTTCAGCAACGGCAGCTTGTCCGGCACACCGTCCCATTTCGCCGCATCCTCCAGCGCCGGGATCTTGCGGTCGATCACCGGCCACAACGGCGCCAGTTCGGCATTGATCGCGAGGAACTTCTCCTGCCCCGCCGGGACATCGTCTTCCGGGTAGATCGCACCGACCGGGCACTCGTCCACGCACAGGGTGCAGTCGATGCATTCGTCGGGATCAATCACCAGGAAGTTCGGGCCCTCGTGGAAACAGTCGACCGGACACACCTCGACGCAATCGGTGTGTTTGCAGTTGATACAGTTTTCGGTGACGACGTGGGTCATGGGAGGTCCACCTTGACAGGTTCCAGCATTGCCATTCTCTCGCGTATTGATTTGTCGCGGCCCTGACATGGATCAAGGCGGTCTGGTCGGCGCGCCGGGACAATAGCGCCAACACCCCCCCCCACTACATGGAGTCAGAAAGATGATCCGCAAGTTGTCCGCAGTAGCCCTGCTCGGCGTTGCCGGCATGTTCGCCCTCCCCGCGATGGCAGCCAATTGCGCGGCCACCGTCGACAGCAACGACGCGATGCAGTTCACCACCAAGAGCCTGCAGGTGCCGGCCTCGTGCAAGGAGTTCAAGGTCACCCTGAAGCATGTCGGGCAGCTGCCCAAGACGGTGATGGGGCACAACTTCGTGCTCGGCAAGACCGCCGATGTCGCCGGCATCAACGCCGACGGCATGAAGGCCGGTGCGGACGCCAACTACGTCAAGGCCGGCGATCCGCGGGTGATCGCGGCGAGCAAGCTGATCGGCGGTGGCGAGTCGACCACCGTCACCATTCCGGTCGCGAAGCTGAAGGCGGGCGAAGACTACACCTACTTCTGCTCGTTCCCCGGCCATGCCGGGATCATGAAGGGCAGCTTGACTCTGTCCAAGTAAGTCACCATCTGGGAAGGGGCGACCACTGCGGTCGCCCCTTTTCCGTTTTCGCGATTCGTCGTCGCGATTTTTGCCGGTGCCTCATGACACGCGACTCCACCGAACTCACCGAGGCGCAACTGGCGGCCCTGGTCGACCGTTTCTACGACAAGATCCAGGTTCATCCGACCCTCGGGCCGGTATTCAATGCCGCCGTGCACGACTGGCCGGAACACAAGGCGCTGCTGACCTCGTTCTGGTCGTCGGTCGCGCTGGGCACGCGCAGCTATCGCGGTAATCCGATGGCGAAACACCGCGGCCACAATATCCACGCCGGGCATTTCGACGAGTGGCTGGCGCTCTGGCGGGAGACCGCAGATGAAGTCCTCGACGCCGAACACGCCGCGCTGGTGCACGAGTACGCCGAGCGCATAGGTCGCAGCCTGCGTTACGGGCTGGGGCTGAACGATGGCGGTCGCTCGCTGGGACTGCCGATCGTCGGCGGTTGAAATCAACCTGCCGCAGCAAACATCGACCCGCATAGAGGCGTAGGGCGCATGGGCAATGCGCCGCACCAACCCGACATACAGGAGCGTTCATGGCCAGCTGGTACCCCCTGATCCTGCTGTTGCACCTGTCGTGCGCGATCGTCTTCATCGGCGCGGTCGCCTTCGAGGTGCTGGTGCTGGAGTCGCTGCACGGTCAGTTCGAACCGGCGCTGATGCGTCGCATCGAGCAGGCCGTGATGGCGCGCGCACGACGGTTCATGCCGTGGGTGGTCGGCCTGCTGTTCCTGAGCGGATTCGCCTTGTTCGACATCCGCTGTGACGGATTCGCCTGCGTCGGCTCGCGTTTCGGCTGGATGCTGCTGGCCAAGGTGACGCTGGCCTTCATGGTGCTGGCGGTGTTCGCGCGCACGGTGCTGGCCAGCGCGCGCGGCGGCCTGGATCCCTGCAGCGTCCGCCATACCCACCAGATCATCCTGGCGCTGATGGCCGGCATAGTGGTGCTTGCGAAGCTGATGTTTTATTGAGTGGGGGATCGAGGCCGGGCGGCGCGCCTTTGGTTCGGCGCATTTCGCCTTTGGTGCGGCGCATTACGCCTTTGGCTAATGCGCCCTACGCGCCCTGCGCGTCCTGCACCCCCACGTGCGCTCTATGCGCCTTGCGCATCCTCAGTGCTTGCGCTCGACACCCGCATCGGGGGGACCGGCGTCGGCCGGCCCCGGTCGTCCAGCGCGACCATCGTGAACCGGCCGCGCGTGGCCAGCAGCGCCTGGCCGGAATGCAGGTCCTCGCTGTGCATCTCCACTTCCACCTGCAACGAGGTGCGCCCGGTCGCCACCACCCGCGCGACCAGTTGCACCAGCGCGCCCTGGTTGACCGCGGTGTGGAAGTCGATCTGCTCCGAGCGCGCGGTCACCACGGTGCAGCGTGCATAGCGCGAAGCGGCGATGAACGCGGCCTTGTCCATCCACGCCAGCGCCTGGCCACCGAACAGCGTGCCCAGGTGGTTGGTGTGGTCGGGGAACACGATCTCGGTCATGCGCGCCTCGGTGCTGGGCAGGGTCGTGCGGGTGGCGGTCATCGGGGTCGGACTCCTGCCACCGACGCTGGCGAGGGGTCGCAGCGCCGGGAGGCGTAAGGGAAGGTGGCGGCGTCCTTGCCGCCGGGTTGGCGTTGCAGTGCCCGCGCGGCATCCATCCGCTGCGTCGACAACGGCCCTGTCGTCGTTGCCTCCGGTCATCCTGCCGGAGCGGCGGCCTCCTGCCACCTGCTGGAACCGCATCTATGCGGAAATCGGATCATCGCCCCATGCGGGAGAGCACATTCCGCTGCGAGCGGTCTCGCGTCAGAACGCGGCGTCGAACGCGACCTCGCCCTGCACGCCGACCTGGTAAGCGGACACGCGGCGCTCGAAGAAGTTGGTCACTTCCTGCACGTCCTGCAGGTCCATGAAACCGAACGGATTGCTTGCCCCGAAGTGCTTTGGCATGCCGAGCTGGCCGAGCCGCTGGTCGGCGCAATATTCCAGGTACTGGCGCATGTCCTTCAGCGACAGGCCGACCACGCCGCCCGACAAGGTGTCCTGGGCGAACAGCATTTCGCACTCGACCGCCTCGGTCAGCATCTGGATGACATCGCGCTGCATCGACGCGTCGAACAGC
Source organism: Lysobacter concretionis Ko07 = DSM 16239 (assembly GCF_000768345.1). Taxonomy (GTDB): domain Bacteria; phylum Pseudomonadota; class Gammaproteobacteria; order Xanthomonadales; family Xanthomonadaceae; genus Novilysobacter; species Novilysobacter concretionis. Next base: position 180,286 of record NZ_AVPS01000006.1, on the reverse strand, counting down.
TCCGGCTCCTCCTCGCGCGCGGTGCGGATCACCTCGAACGCGAACGCCATGTGGCAGCTCTCATCGCGGAACACCCAGTTGGTGCCCGAGGCCAGACCGTGCAGCAGTCCGCGCGAGCGCAGGTAGTAGACGTAGGCAAACGCGCCGAAGAAGAACAGGCCTTCGATGCAGGCGGCGAAGCAGATCAGGTTGAGCAGGAACTGGCGGCGGTGCGCGCGGGTCTCGATGCGCTTGAGGTCCTGGATCGAGTCGATCCACTTGAAGCAGAACTCCGCCTTGGCACGGATCGACGGGATGTTCTCGACCGCCGCGAACGCCTCGGTGCGTGCCTTGTCGTCGGGCAGGTAGGTGTCCAGCAGGGTCAGGTAGAACTGCACGTGCAGCGCCTCCTCGTACAGCTGCCGCGACAGGTACATGCGCGCTTCGGGTGCGTTGATGTGCTGGTAGAGGTTCAGCACCAGGTTGTTGGCGACGATCGAATCGCCGGTGGCGAAAAATGCGACCAGCCGCTCGACCAGATGACGCTCGGCCGGGCCGAGCTTGCCGCGCAGGTCGTTGACGTCGAGCGAGAAGTCGACCTCCTCGACCGTCCAGGTGTTGCGGATCGCGTCGCGGTACATCTCGTAGAAACGCGGGTAGCGCATCGGGCGCAGGGTGAGGTCGAAGCCGGGGTCGAGCAGGCGTGGGGTGGTCATGGTGGATCCTTGGAAGCGGGGGCTGTCGTAGGAGCGACGTAAGTCGCGAATGCCTCGACGATCGCCGGGCTGTGGAAATCGCGACTTACGTCGCTCCTACAACGGAGGGAAGTCGGCGACGGGATAGATGGGGAGGTCGCCGGATATGGTGTGGCGGTACCGCCTACTGGCAGGCTTCGCAGCTCTCCGGATTCTCCAGCGAGCAGGCGATCGCTTCGGCGTTGGGCACCGGCGCGCTGACGGTCGATTTGGCAATCCTCGTCGCCGGCCGCGAGCGCAGGTAGTAAGTCGTCTTCAAGCCCCGCTTCCACGCGTACATGTACATCGACGACAGCGGGCCGATGCTCGGGTTCTCGATGAACAGGTTCAGCGACTGGCTCTGGTCGATGAAGGCACCGCGGTCGGCGGCCATGTCGATCAGCGAGCGCATCGGCAACTCCCAGGCGGTGCGGTAGACCTGCCGCAGCGCTTCGGGAATCTGGCCGATACCCTGGATCGAGCCGTCGGCCAGTTTCACCGCGTCGCGCAGGTCCGGCGTCCACAGCCCGAGCGTCTTGAGCTCCTCGACCAGGTACTTGTTGACCACCAGGAAATCGCCCGACAGCGTTTCTCGCTTGAACAGGTTGGACACCTGCGGCTCGATGCATTCGTAGCAGCCGGCGATTGAGGCGATGGTGGCGGTCGGGGCGATCGCGATCAGCAGCGAGTTGCGCAGGCCGTTTTCGCGGATGCGCGAGCGCAGTGCGTCCCAGCGGGCGAGGTCGGTCGGGGTCACGTCCCATGCCTCGAACTGCAGTTCGCCCTGCGAGGCGCGGGTATCGCCGAACGCGGGATGCCGACCCTGCTCGATGGCCAGCTCGCAGGAGGCGGACAGGGCGTGAAAGTAGATCTCCTCGGCGATCCGCCGGGACAGCTCGCGCGCTGGCCCGGAGTCGAACGGCAGCCGCAGTTTGAAGAACACGTCCTGCAGGCCCATCGCGCCCAGACCGACCGGCCGCCATTTGAGGTTCCCCCGGCGCGCGGTGTCGATCGGGTAGAAATTCAGGTCGATCACGCGGTCCAGCTGGCGCACCGCCAGGCGCACGGTCTCGGCCAGTTTGTCGAAATCGAACCGGGCAACATCGCCGATGCCGCTGCCCTCGACGTGGTGGGCGAGGTTGATCGAGCCCAGGTTGCAGACTGCGGTCTCCTCCTGCGAGGTCACTTCCAGGATCTCCGTGCACAGGTTCGACAGGTGCACCACGTTGCCTTCGCGCAGGGTCTGGTTGCAGGCGCGGTTGGACTTGTCCTTGAAGTTCATCCAGCCGTTGCCGGTCTGGGCGAGGGTGCGGATCATCCGTCCGTACAGCTCGCGCGCCTTGACCTGTCGGGTCGCCAGGCCGGCGGCTTCGGCGGCGTGGTACGCGCGGTCGAACGCCTCGCCGAACAGGTCGGTCAGCTGCGTGCCGTTGCGGGCCAGCACCGCCGGATCAAACAGCGACCACATCGCGTCGGCTTCCACCCGGCGCATGAACTCGTCGGGGATCCAGTTGGCGAGGTTGAGGTTGTGGGTGCGGCGGGCGTCCTCGCCGGTGTTGTCGCGCAGCTCCAGGAACTCCTCCACATCGGCGTGCCACGGCTCCAGGTACACGCAGGCCGCGCCCTTGCGCTTGCCGCCCTGGTTCACCGCCGCGACCGAGGCATCCAGCGTCTTCAGCCACGGCACGATGCCGTTGCTCAGCCCGTTGGTGGAGCGGATCAGCGAGCCGCGCGAGCGCACCCGGCTCCAGGAAAGCCCGATGCCGCCGCTGAACTTGCTCAGCTTGGCGACGTCCATGTAGCGCTGGTAGATCGCCTCCAGCGAGTCCTCGGGCGAGTCGAGCAGGAAGCAGCTCGACAACTGCTCGTGGGTGGTGCCGGCGTTGAACAGCGTCGGCGAGCTGGGCAGGTAGTCCAGCTGAGCCATGCGCCGGTACAGCGCGAGCGCATCATTGACGTCCTCCGACAACGCGCAGGCGATGCGCAGGAAGAACTGCTGCGGCGTCTCGATCACCGTGCGCGCGGTCGGGTGGCGCAACAGGTAGCGGTCGTACACCGTGCGCAGGCCGAAGTAGTCGAAACGGGTGTTGAGGGTGTGGTCGATCGCGTCGTTGAGCTTGCGCGCGTTGGCCTGCACGAAGCCCAGCAGGCGTTCGTTGATCAGGCCCAGGTCGAAGCCGCGCTGCACCGATTGCGAGAACGCGTTGATGTTGATGGACGCGACTTCCTTCTCGATCACGCCGGCGAGCAGGCGCGCGGCAAGGCGGCCGTATTCGGGCTCCTCGGCGGTCAGCAGGGCGGCGGTGCGGATCGACAGCTCGTCCAACTCGGACGTGGTCGCGCCGTCGTACAGGCCGGAGATCGTACGGGTGGCGACGCGCATCGGGTCGACCGCGTACAGGTCGTCGCTGCAGCGGGTGATCGCACGCACGATCTTGTTGAGGTCGACCGGCTCGCGGCTGCCGTTGCGCTTGGTCACCCGCATGCTCAGGGCGGCGGCGGGCGGAGTGAGGGTGAAGCCGGGCTGGTCGTTGTCGCCCGATGGCGCAGTTGCGGTGGATGCGGTATTCCCGGTCGCATCGGTCACGGTCGCTTCGGTGCTGACGGAATCGGCAGATTCGCGGGCGTGGCCGGGGATGGTGGGAACCACTTCGGCCGAGTGGGTGGCGGCGATGCCGGGTGGTGCGAGGTCTGTCTCGGCGTGGAGGACGGTCATGGGTGGGCTCCGGTGCAGGGCGCACGGGTCGTCGGCCTTCCCTCGAAGGACGACGCACGGAGGCGTGTCGCGCCACCGACACGCGCAAAGAACGCGGTGCCGACGGCACGGCCACGCCCCCGCGGGCGGTGGAGTTTCCGGGTCTGAAGCGGAAGGTGTCGGCTGGCGTCGGTGGACGCCCTGTCACCCCGCCGCGAGGCAGGGTGCTGCGACACCGACCGTCTTCCCCCGAAGACTCCCTGGCCGGTCACCGCGCGGTGTGCATCGCGCGGTTGTCGGCAGGTCTTCGGGCTCTGGACGTGGCAGGCAGCGCCTGACTTTCCTACTGGCCGTCGCTTCCCAGGGCGTGTTGCCCCAGTGCCAAGACGGCGTTCGTTTCCATTTACCGCTGCGGGGCAGCGCCGGATTCACACCGGCTTCCCTTTTCAGCCGACCGCGAGGATCGGCACCGACGGGCACAACATATCGTGTTTTGTTGGTTAGTCAACACAATATGTGGGTAGTTGCCGCGACGTGAAATAGCCGGGTCGGGTCGGAATGTTGTTGCAATGAAGGGCGGCGACGGGAGAGATTCGCGATTGCGCCTGCCGGACAGCTTGGCCAGTCGCTCCACGAAATTCGCCTGATGTCCCAGCCACCCGACAGGCGCGTGGCAGTGGATCGGCGCCTGTTTTTCTTCCGGCTGCGATGGTTGCTCGGCATGTGATCTGCGGTGGGATCGCTTGTTGGCCATGGAGTGAGCCGCGGCGGGAGAGATTCGTGAGCGCGCCTGCCGGGCAGCTTGGCCAGTCGCTCCACGAAATTCGCCTGGTGTCCAAGCCACCCGACAGGCGCTACCCGAGTACGCCGGCGCTCGTTTGGCCTTTTGGTTGCGTCCGCTTTGGCCTGTATCGGACGGTCGGTTTCGGGTCGAGATGTCCGCCAGCCCGATGGCTTCCCGCTTTGCTCCATCAACCGCATCGTCAGTGTGCAGGCGTGTGCGGGGTATCGGCGAAACCAAGCGAATATCGTGGAGCGACTTGCGGCGATGCCCCGTGCGCGCGCTCGTCCGCTGTCCGGGATTTTTTTGGCCAATGGCTTGCCACGCCTTTCCGGGCCTGCACCTCAGTCAACCGTGCAAGGTTTGCCCGACTCCTCCCCGGACGGGACAATGGCCGGCCCGAGCCTGGCGATCGCCCGGCTCTTATCGCCATCACGGAAACGCCCATGACCATTCTCCGCATGACCGACCTCGACCTAGCCGGCAAACGCGTGCTGATCCGCGAGGATCTGAACGTGCCGATCGACGCCGAGGGCCGGATCACCTCCGAGCAGCGCATCACGGCGGCGCTGCCGACCCTGAAGCTGGCGCTGGAAAAGGGCGCGGCGGTGATGGTGATGTCGCACCGCGGTCGGCCGACCGAAGGCAACTGGAGCGAAGCCGACTCGCTGGCACCGGTGGCAGCGCGGCTGTCGGAGCTGCTCGGCATCGACGTGCCGCTGGTCAAGGACTGGGTCGACGGTGTCGAGGTCGCTCCCGGCCAGCTGGTGCTGCTGGAAAACTGCCGCATGAACGTCGGCGAGAAGGCCGATGACGAGGCTTTGTCGAAGCGTTATGCCGCGCTGTGCGATGTGTTCGTGATGGACGCGTTCGGCACCTCACACCGTGCGCAGGCCTCCACCCATGGCGTCATCCGGCACGCGCCGGTCGCGGCCGGTGGCCCGTTGTTGATGGCGGAGTTGGATGCGCTTGGCAAGGCACTCGACCAGCCGGCGCGGCCGCTGCTGGCGATCGTCGCCGGCTCCAAGGTCAGCACCAAGCTGGAGCTGCTGTCCTCGCTGGTGGGCAAGGTCGACCAGTTGATCGTCGGCGGTGGCATCGCCAACACCTTCATCGCCGCGATGGGGCATGGGGTGGGCAAGTCGCTGGTGGAAATGGACCTGGTCGACACCGCGAAGCAGATCATGAGCGACGCGAAAGCGCGCGGCGCCGACATCCCGGTGCCGACCGACGTGGTGGTCGCACCCGCGTTCGCGGCCGATGCGCCGGCCACGGTGAAGGCGGTCGATGCGGTCGGCGCGGACGACATGATCCTCGACATCGGCCCGGACACCGCGGCGCGCTACGCGGCAATGATCAAGAGTGCCGGGACGGTGGTCTGGAACGGCCCGGTCGGGGTGTTCGAGTTCGATGCGTTCGGCAAGGGCACCGAGGCATTGGCCCGCGCCATCGCCGACAGCAACGCGTTCTCGATCGCCGGTGGCGGCGACACTCTGGCGGCGGTCGACAAGTACGGCATCGCCGACCGGGTGAGTTACATCTCCACTGGCGGCGGCGCGTTCCTGGAGTTCCTGGAAGGCAAGGAGCTGCCGGCGGTGACGGCCCTGAAGGCGCGCGGCTGAGCGTCGATGAAACCCACCCTGTTCTTCGACATGGACGGCACGCTGATCGACTCGGCGGTCGGCATCACCCGCTGTGTGGCGCACGCCCTGACGCAGATGGACGTGGCGGTGCCCCCGCAGTCGGAGTTGCGACGCTGGATCGGACCTTCGCTGCGTACCAGCTTCGGGCCGTTGTTCGATGACCCGGCCGATGTCGAGCGTGCGGTGGAACACTACCGCGTGCGCTTCGAGACCCACGGTTGGGCCGAGCACGAGCTCTATGCCGGGATCGGCGCGGTCATCGAGTCGCTGCACGCCGCCGGCCACCGCCTTGCCGTGGTGACCGCGAAGAACGAGCCGCACGCGCGCAAGATCGTCGACCACCTGCCGTTCGGCCATCGCTTCGACGACGTGATCGGCGCGACCGTCGACGGCCGCCTCAGCGACAAGCCCGAGCTGATCGCCGAGGCGCTGGATCGGCTGCAGCTGGACCCGGCGCAGTGCTGGATGATCGGCGACCGCCGCATGGACATCGAAGGCGCGCGCCATCACGGCATGCGCAACGTCGGCGTTCTGTGGGGCTTCGGCGGGGAAGCGGAACTGCGCGCCGCCGGTGCGCAGACCCTGGCAGCCGAGCCGGCGCAATTGGCTGGCCTGCTGGCCGGTTGAACCGTTCCGCGGGACCGGTTGGCCGATCCATTCCGGAGTTGCCGCGGCTGCCGTCTGCCGGGAGTTTCATCGGGCAGGAGGGCCCGGAACTCGTGCTAGCGTGATCCGATCGATCCCTGCATGGAAGTTTCCCGATGGCCGCGCTGCTGCGACGTACCAAGATCCTTGCCACCCTCGGCCCGGCGACCGATGCGCCCGGCGTGCTGGAGGCGATCATCGCCGCCGGTGTCGACGTGGTGCGATTGAACTTCTCCCACGGCGATCCGGCGTCGCATGTCGCACGCGCCGAGGCGGTGCGCGCGGCCGCGCACAAGGTCGGGCGTGAGATCGGCATCCTGGCCGACCTGCCGGGGCCGAAGATCCGCATCGACCGCTTCGCCGAAGGCAAGGTGCACCTCAGCGCCGGCGACCGCTTCGACCTGCTGGCCCGCGCCGATGCCCCGCCGGGCACGCAAATCGAGGTCGGCGTCAGCTACCTCGGCCTGCCCGGCGATGTTGTTGCAGGGGATGTGCTGCTGCTCGACGACGGCATGATGCAGCTGCGCGTGGAAGCGGTGGACGGCCAGCGCATCGTCACCCGCGTGCTCAACGACGGCGTCCTGTCGGACCGCAAGGGTTTGAACAAGCAGGGCGGCGGCCTGTCGCTGGGTGCGCTGACCGAACACGACGAGGCGTTGATCCAGGTGGCCGCGCAGATCGGGGTCGACTTCATCGCCGTGTCGTTCTGCCGTACCGCCGCCGACATGCACGATGCCCGCCGGATCGCGCGCGCGGCGGGCAGCGATGCCGCGCTGGTATCGAAGATCGAGCGTGCCGAAGCGATCGAGAACCTGGGCGAGATCATCGACGCCAGCGACGTGGTGATGGTGGCGCGCGGTGATCTGGGGGTGGAGATCGGTGATGCCGAGCTGCCGGGCCTGCAGAAGAAGATCATCCGCGAGTCGCTGGCCCGCCACCGGGTGGTCATCACCGCCACCCAGATGCTGCAGTCGATGGTCGAAAGCCCGATCCCGACCCGCGCCGAGGTGCTCGATGTCGCCAATGCGGTGATCGACGGCACCGATGCGGTGATGCTGTCGGCCGAATCCGCCGCCGGCCGCTATCCGGTCAAGTCGGTCGAGGCGCTGGTGCGCATCTGCCTGGGCGCGGAGCGCCAGTTCGACCACGACACCGATTTCGAGGCCGCTCCGCGCAACCTGCAGCGCGCCGACCAGGCGATCGCGATGGCGGCGATGTTCGTGTCCGAGCACATCGGGGTGCGCGCGATCGTGGCGATGACCGAGTCGGGCGGCACGGCCGGCTTCCTGTCGCGGTTCCGCGCGCCGGTGCCGATCTTCGGCCTGTCCCGTCACCCCGGCACCCGGCGCAAGATGGCGTTGATGCGCAGCGTGATCCCGCTGGATTTCGACAGCCGCGGCCTGGCCACGCGCGACGCCGTGCGCAGTGCGATCCGGCAACTCTTCCAGGCCGACCAGCTGGCCGTGGGGGAGCGGGTGATCTTCACCAGCGGCGACCACATGGAGCACCGCGGCGCGACCAACACCCTGCGCCTGCTGCTGGTGGGCGAGGAGGGCAGCACCGAGGGACTGGGCGAGCTGTGATGTGCCCGTAAGCCACTGTTTCGCAATGGCCTTTGCTCCGGTGGGCCGCTATACTCACGGGCTGACTCCGCCACTTCCTGCAGGAACTCCATGAGCATCGAACAGCTTGCTGAAATCGCCCAGGCAATGGTCGCCCCGGGCAAGGGCATCATCGCGATCGACGAATCCACCGGCACCATCAAGAAGCGTTTCGACAGCGTCGGCGTCGAGTGCACGGAAGAGAACCGCCGCGCCTACCGCGAGATGCTGCTGACCACGCCGAACCTGAGCCAGCACATCTCCGGCGCGATCCTGTTCGACGAGACCCTGCGCCAGTCCACCAGGGACGGCGTGCCGTTCGCGAAGGTGATGATGGACAACGGCATCATCCCGGGCATCAAGGTCGACAAGGGCACCCACGCGCTGGCCGGCTTCCCGGGCGAAGTGGTGACCGAAGGCCTGGACGGCCTGCGTGCGCGGCTGGAGGAGTACTACAAGCTCGGCGCCCGCTTCGCCAAGTGGCGCGCGGTGATCAACATCGGCGATGACATCCCGTCGGGCACCTGCATCGAGGCCAACTCGCACGCGCTCGCGCGCTACGCCGCACTGTGCCAGGAGCAGGGCCTGGTGCCGATGGTCGAGCCGGAAGTGATCATGGACGGCAGCCACGACATCGACACCTGCTACGACGTCACCGAAGTCACCCTGCGTTCGTTGTTCGGCTCGCTGTACGAGCACAACGTGATGCTGGAGGGCACGATCCTGAAGGCGTCGATGGTGCTGCCGGGTTCGACCTGCAGCGACAAGGCGTCGATCGAGGAAGTCGCCGCCGAGACCCTGCGCTGCCTGAAGTCGACCGTGCCGGCCACCCTGCCGGGCATCGTGTTCCTGTCCGGTGGCCAGTCCGACGCGGACGCCACCGCGCATCTCAACGCCATGAACCTCGCGGGCCCGAACCCCTGGCCGCTGTCGTTCTCCTACGGCCGCGCGATGCAGTCGGCGGCGCTGCAGATCTGGTCGAAGGACATCGCCGGCAACATCGGCCCGGCGCAGGCGATGGTGTTCGAGCGCGCCCGCGCCAACGGCCTGGCCGCGCTGGGCGAGTGGAAGGGCTGATACCGGGTCGACCGAATTCCAGTCGATGGTGGAACAGCGCAGAACGCCGGCCTCGTGCCGGCGTTCTGCATTGTGTTCGGTGGGTGTGGTGCCCGGCGTATTGCAGCCTACGGCATCGGCGTATTACGGCCTGCCGGCACCGGCGTATTACGGCCTGCCGGCCTAATACGCCCTACGGGTGACGGGCGTAGGGTGCATCAAGCCGAAGGCGCAATGCACCACCCGGCTACAACTACAGGCCCGCCAGCCACTCGTCATCGGAACCTTCGTTGACGCCTTCCAGCAGGAAGGTGCTGAGGTAGCGCTCGCCGGTGTCGGGCAGCATCGCCAGGATCACCGTGCCTTCAGCAGCGGATTTCGCCACCTCCAGTGCGGCGGCGACGGTGGCGCCGGCGGAGATACCAACGAAGATGCCTTCCTCGCGGGCCAGGCGGAGCGCGGTGTCGCGGGCCAGTACGTCGTCGACCGGCAGGATCGCGTCGGCGATGTCGCGGTTGAGCACTTCGGGCAGGAAATCCGGGGTCCAGCCCTGGATCTTGTGCGGGTGCCATTCCTGGCCGGCCAACAGGGCCGCGCCGGCCGGCTCACAGGCGACGATGCGGACTTCGGGACGGGCGACCTTGAGCACCTCACCGACGCCGGTCAGGGTGCCGCCGGTGCCCCAGCCGCTGACGAAACAGTCGAGCCGGCGGCCGGCGAAGTCCCGCAGGATTTCCGCCGCCGTGGTCTGGCGGTGATAGGCGGGATTGGCCGGGTTGGCGAACTGGCGGGCGAGGAACCAGCCGTGCTGCTTCGCCAGCGCTTCGGCCTTGAGCACCATGCCGGTGCCGCGTTCGGCGGCCGCGGTGAGGATGACCTTGGCCCCGTAGGCGCGCATCAATTTACGGCGCTCGATCGAGAACGTCTCGGTCATCACCGCGACGAACTTGTAGCCGCGCGCGGCACAGACCATTGCCAGGGCCACGCCGGTGTTGCCCGAGGTCGCTTCGATGACGGTGTCGCCGGGCTTGAGCAGGCCGCGCGCCTCGGCGTCCAGGATGACCGCCAGCGCCAGCCGGTCCTTGACCGAGCCGCCGGGGTTGAATGATTCGGCCTTGGCATAGAGGGTGACGCCGGCGGGTGTCATCCGGTTCAGGCGTACCACGGGGGTGTGGCCGATGGTGTCGAGAATGCTGTCGTGGATCATCTGGGAGGTTCCTTCATCCATGGAGAGCCCGCGGTCGTCGGGTCGTCCGCAAGCCTGCGCCATACCCCGGTAAAGACACAGTGAGCCAGTGAAACGCTGGGTTGCACCACTTTGCCGGGTCTGTCCTCAGTCCGACCCGGGGTCAACCTATGGCCCACGCGGACGTTGCCAGCGACGACTAGACTCATCGGGCTGTCCGTCTTGAGGACGTGCGATACCGGTTTCCAGCTGTTCATTTTTCCTTGGCTGTATCCCCACACTTCTGATTGACCCGAGAAAGCATGCGAATCCAGACCGGACGACGCGCGGCCTGCGCCCTTTTATCTGCATTTTTACTGGTGGCCTGCGGCAAGGACGCGCCGGCGCCCACCATGGCGGGTGCGATCCCGGTAACCACCCACCAGGTGCGGATGCAGGCCTGGAACGACACCGTCCAGGCGCTGGGCACGGTCAAGGCGCGCGAGTCGGTGACGCTCACCGCCAAGGTCAGCGAAACCGTGCAGGACGTGCATTTCGACAGTGGCGACCTGGTCAAGGCCGGCGCACCGCTGGTGACCCTGAGCGACCGGCAGCAGCAGTCCAACCTGGCCGAAGCGCAGGCCAGTGCGAGCGAGGCGGACCGGTTGTACCGGCGGCTCGCGCAGCTGGGTGAACAGCAGCTGGTCGCCCGATCCGCCGTCGATACCCAGCGCGCCGTGCGCGATGCCTCGGCCGCGCGGGTCGAGCAGATCCGCGCGCAGTTGTCGGATCGGGTGATCCGGGCGCCGTTTTCCGGCGTGCTGGGTGTGCGCCAGGTCAGTCCGGGCGCGCTGGTGACGCCGGGAACGCCGATCGCGAACCTGGACGACACCAGCCGCGTGTACGTCGATTTCCCCGTGCCGGAATCGGCATTGGCGCATCTGGGCGTTGGCCAGGTGCTGCGCGCGACCAGTGCGTCGTGGCCCGGACAGGAGTTCACCGGCAGCGTCGCGATGGTCGATTCGCGGATCGATCCGGCCACACGCGCGGTGGTGGTGCGCGGTGATTTCCCCAACGAGGACCGCCGCCTGCGTCCGGGCATGCTGATGCAGGTCACCCTGGTACGGCCTGCGCGCGAGGCGCTGCTGGTGCCCGAGATCGCCATCGTGCAGGTGGGCAGCAGTTCCTACCTTTACCGGGTGCGGCCGGACCGGACCGTGGAACGCGCCGACGTGACGGTCGGCAGCCGTGCAGATGGCCTGGCGGAGGTGACCAGCGGGTTGCAGGCCGGCGACGAGATCGTGGTCGACGGCACCGGCAAGCTGCGGGTCGGCTCGAAGATCACCGCCGCAGATGCGGCGGCGACGCCGGCTGACGCAACGGCACCGGCCGGCGAGGTGCCCGGAAAGGATGCGGCGGGCACGGAAGACGCCGAGCGCAAGACGGCAGCCGAAGGCTCATGAATCTCTCCGATCTTTCCATCCGCCGGCCGGTGTTCGCCACCGTCATCAGCCTGCTGTTGATGGTGCTGGGCGTGATGGCGTTCTCGCGCCTGACCCTGCGCGAGCTGCCGGCGATCGACCCGCCGATCGTATCGGTGGATGTCAGTTATCCCGGCGCGTCCGCGGCGGTGGTCGAGACCCGGATCACCCAGGTGCTGGAGGATGCGCTGTCGGGCATCGAAGGCGTGGAGATGATCCAGTCGCGCAGCATCAACGGGCGCTCCGGGGTCACCCTGGAGTTCACCCTGGAGCGCGACATCGAGGCGGCCGCGAACGACGTGCGCGATGCCATCAGCGGCGTCGCCAGCCGCCTGCCCGATGAGGCCGATCCGCCCCAGGTGCGCAAGGCCGACAGCGATTCGGACACCATCATCTGGCTCAACATGAGCTCTCCCACGATGGACGCACTGCAGCTGTCGGATTACGCCGACCGCTACATCGCCGACCGCCTGTCGAGCCTTGACGGGGTCGCCCAGGTGCGGATCGGCGGGCAGCAGCGTTACGCGATGCGGATCTGGCTGGACAGCGCGGCGATGGCAGCGCGCGACATCACCGCGCGCGACATCGAGAGCGCGCTGCGGGCCGAGAACGTGGAACTGCCGGCCGGCCGGATCGAGTCGGAGAACCGGGACTTCACCCTGCGCGTGGCACGCCAGTACGAAAAGCCCGAGGACTTCGCCCAGATCCGGATCAAGCAGGGTGCCGACGGCTATGTGGTGCGCATGGGCGATGTCGCCCAGGTCGAGCTCGCATCGGCGGAGCGCCGCGCCTATTACAAGAGCAACGGCGAGCCGAACGTCGGGCTGGGCATCATCAAGACCTCCACCGCCAACGCGCTGGACGTGACCCGCGCGGCCAAGGCCGAGGCGGTGGAGATCCAGAAGACGCTGCCGGAAGGGATGAGCATCTTCGTCGCCTACGACGCGACCGTGTTCATCGACGAATCCATCAAGCGTGTGTACTGGACGCTGGCCGAGGCAATGGTGCTGGTGCTGCTGGTGATCTGGCTGTTCCTGGGCAGCTTCCGCGCCGCGCTGATCCCGGCGGTGACGGTGCCGGTGTGCCTGATCGCCGCGTTCATCCCGCTGTACCTGTTCGGCTACTCGATCAACCTGTTGACCCTGCTGGCACTGGTGCTGTCGATCGGCCTGGTGGTCGATGACGCGATCGTGGTGCTGGAGAACATCCAGCGTCGTGCCGACCTCGGCGAACCGCCACTGGTCGCCGCCGCGCGCGGCACCAAACAGGTTGCCTTCGCGGTGATCGCGACCACCACGGTGCTGGTGGCGGTGTTCCTGCCGGTCGGGTTCATGGAGGGCAACACCGGGCGGCTGTTCCGCGAGCTGTCGGTGGCGCTGGCCGGTGCGGTGGCGCTGTCGGCGTTCGTCGCCCTGACCCTGACGCCGATGATGTCCTCCAAGCTGGTGCGGCCGCGGGGCGAGGAGCGCTCCAACCGGGTCCATCGCTGGATCAGCGGCAAGCTGGCCCAGCTCAGCGGCAGTTATCAGGCGTGGCTGGGGCGTCACCTGGGCAAGCCATGGCTGGTGGCCGGCTTGATGCTGGGCGCGCTGGCGCTGAGTTACGGCCTGATCCGCTACGTGCCGTCCGAACTGGCGCCGGCCGAGGACCGCGGCTCGTTCTTCGTGTCGGTCGTCGGTCCGGAGGGCGCCGGCTTCGACTACACGGTCGCGCAGATCCAGCAGGTCGAGCAGATCATGGCCGGACACACCGGCGAGGACCGGGCGATCCGCCGCTACAACTCGCGTGCGCCGGGCGGCTGGGGGGCGAGCGAGGAGATGCATACCGGCAACGTGATCGTGTTCCTGCAGGACTGGAACCAGCGCGACATGAGCACCGCCGAGGTCGCCGATTCGCTGCGCGCCGACTTCAGCAAACTGACCGGCGTGCAGGCGCAGCCGCGCGTCGGCGGCGGCCTGGTCGGCAGCCGCGGGCAGCCGATCCAGATCGTGCTGGGCGGCCCGGAATATGCCGAGATCGCGCAATGGCGCGACACCCTGATGGAGAAGATGGAAGCCAACCCCGGGCTGTTCTCGGTGGACTCGGACTACAAGGAAACCCGGCCGCAGATGCGGGTCGAGATCGACCGCCAGCGCGCGGCCGACCTGGGCGTGAGCGTGACCGAGATCGGCCACGCGCTGGAGACGATGATGGGTGGTCGCAGGGTCACCACGTTCGTCCAGGAAGGCGAGGAATACGACGTGCTGGTGCAGGCCGGCCGCGCCGGTCGCGCCTCGCCGGCCGACCTGACCGCGATCCAGGTGCGCGGCAATGGCGGCGAACTGATCCCGCTGTCCAACCTGGTCACCCTGAGCGAGCTGGCCGAGGCCGGCAGCCTGAACCGGTTCAACCGCATGCGCGCGATCACCATCACCGCCGGCCTGGCGCCGGGCTACACGATGGGCGAGGCGCTGGCGTTCCTGAACGCCACGGTCGCGGCCGAGCTGCCCGAGTACGCCCAGGTCGACTGGAAGGGCGAGTCGCGCGAGTTCCAGAAAGCCGGCAGCGCGGTGCTGCTGACCTTCACCCTGGCCCTGCTGGTGGTGTACCTGGTGCTGGCGGCCCAGTTCGAGAGTTTCATCCATCCGTTCGTGATCATGCTGACGGTGCCGCTGGCGGTGCTGGGCGCGCTGGTCGGGCTGGCGGTGACCGGCGGCACGCTGAACCTGTTCAGTCAGATCGGCATCGTGATGCTGGTGGGACTGGCGGCGAAGAACGGCATCCTGATCGTCGAGTTCGCCAACCAGTTGCGCGATTCGGGCCGCAGCATCCAGGAGGCGATCATCGAATCGGCCGGGGTGCGGTTGCGGCCGATCCTGATGACCTCGATCTCCACCGCGGTCGGTGCGGTGCCGCTGGTCGCGGCCGGCGGCCCGGGTTCGGCCAGCCGGGCGACGATCGGCGTGGTGATCATCTTCGGCGTGTCGCTGTCGACCCTGCTGTCGTTGTTCGTGGTGCCGGCGTTCTACGTGCTGCTGGCGAAATACACCCGCTCGCCGCAGGCGCTGTCCAACGAGCTGGACACGCTGGCGGCGGAAACCCCGGAGGTCGGCGGCCACGCCTGAGCCACCGGCAACCCCTTCTGCCCCGGTCTTCGGACCGGGGTTTTTCGTGACGGCCCAATGCGGTTAAGGTGCCACTCTTGTCGCCGGTCATCTGGCCGGCCAAACCGGGGAAATTCGTGGAAGCAGTCGTCAACGCAATCAATGGGGTCATCTGGAGCAACGCGCTGATCTTCATGTGCCTGGCCGCGGGCCTGTGGTTCAGCCTGCGCACGCGCTTCATGCAGATACGCGGCTTCGCCGAGATGTGCCGGCTCACGGTCAGCGGGCAGAAGTCCGAGGCCGGCGTGTCCTCGTTCCAGGCGCTGGCGATTTCGATGGCCGGGCGCATGGGCATCGGCAACATCGCCGGCGTCGCCACCGCGATCGCCTACGGCGGGCCGGGCGCGATCTTCTGGATGTGGGTGATGGGCTTCCTCGGCGCATCGACCTCGTACGTCGAGTCCACCCTGGCGCAGATCTACAAGACCAAGGATGCCGAGGGTCGCTACCGCGGCGGTCCGGCCTACTACATCGAAAAGGCGATGGGCCTGAAGTGGTACGCCACCGCATTCGCGGTCGCCACCATTGTGGCCACCGGCCTGTTGCTGCCGGGCGTGCAGGCCAACGCGATCGCCGACAGCGCCAGCAATGTGCTGTGCAACGGCGGTGACGCCTGCGTGCCGTTCGGCGGGGCCGGGATGGTGAAGCTGTGGATCGGGCTCGGTGTCGGCGTGCTGCTGGCGGTGATCATCTTCGGCGGGATCCGGCGCATCGCCACCTTCGCCGAGATCGTGGTGCCGTTCATGGCACTGGCCTTCATCCTGATGGCGGTGATGGTGATGATCCTCAACGCCGAAAAAGTGCCGACGATGTTCGCCGACATCTTCTCCAGCGCGTTCGGCGCGCATGCCGCGTTCGGCGCGATCATCGGCCAGGCCATCGCCTGGGGCGTGAAGCGCGGCATCTACGCCAACGAGGCCGGCCAGGGCACCGGCCCGCACGCGGCGGCCGCGGCCGAGGTCTCGCACCCGGCCAAGCAGGGCTACGTGCAGGCGTTCGCGATCTACTTCGACACCATGCTGGTGTGCACCTCCACCGCGTTCCTGGTGCTGTCCACGGGCATGTACAACACCTTCCGCGTGGTCAAGGACGCCGGCGGGGAAACGCTGGAGGCGATGTACACCGGCGTGCCCGGATTGCGGCCCTCCGAGGGCGCGCAGTACACCCAGGCGGCGGTGGAATCGGTGTTGCCGGGCTGGGGCGCGGGCTTCGTCGCGCTGGCGCTGTTCTTCTTCGCCTTCACCACGATCATGGCCTATTACTACATGGCCGAAACCAACCTGACCTACATCGCCGGCACCCGCCGCACCCACCCGCTGGCGACGCTGCTGCTGCGGCTGGGCATCATCGGGATGGTGGTCTTCGGTGCGTACCACAACGCCCACATGGCCTGGGCGCTGGGCGACATCGGCGTGGGGCTGATGGCGTGGCTCAACGTCGTCGCGATCCTGGTCGTGCAAAAGCCGGCGATGCTGGCGCTGCGCGATTACGAGCGGCAGCGGAAGCTGGGACTGGATCCGGTTTTCGATCCTTTGTCGCTGGGCATCCGCAACGCCGGATTCTGGGAAGAGCGGGTGGCGAGCCATGCCGTGCGTGAACGCGCTGCCGCGGCTGACGTGATGCCCGCACCGTTGTTGGCTGATGCCGATGTCCGCTGATCCCTGGAAGCGCGGGGGTGGCCGCGACGGTGGCAACAAGGGCGACGGTCGCGGCGGCAGCCGTGATGATGCGCGCCCCGCGTCACCGCGTGCACCGCAGACAGGCTCGCCGTGGGCAGCCCGCGGTGACCGGCCATCACGCGAAGCAGACCGGTCGACGGAGCCGTCCCCGGCATCGCCCCCTCGCGTGTTCGACAAGCACGCGTCCGACAAGCAGGGCCGCGAGCTGCGTCTGTACGGCTTCAACGCGGTCAGCGCGGTGTTCGCACAGCGGCCCGAGGCGATCCGCAAGGTCTATCTGGCCGAGGCCAGGATCCCGCAGCTGCAGCCCCTGTTGAAGTGGTGCGCCGCCCAGCGCGTCGGCTATCGGGTGGTGGAGGAGGATGACCTGCGCAAGCTGGCGGCCAGCTCGCACCACGAAGGCGTGGTCGCCGATGTGCTGCGTGTCGAGCCGATGCCTTTGTCGGACTGGTTGCGCGACGTGCCGACCGGTCCGCAGTGCGTGATCTGGCTCGATGGCGTGGGCAACCCGCACAACCTCGGCGCGATCCTGCGCTCGGCCGCGCACTTTGGCGCAGCCGCGGTGTTGCTGCCGGCCGACTCGCCGTTGGCGCTGTCCGGTGCCGCCGCCCGCGTGGCCGAAGGCGGCGCGGAAGCGGTGACGATGGTGCGTCTGCCGGACAGCGCCGATGCGCTCGCGCAGCTGCACGACGCCGGCTTCGCCCTCGCCGCGACCGTGGTCGAAGGCGGAGACGATCTGTTCGCGACGGCGTTGCCCGGGCGACTGGTGTTTGTGCTTGGCGCGGAAAGCGAAGGCATGGACCGCCAGTTCGCCAGCGCCTGTGACCTGCGCCTGTCGATCCCCGGCAGCGGTGCGGTGGAAAGCCTCAACGTTGCCGCCGCGACCGCGGTATTGCTGGCCGCGTGGCGGCATCGGCGGTAAGTCTGGCGTCCCGGCGAGTCGCCGTCGTGACTGCCACGACACGATGACCGGCTTTTCGTAGGAGCGACGTCAGTCGCGAACGCGCAGGGATACACGCTGACGTCGTGGCTCCACCCGCATCCCGTTGCTACGACAGCCGTGATCGCACACGGGCCCGGAATTGATGTACAGGTCGCGACTCACGTCGCTCCTACAACGGAAGGGAATCCAGTCGGACGAAAAAAAGCGGGTCCATGCACTGCTGCATGGGCCCGCTTTGTTTCATGGATCGACGACGCTGGTCTGGTTGTCCAACGTGGCTCAGGTCAGCTCGCCTCGGAGCAGCTCGACTCAGAACAGCTCGCCTCAGAACAACTCGACGCTGCCGGCATCCATGGACTGCTGCATCACCGGCTTGTGCGGCGGGCGCTCCCATTCGCCGCGCATCTGGCCGACGCGCTGCATCAGCTGCTTGAGGGCGAGCTGGACGTCGCTGTCGCTGTGGCGGCGGTGGAGCAGCTCCTGCAGCGTGGCGGCCTCGCGGTTGATGTCGTTCAGGCGCTCCAGGTGGAGGGTTGCCGCGCCCAGGGCCTGGGTGGCGATGTCCTCGAACTGCAGCGAACGCACCGCCTCGGCTACCGAGCTGTCGATGGCCTGGCCGCATTCGGCGATTTCGCGCATGCCGTTGCCGAGGCCGCGGTTCATGCCGTCCACGCGTTCCAGCATGCCGGCCGCTTCGGCACGCGCGCCGCGCGAGCGGTCCAGATCACGCGAGGCCATCCGGCTGACGGTGTCGCGGACCTTGGCGATCGCATCCTTGGAGCTGTGGGCCAGCTTGCGGATCTGCTCGTTGAACGTGGTGGAGCGCTCCGACAGGTTGCGGACCTCGTCGGCGACCACGGCGAACCCGCGTCCGGCCTCGCCCGCACGCGCCGCTTCGATTGCGGCGTTGAGCGCGAGCAGGTTGGTCTGGTCGGCGATCGACTTGACGTCTTCCAGCAGGGCGAAGATGCCGTCCAGGTGCTCGGCCATCGCGTCGATATGGGTGACGGTGTTGCTGCTCTGGCCGCTGACCTCTTCCAACGCCTCGACCAGCTGCTCCATCTTCTGGCTGGCCTGCAGGGCGAACTGGTGCACGTCCATGCCGCCTTCCTCGCCGGTGCGGTCGATGATGCGGGTGACGATCTCGCTCTGCTGGCGCGACTTGCGGTTGACGGCCTCGAAGCTGCCGCCCAGCTTGCCCACCGACTCGCGGATCAGCTCGCGGGTGCGTTCGATCTCGG
Source organism: Lysobacter concretionis Ko07 = DSM 16239 (assembly GCF_000768345.1). GTDB lineage: Bacteria > Pseudomonadota > Gammaproteobacteria > Xanthomonadales > Xanthomonadaceae > Novilysobacter > Novilysobacter concretionis. The sequence goes on along the minus strand of NZ_AVPS01000006.1, from coordinate 161,500 downwards.
TGCGCGAACCGCTGACTTCGGCACTGATGAAGTTGCGCAGGTCCTCCAGCACGCGGGTCTGCTCGCGCATCACCACCGACGGGGTGCCCTGGTTCTGCACCCAGGCGAACACCAGCCAGGCCGCCGCGGTGGCGACGGTGATGCCCAGTCGCGCGGCCGTCGGCCAGTCGAACAGTTGGGCACACAACAGAAGAAGGGTCAGTGCCAGCGGCGCGGCCAGTCGAATGACTACACGGGAGTCCATTGCTGCTCTCATTGGGGGGCGGTCAATATCAGATAACGGCCGGGAGGCGGCGGGCTTTAGGAGGGAGCCGCTGCATTGGGCTTGCCGGGCAGTTGCGCGGCGCGTCGTGCGGAGCTGGCAAGCCGGTCAACGCACTTCGCCCCGGCCCAGCAGGCGGGTCGCGACCTGGTTCAGCGGCGCGACCTGCTGCGCCGCGCCCAGCGCGACCGCGGCCCCGGGCATGCCCCAGACGATGCTGCTGGGCTGGTCCTGGGCCAGTGTGTAGGCGCCCGCATTGCGCAACGCCAGCAACCCGCGTGCGCCATCGCTGCCCATGCCGGTCAGCAGGGCGGCACCGGCGCCGGAGCCGACGTGCTGGGCGACCGACTCGAACAGCACGTCGACACTGGGGCGGTGGCCGTTGACCGGCTCGTCGTCGCTGGTACCGCAGTGCCAGGCGGTGCCGCGTCGATACACGCGCAGATGGAACCCGCCCGGAGCGACGTAGGCATGCCCCCGCAGCAGCGGCTGGCTCGGCCCGGCGTGCACCACCGTCATCGCGCTGTGCTGGTTGAGGCGCTCGGCAAACGCCGCGCTGAAGGCGCCCGGGATGTGCTGCGCGATCACGATCGGCGGCGTGTCCGCGGGCAGCGCCGACAGCACATCGAGGATCGCGTTGGTGCCGCCGGTGGAGGCGCCGATGGCGATGACATGCAGGTTCGGGTGCCGGTAGGCGGTAGCGGGCACAGGTCGGTTGGGCGCCGTGGCGCGGCTGACGGCACGGGTGTTCGCGGCCTGGCGGACCTTCGCCCGCAGCTGTTCGCCGTACGCCGACAGCCCGCCGCCGAGATCGGCCTGCGGTTTGGCGATGCAGTCCACCGCGCCGGCGGCCAGCGCGTCCAGGGTCACAGCCGCGCCTTTTGCGGTCAGCGTGGACACCATCACCACCGGCATCGGCCGCAGGCGCATCAGGTTGCCCAGGAAGCTCAGTCCGTCCATGCGCGGCATCTCGACGTCCAGGGTGAGCACGTCGGGGGACAGGCGCTTGATCTTGGTGCGGGCGATGAACGGATCGGCCGCCGTGCCGACCACCTCGATCAGCGGGTCGACCGACAGCAGGTCGCTCATCAGCCGGCGCATCAGCGCGGAGTCGTCGATCACCAGCACCCGGACGCGTCTTCCGTCCGTCGCTGGTTTGGGGGCGGTGCGAAGGGGGGTCATCAGAACAGCTCGACGCTGCCGGCGACCGGCGCGCGGTTGAGGTCGCCGTAGTAGGCGCGCTCGGCGCGGACGATGTCGTCGTCGCGGGTGGATGGCAGGCGGCGCACCAGGGTGCGGCCGGTCTGGACGAAGAAGCACACCTTGCGCGGCTGGGTGTCGCCCAGGTCCTGCGCGACCACCGGGATGCGCTCGGCCACCAGGTACTGCAGCACGAAGCGCGCGTTGCGGGTGCCGATGGGGTCGTTCTGGAAGCCGCTGAGCACGTTGCCGCCGCCGAACACCTTGGCCAGCAGCCGCGACCGGCTGGCGCCGCGCTTGAGCAGATCGTTGATCACCAGCTCCATCGCGTGCGCGCCATAGCGGGCGCTCATGTCGCCATCGGCGAGGTCGTTGCGGGTGTTGCCGGCCGCGCCGGGCAGCATGAAGTGGTTCATGCCGCCGACGCCGACCAGCGGGTCGTACAGGCAGGCCGCCACGCACGACCCCAGCAGGGTGACCAGTGCCAGCGGCTCGCTGCTGACCCGGTATTCGGCCGGCATCAGCCGCACCGCGTGGGTCTGCAGGGCCTTGTCGTAATAGTGGCCGGGCTCGGTGACCCGGGCCGGATCGGCAACAGCGGCACTGCCGGAATGGCGGCTTCTCATGGCGAAGTCGCGGTTCCGGTGGCCCGGTAGGTGGTGCGTCCGCACGGGGTGACCACGTCGAGCGCGTGGGTGAAGCTTTCGGAGTGGCCGGCGAACAGCAGCCCGCCCGGCGCCAGCAACGGCGCGATCCGCGACAGCACCAGGTACTGGGTGGGCTTGTCGAAATAGATCATCACGTTGCGGCAGAACACCGCCGAGAACCCGCCGCGCAGGCGGTAGCTTTCATCCAGCAGGTTGAGCGGGCGGAAGCTCACCAGCGATTGCAGCTCCGGGCGTACCCGGCACAGACCCGCGTTGGGACCGCTGCCGGCCTGGAAGTAGGCCTGCCGCCGCTGCGGTGACAGCGCGTCGATGCGGTCGAGCGAATACCGCCCCAGGGCGGCGGTCTCCAGCACGCTGGTATCGATGTCGGTCGCCAGGATACGCACCGGCGGGGCGAGGGTGGCGAACGCCTCGCAGGCCGCGATGGCGATGGAGTAGGGCTCCTCGCCGGTGGACGCGGCGCAGCACCAGATCGTCAGTGGCGCGCGGCGGTCGGTGCGCGTCGCGTGGGCGGCGAGCAGGTGCTCGGACAGGATGTCGAAATGGTGCGACTCGCGGAAGAACGACGTGAGGTTGGTCGTCAACGCGTTGGTGAAGTGCTCCCATTCCGGACCGTCGTCGCGCTCCAGGGCATCCAGGTATTCGTCGAAGCGCTCCATGCCGGTCGCGCGCACGCGCCGGGCCAGGCGGCTGTACACCATGTCCCGCTTGTGTGGGCTGAGGGCGATTCCCGCTCGGACGTGGATCAACCGGGCCACGCGACGGAAGTCGCGCTCGTCGAAGACGAACTCCCGCGCCGTCGCCGGGTCACGGGGCGCAGTCGCAACGGTCTCATGCATGTCGGGGCATCCGTCTGGTGACTGGCCCTGCCACGGCTGCCGTGACGCCTGATGAGCGGTGTGTCCCGGCCTTCGGGTATTCGGCGCTCAGCGCGGGTGTCGCGGGTCGGGTGTCTTCATTGCCGAGGCGGAATGCCGCCGCGGTCTGCACCAGGTGTCCGGACTGCTGTTCCAGGCTGCGCGCCGAGGCGGCGGCTTCCTCGACCAGCGCGGCGTTCTGCTGGGTGCCTTCGTCCACCTGCGTGATCATCTGGTTGATCAGGTCGATCCCGGCGGACTGCTCCTGCGATGCCTGGCTGATGTCGGCGACCAGGCCGGCCACCTGCTTCACGCTGCTGACGATGTCCTGCATGGTCCGGCCCGCCTGCTCGACCAGCTGGCTGCCGATGCCGACCTGCTCGACCGAATCGTCGATCAGGGTCTTGATCTCCCGGGCGGCGGTGGCGGAGCGTTGCGCGAGCGAGCGCACCTCGGAGGCGACCACCGCGAACCCGCGGCCCTGCTCGCCGGCGCGCGCGGCTTCCACCGCAGCATTGAGGGCGAGGATGTTGGTCTGGAACGCGATGCCGTCGATGACGCCGATGATGTCGACGATCCTGCGCGAGGACTCGCTGATCCCGCTCATGGTGTGGACCACCTGGCCGACGACTTCGCCGCCCTGGCTGGCCACCTCGGCCGCGCTGATGGTCAGCCGGTTGGCCTGGCGCGCGTTGTCGGCGTTCTGGTGCACGGTGGAGGTGAGCTCCTCCATCGAGGAGGCGGTTTCCTCCAGCGACGCGGCTTGCTGCTCGGTGCGCTGCGACAGTTCCTGGTTGCCGACGGCGATCTGCGACGCGGCGGCATCGATGGCGTGGGCGCCGGTCTGGATCGCACCGACGGTCGCGGCGATCTGGTCGACGGTGCGGTTGGTGCTGGCCTTCATGTCACCGAACACGCCGCGCAGGTCGGCATCGATGCGGCGGCTCAGGTCGCCCTGCGCCAGTGCATGCAGCACCGACTGCATCGCATCGAGGCTGGCGCTGGTCGACGCCAGCAGCCGGTCGATGCTTTCGGCCAGCAGCAGCAGGAAACCCTGCTTGTCGTCGGTGCGGATGCGGCGGCTGAAGTCGCCGTCGGCGGCGGCCTCCAGCACCTGCGTGACCTCGTCCTCCATGGCCAGCTCGGTGGTGCGGTCCTGCCACTCGCTGACCAGACCGATCTGGGTGCCGCCGGCATCGCGCACCGGCGTGACGATCACGTCCACCGTGCGTGCGCCCAGGTGCAGCCGTCGGGTCGAGGCGTCGTCGAGTTGCAGCAGTTGTTCCCGTGGCTGCGCAGGATCCTGCAGCAATGGCGTGATGTCGCTGCCCATCAGGCGTTCGATGTCGAATCCCGGAACGGTGTCTCGGAGACTGTCGGCGGCAGCGCCCATCAACGTCCGGATGCCGCTGTTGGCATAGACGATGGCCAGGTCCTGGTTGGCGACCAGGATATTGGTGTGGGCAAAATCCAGTGCGTTGCGGATGCGCGTGCTCGCGCGGTGATTGCGCTGCTGCTCCTGGACCTCGAAGCCCAGGCGGATCTGCATCGACTTGATGCCCTGCATCACCCGGCCGATCTCGTCGTTGCGCGCGATCGCAATGACCTCGGTGTAGTCGCCTTCGCCGATGCGCCGGAAATGGCTCGTCGCCTGCTCCAGCCGGTCCACGATGTCGCGCGACAGCCACCACGCGCTGTACAGGCCGAAACACCCGCTGAGCGCGGCGATGGCGTAGATCAGGCGGGGCTCGATGCCGGAGGCCGCCATGGTCGCCAGACCCATTCCGAGCGCGCCGACGCCGACAGCCGCCAGCATCAGCCGTTGGCGCAGCGACAACCGCCACAGGGGATTGAGATCGCGCAGCCAGTCGCGCCTGCCGACCGCCCCGGCCCGGATGCGCAGGCCCTGCGGCCGGCCTTCACGGAGCGCTGCATAAAGGTGCTGGACAGCCGCCACGGCCGCGGGACTGGCCTTGCGACGGACCGACATGTAGCCGGTGATCCGGCCATGCTCGTGGACCGGGGCGACATGCGCCTGCACCCAGTAATGGTCGCCGCATCTGCTCCGGTTCTTGATCACGCCCACCCACGGCCGGCCGGCACGGAGGGTCTGCCACAGGTCGGCAAATACCGCGCTGGGCATGTGCGGGTGACGCAGGATGTTGTGCGGCTGGCCGACGAGTTCGGCTTCGCTGAATCCACTCACCCGGATGAGTTCGCGATTCACCTTCAGGATGGTGCCAGCGGGGTCGGTGTAGGAAACCAGCGTGGCATCGTCGTCGAGTTCGATCTCGATACCGGTGATGGGGAGGTTGTTTCGCATGGGGTACTCCGCGGCCTGGGAACCGCGTCTGTCGTCGGCATGGAGCGGTGGGGGGCCGGCGGTGGAACGTGCGCAGGCACCCCGGATATCGGCCGGGCGGCGGATGTCTTGAGCGCGGAGCGTGGGGCGTGCGGCGCACCGCGCACCGCGCGCCCTCCCGTTACCAGGGAGAGCGTGTCGAAGTCGGCAGGGCGATGAAGGAAGCGACGCCCGCCAGGGCATCGCTTCCATGTGGATTGTCGGGCGGGGAGCCGCGGATCCGTCGGGGCCCGGGTTAGAACTCCTGCCAGTGCTGGTCGTTGGCGACCGCCTTGGGAGCGGCCCGCACCGCGCGGGGAGGCGTGGCCGCGGTGGCCGGCTGGCTGGTTCTGGTGGATGTGTTGGCCGCCGCGTTGACCGGAGTATTCGCGGCAGCGCCGGCCAGCCCGCTGACGCGGTTGATGGCGCCGGTGTGCGCGCGGGCCTGCGCCTGAGCGGCGTCGGCCTCCAGCCGGAACGCGGCGACGGTCTGCACCAGCTGCTCGGACTGCTGCTCCAGCGAGCGGGCGGCAGCGGTGGCTTCCTCCACCAGCGCGGCGTTCTGCTGGGTGCCTTCGTCCATGTGGGTGATGACGTGGCTGACCTGCTCGATACCGCTGCTCTGCTCCTGCGAGGCGGCGGAGATGTCGGCAATGATGTCGGTGACGCGCTTCACGCTGGTCACGATTTCGCCCATGGTCTTGCCGGCCTGGCCGACCAATGCGCTGCCGTTTTCGACCTTGCTGACGGAGTCGTCGATCAGGGTCTTGATCTCCTTGGCTGCGGCGGCCGAGCGCTGCGCGAGCGAGCGCACCTCGGAGGCGACCACGGCGAAGCCGCGGCCCTGCTCGCCGGCGCGGGCGGCTTCGACCGCGGCGTTGAGGGCGAGGATGTTGGTCTGGAATGCGATGCCGTCGATGACGCTGATGATCTCGACGATCTTGCGCGAGGACTCGTTGATGCCGGTCATGGTGTCCACGACCCGGCCGACGACCTCGCCCCCGACCTCGGCGACTTCGGCCGCACCGATCGCCAGCTGGTTGGCCTGGCGGGCGTTGTCGGCGTTCTGGCGCACGGTGGAGGTGAGCTCTTCCATCGAAGAGGCGGTTTCCTCCAGCGAGGCGGCCTGCTGCTCGGTACGGCGCGAGAGGTCGTTGTTGCCGGCGGCAATTTCGCTGGCGGCGGCGCTGATCGCGTCGCTGCCCTGGCGGATCTGGCCGACGATCTCCGACAGCTGACGCACTGTGTCGTTGGCGTCGTTCGCCAGGCGGCCGAACTGGCCCGGCAGGCTGGTATCCGCGAAGTGGGTCAGGTCGCCCTGCGCCATCTCGGCCAACAGGTTGCCGACTTCGCCGAGGCCGCGGTCGGCGCTGGCCATCAGTTCGTTGAGGCCCAGGATCATGTCGCGGTAGACGAACTGGAACCGCTCGGCGTCGCCGCGCTGGCTGAAATCGCCGGCCACGGCGGCGTCCACCAGCATCTTGATCTCGGCGGTGACCGATTGGGTGTTGGCCTTGACCGCGTCCACCGCGGCAGTGACTTCCGCCTTGGTGCCGGGGAAACGCTCGATGTCGCCCGACAGGTCGCCGTGCGCGTACGCACCGACCATCTCGATGGTCTTGCGGGTCAGGTCGATGTGCGAGGCGACCAGGGTGTTGATCTCCTCGGCCATCTCGCCGAACGCGCCCGGGAATGTCGCGGCGTCCAGGCGCTCATCGATGTTGCCGGCCTGGTGGGCCTCGTAGACGTCGCGCTGCGCGCCGGCGAACGTGCGCAGGCTGGTGACTGCGCGGTCCAGGCTGCGGGCGATGTCGCGCAGTTCGTCCCGGCTGTCGACGCGGACGGTCTGCGGAAACTCGCCGGCGGCGATGGACTCGGTGGCCTGCTGGATCTTGCGCAGCGACTCGCGCGTGCTGCGGCTGAAGCCCAGGAACAGATAGCCGGCGACCAGCAGCATCAGCGCCACGACCAGCCAGGTGAAGTTGGCCGAGGTTGTCATGCGCGAGATCTGGGCGGCCGCCGCGGCGTCCAGCGACTTGATCGATCCGAGCATCGCGGCGGCCATCGCCAACTGGGTCGCCTGTTCGCGCGCGGCCATCGTTTCCACCGGCAGTTCCGGGGTGTCGGCGTCCAGGATGTGGGTGGCGATGGCTTCGTTCTGCTTGCCCATCGCTTCCAGCGCGTTGCGGATCGGCTTGCCGGCGGTGGTGGCCAGCGACGGCATGCGCTGCTCGGCGTTGGTCAGCTCCAGTTCGATCCGGCTGCGCAGGAAGTCCTGCATCGTGCGCGACACGGCCAGGCCGGTGCGGTCGTCGACCCAGATCGCACCTTCGCCAAGCACCCGCAGGCCGACCTCGCCCTGCTGGGAGGTGTATTCGGCCAGCGTCGGCAACCACTCGCTGGCGGCGCGGCCCATGTACAGCACGGTCGGCTCCTGCGAGTGCGACAGGCCGGTGCGTTCCGCCACCAGCCCCATCAGTCCGCGCACCTGCTGGATCGTGGATTCGGTCACGTCGGCGCCGGCGTCGCCGCTGCTGACGCTGGCCCATCCGTCCTGCGCCTGCTTGAAGGCGGTACGGACGTCGGCATCCTTCAGGGTCTGGCCGGCCCAGCGTGCGGCAGCTTCCAGTTCGGTGGCGGCAGTGGATGCGGCGCCGGCGATTTCCTGCGCGGGGACGTCCTGCTTGGCCGAGACCCGGGTCGCCATCTGGCGATGGGATTGCATCGCCAGCATCGAGCGTTGCAGGTGCGACAGGCCTTCGACCGCCGTGCGCTGTTGTCTGACTTCCCTGATGTCGATGTTGGTGCGCACGACCAGGATGCCGGCCAGCAGGCCGCAGGTCAGCATGAACGCGGCGCCGATGACCAACGCCTTGTGGCCGAAGCGCAGGCGCGCCATGAGCTGCATGGCTGGGGCCAAGGCACGGTCCAGCAAGGTGGGGGAGTGGCGATTGGACATCGGAGACCTCGGATAGTGAATCGTTTTGATCGACCTCCGGGACAACGGCGGGATGAACGGAAACTTTAGCGATTCCCGACGATTGCCTGCGGCGCTAAAGAAATTCCGGGGTCGGCCGATGTGTGGGTGGCAGCGGGAGCGTTTGCTCCCGTCCGGTTCTGTCCACCGCTGTCCGGCACATCCCCCCCCACTATCAGGAGTCCTCCATGTCCCGTTACCAGACCCTTGCCATTGCCGCGCTCGCGCTGGCGTTCGCATTCCCCGCCCAGGCCAACGCCCAGGCCCTCAAGCCGGTCAAGCGCGTGGAGCCGACCTATCCGGCCGACGCCGCCCGCAACCGGACCGAGGGATTCGTCGAAGTGGAATTCACCGTGGGCGCCGACGGCAAGGTCGAGAGCGTTTCGGTCGTCAATGCGCGTCCGTCGCGCACGTTCGAGTCGGCCGCGGTGAGCGCGGTGAAGCAGTGGACGTTCGAGCCGGGCGGTGGTCGCGGCAAGGTGCGCCTGGACTTCAACCTCTGAAATCCAGTGTCCGCTGCTTCGCTTTGACTTCTGCGTGGCCTGGGGCACCCCGTCGCGGCCGGCAGGCCTTCGCAGCTCATGTCCCCCGGCCTCCGTCCGCCGACGGAGGCCTCCGCCTTGACTTCCCTGCAAAGGCCTGCCGGCCGCGACGGGGCTGGGCCTGTGGGGACGTGTAACGGGAGTCATGAAATCCCGACGTTATGCCCCCGGACCACCGCACCCTTTCACTCGCCGGGTGTCCCTGCCCTTGGGGGCGAAATCAAGGAGGAGGCGATGGCCGCAGGCCGTCGCCGGGGGACATTCGCCACCAAGGGCAGGGATACCCGCACGCCACCGCTCTTTTGCCTGTTCCCGGCAATCCGTGAAGAACCTAAAAAAACGCGCCGGATGGGCGCGTTTTTTGTTGTCTCCTGCAAGTGACGCGTGCAGGAGACGGCCCAAGCAGACGGTTACTGCAGTACCGCCGCGGCCTCGGCGGCCACCAGGCCCATCTCGGTGCTGGTCATCAGGCGCTCGATATCCAGCAGGATCAGCATGCGTTCGTCGAGCGTGCCGATGCCGGTCAGGAACTGGCGATCGATGGTCGCCCCCAGCTCGGGTACCGGGCGGATCTGGTCGCCGCCCAGGCGGATCACGTCCGAGACGCTGTCCACCACGATGCCGACGATGCGGTCGGAGACGTTCAGCACGATCATCACCGTCACCGCGGTGTAGTCGGCGGTGGCGAGGCGGAACTTCAGGCGCATGTCGATCACCGGCACGATCGTGCCGCGCAGGTTGATCACGCCCTTGATGTAGTCGGGCGCATCGGGCAGACGGGTGACGGCGTCGTAGCCGCGGATTTCCTGCACCTTGAGGATGTCCACCCCGTACTCCTCTTCGCCCAGGGCGAAGGTGAGGAATTCGCTGTTGTCGGCGTCGGCATCCAGGCCCGTCTGGGCGTGGGCGGCGCGCGGGGCGAGAAGGGAGCGGTTGGGGTTGGTCATGGGAGGTGTCCTTGGTGCATCCGTGGCGGTGGCAATGCGTGGGGTGGAGAGGGTCAGGCGGCTGCAGGCAATGGAGTGGCGGTCACGATGCCGCCGGCGTCGATGATCAGCGCGACGCGGCCGTCGCCCAGGATGGTCGCGCCGGAGATGCCCGGGATCCGGCGGTAGTTGGCTTCCAGGTTCTTCACCACCACCTGCTGCTGGCCGAGCAGTTCGTCGACTTCCAGCGCCAGGCGGCGGCCACCGCTTTCCACCACCACCGCGATCGGCGCGGCAGCGGCCCCGTCGGCCGCGGGCAGGCGGTACTGCTGGCGCAGGTTGATCAGCGGCAGGTAGTCCTCGCGCACGTGCAGCACGCGGGTGTCGCCGGCAATCGTGCGTACCTCGTGCGGCTGGGGCTGCAACGACTCGATCACGGTGTTGAGCGGCAGGATGAACACCTCGTCGCCGACCGCCACCGACATGCCGTCCAGGATCGCGAGCGTCAACGGCAGGCGGATCGACACGGTGGTGCCGACGTGCCTCTCGCTGCGTACTTCGACCTGGCCACCCAGCGCGAGGATGTTGCTCTTGACGACGTCCATGCCGACGCCGCGGCCCGACAGGTCGGACAGGGCATCGGCGGTGGAGAAGCCGGGGTGGAACACCAGGTCCCAGACCTGCGCGTCGGTGGGGTTTTCCGGCAGCGGCAGGTTGCGTTCGACCGCCTTCTGCAGGATGCGCTCGCGGTCCATGCCGCGGCCGTCGTCGCTGACCTCGATCATGATGTGGCCGCCCTGGTGGGAGGCGTTCATGGTGATGGTGCCGGTCTCGTCCTTGTTGGCGGCGCGGCGCTCGTCGGCGGACTCCAGGCCGTGGTCGATCGCGTTGCGCATCAGGTGCACCAGCGGGTCGACGATCTTCTCGATCATGCCCTTGTCCAGCTCGGTGGCCTCGCCGAAGGTGCGCAGGCGGACCTTCTTGTCGAGCCGCGAGGCGAGGTCGCGGACCATGCGCGGGAAGCGGCTGAAGGCGAATTCCACCGGCAGCATCCGCACGCTCAGCACCGCCTCCTGCAGGTCGCGGGTATTGCGGTCGAGCTGGCCCAGGCCGGTCAGAAGGGTTTCGTTGGCGACCGGGTCGAGGTGTTCGGAACGCTGGCGCAGCATCGCCTGGGTGATGACCAGTTCGCCGACCAGGTTGATCAGCGCATCGACCTTGGCCACGGCGACGCGGATGGAGGTGTCGGCATCGGCATTGGCGGTGCGGGCGGCATTCGACCCGGTGGCGGTGACGGTGGCGTCGCCATCGGACGATAGCGCGGCAGTGTCGATGGACGGCATCGGGACCGACGACGCCGTGTTCGACAACGCCGGGGCGACGGCTTCGATCGACAGCTCGCACTGGTCCTCGACCCACGCGAACGCCTCGTCGATGGCGGCGCGCGGCACGGTGCCGGGCAGCATCAGGTCCCAGGCCAGGTGCGCCTCGAACGGATCGAGCACGTCGAACGCCGGCAGGCGGTCGTCCAGGCAGGTCGCGGTCAGTGCGCCGTGGCTGCCGAGTTCGCGCAGGATCCGCAGCGGGTCGTTGCCGGTCATGAACAACGAGGTTTCCGGGCGGAAGCCGATGCGCCAGTGTTCGGGGTCGCCGGCGCCGTCGGGATCTCCGGCAGCGCCCAGCGCATCGCCGGCTTCCGCCGCCAGCAGGCGGTCCAGCCCGGCACGCGCGCGGCGCATGGCCTGCTGGTCGCTCTGGCCGCCGTGCTCGGCCACGGCCAGCAAGCCGCGCAGCACATCGACCGAGTCCAGCAGTGCATCGATGGCGACGGGGTCGAGGCAGCGGCGACCGGCGCGCGCTTCGTCCAGCAACGTTTCCAGCAGGTGGGTCAGGTCGGTGACGTCGCGGAAGCCGAACGTGGCCGCTCCGCCCTTGATCGAGTGGGCGGCGCGGAAGATGACGTTGATGGTGTCGCCGGCGACGGTGCCCGGTGCCGTGCCCGGCTCCATGTCGGTCTCAAGGCGCAGCAGGCCGGCTTCCATGGCTTGCAGGCCTTCACGGCTTTCCTCGAAGAACGCGGCGTGGAACTGGGTGATGTCCATGGTGTCAGGCGAGAACCTTGCGGACCGTGGCGAGCAGCTGCTCGGGATCGAAGGGCTTGACCAGCCACCCGGTGGCGCCGGCGGCGCGGCCTTCCTGCTTCTTGTCGCCGCCCGACTCGGTGGTCAGCATCAGCAGCGGGGTGAACTTGTAGTCGGGCAGCTGGCGCAGGTGGCGGATCAGCTCGATCCCGTCCATGCGCGGCATGTTGACGTCGGTCACCACGGCGTCGAAGCGGGTGGTCTTGGCGATGTCCAGCGCGGCCTGGCCGTCTTCCGCCTCGCGCACGGTGTAGCCGCCCGACGACAACGCGAAGGCGACCATCTGCCGCATGGAGGTGGAATCGTCGACGATCAACAGCTGGGCACTCATGCGGGGTCTCCGTTGTGTTCAGGGCCGTCGGGCCGGTCGGCCTGCGACCCCAGTCCCAGGCTGGCGGCCAGCGCGAGTACGCGGGCGGCATCGACCAGGGCCGGGGAGGCAAGGGTGATGGTGGTGGCGCGTCCGGCGCTGGCGCGGTCGCGGATGAAGGCGTGCAGCAGCTGCAGCCCGGCGGTGTGGACACGTTCGACACGATCGCCGGCAAGGGCGATCGGGCCGGCATCGTCAAAGTGCGGCGCCAGTGCGGCGCGCAGCTCGGCAACATGTTCGATGCCCAGGTCGGGCTGTAGCGAAAGTTCATTCATGGGGATGGGCAGCCGGTGCGGTCGAAAGGTTCAACGGCCGGGCATGCGGAAACTTGAGCGGACGGAACCCGGCGTTGTCGGCACGTCCCAATCACGGCGGAACCGGCGCATCCGGCAAACCCATGCAACAGGCTCATTTCGGCAGACTCATCCGCCCAGTCATTGGAACAGCGCATTGGCGTCCAGCAGCACCGTGGGCAGCCGGCCGACGCGGGCCACGCCGACCACGCCGCCCGGGTCGGTACCCGGCAGCGGCGGTTCGATGTGCTCGCGCGACAGGGTCACCACGTCATCCACCGCGGAAACCAGCACGCCGATCAGCTCGTCGTCGCGCTCCACCACGATGATGCGGGCGTGCTCGTCGGGATCGACCCGGCCGGTGCCCAGCCAGCGTGCGAGGTCGAACACCGGGACGATCCGTCCGCGCAGGTTCATCACGCCCAGCATCGCGTGGCTGGTGCCGCGCAGGGCGATGATCGGGCTCATGCGCACCACCTCCTGCACGCGCAGCAGCTCGAATGCATAGCGGTCGTCGCCCAGCGCGGCGCGCAGCCAGCGGTTGCCGGACGTGTTGTGGGGCGTCCGCGCGGGTGCCTGCGCGTGCTGGTTCGCCAAGGGTGTCGCTGCCGGGAGTTGGCGTGGCAGGGGTTGGGGGTCGATTTCCTGCCCGGGTACCGGTGGCGTCGGGGGCTGCACGGGCTCGGCGATGTGCGGTTCGGGCCGAGGGACAGGTGCCGGCGCGGTGGCTGCCTCGGCAACGGACGCCGCTTCGGCAAATGCCGCCGCTTCCGCCGCAAAGTCGGCCTCGAAATCGGCTTCAACCCGGGCGACGGCCTGAGCGGCGGCCTGGAGTCCGGCTTGAGGCCCGGCCGGGTTTTCGGCCTCGTTCGCCGCCTGGTTTTCGTAGGCGCTGCCGGATTCGACTTGAACCCGGGCGTCCTCCTCCAGCGGAGCCAGCAGCTCGTCCAGGTAGGCGTCGACCATCTGCGCGCTCATGCCGCTTTCTGCTGCGCCGGCAGGGCGGCGAGCAGCCAGTTGAGGGCGGAGCGGTAGGCGTCCGCGCCGCGGCCGGTGGGAGCGGTCCCGGTGGTCAATGCCATGGCGTCGCGCAGGCGTGTATCCATCGGCACCGCCTTGGGCCAGACCAGACCTTCATAGCGGTCGTGCAGCTGCTCCAGCACCAGCACCCCGGCGCGGGTCCGGCGGTCGTAGAGGGTCGGCAGGATATGCCGCGGCAACGGCCGCCGGCGCGAGCGCTCGACCATGTCCGCAGTGCGCAGCATGTCGGTCAGCCCGTGCATGGCCAGCGGGTCGGTCTGGGTGGGGACGATCAGCCGGTCGGCCGCGGCCAGCGCATTGACCATCAGCAGGCCGAGCGTGGGCGGGCAGTCGAGCAGGGCGTAGTCGTAGCCGCCACGCGCGGCGTGCAGCGCGCGGCCCAGCGACAGGCCCAGCCCGGGCTGGGTCGCGCCGCGGCGTTCCAGCGTTGCCAGCGCGGGTTGCGCGGCCACCAGCAACAGGCCGTCGATCCCGGTGCGGCGCGAGAGGGTCGACAGCTCCACGCTGAAGTTGGAGAACACGTCGTGGGTGCCCGCCGGCGGCGGATCGGCGGGCACGCCGAAGGCACGCGTCAGCGAGGCGTGCGGGTCCAGGTCGATGAGCAGCACGCGGTGCCCCATCGTGGCCAGTCCGCGCGCCAGGCACAGCGAGGTGGTGGTCTTGCCCACGCCGCCTTTCTGGTTGGCTATGGCCCAGGTCTGCATGTCAGCCGGCTCCGGAGTTCGTGGTGGGACGCTCGGGCGTCGTTGTCTTCATGGGCAGAAGGGGAACCAGTGCGACCGCGCCAGCGGGTGGCTCCTGCGTCGCGGTCACCGCCGGCGGCAGTGGCGCGGTGATCGCATCCGGCCCCTGCGGCGAGGCCAGGATCACCAGCAGCACGCGACGGTTGGCATTGCGTCCTTCGACGGTACGGTTGTCGCCGACCGGCTGGTACTCGCCGTAGCCGACGATGGCCAGGCGCGCGGCGTGCACGCCGGAGGCGATCATCTCGTGCACCACGCTGCCGGCGCGCGCCGCGGACAGCTCCCAGTTGGAGGGGAACCGCGCGGTGGCGATCGGCATGTTGTCGGTGTAGCCCTCCACGCGCACCGCGTTGGGCTCGTCGCGCAGGATGTTGGCCAGCTTGCGGACCGTGTCCACCGCCAGCGGGCTCGGCTGGGCCACGCCGCTGGCGAACAGGATGTCGCTCTGGATCTCGACTTCGAGGAACGCCGGCCCGCGCCGCACGGTCACCAGCTTCTCGCGCACCAGCTCGACCAGGGCTTCCTGGATGCGTTGCCCGAGCTGGTGCAGCTCGCCCTGCCGGCGGCTTTCGAGCTCGATGGTCGCGGCGGTCGCGGAAGCCGCCGCCGCAGCCGCCGCATCGGCCTGCGCGCTGCGCTGCTGGTGGCCGAAGGTCGGCATGTCCAGCACCTGCAGCATGCGCGGTGAATTGATCGGCGTGGCCGCCGCCGGGCCGGCCTTGGAGGCGGCGGTCTGGATCGAGGGGCGGTCGAAGGCCGAGCCGCGCAGCTGGGTCTTGCCCACCTGGATCGGGCTGACCGTGCGCGGCGGACCACCGAATGCGGAAGACAGCGAGTCGGCCAGCACCCGGTACTTGCCCTCGTTGAGCGAGGAGATCGCGTACATCACCACGAAGAACGCCAGCAGCAGGGTCATCAGATCGGCATAGGGGATCGCCCACGCCTCATGGTTCTGATGCTCCTCATGCTGCACGCGCCGGGCCATGTCAGTGCACGAAACCGTTCAGGCGGGTTTCGATGTTGCGCGGGTTCTCGCCCTGGGCAATTGCGATCAGGCCTTCGATCACCATCTCGCGTTCCTCGGCCTGGTGGTTGATCAGGCCCTTCAATTTGGCGGCCGCCGGCAGCAGCGCCAGGTTGGCGGTGCCGATGCCGTAGATGGTGGCGGTGAACGCCGCGGCGATGCCGGAGCCGAGCTTGCTCGGGTCGGCCAGGTTCTTCATCACCGCGATGAGTCCAAGCACCGCGCCGACGATGCCCAGGGTCGGCGCGTAGATGCCCATGCCCTCGAACACCTTGGCCGCGGCGAGATCGCGCTGCGACTGGCCGTGCAGTTCGATCTCCAGCATCTGGCGGATGGATTCGGGCTCCACGCCGTCCACCACCATCTGCAGGCCCTTGCGCACAAAGGCGTCGTCCTGCACGGCGACTTCCGGCTCCAGCCCGAGCAGTCCCTGGCGGCGCGCGATGGTGCTCCATTCGACGATCTTGGCGATCAGGGCCGGGCGGTCGTGCGAGGGCGGGCGGAATACCCAGCGCACGATCTTCATCGCCCGCATGAACGTGTCCATCGGCGTCTGCACCAGGATCGCGGCCAGCGTGCCGACGATCACCACCACGAACGCGGCCGGCGACCACAGCCCGGCCAGGCCGGCGCCTTTCAATATGCTGCCGCCGACCAGGGCGATCAGCGCGAGTACGGTGCCGATGAGGCTGAGTCTGTCCATGGCTTCAGTTAACGGTCACGACTGGGATTGCTTGAGCCGGCCCGACCCGCGCACGCCGGTGCGGTACAGCGCGTCCACGTCCAGGATCAACGACATGCGTCCGTCGCCGATGAGGCTGGCGCCGGCATAACCGGGCAGTCCGCGCAGGGTGCGCGGCAGCGCCTTGATCACCACTTCCTCGCGACCGCGCACGCGGTCCACCGCCAGGCAGAAACGCTGTTCGCCGGCCTGCAGCACGACCACGGTGCGCTCGCCGATGGAGGGCGACCCGGGATCCGAACCGACTCCCGACCCGAGCCCCAGCCAGTCGCGCAGGTCCAGCAGCGGCACCGGCTGCCGGCGCAGGTCGATCACATCCTGGCCGTCGATCGACATCGGCACGCCGGGGAGGTGCGCCAGCACCTCCACCACGCGCACCAGCGGCAGGGCGTAGACGTCCTCGTCGATCTCCACCAGCAGGGTCGGCAGGATCGCCAGGGTCAGCGGCACCCGGATCACGAAGCGCGAGCCGTGGCCGGGTTCGGACTGGATCTGCACCTGGCCGGACAGCTCGCGGATGCGCGACTGCACCACGTCCATGCCGACCCCGCGTCCGGACAGGTCGCTGACCTCGGCACGGGTGGAGAAGCCGGGCAGGAAAAGCAGTTGCAGGCACTCGTCCGACGGCAGCCGCGCGGCCGCATCGGCGTCGATGAGGCCCTTGCGCACGGCGATGTCGCGGATGCGGTCGGGATCGATGCCGGCGCCGTCGTCGCGCACCTCGATGACCACGTGGTCGCCTTCCTGCTGCGCGGACAGGCGGACATGGCCCTGCTCGGGCTTGCCGGTGTTGCGCCGCACCTCGGGTGACTCGATGCCGTGGTCGATCGCGTTGCGCACCAGGTGCACCAGCGGATCGGCCAGGGCCTCGACCAGGTTGCGGTCCAGTTCGGTCTCCGCGCCGACCACGTCCAGCTCGACGTTCTTTTTCAATTGCCGGGCGACGTCGCGGGCGAGTTTGGGGAAGCGCGCGAACACGCGGCCGACCGGCTGCATGCGCGCCATCATCACCGCCGACTGCAGGCGCGAGGTGGCGCCGTCCAGCGCACCGACGGCGCGATCGAGTTCCTCGTCGTGCAGGCGCGGGCGCAGGGTCTTGAGCCGGTTGCGGGCGAGCACGAGTTCCCCGACTAGATTGACCATCGCGTCGAGCCGGCGCACGTCGACGCGCACCGTGGGCTCTTCGGGATGTGGGGCGGCGGCGGGCTTGCGCGGCGGCGGTGCCGGTGCAGGCACGGGGGTCGCGGCGACCGGCGCCGGTACGGGCGCGGGAGCCGCAGCCGGTGCCGGTGCAGCACCGGCGTCGGTGGCAGGGATGTTGCCGGGGATGCCGCCACTGCCGTGCAGGCTGTCGAGCAGGGCTTCGAAATCCAGGTCGTCGAGGTCGTCGCTTTCCGCCGTGGCCGCGACCACCGGTGCAGCGCCGCGGGGAGCAGGGGCATCCACGCGCATGCTGTCGATGAGCGCCTGTGGCGGATCAGGCATCGGCTCGCCGGCGGCGATGCAATCGAGCATGTCGACCAGCAGGTCGAGGGCCTGCTGCGCGCCGTCGAATGCCAGGGCATCCATCGGCATCGCGCCGTTGCGGGCGAGGTCGAAGCGGTCTTCCACGGCATGGCAGATCGTCACCATCGCCGGAAAGTCCAGGAAGCCCGCGCCGCCCTTGATGGTGTGGAAACCGCGGAACACCGAGTTCAGGCATTCGCGGTCGGTCGGCGCGTACTCCAGCGCGACCATCTGCTCGCCGAGCTGGTCCACGATCTCGCGCGCCTCGATCAGGAAGTCCGCGCAGATGTCGGAGGCGACGTCCACGGGTCTACAGGCCCAGCGACGACAACAGCGAGTTGGCGTCGTCCTGGCTGACCGGTGCCGGATCCAGTCCGCCCACCGCCGGGCCGTGGCCGCGGTTGTTGGACAACTGCAGCGGACGGTCGGCCTCGCCGGTCACCTCGCCCAGGCCGATGTGCACGGCGCGCACCAGCGCGACCACGCGCAGGATGATCTGCCCGGTGAGGTCCTGGTAGCCCTGCGCCGCGGTCAGCTCGGACAGCCGCGAGCGGATGCCCGCGATCGCCTCGGCTTCGGCCGCATCGTTGGGGACCGGCAATTGGCGCAGCAGTTTTCCGCATTCGTCGACCAGGTCCAGCGAACGCATGCTGGCCTGCTCGGTCAGGGTGACCACGTGCTCCAGCCGGGCACAGGCATCCGGCAGGGAGGCGGCGTTGGCCGGGCTGCCGGCGGTGTCGCCGAGCGCCTGCTCCAGCTCGCGGGCCAGCCTGGCCAACCCCTGCACGAAGGGCTGGGTGCGCCATTCGATCAGGGCGTCGACGTTGGCGCGCCAGCCGGCGTGGTCGTCGTTCTCCAGCGCCCACAACGCGGCGTGCAGGCGCTGGCTGATGGCCTGGCGGTCGTGGCTGGTCACGCACCGGCTCCGATGCGCTCGAACACCTTGCCCAGCTTGTCGCCCAGCGTCGCGGCGGTGAACGGCTTGATCACATACCCGTTCACGCCGGCCTGGGCGGCCTCGATGATCTGTTCGCGCTTGGCTTCCGCGGTCACCATCAGCACCGGAATGCTGGCCAATGCCGGGTTGGCGCGGATCGCCCGCAGCAGGTCGATGCCGGGCATGCCGGGCATGTTCCAGTCGGTGATCACCAGGTCGAAGCTGGCCTTGTTCAACTCCACCAGCGCGGTGGTGCCGTCGTCGGCTTCGGTGGTGTTGTGGAAGCCCAGGTCGTTGAGCAGGTTCTTGACGATGCGGCGCATCGTGGAGAAGTCGTCGACGATCAGGATGCGGATGTTCTTGTCCATGGATGCTCGTTGGTAGTCGTGGAGGGCGGGCTTTCACCGCGGTGGTGCTGATAAGTGGGGTCGGCGGTGCTCAGTCGGCGTCCAGTGCGGTGTCGCGCCATTCGCCCAGGCGGGCGCGCAGGCGCAGCATCGACTGGCCGTGGATCTGGCACACGCGCGATTCGCTGATCGACATCACCGCACCGATCTCGCGCATGTTCAGTTCCTGCTCGTAGTACAGCGACAGCACGAGTTGTTCGCGTTCGGGCAGCTCGCCGATCGCGCTGCCCAGCGATTCGCGGAACTCGCTGTAGTCGAACGCACTGGCCGGGGTGGCGTCGCCAGCGGCGACGCGCGGTTCGCCGTCGTGCTCCTCGGTGTGCGCGTCCAGGCTGATCAGCTGGCCGCGCGAGGCTTCCTCCAGCATGCGGTAGTACTCGTCGAGGCTGATCTCCAGCTCGGCGGCGACTTCCTGCGCGGTGGCCGGGCGGCCGGTGGCCTGCTCGATCCGGCGGGTTGCGGCGACCACGTCGCGGTAGCGGCGGTGGACCGAGCGTGGCACCCAATCGCCACGGCGGATCTCATCGATCATCGAGCCGCGGATGCGGATCGAGGCATAGGTCTCGAACGCCGCGCCCAGGTCGTCCTGGAAATTGCGGGCGGCGTCCAGCAGGCCGAGCATGCCGGCCTGGATCAGGTCGTCGACCTCGACGCTGGACGGCAGGCGCGCGGCGAGGTGGTGGGCGATGCGGCGGACCAGCTCGCCGTGGCGTTCGACCACGTCGGCGGCGTCGTGGCGCGGCATCGAGGCACGGTAGGCAGCGGCGGCGTGGCTCATGCGACGGCACTCCTGGCGGGCGTGATCAGGCGTTCCATGTAGAACTCCACGTGTCCGCTCGGGCCCAGCGGCGACTGCCACTGGCCGGCCCGGCGGGCGATGTCGCGGAACGCGATCGCCGACGGGCTGGAGGGAAATGCCTCGATCACCGATTCCTGGCGCTGGATCGCCCGGCGCAGCCACTCGTCGCGCGGGATTGCACCCAGGTAGTTCAGGGTGACGTCGAGGAAACGCGAGGCGACCCGCTCCAGCTTGCCGAACAGCTGCCGGCCTTCGGCGGCGTTCTGCACCTGGTTGGCGAGCACCTGGACGCGGCTGACGCCGCGGTCGCGGTTGAGCACCTTGATCAGCGCGTAAGCGTCGGTGACCGAGGCGGGCTCGTCGCAGACCACCACGATCACGTCCTGGGCGGCCTGGCAGAAGGTCAGTACGCCATCGGCGATGCCGGCCGCGTTGTCGACCACCATCGTGTCGATCGGCAGGTCCAGCTGGCTGAAGGCATGCACCAGACCGACGTGCTGTTGCGGCAGCAGTTCGGTCATGTGGCGCTTGCCGGAGGCGGCGGGCACCACCCACAGCCCGCCGGGGCCTTCCAGCAGGGTGTCGCGCAGCTCGCAGCGGCCGGCGAACACGTCGGCCAGGGTGAAGCGTGGCGACAGGCCCAGCATCACGTCGACGTTGGCCAGGCCCAGGTCGGTGTCCAGCAGCAGGGTGCGCTGGCCGGCGTTGACCATCGCCATCGCCAGATTGACCGACACACTGGTCTTGCCCACGCCGCCCTTTCCGCTGGCAACGGCAATGACGCGCACGGGCGCCACCGGCGCTGCGGCAACGGGCTGCGCCGGGGTCGGCGATGCGGATTGGAAGTCAGGCGATGGCATGGTGGTCCTCGGTGACAAAGGGGTTATCGGCCGCACGTCGCAGTTTCTCCAGCTGCAACACCAGGTTCGATCCGTCCGCCGCTTCCAGATCGCTGGGAACCTGCTGGCCGTGGGCGGTGTAGGCCAGGCTCAGGCCGTTGCGGACCGCCACCGACAGGGCCGCGCCGAGGCGGCCGGTCTCGTCCGTCTTGGTCAGCACCACGCCCTCGGGGCTGGCCATCCGGTAACGGCGGACGAGCTCGTTGAGGTCGTGCGGGTGGGCGTTGGCGGGCAGCACCAGCAGGCTGCGCAGCTGACGGGTCGCGCGCAGCCAGGTGATCTGGCCGAGCAGGGCGCGGTCGCGGGCGCCGTAGCCGGCGGTATCCACCAGCACCAGCGGGTAGTCCTGCAGCTGTTCCAGGGTCTGCGCCAGGCTCTCTGCGCCGTGGGCCTCGCATACGGTGATGCCGAGGCGGCGACCGTGCGCGTGCAATTGTTCGATCGCGCCGACGCGCTCGCTGTCGGTGGTGACCATGGCGACGTCGCGGGCCCGGTGGCGGGCGGCGAAGCGCGCGGCCAGCTTGGCCACGGTGGTGGTCTTGCCGGCACCGGTCGGGCCGATCAGGGCGATCACGCCGCCGTCGTCGATCGGCTCGCTGCGCATGATCGTCAGCATCCGCGCCAGCTCGGCCAGCGTCGGTGCGCGGACCTTGTCGGGCGGCAGCGCCGGGTTGAGCTTGGCGACCACCGACTGCGCCAGCGATTCGTCGCAGCCGTAGCCCAGCAGCATGTCGTAGGCCGCCGCGCGACCGGGCGAGCCGCGCAGGCGCTCGGCGGTGAACTGGCCCATCTCGCGCTCGATCATCCGCCGCATCGAGGTCAACTCCTCGCGCATGGCGGAGATGCCCGGATCGGGTTCGGCGACGACCTGCAGCAGGGGGACGGTGGTTTCGGTGGGCGACGGCGGGGCGGACCCGGTTTGGGTTTCGGTGACTGCAGGGGCAACTGCAACGGCCGCGGTCACGGCAGGCGCGACTGGCACAGCCGGTGCAGCCATCGCCGGATCCGGATCGGCTTGCAGATCCGACGCGGGAGCGGGTGCGGTGGAAACCGATGTGGTCGTATGGGGCGCTGCCGGTGCGGCGGCGACCGGCGCGGACGCAGCAGGCTCGCCGGGCGCGGGGATGCCGGGGCTGGCCGGCGCGGGCTGGGCCCAGGACGGCGCCACCAGGCCCGTGACCGCTTCGCTGGCAGGCGTGCCAACGGACGGGCCGGACAGGGTGGCCATCATGGCCTCGAAATGGGACGGGGCTGGCGAATCGGAACGGGGTGCGGAAGCCGACACGGTTGTGGCCGCGGCCAGCGGGAATCCGCCGGTCAGTTCGGCCAGCGTCGGCTCGGTGAGCGGTTTGGCGCTTTTGGTCGATGCCGGCGCATCGCCGATGCGGAACACGGCGCGCGCGCGGCTGGCGAAACTGTCGCGTGGCGCAGTGGCCGGTGCGGGTGTCGCAAGCGCGGTGGGGGCGTCATGGAGCGTTGCCCTGAAACCGTCGGCATCCGGCGCAGCAGGCGCATCCGCTGCCTCCGACGGCGGCCTGGGGGCGGCCGCGCGCAGGGCCTGGTGCACCAGCGCCTCGTCGTAATCCGTCGCGGCCACCACTTCAATGCCGTCGGCGGTCGTGCGGCTGGACAGGATCACCGCGTCCGGGCCCTGCTCCTCGCGGACCATGCCCAGGGCGCTGCGCATGTCGGTGGCGATGAAACGCTTGATTCTCATGACGATGTTTCCCTGCTGGGGGTTTCCGTTGTTGCCCGTTACTGCCGGTTATTCCGTACCCGGACCGATCAACCGATCGAGCCGACCAACCGCAAACGCTTGTCTTCCGGCACTTCGGTGTAGGCCAGTACCGACAGGGCCGGCACGCTGTGGCGCACCAGGCGCGCGATGGTCGCGCGGATCCCGCCGGGCACCAGCAGGACGGCGGGTTCACCGCGTCCTTCCTGCTGGGTCACGCAATCGCTGAGGTTCTGGTGCAGCCGCTCAGCCAATCCGGGTTCCAACGCGGCACCTGCGCCGTTGACCGACTCCTGCAATACCCGTTCCAGAGCCGGCGCCAGGGTGTAGACGGGCAGTTCGGGCTTGAGTCCGTTGAGCTCCTGCACGATGAAACGGCCCAGCGCGGTTCGCACCGCAGCGGTCAACGCGGCCGGGTCCTGGGTGTGTGCGCCGTGCTCCAGCAGCGCTTCGACGATCTGGCGCATCTGCCGCAGCGGCACCTTCTCGATGAGCAGCGATTGCAGCACCCGCACCACCACCGACAGCGGCAGCAGCTTGGGTGTCAAATCCTCGACGAGCTTCGGTGTCGCCTTGCCGACGCTGGCCAGCAGCTGCTGCACCTCGTCGTGGCCGAGCAGCTCGGACGCGCGCTCGCGCACCACGTGGGAAAGATGGGTGGCGACCACGGTGGAGGCATCCACCACCGTGTAGCCCAGCGATTCGGCATGCGCGCGCTGGCTGGGCGGGATCCACACCGCATCCAGCCCGAACGCCGGGTCCTTGCCGGGAATGCCGTCCAGCGTGCCGAACACCTGGCCCGGATCCAGCGCCAGATCGCGGTCGGGATGCAGCTCGCCGGTCGCCATCGGCACGCCGTGCACGAGGATCCGGTACTGGCCCGGCGCGAGTTCCAGGTTGTCGCGCACGTGCACGGCCGGAATCAGGAAACCCAGATCCTGGGTCAGCTTGCGGCGGATGCCCTTGAGCCGCGCCAGCAGCTCGCCGCCCTGGGTCTTGTCGACCAGCGCGATCAGCTTGTAGCCGACCTCCAGCCCGAGCGGTTCCACCGGACGCACTTCGTCCCAGCTCAGCTCGGCCATGGCCTGGTTGGCGCTGCCCAGGCCGGTGACGGGATCGGCATCTTCGGTCTCCGTCGCGGCGCTCGCCTCGCGCTTGTGCAACTGCCAGGCGGCATAGCCGATCGTCGCCGACAGCACCAGGAACGGCAGGTTCGGCATCCCCGGCACCACGCCGATCAGCCCCAGCAGCAGGGCGGCCACGATCAGTGCGCGCTTCTGCCCGAACACCTGCTTGGAGATCGCCGGCCCCATGTCCTGCTCGCGCGTCGCGCGGGTGACCAGCATCGCCACCGCGGTGGACACCAGCAGCGCCGGCAGCTGCGCGACCAGGCCGTCGCCGATGGTCAGCAGCGCGTACACCTCGGCCGCGCTGGAGAACGGCATGTCGTGCGCGAGCACCCCGATCAGGATGCCGCCGACCAGGTTGATGACCAGGATCAGCAGGCCGGCGATCGCATCGCCGCGCACGAACTTGCTGGCGCCGTCCATCGAGCCGTAGAAGTCGGCTTCCTCGGCGACTTCCTGGCGGCGCGCCTTGGCGTCCTCGCGGCTCAGCAGGCCGGCGTTGAGGTCGGCGTCGATCGCCATCTGCTTGCCGGGCATCGCGTCCAGGATGAAACGTGCCGAGACCTCTGCGATGCGTCCGGAGCCCTTGGTCACCACGATGAAGTTGACGATCGTCAGGATCGCGAAAACGATGATGCCGACGGCGTAGCTGCCGCCGATCACGAAGTTGCCGAACGACTCGATCACGTGGCCGGCCGCGCCGGGGCCTTCGTGGCCGTGCAGCAGCACCACCCGGGTCGAGGCGACGTTCAGCGCCAGCCGCAGCAGGGTGACCATCAGCAGCACCGACGGGAACACCGAGAATTCCAGCGGCCGCTTGACGTACACCACCGCCAGCAGCACGACCAGCGACAGCGCGATGTTGATCGTGAACAGCGCATCCAGCACCAGCGGCGACAGCGGCACCACCACCATCGCCAGCATCGCCAGCACCACCACCGGGGCGGCGGCGCCGTTGCGCAGCGAGCGGGCGATGCCGCCGAAGTTCATCGGAGCGGGCTGGGCACTCACGGTGCCGGGATTCCGTCAGCGCCATTCACGGGCTGGGGATCGACCGCGCCATCGGGGCCGACATCCGGCAGTTCCAGTGACGGCGCGGGCCCATGCGCCGGGTGCCAGCGCTTGAGCTGGTAGACGTAGGACAGGACCTGGGCGACGGCGGCGTAGAGCTTCACGGGGATCTCCTGATCAACCTGTGCCTGCCTATACAAGGCGCGTGCCAGCGGCGGTGCCTCGATCACGCTGATGCGGTGCTTTTCACCCACGTCGCGGATCATCAGCGCGGTCTCGTCCACGCCCTTGGCGACCACCCGCGGCGCGCGCATCTTGTCGGCGTCGTACTTCAGCGCGACCGCGTAGTGGGTCGGGTTCATCACGATCACGTCGGCGGTCGGCACCGCCTCCATCGTCTGCCGCTGCGACAACTGGCGGGCGACTTGGCGCACGCGGGCCTTGATCTCCGGGTTGCCCTCGGTCTGCTTCATCTCGTCGCGGATTTCCTGCTTGGTCATCTTCAACTTGGCGTTGTGCTGGTAGCGCTGCCAGGGCACGTCGATGGCGGCGATCAGCGCCAGCGAGCCGGCCATCGCCAGCAGGGCGGTCATCGCGGTGTGCAGGCCGGTGCCGATGGCGACGTCCAGCGCCATCCGCGGCATCGCCAGGATCTCGTCGATCGCGCCGGTGATGACCAGCGCGCCGGTGCCGACCACCAGCACCACGCGCATCAGCGAGCGCAGCAGTTCGGCGAAGCCTTCCTTGCCGTAGATGCGCTTGAGCCCGGCGGCGGGGTTGAGGCGTTTGACGTCGAACTTCAACGACTTGCCGGAAAAGCGGATGCCGCTCATCAGCGCCGGTGCGATCAGGCAGGCGGCCAGCGACGCCGCCAGGATCGGCAGGATCGACAGCACCAGGCTGATGACCAGCAGCACCGCGTGGGTGATCAGCCGGTCGGGCTTGCCGAGGATCGCCGGGTCCACCGTGAGCGCACCGCCGAGCCAGGTCTGGGCATCCACCCCGATGCCCGGCGCCAGCACCATCACCGCGACCGCAGTCGCACCCAGGATCGAGACATTGGCCAGTTCGCGCGAGCGCGGGACGTCACCCTTTTCGCGGGCTTCGCGCTTGCGTTTCTCGGTCGGTTGTTCGGTGCGGTCTTCCTGGTCGCCGGACATCGCTCGCTTCCGTGGCTGGCGGCCGCAGGGTCCGCCGGGTGGGCGCGCTGTCCGGGGTGCTTGCTCAGCCGGTCAGCGCGCGCGCCGCGAGGAAGGCATCCTCGAACAGTCGCTGCACCGGCTCCTGCAGTTCCCGTGCCAGCAGTGTCATCAGGGTCATGCCGACCAGCAGCGCGACCGGCAGGCCGATCGCGATCGGATTCAACGCCGCCGCCGCGCGCGACAGCACGCCGAAGGCGAGGTTGGAGGCGAGCAGCGCCATCATCACCGGCAGCGCCAGCAACAGACCCGCGCGCAGGCAACTGGCGAAGAACGTCGGCAGCGCGGCGAGGAACCCGTCCATGTCCACCAGCGGCGCGCCGATCGGCAGCGCCTGGTAGCTGTCGGCCAGCAGGCCCACCAGCGCGAGGTGGCCGTCGAGGGTGAAGAACAGCAGGCCGAAGATCAGGAAGAACCACTGCGACAGCACGGTCGATGACGCGCCGCTGAGCGGGTCGGCCAGGGTCGCGAACGACAGCGCCATGCCCTGGCTGATCAGCTCGCCGGCCAGCTGGCCGGCCTCGAACGCGAGCCGCAATACCAGCCCGATCGAAATGCCCACCGCCATCTCGCGCAGCACCGTGAGCACCGTCGCCGCATCCACCGCCGCGGTCGGTGCGGCCGGCAGCACGGTGGACATCGTGGCCGACAGCGCGATGGCGATGATCATGCGCGCCCGCACCGGCATGCCACGGCCGCCGATCATCGGCATCGCCTGCAGCGCCGCGCCGATGCGCAGCAGGTACCACAGCACCTGGCCGAGCATGCCGAACAGGTTGAGCCCGTCGACGGTGGTGGCGGTGACCGGGTCCATCAGTCCGCCATGCCGTTGAGCGGCATGCCCGAAAGCGACATGGGTGCTAGCCGATCAGGTGCGGGATGCGCTGGAACAGGTCGGTCGTGAAGGCGACCATCTTGCCCAGCAGGAAGTGCCCGGTCAGCGCCAGCGTGGTGGCCAGCGCGATGGCCTTCATCACGAACGCGATGGTCTGCTCGTTGATCTGGGTGGCCGCCTGCAGGATGCCCACGACCACGCCGACCACCAGCACCGCCAGCAGCGGCGGCGCGCCCATCATCAGCGCCATCTGCAGGCCGCGGCCGATCTCGGTGATGGCGGTTTCCGGGGTCATCGCCTCATACCCCGTTGAAGCTGGCGGCGAGCGAGCCGACCACGAGGATCCAGCCGTCCACCAGCACGAACAGCAGGATCTTGAACGGCGCGGAGATCAGCATCGGCGACAGCATCATCATGCCCATCGACATCAGCACGCTGGCGACCACCAGATCGATGATCACGAACGGGATGTAGACCAGGAATGCGATCTCGAACGCGGTCTTCAGCTCGCTGGTCAGGAACGACGCCGCCAGCACGCCGAACGGCACGTCCGCCGCGGTCGCATACGGACCACTGTTGGACAGCCCGGCGAAGGTCATCAGGTCGTTCTCGCGCACCTGCGCCAGCATGAAGCCGCGGAACGGCTCGATCGAGGCGGTCCACGCACTGCGGAAGTCCATCTGGTCGTTGAGGTAGGGCGAGATGCCCGCGGCCCAGGCCTGGTCGAACACCGGCATCATGATCATCGCAGTCAAAAACAGCGCCAGCGCCAGCAACACCTGGTTGCCCGGCGTCTGCCCGGTGCCCAGCGCCTGCCGCAGCAGCCCCAGCACGATGATGATGCGGGTGAACGCGGTCAGCCCGAGCAGCGCCGCCGGCAGCAGGGTGATGCCGGTCATCAGCAGCAGCACCTGCAGCGGCATGCTGACCGGCTCGCCGCCGATGTTGCCGACGTTGAGGTTGGGCAGCGCGGGAGCTGCCGACGGCGTGGCGGGTGCCGGCACGGTCTGCGCCATGGCGTCGGGGGCCAGCATCAGTACGATGGCGGCCAGCAGCAGGGCGGCCAGAACGCGCAGCGCCCAAGGGTTCCGGCTGCGGGAGACAGTACGGTTCACGACTTCTTTCCGAAGTGTTGCGCGAGCAGGCTCGCGAAAGGTGAGGGGGTGGCATCGGTGGCCGGCAGCGGCTCGGCCAGGGTGTGCAGGGCGCGGGTGCCGCCGGCGCCGACGCTGAGCAGCAGCTGGGTGTGGCCGACCTCGACCACCACCACGCGCTCGCGCGGCCCCAGTGCCAGCGAACCCACCACCCGCAACGCCGGATTGCCGGCGGTGACGGCACCCACGCCGGGCATGCGCCTGGCCAGCCACGCCAGCGCGAGGATCAGGCCGACCACCAGCAGCAACGCCATGACGCCGCCGCCGATCGCGCCCGCACCGCTGGCGGGTGGCGCGAATACTGGCGCAGGTACTTGGGTTACCGAAGCGGTGCCCGCGCGTGCCAGCGATATCGCGACAAACTCGGCGGTGCTGTCGACGCTGACGGTGACCTGCGAAAAGGCATCGGCGGATTCCGCCGTGGCGGCGTCGGTGTCGATTGCGGTGTCGGTCGTGGTCGCATTTGGCGCAGTGGCAGGTGCCAACGTCCCCCCGCCTGCGCGGGGATGACGGCTGGAAACGTCGGCATCTTCCACACCGCCGTCGTTCCCGCGCAGGCGGGAACCCATGGACGTGGCTTCCGTCGCGACGTCGCCCGACGGTGCCGCAACCGCAGTGCTGGCCGCACTGCCCACATCCCCGTCATTCCCGCGAAAGCGGGAACCCAGCGCCGTGGCTTCCATTGCCGCATCGCTCGATGGCGGCACGACCGCGACGCCGGCTGCATTGCCCGCACCGTCATTGCCGCGCAGGCGGGAATCCATGGACGTGGCCACAGCGGCATCCACGATGTCGGGCGCCTCGCTCATCGCAGCCGCTTGATGCGTTCGGCCGGGCTGACCACGTCGGTCAGGCGCACGCCGAAACGGTCGTTGACCACCACGACCTCGCCCTGGGCGATCAGGGTGCCGTTGACGAACACGTCCAGCGGTTCGCCGGCGCCGCGTTCCAGCTCGACCACCGAACCCTGGTTGAGCTGCAACAGATTGCGGATCGGAATCCGCGTGCGGCCGACTTCCAGCGACAGCGATACCGAGACATCCAGGATCACGTCCAGGTTGAGGTCGGTCCCGTGTCCGTCGGTATCGGCGGTCAGGGTGTCGAATGCGGCGCGTGGGGTGTCGTTTTCGAGGGTGGCAGTGTCGGTTGGGTTCATGACGTTGTCAGGCTTTCGAAAGTGGGAAGGGTGCGTGCGGCGTGCACGGTGGTGACCTTGATCGCGTTGCGGCCGTTGTGGGTGCCGAACTCGCCGGAAAACAGCGGCGTCTGCTCGACCTTCAGAGTCACCGTGTCGGGCAGGTCGATCGGGATCACGTCGCCGACCTTGAGCTGGCTCAACTGGCGCAGGGTGATCTGGCGCTGCGCCAGCGAACTGCTCAGTTCGACCTGCGCGTCCTGCAGCTGCTCGCGCATCGCGCGGGTCCAGCTCTCGTCGCGCTCGACCCGGTCGCTCTGCACGCCGGCATCGAGTTGCTCGCGGATCGGTTCGAGCATCGAGTACGGAATGGACACGTGGAATTCGCCGCCGCCGCCTTCCAGCTCGACATGGAAGCGGCTGACCACGATGTACTCGCGCGGACTGATGATGTTGGCGAAGTGCGGGTTGACCTCGGAGTTGAGGTACTCGAACTCCACCGGCATCACCGGCGCCCAGGCCTCGACCAGGTCGGCGAAGGTCTGCTTGAGCAGCAGCTGGATGACGCGCATCTCGGTCGGGGTGAACTCGCGGCCCTCGATGCGGGTGTGGTACTTGCCGTTGCCGCCGAAGAAGTTGTCGACCACGGTGAACACCAGCCGCGGTTCGTACACCACCAGCGCGGTGCCACGCAGCGGCTTCATCTTCACCATGTTCAGGTTGTTGGGCACCTGCAGCGAGTGCATGTACTCGCCGAAGCGCATCAGGTCGACGCCGCGCACCGACAGGTCGGCCGAGCGGCGCAGCAGGTTGAACAGGCCGATCCGCCAGGTGCGGGCGAACCGCTCGTTGATCATCTCCAGCGTCGGCAGGCGGCCGCGGACGATGCGGTCCTGGCTGGCGAAGTCGTAGCTGCGCGCCTCGTCGGGGGCCGGCGGGGCCTCCTCGACATCGACCGCGCCGCTGTCGACGCCATGCAGCAGGGCATCGATCTCGTCCTGGGAAAGCAGGTCCATGCTCATCGCCGGCGTCCCTACTGGGTCACGAAGCTGGTGAAATAGACGGCATCGACCTTGTTCGCGGCCCCTTCGGACTTCAGCAAGGCGTTCACTTCATCGCGCGACTTGTCCTGCAGGCGCTCCTTGGCGCTGCGCAGCGCCAACTGGCTGGCCGAGTGCTGGCCGAACAGCAGCAGCAGGCGGTTGCGCACTGCCGGCGCATGCAGTTCCAGCGCCTTGGCGGTGGCGTCGTCGCGGGTCATCAACTGCACGTCGGCCTGCAGGTAGCGCACCGAGTCGGCGTCGATCAGGTTGACTACGAAGGACGGCTCCAGCGCGAAGTAGATCGCCGGCTTGCGCGCCGCGGTGGGCGAGTTCTCGGCCTGTTCCGCCGCTTCGGCCGCGGCTGCCTTGGAATACCACAGCCAGCCACCACCCGCGGCCAGGGCCACGATCAGCACGGTGACAATGATCCAGGGCATCTTTCTGGACGGGGGTGGGGACTTGGGAGGCACTCGAAAACTCCGGCAGGCAAGGATTGCCGGAACAGTGCAAGGGGCGTGCCGCAGGAAGAATGCCCGCCTGCGACGGGGAATTGACGCCGTGCCGGATGACGCCGGTGCCATTGATTTGACGAGGCCGGGGAGGCAACCCGCAGGGCAATATCCATCGTTGGGTGGCGTCGTCGCCATCCAACGTGAATGTGGCCGGGTTCAGGGGGGAGCGACTCACCGGCGGAGGCATGCTTCCGCCACTCCTACTCCGGTTGTCTGCAGGAGCGACGTGAGTCGCGAACGCGCAGAGACCACATTTGCCGGGTGCGTCCACCTGGGTGGACGAAAAGCGGTGCCGATGACGCCACCGCCCCGTCCAAGGCAACTCAATCGCGGGAGAGGATGTACAGGTCGCGACTCACGTCGCTCCTACTCCGATTGTCTGCAGGAGCGACGTGAGTCGCGACCGGTGCATCGTGTCCGCCAGTCGGGGCTTCGCGGTTGAAGCCGTCCTACGACCGCAGGAAGTCCAGGCGGACGACCGGAGGGAATGCCCGTGGTGAAAAAATAGTCAGGCGTATTCGTCCAGCAGCCCACGGCGCATCAGGGCCGGTGCCGGCAGGTTGTCGCTGATGCCGCCGCCGTCACCGGATCCCGGTGCATCCGTGCTGCCGCTCGCGGCGCGCTCGCCGGAGGTGCCCGATTGGCCGCTGCCGATATCGGTGTGGGCCAGTTGCAGGCCTTGCTGGTCGAGCAGGTCGCGCAGGCGGCCGACGCTGGCTTCCAGGGCCTGGCGGACATCGACGTTGGCGGAGACGAACTCGGCGCTGACGCGGGAGCCGTCCAGTTGCAGGCGGA
Organism: Lysobacter concretionis Ko07 = DSM 16239; assembly: GCF_000768345.1. Taxonomy (GTDB): domain Bacteria; phylum Pseudomonadota; class Gammaproteobacteria; order Xanthomonadales; family Xanthomonadaceae; genus Novilysobacter; species Novilysobacter concretionis. The sequence goes on along the minus strand of NZ_AVPS01000006.1, from coordinate 130,279 downwards.
CGTCGATCGGGCCGACGTGGTCCGGGCTGACGCGGATCTGCGCATGACCGATGCGCTGTTCGGCCATCCAGCCGATGCGCGCGCCGAAGCTGTCGTCGAAGCCGGCGTCCGGCTCGGCCGGCATCGCGACGGGGGCGCTGGTCAGTACCGGCGCGACGCTGCGCGCCGGGCTGCCGGCCGTGGCCTGCTGGCCGGGCAGGATGAACTCGGTGGGGTCCGCACTTTCCGTGGCGCTGGCCGACGGCTTGGCCGCGGCATCGGTATCGATGGTCTGGGCGATGGCCCGGGCAAGCTCGCCCGATGCATCGGCACTGTCGATGGCGCCGGCCTGGGCCAACGGCAACGCCGGGCCGGTCGTCGCGGTGACGGGAGCCGGTACGCTGCCCGCCTGACCGGCAACCGGTCCGGTGGTTGCCGCGCCGGCACCATCGGCGATGGCTCCGTTGATCGGCAGGAGGGGTGTCGGGGGCTCGCCATCCGTCAACGGATCGCCGGCTATCCCGCCCGGCGGTAGAGCGTCGGCGACGGGCGGCGGAGCCGGTGACGGCCAGGCGCCGCCGATCAGGTTCAGGATCTGCTCCGGAAGGGCATCGTCGAGGACGGCTTCTTCCGGCGACGTGTCGCTGGCAAGCACCGGCGTGCTGGCCGGCGCGGTCGCCGCTGCGGTGTCGGCGGTCGGCGCGACACCGGCCAGCAGACCGGCAAACGTGTCCTGTTGACGGCCGCCGCCGCGTCCGTTGCCTGCTGGAGCGGTGACCTGCGGTGACGACGCGGGCGCGATGCCGGGGCTCGCCACCGCGCCGCTGCCGAGACCGGAAGCCATCACGTCGCCGGCTCCGGATCGCGGGTCTGGGCTCCGTTCAATGCCCGGCGTGCGCCCAGGTCGTCCATTTCGCGCTGGCTGCGTTGCTCGTCCACGCGCGATTCCTCGGCGCGGTAGCTGGCCGACAGTTTCTCCAGCACGTGGGTTTCGCGGCTGGCCAGCAACAGGCGGGTGCGTTCGACATCGCTCTGCTGGCGGGTGTCGGTGACCACGCGGCTCTGCTGGGCGATGGCGACGTCCAGGCGCTCGCGGAACGCCAGCCGGTTGGCCAGCAACGCCGGGCTGGTGAGGTTGGAACTCCCCGGCGCGGCGTATTCCAGCGCGTACCGTCGCAGCGCCTCCAGCCGCGCCTCCTGCTCGGCCACCGCGCGGTCGCGCTCGGCGACTTCGCGGGCGACGTCGTCCTGGTGGCGTTGTTTCACTTTCAACAGTGGATCCAGTCGTTGCGATCGCATGTCGGTCACGTCTCCTGCGCAGTGGGGGTTGCGGGTTGCCGGGTGCCGGCGGTGTTGTCGGGTGTGTTGTCTGGGGTGTCGTCGAGCAGCCGGGCGAGGGCGGCGCGGCTGGCTTCGACATCGGCCGCCTCGCTGACGTCCTGGCCGAGGAAGGCCTGGATCGCGGGCCAGCGGGCGACGGCCTCGTCGACCGCCGGATCGCTGCCGCGCTGGTAGGCACCGATCGCGATCAGGTCGCGCTGGGCCGAGTACGCGGCCAGCAGCCGGCGCAGCTTGCGGATGCGCTCGCGCCATGGCGCGTCGGTGATGTCCTGCATCACCCGGCTGACCGAAACCTCCACGTCGATGGCCGGGTACTGGCCGGCGTCGGCGATGCGGCGGGTCAGCACGATGTGGCCGTCGAGGATCGCGCGGGCGGCGTCGGCGATCGGCTCCTGCTGGTCGTCGCCCTCGGTCAGCACGGTGTAGAACGCGGTGATCGAGCCGCGGCCGTCGGCGCCGTTGCCCGCGCGCTCCACCAGTTGCGGCAGCTTGGCGAACACCGACGGCGGGTAGCCGCGGGTGGTCGGCGGCTCGCCCACCGACAGGCCGATCTCGCGCTGGGCCTGGGCGAAGCGGGTCAGCGAATCCATCAGCAGCAGCACGTGCAGGCCCTGGTCGCGATACCACTCGGCGATGGCCGTCGCCCGCAGCGCGCCGTGCAGGCGCGCCAGCGGCGGCCGGTCGGCCGGGGCCGCCACCACCACGGCGCGGCGCATGCCTTCCTCGCCGAGGGTGGCCTCGACGAAGTCGCGCACTTCGCGTCCGCGCTCGCCGACCAAACCGACCACGATGACGTCGGCGGCGGTGTAGCGGGTCATCATGCCCAGCAGGGTCGACTTGCCGACGCCGGAGCCGGCGAACAGGCCGATGCGCTGGCCGCGGCCGATTGGCAGCAGGGCGTTGATCGCGCGCACGCCGACATCCAGCGAGCGGGTGATCGGCTCGCGCGTCAGCGGGTTGATGATCTGGCCACCGAGTCCGACCCAGCTTTCCGGGCGCAGCGGGCCGCGGCCGTCCAGCGGCACGCCGTCGCTGTCGATCACCCGCCCGAGCAGGCCGTCGCCGACCGCCACTTCGCCGCGCTGGCGGGTGGTCACCACGCGTGCGTTGGGCAGCAGACCGGCGAGGTCGGCGGTGGGCATCAGGAAGGTGCGGTCGCCGGAGAAACCGACCACTTCGGCATCGACCCAGCGGCCGCCGGAGGTTTCCACCCGGCAGCGCGAACCCAAGGGTGCGCTGCAGCCGGAGGCCTCCAGGGTCAGGCCGACCGCGCGCCGCAACACGCCTTCGCGGGCCAGACCCAGTGACGGCGGCTGCGGGTTGATGGTGGCCAGCCGGGCGGAAAGGCGCAGGTTGCGCATGGCTTCCCACTGGTCGGCGGCGATGCGGCTCATGGGGTGATCTCCAGGTTCGCATCGGTGTTCGTATCGGCGCTCGCGTCCGCGTCCATGGCCGCATCCAGGCAAGCCTGCAGGCGCGCGGCGAGGGTGCCGTCGATGCGCACGCTCTCGCTGTGCAGCCGCAGTTCGCCGCGGGCCAGGCCGCTGTCCTCGCTCAGGCGCACGCCGCTCAGCCCCATCAGGTGCGGCGCCAGCACGCCCAGGTCGTCGGGATGCAGGCGCAGTTCGATCTCGCGCGAACTGGCGCCGACGGCGTCGAGCGCCTCGCGCACCAGGTCGGCCAGCAGGGTCGGGTCGGCCTGGTAGGTGCGTCCGAGCAGGTTGCCGGCGATGCGCACCGCCAGCTCGCCCAGCGCATCGGCGACTTCGTTGTCCAGCCGCGCCAGTGGACGGGTAAAGCCGTCCAGGATGCCTTCCATCTGCGCGACCATGCGGCGCACCTCGGATTGCCCGCTGGCCAGCCCTTCGGCGTGGCCGGCGGCGTGACCGTTGGCGTAGCCTTCCTCGCGCGCGGCCCGCTCCAGTGCCTGCAACTCCTCGACGCTGGGCAGCATGGGGTTGGATTCCGCCTGCGTCGCGGCCACCGGCGGGGCCGTGGCCGGGTCCAGGTCGGGTGCCAGCCAGCGGATCGCCCGCGCGCTGTCGGTGTCGGTCATGGCGATCAAACGAAGGCCTCACTTTTGGCGGACAGCTGGATGACGCCGTTGTCGGCCATCTTGCGGACCTCGGCGAGGATCTCCTTCTGCGCCGCCTCGACTTCGGCCAGGCGCACCGGGCCGCGTGCCTCCATGTCCTCGATCAGGATCTCGGCCGCGCGCTGGGACATGTTGCCGGTGATCTTGGCGCGGACCTTCTGGTCGGCGCCGCGCAGGGCCAGCGCCAGCTTGTCGGTGGAGACCTCGCGCAGCACGGTCTGGATCGCGCGGTCGTCCAGTTCGACCAGGTTGTCGAACACGAACATCAGGTCGCGGATCTGCGCGCTGAGCGGCTCGTCGATCTGGCGGATGTTCTCCAGGATCGTCTCGTCCTGGCCGGTGTCCATGAAGTTCAGGATGTTGGCCGCCACCCGCACGCCGCCGACGGTGGAGGACTTGAGGTTCTGGCTGCCGGCGAACTGGCGCGCCATCACGTCGTTGAGTTCGTTGAGCGCATTGGGCGGGATGCCGTCGAGGGTGGCGATGCGCAGCAGCACGTCGGCGCGCACGCGCTCGGACAGGCACTTGAGCACTTCGGCGGCCTGGTCCTCGTCCAGGTGGGCCATCACGATCGCGATGATCTGCGGGTGCTCGTTGCGCACCAGCTCGGAGATCGCCCGCGGCTCCATCCATTTCAGGGTGTCCAGGCCGGAGGTGTTGCGGCCGGCCAGGATGCGGTCGATCAGGCTGCCGGCGCGTTCCTCGCCGAGCGCCTGGTTGAGCACCGCGCGGATGTATTCGTCCGCGCCGGCGCCCAGCGCGCTGGGCTGGGCCAGGGTCTCCACGAAATCGTCGAACACCAGGCCGACGGTCGCGCGCGAGACGCCGCCCACGGACGCCATCGCCATGCCGAGCTTCTGCACTTCCTTCGCGCCCATGTGCTTGAGCACCTCGGCGGCCTGCGTTTCGCCCAGCGACAGCAGCACCACGGCGGCGCGCTGCACGCCGGTCAGCGGTTCCTTCGGCTCAGCCATCGACTTCCACCCAGTTGCGGATCACGTTGGCGACCCGCTTGGGGTCGTTGCTGACCGCCGTACGTGCCACCTGCAGTTTTTCGTCGAAGTCCATCGGTGCTTCCCTGGCGTCGTTGCCCAGGCGGACCGGGGCGGCGGGGGCGGACAGCGTGACCGGCACCTCGTCCTCCTCGATCAGCGTCGCCACCGCGGTGCGCGGCTTGACCGGCCCCATCAGCTGGCGCAGGGCGGGCCGCAGCACGGTGAAGATCAACGCCAGCACCGCCAGACCGCCCAGGGCGATGCGCAGCAGTTCCTTGGCGCGCGGGTTTTCCCACAGCGGCGTGCCGGCCGGTTCGTCCACCAGGTCGCGGGCGAAGGGTGCGTTCACCACGGTGACCATGTCGCCACGCTGCGCATCGAAACCGACGGCCTGCTGCACCAGCGATTCGATGCGGCCCAGCTCGGCCGCAGTGAGGGCGCGGGTGACCGCCTTGCCATCCTGGCCCGGCGGGCCGGGAATGTTGTCCACCAGCACCGCCGCCGTGACCCGGGTGATCCGGCCGGGCGCTTGCCGGGTGTGGGTCAGGGTGCGGTCGATCTCGTAGTTGCGCACCGCGGTGCGCGCGCCGTTGCTGTTCTGCGGCGCGGCGGGTGCCGGTGCCGGGTCGGCCGCCGCCGTGGCCGCTGCTGCTGCATCGGGCGTGTTGCTGGCGCTGCCGGGTACGCCTTGCGGCGGCTGCGCGGCGGCGAGGTTGCCGGATTCGGAAATCTGTTCGCTGCGGACGATCGCCGGGTCCGGCCCGTAGACCTCGCGCGCCTGCTCGGTCTGGGCGAAGTCCATGTCCACGCTGACCTGGGTGCTGACCCGGCCGGGGCCGGTCATCGGCGCCAGCAGTTCCTGGATGCGCTGCACGTAGACCGCTTCCTGGCGGCGCTGCTGCTCGAAACGCTTGGCGCCGATCGCCGCATCGCTGTCCGGATCGGTCTCCGACAGCATGCGGCCGAACTGGTCGACCACGGTGATGCTCTCCAGCGGCAACTGCGGGATGCTGTTGGACACCAGGTGCACGATCGCGTTGACCTGGCCGGTCTCCAGCACGCTGCCGTTGCGCAGGTGCAGCACCACCGACGCGCTGGCCGGCTCCTTCTGGCGGGTGAAGGCGCTGGGCTTGGGGATCGCCAGGTGCACGCGCGCTTCCAGCACCGGCCGCAGGTTGGCGATGGTGCGGGCCAGCTCGGTCTCCAGCGCGTGCTGGTAACGCGCGTTCTCCACGAACTGGCTGGTGCCGAAGCCCTGGTCGCCCTGCAGCGATTCGAAGCCGCCGCCGTTGCCCGCCGGCAACCCGGCGGAGGCAAGGGCCAGCTTCGCCTGCCCGCTCTGGTCGGTCGGCACCGCCAGCGCGCCGCTGACCGGATCGACGCGGAACGGGATGCGTGCAGTGCGCAGCAGGTCGGACGCCTCGCTGGTGGATTTCGCGTCCAGTCCGGCGAACACCGGCACGTAGTCCGGGCGCTGGGTCCAGAAGAACAGCCACAGCCCGATCGCGATCGCCGCCGCGACCAGCGCGAACGTGCCCATCTGGCGCACTACCGGGATGTCCTGCAATGGCCCCATCTCGCGCAGGCCGGCCAGGGGGTTCTTGGGAAGAATGGCGCTCATCGGTGCGTTCTCGGGAATGCTGGTCTGCGGCGTGCCGGGTTACGGAGGCCATGTGGCGAAAGCGTGCGGGCCTGTCGCCCGGCCAAGGCGATCGGCGCCGTCATATCGGCATGTTCATCACGTCCTGGTACGCCTGCACCAGACGGTTGCGCACTTCGGCGGTGGCCTTGAAGGCCACCGATGACTGCTGCATCGCGACCATCACCCGAGCCAGGTCCGCGCGCGGGTCGCCCATCTCGAACGCCTGCTGCATCTGCCCCGCGTGGTTCTGCGCGCGGCTGACGTTGTCGAGTGCGTTGTTCAGCGTTTCCGAGAAGCCCGGCCCCTTTATCCCCTCTGCCTGCCCGATGCCACCGGGGTTGATCGCACCGGGGCTGATCGCGTTGCCCGCCGGTGCATCGCCCAGACGGCCACCCGCGTGCATCTGGTGCGCACGGATCTGGGAGAGGATCGAGGAAATCGCGTCGGTCATGGCCGGGTTTCAGGCTGTCAGGTCAACTGCGCCTGACGATGCAAGCGGTGTGCCAGTGGCGCGCCGGGATTCCGGCATTGGTGTCCGGCAAAGGCCAAGGCATCGGATTCGATCTTTGGCGCGCTGCTGAATGCGCCCTGTGGGGTAGTTGCTCCTCCCCTCGATCGGCCATCCCTGGCCGACTCGGGGCCGCGGGCATCCATGCCCGCTCTACGCAACCACCCCGCAGGACGCCTTCAGCGGATCGTTGCGCTGGCTTCGGAAACATGGGGCGTCAGTTCAGACTGTGGTGGCAGCGCTTTGGTATCGGGGTTTTACCGGAGGGCATTTCGTTGTTTGACCCATTCCCCGGCAAGCTCAGATGGCAAGGCTTCAAAAAAGGCATTCCGCTTTGACCCTTGCCTCAAAAGTTCGGATATCTACGCGGGAGGCCGGTGCCGGGGGTATTGCGGAAAGCAGGCCATGGGTGAGCGCGGCCCGTTTGCGCGGCATCGCCGCGCGGGTCGCGTGAACGCCCGGCGCGCTGCGCCGGGCCGGACCGCGGAGCGGGTCTGCGTCCCCGAGTCAGGGCAGGACGCCCTGACCGAGGGGTGAGCAATCGCCCCCGGCACGGGCCTCCCTTCGCGCAACCTGCCGAAGCTGCTTTTTACGCACGCAGCGCTATTCATCGCCATGCAACAGTTAAAAGCGAAGGCGCTGGATTCCCGCCTTCGCGGGAATGACGAGAAAAACCAAGTCGCTCTAAACTGCGTCAGTCAATCCGGAACCGGTCGATCGGTTTGCCATCCACAGTCACCATGCCATCGCGGATGCACCGCTTGACCGCCGGATTACCGGCTTGTCCCATTCACTTCATGCCTCAGCGCTCGATGCCGTACTTGCGCAGCTTTTCCACGAGGGTGGTGCGTCGCAGGCCCAGCAGCGGGGCGGCGTGGGCGACCACCCCGTCGGCCTGCTCCAGGGCGGCGCGGATCAGTTCCAGCTCGACATCCGCGATGTGCGAACGCAGGTCCATGCCCTCCGCCGGCAACGTGGTACGCGGCGACAGGGTCGCGGCGGGGTGGGGCCCGTCCGCTGGCCTGTCGTCTGTCGGGTTCCCGGCCGGATCGACAGCGACGGCCTTCGGCGCGGGCTCCTCCGGCAGCTCCGGCATCCCGGCCCGGTAGCGCGCGGGCAGGTCGGTGGCGCGAACGATTTCTGCGGGATGCAGCACCGCCAGCCGTTCCAGCAGGTTGCTCAACTCGCGCACGTTGCCCGGCCAGGCGTAATGGCGCAGCACGTCCACCGCGCCTTCGCTCAGGGTGACCCGGCCGCGGCCGGCCTCGGCCAGCTGGCGGGTGATCGCGGCGATCAGGTCGGGCAGGTCGTCGCTGCGCTCGCGCAGCGGCGGCATCTCGATCGGGAACACGTTGAGCCGGTAAAACAGGTCCTCGCGGAACTTGCCCTCGGCGATGTGCGATTCCAGGTCGCGGTGGGTCGCGGCGATGACGCGCACGTCGCACTGGATGGTCTGGTTGCCGCCGACGCGCTCGAAGGTGCGCTCCTGCAGCACGCGCAGCAGCTTGACCTGCATCGGCATGCTCATGTCGCCGATCTCGTCCAGCAGCAGGGTGCCGCCGTCGGCCATCTCGAAGCGGCCCTTGCGCTGGGTCAGGGCGCCGGTGAACGCGCCTTTTTCGTGGCCGAACAGTTCGCTTTCCAGCAGCTCGGCCGGGATCGCGCCGCAGTTCATCGCCACGAACGGCTTGTCGTGGCGCCGCGAACGCGCATGCACGGTGCGCGCGGCGACCTCCTTGCCGGTGCCGGATTCGCCCAGGATCAGCACAGTGGTATCGAACGGCGCGACCTGGTCGATCATCCGCGACAGCCGCAGCGTCGCCGGGCTGCGGCCGGTCGGGCCGCCGGTGGAGTGCTCGCGTTGCTCGTCCTCGTTGATGCGCTTGAGGCTGGCGCGGCGCAGGGCTTCCTGCAATTGGGTGCGGCGGATCGGGTAGTCCAGCGGCCACAGCGTTTCCGGGTGCAGCGCGGCCCGCCAGGGCGCGTCGTCGGCGTGGCCGGTCAACAGCATCAGCGGTGGATGCAGCGGCTGGGCGGCGATCCACTGGACGAAGTCCGGCCAGACCGGGTCGTCGGCGACATCGCCCACGACGATCGCCACCCAGTCGCCGGGTCGCGCGCGCTTGAGGTCGATGTCGCCGGGTTCGGCCAGCCGCGGGGTGAAGTCCATGAACTCCAGCAACGTGGCGACGCGCTCGGCGCGCTCCATGTCGCTGTCGAGCACCAGAATGCGGGATTCACTCATGGCAGAACCTGGGTGGCCGGCTCGATGGCGAGGGTGCCGGCCAGCGCTTCCAGCAACGGCACCACGTCGTGGAGGTAGGACAGTTTGCTGACGAACGCATCCGCGCCGGCGCGCTGGGCGTGCTCGCGGTGTTCGGCGTCGTCGAAATGGCTGGCGATCACCACGTAGGGCGGCTCGTCCTGGGCCTTGATCAGGCGCGTGGCCTGCAGCCCGCCCATCTCCGGCATGGCCAGGTCCATCAACACCGCATCGGGGTGCAGCGCCTCGCACTGGGCGATCGCCTCGATGCCGTTGCCGGCCGAGCCGACCACGGTGATCCATTCCAGCCGCCGCAGGTGGCGTTTGGCCGCATTGATGAAACCTTCGTGATCGTCGACCAGCAGGACGTTGAGATTGCGCATCAGGTGCTACTCCGGGTCAGCCGGTGATGGCGGAAGGGGCCGGGCGCTGGCGTGAGCGCGCGGGACCGATGGAAAGCTGGTCGCGGTATTTGGCCACGGTGCGTCGCGCGATGCGCACGCCCTGGCGCTCGAGCAGACCGGCGATGGTGTCGTCGGCCAGCGGCGCGTGCGATGGCTCGGCGTCGATCAGGCGCTTGACCATCGCCTTGACCGCCGCACCGGACACCGTCGCGCCGTCCAGCCGCACCGCGAACAGGCGCTTGAGCTCGAACGTGCCGCGCGGGGTCTGGATGTACTTGCCGGTGGTGATGCGCGAGACAGTGGACTCGTGCATGCCGATCGCGTCGGCGACCTCGCGCAGGGTCAGCGGCGCGATGGCCTCGTCGCCGCGTTCCAGGAAGCCGCGCTGGCGCTCGGCCAGCACCTGCGCGGTGCGCAGCAGGGTGTCGTTGCGCATCGCCACGCCGCGCACCAGCCAGCGGGCTTCGTCGAGCAGGCCGCGCAGCGCGCTCTGGTCGCCCGGCGCGCCGGCCAGCGCGCGCTCGCAATGGGCGGCGACGCGGATGCGCGGTGTGGCGCGGCCGTTCAGGGCCACCCGCCATTCCCCGCCAAGAAAGCGCACCACCACGTCGGGAGTGATGTAGGCCGCGACGGCATCGGCGGGTTCCTCGATCGCGCTGGGGCTCAGGGTGAGGATCAGGCCGGCCGCGCGGTCGATCGCATCACGGGGCACGCCCAGCGCCTTGGCCAGCGCGGCATGGTCGTGCGCGGCCAGCAGGTCGATGTGGCGGGTCAGGATGCGGTCGGCAAGGTCGTAAGTGGCGGCCGCGCCGGCATCGGTGCGTCGCGCCTGCTGGCGTTGCCGGGCCAGTTGCGCGCGCAGGCACTCGGCCGCGTCGACGGCGGCCATGCCCGGCCAGGGGCCGTGCAGCAGGCGCAGGCGCACGGTCTGCAGGTCCTGTCGCGGGACGGACAGGGCATGCGCGCCGGCAAGGGTCAACTCGTCCAGCGGCTGCTCCAGATAGCCGCGGTCGTCGCAGTGGTCCAGCCACCACTGGGCCAGGCGCAGGTCGGCCAGGTCCCAGTCCAGCGTCAGTTCCTGCAGCAGGCGCACGCGTGGATCGGTGGAGCTGCCGGCGGCGATGCGGGCGATGCCGTCGTCGTCACTGCTGCCACCGCTGGACATCGGCGCGCTGTGCATCGGCTCGGGCAACTCGTCCCAGGCCGCGGCTTCCAGTGCAGCCACGTCGTCGTGGGCGTCGCGCGCGTCGATCTCGGTCTCGCCGACCTCGTTGTCCTCGTCCTGCTCCAGCATCGGATTGAGCGCCAGCGCCTGCAGCAGCTCCTGCTCCAGCTGCGGCGCCGTCAACTGCAGCAGCCGGATCGACTGCAGCAGCTGCGGCGTGAGATTGACGGTCTGCGCAAGCTGCGCACGAGCGACCTGTTTCACAGCTTCCCCCTTTCACCCATTCATATACCGGGCCATGTCCGGTTTCCGGCATGGCGAGTGGTATGAATCATGCATGAAGGAAGAGAGCCCTGTCCGTGACCTCGGTCAGTTGATGGCCGGAAAAGGGCACTGCGGCGGATGCTTCGGCCAGACGTCGGGTTTCCGTCGTTCCGGCAGGGGCATTTCGCGCGGGGACGCATTCGTCGCATGGGTGGTCGCGTTTGCCCTCATCCGCCCTTCGGGCACCCCGGATCGGGTCCGGGGCAGGCTCTTCTCCAGCAGGCGGGAGAAGGGAGTCCGGAGCCAGGACCGAGTTGGTGGTGATGCAATCCGCACCGGTCGCTCAGCGCGGGCGGCGGGACTCGGCGATCGCGCGCCGGTGCACGCGGAACAGATGGCGTTCCAGCGCGGCGGACAGTGTGGGCGGCAATGACTGGAAGCGCAGCCACAGGTGATGGCCGTCCCCGTCGGCGACGCTGGCCAGCACGGTCGCGGGCAATTGCAACGCTTCCGGCAACCAGTCGCAGGGCTGCACCCGGAACATGCCGACGGTGCCCGGCGTCGCCGTGCTTGCGGTGGCGGTGTCCACGGCCAGGCACACGCCCAGCGCCGACCAGCGGATCGGTTGCGGCGGGTCGTGCGGCTCCTGGCTGTTGACCAGGGTGGCGACCAGCGCGGTCAGCAGGTCGAGCTTGGCTTCCACCCGCTGCATCGCCAGTTCCTGCGTGCTGCGCTCCTCGCCGTCCTCGTTGCGGCTGTCCTCGACCACCGCGATCGCGCGCAGCAGGGCATCGCTGCGCAGGCAGGCCACGCGCAGGGCGTTGGCATCCAGCGCGCCGGGGACGAAGGTCGCCGGTCGGGTTTCCTCGCACGCCAGAGTGTCGCCGAATACCAGTGCGCGGGCGTTGTCGGCATTCATCTTGCGCTGCCGGTCTGGTAGGCCTGCACGCTGCGGCGGTTGCCTTTCAGTCGCTGCAGCGCATCGGATGCGTCGGTGCGCGCGGTCTGCAGTTGTTCCAGCAGCGCGCGTTGCTCGGCCAGCAGCGCCTGCCAGCCGGAATAGTCGTGGTCGGCGGCGCCTGCCTTCTCCAGCGCAGCACGGACATCGCGCTCGTGGTGGGAGATCAGGCCCATCGCGGTTTCCAGGTCGTCGGCTTCCAGTGCCTCGCGGATGGCGGCGGCGGGCAGGGTCGGGGTCACCATCGCATTCACTGCTGGGTGCCGGTCGTGGCGGCCGGCTGGCCCGGGGCAATCGCGCACCAGGCGGATTCGATGTCACCCAGCAGGCTGTCGATCTCTTCCAGCGGCGCGCGGTCGTTGCCGATGTTGGCTTCCAGCAGGCGGCGCTGCGCGTAGTCGTACAGCGCCTGCAGGCCATCGGCGATCTCGCCGCCGGCCTTCATGTCGAGCGCGCCGTTGAGGCCACCGATGATCGCGCTGGCGTCGCTGATGGCCTGCGACTTGCGCGGCAGGTCGCCGCGTTCCAGGCAGGCGATGGCCAGGCGGGCGCGTTCGCGCGCACCGGCCAGCATCAGGGCAACCAGCTGGTGCGGACTGGCGTCCAGCACCGCGCTGTTGACGCTGGTCTGGCGGTACTGGTTGGCGTAGTTGCGGGCGCTATGCATGGCGGTCTCAGGATTGTCTGAGCTGACTGATCTGGCTCAGCTGCTGGGTGAGGAAGCTGCTGGTGCTCTGCATCTGCGACACCATCATGTCCAGCGCCGTGAACTGGCGCGTGTAGCGGGCTTCGACGTCGCTGATACGGCGGTCGAACATCTCGCGCTCCGTCTTGAGCGATTTCAGCCGCGAGTTGAGCGCATCGGTGCGGCCCTTGATCATGCCGTCGTCACCCAGGTAGGACTTGAGCGCGGCGGCCATCGGCTTCTGCAGGGCGCCCTCGTCGCCGAGCAGGCGCTGTACGGCTTCGGGGTCGGCGGCGATGACGGTATCGAACTTGCTGCCGTCCAGGCTGAGCGAACCGTCGACCCCGGTCTTCAGGCCCAGCTCGGCCAGTTGCGAATAGTTGGCACTGATCGTGCCGCGCAGGCTCTGGGTGATGGTGCGCGGCGCGGAGTCGCCGCTCAGGGCGGCGCCGGAGCTGTTCTCGCCGCCCGCCGCGCTCTGCGTGCGCAAGGCGCCCAGGGCGGTGTTGTAGGCGCTGATGAAGCTCAGCATGCTGGCTTTCAGCGGGCTGGCGTCGGAGGTCAGCGACAGCGAGAACGTCTCGCCCGGCCTGGCCTTGGTCAGGTCGATGGTGATCCCGTCGATGACCTCGTCCAGGCGGTTGCTGCTGCCGGTGTGGAGGATGCCGTCGATCTCGATCTGCGCCTGATTGCCAGGATCGGCGACCTTCAGGGTGCCGCCTTCAGTAGCAAGTACGCCCAGACCATCGCCAGTGGTGGTGATCTGCATGCGGCCCTCGCTACCGGTCTTGGTCGAGGCCAACACCAGCACGTCGCCATCGTCGCCGCGCACGAGGGTGGCGGTCACGCCCTTGCCGCCGGCCTGGGCGTTGATGGCGTCGCGGATATCGGCCAGCGAACCCTTGCCCTCGGCAATCTCCACCTCGATCGCCTCGCCGACGCCGACCGTGATCGACAGGCTGCCGTGGCCGAGCTGGGTGTCCTTGGCGACGGCGGCGGATTGCAGTTTGTGGGCGGTGGCCAGGCTTTCCACCGAGATCTGGTAGCTGCCCAGCGCGGCCTTGGTGTTCGCCGTCGCGGTGAAGCCCGCGTCCGTGCCGAGAGTGACCTTGCGGCCCAGCGACGCGTCGGTGCCCTCGAACTTTGCCAGCGTGCTCTGCAGCCCGGCCAGTCCGCTGGACAGTTTTCCGAACGCGGAAATCTGCGCGGTGGCGGTGCTTTCGATCCGGTTGAAACGCGCATCGCCGGGAGCGCGCTCGGCCGCGACCAACTGCGGAATCAGCCCGCTGAGGCCGGCGGAAAAACCGGGATTGGAAATGGTAGCCACGTGCGTCTCCTTGGGGCGATCTGACCGGCCAGTCCGGTTGATCCAACGGCATCAAGCAAGAAGCGTTCCGGTGGATTGTCGGCGCTTCATGCGCGCCGCCCCTGCGATGTAGATAACGGCAACGACGGGCCAACCTTTAGCGGTTCCGTGATCGGCATCACCGTGGTTGCCGTGGACCGGCCGCTTGTCTCCCGCTCCTTCCCATCCCGCTGGCGGGAGATAGGGAAGTGGGCATAGGAGCGACATCAGTCGCGAATGCGTTGACGCCCGATTTCGCCGTGCATTCGCGACTGACGTCGCTCCTACGTGGCGATGCCATGGGCAGAAACAAAAAACCGGCCAGTGGCGGGAGCCACTGACCGGTCGGGGTGCTCCCAGGGGAGGAGCGATCAACGCAGCAGGCTGAGCACGTTCTGCGGCACCTGGTTGGCCTGGGCCAGCATCGCAGTACCGGCCTGGGCCAGGATCTGGGTGCGGCTCAGGTTGGCGGTTTCCTTGGCGTAGTCGGCGTCCATGATCCGGCTGCGGGCTGCGGAGAGGTTCTCCGAGCTGGTCTGCAGGTTGGTCACCACCGACGAGAAGCGGTTCTGCACGGCACCGAGATCTGCGCGACCGTCGTTGACTTCTTTCATGGCGGCGTCGATTTGCTTCATCGCCAGTTCGGCGCCGGCGTAGGAACTGATATCGAGCGTCGCGATTCCGGTGTGAGTGGCGTCTGTGGAGACCGCAGCTCCTGCGCCGTCGAAACCCGTGAGAGTGCCGTCATCGGTGCCGCCCATAGTGATGGTCGCGCCGGACGAAAGCTCGAGTTTGCCCGTCGACTCATTGATTCGTGCGTTGACACCGGTTTCGGTCGAGACGTGGTTGATCGCATTCGCCACCTGCGCAGCTCGCTGCGACGCGGTGCCGACCGCGTCTAGCGGACCAATATCAGTGCCGTTGATGGTCAGCGAGCCGGCAACGACTGCGCCGGTCCCGAGGCCCGAAATCCCGCTCGACTCGGCGGTAGAAACACTGATCGTGCCACCCAGTGCAGCGATATTCGCGTCGATCATCGAGTCGACCGTGATGGTGTCACCCGCGTTGGCGCCGACTTGGAACACGAACGAAGAGGCGTCGCCGTTCAGGAGCTTGGTGCCGTTGAAGTTAGTGGTGTCGGCGACACGGTCGATCTCGCTGAGCAGCTGGTTGACTTCCTTCTGCAGAGCTGCGCGATCGTCGCTGGAGTTGGTGGCGTTCGCCGACTGCACGGCCAGCTCACGGATGCGCTGCAGGTTGTTGCCGATCTCGCCCATCGCGCCTTCGGCGGTCTGCGCCAGCGAGATGCCGTCGTTGGCGTTGCGGGCGGCCTGGTCCATGCCGCGGATCTGGGTGGTGAAGCGCTGCGAGATGGCGAGGCCGGCGGCGTCGTCCTTGGCGCTGTTGATACGCAGGCCCGAGGAAAGGCGCTGAATGGTCGTGCCCAGATCGGCGCTGTTGGCGCCGAGGTTGCGCTGGGCGTTCAGCGACATCACGTTGGTGTTGATGACAGACATTGTTTTGGTCTCCTGAAAGGGATGCCGGCGGTGCGCCGGTTAGCTCGCAGGGGCGTCCCGTTTGGGTGTTGTCCGCTGCTGAGAAAGGTAACGGCAAGCGCCGGAGAAGCTTTAGGAAAAAACTTGCAGTTCAGCCGATTTTGTTGAACAGCGAGAGACCCTGGATACGCAGGGTCACCTGCTGCGCGGCTTCCAGCGCGGTGAGCTGCATGGTGAATTGGCTCGCGGCTTCGGCGTAGTTGACGTCGCGTAAACCCGACAGCGTGGTCTCCAGCGAGAGGCTGGTGGCGATACGACTTTCCGCGGCAGCATCCAGCGCGGACAGGCGGTTGCCGGTGCTGGCGCGTGCGCCGATCAGGTGCTCTTGCGCGCTGGTCAGGTCGCCCAGTCCGGCATTGAGTGCGTTGGTGCGGCGGGCTGCGTCGGCGGGAGAGCCGCCGGGCGCTTCAAGTGCATCGGCAAGGGATTTCAGGGTGGCGAAAATGTCGGCCTCGGGCGCGCGTTGCACGCTGAAACTGTCGCCCGGTTCTGGGCTGCCATCGAGCTTCAGCTGTACTCCGCCGGCGCTGATGGTCTGGCCGTTTGCCCAGCTCCCGGTGGCGACTTGGTTACCGCTGCCGTCGAGCACGCGGTAGCTGTCGGAGGCGGTGAATTCCACCGTGATGCCGCTGCCGTTCCATGCGCCGTGATTGGTGACACTGGCCGATTGCAGGATGCCGCTGCCGGTGTTGGCCGTGCCGGCGCTGCCGCGGACCATCCCGTCGCCGGTCGGCATGCGCATGAACAAGGCGCTGCCGGGGTCGGCGTCAGCGAGATTCAGGCCGGGGGCGACGACGACGTTGTTCTGGCCGTCGTTGCCGGCATAGACGACGGTGCCGGCGTTGTCGGCGAACGGCACCACGCCGTCGCGGGTGCCCGCGAACAGGGCGCGGCCGGAGCCGTCGTTGCTGTTGGCGATCGAGATCAGCTCCGCGCGCAGGTGGCGCAGTTCGGTCGCGATGGTCTTGCGGTCATCGGCCGAGAGCGTCGGCGTATTGGCCTGCACGATCAGGTCGCGGGCGCGGCCGACACGGTCGTTCGCGCTGGTGAGCGCGTGCTCCTGCAGGTTGAGGCGGCGGTCCAGGTGGCCGGCGCTGGTCTTGTAGCTGTCCAGCGCGGCCAGGGCGTGGTCCAGTCCCTGCGCGGTGGACGCGGCGGCGGGGTTCTGGCCGGCGTGCGAGTACAGCCGGCCGGTGGTCATCTGCTCGTGCGTGCGGACCATCTCGGACTGGCGCTGCAACATGCTCTGCAGGCCCTGGGCGTACATGCCGGCGGTGGAGATTCTCATGCGGTCGACCTCGTGATGCGTGTCGGTGTGCTGTCGGCCGATCAGCGGCGGACGGCATTGAGCAGCGACTGGAACAGGCTGTCGGCGGTGGCGATGACCTGGGCGGCGGCCTGGTAGGCCTGCTGGTAACGCAGCAGGTCGGTGGCTTCCTCGTCCAGGTTGACGCCGGACACCGACTCGCGCTCGGCAATGACCTGGCCGTGGATCGCGACCTGCGCTTCCAGGTTCAACGCGGCGTGGCGGGCTTCGCCGCCGGTCTTGCCGGTCAGTTGCGACAGGCCGTTGGTGAGGCTCAGGGTGCCGCCGGTGAGCAGGTCCTGCTTGTCGGTCGCGGCCAGGTTCAGTGCGTTGGCGTTGTCGGACGAGCGCGGCGGGGTGCGCGACAGGCTGAACTGGTCGCCCGCGGCCGGGATGCCGTCGAGCTTGAGCGACCAGCCGTTGCCGGTGATCGGCGTGCCGGGGGTGTAGGCGAACGGGCCGGCGCCGTCGATGGTGTACTGGCCGGCGTCGATGAATTCGATCGACGCGCCGGCGAAGCCCGCGAACGCGGCGGCATCGGTGATCTTGCTGGCACCGGCCTTGGCGTTGCCGACGTTGCTGCTGTCGGCGCTGGTTTCCAGCGGCGCGGCGGCCGCGATGCGGGCGGGATCGGTCAGCGCGACCTTCAGCCCGCCGGCGGCACCCGAGGTGGGACGCAACGAGAAGCGGTCGCCGTTGGCCGGCGTGCCGCCCATCACCAGTTCCACGCCGTCGATCCTGAGCGGGTCGGCGGCGGTGCCGCTGCCGGTGACCGGGACCGCCTCGCCGGTGTCGGCACGGGTCGCGGCCCAGGTGCCGCCGTCGAAACGCAGTACCAGGTCGTTGCCCTTCAGCGCGCCGATGTCGCCGATGCTGGCATCGAACGTGGCGGTGCCGGTGTTGCCGGTGTGGCGGTCAATCCGCGGCGACGGCAGGGAGAAGAAGTCCGCGCCGGGCGCGCCGTTGTAGTCCACGCCGGCGCGCTGGGTGGCGTTGAACGCCTCGGCGAATGCGGTGGCCAGGCGGCCCAGCTCGGCGCGGGCGGGATCGAGCACGCGGCTGCGGAACTCCAGCAGGCCGCCGACTTCGCCGGACACGGTGGACGCCGACAGCGGCACCGAGCCGCCGCCGGTGGTTTCCAGCGAGAGCTGCAGGCGGTCGGCGTTGTAGGGGTCGGCGACGGTGCCCAGCGACATCGTGCGGGTGCCAAGCACCAGCGGCTGGCCGCCGGTGGTGAACACGTTGAGCGAGCCGTCGTCCTGGGCGACCGTGTGCGCGCCGACCAGGTTGGCGAGCTGGTCGATGCGCAGCGCGCGCTGGTCGATCAGGTCGGGCGTGGCGTTGGTGCGGGAGGCCGCGATGTCGCGGTTGAGCAGGGCGATCTCGCTGGCGAGCTGGTTGGCGGTCGCGACCTGGGCCTTGATGCGCTGGTTGACCTCGGTTTCCTGGCTGGCCATCTGGCCGTCCAGGTTGCTCCAGCGCGTGGCCAACTGCTGGCCGGCGGCGAGCAGGGCGTTGCGGGCGGAGGGCGAGGTCGGTTCCGCGCTGACACCTTCGGCTGCGGTGAAGAACGCCGACCATGGTGCGGCCAGGCCGCTGGCCGGGTCGGACACCAGCTTGTCCAGCCGGGTCGCCATCGCGGACAACTGGCCGAGCCGGCCGATCTCCGCGCTGCTGTCGATCTGGCGGCCGAACACCAGTCCGTCGGCCAGCCGCTGCAGGCCGGCGACGTCCACGCCGGCGCCGATGTAGCCGGCGGTGGTGCTCTGTCCGGGGCGCGCGGCAAAGTCGACCCGCTGGCGGCTGTAGCCGGGCGTGGACGCATTGGCGACGTTGTGGCCGACGGTGTTCAGTGCGCGCTGGAAGGCGAGCAGGGCCGAGCTTCCGGTGGATAGCAGTCCGCTCATGATCAGCCTCGGGGGTTGGAGTCGAGCGCGGCGTAGGCGCGGTCAGGGCGAGTGTTTGGCGCGTCGATCGGGCGATCGCCGGTGTCGGCCAGTGCGTTCAATGCGCGCTGGAGGGTCGGGCCGTTGGCGATCGCCGAGATCTTGGCCGCGTAGGACGGGTCGGTGGCGTAGCCGGCCTTCTGCAGTGCCGAGGCGAAGCGGCTGGCGTCGTCGCCGGCGGCGATCGCGCCGGAGTAGCGCTCGTTGCGCATCAGCCGGGCGTAGTCGGCGAAGCTCTGCTGCACCGAGTCGTAGGCGCGGAACTGCGCGCGCTGGTTCTGGCGCTTGCCGTCGACGAACTCGTGGGTCGCCGACTCGACTTTCGCGCCGCGCCAATTGGCCGACGACTTGATGCCGAACAGGTTGTGCGATGTGTCGCCGCCGACCAGCCGCCGGCCCCAGCCGGTTTCCAACGCGGCCTGGGCGACCAGCGCCTTGGCCGACACGCCCAGCTCGCGCGCGGTCTGCTTCGCCTGCGGCCAGATCGAGCGCACGAAGGCTTCCGGGCTGCTGCAATCGAGCTTGTTGCTCGGGTTGGCACTCGGGTTGGCGTCGGGATCCTCAGTGCGGGGCGCGGGCGGTGGCGGCAGCGGTGCCACGGCGGGCATCGACACGCCGGCGCGGCTGGGCGCGAGCATCAGCCCGGAACCAGATAAGCCGGAATGCTGCAAGCCATCCACAGCCAGTCCTGCGTGTCCAGCGCCGCCGGGCGAGGACGACAGCGGCATCGCCAGCGGCAGGTTCTGCACTAGGGCCAGCGGGCCGCTGCCGGTCACCGTACCCAGCGCCATCGGGCCGCCATGGACCGTCTTGCCCAGCGCCATCGATCCGGCCTCTGTCGTGGCGGCCGGCAGGCTGCGCGACAGTTGCCGCTCGATCATCGGCGCCAGACCGAGGCCGCGGCCCTTGGTCATTTCCTTGGCGAGCTGCTGGTCGTACATGTCGCGGTACATGGTGTTGTCGCCCAGCATCGGGTCGCCGAGGCTGGCGCTGCGCATCGACTTCAGCATCATCTGGGCGAACTGCGACTCCAGCTCGCGCGCAGCCGTCTGCAACCGTTCGCGCGAGGCATCGGCGGGCTGGAGGGGAATCGCGGTGGCGGAAGGCAGGCGCATGGCGGAGTCAGTGCAAGCCCCGTGCCTCGGTGTAGGAGCGACGTGAGTCGCGACCGCGCAGGGAATCGTTGCGGTGGGTAGTCCCCGTGGGACAACGGTGCACAACGACGGCAATCATCAGATCACCTCGAGCTCGGCGCGCAGCGCGCCGACGCGCTTGAGGGCTTCCAGGATCGCGACGATGTCGCCGGGGGCTGCGCCGACCGCGTTCACCGCGTTGACGATGGCCTGCAGCGAGCTGCCTTCCAGCAGGAACATGCGGTTGCCTTGCTCGCTGACCTCGATGGAGGACTGCGGCACCACGGCGGTGGTGCCGCCACCGAACGCGCCGGGCTGGCTGATCTGCGCGCTCTCCATGATCGACACCGTCAGCGAGCCGTGTGACACCGCCGCCGGCAGCACGCTGACGTGGCCGCCCATGACCACGGTGCCGGTGCGGGAGTTGACGATGACCTTGGCGGCGGAAGCGCCCGGGCTGATGTCCAGCGCCTCCAGCTGGGCCAGGAAGCCGATGCGGTCGTTGCCGGGCGCGGCGATCTCGATGGTCACCCCGTCCACGGCCCGCGCGATGCCGGGGCCGAACGCACCGTTGACCGCGGTCACGATGCGCGAGGCGGTGGTGAAGTCGAACTCGTGCAGGTTGAGGGTGATGGTGTCGGACGTCGAGGCATTGCCGGGCACCGCGCGCTCGACCGTCGCGCCGTTGGGGATCCGGCCGCCGTTGGGCGCGTTGACCGAGATCCGCGAGCCGTCACGGCCGGACGCCCCGAACCCGCTGACCATCAGGCTGCCCTGGGCGATCGCGTAGACCTGGCCATCGGCGCCCTTGAGCGGCGCCATCAGCAGGCTGCCGCCGCGCAGCGAGCCGGCGTTGCCGATCGAGGACACGGTGACGTCGATGGTTTGCCCCGGTTTGGCGTACGGCGGCAACTCGGCATGGATCGCCACCGCGGCGACATTCTTGAGCTGCGGGTTCACGCCCGGCGGCAGGGTCACGCCGAGCTGGTCGAGCATGGTTTTCAGGCTCTGCACGGTGAACTGGGTCTGGCTGGTGCGGTCGCCGCTGCCGTCCAGCCCGACCACCAGGCCGTAGCCGACGAGCGCGTTGCCGCGCACGCCGGCGACCTGGGCCAGGTCCTTGATGCGTTCCGCACTGGCCGGGCCGGCCGCGAACAGCGCGAGCAGGGCAATGGCGGCGATGGAGCGGAGGGAGATTGACGCACGCATGTCGTGCTCCTCAGTACGGGAAGGCGGCGGAGTTGAAGAACCGGCCCAGCCAGCCCATGGCATTGGAACGCGCCAGCGTGCCGCGACCGCCATAGACGATCTGCGCGTTGCCGACGCGGTCGGACGTGATGCGGTTGTCAGGGCCGATATCGGCCGTCCGCACGATTCCTTGAACCTGCACCAGCTCGTCGCCCTGGTTCAGCCGCACCTGCTTCTGCCCGCTGACCAGCAGGTTGCCGTTGCCGAGCGCCTTGACCACGCTGACGGTGACCTCGCCGTCGAGGCGGTTGCTCTGGGTGGAATCGCCGGAGCCGTTGAAGTCGCGGCCGGCCTCGATTTCGGCCTGCAGGATCGACTGGCCGTTGTGGGTCACCGGCACCCCGGCGATGACAGGCGCGCCCAGGCTGAGACCCGAGTTCTTGGAGACCGCAGTCTTGGCGCGGGAGGTGGACGAGGTGCGCTCCACCAGCACGATGGTCAGCAGGTCGCCGACCTCGCGCGCCTTGTTGTCCTGGAACAGCCGCAGGCCGGTGGTATTTCCGCCGCCGCTGTTGGCGTAGATCGAGCCGCTGGAATGCCGGGCCTGGCTGGCCATGGCGGTCGGGTGGGCGCCGGGCATGGCGGGGCTGGAGGCCATCGGAATGTCCATGCCGGCCATCGGTGCGACCGGCGCGAACGGGCGCACGTCGCCGACCACGCTGGCGCAGCCGGCGAGGGTCAGCAGGGCGACGGCGACGGGAAGCAGCAGGTGCCGGGGCATCGAGGTGCTTGAAGCAACGTCCATGGATCCCCGCCCGCGCGGGGATGACGGGCTACTACTGCCGTCACTCCCGCGAAGGCGGGAGCCCATGGACGTTGCTTTTCGCACGACCTCATCAAGCAATTTCATGATCGCCCCGTCACAGGTTCTGGTTGAGGAAACCGAGCATCTGGTCGGTGGTGGAGATCGCCTTGGCATTGGTCTCGTAGGCGCGCTGGGTCTCGATCATCGACACCAGTTCCTCGACCACGTTGACGTTGCTGCCTTCCAGCGCGCCCTGCACCAGCAGGCCGGCGCCGTTCTCGCCGGGCGCGCCCTGCTGGGCCGGGCCGCTGGCGCCGGTTTCCACGTACAGGTTGCCGCCCTTGGCCTGCAGGCCGGCGGGGTTGATGAAGTCCGACACCACCAGCGCGCCGATCTGCACGCCTTCGGCCTGGCCGGCGATCTGCACGGTGATGGTGCCGTCGCCGGCGATGGTCACGCTCTGCGCGCCTTCGGGAAGCTGCAGGCCCGGCTGCACCGGGTAGCCGGCGTTGGTGACCAGCTCGCCCTGCGAGTTGACCTGGAAACTGCCGTCGCGGGTGTAGGCCGGGCTGCCGTCGGGCATCAGGACCTCGAAGAAGCCGCGGCCGTTGATCGCCACGTCCAGCGCGTTGCCGGTCTGCGACAGGTTGCCCTGGGTGTGCTGCTTGTCGGTCGCCGCCACGCGCACGCCGGTGCCGGTGGACAGGCCGGTCGGCAACTGGGTCTGCTCGGAGGAAGCGCCGCCGGCCTGGCGGACGGTCTGGTACAGCAGGTCCTCGAAGCTGGCGCGGTCGCGCTTGAAGCCGGTGGTGTTGGTGTTGGCGAGGTTGTTGGAGATCACCGCCATGCGCGTCTGCTGCGCGTCTAGGCCGGTCTTGGCGATCCAGAGTGCCTGGGTCATGGGGAAATCCTCCGGGGAATCAGGGGTGGTGCGGCGGGGTCAGCCGAGCAGGTGGATGGAGAAATCAGCGCGCGGACAGCAGCGAGTTGCTGGCCTTGGCGTTGTCGTCACCGCTCTGCAAGACCCGTACCTGCATCTCGAACTGGCGCGACAGCTGGATCATCGACACCAGCATCGAGGTGCTGTCGACGTTGCTCTGCTCCAGCGCGCCGGAGGTCAGCACCACGCCGGCGGCGGGCGGCAGCGGCTCGGCGCCGGGTGGCAGGCGCATCAGGCCGTCCTCGCCACGCTCCAGGTCGAGCGTGCGGGCGGCCGCGATCTGCAGGCGGCCGACCTCGGCCATGGTGTTGGCGGGCTGGCCCAGCGGCACCACCGAGATCGTGCCGTCGTTGCCGATCAGCAGCGATTCGTGCGGCGGGATCGCGATGGGCGCGCCGTTCTGGTCGAGCACGGACAGGCCGGAGGCGGTGGTCAGCAGACCGTTCTGGCTCAGCTTCAGGTCGCCGGCACGGGTGTAGGCCACTTCGCCGCCGGGCGTCTGCACGGCCAGCCAGCGGTCCTGGTCCATCGCCACGTCCAGCACGTTGCCGGTGGCGTTGATTGCGCCGGCGGTGTCGCTGACGCCGAGCGTGCGGTAGGCCGCCGCGACGCGCGAGCCGTGGCCGTCGCCGTCCACCGGACGGGCGACGGTACCGGCCAGGGTGGCCTGAAAGCCGACGGTGTTGGCGTTGGCGAGATTGTGGGAGACCGCGCCCTGCGCCCGCAAAGTGGCGCTGGCCCCGGTCATCGCCACGTACATGGCCTTGTCGATCATGGACTTGCTCCGTCTGGGCCTGCTCCGTCGTTCCTGCACGGGCGGAAATCTGTGAACGTTCGTTGCTGCGTCGCCGCGCCGTTGCCCCCGCCGACGTCCATGGATCCCCGCCTGCGCGGGGATGACGTCAAGAGGGCGCGCGGGGATGACGCCCCGGTACCGTCGTTCCCGCGCAGGCGGGAACCCAGGGACGTTCGTTGTTGCGTTGTCGCTGCGGAACCGGGGCGGATCATCAGCGGATGTTGATCACGGTCTGGGTGATCTGGTCCTGGGTGGAGATCATCTGCGCGTTGGCCTGGAAGTTGCGCTGCGCGGTGATCATGTTGACCAGCTGCTCGGTCAGGTCGACGTTGGACGCTTCCAGCGCGCCGCCCTGGACCATGCCGAACGCCGACGAGCCGGCGGTGCCCACGCGCGCATCACCGGACTCCGCGGTCTCCGCCCAGGCGTTGTCGCCCAGCGACTGCAGACCCTGCGGGTTGGCGAAGTTGGTCAGTGCGACCTGGCCCAGCGGGGTCGACACGCCGTTGGTGTAGCGCGCGTTGACGACGCCTTCGGCCGACACCTCGATGCCGGTCAGGCGGCCGGTGGCATGGCCGTCCTGCACCAGCGCGGAGACGCCGAACTTGTTTCCGTACTGGGTGGAGTTGCCCAGGTCGAGGGTGATCGCCATCGGCGCTGCGCCGTTGCCGGGGTCGTGGGGCGGCATCGGGAACCGGCCCGGGCTGGGCGACAGCAGCGCACCGGTATCGGAGTACTGCAGCGTGGTCGGTGCGCCGGTGGCGGTGCCGTCGATGGAGGTATGGATCTCCCACTCGTTGGCGTTGGCGGTCTTCACGAAATGCATCGATTGCGTGTGCGCCGCACCCAGCGAGTCGTACACGGTCAGCGAGGTGGTGTGGGTGTAGGTCTCCGGGTCGTTGCCGTCGAACGGCGTGATGGCCGGCGGCTTGGCCTCGGCCGACAGGTTGGTGCCGATGTCGACCTTGCCGGTGGCCCGCGGCGGGGCGTCCCCGACCGCCAGTTGCAGATCGCCGAGCCGGCCGGTATCGAAGCCGATGCCACTGGCGCTGGGCGGGAACACCTGCAGGCGGTGGCCGGCGGGATTGACCACGAATCCGTCGGCGTCGGCACCGAAATTGCCGGCGCGCGAGTACACGGTGGCGCCGTTGTTGGACATGGTGAAGAAGCCCTGGCCGCTGATGGCCAGGTCCAGCGCCTTGCCGCTGAACTCGACGTTGCCCTGGTCGAACTGCTGCGCGACCTGGGCCAGCTTGACGCCCGCGCCGATCGCGTTGCGCGACAGGCCGTAGGCGGAGACCGGGAACACGTCGGCGAATTCCGCGCGCGACTGCTTGAAGCCGGTGGTGTTGGCGTTGGCGATGTTGTTGGACGTGACGTTGAGGTCGGACGTGGCCGCGTTCATGCCACTGAGCGAGATGCGGAAACTCATGCGGTGTGCTCCTGGAGGGGCGGTGGAAGGCGGCGGTCAGCCGACACGACGGATCGAGGACAGCGGGTGGCTGCCAAGACCTGAAAGATTGAGGACGAGCCCGGTCGGCTCGATGGAGACGCTGTCCACCTTCGCGGACAGGCGCAGGTCGAGGGTTTCGGCGTCCTTGCCCGTGCCGCTGGTGGCACGGATGGAGTACTGGCCGGCGGCGATCGGCTCGCCATCGTCGTTGCGGCCGTCCCACTGCCAGGGGACGTTGCCGGCCGCGCCGGCCTCGACGCTGGTCTTGCGTACGATCGCGCCGGCGCTGTCGACAATCTCGATCTGGATCGTGCCGGCGGTGGTGGCGACGATCTCGCCATGCGTGCCGGCACCGGCCGCCAGGTCGACCTTGTCGGCCGCCACCAGCGCCTCGCGGCCGACCAGGCTGGCCGCGCGCAGGGTCTGGTCGGACTCCATCACGCTGGCCATCGAGCCCATCGCGGACTGCATGTTGTCGATGCCCTGCACGGTGGAGAACTGCGCCAGCTGGCCGAGGAACTGGTTGTTGTCCAGCGGCTTCAGCGGGTCCTGGTTCTTGAGCTGCTCGGTCATCAGGCGCAGGAAGTCGGCCTGGCCCAGCGAGGTGCTGCGGTCGTTGGCCTGCGGGGCCAGGCCGAGCGCCCCGTAGGGGTTGTCGTTGTTGGTGCCGGTGATGCTGGTCATGGGGTCGTCTCGTCAGTGCGGGTGGGCTACTTGCCCATGTTCAAGGTCGCCATGGCCAGTTCCTTGGCGGTGTTGAACACCTCCACGTTGGCCTGGTAGCTGCGCGAGGCGGAGATCATGTCGACCATCTGCGCGACCGGATCGATGTCGGGCGCGTAGACGTAGCCGCCGTCGTCGGCCAGCGGGTGGCCGGGGTCGTAGCGGCGGATCGGCGCGGCGTCGGACCGGGTGACTTCCTTGACCTGCACGCCGGCCAGTTCGGGTTTGCCGGCCACCGTCTCGGCGGAAAACACCGGATGCAGCGGGCGGTAGACCGCATCCGGGTCACCGGATACCGAGTCGGCATTGGCGAGGTTGCTGGCCACGGTGCTGAGGCGCACCGACTGGGCGTTCATCGCCGAACCGGCGACGTCGAAGATCGGGAGGGTCATCGCGATCGCTCCTTATTGCCCGGTGATCGCGGTCAACATGCCGCGCACCTTGGACTCGACGAACGACAGCGAGGCGCGGTATTCCAGCGACGCCTGGGCGAACGCGGCCTTGGCCCGCTCTCCGTCCACGGTGTTGCCGTCCATGCTGGGCTGGGTGGAGGCGGGGGCGTAGCGGGCCGCCTGTGCGGCCTGCGTGATGTGGTCGCCTACACCGCGGTCGGGTTGCAGCGCGGCGCGCAGGGCACTGCTGAAGTCCATGTCCTGGGCCTGGAAGCCCGGGGTGTCGGCGTTGGCGAGGTTGGAGGCAAGCAGCTGCAGGCGCTGCTCTCGCAGGGCCAGCGCGGTGCCGTGGATACCAAGGAAATCGGACATTGCGCCCTCCGGGGTGCGTGTTCACCCGGAGTCAAGCAAGCGGCGTGCCAGAGCGGCCGCGGACAGGCCTCAACCCGTTTTCTGGAGCGCGCTCATGCGCACGGCAATGCGTTGCGCCAGTTCGTTCTCGGAGTACTTGGGCACGAAATCGTCCGCGCCCACGCGCTCCACCATCGCATGGTTGAACACGCCCGACAGCGAGGTGTGCAGCAGGACGTACAGGCCGCGCAGCATCGGGTCGCGTCGGATTTCCGTCGTCAGCGTGTAGCCGTCCATCGCCGGCATCTCGATATCCGAGATCACCATCGCATAGCGCTGCTGCGGCGGCAGGCCGCTTTCGGCCAGTTGCTGCAGGTGCTCCAGTGCCTGGCGGCCATCCGACAGCAGGGTTGCCGGCAGGCCGAGCTGCTCCAGCACCGAGCGGATCTGGTTGCGCGCGACGCGCGAGTCGTCCACCACCAGCACTTCCTGCGGAACGCCCGCGACCGGCTGCAGCGCGATGATGCTGCCGGCGTCGCTGGGCCGCGGGCAGGACTCCGCCAGCACGCTTTCCACGTCGATCAGCTGGATCAGCTCGCCATGGTGGCGGGTCACGCCGGTCAGGTAGTTGCCATCGCCGCCCAGGTCCGGTGGCGGCTGGATGTCCTCGACCGCGACGTTGACGATGCGGTCCACGCCGGCCACCAGGAAACCCTGCACGCTGCGGTTGAACTCGGTGACCACCAGGTACTCCGGCGGCGGCGCGCCCTTGGTGTCGTAGCCGATCGCCCGCGCCAGGTCGAGCACCGGCACCGTGCGGCCGCGGATATCGGCCGCGCCACTGAACGCCGACGGCAGCTGCGGCAGGGTGAACAGCGGCGGCCGCGGGATGACTTCCTGCACCTTGAACACGTTGACGCCAAAAAGCTGACGCGGCCCCAGCCGGAACAGCAACAGGGCCAGCCGGTTGTGCCCCGCCAGGCGGGTGCGTTGGTCGATTCGGTCCAGCAGTTGGTGGCTCATGCAGGCGTTGTCGGCGAACTCCGGCGGTTCTTGAGGGTCGATGTGCGGAAAGCGCTGCGAAAGCCGCGCGCCCTGGTGTGTTGTAGGAGCTGCGTAAGCTGCGACCTGACCATCCGCCCCCGCGATTGCGCTGCTTCGCATGGGACGGTGACGATATCGGCACCGCTTTCCGTCCGGTCATGCACAGGTGCTGGCAAGTGCAGTCTCTGCGCGTTCGCGACTCACGTCGCTCCTACACCCGGGTGAGCGCGATCTGGTTGTTGTAGGAGCTGCGTAAGCTGCGACCTGTGCGTCGGTTGCCGCGATCGCACCGGTTCGCACGCGACGGCGGTTACATCCGCACCGCTTTCCTTTCGCCCGGGTGGACGCGTCCGGCACGTGCGGTTTCCGTGCGTTCGCGGCTGAAGCCCGCTCCTACAGAAGCGAACGATCGCGTGCGGATCAACGGGCAAAGCGCCTCCCGGCATGCAATTTGCTTGTGGGATGGGAGGTTCCTGCCCAGAGAGTGCCGTGCACCTGTTTTTATCCAGTGCTCCATCCCGTGCCCTGTCCAGCATCGTGTTGGCGTTCATCGTGTCGGTCGCTGCGGCTCCGCTGTCCGCCACCGAAGGCACGACCGATCCGGCGGCAATCCGCGAGGCGGCATTGGCGGCGCTGGGCGTCACCGGTACCGGTTCGGAGGCGATGGTCGACTCGGCCTTGCGCCTGGCGGCCTGCAGCACGGCGCTGCAGGCACGGCCGACCGGCCCGCGGACGGTGGAGGTGCACTGCGGCGATGCGCCCGGCTGGCGTGTCTATGTGCCCGTACGTGTGCGCAAGGAGGCCGATGTGGTGGTGTTGACCCGGCCGGTGCCGGCGGGCCAGCCGATCACGGCGGAACACATCGCGATGGGCCGTCGCGACATCGCCGGCGCTGGCGCAGCGGTATTTGATGATCCGGTCGAGGTGATCGGAATGACCGCGGTCCAGGGGCTGGTACCGGGAAGCGCGTTGACCCGCACCGACCTCGCCAACGGCAGCCTGCTCAAGCGCGGCGACCCGGTGATGCTGGTGTCGCGGGTGGGTGGGGTGGAAGTGCGCATGAGCGGTCGCGCGCTGGGCCGGGCCGCGCCGGGCGAGACGGTGGCGGTCGAGAATCTCGGCTCCCGGCGTATCATCCGCGGTCGCCTGGTCGGCGATGGCCTGGTGGAAGTGGTGCGTTGATGCCGCGGGAGGTCGGGGGTGGAGCTGCCGCGCTGAACGTTTTTCCAGACAGGGCTAAAGTTCCGTCCGGCGCGGTCGTTACCCCACATGACCGAGCAATCAGGAGCGTGTGATGTCCAACCAGATCAACGGCAGTCCGATGGCGGCCCGCGCCGTCGAGCTTGCATCGACGGGCCCGGCTCGCGCCCGTGCCGGCGAAGACCGTTCCCAGCCGGTGGCGGCGACTCCGCCGGCCGACAGCATGCGGCTGACGGGCGAGGCGGCGGGGCTGCAGGCGCTGGAACGCTCTCTCGGTGCGGCACCGGCCGGCATCGACGTGACCAAGGTCAACGCGCTGCGTGCGGCGCTGGCCGACGGCAGCTACCGGATCGACCCGGAGCAGATCGCCACCCGGATGCTGGCCTTCGAGGAAGCGTTGCAGAAATGACCCTGGCGACCCAGCCGTCGATGCTGGCGTCGCTGGACGCCCTCGAGCATGCCCTGCGCGCCGAGCGCCAGGCGCTGCTGGATCATGACGTCGATGCGCTGCTGGATTCGACCCGGGCCAAGCTGGTCGCGCTGCGGCAGGTCGAGGCGCGGCCGCTCAGCGACGACGTGTCGGGGCGCGTGATCGCGCTGAGCGAACTCAATCGCGACAACAGCGTACTGCTCGCCCGCCGTCGGCGCGAAGTCACCTGGGCCTTGCGCCACCTCGGCCGGCTGGATTCGGTCGGCGTGTACGATGCGGGGGGACAGTCCAGCGCCCGCCCGCAGGTGCGCAGTCTCGGAGTGGGATGAGCGACAAAGATCGACCCGGCGATATCCGTCCATGGAGTGATGACCTGCTGACGGTGTTGTCGTTGGCGGACGTAGCGATCGTCCTGTTTCACCCGGACAGCGGGGCCGCCCAGGCCAATCCCGCCGCCAATACACTCGCCCAGGCGCTGCAGCCCGCTCCCCCTGCGGCAACTCCAGACACTGAAGCCGACCCGGCTCCCGACCCCATCGACCGCCTGCTCGGCCATATCCCGGCAGGCGCGTGGGAAATCGCCCGATGCGAGGGACGCTGGACCGGTGAAATCCGGCTCGACAAGCCGCCGACGGTGCTGGAGATCAAGCTGTTTTCCGAGAACGGCGGCGATCGATGCCGGTTCGCGACCTTTGTCGATGTCACTGCGCGTTCCGCCCGCGAGGCCGAGCTGCAGAGCCGCCACGACGAACTGCAGACCACCTACGAGCGGCTCGCCGGCACCCAGGAGCAACTGCTGCAATCGGAGAAGATGGCCTCCATCGGCCAGCTTGCCGCCGGCGTGGCGCACGAGATCAACAACCCGGTCGGCTACGTGCACTCCAACCTGGGCACGCTGCAGGAGTACGTCGACTCGTTGCTGGCGCTGCTGGACGCCTACGCCTCAGCGCTGCAGGGCGACGCGCGGCAAGATGATGCGCGGCCGGATGAAGGCCAGGCCGGCAAGCGCGAGGCGCTGCAGGCGATGCGCAGCCGGCTGGATATCGACTTCATCATCGGTGACGTTCCGCAGTTGCTGGCGGAGTCGCGCGAAGGCATCGAGCGGGTCACCAAGATCGTCCAGGACCTGAAGGATTTTTCCCGCATCGGACCCGATGAGCCGATGCGTCCGTCGGATATCCAGAAAGGCCTGGAATCGACCCTCAACATTGTCTGGAACGACCTGAAGTACAAGGTCCGCGTCGAGAAGTACTACGGCCGGTTGCCGCTGGTGGAGTGCCACGCCTCGGAGATCAACCAGGTGCTGATGAACCTGCTGATCAACGCCGGCCACGCGATCCACGAGCGCGGCACGCTGGTGCTTGCGACCGGTGCGGACGACGGCGAGGTCTGGATCAGCATCAGCGACAGCGGTTGCGGCATTCCCGACGAGGTGCTGCAGCGGATCTTCGACCCCTTCTACACCACCAAGCCGATCGGTCGCGGCACCGGGCTGGGGCTGGCGATCTGCTACAGCATCATCGCCAAGCACCACGGGCGGATCGAGGTGTCCAGCCGGCTCGGTGTCGGCAGCACGTTCCGGGTCGTGTTGCCGGTGTCGCAGCCCGATCCGCCGCGTGCCGGAGCGCCGCCAGTCTAGTCATTGCACCTGGTGCGTTCCGCCTAATACGCCGTCTCGTCGCTGGCCTGCTGTTCATAGGCACGGAACGCGGCCTGGATGTGGTCGCGCAGTTCCTCGTCATTCCAGGGCTTGGTCAGGAAGCGGTAGATCGCGCCGTGGTTGATCGCCTCGGTGATCGTGGCCAGGTCGGTGTAGCCCGACAGCACCATGCGCACGGTGTCGGGGTAGAGCTCGCGCACGCGGGTCAGGAACTCGGTCCCGCTCATGTCCGGCATGCGCTGGTCGGACAGGATGACCTGGACCGTGTTGCCGGCGAGCAGGTCGAACGCCTCGCGCACGCTGTTCGCGGCCAGCACCTGGTAGCCGTCGCGGCGGAACAGGCGCACCAGTGAGCGCAGCACGTTCTCCTCGTCGTCCAGCAGCAGCAGGGTGCGTTCGGGACGGGTCGGGGCAAACGCGGACGGCAGCAGGAAGCGACGGCGGATCATCTCGTCCAGCTCCTCGGCCGGGGCCGGCGCGCTGAACAGGTAGCCCTGGAAGAAGTCGCAATGGTTGCGGCGCAGGAAGCCCAGTTCGGTCTCGTTTTCCACGCCCTTGGCGGTGACCTTCATGCCCAGGTTGTGGCCCATCGCGATGATGCCGCGCACGATCGCCGCGCTGCGGTTGTCGCTGGCGACATTGCGGATGAAACTGCGGTCGATCTTCAGCCGGTCCAGCGGGTACTGCGCCAGTGCCGCGATGCTCAGTCCGCCCAGCCCGAAATCGCGCACGGTCAGGATCGCTCCCAAGGCGCGCAGGCCGATCAGGTTCTCCTGCACCTGGCGCGCATCCAGCGCCAGTGCGCTCTCCGGGATCTCGAACTCCAGCGCCCGCGGCGACAGGTCGTGGCGGTGCAGCAGCTCCCCGATCCGGTCCAGGCAGTCGCGCTGGGTCAACAGCTCGTCGGTCAGGTGCACCGACACGTCGAGGTAGTCCAGCCCCTGCTGCCGCCATTGCGCGAGCTGGCGCATTGCCGCTTCCACCACCCACCAGCCCAGCCGCGCGGACAGGCCGACCCGTTCGATGATTTCCATGAAGCGGTTCGGCGCCAGCAGTCCGTGATGCTCGGTCTGCCAGCGCACCAGCGCGCTGAAGCCGCACAGACCACCGTCGTTGGCGTTGATCAGGGGCTGGTAGAACAGGCGGAACTCGTTGTTGTCCAGCGCTTCCACGAAGCGCTCGGCGAAGCCGTCACTGGAGGCCGCCGGGACCGGGGTGGCCGTATACAGGCCGACGTTGTCGAGGCCCTGCTGCTTGACCTGCAGCAGTGCCTGCTCGGCCTTGGCCAGCAGGACGGCAGCATTGTTGGCGTGGTCGGGAAACACCGCCACGCCGATCGACAGCGTGATCGGCAGGGTATACGGCGGGATCGACAACGGGATCTCGAACTCGTCGCGGATCTGGTCGGCGACGTTGCTGCCGTCGGATTCGCCCTCGCGGTAGCCGATCGCGGCGATGAACTCGTCGCTGGCCAGCCGCCACAGCCAGCCGTCCGGCGGCAGCGTCTTGCGCAACCGTTGGGCGACGGCGGCAAGCACCTTGTCGCCGACTTCTTCGCCCATGTTCACGTTGATCGAGTTGAACATGTCGATGTCGATATGCAGCAACGCGACCTGGCGACGGGTCGCGCTGGCCGCGGCCAGGGCCGTGGTCAGGCTGGGGCCGTTGGCGCCAAGACGATAGATCCCCGCGACCGGGTCGAGGGAGATGTAACCGAAATCGTCGTAGCGCTTCGACATGCTGCCGGGCTAGTCCTTGCCGCCCGCCGCGCGGCCGAAATCGCCTTCCGCCGCTGCGGCCAGGTAGGCGAACACCGCGTAGGCGGCGACGTTCTGCGCCAGCGCCTCGGGGTCGATCTTGTCGAAAGTGTCGTCGGGCGTGTGGTGCAGGTCGAAGTAGTCGGTGCCGTCCTGGCGCAGGTTCGCCCAGGCCACGCCGTCGCGCGCGAACGGGCTGATGTCCGGTCCCGGGCTGCCTTCGCCGGGGGTATAGGCGATGCCGAGCGGTGCCAGCGCCTGCGCGATCTGTGCCGCCGCGGCCTTGGCGTGCTCCGGCGCGGAGGTGTCGAAGCCGTAGATGCGGCCGGCGCCGAAATCGCTCTCGGCGGCGATCTGGTGCTGCCTGATGCGGTCGGCATGGGCCTTGGCGTAGGCAATGCCGCCGTGCAGCCCCTGCTCTTCGTTGGCGAACGCGACCACCCGGATCGTGCGCGCCGGGCGTGTGGGCAGGTCGCCGATCAGTTTGCCCGCGGCCATCGTCAGGCCGACGCCGGCCGCATCGTCGATCGCGCCGGTGCCGGCATCCCAGGAGTCCAGGTGGCCGCCGATCAGCACGACTTCATCGGGCAGCGTGCTGCCGGTCATTTCGCCGATCACGTTGTACGAGGTGGCCTCGCCGTTCCAGCCGCAATCCAGCGCCATGCGCACCCGGATCGGATGGCCCAGGGCGAGGAGGCGGGTGAGCTGGTCGGCGTCGGGGACGGACAGGGCCGCCGACGGCACCGGGGTCAGGCCGTCGTCGAAGCGGGTGATGCCGGTATGCGGCATGCGGTGGGAGTCGGTGCCGGCCGAGCGCATCAGGTAGCCAGCCGCGCCGGCGCGGATCGCCGCCGACGGACCACGGCTGCGCACGCGCGAGCTTGCGCCGTAGCCGCTGCCGTCGCGGGCGCGTTCCATTTTCTGGTCGATGAAGGCGATCCTGCCGGCCAGCGAACCCGCCGCGACCGCCTCCAGTGCCGCCAGATCGGCGAAGCGCACGACCTCGGCTTCCACCGTGCCGCCCGGGCTGCCGCCCAGTGCCGTCAACACCAATGGCTGCGCGTTGGCCCCCAGCACGTGGGCGCTTTCGCTGCGGCGCTCCCATTTCGGGAACGTCACCGGCTCGGTCCACACCTTGTCGTAACCCAGTTGCTCGAACTTGGCCTTGGCCCAGGCCACCGCGCGTGCATCGGCCTCGCTGCCGGCCAGCCGCGGACCGATCTCGGTGGTCAGCGACTCGGTGATCCGGTAGCCCAGGTCGCTGGCCAGCGCCGTCTGCCGCAGTTGCGTGGCCGTGTCGAGCGCGGCCGCCGGAATGACGGTCTCGCGCCGGACCTCCTGGGCGTGGGTGACGCCGCAGATCGAACCGAGGGCGAGGGCGAGCAGCAACGGCATCATGCGCATGCGGTATTTTCCCGGACAGAAAAACGACGAAGCCACGAGCTTAACAGCGCGTGGCTTCGTGGCTTTGTGCCTCAAGTCACGCGCCGGCGGCAGCCGGCGCGGAACCTGGGATCAGCGCTTGAGCGAATCGCGGATCTCGCGCAGCAGGACGATGTCCTCGGTCGGCTCCGCCGGCGTCTCTTCGGCGGCCTCGGCCTTGCGCAGGTTGTTGTAGGCCTTGAGCATCATGAAGATCACGAACGCGATCAGCAGGAAGTCGATGATCGTCTGGATGAACGCGCCGTAGGTGATGACCGGTGCTGCCGCTTCCTGGGCGATGGCCAGGTTGGCGTAGTCCTTGCCGTCCAGCGAAACGAACAACTGCGAGAAATCGACGCCGCCCATCGCCATGCCGACCACCGGCATGATGATGCCGTCCACCAGCGCGGTGACGATCTTGCCGAATGCCGCACCGATGACCACCGCGACCGCGAGGTCGAGTACGTTGCCGCGTGCGATGAACTCCTTGAACTCGTTGACCATGCTCATCTCGTGTTCTCCGTGGAATGAGGCTGCGTGCGCCGACTATAGTCCGGCGTCGCCGCTTGTCACATGCCCCTGCAGGTCGATCACGCCATCGAGGCTGGCGGTGAACGCATCGCCCGGATGCAGCGGGCCGACGCCGGCCGGCGTGCCCATGAATACCAGGTCGCCGGCGCGCAACGCGAACAGCGTGGACAGCTCGTGCAGGATCTCCGGCACCGTCCAGATCAGGTCGGTAAGCGATGCGTGCTGACGCTTCTCACCATTGACGACGAGCGTCAGGCTGCATTGTGCGAGGTCCCCGACTTCGGCCGCGGGAACCAGTTGGCTGACCGGTGCGGAGTGGTCGAACGCCTTGCCGGTATCCCAGGGCAGGCCCTTGGCCTTGGCCGCGGCCTGCAGGTCGCGACGGGTCAGGTCGAGGCCGATGGCGTAGCCGAATACCAGCGCGGACGCCTCGGCGGGATCAAGGATGCCGGCGGGTGCATCGGCACCCAGCGCGACCACCAGCTCGACCTCGTGGTGCAGCTCGCGGCTGCCCCGCGGATAGGGCACCACGCCGTCGAGCACCAGCGCGTCGGCCGGCTTGCAGAACAGCACCGGGTGGCCGCGCTCGGCCGGTGAGGCCGGCACGGCGGCGCCCATTTCGCGCGCATGTTCGGCGAAATTGCGGCCGACGCAGTAGATCCGGCGGACCGGGAAAAACGAGGAAGGGCCCGTTGAACGGACCGGGATGCGAACCTGCGGCGGCGCCGCGATCACGTCGGTCATGGTCAACGCTGCAGGGCGGATTTTTCGACCACGCGGTACTCGCCTTCGACCACGCGCGGGTCGTGCTGGGCGTGGCCACCGGCGATCGGCTTGCCACGTCCCCACACCAGCTTGTAGACCAGCCCGACGGCGAGCATGCACGCGCCCACCATGGCCCCGAATGCGACCAGCAAGACCAGCAGGCCCAGGCCGACCGCCCCGAGCAGGAAGCGCAACAAGGCGTTGCGCGGCTTGCGCGGGGCGAACGCGGCACGCATGCGCGATTGGAAGAAGTGCTGGTCGAAGCGGAAACTCTGGCTGCTCATTCGGTACGTCATGCCACAATGCGGCGGAAAGCCGGACGCCGCAGTATCCCTGCTGACGCGGAAAAACTTGTGAGAACTTCGTTAAATCTTCCGGGGCTGCGCGACCTGGACAGGCGCGCTTCCGGTTCGATCAGGGTGCCCTGCCGGGCAATCGCAGCCCCCGCCGCCACGCCCTTTCCCAGCACGAGTCGCCTGCCATGAACACATCCGCGTTGATTTCCCTGGACCGCATCGTTGATGGCGGCTTTGCCGTGGCCGGTGCCGACCTCGATGGCGATATCGAACCATTGGTCCTGTACCGCGACGGCGACGATGTGCGCGCCTGGATCAACGTCTGCCCGCATGCGGGCCGTCAGCTCGACTGGGCGCCGGGCCAGTTCCTCAAGAGCAAGGATGGCCTGCTGGTGTGCGCCGCACACGGTGCGACTTTCGAGCTCCAGGGCGGCGAGTGCGTCGGCGGGCCCTGTCGTGGCGAATCCCTGCGCGCGGTCGAGGTGGAAGTGCGCGACGGCGCGGTGTGGTTGAAGCCCGGCTCCTGAGCGGCGACGACTGAGCGGCCACGCCTGAGCGGCGACCGCCGGCGACTCAGAACACCAGGTTCACCATCAGCACCGCGATCCCCGTGTAGGCCAGCGACAACGGGCCGCCGACCCGCCAGAGTTCCTTGCTGGTGTATCCGGCCGGGCCGGTGACCATCGAGATCACCGGGTTGGAGGCGGTCATGAAGTTGTTGGATGCCGACAGCGCGACGACCAGCGCGAAGACGGTCGGGTTGCCGCCGGCGGCGAGCGCGACGTTGATCGCCAGCGGCACCATCACAATCGCGGCGCCGACATGGCCGATCACCAGCGAGAACGCGGTGGTCAGCAGGCCCAGCAGCAACTGCAGCAGCCAGGCGGGAGTCCCGTCGGGCAGGCGCTCGATGCTGTGCCCGGCGACCCACGCCGCCGCGCCGCTGGAATCCATCGCCCAGCCCAGCGGGATCAGGCAGGCCATCAGGAACACGGTTTTCCAGCTGATCGCCGCATAGGCCTCGTCGATGTGGATCACCCCGGTCAGCAACATCCCCGCCACGCCGGTCATCAGCGCCACCGACACCGGCAGGCGCGAGGACAGCGCCAGCAGCATCGCCAGGGCGAAGATGCCCAGCGCGACCTTCAGCTTGTGCGGGCGCTGTTCGCCTTTGGGGTAGTCGGTCACGACCACCAGGTCCTTGCCCTTGGAGGCATCGGCCAGGTTGGTCCAGATGCTGTGCAGCACCAGCATGTCGCCGGCGCGCAGCGGCAGGTTGCGCACGTCCTCGCGCACGACCTTCTTGTCGCGGTTGACCGCCAGCAGGCTCAGGCCGAGCACCTTGCGCAGGTGCAGGTCGCGCGCGGTCTTGCCGATGAACTTCGAGGTGGCCGGCACCACCGCCTCGGAAATGCCCGCGCGGCTGGGGTTGAACAGGTCGCCGAACACGCGCAGCCGCGAACTCATGCGCAGCATCTGGTTCTGGGCGAAGTCGGCGACCTGCCGTTTCGGCCCCATCGCGCCCAGCACGCTGCCGACCCAGATGCGCGAATCGGCCGAGGGCGACAGACGTGCATCGTCCTGGGTCCTGATGGCGAGGATCAGCGGAGCCTCGTGCAGGCTTTCCGCCTCGCCCAGCGACATCCCCACCAGCGGGCTGTCGGCGGTGACGGTGAGCTCGTAGACATCGCCTTCGATGCCGTAGGCGTTGGCGAAATAGCTTTGCGTCCGCGCCGGCGTCGCGCCCTTGCCGACGCCTTCGTGCAGGCGCTTGTTGCCGAAGAAGCGGAAGTACAGCAGTGAGGTCGCCAGCAGCGCCAGGCCGATCGGGAGCGTGGCGAACATCTGCAGCGGCACCAGCGACGCCGCGCCCGAGGGCAGGTTGCTGTTGGCCGCGAGCAGCAGGTCGTTGAGCAGGATCAACGGCGAGGTGCCGACCATCGTCAGCGAGCCGCCCATCACGATCGCGGTCGCCAGCGGCAGCAGCAGCCGGGGCAGGGTCAGTCCGGTGCGCGAGGAGATCCGCGAGGCGACCGGCAGGTACAGCGCCATCACCGCCGGGTTCTGCATGACCGAGGAATTGAGGCCGGCGACTGCGCCGGTCAGCATCAGCAGCCGTTCCTCGACGCCGTGCGAGCGCCGCAGCAGCCAGGCGGCAAGGCGGTTGAGCGCGCCGGTGCGGTCCAGTCCCGCGCCCAGGATCATCGTGGCGATGATGCTCATCACCGCGTTGGACGAGAAGCCGTTGAAGATGGCCTCCGGCGCGACCAGTCCGGACAGGCCCAGCAACACCAGCACCACCAGGGCGACGACGTCGGCGCGGACGCGCTCGAACACGAACATCACCATCGTGAACACCACCAGCCCGAGGACGAGCTTCATGTCGGTGGTGAGTGTCAGCGCGGTGTCCATGCCCTGGTTGAACACATCAGTCCTGTCTGGTGCGGCCCGTCAGCAGCGGTCGTAAAGAAGGTCCCAGACGCCGTGGCCGAGCTTCTGGCCGCGGGTCTCGAAATGCGTCTGCGGGCGCCATTCGGGCCGCGGCACGCTGCCGCGTTTTCCGGCACGGTTGACGATGCCGCCGGTGGCATCCAGCACGTCCCACATCTGCTCCGCATAGTCGTGCCAATCGGTGGCGAGGTGCAAGCGACCGGTCGTTGCGAGCTTGCGCACCAGCAGGGCGGCGAACTCCGGCTGCACGAGTCGCCGCTTGTTGTGGCGTTTCTTGTGCCACGGATCGGGGAAGTAGATGCGCACCTCGTCGAGGCTGGCATCGGCGACTTCATGGCTCAGCACTTCCACCGCATCGTGGTGGTACAGGCGGACGTTCTGCGCGTCGTCCTCCGCCAGCGCATTGAGCAGCCGGCCGACACCGGGCGCGTGCACCTCGATGCCGATCAGGTCGCGCCCGCGGTCGTGCTGCGCGGCGAAGCGCAGCGCCTCGCCGTTGCCGAAGCCGATCTCGAGCACGCGCGGAGCGGAGCGCCCGAACACGGCATCGAAGTCGCGCGGTTCGCCGGTGTAGTCGATGCCGAAACGCGACCATTGCTCGTCGAACGCGCGTTGCTGGGCCGGCGTGAAGCGGCCCTGACGCAGCACGAAGCTGCGGATCTGGCGATGGCCTTCGGTGACCGTGAATGGTTTGCCGGAGGCTTGCCTGCCAGAGGGCTTCGGCGGCGCGGGCGGCCGCTGCTCGCTGTCCGACATCAGTCGATGAGGCCTTCCACCGGACTGGAGGCGCTGGCGTAACGCTTGCGCGGCACCCGTCCGGCCTTGAACGCGGCACGACCGGCCTGGATCGCCAGTTGCATCGCGTGCGCCATCAACACGGGATTTTTGGCACCGGCGATCGCGGTGTTCATCAGCACGCCGTCGCAACCCAGTTCCATCGCGATCGCGGCGTCGGAGGCGGTGCCCACGCCGGCGTCGACGATGATCGGAACCTTCGCGTTCTCGACGATCTCGATCAGGTTCCACTTGTTCTGGATGCCCAGGCCCGAGCCGATCGGCGCCGCCAGCGGCATCACCGCCACGCAGCCGATCTCTTCCAGCCGCTTGGCCAGGATCGGGTCGTCGGAGGTGTAGACCATCACGTCGAAGCCGTCCTTCACCAGCATCTCGGCCGCATTCAAGGTGTGCACCACGTCGGGGTAGAGCGTCTTGTGGTCGCCCAGCACTTCCAGCTTCACCAGGTTGCGGCCGTCCAGCAGTTCGCGCGCCAGGCGGCAGGTGCGCACCGCGTCGTCGGCGGTGTAGCAGCCGGCGGTGTTGGGCAGGATCGTGAAGCGGTCCGGCGGCAACACGTCGAGCAGGTTCGGCTCGCCCGGGTTCTGGCCGATGTTGGTGCGGCGGATCGCGACGGTGACGATCTGCGCTCCCGCGGCCTCGGTGGCGCGGCGGGTTTCGTCCAGATCGACGAATTTGCCGGTACCGGTCAGCAGCCGCGAGGAGTAGGAAACACCGGCGATCACCAGCGGATCGGAGGCGCGGAAGTCGGAGGCGTTGAATGCGTTCATGGCGGGATTATCGCACCCGATGCGGTCGGAACGCGGCGGGCGCGGGCGGG
Source organism: Lysobacter concretionis Ko07 = DSM 16239 (assembly GCF_000768345.1). Lineage (GTDB taxonomy): Bacteria > Pseudomonadota > Gammaproteobacteria > Xanthomonadales > Xanthomonadaceae > Novilysobacter > Novilysobacter concretionis. The sequence goes on along the minus strand of NZ_AVPS01000006.1, from coordinate 90,875 downwards.
ATTCAGCCGCCGCCCAGCGCGTGGACGATCTCGATCGTGTCGCCATCGGCCAATGCACGCTCGCCGTGAAGGCTGCGCGGGACGATCTCGCCGTTGACCTCAATCGCCACGCGGCGCTCGGCCAGGCCTTCGGCCAGCAGCAACTGGGTCAGGGTGGTGGGTGTCGCGAGCGAACGGCGCTCGCCGTTGAGGGTGATGTTCATGCGGCCATTGTCGTGCGGGGGCGAGCAAGTGGCCAGTCCGCTGGTTCGGGGTTCGGTTCAGCCAAGGGGTGTGAAGTGGGGACATTTCCTGCCAGTTCGCATTCGGCGGATCATTCGACGGACGCATGTGCATGTCTTGTCTGCCGCGGGCACGCATGGTTCGATGGACCCTGTCCGCCGGCGTATTGCGTGTCGGCCCTTCCAGCTGTTGGGTGCAGGAGCTTTTTCAGATGAAAACCGTTCATACCCTTCTTGCCGCTGCTCTTGCACTGGCAGCCACGCCAGCGATGGCGCAGTCGGACGCGCAAAACCCGTATTCACAGACGATCTTCTTCGGCGACAGCCTGACCGACGCGGGCTTCTTCCGGCCGTTCCTGATCGAGCAGGTTGGGCCACAGGCGGCGATTGTCGGAAAATTCACTGCCAATCCGAATCTGGTGTGGGCCGAGTATCTGGCCGATTTCTACGGCACCAGTGCAGCGCCGGCGTGGGGATTGACCTCGACCGGCATCGTGCCCGGCGACGGGACCAACTACGCTGCCGGTGGCGCGCGCATCACCTTGCAGCCCGGCTTTCCGCCGGCGCCGCCCACCAGCTTCGCGCCATCGCTGGCGATGCAGATCAATACCCATCTCGCGGCCAACGGCGGCAGGGCCGATCCGAACGCGCTGTACACGGTCTGGGGCGGGGCCAATGACTTGTTCTTCCACCTCAATGGTGCGACGAGCCAGGCCCAGTTCCTCGGTGCCGCGGCGGAGCAGGTGGGGCTGGTCGGAACGCTGCAGGCTGCCGGAGCTCAATACGTTCTGGTACCCACCATGCCGGATGTTGGCCGCACACCCTTTGGCTTGTCGCAGGGAGCCACCGGTTCTACAGGTATCACCGCATTGGTCCAGGGCTACAACCAGACGCTGTTCGGCGGGCTCGCCCAAAGTGGCCTGCATGTGATTCCATTCAATACCTTCGATCTGTTGCGCGAAATCAGCGCATCACCGGCGACCTTCGGCTTCAGCAACGTCACGATGCCGGCGTGTGGTGCGACCAGCTCGCTGGTTTGCAGTCCCGCCAACTATGTGTCGCCGGGTGCGGCGGACAGCTTCGCATTTGCCGACGGCGTGCACCCCACAGGTGCCGCCCATGCGATCGTCGCCGATTACGCGATCGGGATCCTCGAAGCGCCGCGGCGGATGGCGGTACTGACGAACTCGGTGTCGGCGGTCGGGCGTGCCCGTGCCGAGCGCGTCGCCGCGCAGCTGTCGGGCGTGACGATGACCGACGGCAAGCGCTGGTGGGCCGACGTGCGGGGCGATTTCCAGCGTTACCACCACGGCAACCTGTATGACGGTGCGGTTCCGGCGCTGACGGTCGGCATCGACTGGCACCGCAACGGCCTGACCGTGGGCGGGTTCGGCGGTTACGGCCAGGCCAGGCAGGACTGGGGCCAGCGCGGCGGCAGCTTCGACCAGAGCGAGGCGAGCATAGGTGGTTACGTGGGCTGGACCTCGGCCAGCGGTGCCTGGGTCAATGGCCAGCTCAGCTACAGCCAGCTGGGCTTCGACATCAAGCGCAACGCCAACCTCGGCCGCGCCACCCGCGTGCATCGCGCCGACGTGGATGGCAGCAACGTGACTGCCGGTATCAACGCCGGTTGGGAGTTTGGCGACGGCGCGCTGCGCCATGGTCCACTGGTGGGTGTGCTGGCGCAGAAGATCCAGGTCGACGGGTTCGGCGAAAGCGATGCGCAGCTGTCGACCTCGCTGGCGTACCCGGAGCAGAAGTTCGACTCGCTGATCGGCACCGCCGGCTGGCAGCTGCGCTATATCGCCAGCGAGCACCTGCAGCCGTATGCGCGCCTGACCGTCGATCGCGAGTTCGAGGATGCCCCCGCGCAGGCGTTCGCGCAGCTGCAGTCGATGCCGGGAACCTCGCCCTACGCCGTGCCCGGCGTGGCGTTCGACGACAGCTACGGCAGCCTGACTTTCGGCGCGCGCACCCGCGTGTTCGGGCTGGACGCGAACCTGGGCAGCAGCCTCACCGTTGGCCAGCAGGGTGGCAACAACACCACGGTGTTCGCCACGGTGGGCGGGAACTTCTGACCGGCGGCTCCGTCGGGATCCACGGCGTGCTCCCCGTGCACGCGCAAAGGCATTAAACTCGCCACCTCGCGGGTGTAGCTCAATGGTAGAGCTGTTGCTTCCCAAGCAACTGACGAGGGTTCGATTCCCTTCACCCGCTCCAGACATGCGGCGGCCCCGGTCCTCACGGACGGGGCCGCCGTTTTTATTGGCAGTGTTTATTGGCCGGTCCGGTCGCGCCCGCACGTGCAGTCAATGGCCGGGGTTCGTAACCCGCGGGTCATCGCCCCGGCGGCATCATCGGCAGGTTTTCATCGCCAGGTTTTCATCGCCAGGTTTTCATCGGCATGGTTCTTCGTAGTACGGAGGCGGTAATGACGTTCAGGGTGGTGCTTGGCTGGCGGGAGTGGGTGGATCTGCCGGGACTGGGCGTGCATGCGATCCGGGCCAAGGTCGACAGCGGTGCGCGTACCTCGGCATTGCACGTGGATGCGCAGTGGCGCTTCGTCGAGCGCGGTGCGCCGTGGGTCGGTTTCCGCCTGACGCCGGGAGGCGCGCACAGTGGCGCCGGGATGGCGGTGGATTGCGCCGCGCCGCTGATCGATGAGCGCGATGTCACCGACTCGGGCGGTCATCGCACCCGCCGGGCGTTCGTGCGCACCCGGTTGCGCTTGGCCGGGGTCGAGCGCGACATCGACATCAACCTGAGCGACCGTCGCGGCATGCTGTTTCCGATGCTGCTGGGGCGCACGGCGATGGCTCGCACGTTCACGGTCGATCCCGCACGCTCGTTCCTGCACGGCCGGCCCGGTGCGGGCGGGATGCCAATGGTCCAGATCGACTCCCTCGCGGTTCCGGCACACATGAGCCAGCACGCATGAAATTCGCGATCCTCTCCCGCAACACCAAGCTGTATTCGACCCGTCGCCTGGTCGAGGCCGCCCGCGAGCATGGCCACAGCGTGCGCACCCTGGACCCGTTGCGCTGCTACATGCACATCTCCAGCGACGGCTTTGCGATGCGTTACAAGAGCCGCCCGATTTCCGGCTACCACGTCGTGATCCCGCGCATCGGTGCCTCGGTCACGCGTTACGGCAGCGCGGTGCTGCGCCAGTTCGAGCTGATGGGAACGCTGAGCCCGAACCCGTCGGACGCGATCCTGCGCGCGCGCGACAAGCTGCGCAGCCATCAGATGCTGGCCGCGCACGGGATCGGCATGCCGGTGACGGTGTTCGGCGACAACCCGGACGACACCGCCGACCTGCTGGCGATGCTGGGCCCGCCGCCGCACGTCATCAAGCTCAACGAAGGCACCCAGGGCGCGGGTGTGATGCTGACCGAGAAGGTCTCCGCCTCGCGCGGGGTCATCGAGGCGTTGCGCGGGCTGTACGCGCAGTTCCTGGTGCAGGAGTTCATTCCCGAAGCCAAGGGCGCGGACCTGCGCTGTTTCGTGGTCGGCAGCAAGGTGGTCGCGGCGATGAAACGGCAGGCGCCGATGGGCGATTTCCGCTCCAACCTGCACCGCGGCGGCAGTGCGAAGGGCGTCAAGGCGACCCTGGCCGAGCAGGAGGTGGCGATCCGGGCCGCCCGCGTGCTGGGTCTGGGCGTGGCCGGCGTCGACCTGATCCGCTCCCGGCGCGGCCCGCTGGTGCTGGAAGTGAATGCCTCGCCCGGCCTGGAAGGGATCGAGGACGCCAGCGGCGTCGATGTCGCCGGCGAAATCATCACCTACGCGGCCAAACGCCACAAACTCCGTGCGGCCAAGCGATTGGCCGCGAAGGGCTGAGTCGGGGCGGGTCGGGGACAAGCGTGTTTCCTGTCGCGTCCGCGAGAGCAGCTTCAGCCGCGGCGGCAATCGGTACACCCCCGCAGCAGACGGAATTTTCGTGCGGGTGAATTTTGATATCGTCGGAGCCATCCGTCGCATTGCGGCACAGAGGAGTAGGGAAATGATCGTGTGGAATAGCTGGAAGAAGGGTGTGGGGTTGGCGCTGGCGCTGGCCTTAGTTGCCGCGCCGGCGGTGGCGGCGACCGTGATCGCGGTCGATGTCGCCAAGACGGCTGATTTCGGTGCGAAACGCGCGGCCATCGAACAGGCACTTGCGGGCGACGAGACTTTTGCCGAGATCACCCCGGAGGCGCGTAGCCGCGCGCTGGCGCTGATGTCCGAGATGGATGCGTTGATTGGACGAACCGGCTCGGTGGATACCTTGCCGCCCGTCCAGCAGGTCGAGGTGTTCAACCGGCAGGAGGAGCTCAACCAGATCCTGGCCCGTGCCTCGGACGACAGTCGGCTGGTGTGCCGGCGGGAGCGTCCGACCGGCAGCAAGATGCCAACCAATTCGTGCAAGACGGTCGCCGAGCGCCGTCGCGCGCGCGAAGGCGACAAGGATTTGCTGATGACGATCCAGAAAGCCGAAGCGAAAGTCGATGTGCGATAACCCGAGGTTCTGACACACGTGGACAACAGTATTCAGCTGAATTTTTAACAAGCATTTAATCGCCCGCACCGTAGTTTTGCTCAAACCGCAGCACGGCTGGTTCCACGTCACGGTCGTCACAACGGATCCTGGGTCAAACGGTTTCAGTCAACGACCCAGATCGGTGATGGCACCGCAGCACGGCATCAGGCAGGTTTCGGTATCGGGGCAACAACTTTTGGCCCAGGCGCGGTGGCCCCGCGTCTGGGCTTTTTTATGGTTCGCTGGCAGGACGCGCGCGGTCGGAGCTCTGGCAGAATCGGTTCCCGGGGCGGACGCGCCAGACGCGATATCCTCGGCAGCACATTGCCGTGATCCGCGGGCCGCGAAACTGTCCGCAACCCCTCCCATCCAGGAACACCCCATGCGCATCCTCGTCATTGAAGACAATCAGGACATCGCCGCCAATCTCGGTGACTTCCTCGAAGATCGCGGGCATACCGTCGATTTCGCCGCCGATGGCATCACCGGCCTGCATCTGGCGGTGGTGCACGACTTCGATGCGATCGTGCTGGACCTCAACCTGCCCGGGATCGACGGGCTGGAGGTGTGCCGGAAGCTGCGCAACGAGGCGCGCAAGCAGACCCCGGTGTTGATGCTGACCGCGCGCGACAGCCTGGACAACAAGCTGGCCGGCTTCGATTCCGGCGCCGACGATTACCTGATCAAGCCGTTCGCGCTGCAGGAGGTCGAGGTGCGCCTGAACGCGCTGGCCCGGCGCGGGCGCGGGGTGAAGACGCGGGTGCTGACCGCGGCCGACCTGGAGTACAACCTGGACACGCTGGAAGTGCGTCGCCAGGGCAAGCTGCTGCAGCTCAACCCGACCGGCCTGAAAATCCTGCAGGCGCTGATGGAATCGTCGCCGGCAGTGGTGACGCGGCAGGAACTGGAAACCCGGGTGTGGGGCGAGGAACTGCCTGATTCCGACAGCCTGCGCGTGCATATCCACGGCCTGCGCGCGGTGGTCGACAAGCCGTTCCCGACCTCGCTGATCCACACCCGCCATGGCATCGGATACCGGATTGCGGAACTCGATGCGGCCACCTGAAACAACGCCGGCGACGGTGCCGCGGCACCGGATGCGTTACCGGCGGCGGCTGCGCAGCCGCATCATCCTGTCCTTCGTGCTGCTGGGTTTCAGCCTGACCCTGCTGTTCGCCTGGGCGACCAACTGGACCCGCGCGCGGGTAGAGAACCAGCTGGTCGAGGAGATGATGAACCGCAATATCTCCGAGGCCGCGCGGCAGTTCGACCAGGACCCGAAGAACCTGCAGTTCCCGGTTGACCTGATCCGGGCCTACGTCTACACCCCTGACCGGTTCGAGTCGGTGCGGATCAACCGGCCCGAGTGGTACGAGCTGTCCGACGGCATCACCGGGATGACCGGGGTCGATGTGGACGGCGAAGAATTCGCCTACAAGCTGGCGGTGCGGAAGACGCCGCAGGCGTGGTTCTTCCTTGCCTATGACATGACCCAGGCCAAGCGCAGCGAAGAGAAATTCAACCACGCGCTGTACGCCTCGGTGTTGTTGTTCACCTTGTTGTCGCTGGTGCTGGGCTGGTGGTCGGCATCGCGGGTGATGAGTCCGGTGTCCGAGCTCGCGCGCCGGCTCAAGCAGTCCGGCCGCAGCGCGCAGCCCGAGGCGCTGGCGGCGCATTTCCCCGATGACGAGGTGGGGCAGCTGGCCGAGGCGCTGGACGATTACGCCGGCCGCCTGACCGAAGTGGTCCAGCGCGACCGCGAGTTCAACGCCGACGTCAGCCATGAGTTGCGCACGCCGTTGGCGGTGATCCGCGGGGCGGTGGAATTGCTGCTGTCACGTCCGGATGTGGACGAGAAGACGCGTGCGCGGCTGGCGCGTATCCAGCGTGCCGAACAGCAATGCACCGACCTGATCAGCGCGCTGTTGCTGCTGTCGCGCAACGAGCGGGGCCATGGGGCGACCGATGTGGCCAAACTTGCGGCGCAATCGCTCGATGTCCACCGCACCCAGCTGGCTGGCAAGCCGCTGGAACTGCGGCTGGAGAACGGATCGGGTCCGCTCATCGTCGATGCGCCGGAGGCCGCGGTCGCGGTCGCGCTGGGCAATCTGATCGGCAACGCGGTGAAGTACACGACCGAAGGCGAGGTGATTGTGCGGATGCTGCCGGGCGCGGTCGAGGTGGTCGATTCCGGTCCGGGCCTGAGTCCGGAGGACGCCGCCAACATTTTCCAGCGCGGCTACCGCGGCACCCATGCCGGGCATTCGCAGGGCGGCGGCATCGGCCTGTCGATCGTGCGCCGGCTGTGCGCGCTGTACGGCTGGGACGTGTCGGTGCAACCCGGCCGCGAGTTCGGCGTGGTCGCGACGCTGAGGTTCGACCCGCCGCACGAAGCACTGCCGATGGATGGCGACGGCTAGGCCGGTTGGCGGCGGAGGGTCAGCCCTGGATCCACAGGCAGCCGAAATGCCGGCGGAGTCCGAACACGGTATTCGATGGCGTGACGCCGTTGTCCAGGGTCTGTTCGATCCGCAGCGCAACGGGCGTCTCGCCGGAGTGGGGGTCGAATGGGGAGTCGTCGCCAACGGAAGGATCCTCTGTGACACCCGCCATGACCGGGACGACGCCGACCAGCGGATGCCGTGCCACCCGATCCAGCCGATCCATCACGGTTTTGCTGCGGCGGCCCGACATGCCCGCCCAGTGGTAGACGCCGGCAAGAAGGTTGGTGTCGTGGTTGTCGATGGCGCTGGAGATCCGCAGCATCAGGTCCGGCAGGTTGCGTGCGCAGCCGCGCCTGTAGAGACCTGTGCGGGCTCTGGCCCTGGTGCTGGTCCGGGCTCCGGTATTGGCATCGGAATCGGCATCGGAATCGGGAAATGTGAGCTGCAGCGTGGCCCCCAGATCGCTGCAGCGACGATCGGTATACAGCGTGCTTCCGTCCGGCAACTGACAACGCACCACCGCCGCCGTCGCGATCATCGGGCAGGCAGCCGCGACCAGCAGCACTCTGGCAAGGAGCGACGCAAGCGGCAGGCGGGGGTAGCGGCAATTCATGCGCGCAGCGTACTACCGCGATCTGGAACGGGACGTCACTGCCCGGCCGCGATGGAACGCCGCAAACCGCGGCGAGGTGAAGGGTTCAGGCCAGCTGGCTGAGCACGCCCAGGGTCGGCCGGGCCAGGTTCAGCGTGTAGAAATGCAGCCCCGGTGCACCGCCGGCGATCAACCGCTGGCACAGCTGCGCGACGACCTCGGCACCGAACGCACGCACGCTGTCCACGTCGTCGGCGTAGGCGAGCATGCGCTGGCTCACCCAGCGCGGGATCTCCGCACCGCACATGTCGGAGAAGCGGCGGATCTGGCTGAAGTTCGAGATCGGCATGATGCCCGGCACGATCGGGATATCGATACCGGCCGCGCGCACGTCGTCGACGAAACGGAAGTAGGCATCGGCGTTGTAGAAGTACTGGGTGATCGCGCCATCCGCGCCGGCGCGCGCCTTGGCCAGGAAGTGGGCCAGGTCGGTATGCGCATCGCGGGCCTGGGGATGCACTTCCGGATAGGCCGCGACCTCGATGTGGAAGTGGTCGCCGGTCTCGGCGCGGATGAATTCCACCAGCTCGCTGGCGTAGCGCAGGTCGCCCGGGCTGACCATGCCCGAGGGCACATCGCCGCGCAGGGTGACAAGGCGCCTGGCGCCCATCGCCCGGTAGAGCTTGAGCAGGTTGCGGATCTCCGCGCGCGAGCCGCCCATGCAGGTGATGTGCGGGGCGGCGTCGTAGGCGTGCTCGCTGCGCAGGCGCTGGATCGCCTCGGGCGTGTGGCTCAGGGTCGATCCGCCGGCACCAAAGGTCACGCTGACGTAATCGGGGTCATGCGCCTTCAGGCGCGCCGCGGTGCGGTCGAGTTGCACGCGCTGCTCGTCGGTCTTGGGCGGATAGAACTCGAAGCTGATCGGGGTCATCGGGACGCGGCTGGGAAGGAATTGGCAGAGTGTATCGCTTCATCGCGATGAAGTCGTTATGTGCCGTTCCGTGACGGGAAGACGCCGGACCGGCTTCCGGGTCTTTGCAGCTACGGCCTTGCCTGAGGCGGCGTGGTCGGCTTCTTCTTCGTCCGGGGTCGCGGCACCGGCAGCAGCGCGGCGGTCCGGATCAGCAGGCGTTGCAGGGCCTCGCTGTCGTCCAGCAGCTCATCGGCGACGGGATAGGGCTTGGCCACCGGATAGGGCGGACGTTGCGGCAGGCCGGGGGCGAGCTGTTCCACGGCGGCGGTGGGCTTGATGAAGAGGCTGTTGTCGCAGACGAACGCGACCACCTTGCCGTCGAGATACAGGGCGTACTCGCCGAACATCTTCTTGCGGGTCAGGCGCCCGCCCAGGTCGGCCTGCCCGGCGATGTAGTCGACGAAGTCCGCATCCGTTGCCATGGCGGTTGTCCGGGGTGGTCTGGAAGACGATAGCAGCAACGTGGCCGACGCCCTCGGCGGCGACGCGGTCGGCGGAACCGTTAACCTGTCGGGTCTTCCCTGCCGACGCCTTGCTGCCGATTCGCCATGTCCATCGTCCTGACTCCTTTCGCCCGTACCCGGCTGTTCCCCCGCGACCGGCGCCGCAACGCCATCCAGGACTGCACGCCGGACGGGTTCGAGCGTTACCTCAACGAGCACGCGCCGCTGAAGGTGCTCGACGGCTATGCGCCGTTCTGCAAGCTGCACGTCCACGAAAACTGGACGTCCACGCGCTGCATCACGGTGCCGGTCACCGATGCCAACCGCCACCAGCTGCGCTCAGCCTATGAGGCCCGCTCACGCGGGGAGTTGCCGGTGCTGGTGCGCTGGTTCGAAGGCGTGGAACCGCCGGTGGCGCGCTACATGGTGCCGATCCTCTACAGCCGCGAGCAGATGGCCGCGGAAGGCTCACCCATCGACGGCGACTGGGGCGTGGTCGGTTGCCTGTACACGATGGCGCCGGAGGAAATCCCGATGGCGCCGATCACGATGATGCGCAACGCGCTCGGGGTGGAGGAGGGCGGTTCGGGCATCGGGCTGGACCGCGAGGCGTACCGGCGCAGCGTCGAGTTCTGGGAACGCAACGCCAACTGGCGGCCGTAGCGGTTGCAACGGGTAGTGCGGACCGGATGCGAGTTTCCGATGTCCGGTCCGCAATAAAAAACGGACGCCCTGCGGCGTCCGTTCTGTTTCAACGCAAAGACCGGCCAGCCGATCAGTAGCGGTAGTGGTCCGGCTTGAACGGGCCGTCGACCGGCACGCCGAGGTAATCGGCCTGTTCGGCGGTCAGGGTGGTCAGCTTCACGCCGATCTTCTCCAGGTGCAGGCGCGCGACTTCCTCGTCCAGCTTCTTCGGCAGCAGGTAGACCTTGTTCTCATACCGGTCCTTGTTCGCCCACAGGTCGATCTGCGCCAGGGTCTGGTTGGCGAACGAGTTGGACATCACGAAGCTCGGGTGGCCGGTGGCGCAGCCGAGGTTGACCAGGCGGCCTTCGGCCAGCAGGAAGATCGCGTTGCCGGGCTTTCCGTCAACGTCCGGGAAGATGTACTTGTCCACCTGCGGCTTGATGTTGACCTGCTGCACGCCGGGCAGCGCCTTCAGCGCATCGACCTGGATCTCGTTGTCGAAGTGGCCGATGTTGCAGACGATCGCCTGGTCCTTCATCGCCTGCATGTGGGCGGCGGTGATGATGTCCTTGTTGCCGGTGGTGGTGACGTAGATGTCGCCGCGGCCCAGGGTCGACTCGATGGTGTTGATCTCGAAGCCTTCCATCGCCGCCTGCAGGGCGCAGATCGGGTCGATCTCGGTGACCACCACGCGCGCACCGTAGGCCTGCAGCGACGCCGCGCAGCCCTTGCCGACGTCGCCGTAGCCGCAGACCACCGCGACCTTGCCGGCCAGCATCACGTCCATCGCGCGCTTGAGGCCGTCGGCCAGCGATTCGCGGCAGCCGTACAGGTTGTCGAACTTGGACTTGGTGACCGAGTCGTTGACGTTGATCGCCGGGATCAGCAGGGTGCCGGCCTCGGCCAGCTGGTACAGGCGGTGCACGCCGGTGGTGGTCTCCTCGGAGACGCCCTTCCAGCCCTCGACCACGGTGTGCCAGTAGCCCGGGCGCTCGACGGCGACGCGCTTGAGCAGGTTCTTGATGACCTGCTCCTCGTGCGAGGACGCCTTCTCGTCGACCCACTTGCTGCCGTTTTCCAGTTCAAAGCCCTTGTGGATCAGCAGGGTCACGTCGCCGCCGTCGTCGACCACCAGCTGCGGGCCCAGGAAGCCACCCTTGCCGTCGGGGAAGCTCAGCGCGTCCAGCGTGCAGTCCCAGTACTCCTCCAGCGTCTCGCCTTTCCAGGCGAACACCGGTGTACCGGTCGCGGCGATCGCGGCGGCGGCGTGGTCCTGGGTGCTGAAGATGTTGCACGAGGCCCAGCGCACGTCGGCGCCGATGTCCTTCAGCGTCTCGATCAGCACCGCGGTCTGGATGGTCATGTGCAGCGAGCCGGTTACGCGCACGCCCTTCAGCGGCAGGCTGGCGGCGTGCTTCTGGCGGATCGACATCAGGCCCGGCATCTCGTGCTCGGCGATGTCGATCTCCTTGCGGCCCCAGTCGGCCAGCGAAATGTCGGCGATCTTGTAATCGCCTTCAGCAGAGAAGGTTCGGGTCACATCATTCATGGCGTAGCTCCGGTTCGGTCCCGTCGCGCGCGGGGAAGAGGCGCAGACAAGGGTGGGTAATGGCAACCGGGCGCCGTTGTTGCGGACGGGCGTGCCATTGGAACTGGACGTGCCCATCGGTCCCGCCAAGCCTGGCCGTGCTCGAAGTCACGGTCGCAGCGCCCCTCGGCGAACCGGGCAATTGTAGCGGCTCGGGGGTGCGGCGACGCTTCCAGGGGCCCGCCTTGGGACTTCCTTCACTGGCCGCGCCCTCGCCGGGTATGGGACTTTGTCCCGGCAGATCGTTCCTACTGCGCACGCTCACCGAAGATTCCGGGGAATTCATGAAAATACGTTTCAGGCGCATCCGCGCCACCGGCCTGTTGGTCGCCTTGTTGCCCATGGCACTGCTGTCGCCGGCCCTGTCTGCCCAGCCCGACACGACCAACGGCTACCAGCTGCCCGATCCGGCCCTGCAGGCGCTGGTGGATGCACCGCGGCGGCCCTTGCTGCGGTTGAGTCCGAACCGTGATTTCGCCAGTCTGGTCAAGACTCCGGCGCTGCCCGGCATCGACGTGGTGGCACAACCGGAGCTCAAACTGGCCGGTATGCGCATCAACCCGCATACGTACGCCAGCAGTCGCTTTTCGTTCGGCTCCGATCTGTGGTTGATGGCGATCGTCGACCAGCAGGAACTGCGCATCGCCGGTCTGCCGGCCAACCTGGCGCTGGCCGATCTGGCGTGGTCGCCCGATCAGCGCCACCTCGCCTTCACCCATGTCGACACCCCGACCGGAGCGGTGGAGCTGTGGGTGGTCGATGTGTCCGCGCGCAAGGCCCGCCGTCTGCTGAGCCGGCCGTTGAACACCGTGGCCGGCACCGGCTTCGACTGGATGCCCGACAGCCGCCAGTTGCTGGTGACCCTGCGGCCCGACAAGCAGGCCGCCGCGCCATTGGGCAATGCGGTTCCGGCCGGCCCGAGCATCCAGCAGACCGACAGCAAGGGCGACGTGCGCTCGATCCGCACCTACCAGGACCTGCTGAAGAACGAGCGCGATGCCACAGTCTTCGCCCATTACCTGACCAGCCAGCTGGCGCTCGTCGGCCTCAACGGGAAGCTGACCCCACTGGGCGCGCCCGACCTGCATATCGGTGCCGCTTCCTCGCCCGATGGCAGGCATTTGCTGGTGCAGACGATCGAGCGTCCGTTCTCCTATCTGGTGCCGTATTCGCGCTTCCCGCGCCGGATCGAGGTGCTGGGCGTGGACGGCAAACGCATCCACGACGTCGCCCGGTTGGCGTTGGTGGAAGGCCTGCCGACCGGCAACGACGCCGTTGCCACCGGTGTGCGCCGGGTGTCGTGGCGCAGCGATGCACCTGCCACCCTGGTGTGGGCGGAGGCGCAGGACGGCGGCGATCCGGCGCGCGAGGTCGAGGTGCGCGACGTGGTGTACGCGCAGGCGGCGCCGTTCCGGGACGATCCGGTCGTGTTGGCCCGGCTGGGGTCGCGTTACGCCGGCATCACCTGGGGCCGGGGCGACCTGGCCCTGCTGGCCGAGTACTGGTGGAAGACGCGCCAGTACAAGGAGTGGCGCATCGCCCCCGACCACCCGCAACAGGCCGCCGAATTGTTGTCGGAGCGCTTGTCGGAGGACCGTTACGCCGATCCGGGCGTGGCGGTGACCGCGCCGGATGCCGCCGGCAACCAGCGCCTGGTCACCACCGATGACGGCAACAGCCTGTTCCTGGTGGGCGAGGGCGCATCGCCGGAAGGCGATCGTCCGTTCCTCGACCGCTACGACCTGCGCGACAAGCACTCCGTGCGCCTGTTCCATTCGCAGGCGCCGCATTACGAGGTTCCGCTGGCCCTGCTGGACCGCGAAGGTCGACGCATCCTGACCTCGCGCGAATCGCCGACCGAACCGGCCAACATCCACCTGCGCGATCTGGCGGACCCTGCGGCCGATCCCGTGGCGCTGACCCGTTTCCCGCACCCCACGCCGCAGCTCAGGGACGTGCAGAAGGAGCAGATCCGCTACCTGCGCAAGGACGGCGTGGAACTGACCGCCAACCTCTACCTGCCGCCGGGCTACGACGCCCGCCGCGACGGGCCGCTGCCGACCCTGCTGTGGGCCTATCCGCGCGAGTTCAAATCGGCCGATGCGGCCAGCCAGGTCACCGGTTCGCCGTACCGCTTCAACGGGATCAGCTACTGGGGGCCGCTGCCGTTCCTGGCCCGCGGCTACGCGGTGATGGACGGGCCGACCATGCCGATCGTCGGCGAAGGCGACCGCGAGCCCAACGACACCTACCTGCAGCAGCTGGTCGCCGGGGCCGAGGCGGCGGTGGACGAAGTGGTCCGCCGCGGTGTCGCCGACCGTGATCGGATCGCGATCGGTGGGCATTCCTATGGCGCGTTCATGACCGCCAACCTGCTGGCCCACTCGCGCCTGTTCAAGGCCGGCATCGCCCGCAGCGGCGCCTACAACCGCACCTTGACCCCGTTCGGTTTCCAGGCCGAGGAGCGCAACTACTGGCAGGCGCAGGACACCTACCTGGAAATGTCGCCGTTCAACTACGCCCACCAGATCAAGGACGCGCTGCTGATCATCCACGGCGAGGACGACAACAACTCCGGCACCTTCCCGGTGCAGAGCGAGCGCCTGTTTGCCGCGATCAAGGGACTCGGCGGCAACGCGCGGCTGGTGATGCTGCCCAACGAGTCGCACGGCTACCGCGCGCGCGAATCGATCCTGCACATGCTGGCCGAGACCGATGCCTGGCTGGAGAAGTACGTGAAGGGCGTTGACGGCGGTGATGCCGGGACGGTTGCGGTCCCGTAATTACGGCTGGACCGTCAGGGCCCGGAAATTCCGGGCCACGAATGAAACGGGCCGCATCGCGGCCCGTTTTTGTTGTTCTTCGCCCGACTCCGGGACGCAGGGAAGATAGGGAAGGTGTTGCTCGATCGCTGGCCTGGTTGTGACCTGACGGTCTCGGGCGCGACCTGCAGGCCTTCGGGGCGAATGTCCCCCGGCCTCCGCCTGCGGCGGACGCCTCCTCCTTTATTTCGCCCCGAAGGCCTGCAGGTCACGTCGGTGATGTCGGATCGCAGCGGTACGTGGACAGCGAGCGGCCGGGTTTGCGCTTCTGGAACCGTCGTGTGCTGGAACAACGGGAGCGAATGCCGTTGGGGCGAAATAAAGGAGGAGGCACCGGCTTCATCGGTGCCGGGGGACATTCGCCCGGAAGGTCTGCAGGTCACGTCGGTGCTGTTGGCTCGCAGAGCTGTGCGGACAGCGCACAGCCGGGTTTGCGCTTCTGGAACCGCCGCGTGCCCGAACAACGGGAGTGAATGCCGTTGGGGCGAAATAAAGGAGGAGGCACCGGCTTCATCGGTGCCGGGGGACATTCGCCCCAATGGCATTCGCTCCCGGCGCCCCGGTCACCCCGCAAATTGCGGCGCTTATGTAGCGTTACCAGTCGGTCGGCTTGTAATCCTTCAGGAACTGCCCCCACACGTGCTCGCCGGTGTTGAAGCCGTCGATGATCGGATCGACGATCCGCGCCGCGCCGTCGACGATGTCCAGCGGCGGATGGAAGCGTTCCTCCACCACCTTGCGCGCGGCCAGCTCGGCCGGGTCCTCGTCGGTCACCCAGCCGGTGTCGACGCTGTTCATGTGGATGCCGTCGCCGTGGTAATCGGCCGCCGAGGTGCGCGTCATCATGTTCAGCGCGGCCTTGGCCATGTTGGTGTGCGGATGGCGGGTGGTCTTGAAGTTGCGGTAGAACTGCCCTTCCACCGCGGACACGTTGACGATGTGCTTGTCGCGGGTCGGCTCGCTGCCGTCCGCGCTGCGCAGCATCAACGGCTTCAGCCGCGCGTTGATCAGGAACGGCGCGATGGCATTCACCAGTTGCACTTCCAGCAGCTCGACCGATGGCACCTCGTGCATCTGCAGGCGCCAGGAGTTGCGCCCGCGCAGGTCGACCTGCTGCAGGTCCTGGTCCAGCCGGCCGTCGGGGAACAGGTGCTTCTGGCCCAGCAGTTCCTCAGCCAGCAGCGGCACCTGTGACAGCTCGGCGGCGCGCACCAGTCCGGCCACGTCGCCACCGATGGCGGGCAGGTCGTCGCGTGCCGCCGCGGCCTGCACCGCCGCCGTCGCCTCGCCGAGCAGGTCCTGGCTGCGCAGGCCCTCGTAGCTGCCGATCAGCTTGCGCACCGCCTCGGGTGTATCGCGCAGCGCGGCCGTCTCGCCGGCCATCATGTGGGCGTAGAACTCCGGCGGGCGGCGCACGGTCTGGCAGGCGTTGTTGATGATGAAGTCCAGCCGCGGACGGGTCGCGACGAGCTCGCTGCAGAACGCCTCCACGCTGGGCGTGTGGCGCAGGTCCAGGCCGAACACCTCCAGTCGATGGCCCCAGTCGCCGAAGTCCGGTTCCTGCGCATAACGGGCCGCCGAGTCGCGCGGGAAGCGGGTGGTGACGATCAATTCCGCGCCCGCGCGCAGCAATTTCAGCCCCGCCTGGTAGCCGATCTTGACCCGCCCGCCGGTGAGCAGCGCGATGCGGCCGGACAGGTCGGCCAGTTCGGTGCGCTTGTGGAAATTGAACGCCGCGCAGGCCGGGCACAACTGGTCGTAGAAGTGGTGCACCAGCGTGTACTTCTGCTTGCAGACATAGCAGTGCAGCAGCTCGGGGGACTCGCGCCCCCCGGTGGCGCCGGACTCGCCGTGGGCCAGCTTCGCCGGTTCGCCGGGGCCGTGCGGCGGGAAGTAGTTGAGCGCGGTGAACACCGGCTTGCGTCGCAGGGCGCGGATGCCGGTCTGGTTCAGCACTGCGTCGGCGCGCAGGATGTTCTCGGCATTGCGCTCGCGTTCCTGCGCCTTGAGCTTCTGCCGGCGCGCGCCGGGCTCGGGGTGGTAGACCCGGGCGACGGCCCGATGCAGCCGTTTGCGCTCCTCGGCCGGCAACGCATCCAGCAGGGTGCGGTCGGCGGCGACGGCTTCCAGCAGTTCCAGCGCCATGTGCAGGCGCTCGGGCGAGAGGCGATCGCTGTCGTCGATGGGCGGCGGGGTGGTGTCGGTAGTCAAGGAGCGCAATCCGTATCAATCCGTAATGGGGCAGGCAGTGCCGTTGATGGTGAGGCCAGCGGCGCAGTGGCTGGCGACCGGCGCGATGGTCGGTGCGGGGGATGAGCCGGGCCAACGAAAACGGGCCGCGAGGCGGCCCGTTTGCGACGACACCATCCGGTTGCAGCCGGGGCAGTCTACTTCTTCAGCTTCGCCGCCTTGCGCAACTCTTCGGCCTTGTCGGTCTTCTCCCACGAGAACGCAGTCGCCTTGTGGTCCACGCCCACGGCGTCGGTGTAGCTGACTTCCTTCGGCTTGCGGCCGAAATGGCCATAGGCCGCGGTCGACTGGTAGATCGGGTGGATCAGGTCGAGCATCTTGACGATGCCGTACGGGCGCAGGTCGAAGTGCTTGCGGATCAACTGCTCGATCTTGTGGTCGGGGATCTTGCCGGTGCCGAACGTGGTGACCGAGATCGAGGTCGGCTCGGCGACACCGATCGCGTAGGACAACTGCACCTCGCACTTGTCGGCCAGACCGGCGGCGACCAGGTTCTTGGCCACGTAGCGCGCGGCGTAGGCGGCCGAGCGGTCGACCTTGGACGGGTCCTTGCCGGAGAACGCACCGCCACCGTGGCGCGCCATGCCGCCGTAGGTGTCGACAATGATCTTGCGCCCGGTCAGACCGCAGTCGCCGACCGGCCCGCCGATCACGAAGATGCCGGTCGGGTTGATGTGGATCTTGTTCTTGGGCAGCGAGTCCAGCCATGCCTTCGGCAGCACCGGCTTGAGGATGTGCTCGCGCACGGCCTCGATCAGGTCCTTCTGCTTGATGCCCGGATCGTGCTGGGTCGACAGCACCACCGCGTCCAGGCCGAGGATCTGGCCGGCGTCGTCATAGCGCAGGGTGACCTGGCTCTTGGCGTCCGGACGCAGCCACGGCAGCGGCGAGTTGCGCTTCTTGCGGATCTTGGCCTGCTGCTCCACCAGCCGATGGCTGTAGTAGATCGGCGCCGGCATGAACTCGGGGGCCTCGTTGCAGGCGTAGCCGAACATCAGGCCCTGGTCGCCCGCGCCCTGTTCCTCCGGCTTCTTCTGCTTTTTCTGGCTGCCATCCACGCCGGCGGCGATGTCCGGCGACTGCTTGCCGATCAGGTTCAGCACGCCGCAGGTGGCGCCGTCGAAACCGACTTCGGAGCTGTCATAGCCGATGTCCACGATGACCTTGCGGGTCAGCTCTTCCAGGTCGATCCACGCGGAGGTGGTGACCTCGCCGGCAACGATGGCGACACCGGTCTTGACCATGGTTTCGCAGGCCACGCGCGCGCGCTTGTCCTGGGTCAGGATCGCGTCCAGGACGGCGTCGGAGATCTGGTCGGCGACTTTGTCCGGGTGGCCTTCAGAGACGGATTCGGAGGTGAACAGGTAGCTGGACATCAGGGCTATATCCTTGCATTCGGATAAAGGGATGGGCGCGAATGATACAGGCAACGCCGGGATCGCGCATTGTGCCGTGTCCGGAGTTTGCCTGTGGTTAAGGCCTGCGCCGCGGACACATGCCTCAGGCGGCCGCCCGCAGCGGCGCCACGCCGGCAATCAACGCATCGAAGTAGTCGCGGGTCAGGCGGACCTGCAACTCGGCGGTCTCGGCCTGGTTGACCACGGCACGGAAGGCGGTGTTTTCGGGATGGTCCTTGGCGTACCAGCCCAGGTGCTTGCGCGCGATGCGCACGCCGGAACGCTCGCCGTAGAACGCATGCAGGTCGTCGAGGTGGGCAAGCAGCACGTCGCGGACCTCGGCCAGTGTCGGCCCGGGCAACAACTCGCCGGTGGCGAGGTAGTGGCCGATCTCGCGGAAGATCCACGGCCGTCCCTGCGCGGCGCGGCCGACCAGCACGGCATCGCAGCCGGTGTAGTGCAGCACCTGCTCGGCCTTGAGCGGCGAGTCGATGTCGCCGTTGGCCATGACCGGGATCGACAGCGCCGCCTTGACCTCGGCGATGGTGTCGTACTCGGCGAGGCCCTTGTACTGCTGGTCGCGGGTGCGGCCATGCACCGCCAGCGCGGCGATGCCGGCCGACTCGGCGATGCGGGCGATCTCCAGCGCGTTGCGGTGGTCGTGCGCCCAGCCGGTGCGGATCTTCAACGTCACCGGCACGTCGACAGCGTTGACCACGGCGTCGAGGATGTCGGCCACCAGCGCCGGTTCGCGCATCAGCGCCGAGCCGGCCCAGGCGTTGCAGACCTTCTTCGCCGGACAGCCCATGTTGATGTCGATGATCTGCGCGCCCTGATCGACGTTGTGGCGCGCGGCGTCGGCCATGACCGACGGCACGGTGCCGGCGATCTGCACGCTGATGGGTGCCGGCTCGCCGTCGTGGTCCATGCGGTGGCGCGACTTGGCCGTGGTCCAGAAACGCGGGTCCGACGTGGTCATTTCCGACACGCACAAGCCTGCGCCCAACCGTTTGCACAGCACCCGGAACGGTTTGTCGGTGACCCCGGCCATGGGAGCGAGGATCACCTTGGGAGCGATGGTGTAAGGGCCGATCTGCATGGCGCGCATTCTACCCGCGAGGCCGGCTGACGGCTGGGTGCCGTGGGCCAGGCTGAAGGCGCACAGCTTGTTCCTGTCGGTCATGGATGTCGGGTCGCCGACGGTGACTCAGTCCGCGTCAGGCGCCAGATGCGGCATCGACTCCGCGGCGCCGGCGCTTTCCGTCGCGCGCGCCGCGTACACGGTGGCGAAGGCGACATGGCGGGCAAAAGACCGGTCCGGAAACTGCGCGATCGAAGCCACCAGCGCGCCATTGAACGCATCGCCGGCGCCGGTGGTGTCGATGGCCCGGGCGGGCGCGGCGGCGACGCGGTAGAACGCGCGCTCATCGCCGCGCAGTTGGTGCCCGGCGTGGGATACGAAACAGCCGGCCGCACCGAGCGTGATGATGACGCTGCCCTGCGGCAACAGCTTGCGGCAGTGGTCATGCAGGGTTGCATCGTCCAGTGCGGCGACGGTGTCGGCGACCAACCGCTCGCCGTGGTGGCGCGACAGCTGGGCGCAGAATTCCGTTTCGTTGGGCGTGATCAGGTCGCTCAGTGCCAGCAGGTCCGGGGGCAGGTCGGCATCCGCCGGCGCGGGGTTGAGTACCGTCATCGCGTCATTGGCGCGGGCCAGCTCGAACCCGGCCGCCACCGCCGCCACCGGCGACTCCAGTTGCGCCAGCACCACCGTCGAGGCGGCCAGCACACCGGCCTGCGCACGCACGAAGTCCGCGTCCAGGCTCGCGTTCGCGCCCGGCCCGATGACGATGCTGTTGCGGCCCTGCCGGTCGACATAGATGCCGGCGGTGCCGGTAGGGGCATCGCTGCTGGCCGCGTGCAAGTCGATGCCGTCCGCGCCCGCCAGCGAGCGTGCCAACTGGCCGCCCGCATCCGCACCGAGCGCGCAGACGAAGGCCGTCCGGGCCCCTGCGCGTGCGGCCGCGGTGGCCTGGTTGAAGCCCTTGCCGCCGGGGCCGGTGTGGTACGTGCCGGCCAGGGTTTCACCGACCTGCGGCAGGGTCGGCAGCGCCCACACGTGGTCGATGTTGAACGAGCCGATGACAGTGACGACGGCGTGCGACACGGCGGCCGGTCAGCCCGCGAACGAGGTCAGTACGCCGGCGATGGTGGCCGTCATCAGCGTGGCGATGGTGCCGCCCAGCACGGCGCGCAAGCCGAAGCGGGCGAGGTCCTGGCGGCGATCCGGGGCGAGCCCGCCGATGCCGCCGATCTGGATCGCGATCGAGGAGAAGTTGGCGAAACCGCACAGTGCGTAGGTCGCGATCAGCCGGCCCTGGTCGGTCAGCGTCACGCCGGGAGTGGCGCCCTGGACGATCTCGGCCAGGTGCAGGTAGGCGACGAACTCGTTGAGCACGATCTTCTCGCCGATCAGGCCGCCGACCACGTTCGCGTCCTGCCACGGCACGCCGATCAGCCAGGCCACCGGAGACAGCACGTAACCCATCAGACTGGCCATGTCGGTCGGCTTGCCGAGCAGCGCTTCCAGACCGGTGATCTCGCCGATCCATGTCAGCGGCCAGTTGATCATCGCGATCAGCGCAATGAACGCCAGCAGCATCGCGCCGATGTTGAGCGCCAGCTTGAGACCGTCGGCCGCGCCCGCGGCGGCGGCATCGATCACGTTGCTGGTGGTCTTCTCGACGTCCATCCTGACCGTGCCGCGGGTCAACGGCACGGCGGTTTCCGGGATCAGCAGCTTGGCGACCACCATCGTCGCCGGCGCGGCCATGATCGAGGCCGCGAGCAGGTGCTTGGCATAGAACGCCTGCGCCACCGTGTCGCCCCCGCCCAGCATGCCCACGTAGGCCGCCAGCACGCCGCCGGCGATGTGCGCCATGCCGCCGACCATCATCGTCATCAGCTCCGACTCGGTCATCCTGGAGATGTACGGCCGCACCGTCAGCGGCGCCTCGGTCTGGCCGATGAACACGCTGGCGCAGACGCTGGTGGTCTCCGCGCCGGACACCCGCATGACCTTGGTGATCGCCCACGCCATCGCCCGCACCACCATCTGCATCACTTCCAGGTGGTAGAGCACGCTCATCAGCGAGGCGAAGAAGATGATCGTCGGCAATACCTGGAACGCGAAGATGAAGCCGTAGGTTTCCACGTTCATCAGGCTGCCGAAGATGAATTCCGAGCCGGCATTGACGAAGCCCAGCAGCCGGACGAAGCCGTCGCCGAGCGCGTCGAACACATCGCGCCCGCCCGGCACCAGCAACACCAGCGCGGCAAAGCCGATCTGCATGGCGATGCCGATGACGACCAGTTTCCAGTCGACGGATTTCTTGTGGCTCGAGAACAGCCACGTGATGCCGATCAGCACAGCCAGACCAAACAGGCCGAAGGCGACCCGTGCAAAACCTTCCATTCAGTTCCCCTTCGGCAGGTGCCTCGCAACGGCGCAGGTTATGGCAGCCGGGCCGGTGTCGGCAACCAGCGTGCTCATCCGTCGCGCGCGACAACGCGGTTGCGGCCCTCGCGTTTGGCGATTTTCAAGCGCTGGTCTGCGCGCCCCAGCAGGCTGGAGGCATCGTGGCCGTCGTGTGGGCTGGAGGCAATGCCGGCGCTGAACGTCATCCGGATCGGCTCCAGATGGGCACGCTCGGGATCGAACGGGCGTTCGGACAGGCGGCGCCGCAACGCATCGACCCGCTCCCAGGCGGTGCCCGTCGGCAGCGGCATCACCAGGACCAGCTCCTCGCCGCCCAGCCGCACCAGCCATTCGTCGGGTTCGATCATGCCCTTCAGTACCGCCACCACATGGCGCAGCGCGCGGTCGCCCGCGTGGTGGCCGGCCTCGGCGTTGACCCGCTTGAAATGGTCCAGGTCGATCAGCGCCAGACTCAGGCTGAGACCGTCCTCGTCGGCCGATTCCAGCAAGCGCGGCATCCGGTGCAACAGCCAGCTGCGGTTGGGCAACTGGGTCAGCCCGTCGGTTCCCGACAGTTCGACCAGCCGCTGCATCCTGTAGACCACGGTGGCGGTGACCAGGGTGACGATGGCCAGCAACAGCATCCGCTGGATCTGGGTGCCGGCGGTGACGGCGCCGTACTCGGTGGAAATCAGCTGCTCGGGCGAGGACGCCATCGAGAACACCACGGCGTTCAACAGCCCGTACTGCAGCAACGCCAGCAAGCCGGCAAACAGGGTCGTGCGGCCGTCGCTGCGCAGGGCGGTCACCAGGATTGCGAGCAGGTAACAGCACCACACCACCATGCTGTTGAGTGCCGAGGGCAGGTGGTTGGCACCCAGCACTGCGAGCACCAGGGTGATAGCGGTGATGTCGAAGGCCGCGGTGGCGAAGGGCAGCCAGCGGTAGTGCCGGGGGCGGCGCGCCAACTGCAACCAGAGCAGCGCGAACACATTGACGATGACCGCCCCGACCAGGCCGGCCAGGCTTTCCCGGATGGATCCGCCGCCCAGGACATTGATCAACGGCAGCAGCAACAGCAGCGCGGCGACCACCACCCGCAGCCGGGCGACCAGCAATTCGCCACTGGCGCCGGCCGCGAGCATGATCTCGTCCGGCCGCGACAGCAGCGATGCGACACCTTCACGGAAACCCCGGCTGCCGTCCATCGCACCCCTCCATTGAGCCGTCGGCAGGATAGCGCGCCTGCCGATCGTGCTGACCATCCGGCATTGCGCCGATCAGCACCGATCAGCCAAAACCGCGTACTGCGACCCAGGCGCCCAGCAACAGGAACACCGCCGCGGCCACGTAACGTGCCATCTTCAGTGGGAGGCGATCGGCAAACCGGCTGCCCAGCAGGACCACCGGAACATTCGCCAGCAACATTCCGACCGTGGTGCCCACCACGACTTCCCACAGCGGCGGATATTTGGCGGCCAGCAGCACGGTCGCGACCTGGGTCTTGTCGCCGATCTCGGCAATGAAGAACGCGATCGTGGTGGCGATGAACGCGCCGCGGGCCGGGGCCAGGGCGTCATCGTCGTCCAGGGTGTCTGGCTTGAGCGTCCACAACGCCACCGCGAGGAAGCTGATGGCCACGATCCAGCGCAGTACCTCCGGCCGCAGCCATTGCGCGACCAGCGCGCCGAACCAGGCGGCGAGGGCGTGGTTGAGGATCGTGGCGACCAGGATGCCGGCGATGATCGGCCACGGCTTGCGGAAGCGTGCGGCAAGCAACAGCGCGAGCAACTGGGTCTTGTCGCCGATCTCGGCCACGGCGACGGTGCCGGCGGAGATCAGCGCGGTGAAAAGCGGGAACGTATCCATGTGTCGATTCCAGGGGCCGGGCGGGGCGATGACGAAAGCAGGCCGCGCGGCCCGACCCCGGACGGCCCGATGAAGGGCATCCTGAGATTGTTCGCGCAAGCCTGCCTTCGGTCTCGCCCGGCCTGCGCCATCAAGGCGCGAACCGCATGCACCATGGCCAGCCGGCCAAGTATGTTGATGCATGCTCCCGGATCGACACGGACCAGTGCTGTTGCGATCGTGCTGGTCCAGCCGCGGGTTGAGCACGTTGACTCAACACGTTGATCCAGCAGGTCAAGACGGCACTGATCGGTCGATGCGGGTGGGCTACTCCCCGGAGGAAGAGCGCGCGAAGTCTACCGCATATCGCCCTGGCCCTGGTTTGGCCCGGGCTTGGCTGCTGCCTGCCGGCTTACACTGACGCCATCACGCAGAAGGAGTTCCCCCCATGCAGTACCGCCGCCTCGGCTCTTCCGGCCTGCAGCTGTCGGCCTTGTCGTTTGGGGCCTGGGTCACCTTCGGCGGCCAGATACCCCGCGGCACCGCGCGCGATCTGATCGCCGCGGCCTGGGACCACGGCGTCAATTTTTTCGACAATGCCGAGACCTACGGCAATGGCGCGGCCGAGCGGCTGATGGGCGACGTCATTGCCGATCTGCGACTGCCGCGCGATGGCTACTGCGTGTCCAGCAAGGTGTACTTCGGCGCTGTCGACGAGCCACGCCCGACCCAGCGCGGGTTGTCGCGCAAGCACGTCACCGATGCCTGCCACGATGCGCTCAAGCGCCTGCGCGTGGATTACCTCGACCTGTACTACTGCCACCGTCCCGACCCGGACACCCCGGTCGAGGAAACCGTGTGGGCGATGGACGCGCTGATCCGGCAGGGCAAGGTGCTGTACTGGGGCACTTCGGAATGGTCGGCGACGCAGATCCGCGAGGCGCACAAGGTCGCCCGCCATCACCACCTGCACGCGCCCACCATGGAGCAGCCGCAATACAACCTGCTGCACCGCGAACGCGTCGAACTGGAATACGCGCCGCTGTATGCCGAGTACGGCATGGGGATCACGATCTGGTCGCCGCTGGCATCGGGCCTGCTCACCGGCAAGTACAACGCCGGCTTCCCCGAGCAGGCCCGGCTGGGCCGGCAGGACAATGGTTGGCTGCGCAAGCTGGTGATCGGCGAGCCCGAGCAGCACCGGGTCGAGCGGGCCCGGCGGTTCACCGCGTTGGCGGCCGAGTTCGATGTGGCGCCTGCGCCTTTGGCGATCGCCTGGTGCCTGCGCAACCCGCACGTGTCCAGCGTGATCCTGGGCGCGAGCCGGGTGGAGCAGTTGCTGCAGAACCTGCAGGCCATCGATCTGCTGGAGCGGCTGGACGAGACTTGCTGGCACAAGGTGCGCGTCGTGGCGGCCTGAGGGGCGGGATCAACGCAGTGCTTGATTCATCAATGAGAATGATTATCATCAACGATCATCCCTGATCGAGCCACGCCCATGCGCCCACAACTCTCGTTGGCCCATTCGCCGGATGTCCGGTTCAAGCCCCGCGTCGCCCGTCCGGTCTCCATGCCCCGGGCATTTCAGCCTCATGCTTCGGCATCGCCGGCACCGGGCCAGTTCGACAGCGACTCGCTGCTGGGCGGTGCGCGCGAAGTGCTGATCCGCCACGGCGGCGAGGTCTACCGCCTGCGCCACACCCGCAACGACAAGCTGATCCTGACCAAGTAGTCCAGGCAGGTCCGGCAGCCATCCGGAGGCGCGGCGGCGACACTCGCAGGCTGATCCCGTGCGTCGGGCTGTGCCTATACTCGCCCCTTCAAACAAGGGGAGCAGGGAAGAATGACACTGGGATCGATACTCGCCATCGTGCTGCTGGTCGCCGGCATCGTGATGGTGTTCAAGGCGGTGCGCATGGTGCCGCAGGGTTACGAATGGACGGTCGAGGCGTTCGGCAAGTACACCCACACGCTGTCGCCGGGGTTGCACTTCCTGATCCCCGTCTACCAGGACATCGGCCGCAAGATCAACATGATGGAGCAGGTGCTCGACGTGCCCAGCCAGGACGTCATCACCAAGGACAACGCCGTGGTCAAGGTCGACGGCGTGGTCTATTTCCAGGTGCTCGACGCGGCAAAGGCCGCCTATGAGGTGGCGCAACTGGAGATCGCCACGCTCAACCTGGTGATGACCAACATCCGCACCTCGATCGGTTCGATGGACCTGGACGAGTCGCTGTCGCGCCGTGACGAAATCAACGCCAAGGTGCTGGTCGCCGTCGACCAGGCCACTCATCCGTGGGGCCTGAAGGTCAACCGGATCGAGCTGAAGGACATCGCGCCGCCGCGTGACCTGGTCGAGGCGATGGCGCGGCAGATGAAGGCCGAGCGAGAGAAGCGCGCCAACATCCTTGAAGCCGAAGGTTTCCGCCAGGCCGAGATCCTCAAGGCCGAGGGCCAGAAGCAGGGCGCGATCCTGCATGCCGAAGGCGAGCGCGAAGCGGCCTTCCGCGAGGCGGAGGCGCGCGAGCGGCTGGCCGAGGCGGAGGCAAGGGCGACCGAGATGGTGTCCAACGCGATTTCGCAGGGCAACGTGCAGGCGATCAATTACTTCATCGCGCAGAAGTACATCGAGGCGTTCAAGGCGCTGGCCGAGGCGCCAAACCAGAAGTTCGTGCTGATGCCGATGGAATCCGCCGGCGTGATCGGCTCGCTGGCCGGCATCGCCGAGCTGGCGAAGGACGCACTGGGCCAGCAACCCGGCAATCGTCCGGTGCCGCCGATGCGGGTCGGAGGCTGAGCCATGCACTGGGACTGGCAGGCGGTGAGCTGGGGCGTGGTGGCGTTGCTGCTGTTCGCGGCGGAAACACTGGCACCGGGCGCGTTCATGCTGTGGCTCGGGTTTGCCGCCGCGGCGGTGTTCGTGCTGGTGCTGTTGTTCGACCTGCCGTTCCTGGCCCAGATAGCGGCCTTCGTCGTGCTGAGCTTCGTGTCGATCCAGATCTACCGCAGCCGGTTTCGTGGACGTGGACGCCAGAGCGACCGGCCCAGCCTCAACCGCCGTACGGACGCGCTGGTCGGCCAGGTGGTGCCGCTGCAGCAGGCGATCGTGCAGGGCCACGGGCGGGTCCAGATCGCCGACGCCTACTGGGATGTCAGTGGCCCCGATCTGCCAGCCGGCGCGCCCGTGCGCATCGTCGGCAGCTCGGGCATGACCCTGCGGGTCGAGTCGGTCGTGTCGACCAGCGAGACGCAAGCCGGGCCCGCATGAACTGACGCGGCGACGCATGGTGTGCGTCGCCGCCCCGAAACCGTTCGCGTCTCTGGGATAATGGCCGGCTTCCCCTTTCCCCAGGATCGGCCATGACCCAGACGACGGCTCCAAAACACACTGTCCTCAACGACAGTCATCGCGCACTCGGCGCCAAGATGGTCGACTTCGGCGGCTGGGACATGCCGATCCACTACGGCTCGCAGATCGACGAGCACAACCTGGTCCGCAAGGGCGCCGGCATGTTCGATGTCAGCCACATGACCGTGGTCGACCTGCATGGCGAGCGCAGCCGCGAGTTCCTGCGCACCCTGGTGGCCAACTCGATCGACAAGCTGAAGAAGCCGGGCAAGGCGCTGTACACCTGCATGCTCAACGAGCGCGGCGGCATCATCGACGACTTGATTGTCTATTTCCTCGCCGAAGACTTCTTCCGGCTGGTGGTCAACGCGTCCACCCGCGACAAGGACCTGGCATGGATCAGCCGCCATGCCGAGGCGTTCGGCGTGCAGGTCAGCGAGCGCGACGACTTCGGCCTGATCGCGGTGCAGGGTCCCGACGCGCGCGGGAAGGTGCTGGGCCTGCTGGCCGAGGACGACCGTGCGCGCATCGACAAGCTGGCCAAGTTCACCGCCACCGATACCCACACCACCGACGGCACCCCGGTGTTCATCGCCCGCACCGGCTACACCGGTGAGGACGGTTTCGAGCTGGTGCTGCCGCAGGAGCGGACCGTGGCCGTGTGGGAAGCGCTGCTGGCCGCAGGCGTAAAGCCGGCTGGCCTGGGCGCGCGCGACACCCTGCGGCTGGAAGCGGGCATGAACCTGTACGGCCAGGACATGGACGAGGACGTGACGCCATACGAGGCCGCGTTGGGCTGGACGGTCTCCCTCGACGAAGGCCGCGCTTTCATCGGTCGCGACGTGCTCGAGCAACAGCAGGCCAGCGGCGTGCCGCGGCAGATGATCGCGCTGGTGATGGACGACCGGGGCGTGCTGCGGCACGGCCAGAAAGTGCTGACCGACCGCGGCGAGGGCGAGATCCTGTCGGGCACGTTCGCGCCCACCCTGGGCAAGGCGATCGCGTTCGCGCGGGTGCCCGCGGGCGAGATCGCCCTGGGCCACGCCGGCAACGTGCGCGTCGATATCCGCGGCAAGGAAGTGCCGGTGCGGGTGGTCAAGTTCCCGTTCGTGCGCGACGGCAAGGCGCAGGACGGCGTGCTGGAATGAACCACCGCTGCGTGCGTGTCGCCGACACCCGGCGGTGCGCGCGCTTGGTTACACTAATGCCCCTTTTCATCCACAGCCGTAGCAGCGGAGCAATGCCATGAGTGAGATCCCCGGCGACCTGAAGTTCCTGAAATCCCACGAGTGGGCCCGTGTCGAAGACGACGGCAAGGTGACGGTGGGTATTTCCGATCACGCCCAGGGCCTGCTCGGCGATCTGGTCTATGTCGAGCTGCCCAACGTCGGCGACCGTATCGAGGCCGGCACCGCCTGCGCCGTGGTCGAATCCGTCAAGGCGGCGTCCGACATCTATGCGCCGGTCACCGGCACCGTCGTTGCCGTCAACGAGGCGTTGAACGACAAGCCCGAGACGATCAACGAAGACGCCTACGGCGATGGCTGGATCTTCACCCTCGAGATCGAAGAGCGCGACCAGCTCAACGACATGCTGGACCCCGACGCCTACGCCGAAATGCTGGAAGACGACGACCACTAAGCCAGTGCTCCACGTTCCGCAGCTCCCCGTGCGGAACGTCAAAAGTCCGGTCGCGACACCGTCGCCTCCCTGCTGAAAAATCTCCCGGCCCGCATCGGAAACGACGCGGGCTTTTTCATGCGTTGTTGCTGGACTGGCCGGTCGGCGAGTTGCGGTCATTGCAACGCAATGCCTGCGCATTTCGGCGCAGTCGGGATTGTGCAACGCGAAACGCGCATGCGTCCTTGCATCCAGATCTTCAAACGCGGACTGGTGAAAAAATCACCACCCGTATTGGCGTGGAGAATTTATCGGCATTGGCGTCATGCCTGTGCTTTCGTCTGCATGAAGCGCTGAAAGCCACGTTGTACGGGGGCTCGCGGGAAATAGTGCAGTGAGTCTTGAATGTGCGATGCCGCCCTTGTCCCACTCGCGCGTGCTGACGGCGGCTTGCAACTTTTGCGTCGATCTTCCCGATGTCGGGGAAAAGAAATCGATGCTTGTTGACACTATGAAATCCCGTGATTAGGTTGCGCGAAGCAGACACTTCCTGCGGAAGAGAGTGAGCAAAGCCAACGCGACAACCTGCGCAGCAAATCCGACCACCGTCCCGATGACTCGTGCGGCGGTCTTGGCGCCTCCGTCGCTGGCTGGATTGCATGTCGCCAGATCACACCAGTTCCACCCCAGTGAACCCGGTTCGCCATCAGCGGATCGGGTTCTTGTTTTCCGGATGTCGCCAATGACGCCCGCGACCCT
Source organism: Lysobacter concretionis Ko07 = DSM 16239 (assembly GCF_000768345.1). GTDB lineage: Bacteria > Pseudomonadota > Gammaproteobacteria > Xanthomonadales > Xanthomonadaceae > Novilysobacter > Novilysobacter concretionis. The sequence goes on along the minus strand of NZ_AVPS01000006.1, from coordinate 61,882 downwards.
GCGGTGGACTGAACCGAATCCGTTCCGGAGCAATGTGCGCCGGCGGTTGGCCGCGGGGGACTCCCGACGGCATTGCTTGGTACTGGGCTGTATCTACCGATAGACCACTGACGAGGAGCCATCACATGGCCACGAAAACTGCTGCGAAGAAAACGCCCGCCGCCAAGAAAGCGGTGAAGAAGGTCGCCGCGAAGCCGGCAGCCACCAAGGTCGCCAAGAAGGCGGTGAAGAAGGCTGCTGCGAAGCCGGCAGCGACCAAGGTCGCCAAGAAGGCCGTCGCCAAGAAGGCGGTGAAGGCACCTGTCGCCAAGAAGGCGGCGGTGAAGAAGGGCGCTGCCAAGGTGGCCAAGAAGGTAGCTACCAAAAAGGCAGCAGTGAAGAAGGCCGCAACCAAGGTTGCCAAGAAGGTCGCTGCCAAGAAGGCAGCAGTGAAGAAGACCGCGACCAAGGTTGCCAAGAAGGTTGCAACCAAAAAAGCGGCTGCCACCAAGGCCGTAAAGAAAGCCGTCAAGAAAGTCGCGGCCAAGAAGGCGGTAAAGAAGGTCGCCAAGAAAGCCGTCGCAAAGAAGGCGGCAGCCAAGACCGCCAGCAAGCCGGCTGCGAAGAAGGCAACTGTGAAGAAGGTGGCTGCGAAGAAGGCCACCAAGAAGGTCGTCGCCAAGAAGGTCGCAACCAAAGCACCTGCGGCGAAGAAGGTAGCCAAGACCGCAGCAGCGAAGCCGGCCGCCAAGAAGCCGGCACGTCGCGCGGCCAAGAAGGCAGTCGTGGTGCCCGCCCCGATGCCGGTGACGCCGGCACCGATCATCTAGACCGCCCCCGATACCGCGACACGCACATGAACTCTCTCCCGCAACCCAGGCGGGGGAGAGTTTTTTTATGGAAAAGGTGCAGTTGCCCTCAGGCAAGCGACGCGGGGGATCGCGCCGAAGCCAGCCAACCGCTGGCAGTTACTGGGGCGCGGCCGATGCCTTGGTGGCGGTGCTGCCCGGAGCGTTTTCCTGCTGCTGCCGGTCGGCGACCATCGTTGGAGGATCGATCTTGAGGTCGATCCACGCGGTGAGTTCCGATGGAATGCCCAAAGCGCGATCGATCATCGTGGGCAGCAGGCCCGAAGGCAGGGAACTCTCCCCGTTCCACAGCACGACGATGCCCAGGTCGCTGTCGGGCAGCATCGCGATCATGCCGCGATAACCCTGCACTGCGCCGGCGTGATAGACGAGTCGGTGACCTGAATAATCGTAGACCCGCCAGCCCAGCGCGTAGCCCGCCCCGTCCAGCCGCGCACGACGCCACGCCGAACTGCGGGCCTGGTAGGGCGTATCGACCAGTGGCTCGTGCAGGGTCGCCAGCAGCGGTGCCGGCAGCACGTCGGGTCGGTGGCCAGTATGGGCGATCAGCCATTGCGCCATGTCGCTGGCGCTGGCATTGACGCCGGCCGCCGGAGCGACTTCGTAATAGGTGGACTTCGGCATCACCGACACCCAGCCGCGCTTGCCGCGTACGTGCGGCTTGGCCCAGCGCGCACTGGACTCGATGCCTTCCAGCCCGAGGCTGGCGTCATTCATGCCCAGCGGCTTGAGCAACCGGCTCTGCACTTCCTGGCTGTAGAAATCGCCGGTGGCGGCGAACACGATGTCGCCGATCAGGCTGAAGGCAACGTTCTGGTAGGCGTAGCAGGTTCCGGGCGCGCACTTCATCGGCGCGCTGGCCAGTTTCTGGCTCAGTGCGCGATACGGGACGTAACGCTCCAGGTCCCGGTCGTAGGCGTTTTCGCTCAGGCCGACGCGATGGCTGAGGATGTCGGCGACGGTGATCTGCTGCGCGGCACCGGGCTGGCTCAACTCGAAGTTGGGCACGTAGTCGATCAGCCGGCTGTCCCAACGCAGCGTGCCGTTGTTGACCAGCAGGCCGGCCATGGTGCCGGCGAAGCCCTTGGACAGGGAGGCCAGGCGAAACACCGTGTGCGCATCGACCGGCTCCGCATCGCTGACATCGGTGATGCCGTAGCCGCGTGCGCTGAGCACCTTGCCGTTGTGCACGATCGCCATCGCGAGGCCGGGCACGCGCTGGTCGGCGACGATCTGTTGCGCCATGGCCTCGAAGATCGATACGTCGAAGGCGTTGGGCAGCGGCGGTCCGGCGGGTTTTGCCGGAAGCGCCGGTATAGCGGCAGGAGTCTCGGGCGCGATGAAAACCGGAGCCGGCGTAGCAACGGTTTCAGTTGCCGAAATGGACGGTTTCGAATCGCCACCGAGCAGCGATGTCTGTGCGGTCGAAGCCAGCGCCAGGGTGAGGAGGAAGGCCAGGGCCGCCAAGCGTCCGCCAAGGCTGGGCCGGCGGTTCGAGTCGTCTTTCATCGGTCGCAGCGCCTGCGTATGCTGGGGTCTTCGGATCATAGCGCCGTTATCCAGAGGTTTGCGAGCAATGATGTTCAGCTTCCTGATTTTGCTGGGTTTAGTTCTCCTGTTCATCTTCTGGGCGGTGGGTCTTTACAACGGTCTGGTCGGCGCGCGCAACGCTTTCAAGAACGCGTTTGCGCAGATCGACGTGCAATTGCAGCGCCGCTTCGAACTGATTCCGAACCTGGTCGAGATCGCCAAGGGCTACATGACCCACGAGCGCGAAACGCTGGAGGCGGTCATGACCGCACGCGCGGCGGCGATGTCGGGCGCATCGGCGGCCAAGAGCCATCCGGGTGATCCGGAAGCCATGGCCCGGATGGGCAGCAGCGAAGGCCTGCTTGGCGGTGCGCTGGGTCGTTTGCTGGCGGTCTCGGAGGCCTACCCGGACCTGAAGGCCAACCAGACCATGATGCAGCTCACCGAGGAACTGACCAGCACCGAGAACAAGGTCGCGTTCGCCCGGCAGGCATACAACGATGCGGTGACCAGTTACAACACCCGGCGCGAGATGTTCCCGACCAGCCTGATTGCCGGCAATTTCGGCTTCGGCCCGGCCGGATTGCTCGACATTCCCGCCGACCAGGCACAGATGAAGCAGGCGCCACAGGTGAAGTTCTAGCGCGAAGCCTGTCCGCGACTCCCAGGTCGATCCGATGAATTTCTTTGAACACCAGGCAGCGGCCCGGCGCAGTTCGACGCGCCTGGTGCTGCTGTTCGCGCTGGCGGTACTGGCGATCGTCGTTGCAGTGGACGCGGTGCTCTGGCTGGCCGTGGGCGCCGATGGGGTTGCATTGGCGTGGGGCGCGCTGGTCACCGTGGGGGTGATCGGGCTGGGTTCGCTGTACCGGTTGTCGAGCCTGAGCGCCGGAGGCGAGGCGGTCGCGCGGGGCCTGGGCGGCGTGGCGGTGGCCGAGGACAGCACCGATCCGGACCTGCGTCGCTTCCGCAATGTGGTCGAGGAGATCGCGATTGCCTCGGGGTTGCCAATGCCGCAGCTGTACGTGCTCGAACACGATGCGGGGATCAATGCCTTCGCGGCCGGATATTCGCCGTCCGACGCGGTGGTCGCGGTGACACGGGGCGCCCTGGACCGGCTCAACCGTGACGAGTTGCAAGGCGTGGTCGCGCACGAGTTCAGCCACATCCTCAACGGCGACATGCGGCTCAACCTGCGTCTGATCGGCGTGTTGTTCGGCATCTCGATGATCGCGCTGATCGGACACAAGGTGCTCGAGTTCGGGGCGTACGGCGTGCGCGGTCGCGGTCGTGGTGCCGGCGCGGCGATCATGGTCATGATCGCTGCGGTGGTGGCGGTGGCGATCGGCTGGATCGGCCTGTTTTTCGCGCGGGTGATCCGCGCCGGCATCAGCCGCAGCCGCGAACGCCTGGCCGATGCCAGCGCGGTGCAGTTCACCCGGCAAAGTGCGGGCCTGGCAGGCGCATTGAAAAAGATCGGCGGACTGCCGGACGGATCGCACCTGGTGTCGGCCGGCGACGCCGAGGAAGTCAGCCACATGCTGTTTGGCGAAGGGCTCGAGTTTGGCGGATGGTTCGGCTCATTGCTGGCCACCCACCCGCCGTTGCTGGAGCGTATCCAGGTGCTGGAGCCGTCATTCCGGGCGGACCAGCTCGATGCCTTGTCGCGACGCTGGCTCGACCGGCCACCGCATGGGCTGGATGAGGACCTGCACCTCGGCCTGCATGCCGCGCCATTGCTGCCGCCTGCGGGGAGCGAGCAGGCATTGAGCGCACCCACGGTATCGGCGCAGGTCGGTCAGCCGGACATCGACGACTACCGGCGTGCCGGTGCGATCGGCGCGCAGCTTCCGGATGCGTTGCGCGCCTTGGCGGCCGATCGGGAGCGCGTCATTTCGCTGGTGCTGGCGCTGTTGCTGGATGCACGGCAGCCGATCATCGACAAGCAGGTCTTCGCCGTGGGCGCGCGGCTGGGCAAACAGATGGCTGCGGAGGTGGTGCATCTGCGACACCAGGTGGATGGCCTGCATCCGATGCTGCGCCTGCCGCTGGCAGCCCTCGCATTTCCGGTCCTGCGCCGGCGTCCGCGCCCGCAGCTGGAGCTGTTCCTGGATGCGGCCAATGCGATGGTGTTTGCCGATGGTGATGTGTCGCTGTTCGAGTATTGCCTGGGCCGGCTGCTGACCGTGCAGCTGCGCGAGTCGCTCGATCCTTCGCGCTATGCCCGGATCGGACGGGTGAAGCCGGGGAAGTTGAAGGCCGAGATCGCGGTGCTGCTGGCGGTCGTCGCCCAGGCCGGACATGCCGATCCAGCTCTGGCGCGACATGCCTATCTGGCGGGGCTGCAGCGGATCCTGCCGCACGACAGCGTTGCGTATGCGCCTTCGGCGACAGGCGTGCTCGCGCTCGAGGACGGCTGGGTGCCGCTGGATGCACTGGATCCGCTGGCCAAGCGGCTGCTGGTGGAGGCAATCACGATTGCGATCGGTCATGACGGTCGGGTGACCGTGGCCGAGGCCGAATTGCTGCGCACGATCTGCGGTGTGTTGCATTGTCCGCTGCCACCGATGTTGGGCCACGCGTGAACCGTCCCGGCGGATTCCATCGCCTGCACCGCTTCCGCGCCGCGTTGTCTGACTCGCCGCCGCTGTGGTGGTCGCTGCTGTATTTCTTCAGCCTGCTGTGCGGCTACTACGTGCTGCGGCCGGTGCGCGACGCGATGGGCGCATCCGGCGATGCCGCGACCGTGTTCCCGCGCTGGCTGCTCGCATGGGCGGAAGGGGCGGGGTTCGCCTTGGGCGAATACACCCTGCAGATCCTGTTCACCGGCACCTTCGTGGCGATGCTGGTATTGCAGCCGGTGTACGGCGGGCTGGTGGCGCGGTTCCCGCGACGGGTGTTCCTGCCGGTGGTGTACCTGGTCTTCATCGCTTGCCTGGTGGGCTTCTACTGGCTGTTCCACACCGGTGTATCCGGCCGGGGCGGCGCGTTCTTCATCTGGACGGCCGTGTTCAACCTGTTCGCGGTGACGGTGTTCTGGAGCTTCATGGCCGATGTGTTCGACAACCAGCACGCCAAGCTGGTGTACGGGTACATCGGTGCCGGCGGCACCATCGGCGCGCTGGTGGGGCCGCTGATCACCCAGGTCCTGGTCGGGCGGCTGGGCATTGCCAACCTGTTGCTGGTGTCGGCGGGATTTCTGGCGGTGTGCCTGCTGTGCATCCTCCGGCTGCGGCCCTGGGCGATGCGGCGTGAGCGCCTGCATGGCGAGGCGAACGGCGAGCAGGCGATGGGCGGATCGGTGCTGGCCGGGCTCAAGCTGGTGTGGCAACGCCCGCTGCTACGCGCGCTGGCGGTCACCCTGTTCTTCGGCGTAGGTGTGGGCACCCTGCTGTACAACGAGCAGGCGGCGATCGTGAAGCAGTTCTACCCCAGCCCGGAAGCGGGCACGCGCTATTACGCGACCGTCGATTGGGCGGTGAATGGGCTGACGCTGCTGATCCAGTTGCTGCTGACACGCTGGCTGTTGCGGCGCTACGGCGTCGCGCCGGCGCTGCTGGGGCCGGCGGTCGCGATCCTGCTCGGGTACTGCATGCTGGCCGCGTCACCGCTGCCGGTGCTGGTCGCGATCGTGCAGGTGATCACCCGCGCCGGCGAGTTCTCGCTCGCCAAGCCCGGCCGCGAAACCCTGTACACCCGGGTCGACCGGGAGTCGCGTTACAAGGCCAAGGCAGTGATCGATACGGTCGTCTATCGCGGCGGCGACCTGACATTCGTGTGGCTGCACAAGCTGGTGGCGGTGTTGGGGTCGAGCATGGTGTTTGCCACCGGGATCTTCGTCGCGTTGGGGATGACCGCCGGGGCGTGGCAGGTGGTGCGCGCACAACGCGAGCTGCCCGACGAGCGGAACAAGCCGGACGAGGCGTAGGGCGCAATAGCCGCCTTGGCGGCGTATTGCGCCGGATGCCGGGGCGCCGCGTCGTTGGGCACTCTGGCGCAATGCGCTTCGCTTATTGCGCCCTACGGGTACTTCGCTTATTGCACCCTACGCCGTGGCGAGGTCATCGCGGTTTGCGCAGCGGCGCTGGTAACCGGCCGAGCGCAGTTCCCCGGTATCGAAGTCATCCACGCTGATGGTGTCGATGGTCATCTCGCGCAGCGCTTGCAGCTGGCCACGCTCGTCGGCAGTGATCCAGCCCTCGCGCACGCCTTCGTCGAGTTGCTCGGCAAACGTCAGCGCCTCGATGTCGCTGTTCTTCAGCGCCTTCAGGAACTTGCGCTCCACCGGCTCGGCGAGCACCACTGCCGGCAGGTAGCTGTTGATGCGGCCGGCAGGATTGTTCTGCGTCGGGGTGAGGAAGATGCCTTCAGCGAGCCGGTCGCGCGCCTCGTTGGGCGTCATCAGCAGCGACGCGGCGCGGCGGCTGAGGCGGTCGCCCGGCGGCGTGGCGCGGCGGCCGAGCGGGAAGATCAACGCCCACAGCAGCCAGCCGACCGGACGCACCGGGAAGTTGCGCAACGCATCCGACAGCGCCAGCTCGATCTTGTGCACGGCGTTGAGGATCGACCAGGCCAGCAGCGGCTGGTCGGCTTCAGGGCGGCGCTGGTCTTCGTACCGCTTGAGCAGCGCGCTGGCGATGTAGAGCTGGCTGAGCACGTCGCCCAGGCGTCCGGACAGCGACTCCTTGAACTTCAGCTTGCCGCCCAGCAACAGCATCGAGGTGTCCGCACACAGCGCCAGCGCCGAGGAGTAGCGGTTGAGCTTGCGGTAGTAGCGGCGCGTGTACGCATCGCCGGGCGCCTTGCCGATGCTGGCGCCGGTCAACCCGAACCACAGCGAACGCACGGCGTTGGAAATGGCGAAACCGATGTGGCCGAACAGGTTGCGGTCGAACTCGCGCACGCGCCCGGGACCGTCCGGCAGCATCGCCGCCTTCATCTCCTTGAGCACCCACGGATGGCACAGGATCGCGCCCTGGCCGAAGATCATCAGCGAGCGGGTCATGATGTTGGCGCCCTCGACCGTGATCGCGATCGGCGCGGCCTGCCACGAACGGCCGAGGTAGTTCTTCGGACCCAGGATGATGCCCTTGCCGCCGTGGATATCCATCGCATCCTGCGCGACCTGGCGGCCCAGTTCGGTGCAGTGGTACTTGGCGATCGTCGACGGCACGGCCGGGTTCTCGCCCCGCGCCACCGCTGCGGCGGTCGACTCCGACAGCGCGCTGATCGTGTAGGCGTTGCCGGCGATCCGGGCCAGCGCTTCCTGCACGCCCTCGAACCGCCCGATCGACAGGCCGAATTGCTTGCGGATGCGCGCGTAGGCGCCGGTCACGACCGCGCCCATCTTGCCGCCGCCACTGGCGGTGGAGGGCAGGGTGATGGAACGGCCGATCGACAGCACCTCGACCAGCATCTGCCAGCCCTTGCCGGCCTGTGCCTCGCCGCCGATCAGCTGGCTCAGCGGGATGAACACCTCATGGCCGTGCAGCGGGCCGTTCTGGAACGGGCTGTTGAGCGGGAAGTGGCGGCGGCCGATATCGATGCCGGGAGTATCGCGCGGCAACAGCGCCAGGCTGATGCCGATGTCTCGCTGGTCGCCGAGGATGCCGGCGGGGTCGTACATCCGGAACGCCATGCCGATCAGGGTCGCGACCGGGGCGAGGGTGATGTAGCGCTTGTCGAAGGTCAGTTTGACGCCGACCACGTTCCCGCCGTTCCACTCGCCCATGCAGACGATGCCGAAGTCCGGGATCGAGGTCGCATCCGAGCCGGCCCAGGGACCGGTCAGGGCGAAGCACGGCACCTCGCGGCCATCGGCCAGGCGCGGCAGGTAATGGTCCTTCTGCTCCTCGGTGCCGTAATGCAGCAGCAGTTCGGCCGGGCCGAGCGAGTTGGGCACGCCGACGGTCGAGCTGACCACCGAGGAGATCGACGCCAGCTTCTGGATCACCTTGTGGTTGGCGAGCGCACTGAAGCCCAGGCCGCCGTATTCCTTCGGCACGATCATGCCGAAGAACTTGTTCTTCTTGATGAACTCCCACATTTCCGGCGGCAGGTCGGCGCGCACGTGGGTGATGTCCCAGTCGTTGGTCATCGCGCACAGCTCTTCGCATGGCCCGTCAAGGAAGGCCTGCTCCTCCTCGGTCAACACGGGGGCGGGCTGGTCGAGCAGCACCTTCCAGTCCGGTTTGCCGGAGAACAGTTGTCCTTCGAAACCGACCGTACCGGCTTCCAGCGCGACCCGTTCGGTTTCGCTCAGCGGCGGCAGGATCCTGGTGTAGAACCCGAGCAACGGCTTGGTGATCAACGGCAGGCGGATCTGCGGGAGCAGCAGTGGCACCGCGATCACCGCCGTGATGACAGCCGCGACGATGACGGCGGTGGCGTTCGCGTCCAGCAACCAGCAGGCCATCAGCCCCACCGCCGTCAATGCGATCCAGGTCGGCAGTCGCAGACGGTGGTAGGCGGCAATGCCGGCGATCAGCAGGAAGACCAGAAAGGGGACGGCGATACTCATGATGACGCTCCAGCGGAGGTGCGGCGGAATGGCAACAGGTGGTCACGGCAGTGACTGCATCGAGGCAGGGCAGCCCGCCTGCCGGGCCCGGCTTCCCCGCCGGGTCATTGACCCTATGATCAAAGCAATAACATACGCTTGAGTATGTTCAAGTTGTTGGCCCCGTGTCAATCGGGCATGACGAGGGCATGGGGATGGGTTCGGGGCTTGCATACGGCTCCCGTCGGTGGCGTACGGTTGCTACACTCGGCCCTTATGACTGCAACTACCTTATCCGCCGGCAAATCATCCGCCGGCAAATCCGAGCGCGTCGGCCGCCTCAGTGCCGACGATTGGGCGCAAGCGGCCATCGACCTCATTGCCGAACAGGGCGTCTCCGCTGTTGCCGTCGAACCGCTCGCGCGCCGCCTGGGCGTCACCAAGGGCAGCTTCTACTGGCACTTTCCTTCGCGCGACGCGCTGCTGGTTGCGGCGCTGGAGCGTTGGGAAAAGATGGAGCAGGAAACCGTGTTCGGCCAGCTTGAGGCCGTGGCCGATCCCCGCGAGCGCCTGCGCGCGCTGTTTTCGATGGTCGCCCACGAATACAAGGCGCACATCATCTACTCCGAACTGCTCAAGGCGCTGGACCACCCGGCGGTGCAGCCGGTGATTGGCCGAGTGTCCGAGCGCCGGCTCGAGTACCTGACCGCCTCGTTCCGCCAGGCCGGCCTGGGGCGCGACGACGCCCGCAACCGCGCGCGGCTGGCCTATGCGGCGTATGTCGGCTTCCTGCAGCTGAACCTGCAACTGAAGCAGACGCGCCTGCAGCATGACGAGTTCGAAGCCTACGTCGACCACATGATGGAGACGTTGATTCCTCCTCCCGGTCCCGCTTCCTGACTCACAGCGGCCCTGATCCGACTGCCTTACCCCGATCCGACAAACCCTTTCCAGAGACGCCCTTTCGATGGGCGTCTCCGTACCCGAAATCCCTACTGGCTGGAGGCCGATGCCGTGAACGCTCAATCCAACAACCTGTCCGTGCCCGCGGGCAGCAAACTCGAAGGCCTGGACAACTGGGTCGCGCAGGTGGCCGCGCTGACCCGCCCCGACAGGATCCAGTGGTGCGACGGCAGCGATGCGGAAAGCGAAGCGCTCAATGCCCTGATGCAGGCCGACGGCACCCTGGTCAAGCTCAACGACAAGACCCATCCGGGCTGCTGGCTGCACCGTTCCGACCCCGACGATGTGGCCCGTGTCGAGCACCTGACCTTCGTGTGCACCAGCGAGCAGGATGACGCCGGTCCGAACAACCACTGGATGTCGCCGGCCGATGGCCACGCCAAAGTCGATGCGCTGTTCGAAGGCTGCATGGAAGGGCGCACGATGTACGTCATTCCGTACTGCATGGGGCCGATCGATTCCCCGTTGTCGCGTTGCGGCGTGGAGATCACCGACAGCCCCTACGTGGTGGCCAACATGCGCATCATGACCCGCATGGGCGCGCCGGCGCTGGCGCGGATCGAGCGCGAGGGTGAGCGAGCCGCCCGCGGCGAGCGGATCGACACCTTCGTCAAGGGCCTGCATTCCACCGGCGAGCTGGACCCGAACCGCCGCTTCATCATGCATTTCCCCGAAGAGCTGACGATCAAGTCGTACGGCTCGGGCTATGGCGGCAACGCGCTGCTGGGCAAGAAGTGCCACGCGCTGCGCATCGCCAGCCACCAGGCCAGATCCGAAGGCTGGCTGGCCGAGCACATGCTCATCCTCGGCCTGGAAAATCCGCAGGGTGAAATCCATTACATCGCCGCCGCGTTCCCGTCGGCCTGCGGCAAGACCAACCTGGCGATGCTGATTCCGCCGCAGGGGTATCTCAAGGACGGCTGGAAGATCACCACCGTTGGCGACGACATCTGCTGGATGCGCCCGGGCGCGGATGGCCGGCTGTACGCGATCAATCCCGAGGCCGGCTTCTTCGGCGTCGCCCCGGGTACCTCGAAGCAGTCCAACCCCAACGCGCTGGCCTCGATCCAGTCGAACACCATCTTCACCAACGTCGGTGTCACCGCCGACAACCAGCCGTGGTGGGAAGGCCTGGGCGAAGGCGAGCCGGTGACCGATTGGCGCGGCGAGCCGTATGACGCCACCAAGCGACCGGCCGCGCACCCGAACTCGCGCTTCACCGTGTCCGCCCGGCAGTGCCCGAGCTATTCGCACGAGAGTGAAAACCCGGCCGGCGTGCCGATCTCCGCGATCGTGTTCGGCGGTCGTCGCGCTTCGCTGGTGCCGCTGGTGTTCGAGGCGCGCGACTGGACCCACGGCGTGCTGGTCGGTGCGGCGATGGGCTCGGAAACCACCGCTGCGGCGACCGGCGCGGTCGGCGTGATGCGCCGCGATCCGATGGCGATGAAGCCGTTCTGCGGCTACAACTTCGCCGACTACTTCAGTCACTGGCTGTCGTTCGACAAGGCCGGTGCGAAGCTGCCGAAGATCTTCCACGTCAACTGGTTCCGCAAGGGCGACGACGGCAGGTTCCTGTGGCCCGGCTTCGGCGACAACCTGCGCGTGCTGGAATGGATGATCGGCCGGGTCGACGGCAAGGCGGGCGCGGTGGAGACGCCGATCGGCAACCTGCCGACCGTTGCCGACCTCAACCTGGAAGGCATCGAGCTGGACGAGGAAGCGCGGACCAAACTGTTCGGATTTGAAAAGTCCGGCTGGCAGGCGGAATTCGCCAGCATCGGCGAGTACCTCGACGAGTACGGCCCGCGCATGCCGCAGGCGCTGAAGGACGAGCAGCAGCGTATCGCGGCCATGCTGGCCGGCTGAACTGCTGGACTCATGCAGGAAACCCCGGGGATCCCCGGGGTTTCCTTTTGGCTGGGCCTACAGCTGGTCGCCTTTCAAATCGCCGATCGCCGCGACCAGCTCGGTGATTGCGACCTGCTCCACTTCGCTCAGATAGGGGTTCCACACATCGAACAGCAGGATCACCCGGGTCCGGTCGCTGTGGTTCCAGGCCTCGTGTTCGAAGGTATCGTCGAATGTGATGCAACGTCCCTCCTGCCACTCGTGTCGCTGGTCGACGACGCGCAGCGCGCACTCGCCCGGTACCAGCAACGGCAGGTGGGTGACCACGCGGGTGTTGGTCACTCCGGTATGCGGCAGGATGTGCGAGCCGGCGCCCAGCACCGAGAACAGTGACTCCGGTGCGTGCCCGCGGATATGCACGGTGGGCGCCGCATCCAGTGCTGCCGCGGTCCGTGGGCAGCGATCGCAATTGGCGTCGTGTCGCAGGCCATGGCGGTGGAAGAACAAGCCATCCCACTGGGGCGTGATGTCGCCGCGACCATCGAGATAGCTTGATTTCATCCCCGGGGGTGGTTCGCCCAGGAAGGGTACAAGTTGTGCGTCGGCCTCCAGGACCGCCAGCAGCTCGTCACGTATCGCATCGGTGGACGCCTCCATCTCCGCGTACCACGGGAACAGCTCGCGCGGCAGGAATGGCATCGCCGGCAGATCCGGGAAATACAGGAACGTGGCTTTCTGGTCGGGGTGGTCCGACTGGACCGATATCTCGCCGAGGTAGCCGGCCAGGCACTTCTCGACCCGCGCCATGGCCGCCGCCCCGTGCCGCTCGCGCAGCGGCGCGAGGACCGCGCGCAGCAACGCCGGGTATCCGCTCCGGACCACCTCGGCGGCGTGCGCCACCACCGGGCGCAGGCCGGCGGGGGTGCCGGCTGCATCGCGCCATTGTCCCTCGCTGTGGGCGGCGGTCAGGGCGCGCAGGTATTCGGTCACGGCCTGGCGCTGCTGGCCCATTCGCTCCAGCGCAACGCCAAGGTACAACCGCGCCACGTAATAGTTAGGAAGCTCGTCCACCGCCGGTTGCAGAACGTATCGCGCGCGCTCCGGGTCACCCGAATGCAGCAGGGCGAGCCCCAGGTTTTTGCGCGTGGGGGCATCGCCGGGCTCCACCGCGAGCGCATGCTCGAGAAGTTCGCGGGCACGAACGTGGCGGCCTTCGGACAGGGCAAGGACGGCGAGAAAGTTCAGTGCCTCGACGTCATCCGGCGATGCCTGCAGCAGCGCGGCATAGGCCGCCTGGGCGGCGGACAGCTGCCCCGCTTCCGCTGCCCGGCGCGCTTGGGCGCGTTGCGTATCGGGGACTGACTGGACGGTGTCGGGCATGGCGGCCGGGGCTGGCGAGGGACCATGTCGATTGTACGCAACAAAAAAGCGGCCCCGTTGCCGGGGCCGCTTCTCACAACACCAGATCAATGGATCGATCAGAAGCGCTGCACGTACTCCATGTAGATGTAGCTGGAGTCCGGGATGTCGTACTGCGGGTCGAACGAGTTCGCGAACGCGGTGTACGAGGTCGGCGCACGCTTGCCGAACACGTTGTTCACGCCCACCTTGACGGTGCCATTCCACGGCAGCTCATAACGGGCCTGCATGTCGTGGTAAGTGGTCGCGCCGAGCTTGTTGCGCGGAGCAGGACCCGCGTCGATACGACGGTCCGGGTCGCTGCACAGAGCCCCAAACCCGCAGTCCTCGACCAGGCTGGAGTAGTAGCGGCTGATCCAGGTCACGCCAAAGTCACCCATGCTCCAGTCCAGCGAGGCGTTGGCACGCAGGCGCCAGTTCGGGTCGCGGTCGAAGTACATGCCGACCACGTTCTCCGCCTCCGCATCCGGCGTGCTCTGGATGTCGTACTTGGCGGTGTAGGAGGCGTTGAGGCCGAGGTTGAACCGGCCGTACGCCGTTTCCGGCATCCGGTAGTTCACGCCCAGGTCGTAGCCTTCGACGTCGATGACGGCCAGGTTGGACGGCGCCATCAGCAACTGGTCGATCTGGTGGTTATCGGCGCGACGCGAGAACAGCGCACAGGCCGTCTGGTTGCCCTGTGCATAGCACTGGTCGAGGATGGTGGCCACCGTCGGGGTCGACAGCGCGCCTTCGATCTCGACGTTCCACCAGTCGAGGGTGATGTCCAGGCCCTGCACGTACGACGGGCTGTAGACCAGGCCCAACGTCTTGCTGGTCGAGGTCTCCGGACCGGCATTCGGGTTGCCACCGAACGAGAACGGGTAGATGGTCTGGCCGTTGAAGCCGAAGCCCGCGTTGGTTTGCTGGATGAAGTTCGCAGGAACACCATCGGCGGCGCAGGCGGCGGCGATGGTCGAGGTGCGACCGGGGTTGTCGGCCGAGCAGATGTCACCGAAGCTCTCGAAGCTGTCGGCCGTGCCGCGGAACAGCGTCTGGATCGACGGGGCGCGGAAGCCTTCGGCCCAGTTGCCGCGGACCATCAGGTCCTCGATCGGCTTCCACTTGAAACCGAACTTGCTGTTGACGGTGTCGCCGAAGTTGCTGTAGTCCGAATAGCGCGAGGCCAGGCTGAACTCCAGCAGCTGGGCGAACGGAACATCGGACAGCACCGGGAGCAGCAACTCGGCGTAGATTTCATCGAGGTCGTATGCACCGGCAGTCGGCAGACGGGCGTTGCCCGAGGTGTAGCCGGCGGCGACGAATGCATCCGGACGGTCAAAGCCGCTTTCCTTGCGCGACTCGATGCCGGCGGCGAAGCCCATCATGCCGCCCGGCAGCGCGACGATCTCGCCGCTGAGGTTGGCAGTGAAGCTCTCGCTGCGGCTCTGGAACGCGTCCTGCGCGGTGAACAGGATGGCGGCCAACTGCTCCTGCGGCATCGTGCCGGCCGGAGCCAGCGGATTGAACGGTACGCAGCCGTCGATCACGGCGCCCGGGGCGCCGCACTTGACCACGCCGTCGGTGTCGAGGAACGACGGACCCACGCCTGCAGTGACGGCGAGCATGTTGGCGTCGCCGATCTGCGCGTCTTCCTGGTCGGACTTGTTGAAGTTGTAACCGACATCCCAGTTGAAGTAACGGTCGGCGAACTGGAAGTTGCCGGTGAAGCCGACATAGGTGTGGAAGGTCTTGACGTTCTGCTGGTAGACGCGGTTCTGCTCGGTCAGGCGGCGGCTCCACTGCACGTCACGGCCGTCGCCACCGTAGGCGACGTTGTACGGGTTGAAGTAGCTTTCGCCGCTCAGTGCCGTGTCCGGGGCGTTGCCCAGGTCCGTGCCGCCGCTCAGCGGGAAGCCGGCCAGCTGCTGCTCCGAGCGACGCTCGTTGTACAGCGCGTCGGTGACGAAGCTGATGCTGTCGGTGATGTCGAAGCGACCTTTCAGGTACAGCGCGGTACGGGTCTGCGGAGTCAGCAGGTAGTTGTCGGTCGCGTAGTTGTAACCGTGCGCGGCCGAGGTATAGGGCACGAACTGGTCGAGGCCATAACGCTGCTGGCCATCAGGACCGATGCCGGTGCTGCCGGGCGGGACAACCGTGAGGTTGCCGAATCCGGTCGGGTTGTAATCGTCCGCGTCCGGGTCGCCGTCAACAATAGGCGCGTTGTTCCAGATCTTGCCGTTGGCGGAGAAGCCGCTGCGGGTCTTGAGGCCAAACACCGGGTCGGCCGACTGCTCGCGGTCACCGGCCATGACCGAGCCTTCTTCGACGCGCGACAGGTTGATCACGACGTTGCTGCGGTCGGTATTGGCGCCGATGGTGGCGGAGATCGTCTTGCGGTCGCCATCGCCCTTGTCGAACTGGCCGAGGTGCGTGGAGACTTCGGCACCTTCATAGTTGTCGCGGGTGATGATGTTGACCACGCCTGCGATGGCGTCGGATCCATAAATCGCGGACGCGCCGTCTTTCAGCACTTCGATGCGTTCCACGATCGACGAGGGGATGGTATTCAGATCGACCGCGCCGCCCAGGCTGGAAACCCAGCGGCGACCATCGACAAGAACCAGGGTGCGCGAATCCCCCAGGTTGCGCAGCGAGATGGTCGATGAACCGTCGCCGCCGTTGTTGAACGTCCGGTTGATCGCCGGACCGGCGGCCGAGATGCG
The DNA here is from genome assembly GCF_000768345.1 of Lysobacter concretionis Ko07 = DSM 16239. Lineage (GTDB taxonomy): Bacteria > Pseudomonadota > Gammaproteobacteria > Xanthomonadales > Xanthomonadaceae > Novilysobacter > Novilysobacter concretionis. The sequence continues at coordinate 46,070 of NZ_AVPS01000006.1, read as the reverse complement.
GTTCAGCACTTCGGCGACCGAGGTCACACCCTGCTTCTGGATGTCTTCGCGGCTGAGCACGAGCACCGGCTGCGAGGTTTCGGCATCGACCGAGCGGATGCGCGAGCCGGTGACTTCGATACGGTCGAGGGTGGTGGCTTGCTGTTCGGCGGGCGGGGCATCTTGTGCAAACGCAACGCCGGTGCCGGCGAGGGCCGTGGTGCCCGCAATGAGCGCGAAGGAAATCGCGTCGCGTAGCTGTGTGGTCTTGTGGGTCATGTGAGTCTCTCTCCAAGTCAATCTTGGTAATTTCCCAAGGGAACCCGCCGATGGAGCCAAGTGGAACGCCAAAGTCGGCAAGGCCGGTCGATGGTAGCCGCCTGCGGTCAAAAATTAAAGTGTTGTTAACGATTGCCGATGCAATTTCCGACAATCAAAAAAATATGTTGAAAAACAATCACTTGCCGGGATGCGAAAGAGCCTTGTGGGCGGTTTGTCCCTGTTAATCAAGCTGTCTGGATCAAAAAAGAGGTTGTCTTGCATGAAAGACCCGTCCGAAGAGGCCGAATCCGGGTGGTCGGGGAAGGGAGCCTGCCTGGCCTTGGGCTTGATTACGGACACGGAAATCACCGATCGGCGGCTCTCAGGCACGCCATAGCCAACCTGCCGTCGATCAATGACGGCATGGCGGGAAGCGAAAGGTGTGAGCGGGTGCCCCGCCATTGCGGCGTGGGTGGTGGACAGTGCCGGTGTCAGGCCAAGGTCAACGCCAGCATCAGGCCGGTGTCAGAACTGACTCAGAGGTCCTGCTCGTAGCGGACGTAGGGCACGGTGCCTTCGTCGCTGTCCGAGTTGGGTGCGAACGGGTTGGATCCGCGGGTGATCTTTTCCGCGCCCACGGTGAGGCTGCCGCTCCATGGCGTGCGCCAGGTCAGGCCGATGCCGAGGCCTTCCCAGCTGCCGGGCTGGCTGGGGGTGTCGATCACCCGGCCGATGATGTTGGCATCGAAGTCGCCGTAACCTGCACCGACGGTGAGGGTGCGGCTGCTCCAGCGATCGGCCAGTGCCGGTACTTCGCCCGCTGGGATCAGGCGCGCGCGTGCCCAGGTGCCGCCGATCGAGACGGTTGCTTCGCGGCCGATGTTCTGCTGGCCGTAGACGGTCAACGTGTTCTGGTCGACCTGTTTGTTGTGGCCAGCGGGATTCAGCCAGGCCGGCAAGGTGTCGCGGCTTTTGCCGATGGCGAGCCCGAGGCGCGTACCGCCGTTGCTCAGGCTGGCACCTGCAGTGGCCTGGCCATTGCCATTGCTGCGATCGTCTTCCATGGCGGCCAGCAGACAATGATTGGCCAGGTTGCCGATGGTGCCGGCCAGCCCGCTGCGACGGTCGCAGACCAGGCCGAGGGTGTTGCCGGCTTCCAGTCCGAACGCGGCGTCCAGGGTCGTGCTGCCCACGCGCCAGCGTGCGCCGGCTGCCGAGGTGCCGGTGGGCTCCAGCAGCAGCAGGGCTTCGAGCTTTCCGCTGGAGTGGTTCCAGACCGGCAGTACCGTGGCGTCCTTGGAGGCCTTCTTCGGCGATTGCGCGTGCGCGCCCGCGGCCACGCCTAGGGCGAGGAGCAGGGCAAGCGGCAGTCGGAGGAGGCGGTTCTTCATGGACGTCAGTACGACCGGGCGTGCCCGGCGGAGTTCCCCTATCACAAGAACCTAGATACTAGGGCGTTTATGTTTCTTTAACAATCAACGTGGTGTGAAGGCGGTCCGGTTTTCTGCAAGTGTTCACTGCAGGCGTTCCGGCGGGCTCACCTGCGCGGCCGAGATCGCCAGCAACTCCCGGATGCGGCCTTCGCTGAAACGGTAGTGCTGGCCGCAGAATTCACAGCGGATCTCGGCATCGCCATCGGCTGCGGCAGCCAGCGCTTCTTCCTCGCCCAGCGAGACCAGCATCGACTCGACCCGCTCGTTCGAACACGAACAGGCGAAGGCCAGCGGCTTCTCCCCCAGCAGTTGCACGCCGTCCTCATGGAACAGGCGGGTCAGCAGGGTCTGCGCGGGCGCGTCGAGCAGTTCCGCCGTGTCCAGGGTGTCGAACAACGCGCCGCTGCGGATCCAGCCGTCCGCATCGCCTTCGTCGCCGGGCAGCTTCTGCAGCATCAGTCCGGCGACGCGGTCGCCATCGCTGGCCAGCAGCAACCGGGTCGGCAGTTGTTCGGATTGACGGAAATAGTCCTCGAACGCCCCGGCCAGCGAGTCCGACTCCAGCGCGACCATGCCCTGGTAGCGCACCGGATCCCGACCGCCGGCCGAGGGGTTCTCGATGGTGATGGCAAGCATCGCGCCGTCGCCGAGTTCGCGCAGGTCGCGTGACACCGGACGGACCCCTGCCTCCGCGCTGATCTGGACGATGCCGCGCAGGGTGCCTGCCGAGGTGCATTCGACGAACAGCGTGCGCAGCGCGCCTTCACTGCGCAATTGCACCGACAGGCGACCGTCGATCTTGGCGTGGCCGGTGAACAGCGCGGCGGCGGCCGTGGCTTCACCCAGCAGCTCCAGCGAGGCGGGCGCCTGGGCGGTGGCTTCGGCCATCCGCTCGCGGATCTGCTGCCAGGTGTGCTGCAAATGCACATGCACGCCACGTACCCCGGCACGGTCGATCATGAAGCGCGTCAGCTGGTCGTTGTGGTCGGCGGGGCGGTTGTCGTTGTGGGGCATGGGACGCTCATGTGGCAGGGGGCGCATGATCGATAATGCGCGGAAAGGATGGACTGTCGATTGCCTGGAGATGGGGGCGTGGTGGAAGCGGGGCAAGATCAAGCGATGCAAGAGGAGGAGCAGGCCTCGGGGGCAGTGCCGCGCCGGCGTCGCCGTTGGCTGCGTTGGGTGCTCGCGGTGCCGTTGTTGCTGATGCTGGCCAGCGTGCTGCAGGTGGCGGCGCTGCGTTTTGTCGACCCGCCTTTCAGTGCGTTCATGGTTGCCCGCCAATTGGACGCGTGGAGCAAGGGCGACTGGGATTTCCGGATCGCCTACGACTGGCGCGACCGGGAGCAGGTGTCGTCGAACCTGCCGCTGGCGGTGATCGCATCCGAGGACCAGCGTTTCGCGGAGCATTACGGCTTCGACCTGGAGGCGATCGAGAAGGCGCGTGCGCGTCACGAGCGGGGCGGCAAGCTGCGCGGTGCCAGCACGATCAGCCAGCAGACGGCGAAGAATCTGTTCCTGTGGAGCGGCCGCAGTTGGGTGCGCAAGGGTCTGGAGGCCTGGTACACGGCGCTGATCGAGCTGATGTGGCCGAAGTCGCGGATCATCGAGGTCTACGTCAACGTCGCCGAGTTCGGTGACGGCGTGTACGGCGCGCAGGCGGCGGCCCGGACCTGGTTCGGCAAGGATGCCAGCCAGTTGACAGCGGCCGAGGCTGCGCGGCTGGCGGCGGTGCTGCCCAGCCCGAAGCGTTACAGCGTCGCGCAGCCGGGGCCCTATGTGCAGCGGCGGACGCGGCAGATCCAGCAGCAGATGCGGCAGATCGGCGGGGTCGGGTACCTGGAGCAGTTCGAGTAGCGATCCGGACACGTGCCGGTGGCTTTCGGCGATGCCCGGAACGGTCGGATACCATGCGCGGATGAGTGAAAACCCCGCCCTGGATGACCGCCTGACCGTCGTTGTCGCCGCCTTCAACGAGGCCGACAGCCTGCCGCTGCTGCAGCCGCGTATCGCCCGGGCGCTGGATACCGTCCGCGAAGAGCACGACATCGATGGCCGGGTCCTGTACGTCGATGACGGCAGCGCGGATGCGACCTGGCCGGTGTTGCAGGCACTGGCGCTGGCCGATCCGCGGATCGCATTGCTGCGCCTGTCGCGCAACTTCGGCAAGGAGCTGGCGCTGACCGCGGGACTGGATCGGGTCGAGCATGGTGCGGCGTTGATCCTGGATGCCGACGGCCAGGATCCGCCGGAATTGATCCCGCAGTTCGTCGCCCGGTGGCGGCAGGGTTACGACGATGTCTACGGCACCCGGCTGGTGCGCGAAGGAGAGGGCTGGCTCAAGCGGGCGACCGCGCATGCGTTCTATCGGTTGATCGGCCGGTTGTCGAAGACGCCGATCCCGGCCGACACCGGCGATTTCCGGCTGCTGTCGCCGCGTGCGCTGGATGCATTGCGCCAGTTGCGCGAGCGCCACCGGTTCATGAAGGGGCTGTTCGGCTGGGTCGGCTTCAACCGCATTTCGCTGCCCTACCACCGCGGGCCGCGGCTGGCGGGGGCGAGCAAGTTCAACTTCTGGCGGCTGTGGAACCTTGCGCTGGAAGGGATCACCAGCTTCTCCACCGCGCCGTTGCGGCTGGCGACCTACCTGGGCCTTTTGACCGCGTGCTTTGCGTTTGCCTACGGTATCTGGGTGATCGCCAAGGCGTTGTTGTGGGGCGATCCGGTGCAAGGTTGGCCGACCATGATGGCGGTGATCCTGTTCCTGGGCGGCGTGCAGTTGATCGCGCTGGGATTGATCGGCGAGTACCTGGGCCGGCTGTACGAGGAGTCCAAGCGGCGCCCGCTGTATCTGGTGGATGTCTGGCAGCCGGCCCCGGGGGTATGCTCGGGGCAGGTTCACCTCGTGGAAGGAGCAAGCCATGCACAACGTAAGGCACCTGCTGGAAGCGAAAGCGCCTGAGATCTACGCGATCAGTCCGGATGCGCCGATGATCGATGCGATCCGGCTGATGGCCGAGAAACACATCGGCGCATTGCTGGTGATCCAGGACGGAAAACTGGCCGGGATCGTGTCGGAGCGGGATTACGCCCGCAAGATCGTGCTGCAGGGCCGCTCGTCGGCGACCACCCCGGTGCGTGACGTGATGACCGCCGATGTGCGCACCGTCGGGCTGGACGACACCGCCGAGCACTGCATGGAGCTGGTCACCAACCGGCGCATCCGTCATCTGCCGGTGGTGGTCAATGGCGAGGTGCTGGGCGTGGTGTCGATCGGCGACCTGGTGAAGGCGGTGATCGAAGACCAGCAGGTCGAGCTGGAGCAGCTGCAGAAGTACATCACCAGCTGAGCGGGCAGTTGATGGGCGGCAGCGGTTCCCGCCGCGGATCCGTCGGCGCTTGTCGCTATTTCGCGTATTGGCCGCCACAGCCGCTGTCCTTGCCGGGGCCGAGTTCCAGCGTGGCCAGCAGCGCGGCCGGCGGGGCGATGCTGCCCAAGGTCAGGGCGATCGCCGCACGCAATCCGATGCGGCCAAGATCGGGGTGGATGCCTGGATGCCGGAAGCTGCCGTCCACGACCAGGGGCGTGCGGAAGGCAAGCAGGCTGCGGTCCTTCGGCCGCGGCTTGATGACCAGGTCCAGTTGCTCGTTCTTCAGATCGATCGTGCCCTCGCCGATCAGGATCGTGTCGGTGGTGTCGAATGCCAGCGCAAGCGTCGTCATCACGCCGCTGTCGACCCTGAAGTCGCCGAACGCGCAGCGGATCGGAATCACGCGGTCGCCGGCCAACTTGAATTTGATGATTTCGGCGATGTCGATACCGGCCTCTTCCATCAGCAGGTTGCTGATCTTGCCGCGGCCCATGCCCACGTCGATCACCCCGTCACTGCTGCCCAGCATCCTGGCGATCGAGTTGCCGCTGCCGGCAAGCCTGGCATGGCCACCGACCTTGCCGATGGCGTTCTGCGCCAGTTCCACCCGGGGTAGGAGTTTTGCGAGATTCAGGCCGTTGGCGGTCACGTCGGCGCGGGTGTGGATGATCGCCTCGCGCGCGTCCATGCGTATCGTCGAACGGATCTGGCCGTCGGCGACGCCGAAGTTCAACGGGTCCAGCAGCAGCAAGCCGGCATCGAGTTTCAGGTGGGCGTCCATGTCGTCCAGCGGAAGTGACGGTGCGTTGATGCGCGTGGCTTTCAGGCGCACATCGGCGTCCATGGAGCGCAGTTTTTCGAGCTTGTAGGGCGCGTCGGGCAGCACGCGTGCGCTGGCCTTCTGCTGGGCCGCCTGGGCGGCCAGATCGGGGTTGGTGGTCTCGCCATCGCCCGCCTTCGGTGCGCCACCGATGAAGCCGGCGAGATCGTCGAAATCCAGCCGCCGCGAGTGCAGGTTCGCTTTCAGGAAAGGCCGCTCGCCGCCGGTGGTGAAGGCGGCGTCGCCGGCCACGTCGCTGTCGCCGACCGTGCCGGTGAACTTGTCGTAGTGCCAGGTGGTGCCCGCACCCTGGATGTCGCGGGTCAGGCGGCCGTCGAGGGTGTAGGGCGGGCTCGGTGGCAGCGCCACGCCGATCAGTGGATACAGGTCGTCCAGGTTCTGCCCGGCAAGTGTCAGCTGCAGGTCGAAATCGCGCAGGCGCAGCGGGTCCAGCAGGGTGCCGCGAGCGTGGGCCTTGGTGGCGCCTGCCTGCGCGTGGGCGTCGATGCGGTAGGGGGCTTGGGTGTCGCGCAACGCCAGCGGCGACTCGGCGGTGCCCTGCAGGGTGAACCGGTTGCCCTTCCATCGGCCACCACCGTCGACCTTGATCGGCGCGGCGTTGTGCGGGTCGCGTGGCTGCGTGCTGGTCACATCGAGGGTGATGTCGGTCTTGCCGGCGGCATCCAGAAACGCGAGCTTGCCATCCTCGATCCACACCCGGCGGAACTGCAGGTTGCTGTCGCCGCCGCTGTCGCCGAATTGCCAGTTGCCGCCGCCTTCCGGGTTCGCTTCCAGGTTCAGCCGTGGCGCGGCGAGGCGCAGGTCGGGAATGCGGATCTCGCCGCGGAACAACCGGCGAAGGTCGATGCGGAACTCGAGCCGGTCGGTGGTCGCCATGACCGGTTGCCGTGACCAGTCGGCATTGCCGAAGCTCAGCTTGTCGGCGTGGATCGTCGGCACCCAGCCCAGATCGACATCGAGGTTGCCGCCGATCTTGAACTCGCGTCCGGTGCGCGCTTCGACCTGGCGCTCGATCGGCCCCTTGAACCAGTTCCAGTCCCAGAGCAGGGCCAGCACGACCAGTCCCAGTACCAGCACGCCCAGCGCGGTCAGCCAGGGGCGGCGGCGGGGCCACTGCCACCAGCGCCCATCGTTGCGGCGGTGGGCGGGCGGGTCGGGCTTTGGCGTCTCCGCGGCTGCGGGGGCTGGCATCGGTCGGAACCATCAGGGAGCGCGACGTCCACCTTCGATACCGTCCGGTAAAGCGGGAGTGAATATGTTGCGGCCGGTTCAGTGCGGCACTGTCCGGCCCGCGCCAGCCGGTCACGCGGTTTGCTAGCTCACGCTCACCGCATGTGCCTGCTCGCGGGTGGCGAGGAACTCCACGTCCGGTGCGCGCTCCTGCGCCAGTTGCAGGTTGACCCGGGTCGGCGCGAGGTAGACCAGCTGGTCGGCCGCATCGAGCGCCAGGTGGCTGGCGTTCTTGTCGCGGAACTCCTCCAGCTTCTTCTCGTTGCCACAGCGGATCCAGCGCGTGGTGGAGACGTTGACCGGCTCGAAGATCGCATCCACCCCGTATTCCGCCTTCAGCCGGTAGGCGACCACCTCGAACTGCAGCACGCCGACCGCGCCCAGGATCAGGTCGTTGCTCATCAGCGGCCGGAAGAACTGGGTCGCGCCTTCCTCGCTGAGCTGGGCCAGGCCCTTCTGCAATTGCTTGAGCTTGAGCGGGTCGCGCAGGCGCGCGCGGCGGAACAGCTCCGGGGCGAAGTTGGGGATGCCGGTGAAGATCAGCGGCTCGCCTTCGCTGAAGCTGTCGCCGATCGACACGGTGCCGTGGTTGTGGATGCCCAGCACGTCGCCGGAATACGCGGTCTCGGCAATCTCGCGGTCGCTGGCCATGAAGGTCAGCGCGTTGGCGAGCTTGAGTTCCTTGCCGGTGCGCACGTGGAAGGCCTTCATGCCGGCGGTGAACTTGCCCGAGCAGATCCGCATGAAGGCGACCCGGTCGCGGTGCTGCGGGTCCATGTTGGCCTGGATCTTGAACACGAAGCCGGTGAGCTTGTCTTCGGTCGGATCCACGTCGCGGGTGGTGGTCGCGCGCGGCTGCGGCGCCGGCGCGTGCTTGACGAAGAAATCCAGCAGCAGCTGGACACCGAAGTTGTTCACCGCCGAGCCGAAGAACACCGGGGTCTGTTCGCCGGACAGATATTTCTCCAGCTCGAACGGGTGGCTCGCACCCTGCACCAGCTCCAGCTCGTCGCGCAGGTCGGCCAGCACCTTGGGGCCGATGCGCGCCTCGAACGCGGGGTCGTCGATGGACGGGAAGATGGTCGAGTCCTGACGGGTGAAGTTTCGGCCCTGCTCGTACAGGTGCACCTCGCCGGTGAGCAGGTGCACCACGCCCTTCAGCCGCTTGCCCATGCCGATCGGCCAGGTCACCGGCGCGCACTGGATGCCGAGCACGCTCTCCACCTCGTCCAGCAGCTCGATCGGCTCCTTGCCCTCGCGGTCGAGCTTGTTGATGAAGGTCATGATCGGTGTGTCGCGCAGCCGGCAGACCTCCATCAGCTTGATCGTGCGTTCCTCCACGCCCTTGGCCACGTCGATCACCATCAGCGCGGAGTCGACCGCGGTCAGCACCCGGTAGGTGTCCTCGCCGAAGTCGGCGTGGCCGGGCGTGTCGAGCAGGTTGACGATGCGGCCGTCGTACGGGAACTGCATCACCGAGCTGGTCACCGAGATGCCGCGCTCCTGCTCCAGCTTCATCCAGTCGGACGTGGCGTGGCGGGCGGCCTTGCGGCCCTTGACCGAGCCGGCCATCTGGATCGCGCCACCGAACAGCAACAGCTTTTCAGTCAGCGTGGTCTTGCCCGCATCGGGGTGGGAAATGATCGCGAAGGTGCGGCGGCGCAGCGCCTGCTGGGAAACATCGGACATGGGAACGGCGCGCGCGGGCGCGCCAGCAGAGCGGGGAAGGGCGCAATTATAGAGGCTGCCGGCGAGCCGTCGTCATGCGGGCGGTGTCGGGGACGACGGGATGAGATCCGGCTTGCGGATCGGCCCGTCAGCCGGGGCGGCCACCATCGCGCCCGGCACAGAAAAATCCAAGGCCCGGCCCCGTCAATGGCCTCGCCTGGAAGAAAGTTGCCGGCAAATGTGACGGCCGTCCGGATCGCTCTAAAGTCCGCCCGGCGCCGGCCGCTACCGCAGGTGGGCGGAGCTACCGCACGAAATCCTGTGGAGAATCATCAATGCTCATAGTTATCACCGGTGGGGATGCGGTCCAGGCCGAGGAGCTGAAGTCGGCGCTCGTCGATTTCGAACTGGACTGGAAGGTCGAGTGGGCACCCGATCCGGTGGCCGCGAATGCGTCGCTGCAGAGCGCGGACGTCCTGGTCACCGACCTGGAGACGCACGGTTCGCCGGCGCAGCTCGAACTGCGCGAACGCAATCCCCATGCCATCCGGATCCTGCTGCTGGAGCGTGGCCAGGGAGGCGATGCGATGCACGCCCTGGACGGCGCGCACCGGGTCTTGAACAAGCCGCTGGACGCCGGCGAGCTCATCGATGCGGTCGAAAGCGTCGTCGACCTGCGCAAGCTGTTCGACAGCGAGGAGCTCAAGAACACGATCGGTCGCATCGATTCGCTGCCGCCGGCGCCGCGCATGTATATCGAGCTGGTGCAGTTGATGCGCGACCCCGATGTCAGCATGGCCGAGATCGCCTACGTGCTTTCCCAGGATCCTGCGCTGGCGGCGAAGGTATTGCGGTTGTGCAACTCGGCCTTCTTTTCCGCCGGCAGGGAGATCACCGACATCCGTTCCGCGGTGACCCGTCTGGGGCTGGGGATGCTGCGGCAGCTCGTGCTGGCCAGCGAGACCTTCGGCCGCAGCGAAGGGCCGTCCGGCATCGACCGCGAGGCCATGCAGACGCGCGCACTGGCGACGTCGCAACTGGCCGGCAAGCTGCTGGGAGGGCCGAGCGCGGAACTCGCCGCGACCGCCGGCTTGCTGGCGGAGGTGGGGTTGCTGTTGCCGGGCATCGGCGATGTCGATCCGGCCGCCGCGTCGGAAGACGGTGCCGACCCGGACATCGTTGCCGCGAGCCCCGGCCATGCCGAAGCCGGTGCCTATCTGTTGGGCCTGTGGGGCTTGCCGACCCCGATCGTGGAGGCGGTCGCGCACCAGTCACGTCCGCGTCGCATGCGCTCGACCGGTTTCTGGGTGACCGGCGCAGTCCACGTCGCCGCCGCCCTGGTGAAGGGCACGCCGGTCGACGAGGGCTATCTGCATTCGGTCGGCATGCTCGACAAGCTGCCGCAATGGCGCCTGATGGCGGAGCAGATCGGGCACAACGCCGAGGCGGCCTGACACTTCCGGCATCGATCCCGCCGTCGACTTGGCACATTCAATGCGGCGGCGGGAGGTCCACGCCCTGCATGCGGAAGGGCAGTGACACCAGCCGCATGCCGCGGTTCACCTGCACCGCGAAATGCAGGTGCGGGCCGGTGGTGAAGCCGGTGTTGCCCGACAGGCCGATCCGTTGGCCGGCCGTTACCCGCTGGCCGGGCCGGACCAGCACGCCGTCGGATTTCAGGTGGGCATACACGCTCATCGTGCCGTCGTCGTGCAGCAGGCGGATGAAGTTGGCGCGGCCGCCGTAGGCAGCGCGATCCAGGCCGGGGCGATCAAAACCGCTCTCGACCTGCATCACCACCCCGGCGCGCGCGGCCAGCACCACGGTGCCGACCGGTACGGCGAAATCGATCGCGTAGCGGTTTTCCGGATCGTCGTGGCTGAAGGTGCCGCCATAGCCCTGGTCGATCTGCGCGCTTTCCTGCGCGGCATCGCGAGCCAATGGCAGCAGGTAGAGCGTGTCGCGCGGCGCGGCGCTGGGATGGCCGGGCAGGCTGTCCATGCGCAACGCGAAGTCGAACGGCCGGTCGGGGTCATCGGCCCGGAATACCGATACCACCGCGCTGCCACCGGCCGGCACCGTGGCACGTGCCGGCAAGGCCGGAGCGCTGCCGGTGTTGCGGCGATGGCGGTAATGCAGCATCACCTCGATCGGCCCGGCCAGCAGGTTGTCGGCCCAGGCGAAGTATTCGCCGTCCCGGTTCGCCTGGACCCGGAGCCGGGCGATCGCCGCCGGCTCGACGGAGGTGTTGGTGAACGTGCCGACAGTGCTGACCGGGCCGGTGGCCTGCTGCGGTTGGCGGTCGCCGTAGTGACTGACGCCGTTGGCATCGGTCCAGCGGTACACGGTGCCGGCGGACAGCAGCGAAGGGAGTGCGGCCGCGGCGATGAGCATCACGGCCAGCAGGGCGGTCGAGGCCAGCGATCGCATCGCCGGTCGCCATGCGGATGTCACGGGTCGCCGGTGCATGCCTCGGCCAGCCCGAGGGTGCGGGCGATGTCGGCCAGGTCGAACGCGGCCACCGCCTCATCGTGATGGACCGCGAACAGCGCGCCGTCGGGAAACGCTGCCGTGCTGGCGGCGTGCAGGGCGATACCGTCCGTCTGGCCGGTGGTGTGGCCCTGGAAACTGCCGGCCGGGGCCAGGCCGTTGCGCTCGAACAGATGGAACACGGTCAGCGGATTGCGCTGGTCGACGGCGATCCAGTAGCCGGCGCCGTCGCGGCAGGACCACAGCGCGACGCCTTCGGCTTCGGTGGCGAAGGTGTCCGCCGGCAGGCTGCGGCCGGTGTAATGGCCGTCCAGGGTGTACTCGCGCAGGGTCGATCCGCTGTCGGCGGCATGCGGGGAACGTGGCTCCTCCGGGGCGAATTTGCCGGGGACATACTCATCGGCGATCAGCAGCCGGTTGTGGCTGGGGTCGCCGGCGATCGACTCGACCACCTGCAGCGCGCCGGGCTCACGGGTCTCGCCGAACGATCCCAGGTAGTCGATCTGCAGTTCGCCGGCCGCATCGGTCTGCACGCGGAAACGGCGGACGCGCTGATCGAGCTCGGACAACGGCGGAACGATCTGGTAACGCTCGCCGTACATGAAGCTGTCGGTGACGTAGATCTCCAGCTCGTCGGGCGCGGTTTCGTTGATCCACAGACCGTAGGGGCTGCGCAACACGTCATCGCCGAAGCTGGCGACGGGTTGCAGCCCGGGCAGGTCGAGCACCTGCAACCGGTGGTTGTCGCGTTCGACGACAAACAGTCGGTCGCCGTGGACGGCGACGCCGTTGGGCCGGTTGAACTGGCCGGGGCTTTTGCCCTTGCCGCCGATGGTGCGCAGCAACGCGCCGCTGTCGGCGTCGAACACCATCAGCGAGTGGGTCGATTTGGCACTGCCGATCAGCCAGGTGCCGCCGTCGGGCGCGGGCCAGGTGGCCAGCGAATCCAGCTCGGCTTCCACATGCGATGCGGAGACGTAACGCTCCGCGACGGTGTGGAGTTCGATGGCCTGGTTGGACGGCGCGGACGCCGCATTGGCGGGCGTCCCGGTCTCGTGCGGCAGCGAGGCGCATGCACCCAGCAGGAGGCTGGTACAGGCGATGGCAAGTAGGCGGCAGGTCATGCGGCGGCGCATTCGTGGCGGTGGCGATGGAGCGGCAGTGTAGTGGTTTGTCGCCGGGGTCGAGATATCCGGGGTCGTGCTTTTTATCAATCGCTCGATGCGGATAAAGCGATTGACATGGCGAAAGTGCGTAGGCAGACTCCCCGCATCCATCGAGACCGGCAGAGGGACAGGCCCTTTGAAGCCGGGGCAACCCAGCGCAGCGCAAGCGGCGCGAAGGTGCCAATTCCTGCGGTGACCCGGTCGTCTGGCCGGTCACCGGAAGATGGTTGTCCGGCTCGCCCTCGGGGGGTGCCGGCCATCCTGCTCGATGGCTCCCGCCACTCCGGAAGCCCGCCATGAGCCTGCAGTTCGCCCCGTTTGCCACCGAATCCCTTTCCGCCCGCGAAGACGATGCCGCGTCCAGGGATGCCCCGTCCTCATCGCTCGTGCTGGACACCGCCAAGCGCGGCGAGGTCCGGGTGGAGCTCGAGCTGCGCCATGCCGGCCGGCGCCCGCTGAGGTTGCGGTACGAGCGGATCGGGGATCCCGGTTTGCCGGTGGTGTTCGTGGCCGGCGGGATCTCCGCCGATCGTCATGTCGCCGCCAGCGCGGCCTTCGGTGAAGGGGGCTGGTGGGATGCGCAGTGTGGGCCGGATCGCGCCCTGGATCCCGCGCGCCACGCGATCCTCGCCTTCGACTGGCTCGGCAGCGACGGCACGCTGGACGTGCCGCTGGATCCGGCCGACCAGGCCGATGCGATCGCGGCATTGCTGGATGCCCTGCGGATCGACCGGCTCGCCGCCTTCATCGGCTGCTCGTACGGGGCGATGGTCGGGCTGCAGTTCGCGGCCTTGCACGAGGCGCGGCTGGACCGGCTGGTGGCGATCAGTGGCTGCCACCGCTCCCACCCCTACGCCAGCGCATGGCGTGCGTTGCAGCGGCGCGCGGTCACGCTGGGCGCGCTGCAGTGCGACGACACCCACGGCCTCGCCCTGGCGCGCCAGTTGGCGATCCTGAGTTACCGCACGCCGGAGGAGTTCGACAGCCGTTTCGGCGTCGCCAAAGTGGTCAATGGCCAGGTGCGGGTGGCGGCCGAGGAGTACCTGGAGCACTGCGGAAACCGCTATGCCGGCCGCACCGCCGCGACCGCGTTCGTGCGTCTGTCGGAGTCGATCGACCTGCAGGTGCTGTCGCCGGAAACGGTGCGCGTGCCGGTGACCGTGGTCGCAGTGGCCGAGGACCGGCTGGTGCCGGTGGCCGACGCCTATGAACTGGTCGAACGCCTGCGCGGCGAGACCCGCCTGCAGGTGCTGCGCTCGCTGTACGGCCACGACGCGTTCCTCAAGGAGCCTGCGGCCATCGACGGCATCCTGCGCGAGGCGCTGCTGGATGTCGCCGCTGCCGAGACCTGTGTGGAGACCCGCGCATGAGCCTGCATTCGCTGGACCGCGGTCGCGGCCATCGCTCCACCACCGCGGTACGTGCCGGCATCGACCGCGACCCTGCGTTCGGCGCGGTGACGCCGCCCTTGGTGCTGTCGTCCAACTTCAGCTTTGCGGGCTTCAACGACAAGCGCACCTACGACTACACCCGCAGCGGCAACCCGACCCGCGACCTGCTCGGCGAGGCTCTGGCCGAGCTGGAAGGCGGCGCCGGCGGGGTGATCACCGCGACCGGCATGGCTGCGATCACCTTGGTGTTGAATGCACTGCTCAAGCCCGGCGACCGGCTGGTGGTGCCGCACGATGCGTATGGCGGCAGCTGGCGGCTGTTCAATGCGCTGGCCGCCAAGGGCGCGTTCCAGCTGATCACGGCCGACCTGACCGATCCGCGCGCGCTCAGCGAGGCTTTGGCGCAAGGCCCGGCGCTGGTCTGGGTCGAGACGCCGTCCAATCCGCTGCTGCGCATCACCGACCTGCGTTTCGTGATCGAGGCGTCGCATGCGGCCGGCGCACGGGTGGTGGTCGACAACACCTTCCTGTCGCCCGCGCTGCAGCGGCCGATCGCGTTCGGCGCCGACGTGGTGGTGCACTCCACCACCAAGTACATCAACGGCCACAGCGACGTGGTCGGTGGCGCGGTGATCGCCAAAGATGCCCAGGTGCACGAGACGCTGGCGTGGTGGGCCAATTGCCTGGGCATCACCGGTGCGCCATTCGACAGCTTCCTGACCCTGCGCGGACTGCGCACTCTGGATGCGCGCCTGCGCGTGCATCAGGAAAACACCCTCGCCCTGGTCGAGTTGCTGGACGCGCACCCGGCCGTGCGCGTGGTGCATTACCCGGGGCTGCCGTGCCATCCGGGTCACGCGGTCGCCGCGCGTCAGCAGACCGGGTTTGGCGCGATGCTGAGTATCGAGCTGGAACATGGCGAACTGGAGCATGGCGAATTGGATGGCGAAGCGGCGGCGCGCGCGTTCCTGGACGGACTGGCGTACTTCACCCTGGCCGAATCACTGGGCGGCGTGGAAAGCCTGGTCGCGCACCCGGCCACGATGACCCATGCGGCGATGTCGGCCCAGGCGCGGGCGGAGGCGGGTATCGGTGACGGCCTGCTGCGGCTGTCGGTCGGCATCGAGCATGTCGACGACCTGGTCGCCGACATCGCTGCGGCGCTGGACCGCGTGCATGCGGTGACCGGCGGCATCGCGCGCGTGGCGACATGAATGCCGTGATCGCCGGGCGCGGCGACAGGATGCACGCCGTCGGCATCGCTCGCCCCATTGCACGCGGCGACAGTGGCCTGCCGACCGCGCGGGTCGCGCTGCTGGGGACCGGCAATGTCGGCCAGGCGGTGCTGGCGCGGCTGGCCGGCTGGTCGGGTACGCGGTTTGGTGAGGTGTTGACGTTGACGCACGTCGGCAATTCACGCACTGCACTGCAGGACCAGGGGCTGTGTCCGGCCTTTGCGCAGGCGTGCTTTGCGGGTGGCGCTGGAGTCGGCGTCGCCGGTGCGGCGATGGATGCCGCCGGTCGCGGATCGGTGGAGCTGGACCGGTTGCCACGGGTATTGGAGGGGAACGGCCATCGCATCGTCATCGACGCGACGGCCAGCGACGAGGTGGCCGCGCACCACGCCGCCTGGCTCGCGCAGGGCATCCATGTTGTCACCGCCTGCAAGCTCGGGCAGGGCACGTCGCTGGCCCGCTGGCGCGCCATCCGCGACGCGGCCGAGCACGGTGGCGCGCAGTACGGCGACAGCGCCACCGTCGGTGCCGGCCTGCCGTTGCTGCGCGCGATCCGCGAACTGCAGGCCGGTGGCGACCGCATCCATGCCATCGCCGGGGTGTTGTCGGGATCGTTGGCGTGGCTGTTCAACCGCTACGACGGACTGCGCCCGTTCTCGGGGTTCGTCCGCCAGGCACGCGATGCCGGTTACACCGAGCCCGACCCGCGCGAAGACCTGTCGGGCGAGGACGTGCGACGCAAGATCCTGATCCTGGCCCGTGCCGCCGGCGTCGAGCTGGAGGCCAATGCAGTCGAGGTTGAATCGCTGGTGCCCGAAGCACTGGCTGGCGTGGCCCGCGAGCAGGTCGATGCGGTCTTGCCGGCACTCGATGCCCCGTTGCGCGCCCGCTTTGCGGCGGCCCGCAAGCGCGGTGAAGTCTTGCGTTTCATCGCGCGCCTGGACAGTGCCGGCAGCGGCCGGGGCAAGGCCCGCGTCGGCCTGGAATCCCTGCCGGAAGATCACCCGCTGGCGGGTGGTGCGGGAACCGACAACAAGGTCGCCATCTGGTCGGATCGCTATCAGCAGCAACCGCTGGTGATCCAGGGCCCGGGTGCGGGCGCCCACGTCACTGCCGCGGGCCTGCTGGATGACGCGTTGCGGATTGCGAGGTCAACCCGTGACTGAAGGCGGGGCGGGGCGCGACCTGCAGACTTTCGGGGCGAATGTCCCCCGGTCTCCGCCTGCGGCGGATCCCTCCTCCTTTATTTCGCCCCGAAAGTCTGCAGGCCACGCATGCAGGTCACGTCGGTACGGTCGGATCGCAGAGGTACTGGACCGACGGGTGTGAATGCCCTTGGGTGTGAAATAAAGGAGGAGGCACCGGCTCCATCGGTGCCGGGGGACATTCGCACCCGAGGGCATTCGCTCCCGGCGCCCCGGCCACCCCGCAGATGCGGCGCTTTCCCCTCAATCCTCAACACTCGATGACGTTCACCGCGAGTCCTCCGCGCGAGGTCTCCTTGTACTTGTCCTGCATGTCGCGGCCGGTTTCGCGCATGGTCTTGATGACCTTGTCCAGACTGACCTTGTGCTGGCCGTCGCCGCGCATCGCCAGGCGCGAGGCATTGATCGCCTTCACCGAGCCCATCGCGTTGCGCTCGATGCAGGGGATCTGCACCAGCCCGCCGATCGGGTCGCAGGTCAGGCCGAGGTTGTGCTCCATGCCGATCTCGGCGGCGTTCTCGATCCGGCTCGGGCTGCCGCCCAGCGCGGCGGTCAGACCGGCCGCGGCCATCGAACAGGCCACGCCGACCTCGCCCTGGCAGCCGACTTCAGCCCCGGAAATGCTGGCGTTTTCCTTGTACAGGATGCCCACCGCGGCCGCGGTCAGCAGGAAGGTGCGCACGCCCTCGATGTTGGCGCCGGGGATGAAGCGGTCGTAGTAATGCAGCACCGCCGGGATGATGCCGGCCGCGCCGTTGGTCGGCGCGGTGACCACGCGGCCGCCGGCGGCGTTTTCCTCGTTGACCGCCAGCGCGAACAGGTTGACCCAGTCGAGCATGGTCAGCGGATCGTCGTGGTCGGACGGCGGGCGTGCGGTCAGGTCGGCATGCAGCCGCGGTGCGCGGCGGCCCACGCGCAGGCCGCCGGGCAGGGTGCCGGGCGAGCGGATGCCGCGCTCGACGCAGGACTTCATCGCCTCCCACAGCTCGTCCAGGCCGGCGTCGATCTCGGCCGGGGTGCGCCAGACCTGCTCGTTGGCGTACATCATCTGGGCGATGGTCAGGCCGGTTTCCTGCGCCCGCGCCAGCAACTCGTCGCCGGAGGAGAACGGGTAGGGGACGGCGGTGGTGTCGGCGACGATGCGGTCTTCGGCCGCCTCGTCCTGGTTGACCACGAAACCGCCACCGACCGAGTAGTAATCGCGCGTGGCGATGACCTCGCCGTCCGCGTCATAGGCGGTGAAGCGCATACCGTTGGTGTGGAACGGCAGTTTCTGCCGCTTGTTCATGATCAGGTCGTGCTTCTCGTCGAAGCCGATCTCGTGGCGGCCGAACAGGCGCAGGCGTTTCTCGCCGCGGATGCGCTCCAGCGCCAGCGGGATGATGTCCGGGTCGATCTCGTTCGGCCAATGGCCTTCCAGGCCCATCATCAGTGCCTTGTCGGTGCCGTGGCCGCGGCCGGTCATCGCCAGCGAGCCGAACACTTCCGCCCGCACGCGCGCGGTGCGCTCAAGATCGCCGTTGTCGATGATCCAGCGTTCGATGAAACGCGCGGCCGCGCGCATCGGCCCGACGGTGTGCGAGGAACTTGGCCCGATACCGATCTTGAACAGGTCGAAACTGCTGACAGACATGGCGATCCAATGAGGTGGAATATGGTGTGGGGAAGCGGGTGGATGACGCAGCGGCCTATCATAGCCCGCCGCCAATCCTGTTCTTTTACCGATGAACCCGACGACGCCCGCCGCCCCGGTCCTGACCCTGTTCCAGCGCGACGATTGCCATCTGTGCGACCTCGCCCTGGCGGTGTTGGCAGGGGCCGGCGTGCCCGACTTCGACAGCGTGTTCATCGACGGCGACGACGGGCTCGAAGCCCGTTACGGCGTGCGGGTGCCGGTGCTGCGAAACGAGGCGAGCGGAGTGGAGCTGGACTGGCCGTTCGATGCCGGGCGGTTGGCCGGGCTGCTGCAGTCCGGGGCCTGAGCGGGATACGGCGCTCAGGGAGCGGCTTGCAGGTTCACCCGGGTGCTCACGGCGACCGCGTTGGGGATCATCTTCAGATCTGCCCAGTCGCCACCACCGACGCCGAAGTCGAGCCGCTGCACGGTCGCTTTGCCGGCCAGCACCGGCGCGGCGCCATCGGTCCAGGAGAATGTCAGGGTCACCGGGTGGCTGACATTGCGCAGGGTCAGGGTGCCGTCGGCGGCGTAGCGGTTGTCGCCCAGGTGACGGAATTTGCTGGCGCTGTAGCGAGCCTGCGGAAACACCGCGCTGCTGAAGAAGTCGCTGCCCTGCAAGGTGCTGTCGCGCTCGGGATTGGCGGTGGTCGCGCTGGCGAGCGGGATCGTCACCTCGAGCCTGGCCTGATCCAGGTGTTGCGGGTCAAAGCTCAGCGTGGTGGTGAAGCGGCTGAAGTGGCCGGTGAAGATCTCGCCTTCGAACTGGGAGGCGAACGTCAACGTCGAGCCGGGTGCCTGCACGTAATCGGCGGCCAGCGCGGGGCGGGTGGCCATGGCCAGCAGCAGCGCGCCGACCAGCAGCGCGGGACGACAAGACGACGTGTGTCGGTCAGGAATCATGGGGAGTCTCCGCAGGCAGGGGCTGACGTCGCCGCGGCAGCATCCGCCGCAAGGTCGCATCGCCCTCGAAATAATGGTGGTAAAGCGCCGCGCCGGCGTGGATCACAACCAGCAGTGCCAGCACCCAGAACAGCCACTCGTGCGCACTGCGGGCGAGTTCGCGGATGCCGGCATTGGGTGCGATCAGCTTGGGCATCTCGACCAGGCCGTACCAGCGCAACGGCCGCAGACCGCTGGCGGAGTCGAACAGCCAGCCCGACAGCGGTATCGCGATGATGAGGGCGTACAGCAGCCCGTGGGTGACCGTGGCAAGCCGCGCCTGCCAGGTCGGCAAGCCCGGGATCCATTTGGGTGCCCCGGCGTACATGCGCCAGCCCAGTCGCACGACCGCCAGCGCCAATACCGTCAAACCGGTCGATTTGTGCAGGTCGTAGACCCAGAAGTACTTCGGCGACTTCGGCAAGCTGTCCAGCGACAGGCCGATGACCGCCAGGCACAGCAGCAGCAAGGCAATGAGCCAATGCAGCAGCTGGCTGACCGGGCCCCAGCGGTCGACGGGGTTTTTCAGGCTCATGATCGGGCTCCAGGTTCGGGGTCGGGGCAGGGCTCGTCGGGAGGCGGCTCAACCCCGGTGGGGTTGACGGGCGGCGGCGCGGTCGCGGGTTGCTCGACGGCGGGTTGCGCGACGGGAGGCTGCTCGACGGCAGGTTGTCCGACGGCAGGCTGCTCAACGGCCGGCGGCGGAAGTTCGCCCTCTGTCTGGAGATCCCCCGGTTCCGGCAGCTCATTGACGGCCGAACGGCTGGCGCGCACCGCCTCGGCTTCGATCCGCAGCGTGACCTGGTCGCCGATCATCGATGGCCAGGCGTCGATGCCGTAGTCGCTGCGGCTCAAGGCGGCGGTGGCGGAGAAGCCGGCGGTGCGGCGGAACGGCGGCATCGGGTGGCGCTTGATCGCGTTGAGGGTGACTTCCAGGCACAGCGGGCGGGTGACCCCGCGCAGGCTCAGGTCGCCGCAGACCCGGGCGTGTCCGGCATCCGGCCCGGTGGCGCTGGTGGACACGAACTGCGCCACCGGATGGTGTTTGACGTCCAGCAGGTTGCCGGCCAGCGCGGCGCGGTTCCAGTCGGCATCGCCCAGGTCCAGTCGATCCAGCGGGACGGTGACCTGCAGTTGCGTACGGCTCCAGTCCTGCGGATCGAACCGCAATACGCCCTGGCTGCCGGACACCGTTCCCAGCGCCTGCGAGAAGCCGGCATGGGAGATCGCGAACAGCACCCGGGTATGGACCGGATCCAGTTGCCACGTCGTGCGGTTGTCGGTGCCGGTTTCGGGGGTGGTCGCCTGCCCGGCACTGGCCATGGCCGGCAACAGCGCCAGTGCGGTGGCCAATGCGATCGCGCAGTGCCAGTCGCGACGATGCGTCCCGGCGCGGTATGTCCGGCATCGGTACGACAGGACGAAGGACGTGAGCGGACGGGAAACAGGCATGGAGCGATTCTAGACACGCGCGTCGCCGTGCGCGCAGACCGGTGCGGGAACGCATCGTTCGATGGGGGTCGATTCATGCATCGGGCTTCGTCGCGCAGCCGGGCCTTGCCTTGGCTACCCACTCGACTTGCCCGCACCGGCTTGATCGCCGACCCTGCGCTGGGGATCGAAAGAGCGCTGCCGCGCCGGACATTCGTCGCGGCCGGCGTGCAATGGCGGGAATTGCAACCAGGGAAGGGCCGATGCGACACACAACTGCAATGGCGACGTGGGTTCTGACGGGGCTTCTGGCCGTGTTTCTTGCCGCGTTTCCGACCTGCCCCGCCGCGCCGGCCCGGGTGCCGGAAATCCCCAGCCTGCGCCACATCGACGTCGCCGCCGGGCTGCCGTCCAGCAACATCAACAGCCTGAAGCTGGATGCCGACGGTTACCTGTGGCTGGCCACCACCGATGGCCTGGCCCGCTACGACGGCGTCGGCATGCAGGTCTGGCGGCACGTGCCGGGCGATCCGGCCTCGCTGCCGGTCAATTACCTGACCGTCGTCCATGTCGATCCGCAGAACCGCATCTGGGTCGCCCCCGAGGGGCGCGGGCTCAGCGTGCTCGATCCCGGCCGGCAGGGGTTCCGCCACTACCGTCAGGCAACCCACCCGCAGATCGGCAGCGACGACGTCTGGGCGATCGCCAGCCACCAGGGTGCGTTGTGGTTCGGCAGTTTCGGCGGTGGCCTGCACCGGCTGGACGCCGACGGCACGATCACCCGCTACCGGCCGGATCCGGCCGCGCCGCGCAGCCTGCCATCGGACGTGGTGCTGTCGCTGGCGGTGGACGCGGCCGACCGGCTGTGGGTCGGCACCACCAAGGGCATCGCGCGCTGGACCGGGGTCGATTTCGAGCGGATCGCGCTGCCGGAGGAGAATCCCGCGCCGATGATCTTCTCGATCAGTCCGGTCGGCGATGACATCTGGGTGGGTGCCGGCAACGGGGTGTTCCGCCGTCTGGACGCGGGCGGTTGGCATCGGCCGGCGTGGTCGGGGATGTTCGAGTACCCCAACGCCGTCTTCAGCGTGCTGGCCGGGCCGGACGACGAGTTGTGGCTGGCCAGCCATCGCCAGTTGTGGCGGGTGGCCTCGGGTGGCGTGCCGGTGCCGGTGCCGATCCGGGCCAAGGGGCCGGTGCTGCCGATCTACGAAATGATCCGCCAGGCCAACGGCGCGATGTGGTTCCCGGTGCCGGGTGTCGGTCTGGGCTACCTGCAGCCGGACTGGCGCCGGATCGCACAGTTCAGCCGCGAGCGTGACGGCCTGGCTGCCGAGTTGTATCCCGGTGTCGCGCCGGCCCGCGAAGGCGGGGTGTGGCTGGCCGGCGAGCGCGCCGAACTGGAGCGGCTGGACAGTGGCGGCCGCGTGCTGCCGGTGGACGAGGCGGTGCAGGCGCAGCTCGAAGGCGCGCGCGCGATGTCGATCCTTGAGGATGGGGCCGGCCGTTTGTGGCTCGGCCAGGCCCGCGGCGTGGTGCGGATCGATCGCGACGGCAGTGTGCGGCGCTGGCATCGCGGCTCCGCGGACGATGCCACCCTGGGCGGTCCGCTGGACCTGCTCAGGCTGGCTCCGGACGGCAGCCTGTGGATGTCCTTCGCGGGCGCGGGGGTGCAGCAACGCGATGCCGCCAGCGGCCGCGTGCTGGCCACGATGGCGACCGGGCCGGAGCAGGGGCTCGGCGTCGGCGACAACGAGGCGCTGGATTTCGACGCCGAGGGCCGGCTGTGGATCGCCGGCAGCGAGGGTCTGCGGCGCTGGAACCCGGTCGCCCGCAAGCTGGAGCAGGTCGATGGCATCGACGGCGAGGGGCGCGTGTTCGCGTTCCAGTTCGAGGGCCCCGACGGTCTGTGGCTGCAGCGCCTGTCCGGCCTGGAGCACTACCGACGCGGAGATGGCGGCTGGCAGCGCGTGGCGCAGGTCGGCGTCGGGCAGGGCATTCCCGCCGTCGAAGCCGCCGGCCTGCAGATCGACGGGCAGGGGCGGGTCTGGATGTCCAGCCTGCGCGGGTTGTTTCGCTGGGATCCGCAGGAAAACCACACGCGTCCTTTCGGACTGTCCGATGGCCTGGGCAGCCAGGAATTCGTCGACCGTACGCTGGTGATGACCCCGCACGGCGTGCTGGTCTCGGCCCTGGCCGATGGCGGCGTGGTGATGATCGACACGCTGGCGGCCGATCCCGCGCCGATCCGCCCGGCACTGCATTGGGACCAGGTGGAAGTACGCCGGGACGGGCGATGGGAGTCGCTCGATCGCACCCAGCCGTTGGCGCTGATGCCGCATGACCGCGAGCTGCGCGTACAGCTGCGTCTGCTGGCGTACGACAAACCGCAGGCAAACCGTTACTTCACCTGGCTGGACGGGTACGACCCGGGCTGGGTCGACCACGGCGCGCAGGGCGAACGGGTGTTTACGGGCCTGCCTGCCGGCGATTACACGCTGCGCGCGCGGGCGGTGGACGCCGCCGGCAATGCGGCGCCCGAGCAGGCATTGCGCTTCCAGGTGCTGCCGCCGTGGTGGTACACCGGTTGGGCGCTGGCCGGGTTCCTTGCCGTGGCCGCGCTGTTGTTGTGGTGGGGTATCGACGTTTACCGCGCGCAGCTGCGGCGACGGCAGGACTGGCAACGCGCCGAGCACGAGCGTGAGGTGGCGCGCGAGGCATCGGTCGCCAAGACCCGCTTCCTGGCCACCCTCGGCCACGAGGTGCGCACCCCGATGACCGGCGTGCTCGGCATGAGCGAGCTGCTGCTGGGCACCGCGCTGGATCCGCAGCAACGCAGCTACACCCGGTCGATCCACCGCGCCGGCGAGCACCTGTTGCGACTGGTCAACGACGCGCTCGACCTGGCCCGGATCGAGTCGGGAAAACTCGACCTGGCCGACGAGGCGTTCGACCTGCATGCCTTGATGGACGAGCTGGCGGAAATGGCCGCGCCAATGGCGCGTGTGCGCGGGCTGACGTTCGTTGCCGAGCGTGACGACAACACCCCGCGCGGCGTGCGCGGCGACCCGGTGCGGGTGCGCCAGATCCTGCTGAACCTGCTGGGCAATGCGATCAAATTCACCGAGCGCGGGACGATCCGGCTGGGTGTCGCCGGCGGCGGCGATGACGGCGGCGTGGTGTTCCGGGTGATCGATACCGGCCCGGGCCTCAACGACGAGCAGATCTCGCGCCTGTTCCTTCGCTTCGAGCAGGCCGATGGCGTGCGCACCGCCGCGCGCTACGGCGGCAGCGGCCTGGGTCTGGCGATCTGTCAGGAACTGGCGGCCGGAATGGGCGGCGTCATCAGCGTCCAGAGCGCGCCGGGCAAGGGGGCACGGTTCGAGGTCAGGCTGCCGCTGGCCGAGGCGGCGCTTCCAGAGCAAGCCGATGCCGAACTGGTCGATGCGGAGCGGGTTGAGGGCAGCCCGCATTCCTCCGCGCGCGCCGGGCATGGGCTGTCGCTGCTGCTGGTCGAGGACGATCCGATCGTTGCCGAGGTGTTGGTCGACCTGCTGCGCGCGCAGGGCCACCGCGTGGTACACGCCGCCCACGGCCTGGCCGCGTTGGCGGAATCGGCGACCAGCCATTTCGATGCCGCCCTGCTGGATCTGGACCTGCCCGGCCTGGACGGCCTCGCGCTCGCGCGCCAGTTGCGCGCGCAGGGTTTCGTGCAACCGCTGATCGCGATCACCGCCCGCGCCGATACCGATGCCGAAGCGCAGGCCCTGGCCGCCGGCTTCGACCGCTTCGTGCGCAAACCGGTGACCGGCGGAATGTTGCGCGACCTGCTCGTCGCGCAGGAATCAAAGTCCGGTCCGGTGTCAGAAGCTGAGCAGATGTCTTGACAAGCGACGGCGGTCGTCGGCGGCCCGCCATCGTCGTTCCGGGTGAGTGCGGAAATCGGCTGCCGGCGTGAATACCGACCGGTGCCTTGCCACGGCATG
Organism: Lysobacter concretionis Ko07 = DSM 16239; assembly: GCF_000768345.1. Classification (GTDB taxonomy): domain Bacteria; phylum Pseudomonadota; class Gammaproteobacteria; order Xanthomonadales; family Xanthomonadaceae; genus Novilysobacter; species Novilysobacter concretionis. The sequence continues at coordinate 21,766 of NZ_AVPS01000006.1, read as the reverse complement.
GGTCGGGATTCAATGGCCGGGCCATGACTTACCGTGTCATGGCGCCATTGGACATGGGGGCCGCCTCAGCGCGCGCTGAGCTCGTGCACCGCGTCGACCATCACCGCCACGTGCTCGGGGTTCATGTCCGGCGACATGCCGTGGCCGAGGTTGAACACGTGGCCTTCGCGCGAGCCGCCGTTGCCGTCGCGGTAGCTGTCCAGCGCGCGGCCGACGTGGGCGCGGATCGCGTCCGGTTCGGCGTACAGGGTGACGGGGTCCAGGTTGCCCTGGATGGCGACCTTGCCACCGCTGCGGCGGACGGCCTCGCCCAAGTCGATCGTCCAGTCCACGCCCACGCCTTCAGCACCGGTGTCGGCCAGATCGGCCACGTAGGCGCCATTGCCCTTGCCGAACAGGATCAGCGGCGTGCGATCGCTGCCTTCGCCGCGCGGCAGCTCGGCGGCGATGCGCTGCATGTAGCGCAGCGAGAACTCGCGGTACATCGACGGCGACAGCACGCCGCCCCAGGTGTCGAACAACTGCAGCGCCTGCGCGCCGGCCGCACGCTGCGCCGACAGGTAGGCGATCACCGCGTCGGTGGTCACGTCCAGCAGCTGGTGCATCGCGGCCGGGTCGTTCATCGCCAGCGCCTTCACCCGCGCGAAGTCCTTGCTGCCGCCGCCTTCGACCATGTAGCAGGCCAGCGTCCACGGGCTGCCGGAGAAGCCGATCAGCGGCACGGCGTTGTCCAGCTCGCGGCGGATCGTGCTGACCGCGTCCATGACATAGCGCAGGTCGGTCGCCATGTCGGGCACGCCGAGCCTGGCGATGTCAGCGGCGGTGCGCACCGGGCGCTCGAACTTCGGGCCTTCGCCATCGACGAAGTACAGCCCCAGCCCCATCGCGTCGGGGATGGTCAGGATGTCGGAGAACAGGATCGCCGCATCCAGCGGGAACCGGCGCAGCGGCTGCAGGGTGACCTCGCAGGCCAGCTCCGGGTTCTTGGCGAGGTTCATGAAGCTGCCGGCCTGGGCGCGGGTGGCGCGGTATTCGGGCAGGTAACGGCCGGCCTGGCGCATCAGCCAGACGGGCGTGTGGTCGACCGGCTCGCGGCGCAGGGCGCGCAGGAAACGGTCGTTCTTGAGCGGGCTGGACAGGGCGGACTTGGGCAGGACAGGGCTGGACAAGGCAGGGTTCCTCGAAGAAGTCGGCGCCGGATCGCGGCTGCACGGGGATGGTGAAAGGGGCAGGAAGAGGGCTGGACAGCGCAGCGGGTGTCAGCGTGGAGCGTTGGCTCCCTGGCTGAACATCACGTGGAAGCCGCGCTTGAGTTGCTGGTCGCGCGCCTGTTCCAGCGCGGCCAGGGCGCTGTCGTGGTCCAGGAACTGCTCGCGGCGCACCTGGCTGCGTCCGCCGATCTGGCCGGATTCGCGCACCAGCATCCAGCCGCCCAGCAGGTCGGGCTGCAGCATCAGTTGCACGAAGCGGGGCGCTTCGGGGCCGTCGGGGCGTTGTTGCAGGAGCAGGCGCATGGCTCGATTGTACGGGCTTGCGCTGGGGCCTGGCGGCGGCAAAGCCGCGACGGGACCCTTGCCGCTGCGGCCTTGCTGCCGTTCGCCGGTGTTGTCGCCACCGCGTGCGCCGCGCGGACGTACGCGCCGGCTGGCTCGCTTGCCGGCGTGCCGATCCGCCGGTTCAGCCTGCCAGCACCGCCCGCACGTCGCTGTCGTTCACGCCGGCCACGACCCGCGCGGTTCCGACCCCATCCCACAGGATGAAACGAATACCGACCGCGTCGGCCTTCTTGTCCAGTCGCATCCGGGCCAGCATCGCGGCCGGCGCGAGGCCGGCGGGCAGCGTGGTCGGCAGTCCCAGGCGGTGCAGCAGGGCGCGCAGGCGCTCGGCATCGGCGGCCGGAGCCAGTCCAAGCGCGGTCGACAGGCGCGCCGCCAGCACCATTCCGACCGCCACCGCCTCGCCGTGGTTGAGCCCGTCCCCGTGGGTGCCGGCATAACCCTGTTCGGTCTCGATCGCATGGCCAAAGGTGTGGCCGAAGTTGAGCAGCGCACGGTCGCCGCGTTCCAGCGGGTCGCGCGCGACCACCGCGGCCTTGAACGCGCAGCAACGTGCGATCGTCTCGACCAGGACCGCGTCGTCGCGCGCCAGCAGTGCGTCGGCCCGGGCTTCCAGCCAGCCCAGGAAGCCGGCATCGCGGGCGTCCAGCGACGCGGCGATGGCAGCGTACTTGACCACCTCGGCCAGCCCGGCCCGCAGCTCGCGGTCGGGCAGGGTTCGCAATGTGCTGGTGTCGGCAATCACCGCGCGCGGCGGATGGAACGCGCCGACCAGGTTCTTGCCGGCTGGCAGATCCACCGCGGTCTTGCCGCCGACCGAGGAGTCGACCATCGCCAGCAGTGTGGTCGGCAACTGGATCACGTCGATGCCGCGCATCCAGCAAGCCGCGGCGAAACCGGCCAGGTCGCCGACCACGCCGCCGCCCAGCGCGATCACGGCCGCGTCGCGTGTCGCGCCGAGCGCGGCCAGCGCATCGAGTGCCTGGGCAAACCGGGCGAGGGTCTTTTCATGCTCGCCGGCGGGAATCACGAAGCGTGACACCGCCAGGCCGGGCGCCGCGGCGAGCAGCGCGGCCTGCACCCGGTCGGCGTGCAGCGGCGCGACGTTGTCGTCACTGACCAGCAATGCGTGGCGGCCGCGAACGGCGGCCGCGAGGCGGGTGCCGTCGTCCAGCAGGCCGGGACCGATCGCGATCGTATAGGGCTGGCTGCCGGCGACATCGACGGTGCGTACGACGCTCATGCCGGGACTCCGCGTCGCCAGTGCAGCCGCAGTTGTGCGGCCAGCAGCGCGGCGGCGTCGGCGGCATCCAGCCCGTCGGTCGCGAAACGCAGGTCGGCGACCTCGGCGTACAGCGGCGCGCGTTGTCCGGCCAGTTCGCGCAGCACCGCGCCGGGGTCATCGCGTTGCAGCAGCGGACGGGTCGTGTCGCCGGCCAGCCGCGCCAGCTGGGTGGCCGGCTCGGCATGCAGGTGGACGACGAAACCGCGTTCGCGCAACAGGCGTCGATTGCCGACGTCCAGCACCACGCCGCCGCCGGTGGCCAGCAGCAGGCCATCGGCGGGGCGATCGACCGCCAGCAGGTCGGCCAGCGCCTGATGCTCGTGGCGGCGGAAACCGGCTTCGCCTTCGTGCTCGAAGATGGCGCCGATGCTGGTTCCTGCGCGCCGTTCGATCTCGTCGTCGAGATCGACCAGAGGCAAGCCGGTGCGGGTGGCCAGGTGACGGCCGATGCAGGATTTCCCGGCTCCCATCGGGCCGACCAGGATCAGGTTGGGCGCAAGCTTCATGGCGCCGATTGTAGGGGCAAGGGAGACGCCCAACCCCGGGTCGTGCCTGCGGCCTTGCACGGCCTTAACGCTTGCGCATTTACGGTGCTGGTTCCGGTCGCATCGTGCGACTTTTGTCCCGCAGGAGAATCGCCATGTCGGTTGCCAAGGTCATCGAAATCAATTCCTCGTCGAAAAAGAGCATGGAAGACGCGGTCCAGAGCGGCATCAGGAAGGCCGCCGAGTCGGTCAAGAACATCAAGGGCGCATGGATCAACGAGATCAAGGTCGTGACCAGCGATGACGGCAGCATCATCGAATGGCGGACCAACATGAAGATCAACTTCATCGTCGATTAGGAAAGGCCTGCGGCGTTGTCGTCATCCCCGCGCAGGCGGGGATAACGATAAAAGCGGGGCCGATCAGGGTTACCCCGGGGCGGGACGCCACGCACTGCATATCGGGTCGCCGCCCGGCCAGGCAGGTGCGATGCCCGCGCGTCCGGCCCACAATAGGCCCATGACCATTCCCGCCCTGTTGTCCGAAGCCCACGCCACGTTTGCCGACCTGTTCGCGCAGGCCCGCATCGCCGGCGAACCCGACCCGACTGCAATGACCGTGGCGACCGCGACCCTCACCGCGCGACCGTCGGCCCGCATCGTGCTGTTGAAGGCGCACGACGAGCGCGGCTTCGTGTTCTACACCCACCTCGACGGCCGCAAGGGTCGCGAGCTGCAGGCCAACCCGCAGGCGGCGCTGCTGTTCCACTGGCCGCGGGTCAAGGAGGGCGTGCAGATACGCATCGAAGGGCCGGTCGAGATCGTCAACGACCAGGAGGCGGACGCCTACTTCGCCACCCGTCCGCGCGGCAGCCAGATCGGCGCCTGGGCCTCCCTGCAGTCCGAGACGCTCGATGAGGCGCGTTTCCACGATCGCATCGCCCAGCTCGAACAGGAGTTCGAGGGCCGCGACGTGCCGCGTCCGCCACGCTGGACCGGCCTGCGGGTGCGTCCGGTCGCGATCGAATTCTGGTACGGCGGCCAGTACCGCCTGCACGAGCGCTACCTGTACGAGAGCGACGCGGCCGGCGAGTGGTCGAAGCGGATGCTGTACCCGTGACCGCCGTTGCGGATGCGGCGCCCGCGAAAACCTCCGGCCCGCAGCGCATCGTCTGCCTGACCGAGGAGCCGACCGAGACGCTGTATGCGATCGGCGAGCAGGACCGCATCGTCGGCATCAGTGGCTTCACCGTGCGCCCCGCGATCGCGCGCAGGACCAAGCCGAAGGTCAGCGCGTTCACCAGCGCGAAGATCGGCGAGATCCTCAAGCTCCAGCCCGACTTCGTGGTCGGGTTTTCCGACATCCAGGCCGATATCGCGGCCGAACTGATCCGGCACGGCGTCGAGGTGTGGATCAGCAACCACCGCAGTGTCGAGGGCATCGTCGACTACATCCGCCGTTTGGGCGCACTGGTCGGCGCGGCCGGCAAGGCCAACGCCTATGCCGACGGACTGCAGCACGGACTCGATGGCATCGCCGAGGCCGCCGCACTGCTGCCGCGTCGGCCGAAGGTGTATTTCGAGGAGTGGGACGAGCCGTTGATCAGCGGGATCCAGTGGGTCGCCGAGCTGGTGCGGATTGCCGGTGGCGATGACATCTTTCCCGAGCGCGCGGCCGAGTCGCTGGCGAAGCAACGCATTCTCGAAGACCCGATGGAGGTGGTCCGACGCGCGCCCGACATCATCCTGGGCTCGTGGTGCGGCAAGAAGTTCCGCCCCGAAAAAGTCGCCGCGCGCGATGGCTGGCAGGCGATCCCGGCGGTGCGCGACAACGAGCTGCACGAGATCAAGTCGGCGATGATCCTGCAGCCCGGCCCGGCCGCGCTGACCGACGGCGTCGGCGCGATCGCCGCGATCATCCGCGACTGGGCGGTGCGGCACGGTTGAGGCCGCTACTTGCGACCAAACGAAATCCAGACGGACGCCTGCAGGAAGTTTCCGTGAGACAGGGCGCAGCAACCGGGTGTTGTCCGACCGGACTCCCTTCGGTCGTAGGAGCGGCTTGGTCGTAGGAGCGGCGTAAGCCGCGAACGCGCAGGATTCGCAGCGTCATTGCGCTCCCCTGTCCCCAGCGTTTCTCACAACGGCCTGGTCACTCGTCGCCGATGATCGCCCGGCGGCCCGGGCAGCGATGTGCAGGTCGCGGCTGAAGCCGCCCCTACAACGGGCGTGGCTGTTACCTCATGTGCGGCGACTCGGGGAGCGCCCCGCGCATCGCACCGTTATCCGGTCAAAGCGGCAGGAATTCGCGATTGAACCGCATCGTCGAGTGCGCGCCGTTCTCCAGGGTGATGTCGAGCTCGAACCGCAGGGTGTCTGGCAGGCTCACCTGCACGGTGCCGAGATAATCGAGCAGCTCGCCGCTGTGCAGTTCGCGCAGCTCGATGGTGTGGCGCTGGCCGCGCAGGTCGGTGGCGGTGGCGGTGATCCGGGCCGGTACCGAAATCTCTTTGCTGGATTCCCCCTGGCGCAGGCCGACCAGCAGCATCACCTGGTTGTCGGCGCGGGCGATGCCGTACTTGTCCGCCACCAGTTCGCCGAGCAGCGCGGTCTGCAGCACCGTGGCGCGCACGGTGGTGTCGCCGATGCGTGCCGTGGCTTCCTGCTGGTTCGCGGAGGACGCCGGGTTGCCTGCGGGCGGGCTGGAAGGCTCGGCCGAGCAGCCCAGCAGCAGGGCCGTGCCCAGCAGCAGTGTGAGGGTAGTGCGCAAGGTGGTGCTCCTGATGGATGTGGAGGTTGATGCAACGGCCACAATGTCGAATGGATCGTCAGTCATCGTTCGCCGCCGACAGTTCACGTCCGCGCAACGTTGCGGCGGTCACCGCCCGGTCGACCAGGTCGCGCAACCCGCCCTGCTCGAAGGTCTCGATCGCGGCCTGGGTGGTGCCGCCCGGAGAGGTGACCTTCCGGCGCAGTACCTCGGCCGGCTCATCCAGCTCGGTCAGCATCCGGGCCGCGCCCAGCAGGGTCTGGTTGGCGAGCCGGCGCGCAGTGTCTGCCGGCAAACCCTGCTTGATGCCGGCGGCCTGCAGCGCCTCGGCCAGCAGGAACACATAGGCCGGGCCGCTGCCGGACACGGCGGTCACCGCGTCCATCTGCGCTTCGTCCTCGATCCACACCGTCCGGCCGACCGCATCCAGCAGGCGCGCGGCCTGGTCGCGCTGGGTGGCGTCCACCTGCGGGTTCGCGAACAGGCCGGTGATGCCGGCGCCGAGCAGCGCCGGGGTGTTGGGCATCGCCCGCACCGCCGCGATGCCGCCGCCGAGCCAGTCCGACAACTGGCGGGAGGTGATGCCGGCCGCAATCGAGATGGCCACCGGCTGCGCGGTCTGGGCGGCGGTGGCGATCTCGCCGCATACCGCGCGCATGACCTGCGGCTTGACCGCGAGCAGCCAGACCGTCGCGCCCGCGACCGCTTCGGCGGCGGTGGCAAAGCCGCGCACACCGAAATCGGCCTGCAGCGATTCCCGCAGCGCCTGCACCGGCTCGGCGACCCGCACGCGTGCCGGGTCCGCGCCGCGCGCGATCATCCCGCCGATCAGGCTGCGCGCCATGTTGCCGCCGCCGATGAAGGCGACGATCGGGGACTCGGCCTGGCTGGCTGGAGGTTTCATGTGGGGGCCTTCGATAGGAATCAGCGCCCAGTGTAAGAGTCCGCGCCGCGTGGTGCCTGCGGAGCCTTGTTCGTGGCGAAACCGCTATCCCGGCGAGCGCGCGCCGAACAGCGCCGTGCCGATCCGCACCATCGTCGCGCCCTCGGCGATCGCGATCGCGGCATCGGCGCTCATCCCCATCGACAGAGTGTCGACATGCGGATATCCCGCCCGCATCGACTCGAACAGGACCCGCGTGCGGCGGAAGGCCGGGCGGGCCAGTTCCGGGTCGTCGTGCGGCGTCGGGATCACCATCAATCCGCGCAGGCGGAGGTTCGGCGCGGCGGCGACCAGCGCGGCCAGCGCGTCGATCTGGTCGGGGCGGCAGCCGTGCTTGCTGGCCTCGTCGTCGATGTTGACCTGGATCAGCACGTTCAACGGGCCGCGTGCGGGGTCGCGGTGCCTGGCGAGTGCGCCGACCAGTTTCGGCCGGTCCAGGGTCTGTACCCAGTCGAACGCGGTGGCGGCATCGCGCGCCTTGTTCGACTGCAGGTGGCCGATCAGGTGCCATTCCAGCCCGGCCGACGCCGGGCCCAGTGCGGCCTGCTTGGCCTGCGCTTCCTGCACGTAGTTCTCGCCGAAGGCCCGCTGGCCGCGGCCGGCCAGCTCGGCGATGGCCGCCGCCGGCTGGGTCTTGCTGACCGCGAGCAGCCGCGGCGCTGGCCGGCCCGAGGCGGTGGCTGCGTTTTCGAGCATTCGGACGGTATCGTCCAGGGCATGCGTCGGCACGTCGTTGGTCCTGTGATGGGGGGCTGGATTGGCGGCGCGGATCCGGGGCTATACTGCCGCTCAGGGCTCATCCGTACCAACAGCAAGCCGCGCCGGCATCGTCCGGGACGGTTGTGCATGTTGCCGGATGCCACCATCCACAGTGCAGGGGAGCACGCATGGATATCGCCGAACTATTGGCATTCTCGGTAAAGAACAAGGCCTCCGACCTGCACCTGTCGGCCGGCATGCCGCCGATGATCCGGGTCGACGGGGACGTGCGCCGGATCAACATCCCGGCGCTGGACCACAAGACCGTGCACGCGCTGGTGTACGACATCATGTCGGACAAGCAACGCCGCGACTTCGAGGAATTCCTCGAGACCGACTTCTCGTTCGAGATCCCCGGCCTGGCGCGGTTCCGCGTCAACGCGTTCAACCAGAATCGTGGCGCGGGCGCGGTGTTCCGCACGATTCCGTCCGAGGTGCTGACCCTGGAAGACCTGGGCACGCCGCGGATCTTCAAGGAGCTGATCGACCAGCCGCAGGGCTTGATCCTGGTCACCGGCCCGACCGGCTCGGGCAAGTCGACCACGCTGGCGGCGATGATCGACCACATCAACAAGAACGAGTACGCGCACATCCTGTCGGTGGAAGACCCGATCGAGTTCGTGCACACCTCGCAGAAGTGCCTGATCAACCAGCGCGAAGTGCACCGCGACACGCACGGCTTCAACGAGGCGCTGCGTTCGGCGCTGCGTGAGGACCCGGACTACATCCTGGTCGGCGAGTTGCGCGACCTGGAGACGATCCGGCTGGCGCTGACCGCCGCGGAAACCGGGCATCTGGTGTTCGGCACGCTGCATACCAGTTCGGCGGCCAAGACCGTGGACCGCATCATCGACGTGTTCCCCGCCGGCGAGAAGCCGATGGTGCGCTCGATGCTGTCGGAGTCGCTGCGCGCGGTGATCTCGCAGGCGCTGCTGAAGAAGGTCGGCGGCGGACGCACCGCGGCCTGGGAAATCATGGTCGGCACCCCGGCCATCCGCAACCTGATCCGCGAGGACAAGGTCGCGCAGATGTATTCGGCGATCCAGACCGGCCAGAACGCCGGGATGATGACCCTGGACCAGCACCTGCAGGACCTGGTGAAGCGCGGCCTGATCCTGCGCCCGCAGGCCCGCGAGTACGCCAAGGACAAACGCCTGTTCGACTGATCGACAGAAGCACGCCTTGTTGAAGCACGCCTCGGGCATCGGGTCCGGTGGCAAGGGGAATACCGCAATGAGCACCGCAGAAAGCATCGACTTCACCTCGTTCCTCAAGCTGATGTCGCACCAGAAGGCTTCCGACCTGTTCATCACCGCCGGCATGCCGCCGTCGATGAAGGTCAACGGCACCCTGCAGCCGATCACGCAGAACCCGCTCACGCCGCAGCAGAGCCGTGACCTGGTACTCAACGTGATGAACCCGATGCAGCGCGAGGAGTTCGAGAAGACCCACGAGGCCAACTTCGCGATCGGCCTGGCCGGGGTCGGCCGGTTCCGCGTGAGCTGCTTCTACCAGCGCAACCAGGTTGGCATGGTGCTGCGCCGGATCGAGAGCAAGATCCCGACCATCGACGAGCTCAACCTGCCGCCGGTGCTGAAGACCCTGGCGATGACCAAGCGCGGCATCATCCTGTTCGTCGGCGCGACCGGCACCGGCAAGTCGACCTCGCTGGCGGCGATGATCGGCTACCGCAACCAGAACTCGACCGGCCACATCATCACCATCGAGGACCCGATCGAGTTCGTGCACAAGCACGAGGGCTGCATCATCACCCAGCGCGAGGTCGGCATCGACACCGACAGCTGGGAGAACGCGCTCAAGAACACCCTGCGCCAGGCGCCGGACGTGATCATGATCGGCGAGGTGCGTACCCGCGAGGGCATGGACCACGCGATCGCGTTCGCCGAAACCGGCCACCTGGTGCTGTGCACACTGCACGCCAACAACGCCAACCAGGCGATGGACCGGATGATCAACTTCTTCCCGGAGGACCGGCGCAACCAGTTGCTGATGGACCTGTCGCTGAACCTCAAGGGGATCATCGCCCAGCAACTGATTCCGACCCCGGACGGCAAGGGCCGCCGGGTGGCGATGGAGATCCTGCTCGGCACGCCATTGGTGCAGGACTACATCCGCGATGGCGAGATCCACAAGCTCAAGGAAGTGATGAAGGAGTCGGTGCAGTTGGGCATGCGCACCTTCGACCAGGCGTTGTTCGAGCTGTACCAGGCCGGCGAGATCACCTACGAGGACGCGCTGCGTTATGCCGACTCGCAGAACGAGGTGCGCCTGCGCATCAAGCTGGCGCAGGGCGGCGACGCGAAGACGCTGTCGGCCGGCATGGACGGCATCGAAGTGGCCGAGGCGCGATAGACCCGGGGTGACCCGGCCGGGGCGGCGGCAGTGATCCCGCCCCGGAAGCCACGATGAAAAGCAGCCGGGCGATCAACCCGGCTGTTTTCGTTTGGCGGAAGGCGCAATGTGCGGTCCGGATCAGAGAGTGACCTGTTCCGACTCGACCACCATGTCCAGCACGTAGGCGACCGACGAGCCGACGGCGGGCGGATTGGCGATGGTGTATTGCTGCAGGCGTCGCACATGGCGCACGCCGGGCTGGTGGGTGTAGCCCTCGATATCCTGGTGCAGCGGTTGCCAGGCGTCAGGTGTGGTGGTGAGCAGGCCGTTGTCGCCGTAGGTCCACTCGCGCACCTGCAGGCAGGACTTGTCCGGGACGGGTCTGGACGAGTCCAGCGACCTCAGCGGGCATGGCGGGCCCACGGCGCACCGGCGGCCAGCGTGCGCGCGAAGACCGGACAGTCCTCGCGGTGGGCGCCGGGCAGGTAGCCCAGGCTCATGAGGAACTCGCCGGTGATCTCGCCGCCAGTGAAGCGGAAGGTCCGCTTGAACAGCGCCACCCAGCCGGCCTTGTCGCGAAGGCTGCCGTCGTGGGTGGCCTGGGCATCCAGCCAGACGGCAAAGCTGCCGTGTGACGCACGCAGGCGCTGGATGACCTGCGCGTTGTGGATCGCGGCCTGGATTTTCAGCCGGTTGCGGATGATGCCCGCGTCGGCCAGCAGGCGTGCCTGCTCGACCTCGCCGTAGGCGGCGACCTTGTCGACATCGAAGCCGTCATAGGCCTGCCGGAAGTTCTCGCGTTTGCGCAACACGGTTTCCCAGCTCAGGCCGGCCTGGTTGATCTCCAGCAACAGGCGCTCGAACAGCACCGCTTCGCCGCGCTGCACGAAGCCGTATTCATGGTCGTGATACGGCCCATGCAGCGGATGGCCGGGCGCGATGTCGCAATAACCCGACATGCCGGCTATTGCACTCCGGTGGTGCAGCGCCAGCGTCGGCGCGGTATCGGACGGCTGGAAACGTCGCGGTGGCAGGGCAAAGGCACGACGGTGAACCGGAGCAGGGTGGGGCGTCATCCTACCGCGCGCCGGCCTTGCTCCCGCGTCGCCGAGGGAGTCGTCGGGAGCGTTGCCACCGCGCTTCATGCCGCCGGCTGCACGGCACCCGGGCTAGAATGCGGGCATGATTTCCGCTCCCACTCCACTTGCCAACCAGTTGCTGATCGCCTTGCCGTCGCTGGAGGAAAGTGCGTTTTCACGCACGGTCGCGCTGATCTGCCAGCACGATGCCGATGGCGCGATGGGCATCGTCGTCAACCGCGCGTCCGAGTACACGCTGGGCGAGGTACTCGGGCAAATGGGTATCCAGGGCGGCAGCGAAACGTTGCGCACGCAGACTGTGCTCGCCGGCGGGCCGGTGCATCCGGAGCGGGGCTTCGTCCTGCACGACGGTGGTCTGCAATGGGACTCGACCCTCGCCATCACCGACGACCTGTTCCTGACCACCTCCCGCGACATCCTCCAGGCGATGGCCGAGGGAGAAGGCCCGGCCAATGCGTTGGTCACCCTGGGCTGTGCCGGCTGGGGCGCGGGCCAGCTCGAGCAGGAACTGGCCGACAACGACTGGCTGACGGCGCCGCCGGATACCGAGTTGTTGTTCCGCCTGCCGCTGGAGGCGCGCTGGGAAGCGGCCGCCGGTCGCATCGGGGTCGACTTCGCCCATCTGGCCGCCTACTCCGGCCGCGCATGAGCGACATCGTGCCTCCGGCTGCACAGGATCCGGTCCCGCCGCTATCGATCCGTCGCGATGGCACGGTGTTCGGCTTTGATGTCGGCGCGCGCCGGATCGGTGTCGCCGTGGGCAGCATGTTCGGCCACCGTGCGCGTGCGCTGGCGGTGATCGACGTGCATGGCCACGGTCCGGACTGGACGACGCTGGACCGCCTCCACAAGGAATGGCGCCCCGATGGCCTGGTGGTTGGCGATCCGCTCACCCTCGACGGCGGCAACCAGCCCGCGCGCGAGCGCGCCCACGCCTTCGCGCGCGACCTGCATGCGCGCTACCGGTTGCCGGTGGTGCTGGTGGACGAGCGCTCCAGCTCGATCGAGGCAGCGCAGCGTTTTGCCGGCGAACGCGCGGAAGGCCGCAAGCGCCGCCGCGACGCGCAGGCCCTGGACGCCATGGCTGCCGCGGTGATCATCGAGCGCTGGCTCGCCGCGCCTGACGATGCCATCGACATCAGCCGCATTGCGCCGGAGTCCGATACCGGCAGCTCCACCTCCGATCGACCGACCTGATCCGCCAAAGGACCGCATGAGCCATCACGCCGACACCGCCCTGCCGTTGCAGCATTTGCTGACGCTCGAACACCTGCCGCGTACGCAACTGGTCGCCTTGCTGGATCTGGCCCAGCGCTACGCCGAGGGGCGCGACAACCGCCAGGCGCTCGCCGGCACCGGCATCTGCACGCTGTTCTTCGAGGCCTCCACGCGCACCCGCCTGAGCTTCCAGCTGGCGGCGCAGCGACTGGGTGCCGACGTGCTCAACTTCGACGTGTCGACCTCGTCCACCCGCAAGGGCGAGACCGCACAGGACACCCTGAAAACCATCGAGGCGATGGGCGTTCGCGGCTTCGTGGTGCGGCACGACCAGAACGGTGCGGTGGCTGCGCTGGCCGCTGCCGCCAACCCCGGCAGTGCGTTGATCAATGCCGGCGACGGCCGCAGCGCGCACCCGACCCAGGGCCTGCTTGACATGCTGACCCTGCGCCAGGCCAAGGGCGACGACTTCAGCAAGCTCAAGGTCCTGATCGTCGGCGATGTGAAACATTCGCGGGTAGCGCGCTCGGACCTGCACGCCCTGCACACCCTGGGCGCAGGCGAAATCCGCGTCTGCGCCCCGCGCACGTTGCTGCCCGACGACGGCACCCTGGATGGCTGCACGGTCGTCGCCGACCTCGATGCCGCGCTCGACGGCGTCGATGCGGTGATGACGCTGCGCCTGCAGCGCGAACGCATGGAGGAAGGCCTGGTCGCCTCGCTGGACGACTACCACCACGACTACGGCCTCACCGCCAACCGCTTGCGCCGCGCCGCGCCCGACGCCGTCGTCATGCATCCCGGCCCGATCAACCGCGGTATCGAGATCACCGATGAGGTCGCCGACGGCCCGCAGTCGCGGGTGCTGCAGCAGGTGCGCAATGGCGTCGCCGTCCGCATGGCGGTGCTGGAAACCCTGTTGGCCGGATAAATACGAGGTCTTGGCGCAGGTCACTGCGGATCGGGTGGCGGCAACCGGTGGCGGACGCGCAGGAAGCGGGCGAACCGCGGCAGCCCTTTTGTCGTCAACCCGTTGTAACGGTAGGTGACATGGCTGCCGAGTGGCGGCGGATCTGCGCGCTGCGCATCAGTGAACCCGCCGCCGAGCCGGAACCGCACCCCGTCCGGTCGTTCCACGATCAGCGCACCGAGCATGCCCGAGTACTTCCCCTGGCCCGGTGTATGTCCCACTACGCGCGCCTCGGCGTCATCAAACGGCTTGTATTTGAGCAGCCCCTCGCTGCGCCCGACCACGTAGCGCGCATCGCGATGGTGCAGCATCAGACCCTCGCCTCCGGCCGCAACCACCGCATCGAAGCGGGCGTCGATCTGATCCGCGTCCGCCACCCGGAACTGCCGTACCGGTCGGAGCCAGTCAACCCCGGTCGCGGCCAGCAGGGAACGCATGCCATGCACACGGGCATCGAATGGACCTCCATGTGCCGGCAGGTCGAACACCATGAAACGCACCCGGCGCCACGCCGAATCCCCCGCCGCCTCCGCGCGCACGATGCCGCTCACCTCGTCGAAGCGGCCCCGTCCGATCCACAACTCGCCATCCATCGCCACCGCCGGCCAATTCGCGGTAAACCAGCCGGGTGCGGTGACCACATGCCCACCGCGCGTGCGCAGCACCTTCCCGTCCCAATGCCCCCTGACCCCGTCCAGTTTCTCGCTGACCCAGTAATCGGAGACGTCAATGCCGGCCTGATAGCCCGTTGCCAGCATCAGCCGGGGAGGTGTGGCTTCGGCGGCGAACAACTCGCCGGAAACCAGACACAACAACAGAAAACAAAACGCAGGGAATTTCATCGACTCGTCCTTGAGTGGTGGTGGATTCAATGTATGGCCGGGAAACCGCCGGGTTTCAAGTCCGTGCTCCCGAAACGCGCCTGAGAAAATAGCCGGAAGACTTCCGGACAACCAGGCCTTGGCCCCAGCACCATCAGTCGCGAGGTTCGCCGCGACGCGACGTTCAAGGGCGGTGCTGCCCCCGGTACCTGGACGAACTTGCCAGATACCAGCCCCACAACACTGCCGCCAGCCGAGACAGTACCAGATGCGATGTTGCTGATGCCGCCGAAGTCGGAAAGTGAAGACGCGAGGAACCACAAGCGCAACCCGTTGCCGAAGTCAGGCAACCCGGTGCGAACGCACCCGAGAACCCAGCCGAAGAACGAGCGGCCGAAGCCCGTGCCAAGCGAAGGCGCAGAGCCAGTGTGTGCGATGAAGTAACCGGAGCCGGCCGACACGTTGCGATGCGGTGTCCGAAGCAGCGAGCCGCCATGAAACTCTCAACAGCAACCGCCTAACGCCGGAATTAAGCCGAGCCACGAAGTGGCTTCGGCTTGAATGAATTGTTAGGCGGTGCTGCTCCGGACGATGGACGAACTTGCCAGAAACCGCCCAAAGACCACCGCCACCAACCGAAACAGTACCAGATGCGATGTTGTTGATGCCGCCGAAGCGGGAAAGTGAAGAAGCCAGGAGCCACAAGCGCAGCCCCTTGCCGAAGTCAGGCAAGTCGGTGCGAACGCACCCGAGAACCCAGCCGAAGAACGAGCGGCCGAAGCCCGTGCCAAGCGAAGGCGCAGAGCCCGTGTGCGATGAAGTAACCGGAGCCTGCCGACACGTTGCGATGTGGTGTCCGAAGCAGCGAGCTGCCATGAAACTCTCAACAGCAACCGCCTAACGCCGGAATTAAGCCGACCAACGAAGTTGGTTCGGCTTGAATGACTGGTTAGCTGGCCCCCGCATGGAACCGATGATGAAAACCTACGAAATCCGAACGATCAATGATTTGCTGAAGGTTCCGAGCGAGAAGCTGGACGTTTGCCTGCGCGAGATTCACTACAGCCTGGAACTGCACAAGCTGGCCTTTGGCGAGGGGTGCGAAACGATTGGCCTTGAAGTGATCCGCTGGTGTGACGACGGCGAACGGCACGTGGAGTTGCAGGACGACAAGGGCGAGGAAATCGTGACGCTCCGAATCATTGACGCGGCAAGTGCCAGCTAACGCCTGAGTTAAGCCGACTTGCGTAGTGGAGCCAAACACATGGCAAGCTTTTTCTGCCATGTGTTTGGTGTAACGAAGTAAGTTCGGCTTGAACGAATTGTTAGGCAATACACCCCGCTACCCCAGAATCTGCGGGTTGAGTTGCCACACTGAGTAGTTGAGCGCGGAGGCGAAGCTTACCCAAAGCAGGTACGGGATGAGCAGTGCCCCTGCCAATGGCCTGACGCGCCAGAATGCAATAAGCGTTGCAACGATAAGCACCCAAAGCAGAACGATGTCCGCGAAAGCCAATTTGCCCAAGTGCCACCCGAAGAACAGCCAGCTCCAGAGCGCATTGACCGCGAGTTGCACCAGAAACAGAGTAAGGGCTGTACGTGCAGCACGGAACCCTCCGACACGCCAGACCAGCCATGCCGCAATGCCCATGAGCGCGTAAAGGATTGTCCAGACAGGGCCGAACAGGTCGGGCGGCGGCGCCCACTCCGGGCGTATGAGTTGCGTATAGAACGGACCAGCTTGTATAGACGCGGCGCTGCCGATGGCGGCAGCAATGAAGCTGACCACGAGCCAGGTAACGAACCCGATGATTTGCTTGTTTTTTGGCAAAGTCACGATTCACTCCCTTGTGTTGCCTAACGCCTGAATTAAGCCGACGCGACTTGTCGCGTTCGGCTTGAATGAATTGTTAGACCTCAGCAACGATGGACTGTCCGACTGTGGCCTTACCGAAAGACTATCAGCGAAACGATCCGCGAGCCGCTGACCGATCCGACGCCGAAAAACCGGGCTTTACTGCGGAACCTGCGACGCGCGATGCCGACCGAAGTTACGTTGCAACAAACGCCGAAGAACTTGTCGACGCACAACCACATTGCCGAATGTTGCTTTGCTGAGGACTAACGCTTGAATTAAGCCGACCCGCGAAGCGGGTTCGGCTTGAATGAACTGTTAGACCGCGTCGCCATGGATGTGCTCTCGCCACTCCACGAGAAGCGTCCCGATCGTTTGATTGCGAGCGGTGTTGCCGGAAAGCCCCATGTACTTGCCCTCAATCTCCCTGAGAAGTGAGGCGATCTTATGCGCGTCAGCGCCATCATGAAGCAAGCTATACACGCTGGGGAGATAGCTGGAGTACTCGTCGCGAGCCTGCGGTGCGTCAGAGATGCCGCACGGATCCCATAGGTAATGCAGCACCTCATCGGTGCGGCGGTAGAGCTCGTGGTCTTTGGGCGAGCGATTCTTATGCATAGCGGTCTAACGCCTGAGTTAAGCCGACTTGCGTAGCGTAGCCGACAACGTGGCAAGCTTTACCTGCCACGTTGTTGGTGTAGCGAAGCAAGTTCGGCTTGAACGAATTGTTAGCCACTTTGCCCTGTGCCTGCGAGAGCCAACAGCATTTTCCGGGTCTCTTTGTCAGGACGAAGCGTAGTAGTGCCACCGTTTGAGGTGTGGACGTGCACACGCCAAGTAAGAACGGCCCAACGACCAACTGGGAACTTGGACGCCAAGTCCTTAAGCCAGCTATTGTCTTGACCGAGTGGAACGATCCAGTTGCCAGTCTCTCCATCGCCGAGAGACTTGGGGATGCCATGGCTAAATTGGTCTTGCATGAACGTAACAATTCCATGTCGCTTCCACCGCCAGACGCCAAACGTGAAGCCGATGTTTGTAACCACGGTTGGACGCTGACAAATGTTGGTCACAGACACAGAGAAAACGTCTATGCGCGGCTGACCTGGACCGATGATTAGGCGGTGGCCAGCGTAGCCGCGCAGCTTGATGCGCTGAGATGAATGCGCAACGTAAAGAGCAACTGCAGCAGCGGCGAACGAGCCGATGCCAGACACCCAATCCGCAATTGAACCCCAATCATCAACTGCCACGAACTCTCCCTAAGTGGCTAACGCTTGAATTAAGCCGACCCGCGAAGCGGGTTCGGCTTGAATGAATTGTTAGGCGCGTGGCGACCAAATTTGGACACTAACCAGATAGCGGTAGGTAGTGCGGAAAGCTGAAGAAAGTACTGAACCCCAACCCCGATGCTGTGTGAGAACAAGGGCAAGCCAAAAACAAGCCATGCGGTACCCGCAGAGGATGCCAATGCCAAGAAGATATTGGTGCGGATATGCGCTGTGCTGAGGCGCCATAGAGCCCAAGCGGCGGGCAGGCAAAGAGCGATATTGAACAAGAAGTCTGTGAGGGTGATGGTACTCCAGAAACCTATGCCCCGAAGTCCGTTACGCAGTAAGAAGCCAGGGATCGGGCTATACGCAGCAATGTATGCCCAGCACCACACAATAAATAGAGCCAGTGCGCCGCCGATGGCAATCGTAACAATTCCTGAGCTTAAACGTGACATGCGAAATCCTCTCTTACGCGCCTAACGCTGGAATTAAGCCGACACCACTTGTGGTGTTCGGCTTGAATGACTTGTTAGGCGGTGCTGCTCCGGACGATGGACGAGCTTGCAAGAAACCGCCCAGAGAATCCCGCCGCCAGCCGAGACACTACCAGATCCGATGTTGTTGATGCCGCCGAAGCCGGAAAGTGAAGAAGCCAGGAGCCACAAGCGCAGCCTGTTGCCGAAGTCAGGCAAGTCGGTGCGAACGCACCCGAGAACCCAGCCGAAGAACGAGTGGCCGAAGCCCGTGCCAAGCGAAGCGCAGAGCCAGCGTGTGCGATGAAGTAACCGAAGCCGGCCGACACGTTGCGATGTGGTATCCGAAGCAGCGAGCCGCCATGAAACTCCCAACAGCAACCGCCTAACGCCGGAATTAAGCCGACGCCACTTGTGGCGTTCGGCTTGAATGACTTGTTAGGCGGTGCTGCTCCGGATGATGGACGAATTTGCCAAGAACCGGCCCCACAACACTGCCACCAGCCGAGACAGTACCAGATGCGATGTGGCTGATGCCGCCGAAGCCGGAAAGTGAAGAAGCCAGGAGCCACAAGCGCAGCCTGTTGCCGAAGTCAGGCAAGCCGGTGCGAACGCACGCGAGAACCCAGCCGAAGAACGAGCGGCCGAAGCCCGTGCCAAACGAAGGCGCAGAGCCAGTGTGTGCGATGAAGTAACCGGAGCCGGCCGACACGTTGCGATGTGGTATCCGAAGCAGCGAGCCGCCATGAAACTCTCAACAGCAACCGCCTAACGCCTGAGTTAAGCCGAACCGCGTAGTGGAGCCAAAGGCATGGCAAGCTTTTCCTGCCATGGCTTTGGTGTAACGAAGCGGTTTCGGCTTGAACGAATTGTTAGGCCTCAGCGCGGGAATGCTGCAATGAGCTTGAGGCCTAGCCAAACTGCGGTGATGCCAAGGACAACACTGGCGCCAGCATACAACGCAGCCACCAACAGCTCACCGCGACGCACAAGGAACATTGCGTCAAGACCGAACGCGGAAAAGGTTGTGAACCCGCCGAGCAGGCCAGTGAAAAGAAACAGCCGTGTGCCCGGGCCGAACAACTCATACCGCTCGGCGAGGCCCGCAAGAAGGCCTATGGCCAGACAGCCAAGAATGTTGACCGCGAACGTGCTGTAAGGGAAGCGCTCCTGTGCCGTGAGGTGCAGTACCAGGCCGCCAAGCTTGTAGCGCGCTACCGAGCCGATGAACCCTCCGAGACCGACCAGCAAGATGCTTTTCATGTGAGTGGCTGATGATGCTTGTTGATGAGGCCTAACGCCTGAATTAAGCCGACCCGCGAAGCGGGTTCGGCTTGAATGAATTGTTAGGCCGCAGCCGACGAAACACCAGAACTACAATCGGGAGTGCAGCCGCGAACGCGAGCAGGTCTACTGCCAGTGCTGCGACCGTGAATGGCCTAGATGGTGCCGACATGAGATAGAAGTCGAAGGCAGCGCCCATGAGCGAGATAGTAAGGGCAACAAGAACGGCGTTCTGGCGATAGAGCAGCGCAACTGGAACCGAGAAGGCGATGCCGGCCAACAAACCGCAGAGGGCGGAGGCCGCAAGAAGCCCAGACAGTTGGAATGGGCGTGAGGAGAACAAGTCAGGCATCCATTGCACCCACAACGCGAGTCGCGAGTGAACGTGCCAGTAGCCGTAAAGCAGCGGCAAGTAGAGAGCGATCTGCAAGACGAGTCTCATAACTTTCCCCTACGGCCTAACGCCTGAGTTAAGCCGACTTGCGTAGTGGAGCCAAACACATGGCAAGCTTTTTCTGCCATGTGTTTGGTGTAACGAAGCAAGTTCGGCTTGAACGAATTGTTAGGCGGCGGGCTACTGCTCATCTTCTGGGCGCAGCGGCGATCGCAGCCAGTGGTAGTGAGATATTAGTGCCTTAGCGTAGGCGTCTAGCTCAGCTCGGTAGTGATGGGTGTGCTGCCCGAGGGGCGGTAGTTCTCCTTCAACGAAGCCTTCGGCCACAAGTGACGCTCGATAACGCTGAATTGGACCATACCCATACAGCAGGTTGTGCCGATCCCAGACGACCGTTGCCCGCTGACTAGGCGAGTAAAGCCATAAATCAAAGCGCCCATCGCCCGACAGGAAAGGGCGGAACTGCTCAAAGAACTCCTGGACCTCAGCAAACGATAGATCCGGGCTCTGATAGCGACCCGGCTCGGCTTCACCGCGAGGTGTGTGCAGCACATACAAAACGAAGAGCGGCTCTTCTAAGCACTGCGCCAACTTTAGGACGATCTCCGGATCTGCACTTGGCACGCCAGCCGTGATTCGGGGCGTGCCCGAACCAGACATGCGGCAGCGGAACACTGCGGGGTGCGAGTGCTCCACCCATTGCTCTTCTACCAAGTGGCCGAGTCTGTACATGCGCCGCCTAACACCTAAGTTAAGCCGACCCGCGCAGTGGAGTGGACCAGGTGGCAAGCTTTACCTGCCGCCTGGGCCGCGTAGCGAAGCGGGTTCGGCTTGAACGCATTGTTAGGCGGCAGCTGGCCCGGATGGTGCACTCCCCGACCCGGACGAACCGCAGCCCAACCCCTGAGCCGAACACTACAACACCTTGGGCCAATCTGGCCGGGACGTCCGGACGCGCCGCAAAGCTGCTTGCGGCAGACCTGCGTACCGCTGAGACGA
The DNA here is from genome assembly GCF_000768345.1 of Lysobacter concretionis Ko07 = DSM 16239. Classification (GTDB taxonomy): domain Bacteria; phylum Pseudomonadota; class Gammaproteobacteria; order Xanthomonadales; family Xanthomonadaceae; genus Novilysobacter; species Novilysobacter concretionis. The sequence goes on along the minus strand of NZ_AVPS01000006.1, from coordinate 1,226 downwards.
GCGACTGCTGCCGAAGTCGGGGCCGCTTGGCAGCGCCAAATGCTCAAGGTCACGGTGTTGGTGCTGAGCCCGCTGCGGGCTCAGGCGGTGTTGAACGAAGCGACCTTTCGCGCTGGTGCGGATTATCCGAAGAGCAACCCGCGGCACACGACGGCGCTTGCCCAGTGACGCCTAACGCCTGAGTTAAGGGGTGCCGCGAAGCGGCATCCCCTTGAACGAACTGTTAGCGGTCATTCTGCGCCACCCCCAGCCTGGCAAGCCAACTTTGGAAGGCAACTTGGTCCTGCTCCCAGACGACTACTGTGGCCGAACCGCCGGGCAAGACGAAAAAGATGCCGCGATCCTTGGGCTGCGGCAGGTCAAAGGTGCAACCAGCTAGACGTAACTCAACAGCGCCGTTCGCTGGCCCACGGATAGTCTGAAGGACCGCCACGCGCAGGCTAGCCGGCGCAGCACCATTTGTGATGCTGATCTGGCCTAGCTCAGAGTCGACGGCATCCGGGAGGCCGAGTAGACGGTTCTCGTAGCCCTCCAAGTGAAGCCCTGTGACGCGACCCACGAACACCGAGGAGTACTGATCGAGCGTGGTGGCCGACGGCTCGATGGTGCGGCAGGCGAACGCAGGCATCGACAGCAGCGCTGTCGCGATGAGAAGAGCGGGTGCTGCGAATCTGCCCATGACCGCTAACACCAGAATTAAGCCGTGCCGCGAAGCGGCATCGGCTTGAATGACTTGTTAGGCGCTTGGCCCGACTGCGTCACCTCAATGCCGAGCGACATTGGCGGCATGATGTGGCGAAACAGCAGTTGGCCCAGCGGCCCAATCAGCAGTACTTCGCTGAGTGCTCCTTCCCCGAGCGGATCAGACTCCACAACTTGAGCCACGGGAAACGGCAACAGCCCAGCTGCGCCGGCAAAGGGACTCATCGAGTAGGTCTTACCGTTTCTCGCCCATTGTAGTGCTCCCGGATCGCACCTCTCTAAAGAGAGGCCAAGCGAAGGATACTTATCTGGGTCGAGGTACACCTCACACGGAGCCAGCATGACCAAGCCTCCGTCGGAAAGCTCGAGCACGGCCGCGCTCGTGGCGAGTGGCGTGGTGTTTCCGTCAATCCAGGCGGGATGCACCGGCTCGCACAGGGGAGTCAGTACTTGCCGTACTACCGTGTTGACGAGCGACGAAGTGTCCATAAGCGCCTAACACCAGAGTTAAGCCGTGCCGCGAA
>NZ_AVPS01000005.1 GCF_000768345.1 Lysobacter concretionis Ko07 = DSM 16239 | reverse complement strand
GTGGTGGCGGCTTGCGCCGATCCGATGGCCGTGAAAAGAAGCAGGCCGGAAAGCGCCGCGACCAGAGCGCGTATGGGGGGTGCGATCGGCATGGGCTTGGCGATATCTGGCGAACCCTTCCGGGCTCAGCGTGTCGATTCCGATGTGGCTTCCAATGCCTTGTCGGAACCGGCTGTTGCTGATTCTGCCCGGCCAACGGGTGTGGGCGTCAGCAAGGGAGACATCCGGACAGCTGCGCCGACCACGCGCATGTGGGGCGGAACATCCCGGGTCACCACCGTGTTCGCGCCGATCACCACGCCGTCTCCTATGCGGATATTGCCGATGACCTTGGCGCCAGCGCCGATATAGATGTCATTGCCCAATTGCGGCCAATGGTCCGACTTGCCTGCGCCCTTGTAACCGATGGTCACCCCCTGGGTGACGCTCAGGTTCCGCCCGGCATCGCAGTGCAGGAAAATGCCGCTGAAATGGCCGATATAGAGGCCGGGGCCGATATCGGCATTGAGTGAAATGTCGATGCCCAGGATCAGTTCCAGCGGCATCTTCAGCACCACGTAGAGAGCCTTGAACGGCAGCGCCAGCCATCCTGGCTTCAGCGATCGGGCCCAGCGACCGTAGCGGTACAGGCATACCGCGATGAAGCCGTAGGTGAAGCAGGCTCTGACCCACGCTCCGCGCGCGCCGCCGGGCAACTCGGCGCGGTGATAGCGGCGCAGGTCCTGGCGCAGGGTCTCGAACAATGCAGGCTCCTGAAAACCGTGGGGTCGGAGGCAGAGAAGGATCATCCTCCGGTACTGTGTAACACGGACTGCAGCCACCGCAGCGGCCACCCCAAGCCAGGCGATTCCCGGTGATCCGATGTCCTATCTGCTCTATTCGCCGCTGACCTGGGTGTTGTTGCTGGGGGCGGTGCTGCCGTTGCAGTGGTCCCGGTTGGGGACCGGGGCACGCGTAATGGCAGTCATCGCGCTGGTGTCGGCCCTGGCACTGCTGACCCCGTTCGGGGGCAATGCGCTGGTGCGTCAGGTCGAGTCCGGGATTCCTGCCGGCATGCGCTGTGCCGATGTTGCTGGGGACTGGTCGGGAGCCACGCCGATCGTGCTGCTGTCGGCCGGGTTCGAGACCGATCCGGCGACCGACGACCCCTACGTGGCCCTTGCGCCGGACAGCTGGCGACGCCTGCGCGCGGCGGTACTGCTGTGGCAGAAGAGCCCAGACAGCGAATTCTTCATTTCCGGTGGCGGTCCGTTCGCGATGAAGGAAAGCACGGTCCTGGTGGCGCTGGCCCGCGACTGGGGCGTTCCAGCAAAGGTGCTGCATGCCGAGCGGCATTCCACTACGACCTGGGAAAGCGCGTTCGCGCTTCGTGACCTTGTCGGTTCCCATCGCATCCGTGTGGTGAGTTCGGCACTGCATCTGCCGCGGGCGCTGATCGCGTTTCGCGCCGCGGATTTCCAGCCTTGCGCGCAACCGAGCGACAGCGACTACCAGCCGCCCGGAAGCCTTGGCTACTACCTGCCGCAACGCTCCGGGTTGAGGAAGTCCGAAATGGCGATCTACGAGATCCTGGGTACCGGGATGTACCGTTACCGCGCGTACCGCCTGAAGCGCACCGGGGGACAGGAATCCGGGCCAGCGATCCAGGGAATTCGCCATTGATCGTCACTCCCGCCTTCGCGGGGATGACGTGACGGCAATGGCTCAGGCCTTCCCCGGCGTCATGCACCGACGATATGCCGCCAGGTGGGGCGCTTGCCATCGATGACCTCGATGTCGCCCAGGCGTGAGTAGGTATGGCAGCCGGTCAATCCCGGCGCCCAGTCGGGCATCAGTCGCCTGAGCGGGCGCTCGTGGTAGCGCGTGGGGGACAGTTTCAGCACTTCATTGAAGACCAGTGCCTGGCCGTAGCCGCGGGCGCAGTCCTGGGAAGGGCGTATGAGCCTGCCGCCATGCCGGAACAGGCGTCCGGCCGGTCGTGCGCGGCGTACGTCGGAGACGATCGGGTTGCAGGGATGCGGCTGGAATGGCCCCAGCGGGGTGGCGGCATGGAACAGGAACAGCTCGTCGTGGGTGCCCCCGCCGGCTTCGCAGACGTTGGCGAACAGGTACCAGCGCCCCGCGTGCTCGTGCAGGGTGGCATCGACGGCGCGGTGACCCTGCAGCAGGTCGCCGACGTGCTCCCAGTGGTCGGGGAACGAGCGTGCGCGAAACAGGCTGACCCGCCGGGCCGCACCGGATTCGGGAACCATGTAGGTCTCGTTGTTCCAGCGGAACACGAACGGATAGGACAGGTGCACGGGCAGATCCAGCATGGTGTGCGCCGGCCCGGCCGGACCATCGCTGCCCCACGGAATCGCGGCCAGATGCCCTTTGCCACGGGCGTAGTCGAAGTCCTCCACCAGCAGCCAGGGCTGGCCGTCGTGCTCATGCAGCATCGGGTCGGCGTAAAAGTGGCCGCGCGGGCAGGCCAGCTCGCGCAGCCCGGTCATGCGCGGCGCGGTCGGATCGAGCCGATCGCCGCCTTGTCGCCAGGCGACAAACCAGTGAGGGGTGCGCAGGCGATCCTCCAGCCGTATCCGCGTCTTGCGCAGCGCGGTCCGGCCCAGGAACCGGGCCATCTGCAGGTTGCCCGGAGCGCGGTACAGCGGCTTGCCGCAGGGTTCCGCCGCGGTGACCTGGACCGTACCGTGCTCGGCCAGACGTCGCAGGCAACGCAATACGAACGAGGAGGCTTTCCAGTACGCGGGGTTGCGGTTCTGCGCCAGCGAGTGCGAGTGGGTCGCGGCGTGTGAGCGGTACAGGATTTCGCCGGCATCCAGTTCCTCGCCCAGTTTCTGCAACACGGTTCCGGTGACCGGATTGTTCTCGTGGATCTCCCAGAACATGGCCGGGCCGCCGCGGTATTCGGCGCTGTCATCGTGGTGGTAGGACCAGATGCCGTAGCGCGCGAGGGTGAGGATCTCGCCGCGCAGGATGTTGAATCCGAAGCGCAGCAGCAGGTCGGGCTTGCTGGCGCTTACGCGTTTCAGGTCAGCGGACCGGAAGCGGTGGACGTGGCCACGCCGCTTGGGAACGACGTCCAGCCACTGCGCGCGATCCAGCAGGGGGCGCAGGTCGCGTGGCGCGAATGCCGATTCCGCATCGTCCACCCGGGCGCTGTCGCGGCGGGTATAGCGGTCGTAAAGCAGGTGGCGGAGCCGGGTGCGGATCCGGGTCGACAATAGCGGGCGTGGTGGCGAAGGCTCGGCGTTCAGGATCACCACGGTGACCGTGGCGAAGCGGCTGGCCTGGATCTGGGTCACGATCCGCGCGACCCAGGCGGGTACGGTCGCCGAGTCGAGCAACAGGCCGATGCGCAAGGGGGCGGTGGCGAGCTGGACCGGTGGATACAGCTCGACCTGGCCGGGACGCGGTGCGGCACTGGTGCGTGCGATGGGTGCCGAGACGGCCTGCAGGTTCATGCCAGGGCTCCCACGCGTGCCAGCATGCCGGCTCGGAGCAGGTCATCGTAGAGCTCGAGCAGGTCTTTGCCGATGGCGTCCCAACCGTAACGGTCTTCGGCGCACGCGCGCGCGGCCGTGCCGAGCCGGGCAGCACGCAAGGGCGCATCGAACAGGGACAGGACGGCGTCGGCGAATGCCTGCGGGTCGTCCGCAAACAGCACTTCGTCGCCATGCTGCAAGGCGATGCCTTCGCTGCCGATCGTGGTCGTGACGATGGCCTTTCCCAGTGCCATCGCCTCCAGCACCTTGAGCCGGGTGCCGCTCCCTGCGCGCAGCGGCACGACGTATACCGCCGCATCCTGCACAACGGGACGCAGGTCGGGAACGAAGCCGGCGAGGCGGACACTGGCTGCCACGCGCTCGGGAACATGGAGGCCGTCGGACTTGCCGACCAGCACGAACTCGGTCGCCGGACGCACGGCGAGGATGCGCGGGAATATCTCGTCGAGGAACCACTCCACCCCGTCCCGGTTGGGAAACCACCCCATCTGGCCGACGAATACAAGCCGGTTGCGGTCACCGGCCTGCGTCGATGGCCGGTTCGCCGCCAGGTCCACGCCGTTGGGCACCACATGAAACGGGACGCCCGGTGCCAGTGCGCGCAGTGACACCGCGTCGGCTTCCGAGCACGCCAGCACCGCATCGGCGCGTTGGCAGGCGGCCTGTTCAAAGCGGCGCAACCGCGGCTGTTGCCGGGTCAGGAAGGCCCGCGCCAAGGCGCCCGGTTCGATCAGTGCGCGCTTGGCCAGCAACTGGTGCTCGACGTTGTGCGCGTTCATCACCAGGGGGATGCTGGCCGGGACGCAATCGGCATGGGCCATCAGCGGCAGCATGTCGAAATGGACCAGGTCGGCATGGCGCGACAGCTGTCGCAACGCTCGGCGAAACGCTGTCGAGTCGTACTTCGCGGCCAGGAACGGTGCACGGGTCAGGGTTCCGCGGGCCAGGGCGTGCCCCAGCGCCACGCTGGAGCGCTCGCTGGGGATGGGGAAGGTCTCCAGGCGATGAAGAATCTCGCGCAGCGGACCGGCCTCGGTGATCGCGTCGTCGTTGCGCTGGAAGCTCATCAGCGTGACGTCGTGGCGCGATGCCAGCGCCTTGAGCAGGTGCCAGGAGCGCAGTTGATGGCCCTCCCTGGGCGGGTAGGGCAACCGGCTGGTGAGGGCGAGCACGCGGGACATCAGTGTTTTTTCCACAGTTGCGACGGCTGCCACGCCAGCGATACCGGCAGGGCGAGCAGGGCGGCGAGGTTCAGCATGAGGAAGGTGCCGGCGGTGGGCAGCAGCGGGATGCGCGCGGCCAACCGCGGCAATCGCAGGCCGGCGATGGCCCACGCGTAGGCAAGCAGTTGGGCGAGAAACAATCCCCGATACAGCGGCCCCGGTGCCAGTGCGCTGGCCACCAACGCCATCAGCAGGGCCCAGGGCACGAGCAGGCGCAGGAACTTGTGCGAGAACCACGCGAAAAACACCGGATTACGCGATGGGTGGATCAGCACCGGCAGGCGGGCGAGCAACTGCCAGTTGCCGGCGAGGGTGCGCAGCTTGCGCTGGAACTCCTCCCGCGGCTGCCCGCTGGGGCTGTCCCAGGCGATGGCGTCGCGTTCCATCCAGATCCGGTGGCCACCCAGCAGCACCTGCAACGGCAACCACATGTCATCCAGCACCGTGCCCGCCGGCAATGGCCGGAACAACTCGCGCCGCAGGGCATGGATCGAGCCGCTCACTCCGTGCAACCAGCCCAGCCGGGCTTCGTTGGCACGCAGGGATTTTTCCATGCGCCAGTAGAGGCCGACGCTCTCCAGCCGGGGGTCGTGGGCATGCGGCGCGATCATCAGCTCGCCGCTGATGCCACCCACGGCGGGATCGGCAAAAGCGGCCACGAGGTGGCGCAGGGCACCGGGCGCAAAACGCTGGCGGGCGTCGGTGAAGGCGACCAGTCCGGTGTCGACCCCAGTCAGTGCCGCGTTCAGTGCCGCCGCCTTGCCGACGTTGCCTGGCAGGGATCGCACCGTCACGCGCGGATCGCCGATATCGGCGGCCTGCGCAGTGCGGTCGGTGCTGCCGTCGCTGACCACATGGACCCACAGGCGGTCGGCGGGATAGTCCTGGGCCAGGACGTCGCGCACGCGTCCGGCGATGCGGGCTTCCTCGTTGCAGGCGGCGACCACGACGGTGAGGGGCGGTGGCCAATGCGTGTCGTTCCCGGCGTTGCTGTCCGCCGCGATGCATTCCAGGGGCGTGATCTTCGACGGTGCGCTCTCCAGCGTCAGGCCCTGGCGCAGGGGCGTGCTTCCGCGATACCGCGCCAGCAACGCGACCAGCAACGGGTAGCCCGCGTAGGCGTAGGCGACCATGGCGATGCACAGCCAGAAGATCAGCGCGGCGTTCACAGCAGCCTCGCGCGCAGGCGCTGGTAACTGTCGTTTCCCAGCACGCGCTTGGGCACGGCCAGGGCAAGGAAGCGGGCGCGCGCAATGCGCGGCGACAGCCCTTGCCAACCGACCAGCGCGCCGAATTCCGGCAGTGACAGGGATCGGGTCACGGCGAGCCGTTCCCACCAGTTTCCGTTGGCAGCGCGCCGGTTCGGACCCGGCGTCGAACCGAGCAGGTGCCGGTAACCCAGCGCGAGCGCCAGCCACCGTTCGCGCGCACCGCCGCGTCCGCCCGGAAGCGCCAGTGCAACCACGCCCTGCCTGCTGAGCACCTGCAAGCGCCGGCGACTTTCCAGCAGCTCCGCGATGAGGTCGGCCTCGTCCAGGTCCGCCAGGAACGCATGGCTGCGTCCGTGCGAGCCCACGCCCATGCCGGCCGCGGACAACGTGCCGACATCCGCCGGTGCCAGCATCCCCGGTTGGCCGAGGAAGTCCGAGGAGATGAAAAACTCCGCTGTCAGACCGCGCTCGCGCAGCAGCGGCAGGGCGACTGTCAGGTTGGAGATGTCGCCATCGTCGAAGGTGATGACGACCTGGCGGGTGGCATCCCCGGCGTGCTCGCCCAGCCGCACGCTTTGGTAGCCGTGAGCCAGCAGCCAGTCGAGCTGGCGGGCGAAATCGTCCGGTCGCACGCTGTACACCGGGTCGTACCGGCCGGGCGCGTGCGGATCGGCATGAAGGCCGTGGTACATCAGGATCGGGAGCATGGATCAGGCCCTCGCCCGCGTCTTGAGCCAACTCAGCAGTCCGCTGGTATCGCTGAAGAACAGGGCCTTGGAGAGGTGCCCGGACGGCGCGCGATAGCGTGCCTCGTGCACGTTGTAGCGACGCAGCCAGAACGGATCGACGCCGAAGCGGTTGACCCCTTCAAGCGTGGTGACCGCACTGTGGAAGCCGGCGTCGCGCACCAGCCGCGCATCGCGCTCGCCGAAGTCGTCCAGCGTGCCATTGGGGTACGCGAAGTGGCGTGGCGCGACCTTCAGCTCGCGGCTGATGTGGGCGTGGGATGCCTTGATCTCGTCGCGGGCGGTGGCTTCGTCGACACCGCTCAGCAGGACATGGCTGCGGGTGTGTCCGCCGATGGCGACGCCGCGGGCGTCCAGTCGGCGGACGTCGTCCCAGTCGAGCATCTCGCGTTGTTCCGACGGGGTGGGTTGCGGTTGCAACTGTTCGAAAATCAGCGCGATGCGGGCCTCCAGCTGCTCCTGCGAAAGCTGTTTCAGACGCGGCGGCAGCCAGGCGTAGGCGCGCTCCTGGTCGACCGGATCGGCGAGGTCGAAATGGCCCAGGCCCAGGTCCGCCATGTCGAGATGGTCGCGGGTGCGGGCATCGATCGCGTGGGTCAGTTGATAGGCCCAGATGGGCTCCCCGCCGACATGTCCGGTGGCCAGGTAGACCACGGCGGGTACCGATGCCAGATCGCCTTCGGTGAGGCGCAGGTTGTCGCGATAGCCGTCGTCGAAGGTGATGGCGTAGCCGGTCCGGGCGTGTCGCGGATCGGACAGCGCGCGCAGGCCGTCATCCAGGCTGACCAGGGCGTTGCGTTGCCGCAGCCAGTGGATCAGTTGGCGCAGGGTCGGCCGGGTCGTGCTGAGCGGGTAGGGGTCGTGCTCCTCGCGCAGGCGATGCAGCATCAGCACTACCAGTCCGCCGCCCGCGAACTTCCGGTACAGCCGGTCCATGCCGCTGTAATGCGTGCCCACGGCAAAGGCATACGACAGCCAGCGGGTCAGCGATTGCATCGTCATGCGTGGTCCTCGGCAGGCAAATGGCGGGCCTTCACCACCAAGGCAACGTAGGCCCAGAAATAGGCGGCCATCGGGTAGTAGGTGAAGCGGTCGCCAAACAGGTTGCTGCAGACCAGCGCCGTCCACGCGCCGACCAGCCCCAGCGCGAGCGCATAGCGCAGGGTGCCGCTGTGCGAATGGTTCAACTCGCGCAGCGCGGTCCGCAGCACCGCAAGCAACAGGCCCAGCAGCACGGCGCCGCCGATGAGTCCGCCCTCGGTGAGCGTGCGCAGATAGAGGTTGTGGGTGTCCTTGCCGTAGGGATTGATTTCCCGGTGGTGGAAGCTGTGGAAGCCGGTGCCGACGATCGGGTGCTTGATGAAGTTGTCCCAGGCCACCTGCCAGTAGACGAAGCGCAGCTCGGTGCTCTCGTCGCGGTGGTCGGCTTCCACGTCGGTGCTGTCGAAGCGTTCGACCACCGAATACGGCAGGACGCCCGGCAATATCGCCGCGGCCAGAACAAGCGGCAGCAGCAGTTTCCAGCGCCCGCGCCAGACCAGGATCACGGTCACCAGCCCGAGGATCAGGCTGATGTAGGCGGTCCGGGAATAGGCGTAGAGCACGCCCATCACCATGCAGGCCAGGCCGATGCACAGGCCGATCTTCCAGCGCCTGGACAGGCGGGCAGCGATCAGCAGGGCGAACAGCACGACGGCGACGGTGACGCAGAAGGCGGCGAACTCGTTCGCGCCGAGCATCGAGAACGTGCCGCTGATGCGCAGGTCGTCGGAGTAATGCCAGCTGGCGACACTGATGTGCTGGGCCCAGGTGACCCTGGCGATATACGGCAGCGGGAGGATCGTGGCGATCAGCACCCGCCGCACGCCGGTCCAGTCATTGACGCTCATCTGCACCAGGTAGACCACCATCAGCCCGAACAGGTGGTCTTTCAGCACGGCCAGGTGGGCGCTCCCATCGTCGACGAACTGGTAGCCGACAAGCAGTGAAATCACCGCATACGCCGCGTAGGCAAGCACCCAGCGGTTGACGGGCTCGTTGACCGCCAGACGCCCGTGGATCGCCATGGCACCGACCAGCGACAGCGCCGTCATGATGTTGAGGAAATTCAGGCCGCCGCCGAAGTTGGGGATGTAGCCGGTCTGCACGTTCTGCAGCGGCAACAGGAACACGAACAGGTACAGCGGCCAGTTGTTGCGCGTACGTGTCTGCTGGCCGGTGGCGAGCCGGGAAGGAGGGCCGGTGTGGGATGCCGTCTTCGCCGGGTTGGTGGTGGTACGCAACGCGCGGGCCGCGAGCGGGAACCGCTCGTGGGAAGGCGGGTGCGGTGAATCAGGCGCTCTGGCGGACATCGTGGTGTGCCAGCAGTGACTGGTAGACATCCAGGTAGCGTGCGGCCATCGCCTCCGGCGAGTGACTGGCAAACACGTAATCACTGGCGCGCCGGTCGCGCAGACGGGGGGCTTCGGAAACCGTACGCAGAGCATCGCGAAGCGCTGCGGCATCGCCGGCCGGCAACAGATGACCGTGATCGGCATGCGACAGCAGTCGCGGCACATCGCCCACGCGGCTGGCAATCACCGGCAGCCCGTGCGCCATCGCCTCCAGCACCACCAGGGGCATGCCTTCGCTCAGAGAAGGCAGGACCAGGCAGTCGAATGCCGGGTACACGCGCTGCATGTCGCGGCGCTCACCCAGCAGGCGGACGTGCGTGCCGATGCCCAGCTGCTCGATGCGTGCTTCCAGCATCCCGCGCTCCGGGCCGTCGCCGGCGATGAGCAGCTTCGTCCGCCCGTTGTCGGCAATGGATGCGAATCCGTCCAGCAGCATGGACAGGTTTTTTTCCGGTGACATGCGCGCGACCGCACCAAAAACGAAGTCGGTGTCGGTCAGGCCCAGCTCCCGGCGTACAGCCGGGGAGGCGGCGGGGATTCCCGTTGGCAGCGGGATTGCGTTGTCGATCTGGCGGATGCGCTCGACGGCGATGCCGGCGTGGCGCAAGGACTCGGCCTGCCGGTCGGCCACGACCACCAGGGCATCGAAACGGCGCAGCAAGGCGAGTTCCAGCCGGTGATAGAAACGCAGCGACCGCGAAGTCTCCACCTGGCCATGCAAGGTGGCGACCAGTGCCACCGGCCGCGTCCGACTGGCAAGCCAGGCATAGAACGCGCTCTTGTAGTCGTGGGCGTGCAGCACCTGGGCCTGGCTGACAGTGATGGCGGTCGCGAGCGCGCCGAGCGTGCGGTGGTCGAGTCGTCCGCGGCAGGGCAGCAACATCGCGGGCTGGCCCTGCCGGGTGGCGGCATCGTGCAGCGATTGCCGGGTCATGCGGTAGTTGTTGATGCTCAACAGGCGGCTGTGGATACCGTCGTTGGCGAACGTCGGCTGGTTCAGCGCCTGGTTCAATGTCAGAGCCATGCGGTCCGCGCCATACAGGCCGGCGCTGGAGCGGAGCTGCAGGATGCCCAGCCGGCCGGCGTTCACGGCCGTCCCGTCAGGTTCGCGTACAGCCGGTCGTAGGAACGCACCATGGCATCGAGCGAAAATTCGCGCTCGATCCGTTTGCGCGCGTTGGCACCCATCTGCGCGCGGGTGGCAGGTGACTTCGCCAGGACCTGCATGGCATTTGCCAGTGATGGCGGGTCGTAGGGAGGAACCAGCAGCCCACTGACCTGGTCCCTCACCATCTGCAGGTTGCCGCCAACGGCGGTGGCGACCATCGGCAAGCCGCAAGCCATCGATTCCAGGATGGCGTTGGACATGCCCTCCGTGGAGGAGGCCAATACCGAGACGTCGATCGCCGACAGCAGGCGCTCCACATCGGGCCGGTCGCCCAACCGGGTGACCGACCCGGCCAGATCAAGCGCCTGGATCTGGGCACTGATCGCATTGAACAGTGGGCCGTCGCCCAGCAGCAGCAAATGAACCTGCGGAACGCGCTGGCGAAGCATGAAGAACGCCTGGAGCAGGTCCGCGTGGCGTTTCACCTCGGTCAGCCGGGCGACGCAGCCAAACGTAACGGTGTCGGGGGCGAGGCCCAGTGCTTGCCGGCTGGCAAGACGGATGTCGGGTGAGGCGGGCTGGAAACGCTGCGTATCCACGCCATTGGGAATCCACACCATCCGCCGCGGCGCGATGCCTTCGCTGCGCTTGAGGTTGGACAGGATCGGTTGCGAGGGCGCGACCACGCAGTCGAAGCGGTGGTTCAGGAAGCGCGATGCCCAGCGCAGGCGAGCGGTCTTGTTGAAACCCATGTCGCGCCGGTTGGAGATGTGCATCGCGCCCTTGCGACGGGGCAGCAGGGCGTTGAACAGGTCCGACTTCTCGTGCTGGGACTGGATGATGTCGAACTGTTCGCAACGCAGCAGTCGGCGCAGCCGGTGCAATGCACGCAGGCCACGAAAGCTGTAGGCGGCGGCAATCGGCAGGGAGCGCATCTGCACGTGCTGGATTGCACCGGGCAGGCCGACATCCGACCAGGCGCGGGTGGTCTGGGTCAACTGGACGACGGTGATCCGGTAACGCTCAGGCGGCAGGCGCGCGGCCAGGTTGCGCAGGAAGCGCTCGCTGCCGCCGGGCGCCAGGATCGATGTGTCGGTCAGCAGCAGCAGGCGCAATGGATCGCGCCGCGCCTCCGCCGAATCCTTCGGGTCAGCGGAGGTAGGCAATGCTGAGTACGAAGGCATTTTCGTCATAGCTGGCATCCGCGGTGGAGCTGTTGCGTTGGCGGTGTTGCAGGTCGGCGCGCCAACTCCAGTGCCGGGTCAGGCGATTGGCAAAGGAGAGTGCTGCGAAGTAGTTGCGGTCCTTGCGGTCGATCGCGTCGAATCGCCCCACGTCATAGGCCAGCACGAGCGAGAGGGTGCTTTGGGGGCGCAGTTTGTAATCCATCGAAAACAACGTGCCGTAGTTGTGCTGACGCTGCAGGTCGGCCAGTTCCACGCCGGGATCGGGAGCGGGGGCGGCGGGATCTTGTCCCGGGTCGACAGGGGGATTGCCGATGTAGCGCGCGCGTGTGTAATAGGGTTGGACATGCAGTCCCAGGCGCTCGCTGGTGAAGTAGTAGCCCAGGTAGAACTCCTGCCGCCGGAACGAGCTGGCCCCCACCAGCACATCGTTGCTGTTCAGTTCGTTCATGATCGATCCGTCCAGATCGCGTGCCCGGGCGATCATGTCCTGGGCGGCATTGGAGAACTGGTGGCGGGCGACGGCGGTGAACGTGCTGCTTGGTGTCGGCGTCCAGGTCGCCGATGCGCGCGCCATGGGTTGGCTCCGATCGCTGCTGCCGTCGTTCAGTTGCAGATGCGAGTAACCGACGTCGGCGGTGAGCTCCAGCGCCGCCAGCGCCAGTGAATAGCCGATATAGGCATCGTTGCGGGTGTAGTCGAATACCGGGTTGCGGTACTCGGACCGGGTGGATTCCAGGTTCAGCGAAATGGTCTGGTTGGCGCTGGTGTCGCGCAACACGCGGGCGGCGGCATTGTAGTGGTCGCCGTTGAAGTCCTTGCTCGTTTCGGCATGGCTGTTGGCGTAGCGCAGGTCGAGCTGACCGCGGAAGGTGCTGCCCAATCGGGCGTAGAAGCTGGGTCCAGCAATGAAGACATTGACCTGCTGCTGGTTGCCGGGGTTGAAGCTGGTCAGCACGCTGACGGGTTGCCGGTTGAGGTAGTCGCTGACGACAAAGTCCATGCGCTGCGGCACTACGGTCCAGTTGAGTTCCCCGGCCAGTTCGCCGCGCACGTCGCTGTCGAAGGTGTTTGACAGGTAGTCCACGTAGGCGACGCTTCCACGTGCCTTCGCCTGGACCGACGAGCCGCGCTGCTCCAGATCGAAGCGCACGCTTGGCGACAGGACGGTCTCGCTGGTCTCGTCGAACGAGGCCAGGGCGACGTTGTCGGTCTGCAGCACCGAAACGCCCAGCTCGTAGTTGAGGTCCACCGCCGCGGCCATGCCCGGGAGCAGGCCAAGTACGGCGCTGCCAAGCAGGGACCGGCGGATGGCCGATGGCCTGGGGGATGGGTGTCCCGGATGGGGGGCGGCAGCGGAAAGGGTGCGCATGACCGGTTTCATACGCCCTGGTTGAACACGACGCCGGCGAACTTGTCCGGGTCGAAGCTGGCCGCCGCCTGGCTGATCGCGGCGGGTGTGTCGTGACCGTAGCCGGTGACCAGCACGACCACGTCGGCGAGGTCCGCCAGGATGCGGGCATCCGGGCCCCCGCGTACCGGGGGGCTGTCCAGGAAGATGTAGCGGTCCGGGTAGCGTGCACGCAACGAGTCGATCAGCAGCCGCATCCGGAACGACGAGAAATACTCGACCCCGTTCTCGCGGGAACGTCCGATGGGTAGCAACCGCAGACGGGGAACTCCGGTGTCGTAGAGCATCCCGCCGATATCGCCGTTGACGTCCTCGAGGTAGTCGATCAGCCCTCCCTTGGAGGCTTCCACGCGCATCGTGGTGTCCTGGGAGGGGTGGCGCAGGTCGCAGTCGATCAACAGCGCGCTCTTGCTGTCGTCGAAAGCGAAGGCGGCGGCGAGGTTGCGGGCCACGAAACTGCCACCACTGCCGCGACTCACAGGGGCGACCAGGGTCACGAAGTTGGTGTCGGAGGTTGCCAGCAGCCGGGTGCGCAGTTCGCGGAACGCATCGACTTCCGGACGCGCGGTGTCGGAGCGGTGGATGATTGGCCGTTCCGATGCCTGCGCGGGAGTCAGCTCCTGCGAGCTGCCCATACGCGCGATGGAGCGGCTGGCCGCGCGGCGTTCGGCGATCTCGTCGATAACGGGGAGGGGCACTTCGTTCATAGCGCGTGCACCAGCTTCATGGCCAGAACCAGGCCATAGATGACAGGAACCACCAGGAACAGCAGCGAAGCCAGGGCGAACTGCCGGCGGGATTGTGCGCGGCGCCGGTTGCTCACGAAGGCCGGTACCGTTCCCAGCACGGGCAGGTTGGCCTGGTGTTCGATCTGCAGCGGCGTTCGTACGCGCGGATCGAGCTTGATCATCCCCAGCAGCAAGACCAGCGGAATGAAGATCGCCGCCATCAGGCCGGCCCCGGCAACATGCATCAGGCGCAATCCGCTGGGGCGCAACGGCAGTGTTGCCGGTTCCTGGATGCGGAAGCTGAGGCCCCGCCTTTCATCGTCCAGGTTCATCGATAGGCGGGCGTTCTCGCGGCGCTTGAGCAGGTCCTGGTAGAGATCGCGATTGACTTCATAGTCGCGGGTCAGCTCGGACAGGTTGCTTTCGGAGGCGGCGATCCGGCGGCTGCGTTGCAACTCCTGTTCGAGCAGTGATTCGCCCGTGCTGATGCGGCTGGCGGTGGCGGCGCTGCGGCGACGTGCCTCGGCCAGTTTGCTGCGCAACTCGGTGTACAGCGGGTTGAAGGTCGCCGCGCCGTCCAGGGCGCCCGGTTCGTTGGCGCTACGCGTGTCCTGGCGTTGGCTTTCGCGCCGCAGCTCCGCCTCCAGGTCGTTGATCTGGTGCTGGGTGCGGATCACGTCCGGATGCTGCTCGGTGTAGTTCAGCAGCAGGCCGCTGCGCTGGGTCTGCAACTCGGCCAGCCGTGCCTGGATCTGGCCGACCCGCGTCTGCACCATGGTGATTTCGTTCTCGCCGGAGAGTTGCGTCTGCAACGCGCTTTCCTGCGAGCGCAGATCAAGCAGGTCCATGCGCGCGCTTTCCACCTGCCGGCGCAGTTCGCCAATGCGTGCGTTGACGTCCACATCGGTGCCCGGACGCGCGTCGGGATTCTCGGTGCGGTAGCGCTCCAGGTTCGCCTCGGCGCCGGTCAGCTTGGCGTGGTACTGGCTGACCTGCGACTGGATGAACTCGAACGCCTGCCGGCTCTCGCGGCTCTTGGCGGCGAGGCTCTCGTTGATGATGAGATCGCCGAAGCGCTTGGTGACCTGGTAGGCGCGCTCCGGGTCCGAGTCGGTGTAGGAAATCTGGATCAGGTTGTCGCTCGGGTTGATGATTTGCGTGCGGTTGGCGATCTGCTCGATCAGCCGCTCCTGGGTCAGCGGACTGGGCTTTGCGGCGAGCCAACCGCCGGCTTCCAGGATCTCGTTCATCACCCGGCGGCTGAACGCCACCTCCTTGGCGATGCTCGCGCGGTTGGCGACACCAGTAGGTACAGCGCGGCCCTCCATCAGCGGCGCGATGATGTTGCCCTGCTCGACCAGGATGGTGGTGCTGGCCACGTATTTTTTGGGCAACACCATGCCCACCGTCAATGCGAGCAGGGCGATGCCGGCGAACAGGCCGAACAACCTCACCGGATGGCGTTTGAGCTCTTCGAAGGCGATGGGGACGAAGGTCAGCGGCGAGGACCGGTCATCGCCTGACCACTCCATCGGCAGGGTGTTCACAGGGCGCGCTCCGGCACGGTGATCACGTCACCTGGCGCGACGTTGAAGTTGGTCGACAGGTCGCCGCGGTTGAGGATGCGGTCCAGCCGCACGCTGTAACTCCTGGTATTTTCGCCATCCTTGCGGTACAGGTCCGAACGGTCGGCGGCGGCGAACTCGGTGACCCCGCCGGCGGCCAGCACCGCATCCAGCACGGTCATGCCCGGGCGGTAGGGGATCGATACCGGCTGGCGCACCGCGCCGGTCACGCGGACCCGCGACAGGTATTCGTGGCTGCGCAACTCGGTCAGGATCACCGCCACCTGCGGGTCGCGCACGAAGGCGGCCAGCTTCTCCTGCACATCCTTGGCAACTTCGTCCGGTGTACGTCCGGCGGCCAGAACGTCCCCGACCAGCGGCACCGAGATCCTGCCGTCGGGTCGTACGGGCACCGTGACTTCCAGCTCCGGGTTGCGCCAGACCGATACCCGGACGAGGTCGTCGACCCCGATGTGGTACGCATCGACGCTGGTTTGCGCCATTGCCGCCGGCGGCGGGCCGGAGGTCGAGCCGCCGGTGGTGGAGCAGGCGATCAGAGTCAGGCAGAGGAGGAACGCGAAAAAACCGAGACGGTGCCGAATCATGGGAATCCCCTGTGGTACAGCCGGGTCAACGCAGAACCGGGGGGGCAGCGGCCATCGAAGCGGCGACCGGGCCGGACTGTTGGCGCGCCCGGCGCCGATGGCCTCATGAGCGGGCAAGGGCGGTCGCCGATTACGGGAAAAGTCATCGGGATCACGGACTGGCGGGGTCCGGTCGGTGCAGGGGGGCGTGACGGTCATTGGATGGCTCACTCCAGACGGGGTGGTGGCACACATGCAACGGATGCGGAGTCGATGGGTCTCAACGATGACCACCCCTCCGATCCCTTACCCCCATACCAACGCGGAACTGTCCGGTTACCGGCAATGGCCGCATTCCGCGTTTGTCGTAGGTAACTGCAGTGGCAAGGGGAAGGCGAGTGCGTATCCTGGTTTCCGGCGGAGCCGGCTATATCGGTGCCCATACCTGCGTCGTGCTGGCCGAACGCGGCCACGACGTGGTCATCGTCGACAGCTTCATCAACAGCGAGCCGCGCGTGCTGCAACGACTGCAGCGTCTGCTCGGCGCTCCTGTCCCGTGCGTGCGTCTGGACCTGCGCGACCGGGTCGGGCTGTTGAAGGTGCTGGCGAGCCGGCGGTTCGATGCGGTCGTGCATTTCGCTGCGCTCAAGGCGGTCGGTGAGTCCTGCGAGCGTCCGCTGGACTATTTCGACAACAACCTCTGCGGGACCATCTCCCTGTTGCAGGCGATGCAGGCCGCCGGGGTGGACACGCTGGTGTTCAGCTCATCGGCTACGGTCTACGGCGCGCCGCGGAAGGTTCCGGTGCGCGAGGATGCGCCGCTGCAGGTCACCAATCCGTATGGGCGCACCAAGCTGGTCGCCGAGCAGTTGATCGAAGACCTCTGCCAGTCCGACCCGACCTTCCGCGCCGCGAACCTGCGCTATTTCAATCCGGTCGGCGCCCACGGTTCGGGGTTGATCGGGGAGGATCCGGCGGGTATTCCGAACAACCTGATGCCGTACATCTGCCAGGTGGCTGCGGGCCGGCGCGAACGCCTGAGCGTGTTCGGCAACGACTACCCCACCGTCGACGGCACCGGCGTGCGCGACTACATCCACGTGGTCGATCTGGCACGCGCGCATGCCGACGCGCTGGAGTACCTGGTGCGGGCCGACCGCAGCGTCACCCTCAACCTCGGCACCGGACGTGGCGTGAGCGTGCTGGAGTTGCTGCATGCGTTCGAGCGCGCATCCGGCCGCGAAGTTCCCTACCGGGTCGTTTCCCGCCGCCCCGGCGACGTCGCCGAGGTCTACGCCGATCCGACCCTGGCCTGGCAGTTGCTTGGCTGGCGCGCGCAACTCGATCTGGACGCGATGTGCCGCGATGCCTGGTTGTGGCAGTCGATGAATCCCGACGGCTATCGTGCGGCGGCGAGGAAGCCGGTGGAAGCGGTTTCCCGTCCTGCCGCGGCCGTATTGAATGCCGCGATGACCGTCACCCAGCCGCAGGCGTGGCGCTGACTTTGCCCGGCGGACGCAGCAGCGCGTCGACCACCGCACCGGGCTGCTTCATCCACTCGAAATGGTCGGCGCGGCTGCCCAGCATGGTGTCGTCCAGCGTGCTCACCGATGCGGCGGCGCAGGGCATCTTCGCCAGCAGGAAGCGCAACGACGATTCGGGCGCGAGCCAGTCGTGCGCAAACAGCACGGCCTGGATTCGCGGTGCCGACGCCGCCAGCGCGGCTTCCAGATCGGTATCGATGCCTTTGGCCGCGTAACGGCCGCTGATGGCCGTGCGTGACCAGTCGTCGATCACGCCGCGTGCCTCGCGACCGCCGAAGCCGAGGCGACGACCGGGCAGGGCGCCGTTGAGGTTGGCCAGCCACGGCAGGAAGCGGTAGGCCAGCGGCAGGTACCAGCGCGAGGGTGTCGGGAACGCCCGCCAATACGGCGCCCCGCTGCCGACCAGCCACAGCCGGCGGTCGTGTTGTGCGGGTGTCATCGCGATGCGGCAACTGGCGAGCTGGCCGCCGAGGCTGTGCCCGCCGATGATCGTCGGCAGCCCGTCCGGCAGTGCGGCGGCCAGGGCGGCTTCGCTGGCGGGCAGGTCTGCTTCCAGCAGTTCGGCGTAACCCCAATTGCACTTCCGCGACGCGCGCAGGTTGCTGCTGCCGTGCCCGCGCCATTCGTGCAGGAACACCGCGATGCCACGCGCGGCCAGTGATTCCGCCAGCGGCAGGTAATGGCGCGCCGCCACGCCGAGCGCCGGCAGCCACAGCACACTGGCGACGGGTTGTTCGGGAATGCGGGCCAGCAGCTGCCAGCTATGGCCGTCGCTGGCGTCGACCGGCAGCTCCCGCGCCTGCATCAGCCAGCCTCGCCGGGCCGGCCGGTTGGCATTGTCGGCGCCGCACCGAAGTGATCGAGCACGACGACATCGCCGCGTCCCGGCCGGTAGCCGCCGCGCAACGCGCGGTGCACGTAATCGGATGCGTCGATGCAGGCCTGCGACAACGGCCTGCCCAGTGCGAGGCCGGCGGCCACCGCCGAGGCGAGCGTGCAGCCGGTGCCGTGCGCATCGATCGCCAGACGCGGATGACGGATCGACTCGATGCTCCCGTGGTCGTCACCATCGGCGAGCAGGTCGACCACGTCGCCACCGTCTTCCAGGTGTCCGCCCTTGAGCAGTACCGCGCGCGCACCGGCCCCCAGCAATTCCGCGGAGGCGGATTGCATTGCCGCGCCATCGGCGACGCGATGGCCCAGCAGCAGCTCCGCTTCGGGCAGGTTCGGGGTGATCAGGCTGGCCAGCGGCATCAGGCGGTTGCGCAATGCATCCAGTGCCTCCGGTTCCAGCAGCCGCGCGCCGGAGGTGGCCACCATCACCGGATCCAGCACGATGTGTGCGGGACGGTAGTGCTCCAGCGCGTCGGCAACGGCGTGGATGACCTCGGCGTTGGCGAGCATCCCCAGCTTGACGGCGCCGATCCGGAAATCATCGAAGCAGGCGTCGATCTGGGCGCGCAGGAAGCCGGTGTCGGGTACGTGTACCGCGGTTACCCCGCGAGTGTGCTGGGCAGTCAGCGCGGCAATCGCGCTCAGGCCGTGGACACGGTGCGCGGCGAAGGTCTTCAGGTCGGCCTGGATGCCCGCTCCGCCACCGGAATCGGAGCCGGCAATGGTGAGCGCGCAGAAAGGACGGAAGTCTTGGTCGATGGTCATGGCGCCATTGTCGCGGAATCGGTTGCGGATGGCTGCGCGCGGGTCACGAAGGCTACGGCGCCGCCGGCGGATGCAGATGCCGATAGACGCCATACCCCAGCCCGGTGAGGCCGGTCAGGATGGCCGGCAGGTACAGCGCCCCGTAGTCGAACCGCGCGAACAACCACGCCCCCAGCAGGCCGCCGATGAAAAAGAAGCTGATGATCACCACGCACAGGGCCAACCGTCGCCGGTGCAGCGGCATTCCGCGGACGGCGTGGCCGAACATGATCCCCAGGTCGGTGAACATGCCGCTCAGGTGCGAGGTGCGGATCAGCGCGCCACTGTAGGTCGTCGTCATCGCGTTCTGCAGTCCGCAGGCCATCGCCGCCAGCAACGGGCCGGCGAGGTGCTGCTGGCGGAACAGCGGGATCGCCGCGAACAGCATCACTGCCTCGATCGTCAGCACGACGCCATAACGACGCCCCAGTTGCAGCGTGCTGTCCTGGACGATGAGTCCGCTCAGCGCCGAGCCCACCACGTAGGCGGCGATCATGCCGGCCAGGTGGACGGTCGCCAGGCGGTCACCGGCGACCAGCGCCGCTCCCAGCAGGGACGTGTTGCCGGTGAGGTGGGTAATGGCCTGCTGCTGGTAACCCAGAAAGCCGACCACATTGATGATGCCGGCCACGCAGGCCAGCGCCGCCGCACCCACCCAGACCCAGCTGGCGAACCGTTCCGCCACCGGCTTACAGCACCTCGGAGGCGTAATCGGCCAGCCGCGAGCGCTCGCCACGGCGCAGGGTCACGTGCGCGCTGTGCGGCCAGTCCTTGAAGCGGTCGACCGCGTAGGTCAGGCCGGAGGTGGTTTCGGTGAGGTAAGGCGTGTCGATCTGCTCGACGTTGCCCAGGCAGATGATCTTGGTGCCGGGGCCGGCGCGGGTGATCAGCGTCTTCATCTGCTTCGGGGTCAGGTTCTGCGCCTCGTCGAGGATCAGCCAGCGGCTCAGGAAGGTGCGCCCGCGCATGAAGTTCAGCGAGCGGATCTTGATCCGGCTGGCGAGCAGGTCATTGGTCGCCGCGCGTCCCCAGCTGCCGCCTTCCTGGTTGTGGGTCAGCACTTCCAGGTTGTCGGTCAGCGCGCCCATCCACGGCGTCATCTTTTCTTCTTCGGTGCCGGGCAGGAAGCCGATGTCCTCGCCGACGCTGACCGTCGCGCGGGTCATGATGATTTCCCGGTAACGCTGCTGGTCCATCGTCTGCGCGAGGCCGGCGGCGAGCGCCAGCAGGGTCTTGCCGGTGCCGGCGGTGCCCAGCAGGGTGACGAAGTCGATGTCCGGATCCATCAGCGCGTTGAGGGCGAAGTTCTGCTCGCGGTTGCGCGCCGTGATGCCCCACACCGAATGCTGGTTGTGGCGGAAATCATCGACGATCTGCAGCACCACCTTGTCAGCGCCGACGCTGGCGACCTTGAGCTCGGTCTCGTCGCTGCCGGGCAGGTGCAGGAACTGGTTCGGGTACCAGCTGTCGCCATCGACGCGGGCGATCTCGTAATACGTGCGGCCCTTGTCGGTCCACGACCGCAGCTCCTTGCCGTGCCGCCTCCAGAAATCCTCCGGCAGCTCGGTCGCGCCGGTGTAGAGCAGGCTGAAGTCGTCCAGCGCGCGGTCGTTCTCGTAATCCTCCGACACGATGCCGGCGATCGCCGACTTGATCCGCAGGTTGATGTCCTTGGACACGAACACCACGTCGGCGTCCGGCTCGGCCTCCTTCAGCGCCAGGATCGCGCCGAGGATCGCGTTGTCCGGCACCACCGCGCCGAAGCGCTTGCCGGCATCGAAGTGGTCGGTCTGGAAGCGCAGGCAACCCGCGCTCGCAACGCCGCGCAGCTGCAGCCCGCCCGGCGGCGACAGCGGAATGCCGGTGGCGATCCTGCCGGTGCCGGCGGCCTCGACCAGCTCGTTGAGGAAGCGGCTGACCTGGCGCGCGTTGCGGCTGGCGTCGGTGGTGCCCTTCTTGCCGTTGTCCAGTTCCTCGATCACCTGCATCGGCAGGTAGATGTCGTGCTCCTGGAACTTGAACAGCGCGGTCGGATCGTGCATCAGCACGTTGGTGTCGAGCACGTAGATCCGCTTGCTTCTCGTCATCACGAACTCCACTGGGGATGGAACAACAGGAGGTTGCCTGCCGGGTGGCTCACAAGGGTATTGCCGGGGCAGGGCACCGGACACGGCCAAGCCACCACGTGCCCGCGGATGCGGGGTGGCGAGGGTGGCCTGGTCGAGGCGGTCACCGGGTTTCGGCGGGCGCTGGGGCGCCGGCAGCGCCGATGTGCCCGGCGAGCGCTTCGTACACGGCCTGCGCGTGGCCGGGGACTTTCACCGGCTGCCACGACCGGGCGATGACACCGTCGGGGTCGATCAGGTAGGTACTGCGCACGATGCCCATGAACTTGCGGCCGTACAGGGTCTTTTCCCGGATCACCCCGAACGCGTTGCACAGCGCTTCGTCCGCGTCGCTGACCAGATCAAACCCCAGGCCCTGCTTGGCGATGAAGTTCTGGTGGGACTTCACCGAGTCGCGCGACACGCCCAGGATCTGCGCGCCGGCGGCCTGGAACTGCGGCAGCAGGGCGGTGAAATCCCTGCCTTCGGTGGTGCAGCCCGGCGTGCTGTCCTTCGGGTAGAAGTACAGCACCAGCCACTGGCCGCGGTAGTCGGCGAGCGTGGCGGTGGCACCGCTGGACAGGTCGAGCGGCAGGTCGGCGGGAACGTGGTCGCCGGTATCGAGCATCGATATGACTCCTCAGAACTTCATCGGGTCCAGGATGGCGTCCAGGTTGAGGTGGTCGCAGAACTCCAGGAAGTCGTCGCGCAATACGGCGATGTGCATGCTGGCCGGCACGCCGATGGTGATCTGTGCCGAGAACATGTCCGCGCCGGTCTGCATCGCCCGGTAGCGGGTGCAATGCAGGCTCTCGATGGTGATGCCCTGGCGGTCGAAGAAATCGGCCAGCTGGAACGTGATGCCGGGCTTGTCGGCCGCCACCACCTCGACGATGTAGGGCAGCAGGTCGGACTGGATCTGCTTCTCGCCGGTGCGGTACCAGATCAGCTTGATGTGGTCCTCGCGCTCCAGCCGGGTCAGCATGGCCTCCAGCTTGGCGATCGCATCCCACGAGCCCATCGCCAGTGCGGTCACCGAGACGTCGCGGCCTACCGTCGACAGACGTGCATCGACCAGGTTGCAGCCGCTTTCGGTGATCCGGCGCGAGACGGGCAACAACGGAGAGTCCGGATGCGTCGAGTAGGCATTGATCAGGAGGTGGTTTTCATTCGGCGACGGCCGGGGATTGGGGTCGGTCAAGGCGGCGCCTGCAAGAGTGGGGACTGGCTTCGGCGCGATACGCAAACTGCATGTCGCCCGGGAGCTGAACGACGATCCGCAAGCGGAGCGTGGCTGCAGGCAGCATACTTGCCCGTGCTTTCGCGCCGCAAGTAACATCGGCCGCCTGCAGCCCGCCCGTGGAGTCTTGCGTGCGGCACCTTCCGCCACTCATGCAAAGGTTTCCGACTTGCGACTTTCCGGCAGCATCACCGCACTGGCGACGCCGTTCGACCCTGACGGCGAGCTCGACCTCGACGCATGGCGTCGCCTCATCGACGCGCAACTGGCCGGTGGTACGCAGGCGCTGGTGGTGGCCGGTTCGACCGGCGAGGCCGCGGCCCTGTATGGCGTTGAATTCGACGTGTTGCTGCGCACGGCGGTGGAGCAGGTGGGCGGTCGCGTACCGGTGATCGCCGGCACCGGCGACGCCAACACGGCCAAGTCGATCGAGCAGACCCGGCGTGCCGGCGCGCTGGGCGCGGATGCCGCGCTGGTGGTGACCCCGCCGTACGTGCGGCCCACCCAGGACGGGCTGGTTGCCCATTACCGCGCGATCGCCGACGACGGCGCGTTGCCGGTGGTGCTGTACAACGTACCCGGGCGCACCGGCGGAGACCTGCTGCCGGAAACGGTCGCGCAGCTGGCCGGTCATCCGCGCATCATCGGCATCAAGGAGGCGCGCAACGAGCCCGAGCGCATGCTGGCGCTGCTGGCTTTGCAGTCCAGTGATTTCGTCGTCCTCAGCGGCGATGATCCGACCGCATGCCGGGCCATGCTGGCCGGTGCGGACGGCGTGGTTTCGGTGGCTTCCAATGTGTTGCCACGTGCGTTCCGCCGCTTGTGCGAGCTGGCTCGCAATCACAAGCAGCAGGCCGCGGAAGGCTGGAACGAGCGCATGGAGGCGACGTATGCCTTCCTGGGCATCGAGTCGAATCCGATCCCGCTCAAGGCGCTGCTGGCCGCCCAGGGCATCGGCTACGGTCTGCGCTTGCCCCTGTTGCCACTGTCCCCGCGCCACCACGACACCGCAGCGACGATTGCTGCGACCATCCGCGAACTTGAACTGGCCTGCGACGCTGTCGCCGGTTGACCTGGAGATTCCCCCTATGCGTTCCACTGTCCCGTTATCCCGTGCCGCAATTGCCGGCGCCCTCGTGGTCGGCCTGGTCGCCGTTTCCGGTTGCAGCTGGCTACGCAAGGACGACGCGCTGTACACCGCCCAGACCCGGCCGCTGGAAGTGCCGCCGGATCTGGACCTGCCGCGCACCACCTCGGCGATGGCGAGTCCGGCCGGCACTCCGGCGGGCACGGTAACCGCTTCGGGAACCGTAGCCGCGGCGCAGGCGGCACCCGTTGCGGGCACCTCGACCGGCTTCGTGGTTGCCGGCAGCCGTGACGAGGTGTTCGAGAAGGTCGATGCTGCCCTGACGGCGGTCGACGGACTCACGATCGCCAGCCGCGCCAAGTTGCTGGGTGCGTTCGACGTGAACTACCTGGACAGCAACTTCCTGGTCCGGGTCAGCGAGACCGAAGCCGGCGCCTACGTCTCCGCGGTCGACCCGCGCGGCATGCCGGCCACCGGTGAAGCGCCGGTGCAGCTGGTGGCCGCCCTGAAGACGGCGTTGGGCGGCCACTGACTTCCCGCCGCATCCTTGATGACGCGACGACGGATCTGTCGTCGCCATGCAGAACGGGCACGGAAGTGCCCGTTTTTGTTTGCCTCATCCTTCGCCGCGCACGTCGGCTGGCAAGCGTCGCCGGCCGTATGCAGCCGGCCGTGCCTCAGCGCTCGAGCAGCGGCAGCTTGCCGGTCTTGTCGTCCCATTCCTGCGCGTCCGCCGGCGGATCCTTGCGCTGGCTGATGACCGGCCACTCCTTCGACAGTTCGGCATTGAGCTGGACGAAGATTTCCTGGCCACCGGGAACGTCGTCCTCCGGATAGATCGCATTGACCGGGCACTCGGGTTCGCACAGCGTGCAATCGATGCATTCGTCCGGGTCGATCACCAGGAAATTCGGGCCTTCGTGGAAACAGTCGACCGGGCACACCTCGACGCAGTCGGTGTACTTGCACTTGATGCAGCTATCGGTGACGACGAAGGGCATGGACTGGATTTCCGGTGACGTGACAACGGTGGAAGTGTAGCGATTTGCGCCGGTCCGCCCCAAGCCGTGGCGATGGGGCGGTGTCGCGCGGCGTACAAAAAGAAAGCCCGCACATCGCTGTGCGGGCTTCCGGGTATGTGGCGCTCCCTAGGGGATTCGAACCCCTGTTTTAGCCGTGAGAGGGCCACGTCCTAGGCCTCTAGACGAAGGGAGCAAACCCGCACCGGACTCTCACCGTGATGCGGCCTGCTAGTATATGGCGCGCTGTTGCAGTCGGCAACGGTTTATCATCAAAAAATTCCCAACCGCGGCGATGCCCGCTCGATGCCAGACCAAAATCCACTTTCCCATCCCGTACTGCGGGTCATCCCTCGCGATCAACACAACGTGTCTCGCAAGGACATCAGTCCCAGTGCGCTGCGGGTGCTGTATCGCCTGCGCGACGGAGGCTTCGCCGCTTATCTGGTAGGCGGCGCGGTGCGCGACCTGCTGGCGGGGCGGCAGCCGAAGGACTTCGACATCGCCACCGACGCGACGCCCGAGGAGGTCAAGCAGTTGTTCCGCAACTGCCGCCTGATCGGTCGCAGGTTCCGTCTGGCGCATGTCGTGTTCGGCCGCGAGATCATCGAGGTCGCGACCTTTCGCGCCAATACCGACGATGGCAGTGGCGACCGCGAGCAGCATGAAGGCGGCCGGCTGGTGCGCGACAACGTCTACGGCACGATCGAGGACGACGCGGTGCGCCGCGACTTCACCGCCAATGCGCTGTATTACGCGATCGAGGATTTCTCGGTGCGCGATTACGTCGGCGGTTTCGAGGATGTGCAGAACCGCCTGATGCGCCTGATCGGCGATCCGGAAACCCGCTACCGCGAGGACCCGGTGCGCATGCTGCGTGCGGTGCGTCTGGCCGCCAAGCTGGGGTTCCAGATCGAGACGGCGACCGCCGCGCCGATCCCGCAACTGGCGTCGCTGCTGTCGGAGTCGGCACCGGCGCGCCTGTTCGAGGAGTGCCTGAAGCTGTTCCTGTCCGGGCATGCGGTCGAGAGTTTCCTCGGGCTGGAGCGCTACGGCCTGTTGCCCGCGTTGCTGCCCGCCAGCGCGGCCGCGCTGAAGGCGAACCGCAGCGGGGCGTTGCGCAAGGTGGTGCTCGACGGATTGCGCGGCACCGACCAGCGCGTGGCCAATGGCGATCCGGTGTCGCCCGCGTTCCTGTTTGCACTGCTGCTGTGGCCGGCCTACTGCCGTTCGCTGATGGCCTTGCAGGCGCAGGGCGTGCAGACGGTGGATGCCCAGCGTCGCGCGGCCGACCGGGTCACGGTGCAACAGCTGTCCACCATTGCACTGCCGCGACGGTTCTCGATCCCGATGCAGGAAATCTGGCTGCTGCAATCGCGGTTCTCGTTGCGCCAGGGCAAGCGGGTGTCGCGGATGCTGTCCCATCCGCGGTTCCGTGCTGCATTCGACTTCCTCAGCCTGCGTCTGGCCGCGTCGGACGAGCATGCCGCCGATGTCGAGTTCTGGCTCGATCAGCAGCGGCAGCTGGGCGACGCCCACCGTGCGTCATACGACGCGGATGCCGACGCGGTGCCGCCTGGTCCGGGCGACGTGGACGCACAGCGCCGCCCGCGTCGCCGAAGCCGCCGGGTATCGTCAGCCACCGACGAATGAGCTCCGCCATGGTCTTTGTCGGCCTCGGCAGCAACCTGGGTGACAGCGCGGCGATCCTGCAGGCGGCATTCGTGTCGCTGGATGAGTTGCCGGATACCCGCTTGCTGAAGGCCTCGCGGCTGTACCGGACGCCGGCCTGGGGATTGACCTCGCAGCCGGACTTTCTCAACGCGGTGGCGATGCTGGACACCACGCTCACCCCGCAGGCGCTGCTGGCGGCGCTGCTGCGGATCGAGCGTGATGCGGGCCGGCTGCGGCGGGACGATGGCAGCGACCGCTGGGGGCCACGCACGCTGGATCTCGACCTGCTGCTGTATGCCGACCAGGTGATCGAGGAGCCGGGCCTGCGGGTGCCGCATCCGCACCTGCATGACCGTGCGTTCGCGCTGCTGCCACTGGTCGAAATCGCGCCGCAGGTGCGGATTCCCGGCATCGGCGCGGCTTGCGATTCGTTGGCCAGGATGGCCACCGACGACATCCAGGCGCTACCGTATACGCCCCCGCCGCCGACCCACGCGGCACGTTAGCGAGCAACTCCCATGTATACCTCCCCCGCGACCCCGTCCGAGCGCAAGCCCTGGACCGTGCCGATGTTGCGCATCGCCAAGAAGGACGGCCGCAAGCTGGTGATGCTGACCTGCTACGACGCCGGTTTTGCACGCGCGGTCGACACCGCCGGCATCGACATGGTGCTGATCGGCGACTCGCTGGGAATGGTCGTGCAGGGGCACGACAGCACCTTGCCGGTGACGGTGGACGACATCGCCTATCACACCGCCTGCGTCGCGCGCGGACTGGCCACGACCCTGCTGGTCGCCGACATGCCGTTCCAGTCCGATGCGTCGGCTTCGCGTGCACTGGATGCGGCGACGCGCTTCCTGCAGGCCGGCGCGGCGATGGTCAAGATCGAAGGTGCCGGACACAAGCTCGAGGTGATCCGCCATCTGGTCGAGCGCGAAATTCCGGTGTGCGCGCACCTCGGCCTGACCCCGCAATCGGTGCTTCGCCTGGGCGGGTATCGCGTGCAGGGGCGTGATGAGGCGGCGGCAGCGAAACTGCTCGAAGACGCGCATGCGGTGGCCGATGCCGGCGCGGAACTGCTGGTGCTGGAATGCGTGCCGACCGCGGTGGCAGCGAGAATCAGCGCCGAGCTGGCCATCCCCACCATCGGCATCGGCGCCGGCCCGCAGTGCGACGGGCAGGTGCTGGTGCTGCACGACATGCTCGGTCTGGCCGGTGGCCAGCGCCGGCCGAAGTTCGTCAAGGACTTCCTCGCTGAAGGCGGCTCGGTGGTCGGCGCGATGCAGGCCTATGCCACGGCCGTGCGCGAGGGGCAGTTCCCGGGCGCGGAACACTCCTACGCCTGATTCGGGGCCCCGGGGCTGATGGCTCCGGTACCGTCCCGTTTCCACCCATCCATCCAGACCATCTGCTGATCCATGATCGAAACCGTCACGGAACTCTCCGCCTTGCGCGCCCGCATCCGCGAATGGAAGCGCGCCGGCTTGCGTGTCGGCCTCGTGCCCACGATGGGCAACCTGCACGCCGGCCACCATTCGCTGGTCCAGCTGGCGC
Source organism: Lysobacter concretionis Ko07 = DSM 16239 (assembly GCF_000768345.1). Classification (GTDB taxonomy): domain Bacteria; phylum Pseudomonadota; class Gammaproteobacteria; order Xanthomonadales; family Xanthomonadaceae; genus Novilysobacter; species Novilysobacter concretionis. The sequence continues at coordinate 358,559 of NZ_AVPS01000005.1, read as the reverse complement.
GGGAAAACGCGGACCGCGTAGTCGTCAGCGTGTTCGTCAACCCGACCCAGTTCGGCCCCAGCGAGGACTACGACCGGTATCCACGCACCGTCGATGCCGACCGTGCCGGTCTGGATGCCGCCGGCGCCGACGTGATGTGGCTGCCCAGCGTGCCGGCGATGTATCCGCACGGTGTGGATGCCGCGGTGAAGGTCTGCGTGCCGGGCGTGACCGGAGTGCTGGAAGGCGCCCACCGCCCCGGCCATTTCGATGGCGTGTCCACGGTGGTGTCGCGATTGTTCAACCAGGTGCAGCCGGATGTGGCCGTGTTCGGACTCAAGGACTACCAGCAACTGGCGGTGATCCGCTACCTGGTCGACGACCTCGCGTTCCCGGTCGAGCTGGTCGCCGCGCCGATCCTGCGCGAGGCCGACGGCTTGGCGATGAGTTCGCGCAACCAGTACCTGTCGGCGCAGGAGCGTCCGGTGGCGGCCACGATATGGCGCTGCCTGCAGGCGATGCGCGCGGCCAGCCAGTCCGGACAGGCGCGTCAGGCCGTGGAGGCGGGTGGCGTCGAGCAGCTGGCCAGCGCAGGATTCGACGTCGACTACGTGGCCATCCGGCGCCCCGATCTGGGCGAACCGGCACCGGGCGAGCGTGGCCCGCGTGTCGCCCTGGTCGCCGCGCGGCTGGGCACGACCCGGTTGATCGACAACCTGGCATTCGACCTGTGAATGCGAAACAACGTTGTGCCGGGGTCATGTTGCAGCGCGCCATGCGCTGATAAACTGGCGCCTCTTGAACGCCCGCATGCCGTGGTCGGAGTCATCGAAATGCAACTGAACCTGCTCAAGGCCAAGATCCACCGGGCCACCGTCACCCACGCCGAACTGCATTACGAGGGTTCGTGCGCGATCGACGGGCGGCTGCTGGATATCTCCGGCATCCGCGAGTACGAACAGATCCATATCTACAACGTCAACAGCGGGCATCGCTTCGTCACCTACGCGATCCGGGGCGAGGAAGGCAGCGGCGTGATCTCGGTCAATGGCGCGGCCGCGCACTGCGCGCAACCGGGCGACCTGGTGATCATCTGCGCCTATGTCGGGCTCGACGAGGCTGAAGCGGCGGCCTACAAGCCGACCCTGGTGTACGTCGACCAGGCCAACCAGCTGACCCACACCAACCGCTCGATCCCCGCGCAGGCGGCCTGATTTTTGTCCGACCGGACTTCCTTCGGGTGTCCGAAGGCGCAGGAGCGGCGTGAGCCGCGAACGCGCAGGGAATGACGCGATAACGACGTACCGATTCCGGTGGTCGATCCGGCGGGGTGGCGATCTCTCTCACCGTGGTCGTGATGTACAGGTCGCGGCTGAAGCCGCTCCTACAGGAGCTTGGGCCGCGGCGATCGGATTGTTGTAGGAGCGGCTTCAGCCGCGACCGCGGGGCTTCGATCCCGGCGATCGCGACATGATCGCCTCAACTTCGCCTCAACCTCGCGCTGCCGGCCCATTCGGTACGCCGTGGCGCTCCAGCGCCCATTCGACATGCTCGCGCACCAGCGGGTCGTCGCTGTCACGGCGTGATTCCAGTGCGGCGACCACCTCGGGCGTGGTCGGTGCGTTGCCCAGTGCCACGGCGATGTTGCGCAACCAGCGCTGGTGCCCGCTGCGGCGGATCGCCGAGCCTTCGCTGCGCTGCAGGAATTCGGCCTCCGTCCAGGCAAACAGCTCCGCCAGGCTGGCCTCGTCGAGGTTGTTGCGGGCGCGGAAATCCGGCTCGTCGGTGCGCTTGGCGAACTTGTTCCACGGGCACACCAGCTGGCAGTCGTCGCAGCCGAAGATGCGGTTGCCGATCGGCTCGCGCAGTTCCAGCGGGATCGGCCCGTCGTGCTCGATGGTCAGGTAGGAAATGCAGCGCCGCGCATCCAGCCGGTACGGCGCGGTGATCGCCTGTGTCGGGCAGACGTCGATGCAGCGCGTGCAGGTGCCGCAGTGGGTGCTCGCGGGCGCGTCGACCGGCAAAGGCAGGTCGAGGTAGATCTCGCCGAGGAAGAACCACGAGCCGCCGTCCTTGTCGATCAGGCAGGTGTGCTTGCCGATCCAGCCCAGCCCGGCGTTGCGGGCCAGCGCACGTTCCAGCACCGGCGCCGAATCGACGAACACGCGATGCCCGAACGGGCCGACCACTTCGGCGATCCGCGTGGCCAGCCGCTGCAGGCGCTGGCGCATGAGCTTGTGGTAATCCCGGCCCAGCGCGTAGCGGGCGACGTAGGCGCGCTCGCCGTCGGCCAGGGTCTGCCAGGCTTCCTGGTCGTCGCGCCGGCCGTAATCCAGGCCGACGGAGATGACCCGCAGGGTGCCGGGGATCAGCTCGGCCGGCCGCGAGCGGGCGTCGCCATGGCGCGCCATCCATTCCATCGATCCGTACAGGCCCTGCGCCAGCCAGTCGCGCAGGTGCGCCTCGTCCTCGCCCAGGTCGATGCCGCTGATGCCGCAGCGCTGGAAGCCGAACTCCCGCGCAAGCTCGCGGATGCGCCGGGCGAGCGCGGCAGGGTCGGCGGGCTCGCAGCCCGCGTCGGTCGGCGTCGCCGGCAGCGGGTCTTGATGGGGAAGGGAGGAGTGGGTCACGGCCCGCCAAGTATAGAATCGCCGGATGCTCCCTGCCGCCGCCCTCCATTCCGTCAGCACCGTGCGCGAGATCGAAAACCGCGCCACGGCACGGCTGGGCGACGGGTTCGAATTGATGCGGCGCGCCGGCCGCGATGGGTGGCAGACCGTTTTGCAGCACTGGCCCGCAGCCCAGTCGGTACTGGTGGTGTGTGGCCCCGGCAACAACGGGGGCGACGGCTACGTGCTGGCGAAGCTTGCGCACGGGTCCGGTCGCCGCGTCCGGGTTGTCAGGCTGCCCGACCATGCGCCACGGACGGAACAGGCCCGCCGCGCTTGCGCGGATTACCTCGCCAGTGGCGGGGAGGTGGTCGATTTCATCTCCGGGCTGCCGCATGCGGACGTGCTGGTGGACGCGCTGTTCGGGATCGGCCTGACGCGGGCCCCGGATGCGGCGGCCGCAGTGCTGGTCGAGGCCATCAATGGCCACCCGGCGCCGGTTCTAGCCCTCGACGTGCCCAGCGGGATCGACGCGGTGACCGGCGGCGTTCCCGGTGCTGCGGTCTTGGCCGATGCCACGCTGGAGTTCATCGCTGCCAAGGCCGGTTTGCGAACGGGTCCCGCGCGCGACTGCACCGGCGAGCTGCAGGTCTCCGATCTGGAGCTCGGCATCGACCAGCCTGGCCAGGACGGCGATGACGTGCTGTGGACCGGCATCATGCCCAGTGCCGAGTGGCTGCGGGCGGCGGACCTGACGCGCTGGCTGCAACCGCGACTGCGCGACAGCCACAAGGGCCGCAATGGCCGCGTGCTGTGCGTCGGCGGCGAGCACGGCCACGGCGGCGCGATCATGCTCGCGGCCGAGGCGGCGTTGCGTACCGGCGCGGGTCTGGTCGATGTCGTCACCCGCACAGACCACGTCGGCGCGCTGCTGGCCCGGCTGCCGGAAGCCATGGCGCACGGACATGCCGACGATGCCGATGCGCTGGAGGCTGAGCTGGTGTCGATGGCCGATGTGATCGCGATCGGGCCCGGCCTGGGGCAGTCGGCCTGGGCGCTCGCCCTGCTGGAGCAGGCAATGGGGTCCGGCAAGCCAGCGGTGCTGGATGCGGACGCCCTGAATCTGATGGCGAAGCACGCGTTGGCGCCACCGCCCGGCAGCGTCCTGACCCCGCACCCCGGCGAGGCCGCGCGCCTGCTGGAAGTGGAGAGCGCCGACATCCAGCGCGACCGGTTTGCGGCCGCGCAGGTACTGGCCGTGCGCCATGACGCCGTGGTGGTGCTGAAGGGTGCCGGGACGGTCATCGCCGCACCGGGGCGCACGCCACGGTTGGTCGATGCCGGCAATCCCGGCATGGCGGTAGGCGGCATGGGCGACGTGTTGACCGGCGTCATCGCGGCGCTGCGGGGGCAGGGGCTGGACGCGTTCGATGCCGCCAGCTGTGGCGCCTTGCTGCATGCGGTGGCCGGCGATGCCGCTGCAAGTGACGGCGGCGAGCGCGGTCTGTTGCCCAGCGACCTGATGCCCCGGCTGCGTCGTCACGCCAACCCGGCTGCCGTGCGATGACGACGTCGTACTGGCTGGCGGACAGCGACAGCACCGACCGCTTGGGGCGCTCGCTCGCCCAGACCCGTCCGCCCCGCGCGGTGGTGCATCTACAGGGCGACCTGGGCGCCGGCAAGTCCACCCTGGCGCGCGCCCTGCTGCGCGAGCTGGGCGTGCAGGGCGCGATCCGCAGCCCGACCTACACGCTGGTCGAGCGTTATCCGCTGGCGACCGGCGGCGAAGCCTGGCATCTCGACCTGTACCGGATCGGCGACCCCGGCGAGCTGGAATACCTCGGCCTGGACACCGACGACGTGACGCTGTGGCTGGTGGAATGGCCCGAGCGTGGCCTCGGCAGCCTGCCTGCGCCGGACCTGTGCATCGAGATGGCGCTGGAAGGAGACGGTCGTATTGCCGCATTGAAACCACAAACCGGGACCGGCCAGCGCTGGCTTGAGCATCTGGCCGAGGCCGCTCCGCTTGCGCACGACTCCTGAACCTTTCGGCAAGAAGATGCGCCAGGTGTCGGATTCTTAAGGGAAAAAGTGCTTGCAATCTGTCGGGAGCGATGCTTGACTACGCGCCATGCGAGTCCAAAGCGCCACCTTCCGGAATTTCCTGCTTGGCCTGGCGCTACCGATGGCGCTGGTCTGGAATGGCGCACACGCCAGTGAAATCAAGGCGTTGCAACTCACCAGCGGGGCCACCGGGACGCGAGCCGAGATCGCCCTGGACAAGGCCGGCGAGTTCACCGTCATCAGTCTGGCCGGGCCGGACCGGCTGGTGATCGACCTGCCGGCGTCCTCGCTGGCGGCGGGGGTGCAGACTCCGGCCGGTGTCGGCGTGGTCCGGTCCGTACGTACCGGCAAGCCGGTTCCCGGCACCGCGCGCATCGTATTCGACCTCGCCCAATCCGTCACGGCACTCAAGCCGCGTATCGAACAGGGGGCTTCAGGCCCGACCCTGGTCGTCGAATGGCCGGGCGATGGCGTTGCTGCGACCGCGCCGGTCCGCACGTCGCCCGTCACGACGGATGGTCCTCCTTCATCTTCATCGGCTGGTTCAACCGCCGCCGCGGCCGCGATGATGGCGTCGGTGAGTGCGCCCGCGCCCGCGACGATTGATTCCGCGGCCGCATCGGCGGAAGCGACCAGCCGGCTGATCTCGCAGATCGCCGCGCAGACGATGGCTGGCAATGCTTCATCAGGTACGACGCCGGCAGCTGCGCAGGCCTCGCCACAACAAGCCGCGCCGCCGAATGCCGTACCCACCACCATCGCGACGGGAATCCCGACCCGCGTCGCCACCGGCGTTCCTGCGACGGTTGCGGCCGGTCAATCAACCGCTCCCGCGCGCCCGCAGCCTTCGGCGACCGAGCCGGTCAAGACCTTGCAGCAGGTGATGCAGGGTCGGGGAATGCGGCCGCTGGTGATCGCGATCGATCCCGGCCACGGCGGCCAGGACCCGGGTGCGGTCGGCCAGAACGGCACCCGCGAGAAGGACGTCGTGCTGGCGATCGGCAAGGAGCTGGCGCGCCAGATCAACGCCACGCCGGGCCTGAAGGCCTACATGACGCGCGACACCGATGTCTTCATCCCGTTGAACCGGCGTGCGGCGCTGGCGCGGGCGGCGAAGGCGGACATGTTCATTTCGCTGCATGCCGATGCCGCTGAAAACCGCGGAGCGACCGGGTCTTCGGTGTATGTGCTGTCGTTGCGCGGCGCGTCCTCGCAACGCGCGCGCTGGCTGGCGGACAAGGAAAACTCCTCTGATCTGGTCGGCGGGGTGCGGCTGGCGCAGACCAACAACACGCTGGCGTCGGTCCTGCTGGACCTGACCCAGAGCGGTCACATGAAGGCCTCCGAAGACGCGGCCGGGCAGATCCTCGGCGGACTCAAGCGGGTGGGCAACGTCCACAAGCCGCAGATCGAGCGCGCCAACTTCGCGGTGCTGCGGACTTCCGACATGCCGGCGATGCTGGTGGAGACAGCCTTCATCTCCAATCCGGCCGAAGAGGCGCGGCTGAAGGACCCGGCGTTCCAGCGCAAGCTGGCCGACGCGGTGCTGGATGGCGTCAATACCTTCTTCACCCGCCAGCCACCGCCGGGCACGATGTACGCCGCCCGTGCCGCGGCGGCAACCGGCCCTTCCGGCGCCGCGGGCGGCAGCCCCTGACATCCCGACTGGCGTGACCGGCAAGCTCGCGCAGTTCGTTATGATGGCCGGTCACTACGCCAGCCCGGGTTCCGCCTCTTCGTGTCAATCAGACCGCTTCCCGACACCCTGATCAACCAGATCGCCGCCGGCGAGGTCGTCGAGCGACCCGCATCGGTGGTCAAGGAACTGGTCGAAAATGCATTGGATTCCGGTGCGCGCCGGGTCGATATCGACCTGGAGGAAGGCGGTGCGCGGTTGATCCGCATCCGGGACGATGGCTCGGGCATTGCCGCCGCGGAATTGCCGTTGGCGGTGTCGCGCCATGCGACCAGCAAGATCGCGTCGCTGGACGATCTGGAAGGGGTGCTCACGCTCGGGTTCCGCGGCGAGGCGCTGCCGTCCATTGCCTCGGTCAGTCGCTTTTCACTGACTTCCAGGCACGCCGATGCTGCTCACGGCGCCGTGCTGGAAGTCGAGGGCGGCCGGGTCGGCGAGGTCACGCCGAAGGCTCACCCGACGGGCACTACCGTCGAGGTCCGCGACCTGTTCTTCAACGTGCCGGCGCGCCGCAAATTCATGCGCGCCGAGCGCACCGAGCTGTCCCACATCGAGGAGTGGCTGCGCCAGCTCGCGCTCGCCCGCCCGGATGTCGAGCTGCGGGTATCGCACAACGGCAAACCGTCACGGCGCTGGAAGGGCGATGCCGACATGCTGGACAAGGCCGGCCTGTCGGATTCGCGCCTGCACGAGACGCTGGGCGAGGAATTCGCCAACAACGTCCTGCAACTCGACCATGAAGGCGCAGGTCTGCGCCTGCACGGCTGGATCGCACAGCCCTCCTACAACCGGGCCAGCACCGATCAGCAATACCTGTACTGCAACGGCCGCGCGATCCGTGACCGCAGCGTCGCCCACGCCGTCAAGCAGGCGTATGCGGACGTGCTCTTCCATGGCCGCCAGCCGGCCTACGTGCTGTTTCTGGAGCTGGACCCGCGCCGGGTCGACGTCAACGTGCATCCGGCCAAGCACGAGGTGCGCTTCCGCGATTCGCGGCTGATCCACGATTTCGTCTACCGCACTCTGCAATCGGTACTGGCGCAGACGCGTGCCGGCCAGGTCCCGGTGGCACCCACTGACACTGCCGAGACGATGGGGCAGGGTGCGGCAACCGGAGCGCACTACCGCTGGAACCCGCCGCAGACGCCGCTGGGCCTGCAGGTGGCTGAAACCCGGGCGGGGTTCGCTGCGCTCTATGGCGAGCGCGAACCTGCCGGCCTGCCGAGCCGCGAGGCCGGCACCGGGATTGAGCATCCGCCCATGCCCGCCAGCAACGAAGCCACGCTGCCGCCGCTGGGCTATGCGGTCGCCCAGCTGCACGGCATCTACATCCTGGCCGAGAGCAGCGAGGGGCTGATCGTGGTCGACATGCACGCCGCCCACGAGCGCATCGGCTACGAGAAGCTCAAGCGCGCCCATGACGGCGAAGGCCTGCGCAGCCAGCCGTTGCTGGTACCGGCGATGCTCGCGGTGTCGGAGCGCGAGGCGGAAGTGGCCGAGCGCGAGGCGGAAACGCTGGCGACGCTCGGCTTCGAGGTCACCCGTTCCGGCCCGCAGTCGCTGACCCTGCGCTCGGTTCCCGCGCTGCTCGCCCACGGCGATGTCGAGGCGCTGTTGCGCGATGTGCTGGCCGACCTGCGCGAGCACGGCGGCGCATCGCCGCTGGGAGGGATCCGGGTCGCGGCAGCCCGCGACGAGTTGCTGTCGACCATGGCCTGCCACGGTGCCGTACGCGCGAACCGCCGCCTGAGCCTGCCGGAAATGAACGCCCTGCTGCGTGAGATGGAAGTCACCGAGCGCTCCGGCCAATGCAACCACGGACGGCCTACGTGGGCGCACTTCAGCCTGCCTGAAATCGACCGCTGGTTCCTGCGAGGACGCTGACATGACCGCGTTATCCCGACCGCTCTTGTCCCGACCGCTCTTGTCCCGACCATTCCCCTATACGCATGCCGCCGCCGTCGCGATCATCGGCGGCGCTATCGTGCTGGGCGGCTGCAACCGCCAGCAACCCACCCATACCGACCAGGAGCCCGCCGTGTCCGCCGAACAACTCGCCTTCGATGCCGAGCAACAGCGCTGGCGGGAACAGCGTCTCACCGGCCTGCTGGCGCCTGACGGCTGGGCCAGCCTGACCGGCCTGCACTGGATCGAACCCGGCCCGCATTACGTCGGCAGCAATGCCGGCAACGGGATCAAGCTGACGATGGGGCCGCAGCACCTGGGCATGATCGATCTTCGCGACGGCCGGATCCGCTTCGTGCCCGAGTCCGGCGTGGCGCTGACGGTCGACGGCGAAGCCCTGGCGGGACCCACCTCGCTGCGCGTCGACGACGATCCGGCCGGACCGAGCCTGCTGGGTTTCGATGACGGCAAGGGGCAGGCCACCGTGATCAAGCGCAACGGCCGCTACGCGCTGCGTGTCCGCCACGCCGAGGCGCCCAGCCGTACCCGTTTTTCGGGGCTGGATTACTGGCCCGCGGACCGCTCCTGGGTGGTGGATGCGAAGTTCGTCGCGCACCCGGTCGGGCAGACGATGGAGATCGCCAACATCGTCGGTGCGTTCGACGAGGTGGCCAATCCGGGCGTGGTCGAATTCGAGCGCGATGGTGCGACGTACCGATTGGAAGCGATCGACGAGGGCGGGGACGAGCTGTTCCTGGTGTTCGCCGACCGCACCAATGGACACGGCAGCTATGGCGCCGGGCGCTTCCTGTACGCGCCCAGGCCGGATGCGACCGGCAGGCTCGTGCTCGATTTCAACCGCGCCTACAGCCCGCCCTGCGCCTTCACCGCCTTCGCCACCTGTCCGTTGCCGCCGCCGGAAAACCGGCTGGATCTGGCCGTGACCGCGGGCGAGAAAGCCTACGCCCATGCCGATTGAACGCTTGCTTGGCTCGCTGCGCGGATTGCCCGGAACTCCCGTGCCCGCATTGAAAATACTGTTGGCCTGCCTGCTGGCGGTGTCCAGCGTGGCGTCCGCTGCGCTCATCCGCGACCGCGCGGTGCCGGACGTGGTGCCGCTGCACGACGCGGCCAGCGACGTTCCCGCCCATGAGCCTCCGTTGCCGTTGTTGTGGAAAGTCTCCGATGCCGACAACGCGGTCTACCTGCTCGGGTCGTTCCACTTGCTCAAGGACGACGACTACCCGCTGTCGCCCGATATCGATGCGGCGTTCGCGGACGCCGGGCGGATCGTGTTCGAGGTGGCACCGGAGGACCTCGCCGATCCGGACACCGGCCGCAAGTTCCTCGAGGCCGCCCGGTTCGAGGACGGCCGGACGCTGTCGGACGTGCTGGACCCGCGCCTGCGCGAAAAGCTGCATCGACTGCTCGCCAGGCAAGGCAGTTCGATCGGCCAGATCGACCACTACAGCCCGTGGTACGTGAACCTGTCGCTGATGCTGGGCCTGTCGCAGTCGCTGGGTTTCCGCGCCGAGCAGGGACTGGACCGCTACCTCATGCAGCAGGCGCTGGACGCCGGCAAGCCGACGTCCGGGCTGGAATCCATCGATGACCAGTTGCACGCACTGGTCGCCTCGCCGATGGCGGAGCAGGTCACGGGACTGGAGGATTTCATCGACCGCCCGCAGGAAATCCCCGCCGAATTGTCCAGCCTGCATCAGGCCTGGCGCGATGGCGACGTGGCGAAGCTCGATGCGTTGACCCGGCTGGAGATGCTCGACAGGACGCCGCAGACCTACCAGATCATCAATGTGGATCGCAACGAGGCCTGGTTGCCGCAGCTGCAGCAGATGCTCGACGACCATCGGCACCTCGATTTCCTTGTGGTGGTCGGCGCCCTGCATCTGCTCGGGGAGGATGGTCTCGTCGAGAAATTGCGCATGCATGGCTACCGGATCGAGCGAATCTGCTCCGCCTGCGAGCCGGCGGCTGACAGCGGGATCGAGCCGGACGCCGCGGCATCGCCTGCGCCGGAATCCCCGTAAAGCCAGGTTTTGCCGGGCCGTCCGACTGGACTACTTCTTCGGGCGTCCGACTGGACTTCCTTCGGTCGTAGGGGCGGTGTACCGCGAACGCGCGGAGCTCCACGTCGCGGCTTTCTTTCCGCTTGCCGCCTGCGTCTGGCGGCCGCGCGGGAAGGCATCGATTGCGCACCCTGCGGAACCGCCCGCCAGGCAACTACATCCGGAACACGCCGAACTTCGTGCCTGCCTCGATCGGCGCATTGAGCGAGGCCGACAGGCCCAGCCCCAGCACGCGGCGGGTGTCGGCCGGATCGATGATCCCGTCGTCCCACAACCGCGCGGTGGCGTAGTACGGGTTGCCCTGGCTCTCGTACTGGTCGCGGATCGGCGCCTTGAAAGCCTCTTCCTCGTCCGCGGTCCATACGCCGCCCCGTGCCTCGATGCCGTCGCGCCGCACGGTGGCCAATACGCTGGCCGCCTGCTCGCCGCCCATCACCGAGATGCGCGCGTTCGGCCACATCCACAGGAAGCGCGCGCCGTAGGACCGGCCGCACATCGCGTAGTTGCCGGCGCCGAAGCTGCCGCCGATCACCACGGTGAACTTGGGTACGTGCGAACAGGCCACCGCGGTGACCATCTTGGCCCCGTCCTTGGCAATGCCGGCCTGTTCGTATTTCTTGCCGACCATGAAGCCGGTGATGTTCTGCAGGAACACCAGCGGGATGCCGCGCTGGTTGCACAGCTCGATGAAATGCGCGCCCTTGAGCGCACTCTCGGCAAACAGGATGCCGTTGTTGGCGACGATGCCGACCGGATAGCCGTGGATATGCGCGAAGCCGGTGACCAGGGTCTTGCCGTAGCGCGCCTTGAACTCCTGGAAGCGGCTGCCGTCGACGATGCGGGCGATCACCTCGCGGATGTCGAACGGACGGCGGGTGTCCTTCGGCACGATGCCGTACAGCTCTTCGGCGGCGAACAACGGCTCGCTCGCGGGCTGCACGGCGACCGGCAGGGCCTTCTTGCGGTTGAGCGTGCCGACGATGTCGCGTGCGATCTGCAACGCGTGCCGGTCGTCTTCGGCGAAATGGTCGGCGACCCCGGAGATCGAGGTATGCACGTCCGCGCCGCCGAGCGTTTCAGCGTCGACGATCTCGCCGGTGGCGGCCTTCACCAGCGGTGGCCCGCCGAGGAAGATCGTGCCCTGTTCCTTGACGATGATGCTCTCGTCGCTCATCGCCGGGACATAGGCCCCGCCCGCCGTGCAACTGCCCATCACCACGGCGATCTGCGGGATGTTTTCCGCGCTCATCCGGGCCTGGTTGTAGAAGATCCGGCCGAAGTGTTCCTTGTCGGGAAACACCTCGTCCTGCAACGGCAGGAACGCGCCGCCGGAGTCGACCAGGTAGATGCAGGGCAGGTGGTTCTCGCGCGCGATCTCCTGCGCCCGCAGGTGCTTTTTGACCGTCATCGGGAAGTAGGTGCCGCCCTTGACGGTGGCGTCATTGGCGACCACCACCACTTCCTGGCCCTGCACACGCCCGATGCCGCAGACCATGCCGGCGGCGGGTGCATCGTCGCCGTACATGCCTTCGGCGGCCAGCGGCGCGATTTCCAGGAACGGCGAGCCGGCGTCGAGCAGGGCGGTGATGCGGTCGCGCACCAGCAGCTTGCCGCGCGCGGTGTGACGGTCGCGCGCCTTGTCGCCGCCTCCCTGCGCCACGCGGACCAGCCGCGCATCCAGTTCATCCACCAGCGCGCGGTGATAGGCGACGTTGTCCCTGAAATCCTGTGAGCGGGGGTCGAGGGCTGAACTCAATGCGGGCATGCGGCAATCGGGAGGTGACGGGAGGTTGCACAGGATAACCGTACGCGCCGATTCCGTTCCGAGGATGCCGATTCGACCGGTACCTGAGGGTTCGTGGTGCACCGGAAACAGAAAAGACGAAGCCCGCATTGCGCGGGCCTCGTCGGACATCACTTGTCACTTGTGGCGGGGAAGATCAATTACCCTCTTCCGCCCGTTTTGCCGCCGCCGCCGCTTCAGCTTCGGCCTTTTCCTGCTTCATCTTCTCGGCGAGCTTGTCGGCTGTGTTGCCGATCTTGTCGGCCGCGCTGGCTTTGCCTTCCTCGTACGCCTGCCTCACCGAATCGGTGGATTCGTCGACGGCAGCGGCCGTGGAAGAGGCGGCATCCCGGGTTGCATCCGCCGCGTTCTGGCTGGCCTCGGTCGCCGCGTTGGCAGCTTCGTTCGCAGCATCGGCAACGTCCTGGGCTGCGGAGTCGACGCTCGCGGCAGCGGCATCGGCGGCCGAGCTCGCGGCGGCGGCTGCTTCGTCACCGGCCGCGCGGGCCTGCTCGGCAGCTTGCTCGGCCTTCTGGTCCGCCGTAGGCGAGTTGCAGGCGGCGAGGGCGAAAACGCTGGCAGCAAGCACAAGGGTGATTTTGTGGTTCATGGTTGAGGCTCCTGGAAGTCGGCAGTGGAACTGCGTTGAGGCGCCGGTTCTGCCGGCGGCCGAACTATCGACGCCGCCCCCGTAAAGCAATGTGAAGAAAGCACGTGAACCGCATGAAAGATGCGCATGAAAAAAGCCGCCGGGGAAACCCCGGCGGCCTTCATGAAGCGTGTAGCTGAAAAGCCGTATTACTGGCCGTCGACCACGTCTTCTGCAGCGTCCTTCGCCTCGGTTGCGGCGTCGGCTGCATTCTCGGCAGCGTCAGCAGCGGCATCGGCGCTGGAGGTGTCGGTGGCGGCAGCAGCGGCGTCGGCCGAAGTGGCGGCAGCGTCGGCAGCCGCAGCAGCGGTGTCGGCAGCAGCCTGGGCGGCGTCAGCAGCCATCTCGTCGCCAGTGGCGGCGGCGGTGGCAGCAGCGTCGGACGCTTCGGTAGCAGCGGTCGAGGCGGCGGCAGCAGCGTCGTCAGCCTGCTGGGTGTTGGAGCAGGCAGCCAGGGCAAAGCCCATAGCCAGGGCAAGCAGCGCCTTGTTGAAAGTCATGGTGTATCCCTCGTCGTTTGAAATATCGGCAACGCGCAATTGCGCGCCGGTAACATGATGACAAGCCGTTTGCGCGTGTCAAGCGGCTGGCCTTCCTTTTTTTATCGATATGGCGTTAGCTGTTTGGCTGCCGTTGGGAATTGATGTGGCAAGCGTTCATTCCAGTGGCCGGTGTCAGGGCAGTTCGATGGCAATGGCCGTCGCCTCGCCACCGCCGATGCACAGCGAAGCGACACCGCGCTTGCCGCCCCGCGCACGCAGCGCGTTGATCAATGTCACCACCAGACGCGCGCCGCTGGCACCGATCGGATGGCCCAGGGCGACAGCGCCGCCGTGCACGTTGACCTTGTCATGCGCAATGCCGAGATCCTTCATCGGCGCCATCGCCACGCAGGAAAACGCTTCGTTGATCTCGAACAGGTCGACATCCGCGACTTTCCAGCCGGCCTTGGCCAGCACGTTGGAAATCGCGGTGACCGGCGCGGTGGTGAACCATTCCGGTGCCTGCGAATGGGTGGCGTGGGCAACGATACGCGCCAGCGGCGTGAGACCGCGTACGGCGGCGTCCTCGGCGGACATCAGCACGGTCGCGGCGGCACCGTCGGAGATCTTCGACGACGACGCAGCAGTCAGTACGCCTTCCTTGCCGAACGCAGCGCGCAGGCCCGGGATCTTCGCGGTGTCGATCTTGCCGGGCTCCTCGTCGCTGTCGACGACGACCTCGCCCTTGCGGGTCTTGACGGTGACCGGGACGATCTCGTCCTTGAAGCTGCCGTCGGCCTGGGCGGCCTTCGCGCGGTTGACGCTTTCGGTGGAGAACGCATCCAGCGCGGCGCGATCGAAGCCGTACTCGTTGCAGGCCATGTCGCCGAACACGCCCATCGCCTTGCCGTCGTACGGGTTGGTCAGGCCGTCGTAGGCCATGTGGTCGATGAGCTCGGCGCTGCCGTAGCGTATGCCGGTGCGCGAACCGTTGAGCAGATGCGGGGCGTTGGTCATCGACTCCATGCCGCCGGCGACGACGACCTTCGCCGAGCCGGCCTTGATCAGGTCGTGGCCGAACATGATCGCCTTCATGCCCGAGCCGCAGACCTTGTTGATGGTGGTGCAGCCGGCCGAGGCGGGCAGTCCCGCGCCCAGCGCGGCCTGGCGGGCCGGAGCCTGGCCGAGACCGGCCGGGAGCACGCAGCCCATGATGACTTCGTCGACCTGGTCGACAGGCAGGCCGGCATGCTCCAGCGCACCGCTGATCACGGCCGAGCCGAGGGTCGGCGTCGGCACGCCGGTGAACTGGCCGAGGAAGGAACCGATGGCGGTGCGCTTGGCACCGACGATGACGACGTCGCTCATGGCGGACTCCAGTGACGGGCCGGGACAGGGGGACCCGAATGGGTCGATTATGCGGCCGGATGTTGCGTTGCGACAAACCGAAGCTGGTGGGAGAGTTGCTCCCGTTGCACGACAGCGATCTTGGCTGGCTGATTTTCACTGTCGGCGCCGCTGGCGATTGTGGCGGGCCCGAGGATCGACTAAAACGGTTGCGGGAATGCACTGGCGTGAAGTGCCGGTGCGAGCGCCACTCAGGAATTGCCAAGGGGAACTCGATGAAGTTGCAGGAAAGGATGCAGGCCCGCGCATGGCGGACAGGTCTGGCAGGGGCGGGATTGCTGGCGTTGTCGGCATGCGGGGGCGGTGGGTCGTCGAATGTCCGGGTTGATCCGCCCCCGTCTCCGCCACCGGCGGAAGTTCCCGATCCCGGTCCGCAGCCGGACTTCGATGCCCATCTGGTGCTGACCAACACCAAGGTCGCGCACGCTGCCGGCTTCACCGGCAAGGGCGTCACCATCGGCCTGCTCGACAGCGGTATCCGTCGTGACCATCCGACCTTGGCCGGGCGGGTCAAGCAGAGCTTCATCTATCTGGACCCGAAGAAGAACAACGTGAATGTCGACGACGTGGTCGGTCACGGCACCACGGTCGCGCAGCTGGCGGGCGGTACCGCATTCGGCCAATGGCCCGGTGGCATTGCGCCCGGCGCCAATTTTGTTTCGGCACGCATCATCGGCGACACGCCGCCGAAGGACGACGGTTCGGGCAAGGGCAACGAGGTCACCGACGGCTCGTGGCTGGGCACGATCCACGCCGACCTGATCAGTGCCGGCGCGAGGATCTCCAACAACTCCTGGGGCGGCCTGTACTGGAATGGCGACAACGTCACCAGGACCTTCATCAATGCGATGAAGCCGTTCGTGGTGGATTGGGGCGGGCTGGTGGTGTTCGCGACCGGCAACGAGTCGTTTGATGATCCGAGCGATACCGCATCGCTGCCCAGCCAGGGTGCCGGCGCGGACATCCTCGAGCGCGGCTGGCTCGCCGTCGCGGCACTGGACACGTTGCAGCCGACCAAGCTGGCCGACTATTCGAACGCCTGCGGCCTGGCGATGAACTACTGCCTGGTGGCACCGGGCTACGTGGTGTTCACCGACGTCAACGACCCGCCGGACAAGCCCAGCTACTGGGTGGGCAAGGGCACCTCGTTCGCGGCCCCGCAGGTCGCCGGCGCGGCGGCGCTGGTGTGGGAGGCGTTTCCATATTTCAACAACGACCTGGTCCGGCAGACCCTGCTGGGCACGGCGGTGGATCTCGGCGCGCCCGGCGTGGATGCGGTCTTCGGCCACGGCCTGCTGGACGTGGGCAAGGCCGTGCAGGGGCCGGGGCGGCTCGACTGGGGCCAGGTCACCGCGGCCTTCAACGGCGGACTGTCGACCTGGTCCAACCCGATCAGCGGAGCGGGCGGCATCACCAAGGCCGGCGATGGCCATCTCGACCTGACCGGCGACAACACCTACCGGGGCAAGACCGTGGTCCAGGCAGGCACCTTGTCATCGCTGCACGACTTGCCGGGTGCGGTGGAGGTGAGGGCGAGCGGGCTGCTGTTGCTGGACGACATTTCGGTGCGTGGCTCGCTGCGCAACGAAGGCATCAGCATGTTCTATGGCGGCGGCTCGGACGGTGCCGTGCATGCCATCGACGGCGCTTTCAGCCAGACCGCGACCGGCGTGCTGGCGTTCGACATCGGTTCGCGGCTGCAGGTGGCAGGGCGCGCCGATATCGCGGGCACAGTGAAGGTGACCGGTATCACCGACGGCTACATCCGCTCGGCCCGTGAAACGTTCCTGACCGCGGACGCTGGCGTGTTCGGCACGTTTTCCGGGTGGTCGACGGCCAGTGGCGTGTTTCTCGATGCCAACCTCGGTTACGACGCCAACAACGTCTGGTTCGACATCGCCCGGCTGGACGTC
Source organism: Lysobacter concretionis Ko07 = DSM 16239 (assembly GCF_000768345.1). GTDB lineage: Bacteria > Pseudomonadota > Gammaproteobacteria > Xanthomonadales > Xanthomonadaceae > Novilysobacter > Novilysobacter concretionis. Next base: position 341,988 of record NZ_AVPS01000005.1, on the reverse strand, counting down.
AGCGCCACGGCGCAGTCGCTCGGTCTGACCGCTGCGGCGGTGGGCAGTGCGGTGCGGGTCGAGAACGCATTCCAGATCATCGATGGCGGCCAGACCGGAACGATCGGTTCGGCCGGTCCCGGCGGTCTGGGGGGCTTCATCGGCGGTGCTGCGGCGATCCAGTCCACCTCGACAGCGGCCGCGGCCGAGCGTTCGCTGGCCAGCCTGTCCGGCGAGTCGCACGCTGCCGATACCTCGTTCGCGATGATGGCGATGGAGGACAGCCGCCATGCGCTGGAGTCACGACTGGACGCGCTGGGCTCGTCCGGCAACGGCATCCGCGCGGGCGCGTGGGCCAACCGCCTGGGTGGCGAACGCTCGATGTGGTCACACACCCGGCTGGATGCCAATGGATGGATGCTCGGCCACGACCGGAAGCTGGGTGAGCACCTGATGGTGGGCGGCGCGTTCGGCCAGACCGATGGCTACGCCCACAGCGATCTGCGTCGTGACCGGGAGCACAACCGCCAGTACGAAGGCCAGCTCTACGCGGCCTGGAATGCGGACGGCAACTACCTGCTCGGCCGCCTCGCGGCCGGCCGGATGGACCGCCAGATGCAGCGCGAGATCCTGCTTGGCGCGGACCGTTACGGCGTCGGGGCGGATTACGCCAACCGCTACACCAGCCTCGGCGTGCAGGCCGGCCATCGTTTCGCCGTTGCCGGCGGCACGCTGACACCGTATCTCGGCACGGAAACGCTGCAATTGGATCGCGGTGCTTTTGCCGAACAGGGTGCAGTCGGCTTCGGCCTCCGCACCGACGGCTCCCGCCTGCAGGCCACCCGTGCCCTGGTGGGAACCCGGATCGAGCAGCAGTGGCGCTTCGGCAAGTCGCTGGTGAGCGTGCAGGGACGGCTGGAGTGGCAGCGTCTGTTGTCGCAGTCCGGCAGCGCGATCGACGCCCGCTTCACCGGCGTGGAAGCGTGGTCGCCGATCAGCGGCGCGGGCCTGGGCGAGGAAGCGACCGTGTTCGGCGTCGGCCTGCGTACCCGCTTGCCGGTCGGACAGCTCGGCTTCGACCTCGACGCCCGCCGTGAGCTTGGCCAGACCTGGACCGGCGCGTCCGCGAACTGGTCGGTCGGGTTCTGAGTGGCATTCCGCGTCGCGCAGGGGCGGGGTGCCTCTGCGCGACGCGGAGAGGTGGCCGGAAAAGTGGACGGCCCGATGTCTCCGCGTTCGCGACTTACGTCGCTCCTACAAAAAGCGCACGCCATTCACGCACCGGGATGAAACCGGTCGCGGCTGAAGTGGCCCCTGCGGCCAGCCGCTCACAGCGACCAGGTTCTGTAGGAGCGACGTGAATCGCGAACGCACTGACACCCGGTGTCGCATGCTGTCGCGACTCACCGACGGAGCATTCGCGACTTACGTCGCTCCTACAAAAAGCGCACGCCATTCACGCACGGGGATGAAACCGGTCGCGGCTGAAGTTGCCCCTGCGGCCAGCCGGTCACAGCGTCCGGGTTCTGTAGGAGCGACGTAAGTCGCGAACGCACTGACACCCGGTTTCGCCGTGCTGTCGCGACTCACCGACGGAGCATTCGCGACTCACGTCGCTCCTACAAAAAGCGCATGCCATTCACGCACGGGGATGAAACCGGTCGCGGCTGAAGTGGCCCCTGCGGCCAGCCGGTCACAGCGACCAGGTTCTGTAGGAGCGACGTAAGTCGCGAACGCACTGACACCCGGTGTCGCCGTGCCATAGCAATTTACCGACGCAGGCATGCCTCCGTCACTCCTGCAAAACGAAGGTCAGTTGGTCGCGATCAGCAATGCGCGGGTGGCGTTGCACTCTGCCGACGTGGTTGAAGCCGCCATCCGTGGCCGTGGGAGGTCGCAGAAGACAAGAAACTTCCGCAGCGACTTTGCTCAGCTGCGCCCGTCGAACAGCTCCCGCCCGATCAGCATCCTTCTGATCTCGTTGGTGCCGGCGCCGATCGCGTACAACTTCGCGTCGCGCAGGATGCGGCCGGCCGGGTATTCGTTGATGTAGCCGTTGCCGCCGAGGGTCTGGATGACTTCCAGTCCGACCTGCACCGCCGCCTCGCTGGCGTGCAGCAGGCAGGAGGCGGCGTCGACGCGGCTGCGGTGGCCGGCGTCGTAGTCGCGTGCGACCTGGTAGGCGAACGCGCGGCTGGACTGCAGCGCGGTGTACATGTCGGCGATCTTCGCCTGCATGATCCCGAACGTGCCGATCGCGACGTCGAACTGCCTGCGCTCGCGCACGTAGGGCAGGGCGATGTCGAGTGCGCATTGCATCAGGCCCAGCGGGCCGCCGGTAAGCACCAGACGTTCGGTGTTGAGCCCGCTCATCAGTACCTTGACGCCCTGGTTGACCTCGCCCAGCACGTTTTCGGCCGGGATCTCGCAGTCGCGGAACACCAGCTCGCAGGTGTTGGAGCCGCGCATGCCGAGCTTGTCGAGCTTCTGCGCGGTGCTGAAACCCGGCATGCCCTTCTCCACGATGAAGGCGGTCATGGACTTGCTGCCGGCCTCCTTGCCCGCGGTGCGCATGTAGACCACCAGCACGTCGGCCTCGGGGCCGTTGGTGATCCACATCTTGTTGCCGTTGGCGACCCAGACGTCGCCCTTCAACTCCGCACGGCAGCTCATCGAGCCGACCACGTCCGAGCCCGCGCCGGGCTCGCTCATCGCCAGCGCACCCTTCCACTCGCCGCTGCACAGCTTCGGCAGGTACTTCGTGCGCTGGGCTTCGTTGCCGTTGGCGTAGAGGTTGTTGACGCACAGGTTGGAGTGCGCGCCGTAGCTCAGTCCGACCGAGCCGGACGCGCGCGAGATCTCCTCCATCGCGACCAGGTGGGCGAGGTAGCCCATCCCGCTGCCGCCGTATTCGGGGTCGACCGTCAGTCCTAACAGCCCCATTTCGCCGAGTTTCGGCCACAGGTCCTGTGGAAAGACGTTGTCCTCGTCGATCTTCGCCGCACGCGGCGCGATCTCGGCGTCGGCAAAACGGCGCACGGCGTCGCGCAGCGCATCGATCTCGTCACCCAGCGGAAAAGGTCGCATTGGAGCTCCATGTGTTGTCTTGCATGGTGTTGTCTTGAAAGCACAACGGGGCACTCGGCCCCGTCGTGTGTTGCAGCTACATCAACGCTCAGTTGCCGCGGATGCGGCCCTTGAAGCGCGGGGTGCCCCGGCCCAGTGGCAGCTTCAGCTTGCCGATCGCCGCGATGCGCTCCTCGCCCAGACGGTCGGCCGCCTTGTAGGTCGGGATGCCGTCGCGCTCGGAGATCTCGAAGATCCGCGCGAGGTTGTGGTAGATGGTCCGCATCATGCGCATCGCGCGCTCGCGGTTGTAGCCGTCGATTTCCAGCGACACGTTCATCACGCCGCCGGCATTCACCGCGTAATCCGGCGCATACAGGATGCCGCGCTTCTGGACTTCGTCGCCGATGGCGTCGTTGGCCAGCTGGTTGTTGGCCGAACCACAGATGATCTTGGCCTTGAGCCGCGGCAGGGTTTCCTCGTTCAACGTGCCGCCCAGTGCGCACGGCGCGTACACGTCGGCCGCGACGTCGTAGATCTCGTCCAGGCCCACGGCTTCGGCGCCGTACTCGGACACGGCCTTGTCAACCAGACCCTGGTTGATGTCGGTCACGAAGATCTTCGCGCCACGCTCCTTGAGCAGCTTCACGTATTCCATGCCGACGTGGCCCAGGCCCTGTACGGCGTAGCTGTATTTGCCGACTTCCTCGTCGCCGAAGCGCTTGTTCAGCGACGCCAGCAGGCCCTGCAGGGTGCCGTAGGCGGTGAACGGCGACGGATCGCCCGAGCCGCCGTGGACCTGGTGCACGCCGGTGACGTACTCGGTCTCGCGGAACACGAACTCCATGTCGTTGACGTCGATGCCGACATCCTCGGCGGTGATGTAGCGGCCGCCCAGCGACTCGACGAACTGGCCGAACGCGCGGAACAGCACTTCCGACTTGTCGGTGGCCGGGTTGCCGATGATCACGGCCTTGCCGCCGCCCAGGTTGAGGCCGGCGACTGCGTTTTTGTACGTCATGCCGCGCGACAGGCGCAGCACGTCGTTGAGCGCTTCCTGCTCGGACTTGTACGGCCACATCCGGGTACCGCCCAGCGCGGGGCCGAGGGTGGTGTTGTGGATCGCGATGATGGCCTTCAGGCCCGCGTCCTTGTTGTGGCAGTACACGATCTGCTCGTGGCCGAAGGTGTCGAGTGTTTCAAAAATCATCGGGGGCTCCGCGTCGGCATCGAATGCGCGTATGCGCAAGCGCCGACATTCTGGTAAGTCGTTGAATCCGTTTGGATTCGCCGTTGCAGGCAAGGCATGCCAGGCCGCAGGGGCGCTAGTCTAATCCAATAGCGCGACCCCCGTCCCACAACGCGGCGGCACTGGCCGGGAGGCTCGGCGGTAGGGTAAACGCGGCTGCGCAAGGTGACCGAAGGCCCGCGCAGGGCGTCCGGACCCCCGCGGTACAATCGGCGTATCCCCGAATCGTCATTGGATCGAGCGCGTCATGAGCACCCCCGCCAGCCAGCTTCCCCAGACCGAAACCGCCAACCGCACGCCGTTGCGTTTCGTCACCGCCGCCAGCCTGTTCGACGGCCACGATGCGGCGATCAACATCATGCGGCGGCTGATCCAGGCGCAGGGCGCGGAGGTCATCCACCTGGGCCACAACCGTTCGGTGGAGGACGTGGTCCGCGCCGCGCTGCAGGAAGACGCTGACGCCATCGCGCTGTCGTCCTACCAGGGCGGCCACGTGGAATACCTCAAATACATGGTCGACATGCTCAAGGAGCGTGGCGCCGCGCACATCAAGATCTTCGCCGGCGGCGGCGGCACCATCACGCCCGAGGAGATCCGCGAGCTGCAGGCCTACGGCGTGGAGCGCATCTACCACCCCAACGACGGCATGAAGATGGGGCTGGTGGAGATGATCGAGGACGTGGTCAAGCGTGCCGAGGACGGCCGCGTCGGCCCCGAGGCACCGCAAGCGGCGCCCGCGATCACCGACGAGATCGCGATCGGCAAGATGCTCACTGCAATCGAGGAAGACCAGTTCGACGACCACGCGCTCGCCTCGCTGCGCAAGCAGTGGCAGCTGGCCGGCAGCAAGACCCCGGTCATCGGCATCACCGGCACCGGTGGCGCGGGCAAGTCCTCGGTCACCGACGAACTGCTGAACCGCTTCCTCGCCCACTTCCCGGACATGCGCCTGGCGGTGATCTCGGTCGACCCGACCCGCCGCCGTACCGGTGGCGCGCTGCTCGGCGACCGCATCCGCATGAACTCGCTGCGCTCCAAGCGCGTGTACATGCGCTCGATGGCGACCCGCCGCCAGCACGCGGCGACCAACATCGTGCTCAAGGACAGCATCGGCTTCCTGAAAGGCCTGGGTTACGACCTGGTGATCGTGGAGACCGCCGGCATCGGCCAGAGCGACTCGGAGATCGTCGACCTGGTCGACTTCCCGATGTACGTGATGACCAGCGACTTCGGCGCGCCCAGCCAGCTGGAGAAGATCGACATGATCGACTTCGCCGAGCTCATCGTGCTCAACAAGTACGACAAGCGCGGCGCGGAAGATGCGTTGCGCGACATCCGCAAGCAGTGGAAGCGCAACCGCGTCGCCTTCCAGACCAGGGACGAGGACGTCCCCGTCTACCCGACCATCGCCAGCCAGTTCAACGACCCCGGTATCAGCTGGATGTTCGCCAACCTGTGCCGCCTGATGCGCGAGAAGCTGGGCATGGATCGCGGCGATGATGCCGGTGCCGCGGGCGGCTCTGGCGCCGCCGGTTCGGGCTCCGATGTAGGAGCGACGTCGGTCGCGAACGCGCAGAACCCGGGGAGCGATGCACAGGTCGCGACTCACGTCGCTCCTACGACCGACGGAAGTCCCCGTGGGACGACGACGGGGAAGTCCGCGTCGAAGGGGAATGCCCCGCACGCCGCGCCCGCCCATTGCGACTTCCGCCCCGAGCTCGACACCACCGTCAAGGAACCGCGCGCCACCGTGCTGATCCCCGGCGCCCGGGTGCGCTACCTGGCCGAGATCGCCGAACAGGGCAGGGCGATCAACGCACAGATCGACACCCAGTCCGAGATCGCCGACCGCGCGCAGAGCTATTGGCAGTCGCTGCATGATCTGGGCGACACGAAGCTGCCGAAGCAGCTGGATCTTTACCAGGCCGAAGACCTCGTAGGGCGGGTTTCAACCCGCCACGACGAACCCTCCCACCCGTCCACCGTCGATCACGCCTCCACCGTCGTTCCCGCGAAGGCGGGAACCCATGGACGTTCGGCCGATGAGGATCCAACGTCCATGGATCCCCGCCTTCGCGGGGATGACGAGATGGGCGCACGTGACGAGATGGGCGCACGTGACGAGATGGGCGCGCGCGACGAGGTGGGCGCGCGTGACGAGTCGGGCGCGCGTGACGGATCGGGCGCACGTGACGCAACGGTCGACCGCACCCTGCTCACCCTGCGCCAGCGCTACAACGACGCGATCCATTCGCTGTCGGCCGACTCGCGCAAGCTGCTGCGCCACTGGCCCGAGCGGCTGAAGTCGATCACCGACGAGATCACCGAGTACGAAGTCCGCGGCAAGAAGATCCGGGTCGAGAACTACCGCGAGTCGCTCAGCCACCAGCTGGTGCCCAAGATCGCGGCGCCGACCTACAGGTCCTGGGGCGAGCTGCTGACCTTCCTGCAGAAGGAAAACCTGCCCGGCCATTACCCCTACACCGGTGGCGTCTACCCGTACCGCCGCACCGGCGAGGACCCGATCCGCATGTTCGCCGGCGAGGGTACGCCGGAGCGCACCAACCGCCGCTTCCATTACCTGTCGGTCGGCCAGCCCGCCGCGCGCCTGTCGACCGCGTTCGACTCGGTCACCCTGTACGGCGAGGATCCCGCGCCGCGCCCGGACATCTTCGGCAAGATCGGCAACTCCGGTGTCAACATCGCCTCGCTGGACGACATGAAGAAGCTGTACTCCGGCTTCGACCTGTGCGCGCCGACCACCAGCGTGTCGATGACCATCAACGGCCCCGCGCCGATGATCCTGGCGATGTTCATGAACTGCGCCATCGACCAGCAGATCGAGAAATACCTGCGCGAGGACGACGCGCGCTGGAACGCGGCGAAGGCGAAGATCGACGCCCTGTTCGACGGCAAGCAGCGCCCCGCGTACAGCGGCGAACTGCCGGAAACCAATGACGGCCTCGGCCTCGGCCTGCTCGGCGTCACCGGCGACCAGGTGGTCGATGCGGAGACCTACGCGCGTATCAAGGCCTACACCCTCAAGACCGTGCGCGGCACCGTGCAGGCCGACATCCTCAAGGAGGACCAGGCCCAGAACACCTGCATCTTCAGCACCGAGTTCGCGCTGCGGATGATGGGCGACATCCAGCAGTACTTCGTCGACCACGGCGTGCGCAACTTCTACTCGGTGTCGATCTCCGGCTACCACATCGCCGAGGCCGGGGCGAACCCGATCAGCCAGCTCGCCTTCACCCTGAGCAACGGTTTCACCATCGTCGAGTACTACCTCGCGCGCGGCATGGACATCGACGACTTCGCGCCCAACCTGTCGTTCTTCTTCAGCAACGGCATGGACCCGGAATACACCGTCATCGGCCGCGTCGCCCGCCGCATCTGGGCCCGCGCCATGCGTGAGCGCTACGGCGCGTCCAGCCGCAGCCAGATGATGAAGTACCACATCCAGACCAGCGGCCGCTCCCTGCACGCGCAGGAGATCCAGTTCAACGACATCCGCACCACCCTGCAGGCGGTGTATGCGCTGTTCGACAACTGCAACTCCCTGCACACCAACGCCTACGACGAGGCCATCACCACCCCGACCGAAGAGTCCGTGCGCCGCGCCGTCGCGATCCAGATGATCATCAACAAGGAGCTGGGGCTGAACTTCAACGAGAACCCCTGGCAGGGCAGCTTCATCGTCGACAAGCTCACCGACATCGTCGAGGAAGCCGTCTACAAGGAGTTCGAAGCCATCAGCGAGCGCGGCGGCGTGCTCGGTGCCATGGACACCATGTACCAGCGCGGCAAGATCCAGGAAGAAAGCCTGTACTACGAGCACAAGAAGCACGACGGCAGCCTGCCGCTGGTCGGCGTCAACACCTTCCTGCCAAAGGAACACGCCGGCGAAGTGACCACCGAGATCGAACTGATCCGCTCGACCCCGGAAGAAAAGGGGCAGCAGATCGAGAACGTCCGCAACTGGCAGGAAAACCGCAACCGGCTGGCGCCGCGCGGCGAAACCTCGCACAGTCACGAAGTGGGGAGCGATGGCTCAGCCGAAGATGCGCATGACGGACACGGACTGGCCTACCTGCAGAAGACCGCGCGGGATCGCCGCAATGTGTTCGAGGCGCTGATTGAGGCGGTGAAGACGCATAGCCTGGGGCAGATCAGTCACGCCCTCTACGACGTCGGCGGTGAGTACCGCCGGAACATGTAAGTCGATGGCGCGGCTGGTCGACCAGATCGAGAAGCAGGGCTCATCACAGAAAACGGCTTCCCGACCAACTGGGCGCAAGCCGGATGCATTGCTCGTGCGCGATGGTGGCCTGCCGTATACGCCGTCCGGTGACGGTGATCCGTTCGAAGCGTGGGCTGAACTGATGGAAGTGGTGGAAGCGCTGAGCCCTCGCTGGCCGGCGCGGCCGCGGTCATCGAATGAAGCCTCGTTCCGGCTGTGATTGGCATGGGCCGGCCGCGTGATCTGGAAGACATTGATAAGCTCCAGCAGATCCGCGATGCCGAGCAGGGTGATAGCAATGACCGCAAATCTTGAGCGAGTACCGAGCTTCTCCTTCGAGGATGCCGAGCGCGCCCAGTTGCTGGCATGGATTAGTTTGAGCGCTGGCGCGAAGATCGACTTCTTCGAGGAGATGGTTGAGCTGGCCTACCAAAGCGGTGCCTTGTCGCCCGAGCGTTTGGCGCTGCGCGATGGCGCGCCCAATACCCCGCCAACGTCCCGATTCAGATGATCATCAACAAGGAGCTGGGGCTGAAATTCAACGAGAACCCCTGGCAGGAGAATGGCTTCGGCGGGGGCGTAGTTATTTTCGAAGAGGAATGTGATTGGGGTGTTGAATTATGAAAGCTAGGAAAATTCACGCGATCGATTTATTTTGTGGCGTTGGAGGGCTTTCCTTCGGGTTGAAGGGCTCAGGCATAGATATTGTCGCCGGCTACGATATTGACAATTCCTGTCGCTCGACCTTTGAGGTAAACATTGGCGCTCCATTTGTCACAGGTGATATTCGAGAGGTCACCGGGGCTGAGCTCTTAAAGCGCTACCCAAAAACCGGGCTGCGCCTTTTAGCTGGGTGCGCTCCCTGCCAGCCGTTTTCACGCCACATGCGTGGTGCTGATACCTCCGCCGATGCTAAGTGGAGCCTTCTTGACGAGTTCTCTCGCTTGGTTACTGAGGTGCGTCCGCACCTCGTGACGATGGAAAACGTTCCGGGATTGAGCCGTACCGGCGTGTTTCGTCGATTTACAAGCACACTTGCAATTCTGGGCTATAGCGTGCGATATAGATCCTGTTACGGCCCGCACTTCGGCCTAGCTCAGCATCGCCGACGCTTAGTGCTAGTCGCCTCTGCGTTGGGTGAATTGGAGCCACTACAAAATCAACAATGGGATCGCTTCCCAACGGTTCGCGACGTCATTGGCAATTTGCCGCCAATCGGTGCGGGACAGCAGTCCCCGACAGATCCGTTGCATAAGGCCAGGATGCTCACCGATATCAACGTTCGACGAATACAGGCGTCAAAACCAGGTGGCACGTGGCACGACTGGCCGGAGGAGCTGCTGGCGGAATGCCACAAACGAGAAACTGGGTCTACGTTTCAGAGCGTTTACGGTCGTATGACATGGGATGAGCCAGCGCCGACTATAACAACACAAGCTTATAACTTTGGGACGGGGCGATTTGGTCATCCGGAACAGGATCGGGCTCTCACGCTCAGGGAGGCTGCATTATTACAGGGTTTCCCGTTAACTTATAAATTTGGCGAGAGCGCCAAGCGGGTCGAGTTTCTTTCCATTGGCAAACACATCGGGAATGCAGTACCGCCACCGCTCGGTTGGGCGGTCGGCGACCACTTCATTAAGCACATATCACAGTAGATCCGGAGAGGTGGCATGGAGGCAGTCAGTGACGAAAATGTTGTCAAGCCAGTAGAGAGTTTTGATGAGCCGTTACGGTTCAAGCTCCATCTCAACGTGCTCCACCATTTGGGAATGAAACTCTATGCATCCGCTCCCTCTGTGCTTACGGAGTTGGTCGCAAATAGCTGGGATGCTGAGTCATCATTGGTTGAGGTCGATATTGATGCGGCAGCGTCAAAACTAACCGTAACCGATGATGGTCACGGAATGGACCGCAACGCTCTTCAAAATAGATTCCTAAGCGTAGGTTACAGTCGACGCGAGTTTACGGGGTCGGCGATGTCCGACAATAATCAACGCCGCGTGATGGGTCGGAAAGGCATCGGCAAGCTGGCGATGTTCTCCATTGCCCAGAAAGTACAAGTGGTCACTCAAGTTGACGGGAAGCCGCCAATCGGGTTTTCGATTGACGTAGCAGAGCTTGAGGAAAAGGCGAGGAATGACGAAGAGTATCTTCCAGCAGTCCTAGCTAGCCCCGTTCCGTTCAAGAATGGTCACGGAACTCGGATCATACTTGAGGAGCTTAATCGCTCTATTGATAAGAGTGGAGCTTACTTGGTTCCAAGATTGGCCCGTCGCTTCGGTATTATTGGTCCCGATCACGGCTTTCAGGTCGTTGTGGATGGCGTCTCGATAACGCGCGCGCACGCCGGTATACATAAAAACCTTCAATTCCTCTGGTATTTTGACGACAAGTCCTTCGAAGATGCTATCAGTTTCAAGAGTCCGCTTGCGATGCCTGAGTCTCTGAACGGGAAGCCTGCGGCAAAAAAAATCAACTCGCTCCTCGAAGTGGATAATGTTGCGCTAAGAGTTCGCGGCTTTATTGGGACTGTTGATGTTCCAAGTAAGCTCGGTGCCGATGGTGAAAGCATCAATCAAATATCTCTTTTTGCCAATGGAAGACTTTGGCAAGAGGATCTTCTTTCAGACATTGGAGATACCCGCTATTTCAATAGCTATATTGTCGGTGAAGTTCACGCTGATTTTTTGGATTCCGACGACGTTGATCGGGCGACTTCCGCCCGGGAGTCTGTAATTCAACATGATCCGTATTACCTTGCAATCCGGGCACATCTCATTACCGTGATGGCGGAAATTCGCGATCAGTGGGATCGTTGGCGATCTGAAGTAGGCGGTGCGCCTGATGGAGCCGGTAGCGATATCATCAACGAATGGATTGAAAGCCTCGAGCGTGAGGCTGACCGAAAGCTTGCTCGCAAACTGATTCGCTCAATCGAGAAGGTTCAATTTTACAACGACGATAGCAGAAACCGACGTGCGCGAGCTATGCTTTACCGAAGCACTATGGTGGCATTCGAAAAATTGCGAGTTAAAAAAGCGCTGGAGTTGCTGGAAGGTGTTGAGGACGTTCTTTCACCGGAATTTCAAGCGATATTCGCCACTTTGGACGCTGTTGAGGAAAGTTATTTTCACGAGATCAGTCACCAGCGGTTGGAAGTAATTCAAGCCTTTGAGTCAAAGATAAATTCCCAGGATCTTGAAAGTGTTGTTCAGAACTATCTTCTTGATCATCTGTGGCTGCTCGATCCCACGTGGGACCGCATTCAAGGGACTCAGCAGAAAGAGGTTCGTCTATCGGAGTACCTGAAGGCATCGTGTCCAGACTCGGAAGACGGGGCAAGGCTCGACATTGCGTATCGCATGCAGTCAGGGCGCCACGTAGTGGTTGAGCTTAAACGGCCAGGGGTTCGCGTTCCATACGCAAAAATTGCCGATCAATGCAATCGCTATCGACGCGCCGTAGCTGAGTATGTAAAGCAGCATGCGGAATGGATGGATGGGGGAGGTGCGCCAGGCGCTATTGCTATCTACTTTGTATGCTCGGACCGGACTCATCTTGACGAGGCTGAGCTCCGGGCACTTGCCTCGCTCGGCGCTAAGATTTTGACGTACGAAACACTGATCCTTAGTGCTCGCGCAGCCTATGAGAGTTATTACCATTCTCGCGATAGTGCAAAGGGTCGGCTGGAAAACTTCCTCCAAAGGATGGAAGAGGAAGAAAAGAAACCAGCTAAGGCACCAGCCTAATAAATGAACTGTCGATAAAAATGGGTCCAGATAATAACGTCAGTCAAGCGTCAGTGCACATCCCCTTGGTTATGTTTCGAGAAGTCAAGCGACGATCTTCACCCGGTGGATTGCGCCGCTAGCGTGCTATGACGAGGAACGGACGAGATTTCCGGATCTCACCGTCAAAGAATTCGCGGAATGAGAGCACGTTCGGCTGGCCTTTGTAGTGCGCTTCATCACTAGACTTGAGCGCCTCTGGAACCACGAGCCTTATGTCGGCGTTCGCCATTTCACGGATCGACGATGCGGCAACGCGATCGTCCACAGTGGCAAGAAAAACGTCGCAGTTGAGCCTTTCGCTGGATACCTGCTTCCAGCGCTCTCGCAACGTGGTTTTTGCTGCCAGTACCAGCGCTTCCGCATAGGTCCGCTTCTTGCTGCGTAATGCGGACAGATCCGGCATGACGAAGTCCGGCCGCCGTCCGCCGGTAACAGCCTGCTCTGTAAAGCGGATATGGCCGGCTTTCAGGCTGGCTGCAATGTGATGCTCAAAAGACCGGCCCGCACGGTTCTTGCGTTGCTGGCTGGCGCTGAGGAAAACCCGATCGATTTCCGGGAAGCGCCTGACAACCGCTGTTGTCAGATCGGACGAATCCGCCAGCAGCGAGACAAGCTCGACAGCGCGCCGACGCAACTCGTACCGCCGGTAGTGCCGGAACTCGATATCCCGGCTGATCTCCATGATGGCGTCGCCCGGATTGGGGATCGCCCACGGATCAAGCCCGGTAAAGCCGTTTGTCTGGAGCCATTCTTTCCGTGCGCCGGCAGCAATCGTGGCTGGGTTCGGAATATCCGCGTACTCGGCCAAGAGTTCGGGCAACGTCCCGTTTCTGATCGCGCTCTGCAGTCGCTCAATCAGTTCCTGCGTCTCGTCCCGCGCGAGCCTGGACGCGTCCTCGAAGCGTGAGGGCTCAAAGCGTCCGTAATGGAACCCTGCTTCAAGGTCGAGAGCCGTCTCAAGCAGTTCGGCTTCCTCGGTAGCTGAGTCCAGAACAATGATCCAGTAGCTGCAGTCGGAAATGGGCTGCGCGAGCCGACCGGAGAGAATGAGCGATGCCGGCGTCAGGTCTCGGAAGAGCGGCTTTGGAAGCCCCGTGAAGTGCGTTTCCGGACCCTTGTTGCTGTAGTGCCGCATGTTGGAGAGTGTGATTTCGCCCGTCTGCGGCCACAGAACCGTACATTCCGCATGGAATATGTGCAGCTTCGCCGGATTGTTGGCCTGGAGTTCGGGAAAAAATCCTGCCTCCCGGATCGGGCGCGGAATATAGAACCCGGCCTGGTGCTTTCCCGAGTCGTCAGCCCACGAGGTATCGTTGCGCGAAAGCTTCTTGACGAACAGCTCTGTGCTCTGGCTTGCGAGGCTCTGGATTTTCCACCACAGAGGCGATCCATCAGCGGCGACTTCTGCGACGTTGGATTCAGAAAAATACAGCTCGGACTGTTCGGTCACTCGTTCCCCCGGGTTCGAATACGATCGGCCAACGCCATGATGGCCTCCAGTTTCTTTGTAGTCGAGCGGCCCCTGAGCTCACATTCCCAGAGCGTCTCGACCTTCCATCCTTGGGATATCAGGTCATGGCCGACTTTCTTGTCACGCGCACGATTGGTTTCAATCTTTTGTCGCCAGAACTCGGGGCGTGTTTTGGGAAGCCGGAATAACTCACAGCTGTGCCCATGCCAGAAGCAGCCGTGTACGAAAACTGCCGTGCGGTACTTCGGCAGCACGATGTCGGGCCGGCCGGGAAGACCGGCACCCCCCAGTCGATAGCGGAAGCCCAGCGCGTGCAGTCCGCGCCGGACTTCCAGTTCGATCTTCGTGTCTTTCCCTTTGATCCGCGACATCAGCGCGGAGCGCTGCTCCGGGCTGATGATGTCCATGGTCACGCGGCCTTGCGCTCGGCTTCAACGTCCAGCAGGGGCGCCATGAGTTCGGCCACGCTGCTGATCACCGGCACCACCACGGAGTTACCGAACTGCTTGTACGCCCGGGTATCCGAAACCGGGATGCGGAAGCTGTCCTCGAAACCCATCAGGCGGGCGCACTCGCGCGGGGTCAGGCGGCGCGGATTTTTGCGGCGTCCCTGGTCGATCAGGATTTCCGATCCGTCCTTGTAGTAGCGGGCCGACAGAGTGCGGGCGGTGTCCTTGCCCGAGACCAATCCGAAGCCGAAGCCGTTGCCTTTCCGGCGATGCTCGGCCGCGTAGTTCTGCAGGTACACCCAGAGCTTTTCGGAGAGGGTGTATTTCGGGGTCACCTTGCCACGCGCGCCTTCGATGCAATGCCACTCCGCGGGGTCGGTTCCGTCCTCGCGGTGCAGGATGGAGTCGAGCTTTGGTCCCGATTCGATGGGCGGAAGCTCCAGGTTTTCCCAGCTGAAGTCCACGGGGTCCCGGAAGCCGACGATGATGATGCGCTCCCGATTCTGGGGCACGAAGTGCTTGCCATTTATGACCTTGTGCCAGACGTGGTAGCCCAGCTCGTTCCGGAGTACGTCGATGATCGTGGAGAAGGTCCGTCCCTTGTCGTGGCTGATCAGATTCTTCACGTTCTCCAGCAGGAACGCCTTTGGCTGCTTGGCTGCGATGATCCGAGCCACATCGAAAAACAGGGTGCCCTGGGTCTTGTCGGCAAAGCCGTGGGGCCGGCCCAATGCATTCTTCTTTGAGACGCCGGCGATCGAGAACGGCTGGCAAGGAAATCCCGCCAGCAAAACGTCATGGTCGGGTACGTTGTCTTCATGCACTTGGGTGATGTCGCCGGCGAAGGTGTGTTCGGCACCGTCATGGAAGTTGGCTGCGTAGGTCTTGCGGGCGTAATCGTCCCATTCGCTGGTGAACACGCAGCGACCCCCTTGCTTCTCGAAAGCGATCCGCATGCCACCGATGCCGGCGAAGAGGTCGATGAAGCGGAAGGCGGCCGGGCCGCTCGGCGGCTCGCCGAATGGCAGCAGGCGCTGGCGGATGGCGTCGGCGACATAAGGTTTGGGCTCACTCTCGCGCGCATGCCAGCGGCGGACGGTCTTGGGATCCACCCCGAGGGCCGTGGCCACTTCTTTGGGGCTGAACCGCTGCAAGGCGATGTCGATGAGCTCGTAAGTATCCATCTGGTGCTCCGGGAAGAATGCGGACATTGTGTCCAAGGGTGTCCCAGTTGGGAAGCGGGCGAACCCCGGCAACGCACCGTTGACCCAGGTCTTCGGTTTGTTGAGGCGGGTAAGAGTCCACGTCTTCCAGGAAAACGGGGGGGCGCGGGGGAGATGGTCGGTTACCCGCTTCTCACAGACTGAGATGGATCCCAACTCGTCCGGGCTTCGAACACGCTTCACTACCCACGCGCCCTTTGGCACACTCGACCCCGCTCCGATCGCCCGTATGCGATCACGCCCACGGACCGCGGCGGAGCACGACGCGCCGGCATCCGCCGGCGCACTACACATGGATAGGCAAAGGAGAGTGCTGTGGCGCAGAACATTGTTTCCCTTGATTTCACGGACGAGCAGATTGCCGGTGCGGTCGCCGGCGTGCAGCAGGCGTCGTCGTCGTTGCCCGGATTGATCGGCATGGAGTCCGGCGACCGTCGCGGTTTGACCCTGCTGGGGCCGAGGTCGCAGGCCTTCGCGCGGCAGGCGTTGCGGGTGCTGGAGCAGAACCCGCACATCGTTCCGGCCAGCCTCAACCTGGCGGAGGCGCAGGCCGACCTGACCGCGTTGGACAAGCTGGCGCCGGTGCTGGAGCAGCTGCAGCGGCTGACGACCCAGGTGGAGGACACCGTCGCCGCGCTCGGCAGCGACGTGATGAGCGTGGCGCTGGAGGGCTACGCCCACATCAAGCTGTCCGGCGCCGCCCACGGCCTGGACGACCTGCGCAAGGAGTTGGGCACCCGCTTCGCCAAGACCCGCCGCAAGGTGGCCGAACCGGCCTGAGTCGCAGCACGTCGCATCACCGGACAGGCCGCCTTCGGGCGGCCTGTCTGTTTGGGCGTCGGGTGGCATCGGGGATACCGCTGTAGGCGTGGTGGACGCCTGCGTTCCGGTCGCGGACGTCTCACATGAGGTCGGCGACGCTTCCGATGACGCAGCGACGTCTTCGACGAGGTCTGAAACGTCTCTGATGACGTCAACGACGTTTCCGAAGAGCTCTGCGACGCCTTCGATAACGTCAGCGACGCCTCCGGACAGGCGCCACGGCCCGCAACCGGCGTGGACTATTCATCGAATCGCACCCAGCGCTGGAGTGCGGTGTCGTAGACAAATCGTCCGGAGGCGTTTTCCGGGACGAGCATCACGTCCAGCAGGTCGTTCCAATTGACGCCGCCGCCGTCGTTCGCCTGCATTTCCAGAGCGGCCTCGATCAGATACTCGCAGTAGTAGCCATCCGCGCCCTCGGCGGGCACACAGCCGTGCTTCTGGAACTGCTTGATGGAAAGCACCCCGCTGGCCACGCCGTTGTCGATTTCGGTTTCTCCGTTGCTGGCGTACATGGCGTACTCCAGTGCGGCGCGCATGTCCGCCTCCGAGGGCTCTGGCCCCCGGGCCTGCACGGCGGCAGCGTTGTTGGCGCGCTCGGCTGCGTCCAGCTGCCGCAGCCGCTCATCGATCTCGGCCATTCGTTGCTCGCCCGCCGCGATCGCGGCCTCGTTGCGCGCACGCACGTCGGCGATCACGTCCCACTTTTCGAGCTCGTCATTCCAGTACGCGGCTTCGACGGGGTCGCGGAACTGGCTGTCGTTGGCATACACCAAAGTCAGTGCGGCCATGGCGTTGCGGTCGTTGCGCGCGGCAGCACGGCGGATCGCGGCCAGTCCCAACGACCGCTCTTCCGCAGTGGCGGGCGGCTCACGCCAGAGCACCATCGCACCCCAGAGGTAGTCCGCGTTCTCGTGGCCCTGGTCGGCCGCCTTGCGCAGCCACGCCACGGCATCCGCTTCGGATTTGGGGCCGCCCCGACCGTCCGCCAGCATCTGGCCCAACTGGTACCGTGCCTCCGCATCCCCTTGCTGCGCCAAGGCCTGGAAACCCGTCCGGGCGGCAACGTCGTCGCCGCGTTCAAGTGCCGCCAGACTGGCTTCCAGCGACAGCGGGACGGGCCCAACGTCGCCCATATGGGTTACGTCGGTCATGTCGGTAACCGGTTCGGGTGTCGGTGCCGGTGCCGATGCCTTCGGCTGCGCCACGGTTTGTTGCTGCGGTACCGGGTCGCCCGTTCGTCCGCAAGCGGCCAGCAGGGCGCCGCTGAGCAGCAGCGCGAACGTCGCTATCGCACGGGACTGCATGGTGCCTCCACGCCCACACGGACGAATGGTCGCATTGGGTTACCGGGACGAACGCGGTCGGTTACGGCGGTCGGCCAGGCCAGGAACATGGGAGGTACCGGCGCCACACCAAACGCGGCGAGCGAATACACAACGGCCAACGCAACGCATCATGGCGCCGAGCATTGCATTCCACAGATATATGGCTCGGGCTAATCTGACTTCGGGGTGGATGCCGGGAGGGGCGAAATGTCTGGATTGAAGAATGTGCGGCAGCGTCACGACGACGCACTTTCCCGCGTGGGTTGGGACCACTTCGAAAGTCTGCTGGCGGTCTACTACCGCGGTCAGGGCTATGAGGTCGAGCACTGCGGCACGGGTGGCGCAGGCGGCCGTTTCGATGGTGGCATTGACCTCAAGCTGCGGCGGCCCGGCGAATATGTGCTGGTCCAGTGCAAGCACTGGAACGCCAAGCAGGTGCCGCATAACGACGTCCACCAGCTGTTGGGTCTGATGCTCAACGAGAATGCGACGGGCGGCATTCTCGTCACCAGTGGGGAGTTCACCACCGCAGCCACGCAGGCCGCCGCCAGGCTAGGGCGCGTGCACCTGGTGGAAGGCCGCGAGTTGCGCTCGATGTTGGGTCCACTACCGGAGCGCCCGGCCGATCGCATGGGAGTCCTGCAGAGCGTGTCTGGCGCGCTGGGCACGGTCGTCACCGGTGAGCTGCGCAATCAGGTGATGTCTGCCGCCGGTGACGGCTTGCGACACCATGCCCGCCGTATGGCGGGTCGGGCGGCGCAGGGCGCCTTGGTCACGCTCGGGATGAAGCTTCTCGTCGCGGGACTGTTTCTCGCGATCGCGGTGTACCTGCTGAACTCGATCGGTGCGGTGTTGCAGTCGCAATTCGCCCAGCCTGTCAATCGGTCTCCGACGACGCCGATGCCGACACCAAGCTCTGCCTCCTTCCAGACATCGCCGGCGCGAGTTCAGGCATCCGCAGCAGAGCGGTGCCGCGAACTGATTGACGCGACCTCGGGCACCTACATCGACCATTGCATGGGATCGACCCCGCCGCCGGCTCTTACGGAAGAAGAGCGCCGCGCACTCACACGCAAAGCAGACGAGGCGATGAAGGTGATCGAAGCTTCGACACCGGAGATGTAGCAGCCACGGGCCACCTCACCGCCCACGTCGGCGACCTCGCCCGCGAGGTTGCGGACCACATCCCCGAGCCGCCTGACCTCAAGCATCAACCCGCGGACCCTGCGTAGCCGTACGCAGCGGTACCCGCCGGGTTAGTCTTCCGTCCTTCCGAAAGCAGGATTGAAGGGATGAGAGCCACCGTCGTCGGTCTGGTGACGCCGCATCTGCTGCGCGTCGTCGACCTCGCCAATGAAGCCCAGAACGGCGTCAACGTGGATTGGCATCTGCGCGATACCGTGGCCAAGACGATGGGCGAGCTGGGCGACCAGTACAACGCGCCGGCGTTGATGGAGGCGTTTGTCGATGGGCTGGAGAGCGCTGCAGGCAACGCCCCGAAAGCCCGTGTGGAGTACGTGCGCGTCCTGCAGGCCGCGGCTGACGCAGCGCGCCGTGTCAGGCGTGATTGAACGGTAGAGCAGGGGTCAGAGTCGGATCAAAAACGGGGTCAAAAACGGAGTCAGGTTAACTTCGCGGTTCAACTTGGCGATTTGACCGCGTTCAGGCGCCGCCGCTTACGGTCGGGTTTCCGTTCCCTGGGAACACACCAATGAAGAAGCTGTTGATTGCGAGTGCACTGGCGGCCGTCGGTGTCGCCTTCTCCGGCAACGCTTTTGCCGACGATGACCGTGGCCGGGAGGCGCGTAAGGAGTACCAGGAGGCGCAGCGCGAGCACTTGAAGGACCGCCGCGAGGCCATCCGCGAGTATGAGAAGGATCGCCGGGAGTACGAGAAAGACCGCCGCGAGGACATGCGGGAGGCCGCGAAGGATCGCCGCGAGGCCGAGCGTGAGTACTGGAAGGACCGCCAGGAGGCCGAGCGCGAGTGGCGCAAGGATGTCCGCGAGCACCGCCGCTGGGCGCGTGGCGAATACATCCCGCGCGACTACCTGGACGATCGCTACTACATGCGGGACTACTACGATTACGACCTGGCCGTGCCGCCGGACGGGTACCGGTGGGTGCGTCCCTATCAGGGCGATGACACCTACTACCTCGTGCAGATGGCCACGGGCCTGATTTCGAGCATCCTGGGCGACTGATTGGAGTACGCCATGAACCATATGATCCGCGGCATCGTCATCGTGCTGTCCATCAGCGTCCTGCTCCTCGCCGGTTGCGTGAGCCCCGGCGGTTACGGCAGCTACCCCGGGGGATACGGACAACCCGACCGGGGCTATCCCGGGCAGTACGGCAGCCAGTTGCAGGGCACCGTGGAGAGCGTCGACACCCGCTACGGCCGCATCCGGCTGGTCGTCGACGACCAGCGCACCCGGCGCTCAGAGCGCACAGAGGTCCGCTACGACCAGCGCACCCGCCTGTTCTACCAAGGGCGTGAGCACCCGGTGGAAGGCCTGGAGCGGGGCGACGTCATCCGGGTCGAGGTCGCCTCGTCGGGGCGCGAACTCTGGGCGCGCTCGATCGAGGTCGTGCGCAATGTCCGCGATGGCGGGTACGGCGGGTACGACGGCGGCTACGGCCAGGACCTGCGCGGTGCGGTCGCCTTTGTCGACCCGCGGGCGCGATGGATCAGCCTGGACGGCGGCGGCTATGGCAACGCGACGCGAGTGCGCTACGACAGCCGCACCACGGTCGAGTACCGGGGCCGCCGCTACCGCCCGGAGGACCTTGAGCGCGGGGATCTGGTGCGGATCGAGGCGCGGCGGATCGGCAACAACGAATGGCTGGCTGAGCGCATCGTCGTGGAGCGCTCGGCCCGGTAAAAACGGCACAAAAACGGGGTCAGGTTCACTTACTCCGATATGGGCTGTTTGCGCGGCCTGTGAGCAGGTCTGACCCCGGCGAAGCGCCGGGTCCTGGCTTCCACCATGGTGCGGAAGTCGTCGCGGCTTCAGGCGCGTCATGTGCTGCGGTAGGCCGGGCAGGTCGAGTCGCGGTAAGGGGCCGTGGCGCGAGTCTGTCGTGGCCCGGGTGTCCGTCTGGATCGGGTACCTTTCTGGGTTGTTGTCGGATTCAGTCACGCCGGGTCATCGGAAAGTGAACCTGACCCCGTTAGTTGCCACCCCGTTAGTTCCCACCCTCACCAAGGTCATCGACCCCATGCCCAACCCACGACGCCTGGCCATCGGCCTGATGGCATTGCTGCTGTCCGTTCCGACCCTGTTTGCCCATGCCGCTGACATGCAGGCCGCTGACACGCATGCCGCCGATGCGCAGGACGGCGAGCGCGTACGTGCCCGCGACCTGGGTGTGGCGCCGGGCATCTTCGCGCCGGGGCGTTTGAATGCGATCACCGATGTCGAGGGTGTCCGCGTGGGGCAGGTGACGGTTTCGCGGGGCGATGGCGTGCGCACCGGCGTCACCGCGGTTTTTCCGCATGGCGACAACGCGTATCTGTCGCGGGTGCCGGCGGCGGTGTATGTGGGCAACGGCTTCGGCAAGTTCGTGGGCAGCACCCAGGTGAAGGAGTTGGGTGAGCTGGAAACCCCGGTGCTGCTGACCTGCACGCTGTGCGTCTGGAAAGCCGCCGACGCGATGGCGGACTGGATGCTGCGGCAGCCCGGCATGGAGTCGGTGCGCTCGATCAATCCGGTGGTGGGCGAGACCAACGACGGCGGCCTCAACGACATCCGCCAGCGACCGCTCGCCAACGAAGATGTGTGGCGGGCGCTCGAGGGTGCCCGCAGTGGACCGGTGCAGGAGGGCAGTGTGGGTGCCGGCACCGGCACGGTGGCGTTCGGGTGGAAGGGCGGCATCGGCACCTCGTCGCGGGTGTTGCCGGCGGCGCTGGGTGGCTGGACGGTCGGCGTGCTGGTGCAGACCAACTACGGGGGCGTGCTGCAGGTGCTGGGCGCGCCGGTGGGGCGCGAGCTGGGGCGGTATGCGTTTCAGGATGTGCTCGAGGCCGGGCCTGCGGATGATCGCGGCGACGGTTCGGTGATCGTCATCGTCGCCACCGACGCTCCGGTCGGCGACCGCAACCTCGGCCGCATCGCAGCGCGCACCATGATGGGCCTGGGGCGTACCGGCAGTTCCGCCTCCAACGGCAGCGGCGACTACGCGCTGGCGTTTTCCACCTCACCGCAGTTGCGGCGCAGTTTTGCGGCTGATCGGCAGCCCGCGTCCGAGCTGGCCAACGACGCGACCACCGCGCTGTTCCAGGCCACCGTGGAAGCGGTGGAGGAGGCGGTCTACAACTCGCTGTTCATGGCCACCACGGTGACCGGCAACGGCCAGACCGTCCCCGCGATCCCGCTGGACCGCGTGCGCGACATCCTTGGGCGTCATGGGATTTCGGCAGAGAAGTAGGCTTGACGTCCATGGATCTTGCGATCCCCGGCCCGCGCGCATAGCGCTTGGGCGTTCGATCGGACGCGAGCCAGTGGCTCGCAAACGCCCGACCTCACCCCCCGCCTTCGCGGGGATGACGGCAGTTGTTCAGATGATCCCCAAACCCCTGAGGCGCGTGAGCCGCTTCGATCAACTCAATCGGCATCGCCCTGGATGCGCTGCACGCGGTTGCGGTACTGGCGCACGTTGTCGCCAGTGATGCGCGTTCGCTGCGTGCCCTTCACTTCATTGATCTTTGTGTCGGTGCCGGTCACCGGTTTGGCCTCGACGGCCGTTTCGTGTTCGAAGGCGTGCGATTTGTCGGTATTGCGGTAATACCGGTACAGGGCCCAATACAGGCCGACGGCGCCGGCCGGACCGAGGGTGAGCAGCCAGAGTCCGCTGTCGTCGCTCATGAGGAGGCCACCAGGAATGTGAGGACAGCGCCTTCGATGAAGGTGCCGACGGTGAGTGCGGCCAGCAGGAGCTTCCACTGCTGCACGGGCACGCTGCCCATGGTCTCGCCGGTGCGGCCGTTGACCGCGATGTAGTGCAGCAGGCCGCCGTTGGGGCCCGGCTGGTGGTACGAGTAGAGCCATACCGGCAGGTACATCGATACCCAGCGTGTGCCGTGCACGTCGAGGCGTTCCTGCTCCCAGCGCACGCCGCGACCGTAGCGGTTCACCGAGGCCACGATCTGGGCGCGGGCGATCGACAGCAATTGATCTTCCAGTTGCGGATGCAGTTGCTCCACGTTCCGGTCGCGCTTTTCCGAGGTGAAACCCGACAGGTAGGACGCGTTCCACTTCACCGCGTTCTTGGTGTCGAACGGCAGGATCGTGTTGATGATGTTGTTGGTGTTGGCGCGGGTGTCCAGGTTGCCGCGTTCGACAGAGGATTCCAGCGGCAGGTCGTCGACGGTGAAATCCACGTGCCGCTCCACCTGGTACACGTCGGCGTCGTAGTAGGTCTCTTTCTTGTCGCCGCTGCCCTTGGTGTAGCTGCGCGTCTGGATTTCGCCCTTGCCGGCAACGCCAACGCTCGCGTTGCCATCGACGATCATGTACGGCAGGTAGACGCCGACGACGTTGTCGGGCGTGAACTGCTCCTTGAATTCCTTCAGCGCGAACATGCGCCGCTTGTCGACGAACTGGCGGATGCGCGCGACCGCATCGTCCTTCCTGATGTGGAAGGGCAGCACCGCGTCGGGCACCGCGCCGTTGGCGACCTGCTCGTTGACGCCGAAGACATGGCGGCACCAGTGGCAGCGCGCCGTCATCGCGTTTTCGGTGTTGATCGTCACCTCGGCGCCGCAACCGGTGCACTTGAAGGTCATCAGGCTGGCGGCGTCGGCCTCGATGTCCTGCGCGCCGGACGCCATGACCGTGCCCTTGAGCTGGTCGATGCCCGTGCCGAGGCCGAACTCTTCCTCGACCCGTTGACCCTGCCACTCATGGCGGCAGTACTGGCAGACCAGCAGGTCGCTGCCGGGCTTGTGGCGGATGTCGGTCGCGCCGCATTTCGGACAGCGGTTGAGGCCGTCCTTGAGCTCGGCGGCGGACGTGTCGATGGCGACCGGGTCGGGCGCCAGCAACTCGTCGCGGATCGGTTCGGGCAGCGTGTCCGGATCGATCGGGAAGCTGCCCGGTGCGGGCGGCACGTCCTGCGGCGATCCGGGGCCGGTGGGGGGCACCGGCGGCGGATTGGTGGTGTTCGGCATGGGCGTCAGGCGGGGCGTCAGGCTGGTTGTCAGGCTTCCAGTGGCTTACAGGCCCAGCGCCTTGGCCTTGAGCGCGTCGTAATCGTCCTGGGTGATCAGGCCGAGATCGAGCATTTCCTTGGCCTTCTTCAACTTGGCGACCGGGTCGTCGGCGGCCGGCGCGGCGGGTGCCACCGGCTGCTGCAGGCTGCCGAGGCCGCCCATCATTCCCGATGCCATGCCGATGCCCATCATGCCGGCCGCACCGGTGTTTTCGCCGGCGGACTGCATGCCCTGCGCGACGCTGGCCTGCAGGTTGGAATTGCCGCGTGCACCGGCCAGCGCATCGGCGCGCTGCACGGTCTTGAGCAGCTCGCGCGTGTTGGCGTCGTACTCGATCGAGACGATGGCGGTCTTGAAGATCACCAGGCCGCGGTCGGATTCCCACTGATAGGCATTCTCCACGGCCTCGGACAGGCTCCTGGCGAAGCCGACCGAATCCTGCTGCAGCCTGGTGATGCGGTTGCCCTTGGCCGGATCGTTCGTGTACAGGCTGAAGGCCGGTGCGAGTGAACCCACCACCTCGTTGAAGAGCTGGCCGGCGGCGGCGTTGTCCATGTCGGTGAAATCGAACACCTTGCCGGGCTGGAGATAGAGGGCCGGCACGAAGTTCTTCACGAACAGGATCGGGTCGACGATCTTCAGCGTGTAGGAGCCGCGTGTCACCGCGCCGACCTGGGTGCCGAGGAAGCCGTCGTCCCAGTAGATTTCCGACTGCGTACCGAAGCGGTTCTCCGGCAGCTCCTTCAGCGAGACGAAGAAGGCCGCCTGCTGCGAACCCGGCTGGCCACCGAACTTGAAGCGCTCCCAGCTCTGCTTGATCAGCGAGGAGACGAGGCCGTCGCCGGCGAAGATCGATTTGGAGTTGAGGTCGTCCGAGCGCCACTCGTAACCGCCCGGCTCGGCCGCGAAGCCGGTGATCGCGCCGTCCTGGAACAGCAGCAGTCCGTAGCCTTCGGGCACGATGATCTTCGAGCCGTTGGTGATGATGTTCGAGGAGGCGCCGGTATTCGAACCGCGCCCGGCATTGGTGCCGCGCGGTACCGCCGCGAACAGCGCCGCCGTCGCCGGCAAGCCGTCCGGAACCGTGTAGAAGTCCTTCCACTGGTCGGCCAGCGCACCGCCAACCGCACCCACCACTGCCTGAACAAGACCCATGACATCTCTCCGCGATTCGTGGCCGGGCACCGCACCCGACATGCCGGGCGACTATACATTCCCGACAAGACGCCAGTGGTAGGTTTCCGCCATGACTCCGTCCACAACCCCCATCCGTTTCAAGGCGAAGCTGCTGCGGCCCGAGAGCCCGAAGGGCGCTGCGTGGACCTTCCTCGTGCTGCCGGCCGGCGCCAGCGCGAAGCTGCCGACGCGGAGCATGACGACGGTGGACGGCACGCTCGATGGCGCGTCGTTCCAGGCCACGCTGGAACCCGATGGCCAGGGCAGTCATTGGTTGAAGGTGGGCAAGGCGCTGCGGGAAGCTGCCGGCGCCGCGGTGGGTGACACGGTCGCGCTCGAGATCATGCCGGTAGCGGTGGAGCTGGAACCCCGTGTTCCCGCCGACCTGCGCAAGGCGCTCGCGGATGCGCCCGCGGCCAAGGCGCAGTGGTCGACCCTCACCCCGGTCGCGCGACGGGACTGGATCCACTGGATCACCTCCGGCAAGAAGGCCGAGACCCGCGGGCGGCGCATTGCCACCGCCTGCGACATGCTCGCGTCCGGCAAGCGCCGCGCGTGCTGCTTCGACCGGTCCGGGATGTACAGCAAGTCGCTGGGTGCTCCCACACCGGCGCAGTAGGCGGTCGGCTTCGTGCGCTGCTTTGCGTGCGCTGCTTTCACGGATCCGCCATTTTCGCGCCATCGACTGTCGTTGGATCGCATCCACCGGCGAGCCGGACCGGCGTTCACTTGTACCGGGCGGATTGCAGTTCGAGAATCCAACGGGACTTCACGGAGACTCCCCATGGCCATTCCCTTCCACTGTCGTTGCGGCACGGTCCGGGGCGAGATCGAGCCGGGCGCTGTCTACACCCGCGCGGTCTGCTATTGCCGCGATTGCCAGGCCTTTGCCCGCGCGCTCGGCCGCGGGCCGGAGGTGCTGGATCCGAACGGCGGCACCGACATCATCGCGATGCTGCCCGCGGGTCTGCGCTTCACCGCGGGCAGCGGGCAGGTGGCCTGCCTGTCGTTGAGTCCCAAGGGCCTGCTGCGCTGGCATTCGGCCTGCTGCAACACGCCCATCGGCAACACCTCGCGGGATCCGAAGCTGCCGTATGTCGGGGTGCTGGCCCGCTGCACGGACGTGGCGCCCGACGTGCTGGACGCCGCGATCGGGCCGCCGCGCATCGCCTTGAATACCGCCTCCGCGCGTGGCGAGGTGGCATCCACGCCGGTGCGCGCCGCCTTCGGCATCCTGCGGATCGTGTGGGGCGTGCTGCGGGCGAAGTTGAGCGGTCGCCATCGCGACAACCCGTTCTTCGATGCGGCGACCTCCCGGCCCCTGGCCGAGCCGCGGGTGCTGACACGGCAGGAGCGCGCCGAAGCCGAGCGTGGCTAGGTCCGGCGGCAAGTCCGCCTACCCAAGTCCGCCTACCCCTGCAGGTCACCCTGGTCGCGCAGCGCCTGATACGCATGCCAGCTGGCGTGGCCCAGGATCGGGTAGATCACGATCAGGCCCAGCAACGCGGTGGCGATGCCGACAGCCGTGAGCAGCACGATCAGCAACGCCCACTCGGCGCTCGCCACGGGATGCCGGGCCACGGCGCGCAGGCTGCCGCGCATCGCGTCAGCGGCGCTGGCGTGCTTGTCGAGCATCAGCGGCACGGCGATGACCGAGATCGAGAAGCTCACCACCGCCAGCACGCCGCCGATGGCGGCCCACGCGAGCCACTGGCTGGAGGACATCATTGGCAGCGCGTTGTCCCACAGTGTGCGTTCGACGTCCGGGGCGATGGGGCCGAGCGTGGCATTCAGTACCAGGGTCGAGACCACCAGCCACACGGCGGCGAGCGCCAGCAGGGTCAGGGCGAAGCGCTCCAGCGCGGGCCGGTTGCGGTTGAGTCCGCGCAGCGAGGTGTCGAAAGTCGGGGTGTCGCCGGCCTCCATGGCGCGCGAGGCCTCGATCAGTCCGGCGCCCAGGATCGGCCCGAGCAGCAGGAAGCCGGAGACCGCCGCGGCGAGGAAGTAGGGGTGGTTGCCCAGGGTGAAGATCAGCCAACCCAGCACCGTGACCATCAGCCCGTAGGCGATGCCCACCGGACGTGCCCGACGTAAATCCCGGAGCCCGAGCGACACCCAATGCAACGGTTCGCGCAGGGAAATGTGATTGGCCCCGTGGCCCGGATGCGAGGGCAGGGTGCCCGAATGCATGGTCGTCATGGCGTACTCCTCCAGGGAAGGCACCGGGGAGGAAAGTTTCCGCCGGTCGGGCGTATCGCCGCGTGAGTGCACCTCCATTTCTTGACACCCGTTCACGCCGACTTCACGCTGTGGGCCGCTGGTGGGGATCGAGGTGGCGGGCGGGCGGCTGGATGACACCGAATATCGCGGTGTGCCTGTCAGCAAGGTCGACTTCGCCAGCATCGGCGTGAATGCGCGTTTCAACTTCGGTCGCGACAACCCGGTCTACGGCCTGGTCCGCGCCGGCTACTGGTCGGCCGAGGCCGACTACGGCATGGATGTGGATGGTGGCTACGTCGGCGTCGGTCTCGGCGTCGACTTCAGCCGTCACTTCAACATGAGCCTGATCTACACCAACCACGTGTATTTCAATGACTACTACTGGGAAGGCAACGATTTCTACTACGACGCCAACCGTGCCGACACGCTGATGCTCGGCGCCGAAGTCCGGTTCTGACGGGAGGCGATCAACAGGCGCGTCCGCGTGGCGCGCTTCCGGCGGTTGGAGGGGTCATCGGCCCCGGCGTGCCGATCCGGGAGGATGTCAGGGCGCGTGCTGTGTGCTGCCGGCGGGCAATCCCGCCGGCGTGAGGCCGGCGCGCGTGGCCCGCAGGCGCTTGTCGGCGTACATTGCCCGGTCCGCGTGGGCCAGCAGGGATTCCAGGTCGTTTCCGTCTGCCGGAAAACAGGCGACTCCAATGCTCGCGTCGAGCTGGAGTGGGCCATCTGGCAGCGAGTGGGGAGAATGCAACCGGGCTCGCAGCATGTTCGCGATATCGCGCGCGGCTGCGGCATCGTGGCAGCCGGACAGCAGGACGACAAACTCGTCGCCGCCGATACGGGCAATCAGATCGCCGTGCCGTATGCCCTGTTGCAAGCGGTCCGCGACTTCGCGCAGAACCCGGTCACCCGCGCTATGGCCGCCACGATCGTTGGCCGCCTTGAACCCGTCGAGATCCAGGTACAGCAACGCCAGGCTGCCGTCGCCGCGTGCCGCGTTGTCCAGCGCGTGTTGCAGTTCACGCTGCAGGTGGTGGCGGTTCGGCAGCCCCGTCAACGGGTCGTGGCTGGCGAGATGCTCGAGCTCGCGTTCTGCGCGGCGCAGGTCGGTCACCTCGCGACCCACCGCAATGCGCACACCGTGCTCGGCGTGCCAGCGGGCCGACCACTGGATGTCCACGCTGTGCCCTTCCTTGTGGATGTAGCGATTGCGGAAATGGCGCTGCAGCGTGCCGCCCATGACCATCTCGGCCTGTTGACGGGTCGCCGCACGGTCGTCCGGATGCACCAGGTCGAACACGTGCCGGCCCAGCACGTCGTCGCGGCCATAGCCCAGGATGCGTTCGAAGCTGGCGCTGACGAACAGGAGCCGGCCCTCGGCATCGACCACGCATACCGCATCGGGCAGCAGGTCGAGGATCTCGGAGGGCGCAGGCAGCGTCGGGTTCATGCGGTTTCCGGTGAGGGGGCGTCCATGCCTTGTGTCTTCAGGGGTTCGGCACGAAGCATGGGCATGTTGCCGGTACTGCCTGCAGAGGGTCGGGAAAATGTACCTGACCCGGGGAGTCGCGTCTGTTTGACCGATGTCAGGGCAGGCCGGGGGCGCGGCGGGGGAGGATGGCCGCAGCAGACTTGGAGGCCGCAATGGAATTCCACATACCACTGACCGGCGACGCCCCGGATCTGGCCGTGATCGAAGATGCGATCGGTGAGGTGGATCCTTCCGTGCTGGTCGATATCGATGCGGCCAGCGGCAAGCTGCGGGTGGCCGCGGCGGTCGATGCGGCGCAGCTGGTGCAACTGCTCGGGCAGGCGGGCTGGGTCGTGCCGTTGGCTCAGGTGTACCAGGTGCCGTCGATCTGCTGCGGCGGCTGCAGCGGGTAGGGGTTGCCGCGGCGCGGGCGCGCGTGGCACTGCGACGAGCCGGTTTTCGCAAGCCTGATTGCGGTGTGGCTGCGGATGTCAGGCATCGACGGTCGGTGCCGTCGGCTCCCCGCTCGTCGCTGCTGGCGGCGTGACTTGGTGTGGCGCTCAGGACCTGTCGGGTGCGCGGATATCGACCGATACCGGCGCACCGCTGCTGTCCAGCACCAGCCGCACGCGCCGTCCCTCGTGGTAGAAGCTCGCGCGGAAGAGCCCCTCGTCCTCATCGGTGCCGCGCTCACACAGGACGGTGATCTGACGGCGCTCCATGAGTGTCTGGAACTCGCTCACCGCCAGCGCCAGCCCGCGCGCCACCAGCGCGCCGTCCACCTCCAGCGTGTGCGTGGGATTGACCTCGATGGGAATGATGCGTGCCATGAAGGGCGGGTTCAGCCGGTCGGGTTCAGCGCGTGGGCGGGCGCGCTGCCGGTGGCGAAGACCGGTTCGCTGGCCCGCGCCTCCATCGATGCCAGGAAGCGCCACACGAACAGCAGCGTCACCAGCAGCAGCCCCGGATAGCCGGTCGATGCCAGCAGGTAGGGCAGGGTCGGGTCACCGGCCTGCACGCTGGCCAGGTTGAAGCTGAGCAACCCGAAGGTGATCAGCGCGCCGAAGAACCACATGCTCAGCAGCCACAGCCCGCTTTCGTAGCCGCTCAGGTAGCGTGCCCAGCCGGTTGCGGCGCGTGCGGCGATGGGGACGGGAACGCTGTCCGTCACCGGGGCGCGATGGCCGATGGTGAGCAGGTCGTAGACGATCAGCAGGCTGCCGATCGTGAACACCGCGCCGAATACCGGCACCAGGATCTTGAAGAAACTCATCGCCGGGGAGACGTCGCCGCCGAACCAGTCCAGTCCCAGCGTGCGGTAGGCGAAGACCTGTACGGTGCCGCCCAGCGCGAACGCGAACGCGATGCCGAGCATGCCGATGAAGACCAGCCAGAACGCGAGTTTCCCCAGTCGCTCGTCGTAGCTTTTCACCCCGCGCATCAGTGGCACGGCGTAGTACGCGGCGGCGATGCCGAGCATGCCGAAGGTGCCGAACAGCGCCAGGTGCGCGTGGCTCGGCGTGACCCAGGTGCCGTGCGACCAGACGTTGGTCAGGGCGAAGGTCATGGTGAACCCCAGGATGCCCGCGCCGACCTGTTCCAGCACCACCGAGCCGAGGATGAA
Organism: Lysobacter concretionis Ko07 = DSM 16239; assembly: GCF_000768345.1. Lineage (GTDB taxonomy): Bacteria > Pseudomonadota > Gammaproteobacteria > Xanthomonadales > Xanthomonadaceae > Novilysobacter > Novilysobacter concretionis. Next base: position 311,660 of record NZ_AVPS01000005.1, on the reverse strand, counting down.
GTAGAACGCGGGGGCGTTCTTCAGCGGTTTGCGCTCCTGGTGCGCGTCCAGGTAGATGTGCCAGAAGCAGAAGATCAGCGGCAGCGGCTCCAGCGCGCTGAACAGCGAGCCCCAGAACTGCCAGAACTCCGGCGTGCCGATCCAGAAGTAGTGGTGCGCGTTGCCGATCAGGCCCGACAGCCAGACCAGCGCCACGCCCCAGAACACCGCGTAGCCCACGCTTTTGACGTTGGCGTCGAACAGCAGTACCAGCAGGAAGCCGACCAGACTGATGTGGATCACCTCCCACACGCCTTCCACCCAGTAGTGCACGACGTACCAGCGGAAGTACTCGCTGACATCCTGCCGCTCGATGAAGAACAGCCCGAAGATCCACACCAGGGTGAGCGCGACCACGCCCAGCGCCAGGCCCCAGTGGATCTCGTTCCACTCCCTGCGCGGCGGGAAGGTGCGCAGCACCACGTAGGTCAGGATCGAGAACCCGATCAGGATGATGATATCGGCGGCGCGCCCGGCTTCGAGGTATTCCAGCCCTTCCTGCAGCCACGGCTGGCCCAGCCACCAGCCGGCCGTCCCGCTGCGCGCGAACCCCTGTGCGATGACGTTCCAGATGGTCACCGCCACCAGCGCGTAGAACAGGAACTTGATCAGCCACGGCGAGGCCAACTCGCGATTGGACAGCAGCGGCCCGATGAACAGGATCGTCCCGATGAATCCCGACAGGATCCAGATGATCCCCAGGTTGAGATGCTCGGCGCGGGCGATGTTGAAGTTGAGCGTGCCGACCAGCAGGGTCGGGTCGATGTGTTGCAGCGCAATAAGAAGGCCGAAGGCGACCTGCACGATGAACAGGACCAGCATCAGCATGAAGAAACGCATGCTCAACCGCTGGGTGTCGTACTGGATCTGGATCATTGTCCTTCTCCCGACAGGGTGCGGAGGTAGGCCACGATGGTTTCGATCTGTCCATCGTCAAGCAGGCTGGCGTAGCTGGGCATGGTGCCGGGCGCGTAGCCCGACGCGACCTGGGCATCGGGGGTGCGGATGGACGCGGCCAGGTAGGCGTCGTCGGCCTGCACGCTGGTGCCGTCGGCCAGCGTGACCTGCGAGCCATACAGGCCGCCCCAGCCGGGCCCGACCAGCTTCGTCGTGTCGGACGCATGGCAGGCGGTGCAACCGGACGCCTTCACCAGTTGCTCGCCTTGCGCGGCCGGGGCGGTTGTGGCGCTGGCGCTGCTGCCGGCGGCAACCGGCGTCGCCGCGGCATCGGCGATGCCGGGCATCGGTGTGGCCAGTGAGAATGTGAGCCCGTCGACCCTGGGCCTGGGCGGCCAGCCTTCGGTGTTCATTTCCGAGGTGTACTTGAGGAAGGCGATCAGCTGGCCGACCTCGTTCGGCCGGAACTGCAGGTTCGGCATGTGGCTGATGGTGCCGCCACGGCGGTGCACGCGCTCGGCCGCGCCCGGATAGCGCTTGAGGTAATCGTCCAGCGAACTCGCCCCGATGGCCTCCGCGAGCTCGGGCCGCTGCAGGTGGACCTGCACGGCCGGGCCGGTCGGCCAGCCACCCGCCGAGGGCAGGAACGCCTCCAGCCAGGCCGGCCCCGCCGTCTGGTAGATGTTGGTCAGGTCCGGCCCGAGGTAGGCGCCGTTGCCCAGAATGGTGTGGCAGCCCATGCAGTTGTAGGCCTGGAACACGCGCTTGCCATCCACCGCCCCGTGCGGGCCGTAACTCACCGCACCGGGTATGGCCTGGTTGCGCGATTTGAGGAAGGACGCCACCGACAGCAGGATGAAGATGATGGCCATCAGGGCCAGGATCGCGAAGGCATTGCGGCGCTTGCGGCCTTCTTCGCAGGGTTTGCCGGGGGCGCAGGTCATGGCGTTTCCTCCCCCTTGGCGGCCTGGGCGGCGCGGGCCTCGGCGGCCTGGGCGAGCTCGATCGCGTCGTGCTCGAACAAGGTGCGCAGGGCGCCGATGAACACGTAGAACACGTACACCGCTAGCACGAAGCCGAGCACGAAGTAGATCAGCCAGGCGGTTCGTGACTCCGGCCAGTATTCAAAGTCGCGCGCGTAGGGCCATGACAGCAGCAGGGCCGCCACGCTGGCAAGAATGGAAAGGCCCAGATCGATGATGCGGGTGCACATGATCATTCCCCCACGGCTTGTCGGCCCGTGATATCGACAGCCGACATGGTTTCCGGAAATCCGTTCAAACCCTGAACCGACGCTGACACCCCGGGCAGGGGAAGTCCTTGACTTGAGTCAAGTGGTGTGGGTCGAGATCAGTGTCGACGGTCGTGGCGGTGGGGAGCTTTGTCACCCACCATCCCGCGGCGGACCCGGCGGCGAGGCACACGCGTGTCCAGCGCGCCTGCTGCGGCGTTTCGGGCCTGGTTTCAGCGGTGCAGCCGTGCCCGCTGGATCGATGGCCGCAACTGCTCCGGCCAGTCGCGGTCGTTGGCGACCTGGGCCTGCGTGCGGGTGGCTTCCAGTGACGCGATGGCGAGCTCCGCGATGGCCCAGGTCTCGCCGCCCTGCGTGCGCGCCACGATGCCGTCGGCCGGCAGACCGTGGTCCATCGGCGCATAGAGGGTCGCCTCACCGGTGTTGACGCCCAGCACCGGACTCCACGGCGCCAGGCCGGCGGTGACCGACTTGGCGACGAACATCCGGTTCTCCAGCGCCCGCGCGAGGCAACCGACCCGCACGCGCGTGGCGCCGGCCTCGGTGTTGGTGGAGCTGGGCACGATCAGCAGGCGCGCGCCGGCCTCGTACTGGGCCCGCACGGGCAGCGGGAATTCGCTGTCGTAGCAGATCGCGATGCCGGCCCGCAGACCGGGCGCGATTTCGAATACGTTGAGCGCGTCGCCACCGTCGATCACACCCAGTTGTTTCTCGTAGCCGGTGAGTTGCAGCTTGTCCTGGTACAGCCGCGTGCCGTCCGGCGCGTACCACCATGCGCGGTTGCGGTAGCGGCCATTGCCCACGCCGGTCAGAAAGGTGCCGGCCTGGATCGACAGCCCCAGCTCGCGCGCCAGACCCGCAAACAGCGCGTGCCAGTTGGCTTGCAATGGTTGCAGCTCGGCCAGCGAGGCGGGCAGGTCGGCGCGAACGGCCGATGGCTGGGCGGCGGCGAGTTCCAGCGACAGGTATTCGGGCAGCACGGCAATCCGCGCGCCGGCCCGTGCGGCTTCGCCCAGCAGCCGCCGCTGCTTGCCGGCGAACGCTTCGAAATCCCGTGGCGATTCAATCGGATACCTGGCGACGGCCACCTTCACGGTAGGCTCTCCTGACTTGCGGTGATGTGGGCTGCCGTGGCGCGGCCTGAAGGCCCGCGGCAGTGTAGCGTTGGCGGGCAGTCGATGATGAGGCCGCGTCGCCTGCGTGCCTGAAATCGGCGTCGTGGGTGGCCGGGCCTGCCATCCTTGTTGACCCGTGACTCCGGAGTCCCTCATGTCCCAGACGCGTTGTGCCACCACCTTCCGCCACCTGCACGATGACGGCCTGCTGTTGCTCGCCAATGCCTGGGATGCGGGCAGCGCGCGCCTGATCGAAAGCCTCGGTGCCGCGGCCATCGCCACCACCAGCGCCGGCCTGGCCTGGGCCAACGGCTACCGCGATGGCAGCCATCTGCCGATACAGCATCATCTGGACACGGTTGCCCGCATCGCGCGCGTGATCCGGGTGCCGCTCAGCGTCGACTTCGAGGACGGTTATGCCAGCGATCCCGCGGTCGTCGCCGGGCATGTCGGCCGGGTGATCGATGCCGGTGCGGTCGGCATCAACATCGAGGACGGCGCCGACGATCCCGACCTGCTGGTGGCCAAGATTGAACAGATCAAGCGTATGGCCGCCGGGCGTGGTGTCGATCTGTTCGTCAACGCGCGCACCGATGTCTATCTGCGCGGTCTGGTCGGTGAGGAACGGCGCGTCGAGGAAACGCTGGCGCGCGCGAAGCGCTACCGGGACGCGGGTGCCGACGGGCTGTTCGTGCCGGGCCTGGCCGATGTGGAGCAGATTGGCGAGGTGGTGGCCCGCGCAGGCCTGCCGCTCAATCTGATGGCGTCGCCAGGGCTGCCGGCGGCCGGGGAGCTCGAAGCGCTCGGGGTGCGGCGGTTGAGCGCCGGGGCGTCCATTTCAATCTCGGCGTTGAGCCATACGGCGCGCCTGGCCAGCGATTTTCTGCATCGCACGTCTGATGCTGATGGCGCGAAGAAGCTGGATTACGGCGCGATCAATGCGCTGTTTGATGACGGTGATCGCTAGCGGTGGATATGGAGCCTGACGCAAGGCAGTCGCGTATTCCCTCACCCATCCCCGCTCCGGGCCCTGGCCCGCGCCAGCGGCGCGGGCGTTCGTCGTCTACCTGTTCTCCAGCACCGGCTTGCGCGGCAGTTTCTCCTCGCGCGTCGCAGCGTGGTAGACAAAGGACGCGACGATGGCCGCGGCCTGCTTCAGGTCTTCCGGTTCGACGTGGTCCCAGGTGTCCAGGTGGCTGTGGTGGACATTGCTGAAGTAGTCCAGACGGTCCTGGATGAACTGGAAGCCGGGCAGACCCACACGGTCGAACGAGATGTGGTCGGTGCTGCCGGTGTTGCGCGTCGCCACCGTGGTCGCGCCGACATCGTGGAACGGCGCCAGCCAGGCCTGGAAGATCGGCGTCACGGCGAGGTTTTCCTGCGCGTAGATGCCGCGGAAGCGGCCCGAACCGTTGTCCATGTTGAAGTAGGCCGAGAAGCGGTCGTAGTCGCGGTGCTTCTGCAACGGACCGGTGGGATCACGCAGCGAGCCCGGCAGGGCCTTCTGCGCCGGATCGGTGGGCTCGGGATAGGCGGCGAAATGCTTGGCCACATAGGCCTGTGAACCCACCAGTCCCTGTTCCTCGCCGCTCCACAGCGCGACGCGGATGGTGCGGTCGGGTTTGGCGCCGACCGCCTTGAGGATGCGCATGGCTTCCATCATCACCGCCACGCCGGCCGCGTTGTCGGCCGCGCCGGTGCCGGTGTGCCAGGAGTCCATGTGCGCACCGAGCATGACGATCTCGTTGGCCTTGCGGCCGCGGCCGGGGATCTCGGCGACGGTGTTGTAGCCCGGCTGGTCGGTCTCGTCGGTGAAGCGCGCGGCCACGTTGACCCGCAGCTTCACCGTCTGCTTGTTTTCAAGCGCCCGCGCCAGCGGATTGAAGTGCTCGGCGATCATCGCCAGCTCGGGGATGCCGACCGGTTCGCCGGCCTTGCGCGAGCCGCCACCGGCGACCCGGATGATGCCGTTGTCCCAACCGCTGATGCTGAGCGCCGCCAGCGCGCCTTCTTCGGCGAAGAAGGTGTTCACCGCCTTGGCCAGTTCCAGGCGCTCCTTGTATTCCTTGACCCGCTTGTCGCGCTCCTTCGCGGTGCCCTTGGGAATGGTGAATTCCTGCAGGCCTTCCAGCGAGGTGGCGTCGTGGCGGTGAGAGTCGGGCTCGGTGGGGCGCTTGTACTCGCGCGCCTCGCCCAGCAACAGGATTTTGCCGCCGAGCTTGCCGCGGTACTGGTCGATATCCGCCAGCTTCTTGATGGTCACCTGCACCAGCTCGCCTTCCACCGCGCCGTCGGTGCCGGGTGTCCAGGCCTTGGGCAGCGCATGCAGCGGCTGAACGCGATCGCCCAGCATCTCGACGCTGGCCGAGCTGAACTCCCAGCCCCGACCGAAGTCGTCGAAGGCCTCGTCGTGGACGTTGGCCAGGCCCCAGTCGGTGAACTGGCCGCGGGTCCAGGCGTTGGCCTGCGCCATCTGCGGGGAGTTGCTCAGCCGCGGACCGATGGTCTCGGTGAGGTGGCTGAAATGGTCCATCACCTGCGAACGGTGGAACGCCTCCTGGCGGATGCGGCTGACCATGTCCAGGTCCACCGGCTCCTGCGCCGCGGCGATGCCGCTGACTCCCAGGCTCAACAGCAACGCACTCATCGACAACAGGCAACGCTTGATCACTTTCATCCCCTATGGGCTGTGGGCCGGTATCAGGGGATCGAGTCTAGGTGCGCGTACGGTCGCGCTCGCCGGCCTTTAGTCATGCCGGGAGAAGTGGCCCGTTGCGGCACAGGCCGTCCGGGGTCACTCGGGGACGAGGCGCACCACCAGCTTGCCGAAGTTGTGGCCTTCCAGCAGGCCGATGAACGCCTGCGGCGCGTTTTCCAGCCCGTCGACGATGTCCTCGCGGAATTTGATTTTTCCCTGCGTGACCCAGTCGCTCATCTGCGTGAGGAATTCCCCGAAGCGGTCGCCGTAGTCGTCGAAGATGATGAAGCCCTGCATCTTGATGCGCCTGGTCAGCAGCGTGCGGGTCAGCAGGCCCAGGCGGTCCGGGCCGGGTGGCAGCCGGGTGTCGTTGTAATGCGCGATCAATCCGCACACCGGGATGCGGGCCTTGGCATTCAACAGCGGCAGCACCGCATCGAACACCGCGCCGCCGACATTCTCGTAATAGACATCGATGCCATCGGCGCAGGCGGCTTCCAGCTGCTGCGCGAAGTCCGGCGCGCGATGGTCGATGCAGGCGTCGAAGCCGAGTTCGTCGACCACGTAGCGGCACTTTTCCGGGCCACCGGCGATGCCCACCACGCGACATCCCTTGAGCTTGCCGATCTGGCCGACCACCGAGCCGACCGCGCCGCTGGCAGCGGCCACCACCACCGTCTCGCCGGCCTTGGGCTGGCCGATGTCGAGCAGGCCCATGTAGGCGGTGAAGCCGGGCATGCCGAGCACGCCGAGGGCAAGCGAGGGCTGTGCCATGTCCGCATCCAGCCGCTGCAGGCCGCTGCCGTCGGACAGCGCATAGTCCTGCCAACCGCCATGAGCCAGCACCAGGTCGCCGACGCGGAAATCAGGACGGCGCGAGACTTCCACCCGCGCCACGGTGCCGGCGCCCATCACCTCGCCGATACCGACCGGCGCGGTGTACGACGGGGCGTCGCTCATGCGGCCGCGCATGTAGGGATCCAGCGACAGGTACACGTTGCGCAGCAGCAGTTGGCCGTCGGCCGGCGTCGGTACCGGGGTTTCCAGCGTCCTGAAGTTGTCGGCCGTCGGGGCGCCGACCGGACGCGAGGCCAGGGTGATCTGGCGGTTGACGGTTCTGGACTGGGACATCGTGGATACCTCGGCGGGTCGGGATTCGGGTTGAAAGGGGAGCTGGAGTAGATTCTCCCGCATCGGTGCCCGGGCGCGGTTCCTTCCCCGACGACCCCAGATGCACACATCCAATGGGAGCAAGGCATGAAGAAACGATGGGTGATCGTCGGGCTGTCGGCGGCACTGGGGTGGCTCGGTGTGGCCCAGGCGCAGGTCGACCTGTCCGTGCTGGACAAGGACATGGCCGGCCCGCGGGCGCAGGTGCTGGTACTGGGCAGCGTGCACCTGGCCGAGCTGGCTGACGGCTTCCAGCCCGGATCGCTGGAACCGGTGCTGGAGCGGTTGGCGGCCTTCAAGCCGGAGGTCATCACCATCGAGGCGATCTCCGGCGAAAGCTGCGACCTGATGGCGCGCCATCCGACCGTCTACGACCCGGAAAGCATCTCGCCGTACTGCAGCGGCACTGATGCCGCCAAGGCTGCGACCGGCCTGGATGTTCCGGCGGCGATCGCCGAGGTGAACAAGACCTTGGCGGATTGGCCGACGCAATCGAGCCCGGCCGCGCGCCGGCATCTGGCGGCGCTGTTTCTGGCAGCGAACGACCCGGCCTCGGCATTGACCCAGTGGCTGCAACTGGCGGAATTCGAGCGTCGCGTCGGCGACGGTCTGGACGATGCGCTGGTGGCGCGGTTGGACAAGCTCGCAACCACCAACAGCGAGGACTCCCAGATTGCGGCACGGCTGGCCGCCCGGCTGGGATTGCAGTGGGTGTTCCCGGTCGACGACCACACCGGCGACAACGTGGCGATACCGGATGCGGAGGTGGGTGATTACGCCAATGCGATCCGGCAGGCATGGAAGTCCGCCGAGACGCAGACGCAGCCCCTGCGCAAGCACGAGGACGAACTCACCAGGCGCGGTGACCTGCTGGCGTTGTACCGCTACATCAACCGTCCCGATGTCCGCCGCGTGCAGGCCGACAGCGACTTCGGCGCCGCGATGCGCGAGGCGTCGCCGGGGCAGTACGCGCAGATCTATGTTGCCGGCTGGGAGACCCGCAACCTGCGCATGGTGGCTAACATCCGCGCGGCGTTCCGCGAGCAGCCCGGTGCGCGTGTGCTGTCGATCGTCGGCGCATCCCACAAGCCATGGTTCGACAGCCTGCTGGGGCAGATGCAGGGCGTGGACGTGGTCGATGCGGAAACGATGCTGCAGGCGCCCTGATCATCATTCCGTGAGTCATTCCCGGGTGAGTCATTCCCGGGTGAGTCATTCCCGGGCGAGGTCGAGGCTCAGCCCTTCCACGGTGTTTTCCACCAGTCCCACGCTGAACTTCTTCTCGCCATCGCGGCGTTTGACCAGCACGTCCTCGCCGTCGTCGCGCTCCACCTGGTAAGTGTCGCCGAGCTGCAGCCGCAACTGGTTGGCGACCGCGCTGGCGATGTCGTTCTCGCGCGTGTCCTCGGCGACCGGCACGGTCACGACGACTGCGGCGTCCCCTTCGGGCGCCAATGCCAGCACCACCTGTCCGGCGGACTCGGCATTGCCGCTGAATTCCAGCCGCCATTTGTTCTCGGTCTGCTGGGCGCTGACGCTTGCGCTCGCAAGGAACAGTGCGAAAGCCATCAGTGCCGAGGCCATCAGTGCGTTGCGCATGGTGGGTCTCCTTCGCCGAGGTTGGCTTGGCATCGTCCGCGCCGGGCGGTTAATCCCGAATGAAACCGGTACTCCGGGACGCCATCGGCCGACCGGCCGGATCTCAATCCTCGCCCGGGCCGCGCGCCATCGCCGCGAACACGCCATCCCGCCTCACCCACGCGTGGTACAGGGCGGCGGCGACATGCAGCAGGATGGTCGCGAACAGCAGCCGTGACAGCCAGGAGTGGGCGCTGCGCAACGGGGCGTAAAACGTGGCGTCATGCGGGACGATCGACGGCAACTGCGCGCCGGGCCACAGCTCCACCGGGTAGCCGCCGGCCGAGAGCATGGCCCAGCCGACCAGCGGCATCGCCACCAGCAGGCCATACAGCAGCCAGTGCGAGGCGAGCGCAGCCGCCGCCTGCGCGCGGGGCAGGTCGGCGGGCAGGGGCGGCGGCGGGTTCCGCCAGCGGTAGCCGAGGCGGATCAACGCCAGCAGCAGGATTGCCACGCCCAGCGGGCGGTGAAAGGCGATCAGCATGGGCCGCCATTCCAGCGAGGCGACCATGCCGACGCCGACGAACAGCATCGCCAGCACCAGCGGGGCCATGGCCCAGTGCAGGATGCGCGCGGGGAGCTTGAAGCCGGGGCGGCTCATGGCGCGTCCTCCTTCGGGGCCGGGGCGGCGGGTGCGGCTAGCGCACCGTGTGCAACTTCGCTCAGGCGACGGTTGAACGACACCGAATACACCGCCGAGCGCGCGGCGAGGATCGGATCGGACGAGCCCTCCACGCCGACGGGCAGGATCAGCGGGTCGAAGTTGACGTCGCGGCAGGCACCGTCGGCCTGCGGCACAGCGTGTTCGATCACCACCGTGCCGACGCTTACCTGCTGGCGCGCATCGGGCCAGGGCTGCGACGGGTCGTCGATGGGGTCGCCAGCCTCCGCGACGGTCACCACCATGTCCCAGCGCAGCGGGCCCGCGGCGAGGCGTCGGTCGAGGTCGGCCGCGAGGAAGCCGGCGTCGGCACCTTCGCGCTCGGCGGGCGTCAGTGCCGCGAATTCGGCGCGCGGCACCATCGACCAGCGCACGTGCCGCATTTGCCCCGACTCGTTCACGAAGCGGAAGGCGTTGACGCCGTTGTAGCGGGTGTTGGCGAAGCTGGTCGGCCACGGCGCGCTGCCGGCCCATTCGGCGAAACGCTGCGCCGCCGGGTGGGCGGCACGGAACGCGGCCACTCGTGCGGGGTCCGGCTTGCCGGTGGCCGGGTCGGGCGTGCCGGCGCGGGTCTGCTCGTCGAACTCGGCTACGGTGGCGGCGCCGAAGAACGGGAAGCTGTTCATCGCCATGCGCCACTCCTGGCCGTCGTCGGCGATCAGTTGCAGCGCCATGCTGCGCACCCGCGCCTGCGGATCCAGCCCGTAGGGCGAACCACCGCCGATCGACATCCGGCCCAGCAGCGGCGTGCGCTCCTGCGCGAACACGCGCGCCATCGACAGTGCCTCGCCCTCGGCGCTGCCCTCGAACCAGCCCGACACGCAGATGCCCTTGGCGTGTGCGCGGCGGAAGCCCGGATACACCTGGCCGTTGGCGGCCTGGATGTCATCGGTGAAGCGCTGTGCGGTGAGCCGGTCGGTCGGCCACCAGCCGGCGGCCCAGACAAACGCCGCTGCCAGTGCGGCAACTAAGGCGGCGATGGCGAGCAGGGACAGCCAGCGTCGCGCGGGGGAGGGAGGGCTCGGGGAATGGGGCATGGGGTAGGCCTGCGCGGTCGGGGAGCGGTACCGGGGCAATCCTATCGGGGAAGGGGTGATCGGCGCGGTGAATTTGCAGGAGGAAGGTATCCCGATGTCGACGCCATCCAATGACGATTCCGGTCGCGACCCCGGATAATGCGTAACCCACGAACGGCGCGCCCTCATGTCTGACCGCTCCACCCCCGCCGCAACGGCGTCGCCGGCCTCGTCGGACCTCGATCCGCGCGTGCTGATCCCGCTCGCGCTGTTCACGCTCTACGTGGTCTGGGGTTCCACCTACCTCGGCATCCGTTTCGCGCTGGAAAGCTATCCGCCGTTCCTGCTGGCGGGCTTGCGGTTCCTGGGTGCCGGCGTCGCGTTCTACGCATACCTGCGCTGGCGCGGGCACGCCACGCCGACCCGGTTGCAGTGGCGCAATGCGGCGATCACCGGCTTGCTGCTGCTCGGGTTCGGCAATGGACTGGTGTGCTTCGCGCAGGAGCGGGTGAGCTCGGGCATCGCGGCGGTCGCGGTCTCCAGCATGCCGCTGTTCGCGGCGGCGTTCTCCGGCATGTACGGGCAGTGGCCGACGCGCCGGGAAACCATCGGCCTGCTGGTCGGCTTTGCCGGCGTGATCGTGCTCAACATGGGCAGCGGCCTGTCCGGCGAGCGTCTTGGAGCGATCGCCCTGCTGACCGCGGCGATGTGCTGGGCGCTCGGTTCGGTCTGGAGCCGCCGCCAGGACATGCCGGTCGGCCCGATGAACACCGCCGCGCAGATGCTATGTGCCAGCGTTGCTTTGCTCGGCGTGGGCTTTGCCAGTGGCGAGAGCCTGCCGGCCGCACCGACCGTGCGCGCGACACTGGCGCTGGTCTACCTGGCAGTGTTCGGATCGATCATCGCCTTCAGCGCGTATCTGTACGTGCTCAAGCACGCCCGGCCGGCGGTGGCGACCAGCTACGCCTACGTCAACCCGCCGGTGGCGGTGATGTTCGGCGTGCTGCTGGCCGGCGAACATGTCGGTCCCTATGACCTCGCGGGCATGGCCATCATCCTTGTCGGCGTCGGCGTGATCACGCTGGCGCGGCTGCGCAGGTAGGAGACCCCGCCACCACGCGGAGCCTCCGTCGGTTGGACCACCTCACTTCCTGGTGTAGGTGATCTCCATCATCTTCATTTCCTTGCCGTCCGGTCCGGGCGCATACATTTCGAACACCTCGACCGTCGGCGAGGTCCAGCGGGTGGTCATGCGTGAGGCGACCTCCTGTTTGCTCACCGGATCGTGCCAGCTGCCGGTGAAGGTGCAGGCGCCGTCCTTGTCGCACTCGCCCTGGCTGACCATCAACCCGGTCGACATGCTGTCGTTCCAGGTCGACCAGTACTTGCCGGTGACGTTGTCGTAGCCTTGCATGCCGTGGCCGGTGAACGGTTGGCCGTGCATCTGCGACTTGACCTGTTCGGCCATGACGCGACCGTCGAGGATCATCGTACGGGTGGCGGTGCCGGACTCGACCGTGGGTGGCGCGTCGGGCGCGTTCCAGCTGCGAATTGACAGGTCGTAATCACCGGCGGTCTTCGCGAGGGCCTGGTGCGGAGCACCCGGGGTCCCGGCCTCCATGTAGGCCTGCATCATGGCGGCCTCCTCCGGCGACATCTCCGGTGGCGGGTCTTGCGCCAAGGCAGGCAAGGCGAGGGCCAGAGACAGCGGAAGCATTGCGTTTGCGAGCGTGCGAAGCATGGGAACCTCCAGTGGGACGGTGACGTCGCGAACTGCGGCGAGCCGAGTATATGGCGGCCCGTGACTGCCCCGCGTCACGCTCACGCCGGGCGCTGGGGACTTGAGCGGCCGGTGGGTGGGACGGGAGAAAGTTGCCGGGCGACCGACGGTCACCTGCGTGTCGGACCCTGCCTGCTGCGGCGCCCGGAGGGCCTGTGTCAGACGGAACTCAGCCCGGAGGTTGGCGTGGCTACCCATCGGCGGCATCATCGAGCGCCGATGTCCCTGATGAGAAAGCATGATGACGACCCATTCCCCCTATCCGGTCGGCACGCCCGGAACCCCGTGGGGTGACACGGAGCGGAGCGAATGGCGGTCGCGGCAGACCCGCCAGCGCAGCTACGAGGCGGATGTCCTGAGCGCGATCGAGCGCCTGCGCGAGCGCTTCGACGTGGTGCAGTACGGGCAGCTGGACTACGCTCCCGACAGCTATCCGCTGTTCGCGATCAAGAGCCGCGGCTGGCGCGACGACTTGCCGGTCGCGCTGGTGACGGGCGGCGTGCATGGCTACGAAACCAGCGGTGTGCACGGGGCCCTGCAATTCGTCGACCAACATGCGGCGGACTACGACGGCCGGGTCAACCTGCTGGTCGCGCCCTGCGTCAGTCCCTGGGCCTATGAGCGGATCCATCGCTGGAATCCGCAGGCCATCGATCCCAACCGCTCATTCCGCGAGCCCAGCCCGGCGGAAGAGTCGGCTGCACTCATGCGCCTGGTCGTGCCGTTCAATGATCGCGTGCTGGTGCACATCGACCTGCACGAAACCACCGACACCGACGAGTCCGAGTTCCGCCCCGCACTGGCGGCGCGCGACGGCAAACCGGACGTGCCGGGCGAGATCCCCGATGGTTTCTATCTGGTCGACGACAGCGAAAATCCGCAGCCAGCGTTCCAGCAGGCCATCATCGCGGCGGTGGAGAAGGTCACCCACATCGCTCCGGCGGATGCCAATGCTGAAATCATCGGTTCGCCGGTGGTGGCGCCTGGCGTGATCGAGTACGCGCTCAAGCCACTGGGTCTGTGCGCCGGCATGACCAACGCGCGTTACAGGACCACCACCGAGGTCTATCCCGACAGTCCCCGCGCCACTGCCGAGCAGTGCAACGCCGCGCAAGTCGCCGCGGTTTGCGCGGCGATTGATTTCGCGTTGGCGCATGGTGGCTGAACGCAGGGCCGCTTCGGCCCGGATCCGCCGACGCGGCCACGAAAGGCTGCGCGGCGACGCGCCAATCACGTCCACCGACGCAGTGTAGGGTCCCCACCCGGAGGAACCCGCCATGGCACGCGGCACCTCACACGTCAGGACTACGCCATGAGCATGATGAAAGCCGCGACCTTCGTTGGCCCCGGTCGCATCGAGCTGGCCGACAAGCCCATTCCCGACGTCGGTCCGAACGACGCGCTGATCCGCATCACCACCACCACAATCTGCGGCACCGACATCCACATCCTCAAGGGCGAGTATCCGGTCGCCAAGGGCCTGACCATCGGCCACGAGCCGGTGGGGGTGATCGAGAAGCTGGGCAGCGCCGTGACCGGTTACACCGAAGGCCAGCGCGTCATCGCCGGGGCGATCTGCCCCAACTTCAACTCCTATGCCGCGCAGGACGGCGTCGCCTCGCAGGACGGCAGCTACCTGATCCAGAGGGGGCGCTGCGGCCACCACGGCTACAAGGCCACCGCCGGCTGGCGCTTCGGCAACATGATCGACGGCGCCCAGGCCGAGTACGTGCTGGTGCCCGACGCGCAGGGCAACCTGGCGCCGATTCCGGACGGCCTGACCGACGAGCAGGTGCTGATGTGTCCGGACATCATGTCCACCGGGTTCAAGGGTGCGGAGAACGCCAACATCCGCATCGGTGACGTGGTGGCGGTGTTCGCGCAGGGGCCGATCGGCCTGTGCGTGACCGCCGGCGCGCGCCTGCTGGGTGCCTCGACCATCATCACCGTGGACGGCAATGACCACCGCCTCGACGTCTCCCGGGCGATGGGCGCGGACGTGGCGCTGAACTTCCGCAACTGCGATGTCGTCGACGAGATCATGAAGCTCACCGGCGGCCGCGGCGTGGATTCGGCGATCGAGGCGCTGGGCACGCAGGCCACCTTCGAGCAGGCGCTGCGTGTACTCAAGCCCGGCGGCACGCTGTCGAGCCTGGGGGTGTATTCGGAAGACCTGAAGATTCCGCTGGCGGCGTTCGCAGCCGGGCTGGGCGACCACCGAATCAACACCGCGCTGTGCCCCGGCGGCAAGGAGCGCATGCGCCGGCTGATGAACGTGGTGGCGTCAGGCCGCGCTGATTTCGGCGCGTTGGTGACGCACCACTACAAGCTCGACGACATCGTCGAGGCTTATGACCTGTTCGCCAACCAGCGCGACGGCGTGTTGAAGGTCGCGATCGTCCCTGGCGGGTGAGACGGGCAGGAGCGCGGTTGCAAGAAAACGGTGGCCTCCGGATGGGATGGCTGCTCGCACAGGCATCTTCATCCGAAGCCACCGGTTGTCAGTTGGGGCATCAAGCCACAAGTCGGGACGCGCGCAGAGCGTACGCAAAGCGGTCCGGGAAAGATGGAGCCGCAGCGGGCTGGTCAATAGGCCGGATGGCCTTCAGGCCTTTTCCTGGTCACCGGCCGCTTGGCGGTGGTGAGCCGGGAGAATGGCGTGGCATCGGATCAGGCGCTATCCGACTCTGCGCCGGCTTGGGCGGTTGCGCCCGGAGTGCGCGGCGACGGTGTCAGCCGGTGGCCTTTTTGGCAGCCGTCTTGGCCGCGGCCGGACGCTTGCGCTGGGTATTGCCGCGGGAGCGGAACGCCGTGAGGTTGGCGCGGATCGGGGTGGTGCCGAGAACCTCGATACGGCCCCCGTTTTTCTTGAAGGCCGCGATGTCGTCGGCGATGGTATCGCTGGTCATGCTGACGTTCTGGTTCCTGCCGCGGTTGGATGCGAAAAGGTGTGACGGATTGTTGCGCTGGGTGGTGGTCCGGGCGGGTTTGCTGGACATGGTTCTCCTTGAGGTGGCTGGATCGCCGTGGCCGGCAACGGGCGGTTGCGGGCGGATGGACAGGGCGGCGAAGCACGCCTGGTGTCCGTCGTGGCGATCAGTGGGTTCCTTCCGTTGGCGCGATGGCGGCATGCCCCGGCGAGCGCGCCTGGAGCCGGACGCAAGGGCGGAAGGAATGCGCATAATACGTTAAGTGTCGTGAATGGGTTGTTAAGTTCTCGCAAAATCGGCGAAACGTCATGCGCAGACCAACTCTTGGCGGGTCTGAGTGTCGCCGACAAAGGCGCACAAAGAAACCCACGGCCACCCCGTCTCCGGTGGCCGTGGGCCGGTTTGCCTCGTGGCTACGGCTTACCAGCTGAAGCCGGCACCCGCGGACACACTGCTCTCGCCGCCGGCGATCGCACCGCCGAACGACACACTGGCGCGGTTGCCGATGGCGCGGCGGTAGCCGATCGCCAAGGCCTGCTCGCCGCCCTGCGAACCGATACCTATACCGATGTTGTTGACGCCGCCCAGACCGGCCGTGTTGGCCGCCAGCCCGGCGTAGGCCGCGCTGGTCGCGCCGAGCCGGTCGATCCGGCGATCGACCTTGTAGAAGCGGTCGTCCATCTCGACCCGGAACTGATCAAGGCCCTGGTTGTACGACGCGATCTGCTGGTCGGTGTAGGTGTTGGCCGATTTCAGCGTGGCGATGTCGCCGCTGTCGGCGTAGGCGTTGGCATCGCTCAGCGTCTGCGCATCGCCGGCATCGGCAATCGCCTGGACCTGGGTTTCAGTGATGCTGCCGGCGGAGATCACCTGCGCGTCGATGTAGGACTTGGCATCGGTCAGCGTTCGCGAAGTGCTGGCATCGGTGTAGGCATTGGCATCGGCCAGGGTCTGCGCGTTGCCGGTATCCGCATAGGTCTCGGCATGGACCTTGGCGTCGGCCAGAGTCTGCGCATCCCCGGCATCGGCATAGGCGTTGGCGTCGGCCAACGTCTGCGCGTCGCCCGCATCGGCGATGGCCTGCACCTGGGTTTCGGTGATGCTGCCGGCAGCGATCACTTGTGCATCGACGTAGGCCTTGGCATCGGTGAGGGTCTGCATGTCACCCGCATCGGCAATGGTCTGCACCTGTGCCGCCGTCATGCCACCGGCGCCGGCAACGGCTGCCTGCATCTGCCGCAGGTTGACGGCGTCGGTCGCTGCGGTGGCGTCGGCCACGTTGACGATCTGCCGCTCGCTGCCGACGCTGCCCACCGATACCGTGTTGACGCGGTCGGCGACCGAGCTGGAGCCCAACGCCACGCTGCGCTCAGCGATTGCGCTGGCGCCGGATCCGAATGCCGCGCTCTGCAGCGCGCTGGCAGCGGACGCCGGGCCGATAGCGGCGCTGAGGCCACCACTTGCGATCGCTTTCGGGCCGAACGCTGCACTGGCATTGCCGCTGGCCACGGTTCCCGTGCCAATCGCGCTGCTGTGGTCGCCCGTGGCCTGCGCTCCGCTGCCGAACGCATTGGCGTTGTCGCCGCTTGCAACGGTGACTTCGTTGACATCGGGAATGCCATCACCGTTGACGTCAAGCCACGTGCCGACTGCGATGCTGTCCGGGCCATTTGAAAGACTCAGCACGCCGACGGCGACAGATCTATCGCCTGCGGCACGATTCAGAGCGCCGATCGCGGTGCTGTATTCGCCAGCGGCTTCGTTCGCAATGCCGATCGCGGTGCCGCGGTCGCCAAGGGCCGCATTCCGGGAGCCTATCGCTGTACCGTACTCGCCGCTCGCGTCGTTGGAGTCCCCCACCGCAGTGCTCGCGAGACCACCTGCGTCGTTGGTGTAGCCCACTGCGAGGCTGACGTTGCCACTTGCGGTGTTATTAGCGCCCAGTGCACTGCTGGCTGTGCCGTGAGCTTCGTTACGAATGCCAAACACGCTGCTTCGGTCCCCACGTGAGCTGTTCCGATTGCCAACAGCACTGCTGTCCTCGCCCGATGCAGTGTTTCTGTGCCCCAGCGCACTGCTGCCATAGCCGGAGGCTTCGTTGAGGTAGCCAACCGCGCTGCTGAAAGCTCCAGAAGCCACGTTGCTATTGCCGATGGCACTGGTCGAGCGGCCCGTAGCTTGCGAAGCAACGCCGAACGCGCTTGCGTAGTTGTCATTGGCAAGAGTGTGAGTGGTGTCGATAGAGCCGCCGACGGCGATGCTGCCCGCTCCGCGAGCGAGACTGCCATGGCCCACTGCGGTGGACCGCAGTCCAGAGGCCTCGTTGAGAAGGCCAAACGCGGCGCTCTCCCTGCCGGAGGCTTGATTTTGGTATCCGAATGCGTTGCTGTTCCACCCGGAGGCGTCGTTGGCATGACCAAATGCGCTGCTGAAACCGCCAGAGGCGAAGTTCTCCGATCCAAATGCGTTGCTGCTCCACTCAATGGCTCGGTTTTGTTGACCAAACGCGCTGCTGTATATGTCAGAAGCTACGTTTTTTTGGCCAAACGCACTGGCCCAGGCCGTGCAAGTCGAGTTGTATTGACCTCCATTTTCCGCCCCTTGGTCCGTGTTGGCGCCCGGGTTGGGCGTGCCGTCCGGATTGAAGCAGACCGGATCGGCCGCCAAGGCGGCCAGTGGTGCGCCCAGCAACAGCAGCAGCGCCAATGCCACCGGAGTGCGGCGGAGCTGGCGAGCGGCGGTGGATGGATGAGCGTTGTTATCGTGGCGGGTAAGGATGTGGCGCATGCAGGTTTTCTCCGTGGGTGAATCAGTAAGCGATCCCAGACGATTAGCCGGGTATTGCCGTGGTCATTCGAGACTTCGCCGCCGAGACCGTCCTTGATGCTCCGGATCCAGGATCGGCGTGAGGCAGAGTGCTGCGACCTCCAATACACGCCGCAGGGGAAGCGAAGCGGACATTCCGTGCGGGACGCGATGGGAAAGCGGGTGTCATGGGAGTTGCTGTCTCGTAGGCCCTCATCCGCCCTGCGGGCACCTTCACCCGCCGGCGGGAGAAGGGAAGCGGTTTGCTCCCTCTCCCGCGGGCGGGAGAGGGTTGGGGTGAGGGCACGCGAAACGTCGGGCGATGCGAGCTGCTGTCTCGCGTGCCTCACACTCCAAGGATGCTTCCTTCGCGTGTCCGCCATACGGGCACCTCGCTCCGCGCCCCAGCGTTCATCGCCACGCGAGCCATGGCTCGCGAGCGTTGCTCTTCACCCCGCAAGCGGGATAGGGGAGGCGGGTGCAGCTGCCTGTTCCGCTGGCGGGAGAAGGGAAGACGGAGGTTCGATGTTTTGACGGTTAAGATGCGGATCGCCCCGAATGTCATCCCTGATGCCGATGCCTTTACTTCTGCTTGCGGGTCTCGCCGTGCTGCTGGTCGCAGGTTTGTCCTGGTGGGCGATCCGTCGTCGGCCCGTGCCGGCATCCGCCGCAGGGCCGGGCGGGGTGCTCGCGGGACATGCGGGCACGACGAAATCGCACGACGGTCATGGCGTCAGCGTCGATGCAGACGGGACGGGCGAGCTGCCTGGGCCAGGCAACCAGCAGGATCGCGAGGTATTCCACCGTCTCTATGCGATTGCCTTCGATGCCGCGTCCTTCAGCCGGGGCGCGGTGGTGGCCGGCTCGGCACATGCGGACGTGGTGGCGCGGTCGGTGTCGCTGCTGCGCAGGATCGAGGCGCATCCGCGCTACACGCCGCGCCGGCCGCAAGTGTTGCCGCAGTTGATGCGCACCGTCAACGATCCCAATGCGTCCGGCCGGATGATGGCGGACATCATCGGCAAGGATCCGGTGCTGGCCGGCAACCTGCTGCGCATCGCCAGCAGTCCGTTGTATTGCGTGCAATCCCGGCCGGTGGAGGACTTCACCCACGCGGTGGCGATGGTGGGCACCGACGGGATCCGTCACCTGATCGCGGCCGCACTGATGCAGCCGGTGATGGGGACGAGCGATGTGGGCGCGTTCGCTCCGTTCGCGGACCTGATGTGGGAGTACACCCTGGTGTCGGCGGCAGCGGCGACCGATCACGCCAAGCTGGTCGAGCATGACGATGCGTTTGCCGCGCAGTTGATGGGCCTGCTGCAGGGGTTGGGCGCGATCATCGTGGGGCGCGTGGTGCGCGACCAGTACGCCCGGCAGCCGAGGTGGGTGGCCGATGCGGAGGTCGTCACCGCGCTGCTGGATGCCTGGGCGGTGCCGGCGGCGTTGCGGGTTGCCGGAAAGTGGCAGTTGCCCGAGCACATCCACACCGCGGTGGCGCGCTCGCAGGCGGGCAAAGCGCCCGACTCGCTGGGCCGCTCGCTACGTTACGGACAACTGGTTGGCGCGCTCGCGCTGTTGTGCAAGCACGGCCGGATGGAAGAGCCGGAAGCCCTGGCGATGCTGGCCCGGGTGGAGCCCCGGCAGCATGCGACGGCGGATATCTGGAAGCGGGTACGGCGGAGCGTTGATTCCGCGGGGTGATGAGGCGCGGCTCCCCGGTTTGCCTATCCACGGTTGCCAGGCTGGCAAAGGCACCGACGGCGTTGTGACAGTACTGTCGCGCGTCGCGCATCGCGGTTACGGTTGCGGTCAGCGACGCTGACTCGTGGCCGAGATCGCAAGCGGGGCAAGGCGTCCCATAAGGCGTCCCGTACCGGCCTTCGTGTGTGGACTGCCCGGCTACCGGGGCGATGGCCACTACAATGGCGGGCCCGATCGTGCGCCTCGTGCCGCCGCCTTCACCCGTTGCCGCCTGCCAAGGAGTCCTCACTTGCCCGCCATGAACACCGCCCACCGCAAGCCCCTGCCGGGCACGTCCCTGGATTACTTCGACACCCGCGTCGCCGTGGATGCCATCCGGCCAGGCGCATACGACACGCTGCCGTACACCTCGCGCGTGTTTGCCGAGAACCTGGTGCGACGCTGCGACCCGGCCACGCTGGAGGCCTCGCTGTTGCAGCTCATCGACCGCAGGCGCGATCTGGACTTCCCGTGGTTTCCGTCGCGCGTGGTCTGCCACGACATCCTCGGTCAGACCGCACTGGTGGACCTGGCCGGCCTGCGTGACGCGATCGCGAAGCAGGGCGGTGATCCGGCGCTGGTCAATCCGGTGGTGCCGACGCAGTTGATCGTCGATCACTCATTGGCGGTGGAACACGCCGGGTTCGACCGGCAGGCGTTCGCGAAAAACCGCGCCATCGAGGACCGGCGCAACGAGGACCGTTTCCACTTCATCAACTGGACCAAGAAGGCGTTCAAGAACATCGACGTGATCCCGCCGGGCAACGGGATCATGCATCAGATCAATCTGGAGCGGATGTCGCCGGTGATCCAGGCCGTCGATGGCGTGGCCTCGCCGGACACGCTGGTCGGCACCGACAGCCACACCCCGCACGTGAACGCGTTGGGCGTGATCGCGATCGGCGTCGGCGGGCTGGAAGCCGAGAGCGTGATGCTCGGCCGCGCGTCGTGGATGCGGCTGCCGGACATCGTCGGCGTCGAGCTCACCGGCAAGCCGCAGCCGGGCATCACCGCGACCGATATCGTGCTGGCGCTGACCGAATTCCTGCGCAGGGAGCGTGTGGTCGGCGCGTACCTGGAGTTCTACGGCGAAGGCGCATCGGCGCTGACGCTGGGCGACCGCGCGACCATCTCCAACATGACGCCGGAGTTCGGCGCCACCGCGGCGATGTTCCATATCGACCGGCAGACCATCGATTACCTGAAGCTGACGGGCCGCGAAGACGCGCAGGTCAAGCTGGTCGAGACCTACGCGAAGCACACCGGTCTGTGGGCCGACGCGCTGACCACCGCCGAATACGAGCGCGTGCTCACGTTCGACCTGTCCGCCGTGGTGCGCACCATGGCCGGGCCGTCCAACCCGCACGCCCGCCTGCCGACGTCCGATCTCGCCGCGCGCGGCATCGCCGGCAACCTGGACAGCGCCCGCGCGCAGGAAGCCGAGGGCCTGCTGCCCGACGGTGCGGTGATCATCGCCGCCATCACCAGCTGCACCAACACCAGCAACCCGCGCAACGTGGTCGCCGCCGGCCTGCTGGCGCGCAACGCCAACGCGCGCGGACTGACCCGCAAACCGTGGGTCAAGACTTCGCTGGCGCCGGGTTCCAAGGCGGTGCAGATGTATCTGGAAGATTCCAGGCTGCTGCCGGAGCTGGAGCAACTGGGCTTCGGCATCGTCGGCTTCGCCTGCACCACCTGCAACGGCATGAGCGGCGCGCTGGATCCGGCGATCCAGAAGGAAGTGGTCGAGCGCGACCTGTACGCCACCGCCGTGCTGTCGGGCAACCGCAACTTCGATGGCCGCATCCATCCGTACGCCAAGCAGGCCTTCCTTGCCTCGCCGCCGCTGGTTGTCGCCTATGCCATTGCCGGCACCATCCGTTTCGACATCGAGAAGGACGTGCTGGGCATCGACAAGGACGGCCACGCGGTCACGCTGAAAGACCTGTGGCCGGACGACGCGGAGATCGACGCCATTGTCGCCGCCAGCGTCAAGCCCGAGCAGTTCCGCCAGGTCTACGACCCGATGTTCGCCCGCAGCGGACTGGGCGGACCGAAGGTGGAACCGCTGTACGACTGGCGCCCGATGAGCACCTACATCCGCCGTCCGCCGTACTGGGAAGGCGCGCTGGCCGGCGCTCGCACGATGACCGGCATGCGCGCACTGGCCGTGCTCGGCGACAACATCACCACCGACCACCTGTCGCCGTCCAACGCCATCCTTGCCACCAGCGCAGCCGGCGAGTACCTGACCAAAATGGGCGTGCCGGAAGAGGACTACAACTCCTACGCCACCCACCGCGGCGACCACCTGACCGCCCAGCGCGCGACGTTCGCGAACCCGAAACTGTTCAACGAGATGGTGCGCAACGAGGACGGCTCGGTGCGGCAGGGCTCGCTGGCGCGGATCGAGCCGGAAGGCACGGTCACCCGCATGTGGGAAGCGATCGAAACCTACATGGAGCGCAAGCAGCCGCTGATCATCATCGCCGGCGCGGACTACGGCCAGGGCAGCTCGCGCGACTGGGCCGCCAAGGGCGTGCGCCTGGCCGGCGTGGAAGCGATCGCCGCCGAAGGCTTCGAGCGCATCCACCGCACCAACCTGGTCGGCATGGGCGTGCTGCCGCTGCAGTTCAAGCCCGGCACCGACCGCAACACACTGGGCATCGACGGCAGCGAGACGTTTGACGTGACAGGCGAGTGCCAGCCGGGCGCGGACATGACCCTCGTCATCCATCGCAGGAATGGCGAGCGCGTGGACGTGCCGGTCATCTGCCGTCTGGACAGCGACGAGGAACTGCTGATCTACGAAGCCGGCGGCGTGCTGCAGCGGTTTGCGCAGGATTTTCTGGCGTCGTCGAAAGTCGCCTGATCCGGAACGCCCCTCTTCCAGATGGGAGAGGGGATCGCGGGGTGATGTTTCCCCGCGGGAAATGACACGAACTTTGACACTGGATTCCCCGATGAGCCACGCACCCCAAATCAAAATTCCCGCCACCTACATGCGTGGCGGTACCAGCAAGGGCGTGTTCTTCCGCCTTGAGGATTTGCCTGCCGCCGCGCAGGTGCCCGGCGCGGCGCGGGATGCGCTGCTGTTGCGGGTGATCGGTTCGCCCGACCCGTACGGCAAGCAGACCGACGGCATGGGCGGCGCGACGTCCAGCACCAGCAAGACGGTGATCCTGTCGCGCAGCGGCAAGCCGGACCATGACGTCGATTACCTGTTTGGCCAGGTGTCCATCGACAAGCCCTTTGTCGACTGGAGCGGCAACTGCGGCAACCTGTCGGCGGCGGTGGGTTCGTTCGCCATCGCCAGCGGTCTGGTGGCCGCGGACCGGGTGCCGCGCGACGGCATCTGCACGGTGCGCATCTGGCAGGCGAACATCGGCAAGACCATCGTCGCGCACGTCCCGATGACGGACGGCGAAGTGCAGGAGACCGGCGACTTCGAGCTGGACGGGGTGACCTTCCCGGCGGCGGAAGTGCAGGTGGAGTTCATGGACCCGGCCGACGGTGAGGGCGCCATGTTTCCGACCGGCAACGTGGTCGACGAGCTGGACGTGCCCGGCGTCGGCACGCTGACGGTGACGATGATCAACGCCGGCATCCCGACCATCTTCGTCAACGCGGACGCCATCGGCTACACCGGCACCGAGTTGCAGGAGGCGATCAACGGCGACGAAAAGGCACTGGCTATGTTCGAGACCATCCGTGCCCACGGCGCGTTGCGGATGGGCCTGATCTCACACATCGAGGAAGCAGCGCAGCGCCAGCACACGCCGAAAGTGGCCATCGTTGCGCCGCCCGCGGACTACGCCGCGTCCAGCGGCAAGGCGATCGCGGCGGGCGACATCGACCTCAACGTGCGCGCGCTGTCGATGGGCAAGCTGCACCACGCGATGATGGGCACCGCGGCGGTGGCCATCGGTACCGCCGCCGCGATTCCCGGCACGCTGGTGAATCTGGCAGCGGGCGGCGGCGAACGCACGGCCGTGCGCTTCGGTCATCCCTCCGGCACCCTGCGGGTCGGCGCGGAAGCCGTCCAGACCGATGACGGCCACTGGAGCGTGACCAAGGCGGTCATGAGCCGCAGCGCGCGTGTGCTGATGGAAGGCCGGGTGCGCGTTCCGGGTGATTTCGACGCTGCCTGAAAAGAGGAGTAGGGCCGGCGCATGTCCGGCCTGACGTCATCGTCCCGGCCGGGCGCCACCTGTTCTGACCTCGATCCGGAAGGCTTCATCCCCTCCGCCGGGAAACAACTGGAAGACGTGCAGCTCATAGCGGTCCTGCTTGGCCACGAACTCGAACTCGTCGCGCGCGTCGCCGACATCGGGAATCGTGATGGCGACGTTCTCCCCGCCCATCAGCCGGACATGCACCGGCTGCCCGCGGCTCACGGCAAGCGAATAGCACTGGATCCCGGGGTCGTCCTCGCGGCCGTGCCCGGGCGCAGTGCCGGACACTTCGGCGGCGTTCTGGCCCGACGGCATCGGGATCGACGTGCACGGGTCCTGCGCGATCGCGCTGAACGACCACAGGCTCGCCGTGCACAGCATGACCAAGGTCCAGTGGCAGCGGGCTTTGCCGGATGAGTCCAGTGACGAGGTTCTCTTCATGCGCACTCCCGGATCCGCTGCGGCCACAGGTTCTCCTGACAACGTTTCCCGCGCCCGTGTGCGGCCATTCGCCGCGACTGCGACCACCCCCCCCCAGCCTTCGGCACTGCGACAGGCGCGGCCAATAGGCTAGAAAGAGGGGTTCGTTATTGCATTGCCCGACCCCCAATTACGGAGATCCGCCTTGAAGAAGACCCTGCTCTTTGCCGCGACCACGATCGCATTGACCCTGGGCGCGCCGTTGGCGGCCAATGCCGGGGACCGTTGCCTGGATGACGCCTGCGACCTGCGCGCGCTGTACGAAGCGCCGGCCACGTCGGGTGGCGCGACCGGGACCGCGACCGGCACCGCCGCCGTCAGCGCCAAGCGTTTCGGCACCTGGGGCATCGACACCGACGGCATGAACCGCGACGTCCGCCCGGGTGCGGATTTCTTCGACTACGTCAGCGGCACCTGGGCGGCGAATACCGAAATCCCGGCAGACAAGTCGATGTACGGCTCGTTCCTGGGCCTGCGCGACCTGTCCGAGCAGCGCGTGCACCAGCTGCTGGAAAGCTATCCGAAGGCCGATCCCGCCACCGGCGGCGACGCCGCCAAGCTGGCCGCGCTCTACCAGGGCTACCTCGACGAGAAGACGGTCGAAGCACTGGATGCCAAGCCGCTGCAGCCCTACCTCGACGCCATCCGCAACGCCAAAGACAAGGACGCGATCGCACGTCTGATGGGTGAAAGCAGTGCCAGCCTGGGCCGCAGCTTCTTCGGCAGCTACGTCTCCGACGACCAGCGCAATCCCGATGTCTACACCCTGTACTTCAGCCAGTCGGGCCTCGGCCTGGGTGATCGGGAGATGTACCTGGGCGAGAAGTTCGCCCCGCAGCGCGAGCGCTACGTCGCCTACATCGCGCAACTGCTGGAGCTGGGCGGCTGGGCCGATCCCAAGGGCCATGCCGACGCGATCATGAAGCTGGAAACGGCCATCGCCCAGGCGCACTGGACGCGCGCGGAAAGCCGTGACCGCGACAAGACCTACAACCCGGTCGTGCTGGCGGAGCTGGACACCGTCGCTCCCGGTTTCCCATGGCAGACCTACCTGGCCGCGGCCGGCCTGGACTACGCGACCGACGGAGTGATCCGCCAGGACACCGCGCTGCCGAAGATCGCCAGCATCTTTGCCGACGCCGACCTGGATACCCTGCAAGCCTGGCAGGCCTTCCACACCATCGACAACGCCGCGCCGATGCTGTCGCGCCGTTTTGCCGACGCCGAGTTCGAGTTCCGCAGCAAGTTCCTGTCCGGCCAGCCCGAGCAGGCGGCGCGCTGGAAGCGGGCGGTCAGCTACACGTCCTCGGCGATGGGCGAGGCGATCGGTCGCGACTACGTCGAGCTGTATTTCCCGGCCGACGCCAAGGCCAAGATGGACGCACTGGTCAGCAACGTGAAGGCCGCAATGGGCGCACGTCTGGACCAGCTGGAGTGGATGAGCCCGGCGACCAAGGCCGAGGCACACGCCAAGCTCAAGGGCTTCGGGCTGAAGATCGGCCACCCGGACACCTGGCGCGATTACAGCGGCCTGCAGGTCGCCAACGGCGACGTGCTCGGAAACGCCGTGCGCGCCGCGCAGTTCGAGTGGGACTACCGCCGCGTGCGCATCGGCAAGCCGGTCGACAAGGGCGAGTGGGGCATGACCCCGCAGACCGTCAATGCGTACTACAACTCGGTCAAGAACGAGATCGTGTTCCCGGCCGCGATCCTGCAGCCGCCGTTCTTCGACCCGGCTGCCGATCCGGCGGTGAACTACGGCGGCATCGGCGGTGTGATCGGTCACGAGATCATCCATGGCTTCGACGACCAGGGCCGCAAGTCCGACGGCAACGGCCTGCTGCGGGACTGGTGGACGGCCGAGGATGCGGCCAAGTTCGAGGTCCAGGCGGCGAAGCTGGGCGCGCAGTACGAGGCCTATGAGTTCCCGCAGCTGCCCGGCATGCACATCAACAGCAAGGTCGCGATGGGCGAAAACATCGGCGACCTGGGTGGCCTGACCATCGCGCTGGAAGCCTACCGGCGTTCGCTGGATGGCAAGGATGCGCCCGTCATCGACGGTTTCACCGGCGAGCAGCGCTTCTTCATGGGCTGGGCGCAGGTCTGGCGCACCCTGTGGCGCGACGATGCACTGCGGCAGCAGCTGGTCAACGGCACCCACTCGCCGGGCCACATCCGCGCCTTCGCCCCGCTGCGCAACATCGATGCGTGGTACGACGCGTTCGGTGTGACCGAGGCCGACGCGTTGTGGGTCGCGCCCGAGGATCGCGTGCGGATCTGGTAACGCGCCAGAAAGAAACGAGGCCGCTTCGGCGGCCTCGTCGCACGACTCCGGAACCGGGCGGAATCGATCCGATCCGCCCGGGTCCCGTCAGTTCAGCAGTTGGAACCCGACCACGGCGGCCAGCACTGCGGCCAGGATGGCGTAGTTGCCGTCATCGTTGCGGCGGCCATAGCGGTAGTGGTCGGAATAGCCGTCCTCGTAGCCGCGCTGGAATCCCTGGCGGAAGTAGTAGTTGTATTCGCCCTGGCTGATGTAATAGCCGTTGTAACCGTAGTTCGCGTCCTGGTAGGCGTAGGCGTTGCGGTAATCGTTGCGCCAGCGGTCCTCCCGGTCGGCGCGGCCGGCGTACAGGCCTTCCTGGTAGCCACGATTTACCGCCTGGCGGATCAGGTCGGCGCCGTAGCGGTTGGTTTCATGCCAGCGACCGGCGTAGCGATAGCGATAGCTCGCCGGCGTGTAGTAGTACGGGTCGTTGTAGTAGTCGTAGTTGCGGACGTTCCAGCTGGCCTGCTGGCGACGCAGACGGTCGTAGTACTCCTGCTGGTAGCGGTACTGATGGATCCGGCGCTGTTGCTGCAGGATGCGGGCGCGCTGGTCGGCCGCA
This sequence comes from Lysobacter concretionis Ko07 = DSM 16239, assembly GCF_000768345.1. Classification (GTDB taxonomy): domain Bacteria; phylum Pseudomonadota; class Gammaproteobacteria; order Xanthomonadales; family Xanthomonadaceae; genus Novilysobacter; species Novilysobacter concretionis. The sequence goes on along the minus strand of NZ_AVPS01000005.1, from coordinate 284,373 downwards.
TGGCGCTGCTGCACCAGGCGCTCGCTCCGGAACTGGTCGGCGCGGTGGCGTTCGGCGCGGATGCGCTGCTCCTGCTGGTCGCGACTCAGGCGTTGCTGTGATTGGCGACGGTTGTCCTGCCGGTTCCAGTTGCCTTGCTCATCCTGATTGCCCCGGTTGCTCCAGTTGTTGCCGCGCCGGTCATCGGAGCGGTGTTGCGGCTGGGACGCGATCGAGCGGACCGGTCGTTGCGTGGGCTGACGTCGTTGCTGCCCGCGGTGGTCCTGTTCGAAGCGATTCTGTTCGAAGCGATCCTGTTCGACCCGAGGCGCTGGTTGGCTTGTGGCCCAGCGGTCGTGCTGGTTGCGTGGCGATCGAGTCTGCGGTTGCAGCCCGCGCGCGTCATCCGGTCGTCGTGCGGGGCGCTGCTCGTTGGCACGCCGGTGCATTTCGGACCGTGGCTGCGGCCGGGCATCCTGTCGGGCGCGGGATTGGCGCTGCGAATCCCGGTGTCTCGAATCCTGGTGCTGCCTTGCGGGTGGTGCCTCGCGTTGGTGCCTCCTGTCCTGCACTTTCTCGCGCGCTTCGGTGACTCGTTTCTCCCGGTCACTCCTGCGGTCGGACTTCGACTTGGACTGGCTTTGCTCCTGCTGCGCGGGGTCCCGGTTACGGTGTTGACCTTGCGCGCCGGCAGGCAGCGCCAGCCCCAGCAAGAAGACAGCAAGCGCGAGCGGCCACAGGATTTTATGGTGGCAAGAGAGCGTCATGTCGGTTCCTCAGCGATGGGTGCCGACACCTCGGTCGGCCTGCTGCCTACCATTTGGCCGAGGGCATGAATGGCCGCTGAGGGTTTCGGGTCTTGTTCATATGCATGAACAACTGGTCCGGCCAACGACGCCGGAAGCACATGTCCGCTATTCATCCCATGCAGCGTGCATTGGTTGTCACGGGGTTGCAGAAGATCCCGGCTCGCACGGCACAAAAGGAGTGGTTCATGCGCGTGATTGGCGTGGTCGTTGTTTTTCTTCTTGCGGTACTGCAATCGGGTTGCGCCACGATGACCCAGAGCGAGTGCCTGAGCGGCAACTGGGCGCGCGTGGGTTACGACGACGGGGTGGCCGGCTATCCGCCGTCACGGCTCGCAAATCACGAGCGGGCGTGCGCCGCGCACGGTGTCGGCGTGGATGCGCGGACTTACCTGGATGCGCGCGAGCGTGGGCTGGATGTGTATTGCACGCCGTACCGGGGCTTCAGTGTCGGCAGCAATGGCCAGAACTACGCCGGCGTCTGTCCCGTGGGTTTGGAGCGTGATTTTCTGGCCGGCTACGAGGACGGACGTTACGTATACGACGCCCGCCAACTGGCGGATCAGGCCCGGTCGGACGTCAGCTCCGTCGAGTACAGGATCCGCACGCTCCGCAAGGACATCGACAGGACCCGCGACCGCATCGGCAAACCGGATGTCGCGGAGAAGGATCGCGAAACCCTGCGCAACGAGCTTCGCCGACTGCGCGATGACTTGAGACGTGCCGAAGACGACCTGTCGCACGCCGAGCGTCGCCAGCACATGGCGGAGCGGGACCTGGACCACGTGATGCGCCGGTTCGCGCCTGCCTATGGGGGAAGCTGGTGAGTACAGGGCGCTCCCGGGCGGGGCAGGAAACCCGGCGCGACAAGCCTTGTTTCAGTTGTCGACCACGATCGACACAAATCAAGAACGGTAGGGGAAACGTCATGCTTCGATATCTGGCGCGGGTGCGTGATTCCCGCAGCGTTGATTGCGATCCGGTTCGGTCGCGGGCCCGCTCGGACCGGCCGGGGAGCCCGCGCATGCAACGAGCCTTGGCAGGATGGCTCCTGGTGGGGCTGGTCGCGCTCGGTGGCTGCGACTCGCAAAACGCAGGAACGCCCGAGGCGCAGCCGTCCGCTGCGACGGTACCTGCCGCACCGGACGCGTCCAGCCGTTGGACCCAGGACCTGTGGCTGTATGAGCGGGTGTCGACCTTCGACGCGGCCGGTGTGCGGGTCGAGCTGATTGACGAGATTCTGGCCAATCTGCCCGGCGAGCCCGATCCGGCCGTCCCGCTGCCCCACGGCGGCGAATTCCATGCCTACCCGGAACTGCGTCCGTGGCTGTCCGGCCACGACGGTGTCCGGCGCCAGGATGTCGATGTCGTTGCCGGGATCCTTCGCACCCCGGAGGGCGATGGGTTCGCCGTCCTGGCGACCCCGCACGCCAATGTCCAGACACCGATCGGGCTGGATGACAGTGTCGAGATCGACCTGACGTTCCTAGACAAACTGTTGACGCCCGGCGACCCGTTGAGCGTTGACTTCGCGTTCCTGCAGACGTTGCCCGGATCCACGCCGGCAGGCGCGACCAGCCTGGAGGTGCTCGGGCACCGGATGGCCGAAGACCGCGTCCAGTACTACGGTGAAGTCATTGACGGTCAGCCCGTGGCGCTGGTCTACGAGGGGACGCCGGGCACCGCAGTACGCGGCTCTACCCGGATGCGCACGCCTGCCAAGGCCGACCCGATGATGGATGGCTTCCGCAAGGGTGTGCAGGGTTGCCGGGGCGGTCTGCGGTGTGTCCGCAAGTTTTTCCAGAAATTCGGTGGCGGCGCAGCCAGCAGCAACAACTTGATCAACTGCAACCTGGGTGGCTGCACGGATCCCACTCCCTGGCCGCAACCCACCCGCTGTAAAGGTTCCCGATGCGGCAAGGTTCGTGGCGACCCGCATGTCACCACGTTCGACGGCGCGAGGCTGTCGATGCAGGCCGTCGGGGAGTTCGTCGGTGTGCGCACGCCCAAGCTGGAAGTCCAGTTCCGCACTGCGCCGTTGGGAACGTCCCGCACCGTGTCGATCGTGACCGCCGTTGCCATGGACGTTGACGGTGTCCGGGTTGTCCTCGATGCAAGCGATCGCCGTCTGCGCGCCTGGGTGGATGGGGAGCCGGTGGCGCTCAAGCAACGCGGTGAAGAGATGGACCTAGGTACCGGGACGCTCGCGCAGTTCCATCGCGCCGTGCAAGTCGTGACGGCCGACGGCCATCGGATCACCGCAAGCAATCCGGCCCGGGAATCCATCGATCTCACGCTGGAGCTGGCGGATGGTGTCGAAGCAGTCGGCATGTTCGGCAACCACAATGGCGATGCCGATGACGACATGCAGACCCGGGACGGCCACTTGCTGGCGCAGCCGGTCGGCGACATCGATGTCTATCAGCGGTTCGTGCCGTCATGGCGCGTCAGCGATGAGGAGTCGCTGTTTCCCTACGGCGCCGGGGAGTCCACCGCAACGTTCAGCGATTTGACGTTTCCGGATGAATACGTCAGTCGTTCGAGCTTGTCGGCCGCGGCGTTGGCTCGCGCCGAAGCAGTGTGCCGGGAGGCCGGGATCACCGAACAGGCGCTTCTCGACGAGTGCATCTTCGACTATGCCGTTTCCGGGGATATGTCCTTCGTGTGGTCCGCGCGTCGCAGCGCCATGCTGGCGGACGCGACGGCCGGGTTGAGCAACGCGGGTACCGACACCGTGACCGACGCGATGGCGGGCGCCGGCGCAGAGACGACCCTCGGCGCGACCGATCAGGCCAATGGACCGGTCATCAGGCAGGGCCTGACGTGGACCATCCGTCATGGTGCGACCGGCGAGGTTCTCCACGAAGCCGCCGATGCCGGCTCCATCAAGGTGAAGTTGCCGGGTGGCGTGCATGACGTGAGCGTGCAGCGGGTCTCCGACGGGGCGAGGGCTGAGGGACAGGTCAACGTCGCCGGCAATACCACGCTGATGCTGCCGATCGTCGTCGAGCTGGACGCGAGCGTGAAAGCGCCGGAAACCGCCGCGGCCGGCTCCACGGTGTGGGTGGCCTGGACCGGTCCGGACGAGCCGTACGACCACATCTCGGTGGCCAGGCCTGGTGCGGCCGACGACAAGTACGAGAACTACACCCGCACGGAGAAGGGCAATCCGTTGCAGCTGCTGCTGCCCGCGCAGGCGGGCGAGTACGAGGTGCGTTACGTCAGCAACAAGACACACAAGGTACTCGCGCGTCAGCCCATCACCGTCACGGCCATCGAGGCGAGCCTGGACATCCCGGCGACGGCGGTGGCCGGCTCCACGCTCAGGCTGGCCTGGACCGGTCCGGATTACCCCTACGACTACATCTCGGTGGCCACGCCCGGTACGGGGGATGGCAAGTACGTGAACTACACCCGCACCGAAAAAGGCAATCCGTTGCAGCTGCTGTTGCCCGCGGAAGCGGGAACGTATGAAGTGCGTTATGTCCAGAACCAGGGTGACACGGTGCTCGCGCGCGCAACGATCACCACCACGGCCGTCACGGCGAGCCTGGACATTCCCGCGACGGCAGCGGCCGGTTCCACGCTCAGGCTGGCCTGGACCGGTCCGGACTATCCCTACGACTACATCTCGGTGGCCACGCCCGGTACGGGCGATGGCAAGTACGTGAACTACACCCGCACGGAGAAGGGCAATCCGTTGCAGCTGCTGCTGCCGGCGGAGGCGGGAACGTATGAAGTGCGTTATGTGCAGAACCAGGGGGACACGGTGCTCGCGCGCGCGATGATCACCACCACGGCCGTCACGGCGAGCCTGGACATTCCCGCGACGGCAGCGGCCGGTTCCACGATCAGGCTGGCCTGGAGCGGCCCGGATTACCCCTACGACTACATCTCGGTGGCCAGGCCCGGTACGGCCGGCGGCAAGTACGAGAACTACACCCGCACCGGGAAAGGCAACCCGTTGCAACTGCTGCTGCCAGCGGAAGCGGGAACGTATGAAGTGCGTTATGTCCAGAACCAGGGTGACACGGTGCTGGCCCGCGAGACGATCAGCGTGATGCCCGCCAGCAGCCCCTGAGGCTGGCCCGCCGGACAACGACCCCGCGCATTTCACGCGGGGTCGTTGTGAAGGAGCGTAAACCGGCTGGAAACGTACGAAGCGCTATGCTCGCAGGTGTTTCAGACAGGCAATGCGGAGGCTCCCATGGCAACCGGCTGGGCCGGCGATGGCGCCGTACAGGACCAGATCGACGCGACCGTCGAGGATGCAATCAAACGCGCGCGCAGCAAGCTGCCGAAAGGCCCCGGCCTGACGCACTGCGAGGAATGCGATGACGTTATTCCCGAAGCACGTCGTGCCGCGATGCCGGGCGTGCGTCTGTGCGTGCCCTGCCAGGAGGCGCAGGACCGCGAGCAGGCCAGCAGCGGTTACAACCGGCGTGGCAGCAAGGACAGCCAGTTGCGTTGAGTGCCGGCGCAAGCTGCGCGACCGATCCACGGGAGGTCAATCGCGGTCGGTCAGCACATCAAGGGACGGCGGCGCCGGCGTGATGATGGCCGTCGGGTTCTCGCTCCCGTAAGGCCGCAGGTGGCGGCGGACAGTGCGCTGGAAAAACTGGTTGTTGGGAATCTGCAGCACCGAGGCCGCGGCGCCATCGATGGTTTCCTGCAAGGTGGTGTAGACAAGGTTGATGTCGACCACGCGACCCTTCAGCCCGGGCTTGTCACCGCTTTCCAGCACTTCGATGTGGTCGTTCAGGCGGAACGGCCGGGTGGTGAGGATCAGTGCGGTGCAGAAGATGTTGGACAGCACGCTCCAGGCAGCGAAGAACGCCACCGCGCCCACCGCCGCGAATCCGGTGAACGCCGTCCACAGCACCGTTCCGGACACGCCCAGGCGCTCCAGTATCAGCAGCAGCGCCGAGAAATAGATCAGGAAACCCAGCACCCGTCGGCTGCCGACCGTCATTTGCGGCAGCAGGTTGTAGCGCAGGCTCACCCGCTTGATCAGGCGCCGTCCCAGGGCCCGCAGCAGCCATGCCGCGAGCACGATCAACGCAATCTGGCCCAGCGGCAGGATCACATCCAGCCATTGCTGTACCCATTGCGGCAGTTGGTCTTTCATCTGGTCGAGCGATCCGTTGAAGTGGAGATGACAGCGCATCGGAACTGCGAAGGATAGCCGGTCGCCCGGCTTATCCGCCCCGCGTGCGGGTGCATCCGCCGGACAAGCTCAATCGAATCGATACGCCGACACGGTGGTTTCCAGCACGCGGTCGGAGAACACGCGTCGGCCGGCACCGTTGCTCGCGGCCCCGGCGGCGACCATCAGCGGAATCAGGTGTTCTTCGGCCCGTGGCGGATGCGACAGGCGGGCGGCGGGGGTTGCCTGTGCCCACTGCTGCAGGGCGGCGTGGCGTTGAGCGGGTGGAGCCTCGACCGCCCCGGTCAGCCAGCGGTCGAACTCGTCGGATACCGGGCCGAAGCGCGGATCGCCGAAACCGCGCATGTTGTGGAAGCTCATGCCGCTGCCGATGATCAGCACGCCTTCGTCGCGCAACGGCTCCAACGCCTGGCCCGCGTCCAGGTGGGCCGTGGGGTCCAGATCGGCACGCAGTGACAGCTGCACCACCGGGATGTCGGCGTCGGGAAACATCAACTTCAGCGGAATGAACATGCCGTGGTCGAAGCCGCGCCCCGTATCCTGCCCTGCGGCGATCCGCGCCTGGCCGAGCAGGTCGGTGATGCGCGTCGCCAGCATCGGGCTGCCGGAGGCGTCGTAGCGCAACTCGTAGGTATGCGGCGGAAAGCCGTAATAGTCGTAGATCAATTCCGGTTGCGGCGAGCTGGTGACAGTGAACTCCGGCTCGAGCCAATGCGCCGAGACCACGACGATGGCGCGCGGCCGCTGCGGCAGGGTGGCGGCAACGCCCTTGAGGAAGTCCGCCATCCGGTCCCAGGCATCGGCCGGGTTCCAGTTCATGAAAAAACACGGGCCGGCGCCGTGCGGGATGTACAGCGTCGGCATGGCAGTGGCGGATGACGGCATGATCGGTGACGGCATAGTGGGTGACGGCATGGAGGCTTCCCGGATATCGAGTGCGGCTTTGTCGAAGATCGGTCGCGTAGACGATGGCGTAAGCGCTGATGATCGACCCGTTCCGCAAGGTCGTGGCGGTGGGGCAGGTCGACGCCATTTTGCAGCATGACCAGTTTCGACCGATCCTGTCGGGAACGGGTTATTTTGACGTGATCCATCCTGGAAGGCCGGGGATTCAACCACGGCGCGACAGCCATTGGGGGAAGGTTCGTGAAGGAAGAAAAGGTTTACCGGACGTTCCGCGAGTTCTACCCGTTCTATCTGGGCGAGCATGCCAACCGCACCTCGCGCAGGCTGCATTTCGTCGGTACGAGCATGGTGGTGGTGCTGCTGATTGCGGCCTTCATCACCCAGTGGTGGTGGCTGATCGCGGTGGCGCTGGTGCAGGCCTACGCCTTCGCCTGGGTGGGTCATTTCTTTTTCGAGCGCAACCGCCCGGCCACTTTCCAATATCCGTTGCTGAGTCTGCGTGGCGATTGGCGCATGTGGTGGGAGATGCTGACCGGGAAAATCCGGTTCTAGCCAAGGTCCAGCCAACTTTTTTTCCCGCACGCCAAGCGGTTTTCATTGCCGGAACACTCCCTCACGCGCATGGTTCGGAACCTGCGGACGAATGGAGAGCGTGATGCGTTACGAACTCTATTACTGGCCCGGCATTCCGGGGCGTGGCGAGTTTGTCCGCCTCGCGCTGGAGCAGGCCGGCGCGGACTATGTGGACGTCGGCAACGACGAGGCCGCCGGTGGCGTGGAAGCGGTGGAGCGCTTCCTCGACGATGAGCGTGCCGAGCGCCCGCCGTTCGCTCCGCCGTTTCTCCGGGCGGGCCGGGTGGTGGTGGCGCAGGTCGCCAACATCCTGCAGTTTCTCGGCCCGCGTCTGAAACTGGTGGCGGCGAACGAGGCGGACGCGCTCTGGACGCATCAGCTGCAGCTCACCATCACCGACGTGGTGGCCGAAGCGCATGACTCGCACCACCCGCTGGGGCCGGGGGAATATTACGAACAGCAGAAGCCCGAGGCGCGTCGGCGCGCGAAGGCGTTCCGCGAGGAGCGCATCCCAAGGTACCTGGGCTATTTCGAGCGTGTGCTGGCGGGCAATCCCAAAGGCCCCCGGCATCTGGTGGGCGCGCGCCTGTCCTACGTCGACCTGTCGGTGTTCCAGCTGGTGACGGGGTTGCGCTACGCGTTTCCGAAGGCCATGAGGCGGATCGAGAAAGAAGTGCCGAACGTCGTCGAATTGTCCGCGGCGGTGGCGAGGCTCCCGAACATCGCCGCCTATCTGGATTCCGCGCGGCGGTTGCCATTCAACGAAAGCGGGATCTTCCGCCATTACCCGGAACTGGACGGCTGACTCCGCCGTCCGGCCAAGTCAATCGCGGTCGGGCGCAGGCGCTGACATCCGCGCGCAATCCAGGTGCGTCAGGTACAGGCGCAGGTCGAATTCCAGCTGGTGGTAGTCGGGCACCATGTGGGTGCACAGCTGGTAGAAGGGCTTGTTGTGGTCGTGCTCTTTCAGGTGCGCCAGTTCGTGCGCCACGATCATCCTGAGAAACTCCGCGGGCGCGTCGCGGAACACCGTGGCTATGCGGATTTCGCGGCTCGCCTTCAGCCTGCTGCCTTGCACGCGCGACACCGTAGTGTGCGTGCCCAGCGCATGGCGCACCACCTGCAGCCTGTTGTCGAACACCACCTTGTTGAGCGGTCCGGTCTTGCGCAGGTAGCGGTCCTTCATGGCGACGGTGTATTCGTACAGCGCATTGTCGTTGCGCACGCTGTGCGGCTGGTCGTACCGGGTGCGCAGCCAGTCGCCGAGGCGGTCGCGGGCGATCAGTTCGCGGACCTGTGCGAGAACGTTTTCGTTGTAGCCGGCCAGATATTTCAACGTGGTCATGGCGGGCACGATACGGCAGTCTTTGCGCTAGAGTCTGCGCACCGATGGCACCCGTGCGGATCCCGATGTCGAACAAGAAAACCACCCCTTCCAGCGAGGTGCTCGACCGCATCGTCGCGCAGGCCCGGCGCGATGCCGCGCAGCGTGAAAAGGGATATCGCGAGCGGGCGCTGAAGATGTACCCGTGGATCTGCGGGCGGTGTGCGCGGGAGTTCACCCGCGCCAACCTGTCGGAACTGACGGTGCACCACCGCAACCACGACCACGACTACAACCCGCCGGATGGCAGCAACTGGGAGTTGCTGTGCCTGTATTGCCACGACAACGAGCATTCGCGTTACGTGGATTACACCGGTGGCAGTGCCCTGGATGCCGAGGACAAGCCAGCCGCCGCCACCGGCAATCCGTTTGCGAACCTCAAGTCGTTGCTGAAGCGCGAATAGATGCGGGCCGCTGGGCGGCCAGCATCGATCAGCCGCCGCGCTCAGGAAGCCTTGTCCGGGAACTGCTTGGCGATTGCCGCTGCGAGCGCATCGGAAATCACGTCCATGTGCGCCTGCATTGCGGCCCAGGTATCGGCTTCGGCGGCCGTGTCGCCAGCCATGATCTGGGTGATCTGCGCATGGTGATGTTCGACGTGGGCGACCATCAGGCCGTTGACGGTGTCCTCGGGCAGGTTCGGGTTCGCGCTGGCGAGGAACTTGGCGATCTCACCGGCATTGGCAATCGCATCGTCCATGCCCTTCTGCACGCCGGCGGCGTCGCCCTTGCTGGCGGCATCGGTCATCTCTTTCACGCCCGTCCAGTGGCCGCTCAGCAGGCGCAACATCTCGGCGCCACCGGCATCGCCGTAAAAGCTCGCCACCGCGGCCGATATCGCCTTGGCATTGGTCACGACATCGTTGGCGGCCGCATCGGCCTCGCTCTGGTTGCCGTCCTTGACCGCCATTGCATAGGCGCGGGTCTTGTCGATATGGCCGCGCCACAAGGCACGCATGTCGGCCTGCAGTTTGGGGGCGGCCGGGGTTGCGGTGGGCTCGGCTGGGGCGGCCTGCTCACTGGGTTGGGTAGCCGGTGCAACCGGAGCCTGCGCCGTGGGTTCGGTGGGGGTTTGGGCGGTGCACGCGCCAGCCAGCAGTGCGAGTGACGCCGCCAGTGCGGTGAATATGGGCTTCATGACGATCTCCAGGGACGGCCGCGCACGCAACCATTGCGTCTGCGGTATGTCCCACTCAGCGCCGACCGCCGTCAAATTTGTGTGACCTCGCCGAGGGGCCGGTGGCGTTGACTGACTCGCAAGACCGCAATGGATGCCCCGGCGCGATTGCCTGCAGGGCTCGAAACTTCCTTCACCCCGTCTACCGTACAATCATCTTCTACTTGTTTTTCAATAGGTTGGACCCATCTTCTCCACTGACTCCGGACGTCCTGCGTCCGGATTTCCTTGATCAAAACGAGGTGCCTGATGCATTCGCTTATCGACGACTTTGCCGATCATGTCTTCCATAATCCGGTCGGTCCTTGCCTGTCGCTGTACCAGCCGACCCACCGCAGCCACCCGGACAAGGGCCAGGACGGGATCCGTTTCGGCAATCTGGTGAAGGCCGCCGAAGCGTTGTGGCGGGAGCGCTATCCCGGCCAAGACCCCGAGCCGGTGATGGCGAATCTGCGCAAGCTCGGCGAGGAGCGCAATTTCTGGAACCACACGCTGGATGGCCTGGCCGTGCTGGCATCGCCGACGCTGTTCCGGGTGTACCGCCTGCAGCGGCCGGTAACCGAGTTGGCCATCGTCGCCGACAGTTTCCACATCAAGCCATTGCTGCGGATCGTGCAGTCGGCCGACCGCTACCAGGTGCTGGCGATCAACCGGCACACGGCCAAGCTGTTCGTGGGCAACCGCGACGCGCTGGATCCTTTCGAGGCCGGCGATGATTTTCCCGCCACCTTGCAGGCTGTGCTGGGTGAAGACCCCTTGCGCGGGCGTCCGGCGGTGTGGTCGCGCGGAGCGTCAGCGTCGGCGGCCGGCGTGCGCGATGGCCAGGTCGAGAAGGGCAGCCTGGTCGATGCCGATACCGAGCAGTTTTTCCGCGCGGTGGACCGTGCGGTGGCCGAACAGTTCTCCCGCCCGTCGCGCCTGCCGCTGATGCTGGCCGCGTTGCCGGAGCACCAGAGCATGTTCCGCAAGCTCAGCCACAATGCCTTCCTTCTGCCGCAGGGGATCGACACCCATGCCGATGCGATGAGCCTGGAGACGCTCCGCGAGCGTGCCTGGCAGGTCATGGAACCCCGATACCTGGAGCGCCTGGCAGGCCTGGTCGACATGTTCCACGCCGCCCGGGCGCGCTGGTTGGCCAACGACGATATCGCCCAGGTGGCGCGCAGCGCGGTGTCCGGCCGGGTGTCCACCTTGCTGGTGGAGGCCGACCGGCAGGTGTTCGGCCGGATGGACACCAGCGACGGCGCGGTGGAGTTTGCCGGTGCCGGTGAGCGCGATGCCGACCTGCTTGACGACATCGCCGAGGTCGTGCTGTCGAACGGCGGCCAGGTCGTGGTGGTCCCCGGCCCGCGCATGCCGACGACGACGGGGCTGGCGGCGATCTACCGGTTCTGAGGCAGCGCGTTCCGGGGTCAGGTGCAGTGCCGGGGCAACTCGGCATTGCGCTGGAATTCGAAGATCAGCCGGGTCTCGATACGGGATACCTCGGGTCGCTCGGTGAATGCCGCCAGGGCGAAATCGCGCAGATGGGCGCTGTCGCCCACGCCGACGTGGACGAGGAAATCGTCCGCGCCGGCGACGTGGTAGAACGCCAGCACTTCCGGCAACCCGCGCAGGTGGGCGTGGAAACTGTCGAGCAGGGCGCGCGAGTGCTGCGCCAACCGCACCGATATCAAAGCCTGCAAACCGATACCGATCGCCTCCGGTGCGATCTCGGCATGGAAGCCCTGCAGCACGCCCGCTTCGCGCAGCCGGCGGATCCGTTCCAGTGCGGTCGACGGCGCAATGCCGGCCCGTTCGGCCAGATCCTTGTTCGGCAGCCGGGCATTCTTCCGCAACAGGCGCAGAAGGTCGAAGTCGATTCGATCAAGGGTCATGGATATGGCCTTTCAGGAAATATCATTCGGTGGTGAGTTTAGCGGCCGCATGAGCTTCTAGGATGGTGGCTGATTCCGAATGGAGTGCGGCATGTCCCATCTCGATACCCTGACCGTCCACGCCGGCCGCGAGGATTTCGGCAAGCTCGGCGTGCACGCCCCGCCGATCGACCTGTCCACGACGTATCCGGTCGCCGATCTGGCGGTGGGGACCGCCAGCTTCGATGCGCTGGTCGGTGGCGATGCCAGTGCCCCGAACCCGATCTATGCGCGGTTGCACAACCCGACGGTGGCGCGGGTCGAGCAGGCGTTGGCGCAACTGGAAGGCAGCGAAGCCTGCGTGGCGTACGGGTCGGGGATGGCGGCGCTGACGGCGTTGCTGATGAGTGCGCGCATGCGGGGCGGGCATGTGCTGGTGGTGCGGCCGCTGTATGGCACGTCCGACCACCTGCTGGTCAGCGGCATGACCGGGCTGGAGGCCGAGTTCGTCGAGGCCGGCGAGATCGCCACCCGCAAGCGTGCCGACACCGTGCTGGTGGTGATCGAGACGCCCGCCAATCCGACTCTGGGGCTGGTGGATATCCGCGCGGTCGTTGCGGCTGCCGGCGATGTACCCGTGGTGGTGGATTCGACCTTCGCCACCCCGGTGCTGCAACGGCCGATGGAGCTGGGTGCGACCTACGTGTTGCACAGTGCGACCAAGTTCCTCGGCGGCCACGGCGACGTGATCGCCGGCGTGGTGTGTTGCAGCGAGGAGAACGCGAAGGTGTTGCGCCAGGTGCGCGCAGTCACCGGCGCGCTGTTGCATCCGCTGGCCGCCTACCTGCTGCACCGTGGCCTGCCGACGCTGACCCTGCGGGTGGAGCGCGCCCAGCACAACGCCGGCATCCTGGCGCAGCGGCTGGCGGCGCATCCGAAGGTCGCGCGGGTGTTCTATCCGGGCATGGGCACGGTGGCCGGCGATGGCCTGCTCGCCAGCCAGATGCGTGGCCCCGGTGCGTTGCTGGCTTTCGAACTGCACGGCGGGCACGCCGCCGCTGCCGCAGTGATGAGCCGTGTGCGCCTGATCACGCCCGCCGTCAGCCTGGGATCGGTGGACAGCCTGATCCAGCACCCGGCAGGTCTGACCCACCGCGTGCTGGACGAAGCCACGCGGCAAGCCTGTGGCATCACCGCCGGCCTGTTGCGCCTGTCGGCCGGCATCGAGCATGTCGATGACCTGTGGGCGGACCTGGAGCAGGCGCTGGACCTGGAGCAGGCGCTGGATCTGGAGAAGGCCTGAACAATCGCCGTCGTCCCGCGAAGGCCTTCGATCTGGTTCCGCCTTCGCGGGAATGACGGGTCGCGGCACGCCGGGCCTCAGCACGTCCGTGCCGGGTAGGGGATCATGACGGTTCGCTGCCGGCTGGTCGGTGGCGACGCCATCATGGAGTCGTGAACTTGAAGCTTTCCGAACAGATCGTCCTGGTAACCGGCGCCGGCCGCGGGCTTGGCAATGCGATTGCGTGCGCCTTCGCCGCTGAAGGCGCCAGGGTGGTGGTCAATTACCGCGCCAGCCGCGAGGCGGCCGAGACGCTGTGCCGCCAGATCGGCACCGATCGCGCGCTGGCGCTGCAGGCCGATGTCACCGATGCCGCGCAAGTGGCGGCGATGGTCGCCGCGGCACACGCGCATTTCGGCGCGCCGGTCACCACCGTGGTCAACAACGCGCTGGCGGATTTTTCGTTCGATGGCGATGCCCGCGCGAAGGCGGAGCAGATCGGCTGGCAGCAGTTCTCGGCGCAGTTCGAGGGCAGCGTGCGCGGCGCGCTCAACATCATCCAGTCCGCCATCCCCGGCATGCGCGAGCGCGGCTTCGGGCGGGTGATCAATATCGGCACCAACCTGTTCCAGAACCCGGTGGTGCCGTACCACGACTACACCGCCGCCAAGGCCGCGCTGCTGTCGCTGACCCGCACGATGGCGGCCGATCTCGGCCCGCTCGGCATCACCGTCAACATGCTGTCGGGCGGCCTGCTGCGTACCACCGATGCCAGCGCTGCGACGCCGGAGGCGGTATTCGACCTGATCGCGGCCAGCACACCGCTGCAGAGCGTGACGACGCCGGCCGAGTTCGCCGATGCGGTGCTGTTCTTCGCATCCCCGTGGTCGCGCGCGGTGACCGGCCAGAACCTCGTGGTCGATGGCGGGCTGGTCAAGGATTGAGTGCCGCCGGCGAACCGGCCGGCCACTCGCAACAGGAGACGGAAATGGAACGGCATCTCGATTATCAGAAAGTGGCACCCGGCGCGTTCAAGGCGATGCTCGGGGTGGAGGGTTACGTGCGCGGTTCGGGACTGGATCCGATGTTGCTGGAACTGGTCAAGATCCGCGTGTCGCAGATCAATGGCTGCGCATTCTGCCTGGACATGCATGCCCGCGAGGCGCGCGCCGCCGGCGAGACCGAGCAGCGTCTGCATGTGCTGGCCGGGTGGCGCGAGGCGGATCTCTATACCGATGCCGAGCGCGCCGGCCTGGCCCTCGCCGAGGCGGTGACGCTGCTGGCAACGCGGGAGATCGGCGACGAGGTCTACCGGCAGGCCCGCGAGCACTTCGGCGACAAGGGCTGTGTCGACCTGGTCATGGCGATCATCGCGATCAACAGCTGGAACCGGCTGGCGGTGACTTTCCACGTGCCGATTGCCGCTGCAGCGGATTAGGCGTCGCGACGTGCGATATTGAGCCAGGTGCCGAGACTTGCGCCAGCACCTCACAACCTTCGTCAGGCGGCGTCGATGACGGTCAGCGGGATCTCGCGGTCGTAGCGGTGGGCGTAGGCCTCCCGCTCGCTGCGGCAGTAGCCGCTGCCCATGGTGAATTTGCGGCAGATCGCGGGCCGCTGCTCGTAGATGCTGCAATGCATGTGCTTCTGGTCGATCGCCACGCACCAGCCGTCCTCGTCGCGCGCCATCACTTCCAGCCCACGCTCGGTGCGCTCCACCAGATGGCGCGGGACGGGGTCGTCGGGCATCACCACCACCGTCAGCCGGCAGCAGACCGCGTCGCACTGACTGCAGGACACGTCGGGGTCGACCACCTGGTCGCTGTCGTCGTACCGGTACGTCGCGGCGCTCATTGCCGCGATACGCCAGCAGAGGGCATGGCGATGGCGCTGCGGCGGTAATGCAGCAGGCGGCCGCGGAACGGCGGGATGTCGTCGTCGTCCATCGGGCCGCGTTCCTCGCTGGCCTCGAACCCCTGCAGCGCCAGGGCGCGGCTGAAGGGCGCGCTGTTGCCGCGGCCGGGGTCGGTGATCAGCACCTCGGCGGCGGCGTGGGTATGCCGGCCGATGAGGCTCGCGAGCATCTCCGCGTGGTCGCGCTCATACAGCACGTCGCTGCCGATCACCAGGTCGAACAGGCCCAGGGTCGGCAACGGCACGCCCCAGCGCAGCTTGCGGTAGGCCACCGACGGCAGCGCATTCAGTGCCGAGTTGTACGCCAGGAAGGGTTCTGCCAGCGGGTGCATGTCGCTGGCGATGACGTCCGCGCCACGGCGTTGCAGCACCAGGCTGGCCAGCCCCAGTCCGCAGCCGATTTCCAGGATGCGCTTGCCGACGATGTCGAAACTGCCCATTGCATTGGCCAGCAACCGCCCGGCCGGCCAGACCTGGCCGAACAGGCACCATTGCGCCGATGAGATGCCGAGCCGTTCGGCACGGCCGTCGGGATCGGAAAACTGCTGGTGATCGCTCAGCGAGCGGATGCGGTAGTCGTGTCCGCCAAGGCGGAGGCGCTGTTGGCGCGTGGTGTAACCAGGCATGGGGACTCCCGGGGTATGGCGCCACCCGTGAAGCAGGGTGATGACGCATGAAGGGAGCGGACTTGGTGCCAGTAAGTTGGCCGCGAGGGTGGCATGTGGACGAACCCTGCCGCGCACCATTCTACGCGCTACCGGCAGCCGGCATCGGGCCCAGCCGGTGGGAAATGCACGAAGTCCTATACTCCCGGTCCCGTTCACTGACCTGTTGGAGGGGCCCGATGCCCGATATTCCCGCCTGCACCCAATGCGGCCTGGAAAATACCTACCCCGATGGCGACCACTACGTCTGCGCCGATTGCGGCCACGAATGGCCGATCACCCCGGATGCCAATACGGCCGACACGATGGTGGTCAAGGACGCCAACGGCAACACCCTCAACGAAGGCGACACGGTGACCGTGATCAAGGACCTGAAGGTGAAGGGTTCGTCGATCCCGCTGAAGCAGGGCACCGTGATCCGCAACATCCGCCTGGTCGAGGGCGACCCCGAGAACATCGAAGGCAGCTCGGACAAGATCAAGGGGCTGGTGCTGAAGACCTGCTTCCTGAAGAAAGCCTGATTCGAGAGGGGCGAATCGGCACTGGAAAAGCCGGTACCGCCCGGTGCATCGCGCGTTGTGCTTCCACAGACAACGCGCGTGCCATGACAGCAGGCGGGCGATGCGCAAACAGCGCGCATCCGCACAACCGCTCTGCGGAAAGCGCGTTAGCATTGCGACCATGCGCAACCGTACCGATTCCGAGCCTGCCGACCCCGCCGATCAAGCGGCCGGCAGCGCATCCGAAGAACTGGCCAATGCGTTGACCCACGGCCTCGGCGCGACGGCCGCACTGGCCGGCGGAGCGGTCCTGATCACCCTGGCCGCGCTGCACGGTGACCCCTGGCAACTGGCTGGCGCGATCGTGTTCGGCGTGTGCCTGCTGCTGCTGTATGTCGCCTCGACGCTGTACCACGCGGTGCGCCACCCGGTGGCCAAATCGCGCTTGAAGGTGTTCGACCATTGCGCGATCTACCTGCTGATCGCCGGTACCTATACGCCGTTCACCCTGATCGGCCTGCGTGGGCCATGGGGCTGGTGGATGTTCGCCACCATCTGGACGCTGGCGCTGGCGGGGGTGGTGTTCAAGCTGTTCTTCACCGGCCGCTTCAAGCGTTTGTCGACGATGATCTACATCGCCATGGGCTGGCTGGTGGTGGTCGCCATCAAGCCGATGTGGGGTGCGCTGGATGGCTGGACGCTGGGCTGGCTGTTCGCCGGCGGCGTCTTCTACACCGCAGGGACGTTTTTCTACCACCGGCCGTCATTGCGCTACTCGCACGCGATCTGGCACATGTTCGTGCTCGGTGGCAGCCTGTGCCACTACGTCGCGGTGATGATGCACGTGATCTGAGGACGGCAGCCGCGTCGACCTTGCAACCGGAGACGCACGATGTTGTGGGAAGGCCTGACTGCCACGCGTGACCTGGGGCGGGTGTACGACATCGCCTCGATCCTGATCCGTTACGGATTCGGCGACATGGTCGGCCGGCTGGGTCTCGCACGCCTGCTGTCCGGGGCGGGCAGGGTGTTGCCGCTGGGCCATATCGAGGAGCTGGTGGCGCTGCCGACGCCGGTCCGGGTACGCCGGGCGCTGGAGGAAATGGGCCCCAGTTTCGTCAAGCTGGGTCAGGTGCTGGCGACCCGTGTCGATCTGTTTTCACCGGAGTGGATCGCCGAGTTCGGCAAGTTGCAGAACCAGGCGCCGGAAGTGCCGTTCGCGGCGATCAGGGAGCAACTGGTCGATGATCTGGGTGCGCCGCCGGAAGAGGTGTTCGCCTGGCTGGACCCCCGGCCGCTGGCCGCCGCGTCGATCGCCCAGGTGCACCGCGCGCGGCTGCACGACGGCAGCGAAGTGGTCATCAAGGTGCGGCGGCCGGGCATCCGGCGCGTCGTGGAAGCCGACCTGCGGCTGCTGCAACGGGCCGCGCAGGCGATCGAGGCGCGGTTTCCGGAGTTGCGCCAGTTCCAGCCCACCGGCGTGGTGCGGCAGTTCCGGATATCGCTGACGCGGGAGCTGGATCTGGCGGCCGAGTGCCGTCACGCCGAGCGCATCGCCGCCAGCTTTTCCGGCCATGACGAGATCGTGGTGCCGGGGGTGCACTGGGACTACACCGGCGCGCGGATGAACGTGCAGGACTTTGTCGATGGGATTGCGGTGTCGGATGTCGCGGCACTGGAGGCGGCCGGGCTGGACCGCCGGTTGATCGCCCGGCGCGGTGCCCAGGCGGTGCTCAAGATGATGTTCGAGGACGGCTTTTTCCACGCCGATCCCCACCCGGGCAACGTGTTCGTGCTGCCGGAAAACCGCATCGCATTGATCGATTACGGCATGGTCGGTCGCCTGTCCGATGCCCGCCGCGCGCAGGTGGTCGGGCTGCTGGACGCGATGGTGTTGCGCGATGCGGAGCGGGTGACGGACGTGTTGCTGGATTGGACCAACCAGCCACGGGTCGACGAGGCGCAACTGGCGCAGGACGTGGATGCGCTGGTCGACCAGTACCACGGTGTTCCGCTGGGGCAGCTCAATCTGGCGGCGATGCTGATCGACGTCACCGCGCTGCTGCGTGCGAACCGGCTGGTGCTGCCGGCCGACCTCGCGCTGCTGATCAAGGTGTTCGTGACCCTGGAAGGCCTCGGGCGCAACCTGGACCCGGATTTCGACATGGCCGGGGAGGCCGCGCCGTTCCTGCGCCGGGCCATGCTGGCGCGCTATTCGCCCGGCACGCTGGCGAAGGACGGGTTGCGTGCCCTGGCCGATACGGCCGGCATCCTGTCGGTGCTGCCGCGCGACATCCGGCGGCTGCTGCGCTCCGCGCGCGGCGGCAACCTGAAGCTGCGGGTCGATGTCGAACGGCTGGAGCAGTTCGGCGTCCAGGTGAACCATTCGGCGAACCGGCTGACGGTCGGCGTGGTGCTGGCGGCCCTGATCGTCGGCTCGTCGATTGCGCTCACCGTATCCGGCGGCCCGACCTTGCTTGGCCTGCCGGCATTCGGCCTGCTCGGGTTCGTGGGCGCTGCGATCGCCGGCGCATGGCTGGTGATCTCGATCTGGCGCAGCGGCGGCGGGAAGTAGCGTTGCCTATCTGTGCGTGGCGGGCATCGATGGGGCGCCGCTGCCGGCGCGATACGGGTATTTCGCGAAGATCGCGCTGATTGCCTGGTCGGCAGCGACGGCGCGTTGCTGGGCGGTTTTCTGGGTCACCCGGCCGATCGCATCGCCAGTCCAGACCAGCCGGTTTTTCGCCGCATCCACCAGATCCACGGTGAGCGTGCCCTCGGTGTACTGGCTGATCCGGGTCTCGTCGTACCAGACCGGGAAGCCGACATAGCTGCGCGCCCGGTAGCTGTAGAAAAACCGCACGTCCGAGCGGGGCACCTGGTAGACATCGGTGCGCTCGCGGATCACGCCCTGGAAGTTGACCTTCAGGTCCGGACTGGCGGCGTCGAAACGGTACCCGCGGGCGTCCATCTCGCGACGGATGCTGGTCTTGAGCTGATCCGACAGATACGAGCTGTAGCCGGACTGCTCCATCGCCAAGGGCTGGTAGAAACCGTAGGTGCGGTAGTGCGAGAAGTCGGCCTGCGGATCGGTGTCGGTATGAACCCGCGGGCCGGTGGCGCAGGCGGTCAGCAGCACCAATGTGACCACGGCCAGCAGGGCATGCCAGCCGTGGGAAATACGCCGGGACGCTTTCATGGCACCTCTCCGCGATGGGGGATTCGTGGCGAAGCTAGCAGCGCCCACCGATGGGTAGCGTGAAAAATCCGGGTGGCGCAAGAGCCGGGATTTCACGCGGATCGGAAACATGGCCACCCTTCCGGGTAGGAGCGACGTCAGTCGCGAACGCACGAATGCTGGAGGTCGCGACTCACGTCGCGCCTACCGCCAAAGAGAGTCCAGTCGGACAGAAAAGCCACTGCTTTCCTCGCATGCACCGTCTCTTGTAGGAGCGACGTAAGTCGCGATCGCACAAATGCTGGAGGTCGCGACTCACGTCGCTCCTACAACTCGCAACCCGGCGGAACCGCCTACGGCACGTCCGCCGTCCACGCCCCGGTGCTGAATTTATCCTTCGCCAACCCCTGTGCCCGATCCAGCTCATCGGTGGTCAGCGCGTCGTCACGCAGGCCGTGGCTGCGGCGGAAGGTGTCGATCATGCGCGCGATCACCGCCTCGCGGCTGAGGCCGGTCTGGCTGCGCAGCGGGTCGACCCGTTTGGCGGCGCTGGCGGTGCCCTTGTCGGACAGTTTCTCGCGGCCGATGCGCAGCACCTCCAGCATCTTCGCCGTGTCGATGTCGTAGGCCATGGTGACGTGATGCAGGACGGCGTTGCCGCGTCGGGCCTGCGCCGCGCCGGCGATCTTGCCTGCCGGTGAGGTGATGTCGTTGAGCGGCTGGTAGCTGGCCTGCACGCCCAGTTCCGCCAGCGCCTCGATCACCCAGGCATCCATCAGCTGGTAGGCCTCCTGGAAAGACAGGTCCTTCACCAGCGACAGCGGGGCGCAGATCGAATAGGTGATGGTGTTGCCCGGCTCGATGAACATCGCGCCGCCGCCGCTGATCCGGCGTACCACCTCGATGCCGTGACGGTTGGCGCCATCCGCATCGACCTCGTTGCGCAGCGACTGGAACCGGCCGATCACCACGGCCGGGCTGGCCCATTCCCAGACCCGCAGGGTCGGGGGACGACGGCCGGCGGACACTTCCGCGGTCAGCACCTCGTCCAGCGCCATGTGCATGGACGGGGATTGCGCGTGGGTGTGGACGAGTTGCCAGTCGTGCTCGTGCCAGAACGTGCGGCTCATGCGTTGGCTCCTGTATCCAGCGCCCGGCGCACCGCGATCGCCACGCCTTCGGGGGTGATGCCGTACAGGCTGACATGCTCGCCCAGTGCAGCTTCCACGGCTTCAGTGAGGGCCGCCTGGGAGGTGTCGACGGGCAGGCCACACAGCGCCTCGTTGATCGCATCGAGTGCGGAATCGGGCTCGAGGAAAAAGTCGCCGCTGACGCGGACCTCGGCCAGGTGGCCGCCGTTGTCCGCCAGATCCACGACGACCAGTTTGCCGCCGGGAACCTTGTACTCGCCGTGCATGCCGTTCGCTCCTGGGCCGGCCTGCTGCGGCCTGCCCGGCTGGGTGTGCCCGTTGCCGATGCGGCCGGGCGGACTGCCATGGTCGGGTTCATCCCGATGCTTGGCAATGATGTGGGTCAGGGCGGCATCGAATGCGTGAGCCCGGCGGTCCCGTCAAGCGGGGGCGCGCATCCGGGGCCGCGCTCGGCGACAATTGGCAGCGTTATTCTCCATCACCGGTTCGAGGGAGCCGCTCCGGCCAGCGCCAATTGGCTTCTGGGCGTTCCTTTTTCGTTATTTCCTTTTCAGACGAAGTGCCCATGCCCAGCCCCAACGCCCAGCCTTTTTCCCTACTCGACAGGCTGCTTTCCACCAGCCTGGTCGTTCGCATCGTGATCGGCCTGGTGGCCGGCACCTTGCTGGCGCTGGTGTTCCCGGACGCGGCGGCATCGGCAGGCCTGCTGGGCACGGTATTCGTGTTCGCGCTGAAGGCTGTCGCGCCGGTGCTGGTACTGGTGCTGGTCATGGCCTCGATCGCCAACCATCGGCACGGCCAGCGCACCCACATCCGGCCGATCCTGGCGCTGTACCTGATCGGCACCCTCACCGCCGCGCTGGTCGCGGTCAGTGCCAGCTTCATGTTCCCGACCACCCTGCGGTTGGCGGTGGCCAGCGGCATCGAGCTCACGCCGCCCAACGGCATCCTCGAGGTGCTGCGGACGCTGCTGATGCAAATCGTCGACAACCCGGTGAATGCGCTGGCGACCGGCAACTTCATCGGCATCCTGGCGTGGGCGGTGGGGTTGGGCATCGCCTTGCGCCACGCGTCCGACACCACCCGGCAGGTGGTCGGCGACCTGTCCGACGCGGTGACCAGGCTGGTTCGCGCAGTGATCCAGCTGGCACCGCTGGGCATCTTCGGACTGGTTGCCGCGACCCTGGCGGAGACCGGACTGTCGGCGCTGCTCGACTACCTGCACCTGCTGCTGGTCCTGCTGGGATGCATGGCGTTCGTCGCGCTGGTCGCCAATCCGCTGATCGTGTTCGCCACCACCCGGCGCAACCCGTATCCGCTGGTGTTCACCTGCCTGCGCGAGAGCGGGATCACCGCGTTCTTCACCCGCAGTTCGGCGGCGAACATCCCGATCAATCTGGAGCTGTGCCGCAAGCTGGGGCTGCACCGGGAGACCTATTCGGTGTCCATCCCGATCGGCGCGACCATCAACATGGCCGGTGCGGCGATCACCATCACCGTGCTGACGATGGCCGCGGTGCACACGCTGGGTATCGCCATCGACCTGCCGACGGCGCTGCTGCTGAGCGTGGTGGCGTCGGTCGCCGCCTGCGGCGCATCCGGCGTGCCGGGCGGCTCGCTGCTGCTGATCCCGCTGGCCTGCGGCCTGTTCGGCATCTCCACCGACATCGCGATGCAGGTGGTCGCCATCGGATTCATTGTCGGGGTGGTGCAGGATTCGGCGGAAACCGCGCTGAACTCCTCGACCGACGTGCTGTTTACCGCCGCGGCGTGTCCAGCCACCTCGGCGTCCGCCTCGGAAGCCGTGCAGACCGTGCCCTCCGAGGGAGCTGTGCCGCTTTCGGAGTGACGGGCGCATTCGGGAATAGCGGACGCAAGCGTTGCATGAATGACAGGCGCAAGTACCCGTCACAGACGCTGCTTGTCCGGCCTCAGCGCATGCTGCCGGTGTCGATGAAACGCTGGTGCCAGGACAGGGCTTCGCCGAGCAGGTGCGGGGTGTGCTTGCCGTAACTGGCATGGCAGGCGCGGTCGAAATAGTCCTGCAGCATCGGCCGGTAATCCGGATGGACGCAGTTGGCGATGACGAGCCTGGCGCGCTGCTTCGGTGCCAGCCCGCGCAGGTCGGCCAGGCCCTGTTCGGTCACCAGCACCATGGCGTCGTGCTCGGTGTGGTCGACATGGCTGACCATCGGCACGATGCCGGAAATGCTGCCGTTCTTGGCAGTGCTGCCGGCCATGAAGATCGACAGATAGCCGTTGCGGGCGAAATCGCCGGAGCCGCCGATGCCGTTCATGATCCGGCTGCCGGCGATATGGGTGGAATTGACGTTGCCGTAGATGTCGGCCTCGATCATGCCGTTCATTGCGATGCAGCCCAGCCGCCGGATCAGCTCGGGGTGGTTGGAGATCTCCTGCGGCCGCAGCACGATGCGCTCGCGATAGAACTCGACGTCGCGGTTGAAGGCCTCGATACCGGCCGGGCTGAGCGAGAACGAGGTCGCCGAGGCCATCCGCAGCGTGCCGTCCTTGAGCAGCTGCAACATGCCGTCCTGGATCACCTCGGTGTAGGCGGTCAGGCCCTGGTAACCCCCCTTGCCGAGGCCGGCGAAGACCGCGTTGGAGATGTTGCCGACGCCCGACTGCAGCGGCAGCAAGTTGTCCGTGAGCCGGCCGCGCTTGATCTCGTGGGCGAGGAACTCCAGCACGTGCCCGGCGATCCGCTCGGACGTCGCGTCGGGGGCGCTGAACGGCGAGTTGCGGTCGGGCGCGTCGGTCTCCACCACTGCGATGACCTTGGCAGGATCGACCCGCAGCCAGGGCTCGCCGATGCGGTCGTCGGGCCTGACCAGCGGGATGGGCTTGCGGTCCGGGGGCAGGGCAGTGCCGTAGTAGATGTCGTGCATGCCCTCCAGCGCGGCGGGCTGCCAGCGGTTCACCTCCAGGATCACCTTGTCGGCCCGCTCCAGCCAGGTCTTGTTGTTGCCGACCGACGAAGAGGGGATCAGCCGGCCGTCCTCGAGGATGCCGGCGACTTCGATCACCGCGACATCGATGTTTCCGAAGAAGCCGAACCAGGTGTGCTGGGCGACGTGGCTGAGGTGGATGTCGATGTAGTCCAGGGTGCCGGCGTTGATCCGCTCGCGCACTGCGGGGTCGGACTGGTAGGGCAGCCGCAGTTCCATGCCTTCGACCCTGGCCAGCGCGCCGTCCAGCTCGGGCGCGGTAGAGGCGCCGGTCAGCACGCGGATGCGGAAGCCGCCGCCTGCCGCGTTCACCTGTTCCATGTGCGCCGCCAGCGCCTGCGGCACCGCCTTGGGATAGCCCGCGCCGGTGAACCCGCTCATGGCCACGGTCATGCCGGGCTGGATCAGCGCGGCGGCCTCGGTGGCAGTCCGGCGCAGGTTGCGCAGACCGGGATGGCGGATGCGTTCGTTCACGTAGACCTCGGTGCGGGGTGTTGAAAAATCCCGGTCATTTTACCGGCAGAGGGGTGACCGGGCGGGACCTGCCGACAGAGCGTTCCATCGCGGACGTCTGAGGCGCGGCGTATTGATGCCGCGTATTGACAAGGATCAAGGACGGTGGCCGGGCGGGTCACTATGGTGTGGCATCACTTCAAGGAGGTGTTCCCCATGAAACTCCGCACTCTATCCGCCGCTGTTGCCTCGTTTGTCTTTGCGCTCGCCATGGCGGGTTGCGCCGGAAACGATACGGCCGCGCCGTCGGCGCAATCATCCGCGCCGCAGGCCACCGAGCTACCGGCGACGACGGAAGCCGGCAGCCCTGCCGATGCGCACGCCCATGGCGACGACCACGGCGCCCTGCCGGTGTTGGCCGACGGCCAGCGCTGGGAGACCGATGAGCCGCTGCGCACGGCGATGAGCGGCATCCGCGAGGACGTGGCGAAAAACCTGCCTGCCTATCACGAGTCGCGCCTGCAGCCGGCCGATGCCGAGGCGCTGGCGGCTGCGGTCGAAGGCAACGTCAATTACATGATTGCCAACTGCCAGCTGGAGCCGGAACCGGATGCCGTGCTGCACGTGATGATCGGCCGGATGATGGGCGCGATCGCGGCCATGCGCGCAGACCCCGCGTCCGCCGAGGGCATGCCGCAGCTGGTTTCGGTGGTGAATGACTACCAGGCGACATTCGATCACGCCGGGCTGCAGCCCCTGACGCACGATTGAATGTCGGGTTGATAATGTTTGAATGTCCTGCATCGGCGGGGCTGGTGATTTGGCCCTGCGGTGCGCAGACTTGAAATATGGATGCGCATACTCCACATATGACGCATGAGCCGTCCCGGCATCCGTCAAGATAATGTATGCCGACGCTGGACATGAAGCCGCGTGTGTAATCGTCCGGCGACACGGGACATCCAATTCAATCTCGTTGCCGCCCCCGTCCGGGGCGGCGTCATGTTGCCCGCAACCCTTGCAGATACACCGCTTCACATGAACATACGGATGCGTTTGGTTCGGCTTGACCCAGGTCATGGAGCAAATGGCTCCCGACCCCCAGCATGGCATCCAACGAACGATTTTTTGTAACCAAGAAAGGAAACCCCTGATGAAAAACCTTGTGTTGTTGTTTGCTTTGGCGGGAGCCGTGGGTTTTGTGCCCCAGGCCATCGCCGCCAACCCAGCCAGCGTTACTCCGGTGGCCGATGTCACTTTCACCCTGCGTACCGAGATTTCCAACGGCCAGCTGGTATTCGTCGGCAACGGCGGCGCGATCAAGGGCCAGATCAATCCCGACCTGAAGGTGCCTGAGAACTCGGTGGTGGCCATCACCGTGGTCAACGGCGACGGCGCCATGCACGATATCGCGGTGCCGGAGTTCAACGCCCAGTCCGACCAGCTGGTCGGCACCGGCTCGGCCACGACCATCGTGTTCCGCACCGGCAAGGCAGGCACGTTCGAATACCTGTGCACGATCCCCGGCCACAAGGCTGCCGGCATGTTCGGCAAGCTGATCGTCGGTGACGTGAAAGACGTGGTCAGCACCGCGGTCGATGTCGCCAAAGACCCCTACCAGGTCGGCAAGCCGGTCGGTGACCGCGCGCCGCAGCACGTCACCTACGACCTGCTCACCACCGAGGTCGAAGGCCAGCTGTCCGATGGCAGCACCTACCGCTACTGGACGTTCGACAACACGGTGCCGGGCCCGATGCTGCGCATCCGTCAGAACGACACCGTCACCATCAACCTGAAGAACGCCGAGGACAGCATCAACATCCACTCGGTCGACTTCCACGCGGTGACCGGTCCGGGCGGTGGTGCGGCGGTGACCCAGGTCGCGCCGGGCCAGACCAAGAGCTTCACCTTCAAGGCGCTGCACCCGGGCCTGTTCGTCTACCACTGCGCGACCCCGATGATCGCCCAGCACATCTCCAACGGCATGTACGGGATGATCCTGGTCGAGCCCGAGGGCGGTCTGCCGAAGGTCGACAAGGAGTTCTATGTCATGCAGGGCGAGCTGTACACCGCGCAGAAGCACGGTTCCAGCGGTCTGCAGGAGTTCTCGCTGGACAAGCTGCTGGACGAGCGTCCGGAGCACCTGATGTTCAACGGCAGCATGAACGCGCTGACCAAGACCTTCGACATGCAGGCCAACGTCGGTGAAACGGTGCGCATGTTCTTCGGCGTCGGTGGCCCGAACCTGATCTCCAGCTTCCACGTGATCGGTGAAGTGTTCGACCGGGTCTACGACATGGCCTCGTTCACCAGCCCGCCGCTGACCGACGTGCAGACCACGATCGTGCCGCCGGGTGGGGCGACGATGGTCGAGTTCAAGGTCGACTACCCGGGCCGCTACCTGCTCGTCGACCACGCCCTGTCGCGGGCGGAGAAGGGCTTGATCGGTTTCCTCAACGTCAAGGGCAAGGCCGACCCGACGATCTTCAACACCAACGAGAAGGTCGATCCGGCTTCGGGTCACTAAGCTCAACGCCCTTGCCTGACCGCAAGGACGCCAGGCAACACCAACCGGAAGGGCCGCGTAAGCGGCCCTTCTTGTATCTGTGGAATTGCAACACGCTGACCATCGGCACGTGCCCACTTTGCCGGGGCGGCTACCATCGACGGTTCTGTTGCGACCGCTCCGGTCGCGCGTCCTCGTTGTGGAGTTTCCCGATGCGCAAGACCCGTCTGTCCCTGATGCTCGCCGCCGGGCTCGGCACCCTTGTTGTCTGCCAGACGCCGCTGGTCCTGGCGCAGGCGCCGGATGCGACGACGGCGCAGGCCGGGCAGGACGCGCGCTTCGCGCAGGTGGCCGAGTCGCTGCTGATGCGTGCGCTGGAGCGCAGTCCGGAGTGGTCGGTCCGCGCCGGCCGCTACGACAATGCGTCATTGCTGACGATTCCCGATGCCGCCAGCCGTGCTTCCGACCTCGCCTTCGCCGAGGCCGGTCTGGCCGAGCTGGCTGCGTTCGATCCGGCGCAGCTGTCGGCCAGCCAGCGCATCGACCACACGCTGCTGAAGAACCGCTTCGAATCCACGCGCTGGTACCTGCAGACCTTCCGTGACTGGGCCTGGAACCCGTCGCGCTACAACGTTGCCGGCACGATCGCGTTGCTGCTCAACACCCCGTATGCGGCCGAGGACGAGCGTCTGCGCACGGTGATGGCACGCCTGGAACACGTGCCGCAGTACTACGCCGCCGCGCAGGCCAATATCGCCGACCCAACGGTCGAGCATGTGGAGCTGGCGATCGTGCAGAGCCGTGGCTCGCTGAGCGTGTTCGGCGAGGAGCTGCGCCAGCGCATCGCCGCGTCCGGGCTGAGCGCCGACGAGCAGGCGCTGTTCATCGCGCGCATCGATGCCGCACGCGGTGCGATCAACGGCTGGACGGGCTGGCTGGAAGGCGAGCAGAAGCGGCTGGCTGCGGCGGGCGAGACGCGTTCGTTCCGCATCGGCGAGGCGCTGTACGAGCCCAAGTTCCGCTACGACGTGCAGTCGCACTACACCGCCGCCGAGCTGTACCAGCGCGC
Organism: Lysobacter concretionis Ko07 = DSM 16239; assembly: GCF_000768345.1. Lineage (GTDB taxonomy): Bacteria > Pseudomonadota > Gammaproteobacteria > Xanthomonadales > Xanthomonadaceae > Novilysobacter > Novilysobacter concretionis. The sequence goes on along the minus strand of NZ_AVPS01000005.1, from coordinate 256,841 downwards.
GGTCGACGAGAAGAACCGCCTGCACGCGCAGATGGATGCGACCACGGTCGAGCTGTGGCCGGCGTATTTTCCGGACAGCCCGATGCCGGACGACCGCCTGGAGCGCATCGGTCGGATGATCGACAAGTTGTCCGCGCGCCATGTCACCCGCGACGAGTTCTTCCCCGAGATCAAGCGCCAGATCCCGCTGCTGACCGACTTCGTGCGCGAGCACGACCTGCTCGACCAGGACGCGACCCGGCCGCTGGTGGTGCGCGAGACGCCCGAGTACATGCGCGGCGGCGGCGCGGGCGCGTCGATCAGCGCGCCGGGCCCGTTCAACCCGACCGCCGACACCTACTACAACGTCAGCCCGCTGGACGCCTACAGCGACGCCGAGGCCGAGAGCTTCCTGCGCGAGTACAACCACTGGGTGCTGCAGATCCTCAACATCCACGAGGCGGTGCCCGGCCACTACACCCAGCTGCTGCACGCCAACAAGAGTCCCAGCCTGGTCAAGAGCCTGCTTGGCAACGGCGCGATGATCGAGGGCTGGGCGGTGTACTCGGAGCGGATGATGCTCGAGGCCGGCTGGGGCGGGCAGGCGCCGGAGATGTGGCTGATGTACGGCAAGTGGAACCTGCGCGTGGTGACCAACGCGATCCTCGACTACGCCGTGCACGTACTTGGCATGAGGCAGGAGCAGGCGATGGACCTGCTCAGGCGCGAGGCGTTCCAGGAGGAGACCGAGGCGGTCAACAAGTGGCGCCGGGTACGGCTGTCGCAGGTGCAGCTGACCAGCTACTTCACCGGCTACGCCGAGATCCTCGACCTGCGCGAGCAGCGCAAGGCCGAGCTGGGCGATGCGTTCGACCTGAAGGCGTTCCACAACGGGTTCCTGAGCTATGGCAATGCGCCGGTGCCGGCGATCGCCGAACTGATGGCGGAGTAAACCAGCCCGGCTGCGCATGCGGCGGCGGGGCGTGGCGCCACTGCCGCCGCGCGCCCCGCCGCCGCCACCGTCGGGATTCTCATACACTCACTGGCCATGAGAATCGCCCGACACGCCTACCTGTGGCCCGCCGTCCTGATGGCGTTTGTTGTCTCGGGCATTTTGCTGGCGGTGGGGTCGACGCTGCCGTCGCTGGACGGGCGCGTGCAGACCAGCATGTGGGCCGATACCGCCGACACCAGCCTGGGACGCGCGATCCAGCCGCTGGTCCGGGAGCATCCGGGACGTTCGGGCATCGTTGCGCTGCGGGACGGGCGCGACGCGTTCGCCACCCGCTCGTCGATGGCCGATGCCGCCGAGCGCACGCTGGATGTGCAGTACTACATCTGGCGCAACGACATGTCCGGAACGCTGCTGTTCGAGGCCCTGCACCGCGCCGCCGACCGCGGCGTGCGGGTGCGCCTGCTGCTCGACGACAACAACACCGCCGGCCTGGACACGGTGCTGGCCACGCTGGACTCCCATCCGCTGATCCAGGTGCGGCTGTTCAACCCGTTCAAGCAGCGCCGCTGGCGCGTGCTGGGCTACCTGACCGACTTTGCGCGCCTCAACCGGCGCATGCACAACAAGTCGTTCACGGTCGACAACCAGGTCACCATCGTCGGCGGGCGCAACGTGGGCGACGAGTACTTCGATGCCGGCGACGGCGTGCTGTTCGTCGACCTGGACGTGGTGGCGATCGGGCCGGTGGTGGACGATGTCTCGCGCGACTTCGACCGCTACTGGGCCAGCGGATCGTCGTACCCGGTCGACCGGCTGCTGCCCGCCGCGGCCGCCGGCGCCATTTCGGATCTGGCCGCGGCCGCCTCGCTGGTCGAGCGCGATCCGGCCGCGAGCGCCTATGTGGAGGCGCTGCAGGCGTCGCTCCATGTGCAGGCGTTGAAGATGGGGCAATTGCCGTTCGAGTGGGCGCCCACCCGCATGCTCAGCGACGATCCGGCCAAGGGTCTGGGGCAGGCGGCACCGGAAAGCCTGCTGGCGCAACGCCTCCTGCAGGCCATCGGCGCGCCGCAGCGGGAGCTGCAGGTGGTCTCGCCGTATTTCGTTCCCACCCAGGCGGGGGTGGACTACCTGGTCGGACTGGCGCGACAGGGCGTGGCGGTATCGGTGCTGACCAATTCGCTGGAGGCGACCGACGTCGCCGCCGTGCATGCCGGTTACGCCAAGCGCCGCAAGCCGCTGCTGGAAGCGGGCATCTCGTTGTTCGAGATGAAGCGTGAAGCCACCGGCATCGCCATGCGGCACCGCAAGCTTACCGGCAGCTCGGCGTCCAGCCTGCATGCAAAGACGTTCGCCGCGGACGGCTCACGGGCCTTTGTCGGCTCGTTCAATTTCGATCCGCGCTCGGCGCACCTGAATACCGAAATGGGGTTCGTGATCGACAGCCCGTTGATGGCGCAGGGCATTGCGGGGGCGTTTGTCGACGAGGTGCCGGCCAACGCCTACCGGGTGCGTCTGGGGCACGACGGAAAACTGCAATGGGTCGAGCAGGTGGATGGCAGGCAGGTCGTGCATGACGAGGAACCCGGCACGGGCTTCTGGCTGCGCGCGATGGTGGCGGTGATGGCGGTCCTGCCGATCGAATGGTTGCTCTGACCCCGGCCGGCAATCGGCATGTCGCGGCGATCCTGGCCCGTGCCCGGACGATCTGCGACACTTGCATGCGTTTGTTGAACCGCCTTTCGTGCCCAGTCCCGTGCCTGCCAGTTCCCCCCTGATCCCGATTCCATCGGTCGCGACCGAAGACCCGCCCCCGTTGCGGCCCGAGCGGCCGTTGCCGATGGATTGCTGCGACAGCGGTTGCGACCCCTGCGTGCACGACCTCTATGCCGAGGAAATGGAACATTACGAGGCATTGCTGGCCGCATGGCGTGCGCGCAATCCCGGTCGCGAACCGGGCTGAGCCGCACCTGGCTTACGGCTTACGGGGTGCGTGCCTATGACGCGCTGGTGGGCTGGTCGCTCACGTCACCGCGTTCGATTTCCTCGGCTGTCGCCTCGCGCACGTCGACGACTTCCAGGTCGAAATGCAGGTTCTTTCCGGCCAGCGCGTGATTGCCGTCAACGGTGATGCGGTCTCCATTGACCTTCAGCACCGTGGCCAGCACCGGCCCTTCCGCGATCTCGGTCAGGAACTGCATGCCCGGCTGCAATGAATCCACGCCCTCGAATGCCGAACGCGGCACCACCTGCACCAGCCGTTCGTGGCGCGGGCCGTAGGCGTCCTCGGGGGCGACATCGGTGAGGAACCGGGCGCCGGTTTTTTTCCCGGCGAGGGCCTTTTCCAATCCCGGCATGAGCTTTCCGCCGCCGTGCAGATAGATCAGCGGCGCGTCGGCGGGCGACTTGTAGATGACCTGGCCGGCGTCGTCAGTGAGGGTGTAATGCACCGTGGCAACACGGCGGTCGGTGATTTCCATCGGAAACCTCGTGGAAGTGAAACAGGGGAGGGACGACGGGAGCGCAAGGACGACCGCCGGGCAAAGCAACAAGGCGTGGGCAGGCTAGGGAAAGCGTTGGCCGGCCGCAACCTCGGCATGCGGCAAGCGCGCTGTGCTGCGGGCCCGGCAGCTGACGTGGCATGCTGTCCGGCCTTTTCCGCAGGGTGTTTCGTCCTTGGGCCTGAATACCGTCATTACCGTCGTCGACCTTGTCGGTACGTTTGCGTTCGCGATCAGCGGCGCGACCGTTGGGGTCCGCAATCGGCTGGATCTGTTTGGCGTGCTGGTGCTGTCGTTCGCGGCGGCGGCCGCGGGCGGCATCACCCGCGATGTGCTGATCGGCGCGACGCCGCCGGTCGCACTGGCGAACTGGCATTACCTGGCGGTGAGCTGCGTGGCGGGTGTCGTTACCTTCTATCGCTACGCCGACATCAAGCGCCTGCGCAACCCGGTACGGGTGTTCGATGCCGTGGGACTGGCGCTGTTCGCGGTCATCGGCACGCTCAAGGCGCTGGAGCACGGCTTGGGGCCGGTGGCTGCGATCCTGCTGGGGATGCTCAGCGGCATCGGCGGCGGCATCGTCCGCGACGTACTGGTGGCACGCACGCCGGTGGTGTTCCAGTCGGACCTGTATGCGATCGCGGCGATGCTCGGTGCGATCGTGGTGGTGGTCGGCAAAGCGCTCGACCTGCCACCGGTGCCGGTGATGCTCGCCTCCGCGACGCTGTGCTTCGGGTTGCGCTACATGGCGATCCGCTACGACTGGCATCTGCCGGTGGCGCCACACCGGGATGGCTGATCCGGCGCCCGGTGCGCGGCGGAACTGCTATGTTGCGCACGGGGAAAGCCGGAGGCCGGGAACATGGGAATGATGAGGTCCTGCAATCTGCGTGACCGTCTGTGGGGCGTGCTTTCCTGCCTGGTGCTGACCGCCGCGCTGGGCGGCTGCGCGACGTTGGCGTCGTCCGTGCCGGATTACGAGAAAAGCCTCGCGATCGCCGAGGCGGCCAGTCAGGCGGGCGAGACGGAATCGGCATTGGCCGCTTATCGCCAGGCCGGCGCCGAGGAGCCCACGCGCACGCAGCCATGGCGCCAGATCGCCCGGTTGCAGGCCGAGCATGGCCAGTGGGCGCAGGCGTTTGCCGCCGCGCAGCGGGTTCTGCAGCTTGAGCCCGGCGATGCCGAGGCCGGCGAGTTGCTCGTCCACAGCGGCCTGCAGGTCGCCGGGCAGTCGCTGCAACACTTGCAGGAAGGCGATGCCGGGCAGGTGGAGATGAACCGCGAGCAGGCCGAGGTTTTGCTGGCGCGGATGGTCGCGGTTTTCGGCGTGGAGGCGATTCCGGAGGAAGTGCTGGAGGATTTTGGCAAGACCGTGATCGAAAAATGCCGCTCGCGTCCTTTCCGGGCGCCGCACAACCGGCAAACGCCGAAGACCCCTGAGAAAACAACGGCCGACCCGTTCGATGTGCTGGGCGACGGCCGCCCCGGCTGATCCCGTAGCGGCATCGCGGTCATCGACTCCGCCGCCGCCAACTTCACCGCCACCAACATCCGGCTGCCGGCGCCGGTCACCGGTCACCGGTATGATCGGCGGATGTCAAAACTGCTGCTCAACCTGCGCATGGTGCTCGACGACGAGATCGAGGACGTGCGCGCGATGCTTGACGAGAACCGGATCGAGTTCTACGAGACCAAGCCCAGCCGCTGGGGTATTTCCTACGGCGGCATCTGGCTGACCCACGACCGCGACCTGCCGGAGGCGAAGCGGCTGATGGCGGTCTACCAGGCCAGGCGTCAGGCGAATGCGCGGGCCGAATACGAGGCGGGCCAGCGCGACGGCACCGGCCGGACGTTCAAGGACGTGCTGCGCGAGGAGCCGGCCCGGGTGCTGCTGGCGGTCGCCGCCATCATCGTGCTGCTGGGCCTGGTCGCATTGCCGGCGATCCTGCTGCGCGGGTAGCTCGCGGGCGCAGAGCGCGGCTGGCAGGCTGGATCAGGGCCTTGCACAGGCAGGGCTTGATCAGCGCCCGGTCAAAGGCCGTTCAGGAGCAGGATTCTTCCGGTTCGGGCTGCAGGGCTTTCTGCCTTGCAGGGGCGCCGGATCGACTGTCGAACCACGGCAACATGACCTGGATCAGCGGACCGATCAGCAGCATGTAGCCCACCGTGCCGACCCCCAGCGTGCCGCCCAGCAGGAACCCGGACACCAGCACGCCGCCTTCGATCAGGGTTCGTACCAGCCGCACCGATCGCCCGGTACGGCGCACCAAGCCGGTCATCAGGCCGTCGCGCGGTCCCGGCCCGAAGTGGGCGCCCAGGTAGGCGGCCGTCGCGGCGCCGTTGAGCGCGATCCCGCCGATCAGCAACGCGGTGCGTGAGACCAGTGACAGGTCGGCCAGCCGGTCGCCGATCAGACCGTTGACGGCGTCGAACACCAGTCCGATCACGATCGCATTGCAGACGGTGCCGAACCCCGGCTTCTGCCGGATGGGCAGCCACGCCAGCAGGACGACGAAACTCACCGCCACCGTGACCCGGCCCATCGGCCAGCCGCCTTGCAGGGCGATGCCCTGGTGCAGCACGTCCCACGGCATCAGGCCCAGGTCCGACTGCAGCATCATCACCATCGACACGCCGTAGGCGATCAGTCCGAGAAACAGCTTGAGCAGGCGGGAAGGCATGGAGGGCCGGATCGCGAAGGAGTGACGTGGGGCTGGCAATTCTAAGGGCTTGTCCAGGGAAGGTCTGAACAATCGCCGTGATCCCTGCGGGGGCGGGGAAGACGTGGCCGGAGGCGGAAGGCAGGCAGGGCCGCGCCGCGGCGAACCGGCTAACATCAGGCGCTTCCCCTCACGAGGTTTCCCCATGACCATTTCCATGCATGCCGCGTCCGTTCCCGTGTTCAAGCAGATGCTCGGCAGCCTTGTCTCGATCCTGGAGAAGGCCGAGACCTATGCGGAAGAACGCAAGATCGACCCGGCGGTGCTGCTGCAGTTGCGCCTGTTTCCCGACATGTTCCCGCTGGTGCGGCAGGTGCAGATCGCCTGCGACTTCGCCAAGGGCGTGACCGCGCGCCTGGCCGATGCCGAGGTGCCCGCCTACGACGACACCGAGCAGACCATCGAGCAGCTGAAGGTGCGCGTCGAGCGCACGATCGCCTTTGTCGACAGCTTCGATGCCTCGCGTTTTGAAGGCGCCGAGGAGCGCGAGATCGTGACCCGTCCGGGCACGCCGAAGGAGCGCCGCTTCAGCGGCCAGGACTACCTGCTGACCTACGGTCTGCCGCAGTTCTTCTTCCACGTCACCACGGCCTACGCGCTGCTGCGCCACAGCGGGCTGGGGATCGGCAAGCGCGACTACATGGGCGCGTACTGAAGGATTCACTCCGGGCGCGGACTGGCGCCGCGCCCGGGCATTACTCATCGCACGTCACTCATCGCACGTCGCGCATGTCGCGCACGGACAAGGCAGCTGGCCCCGTCCGTCTGCCGCTCAGAAGCGTTCGCTGACCGGCATGTAGCGCCACTGTCCCACCGGCATCTTGTTCAGGCCGATCCGGCCGATCCGCAAGCGCCGGATCGTCACGACTTCCAGTCCGACCTGCGCGCACATGTCGCGCAACTGGCCCGCGCGGACGTCCTTGATCGCGAAACGCAGGCGGACTTCGTTCTGCCAGCTGACCTTGCAGGCATCCAGCACGCGGCCCTGGTAGCTCAGGCCGCGGGTCAGCCGGCTCAGGGTGTAGGGGCCGGTCTGGCCGCTGATTTCGACCAGGAACTCCTGCTCGATCTTCGGCCCGTCCTCTTTCAGCCGGCGGATGACGCGCGGGTCCTGGCTGAACACCACCAGCCCGCTGGCCTGCGCATCCAGCGGCATCAGGGGCGTCAGGCGGGTGAAGTGACGTTGCAACACGCGGATGCCGCGGCGGTGATCGCCTTCGGCGCGGTTGTCTTCGGTGACCAGCGACCCGCTGGCATCCCAGACCATGCCCGCGGGTTTGTGCAGCAGCATCGTCGCCGGTTCGGCGGCTTCCAGTTGCGCATCGGGGTCCAGTTCCACGCACTGATTGGTCACCATGAATTGCGGCGACTCGACCACCTCGCCATCCACCCGGACCCAGCCGCCTTCGATGTACTGCTCGGCCTGCGCCCGCGAGCAGGCGGCCAGTTCGGATACGCGGCGCGACAGGCGCTCGGTCTGGGACGGCAACGCGGACGGGTCCGGCTCGGACATCGATGGCACCTGGATCGGGCGGGCCAGTGTAAGGCGGTGTTGGAGAAATGGGCCGTCAGGACAGATCGGCGGCCTCGTCGGGCGAAGTTTCCACCTTGGCGGGTGCGGCGGGTGTGCCGGTCCTGCCCTGGCGGGTCGGTGCGGCCAGCCGGCCGAGCGTGCTGTCCAGCAGGCGTTGCAGTTTCTGCGCCGCGCCGTTGACCGCCTCGCGCACCTTGTCGGCGTCGTGGCTGACCACTACCGGCTGGCGACCTTCCAGACGGGCCTCCATCACGCAATGCTTGTCGCCGAGGCCCGCCTTGCCCGCATTGAGATCGCGAAGATGCACCTCGACGCGTGACACCTGCGCGCCAAAGCGTTCCAGCGCCTTGCTGACGACGCTGTCCACATGTTCGGTGAGCGACTCGTCGTGCTGGATGTTCCTGTCGGTATGGAGCTGGATCTTCATTCGGCGTCTCCTTTCATCGGTCACCGGTCTGGTGCCGCCTGATTGACAGGCTAGCGCGGGCGTCCTTTGCAGGGTGAGAAGACCGTTAAAATCGCGGGATGATCCTCAATGTCGCTGCCTACCATTTCACCGTCGTTGCCGATCCCCAGGCCCTGGCCGATGCGCTGCGCAGCCGCGCCGAGGCGAACGGATTGCGCGGCACCGTGCTGGTCGCGGGGGAGGGCATCAACCTGTTTCTCGCCGGTGACGGGGACGCCGTGCACGATGTTCTCGGCCTGCTGCGCGCCGACGCGCGTTTCGCCGACATCACGCTCAAGTTCAGCCGCAGCCGGGCCCAGCCGTTCGCGCGGCTGAAGGTCAAGGTCAAGCCCGAGATCATCAGTTTCCGCCGCGACCAGGCATCGCCACTGGTCGCCGGCCGTGCGCCGGTAGTGAGTCCTGAAGACCTCGCCCGCTGGATCGCGCAGGGCAGCGACGATGCCGGCAAACGGCTGGTGCTGCTGGACACCCGCAACCGGGAGGAAGTGGGCTACGGCACGTTTGCCGGCGCGCTGACACTGCCGATCGACAATTTCACCGAGTTGCCCGAAGCCCTTGAACCGCACCGTGACGCGTTGAGCGATGCGACCGTGGTCAGCTTCTGCACCGGCGGCATCCGCTGCGAGAAGGCCGCGCTGTGGCTGCGCGCCGACGGCATGGACAACCTGCTGCAGCTTGATGGCGGCATTCTGGGTTACTTCGAGCGGGTGGGTGGCGCGGGCTATGACGGCCACTGCTTCGTGTTCGACGAGCGGGTTGCGCTGGATCCGGCGTTGCAGCCGCTGGTCGAAACGGAACCGGCTGGGCTGTCGCCGCCCCGATGACGGGGAACCGGTCCGGCCGGCGAAACAATGCCGTCATCCCCGCGAACGCGGGGGTGAGGTCGGGCGCTTGCGAGCCATTGGCTCGCGCCTGATCGAACGCCCAAGCGCTATGCGCGCGGGCCGGGGATCGTAAGATCCATGGACTTCAAGCCGTTGACCGACCATGTCGCTGGACTCCCGCCTCCGCGGGAGTGCCGGCCACAAGCGAATTGATCGGGACTTTTCCAATAGAACTGCGACGAGGTTGACCTTCCCATCATGGGAAGCTGGAGAATGACCCGCAAGCCAAGCTCCGGAGTCCGCCATGTCTGCACCTGCCATCCCCGCAAATGACCCAAGCGCCAACCCGCGCACCGTGCGCTTCGACGTCCTCGGGATGTCGTGTGCGTCCTGCGTGGGCCGGGTCGAGAAGGCGCTGGCCAAGGTGCCGGGCGTGGAGGCGGCCAGCGTCAACCTGGCCACCGAAAGCGTGGAAATCCGGGCCGGGGACGAGGTGGCCGCAACCGCGCTGATCGACGCGGTGCGCGCCGCCGGTTATCGGGTCGCGGAAGACTCGGTCGATCTGGCGATCGAAGGCATGACCTGTGCGTCGTGTGCGGGCCGGGTCGAGAAGGCGCTCGCGGCGGTGCCCGGCGTGCTGGAGGTCACCGTCAACCTGGCGACCGAGCGCGCCACCGTGCGTACGGCGGGCGGCACCGATCCGGCCGCGTTGGTCGCCGCGGTCACCCAGGCCGGCTACGCCGCGACCTTGCCGCAGGGCGAGTCGACAGGCGATGCCGCCACTTCCGAATCGGGCGGGACGGCCGCGAACCCGCGGCGCTCGCGCGAGCTGCGACACCTCGTCATCGCGATCGTGCTGTCGGCGCCATTGATGTTGCCGATGCTGGCGATGCCGTTCGGCCGCGACTGGATGCTGCCGGGATGGTGGCAGTTCGCCCTGGCGACGCCGGTGCAGTTCTGGCTGGGTGCGCGCTTCTACCGCGCCAGTTGGGGCGCGCTGAAGGCACGCACCGGCAACATGGACCTGCTGGTCGCGCTCGGTACCAGCGCGGGTTACGGCCTCAGTGTGTTCCATTTGATCGCGCCTCATCTGCTGGCCGATGCCGGGCACGGCGACGGCCATCTGTATTTCGAGGCCTCGGCGGTGGTCATCACCCTGGTCCTGCTGGGCAAGTGGCTGGAAGCGCGGGCCAAGCGCCAGACCACCGAGGCGATCCGCGCGTTGCAGGCCTTGCGCCCGGCGACCGCGCGCGTGCTGCGCGACGGCGTCGAGCGACAACTGCCATTGGCCGAAGTCGTTGTCGGCGACGAGGTCAGAGTGCTGCCGGGCGAGCGCATCCCGGTCGATGCCGAGGTCATCGAAGGCCGCAGCCACGCCGACGAGTCGCTGATCACCGGCGAGTCATTGCCGGTCGCCAAGCAGCCCGGTGACCGGGTGACCGGTGGTGCGGTGAACGGCGAGGGCCGCCTACGGCTGCGCACGCTCGCGGTCGGCGCGGAGACCGCGTTGGCCCGGATCATCCGGCTGGTCGAGGACGCGCAGGCGAAGAAGGCGCCGATCCAGCGCATGGTCGACAAGGTCAGCGCGGTGTTCGTGCCGGTGGTGGTCGGCGTTGCCGTACTGACGCTGCTGGGCTGGGGCCTGCTGGGCGGCGACTGGAACGTCGCGATCCTCAACGCGGTCGCGGTGCTGGTGATCGCCTGTCCGTGCGCGCTGGGCCTGGCCACGCCGACCGCGATCATGGCCGGTACCGGCGTCGCCGCCCGCGCCGGCATCCTGATCAAGGACGCCGAAGTGCTGGAAACCGCGCGCTCGTTGCAGGTGATCGCCTTCGACAAGACCGGCACCCTGACCGAAGGCCGGCCGACCCTCGCCGAGCACGTGGCGGTCGACGGCGACCACGCCGCATTGCTGCGACTGGCCGGCGCGCTGCAGTCGGGCAGCGAGCATCCGCTGGCGAACGCGGTGGTGGAGGCCGCGCGACCGGCCGGCTTTCCGCAGGCGACCAGGGTAAGGGCGCTGGCCGGGCGCGGGCTGGAAGGCGACGTCGAGGGCCGCGACCTGCTGCTGGGCAGTTCCCGTCTGATGCAAGAGTCCGGCGTGGACGTCGGTGCCCTGCAGGCGCGCGGCGACGAGCTGGCGGCACAAGGCCACAGTGTGTCGTGGCTTGCCGAGCGGACTGCGGATGCGGTCCGCCTGCTTGGCCTGCTCGCGTTCCGCGATGAGCCGCGACCGCAGGCGCGCGCCGCGATCGATACCCTGCACCGGCTCGGTCTGCGCACGGCGATGATCTCCGGCGACAACCGCGGCGCGGCCCAGGCCGTCGCCGACGCGCTCGGCATCGACGACGTGCGCGCCAATGTACTGCCCGGCGACAAGGCGGAGGCGGTGCTGGAATTGCGCTCGCACGGCCCGGTGGCGATGGTCGGCGACGGCATCAACGACGCCCCGGCGCTGTCGGCGGCCGATGTCGGCATCGCGATGGGCGGCGGCAGCGATGTCGCCATGCACGCCGCCGGGATCACCCTGATGCGCTCCGATCCGCGCCTGGTCGCCGACGCGATCGCGGTCTCGCGCCGTACCAGCGCCAAGATCCGGCAGAACCTGTTCTGGGCCTTCATCTACAACGTGGTCGGGATTCCGCTGGCGGCGGCAGGCCTGCTCGATCCGGTGGTGGCCGGCGCGGCGATGGCGTTCTCCAGTGTCAGCGTCGTAGGCAATACCCTGCTGCTGAGGCGCTGGAAGCCGCGCTCGGCGGTTGCGCTGCCGGAGCAGGATTGATGGCCAGCGCTGATCGCGAAATCCATTCCAAAGCCGGGCCGGCACCTGGTGTCGCCCCAGGGAGCTGCCAGTGAGCAACACCGCACGCTCAGCCTCGTCACGCGCGCCGAAGCCGGAGCTGGCGGAAGCCCTCGCCGACGGCCTGCACAACATCGGCGAGGCCGCCGCGCTCACCGGCGTGTCGGCGAAGATGATCCGCCACTACGAAGCGATTGGCCTGCTGCCGGCCATGGCCCGTACCCAGGCCGGCTACCGGATCTACGACGAAACCGCGCTGCACCGCCTGCGCTTCATCCATCGCGCCCGCTCGCTGGGATTTCCGATCAGGCAGATCGACAGCCTGCTCGCGCTGTGGGACGACCGTTCGCGGGCCAGTGGCGAGGTGAAACAACTGGCGCTGGCGCACGCCGCCGAACTGGCGAAGAAGGTCGAGGAGATGCAGGCCATGCAGCGCACGCTGGAGCAGCTCGCCCACCGCTGCCAGGGCGGTGACCGGCCGGACTGCCCGATCCTGGATGACCTGGCGGGCGATCCGGGCAGGTGACGTCTGAATCAAACGGTGCCGGTGCTCGTATCTCTGCGCGTTCGCGACTCACGTCGCTCCTACATACACTTGCCGCCGTGTCACTCGCCTGCTTGCTGCGACCGTAGGAGCGATGTGAGTCGTACATCTGCATAGTCCGGCGCAACGCATGGCACGTCGATGCGGAACTCCCCAGCCAAGTTTGTCCGACTGGACTCCCTTCGATCGTAGGAGCGACGTAAGTCGCGAACGCGGAGAGCCCCGAGTGCCCGGTTTCTGCCTCGCTCCCGACGTGCAGGTGGCATCTGAATCAAGCTGTGCAGGCGCTCATATCTCTGCATGTTCGCGGCTGAAGCCGCTCCTACATGGGAGCCGCCTGCATTGAATGGGATTGCATGTGGCGCAGCCACTCGACGGCACCCAAACCTGCGCGTCGGCCGCTGGCGAAGCATGCGGTCAGCAGGTAGCCGCCGGTGGGGGCTTCCCAGTCCAGCATCTCGCCGGCGCAGAAAACGCCGGGCAGTCGGGCGAGCATCAGGGCGTCGTCCATCGCTTCCAGCCGCACGCCGCCGGCGCTGCTGATGACTTCGGCGATGGGTCGCGCGCGGCGCAGGGTCAGGGGCAGCCGCTTGATCGTCCGCGCGAGCAGGGCGTCGTCGCCGATCCGGTCCTTTCCCAGTACTTCGTACAGGAGGGCGACCTTGACGCCGCCGAGCCCGGTCTGGCGGCGCAGGTGGTCGCTGACGCTGCGGCTGTTGCGTGGTTTACCCAAGTCATGCTGCAGCCGTTCCAGCGTGCGGCCGGGGGCCAGGTCGAGTGTCAGCGTGGCCTCACCGTCGCGCGCAATCGTTTCGCGCAATTGTGCGGACAGCGCATAGATCAGGCTGCCCTCGATACCTGTTTCAGTGACCACACACTCGCCCTGCAGCGTGTGCTCGCCATCGGCCTCGCGCCAGTGGGCGACGACCGGCTTCAACGGCGCGCCCGCATGGCGGCTGGAAAAGTGGTCGCTCCAGGCGATGTCGAATCCGCAGTTGGCCGGTACCAGCGGTGCGACATCGACGCCTCGCTCCAGCAGCCAGGGCTGCCATGCGCCATCGGATCCCAGTTGCGGCCAGCTGCCGCCACCCAGTGCCAGCACCGTCGCGGCCGCATGCACGCGGCGCTCGCCATCGGGTGTCGCGAACCGCAGTGCGTTGTCGTCCGTCCAGCCCAGCCAGCGGTGGTGCACATGGAAGCGCACCCCGTCCTCGCGCAGCCGCCGCACCCAGCCACGCAGCAGCGGCGCCGCCTTGCGGTCGAGCGGAAACACCCGCCCCGAGCTGCCGACGTAGGTCTCCACACCCAGTCCGCGCGCCCAGTCGCGCAGGGCATCGGGGCCGAAGTCGTCGAGCCAGCCGGCAGCCGCCTCCTGCCGTTCGCGGTAGCGGTGGTCGAACCCGGGGCGCGGCTCGCCGTGGGTGAGGTTCAGCCCGCCCTTGCCGGCGATCAGGAACTTGCGCCCGACCGATCCCTTGGCCTCGAACAGGTCGACCTCGATGCCCGCCGCACGCGCGACCTCGGCCGCCATGAGGCCGGCAGGGCCGCCGCCGATGATGGCGAGGCCGGGAAGGGGAGCGGGTTCGACAGGCATGGGCACGGGCGTTGCGGACCGGGACTGAAAAGCGGGGCGACATTATGGAAGGTCTGAACAATTGTCGTCGTCCCCGCGAAAGCGGGGAGCCAGTGACTTCAACTCATTGAAAGCAATGACTCAGGGGAACTCGCTTTGTTCGCCCTTCGGGTCGTCTCTGCGAGACGATCTGCGCGCTTCGCGCTTTTCCCCGCCTTCGCGGGAACGACGGGCAAAAGCCGCGTTGTTAAAACCTTCCTCATGGCGTTGTGTCGATCCAGGTATGGCCGAGCACCGTTGCAGCGACATCCGATGCTCGTTCGGGCATCCGCTGCGGTAAGGTCAGCGGCTGTCTCCCGGGGGAAATCGTTCCATGCGAAACCAAGGTTTTTACGCGCGCGGCCTGGTCCTCGCGCTCGGGCTTGCTGTATCCGGCGTCACCGTTGCGCAGGAAGCCGTCATCACCAGTGCAGTGCCCGATGCGACGCGCTCCGGCAGCATGTTCTCCGATGCCGGCGTCGTCCCGGCCCGGCTGCGAGACTTCGACGCCTATGTCGACAACGTGCGCGCGAAGTTCGACGTGCCCGCGATCGCGGTGGCGATCATCAAGGACGGCCAGGTCGTGCTGGAGCGCGGCTACGGCCCGCGCGATCTGCAGAACCGGCAGCCGGTGGACGAGCACACGATGTTCGCCATCGCCTCCAACACCAAGGCGTTCACCGCCGCGTCGCTGTCGATCCTGGCGGACGACGGCAAGCTCGACATGAGCGACCGGGTGATCGACCACCTGCCGTGGTTCCGAATGTCCGACGCCTACGTGACCCGCGAAATGCGCATCCGCGACCTGCTCGCGCACCGCAGCGGACTGGGTCTGGGAGCCGGCGACCTGCTGTACTGGCCGGGCACCGATTACAGCACCGAAGAGGTCGCGCGCCGGCTCAGGGACGTGCCGCTGGACGGCAGCTTCCGCGGCCAGTACGCCTACGACAACATCCTGTACGGCGTCGCCCAGCTGGTGATCGAGGCGGCCAGCGGGCAGTCGTACAAGGACTTCCTGCAGGCGCGTATCTTCGCGCCGCTGGGCATGCACGAGACCCGCTTCAACAGCGATGACCTGCGGCCCGGCGACAACGTGGCCACCGGTTATTCCAAGGAGGACTTCACCCGGCTGGTGGCCGCGCCGCGGATGTCGTGGGGCAACGTGTCGGGTGCGGGCGGGCTGTATTCCAGCGTGCATGACCTGGGCAAGTGGGTGCGCATGCAGCTCGACCGCGGTGTGATCGCGCCTGCCGAGGGCGCAACGACCGACGCGGAGCCAGCACGCCTGTTCAGCGAGAAGCGCCAGCGCGAGATGTGGACGATGATCACCCCGATCCCGGTCGGCAAGCCGGCGGTGCCGGCGCTGGCGGCGGCGACACCGAACTTCCTCGGCTACGGCGAAGGCTGGAGCCTGTCCGACTACCGCGGCAACAAGCTGGTCTGGCACACCGGCGGCTGGCCCGGCTACGTGTCGCGCGTGACGATGGTGCCCGAGCAGAACCTGGGCATCATCGTGCTGACCAGCGCCGAGGCCGGCGGCGCGTTCCAGTCGATCACGATGCAGGCGCTGGATGCGTTCCTGGATGCCCCGCCGACCGACTGGACCAGCGCCTATCTGGCGGCGCGTGGCAACCAGGAGCAGAAGGCCGAGGCATCCTGGCAGAAGCACATCGCCGCGCGCGACCTCCGCTCGCGGCCGTCATTGCCCTTGAGCGGTTACGCCAACACCTACCGTGACCCTTGGTACGGCGACATCGTGGTGAGCGAGCAGGACGGCAAATTGCGTATCCAGTTCAGCAAAACCCCGGATCTGGTCGGCAGCCTGAGCCACTGGCAGCACGATACCTTCGTGGTGCGCTGGGACCAGCGCTGGTTGAACGCCGATGCGTTCCTGAGCTTTTCGCTCAACCCGGACGGGAAAATCCGCGAAGCACGGATCGAGTCGATCTCCCCGCTGACCGATTTCAGTTTCGACTTCCAGCACCTTCGGCTGGTGCCGGTGAAGAAGGACGGCAAGTAGTCGGGTGGCAATGGACGTTTCCCTGCGACCGGCAACACAAGAGGAGTTCGCATTCTGCGAGTCGCTCAGCCGTCGCAACATGGGCGATTACCTGGCGGCGAGAAAGGTCCTTTGGGATCCGGACCGCTTTCTCGCCAGCTGGGCGACGTTCGAGAATCTGGTGATCGCCGTGGACTCCCGGGTGGTTGGCCTCCTGAGGCTGGCCCCGGAGGAGGGTGCACTGGGGCTCCGGGATCTCCAGATCGTTCCGGAATATCAGGGGAGAGGCATAGGCGCCTGGGCCGTGCGGCAGGCTCAGTCCATCGCAGCCAGTCGTGGCTTTCGACGCCTGCAGCTCCGCGTCTACGAGGACAATCCGGCCAAGGCGCTTTATGCCCGCTCGGGTTTCAGGGTGGAGTCGGTTGTGGACGGCGCGATCCACATGGCGTGCGATTTGCCGCCGCACCCTTCGTCCAGTCCGGATCCGCTTCGAGGCCTGGACTGATCCATCGGCTGGGAACAGTCGATTCGCAGCGGCGCTGGAGTTTGCCCGGAAGCCGCCCGACACAAGGCAGGGCTCACGCCGACTGCAGCAGCCCGTTGCCCAAGCCGTTTTCCGGCTGTTCGAACACCACGACATGCTCCAGATCCAGCCGGATGCCGATGCTCTGGCCGATGGCGTGGTCGTGGTGCGAGGGCACCAGCGCCTGCACCAGGCCGCCGCCGTCGAGTTGCAGGGTGTAGAGGAAGTCCGCGCCGCGGAAGTGGCGACGCACGATGCGTGCCTGCAGTGGTGCGTCGTCGTCATGGATGACGTCGTCGGGGCGCAGCAGCATCTCCACTGCACTGCCGGGCGGATCTAGCAGTTGGTGGTCGGCGGCGAGCACGCCGAATTCCGTGCCGACGTGCCAGTCGTCGACCACCCGGGCCGGCATCAGCACGCCTTCGCCGACGAAGCCGGCGACGAAGCGGTTGGCGGGCTGGTGGTACAGGTCGTAGGCGCTGGCCCACTGCTGCAGCCGGCCGTGGCCGATGACGCCGACCCGGTCGGCCATCGCGAACGCTTCGGCCTGCGAGTGGGTGACCATCAGGGCGCCGACACCGGTCGCCTTCAGGGCCGCGCGCACCTGCACGGCCAACCGCTCGCGCAGGTCGGGATCAAGGCTGGAGAACGGCTCGTCCAGCAACACCAGCCGGGGTTGTGGCGCCAGCGCGCGGGCGACGGCGATGCGTTGCTGTTGACCGCCCGACAGCTGGTGCGGCTGGCGCTTGGCGGTGTCGGCCAGGCCGACCAGATCCAGCATTTCGCGGGCGCGGGCGATCGCCTTGGCGCGAGGCCAGCGGAACAGGCCGAAGCGCACGTTGTCGAGCACGCTCAGGTGCGGCAGCAGGGCGTGGTCCTGGAACACCATGCCGATCTGGCGCTGCTCCGGCGGCAGGTGCACGCCGTCGCCGACCAGCAACTGGTCGTCGGCGCGGATGCGGCCGCGAAGCAGCGGCTCGAAGCCGGCCACGGCGCGCAGCAGGGTTGTCTTGCCAGAACCGGACGGGCCAAGCAGGCAGCCGATCTCGCCATCGGCCAGGGTCAGGCTTGCGCCTTCCAGCACGATCCGGCCGTCGTAGCCGACTGCCGCGTCGTCGATATCAAGTTGCATTGCGTCCCCGTCGGGTCAGTGCGATCACCGGGATCAGGCCGGCCAGCGCGATCGCCAGCGAGGGCAGGGCGGCGCGGGCGTATTCGCCTTCGTTGGTCAGCTCGAACACGCGCGTGGCCAGGGTGTCCCAGCCGAACGGTCGCATCATCAGGGTGATCGGCATTTCCTTCATCGTGTCCACGAATACCAGCAGGGCGGCGGTGGCGAAGCTGCCACGCAGCAACGGCCAATGCACCTGCCGCAGCTGGCGCGCGCCGGTCACACCGAGGCTGCGGCTGGCTTCCAGCAGTTGCGGGCGGATCCGCAGCAGGCCGCCGGCTACGGGCGTGTGGGCGACGGCCAGGAAGCGGATGCCGTAGGCGACCAGCAACAGCAGCAGGCCGCCTTCCAGCGGCACATCCCAGCCGCGGGTGTCCATCAGCCAGGTCGAGAATGTCGCCACCGGCACGTACAGGCCGATCGCCAGCAGCGCGCCCGGCAGGCCGTAGCCGAGGGTGGTGACGCGGGTGATGGCGGTGGTCAGCAGGCCGGGTTGCTCGCGCGCTGCCAGCGCGATGACGAACGCGGCGATGGTGGTCAGTACCGCCGCCATCGCCGACAGCGACAGCGCGTTGCGCAGGCTGGCGAAGTAGCGCAGGTCGAGGTCGGCCAGATGGGCCATGCCGTCCCAGACCAGTTGCGACAATGGCAATGCCAGCGCTGCGAACAGCACCAGTGAGCAACCGCCCGTGGCCCACCAGCCGCGGCGTCCCAGTGGCATCCGGGCTGCCTCGGCCAGACCCACGCGGGCGAAGGATTGACGCTTGCGCGACGCGGCTTCCAGACCGACCAGCACCAGCACGCCAAGCAGCAGCACGGCGGCGATCTGCAACGCGGTGTCGGTGGAGAACAGCGCGAACCACGCCTTGTAGATCGCGGTGGTGAAGGTCTCGTAATTGAAGGCGGAGACAGCGCCGAAATCGGCCAGCGTCTCCATCAGCACCAGTAGGGTGCCGCCGGCGATCCACGGCCGTGCCATCGGCAGGCTGGCACGCCAGAATGCGCGCCATGGTCCCATGCCCAAGGCGCGGGCTGCTTCCATCGCGCGTGCGCCCTGGCTGGCGAAGGCCTCGCGCGCGACCAGGTAGACGTAGGGGTACAGCGCCAGCGTCATCACCGCGATCAGGCCTGTGCGTGAGCGGATGTCCGGCAACTGCGTCCCGACGCTGTCGCGCAGGAAGGACGTCAGCGGCGCGGCGTAGTCGAACAGGCCGATGAAGGCGACCGCGAGCACGTAGCCCGGCATCGCCAGCGGCAGCACCAGCAGCCAGGAAAACCAGCGGCGGCCGGGGAACTCGCACAAGGCGACCAGCGCTGCCAGCGCTGTACCCAGCACCGCCGTGCCCGCGCCGACGCCGAGCAACAGCCACGCGGTATTGCCGGCCACCTGCGGCAGCACGTACTGCCACAGGTGGTGCAGGGTGTCGCTGTCGGGCCGCGCCAGTGCCGCCAGGGTCGCGGTCAGCGGGATCAGGCTCGGCAGGCTCAGCGCGACTGCCAGCCAGGTCCATCCCCGCGGACCAATGCCCGGACGGACGGACGCGTACCGACGCTGGAACGGATCAGCGATAGCCGGCACGGTCCATCAGTTTGACCGCCTCGGCCTGCATCGCGCCGGCTTCGGACACGTTGATCAGGTCCTGGCGGTAATCGCCCCACGCCGCGATCAGCGGATCAGTGGCGACCGCAGGATTGGCCGGGTACTCCAGGTTCTCGCCCGCGAACAGTTCCTGCGCCGGGCCATCCGACAGCCACTCGATGAAGGCGATGGCGGCTTCCGGATGCGGGGCATGTTTGGTAACGCCCGCACCGGACACGTTGACGTGCGTGCCGCGCTCGCCTTCGGCCTGGTTTGGCCAGAACACGGTGACCGGCAGCTCGGCGTTCTTGCGCAGCGCGCGGCCGAGGTAATAGGTGTTGCTGATGCCCACGTCGCAGCGGCCGGCGGCGATCGCGTCGATCACCTCGTTGTCGCTTGCCATCGGCGGTGCGGCGAGGTTCGCGACCCAGCCCTTCACGACCTGTTCGGTTTTTTCCGCGCCCAGGCTGGCCATCATCGTGGCGACCAGGCTCTGGTTGTAGACCGAGTTGCTGGTGCGCAGGCACAGCTTGCCCTTCCACTTCGGGTCGGCCAGGTCTTCGTAGGTCGAAAGCGTGTCGGCCGGCGCGGCGGCCGGGTTGTGGATGATCGTGCGCGCGCGCACCGACAGGCCGAACCAGCGGTTGTCCGGGTCGCGCAGGTTCGCCGGGATGTTCTTCTCCAGCCGCTCCGAGGCGATCGGCTGCAGCAGGCCCAGATTGGTCGCCTGCCACAGGTTGCCGGCATCGACGGTGATGAACACGTCCGCCGGGCTGCGGCTGCCCTCGGCTTTCAGACGCTCCATCAGCGGCGGCGCCTTGTCGGTCAGGTAGGTGATCTTGACTCCGGTCTGTTCGGTGTACTGGTCGAACAACGGCTTGAGCAGCTGCTCGTTGCGCGAGGTGTAGACCACCAGTTCGCCGGCTGCGGTCTTGTCCGTCGTATCGGGGGAGGCGACAGAAGTGGGCGACTTGTCGGCCGAACAGGCGGCCAGGGAAACCAGGATCGCAAGGGACATCGGGACTACGGGGGACGGCAAGCGCACGGACGCACCTCGAAGGGCGGCAAATGAGAATGGCTATTATCTACGAACGATCGCTTCAGTGCATGGAAAAGTGCATGGAAAAATCCTGCGCGGGGCCCCATATGGTGAGTTCCTTCACGCTCGGGCCCGCCAATGATTCCCTACTCGCTGCTCGACCTTGCGCCGGTGACCGAAGGCAGCGACATCCGCCAGGCCTACGCCAACACGCTGGATCTGGCGCGTCATGCGGAGCGCTTCGGCTACACGCGTTACTGGCTGGCCGAGCACCACAACATGCCGGGCATCGCCAGTGCCGCCACCGCGGTGCTGATCGGCCACGTCGCCGGCGGCACGAGCACGATCCGGGTCGGCGCCGGCGGCATCATGCTGCCCAACCACTCGCCGCTGCAGGTCGCCGAGCAGTTCGGCACGCTGGCGTCGCTGTATCCGGACCGCATCGATCTGGGATTGGGGCGCGCGCCGGGCACCGACCAGGCGACCGTGCGCGCCCTGCGCCGCTACCACGAGGGCGCGGATGCCTTCCCGCACGATGTCGCCGAGTTGTTGGGGTACTTCCGCCCGGCGCGACCCGGCCAGCCGGTGCGTGCGGTGCCGGGTGCGGGGATCGAGGTGCCGGTGTGGCTGCTGGGATCGAGCCTGTTCAGTGCCCGGCTGTCGGCTGCGATGGGCCTGCCGTTCGCGTTCGCCTCGCACTTCGCGCCGGACGCGATGGAGGATGCGATGGCGCTGTACCACCGGGATTTCACCCCGTCGGCGCGCCTGCAGAAGCCTCACGCGATGCTGGCCCTGAACGTCGTGGCGGCGGAAACCGACGACGAGGCGAGGCGTCTGTTCACCACCCAGCAACAGGCATTCACCAGGCTGCGCCGCGGCGATATCGGCCTGGTGCCGCCGCCGATCGACGACATCGACGCCTGGTGGACGCCGCAGGAGAAGCAGGGCGTCGAGCATGCGCTGTCATGTGCGGTGATCGGCAGCCCGCAGACGGTGAAGCAGGGCATTGCGGCGTTCATCGACCGCCACCGGCCCGATGAGTTGATGTTGACGGCCAACATCTTCGACCACGCCGCCCGCGTGCGTTCGTTCGAGATCGCCGCGCAGGCGATGCGGCCGGCCTGACGGCCCGGTCGCCTACGGCTGTTTGCGCACGTCCATCAGTTCGACCTCGAACACCAGCGACGCGCCCGGCGGGATCACGCCGCCGGCGCCCTTGCGGCCGTAACCGTAGGCGGCGGGAATCAGCAGCACGCGTTGGCCGCCGACCCGCATGCCGGCCACGCCCTCATCCCAGCCACGGATGACGCGGCCGGCACCGAGCAGGAAGACGATCGGTTCGCCGCGCTCGCGCGAGCTGTCGAACTGCTTGCCGCGTTGCTGCGGCGCGCCTTCGTCATACAGCCAGCCGGTGTAGTGGACGCTGACCTCATCGCCCGGTGCCGCCACCGGGCCGGTGCCGTCCTTCAGGTCGATGCGCTGCAACTCGGCCACGCTGCCGCCTGCAGGTGGCCCGGGTGGCGTGCAGGCGACGGCCAGCAGCGTGGCCAGGACAACGACGAGCGCGAAAGCCTGCGAGGGGCGCAGTGGAAGAAATCGCATGGCAGGGCCTCGGAAGCGGGTCCGCGAGATTAGCTGATCATCCGGGGGGAGGTCTGGACAACTGTCGTCATCCCGGCCTGTGACCACCGGAGGTCCAGTCGGACGCGGGTGACGATCAGGAGCGGATTGGTCAGGGCTTCCCTGGACGTATCGGCTTTACACCGCCAGTCAGCCTGGAGATCGATATACGGCGTGCTTCGGCTGCAGCGACCATGGCGGTCGGCAATCGACCATACTGGCCGGCCCTTTCAGGCCGAACGTCAATAATGAAGACCCCCGCCGGCTTGCAGCCGTTGATCGACGAAGGTGTGATCGACGAAGTACTGCGCCCGCTGAAGAGTGGCAAGGAAGCATCGGTGTACGTGGTGCGCTCGGGCAACGACATCCTGTGCGCCAAGGTCTACAAGGACATGGCGCAGCGCAGTTTCCAGCAGCGCGTGCAATACCAGGAAGGCCGCACGGTGCGCGGCAGCCGGCAGGCGCGCGCGATCGGCAAGGCGACCAAGTTCGGCCGCAAGGAGCAGGAGGCCGCCTGGAAGAACACCGAGGTCGACGCGCTGTATCGGCTGGTGGATGCCGGGGTGCGGGTGCCGCGCCCGCGCGGGTATTTCAACGGCGTGCTGGTGATGGAGCTGGTGACCGACGCCGACGGGCATTCCGCGGCGCGGCTGGGTGAGGTCGAGCTGGCGCCGGACCAGGCACGCGGTTTCCACCGCTACCTCATCCGCCAGGTGGTCAAGATGCTGTGCATCGACCTGATCCACGGCGACCTGTCCGAATACAACGTGCTGGTCGGCCCGGAAGGCCCGGTGATCATCGACTTCCCGCAGGTGGTCAGCGCGTCGGGCAACAACGCCGCGCGCAGGATGCTGCAGCGCGACGTCAACAACCTGACCCTGAGCCTGGGCCGGGTCGCGCCGGAACTGCTGTCCACCCACTACGCCGAGGAGATGTGGGCGCTGTACGAAAAGGGCGAGCTGCATCCCGACAGCGAGCTCACCGGCGAGTTCGAGTTCGACGAGTCCACCGCCGATCTGGACAGCGTGCAGCTGGCGATCCGCGACGCCCGCGAAGAGGCACTGATCCGCCAGCAGGGACGCGAAGCGGCGGCCGAGGAAGACTGAGCGACACGGCTTCGCTGCCGGCGGATGGCCGCGGCATCGGGGCTTGCGCTCCGTGCTTTCACCTGGTCTTGCTGACGCCTGCGGTTGGATGAGCTTGTTGCCGCGCGGTTCGCGGCCCTGCCGCCCCGGGAGTCCGCCATGAGCGACCGCGCCGCCAACATCGCGCACCTTGCCGGATTGATCCGCGACATCCGTGTCGCGATGCTCACCACCATCGCGCCCGATGGCCGGCTGGTGAGCCGGCCGCTGGCCACGCAGGAGGTCGAGTTCGACGGCGAGCTGTGGTTCGCCACCGAGCACGACAGCGGCAAGGTGGCCGAGATCGTGGCCAATCCGCACGTCAACATCGCCTACGCATCGCCCGGCCGGAACATCTACGTATCGGTTGCCGGCCGTGCCTCGGTGGTGCATGACCGGGACAGGATCGAGGCGCTGTGGTCACCGGCGATGGAGATGTTTTTCCACAAGGGCGAGGACGACCGGAACCTGTGCATGATCCGGGTGGAGGCCGACAGTGCCGAGTACTGGGAAGGCCCGGGCACGATCTTCGGCAAGGCCCTGTATCTGGCGTTGAGCGCGGTCACCGACGACCCGGCGAGGCTGTCGGAAAACGCGTTGCTCAACCTGCAGGGCAGTTAGGGAAGCCCCGCAAAACCCGGTTTTTGCTTGCCATTCCGGCGAAAGCGGGAGCCCGGGACGTTGCCTTCAATGACTTGAAGTCACTGGACGCTTGAGGAGCTATCCATGGACACGTCGATGTATCCGCACGCCACTGCAGAGCTCGCGCGCAAGCGCCGCGAGCTGGCACCCGAGCCATTGAAGGCGTTCAAGGCGTTCAGCGCTGCCGTGTTTGCCGAGGGCGCAGTGCCAGCCGTCACCAAGCAGTTGATCGCGGTGGCGGTGGCGCACGTCACCCAGTGCCCCTACTGCATCAGGGGTCATACCGCCGAGGCGCTCAAGCAGGGTGCGAGCGAGCAGCAGATCATGGAGGCGATCTGGGTCGCTGCCGAGATGCGCGCTGGCGGCTCCTATGCCCACTCCGCGCTGGCACTGGACACGATGGCGCACTTCCACGACACCGCGGCCGGCTGACCGTCAGCGCATCGACTTGCGGGAGAAGCAGCTCACGCGACGCTCCCCGCCGCGTGCCCCGATGCCCAGGCCCACTGGAAGTTGTAGCCGCCGAGCCAGCCGGTGACGTCGAGCACCTCGCCGATGAAGTACAGGCCCGGCACATGGCGCGATTGCATCGTGGTCGATGACACGCCGTCGGTGTCCACCCCGCCCAGAGTCACTTCGGCGGTGCGGTAGCCCTCGGTACCGCTGGCGACCAGCGGCCAGTGCTCCAGCGTCGCCGCGACTTCGCGCAGTTGCGGCAGGTTGAACTGGCGCATCGGCCGGCTGGGCTGCAGGTGCGGCAGCCACACCTCGCACAACCGCTGCGCAAGGCGTTTGGGCAGCAGTTCGCCCAGCACGGTCTTGAGTTCGGCGGCGGGGCGTTCGAGTTGCAGCTGTTGCAGGCTCTGCAGGGCATCGCGGCCCGGCAGCAGGTCCAGTTGCAGGTTGTCGCCGGGTTGCCAGTACGAGGAGATCTGCAGGATCGACGGCCCGCTGAGGCCGCGATGGGTGATCAGCAGTGAATTGGTGAAGTCCTGCCCGGCGCAACTGGCGGTGACGGGGAGGGCGACGCCGCTCAGGTCGGCCAGTCGTTCCTGATGCTTGCCGCTCAGCGTCAGCGGCACCAGCCCGGCGCGGGTCGGCAGTACCGCATGGCCGAACTGGCGGGCGAGTTCATAACCGAAACCGCTCGCGCCCATGCTCGGGATCGACAGCCCGCCGCTGGCGATCACCAGTGCCGGCGCATGGAACATGCCATGCGTGGTGTGCAGCCGGTATTCGCCGCTGTCATCGTGCTGCACCTGTTCGATGCTGCAACCGGTTTCCACCTGCACGCCCGCGGCGGCGCACTCGTCGAGCAGCATCTTCACGATCAGCTTCGACGACACATCGCAGAACAGCTGGCCCAGCTCCTTCTCGTGCCAGGCAATGCCGTGGCGGTCCACCATCTCGATGAAGTGCCACGGCGTGTAGCGCGCCAGTGCCGACTTGCAGAAATGCGGGTTCGCCGACAGGTAGTTCTGCGGGGTGGTGCCGGTGTTGGTGAAATTGCAGCGTCCGCCGCCGGACATCAGGATCTTCTTGCCGACCTTGTTGGCATGCTCGATCACCACCACCCGCTGGCCGCGCTGGCCGGCGGTGATCGCGCACATCAAGCCGGCTGCGCCGCCACCGACCACCAGGACGTCGGCCTGCCTGGCAGCGACCTGCCGCACGCGCGCCTGCCGGGCAGGCGGCGGGGTTGTCTTCGCCGCTGTCATGCAATCAGCTGGCGGCGGCCATGCGCACGGTCGGCCGGAAGGCGGTGCTGCCGCGGTCGCCCATCAGCTGCAGTTCGCCGTCCTGGATCAGCACGTTCAACCGCATGCCGCGCTCGCCGATTGCCGGCAGCGCATCGACCACGTCGGCGGGAATGTCGATCACGGTGAGGTTCTTCAACCGGGTCAGCGAGCTGGAGATCTTGTCCCACCAGATATCCGACGCACGGCCGCCGTAATTGACCACGACCACCTGCTGCGCGCGTCCACAGGCCTTCTTGATGCGCGATTCGTCCGGATGGCCGAGGTCGATCCACAACTCGATTTCGCCGGTGTAGTCGCGCTTCCACAGGTCTGCTTCGTCCTCGTTGCTCAACCCGCGGCCGAATTCGAGCCGCTCGTCGGCGTACAGCGCGAACGCCAGCAAGCGCACCATCAGCCGCGCGTCGGTCTCGGAAGGGTGCTGGGCGAGCGTCAGCGCATGGGTGGCGTAGTAATGCCGGTCCATGTCGCTGATCTGCAGCTCGGCTTTGACGACGGTGGCCTTGATTGCCATGGGGTACTCGGGAAAGGACAACCCGACATTCTAGGCGCTGTCGCTGTCCCCTGTGGACGCGCGGGCGGCCTGGCCCGACCTACAGCTGCCCCGTGAGGTATTGCACCGCCAGGCTGGAGACGGCGACCGCGAACCACACGCCCAGGCCCAGCGCGATCGGTCGCAGGCCGGTCGCGGCCATGCGGCGCAGGTCGGCCGACAGGCCGATCGCGGTCAGCGCGAGGATGATCAGGAACTGCGCGCCGGCATGGATGAGCGGCTGCCAGGCCTCGGGAATCAGCCCGACGGTGCGTACAGCCGATGCCACCACGAACCACAGGATGAACCACGGCATCACCTTGCGCAGGTCGAAGTGGCCGCCGCCGCTTTTCTTGTGCCGCCACGCTTCGATCGCCGCGAGCACCAGGCACATCGGGATGATCAGGGTGGCGCGGGTCAGCTTGACGATGGTGGCCTGGTCGCCGGCGAGCTGGCCGTAGCTGTAACCGGCGGCGACCACTGAGGACGTGTCGTTGATTGCGGTGCCGGTCCACAGGCCGAAGCCTTCCTGGCTCATGCCCATCAGGTGCCCCAATGCCGGGAACACCAGCACCGCAACCAGGTTGAACAGGAAGATGGTGGAGATCGCGAACGCGGTGTCGTGCTCGTCGGCCTTGATGATCGGCGTCACCGCGGCGATGGCCGAACCGCCGCAGATCGCGGTGCCTGCACCGATCAGCAGTTTCAGTTTCGAGGGAATCCCGAGCAGGCGCCCGAGCAGCAGCGCCGAGGTGAACGCCGCGGCTACCGTGACCAGCGTGACCGCCAGCGAATCCAGTCCGGTCTGCGCCACCTGGCCCAGGCTCAGGCCCAATCCCAGCGCGACGATCGACCATTGCAGAACCTGCTTGCCGGCGAACCTGATGCCCGGCTGGCAAGCCAATGGCGGAGCGACGATGTTGCGGATCGCCACCCCCAGCACGATGCCGAATACCGGGCCGCCGACCAGCGGCAGCCAACGGCCAAGCAGCAACGCCACGACGGCCAGGACAGCCGCCAGCAGCAGGCCGGGCCATAGCTGGGAGGGGGAGGAATACGGCGGTGAAACAGCAGTCGAAGGCGTGGGCGTGGCCGACATCGGTGGCAGTGATCCGGTTGCGAGGCGACAGGGTAGCTGCTGCCGCTCGCTGCGTCAGTCATGAACCGGCTGCCGGGACATGCCTGCCCGGAAGTGGGGCCTGCGGTCAGCCGTCCAGCAAGGCGCGCGCCGCTTCGAGGTGCTCGGCGAAATTGCCGCGCGTCCGCTCCAGGTGGGAGCGGATCGCCTCATCGTCGGTGGACTGCAGGTAGGTGTCGACCAGCGCCAGCGCTTCCTCGTGTGTCTCCACCACGGCGGCGAGGTAGGCCTGCGAATACGATTCGCCGTCGTGCGCGGCCAGATCCTCGAGTTTGCGCGCGTTTTCGGCGCGACGGGTCCTCATCGCCGGTGTCTCGGCGACATGCACCCCGGCGGAGTCGGCCACCGCGCGGGTCTGGGTGAGATTGCGGCGGTGGTGCATCTGCATGTTCTCGGCCAGCGTGCGCAATGGCTCATCGATGTTTTTCGACTGCGCCTGCTCGGCCCTGGCGATCGCGTGCTGGTCCAGGTCGATGAGCTGGGCGAAAACCTCTACCGGCGAGGGAGTGGATCGGGCGGCGTTCTGCACGGTCGCCTGGCTGGCCGGGCGAAGATCCGATTGCGTGCAAGCGGCGCTCACGGCGATCAGTACGAAGGCGGCAATGACAAGGGAGCATTTCCTGGACATTTCATTCCTCCTGGGTGGCGTGCCGGGGCAGTTGCAGGTCCGTGGCCTGTCAAAAGATGAATGAACCTGCAACGGATAATCTAGGCGAGGCGTTGCCTCCGGATGTGAAGGGGACGTGATTTACGGCGCCAGCGGATTTCCCAAACACGGTGGGCGGCCGGACCCGTACGCTATGCGGGTGAATTCGCACCCGTTGTTCATTGATGGTGTCGCTGCGAGCCGCCTGCAGTTGCCTGCGGGACCATGGGCGACCGTGCTGCAGGCCCTGTGCGCGCATTTTCCGGCGGTCGACGCGGCGACCTGGTCAGCCCGGTTTGCGCGTGGTCGCGTCCTGGATGCCGCCGGCCGCCCCATTGCTGCGGATGCGGCCTACCGGGTCGGGATGGCCGTGCACTATTTCCGGGAGGTCGTGCAGGAGGCCGCCATTCCGTTCGCCGAACGCGTGCTGCACATCGACGCCGATCTGCTGGTGGCCGACAAGCCGCATTTCCTGCCGGTGATGCCGGCCGGTGCCTTCGTTCGCGAGACCTTGCTGGCGCGCCTGCAGCAATCGCTGGGCCTTCCCGACCTGGTGCCGCTGCATCGCATCGACCGCGGTACGGCCGGGCTGGTGATGTTCTCGGTCAACCCTGCGACCCGGAACCATTACCAGGCCCTGTTTCGCGAGCAGCGGATCCTCAAGCGCTACGAAGCGCTGGCGGCCGCGCTGCCGGATCGAGAATTTCCCTGCGTCCGTCGCAGCCGATTGCAGGCGGGCGAGCCATTTTTCCGGATGCAGGAGATTGCCGGTCCTCCCAACAGCGAGAGCCGGATCGACGTGCTGGAACGGGCCGGCGATGTCTGGCGCTATGCGCTGGAACCCGTCACCGGCAAGAAGCATCAATTGCGCGTGCACATGGCCGCCCTGGGCGCGGCGATCCTCAACGACCGGTTCTACCCGGCGCTGCATGAGGAGGTCGCGGACGACTATGGGCGGCCGTTGAAACTGCTGGCCCGGTCCCTACGGTTCGTCGACCCGTTGACCGGGGAGATGCGGCAGTTCGAGAGCGGGCGGCGGTTGGCGCTGGTGCCCCATAGGAACTCCCTTTGATCGTAGGAGCGCCTTTAGCCGCGATCGGGGAGCTGGTCGCCCGTGCCGGTTCTGGCTCGCGGCCGAAGCCGCTCCTGCAAAAAGCTGACGGGCGAGGGGCGAGGGGCGACGGGCGACGGCTGGGCGCGGGAATCGCTCAGCGCGGCTTGAACGGCTTGCGCGGCGCAAAACCGGCGGGCTTGCCACCGGAAGGCTTGCCCGAGTGCGGGCCACGCGGGCCGGACGGGCGGGCAGACATCGGACGTGGCGAGTTGGGTCGCGCGGCGCGGCCGCCGGTGGCGTCGCCATCCTCCGCATGGCGGATGCGCAGCGGCTGACCGGCAACGTAGACCCGTTTCAGGTGCTCCATCAGTTCACGCGGCATCCCTTCGGGCAAGTCCACCAGACTGTAGTCGTCGCGGATGTCGATGCGGCCGATGTAGCGACTTTCCAGGTCGGCCTCGTTGGCGATCGCGCCGACGATGTTGCCCGGCTGCACGCCGTGGCTGTGGCCGACCTCGATCCGGAAAGTCTCCATGCCGATGTCCTCGGTACGCGCGGCGTTGCGTTCCGGCGGACGGCGTTCGGTGCCGTGCGGCTCCGGCCGGCGCGCATGGGCGTGATGGGACGCGGCGGAGTCTTCGGAGAACAGGGCGTCGGCGGCGTTGGCCGATGGATTGTGACTTTGATGCGGGGCGACGGGGCGCTCGCCGTGGCTGGCCGATGACGGCTGGCTGTCGAAGCGGCGCGGCTCGCGCACGGGCGGTGCGGCGTGGCGCTCGTCGAAACTGCGCGGCGCCGCCGTCGGGTGATCGGAACGCTGCTGGCGCGGCGGGCGCGGCGCCTGGCCACGGTGGCCGAATTCACGCGGGCCGGCATCGTGCGACTGGCTGCGGGGCTCGTATTTCGGGCGCGGCGGCGGTGGAGTCAGCAGCAGCGGGTTGTCGCCCTGCAGCAGCTTGGCCAGGGCGGCGGCGATCTCGACCGCGGGCACATTCTGCTCGCGCTCGTAGCGTTCGATCAGTTCGCGGAACACGCCCAGATCGTTGTCAGCCATGGTGTCGGTGATGCGGTCGAGGAACTTCGAGACGCGCTGCTCGTTGACCGTCTCGATGGACGGCAGCTCCATCTGCTCGATCGGCTGGCGGGTGGCGCGCTCGATGGCGCGCAGCATGCCGCGCTCGCGCGGTGCCACGAACAGGATCGCCTCGCCCTTGCGCCCGGCGCGACCGGTGCGGCCGATGCGGTGGACGTAGCTTTCGGTGTCGTAGGGGATGTCGTAGTTCAGCACGTGGCTGATGCGGTCCACGTCCAGCCCGCGCGCGGCGACGTCGGTCGCCACCAGCACGTCGATCTTGCCGTCCTTGAGGTTCTGGATGGTCTTCTCGCGCTGGGCCTGCTGCACGTCGCCGTTGATCGCGGCAGCCGAGATGCCGCGCGCCGCCAGCTTGGACGCCAGCTCGTCGGTGCCCAGCTTGGTGCGGGCGAACACGATCATCGCGTCGAACGGCTCGGCCTCCAGAATCCGGGTCAGCGCGTCGAGCTTCTGCACGCCGCTGACCGCCCAGTAGCGCTGGCGGATGTTGGCCGCGGTGCTGGTCTTGTTCTTGATCGCGATCTCGACCGGTTCCTTCAGATAGGTCTGGGCGATGCGGCGGATCTGCACCGGCATCGTGGCCGAGAACAGCGCGACCTGGCGGGTTTCCGGGGTCTTCTTGAGGACTTTCTCGACATCGTCGATGAAGCCCATGCGCAGCATTTCATCGGCTTCGTCCAGCACCAGATAACGCAGTGCGGAGATGTCCAGCGAGCCGCGGTCGAGGTGGTCGATGACGCGGCCGGGCGTGCCGACGATGACCTGCACGCCGCGCTTGAGCGCCTGCAGCTGCGGGTAGTAGCTCTGGCCGCCGTAGATCGGCAATACCTGGAAGCCGCGCAGGTGGGCGGCATAGCTCTGGAACGCCTCGGCGACCTGGATCGCCAGCTCGCGGGTCGGTGCCAGCACCAGCGCCTGCGGGGTTTTCTGGTTCGGATCGATGCGCGCCAGGATCGGCAGCGCGAACGCGGCGGTCTTGCCGGTGCCGGTCTGGGCCTGGCCGATCACGTCGCGACCCTGCATCAGCGGCGGTATCGTCGCGGCCTGGATCGGCGAGGGGGACTCGTAGCCCAGGCCGGTGATGGCCTGCAGCAGCGGCTCGGGCAGGGCCAGGTCGGTGAATGTCAGGGACTGGGTATCGGGGGCAGCGGGCGTTTCGGCGCTCATCGCAATTCTCGGCAGCGCCGGCATGGCCGGTCGGGTAGACCGCGTAGTTTAACGACAGCCGGTGCCCGACGCATGATTTTTATTGCTTTGGCGCTGGCGGCCCGGTTACCTGCGAGTCATCGCAATGGCGTGTTCGATGCCGGGTTGGCGGGCATCGGCCGCCGATCTGGTCATGCAATCGACCCGGCCGTTGTCTGGCAGGGGCGCGAAACCGGGGATTCCGGTTCGGGCTTCTTACAAAACTCTCCGCCTGCGCGCTGTCGCCACGGACGTGCGGGATGGAGCGTGTGCGGAACCGCGGCGGAAGGGGGCCGTCCGCCATCGGTGCCGGGCAGGGGTCAGCCCTGGCTGGTATCGCCGCCAGTTTCCCCGGGTGCGTTGGTGGGCTCGCCGGCGTCGTTGGAGAAGGGCTTTGCAGGCTGCTTCCTGGCCAGCTTCTCTTCCTTTTTCTTCTTTTTGGCGATCTCGCGCTGGCGCTTTTCAAACGAATAATTCGGCTTTGCCATAGGGCAGCTCCTTTCAGGTAAACCGGGTCAGTCTAGGCCATGCCGCAACGCAGCACCGGCGGAGCCTGCCGGAATCGAACCCGAATCCATACCGGGCAGGCATACGATGGGGATCATTCGCGCCCTGGTTGTGGGTACTCGCAGGTCGTCACGCCATGGCCACCACAGGAAGCTGACAGATGCTGGGTTTCGATTTCGACAATGCCTTCGTGCGTGAAATGCCGGGCGATCCGGAGACGGGTCCGCGGGTGCGCCAGGTCGAAGGGGCGCTGTGGTCGGCGGTCGATCCCACGCCGGTCGCCGCTCCGCGGCTGCTGGCGCATTCGGCGGAAATGGCGTCACGGCTGGGCATCAGCGAGGAGCACATCGCATCGCCCGGCTTTGCGCGCGTGTTCGCCGGCAACGAGCTGTTGCCCGGCATGCAGCCGTTCGCATCCAACTACGGCGGTCACCAGTTCGGTCACTGGGCCGGACAACTGGGCGACGGTCGCGCGATCAGCTTGGGCGAGGTGGTCAATGCGGCCGGCGAGCGCTGGGAGCTGCAACTCAAGGGCGCCGGGCCGACACCCTACTCACGCACTGCCGACGGTCGCGCGGTGCTGCGCTCGTCGATCCGCGAGTTCCTGTGCAGCGAGGCGATGCACCATCTGGGCGTGCCGACCACGCGCGCGCTCAGCCTGGTCGGTACCGGCGAGATGGTCGTGCGCGACATGTTCTACGACGGCCATCCCGCGCCCGAGCCGGGGGCGATCGTCTGCCGCGTGGCCCCTTCGTTCCTGCGTTTCGGCAACTTCGAGTTGCCGGCGTCGCGCGGCAACACCGCGCTGCTGCGCCAGCTTGCGGACTTCTGCATCCGCCGCGATTTCCCGCACCTGGGTGGCGCGGGCGAGGCGTTGTATGGCCAGTGGTTCCGGGAAATCTGCGAGCACACGGCGGTGATGGTGGCCCACTGGATGCGCGTGGGTTTCGTTCATGGAGTCATGAACACCGACAACATGTCGGTCCTCGGGCTGACCATCGATTACGGCCCTTACGGCTGGATCGACAACTTCGATCCGGACTGGACTCCCAACACCACCGATGCGCAGCGCAAGCGCTATCGCTTCGGCCAGCAGGCATCGGTCGCGTACTGGAACCTGGGCCGGCTGGCGGGCGCGTTGTCGCCGTTGTTCGATGGGGTGGAGGCATTGCAGGCGGGTCTGCAGGCGTATGTCGATACCTTCAACGCCGCCGATCGCGACAACATCGCCCGCAAGCTGGGCCTGGCCGAGTGCCGCGATGACGACGTCGGCCTGATGCAGGCGTTGCAGACGCTGTTGCGCGATGGCGAGGTCGACATGACGTTGTTCTTCCGCGCGTTGGCTGACTTCAAGCCCATTGGGTTCGAGCCCGCCTCGTTCGAGTCCGGGACATCAGCGCACGGACTGTTTGCCGACGCGTTCTACGACGACGCCAAGCGGATCGCCACGGCACCTGCGTTCGACGACTGGTTCGCCATCTACGCCCGGCGCCTGCGGGAGGATGGTTCCGACGAAAACGGGCCGGCTGCCACCCACCGGCGAAACCGCATGCGTGCCGCCAACCCGCGCTACGTGTTGCGCAACTACCTCGCCCAGCAGGCGATCGACCGTGCGAGCCAGGGCGACCCGGAAGGCGTGAAAGAGCTGCTCGATGTCATGCGCCGGCCGTATGACGACCAGCCTGGCCGCGAGGCGTTCGCGGCCAAACGTCCCGATTGGGCGCGCAGTCGGGCCGGGTGTTCGATGTTGTCCTGCAGCTCCTGACGGTTGCCCGCCCAACGCAGTGCTGCGGACGGGCGGGGCATGGGATCAATGCCGCGGATCCATGCAGCCACCCCGGCGGCGCTGCAGATCAGGTGGGGGCGAAGGCCTTGTTCGCTTTCTTGTCGCGCTTCTCGGCTTTCTTTTCCTTCATGGTCTTGGCCGGTTTCTTTTTCTCGGCCTTCTTCTGGTCCATGCCCTTTGCCATGTCGATCTCCTCGGTGATCCGTTGATGGGGCGGTCGGACGAACGTGCGCCGCGCCCGACAGTATGCGCTGCGGTGGGTCGGCACGAACTACCCGGCGCGTCGGCCACGTAGAATGGGCGGATGTCATTGATCACCCTGAACAGCGTCGACTACAGCGTCGGCGGCCCGCTCCTGCTCGAGAACGTCGAGCTGTCCATTGAACCCGGCGAACGCATCGCCCTGATCGGCCGCAACGGCGCCGGCAAGTCCACCTTGCTGCGGCTGCTGTCGGGCACGATCCACCCCGACGACGGCGAGATCCGCCTTGAAGGCGGGCGCCGCATCGCCCGGCTTGAACAGGAAGTCCCCAGGGACGCGACCGGCACCGTGTTCGACGTGGTCGCCGCCGGCATGGGCGAACTGGGCGCGTGGCTGGCCGAATACCATCGCCTCAGCCACGCCGAAGTGTTCGACGGCGATGCGCTGGCCGAGGTGCAGGCCAAGATCGAAGCCGCCAACGGCTGGGGCGCGGACCAGCGCGTGGTGGAGACGCTCGACCGCCTCGCCCTGGATGGCGATGCCGCCTTCGCCGGGCTGTCGGGCGGCATGAAGCGGCGGGTGCTGCTGGCGCGTGCGCTGGTATCGGCACCGGACCTGCTGCTGCTGGACGAGCCGACCAACCATCTGGACATCGAGGCGATCGACTGGCTGGAGGATTTCCTCAAGAATTCCTGGAAGGGCGCACTGGTGTTCGTGACCCACGACCGGCGCTTCCTGCGTGCGCTGGCGACGCGGATCGTCGAGATCGACCGCGGCCAGGTCACCAGCTGGCCGGGCGACTGGGCCAACTACGAGCGCCGTCGCGAAGAGCGCCTGAACGCCGAGGCGCAGGAAAACGCGCGTTTCGACAAGATGCTGGCGCAGGAAGAAATCTGGATCCGCCAGGGCATCAAGGCCCGGCGTACCCGCGACGAGGGCCGCGTGCGCCGGTTGGAGGCGATGCGCGTTGACCGTGCCAAGCGCCGCGACCGCACCGGCAACGTGCGCATGGATCTCGCCCAGGCGGAGTCGTCCGGCAAGAAGGTGATCGAGGCCAAGCACGTCTCGTTCGACTTCGGCGGCAAACCGCTGATGCGCGACGTGTCCACGACCATCTTCCGCGGCGACCGCATCGGCCTGATCGGCCCCAACGGCAGCGGCAAGACCACGTTGCTGAAGGTATTGCTGGGCGAGCTGCAGCCGCGCGAAGGCGAGGTGCGCACCGGCAGCAACCTGCAGATCGCGTATTTCGACCAGTACCGCGCGACCCTGCGCGAGGACTGGAACGCGCTGGAGAACGTGTCCGAAGGCCGCGAGTTCGTCGAAGTCGGCGGCAAGCAGAAGCACGTCATCGGCTACCTGCAGGACTTCCTGTTCACTCCCGAGCGCGCCCGCGCGCCGATCACCCGGCTGTCGGGCGGCGAGCGCAACCGACTGTTGCTGGCAAAGCTGTTCGCCCAGCCGTCCAACCTGCTGGTGATGGACGAACCCACCAACGACCTGGACGTGGAGACGCTGGAACTGCTGGAGGAGCTGCTGGGCGAGTACCCCGGCACGCTGCTGCTGGTCAGCCATGACCGCGACTTCCTCGACAACGTGGTGACTTCCACGCTGGTGATGGAAGGCGATGGCCGCGTCGGCGAATACGTCGGCGGTTACACCGACTGGCTGCGGCAGCGCCGGCTGCCCGATGCCGAGGCAACGGGCGGCAAGTCCAGTTCGATGCCGGTGTCGCCGATCGCCGCGGCTGCCACCACGCCGACCAGGCCCAGGCGCAAGCTCGGCTACAAGGAGGCGCGCGAGCTGGAAAAGCTGCCGGCGCAGATCGAAGCCCTGGAAGCCCGGCTCACCGGCATGACCGCGGAAATGAACGAGCCGGCCTTCTACCAGCGCGACAGCGCGGCGATCACCGCCCACACCGCCGCATTGGCCGATGTCCAGGCCGAACTGGACGCCGCCTATGCGCGCTGGGCGGAGCTGGACAGCGAGGCCGACTGAGCAGGGCGCGAGGCTGACATGCAGCAACTCGACCTGGCTGGTTTCGCCGCTCCCGGAAACCCGATCCACCGGCTGTTTTTCGCCCTGTGGCCCGGCGACGAACTGCGCCAGCGCATCGCCGACGCTACCGCACAGCTGCAGCACGAGCACGGGTCAGGCGGGCGCAGGATCGGGGCGCATCGCTACCACCTGACCCTGCAGTACCTGGGCGATTTCGATGCGCTGCCACCGTCGCTGGTTGATCAGGCGCAAGCCGCCGCAGCGACGGTCGATGTGCGCCCGTTTGAACTGCTGCTGGATCGCGCCGGCAGCTTCCGCAACGCCTCGATTCCGTGGTGGCTGGGCACCGACGCCATGCCCGATGGCCTGCGCGCCTTGTGGGACGAGCTTGGCGTGGCACTTGCCAAGGCCGGCGTGCAGGTCCGCTCCGGCAGGGAACTGGTGCCGCACGTGACCGTCCTGCGCGATGCGCGTGGACCGCTGCCATCGACCGCGATCACGCCGCTGCCGTGGCGGGTGGACTCGTTCGTGCTGATCCACAGCGAACTGGGCGCACGCAATGCCTACACGCTGCTGGGGCAGTGGCCGCTGCGGCAGGGCTGAGCGCGATCTTCGCCGCGCGGGTATTCCCACCGCCGCCGCCCGCATGCAGCATGGCTTGCATCCGTCACCTGATCTTCCGGAGCCTGCGCATGGCCCAGTCCGACCCGCGTATCGATGCCTACATCGCCAACGCCGCCGAATTCGCCCGGCCGATCCTGAGCCGCCTGCGGGAGTTCGTGCATGCCGCTTGCCCCGAAGCCGAGGAAACCCTGAAGTGGGGCGCGCCGAGCTTCACCTACAAGGGCAAGATCCTCTGCGGCATGGCGGCGTTCAAGCAGCACGCCGCGTTCAATCTCTGGCACGGCGCGCTGGTGGTCGGCGACCACCGGAGCCGTCAGGGAATGGGCCAGTTCGGCCGTCTGACCGGCTTGGCCGATCTGCCGGGCAAGCGCGAGATGACCGGCTACCTCCGACAGGCGATGCAGCTCATCGACGACGGTGTGAAGGCAGCGCCACGCACGGCGGCCGCGTCCAGGCCGGCGTTGGAAGTGCCGGGCGATCTGACGGCAGCGCTGGCCGGGAATCCTGCGGCGAAGGCGGCCTTCGATGGCTTTCCGCCGGGCCAGAAACGCGAGTACGTGGAATGGCTGATCGCGGCCAAGCGGCCGGAGACGCGCCAGCGCCGGTTGCTGCAGGCGATCGAGTGGATTGGCCAAGGGCCGCATGCCATTGCCGGCAAGGCCGCCCTGGTCGATCCGGGCGGGGCTACGGTTTGAGGAGCAGCGGCACGAACTCCTGCAAGGCTTTCGCCAGCAGTGCACGATCCAGTTCAGGCTCGCGGGTCTCGCGCACTTTCAAGCCTTCAAACAGCAGTTGCAGCATCAGCGCGCGCGACGGGGCCAGGTCGGCGGACAGTCCGAGTCCGCCGTGTTCGGGGTTGTCGCTCAACCAGTCGGACAGCGCCTTGCGCAGGACGGTATCGAAACTGTCCAGCGCGGCGGCGATGGTCGGGTCGCGGGTGGCCTCGGCCGACATCTCCAGCAGCAGTGCCGGATTCATGCCGCGCCGGTCGGAAGCGCAGGCCCGGGTGCCCCCGAAGCTGCCGATCATCTCGGCCACCATGTCGACCTTGCGGTTGAGCTGGACGTCGTGCAGCAGCAGTTCGAGCTGGTGCTGCACGATCGCCAGGATGATCTCGCTCTTGCCTGCGAAATAGCGGTAGATCAGTCCGGCGCTCATGCCGGCGGTCTCGGCGATGTTGGCCATGCTGGCGCCGTGGAAGCCGCGCTCGACGAAGCACTTCTGCGCGGCAACCAGGATCCGCTCGCGCTGTGCTTCCACGCGGGCTTCCGCCCTGGTCACATTCGTCGGTTCGCTCATGAGCTTTCTACCCAGCCTCCGCCCAGGACCTTGTACAGGGTGACCCGGTTCGCCTGTTCGGCCAGCAGGGTGGCCACCAGCGACTGTTGGGCGGCATACAGGGTGCGCTGGGCATCGAGCAGGACGAGGTAGCTGTCGCGGCCGGCGTCGAAACGCGCCTGGGAAAGCTCGTGGGAGCGGGTGGCCGCTTCCAGCAGGGCTTCCTGCGCGAGGCGCTGGTCGGCCAGGGTCCTGCTCAGGGCGAGTGCATCGGCGACCTCGCGGAAGCCGGCCTGGATCGACTTCTCATACTGGGCCAGCGCGATGTCCCGCTCGGCCGTGGCCATGCCCAGGTTGGCGCGCAGGCGGCCGCCCTGGAAGATCGGCAGGGTGATCTGCGGCATGAACGTCCACACGCTGTTGCCCGACTCGAACAGGCCCGACAGCTCGTTGCTGGCCGAGCCGACCGAGCCGGTCAGGCTGATCGACGGGAAGAACGCTGCGCGCGCCGCGCCGATGTTGGCGTTGGCCGCCAGCAGTTGATGCTCGGCCGCCATCACATCGGGACGGCGCAACAGCACCTCCGACGGCAGGCTGGTCGGCAGGGCGGCCAGACCGCTGGATTGCGGTGCGAAGGCCTCCGGCAGCAACGCCGGGTCGATCGTGGCACCCACCAGCAGGGTCAGCGCGTTGGTGTCCTGGGCGACCTGGCCGGCGAAACGCGCCACGTCCGAGCGGGCGGTTTCCACCACCGTGCGCGACTGGTTGAGTTCCAGCGCCGACAGCGCACCCAGCTCGTGGCGCTTGCGGGTCAGCTCGTACGAGGTTTCCTGGGTTGCCAGGGTGGCCTCGGAAATGCGCAGCAGTTCGCGGTCGGCAGACAGCGTCAGGTAGGTGTTGGCGACTTCGGCGATCAACGCCAGCTGCGCGCTGCGCCGCGATTCCTCGGTGGCGAAGAAGCGTTGCAGTGCGGCGTGGCTGAGGTTGCGGACGCGACCGAACAGGTCCAGCTCGAACTGGGCCAGGCCCAGGCTGGCGCTGTAGGTCTCAGTGACCGGTGCATCGCCGCCGGTGCGCACCAGGTCGGCGCCAACGGCCAGCGACGGCATCCGGTCGGCGCGCTGGATCCGGTACTGCGAACGGGCGCGCTCGACATTGAGCATGGCCACCCGCAGGTCGCGGTTGTTCTGCAGCGACAGTCCGATCAACTGCTCCAGCCTGGGATCGACAAAGAAGTCGCGCCAGCCGATATCGGCGACCGGCCCGGCCGTCGCCGGCACGCCGGCTGCCGTGTCGGACGGCAAGGCAGTGTCCGCCGAGGTGGTCGGCGGCAACGGCCATTGGGCGGCAATCGCCGGCGCGGCTTCGGGCACGCGGGGTTCGAGCATGGCGCAGCCGGACACGAACAGGCCCGTCGCCATTGCCAGCGCGGTGATCAAAGGTTTATGCATCAGTCGCTTATGCATGGGAGTTGTCTCCGGCGGCGAGGGCGTCAGCGGCAGGCTGGCGCAAGTCGCGGTTGAACAACAGTTCGACCACCAGGAAGAACAGGGGCACGAAGATCAGCCCCAGCACCACGCCGACGATCATGCCGCCGAGCACGCCGGTACCGATCGCGCGCTGCGCGCCGGAGCCGGCTCCGCTGGCGATGGCCAGGGGCAGCACGCCCATGCCGAATGCCAGCGAGGTCATCAGGATCGGCCGCAGGCGTTCACGTACCGCGCGCATGGTGGCCTTGGTCAGCTCCATGCCCTCGGCCATGTAGTCCTTGGCGAAGGTGATGATCATGATCGCGTTCTTGCTGGTCAGTCCCACCGTGGTCAGCATCGCCACCTGGAAGTAGACGTCGCGCTCCATGCCGCGCATCGACGCGGCCAGCACGGTGCCCAGGATGCCCAACGGCGCCACCAGCAGCACGGCGGTCGGAATCGTCCAGCTCTCGTACAGCGCGGCCAGGCACAGGAACACGATCAGCAGCGACAGCGTGTAGAGCAGCGGCGTCTGCGCACCGGCTTCGCGCTCCTGGTAGGACAGCCCGGTCCACTCGATGCCGAAGCCTTCCGGCAACTGCGCGGCGAGCTGCTCGATGGTGTCCATGGCCGCGCCCGAGCTTTCCCCCGGCGCCGCCTCACCCTGGATCTCGACCGCCGACACGCCGTTGTAGCGCTCCAGACGCGGCGAACCATACGCCCACCGCGAGGTGCCGAACGCGGAGAACGGCACCATCTCGCCGGCGTCGTTGCGCACCGACCAGCGGTTGAAGTCCTCCGGCACCATCCGGAATGGCGCATCGGCCTGCAGCATCACGCGCTTGACCCGGCCACGGTCGATGAAGTCATCGATGTACCGGCCGCCCCAGGCCGCCGACAAGGTGGCGTTGATGGTGGCGGTCGACAGGCCCAGTGCACTGGCTTTTTCCTGGTCGATATCCAGCCGCAGCTGCGGGGAGTCTTCCTGGCCGTTGGGACGCATGTTGGCCAGCGTCGGATTCTGCGCGGCCGCACCCAGCAACTGGTTGCGTGCCGCGATCAGTGCCTCGTGACCGAGGCCGGCGTTGTCCTTGAGGTAGAAGGCGAAACCGGCCGCCGTGCCCAGCTCCGGAATGGCCGGCGGGGCGAAGGCGAAGGCGAAGGCGTCCTGGATGCTGGAAAGCCCGGCCATCGCGCGACCGGCAATCGCGGTGGCGCCGGCGTCGGCGCTGGTCCGCTCGCTCCAGTCCTTCAGCTTGACGAAGGCCATGCCGTTGTTCTGGCCGGTGCCGCCGAAGCTGAAGCCCTGCACGCTGAACACGGACTCGACGTTGTCCTTCTCGTTCTCCAGGAAGTAGTTCTCCAGCTTCACCATGGATTCCATGGTGCGCTCCTGGGTCGCTCCCACCGGAGCCAGGATCTGGGCGAACAGGATGCCCTGGTCCTCCTGCGGCAGGAACGAGCTGGGCAGGCGGATGAACAGCAGGACCATCACCACGCTCAAGGCCACGAAGATCGCCATGAAACGCTTGGAGCGGCTCATGATGCCGCGCACGCCGCGACGGTATTTCGCGCTGCCGTTGTCGAAGTGGCGGTTGAACCAGCCGAAGAAACCGCTGGTCTTGCCGTGCTCGCCCTTCTTGATCGGCTTGAGCATGGTCGCGCACAGCGCCGGCGTCAGCACGATGGCGACCAGCACCGACAGGCCGATGGCGGAAACGATCGTCGCGGAGAATTGGCGGTAGATGATGCCGGTCGAGCCGGACATGAAAGCCATCGGCACGAACACCGCCGACAGCACCAGCCCGATGCCGACCAGCGCGCCGGTGATCTGGGTCATCGACTTGCGCGCCGCCTCCAGCGGCGACAGGCCTTCCTCGGACATCAGCCGCTCGACGTTCTCGACCACCACGATGGCGTCATCGACCAGCAGGCCGATCGCCAGCACCATCGCGAACATCGTCAGCATGTTCACCGAGAACCCCAGCGCGGCCAGGATGCCGAAGGTGCCCAGCAGGACCACCGGCACGGCGATGGTCGGGATCAGCGTCGCGCGGAAGTTCTGCAGGAACAGGTACATCACCAGGAACACCAGCACGATCGCTTCCAGCAACGTCATGATGACGCCCTTGATCGCGACCCTGACGAACGGCGTGCTGTCGAACGGCACCACCGCCGTCAGGCCAGGCGGGAAGAATGGAGTCAACTGGTCCAGCGTGGCCTTCACGCCGGCCGAGGTCTCCAGCGCGTTGGCACCGGTGGCGAGCGAAATGGCGACACCGGTCGCGGTCTGGCCGTTGTAGCGGGAGATGAACTCGTAGTTTTCCGCGCCCATCTCCACCCGGGCGACATCGCCCAGCTTGAGTACCGAGCCGTCAGCGTTGCTGCGCACCACGATGTCGCGGAACTGCTCCGGCGTCTGCAGCCGGTCCTGCGCGGTGATGGTCGCGTTGATCTGCTGGCCTTCAATGGCCGGCGCGCCGCCCAGCGAGCCGACCGCGACCTGCGCGTTCTGCGCCTGGATCGCCGCCGTGAGGTCGCCTGGGGAGAGGCCGTAGGTATCGAGTTTGTTCGGGTCGAGCCAGATCCGCATCGCGTACTTGGAGCCGAACACCTGGATGGTGCCCACGCCGGGAACGCGGCTGAGCGGATCGACCAGGTTCGCGCCCACGTAGTCGGCGATATCGTCCTTGGTCATGCTGCCGTCTTCGGACACGAAGCCGATGACCTGCAGGAAGCCGCTGGCCGACTTGCTTACGTTGACGCCCTGGCGCTGCACTTCCTGCGGCAGCAGCGGCATGGCCGCCTGCAGCTTGTTCTGCACCTGCACCTGCGCGGTGTCGGGATCGGTGCCGTTCTGGAACGTCAGGGTGATGGAGGCGCTGCCGCTGGCCTCACTGGTGGATGAGAAGTACAGCAGGCCGTCGAGACCCTTCATGTTCTGCTCGATGATCTGCACCACCGAGTCCTCGACCACTTTTGCCGAAGCGCCGGGGTAGTTGGCGTTGATGGACACCGTCGGTGGCGCGATGGTCGGGTACTGGGAGATCGGCAGGGTGAAGATCGCCAGCCCGCCGGCCAGCATGATGATGATCGCGATGACCCACGCAAAGATGGGGCGATCGATGAAGAAATGTGCCATGAAGTTCTCCGCTTACTGCTGCGAGGCCGGTGCATCGGCAGCCGGCGTGGCCGCATCAGCGGGGGTGGCGGCGTCGGGGCCGGTGGCCTCCGGCGTGCCGGACTCCGGGCCGGCCGAAGCAGGCTTGGCGGAGCCGGGCTTGGCACCTTCGCCAGCCGCCTGTCCGGCCTGTGCGCCGGCTTCGGTGGCGTTCACCGGCGCGCCGGGCTGCACCTTCTGCAGGCCGGCGATGATCACCCTGTCCCCGGCGGCCAGGCCGCTTTCGACCAGCCATTTGTCGCCGACGGTCTGGCTGACCTTGACCGGACGTGCTTCGACCTTGTTCTCGGCATTGACCACCATCGCGGTGGCGTGGCCCTTGGGGTCGCGGGTGATGCCCTGCTGCGGCACCAGGATCGCGTCCTGGCGGACACCGCCGCCGATCACGGCGCGCACGTACATGCCCGGCATCAGCAGGTGCTCCGGGTTGTCGACCGCAACGCGCAGGGCGTAGCTGCCGGTGCCCGGGTCCACGCTGACTTCGGAGAACTCCAGCGTGCCCTGGTGATCGAACGGCGTGCCGTCCTCCAGCAGGATGGTGACCGGCAGGCTGCGGCCGTCTTCCAGCGTGCCCGCCGCCAGGCCCTTGCGCAGTTGCAGCAGTTCGCTGGCCGACTGGGTGAGGTCGACATAGATCGGATCGAGCTGCTGGACCGTGGCCAGCGCGTCCGGCTGGTTGGCGGTGACCAGTGCGCCCTGGGTGACCGAGGACTTGCCGATGCGGCCGCTGATGGGCGAGGTGATGCGGGCGTAACCCAGCGTCACGTTCGCGCTGGCGACCGCCGCGCGCGCTGCGGCCGTGTCGGCCTCGGCCTGGCGCAGGCTGGCGATGGCGTTCTCGTTGTCCTGTTTGCTGACCGCATCGATCCTGGCCAATTCCGCTGAACGCTCCGCCGTCAATCTGGCCGAAACCAGGGTCGCCTCGGCGCGGGCGAGCTGGGCCTGCGCACTGCTTGCGTTGGCGCGATAGAACGCGTTGTCGAGTTGATACAGCGGCTGCCCCGCCTTGACCAGAGCGCCTTCGGTGAACAGGCGCTTCTCCACGATGCCCGAGACCTGCGGACGGACTTCAGCCACCCGGAAGGCGCTGGTGCGGCCGGGCAGTTCACGGGTCAGGGTGGTGGTTTCCGGCTTCATGGTGACCACCGTGACGGCAGCGGCAGGCATCTGCGGCGGTGCCTGGTCGCCGCCGCAGGCGACAAGGGCGACGGCGAGCGCCAACGGCAGGAGAACCAAGTGACGGGGAGGCCTGGGCATGGGTAATAAGCTCGATGGGATGGAATGAAGAAGGGCGGTCAGGCCGCCCGAGCCGCAGAAGAATGAACGGTCATTCTTTTTTTGTCAATGTCGCTCTGGCTGGAGTTGACCGCCGCAGCCGAAGCGGGGACCCCACAGTTGGCCAGGTACCACCGGCCGCTGCCGGTATGCGGAGCGTACGAGACAGACGCGGCGCGCGAGCATCGCAGCTGGAGGTTCAAGCAAGCGTGATTTTTTACTGTGCGATCACGTGGCGATGCATGTTCGCGTTGATGGGTGCGCGATGAGGTGCGCGATGAAAAACGGGGCGGGCGCTGCACACGCCGGTCGCGCCCCGAGGCATGGAGCACGCGGCCGGATCGGGCGGGAAGGACGTGGCACCATCGGCGTTCGTTGCGCTATTCCGGAAACCGGCCCATGTCATCCATCCACCCGATTCGCCGATCCATGCCGCGCTTCCAGCACTGCACGCCGATTTCGCGGCGTGGGGTGGGCGCGGGCGCAGATCTTGCTGATGGCGTGATCCCCGGGCCGACGACGGGTTCCCAGGTCGGCGGACCCGGCCGCTGCCGCGCAGGTTTCCGGACATCGCACCGGCTCGCGCTGCTGTTGCTGCCGGGCTTGCTGCACGCCCAGACGCCATTGCCGGTGCCCGGGGGTGAGGCCACTTCGTTGACGCCGGTGGTCGTCACCGCCACCCGCGCGCCGGCCGATGCACTGGTGGTCCCGGCGGCAATCGACGTCATCGGCGCCGATGACATCCAGCGTGCGCAGGCGAAAATCGACCTGTCGGAAACCCTGCAGCGGGTGCCTGGCGTGGTCGCCCGCGACCGCCAGAACTACGCCCAGGACCTGCAGATATCGATCCGCGGTTTCGGCGCGCGTGCCACCTTCGGCGTGCGCGGCGTGCGCCTGTACACCGATGGCATCCCGGCGACGATGCCGGACGGGCAGGGCCAGGTGTCGCATTTCCCGCTGGAATCCGCCGGGCGTATCGAAGTATTGCGGGGGCCGTTTTCGGCGTTGTACGGCAACGCGTCCGGCGGCGTGATCTCGCTGTTCACCGCCGACGCGCCGGCCGAGCCGCGACTCGGCGCCGGCATGGTGTTTGGCGCCTACGGCCTGCAGCGCTCCTCGCTGTCCTTTCATGCGCCGTGGGGCCTGCAGCAGGACGGCAGCGTCCTGGCCGACATCGTCAATGTCGATACCGACGGCTACCGCGACCACAGCGCGGCCCGCCGCAGCAGCGCGCAGGTGCTCATGAAGGGCGCTTATGGCGATGGCGGCCGCTACACCGTGCTGTTCAACGGCCTGGACCTGAAAGCCGACGATCCGCAGGGGCTGACCGCGCAGCAACTGCGCAGCAACCGCCGCGCAGCCAGTTCGGGCGCTCTGGCTTTCGATACCCGCAAGACCGTCC
This sequence comes from Lysobacter concretionis Ko07 = DSM 16239, assembly GCF_000768345.1. GTDB lineage: Bacteria > Pseudomonadota > Gammaproteobacteria > Xanthomonadales > Xanthomonadaceae > Novilysobacter > Novilysobacter concretionis. Next base: position 212,085 of record NZ_AVPS01000005.1, on the reverse strand, counting down.
GCCAGGGCCAGTTTGGCGCCCGCATCGAGCAGGCGCTGTCCGCGCAGCACGAGGTAGCGGTGACTGCGTACACCGGCAACCGGGCCACCACCCAGATGCTGTCGGTGCCGGTGGCGGTGCAACGCAATACGCCGTTGCACGGCGGCGGCGCGATCGACCTGGACCGCGACTACCGCGGCGTGGACGCGCGCTGGCGCTGGTCGACCGATTTGTGGCAGCGGCCGTTCTCGCTGACCTCGGGAGTCGAGTACGAGGTGTCCGACGAGCACCGCCGCGGCTTCAACAATTTCGTCGATGACCGGGTCGGTATCGTCGGTGCCTTGCGCCGCGATGAGCTCAACCGGGTGACCGGGCGCGATGCCTACCTGCAGGCGGACTGGGAGCTGGCCGAGCGCTGGCGGATCAATGTCGGCGCTCGACGCAGCGAGGTGTGGTTCCGCTCGCGCGACCGTTTCATCACCGACATCAATCCCGACGACAGCGGTGCGCTGACGTACGCCCGCACCTCGCCGGTGGCCGGCGTGCTGTTCCGCGCCACCCCGGGGTTGAGCGTGTACGCCAACGCCGGCGGCGGCTTCGAGACGCCGACGTTCTCCGAACTGGCCTATCGCAGCGACGGACTGAGCGGCTTGAACAGCGCCCTGTCGCCGGCACGCAGCCGGAACTACGAGCTCGGCCTGCGCGCGCGCCAGCAGCGGATGCAGTATTCGGCCGCCGTGTTCCAGAGCCGCACCGAGGACGAGCTGGTGGTGGTGGCGAACCTCGGCGGTCGCAGCGTGTACGGCAATGCCGGTGTGTCCCGGCGTCGCGGCGTGGAACTGGCCTGGTCGGGCGAGATCGCGCCGCGCTGGCAACTGGCATCGACGTATACCTTTCTGGACGCGCGTTACCTGCGTGATTTCTCGGTCTGCAGTACGCCGCCGTGCGCGGCCGATGATCTGCTGATCCAGGCCGGTCGCCATATTCCGGGACTGTCGCGCCATTCCGCCTGGGCCGAACTGCGCTGGAGTCCGCAGCCAACGACGGACGTGATGCTGGAAGGACAGTTCGTGGATCGCATCCAGGTCGACGATGCCAACAGCCAGTCGGCCCCGGCCTACGCCAGTCTCGACCTTGCCGCCGAGCACCGCTTCAATGCCGCCGGGCTGGAATGGCGCGGCTTTGCCCGCGTCAACAACCTGCTGGATCGCGACATCGTCGGCTCGGTGATCGTCAACGAAGGCAATGGTCGTTACTACGAGCCGGCACCCGGACGGCACTGGCTGATCGGGCTGTCGGTGGGGTATGCGTTTGATTGATGCGGTGGTTGGACGGCGTCCGGCGCAATACGGCATCCGGCGCAATAGGCGGAACGCCGTATTGCACCGTAGAACGCCAACTCGCCGGCGCCGTGCATGCCCCCGATCACTGCGGTGCGCGATCGATCCGCAGCACCGGATACAGGTTGTAGCGCTCGTCCCAGGACGCGTGCCGGCGGAAAAAGAAGTCCAGCCGCGCCCGCGGATCGGCGGCAAACGCGGGGTCGTCACGCAGGCGCTGCTCGAACCCGGCCCTGAGCTTGCGATCCTTGCCCAGCATGTCCCGGGCGACTTCCTCGGCGACGTAGTCCTCCATGTACTCCTTGCGCTCGAAGACGTTGTTGAATTCGCCCCAACTCGCCAGCGAATCGGGCGCCCGCGGTTCCAGCATCGCCATCACCAGCCGCGCCTTGGGCTGGGCGATCGGCACGAACAGGGCGCCGGCACCGATGTCATGCGTCTCGCGCTGCCAGTCACCGTCGATCGTCGCCATCTGGTGGCCTTCGACCGAGCGCGGAGCCAGCGTCACCTGGTTCGCACGGAACGCAGCCACGCCGGTTTTTGGCAAGACCGAGTCGAGGCGGCGATAGGTCACCGCATGCTGATCAAGTTTTGCGCCGACCCAGCCCGCGTGGGCCGCCGGCACCAGGTAGCCGGCCTTGGGTGCGTCCACCACCAGGTCGGGATGGATGTCGTCGCACAGCGGCACGCTCCACACTTCCGGCCGGGTCTCGTCATAGCGGGTCATGGTGCCGCCCGATACTTCCGACGGCGTGCGGGTATAGGCGTAGCCCTTGAACTCGATGGTCCGGCACTGGTCGCTGGCGGCATGGCTTAGTGCCACCGGCTTGCCGCCGAGTTTCAGTGCACGCTGATCGGCCGCGGCCGTGAGTGCCTGCCAGGCTCGGCCGTGTGCGGCGACCTGGCCGAGGATGCCCAGCATCGCCTGCCGGGTCGATTCCACCCGGTACGGGTACTCGCGCCAGGAATGGGTTTCCACCAGCATCCCGAACCGGTTGCGCAGTTGCATGTAGCCGTGCGAAAAGCGCGGTGGCGAGACGCCATCCCTGAACCCCGACGCCGGGTTGTCGTCCTGCACGAAGGAGGGATAGAACGGCAACGGCAGTCCCCCATGGGCGGCCAGGTGCTCGATGGTGCCGTCGCGCAACGCCACCCCGGCGGCGCGCAAGGCCGGGTCGCCGCTGTTCACCGGCTCGACCTGGATCGAGATGTCGTGCTCGAACTTCGCGCCATTGGTGACATGCAGGTCGACGTAGACCAGCGGATCCCACGCGTTGATGAGGGCCAGCATCGCCTGCATTTCGGGCGCGTCGGCCTTCACGTAGTCGCGGTTGAGGTTGTAGTTCTGCGCGGTGGTGCGCCAGCCCATTTCCTTCGGCCCGCGCTGGTTGGGGCGGTTCCAGGCGCGGAAGCGCTCGTGGCCGTCGACGTTGAACACCGGCACGAACACGAATACCTGCGACTCCAGCACGCCCGGCGCGACCTCGCCGTCGAGCATCTGCCGGATCGCCAGGAACCCCGCGTCCTTGCCGTCGATTTCGCCCGCATGGATACCGCCCTGCATCAGGGTCACCGGCACGCCGTTGTCGCGCGCGGCCGCGGGGGTGAGCGCGCCGCTCTGCGACACCACCAGCACCTTCATCGGACGACCTTCCGGCGTCGTGCCGAACTCGCCACAGCGCACCGCATCCGGGTAGCGCGCGGCAAACGCGTCGCACAGCGCGATCACTTCGTCATAGCGGCCCGTCTCGACGAAGCCGCTGCGCTCGGACACCGTCGTCAGCGGTGCCTGCTGGATCGAGCCAGCCTGGGCGAAGGCGGGCAGGGTGACGGCGAGCAGGCTGGCGAACAGGGCGCAAGTGAGGACGCGAGGAAGGGTGCGGGCAACGGGGCGTGAAAGCGTGCGGGGCATCTGCGGACTCCTGGAAAGTGCCGCCGATGGTAACCCCCGTTCAGCGCGCGGCCGCATGCGACCAGTCGAGCGGGTGTCGGCCAAGACATCCAAAGGCAGGGGCGCGGCGGACGTGCTTCCGGTAGGCTTTGCCGTTTCGAGTTTTCCGGGACAGTAGATGACAAGCAGCACCGCAGAAGCCACCGGCAAGGCCCGGTTCCCGCGCCAGATCCCTTTCATCATCGGCAACGAGGGTTGCGAGCGCTTCAGCTTCTACGGCATGCGCAACATCCTGGTGCAGTTCCTGATCACCTCGACGTTGCTGCAGCACATCCTGGAAGGCACCGAGCGCGAGCTGGCCGCCAAGGACCTGATGCACACCTTCATGATCGGGGTGTACTTCTTCCCACTGCTGGGCGGCTACCTGTCCGACCGGTTCTTCGGCAAATACAACACGGTGCTGTGGTTCAGCCTGATCTACTGCGCGGGCCACGCCTGCCTGGCGCTGTTCGAGGACAGCCGCACCGGCTTCTTCACCGGTCTGGGCCTGATCGCGCTGGGCGCGGGCGGCATCAAGCCGCTGGTGGCCTCGTTCGTCGGCGACCAGTTCGACCAGACCAACAAACACCTGGCCAAGGTGGTGTTCGACGGCTTCTACTGGATCATCAACTTCGGCTCGCTGTTCGCGTCGCTGTTGATGCCGTTGTTCCTGAAGCATTTCGGGCCGAGCGTCGCGTTCGGCATTCCGGGCGTGCTGATGTTCATCGCCACCTTCGTGTTCTGGCTGGGGCGCAAGCACTACGTGATGGTGCCGCCGGCCACGGTGGCCGATCCGGACTCGTTCTCGCGGGTGATCCGCACCGCCTTGCTGGCGCAGAAACCGGGGCAGGGACGGATGGGCCTGTGGATGGCGATGGCCGGCGCGGTGGTGGCTGCGGCTTCGTTCGCGCTGATCCCGACCCTGGGTTTCGTGATCGCGTTCTGCATCGCACTGGTGGTGCTGCTGGTCGGCGTCGGTGGCGGCGCCTATATCCAGCTGGATCGTGCGCGCGGCACCCATCCCGACATGGCGGTGGACGGCGTGCGCAGCGTGCTGCGGGTGCTGGTGATCTTCGCCCTCACCACGCCGTTCTTCTCGCTGTTCGACCAGAAGGCGTCGACCTGGGTGATCCAGGGCAACGCGATGACCAAGCCGGAGTGGTTCGTGTCCTCGCAGATGCAGGCGCTGAATCCGGCGCTGGTGATGATCCTGATTCCATTCAACAACCTGGTGCTGTATCCGGCGCTGCGCCGTTTCGGCTGGGAACCGACCGCATTGCGCCGGATGACCGCCGGCATCGCGTTCAGCGGCCTGGCCTGGATCGTGATCGGCGGCATCCAGGTGGCGATGGACGGCGGCGACCCGATGTCGATCGTCTGGCAGGTGCTGCCGTACGCGCTGCTGACCTTCGGCGAGGTGCTGGTGTCGGCCACCGGGCTGGAGTTCGCCTACAGCCAGGCGCCGCAGGCGATGAAGGGGGTGGTGATGAGCTTCTGGAACCTCACCACCACCATCGGCAACCTGTGGGTGCTGCTGGCCAACGCGGCGGTACGCAACGACGCGATCACCAGCAACATCGCGACCACCGGGCTGAGTACGGCGGCGTTCCAGATGTTCTTCTTCGCCGCCTTCGCGCTGGTGGCGGCCCTGATCTTCGGCCTGTACGCGCGGCGTTATCGCGTGGTCGACCACTACCGGGCGGTCTGACCGATGATCACCCTGGTCCTGATCGCGGTCACGGTGCTGGTGTCATGGCAGGCGTTCGACAAGCCGCGCCTGATCGACCGGCTGATCCTGTGGCCGCCGGCGATCGAGAAGAACCGCCAGTACGACCGCCTGCTGACCCACGGCTTCATCCACGCGGACTGGCAGCACCTGCTGTTCAACATGATCACGCTGTTCTTCTTCGGCCGGTATGCCGAGCAGCAAGTGATCAGTCCAATGATCGGTTCCGTCGGCTTCGTGCTGTTCTACCTGTCGGCGATCGTGATCGCGATCCTGCCGACGTACCTGCGTCATCGCGGGGATCGGAACTACCGCAGCCTGGGCGCCTCCGGCGCGGTGTCGGCGGTGCTGTTCGCCTTCATCCTGGTGAAGCCGTGGTCGCTGATCTTCGTGTTCTTCCTGCCGGTGCCGGCGATCGTCTACGGCGTGTTCTTCGTCGGCTACTCGTACTGGATGGACCGCAACGGCCGCGACAACACCAACCACAGCGCGCACCTGTCGGGCGCGATCTACGGCGTGCTGTTCATCCTGCTGATGGAGCCGCAGATCGCCGGCCATTTCCTGCAGCAGTTGCTGAATCCTTCATTCGGTTGATGAACCAGGCGCGCGGTCTGGTCGCGCCCGCATCGGGCGGTGCTCATCCGGTTTGAATGGCGCAAGTGCTATCTGGTGGTTGTCGTGCCGTATCGGCGCGATCCGGGGCAGCGGATTTCCGGCTGCACCTGTCGACCATACGAAGGAGCATTCCATGGCCAAGCATGAGGATCGCAAGAACAAGCCTGTCGAAAACGAGCCTGTCGAAAACCAGACCGGCGAAAACCAGGCCGATCAGAATCCGAGCACAGGATCATCCAGCGGCGAAAAAGCGAGCCGGGCCGGCCCGGTGCAGGACGTGTCGAGCAAGGCTCCCAGGAGCGACAGGGCCAACCAGGCCGGCCAGCCTTCAAGCGGCGGTTACCAATCCCCCGCCGCGGCCGATCAGGCCCAGGCATTGCACGAGGGAGAGACGCGGCAGGCGGCCATCCAGGGCAGTGTCAGCACCCAGGATCGCCACAACCAGGGCAAGCGCGACAATCGCTGAGCCGTCGCGTCTTCATTGCGCGCCTTTGCGCCGCACGGCGCTTTCATCCCGACCGAGGAACCGACATGACCGCAGCGAACTCCGCACCGCCGACCATCGATATCCAGCACCAGGCCGAGCGGCAGCGCTTCGTCGCCGCCGTGGACGGCGCCGAGGGGGTGCTCGGCTATCACAACGAGGGCAGGCTGATGGTGATCAGCCACACCGACGTGCCCGCGGCGATCGGAGGGCGCGGCATCGCCGGTCAACTGGTACAGGCGGCGCTCGAACACGCCCGCAGCGAGGGCTGGACCGTGCGTCCGGACTGTTCCTACGCGGCCGCCTGGGTCAAGCGGCACCCGGAATACGCCTCGTTGCTGGGCTGATCGCCGCCGCCGGCTGACCGCCGGACTCGCCATTGGCGGGGGCTTGTGCCAGCCTACGTGCCCCCAAACCGCTCCGAACCCCATGCGCCTCAACAAATACATCAGCGAGAGCGGCTTCTGCTCGCGCCGCGAAGCCGATCGCCTGATCTCCGAAGGACGGGTGACCGTCAACGGCGTGCGCGGCCGGGTCGGCTCGGAGGTGGGCGAGGACGACGAGGTCAAGGTCGACGGTCAGGGCCTGCGCGTGCGCGCGACCCCGAAAGGCCAGCGCAAGCACGTCTACATCCTGCTGAACAAACCGGTGGGCATCACCTGCACCACCGAGTCGGCGGTGGACGGCAACATCGTCGACTTCATCGGCCACGAGCGGCGGATCTTCCCGATCGGCCGGCTCGACAAGGACTCCGAGGGGCTGATCCTGCTGACCAGCAACGGCGACATCGTCAACGAGATCCTGCGCGCCGAGAACAAGCTGGAGAAGGAATACCTGGTCGCGGTCAACCACGAGGTCACGCCGGAGTTCCTTCGCGCGATGGCCAAGGGCGTGCCGATCCACGGCCAGACCACGCTGCCGTGCAAGACCAGCAAGCTGGGGCGGTTCGGTTTCCGCATCGTGCTGGTGCAGGGGCTCAACCGGCAGATCCGGTTGATGGCGGCCTACTTCAAGTTCCGCGTCAAGCATCTGGTGCGCGTCCGCATCGGCAACGTGAAGCTGGGGCGCATGAAAATCGGTCAGTGGCGCAACCTGACCGACGCGGAACTGCACGGCCTGCTGCCGCAGCGCACCGACTGGTAACCACCGGACAAAAGCACGCTGTAGCTCGATCCCCGCGGCGCCGGGCCTGCATCCCGGCGTCACATCGCGGCGGTTATCGTCTGGCCAAACAGGAGGGGAAATCCATGCGGAACTCGCGGCTGGCGTGTGCGGTTGCCATTGTGTTGCTGGCGACGGTTGCAGGTTGCAACCGGGACTCGTCGTCCACCATGAGCGGGACGGAACCCGCTGTCGCGACGGACGCGCAGACGGAGGTGGAGCCGGACGCATCCGTGCCGGATGTCGACTTGACGGATGTGGTCGAGACCAACGCGCAGTACGTCATCGGCATCAGCTACCCGCCATCGGCCAGCAAGTACCCGGAGCTCGCCGCCCAGTTGAAGGGCTACGCCGATGCCGCGCGTGACGAGTTGATGCAGGCGGTCGCGGCGCAGCCCCAGGGCGAGGCCGCCAGCGCGGCGCTGTACGACCTGTCGCTGAGCTTCACCGAGGTGCTGGAGACGCCCGAGGTGGTGGCCTATGCCGCCGATGGCAGCAGCTATACCGGTGGTGCGCATGGCATGCCGCTGCTGGCCCGTTTCGTGTGGTTGCCGAAGCAGCGGCAGATGCTCACCGCCGACCGCCTGGTGCCGGATGCGGCAGGCTGGCAGGCGGTTTCCGCTTATGCACGCGAACAACTCCACACGGCGCTGTCGCAGCGGATCGATGCCGAAGACCTGTCACCGGCCGAGCGTGCCGAGCTGGTCAGGAATGCCGGCAGGATGATCGATGACGGCACGACCGCCGATGCGGAGAACTTTTCCCAGTTCGAGCCGTTGGCGGGTCCGGACGGAAAATTGCGCGGGTTGCGGTTCGTGTTCCCGCCTTACCAGGTCGGGCCGTACTCCGATGGCATGCAGAGCGTCGAGGTGCCCGCGTCGGTGTTGTTTCCGCATGTCGCGCCGGCGTATCGCGGCCTGTTCGAGGGCGGCAGCCCGTCGCACTGACAGCCGGATGTTCGTTTGATGCCGGGGGCGGGCAGCGCTTCGCTTCGACGACCGGCAACAGGCAAAACGAAAAAGGCCGCCCGGATTGCTCCGGGCGGCCTTTTCGTTACGCGTGTGGATATTTACTGCGGATCGGCGTCGTCGGTCGCCGGCGCATCCAGGCCGCGGCGGACGAGCAGCGGCTGGATCTGCGGCTCGTGGCCTGCGAAATCGCGGAACAGCTGCAGCGCGTCCTTGCTGCCGCCCTGCGAGAGCAGGGTGGCGCGGAACTTGTCGCCGTTCTCGCGGGTCAGGCCGCCGTTGGCCTTGATGTACTCGACGGTGTTGGCGTCCAGCACCTCGGACCAGATGTAGGCGTAATAACCGGCTGCGTAGCCGCCCATGATGTGGCTGAAGTACGGGGTGCGGTAACGCGGCGGGACCGGCGCGTAGTCCGTGCCGTTGGCCTTCAACGCGGCGGCTTCGAACGCCATCACGCCGTCCGCGCCCGGGATCTTGTCCGCGGCGGCCTGGTGCCAGCTCTGGTCGAGCATCGCCGAACCCAGGTACTCGGTGGTGGCGAAGCCCTGGTTGAACTTCGAGGTGGCCAGCACCTTGTCCAGCAGGGTCTGCGGCATCGCCTCGCCGGTCTGGTAGTGCTTGGCGTAGTTGGCCAGCACGCTCGGCCAGTCGGCCCACATCTCGTTGACCTGCGACGGGAACTCGACGAAGTCGCGCGGCACGCTGGTGCCACTGAAGTACGGGTACTTCACGTTCGAGAACATGCCGTGCAGCGCATGGCCGAACTCGTGGAACATCGTGGTGACCTCGTCCCAGGTCAGCAGGGTCGGCTGGCCCGCGGACGGCTTGGTGATGTTCTGGTGGTTGGCCACCACCGGCAGGTTGCCGGTCAGCGTGGACTGGCGGACATAGGAGTTCATCCACGCGCCACCGCGCTTGGAGTCACGCGCATACGGGTCCATCAGAAAGATCGCCAGCTGCTTGCCATCCGCGTCGAACACGTCATAGACAGTGACGTCGGGGTGGTAGACCGGCAGGTCGGTGCGCTGCTTGAAGCTCAGGCCGTAGAGCTGGCCGGCGGCGTAGAACACGCCGTTCTCGAGCACGTTCTTCATTTCCAGGTAGGGCTTGAGCTGCGACTCGTCGAAGTCGTACTTGTCCTGGCGGACCTTCTCGGTGTAGTAAGCCCAGTCCCACGGCTGCAGCTGGAAGCTCGGCTCGCCCTTGGCGGCCTGCTCCTTGTCGATCATTGCCTGCAGTGCGGCGCCTTCGCGCCTGGCGTTGGCGACGGCCGGGGGCGCGAGCTTACCGAGCATTTCATTGACAGCCTCGGGGGTCTTGGCGGTCTCGTCGGCCAGCACGTAGGCGGCGTAGGTGGGGTAGCCCAGCATCTTCGCCTTCTCGGCGCGCAGCTTCAGGATGGTGGACACCAGTGCGGTGTTGTCGAACTCGTTGCCGCGGCTGCCACGGTTGACCGAGGCCTTGTGCAGGCGCTCGCGCACGCTGCGATCCTGCAACTGGGCCTGCAGCGGCTGGCCGGTGGTGTTGAGCAGCGCGATGACGTACTTGCCTTCCAGCTTGCGGCTCTTGGCGGCTTCGGCGGCAGCGGCGATCTGCTCGTCGGTCAGGCCGGCGAGTTCTTCCCGGGTGTCGACGGTGATCGCCGAGTCGTTCACTTCGGCCAGCACGTTCTGGTTGAATTTGGTGCCCAGGTTGGCCAGCTCGCCGTTGATTTCCTTCAGGCGAGCCTTGTCGGCTTCGGGCAGCTGCGCGCCGGAGCGCACCAGGTCGGTGTGGTAACGCTCGATCAGGCGCACGTCCTGGGCGTCCAGACCGAGGGTGTCGCGGGCGTCGTACAGCGTCTGGATACGCTCGAACAGTTTCGGGTTCAGCGACACGGCATCGCGGTGGGCGGCCAGCTTGGGCGCGTACTCCGCCTGGATCGCCTTGCGCGTGTCGTTGGTGTCCGCGCCGACCAGGCTGAAGAACACCGTGGAGGTGCGGCTCAGGATGTCGCCGGACTTCTCCAGCGCAATGATGGTGTTGTCGAAAGTAGGCGCTTCGGCGTTGTCGGCGATCGCCTCGACTTCCTTCAGATGCTCGGCCATGCCGCGATCGAAGCCGGGACCGAAGTCGCTGTCCTTGATCTTGTCGAACGGCGGGTAGTGCAGCGGCAGGGTGCTTTCGGCAAAGAACGGGTTGCCCGCGGCGGCGTCCTGGGAGGCGGACTGGGTGGAGTCGGTCTTGCCGGCGTCGGACTGGGCGCAAGCGCCGAGGGTGGTGGTCAGCGCTACGGCAAGTGCCAGCGCGAGAGGGTGCTTCATCGGACAGGAACCTCGTCTAAGGGATCCCGAAGCGTAACCCATGCACCGAAAGCCGACCCATGACAAAAGCCACGAGTCTGGTGTCTGGGCTGGCCATGCAAGGGTGGACGGGTGCGTTCGCATTTCCCGGGGTCGGATGGCAACGGCGCGAGCGGTCTCTGCGGCAACGGAATCATCGATGAACCGTGCCGGATGTGGGAGAACGGCCTCGCGGCTATGCTGGATCGCTGATTTACCCCGCGGTGATTGCACCGCCATGCACCAAGACCGCTTTGACTCAAGGAGGAACCCATGCCGCCCCCCACCGATCCCGCCATCTACGACTTCACCGCGACCGATATCGATGGCCAGCCCCGCAGCCTCGGGGAGTTCCGCGGCAAGCTGCTGTTGATCGTCAACGTGGCATCGCAATGCGGCTTCACGCCCCAGTACGAGGGGCTGGAAACGCTGTGGCGCGATTACGGTCCGCGCGGACTGGTGGTGCTGGGCTTCCCCTGCGACCAGTTCGGCCACCAGGAGCCGGGCGACGAGGCGCAGATCCGGCAGTTCTGCTCATTGAACTACGACGTGACCTTCCCGATGTTCGCCAAGGTCGAGGTCAATGGCGACAACGCGCATCCATTGTGGCAATGGCTGAAGGCGGAGAAGGGCGGCTTCCTGGGTATCGGCGCGATCAAGTGGAACTTCAGCAAGTTCCTGGTCGGCCGCGATGGTCGCGTGCTCAGGCGTTTCGCGCCCAACGACAAGCCCGGATCGTTGGTGGCCGATATCGAGGCCGCACTGTGAGCGCATCAGTGGACGGTGGCGGCAGGTGGCCGTTCCAGATCGATTTCCGCCATGACAAGAGCCGGCTGCGCGCGGAGGTGACCGGGCGTATGGGCAGCCTGGAAAACATCCTGGCGTTCTGGCGGATCCTCGCCGCGGAAGCGTTGCGGCTTGACGTCACCACGCTGTTGATCGTGGACGTGGCGGAGGGCGATCCGCTGGAGCCCGCGCAGCTGCAGGAATTCATCCGGTCGGTGAACCAGCTGGGTCTGAAGGGCATCCGGATCGCGTATGTCGAAACCGATGACGCGCGCTTGCCGAACGACGAGACGGCCGAGATCCTCGCCCGCGAACTGGGTTATGTGGCGCGCATCTTCGGCCACGAGACCGAAGCGGCCTTGTGGCTGCGTTACGGGGAAAGCTAGCCGTCCGTGCTGTTCCCTTGCCTGTTTGACAGGCAGGGGAACGCGTACACATCCATATCAGGTGTTGTTTTTTGCCCGCGCGAACGCCGCCGCCAGCGCGTTGTTGACCGGAGGTGCGGACGATGCCCGGGCCGGTGCAGCTGGTGCCACGCGGCGCGGCTCGCTGCGTGCTCCGCGCGACGGCTCACGGCGCCCACTGTCGCCGCGCTTGTTGCCTCGCTCGTCACCGCGATCGGCCTGCGGCGCCGGCGCGCTGTCCTCCAGCCGGCAGGTCAGGGCGATGCGCTTGCGCGGGATGTCCACCTCCAGCACCTTCACCCTGATCACGTCGCCGGCCTTGACCACCTCGCGCGGGTCCTTGACGTAGCGGTCGGCCAGCATCGAGATGTGCACCAGGCCGTCCTGGTGGACGCCGATGTCCACGAACGCGCCGAACGCGGCGACGTTGCTGACCACGCCTTCCAGCACCATGCCGACCTTCAGGTCCTTCAGCTCTTCCACCCCGTCGGCGAAGCGCGCGGCCTTGAACTCCGGGCGCGGGTCGCGACCGGGCTTTTCCAGCTCCTTGAGGATGTCGCGCACGGTCGGCACGCCGAACTTCTCGTCGGTGTACTGCTCGGCCTGCAGGCTGCGCAGGAACGGGGCATCGCCGATCAGCTGCTTCACCTCTCGCCCGCACTGCTGGACGATCCGCTGCACCACCGGGTACGCCTCCGGGTGCACCGAGGAGCCGTCCAGCGGCTGGTCGCCGTTGGCCACGCGCAGGAAGCCGGCGCACTGCTCGAAGGTCTTGTCGCCCAGACGCGGCACCTTCTTCAGCTCCTTGCGGTTGCGGAAGGCGCCGTTCTGGTCGCGGTACACGACGATGTTCTCCGCCACCGTCGAGCTCAGCCCGGACACCCGCGCCAACAGCGCGGCCGAGGCGGTGTTGACGTCCACGCCGACCGCATTCACGCAGTCCTCGACCCGCGCATCCAGCGCGCGGGCGAGCCGGTAGCCGTCCACGTCGTGCTGGTACTGGCCGACGCCGATCGCTTTGGGTTCGATCTTGACCAACTCGGCCAGCGGGTCCTGCAGGCGGCGGGCGATCGACACCGCACCGCGCAGGGAGACGTCGAGGTCGGGGAATTCCTTCGCGGCGAATTCCGACGCCGAGTACACCGACGCGCCGGCCTCGCTGACCACGAGCTTCTGCATCTTCAATTCGGGCGCCAGCTTGATCAGCTCGCCGGCGAGCTTGTCGGTCTCGCGCGAGGCGGTGCCGTTGCCGATCGCGATCAGCTGCACGCCGTGGCGGAGGCACAGCGCGCGCAACACGTGCAGCGAGCCGTCCCACTGGTTGCGTGGCTGGTGCGGGAAGATCGTGTCGGTCTCGACCAGCTTTCCGGTCGCGTCCACCACCGCGACCTTGACCCCGGTGCGCAGGCCCGGGTCCAGCCCGAGCACGGCCTTCGGTCCGGCGGGCGCAGCCAGCAGCAGGTCCTTGAGGTTGTCGCCGAACACCGCGATCGCCTCGGCCTCGGCCTTCTCGCGCGCCTGGCCGAACAGATCCAGCAGCAGGTGCAGGTGCAGCTTGGCCTTCCAGGTCAGGCGGCAGGCGTTGAGCAGCCAGGCATCGGCCGGCCGGTTCCGGTTGGCGACGCCGGCATGGTGGGCGACGCGGGCCTCGGCCTGGGCATGGCCGGACTCGGCATCGGTGCCCGGGTCCAGGTCGAGCTGGATGAACTCCTCGCGGCGGGCGCGGAACAGCGCCAGCAGGCGGTGCGAGGGGATCTTCGTCAACGATTCGGCGTGGTCGAAGTAGTCGCGGTACTTGGCCGCCTCGTTCTCCTTGCCTTCGATCACGCGGGCACGGATCACCCCGGTGTCGGACAGCCAGTCGCGCAGCTCGCCGACCAGCGCGGCGTCCTCGCCCCAGCGCTCCATCAGGATGGCGCGCGCGCCTTCCAGCGCGGCCTTGACGTCGGCCACGCCCTTGTCGGCATCGACGAAACCGGCGGCGAAGGCCTCCGGCAGCAGCATCGGGTCGGCCAACAGGCCATCGGCCAGCGGCTCCAGGCCGGCCTCGCGGGCGATCTGGGCGCGGGTGCGGCGCTTGGGCTTGTAGGGCAGATAGAGGTCTTCCAGCCGCGACTTGCTGTCGGCGGCCTCGATGTCGGCGCGCAGCTCGTCGGTTAGCTTGCCTTGCTCCTCGATGCTGGCCAGCACGGTCGCGCGGCGGTCTTCCAGCTCGCGCAGGTAGATCAGCCGGGTCTCCAGGTTGCGCAACTGGGTGTCGTCCAGCCCCTCGGTGACTTCCTTGCGGTAGCGGGCGATGAACGGCACCGTTGCGCCCTCGTCCAGCAGGCCGATCGCGGCGATGACCTGGCTCGGCCGGGCGTCGATCTCGCTGGCGATGACGTGGGCGATCTGGGTGGCGATCCGGCGGGCAGACGCGGCGGGTGTGGCGGCGGTTTCTGGCATTGCGATACGACCTGACATGAAGACGGAACCCTGCGGGCAGGGGAGGCCGATTGTGGCCGCGCCCGGGCGAGGGGGGAACCCGTTGACAGTTCGTCTCGCGGCCCCGTAAGGCCGGAGGATCGTCTATTTCTCGACGAACGCCCGTTCGAACACGTACTGGCCCGGTACGCCGATGCGCGGAGCGGCGACGAAGCCTCGGCCGTCGAGCAGGGCGCGGAAGTCCGCCAGCATCTGCGGGCTGCCGCAGACCATCGCGCGGTCCAGTTCGGGATCCAGCGGCGGCAGGCCGAGGTGTTCCATCATCTGTCCGCTCGCCATCAGGTCGGTCATCCGGCCGCGGTGGTCGTGGCCGTCGAACACGAAGTTCTCGCGGGTCACGGCAGGGTAGTAGCGCAGTTTTTCGGCGATGGTCTCACCGAGGAACTCGTGCCGCGGCAGCTCGTTGACCACGTAGTCGCGGTAGGCGAGGTCGTCGGCACGGCGCACGCCGTGGGTCAGGATCACCCGCTCGAAACGTTCGTATGTTTCCGGGTCCTTGATGATCGACAGCCACGGCGCGAACCCGGTGCCGGTACCCAGCAGGTACAGGTTGCGGCCCGGGTGGAGGTCGTGGATCAGCAATGTCCCGGTCGGCTTGCGGCCGATCCGGATCGTGTCGCCGGGCTGCAGGTGCTGCAGGCGCGAGGTCAATGGACCATCGGGCACCTTGATGGAGAAGAACTCCAGCTGCTCCTCCCAGTTCGCGCTGGCGATGGAATACGCGCGCATCAACGGCTTGTTCGAGCCGTCGGGCTGCGGGGTATCCAGGCCGATCATGACGAACTGGCCGTTGTCGAAACGGAAGCCGTCGTCGCGGGTGGTGGTGAAGCTGAAGTAGTCGTCCGTCCAGTGACGGACGTCCAGCACGGTTTCGGTGCCGAAAGCAGAGGACATGTCGGGGGTGATTGCGTGGGGACCGGCTATTTTAGCCGAACCGGACGTGCCGGCCGGCAGGGTCTGCCGGGATGCTGTGTCTTCAGCGGACCACGGTCACCGGAACTTCGGACAGCGCGACGACCTTGGTCGTCACCGAACCCATGAACAAGCCCGACAGCGCGTTGAGGCCGCGGGAACCCATCACGATCATGTCCGCACGTTGTTTGACCGCCGTCTCCACGATCACCTTGTGCGCGTCGCCGATCAGCGGCATCGGTTCGTACGCCTGCCGCGCCCGGACCAATACGGTACGTGCACCCTTGAATGCATAACGGGCGTTGTCGGCGTGGTAGTCGGCGGTGCCCTGTTCGCCCAGATGCCTTTTGACACCCTCCAGCAGCGGGGCATCCACGTGGACGAGGAGGATCCGCGGCGGTTTGGCCAGACTCTTGGCCAGCTTGATGACGAACCGCGCGGCGCGGGTGCTGTTTTCGCTGCCGTCGACGGCAAGAAGGATCTTCATCGGCGTACTCCCGGGGATCTGGACATGAGGCACTTTGACGCAGGTTTGTCGATCGTGGCTTGATCGAAATCAACTTCCGTGGTGGGCGGTATCGTCAAGCCGGTTTCACAACCGCGCGTGCACCATCGCAGCATGCATCAGGCAGGCCGCACCTTGTGGACGATCGGGCACTCCACCCGCGGGTGGGAGGTGTTCGCGGGCATGTTGCAGGAAGCGCACATCACCGCGCTGGTGGACGTGCGGCGGTTTCCAGGATCCCGCCGCAACCCGCAGTTTTCCGCCGAGACGATGGCGCGGGAAATGCCGCATACCGGCATCGCCTATATCCCGATGCCGGAGCTGGGCGGTCGTCGCAAGGTCGATCCGCACACCCGCAACACGGCGTGGCGCAACGACAGCTTCCGCGGCTATGCGGACTACATGGCAACCGACGACTACCGGCAGGCACGGGATCGCCTGGCGGTGCTGGCGACGGCCCAGAGCACCGCGATCATGTGCGCCGAGGCGGTCTGGTGGCAGTGCCATCGTGGGCTGATCGCCGACGATTTCAAGGCGGACGGCTGGGACGTGATCCACCTGATGGCGCCGGGACGAAGCGAGCCGCATCCCTACACGTCGGCGGCGCGGATCGTCGATGGCAGGCTGGACTACTCCGCGCCGGAACCACCGCAGGCGTCACTGTTCTGAGTCGCGTCAGCGGTAGCCGGCAGCCTGCAGCTCGAACAGCTCCGCGTAGCGGCCACCCTGCGCCAGCAGTTCGTCGTGGGTGCCGCTGGCTTCCAGCTTTCCATGCTCCAGCACCAGGATGCGGTCGGCCATGCGCACGCTGGAGAACCGGTGCGAGATCAGCACCGCGGTCTTGCCGGACGACAGCTCCTTGAAGCGCTGGAACACCTCGAACTCCGAACGCGCGTCCAGCGCGGCCGTCGGCTCGTCCAGGATCATCACCTGCGCGTCGCGCATATAGGCACGCGCAATCGCGATTTTCTGCCACTGGCCGCCGGACAGGTCGACACCGGTCTTGAAGCGGCGGCCGATCAACTGCTCGTAGCCATGGGGCAGCCCGGCGATCAACGGTTCGGCCATCGCCCGGCGCGCGGCCTCCTGGATGCGCGCCTCGTCGTCCATCGCATCGATCTGGCCGACGCCGATGTTCTCGCCCACGGTGAGGTGGTAGCGCACGAAGTCCTGGAAGATCACGCCGATGTTGGCGCGCAACTGGTCCAGGTCGTACTCGCGCAGGTCGCGGCCATCGAGCAGGACGCGGCCCTCGTCGGGGTCGTACAGCCGTGCCAGCAGTTTGACCAGGGTGGTCTTGCCCGCGCCGTTCTCGCCGACCAGCGCCAGCACCTCGCCCGCATGAAGCTCGAAATTCAGGCCGCGCAATGCCCACTTTGTCGCATCGGGATAGCGGAAACCGACGTTTTCGAACACGAAACCACGTTGGATCGGGCTGGGCACCGGAAGCGGATCGGCTGGAGAGACGATTTCCGGTTCGATGGCGAAGAACGAGAACAGGTCGTCCAGATACAACGCCTGGCCCGCCACCTGGGAAAACCCCACCAGCAGGCCTTCCAGCAACTGCCGCAGGCGGCGGAAACTGCCGGCGAGGAAGGTCAGGTCGCCGATGGTGAAGTCGCCGCGGACCGTGCGCCAGGCGATGTAGGCATAGGCGATGTAGTACCCCAGCGTGCCCAGCGCGGACAGCGCCGAACCCCACAGCGCACGGCGTCGGGCGAGGGCGCGGTTGGCCCGGTAGAACCCGTCGGCCAGCGTGCGGTAACGCGCGATCAGGTACCTGTGGAGGTTGAA
This sequence comes from Lysobacter concretionis Ko07 = DSM 16239, assembly GCF_000768345.1. GTDB lineage: Bacteria > Pseudomonadota > Gammaproteobacteria > Xanthomonadales > Xanthomonadaceae > Novilysobacter > Novilysobacter concretionis. The sequence goes on along the minus strand of NZ_AVPS01000005.1, from coordinate 194,676 downwards.
GATCTTCACCTCCTTCGCCGTTTCCACGCTCGCGCCCATCTGTCGGACGTATTCGAGCTGGCGGCGCTCCGGCGTCCAGGCGAAGTTGAGCGAATAGCCCAGCGCGTTGAAGTGCGCCTCGCCGACGAAGGCGGGAATCAGCGCGACCGCCAGCAGGACCATCAGCCACGGTGCGTACACCAGCAGGCCGATGGCGAAACTGATCACGGTGATGGTGTCCTGGACCTGGCCGAACAACTGGCTCATCAGGTTCATCCGCCCCATCGTCTGGCGGCGGGCGCGGTCGAGCTTGTCCTGCAGGTCGGGATCCTCGAAATCCTCCAGGTCGAGGGTGGCCGCGTGCTCCATCAGCCGGACGCTGATCGCGTTGGTGAACAGCTCCGACAGCAGCGAGTCGCCGTAACTGGTCAGCCGGCCGAGCAGGTCCGAGCCGATCGCCAGGCCGAGTTCGATCAGCAGCAGCCACATCAGCGTGTCCAGCTGGCCGCTGTGCCAGGCATCGCCGAGCGCCTCGAACGCCATGCCCGCAGCGACCAGCCGCACGGCCTCGTCGATGATCAGCTTGCCGATGTACAACGTCGCGATCGGTACCAGCGCGCGTACCAGCCGCAGGCCGAGCGTGGAGAGCGTCAGCGCCGGGCTGGTCGCCCAGATCAGTCGCAGGAACGGCGGCAGGTTGTGCAGGGCATCGAAGCGCTCGCGAAGGCTGGGTTTCGCACCCGGCCCGGCCTTACGACCGGGTGCATTCGCGGGCGTGTCAGGCGATGCGGGCATGCAGAGGTTCCTGGTTGGCGTGTTGGCGGATTTGGCACCGGCGTAGCGGCATCATTCGCGCCGCGCCTGACCCGGGTCAAGGCAAGGCGGGATGATCCTTGCGACCCTGCCGTCCCCCGCCTTGATCCTTCGGGGTCAAGCCATCACCCAACAAGAGTGCCCAGCCATGTTGCTAGACGTCGAAAAAATCACCTGTGACAACTGCAGCGATGCCATCCAGAAGGCCATCGTCGCCCAGGACCCGACCGCGCAGGTCACCGTCAATGTGGCGGAACAGCAGGTGCGCGTGGAAGGCCTGTTGACCCAGCAGCAGGCGATCGATGCACTGGCGGCGGCGGGTTATCCGGCCACCAATGCCGCGCCCCACAGCGGCGAGGGCAGCGACTGCTGCGGCGGCTGCTCCTGATCGAATGCCTGATCGAATGCCGTGACCCGGTCTCCATCGAGACCGCCGGATTCGACGCCGCCCGACTTGACACAGTGTTCCGGCCGCAGCCCGGCCGGAATGGCGGCGGGCCGGTAGAATAAGCGCCCCGCCGCCAGCCTAATGCCCGCCGTGAGCCAGTCCGCCAGTCCGTTCGCCGCCCGCCAGCCTGTATCGATCCGCCAGGAGGATTTCATCGCCTCCGTTGCCGACGCGCTGCAGTACATCTCGTACTACCACCCGGTCGACTACATCAAGAGCCTCGCGGCCGCCTATGAGCGCGAGGAAAGTGTCGCCGCCAAGGATGCGATCGCGCAGATCCTGATCAACTCGCGCATGTGTGCCGAGGGCCACCGTCCGATCTGCCAGGACACCGGCATCGTCACCGTGTTCCTTGAGATCGGCATGGACGTGCGCTGGGACGACGCCACGATGGGCGTGGAGGACATGGTCCACGAGGGCGTGCGCCGCGCCTACGCGCATCCGGACAACAAGCTGCGCGCCTCGGTGCTGGCCGACCCGGCCGGCAAGCGCATCAACACCAAGGACAACACGCCCGGCGTGGTCAACGTCAAGGTCGTGCCCGGCAACACCGTCGACGTGATCGTCGCAGCCAAGGGCGGCGGCTCGGAGGCGAAGGCCAAGTTCGCGATGCTCAACCCGTCCGACTCGGTCGCCGAGTGGGTGCTCAAGACCGTGCCGACAATGGGCGCCGGCTGGTGCCCGCCGGGCATGCTCGGCATCGGCATCGGCGGCACCGCCGAGAAGGCGATGCTGCTGGCGAAGGAATCGCTGATGGAGCCGATCGACATCACCGAGCTGAAGGCGCGCGGCGCGTCGAACCGTGCCGAGGAACTGCGCATCGAACTGTTCGACGCGGTCAACGCGCTCGGCATCGGCGCGCAGGGCCTGGGCGGGCTGACCACGGTACTGGACGTCAAGGTCAAGGACTTCCCGACCCACGCCGCCAACCTGCCGGTGGCGATGATCCCGAACTGCGCGGCCACGCGGCATGCGCACTTCACCCTGGACGGCAGCGGGCCGGTGATGCTCGATCCGCCGTCGCTGGAGGACTGGCCCGAGCTGACCTTCGATGCATCCAAGGGCCGTCGCGTTGATCTGGACACGCTCACCCCGGAAGAAGTGGCCAGCTGGCAGCCCGGCGAGACGATCCTGCTCAACGGAAAACTGCTGACCGGCCGCGATGCCGCGCACAAGCGCATCGTCGGGATGCTGGATGCGGGCGAGCCGCTGCCGGTCGACTTCAAGGGCCGGTTCATCTATTACGTCGGCCCGGTCGATCCGGTGCGCGACGAGGTCGTCGGCCCCGCCGGCCCGACCACGGCCACCCGCATGGACAAGTTCACCGAGCAGGTGCTGGGCCAGACCGGACTGCTGGGCATGGTCGGCAAGGCCGAGCGCGGCCCGGTCGCGATCGAGGCGATCCGCAAGCACAGGTCGGTCTACCTGATGGCGGTCGGCGGCGCGGCGTACCTGGTATCGAAGGCGATCAAGGCCGCCCGCGTGGTCGCGTTCGAGGACCTGGGCATGGAGGCGATCTACGAGTTCACCGTGCAGGACATGCCGGTGACGGTGGCGGTCGACAGCAACGGCGAGTCCGTGCACGAGACCGGCCCGCGCGAATGGCAGGCCCGCATCGGCCGGATCCCGCTGGCGATCGAGCAGATCTGAGGGCGAGCTTCCTGTCCCATGGGGGCTTCCTTCGGTTGTAGGAGCGACGTAAGTCGCGACAGCACGGCGAAACCGGACGTCGGCGCATTCGCGACTTACGTCGCTCCTACAATCGCCTTACAGGCGTTTTGCAAGTTCCTTGAGCGTCGCGCGGGTCGCGGCGCTCTGCAGGTAATCCGTCGCCATGGTTTCCAGCGCGGCGATGTTGACCGAGCTGACATCGTCCAGGTCGTCCAGTTGCGCCAGCAGGTCGGCCTGCAGCCGGAAGTAGCCCGGCCCGACCAGTTGCCGGGTGATGTAATCGACGGAATCCGTGTTGCCGTCGAACAGCACGTCGATGATCGGCACCGCCCATTCCAGCGCGCCCCATTCCTGCGCCTGCCTGAGCGGGATCGGCCGGTTGCGCCGGCCACTGCCGACCGACAACACCACCAGGTCGCTGCACTGGTCGACCTGCTTGTCGTGACGTAACGCCTCGGCGACCGCGCAGGCGGTGGGGTTGTTGGCCACGACGCCGCCGTCGATCAAGGCGCAGGCATGGCCCTCGACCATCATCGGGTACGCGGGGAAGTAGGTCGGCGCGGCGGTGGATGCGCGGCAGACTTCCCACACCGGCAGGTCGCGGTGCTCGGGCTTGAAGCTCTTGAAGATCACCGCCTCGCGGGACACGGTGTCGTAACTGGTCACCATCACCGGCAACTTGAGCTGGCCCAGCGTGGTCTGCCCGAACACTTCCCGCAGCACGTTTTCCAGTCCCTTGCCGTCGTACCTGGGCGCGGAAAGGCCTTCGCGGAACACCCGGCCCGCGCGCGACCACAGGCGCTCGACCATGCCGGGAAAGATGTCGTGGCGGTGGCGGTGGAACAGCCCGGCGATGGTGGCAGGGCTCAACCCCATGCCGAGGCCGCAGGCGATCAATGCGCCGCTGGAAGTGCCGGCGAGCAGGTCGAAATGCCCCAGCAATCCCGGTTTGCCGGACTGGGCCAGGACGTCTTCCGCGCCTCCCAGCCACAGGCAACTGACCAGGCCGCGGATGCCGCCGCCATCGATGGAAAGGATTCGCTTCGCCTGCATACCGCGTCTCCGTTGATGTCGACCGGGCCTGTGCGGCGCCGCCGCGGTGGCAGGCCGTCCCGCGTCATTGTCCGCGGATCAGAACCACTCCAGCAGCGAGATGCCCAGTCCGATCTGGGTGGAGCGGTGGTTGTAGTCGATCAGGCTCTCGCCGTATCCGTCAAACACCTGCACGTGGCCGCGCAGAGTGCGGGTCAGCGGAAAGCCCCAGTCGAACTGCACCGCGCCGTGCGAGGCGTCGCCACCGCGCAGGGAGTGACGCGCCATCAACGCGAATTCGTGCCCGTTGCGGACGTGCACGAGCGTCGCATCGCCGCGACCGACATAGTCCTCGATGCCCGGGTTCTCGTCCTCGCTGCCGTCCGACAGCCGCCACCACGGGCGCAGGGTCAGGGCCCAGTTTTCGCGATCCAGGCCGATGTTCATCACGATCCGGTTCCAACTGCGCGAGAGCGGATCGGCGCGGCCGTTGGACTGGTGGTTGATGCCCAGCCCCAGCATCCGCCCGCGCCACCCGCCGAGGCTGTAGTTGTTGCGGAACACCAGCATCACTTCCGGCTCGTAGTTCGACTCGCGGAACGGGCGCGACTCCTCGCTGTTGTAGACCTGCCAGTGCGAGGTCTGGGTGTAGCCCATCCAGATGTCGCCGTTGTCGCCGAACAGGTTCTCGACCGCCTTGGTCTTGAAGCTGATCTGGAACTTCGTCTCGACGCTGTCCAGCGGCAACGGCTGTGCCGGCACGGCCGGATTGGACGAGCTGGGGAGTTCGTTCGGCCGGCTGCTCCATACCGCCGGCAACAGGTACACCGGCTTGTAGGCGCGCAGGTTGAAGATGCCGAGCTTGGAGTCCCTGGCGAGCTCCCAGCGGCTGTCGAGCAGCGCGCCCTTGCCGGCGTTGGCGATGCTGGTCTCCAACGACGTGCGGCCGTCATCGGACTTGAACAGGTCATTTGCCGCCAGGCGCGCACGCTCCCGGCGTGACAGGTTGGCGCGCTCACGCTCGGCGGCCTGGTCCATGGCTTGCCTGGCCTGCAGGGCTTCGGCGTCCGCGCGCAGCGGATCGTCGGGTCGGCGCTGGAAGGCGCGGTCGTAGCAGGCGAGCCGGTCCACATCGACATTGAGTGCGGCGCAGGCTTCGGGCGGTGTCACCAGGCTCGACGGATCCCGGGAAAACGCGGGGCCGGCGAGGGAGGTGATCGCCAGCGTCGCGACCGTCATGGCGGCGATGCGGGGCCATCGGCGTGCAGGGGCGGTGGGGATCGGCATGGCGTGACTCATGGAGACGGCGGCAGCAGGTCGTCGGTGGAGTGGGCACGTTGCGCGTCGGCCAGTTGCTGGTCGATGTCGCGATTGATCGAAATGTCCTGGGATGCGATGTCGACGGCGGCATCCGTCGTTGTGGTACCGGCGGTGGCGGCTTCGGCTGCCGGCACCGAGACCAGGTAGCGCACCGAACGCGGGCTTTCGATGCCGGCATCGAAAAATGCCTTCTTCACCGCCCGGATCGCGGCGCTGCGCACCTTGCCCAGATCGTTCTGGCGCTGGTCGATCCAGCCGAAGAACTGCAACTTGAGCCCATCGCCCTCATAACCGCTGATGATCCACGACGGCCCCGGATCCGGCAGCACCCCGTCGGTGGCGGCGATCCGGTTCATGGCGACTTCCTGCGCGCGGCCGATCGAGGTCGCCGGATCGACCGGGATCGCAAAATCAAAGCGCCGCTTCGGGTTGCGGCTGAAATTGAGCACGACCGACTTGAACACCAGCGCGTTGGGAAGGCTGAGCCGGTTGCCGTCGAAGGTCATCAGGATCGTCGCGCGCGAGGTCAGGGCGACGACCTTGCCATCGTAGCTGTCGATCCGCAGCGAGTCGCCGGGCTCGAACGGCCGCCGCAGGCTCAACAGGATGCCGGCGACGTAGTTCTCGGCGATGTCCTTGAACGCGAAACCCATCGCCAACCCGATGACGCCCGCCGAGCCGAGTACCGCGCCGACCAGGGCGGTGGCGCCGAGCAGGTCGAGGGCGACCAGCACTCCCACCAGCAAAACCAGCCATTGCACCAGGTTCTGCACCAGTCCGTCGAGGTAGGGGTTCTTGCTGCGCCACTTGCGCCGTGCGATCCGTCGCCCGATCCCGCGCCCCAACCACCACGACAGCATCACCAACGCGATCGCGACTGCCAGCAGCGGAATCGCCGCCACCAGGTGCAGCAGTTTTTCGATGACCAGGGTGACCGCGGCGTCCAGACGATCGGAAAGCCGGGTGCTGACCTGCACATGGTTCTCGACCGTGTCGACGCCCGGTTGCTGGCTGGCGATCTGGGCGGCCTGCACGCGGTCTTCGACCTCGATCACCGTGCCATCCAGACGCGCCACGCCGGCCTGTACGGTGACCACCACATCCTCCAGCCCTGCCACGCCATGCAGCCGGCGAGCCAGATCCCGACTCATCGCGTGGTCCGCCGTTTCTGTCGCCGGTGAGGCTGGCGCCTCAATCCCCGCCGCAGGCGGTGCTCCCAGCGCAACAGCACCAGACAGCAGTCCCAGCACCATGACGATGGAGGAAACCAGCCATCGGTATGTCCCCGATCTGCGCAGGCTCATAGTTGCGACTTGATCGGCAACAGCACGCGCTCGGCAAGCTTGTCCTGCCAGGGGCGGTTCTGCCAAAGGTCGTAGGTATAGCGTTTGGTGGGCTTCAAGTCCTTCTCGAACACGGCGGTCATCTGCATGGCGAACTCATGGTCATAGATATTCAGGCTTGCCTCGTCGTTGAGCTGGAACGAGCGGATATCGAAATTGGTTGAACCGACCGACACCAGCTCCTGGTCAATGATCAACAACTTGGTATGCATCATCGTCGGTTGGTATTCGTGGATCTCGACGCCATCGCGCAACAGCGGCCCCCAGGTGGCCTTGGACGACAACCGTACTGTTTCCGAATCGATATGCGGGCCGGGTAGCAGCACGCGGATGCGTACGCCGCGTTTTCGCGCCGCCATCAGGGAGTGGATGATCAACGGATCGGGGACGAAATACGACGCGGCCAGGTCGATGGATTGCTCGGCCGCCGCGATCGCCATCAGATACATCAGGTGCATGCTCTCGCTGCCGCCGGCGGGGGAGGCGATGAACATGTGCGCGGCCATGTCACCGGCGGGTTGCAGCGGCGGGAAATAGTCGGGACCGTTGAGGACCTCGCCGGTGGTCTTGATCCAGTTGTCGTTGAACGCCGCCTGGATCTGCGCCACTGCCGGTCCCTCGATCCGGAAATGCATGTCACGCCAGTGCTGGGGATCCTGTGCGTCGCCTTCCCACAGGTCGGCGATACCGACCCCGCCGGTGAAGCCGATCCTGCCGTCCACGACGAGCAGCTTGCGGTGGGTGCGGTTGTTCATCCGGTTCAGGTTGTACCAGTGCAAGGGGCGATAGCGCTCCACCTGCACACCGGCGTCCTGCATGTTGTCCAGCAGCTCCTGATCCATCTTGAGACTGCCGACCCAGTCGATGGTGACATGCACGGGTATGCCTGCCTGGGCTCGCTCCGACAGCGCCTCGCTGAATTTCCTGCCGATTTCGCCAGACCAGTAGATGTAGGTCTCGAAGGTGATCGACACCCGGGCGCCATGGATGGCCTCCAGCATCGAGGGGAAAATCTCCACGCCGTTGTTGAGCGCAGTGACCTTGTTTCCGGGCAGGACGGTCGGCCCCATCAATACCGACATTTCGCGGCGGAACTGGGGGTCCGAAATCGTGTAGTGATGCTCGATCCTGCGTTCCAGTTCCTTTTTCGGGGTCGCGAAGTTCATGGCGATCACGACCACAAGCGCAGTGATCAGTACGGTGGAAACGATGATCCAAATCATGCGTGGGTGGCTCCAGCATCGCATCCGAATTTCCCCTGGATCAGGGTCGCCACTGTGCCAAGTTTCAATCAATTGTAACGTGAAGGTGGCAACCGGTGGCCGCAGCGATCACAGCAGCCAGGCCATCGCGAACACACCCAGCATGGCGAACACCAGGCCGATCTTGAGCGCGGTGCCGAGCAGGATTCCGACCCAGGTGCCGACGCCGACCCGGGTTGCGTGGCGGACTTCGCGGCTGTGCAGGAGTTCGCCCGCCAACGCGCCGATGAAGGGTCCGGCCAGCAGGCCGATGATGCCGAAGAACAGCCCCGCAAAGGTGCCGACGATCGCACCTGCCACCGCCAGGCGGCTCGCACCCACCCGTCTGGCCCCCACCGCGGTGGCAAACAGGTCGATCGCAATCGACATCAGGGTCAGCAATCCCAGTATCCCGATCACCCATGCCCCGACCTGCGCGAACCCATCGGCCCAGGCAGCCAGCAGCATGCCGGCAAACACCAGCGGTACGCCGGGAATGGCCGGCAATATCGTCCCGGCCAGTCCAAGCAGGACCAGGATTACCGCGATCACGTAGTAAAGCGTTTGCAGGTCCATGGCACGTCCTTGGCAGTTCGTGATTGCATTTTCACGGAGCGCGGGGTAGTTTCGGGCCGCTGTTTGTCAGGGTCACCGTGAATCTTGGCCCGATGTGGTTGATCAAAGATCGCTTCATCGTTGCACCTTGCTTCTTCCTTGCAACCAGCTCGGCGCGACCGCGCTGTTTTCAACGCGCCGCTATCAATCCATGTTCCAAGGAGCAAGTAAATGTCCAACCGTGAAACCGGAACCGTCAAGTGGTTCAACGATGCCAAGGGTTTTGGCTTTATCAGCCGCGAGAATGGCGAAGACGTCTTCGTGCATTTCCGTGCGATCCAGTCCGAGGGCTTCAAGAGCCTGCAGGAAGGCCAGCAGGTGTCCTTCGTGGTCACCCAGGGTCAGAAGGGTCTGCAGGCTGACGAGGTCCAGGCGGTATAACGTCTGAGCCGTCTCGAAAAACCCCGACTCAAGTCGGGGTTTTTTGTGCGTGGACTATTGGTGTAAAGAATGGCCCGCATCGCTGCGGGCCATCGATGTTGCGGGCTGGTGCGACATGGGCCGGGGCCAGTCGGTCGATGCCCGGGCCGATCGATGCCGATGGGCCAGCCGTATTGATCACCGGGTCAGCGTGCCCAGGCGCGACCGTCGTATACCCGGACATAGGAACCCTCGCGGATGCCGTCCAGGTCGCGCTGGCTGACGACGACGGTGCGGCCATTGTCCATGCGTACTTGCACGTTGTAAGTCGCGCCGCTGATGTTTTTCTGGATGGCGTTGCCTGCAAGCGCTCCGGCCACGGCACCGGCCACGGTCGCGGTGTTGCGGCGTCCCGAGCTCTTGTCGTCGCCCAGTTCACGTCCTGCTGCCGCACCCACAATCCCGCCCAGCACCGCGCCAGTGGCGTCGGGGACATTGCTGTTGCCGGCCACCTGCTCGATCCGCACGACGGTGCCGCAATCGTAGCAATTGGCCGGAGTGCCGTATCCCGGGGATGTTACGTAGCCGCTGTTGGAACCGTAGCCCGGGCCTGTCGCGCAGCCGGCAAGGGCGAGTGCGGCCGCCGCGGCGATGACGATCAGGCGAGGGTTCTTGTTGTTTGTGGACGGGGTGTTCATGAGCATCTCCGGCGTGGCGGGAAGAATCGGTGGCGAGATCGCCACGAGTTCCCAAACTAGGCGCGGATGCGTGAACAGGCGATCAACCGGGCACTCGCCCCCATGCGGCCAGTGACCGGCGACGCCGGCGTGACGGGCCGATGCGGCCGATCACAACCGGTGGGCACTCAACGGAAGTCCTGATGGCAGGCCTTGCAGTCCTCGCCGATCTTCCTGGTGGTTTCCGCCAGGCCTTCGCAATTGAGCGGCGGGCTGGCCAGCGCGGCATCCAGGGTGGCGCGGAACCGGCTGGCGTGCTCGGCGAAGCGCTTGTCGTCACTCAGGCCGGGGAGCGCAGGTTCAAGGTCGTTGGCGATCGTGCGCAGTGCCTGCAGATGGGGCAGGGTGTCGGTCGCGCTGCAGCGGTTGGCCTTCATGCTGATCTGCAACTGCGCGGAGTGCGCTGCCATGACGCGCATCGCCGCTTCCGGGAAATGGTCCTGCCAGTCCTTCCTGCCCTCCACCGCACGCAGCACCATGACCGTGGCGATCACGCCGATGACCAGTCCCACCAGCAGCAGGATGAGGTATTTCGCGCCGTTGGCCGGACGCTTGCCGTCGTGACTGGTATCGGGCTGGGGGTTGCTCATGGCCGGGCTCCTGTGAATTGCGCGGAACGATAACACGCGCCATGCAGCAGGCCGGACGAGCGGGATTTACACTGTGCGCATGACAACTTCCTCCCTGGACCCAAGCCTGCTGGAGCGTTTCGGCGGGATCGACCGTTTGTATGGCCACGGCGCACTGGCACGTTTCGCGGACTCCAGAGTGGCCGTGGTCGGCATGGGGGGCGTCGGCTCCTGGGTGGTGGAGGCGCTCGTTCGCAGCGGGGTCGGCCACCTCAGCCTGATCGATGCCGATGACATCTGTGTGTCCAACAGCAACCGCCAGCTGCCCGCGCACGAAGGCCAGTTCGGCCGCGCGAAGGTGGTGGCGATGGCCGAGCGCTGTCGCGCGATCAATCCGCTGGTCGAGGTGGAGGCGGTGGAACAATTCCTGACCGCCTCGACGCTGGCGGCAATGCTGGATCGCGACTTCGATCTCGTGCTGGATGCCTGCGACAGTTTCCGCAGCAAGGTCGAACTGATCGCCTGGTGCCGTCGACGCAAATTGCCGCTGGTGGTGTGCGGCTCGGCCGGTGGCCGGACCGATCCGACCCAGGTGCGGGTGCGCGACCTGTCGCGGACCGAGCACGACGCGATGCTGGCGTTGATCCGCAAGAAACTGCGCGCCGAGTTCAACTTCCCCAGGAGCCCGCAGCGGTACTTCAGCGTGCCGGCGGTGTATTCGCTGGAAAACGTGAAATACCCGCAAGCCGATGGCAGCGTCTGCGGTGTACGCCCGCAGGTGGCGGGCGATGCCGCGCTCAAGCTCGATTGCGGCGCGGGGCTGGGCGCGGCGACCCATGTGACGGGCGCGTTCGCGTTCGCGATGGTGGGCAAGGCGCTGGAGTTGCTGTTGAAGCCGAAGCGGGGCTCGTCGGACGATTCCGCGGCTGTCGCGTCGGAAGAAGCTGTCGCGGCGTCACCCGCCGGCTGACAATCCGTGGATGTGTGCGAGCGGCGGGGCGTCGCCCTTGTCGGCGGCGGTTGGAGGTTGAACCGCGGACTTATCAGAACGCCCATCCAGTTCAGATCGCCTCGAACGGCTCTCCGAACAGGTCCGACTGGGCGCGGTTGTCGTCCTGCTCGATGAAACCCGACAGGCCGACGCCGACCAGGCGATACCGCGTGTCCACGGGCAGGTCGACGCGTGCGCGCAGGTCGCAGGCAATGCCGGCCAGCGCTTCCAGCGACGCCGGCCGCGTCGGTGGTGTCAGGCTGCGGGTGAGCAGGCGGAAGTCGCCGGTCTTGAGCTTCAGCACCACGGTGCGGGCGACGCGGTCCGGATGCCGCTGCCGTTCGCGCTGGTAACCGGCCCAGGTGTTTTCGGCGAGCCGGCGGATGTGCGGCTCCAGATCGGCCAGCAGCAGGTCGTGCGCGAAGGTGTCTTCGGAGGAGATCTGCATGCTCGGACGCTCCGGCCGTACCGGGTTGTTGTCGATGCCCTGCGACAGCTCGTGCAGGCGCCGGCCCCAACGACCGAAGCGCAGCTCCAGTTCGGTCGCCGGCAACTGGCGCAACTGGCCGACGGTGGCGATGCCCAGTTCGGCCAACCGACCCTGCATCACCTTGCCGACACCCGGCAGGCGACCGACCGGCAAGGGCGTCAGGAACGCCTCGACCTGGCGCGGGCGGATCACGCAGATACCGTCGGGCTTGTTCCAGTCCGAGGCGATCTTGGCGAGAAATTTGTTGGAGGCCACGCCGGCGGAGGCCGTCAATCCGGTTTCCCCGCGGATCGCGGCGCGGATCGCTTCCGCCGTCGCGGTGGCCGAAGGCAGGGCGGTCCTGGTGCGGGTGACATCCAGGTAGGCCTCGTCGAGCGACAGCGGCTCGATGAGGTCGGTGTGGCGGGCGAAGATTTCGCGGACCTGCTGCGACACCGCCTTGTAGCGGACGAAATCCGGCGGTACGAAGATCGCCTGCGGGCACAGCCGTTCCGCGCGACCGGCCGGCATCGCCGAGCGCACGCCGAACACCCGCGCCTCGTAGCTGGCCGCGCACACCACCGAGCGCGCACCGCGCCAGGCGACCACCACCGGCTTGCCGCGCAGGTCGGGGTCGTCGCGCTGCTCGACCGACGCGTAGAACGCATCCATGTCGACATGCAAGATCTTTCGGGGTGGGGTGGGCATGACGTTCTGGAGAATTTCGTGCTGGCGGTGGCGTGGACAGCCATTGTGGTCGCGGCAGGCCGCCGCCTGTAGCCTCGCGTCCTTTCCGGATCGCCCGCGGGACGTACCGCTAGACACCTGCCGGCATCGCACTTGGCGCTGCCGCCCGGTTTTTGGCAGGCTGGGCAGCAGTTTGCGCGATGATGGCAAACCTTACCGGAGCAATCGCATGCAGCAGCCTCGCCACTTCACGATGCTTCGTGAATTCCAACTTGCGGACTGGTTCACCCTCGGCAATGCCTTTTGCGGCACCGGCGCGATCTTCGCTGCGATGCGCTTCCTGCAGGACGGCATCGTGCGCGACCTGATGATCGGCATGGCCTTGATCCCGCTGGCCTTCATCTTCGATGCGCTCGATGGCCGGATTGCGCGCTGGCGCAAGTCAGCCTCGACCCTGGGCCGTGAGCTGGATTCGCTGGCCGACGTGATTTCCTTCGGCGTCGCTCCGGCCGCGCTGGCCTACGCCTGCGGCCTGCAAGGCGGCTGGGACTGGGTGGTATTGAGCTTCTTCGTCGGCTGCGGGGTCAGCCGCCTGGCGCGCTACAACGTCACCGCCGAGCAGTTGTCGGGCGCGGAGGGCAAGGTCAAATATTTCGAGGGCACGCCTATTCCGACCAGTCTGGTGCTGGTGGTGGTGCTGTGGATCGCGGCCTGGCAGGGCGCGATCGGCAGCCAGTTGTGGTTCGGCATGGTCAAGCTGGGTCCGTGGCAATTCCATCCGCTGGTGCTGATGTTCGCGTTGTCGGGCACCTTGATGATCAGCAAGACGGTGCGCATCCCCAAACCCTGAGTCCGGCCTCCGGTAACGCCGGAGCATGCGGCGCGGGCGTTGCTATGATCGACGTCACGCTTGGGAGAGTGGAATGGCCAATCACGGTTTCGGCATGGGCGGCTTTCCGCCCGAAGGTTTCGGTAGCGGTAGCGACGACTTCGCCTCGCTGGCGCGGCAGTACTGGAGTCGCTGGGGCGAGATGATGCGCGGCGAAACGGCGCCCGCATCCGCGCCGGGATTTTCGACAGCGGGCTTTCCGGGCAGCGGATTCCCCGGATTTTCCGATGCCGGCCATGCAGGTGCCGGCCCGTCGGCCGGAACCGCCGGCGCGATGCCCGGTTGGAACGAGGCGCTGGCGTGGTGGTCGCAACTCGCCCGCGGAGGCAGCCAACCTGCCGATACCGCGGTTGAGCGCTTCAACGCGCAGGCGCGGGGCTGGTACGCACAGATGCAGCAACTGGCGGCGCAGTTCGCCGGTCAGAACGCCAGCGCAGCCGATGTCGCCAAGGCCTGGAAGCAGGCCTTTGGTAGCACTGGCGGCAACCCGTTCGCCGAGGCCTTGCGTGGGATGCAGGGGCCGGGCCAGCACGGTTTCGAGCAGTGGTTCGCGCAGGCTGCGCCGTGGCTGGAGCAGATGCAGCGTGAGGGCCGGTCTTGGCTGGACACGCCGGCACTGGGCTTCACCCGCGAGCATCAGCAGCGCTGGCAGCAGCTGGCAGCAGCCATGCAGGATTACCAGCAGCAGGACAAGAGCTACCAGGCGTTGCTGGCCGAGGCGATGCAGGACGCGTTCAAGCGTTTCGAGGAGAAGCTCGCGGCTTGCAGCGAGCCGGGCCGGCAACTGGAATCGACCCGCGCGCTGTTCGACCTGTGGATCGATGCAGCCGAGGAGGCATATGCCGAGATCGCGCTGTCGCCGCGGTTCCGCGACGCCTATGGCGCGCTGGTGAATGCGCAGATGCGTCTGCGCGCGGCGGTGCAGCGTGAGGTCGAGCAGGCCGGCGAGGCGATGGGCGTGCCGACACGCACCGAGGTCGATGCCGCGCATCGCAAGATCGCGCAACTGGAACGCGATCTGCGGCGCTTGCGCGATCGACTGGACGGTGCGGCGCCGAAGCCGCCACCGGCTTCCGGCCCTGGTGACGGTGGGCGAGCGCGCGCGCCGCGGACGAAGGCTGCCACCGGCAAGCCTGCGGCGAAAGCCGCGACGAAAGTTTCGTCAAAAACGGCTGCAAAAGCGGTCTCCCGACCGGCATCGAAGCAGCCCGCACCCGCCGCCAAGGCCACGAAAAACACGTCAAAGCGCGGAGCCGCAAAACCGGTCCTGAAGAAAGCGTCCCCGACGAACAAGCCGGGCGCTTCGGCGGCAATGAAAAAATCCGCATCCGCAACACGTTCCGCGGTAGCCAATCCCACCGCGAAGGCACGCTGACATGGACAAGCCCCCGATGTTCGCCACCGGTCCCCTGAATTTCACCGCCGATGCGCTGGCACAGGAGGCCATGCAGGCGCAGGCCAAGCTGCGCGCCGGTCTCGATACCCTGCGCGAGGTCGACAACATCGACTACGGCGCGACGGCCAAGGAGGAAGTCTGGCGCGACGGCAAGGTCGTGCTGTACCGCTACCGCGGGACCACGCTGGAAGGCGGCCGCGCGCCGACGGCCAAGGTGCCGCTGCTGATCGCCTACGCGCTGGTCAACCGGCCCTACATGGTCGACCTGCAGCCGGACAAATCCATCGTGCGCGGGCTGCTGGCGCGCGGCGAGGACGTGTACATCCTCGACTGGGGCTACCCGGACCGTTCCGACCGCTACCTGGAGCTGGAGGACTACATCCAGCGCTACCTCGGTGGCGCGGTCGACCACATCCGCAGGGCCCATCATCTGGACGCGATCAACCTGCTCGGCATCTGCCAGGGCGGCGCGTTTTCGCTGTGCTACGCCGCGCTCAATCCCGGCAAGGTGCGCAACCTGGTGACCATGGTCACGCCGGTCGACTTCCATACCGACGACAACATGCTGGCCAACTGGGTGCGCGGGATCGATGTGGATGCGATGGTCGATGCGCTCGGCAACATCCCGGCCGACATGATGAATTTCACCTACCTCACGCTGAAGCCGTGGCGGCTGTTCGTGCAGAAGTACGTGGGCCTGGTCGACATCCTCGATGACCGGCAGGCGCTGGAGGATTTCCTGCGCATGGAGAACTGGATCTTCGACTCGCCCGACCAGGCCGGCGAAGCGTTCCGGCAGTTCGCCAAGCAGTTCTATCAGGCCAACGGATTCCTCAACGGCAGCATCCGCATCGGCGACCGCAACGTCGATCTGGCCCAGGTCGACATGCCGGTATTGAACGTGTTCGCCGAGCATGACCATCTGGTGCCGCCGGCCTCGTCCAAAGCGCTGGGTGGGCTGGTCGGCAGCGACGACTACAGCGAGCTGTCGTTCCGTGGCGGCCACATCGGCATCTACGTCTCCAGCCGTGCCCAGCGCGAGGTGCCGCAGGCGATCCACGACTGGCTGGCGCAGCGTTCCCGCTAGGCCGGCCATCACGCGTCGCTATCACGGCCGCGCGCTAGACTCGCGGGCGTTGCCCTCCGTTCACGCATACATCGATACCAACCGCATGGACCCTGCACCGCGCCCGTTCACCCGATCACGCAGTGACCGCATCATTGCCGGCGTCCTGGGCGGCATCGCGCAACGGTTCGGCTGGAGTTCGACCCTGCTGCGGGTGCTGTTTGTCCTCGTCTCCATCGCTTCCGCGGCCTTTCCCGGCATCGTGGTCTACCTGATCCTGTGGCTCCTGATGCCGGAAGAAAGCACCTGAGCGGCGTGTCCCGGCGTTCTCTCGCGGGATTGCTCGTCGGCGCGGCATGGACGTTGCCCAACACGCTCCTCGGCTTGCTGGCCGGCATGGCCGGCCTGCCGTTCGGCGCGCACGTGCATTGGCGGCGTGAGTATCCGGCACTGGTCTTTCATGGCTGGCCCTGGGGCCCGGGCGGCGCGCTGACTCTGGGCAACGTGATCATCCACACCGGCGACGATCTGGATGTTCCTTGCCTGACCTACGCGCACCGCGCTGGCCGGTGCGTCGATCCGCCGGTGCGCCTGGGCGATCACGAACGCGCCCATGTTTACCAATACATGGCGCTCGGTCCGCTGTTCCTGCCGTTGTATCTGCTATGCGGCGGGGTGAGCGTGCGCAACCGTTTCGAGCGCGCGGCGGACCGCTACGCGATGAGTGGCGAAGGGTAGTGGCCCTGGAGTGCGATGCACTGAAGCGGGTCGCTTATGGACCGCCACGGAAGGTCAGGCGTCGATGTCAGGTCGTCATGCGTTGCAACCAGGCGTCGGTGTCGCCGGTCGCGGTTCCGCTGGCGTCGAAGCGCCGTTCGACAAACCGGATCCCGTCATCGTCGACCAGCACCACGGTGCTGCAGCGCGTTCCGTAGAGTGCGTCGCGCACGAAGGGCGGTGACAGCCGACGTTCCAACTCAAGGCCGATGCCGGTATCGGGCAGCGATGCGTCCGGTGCCGGGGTGTCGTCGGCGAGCGCGCTGAGCAGTGCCGACACATCCGCCATCCCGGCATCACCCGCGGCTTCGGAGTGCAGCCAGTGCGCGAGGGCCTGGGTCGCCTGCGTGCTTTTCGGCCACGGCGCATCGAAGGCGCCGTTGGACATGGCATGCAGGCCGGGACTGATGGCGTGGGCGGAAAAGCGGGGGTGGTTGCTCGCAAACCAGCCAGACGACCCGTCCCACAGCACCAGGTTGAAGGGTGCGTACTCGGCGGCGCGCGGTTCCAGTGCCTGCCGCCAGTCGGCCGCCGTGGATTCTTTGCGGCTGAAATCCCTGACCAGCTCACCGCGCGAGCGGGGCATCGGCTGGCTGCCCAGTCCAACCCGCACGTTGGTCACCGCAGCCAGTCGGCCACGTCGCGAAACCATCAGCCAGCCGCCGCCGAGCTGCAGGTCGCGGCCGCCATACAGGTCGGGAAAGTCGGGATCCACCCCGGCCGGCGCGGCCGGCCGTGCATGAAGCTCGTCGCGATTGGCGATCAACGCCAGTCGGTAGCGCGGGTGGCAGTCCAGGGCGAAGGCGATCAGGCACATGGGCCAATGCTAGCCCTGCCGGAAGCGAACTGCCCGGCCAGATCCCGCGACGCCGGAAATGAGGTTGCCGGAAAATGAAGCCGCCAGAAATGAGGTGGTCAGAAACAACAAACCCGGCCGGAGCCGGGCAAGTCGTTGCTGATGGTGCCGAAGGTGGGACTCGAACCCACACGCTTTTAAGGGCGGCGGATTTTGAATCCGCTGCGTCTACCGATTCCGCCACTTCGGCCAGCGCGGAAGTATAGCCGAGCCGGGGCGCTGCGCTCCAGTGTTTTCCTGGATCGACTCGACAGGTCAGGACGTGATTTTCCCGACCTGCAACGGCAACGATGAAAAGCCGCTGGCCGGATAGACCGCCCTGCGCGGTTGCGTGCCGGGCACCAGCGCAATCCGGCGCTGTCGAAGCAGTTCTTCCATCAGGACCCGCAGCTCCAGGCGTGCCAGTGCGGCGCCCGGGCAGACGTGGATGCCGGCACCGTAGAGCAGGTTCAAGGAGGGATCGCGATCAAGGCGGAACTCGTCGGGGTCGCCAAAAACGGCCTCGTCGCGGTTGGCCGACGCCCACATCAGGGTGATGCGTGCGCCGGCGTCGAGCTGGCGCCCGCCGATCTCCACCGGCCGGGTGGTGATGCGGCGGGCGGAAATCAGCGGTGCGTGGATCCGCAGTATCTCGTCGATCGCAGCGGGCAGCTGTGCCGGTTGTTCGCGCAACTGCTGCTGGAGCTCCGGCCGGTCGGCCAGGTAATGGGCCAGGATTCCCACGCTCGCGGCGATCGTGCCCAGTTCGCCCACGGTCCAGTTGCGCAGGATGCTGACGATGACCTCGTCGCTCAATGCGCGGCCGTCGATCTGCTCGTGCAGCAGGCGGGTGGTGAGATCGTCGGGCGCGCGATCGCCGGCGTCGCGGCGGACGGCCAGCAACCGGCGGATGACGTGGTCGAACTCCAGCGCGATGAGTGCCATCGCAGGCCGGTCGCCGGCCAGCGTCGCCGCATGATTCCTGCGGATCCAGGCACGCAGGGGATCGTGCGTCGTGGCAGGCCAGCCGAGGAAGGCGCACTGGATCTGCAGGGCGTAATCCTGGGCGAACCTTTCGGCCAGATCGACATCCCCGTCGACCGGCAATCCGGCAACCAGGTGGGTGGCGATGGAGCGGCAGGCCGGTTCGAACGCGGCAATCCGCTGCCAATCGAAACAGGGTTCGATCAGTTTCCGGTAACCGGTGTGCTGCGGCGGATCCATGCCGTTGGGGACGGAGAGGTGGCTGGACACCGCATTGCTGAACGTCGCGTGGTCGTGCAGTGCCCGCGACACGTCCGCGTGGCGGAACAACGACCAGTGCAGGTATTCGCTGCGGGCCACCGGGCAGCGCCGGCGCATGCCGTCGTAGGCGGCGATCTGGTCGTCGAGCACGGTTGTGGAGCGGGGATCCCAGTCGTGCTTGTGGTCGTGCTCCTGCCCGGCACCGGGTTCAGGCCCAGGGCCCGGATGACGCACTTCATTCATGGCGATTCAACGGCCCGGAGTTTTCGGGCGGATGACGAGATGGGCGTATTAGCCCATGGATCGCCGGCGGGGCCGTTGATCCAGGTCACGCGAACGACCGGCGACTTGCGGTGCAGCGCATGGCGGCGAAGCTGGAAATGCAGGTGGGAAATCAGCTCGCCTGGTCGATCTTCAGCGCCTTGTCCGCACGCAGGAACCATTCGCCGTGGTCGGGCAGGAACATCGAGCACGCTTCCATCGCCGCCTTGTAGATGTGCACCGAGACGGCGATCTCGTCGCGGCTGCTGTTGCGGATGGCGTGGTACTCGTGCGGCGGGATCAGGCTGCCGGCGCTGCCGGGGCCGGCGATCATGCCGCCGGTGCCGCGGAACCGGAAGCGCTCACCATCCTGCTCCAGCAGCTCGTACTGGGTGATTTCCAGTCCGCCGTCCCAGACGCCCTCCACGCACCACAGGCCGCAGTGGTCGTGGATCGGGGTGCCTTGGCCGGGGCCCCACGTCATGGCGACGACGCTGTAGCCGTGCTCGGGGCTGCGGTAGATTTCACGACGGGCGTAATGGTCCTCGAGCGGTTCGAACACGCAGTCGGGCAGCTGGATGTCGCGGTCGCGGATCATCTGGCAGAGGCTGTTGCGCAGTGCGGCGGTGATTTCGTGCTCGTCGCCGAGGGCCACCGCCATGTCGAGGGCGCCGACGAGCTTGTCGCGGCCGGGGAAAACCATATCGGGCAAGGCTTGGATAGTCATCGCACAAGTCTAGCGCTTTGGCGTGTGGCAGGCCGGGCACCACGGTTGCGGTGCGTGCGGCTACAGGGTGTCGAGGAAACCCCTTACGGCGGGGCCGTAGCGGTCGAAGTCGACCAGGAAGGCATCGTGGCCCTGCGGCGATGGCATCGGCAGGCATTGTGCGTCGGCACCGCCTTCGCGCAGGCCGTCGGCGATTTCCTGTTGCTGCTGCAACGGGAACAGGATGTCGGTCTCGGCGCCGATCGCCAGTGCGCGTTCGATGTGGATCGCGGCCAGGCCGGCGCGGGTGTGCGCGCGGCTGTCGGTGCCGCGCTGTGCGCAGTGGTCGCCCAGGTCGAACCAGTCCATCGAGCGGCTGAGGTAGAGGTAGCAGTTGGGGTCGTACTGGCGGACGAAGCGGCGGGCATGCGCTTCCAGATAGCTTTCGACCTGGAACTCGAGCCCGAACGGTTCGTCGTCGCTGCGGTCGGAATCCAGCCGGACGCGGCCGAAGCGGCCGTCCCATTCCAGCGCGGAACGGTAGGTGATCACGCCGAGCTTGCGCGCCATCCGCATGCCCGATTCGGGGTAGTGCTCATCGTTGTAATCGCCGCCATTGAAGTTCGGGTCGAGCCGGATCGCCTCGCGCTGCAGCGAGCGGATCGCTATCGACCACGGCAAGGCGCGCGCCGCACCGGAGATGTTGATGTGGGTGCGCGCGATGCCAGGATGGCGGATCAGCATCGCCAGCGCGACCATGCCGCCCATCGAGTTGCCGACCAGGCAGGCGAGTTGCCCGATGCCCAGTTCCCGCACGACGTGGGCGATGGCGTCGGCACCGTCCTCGATCGACAGCTCGGGAAAGCTGAAACGGTACGGCGTGCCGGTGGCCGGGTCGATCGAGGCTGGGCCGGTGGAGCCCTTGCAACTGCCCAGCGGATTGGTGCAGACCACGTACCAGCGGTCGGTGTCGATCGGTTTGCCCGGCCCGACCATCGGCTCCCACCAGCCGGCGTCCGGATTGGCGGAGTTGGCGGCCATGTGCGCGTTCGGCGACAGCCCGGGCGCCACGAGCACCGCATTGTCGCGTGCGGCGTTGAGGGTGCCCCAGGTCTCGTAGGCAATGCGTGCGCCCTGCAACTCGCCGCCGCGTTTCATCGGGAACGGCGAGGGCAGGTCGATCCAGCGCGTGCCGGGAGGGATGAATTCGGTCATGGCGGCGCTCCGGCTGGCGTCCTGCGACTACTTGACGATGCGGTCGATCAGCAGCGCGGCAGCGACCTCGGGTGCGGCATCGACGAGCACCGGTGCGGATTCGAAATCACCGGGCTGTGCGCTGGCATCGCCACTGGCGGACACCCGCGCGCTGAGCTGGATCTTGTCGAGCTGCGACAACTTCATGGTCGGCATCAGGCTGTCACTGTCGTCCAGGGTGACAGTGAGCGGGAACCGCGCCGCCTGCAGTTTTTCGACCGCGACCGGCATCGGCGCGCCATCGGCCTGGCGGGCGATCACGAACACGCTGGCGCCATCGGGGTACTGCATCGCCAGCGCCGGGTCGAGCGACACGCTGACGGTGATCGTGACCGGGGATACGGCCGCGATCTCTTCCGGCAACGGTTCCAGTCCGGCGTCGGCGCGGGCGGCGTTGATCTGTGAGCGCAGGCTGGCGACGGTGGCCGGGTCGACCTGGCCCAGCAGCGGCTCCCAGGTCTTGACGGCCTCCGCCGGTTGCCCGGCCTGGCGCTGGGCGATGCCGAGGAACCAGCGGGCGCGCTGATGGTCGGGCTGCTGGTCCAGCGCATGACGCAGCATCGATACGGCTTCCTCGTCGAAGCGGCGGCCTTCGGCGGCCAGCGCGCGGGCCTCGGCGGCTTCGGTCAGGATGTCGGCGTCGTCGGGCGCGAGCTTCAGTGCGCGATCAAAAGCGTTGCCGGCGTCGGTCAGCTTGTTCTGCGCGACGTAGGCGCG
Organism: Lysobacter concretionis Ko07 = DSM 16239; assembly: GCF_000768345.1. Classification (GTDB taxonomy): domain Bacteria; phylum Pseudomonadota; class Gammaproteobacteria; order Xanthomonadales; family Xanthomonadaceae; genus Novilysobacter; species Novilysobacter concretionis. The sequence continues at coordinate 173,255 of NZ_AVPS01000005.1, read as the reverse complement.
GGCCAGCAAACGCCAGCCTTCGACCTGGTTGGGGTCGCGCTCCAGCTCGGCCTTCAGCTGGGTGATCGCATCGGCGAGGGTTTCCGGCACGGCGCGCTGGGCCGGGTCGAGTGCACGCGGCGTGCCGACCACGGTATAGAGCAGGCCGGAAGTGACACCGAGCAGGACGATCAGGCTTGCGCCCAGCACGGGCCTGGTGCGCCAGATCGGCTGCAGCACGTAGCCCAGTGCCAGCAGGGCCAGCACCACGCCGGCAATCACGAACGCGGACATCACCACTCCTGGTCTTCGTCTGGGGTGTTTTCGTCTGGGGTGTTTTTCTGGTGGCTGATGGATGATTGGCCGGCGCTGCGTTTGCGCACGATGTTGACCACCACCAGCCCACCGACCAGCAGCACCAGCCCGGGGCCGAACCACAGCAACCAGGTCTTGGGGTCGACCTGTGGGCGGTACAGCACGAACTCGCCGTAACGCGCGACCAGGTAATGCTTGACCTCCGCGTCGGTCTTGTCCTGCCGCATCAGCGTCAGCACTTCGTGCCGCAGGTCCTGCGCGATGGCGGCGTTGGAATCGGCCAGCGACTGGTTCTGGCATTTCACGCAGCGCAGTTCCGCGGTGAGCGCGTGGAAGCGGTCGGCCTCGGCCTGGTCGGTGAACTGCAACGGCGCCGGGTCCCTGGTCGCCTGCGCGAACGCGATACCCGGCAGCAGCAATGCGGCCAGCACGAGCAGCCAGAGAGTGCGCTTGATCCGTCCCGTGTTCGTCCGCTCGGCGTTCATTGGCCTGCCTCGATCCGGCTCAGCATCGGCAGCACTTCGTCGTCGATGATCTGCTGGCTGAGCGCGCCCACATGCTTCCAGCGCACGATGCCCTTGCCATCGACCAGGAAGGTTTCCGGCGCGCCGTAGATACCCCAGTCCAGCGCCTTGTCGCCGCTGTAGTCGGTCAGCACCAGCCAGTAGGAATTGCCGAACTGCTCCAGCCATCGCAATGCGTCGGCATGCTCGTCCTTGAGGTTGTAGCCGATCACGCGCACGCGCTTGGTCTCGGCGAACCGGGTCAGGACGGGATGCTCGATGCGGCATTCCGGGCACCAGCTGCCCCAGACGTTCATCAGGTAGGGCTGGCCAAGCAGTTCCTGCGAAGAGACCAGCCGGCCCGGCTCGTGCAGTACCGGCAGCTCGAAAGCCGGTGCCGGTTTGCCGATCAGCGGCGAGGGGAGGGCTTCGCGATCCTGGTTGCGGCTCAGCATCACGCCGGCCAGCAGCAGAGCGGCGAGCAGGCCGAAGCCCACCAGCGGCAGCCAGCGTGCGAGCGTGCTTCGCGAGTTTTTGGCAGCGGGACTCATCGGGCGGTCTCCGGCCCGGCAGGCGATGCGGGCGTGCGACGGAAACGCTTGTCGGTCGCGGTCACCAGCCCCCCGAGCATCATCAGGATCGCGCCGGCCCAGACCCAGCGCACGAACGGCTTGATCTGCACCCGCAACGCCCAGGCATCGCCGCCGAGCGACTCGCCGACGGCGACGTACAGGTCACGGGTGACACCGCTGATGATGGCGGCCTCGGTCATGACCTGGCCTCCGCTGGCATACGCGCGCTTCTCGGGATGCAGCACGGTCAGCGGCTTGCCGTCGGCGAACACCTGCACGGTGCCGTAGCTGGCCTGGTAGTTCGGGCCCTGGCGCATCGCCACGCCGTCGAAACGGAACGAGTAGTCGCCCAGCTCGATCGTCTGCCCGGGCTTCACCGCGACTTCGTGCTGCTGCTGCAGGCCTTCCACCAGCAGGGCGCCGACCAGAAAGACCGCCACCCCCAGGTGGGCGAGGGTCATGCCCAACATCTCGGCGGTGAGGCGGGTGCCGGTGCCCTTGAACCGCGTCCACACAAAACGCAGGGTGCCCAGGCCGACCCAGACCGCGCCGAACACGCCGGCGGCCACCTTCCAGGCGCCTTGCGGGGCGAGGAAGAACGCGATGACCGCGGCGACCAGCGCCACGCCGGCCCACGGCAGCAGCATCGCCAGCGGCCGCGAAGCCTGGTCGCGCTGCCAGCGGGTCAGCGGGCCGAGTGGCAGCAGCAACACCAGCGGCGCCATCAGCAGGGTGAACAGCAACGCGAAATAGGGCGGCCCGACCGAGATCTTGCCCAGCTCCAGCGCATCGGCCAGCAGCGGGTACAAGGTGCCCAGCAGGACCATCGCGCAGGCGGTCGACAGCAGCAGGTTGTTGGCCAGCAGCAGGGTCTCGCGCGAGTACGCGGCGAATGGCTTGCCATCGGCCTCGCCCGGCGACCGCAGCGCGTACAGCACCAGCGAGCCGCCGATCACGATGCCCAGGAAGATCAGGATGAACAGGCCGCGCGCCGGATCGGCGGCGAACGCGTGCACGCTGGTCAGCACGCCCGAGCGCACCAGGAAGGTGCCCAGCAGCGACAACGAGAAGGTCGCGATGGCCAGCAGCAGGGTCCAGCCACGGAAACTGCCGCGTTTCTCGGTGACCGCCTGCGAGTGCAGCAGCGCTGCACCTGCCAGCCACGGCATGAAGCTCGCGTTTTCGACCGGATCCCAGAACCACCAGCCGCCCCAGCCCAGCTCGTAATACGCCCACCAGCTGCCCAGCGCGATGCCGAGGGTGAGGAACGCCCAGGCGATGTTGGTCCACGGCCGCGTCCAGCGCAGCCAGCGCGTATCGACCTTGCCGTCCAGCAACGCGGCGATGGCGAAGGCGAACGGCACCGAGAAGCCCACGTAGCCGATGTACAGCATCGGCGGGTGGATGATCATCCCCGGGTCCTGCAGCAGCGGGTTGAGGTCGCGGCCTTCGATGGCCGCCGGCAACAGGCGCTCGAACGGATTGCTGGTGAAGATCAGGAACGCCAGGAAGCCGATGCTGACGATGCCCATGACCCCCAGCACGCGCGCGATCACCGGCATCGGCAGGCGCTGCGAGAAGTGCGCGACGGCGCCCGTCCACAGCGCCAGCACCGCCGCCCATAGCAGCAGCGAGCCTTCGTGCGCGCCCCAGACGGCGGTATAGCGGTAGCCGACCGGCAGCAGCGAGTTGGAGTTCTCGGCGACGTAGCGCAACGAGAAGTCCTGGCTGACGAAGCCCAGGGTGAGCACCACGAAGGCGAACCCGACCAGCGCCAGTTGGGCGTAGGCGGCCGGCCGGGCGACCGCCATCCAGGCGCCGATGTTGCGGTGCGCGCCCGCCATCGGCAGGACCGCCTGCAGCATGGCGACCAGCAGGGCGAGGATCAGGGCGATCTGGCCGAGTTCGGGCAGCATCGTTATCGGCCCGCCGCCGGCGCGTCCGTGGACGCTGCATCGGTGGCGCGCTCATCCACGTCGTGCTTCTGGTGCGCGGCGCCCATCTTGTCGGCGACTTCCTTGGGCATGTAGGTCTCGTCGTGCTTGGCCAGCACTTCCTCGGCGACGAAGCGGCTGCCGTCCATGCGACCGGTCGCGATGACCGCCTGGTTCTCGCGGAACAGGTCCGGAAGGATGCCGGTGTAGACCACGGGCATCACGGCGTCGCCGTCGGTGACGGTGAAGCGGGACTCCAGCGACCCTTCCGTACGCTGCAGCGAGTCGGCCGCGACCATCCCGCCCAGCCGGAAGCGGGCCTGTCCGGAGGCGACGTCGGGCCCGGCCTCGCCACTGAGGACTTCGTTGGGGGTGTACAGATAGGCCACGTTGCGCTGCAGGGCCATGGCTACCAGAGTGGCGGCGATGGCAGCGGCGACCACCAGGGCCAGGACCCAGATCAGGCGGCGGCGTCGAATCGGATTCATCGGGTCAACTCGTTGGAATGGGGTGGCTGGGTTTCCGACGTGGTCCCAGTCGTGCCCTCGGGCGTATTGGCGGCCGGGCTGCCGGGAGTCCCGGTTCCAGGCCGTGAGGATTGGCGGGCGGCACGACGGCGGGCGTTGCGCAGTTCACGACCGATCTGCAGGCGGCTGGCGAAGAACTCCCACCCCAGCACCAGCACGAAGATGGCGTAGCCGGCGATCACGTAGTTGAGGTAGCTCACGACGCGTCACTCCGTGCGCCGGCCTTGCCCGTCGCCAGCGCCGTGACCCAGACCTTGCCCGATTCGCGCCGCAGGTTGTCGGCGCGGGCGCGCACGAGCAGCGCGCCGATGAACCACAGCTTGGTCCCCACCAGCATCCAGATCAGTGGCTGGACCATGCTCGGGTCCATCGTCGACTCGCCCAGCAGGCGGATCGTCTGGCCCTGGTGCAGCGAGTTCCACCACACCACCGAGTACCGGATGATCGGCAGCAGCACCACGCCGACGATGGCCAGCAGGCCGGCCGCGCGGGCGGCGGCGCGGCGGTCGTCGATCGCGTTGTACAGGCCGATCACGCCCAGGTAGAGGAACAGCAGGATCAGCTCGGTGGTCAGGCGCGGGTCCCAGTCCCACCAGGTGCCCCACATCGGCTTGCCCCAGATTGCACCGGTCAGCAGGGTGATCAGGGTGAAGCCGGCGCCGATCGGCGCGCAGGCCATCGCGAGGATCTCGCACAGCTTGATCCGCCAGATCAACGCGATCGCCGCGTAGAACGCCATCAGCCCGAATACCGCCAGGCTCATCCAGGCGCTGGGCACGTGGATGTACAGGATGCGGAAGCTGTCGCCTTGCTGGTAGTCGGCCGGCACCACGAACAGGGCGCCGTACATGCCCCAGGCCATGACGGCCAGGCCCAGGGCGTAAGCCCAGGGAGCCCAGCGGGCGGCGAAACGATCGAAATGGGGTGGGGAGCCCAGTTTGTGGAACCACAGGACGATGGGATTCATACGCCTCAATTCAGAGCAATCCGGATCGCCGCCGCTGCCGCCAAGGGCGCCAATACCAGCGCAACGACCAGCCCGGCACCCAGCAGCAGCAGCGCGCCGATCGGATCCAGTCCCTGGGCCGATGCGGCCACGCTGCCGGCACCGAACACCAGTACGGGCACATACAGGGGCAGCGCGAGCAGCGCGACAAGTATACCGGAGCGACGCATCCCCACGGTCAGCGCGGCGACCACCGCACCGAGCAGGCTGAGCAGCGGTGTGCCCAGTGCCAGCGAGGCCATCAGCACCGGAAACTGCCCGCGCGGCAGGTGCATCAACTCGGCCAGGAACGGCGTCGCGATCAGCAGGGGCAGGGCGGTGGTTGCCCAGTGCATGAACGTGCGGACCCCGACCAGCCAGCCCAGCGGCACCGGCGCCAGCATCCACTGCTCCAGCGAGCCGTCCTCGGCATCGCCACGGAACAGGGTGTCCAGCGAGAGCAGGCCGGCCAGCAGCACGGCGACCCACAGCACGGCGGCGGCGACCTTTGCCAGGGTGTCGGCCTCGCCGCCCAGCGCCAATGCGAACAGCACCACGACCAGCAGCGCGAACAGAGCCGGCTGCAACGCATCGCCGCGGCGGCGCCACAGCAATCGCAGGTCGCGCAACAGCAGGGCCTTGGCCGAACCGATCAGGCCGGGCAGGGCGGCGCTCATGCCGATGCCTCCACACCCGCTCCATCCGTACTGGTCATGCCCGCAGCCGCCAGAGCCAGCATCCGGGTCCGCACCGGCGGTGCGGCGTAAGCACCGTGGGTCGTCACCAGCGCGGCACCGCCGCTGCGCAGGTGGGCCTGGATCATCCGGTTGACCAGTTCGATGCCTTCCAGATCGAGGTTCGCGTACGGCTCGTCGAGCAGCCACAGCGGCGCCGGCGACAGCCACAGCCGCGCCAGCGAAAGGCGTTTCTTCTGCCCGGCGGAAAGCTGCCGCGCCAGGGCGTCCTCGTAACCGGCCAGGCCGACGATGGCCAGCGCATTGACCGGGATCTGATTGCGTCGCCGGCCCTGCAGGCCGCACAGGAAATCCAGGTTTTCCAGCGCCCCCAGATCGGCCTTGAAGCCGGGCAGGTGGCCCATGTAGGCGATGGCGCGTGCGCGTCGTGCGGCATGCGCGCGCTGGCCGTCGATATCGACCTCGCCGCCATCGGCCCGCAACAGGCCCGCCAGCACCCTCAACAAGGTGGTCTTGCCCGCGCCATTGCCGCCTTGCACCAGCAGGGCCTCGCCGGCATCAACGGAAAAATCGAGCGGGCCGAACACGGGCTCGTCATTGCGCGCAAAGCTCAGTCCGCGGGCGGCCAGCAGGGGCGGGGTGGATCGGTCGTCAGGAGTCATCGGCAGGCGCGTGGGCCAACAGGACACGAAACGCCCATGTTACGCGTCGGCGCGCCTCTTCATCAGCCTGGATGTCATCGACTCCCCATCCAGTCGATGCAGGCAGCGTTGGAGTCGTCGTCTGCGTCGGAGGAAGGCTCCATCAGCATCCGCAGCCGGACCGGCTCGCCCCGTCGCCAGGCCAGTATCGCGGCCTGGCCGAATTCGATCGCCAGCCGATCGCTGGTGTCGCCATCGAGGTCGGCCAGCAGCCAGCCGGGCTCACGCCACTGTCCGTCCGGACTTTCCGCCCAGGCCGGCAGGCGCGCGGCACGGTAGCGGTCGATCTGCGCCAGCAGCAGGGCATCGGCGGCCGCATTGGCGGTGTCCGAACGCGGTTCCGAGGCGGGGTTCCAGGCGGTGATGAACACGTAGCGCTCGGCCGGCCAGTACGCCTCCAGATCGGTCGCGGGCTGGCCGACCTGCAGCAGCAGGGTGTCGCCATCCAGCACCGCGGCATAGCGGGCGGCGGCGTAGGCGGCGGCCAGTTCGACGGCGTTGACGACGGTGAGCTCGCGCATGCGTTGAAGTGTCTGGCGGACGGGGGCGGCGTGCAAGTCCGCCGGTCGGGTTTTGCGTTTCTTTTCAAACACCTGCAGGGCAGCTTCACGAGGATGGCTTCGCCGGGGGCGCTCGCGGGTGAGCGGTATTTCGTAGACTCACGGACTCCCCAGCTTCCGGCCGACTCCCGATGACATCCGCCCGCACCGCGCAATCGCCCATCCCCCTGCAGACCAAGTTGCCCAAGGTCGGCACCACGATCTTCACCGTGATGTCGCAGCTGGCCGCCGAGCACGGCGCGGTCAACCTGGGCCAGGGCTTTCCCGATTTCGACGCGCCGGCTCGACTGGTGGATGCGCTGGCGAAGGCGATGCGCGACGGTCATAACCAGTACGCGCCGATGAGCGGCATTCCGGCATTGCGCGAGGCGATCGCGGCGAAAACCGAGCGCTGCTACGGCTACCGCCCCGACGTCGATGCGGAGATCACCGTCACCTCCGGTGGCAGCGAGGCGATTTTCGATGCCGTGCATGCGGTGGTGCGACCGGGTGAGGAAGTGATCGTGCTCGACCCGTGCTACGACTGTTACGAGCCGGCGATCGAGCTGGCGGGCGGTGTCGCCGTGCACGTGCCGCTGGACCCGCAGACCTTCGCGCCGGACTGGGATCTGATCCGCCGGGCGATCACGCCGAAGACGCGGATGCTGATGATCAACAGCCCGCACAACCCGTCCGGCGCGACGCTCGGTGCCGACGACATCGCACAGCTGACCGCCCTGCTGCGCGGTACCGACATCCTGCTGCTGTCGGACGAGGTGTACGAGCACATCGTGTTCGATGGGGCGCGTCACGAGTCGGTGTTGCGTTACCCGGAGCTGCGCGAACGCGCCTTCGTGATTTCCAGTTTCGGCAAGACCTACCACTGCACCGGCTGGAAGGTCGGCTACTGCGTCGCGCCGCCGGCGCTGAGCGCCGAGTTCCGCAAGGTGCACCAGTACAACACCTTCTGCACCTTCGCCCCCGCGCAGTACGCCTTCGCCGAGATGATCCGCGACGAGCCGGAGCACTACCTGGAGCTGGGTGCGTTCTACCAGCCCATGCGCGACCGCTTCCAGGAGCAGTTGCTGACCACCCGCTTCAAGCCGCTGCCGGTGCCGGGCGGGTACTTCCAGCTGGTCGACTACTCCGCCGTCAGCGATCTGGACGACGCCGAATTCTGCCGCTGGCTGGCGGTGGAACACGGCGTGGCCGCGATCCCGCTGTCGCCGTTCTACGGCACGCCGCCGAAGGGCCAGCGCCTCGTCCGGCTGTGTTTCGCCAAGAGCGAGGCGACCCGCGACGCCGCCATCGAGCGCCTGCGGAAGTTGTAACCCCTCGCCGGTTTTGTTGCGATACGCCCGGCCTCCCGCCGGGGTATTCCGAGGCACCGGTTCTGCAAAGAGATTCCTCCCAACCTGTTGGTGAACCATGAGCAACCTTCGTATTTCCCTGATCCAGGGCGCGACCCTCTGGCACGATCCGGCCGGCAACCGTGACTATTACGGCGGGTTGATGTCCTCGCTGCGCGGCCTGACCGATCTGGTGGTGCTGCCGGAAACCTTCACCAGCGGCTTCTCCAACGAGGCCATCACCGATGCCGAGACGATGGACGGCGAGACGGTGGCCTGGCTCCGCGAGCAGGCCGCCCGCCTGGACGCTGCGGTGACCGGCAGCGTGCAGATCCGCGACGGCGACCGGGTGGTCAACCGGATGCTGTTCGCCAAGCCCGACGGCGAGCTGCACCACTACGACAAGCGCCACCTGTTCCGCTATGCCGACGAGCACAAGCGCTACGCCGCCGGCCGCGACCGGATCACGGTGGAGTGGAAGGGTTGGCGGATCTGCCCGCTGGTCTGCTACGACCTGCGTTTCCCGGTGTTCTCGCGCAACCGGTTCGATGTCGAGCGCGCCGGCCAGCCGGATTACGACCTCGCGCTGTACGTCGCCAACTGGCCGGCCGCCCGTGCCCACGCGTGGAAAACCCTGTTGCGCGCCCGCGCGATCGAGAACCTGTGCTATGTCGCCGGCGTCAACCGCGTGGGCATCGACGGCAACAACCTGTCGTATGCGGGTGACAGCTCGGTGATCGACTACTTAGGCGATGCGCTGAGCGAATGCACCGACTCGGAAATGGTCACCACCACGACTTTGTTGTCGGCCGGACTGAGGGCGCATCGCGAGCATTTCCCGGCGATGCTGGACGGAGATACGTTCGAGATTACGTGAGCCATCCGGCGCAATGCGCTTTGCTTATTGCGCCCTTCCGGCCTCCTGCGCGGCTGGGTCACGGCGGTGTCGTCCCGTTTTCTTAACGGGCGGGCGTATTAACTGGCGGGTATCGGCGGCCGGTTCACATTCCGGCCGCGTCGCCAATGAACATGAACGTCCCCGCCTGGTTGCTCGCGGCAATGCTGGCGTTTTCGCCCGCGCTTCCGGCCGCGCCCACGCCAACACTCCCGTCATCGGGCAGCGTGGTGCTGCTCGACATCCAGGGCGGTATCGGCCCGGCCACGCGGGACTATCTGGCGCGCGGGCTTGAGCAGGCCGCCGACCGCCAGGCCGCGGCGGTGGTGCTGCGCATCGACACGCCCGGCGGGCTGGATGCGGCGACCCGCGACATCAACCAGGCGATCCTGGCGTCGAAAGTGCCGGTGATCGGCTGGGTCGCGCCACAGGGTGCACGCGCCGCCAGTGCCGGCACCTACATCCTGTATGCCTGCCATCTCGCGGCAATGGCGCCGGCGACGTCGATGGGGGCGGCGACACCGGTGCAGATGGGGGGCATCGGGCCGGGAGCGACCCCGCCGACGGTGGCTCCGGGGGGTGAAGGCGACAAGCCGGCGGCCGGGCGCGAGCCGTCCAACAAGCCTTCAACGGATGACACCCCCTCGCCACCCGTCGACGATGCCATGACCCACAAGGTCGTCAACGACTCGGTCGCCTACCTGCGAAGCCTCGCCGAGCTGCGCGGTCGCAATGTCGAGTTCGCCGAGCAGGCGGTCCGCAATGCCGCCACGCTGACCGCCGAGCAGGCGCTGCAGCAGAACGTGGTGGAGATCGTCGCCGACGATATCGACAGCCTGCTGGCGCAGGCCGATGGCCGCACCGTCCGGCTGCGCGACGGCGACGTGACGCTGGCGACCCGGGGCCGGCCGGTGACCAGCGTGGAGCCCGACTGGCGGTTCAAGCTGCTGGCCGTGCTGACCAACCCGTCGGTCGCCTACATGCTGCTGCTGGCGGGCATGTACGGCTTGCTGCTGGAAGGCTACAACCCCGGCGCGGTCCTGCCCGGCGTGTTCGGCGCGATCTGCCTGCTGCTGGCGCTGTATGCCCTGCAGGTGTTGCCGGTGAACTACGCCGGCGTGGCCCTGATCGTGCTCGGCGTGGTGCTGATGGCGATGGAATTCACCATGCCCAGTTTCGGCGTGCTCGGCATCGGCGGGCTGGTCGCGCTGATCGTCGGCTCGCTGATCCTGTTCGATACCGATGTGCCCGGCTTCGGTGTCCCCGGCCAGCTGATCCTGGGCATCGGCGTCACCAGCGCGCTGGGCTTCATGGGCGTCATCTGGCTCGCCGCGCGGGCACGCAACCGGCCGGTCACCACCGGCGCCGACGAGATGGTCGGCCACCGCGCTGTCGCACTGGAGGATTTCAGCGGCCACGGCCATGTGCGCATCCGCGGCGAGGTCTGGCAGGCGCAGTCGAGCGTGCCGGTGCTGAGTGGACAACCCGTGCAGGTGCTCGCCCTGGTCGGGCTGGTCCTGCATGTCACCCCCGTGGAGGCGCCGCCTGATATGCGGTCTGGCGGGCGCCTGCGCGATACCGGAGCACGGCCATGAACCTGCTGTTTCTTTCCCCGGCGCTGATCATCGTGGCGCTGCTGTTCTTCAGCGCGATCAAGATCCTGCGCGAGTACGAGCGCGGCGTGGTGTTCCAGCTCGGCCGGTTCTGGAAGGTCAAGGGCCCCGGCCTGATCCTGCTGATCCCGGTCATCCAGCAGATGGTCCGCGTCGACCTGCGCACCATCGTCATGGACGTGCCGTCGCAGGACCTGATCACCCGCGACAACGTCTCCGTGCAGGTCAACGCGGTGGTGTACTTCCGCGTGGTCGATCCGGAAAAGGCGATCATCGCCGTCGAGCATTTCTACGAGGCCACCAGCCAGCTCGCCCAGACCACGCTGCGTTCCGTGCTCGGCCAGCACGAGCTGGACGAGCTGCTGGCCGAGCGCGACAAGCTCAACCACGACGTGCGCACGATCCTCGACAGCCAGACCGACGCCTGGGGCATCAAGGTCGCCAACGTCGAGATCAAGCACGTGGACATCAACGAGACCATGGTCCGCGCGATCGCCCGCCAGGCCGAGGCCGAGCGCGTGCGCCGGGCCAAGGTCATCCACGCCGAAGGCGAGCAGCAGGCCGCCGAAAAACTGGTCGAGGCTGCCAAGTTGCTGAGTGCCGACCCGCGCGCGATCCAGCTGCGCTACCTGCAGACCCTGACCGAGATCGCCGGCGACAAGAGCTCGACGATCGTCTTTCCGCTGCCGATGGACCTGGTGGAACCGATGCTGGCCCGCATGAAGGAGCCACCGCGCCAGTAGCGATCCGCCCCGGCCCGACGCGAGCCGCGCTGGACGCGCCGCGCGGCATCCACGCGACTTTCCGGACTCCGTCGAACGCGGGTCCACCACCACCGAACGGAGCTGGACATGAACTCGACCCTCTTCACCGCGCTTTCCCTCACCGTCGCCGCCTGCCTGTTGCCCGCATGCATGCATGACCGGATGCACGCCGATGCCTCCGGTGCCGCGCGGGACACCCTGGCCGCCAACCCGCACTACATGGCAACCCTGCACCCCATGAATCGCAACGTGACCGGCCGGGACGCGACGGCGACGGCCGCGTTCGTCGTCGATGGCGATGACCTGCTGGTCCGCATCGACGCCAAGGGCCTGCCGCCGGGCATCGAGCATTGGCAGCATTTCCACGGGTTCGCCGACGACCGGGCGGCCGCCTGTCCCACCGCCAGGGCCGATGTGAACAGCGACGGCATCATCGACCTGATCGAAACCGAAGCGGCCGCCGGCACCACGATGGTGCCGTTCGACACCGACCCGGCCGCAATGGACATCGCCCACGGGCAATATCCGCATGCCCGTCCCGATGGCACCTTCAGCTATGAGCAGACCGTGTCGATGCCCGCCCTCAACGCGGCCTTCGCCAAGGCGTTCGCCGGACAGACACCCGACCTCGACCGCCGTGTGGTCTTCATCCACGGCGTGGTCACCGACGCGAAGCTGCCGACGACGGTCGCCTCGCTCGGGCCGATCCCGGCCCACGTCACGTTGCCGATTGCCTGCGGCGTGATCGAGCGCGTGCGGGAATAGCCGTCCGCCGATGCCACCTGCAAGGCTCCGTTGCGGGTCGCGCAGCTGGCAACTGGCGGGACGGTCCGCCCGCCGTCACCCCACACGGAGCCACCCCACACCGGAGCCGCCCATATCGGAGCCCCCCATGGCCATGCAACACGATTACACCGCCACCGCGCCCGCCCGCGCCGAGATCGACGCCATGCCCGGTGCCAGCGTCATCGAGTTCGGCACCTCCTGGTGCAGCCATTGCACCAATGCCCAACCGCTGATCTCCGCCGCGTTCGCCGACCATCCCGGCGTGCGCCACCTCAAGATCGAGGACGGCCCCGGCCGCCGCCTGGGGCGCTCCTTCCACATCAAACTCTGGCCGACGCTGGTGTTCCTGCGCGACGGCGTGGAAGTCGCGCGGGTGGTGCGGCCGGTCCGCGCCGCCACGGTTGCCCAGGCGCTGGAAGCGATTGATCCGCAGTGATGCCAAGCGCGGAAAATTGTCCCGCCGAATTTCCCGAGGTCGTGCTTTGCAAGGTCGCCGGTCACGGTTTGCCGCAGCAAAACGGGTGACGGAATTTGACTTCGCCCGCGCGATCAGCAGCAGCCACAGCGACGCGCTGATCACCGTGGAAGGTTTCGCCGACCCGTCCGGCTCGACCGCACTCAACAAGCGCCTGGGCCAGCGCCGCGCCGATGCCGTGCGCGACTACCTGGTCACTGCCGGCCTGCCCACCGGGCAGGTTCGCGCGGTCAGCTACGGCGAGGACAAGAATCGCCAGGTACGCCCCGGCGCGACCGGCGATGCCGGACAGGACAACCGCCGCGTGGCGCTGGTGGTTGATTACGCCGGACCGAAGACCACCGCGTCCACGGCTTCGACGATGTAATCGATCCGGCTTCAGGAGTATCCGAAAGGGCGCCATCAGGCGTCCTTTCTTTTTCCCGGTCAACGGCGAGGTTCGACCGGATTTTCCTTCTCCCGCCGGCGGGAGAAGGTGCCCGAAGGGCGGATGAGGGTTCGGCACGGGGTGGGAGAGCGCGCCGCAGCAGAGCATCGCCGGGGGCCGGGTTCTTCTTTGTCGTCTTGTCCCGGACGCCGTCTCGGCGGCAACGTATCCTCTGGCTCATCAAGGGGGAGCCGCAATGCCGCTGAGCTGGAACGAGATCAAGACCCGTGCCATCGCCTTTTCCAAGGAGTGGGAAGGGGAGGCGTCCGAGGATGCCGAGGCCAAGTCCTTCTGGGATGCATTCTTCGAGGTGTTCGGTGTGCACCGCCGCCGCATCGCCAGCTTCGAGGTGCCGATCAAGCGCGAGGACGGCTCCGGCGGCTTCATCGACCTGCTGTGGAAGGGCATCCTGCTGGTCGAGCACAAATCGCGCGGCAAGGATCTCGATCGCGCCTACGGCCAGGCCCGCGACTACTTTCCCGGCCTCAAGGACCGCGACCTGCCGCGCTACGTGCTGGTCTCGGACTTCGCGCGTTTCCGACTGCATGACCTGGAAACCGGTGAAGAGCACGCCTTCGCGCTGAAGGAACTGCACCGCCACATCCGCCTGTTCGGCTTCGTCGCCGGTTACCAGAGCCGCGCCTTCAAGGACCAGGACCCGGTCAACATCAAGGCCGCCGAGCGCATGGGCCGGCTGCACGACGCGCTCGCCGAGGACGGCTACACCGGCCACAAGCTGGAGGTCCTGCTGGTGCGACTGCTGTTCTGCCTGTTCGCCGAGGACACCGGCATCTTCGAGCCGCGCCGGCGCTTCCAGGACTACATCGAGCAGCGCACGTCCGAGGACGGCAGCGACCTGGGCGGCGCGCTGGCGACCTTGTTCGACGTGCTCAACACCGCCCCGGAGCACCGCCAGAAGGGCCTGGACGCGCAGCTGTCCGGCTTCCCCTACGTCAACGGCAAGCTGTTCGAGGAGCGCCTGTCGCCGGCCGCGTTCAACACGCGCATGCGCGAGCGGCTGCTCGACGCCGCCGGCCTGTACTGGGGCGAGATCAGCCCGGCGATCTTCGGCGCGCTGTTCCAGTCGATCATGGACGCCAAGGCGCGGCGCAACCTCGGCGCGCACTACACCAGCGAGAAGAACATCCTCAAGCTGATCGGGCCGCTGTTCCTCGACGGCCTGCGCGCGGAGTTCGACAAGCTCAAGGCCAGCCGGCCGAAGCTGCACGAGTTCCACGAGAAGATCGCCGCCCTCAAGTTCCTCGACCCGGCCTGCGGCTGCGGCAACTTCCTCGTCATCGCCTACCGCGAGCTGCGGCTGCTGGAGCTGGACGTCATCGAGGCGCTGTACCAGAAGGACCAGGAGGCCGGCCAGGTCACCGACCCGCGCCTGCTGATCAAGTGCAACGTCGACCAGTTCTACGGCATCGAGATCGAGGAGTTCCCGGCCCAGATCGCGCAACTGGCGCTGTGGCTGGTCGATCACCAGGTCAACCTGCGCGTGAGCGAGATGTTCGGCAACCCGTTCGAGCGGCTGCCTTTGAAGAAGTCGGCGACGATCGTGCACGGCAATGCGCTGCGGATCGACTGGAACGACGTGGTGCCGGCGGCGGAGCTGGATTACATCCTGGGGAATCCGCCGTTTATCGGGAAGCAGAATCAGAGTGCTGACCAGAAAGATGAAATGGGCCGGCTGTTCTCAGGGGTGAAAGGTGCAGGAGTCTTGGACTTTGTAGCCGCTTGGTACCTCAAGGCTGCTGACTTCATTTCGCCTCAAGGGCCAGACGGCGATGGCGAGCGCGACGATGCTCCATCGAACATCCGATGTGCATTCGTCTCCACGAGTTCGATTGCACAAGGCGAGCAAGTCGGCATCCTTTGGAGTGAGCTGTATCGCCGCGGGATGCATATCCAATTCGCCCATCGCTCATTCAAATGGAGTAACGAGGCAAAGGGAAAGGCCGCAGTGCATTGCGTGATTATCGGATTCTCTGCCCAAGCGAATGCCGGACCCAAGCTGTTGTTTGACTATGCCAAGCCTGATGGCGAGCCATCCGTGACTGAGGCGAGCCGCATCAACGCCTATCTCGCCGATGCTGTTGAAGTCCTTTTGAAGAAGCGTTCGAAGCCATTGCAGGCAACCACACCCGCCATCTCTTTCGGGAGTATGGCCAACGATGACGGCAACTTGCTGTTGTCCGATGAGCAGATGCGTGACCTGGTCATGGAAGAGCCGGGCGCACAAGTATTGATTCGTCCGTTCATGCAAGTCGATGAGCTGCTCTACGACACCAAGCGCTGGTGTCTTTGGCTGCCCGATATTTCTCCAGCCGAACTGTCTCGGCTGCCAAAGGTCGCTGCGCGGATCGAGCGCGTGCGGGAGTACCGCGCTGCCAGCAAGCGCAAGACGACCCGAGACTTGGCCGCCTTTCCTTCTCTGTTTGGCGAGATTCGCCAGCCCACCAGTACCTATTTGATCGTGCCCCGGCACACGGGTGAGGATCGCAAGGTTATTCCTATCGCTCAGGTGGAGCCGAACGTGATCTGTGGCGACGCGAATCTGCTGATCGCCGATCCATCTCTCTACGCTTTTGGCGTTTTCGAGTCCGCCATGCATATGGCGTGGGTGCGGTACACCTGCGGTCGTCTCGAAAGCCGCTACCGCTACTCCGCCGGCATCGTCTACAACAACTTCCCCTGGCCCGAATCCCCGAGCGACAAGCAGCGTGAAGCCATCGAAGCCGCCGCCCAGGCCGTGCTCGACGCCCGCGCCGCGTTTCCCGACAGCACGCTGGCCGACCTCTACGACCCGACCACGATGCCGCCCGCGCTGGTCAAGGCGCACCAGGCGCTCGACCGCGCGGTGGACGCGGCCTACGGCAAGCGCCGGTTCGACAGCGACGCCGAGCGCGTGGCGTTCCTGTTCGAGCGCTACCAGCAGCTGACCTCGCTGCTGCCCGTCGCCAAACCGGCCAAGCCGCGTCGGCGCAAAACCCCGGCCACCGCAACCGAATAACCGTCTTTCCTTTTCGAGAAATCACCCGATGCCGCTCCTGCAAGCCCTCGGCCTGTTTGTCCTGACCGCGATCGCCGAGATCGTCGGTTGCTGGCTGATGCTGATGTGGCGCAAGCCGGACGGCGCGGCGTGGCTGCTGGTACCGGCGGCGCTGGCGCTGGCGGCGTTCGCGTGGCTGCTGACCTTGCATCCCGCGGCCTCGGGCCGGGTGTATGCGGCGTATGGCGGGGTGTATGTCGCCACCGCGCTGGCGTGGCTGTGGGCGGTGGACGGCGTGCGGCCCGGAATGCTGGACCTGCTTGGCGGCGGGCTGATCCTGGCCGGGGCGCTGGTGATCATCGGCGGTCACTGGGTGTCGACCGCGTCTTAACGCCGGCCCGCCTATCAATCAACGCAACGACCGCAGTGTGCCGGTTGCAGGGCGGGCAAGGTCCGCACAAGGAGACACGATGACGACTCCATGCAGGACGGATTCGGCCCGCGCCGGTTCGGGCGCGATGGCCGCCTTGTTGGGCGTGGTGCTGGCAGCCGGTCTGGCCGGTTGCGACAAGCCCGGCGAAGGCAACTCGCTGGGCGACTCACCGCCCGCGGCCGCAACCGGCGAAACGCCGTCGGTCGTGGGCGAGGGCGGCACCCTGGTGACCGATGCGGCGGATGCCGCCGGCAGCCTGACGGTGATGTCGGTCGGCGGGCCTGCCGACTATGTCGCCGACGATCGCCGTCGCGCGGTCTATCTGCTGGAAGGCGATACCGATGGCAGCAAGTGCATCGACGCCTGCCTGCGCCAGTGGGCGCCGCTGTTCCCGCCGACCGGCGGGCCGACCGTCAGCGGCAACCTCGCGCCGGTTCTGCTTGGCACCATCGAGCGCGCCGACGGCTCCCAGCAGGTCACCTACAACGGCCACCCGCTGTATCACTACGTCGGCGACACACAGCCCGGCACCACGCTGGGGCATGAGCGCGACGACGAGTGGGGCGAGTGGTACCTGGTCACCCCGCAAGGCAACGCGCTGGGCGAGGAGGTCGGCAAGCTGGATTGACGGCTGTTGCGCCCGGTGGGGTTGCATCCGCAATCGTGTGCCGCGCCCGTTCCACAAGGTTTGTCTGCCGCAATCTGGCTTGAATCCCGCCCGGTTCCGGCAGCGCATGCCAGCCATGCGCCGGGTTTATCGACGGCCTCGTGCTCCTGGTTAACCGCGACTCAATCGTCATCCGATACCGTAGCCGGATGCTGAGTCTTGGACCTTTTCCGTTGCCTGCCGTGTTGCTGGCCTTCGCCGTCGTGGTCGCGCTGCTGGTGGCAAGGCAGTTCCGGCCGCGTCCCGGCGCCATCGCCACGACGACCTCACCATCGTCTGCTCCCGCGCCGGAAGTGACAGCGGGGGCGGTGCTCGTCGACATGCTGTTCATTGGCGTGGTGGTCGCACGCGTGGCCTTTGTCGTGCAGTGGCTGCCCGAGTACCTCGCCGATCCGTGGTCGATCGTGCGGATCGGCGATGGCGGCTTCACGGTCTGGGCCGGTCTGCTGGCCGGACTGGGTTGGGGCGCGTGGAAAGTCCGCAGGATTCCCGCGCTGCGGATGCCCGTATCGGTCGGCGCGATGGCGGGCCTGGCGGTGTGGGGCGGGCTGGCGGGGGCGCTGTGGCTGATGCAGCAGTCCCGCGTGTCGCTGCCGGCGATGGACCTCACCACCCTCGATGGCGAAACGGTCCAGTTGTCGGCGATGTCCGACCGTCCGATGGTGCTCAACCTGTGGGCGACCTGGTGCCCGCCGTGCCGGCGCGAGATGCCGGTGCTCTCCGCCGCCCAGCAGCGCCACGAAGGAGTCAATTTCGTGTTCGTCAACCAGGGCGAAGGGCCGGATCTGATCCGCGACTATCTGGGTGGCGAAGGCCTGGCGTTGGCCAATGTCCTGCTGGACCCGTTCTCTTCGGTGATGCATGGCGTGGGCTCGCGCGGGTTGCCGACCACCTTGTTTTTTGATGGCAGCGGCAAACTGGTGGACACCCACATGGGCGAGTTGTCCGAAGCGAGCCTGACCCGGAAGCTGCAGGCCCTGGGTTCGTCGCCCGCATCCACTCCCACACTTTCACCGGAGGTGCCGTGATGGCACGCAAGATCAAGCCCTGGCTGCTGCTCGCCCCGATACTGCTGTTGTCGGCGGCGTGCACGGGCGCGAAGGAACCGGTCGCCACGCCCGCGACCCAGGCGACGGGCAATGCCAAGCCGGTCGCGACGACCACCAACCATCCCGCACCGATCGAAGCGCTTGAGGCGCGGGGGCTCGAAGTGCTCGGCACGTTCGACGCGCCGTCGGGCCTGACCGGCTACGCGGGACTGGCCGGCACCGACCCGGTATCGGTCTATCTCACCAGCGACGGTCAACATGCGTTGGTGGGCAGTCTGCTCGACGCCCAAGGCAACGATGTCGGTGCGGACGCCATCCGCAAACTGGTGATCAAGCCGGTGTCGGAGCGCACCTGGAGCAAATTGCAGGATGCCGCCTGGGTGCAGGACGGCAAGACCACCGCGCCGCGTACGGTCTACGCCTTCAGCGATCCCAACTGCCCGTATTGCAACCTTTTCTGGGAGGCGGCGCGGCCCTGGGTAGACGCCGGCAAGGTGCAGCTGCGGCATGTGATGGTCGGCGTGATCCGGGCCGACAGCGCGAACAAGGCGGCCGCGATCCTCACCGCCAGCTCGCCCGAGCAGGCCCTGACAAGCAATGAGCGCAACTTCGCCAATGGCGGCATCAAGCCGGTGGCCACCGTGTCGGCCAAGGTGCGCGCCGATCTCAACGCCAACGAGTTGTTGATGCTGGAACTGGGTTTCCAGGGCACGCCCGGCATCCTGTTTCTGGATGAGGACGGCAACGTGCAGCGCCGCTCCGGCATGCCGCAGCCGGCCGACCTGACGACCGTGCTCGGCCCGCGCTGATCGCATGCGGGCTATCGCGCCGGCGGTGTGGGGATCGATCCCGACAGGTCAGACAATCCCGGTCGCGTAGAACACGCCGATGATCACCATCACTGCCAGTGTCTTGATGATCGTGATCGCGAAGATGTCCTTGTAGGCCTGGCGATGGGTCAGGCCGGTCACCGCCAGCAGGGTGATGACCGCGCCGTTGTGGGGCAGGGTGTCCATGCCGCCGGAGGCCATCGCGGCGACCCGGTGCAGCACTTCCATCGGGATGCCGGCGGCGTTGGCGTTGGCGATGAAGGTCTCGGACATCGCGGCCAACGCGATGCTCATGCCGCCCGAGGCGGAGCCGGTGATGCCGGCCAGCGCGGTGACGGTGATCGCTTCGTTGACCAGCGGATTGGGGATCGCGCCCAGCGCGTTGGCGACGACCAGGAAACCGGGCAGGGCGGCGATCACGGCGCCGAAACCGTACTCGGACGCGGTGTTCATGGCGGCCAGCAGCGAGCCGCCGATCGCATCCTTGGTACCTGCGGCGAAGCTGGTCATCACCGGCTTCCAGGCAAAGGCGATCACCGTCAGGATGCCGACCAGCAACGCGCCTTCTACGGCCCAGATCGCGGTGACCGACGAGATCTTCTGCACCACCGGCGCGGCGTTGCCGATGACCGCGGGAACGAACGAATGGCTCTCGCCATAGATCTGCGGGATCCAGCCGGTGAACAGTTTGTTGGCCACGCCGACCAGCACCAGCGGCAGGATCGCGATGAGCGGATTGGCCAGCCGACCGCCGGTGAACTCCGCCGGCTCGTTGACCAGCTTGGCCGGGTCGCCGTAGCCCTCGCCGGCCTTGAGTGCGACGCGACGACGCCAGTCCAGATAGGCCACGCCGACGACAAGGATGAAGATGCCGCCGATCGTGCCGAGCCACGGCGCGGCCCAGGTGTTGGTGCCGAAAAAGGTGGTCGGAATGATGTTCTGGATCTGCGGCGTGCCGGGCAGGGCGTCCATGGTGAAGGTGAACGCGCCCAGCGCGATGGTGCCGGGGATCAGGCGCTTGGGGATGTCGCTCTGGCGGAACAGTTCGGCTGCGAACGGGTACACCGCGAACACCACCACGAACAGCGACACCCCGCCGTAGGTCAGCAGTCCGCACACCACCACGATCGACAGCATCGCCCGGCCGGCGCCGAACAGGCGGATGGTCGCAGCGACGATCGATTTGGAAAAGCCTGACAGCTCGATCACCTTGCCGAAGATCGCCCCGAGCAAAAACACCGGGAAGTACAGCTTCAGGAAGCCGACCATCTTGTCCATGAACAGCCCGGTGAACATCGGCGCGACCAGGCTCGGATCGCTCAGCAGCACCGCGCCCAAGGCCGCGACCGGGGCGAACAGGATCACGCTGTAGCCGCGGTAGGCGACGAACATCAGGAACGCCAGCGCGCCCAGGACGATCAGGAAATCCATGCAAACCCCTGCGCATTCGATGACCGTGGAGTCTCGGTGCACGGGGACGCCGGCGGCATTGTCCGAAGGTACAGCTGTCGCCGGTGGCGGGGCCTTCTAGTCTTGCCGGCATGGTGGGATGGGTCCGGGTTGCCGAGGACTCGCGCCCCACGGGAAAAATTCCGGCAAGCCAATCGAATCAAGGGGAGAGGTCGCATGTACCGCAAGCAGTTGAGTGTCGCCATCGTCTGCGCATTGCTCGCGCCGGGTGTCTGGGCGCAGGAGTCCGCCGCGAGCACGGCACGGGACAACGCCGCGCAGGACACCACCGCGCCGGGCAGCGCCGCGCAGGACAGCCGTGCCAAGACCCTCGACGCCGTCACGGTGACCGCGCGTCGCCGCACCGAGTCGATCCAGGACGTGCCGGTCGCGGTCAGCGCGTTTGGCGAGGAGGAACTCGCCGACCTCCAGGCCAGCGATGTCAGCGGCCTGCAGGGCGCGGTGCCGAACATGAACATCGTCCAGGGCCGTGGCTCGGCCAACAGCGTCAACGTGTTCATCCGCGGCATCGGCCAGCCCGACGCGCTGCAGACCTTCGACCCCGGCGTTGGCATGTACGTCGATGACGTCTACTACTCGCGCATCAACGGCGCGCTGTTCTCGCTGTTCGACATCCAGCAGGTGGAAGTGCTGCGCGGGCCGCAGGGCACCCTGTACGGCAAGAACTCCACCGGCGGCGCGGTCAAGCTGACCACCAAGAATCCGTTCGACAACGAGGGCGGTTCGTTCGAAGCCACCTTCGGTGACTACGGCCGCAACGAGCAGCGCGTCTACTACAGCGGCAAGATCAGCGACACGCTCGCCGGCAGCATCGCCGCCGCCTCGATCCGCAACGACGGCTACGTGCGCGATGCCGTGACCGGCCGGCACTTCAACAACGACGACACCCAGGCGGTGCGCGCCAAACTCGCGTTCGCACCGGTCGACAATTTCCGCGCCACCTTGAGCCTGGACCACACCGAGCAGGACGTCGCCCCGACCCTTGGCCGCCCGATGGCGCCGCTGCGCCAGACCGACCTGGGTTACCCGCTCATTGGTCTCCCCGGGACCGTGGTGCTGCAGCCGGGCGAGACCGGCGACTGGAACCATCGCTCCCGGACCTCGTTCCTGCCGCCGGGCCATGGCCAGCAGCTGGAGCATTCCGGTGCGTCGCTGTCGATGGAGTGGGACATCAACAGCCAGTGGCTGTTCAAGAGCATCAGCTCGCATCGCAAGCTCAAGACCCATTCGTTCATCGATATCGACGCCTCCCAGTACGAGCTGGGCGACGTGCTGGTGGCGCTGGACCAGAAGCAGAGCAGCCAGGAGTTCCAGCTCCAGTTCGACAACGGCAGCAACCTCCACGCCACCTTCGGCGCGTACTACATGAAGGAAAAGGTGCCGTCCTACCAGGAGGCGTATGCGGGTGACCTGTTCGCCAACTTCGGCGTCCCGGTGGATTTTCTGCGCACGATCGAAGACGACCTGACCACCACCAGCACCGCCGCGTTCGCCCACGTCAACTGGGAGTTCGTGCCGACCTGGACCCTCGCCGCCGGCGTGCGCCATACCCGCGACAAGAAGGACTACGAGCGCAGCACGAGCACCTTCTGGGATTCCACCTCGTTGTATGGCGGCTTCCTGCCGTTCCCGGCACTGAATGAAACCGTCGCGTTCACCGGCAGCAAGACCTGGTCGGCGACGACGCCGTCGGTGAGCCTGCAGAAGGCCTTCAGCGACAACCTGATGGGCTACGTCTCGGCCAACCGCGGCTTCAAGTCCGGCGGCTTCAACGGCCGCGCCAACAGCGTCTACGACACCCAGCACGCCGTGTTCGATCCCGAGTACGTGTGGACCTACGAGGTCGGACTGAAGGGCAGCTCCGCCGACCGCCGTTTGCGTGGCAGCATGGCGGCGTTCAAGAGCGACTACAGCGACTTCCAGGCCCGCGTGTCGCAGGACGTCGGCACCTTCCCGGTGCTCAACGCCGCCGAACTGGACATCAAGGGCATCGAGCTGGAAGGCAGCGCGCTGCTGGGCGAGGCCACCGTGCTGAGCGCGCAGGTCGGCTGGCTGGATGCCAAGTACAAGCGGTTCGACGACTTCCGTCTCGACCCGGGCTACCCGGGCTTCGACCTGAACGTGAGCCACGACCACGTGCCGTTCTCGCCGGAGACGACCGCCCGGATCGCGTTGCAGCACAACTTCAGCCTGGGCGACAGCGGCAGCCTGGGCGTGGGCGGCGATGTGTCCCACCGCAGCAAGACCTGGCTGTCGGTCGACAACCGCGAGGTGCTGAGCCAGGGCGCGTACACCCTGCTGGGCGTGTTCGGCGTGTGGGATTCCCCGCAGTACAGCTGGCAGGTGCGGGCCGGCGTGCGCAACCTGACCGACGAGAGCTACAAGACCGAGGGCCAGGAGTTCGCCAGCGTCGGCAACATCCAGACCGCATACTACGGCCTGCCGCGCAACTACTACGTGTCACTGCGCTACAACTTCTGAGTTGCAACCTTTGACCTGACTCCATCAGGTCCGGCTGACCCCCGGTCAGGTGGCGGCGGCGGGCTTCGGCCCGTCGTCGCCACGCTTGTTTCGGGCATCGGCCCGTCATTCCCGCGAAAGCGGGAACCCAGTGCCGTCACCCAGGCCCTGTCTAACGCTGCGGCGTGAACTCGATCGGCACGTT
This sequence comes from Lysobacter concretionis Ko07 = DSM 16239, assembly GCF_000768345.1. Lineage (GTDB taxonomy): Bacteria > Pseudomonadota > Gammaproteobacteria > Xanthomonadales > Xanthomonadaceae > Novilysobacter > Novilysobacter concretionis. Next base: position 150,087 of record NZ_AVPS01000005.1, on the reverse strand, counting down.
CACCGTGCCGACGGTCGGGCGGCCGTCCTGCAAGGCCGGCTGGAACCGCCAGCGGCGCACCGCGTCCACGGCGGCGCGGTCCAGCAGGCGCGAGCCGCTGCCCTTGGCCACCGTGACCGAGGTCGGCACGCCGTCGGGGCCGATGTGGGCCTGGACCAGCACGGTGCCGCTTTCGCCGCGTCGCAATGCGCGCGCCGGATAGCTCGGGGCCGGCGTCCTGCCGGCCAACGGCACCGGCTGGGTGGTCGCGACCATCGGGGCAGGCGCGGCGGGCGCGGCAACCGGCACGGGCGGCGGCGCCGTTTCAATCACGCGCGGTGGCTCGACTTCGACCCGTCCACTTTCGTTCCCGGGCGTCGATGGCGAATCCAGCCCCGGGGTCCCGCCGCTGCGGTCACCCGAGGGAACCGGCAAAGGGGTGTACTCGGCTGCCGCGGAGGTGGGCGGTGCTTCGCCGACGCGATAGAAGTCGTGCTGCTGGCGGCTGCGGGACCAGACCAGTACAAACAGCGCCACGCCGATGGCGAACGCCAGCAGCATCCAGAGCCACGCGCGCGAAGGCAGCCAGTCGGACATGGCGGACCGGCGCGGAGGGGGAGCAGGCGAGGGTGCGGGCATGTCATATCCGGCTGCGGAGAAGTCCGCATTGTGCATGGACGTGGTTAACACTTCGCCAATTGCGCGCCCATCGTGAGTCGATCCACGCGATAATCGCGACTTCGATCACCCTCCGGTCCCGCCATGCTTGATCCCAACCTGCTGCGTCAGCAGCCCGCCGAACTGGCCGCCCGCCTGCGTGAAACCCGCGGCCATGATCTTGATGCCCACGTGCTGCAGACGCTGGAGAGCGAGCGCAAGCAGATCCAGGTCCGTACCCAGGAACTGCAGAACCTGCGCAACACGCGCTCCAAGGCGATCGGCCAGGCGAAGGCGAAAGGCGAGGATGCGACATCGCTGCTGGCGGAGGTCGCCAGCTTCGGCGATGAGCTCAAGGCCAGCGAAGCGCGGCTGGAGGCAATCAAGGCCGAGCTGGACGCGATCGCGCTGGGCCTGCCGAACCTGCCGCAGGCCTCGGTGCCCGCCGGCGCGGACGAGAACGACAACGTCGAGCAGCACCGCTGGGGCACGCCGCGCACGTTCGATTTCAAGGTCAAGGACCACGTCGAACTGGGCGCTCCCCATGGCGGACTCGATGGCGACACCGCCGCCAAGCTCAGTGGCGCGCGTTTCACCGTGCTGCGTGGCCCGGTCGCGCGCCTGCACCGCGCGCTGGCGCAGTTCATGCTCGACCTGCACACCAGCGAGCACGGCTACCAGGAAACCAGCGTGCCGTTGCTGGTCAACGCCGAAAGCCTGCTGGGCACCGGCCAGCTGCCGAAATTCGAGGACGACCTGTTCGCCACCGCCGTGGGCGAGAGCAAGCGTTACCTGATCCCGACCTCCGAGGTGCCGCTGACCAACATCGTCCGCGACGAGATCCTCGACGATGCCGCGCTCCCGATGCGCATGACCGCGCACTCGATGTGTTTCCGTGCCGAAGCCGGTGCCTACGGGCGCGATACCCGCGGCATGATCCGCCAGCACCAGTTCGAGAAAGTGGAGTTGGTCAGCATCGCCCGTCCGGAGGAATCCGACGCCGAGCACGAGCGCATGACCCGCTGCGCCGAAGTGGTGCTGGAGAAGCTCGGCCTGCCATACCGCCGCATGCTGCTGTGCTCGGGCGACATGGGGTTTGCCGCTTCCAAGACCTTCGACCTTGAAGTCTGGCTGCCGTCGCAGGACACCTATCGCGAGATCTCCTCGGTCTCCAATTGCGAAAGCTTCCAGGCGCGCCGCATGCAGGCGCGCTGGCGCAATCCGGCGACCGGCAAGCCGGAGCTGGTGCACACGCTCAACGGCTCCGGCGTCGCGGTCGGTCGCGCCCTGGTCGCGGTGATGGAGAACTACCAGCAGGCCGACGGCTCGATCACGGTGCCCGACGTCCTGCGGCCGTACATGGGCGGCGTGGAAAGCATCGCCTGACGGCATTGCAGAGTGGATATGAAACAGGCCCGCGATTGCGGGCCTGCTTCATTGCCGGCCTGTTTCATTGCTGCCGGGCGAGCAGGCGGTTAATGGCCGGCGTTGCTCAGGCTGCCGCTTTTTCCCGCGCCCCGGCGATGCGTTCGTGTGCGGCCTGCATCGAGCGGGCGCGCTGCTGAGGCGATACGGCCAAGCCTTCGGCCGTGATGAACTCGACGTCCTGGATGCCCCAGAAGCCGAACACGAAGCGCAGGTAGGGCTCGATGAAGTTGGTCGGAACATCGCCCGAGTGGAAGCCGCCGTACGCCCCCGCGACGATCACCTGCTTGCCGCCTGCCAGGCCTTCGGGGCCGTTCTCGGTGTAGCGGAAGGTCTTGCCGGCGACGGAAATGCGGTCGATCCAGCCCTTGAGCTGGGTGGGGATGTTGAAGTTGTACATCGGCACCCCGATCACCACCACGTCGGCGGCCAGGAATTCCTCCATCAAGGCATCGGCTTCGGCCACTTCACGCGCATCGCTTCCCGCCAGCGACGCCCCGCTCAGGTGCGGCAGGAATGCACCGGCGAGATCGCGGTAGGTGACCTGCAGCCCCGGCACTTCGGCCTGTCGACGCGCGACGATGGCGGCACTGAGTTCGCGGCTGGCCGAATTCTGGCCAAGGATGCTGGAGTCGATGTGGAGCAGTTTCATGGGCTTCTCATGTGGGTGGGCGGCAATAGCGCCGATGGCCGAAATAATGAGGTGTTGTCTCGATGGGATAAAGATGATCAAATATCACTCAACGTTCTGTTGCTGGAATTGTCTCGCATGCATGATCTGAACGATCTCCACTATTTCGCCCTGGTGGTCGAGCACTCCGGGTTCGCGGCCGCCGAACGGGCGGTCGGGATCCCGAAATCCCGCCTGAGTCGCCGTATCAGCCAGCTGGAAAGCGATCTGGGTGTCCGCCTGCTGCAACGCTCGACCCGCCGTTTCGCTGTCACCGACGTGGGCAATGCCGTGTATCGCCACGCCCAGTCGATGCTGGCCGAGGCCCAGGCGGCGCGTGAGGTGGTCGATCGTCTCAGCGCCGAACCTCGCGGCGTGGTGCGCGTCAGCGTGCCGGTGGGAACCGCCCAGCAACAGATGCCGGTACTGCTGCCCGAGTTCCTCGCGCGCTACCCGCAGGTGCGCGTGCAACTGCATGTCAGCAACCGTCGCGTCGATGTCATCAACGAAGGTATCGACGTCGCCCTGCGCGTGCGCACCAAGCTCGATGACGACGGCAGCCTGGTGATGCGCAGCTTCGGCCAGATCCAGGAGTTGCTGGTCGCCAGCCCCGGCTACCTGCGCAAGATGGGTAGGCCGCAGACGCCGGAGCAGTTGTCCGAACACGTCACCATGAGCATGAGCGAGGACGACTCCCGCCAGCGCTGGGAGTTGCACGGCCCCAAGGGCGATGTGCAGCGCATCGACATCAAGCCGCGGGTGATGGGGTTCGACCTGCCGATGCTGCTGTCGCTGGCGACCCAGGGCGTCGGCATCACCCTGCTGCCCGAGACCGTCTGCGCCGACGCCGTGCGTCGAGGCGAACTGCAGGTCGTGCTGCCTCAATGGCGTCTGCCGCAAGGCATATTCCACGCCGTGTTCGCTTCCCGCCGGGGCATGCTGCCGGCCGTGCGGGTGTTCATCGACTTCCTCGCGGAAAAGGTGCCTGCGCTGGTCGAGAGTGCCCGCCTGGGCTGTGGCGACATCAACGGCAAGCCCTGCAGCGAAGCCGAACTGAAAGCCTTCAAGCGCTGACGAACCAGCGTCCGCTCGTGCGAGAATGGCGACCCCGCGCGGGTTGCCAGTCGCGCGGCAGGTTCACGCAGCGCTCTCGTGCTGCAGGTTCACGGAGAGATGGCCGAGCGGTTTAAGGCACCGGTCTTGAAAACCGGCGAAGGGTCAAACCTTCCGTGGGTTCGAATCCCACTCTCTCCGCCAATTGTCCTTATGGATCAATGGCTTGCCTGAGTTTCCTGGGCAAGCCCATCAACGATCCCACCCATTCACCGAGACATCCCATGCACGGGTGTCCGGCGTTTTTGGTTCTTCTCCCATCCAAGGGGAAAGCGCGACATCTGCGGGGTGCCCGGGGTGCCCGGGGTGCCGGGAGCGAATGCCCTTGTGTGCGAATGTCCCCCGGCACCGATGAAGCCGGTGCCTCCTCCTTTATTTCACACCCAAGGGCATTCGCACCCGTCGTTCCAGCGTGGCGGGGGTTCCAGAAGCGCAGGCCCGGTTGTCGGGCTGTCCGCGTACCTCTGTGATCCGACAGCACCGGCGTGACCTGCAGGCCTTCGGGGCGAAGTAAAGGAGGAGGCACCCACCGCAGGCGGGGACCGGGGGACATTCGCCGCGAAGGCCTGCAGGTCGCGCCCCGGCCCGTCTTCCCGACTTGCCCGGGAGATGAACCGTTTTTTTGTGGTTCGGCCGGACCACAATGCGCGTGGATGCGCCAGACGTTGCCGGCAGTCGCCACCGGACGCCATATCGCAAGCCGGGACTCCGCTTGCGGTTGCGGCGCCGGAACCCGCCCGGTAGCCTCGTCGCCGGGGGGATTTTCCATAGGGAGGGGAAAGGATGACCATCCGTGTATTTATCGTGGACGACCATGCGCTGGTACGCGCCGGCATGCGCATGATCCTGTCGGCGGAGACCGATATCGATGTGGTCGGTGAGGTGGAAAGCGGCGAATTGGCGTTGCCGTTGATCCGCCAGTTGAAGCCCGATGTGGTGTTGTGCGACCTGCACCTGCCGGGCCTCAGCGGCCTGGAGGTGACCGAACGCGTGGTCAGGGGTGGCTACCGGTGCCGGGTCATCATCGTCTCGGTGCTCGAGGACGGGCCGATGCCGAGGCGGTTGCTCGAGGCAGGCGCGTTCGGTTATGTCGGCAAGGGCGGTGATGCCACCGAGTTGGTGCGCGCGGTACGCGCTGTGGCGCGTGGCCGGCGTTATCTGGCCAGCAACATCGCCCAGCATTTGGCGTTGTCGGCGGTGGACGGAAACCATTCGCCGTTCGACGAGTTGTCTCCGCGCGAACTGGAGGTCGCGTTGTTGCTGGTGCAGGGGCTGCGACAGGAAGAAATCGCGCGCCGTCTCAGCCTGAGCGCGAAGACGATCAACACGCACAAGACCCGGATGTTCGAAAAACTGGCGATCAACGACAACATCGCGCTGGCGCGGTTGTTGGGCCAGTACGGGCTGCTGGAGCCGGCGCGGGTGCTGTAACGCCACTTGCCGGGCGGTGCAACAAAAAAAACGGGCCGCGAATTGCGGCCCGTTTTCATTGCGGCTGGTGATGGCCGCGTGTCGCGACGCACGTGTCAGACGTTGTGTTTGTCGTCCGAAGTCTGGTTCTCGTCGGTGTCCTCTTCCGCCACCTTTCCGGGCTCGGCCTTGTCCGCCGCGTCGACGGCGGTGTCTGCCGGCTTGGCGAACGGGGTGGGCGAGGGGACGCTGTCGAACAGGCTGGCGGTGCGCGGCTCGTGCGAAGAGGCATTGGCCGTGGCGACGTCGACTGTCGGTGCCGGTTCGCCTTGAGCGACGTCATCCGACGGGCCCGATTCGAGGGCGGGCCTGCTCTCGCCGGTGGCCACCGGCGGGGTCGATGCGGCTGGCGCCTCCATCGTTTCCACCGACACGACCTCCACCGACACAACCTCCACGACCGCGGCAGGCTCGACGACGACAGCCTCGACAACGACAGCCTCGACAGCAGTCGTCGGGATGACCTCTGGTTCGATGACAGTGGATTCCGTCGAGGCAATCACGGCTTCTTCGATCACGGCCGGGGCCGGTACCGGGGTCGGTTCCACCACGACAGCGTCGACGGCCGTGCGCTCGGCCGGCGTATCGGCCACAGCAACAGGGCGACCTTCGGCCGGCGTGCCGGTGGCAACATCCGTCGCCGCAGTTTCGGCTGTCGCAGCTTCCGCTGCCGGAGTTTCCATCAGTGGCGCTTGCGCTACCGGCCCCTGCTCAGCCCCTGACCCGGAGGGAGCATCGATCGGGCCGGACGCGTTGTCCGACTCACCGGCGGCTACCGCGCTCCGTTTGGCTCGCGGCGTACGCGGCTGGCGCGGCGCGCGGGGTTCGCGCGGTGCCCGGGCGGCAGCCTTCGGCGCCTCGGCGTCGGCCCCATCGGTGGTCGCGTCGGCCTCGGTCGACTCGACTGTTTCGCCGGTTGGAGCCGAAACACCGGTCCCTGGCGTCGGATCGACCCTGGCCGGGGACTCCGTGTTTTGCGGCTTGGCGACCTGGCTGCTGGACCCGCTGTCGATCTCGTCATCGAAGTCGAATTCGGGCTGCGAGCGATTGGCGGCCACTGCGGATTCGGCGTCTCCGGTGTGCTCATCGTCGAGCAGCGCGTTGTCCAGCGTCTGTTCCTCGTTGGCCACACCTTCGGCACCGCCACGGCGGCGACGACGGCCGCCGCGACGACCACGACGGCGACGGCCGGTGGCTTCGCCTGCAGCTTCCTCGTCAGCCGCGCCGCGTTCGTGCTCGGTTCCCGCAATGTAGCCACCGGGATGGACAACCGGTGCCGCGGCGGCGGGGATTGCCGTCACGGTGGCCTTGTCGGTCGAGTCCGCGTTGTCGCGATCAGGGGCCGCAACCGCGGCCGCTGCTACAGCGGCGATTGGCAGGTTGTTGCTGGTCTCGGTGGCCGGAGCGGCGGCTTCCTTCGCGACAGGCCGCTCGCTGCGAGGTGGCCTTGGCTGCCTCTGTTGCGATGACGTATCGGTGGCCTGATCCGCGGACGCGATGCGCTCCTCGCGCTGCGGCCGGGGCTGCTTCTGCCGGGGCGGCTTGGGGCCACGGCCGTTGGACGCCTGCGTACTCGGCGCGCGCTCGTCCTGGGCCTGGCCGTTGCCACGGCGCGCCTCGTCGCGGCGGTTGCCGTCACGGCCCTGCTTGCCGCCACGACGCTGGCCGTTGCGGTCGTTACGCTCACCGCCCCGGTCGCTGCGTTCGCCACGGTTGCGGTTCTCGTTCTGGCGTGCGGTCGCGGCCGATTCCGTTGTACCGGCCTCGCTGCCGCGGAAGAAACGCATGATCCGCTCGACCATGCCGATCGAGTGGGTGGGGGCGACCACAGCGGCCGCTGCAACCGGTGCGGGTGCTGCCTCGATGGGGCGCGGCTCACGCAGCGGGGCAGGCTGGGTGGGCTTGACGTTGGTCACGGCCGGTGCGACTGGAATATTCAGGTTGGCCTTGGTCAACGCGTGCGTCGGCAGCTTGCGCGGAGTGCCGCGGTGGTAACTCGGCCGGCTGCTTTCCTCACCCAACTCGTTGTCGCGCAGGCGGGTGACTTCGTAGTGCGGGGTCAGCAACTGCTCGTCGGCGACGATCACGATCGGCGCGCCGTGGCGGGTCTCGATCTCATTGATGGCGCGACGCTTTTCATTGAGCAGGTAGTTGGCGATCTCCGTCGGCGCCTGTACCAGCACCTGTCCGGTGTTCTCCTTCATGGCGTGCTCTTCGCTGACACGCAGGATCGACAGCGACAGCGACTCCACGCTGCGCATCCGGCCATGGCCTTCGCAACGCGGGCAGATCAGCTGGCTGGATTCGCCGAGGCTGGGACGCAGGCGCTGGCGGCTCATTTCGAGCAGGCCGAAACGCGAGATGCGACCAACCTGGACGCGGGCGCGGTCCTGCTTGAGCGAATTCTGCAGCCGGTTTTCGACCTCGCGCTGATGCCGGTTGGAGGACATGTCGATGAAGTCGATCACCACCAGGCCGGCCAGGTCGCGCAGGCGCATCTGGCGGGCAACCTCTTCGGCCGCCTCCAGATTGGTGTTGAACGCGGTTTCCTCGATGTCGCCGCCCTTGGTCGCCCGCGCGGAGTTGACGTCGACCGCGGTCAGGGCTTCGGTCTGGTCGATCACCAGCGCGCCGCCCGACGGCAGGCGCACTTCACGCTCGTAGGCGTTCTCGATCTGCGACTCGATCTGGAAGCGGTTGAACAGCGGCACATCGTCGGTGTAATGCTTGAGCTTGCGCAGGTTGTGCGGCATCACCTGCTCGACGAACTCGCGCGCCTCGGCGTACATCTCCTCGGTGTCGACCAGCACCTCGCCGATGTCCGGGCGCATGTAGTCGCGCAGGGCGCGGATGATCAGCCGCGACTCCTGGTAGATCAGGAACGGCGCAGGCTTGGTCAACGCGGCTTCCGCGACCGACTTCCAGACCTGCAGCAGGTAGTCCAGGTCCCACTGCAGTTCCTCGGCATCACGGCCGACGCCCGCGGTGCGGATGATAACGCCCATGTCGTCGGGAATGTTCAGCGCATCCATGGCGCGCTTCAGCTCGGCGCGGTCTTCGCCCTCGATCCGGCGCGACACGCCACCGGCGGTCGGCGAGTTCGGCATCAGCACCATGTAGCGGCCGGCCAGCGAGATGAACGTGGTCAGGGCCGCGCCCTTGTTGCCGCGCTCCTCCTTGTCCACCTGCACGACCACTTCCTGGCCTTCGCGCAGCAGCTCCTTCAGGCCGGCCTTGTTGTGGTCGACGCCGGCGGCAAAGTAGTCGCGGGAGATTTCCTTCAGTGGCAGGAAGCCGTGGCGCTCACCGCCGTACTCGACGAAAGCCGCTTCCAGCGAGGGCTCCAGACGGGTGATCTTGCCCTTGTAGATGTTGGACTTTTTCTGCTCTTTCGACGGTTGCTCGATGTCGATGTCGTACAGGGTCTGGCCATCGACAATCGCGACGCGCAGCTCCTCGGCCTGCGTTGCGTTGATCAGCATGCGTTTCATTGTTGCATTCCTCGCGCGCTCTACCGCGCGGAACGCCTTGGCGTTTCGCCTCTGGATACTGCGTCCCGTCGCCGCGATTGTGGAACCTGCAAAACGGCAAGCCGGTTTGCGCGCGCTGACGTGACCTGACAATTTCCAGCGCTTCTACACCACGGCAAACCGCGGGAGCGCTTGTTTTTGTTGCTATCCAAATTTTTCTGGGCCGGCGGCGCGTCCGGCAGATGCCCTGGCGCCGCGCGGGTCGTGTTCATCGACCGGTCGTTGTGACGATTGCTGATATGACAAAACCGGACGAGCCGAGGTTCCACCGAGCTGTCGCTGCTAACATGGCTGCCCCGAGGGCAGGGGTTAGACGCAGACCGGAAACGCAGGTCGGGCTTTTGGCCCGGATCCCGCGCCGCCATGTTCATCTCGGCGGCGGGGCAACTCCCTGCGAAATCAAAACCTTATCTCGCGTCGCGAGTGTATCAGACAAACCCCTGCGGATGACCCATTCAGAAACCCCGGAAACCCGTGCTGCGGCACGTACTGTCGTCGTGTCCGACGATCGCGACGGCCAGCGGCTGGACAACTTTCTGCTCGGCCAGCTGAAGGGTGCGCCCCGGTCGCTGGTCTACAAACTGGTGCGCTCCGGCCAGGTGCGGGTCAATGGCGGGCGGGCGAAGGCGGATCGGAAGCTGGAGGGTGGCGACAAGGTGCGCATCCCGCCGGTCCGTCTCGAAGAAGAGGGAGACAAGCCGACGCCGCCAAGGGGCTTCATGGACGCGCTGGATGCGGCGATCGTCTATGAGGATGCCCGGCTGCTGGCACTCAACAAGCCGTCCGGGGTCGCCAGCCACGGCGGCAGCGGGATCAGTTTTGGTGCGATCGAGACCCTGCGTGCCCTGCGCCCGGGGCAGTCGCTGGAACTGGTGCACCGCCTCGACCGGGACACCTCGGGCGTGCTGGTGATCGCCAAGAAGCGCTCGGCGCTGACGGAAATGCAGGCGCTGATGCGCGAAGGCAGCAGCGGCGGCGACGGCTTCCGCAAGCGTTATCTGGCCTTGCTGACCGGCCGCATGCCCGATGGCGTGATGACTGTGGATGCGCCGCTGCATGTCGGCCTGCGCCAGGGCGGGGAACGGCACGTGCAGGTCAATCCGTCGGGCAAGCCGTCACTGAGCCATTTCCGGGCGCTGGAACGCCTGGGCGGACACTCTTACTGCGAGGTGCGCATCGAGACGGGGCGCACCCACCAGATCCGTGCGCATGCCCAGCACATCGGGCATGCGGTCGCCGGTGACGACAAGTACGGCGACCCGGTCATCAACAAGCGTCTACGCGACCAGGTCGGGCTGAAGCGGTTGTTCCTGCATGCCTCGACGCTGGAATTCTCGCTCGATGACGGCAAGACGCCGTATCTGCTGACCGCGCCGCTGGCCCCCGAGTTGCTCGATGTGCTCGACCGGCTGAGGTAAGCGGCTGCACCGGAACGACGGCCGCGATCACCAGCGGGGTCGTCGCCGGCGATCGTTACCGGGCCGGCGACATCCCCGCGTCCGTTACTCCTGCAACGGAGCCTGGTCTTGGACGCACTCATCGGAATCCATGTCCTGCGGGGTAAAGGTGACCGGCACCCGCAAGTCGGTTTCCACCGGTTGGCCGCGGCTGGTACCGGGCTGGAAGACCCAGGTCTTGACCGCCTCGACCGCCGCCTGGTCCAGCTGCGGATGCCCGCTGCCGTCCTCGACCCGGACGTTTTTGGGCAGACCGTCGGCACCGATTTTCAGGATCAGGCCGACCTGGCCGCCGATGTTGTTGCAGGCCAGTTCGATCGGGTAAGGCGGTGGTGGGGTTTTCACGGCCAACGGCTGGGTGGGCGCGATCTGCGGCGTCTGGTTGTCCTGTCCCTGGGTGCAGCCCGCCAGGAACAACAGCGATGCCATGCCCGCGATGGCGATGCGGGCGAGTCCGGCAGCGGATGGCCTGGCGGTGGGTGTCCGGGTGTTGGCAGTGCTGGTCTTGGCAGTGCTTGTCATGGAAATCACTCCTGGAGTGCCTGGGTTTTTGCCGCGCAGATGAAATCGTTCTCGCTCAGTCCGCCGACGTCGTGGGTGGAAAAACGCACCACGCAGCGGTTGTAATGCACGCTCAGGTCGGGGTGGTGATCCTCGCGGTGGGCGATGAAAGCCAATGCGTTCACGAACGCCATCGTCCGGTAGTAGTCGTCGAACTTGAAGCTCCGGCTCAGGGCATGGCCGTCTTCGACCAGTTCCCAGCCGCTGACCTGGGGCAGCAATTCGCGCACGCGTGCTTCGGTGAGCTTGTGTTCGATGCCGCGGCGGGGGATGCAATGGGCCTGGGCGAGCGGGATCATGTCGTTCATGGAAAACTCCTTGCAGCAGGCACCGGCTGAACGGGATTTGTTCGGCGTTGCCAGGGGCGTTTGGTGTAAACGGTTGTATAGCGCGCAGGTCGTTAGAATAGCGGCATGATCCAGATATCCGAATCCGCCCAGACCCATTTCCGCACATTGATCGAACGCGAGGCGCTGCCCGGCCTCGGCGTCCGCTTGTCCGCCGTCCACGCCGGGACCCCTCGCGCGGACGTGCGCCTGGAGTTCAGTGAACCCGGCGACCTGCAGGGCGACGAGTGGGCAATCGATTGCAACGGCTTCACGTTGTGGCTGGAAGCGGCCAGCGTCAGCGTGCTCGACGGTGCCGAGATCGACTACGAAACCAAGGCCACCGGTGGCCAGTTGCAGATCCGGGCGCCGAAGATCAAGGGTGTCGTGCCCGGCGAGTCGGCTTCGCTGGTCGAGCGGGTGCTCTACCTGATCGAGAACGAGATCAACCCGCAGCTGGCCCAGCACCGCGGCAACGTGGCGTTGCAGGAAGTCACGGCCGATGGCGTGGTGGTGCTCCGCTTCGGTGGCGGTTGCCACGGGTGCGGCATGGCCGATGTGACCTTGAAGCAGGGCATCGAGAAAACCCTGAAGGAAAAGGTGCCCGGCGTGACCGGCGTACGCGACGCGACCGACCACGACACCGGCGCGGCACCGTACATCGCCCGCGATCACGGCGGCTGACCCCGGCGGCGCGTTGACGATCCCGGTCGAGGCATGGATTCGCGCGCTCCAGCTTCGGATGAAGCTGGTTGCACCGCATCGACGCACGCCGCCGGGTGAATTCCCGCCGGGCTGGCAGCAGTGGTTCGCCGCAATGCCGGAACGCACGGACGCCATCACCGGTGCGGATGTGGATGCGCTCGTTGAGGTGTTCGCGCAGCGGGAACCGGCGCGCCCGCCCGCCAGTGCGCCGGAGCTGAGCCGATGGCAGGCATTCAACACCTTGTGGCGGCAGGAGTGGGATCCACCGGCTCCGGACGATCGCCCGGTGCGCTGGATCGCCTGGACCATTTCAGTGAGCTGGCACCTGCTGCTGGCCGGGTTGCTGGTGTGGTTGATGTACCTCCAGTTCACCTCGCCGTCCCATCCGCCGCGCAAGGGCGAGGAAGAGGTGGTGCAGATCGAGTTCGTGGGCGAAGGCACGTCGCCGCAAGTCGGTGGCGGGCCGGCGGCCGAACCGGCACGAGAGACTGAAACCAGAACGCTGCCGGGGTCCGGGCAAGCCAGCGCGGCTCCCGCGCCGAGCCAGCCCGCTCCCAGCGAAACTGCGCAGATGCCGGATGAAAGGGTCGCCGAGGTGACGCCGGTTGAGACGCCTCCGCCTGCTCCCATGGAGACAGCGCCATCGGAAGTTGCCGAGCCGGCGTCGCCGGCGGTGCAGCAGGCGGTGCAGGTCAGCGAGCCCGTGCCGGAGGTCAGTCAGGAGTTCGTGTTGCCGCCCCCTACGCCGGTCATGCAACGGGATGTGGTGCCATTGGCAATGCCCGAGTTGACGATGCCGGTGCCGCAGGTCGAGGTGGCCGAGGTGCCGAACCTGCAACGCCCCAGCGTCGCGGTCATCCCGTCGCAGTCGATCAGGCCGCCGGTGCTGGAGCAGGCAGTGCCGAAGCTTGTCGAACGCGAGATCGCCGCCCCCTTGCCGCACCTGCCGACCCCCTCCATTGCGCAACCGGTCATCGCCACCGTGGAACGGCAGCCGACGGCTCCCGCGCTGCGTTCGCGCGATATTCCTTCACCGCCATCGGATTCGTCGCCCTCGGAACAGGCGAAGTCATCACCGGCGACGGCGTCCGCGAGCGACGTGTCGACGCCGGCACCTGCCGCCGCAGGGACGGAGGCAAAGCCGGGCCCGACCGCCGACACCGCCGGTCCGAAACCCGTGCCGGCACCGGGAGGTTGGGCAACGCCGGCGCGCGGCGAAGACTGGGGCGACTCGACCCGCGAGCGGCCCGGCGCGCAACGCGGGCAACCGCCGGGACTGTACGACAGCGATGGCAGCGTTCGCCTTGCCGAACCTCCCGGCTCGGCCTCGCCGGGCCGGCCGCCGGGCACTCCGACGGACGAGATCGTGAACCTGGATCGCGCCGGTACCTGGCTCAAGCGTCCGCCGACGGATTACGAGCCGACCGCGTTCGATCGTTACTGGCGTCCCAACGAGAGCCTGCTGGAGGAATGGGTGCGCAAGAGCGTCACCACCATCCGCGTTCCGATTCCGGGCACCAACAAATACGTTGTCTGTACAACCGTGATGCTGGTACTGGGCGGAGCCTGCGACATCACCGACTCCAACCTCAACAACCAGCCGGCGACGGCGCGACCGTCGCCGGACGTGCCGTTCAAACCGGAGTTGCAGGAAGACAACGGCAGCGCACCGGCTTCGGGCGGTTAGGGGAGCTCTGATCAATTCGCTTTGATCGTCACTCCCGCGTCCGACGGGGCTTCCTGTGGTGGGACGATAAACGCGAAAGCCCGCTGCGATGCGGGCTTTCGTGCCGGACTTTCAGTCGCCGGAGAGGCTGCGGGCTGCGGTGACGCCCTTACTTCTTGTGCGAGCCGCTGAGGTTGACCAGCTGGCTGTTGCGCGAGCCGAAGTAGGCGGCGAGGTCGGCGATCTGCTGGTCGGTCAGGTCCTTGGCCTGCATCGACATCATCACGTGGTCGCGGCTGCCGTTGCGGTAGCTCTCCAGCGCGTAGGCGAGATAGTCGACGTACTGGCCGGCCAGGATCGGGTAGCTCGGATCGATCGGTGCATTGCCCTCGGCGCCGTGGCAATCGATGCACGACTGGCCGGTGGCGACACCCTTGGCATTGGCCTGCTTCTCGCCGGCAGCGACGAACCCGGGCGGCAGGCCGGCGGAGGACGATTTCGCGGCGGCGGCCCCTTCCGGGGCCTGCGAAGGGGAACACGCCGATAGTGCAAGTCCCAGGACGGCGACAAGGAGGGCAGGAGCGATGGCGAAGTTGGTGCGGATCGGCATGGGCGTCTGCTCTCTCACTTGAGGGTCGAAAGGAATGCGGCGATGTCGGCGATGTCCTGCTCGGAGAAGCTCTGCGCCTGGGCCCGCATCGTCGGGTGCTTGCGGCTGCCATCCTGGTAGGCGGTCAGCGCATTGACCAGGTAATCCACCGACTGGCCACCCAGCTTGGGTACGTGGTAGTTCGGGTAGGCGTTCTTGTAACCGTCGATGCCGTGACAGCCCTGGCAGGTGTAGGTCAACTGGTAGCCGTGCTCCACACTCGCGGCGGAACCGGTAGGGGCGGCGGTTGCCGCATCCTGGGCCGCCACCGGGGCGGCGGCGAGGGTAAGTGCCAAGCAGGCGGCAATGGTCAGCGGTCGCATCATGTCGTAATCCGCAATCTCTGGTGGCTGGTGAAGTGTGGAAGCGGACTGGTGGGGTACGCGTCACCGCGTCTGCCGCGCATAATTCGCGAAGTATAGCTCGCGTTCATCGATCAACGAAGCGACCTCCATTCCACCAACTGATTGGGCAACCGCGACGTGTCCGATAGGCCATCACCATGACCTTCGGCGGATATGTCATTTCCGGTGTTGGTGATATACCTATCTACAACACCGGCATGCAGCCGGAAAAATGCGCATTCACACTTAATTTTCCGGGGTTTTCCTGATGCGTCACACCACTTGCTTGCGTGCCCGCGGCTGCTTTCGTGCAACCACCCTGATCCTGCCGTGCCTGCTGCTTCTGGCGGCCTGCAAAGGAGGGCCGTCGGAGGCGACGGCCAAGGGTGACGGTGAAAAGGGGCCGGAAGCGGTGCCGGTGGAGGTGGCCGCGGCGCAGCAGCGTCCAATGGCGGCCAGCTACACGGGCACCGCGCCGCTGGAGGCGCCGGTCGAGGCGCAGGTGGTGGCCAAGACCTCCGGTGTCGCACTGGAGGTGATGGTGGCCGAAGGCGATGTGGTGCGCGCCGGCCAGACGCTGGTGCGGCTGGATTCGGATCGCGCACGCCTGCAGGCCGCGCAGACCTCCGCACAGTTGAGCAAATTGCAGAACCAGTTCGCACGGGCGCAGAAGATGGCCAGCGAGCAGTTGATCGCCGCGTCCGACTACGACCAGATCCGTTTCGACCTCGCCAATGCACAGGCCGCCAACCGTCTGGCCAACCTCGAGTTGTCCTACGCGGACGTCAAGGCACCGATTGGCGGCGTGATTGCGTCGGTACCCCCCAAGCCGGGCAACTTCGTCCAGATCAACACGCCGATCGTGCGCATTGTCGACACGTCGGTGCTTGAGGCGACCCTCAACGTACCCGAGCGCGAGCTGGCGACGCTCACCGACGGGTTGCCGGTGGCGCTGGTGGTGGATGCCCTGCCGGGCAAGCGCTTCGAGGGCGCGGTGGAGCGCATCTCGCCGGTGGTCGATGCGGGCAGCGGCACGTTCCGCGTCATCGCGCGGTTCGCCAGCGCCGGTGTGTTGCAGCCGGGCATGTTCGGCCGGATCAGCATCGATTACGACCAACGCGCCAATGCGCTCGTGGTGCCGCGCTCCGCGTTGCTGGAAGGCGAAGGGGAAGCGGCGGTATTCCTGGTCGACGACGGCAAGGTCAAACGCGCCCCGGTGCAACTGGGCTATCTGGACGGGAGCTGGGCGGAAGTCCGCACCGGCCTGGCGCTGGGCGACCAGGTGGTCGTTGCCGGCAAGAGCGCCTTGCGCGACGGCAGCGTGGTGACGGTGATCGGCGACGAGGCTGCGGCATCGAAGGCGCCGGCCGCCACGTCCCCTGCCGCGAACAGTCCGTAAGGCGGGGTCGACAGTGAGCGACATCAAGGAGCGGTCTTCGTCCCACCACGTGCCCGGCCCGCACGCATCGCGCAGCTTCAACCTGGTGGAGTTCGCCACCCGCCGCCGCGTGACGGTCGCGATGGTGACCATCACTTTCCTGCTGTTCGGTCTGATCGCGCTGGGCAACCTCAAGGTCAACCTGCTGCCGGACCTGAGTTATCCGACCCTGACCGTGCGGACCGAATACACCGGCGCGGCCCCCACCGAAATCGAGACCCTGATCACCGAGCCCGTCGAGGAAGCGGTCGGCGTGGTCAAGGGCCTGCGCAAGCTCAAGTCAGTCTCCCGCACCGGCCAGAGCGACGTCGTGCTGGAGTTCGCCTGGGGTACCGACATGGACCAGGCGGGGCTGGAGGTGCGCGACAAGATGGAGTCCCTGCAACTGCCGCTGGAAGCCAAGCCACCGGTGCTGTTGCGGTTCAATCCTTCCACCGAACCGATCATCCGCCTGGCCCTGTCGTCCAACGCGGACGGCGATGAGCTGCGCCAGCTGTCGCTGCTGCGCCGCTATGCCGAGGAGGACCTGAAGAAGAAGATCGAGCCGGTGACGGGCGTGGCCGCGGTCAAGGTCGGGGGCGGGCTGGAGGACGAGATCCAGGTGCTGATCGACCAGCAGAAGCTGGCCCAGCTCAACCTGCCCATCGCGACCGTGATCCAGCGCTTGGCGCAGGAGAACATCAACATCTCCGGTGGCCGCCTGGAAGAGGGCTCGCAGCGGTACCTGGTGCGCACGGTCAACCAGTTCGCCACCATCGACGAGATCCGCAACATGCTGGTCACCACCAGCAGCGGCGGCAGCAACGCGGCGCAGGATGCCGCGATGCAGATGGCACGGGTTGCCGCGGCTTCCGGTTCGGCCGATGCCATGGCCGCGGCCGCCTCGGTGCAGAGCGCATCGGCGGGCAGTTCGACCACCGTCGCCGGCGGCAAGGCGGTGCGGCTCAAGGACATCGCCGAGGTGATCCAGGGCCACAAGGAGCGCGAAGCGATCATCCGACTGGATGGCAAGGAAGCCGTCGAGCTGGCGGTCTACAAGGAAGGCGACGCGAACACCGTGGCCACCGCCGACGCGGTGCACGAGCGGCTGGCGAAAATCCAGGCGCAGGTTCCGCCCGACATCAAGTTGACGGTGATCGACGACCAGTCGACCTTCATCCGCAACGCGATCAGCGACGTCAAGAAGGATGCGGTGATCGGCGGCCTGCTGGCGATCCTGATCATCTTCCTGTTCCTGCGCGATGGCTGGAGCACGTTCGTGATCGGTCTGTCGCTGCCGGTATCGATCATCACCACGTTCTTCTTCATGGGCCAGCTCGACCTGAGCCTCAACGTGATGTCGCTGGGCGGCCTGGCGCTGGCGACCGGTCTGGTGGTGGATGACTCGATCGTGGTGCTGGAGTCGATCGCGAAGGCGCGCGAACGCGGGCTGGGGATACTCAAGGCGGCGATCGTCGGCACCCGCGAGGTCAGCATGGCGGTGGTCGCCTCGACCCTGACCACGATCGCGGTGTTCCTGCCGCTGGTGTTCGTGGAAGGCATCGCCGGCCAGCTGTTCCGTGACCAGGCGTTGACGGTGGCGATCGCGATTGCCATTTCGCTGGCGGTGTCAATGACGCTGATCCCGATGCTCAGCGCGCTCAAGGGTCGGCCGGCGGAGTCGTTCCCGGAAGAGGCGCCGCAACCGCAGTGGCAGCCGACCTCGCGGTTGCAGAAGCCGCTGGCGCTCACCGAACGGGGTATCACCGCCGGTGTACGTGGCAGCTTCTTCGGCGTGGCGTGGCTGGTGGTGCGTCTGTGGCGCGTGGTGGCGGGAACGATCGGGCCGGTGATGCGCAAGGCCAGCGATCTGGCGATGGCGCCTTACGGCCGTGCCGAACGCGGCTATCTGAAGCTGTTGCCGGCGGCGCTGGCGCGACCGGCATGGGTGTTGGGCACGGCGACAGCGGCGTTCGTGCTGGCATTGCTGCTGGTGCCGCTGCTTGGGGCCGACCTCATTCCGCAGTTGGCGCAGGACCGCTTTGACATGACGGTCAAGCTGCCTCCGGGCACGCCTCTGCGCGAGACCGATGCGCTGGTGCGCGAACTGCAGAAAAAGCATGCCGATGCGCCCGGCATCCATGCGCTGTATGGCGTGACCGGCAGCGGCACGCGACTGGATGCGAGCCCGACCGAGAGCGGCGACAACATCGGCAAGCTCAACGTGGTGATGAGCAACGGCGGCAGCGAGCGGCTGGAGGCCTCGATGACCGAGGAACTGCGCGAGACGATGCAGGCGCATCCGGGCGTGCAGGTCGACTTCAGCCGCCCGGAGCTGTTCAGTTTCTCGATGCCGCTGGAAATCGAGCTGGCCGGCCCGGACCTGGAAACCATCCGCCGTGCAGGACAGAAGATGGCGGCCCTGCTGCGCGCCAACCCGCATTACACCGACGTCAGCTCGACGGTGGAGCAGGGGTTCCCGGAGATCCAGATCCACTTCGACCAGCAGCGCGCGGCGGCGTTCGGCCTGACCACGCGCCAGATCGCCGACTCGGTGGTGTCCAAGGTGCGCGGTGAAGTCGCCACGCGTTACAGCTTCCGGGACCGCAAGATCGACATCCTGGTGCGTGCGCAGGAGAGCGACCGCGGTTCGGTCGAGGACATCCGCAACTTGATCGTCAATCCGGGCAGTTCCGCGCCGGTGCGGCTGGGCTCGGTCGCCGACGTGGTCTCCACCACCGGTCCCAGCGAGATCCACCGCGCCGACCAGGTCCGGGTGGCGATCGTGTCGTCCAACCTGCGCGACATCGATCTGGGCAGCGCGGTGCTGGAAGTGCAGAAGATGGTCGACCAGAACCCGTTGGGCGCCGACGTGCAGATGCATATCGGCGGTCAGGGCGAGGAGCTCTCCAGCTCGATCCGCTCGCTGCTGTTCGCCTTTGCGCTGGCGATCTTCCTGGTCTATCTGGTGATGGCGTCGCAGTTCGAATCGCTGCTGCACCCGTTCGTGATCCTGTTCACCATCCCGCTGGCGATGGTCGGCGCGGTGCTGGCGCTGCTGCTGACCCGCTCGCCGGTGTCGATCGTGGTGTTCATCGGGCTGATCCTGCTGGTCGGGCTGGTGACCAAGAACGCGATCATCCTGATCGACAAGGTCAACCAGTTGCGCGAGGCCGGCGTGGCCAAGCACGAGGCGCTGGTGGAAGGAGCGCGCTCGCGCCTGAGGCCGATCGTGATGACGACGTTGTGCACGCTGTTCGGCTTCCTGCCGTTGGCGCTGGCGTTCGGTGAGGGCGCGGAGGTGCGCTCGCCGATGGCGATCACGGTGATCGGCGGCCTGCTGGTATCGACGCTGCTGACGCTGGTGGTGATCCCGGTGGTGTACGACCTGCTGGACCGGCGTCCCGACGAGTACTACCGCATCCGCGCGCAGCGCATCGACGAGGCTTCGCAGCTCGCCCGCGATCGCACGGACCAGGACGGCGCGGAGCAGCCTGCATGAGCATTGCCGAGATCAGTCTGCGACGACCGGTCACCACCATCATGCTGTTCGTGTCGATGGTGGTGATCGGGCTGATCGCGGCGGTGCGCCTGCCGCTGGAGGCATTGCCGGACGTGTCCGCGCCGTTCCTGTTCGTCCAGCTGCCATATACAGGCTCCACGCCGGAGGAAGTGGAGCGCAACATCCTGCGGCCGGTCGAGGAAGCGCTGGCGACGATGAGCGACATCAAGGGCATCCAGGGACGTGCATCGGCCGACAACGCCAGTGCGTTCCTGATGTTCTCGGACTGGGACCGCGACATCCAGATCGCCGCCTCGGAAGCGCGCGAGCGCATCGATGCGATCCGCGACGAGCTGCCCGACGACCTGCGCCGCTACTTCGTGTTCAAGTGGTCCACCAGCGACCAGGCGATCCTGCGCCTGCGGCTGGCCGGCGACCTCGACATGAGCCACGAGTACGACCTCATCGAGCGCGAGCTGAAGGCGCCGCTGGAGCGGATTCCGGGAGTCGCCAAGGTCGACATCGGTGGCGCGGCGGCCAACGAAGTGGAGGTGGCGATCGATCCGGACCGGCTGGTCGCGCACGGCCTCAACCTCAATGAACTGACCGCCCGCCTGCAGGCGGCGAACTTCTCGGTGTCTGCCGGCAAGATCGAGGAGGCGGGCCGCCAGCTGCGGGTGCAGCCGATCGGCGAGTTGAACGATCTGCAGCAATTGCGCGATCTGGTGCTCAACAACAGCGGTCTGCGCCTGGGCGATGTGGCCGAGGTGCACCTGAAGCCGGCGCGACTGGATGTCGGCCGGCGTCTGAACGGCCGTCCGGCGGTGGCGCTGGAGGTCTTCAAGGAACGCAACGCCAATCTGGTGGAGGTGTCCCGTCTGGTGATGGCCGAGCTGGACCGCATCCGGGAGAACCCCAGTCTGCGTGGGGTCGATGTCAAGGTCATCGAGAACCAGGGCAAGGACGTGACCAGCTCGCTGCTGGAACTCGCCGAGGCCGGCGGGATCGGCCTGCTGCTGTCGATCGCGGTGCTGTTCTTCTTCCTGCGCCACTGGCCGTCGACGCTGATGGTCACCCTGGCGATCCCGATCTGCTTCGTGATGACGCTGGGCTTCATGTATTTCGTCGGCGTCACCCTCAACGTGTTGAGCCTGATGGGCCTGCTGCTGGCGGTCGGCATGCTGGTCGACAACGCGGTGGTGGTGGTGGAGAGCATCTACCAGGAGCGTGAGCGGATGCCCGACCAGCCGTTGCGGGCCTCGATCGTGGGCACCCGCAATGTCGCCATCGCGCTGTCGGCGGGCACCTTGTGCCACTGCATCGTGTTCGTGCCGAACCTGCTGGGCGAGACCAACAACATCAGCATCTTCATGTCGCAGATCGCGATCACCATCTCGGTGTCGCTGTTGGCGTCCTGGCTGGTCGCGGTGAGCCTGATTCCGATGCTGTCCGCGCGCATGAAGACCCCGGCGGCGGTGCAGAGCGACCGCGGGCTGATCCGCAAACTGCAGAAGCGCTACGCCCGGTTCCTGCGCTGGACGCTGGAGCATCGTGGCTGGAGCGTCACCGGCATCGTGCTGATCGTCGCCATCAGCGTGGTGCCGATGACCCAGACCAAGTTCGACATGTTCGGCGGCGGCAACCAGTCCGGCGAGGTCAACATCTATTACCGCTGGAGCGGCAGCTACACCAAGGAGCAGGTGTCGGACGAGGTGGCCCGGGTGGAGCATTACCTGGACAGCAACCGCGACCGGTTCCAGATCGCCCAGATCTATTCGTGGTTCGGCGCCGGCGGCGATTCCGGCACCGTGGTGACCTTCAATGACGGCGTGCCCGATGTCGGCGCGCTGGTGGAGGAGGTCCGCAAGGGCCTGCCGAAATCGGCCCGGGCGGACATCGGCATCGGCAACCAGGGCAATCAGGGCGGCGGCGGTACCGGCCAGAACGTGCAGGTCCAGCTGGTGGGCGATTCATCGCAGACGCTCACCGAGCTGGGGCAGGACATCGTGCCGATGCTCGAGCGGCAGGCGGTCCTGCGCGATGTACGGATCGACGCGGGCGACAGCAACAACGAGCTGAACGTGCGGGTCGATCGCGAGCGCGCTGCGGCCTTCGGCTTCAGCGCCGAGCAGGTGTCGCGCTTCGTCGGCCTGGCGTTGCGCGGTGCGCAGTTGCGTGACTTCAGCCGGGGCCAGACCGAAGTGCCGGTCTGGGTCCGCTTCGCCGGCGCCGAGCAGTTCGACGCCGCCGACATCGCCGCCTTCACCGTGCGTTCGCCCGACGGCCGCAATGTGCCGCTGCTCAGCATGGTCGATATCAACACCAGCCCGGCGGCGACCGAGATCCGGCGCACCAACCGGCAGACCTCGCTGGTCATCCAGGCCAATCTGGCCGACAAGGCGACCATGCCCGAGGCACGCAAGGCGATGGAGGAGACGCTGGACGGTGTCGCCTTCCCGGCCGGCTACGGCTACACCTTCGAGGGCAGCGCATTCCAGAACGATGCCGACGCCGCGAAACAGATGATGTTCAACCTCGTGATCGCGCTGGTGATGATCTATGTCGTGATGGCCGCCGTGTTCGAGTCGCTGCTGTTTCCCTCGGCGATCATGAGTTGCGTGCTGTTCTCGGTGTTCGGCGTGTTCTGGCTGTTCTGGATCACCGGCACGTCGTTCTCGGTGATGGCCTTCATCGGCATCCTGGTGCTGATGGGGGTGGTGGTGAACAACGGCATCGTGATGGTCGAGCACATCAACAACCTGCGCCGGCGGGGACTGTCGCGCACCGATGCGCTGGTGGAAGGCAGCCGCGAACGCCTGCGTCCGATCCTGATGACGATGGGCACGGCGATCCTGGCGATGGTGCCGATCTCGCTCAGCAACACCGTCGTGCTGGGCGGGCTGACCTACTCGCCGATGGCGCGTGCCGTCGCCGGTGGCCTGGCGTTCTCCACCGTGGTCAGCCTGCTGTTCCTGCCGACGATCTACGCGATGCTCGACGACCTGCGCAACAGCACCGCGCGGGTTGTGCGCAAGGCGCGTGGCGTGGAGCGGGACGTGGGCGAACCGGACACGGCCGTCGCACTGCAGGAGGCCTGAAACCACGACGCCCGCGAATCGGTTCGCGGGCGTCGTGGGATGTATCGCTGATCGGCATTGCGCCGGTTGCGGCACTCAGCCGAACAGCGTCCCCAGCATTTTCAGGCCGCCGGTCCATACACCGATCGCGGTGCCCAGGCTGGTCAGGAAGAAGTTGAGCAGCACGCGCGAGACGCGGTTGCGCCACCAGCCACGCATGGTCTGGACGTCGGCGCGCAGTGCCATGAAATCGGCATAGGTCGGTTTGCGCAGCCACGCTTCGGTCAGCGCACTGAGCGTGCCCGACGCCAGCGCCGGATGCAGCGGGGTGATCGGGGACACGACGAAGGCGACCAGGATGCTCAGCGGATGGCCGCCGGCCAGCGCACAACCGAACGCACCCAGCAAGCCGGTGGCCAGGATCCACTGCAACAACAGGTCGGAGCCGACATCGATGCCGCCCTGCCAGAAACCCCAGGCAAAGCCACCGACCACAACCGTCGCCAGCAGGATGGTGAACCAAGGAATGCTGCTTTTTTCCGGCAGCGATTCCAGCTCCGCGCGGACCGCGCCCGCGGGAGCGGTCTCCTCGCGCAGGTGTGCGGCCAGACCTTGCAGATGCCCGGCGCCGACCACCGCGAGCACTTCGCGCTCGCCATCGTGGTTGGTGTCCTCGCGGATTTCGCGCAGGCGTGCGGCCATGTAGCGGTCGCGCTCGGCGATCACCGTCTCGTACACCGCCGGGCTTTCGCTGGCGAACTCATTGAAGCTCGCCTCCAGCATGTCGCCCTGCTTGAGCTTCTCGATCTCCTCCGGGCCCACTTCGTCGTCCGCGAGCAGGCCGGCCAGCAGTCCGCCGCCCAGCTTGGCGCGGCCCCAGAATCCGAGGCGGGCCGAAGCGCGCTTGAAGGTCAGGCCGACTTCGCGATCGATCAGGTGGACCGGCAGCTCGCGGGCGCGGGCTTCCAGTACCGCGCGCTTGAGCTCCGCGCCGGGCTCCACGCCCAGCTGTTCGGCGAGTCGACGTTGATAGGCGGCCAGGGCCAGGTTGGCGGCGAACATCGCCGTCCTGCCGGTGCGCAGGACCTGCACCAGATCCAGCTGGGCCATCGAATCGGTATCGGTCAGGGCCAGCAGGCGGGGCGCGTCCAGCTCGACGGCGACCGCGTCGTAGAGTCCGCTGCCGATCGCATCGCGCACGGCCTCCACGCTGGCCTGCGACACGTGGGCGGTGCCGAGCAGGGTGTAGCGCACACCATCGCGCTCGACGATCTGGTGCGGTTGGCCCAGGAGGTAATCGGGAATTGCATCCACGGTGGTATCGGTCATCAAAACGGCAGCCGGTTGGTGGAAAGAGGGCGCCGCGAAACGCAGTGCCGGAGCGCGCTCAGTCGCGATAGCGCTTCAGCAGGTCGTCGTAGGCATCGATGCGGCGGTCGCGCAGGAACGGCCAGATACGGCGCACGTCCTCGCTGCGTTGCATGTCGACCTCGGCCATCAGGATTTCCGGCTCGCTGCCGGCTTCGGCAAGGAATTCGCCCTGCGGCCCCAGCACGTGGCTGTTGCCCCAGAAGTCCACTCCGGAGGCGCCGAGCGGTGACGGCTCGTGGCCCACCCGGTTGCAACTGAGGACCGGCAGGCCGTTGGCGACCGCATGACCGCGATGAGTGATGACCCAGGCATCGCGCTGGCGGTTCTTTTCGGCCTGGTCGTCATCGGGATCGAAGCCGATCGCGGTCGGATACAGCAGCACTTCCGCGCCGGCCAGCGCCATCAGCCGCGCCGCTTCCGGGTACCATTGGTCCCAACACACCAGCACGCCGAGCCGGCCGACCGAAGTGTCGATCGGCTCGAAGCCCAGATCGCCGGGCGTGAAGTAGAACTTCTCGTAAAACCCCGGATCGTCCGGGATATGCATCTTCCGGTACTTGCCGGCCATGCTGCCATCGGCCTCATGGACCACCGCGGTGTTGTGGTAAAGCCCCGCCGCGCGGCGCTCGAACAGCGAGCTGACCAGCACCACGCCGTGCTGTTGCGCCAGCTTGCCCAGGCGATCGGTGCTGGGGCCGGGGATCGGCTCGGCCAGATCGAACTCGTCCACCGATTCGTGCTGGCAGAAGTACGGGCCGTTGTGGATTTCCTGCAGCAACACCAGCTTCGCGCCCTGCCGGGCGGCTTCGGCCACGCGCTGCTCGATGAGTGTCAGGTTGGCGTCGGCATTGCCGGCGCCCTGGTCGATGATGGCGCGCTCCTGGATCAGCGCGACGGGGAGGGTCTTGTACTTCATGAGGACTCCTGATGGATGCATCGCTGTCACGTGGAGCAGCGATGCCATGGTCATGCTCGTATTGACAGCGGCCGGTGATCAGTCGCCGCATTCACGAGTCCGACCGGATTGGACCGGGCCAAGGTCCGGGGTGTCGGCCGGACTATTTCAGACCAGCCCGGCCGGCAATTGCATGGTGATGCAGTGCAGGCTGCCGTTCTGCCAGATCAGCGGACGGCACGGCACCTGGACGATTTCGCGTCCGGGAAACGCCTCGGCCAGCACTGCTGCGGCCTGTTGGTCGATGTGGCGTTCGGCGGGCGTGTCGCCGTAGGCCGGCATCAGCACCGCACCGTTGACGATCAGAAAATTCGCGTAGCTGGCGGCAAGGCGGCGTCCGCCATCGGTGACAGGCTGCGGCCACGGCAGCGGAAACAGCCGGTAAGGCCGGCCGTCACGGGTGCGCAATGCCGACAGCTCGGCCGCCATGGCCTGCAGTTCGGTGAAATGCGAATCGCCAGGGTCATCACAGGCCTGGTAGACGATGGCGTCGACCGCCGCGAAACGGGCGAGGGTGTCGATATGGGCATCGGTGTCGTCGCCCTCCAGATACCCGCGCTCCAGCCAGAGCACGCGATCCTGCTGCAACCAACGCTTCAAACCAGCCTCGATCTCAGCGCGGCCCAGGTCGGGATGACGCTCGTGCAGGCAGGTCCAGGTGGTCAGCAACGTGCCGGCACCATCGGTTTCAATAGCACCACCTTCCAGCGCAAAATCAATGTCTTGGCGATCACTGTTAAAGAAGATTCGCTGCGTGAAAAGACCTTCCACCAGCCGGTCATCGCGGCTGGCTTCGAACTTGCCGCCCCAGCCCGTAAACCGGAAGTCGAGCAGGCGGAAGCCGTCGGCGCCTTGCAGGCTGATCGGCCCGGAATCCCGCAACCAGGTGTCGTCATAGGCGATCTCGATGAAGCGCACCCGGTCCATGTCCACGCGCGCGGAGGCAAGCCGCGCGCGCGCATAGGCCTGCACGTCATCATCGGCCACGCACACAAGTACCGGCTGGAAGCGGGTGATGGCGGCGACCAGGGCAATGTAGGTCTCCTCCACCTCGCCCAGGCGATCGGCCCAGTCGGTGTCGGTATGCGGCCAGGCAATCAGGATCGCGGATTGGGGTTCCCACTCCGCGGGGAAACGCAGGGATTCGGTCATCGGTCAGGCTGGAATTGGGGAGGAGGGCTGAGCCGGTCTGAAAAGCGTCAGCGAACCGGCGGCTTCGGGCCGATCTCGTCGGCGCTGGCGTGATTGACCACCACGTCGATCACGCGGTTGTTCTCGAAGTACACCGTGAACGCCGGATACGCCCAGCGGTTGATCGTCGGCCACTGCTGCTTCTGGCCGCCGCGAGGATCCAGTCGCTGGGCCGGCGCGCCATGGCGGGCTTCGACCTGGGCCATGCTCTGACCGCGTGCGGGCAGGGCGGACGTATCGTGCTGCTGCACACGCTCGATCAACAGCGTGTCAGCCGATGCCGCGCCGGCGAGGAGCGGCAGGGCGAGCAATGAAAGTGCGGCGATACCCGTCTTGATGGTCAGGCTCTTGATCATGTCCGTTTTCCCGTTGGGCGAGATGAAGGCTGGGATTGTAAGCGCAAGGCCCTGACCGCTGCGTTTGAAGCCCGGCGGCCTTTGGCTGGGGGGCGCCGGGCATGATCCGGCCGCATCGCCGACGCCATAAGCAAGAAAGCCGCCCGGGGGCGGCTTTCGTACGAAGCGCAAGCAGCGCCGGGCAACTCAGCGCTGGCGCGCCTTGAAACGCGGGTTCGACTTGCAGATCACGAAGACCTTGCCACGACGGCGAACGACTTTGCAGTCGCGGTGACGGGTCTTCGCCGACTTCAGGGAGGACAGGACCTTCATGACAGACCTCGGCAACGGAAAAGAATGAGCAAGCCGGCAATTCTAGCGGCTCTTTGCAAGGCAGATCAAGTGTTTGCGCGAAATCTATTGAAAGTCGAAGGGTGCTGCATGAAAAGCACCGGGACCGGTGCGGCCGCCGACCATCGCTGACACCGCATAATACGCCGATGAACAGCCCCCTCCCGCTTTCCAATCCATCCAGTGCCGTGCCGGTACTGACCATCGATGGGCCTTCCGGCTCCGGCAAGGGAACCATCAGTCGCCTGGTGGCCCGCCGCCTGGAGTGGCATTACCTCGACTCGGGCGCGCTGTATCGCGCCATCGGCGTGGCCGCCGGCTGGGGGGACATCGATCTGGGCGACCCCGCCGCGCTGGTGCGCTGCACCTTCGACACCCGGATCGACTTCCGTGAGCACGATGGCGATTTGCGCGTGCTGGTGAACGGCACCGATGCCACCGATGAGCTCCGGACGGAAACCGCCGGGGCGGCGGCGTCCGCCATTGCCGCGATCCCCGAGGTCCGGGCAGCGCTGAAAGACAGGCAGCGCGCGTTCCGGCGGCTGCCGGGACTGGTCGCCGACGGCCGGGACATGGGCACCGTGATCTTCCCGGATGCCGCACACAAGGTGTTCCTGACCGCCAGCGCGGAGGAGAGGGCCGAGAGGCGCTATAAGCAGTTGAATGACAAGGGGGTTTCCGTTACATTTGCCGGTCTGCTACGGGAGATTCTGGCCCGTGATGCCCGCGACGCCAGTCGTGCGGTGGCGCCCTTGCGACCGGCCGAAGACGCCGTGACCATTGATACCACTGGAGTTGCCATCGACGAGGTGGTGACGCGTGTCCTGGGCCTGATGGCCCCGTAACAGGTGTTTCGCCGTGGTATTTCGCTGTAATACGCCCGTCGCAATCCCGCGGCGGATCAACCAACCGACACATGGTGCGGCTCCATCGCACCACATCAACGGGTGGGTCGACCACGCGCTGCTTGCGTTTGCCCCTGCGGGAAACGATGCCAGCCGGTGCGGCCCGTGTGTTCAATCGGATATTTTCCAATGACCGAATCATTTGCAGAACTGTTCGAACAGAGCGAGCAATTCCTCGCGAAGCTGAAGCCTGGCTCCATCGTTGTTGGCACCGTCGTCGAGGTCCGTGGCGACGTGGTGGTGATCAACGCCGGCCTGAAGTCCGAAGGCATCGTGCCGATCGAACAGTTCCGTAACGACGACGGCGAGATCGACGTCGGTGTGGGCGACCAGGTCAAGGTTGCCCTGGACGCCATCGAAAATGGCTTTGGCGAGACCGTGCTGTCGCGCGAGAAGGCCAAGCGCGCGATGGTGTGGGACGAGCTTGAGGAAGCGCTCGAGAAGAATGAGACCATCACCGGCCGCATCAGTGGCAAGGTCAAGGGTGGTTTCACCGTCGACATCAAGGATGTCCGCGGCTTCCTGCCGGGTTCGCTGGTCGACGTGCGCCCGGTGCGCGACTCGACCTACCTGGAAGGCAAGGAACTCGAGTTCAAGCTGATCAAGCTGGACCGCAAGCGCAACAACATCGTCGTCTCCCGCCGTGCGGTGGTCGAGAGCGAGCACTCGGAAGAGCGCGAGCAGCTGATGGAGAAGCTGGTCGAGGGCGCGATCCTGAAGGGTGTGGTCAAGAACCTCACCGACTACGGCGCGTTCGTGGACCTGGGCGGCATCGACGGCCTGCTGCACATCACCGACATGGCCTGGAAGCGCGTGCGCCATCCGTCCGAAGTCGTGGAAGTGGGCGCCGAGCTGGACGTCCGCGTGCTCAAGTACGACCGCGAGCGCAACCGCGTCAGCCTTGGCCTGAAGCAGCTGGGCGAGGATCCGTGGGACAACATCGCGCGCCGCTACCCGGCCGACACCCGCGTGTTCGGCAAGGTCTCCAACGTCACCGATTACGGCGCGTTCGTCGAGATCGAGCCGGGCGTGGAAGGTCTGGTGCACGTGTCCGAGATGGACTGGACCAACAAGAACGTCAACCCGTCCAAGATCGTGCAGGTCGGTGACGAGGTCCAGGTCATGGTGCTGGATGTCGACGAGGAGCGTCGCCGCATCTCGCTGGGCATGAAGCAGGTCTCGTCCAACCCGTGGGAGACCTTCGCGGTCCTGCACAAGAAGGGCGACAAGGTCGAAGGCCAGATCAAGTCGATCACCGACTTCGGCATCTTCATCGGCCTGGACGGCGGCATCGACGGCCTGGTCCACCTGTCCGACATCAGCTGGAACACCACCGGCGAAGACGTCGTGCGCAACTACAAGAAGGGCGACACGCTGGAAGCCGTTGTGCTGGCCGTCGACCCGGAGCGTGAGCGCATCAGCCTGGGCGTGAAGCAGATGGAGCAGGACCCGTTCGGCCAGTACATGGCGACGAACACCAAGGGTTCGATCGTTACCGGCACGGTCAAGGAAGTCGACGCCAAGGGTGCGACGATCGAACTGGCCGACGGCATCGAAGGCTACGTGGCCGCGCGCGACATCTCCAAGGATCGCGTCGAGGATGCCAGCAAGGTGCTCAAGGTCGGCGACGAGATCGAGGCGCGCTTCATCGGTATGGACCGCAAGGGCCGCACCATGCAGCTGTCGATCAAGGCGAAGGACGAGGCGGAGATGCAGGAGGCGGTGTCCGACTACAACCGCGCCAGTGCCGATGCCGCC
Source organism: Lysobacter concretionis Ko07 = DSM 16239 (assembly GCF_000768345.1). Lineage (GTDB taxonomy): Bacteria > Pseudomonadota > Gammaproteobacteria > Xanthomonadales > Xanthomonadaceae > Novilysobacter > Novilysobacter concretionis. The sequence continues at coordinate 120,673 of NZ_AVPS01000005.1, read as the reverse complement.
AGCGGCACCACGAAGCTGGGCGCGCTGCTGCGCGAGCAGCTCAACAGCAACAAGTCCGAGTAATTTCCTTCACTGCGTCGTCTGATCCGGGCGACGCAGTGGCTGCGGTTGCTGTTGTCAGCGTCATGTATCACGAGTACGGCCCGGCTTCGGCCGGGCCGTACTTCGTTTGCGCCGCAGATATCTTGCGTCCGAATCCGTCCTACGAGTGCCCGTATCGCCCATGACCAAGTCCGAGCTGATCGAGATCCTGTCCCGGCGCCAGCCCCATCTGAAGGGCGAGGACGTGGATCTGGCAGTGAAGGCACTGCTGGAGATGATGGGCGGCTCGCTGGCCGACGGCGAGCGCATCGAAATCCGCGGTTTCGGCAGTTTCTCCCTGCATTACCGTCCCCCCCGCATGGGACGCAATCCCAAGACGGGTGAGCCCGTCGCGTTGTCGGGCAAGCACGTGCCCCATTTCAAACCGGGCAAGGAACTTCGTGAACGCGTCAGTGATGTCATGCCGGTGGAAGAGGCGGACTGACCTGATCCCGGATCCGTGACGGCGGTATGCCTCACGAGCCCGTTCAGATAAGCTGTCCGCCGAGCAGGGAGCAGCCCGGAGACTGTCATGCGCCTCATCCGAATCCTCATTGCATTAGCCTGTCTCGCCCTGGGCGCCGTTGTCGGTGCGCTCAATCGCCAACCCGTTTCCATCGATGTGGGATTTGTCTACCTGCCATCGAATCTGGGAATCGCCTTGATCATCAGTCTGCTGGTGGGTGTCCTGGTAGGCGGTCTGGCCATCAGCGCCAGTCTGGTACTGCCGTTGCGCCGTCGTCTGGCGCGCGTTGAGCGGGTGCAGAGTGCAGTGCCGGCCGTGCCGACCGGGAACTGACCGATGGCCTTCATCAGCGAGTGGCTCTTGTTTTTCCTGCTGTTGCCGATTGCCGCGGTCAGTGGCTGGGTGATCGGTCGTCGTGGCGGCGAGCGGCACAGCACCAGCCAGGTCAGTCGACTGTCGACGACGTATTTCCGGGGCCTCAACTATCTGCTCAACGAACAGCCGGACAAGGCGATCGAACTGTTCCTGCATATCGCGGAACTGGACAAGGACACCTTCGAGACCCAGGTCGCGCTCGGCCACCTGTTCCGTCGACGCGGCGAGGTTGATCGCGCCATACGCCTGCATCAGGCGCTCGTGCAACGCCCTGGCCTGAGCGACCAGCAGAAGGTCCAGGCCCTGCTCGCGCTGGGCGAGGACTACATGAAATCCGGTCTGCTGGACCGGGCCGAAACGGTCTTCAGCGACCTGGTCGACCTGGACATGCGCGCACCGCTGGCGCTACGCCACCTGATCAACATCTACCAGGCCGAGCGCGACTGGGACAAGGCGATCGAGAACGCCCAGCGTTACGAGGCGGCGACCGGCGAATCCATGGGCAAGTTGATCGGTCAGTTCGAGTGCGAACTGGCCGATCGTCATCGCGCCGCCGGGGATACGGATGCTGCCCGGGCTGCCGTTGCACGGGCCTACCAGGCCGATGCCAATTCGGTCCGCGCCGGCATGCTGGAGGGACGGCTGGAGGTCGAGGCGGGCAACGATGCCGGGGCAATCCGCGCCTTCGAGCGCGTCGCCCGTACCGATCCGGATTACCTGCCCGAAGTGATGCCAGCGCTGTTGTCGTGTTACGAACGGGCAGGCGATGGTTCGGGCGCGCGCGCATTCCTGGCCGAGATGTGCGAGCACTATCGCGGCATCGCACCGGTGTTGGCGTTGACCAGGATGGTCGAGACCCAGGATGGAGTGGCCGCTGCGCGTGCCTACCTTGCCAAGGAACTCAAGGATCGCCCGTCGGTGCGCGGCGAGGCGGCACTGATGGAGCTCAGCATTGCCGAAGGCGCCGATCCGCTGGCGACCCTGCACGATTTGAAGCACATCACGGACCAGTTGCTGGTGCGCAATCCCAGCTATCGTTGCAACCGGTGTGGTTTTGGCGCCCGCAGCCACCACTGGCAATGCCCCAGTTGCAAGGAATGGGGCACCATCAAGCCGCTGCTGAACTACGCGGTGGTCTGACGGCGTGCTGCTCTGGTTGATCCTGTATGCCGCCATCGGCGCGTTAGGCACCGTGCTGGCACGTCGTTATGCGCTGCAGCGCAATCTGCTGGATCATCCCGGTGACCGACGCAGCCATCGCGTGTCGACTCCTCGCGGCGGTGGCGTGGCGATCGTCTCGGCACTGTTGATCGCAGTGATCGCACTGGTTGCGAGGGATCCTGCCCAGCGGGTGCTGCTGGCAGGGTTCGGCATCGGCCTGGCATTGGTCGCCGGGGTCGGCATGGTCGACGACCACCGGCCGTTGTCGCCCTGGTTGCGTCTGGCGGTCCACGCATTGGCCGGTCTGGTCTTCGCGGGGGCGATCCAGCTCGCATTCGGCGATTTGTGGCTGACCCTGCTGGCCGTTGTGCTGGTGCTGGTATTGACCAATGTCTGGAACTTCATGGACGGGATCAACGGCCTCGCGGCCAGCCAGGCGCTGCTGCTCGGCCTGGCGTTGGCGCTGCTGCTGGGCGGTTCGTGGAGATTGCTTGCTGCCGCCCTGGCGGCCGCTTGTGCCGGCTTTCTGCCGTTCAATTTTCCGGTGGCGCGCATATTCCTTGGCGATGTCGGCAGTGGGGCGATCGGTTTTTCCATTGCCGCCATGATTGTCGTTTGTGCAGCGGAGGATGCGGTGGCTTTGATGTGGTTGCTGTTACCGTTGTCGGTATTCCTGCTCGATGCCGGGATCACGCTGTCACGACGATTCGTGAATGGCGAGCGCTGGTGGACTCCTCATACCCGGCATGCCTATCAGGTGTGGGCACGCCGGGCTGGACACACGAAAGTCACGCTGGCCTATGCAGGATGTACCGCGGTCGGCGTCATGGTGACGGCGCTTTTCGGCACTGTGTCGATGCCGCTGGTTTTGTGGGTTTGCGTTGGGTGGTATATCGCCGGGGCTCTGGCATGGAGAGGGCTCCAGCGCATGGAGCCGCGGATCGAACCGGAAAGAAAGGACATCGGATGAGTGCTTGGCGAGATCGTTGGTCCGGGGCACTGCCTCGCGTGGCAGTGGTACTGCATGACCTGGCGATGGTCTGGATCGTATGGGAGGTGCTGCACCGCCTGCGGTATGGCGTGATGCTCAATCCCCCCGACATGCCATTCTGGTCGGCCGAAATCGCGCTGGTGCTGGCCGCGCAGGGACTGGTGTTCTGGCAGGTCGGCCTGTATCGCGGCTTGTGGCGGTTCGCCAGCGTTCCCGACCTGTGGAATATCTTCAAGGCCTGCGCGCTGGGTTTGTTCGCGATCGTGCTCGGGTTGTTCCTGTACAACCGGCTGAACCTGGTTTCGCGGACCGTGCTGGTGATGTACCCGTTCGTGCTGATGGGCATGCTGGGCGCACCGCGGCTGCTGTATCGCGCCTGGAAGGACAGCCATGCCGACCGGGGCGAGGAAGCGTCGGTACGGATCCTGATCCTCGGCGCGGGTCATGCCGGCGATGCGCTGGTGCGCGATCTGCGTCGTCTGGGCACGTATCAGCCGGTGGGATTCCTGGATGACGCACCGAGCCTGCGGGGCAGCAAGGTGCAGGGGATACCGGTGCTCGGGCACGTGGACGATGTCGCGGAGATCGCGCGTGAGACTGCGGCCCGCCTGCTGGTCATCGCAATGCCGTCGGCGGATGCCACCGAGATGCAGCGGGTGGTGGCCTCCTGCGAGCGCTCCGGCCTGCCGTTCCGGATGGTGCCGCGACTGCGCGACACGCTGGAAGGCCGATCGCTGCCGGGCCAGCTCAAGGAAGTCGCGATCGAGGATCTGCTGGGCCGGCAACAGGTCTTGCCGGACTGGAAAGCGATTCGCGACTGGTTGGGCGCGCGATCGGTATTGGTCACGGGCGCCGGTGGCTCGGTGGGCTCGGAGCTGTGCCGGCAATGCGCGCGTCACGGGGCGCGACGCATCGCGCTGGTCGAGCAGGACGAGTTCGCGCTGATCACGATCCTGGCCAGCCTGCGCCGTGATTTTCCCGACCTCGAATACATTCCGGTGCTCGGCGACTGCGGCGACACGGCCGTGATCGATTACGCCCTGAAGGCCGCCGAGCCCGAAGCGGTATTCCACGCGGCGGCCTACAAGCACGTCCCGTTGCTGGAAACCCAGTTGCGCGAAGCGGTACGCAACAACGTGCTCGCTACAGAGACGGTTGCTCGCGCCTGCCGCGCCGCACAGGTCGGGACTTTCGTGCTGATTTCCACCGACAAGGCGGTCGATCCCGGCAATGTGCTGGGGGCGACCAAGCGTCTGGGCGAAATGGTCTGCCAGTCGCTGGTCGATCACCGCAGCACCCGTTTCGTGACCGTGCGGTTCGGCAATGTGCTCGACTCGGCGGGCAGCGTGGTGCCGCTGTTCCGTGAACAGATCCGCCGGGGCGGCCCGGTGACCGTTACCGATCCCGAGGTCACGCGTTACTTCATGACCATTCCGGAGGCCTGCCAGCTGATCCTGCAGGCATCCGCGATCGGTACGCATGAGGCGATCTACACCCTGGACATGGGCGAGCCGGTGCCGATCCGCCTGTTGGCCGAGCAGATGATCCGGCTGGCCGGAAAGCAGCCCGGACGCGACGTGTCGATCGTCTACACCGGCCTGCGCGCCGGCGAGAAGCTGCACGAGACCCTGTTCCACGCGGATGAGCGTTATCGCTCCACCGCACATCCCAAGATCCTGCAGGCCGAACCCCGACCGGTGGTTTCCCGTGAAGTGCACCTTGCCCTGGGCAAGTTGAGGGACGCCTGCAAGCGTTATGACCTCCCTGCGCTGGACGAGCTGCTGCGCCAGACGGTGCCTGAATTCCAGCCGATTGGACTGCATCCCCGCCCGAACCCGCCGGCGACCACGGTCGTGGCGTTCCCCACTGTTGCAACAAGGAAGAACTGATGTCGAAACGTATCCGCAAGGCGGTCTTCCCGGTCGCCGGACTCGGCACGCGCTTCCTGCCTGCGACCAAGACCGTTCCCAAGGAGATGCTGCCGATCATCGACCGGCCATTGATCCAGTACGCCGTGGACGAGGCGATCGAGGCAGGTTGCGACACGCTGGTGTTTGTCACCAACCGCTACAAGCACGCGGTCGCCGACTACTTCGACAAGGCCTACGAGCTTGAGGACAAGCTTGAGCGCGCCGGCAAGTTCGAGCAGCTGGAAATGGTCCGGAACCCCTTGCCGAAAGGCGTGCGCGCGGTGTTTGTGACCCAGACCGAGGCGCTCGGGCTCGGTCACGCGGTGTTGTGCGCCAAACCCGTGATCGGTGACGAGCCGTTCGCGGTGATCCTGCCCGACGACCTGATCTGGAATCGTGGAGCCGGCGCGCTAACGCAGATGGCGGATGCGGCGGAAACCAGTGGGGCCAGTGTGATCGCAGTCCAGGATGTGGCGCGGGAGCACACCGGCAGCTATGGCATCGTGGCAACCGAAGATTTTGCCGAGCGCCAGGGCCGCATCCGCGCGATCGTCGAGAAGCCCAAGCCGGCCGATGCACCCAGCACGCTCGCCGTGGTCGGACGCTACGTACTCAGCCCGCGCATCTTCGCCTTGCTGGAAACCACCACGCCCGGCTCCGGTGGCGAAATCCAGCTGACCGACGCGATCGCGAGATTGCTCGCCGAAGAGGCGGTCAACGCGTATCGCTTCCAGGGCACGCGTTTCGATTGCGGCACCCACATCGGCTTGATCGGCGCGACGATCCGTTATGCGCTCGACCACGAAAAGCTCAGTGCTGCCGCGCAGGGATTGATGAGTGAAGCGCTGCGGGAAATGGGTGTCACCGAGCTGGAGTAGTCGACGGCATTGACTTGCTGCAGGACCGGGTGCTGACTGGGGCGATGACGCTTTCCTACTATCAGGCCACGCGTCCGGAACCGCCTGTCCGTCATGCCCCGTTGCAAGGGCCGCACGACATCCGTGTGTGCGTGATCGGGGGCGGCTTCGCCGGCCTCAACACCGCGCTGGGTCTGGTCGAGCGCGGCATGCGCGATGTCATGTTGCTGGAAGGGCAGCAGATCGGCTTCGGGGCTTCCGGTCGCAACGGCGGTTTTGTGTTCGGCGGATTCTCCCTGGGGGAGGCGTCACTGCTCGCCCGGCTCGGTGCACCGCGGGCGAAGGCCCTGTATGGCGGCACGATGCAGGCGATGGAGTTGATCCGCCAGCGCATCCACCGCCACGAAATCGATTGCGATGCCGTCGAAGCCGGCGTGATCTGGGCCAACTGGTTCCGTGACCCCTCGATCCTGCGGCAGCGACAACGCTTGCTGGCGGAATCCTTCGGCGTCGACTGGCAATGGTTGCCGCAGTCCGAGCTGCGCAACCTGGTCCATAGCCAGCGCTATGGCGATGGCCTGTTCGAGGCCGGTGCTTTTCACTTCCATCCGCTCAAATACGCGCTCGGACTGGCCCGTGCCGCGACCGAAGCCGGACTGGCCGTGCATGAGTGCAGTCCGGTCGTGTCGCTGCAGCGCAACGGGTCAGGGTGGCGGATAACCACGCCGGAAGGGCAGGTCGACGCCGAGCAGGTCGTGCTTGCCTGCGGCGGCTACCTGGCCGGCCTGGATCACAGGGTCGACGCGTCGGTCATGCCCATAGCCACCTATGTGATGACCACCGAGCCACTGGGGTCTCGTATGGACGACATCCTGCACACCCGCGCGGCGGTTTACGACAGCCGGTTCGCGTTTGATTACTACCGGCCGCTGCCCGATACGCGACTGTTGTGGGGTGGGCGGATATCGATACGGGACCGTTCGCCCGAGGCCGTGAAGCGGTTGCTGTATCGCGACGTGTTGAAGGTCTTTCCGCAACTGGACGGCGTGGCGGTCGATCACGCCTGGTCCGGCCTGATGAGTTACGCGCGCCATCAGATGCCGCAGATCGGGCTGGTCGGTGACGGACTGTGGCTGGCCCAGGCTTTCGGCGGCCATGGCGTGGCTCCGACCACGTTTGCGGGCGAACTGGTGGCGTCGGCGATTGCGCAGGGAGACGTGCGCTGGCGTGAGTTCAACGGGTTCGGCCTGGTATCGGCATGGAAACCGGCCGGCCAGGTGGCGGCGCAACTCAGTTACTGGTGGGCCGGACTGAAGGATGGATGGAAGGCGGCAATGGAGGGCAGCCGATGAGTGACGTTGAACCCATCAGCTGGGGCGACTTCCAGAAGGTACTGCTGTGTGCCGGTACGGTGACGCGTGTCGAGGCATTTCCCGAGGCGCGCCGGCCGGCCTGGAAACTCTGGGTCGACTTCGGCGTCCACGGCATCCGCAAGACCAGCGCACAGATACGTGAACTCTATGAGCCGGAAACGCTGCTCGGGAAACAGATCGTCGGCGTGCTCAATTTCCCGCCCAGACAGATCGGCCCCTTCATGTCGGAGTTCCTGCTGACGGGATTTCCCACGGAGGCCGGCGTGGTGATCACCACGGTCGACAGCCCGGTCCCGGACGGCACCCGGATGGCCTGAGCAACGCGATAAAAAACCAGGGCCGCGCTTGGCGACCCTGGTTTCTGTGTTGATGCCGGTTTGACCGATACCGATCAGAGCGCTTCGAAAATACCCGCAGCGCCCATGCCGGTACCGATGCACATCGTCACCATGCCGTATTTCTGCTGGCGACGGCGCATGCCGTGCATGATCGTCGCCGCGCGGACCGCACCGGTGGCGCCAAGCGGATGGCCCAGCGCGATCGCACCGCCCAGCGGATTGACCTTGGACGGATCGAGTTCGCTGTCGCGGATCACCGCCAGCGCCTGTGCGGCGAAGGCTTCGTTGAGCTCGATCCAGTCCAGCTGATCCTTGGTCAGACCGGCCTGCCGCAGCGCCTTTGGAATCGCGGCGATCGGGCCGATCCCCATCACTTCAGGGCGCACACCGGCGACCGAGAAGCTGACAAAACGCGCCAGCGGGGTCAGGCCGTAATCCTTGATCGCCTGCGCCGACGCCAGCAGTACCGCACCGGCGCCATCGGACATCTGCGAGCTGTTGCCGGCGGTCACGCTGCCGCCGAACTGGCCGTTGCGGAACACCGGGCGCAATCGAGCCAGCCCCTCGATGGTGGAGCCGACCCGCGGGCCTTCATCGGTGTCGACCAGCACCTTCTTCTCGCGGATGGTATAGCGCTCCAGATCGGGCAGGTGCGAGACGACTTCCAGCGGGCTGATCTCGGCCTTGAACTCACCGGCCTCGATCGCGGCCAGAGCCTTCAGATGGGACTGGAGCGCGAACGCATCCTGGTCCTCGCGGCTGACCTTCCACTCCTCGGCAACCTTCTCGGCGGTGATGCCCATGCCATAGGCGATGTTGACGTGGTCGTCCTTGAAGACCTTCGGCGACAGCGCGACCTTGTTGCCCATCATCGGCACCATCGTCATCGACTCGGTACCGCCGGCCAGCATCAGGTCGGCCTGGCCGAGGCGGATCTGGTCGGCAGCCAGCGCGATCGCCTGCAGGCCCGACGAGCAGAACCGGTTGATGGTCTGCGCGGCGATGGTGTCCGGCAGCCCGGCCAGCAGCACGCCGATGCGCGCCACGTTCATGCCTTGCTCGCCTTCGGGCATGGCGCAGCCGATGATCGCGTCATCGATGCGGTTCACGTCGATGCCCGGTGCCTGGGCGATCACGGCCTTGAGCACGTGGGCGAGCATGTCGTCGGGGCGGGTGTTGCGGAATGCGCCACGCGCCTTGGCCACCGGGGTGCGGGTGGCGGCGACGATGTAGGCGTCTTGAACTTGTCTGGTCATGGAATTACTCCGAATGCGATGGGGTTTTTCGGCACACGGATGTGCCGGCGCGGCGTCGCGAAGCGGCCGCGGCCATTGGTGAAAACCACGCTTTTCGCCGAGGGCAAAGAAGTCGCGGCAGGAGGCCCGATCTTCTTCACCATCAATTCCGCAGCGGCTTGCCGGTCTGCAGCATGTGCGCCACGCGGGCCTGGGTCTTGGGCATCTGGGCCAGGGCGACGAAGTGTTCGCGCTCCAGCTTCAGCAGCCAGTCCTCGTCGACCAGCGAGCCGCGATCGACCTCGCCGCCGCACAGCACGGTGGCGATGCGGGTGGCGATCTCGTAGTCGTGCTCGGAGATGAAGCGGCCCTCCAGCATATTGACCAGCAGCATCTTGAAGGTTGCGATGCCGACGTCGCCGGCGACCTGGATCCTGCGCGCCGGCAGCGGCGGGCGGTAGCCGGACTCGGCCAGTGCCCGCGCCTGCGCCTTGGCGACATGCAGCAGCTCGAAGGCGTTGAACACGACCACATCGTCCTTGCGCGCCAGCTGCAGCGACTTGGCTTCCAGCGCCGAGCCGGCCACCTTGGCCATCGCGATGGTCTCGAACACGGTCTTCAGCTCGGCGAACACGTCGCCGTTCGGACCAGCCGCATCGGAGGCGCGAACCGCCAGCTCCTTCAGCCCGCCGCCGGCAGGCAGCAATCCGACGCCGGCTTCCACCAGTCCGACGTAGCTTTCCAGTCCGAACACCGTGCGCGCCGCGTGCATCTGGAACTCGCAACCGCCGCCCAGCGCGAGGCCACGGACGGCCGCGACCACCGGTACCTGCGAGTACTTGATCCGCTGGCTGGTGCGCTGGAAGTTCGCGACCATCGCATCGAAACCCTTGATGTCGTTGGCCTGCAGCAAGCCCAGCGCGCCGGAGAGATCCGCGCCGGCGGAGAAGGGCTCCTTCGCCTGCCAGATCACCAGCCCGGCGAACTCCTTTTCCGCGCGGGTGATCGCTTCCTGCAGCCCATCCAGCACCTGGTCGGACACGGTGTTCATCTTGGTCTTGAAGCTGACCACGGCGAGGTCGTCACCTTCGTCGGCCCACATCCGCACGCCGTCGTTCTCGAACACCGTGCGGCCCTGCGAGAACTTCTCGCCCAGCAGCGCATCCGGGAAGCGCTGTCGCGCGTACACCGGGTTGGAGGAGCGCGGCACCATCGTGTCGCGTCCCGGGCTGTAGCTGCCGTCGGTCGAATGCACGCCGTCGCGGCCGTCGAACACCCAGTCGGGCAGGGTGGCATTGCTCATCGCCTCGCCGGCGACGATGTCCTCGGCGATCCATTCGGCGACCTGCTTCCAGCCGGCAGCCTGCCAGCTCTCGAACGGACCGACCGACCAGCCGTAGCCCCAGCGCATGGCGAAATCGACGTCACGCGCGGTTTCAGCGATGTCCTTCAGATGGAAGGCGCTGTAGTGGAAGGTGTCGCGGAAGCAGGCCCACAGGAATTTCGCCTGCGGATGCGCGCTGGCGCGCAGGGCGGCGAACTTCTTCGCCGGGTCGCGTTCCTTCAGCAGTGCGGCGACGTCCGCATCCAGCTCACCTGCAGAAGCGCGGTAATCCTGCGCCTTCAGGTCCAATACCAGGATGTCCTTGCCACGCTTGGTGTAGAAGCCCGCGCCGGTCTTGGCTCCCAGCGCGCCTTTTTCGACCAGCCCGGCCAGCCACTTGGGCGCCTTGAAGTACTGGTGCCACGGGTCGTCGGGCAGGGTGTCGGCCATGGTCTTGATGACGTGGGCCATGGTGTCCAGCCCGACCACGTCGGCCGTGCGGTAGGTCGCCGACTTCGGCCGGCCGATCGCCGGGCCGGTCAGCGCATCGACCGTATCGAAGCCGAGCTTGAACTGCCCGGTGTGGTGCATCGCCGCCAGCATCGAGAACACGCCGATGCGGTTGCCGATGAAGTTCGGGGTGTCCTTGGCGATCACCACGCCCTTGCCCAGGGTGGTGGTCAGGAACGTCTCAAGCCCTTCCAGCACCGCGGCATCAGTGCTGCGGGCCGGGATCAGCTCGGCCAGGTGCATGTAGCGCGGCGGATTGAAGAAGTGCACGCCGCAGAAGCGGTGGCGAAGTTCCTCGGGCAGCACCTCTGCCAGCTTGTTGATGCCCAGCCCGGAGGTGTTGCTGGCAAGCACGGCATGCGAGGCCACATGCGGCGCGATCTTCCTGTAGAGGTCCTGCTTCCAGTCCATCCGCTCGGCGATCGCCTCGACGATGAGGTCGCAGCCGGCCAGTTGCTCCAGCCCGGTTTCGTAATTGGCGGCGGTGAGCCGGCCGGCCAGTGCCTTGTCGGCCAATGGTGCGGGACTGAGCTTCGCCAGGCCGGCGATCGCCTTGTCGACGATCCCGTTGGGATTGCCGTCCTTGGCCGGCAGGTCGAACAGCACCGTGTCCACACCGGCGTTGGTCAGGTGGGCGGCGATCTGGGCGCCCATGACGCCAGCGCCGAGAACGGCTGCGCGGCGGACAAGTATTTTATTAGACATTACTTGCAACTCCTTGAATAAAATGGCGTTTTCGGATGTCAGCTTTGAAAGCCGGCGGCGGAAAACCGGATCAACTCGCGAGCCGCGCGTTCACGGTGGGCTTTTTCAAGGGTGCCGTTCGGACGCTTGATCAGACCGAAGTCCGCCATTGCATACGTCAGTGCCCCGGCAAGGAAATCCAGCCGCCAATACAACTCCTCCTTGCTCAGTTCGGGCAGGCATACCGCGATGGCCTTGGCAAAGTCGCGCAGGACGTGGCCGTATCGCTCGGACAGGAACTTGCGCAGGCTGTCGTTCTTCTCCGCGTAGGCGCGCGCGACCACCCGCACGAATGCGGCGCCGCCCTGGCGATCCTGGGCGACGGCCAATGCCGGCTCTATGAATGCAGCCAGGATGGGCTCCAGCTCGGCCGGGTGTGTTTGCGTGGCCAGTTTCAGTGCGGCCAGGCGCTGCGCGCTCATGTCGTCCATCCGGCGACGGAACACCTCGTTGACGAGGTTCTCCTTGCTGCCGAAGTGGTAGTTGACAGCGGCGATGTTGACGTCGGCTCGACCGGTGACCTGCCGCAACGAAGTGCCCGAAAAACCGTGTTGGGCGAACAGCTCTTCCGCAGCGCTGAGGATGCGGTCCTTGGTGGAAAAGTGTGTGCTCAGGGCCATGGGTATCCGTGGGGTTGCCGCGACAGGGCTGAATCAAACGTTTGTTTGATGCTAGGCTGAGCGTTCATTTTCGTCAAACGAAATGTTGCGCGGACCCAGCATGTCGGCGTGCGGTTCCGGTAGAATCGCTGGCGCCATATCGGCCAAACCCGCGTCCCGGCGCGGGTTTTTCTGTTACCCTCGGGCGTGGACCTTATAGACAAGGTTGCCGCCCGCCCAATCGGAGATATCCCCATGGCGCTGGAGCGCACCCTTTCGATCATCAAGCCCGACGCGGTTGCCAAGAACGTGATCGGCGAGATCTACACCCGTTTCGAGAAAGCCGGCCTGAAGGTCGTCGCCTCGAAGATGAAGCAGCTGTCCAAAGCCGAGGCCGAGGGCTTCTACGCCGTCCATCGCGAGCGTCCGTTCTTCAACGCCCTGGTGGAGTTCATGATCTCCGGCCCGGTGATGATCCAGGTACTGGAGGGCGAGGGCGCGGTGCTCAAGAACCGTGACCTGATGGGCGCAACCAACCCCAAGGAAGCCGCGGCGGGCACCATCCGCGCCGACTTCGCCGACAGCATCGACGCCAATGCGGTGCACGGCTCGGACAGCCTGGAAAATGCCGCGGTCGAGATCGCCTATTTCTTCCCGGCGACCGACGTCTACGCCCGCTGATCCGCATCCCACGCGATACCGATACAAACACCCATGACCCAGATCCGCGGAAACACCATTGACATCACCTTGGCCGGCGCTTCGTCCGAAGCGCTGTCCCCTGTGGAGTCGGTGTCGCCCGTGGCCCGCGGTCTGGTGGGCGACATCGCGGCGGGCCCGGGGACAACGGCTCTGGAGGCGGCTCCGGTCGCCCCCAGGAAGAACATCTTCGATCTCGACCGCGTTTCGCTTGAGGATTTTTTTGAAGGCGTGCTTGGTGAGAAGCGCTATCGCGCGCACCAGGTGATGAAGTGGATCCACCATCGCTACGTCACCGATTTCGACGAGATGACCGACCTCGGCAAGGTGTTGCGCGCCAAGTTGCAGCAACACGCCGAAGTGCGGGCGCCGATGGTCATCCACGAGAAGCCTTCCGCCGACGGCACCATCAAGTGGCTGATCGGCATGGACCCGAAGAACGCGATCGAGGCGGTCTACATCCCCGACAAGGGCCGCGGCACGCTGTGCGTGTCCAGCCAGGTCGGTTGCGCGCTCAATTGCAGCTTCTGCTCCACCGCCACCCAGGGCTTCAACCGCAACCTGACCACCGCCGAGGTGATCGGCCAGGTCTGGATCGCCGCCCGCCAGCTCGGCAACCTGCCGCACCAGCGCCGCCGTCTCACCAACGTGGTGATGATGGGCATGGGCGAGCCGTTGATGAACTTCGACAACGTGGTGCGCGCCATGAGCATCATGCGCGACGACCTGGGCTACGGTCTGGCGAACAAGCGCGTGACCCTGTCGACCGCCGGCATGGTGCCGATGATCGACAAGCTGGGTGAGGTCAGCGACGTCTCGCTGGCGGTTTCGCTGCATGCCGCCAATGACGAGTTGCGGACCGAGCTGGTGCCGCTCAACAAGAAATACCCGATCGAGCAATTGATGGCCGCCTGCCAGCGTTACGTGAAGCGCAAGCCGAAATCCTCGATCACGTTTGAATACACCCTGATGAAGGGCGTCAACGACCAGCCCGAGCATGCGCGTCAACTGGCGCGGCTGATGCGTCAGTTCGACAATGCCACCCAGATGAAGGACGCCGGGAAGGTCAACCTGATTCCCTTCAACCCCTTCCCGGGCACGCGTTTCGAGCGCTCCTCCGAGGTCGACATCCGCGCGTTCCAGAAGCTGCTGCAGGAAGCCAGGGTGCTGACGACGGTACGCCGCACCCGTGGTGACGATATCGATGCGGCCTGCGGCCAGTTGAAAGGACAGGTGATGGACCGGACCCGTCGCCAGGCGGATTTCCGCAAGACGCTGGCCGCGCAGGGAGTGAACGATGCGAGCGCCTGAGCGCCGTATCCACAGCTTGCGTGGCGGAATGTTGATGGCGGTGGTCGTTGCGGCCGTCGCGGTGTCGGCGTGCAGCCGGCTCACCTTCATCAAGCCGGATCTGGGGCGTCGTGGCTACGAGCAGGTCGCCCCCGGGGTCCAGATGACTCCCGACAGCTACGATTCCGCTACGTCGCGGGCGCGCATGCTGGTCCAGCAGGGACAGACCGCACTGGCCCAGGGTGATGTCGTTGCAGCGGGCAAGGCGGCCGACCAGGCAGTCAAGGCGGCGCCGGATCTGGCGATTACGCAGACACTCGCCGCACTGGTGGCCGAGCGGCGCGGAGACAGTGCGAAGGCGGGCGCGCATTACCGCCGCGCGGTCGAGTTGTCGCCGCAGCAAGGTGGCATGCAGAACAATTACGGCACCTGGTTGTGCAGCAATGGCCGCGCGCGGGAATCCCTGGAGTGGTTTGACCGGGCATTGGCGGACCCCGGCTATCGAACCCCGGCCGTGGCATTGGCCAATGCGGGTGCCTGCGCCGACGAGGCAGGACTGGGCGAGTTGGCGGGACTCTACCTGGAGCGGGCCATCGAGTTGGAGCCCGCCAATCCGGTTGCGCTGGGTGTGATGGCGCAGCGGGAATTCCGGGCGGGGGATGCGTTTCGTGCGCGGGCATTTTCGCAACGCCGGCTGGCGGCAGCACCGGCTGACAGGCATGCGCTGGTGCTTGCATCACAAATCGAGGAAAAACTTGGCGACAAGGAGGCCGCCGCAGGATACGTTCAACGGCTGCGGACGGAGTTCCCGACGTCGGGATCCGGGACAGGGGACAACGGGAAGCGATGACACAGTTGAACAAGACCGCGTCGGGCGCCAACAGCTGTGGCGCGCGCCTCAAGGATGCGCGGGAAAAGGCCAGGCTGACGCAGGAAGAAGTCTCCACCCGGTTGAAGATGCCCGTTCGGGTGATCCGGTCACTCGAAAGCGATGACTGGCAGGAAGGCTCCCCGGTCTTCGTACGCGGCCAGCTGCGCAGTTACGCCCGATTGCTCGGCATCGATATCGAACCGGAACTTGTCCGGGCCGGTGTCAGCGAGGTCGCGCCGTCCACCCTGGTAAGCCACACCCATACCCCGCGTTATCAACGGCTGTTCGAGCAGGCGACCCGTCGCGCGGTATACATCGCGATAACCGCGGTCATTGCCGTCCCGGTATGGCTGGCGACCCGGCCCCACCTGTCCAATGTCCCCGACATCCAGTCATTGGAAGTTCCTGCCATTGTCACCGCTCCGACGGGCCCGGCTGAGCCCGCGGCGACGGTTGCCGCCCCGCAGCGCACTCCTGTGATTGCCTCGATGGGCAGCCTCCGTTCCCCTGCCACGGTGGAAACGACGGGCTTGTCGTTGAGCTTTACCGGCGACAGCTGGATGCAGGTGTTCGCTCCGGATGGCCGGATGATCGAGCAAGGGCTGCTGGGCAATGGCGAGCAGCGCGATTTCGGCCAGCAGGAAATCGGTCGCGTCGTACTCGGCAACGTCTCCGCCGTCGATGTGCGCCGGAACGGCAGATCGGTTGACCTGGCGCCGTTCAGCCGCGCGAACGTGGCCCGCTTTACGCTATCCTCTGACGGTTCCCTCGCGCCGGTCGTCGACTGACCCGCGCCGCGCGCGGGTACGACATCTCCTCACCGGCCCGTCCTGCGGGCTCGTTCGTAATCCAACGGACCGCCCGACCGGGCGGGCCCGGCAAAGCATGGCGGCCCCAGCATGGCAATTGACGATCCACTCGACGAACACGAACAAAGCGAACGCGTCCTGGCCTGGTTGCGCGAGAACGGCGTAGGCCTGGTCGGCGGCATTGTTCTTGGCCTGGCGGCCATCGGCGGCTGGAAGTGGTGGCAGCAGCACGACTACCAGCAGTCGCTGGCCCATGCCGATCAGTACCAGTCCGTCCTCACCGCGATAGAAGCCGACGATCCGCAGGCGGCCGTCAAGCTCGGCCAGTTGGGGGAAGACATCTACGCCGATCTGGCCGCATTGGAACTGGCGGCGAAGCAGGTAAACGCCGGCAAGAACGACGACGCCATCAAGACGTTGCGCGCCATCCAGGCAAGCGATCCGGCGCTGGCGGACATCGTCAACCAGCGTCTGGCCCGTTTGCTGGTCGGCGCGGGGCAGGCGGATGACGCCATCAAGCTGCTCGACGGTTCCGATACGCCCTCGGCGCTGGAAGTACGCGGCGACGCCCAGTACACGCTGGGCCAGGCCGACAAGGCCCGCGAAGCCTACAGCCAGGCCTTGACCAACCTTGACGTGGCCTCTCCGCGCCGGCGGATCCTGGAACTCAAACTCATCGAAGTCGGCGGCATGCCGGCCACTACCGAGGCGCAGTCCTGATGAAGGCCGTACCGACCGCGCGCCGCGCAGCAATTTGTTCCGTACTCGCCCGTGTGTCCATCGTCCTGTTGTGCGCGACCGCACTGGTCGGTTGCAGCACGATGAAGGGCTGGTTTTCCAGCGACAAGAAAAAGGAAAGCGCCCCGGCGGCACTGGTGGACATCTCGCCAAAGGTTCAGGTGAGCAAACTGTGGTCCGCCAGCGCGGGCAAGGGCGAAGGCGCGATCGGCGCACGCCAGGGGCCGGCGATTGCCGATGGCCGCGTGTATGCGGCCGCGCTCAAGGGCGGCGTCCATGCATTCGACCTGCACAGCGGCGCCAGGCTCTGGAGCCATCCCAGCAAACTGGAGCTCAGTGGCGGACCCGGCGTGGGCGAAGGCGTCGTCGCCGTGGGCGGCCTGAATGGCGACGTGATTGCGCTGGATGCGGAAACCGGCACGGAGAAGTGGACTGCAAAGGTCGGCAACGAAGTCATCGCCGCGCCGGCCATCGGCATGGGCATGGTGTTCGTGCGCTCCAATGACGGCCGGGTGACGGCCTTCGACATCAACAGCGGCGAGCGTCGCTGGTTCTGGAACCACGAGGTTCCGATGCTGTCGGTCCGCGGCAACGACGCGCCGGTGCTTGGCCCCGGTTATCTGTTTGTCGGCAACGACGATGGCACGGTCGTCGCACTGGCTGCCAACGACGGCCGGCCGCTGTGGGAGCAGGTCGTCGCGCCCCAGGAGGGTCGTACCGAGCTGAACCGCATGGCCGACATCGACGGCACCCCCGTGCTTGACGATGCCACGTTGTACGCGACCAGTTACAAGCGCAAGACGATGGCCATCGACGCGCCCTCCGGCCAGCCGCTCTGGGTCAGCGATTACGGCAGTTCCGGCAAGATCGCGGTTGCCCCGAACGTGCTGGCCGTTTCCGATACCGACGGCAATGTGTTTGGCCTCTACAAGGCCGGTGGCAGCGCGCTGTGGACGCAGCCCGCACTGGCCCGGCGCAAACTGACCGCTCCGGCGATCCAGGGCGACTATGCGGTGGTGGGCGACTACGACGGCTACCTTCACTGGATGTCGCTGGACAACGGCGAATTCGCCGCGCGTGTCCGCGCCGGCCGCAACCGCCTGCTTTCGGCACCCCGCGTGGCCGATGGCATCCTGGTGGTGCAGGACGTCGACGGCAAGCTGAGCGCGTTCCGGCTGGGGCAGTGATTTTTACCTCCCCTTTTTTTGATCGGACAACATCATGCTTCCGCTAGTCGCCCTCGTGGGTCGCCCCAATGTCGGGAAATCCACACTGTTCAATGCGCTGACGCGCACCCGCGACGCACTGGTCCATGATCAGCCGGGAGTGACCCGCGACCGTCATTACGGCGTATGCCGGCCGGAAGACCAGCGCCATTTCGCGGTGGTCGATACGGGCGGTATCGCCGGTGAAGACGAGGGCCTGGCAGGCGCCACCACCCGTCAGGCCCGCGCCGCAGCGGAAGAGGCGGATCTGGTGCTGTTCATCGTCGATGGCCGCGAGGGAGCCTCACGGCTCGACGACGACATCCTGGCGTGGCTGCGGAAGACGGCGCGGCCGACCTTCCTGGTGGTCAACAAGACCGATGGGCTGGACAGCCATGCCGCCCTCAACGAGTTCGCCCGCTACGGTTTCAGCGATGTCATCGCGGTGTCCTCGGCCCATCGCCAGGGCATCGACGAGCTGATCGAGCAGGTGCTGGCGAAGCTGCCCGAGGACGGCGACGCGGCCCAGCTCGACAACGATCCCTCGCGTATCCGCGTCGCCTTCATCGGTCGTCCCAATGTCGGCAAGTCCACCCTGGTGAACCGCCTGCTGGGCGAGGAGCGGATGATCGCCTCCGACATCCCCGGCACCACCCGCGACTCGGTGGCGATCGACATGGAGCGCGACGGCCGGCTTTACCGGCTGATCGATACCGCCGGCCTGCGCCGCAAGTCGCGGGTCGACGAGGCGGTGGAGAAGTTCTCGATCATCAAGACCCTGCATGCGATCGAGCAGTGCCAGGTGGCGGTGGTGATGCTGGACGCCACCGAAGGGGTGACCGACCAGGACGCCAGCGTGCTGGGCTACGCGCTCGATGCCGGCCGTGCGCTGGTGATCGCGATCAACAAGTGGGACGGACTGAGCGACTACCAGCGCCAGCAGACCGAGTCGCTGCTGTCGCGCAAGCTGGCGTTCGTGAGCTGGGCGGAAGCCGTGCGGATCAGCGCCACCCACGGTTCGGGCCTGCGCGAGCTGTTTGCCGCAGTCCACCGCGCGCATGCGTCGGCGACCCACGAGTTCAGCACCAGCGAAGTCACCCAGGCGATGGAAGTGGCCTACGAGGCCAACCCGCCGCCGGTCGTTCGCGGGCACGTCGCCAAGCTTCGTTATGCGCATCCGGCCGCGAGCAATCCGCCGACGTTCGTCATCCACGGCACCCGCCTGCGCACCTTGACCGACAGCTACAAGCGCTATCTGGAGAACTTCTTCCGCAAGCGTTTCAAGCTGGTCGGCACGCCGGTACGTTTCATCTTCAAGGAGGGAAGCAACCCTTATGAAGGCAAGAAGAACGTGCTGAACGAGAAGCAGATCGCCAAGCGCCGCCGCCTGATCCGGCACGTCAAGCGCGGCTAGGCCGTGGCAGGTTTTTCGCGCGAGCCGGTGCTCGACCAGGCGCAGGCGATCATTCGCGAGGTCGCCACGAGCCATCGTCTCGAACCAGAGACCCTGTCGCTGTCGCGTTGCCACGGCCGCGTTCTGGCGCGGGACGTGGAAGCCGGCGAAGGCGGGGTTCCCGTCTTGCAGCGCGGCGAGTTGCTGACGCCGCTTCGGATCGCCCTGGCTGCCTCTTTCGGCATTCCGGCCCTGCTGGTCAGCCGCAGGCCGACGGTCGCGGTATACACCTGCGGCGAAGACCTGATGGAGCCTGGCATGCCTCTGGCAGCCGGCCAAACCTACGACAGCCATCGCGAGTTGTTGATGGGCCTGTTGCGCGTCGAGGGTCTGGAGCCGACCGCCTGGCCACGCCTGCCGGACGACCCGAAGCGCATCGAGATCGCATTGCGCGACGCGGCCTGTGCGTTCGACCTGATCGTCATCTGTGGTGCCGGCCCGGTGGCTGGCATGGACCATGTTGCCGACGTGCTGGGGCAGTTCGGGCAGATCCATTTCCGGCAGCCGCAGGTGATGCCGGATGCGAAGGCGGTGTTCGGCAGCCTGGATCAGGCGCGGCTGCTTGGCCTGTCGGGTGACCCGGCATCGGTGCTGGCGAACTGGCTGGTGCTCGGGCGGCCGCTGATCGACGGCCTGCAAGGCAGGGCGACGCATCGGCCGGTGTTGCAGGCGCAACTGGTCGTACCCATCGACAGGCAGCATCCCCGGCACGAATTGCTGGGCGCTGCGATGTCGAGTGCCGATGACGGCTCGCTGCGCGCCTGCCCGCAATCGCTGGCCGGAGGGGATTCCCTGCGCGCCGTCATTGCCTGCAATGCCCTGATCGTCTTGCCGGAAGGGCCGCAGCATTTCGCGGCGGGAAGCATCGTCGACGTAGTGCCGTTCCAGTAGGCGGTATCTGCAGGAGGCCCCCGCATCGCCCGGCAGCCATCCTTGTCTTGGCGGGAAGGCGGATAATCGCACCCATGGATATCGAAACCATTACTCCGGCCGAAGCCCGGCGTCGGCAGCAATGCGGCGCCGTGTTGATCGATGTGCGAGAGATTCACGAACGCGCACTCGGCATGGCCGAAGGCGCGCTGGGTATTGCCCGCGGCGAGCTTGAATCGGCACCGGCCGGCAGCATCCCGGATCGGAACACCGCAGTGATGCTGATCTGCGAAGTCGGTGGACGTTCATTGCAGGCGGCAAAAGCGCTGCTGGATGCGGGCTATGCCCGGGTCGCCTCGGTGGAAGGCGGTACGCGGTGCTGGCAAGCCGATGGCCTGCCGTTGGTGCGACCCACGGGCGATCACGACTTTTACGATCGTTACTCGCGCCACCTGCTGTTGCCCGAAGTCGGGGAGGCGGGCCAGCGCAAGCTGCAGGCCGCACGGGTGGCCATCGTCGGCGCGGGCGGACTCGGGTCTCCGTCCGCGTATTACCTGGCGGCGGCGGGCGTCGGATCTCTGGTATTGGCCGATGACGATGTGGTCGACCGCAGCAACCTGCAGCGGCAGATCCTGCACACCGATGCCCGGATCGGCATGGCCAAGGTGGAATCGGCGCGGATCGCGCTGTCGGCGCTGAACCCGAATATCGCCATCGACACGCTCGCCGAGCGCATCACCAGCGCGAATGTCGAGCGCTTGATCGGCGACGCCGACGTGGTGCTCGACGGCGGCGACAATTTCGCCGTGCGCTACCTGCTCAACGATGCCTGCGTGAAGCTGGGCAAGCCGATGGTGTACGGCGCGGTGCACCGCTTCCACGGCCAGGTCAGCGTGTTCGATGCCGGCAGGCACCGCGGCGAGGCACCGTGCTATCGCTGCCTGTTTCCGCAGCCGCCATCGCCCGAGTCGGCACCCAATTGCAGCGAGGCCGGCGTGCTGGGCGTGCTGCCGGGCGTGATCGGCATGCTGCAGGCCACCGAGGTGATCAAGCTGTTGCTGGGAATCGGCGAGCCGCTGTCCGGCCGACTGCTGCATTTCGATGCGCTGGGCATGCAGTTCCGCCAGACCCGGCTGTCGGCCGACCCGGCCTGCGTCGTCTGTGCGCCGGGGCAGGCGTTCCCGGGCTACATCGACTACGAGGCGTTCTGCTCCGCCCGATAGGAGTCGGTCGGGCCATACCTTTCGACGGCGCGGAGTGGCAGCGGTATGCGGGCGGCACGACCTGCAAGAGCCGGGCGCAAGAGCGGGGCGCAAGATCGGCGATAATACCGGCCTTCGCTGCACCCAGGCCGAACCATTTGAAGACTGCCGCAACACCCCAGACCGCCCGGATCCTCGATGGCAAACGCATTGCCGAGGATCTGCTCGACAACCTCAAGGCGCGGGTCGATGCCCGCATCGCCAGCGGCAAGGCCGCGCCCGGCCTGGCGGTGGTGCTGGTGGGCGCCGATCCGGCGTCGGCGGTGTACGTGCGCAACAAGCGCCGCGCGGCCAGCAAGGTCGGGATACGCGCGATCGATTTCGACCTGCCGGCAGGAACAGGCGATGACGAACTGCTCGCACTGATCGACAAGCTCAATGCCGACCCCGACGTGCACGGCATCCTGGTGCAGTTGCCGCTGCCGGACCGCCGTGACGCCACAGCCCTGATCCATCGGATATCGCCGAAGAAGGACGTCGATGGTTTCCATCCGGAAAACGTCGGCCATCTCGCGTTGCGGCAGTTCGGCCTGCGGCCCTGCACCCCGCGCGGCATCACCACCCTGCTGGCCTATACCGACCGACCGGTCCGCGGCGCGAGTGCGACCATCGTCGGGGTTTCCAACCATGTCGGCCGGCCGATGGCATTGGAGCTGCTGATTGCCGGCTGCACCACCACCTGCTGCCACAAGTTCACCCCGCCGGCGGTGCTGGAGGCTGCCGTGCGCGGCGCGGACATCCTGGTCGTGGCGGTCGGTCGGCCGCAGTTGATCCCGGGCGAGTGGGTCAAGCCGGGTGCGGTGGTGATCGACGTGGGTATCAACCGGCTGGATGACGGCCGCCTGGTGGGCGATGTCGGCTTCGAGGCGGCGGCGCAGCGGGCCAGCTGGATCACCCCGGTGCCGGGCGGAGTGGGACCGATGACGGTCGCGACCCTGATGCAGAACACCCTGGAAGCGGCCGAGGCGGCGGAAACCGCATCCGGTTGCGCGACCCGGAACGCGGTACAATGACGCGCTTCACTCCCCCCGGTCCCGCCCATGTTGCGCATCCAGGCTGAAGCACTCACCTACGACGACGTATCGCTCGTTCCAGCACATTCGGTCGTCCTGCCCAAGGACGTCAAGCTGGATACCCGATTGACCCGAAACCTGAGCCTGCGGTTGCCGATCCTGTCGGCCGCGATGGATACCGTCAGCGAGGCCCGTCTGGCCATCGCGATGGCACAGCTCGGCGGCATCAGCATCATCCACAAGAGCATGACGGTGGCCCAGCA
The DNA here is from genome assembly GCF_000768345.1 of Lysobacter concretionis Ko07 = DSM 16239. GTDB lineage: Bacteria > Pseudomonadota > Gammaproteobacteria > Xanthomonadales > Xanthomonadaceae > Novilysobacter > Novilysobacter concretionis. Next base: position 98,236 of record NZ_AVPS01000005.1, on the reverse strand, counting down.
GGCGGCGCACGTCGCCCAGGTCAAGACCTTCGAGGCCGGCGTGATCAAGTCGCCGTTCACGGTCGGTCCGGAAACCACGATCGCCGATGTGCTCAAGCTCACCCGCGAGCGCAACATCTCCGGCGTGCCGGTGGTGGATGAGGGCCAGCTGGTCGGCATCGTCACCAGCCGCGACATGCGCTTCGAGACCAAGCACGACGACCCGGTCCGCCACATCATGACCCGCAAGGACCGGCTGATCACGGTCAAGGAAGGCGCCAGCGACGAGGAGGTCATGGGCCTGCTGCACAAGCACCGGATCGAGAAGGTGCTGGTGGTCAACGACGCTTTCCAGCTCAAGGGCCTGATCACCGTCAAGGACATCCAGAAGAAGTCCGACAACCCCAACGCCGCCTACGACAGCATCGAGCGCCTGATGGTGGGCGCCGCGGTCGGCGTGGGTGGCGATACCGAGGCGCGCATCGAGGCCTTGGTCGCTGCCGGCGTGGACGTGGTGGTGGTCGATACCGCGCACGGGCATTCGCAGGGCGTGCTGGACCGGGTCAAGTGGGTCAAGAAGCACTTCCCGCAGTTGCAGGTCATCGGCGGCAATATCGTCACCGGCGATGCCGCGCTGGCACTGATGGACCACGGCGCGGACGCGGTCAAGGTCGGCGTCGGCCCCGGTTCGATCTGCACCACCCGCATCGTCGCCGGCGTCGGAGTGCCGCAGATCAGCGCGATCGACATGGTTGCCGAGGCACTGCAGGACCGCATCCCGCTGATTGCCGACGGCGGCATCCGCTACTCGGGCGATATCGGCAAGGCGCTGGCCGCCGGTGCGTCAACGGTGATGATCGGCAGCCTGTTTGCCGGTACCGAAGAGTCTCCCGGCGACAGCGAGTTGTTCCAGGGCCGCCACTACAAGAGCTACCGCGGCATGGGCAGTCTGGCGGCGATGGAGAAGGGCTCCAAGGACCGCTATTTCCAGGACGCCTCCGACGCGGACAAGCTGGTGCCGGAAGGGATCGAAGGGCGGGTCCCGTATCGCGGACCGCTGCGCAACATCGTCCACCAGCTGGTGGGTGGTCTGCGCGCCACGATGGGATATGTGGGCTGCGCGACGATCGAGGACATGCGCAAGAAGCCGCAGTTCGTGCGCGTCACTTCCGCCGGCTCCCGCGAGAGCCACGTCCACGATGTGCAGATCACCAAAGAGCCGCCGAACTACCGTTTGGGGTGATGGACAATATTTGCGGCCCGCACTTCGCGGGCCGGGTGCTACCGCCTCCGCATTGTTCGCGGAGCGCGGGATGTGGCGTGCCTGACAAGTACATGGCGATCCGAGTAGACGATGACCGACATCCGCAGCGACGACATTCATTCCGACCGCATCCTGATCCTCGACTTCGGCGCGCAGTACACGCAGCTGATCGCCCGTCGCATCCGCGAACTGGGCGTCTATTGCGAGATCTGGGCCTGGGACCATGACCCGGCCGAGATCGCCGGCTTCGGCGCGAAGGGCATCATCCTGTCGGGCGGGCCGGAATCGACCGTTGCAGAGGACTCCCCGCGTGCGCCGCAGGCCGTGTTCGACGCCGGCCTGCCGATCCTGGGCATCTGCTACGGCATGCAGACCATGGCCAAGCAGCTCGGGGGCGAGACCGAAGCGGCCGACCAGCGCGAATTCGGCCACGCGGAAGTCGCCCTGGTCGCGCATGACCGCCTGTTCGAAGGACTGAAGGATCATCCCGGCTCGCCGCCGCGGCTGGACGTGTGGATGAGCCACGGCGACCACGTGTCGAAGGCGCCGGAAGGCTTTATCGTCACCGCCCGCACCGACCGTATTCCGGTCGCGGCGATGGCGGACGATGCCAGGCGCTGGTATGGGGTGCAGTTCCACCCCGAAGTCACCCACACCAAGCAGGGCGGGGCGCTGCTGAAGCGTTTCGTCACCGACATCTGCGGCTGCCAGACCCTGTGGACGCCGGCGCACATCATCGAGGACCAGATCGCCCGCGTGCGCGCGACCGTCGGCAGCGACGAGGTGATCCTCGGCCTGTCCGGAGGCGTGGACTCCTCGGTCGTCGCCGCGCTGCTGCACAAGGCGATCGGCGACCAGCTGACCTGCGTGTTCGTCGATACCGGCCTGCTGCGCTGGCAGGAGGGCGACCAGGTGATGGCGACCTTCGCCGAGCATCTGGGCGTGAAGGTCATCCGCGTCGATGCGGCCGATCGCTATTTCACTGCACTGGAAGGCATCACCGACCCCGAAGCCAAGCGCAAGATCATCGGCAACCTGTTCGTAGACATCTTCGAAGAGGAGTCCGCCAAGCTCGCCAACGCCAAGTGGCTCGCCCAGGGCACGATCTATCCCGACGTGATCGAGTCGGCCGGCAGCAAGACCGGCAAGGCCCACATGATCAAGAGCCACCACAACGTCGGCGGCCTGCCGGAGCACATGAAGCTCGGCCTGGTCGAGCCGTTGCGCGAGTTGTTCAAGGACGAGGTGCGGCGGATGGGCGTAGAGCTCGGCCTGCCGGCCTCGATGGTCTACCGCCACCCGTTCCCCGGCCCGGGCCTGGGCGTGCGCATCCTGGGCGAGGTCAAGCGCGAGTTCGCCGAGTTGCTGGCCCGCGCCGACCACATCTTCATCGAGGAGCTGCGCAAGGCCGACCTGTACGACAGGACCAGCCAGGCATTTGCGGTGTTTCTGCCGGTCAAGTCGGTCGGCGTGGTCGGCGATGCACGTGCCTACGAATGGGTGATCGCGCTGCGTGCGGTGGAGACCATCGACTTCATGACCGCCCACTGGGCGCACCTGCCGTATGACTTCCTCGGCAAAGTTTCCAACAGGATTATCAATGAGTTGCGCGGCATTTCTCGCGTTGTTTATGACATAAGCGGGAAGCCGCCCGCAACGATCGAGTGGGAGTGATCGGGGAGCCGAAAGTACCTCGCAGGAATGCGCTTGAACCCGGAAATTCACAACGCCCCTTCAGGGGCGTTGCTTTTTGAGGCAGGTATGCGCTCGGTGGATGTGAGCGGGACAATAGTGTCGACTACCGGTCGGCATCCACCACAGTCAGTGCTCGTTGGCGTCCGGCCGTCGGTCGGGCTTTGTTATCGTTTCAGATTCTCATGGCTGAACAGGTGAAACCCGATGCCGCATGACGCCACTGCTTCGTGCAACCGGCTCGATCAGGGCGGCAAGGCGTATACGGGTTTTCGCTCGGGATATCTGCCTGGGCAGGCGCGGCTTTCCGCATGCTGGCAGCGAGTGCGCGGTGCATTGCTGCTGGGCATGCTGTGCATGTGCGCGTGGCCGGCGCTGGGCTTGCCGTCCAAGCCGCTTGACGGCTATTTCAAGGAAATCTGGACCACCCGCGAAGGGCTCCCGCACAACCTGATCCACGGCATCGCGCAGACGCAGGACGGCTATCTGTGGTTCGCCACCTGGGAGGGGGTGGTGCGCTACAACGGGATCGATTTCCGCCTCTTCGACCAGCATGCCGTACCGGAACTGCGCGACAGCGGCGTGCTGGTCCTGCGTCTGGCGCGCGACGGCGGCTTGCTGCTGGGAACGGCGAGCGGCGGCGTGGTGCGCTATCACGCAGAACGCTGGAGCGTCTGGCCGGGGGCTGAGGCCATGCCGCAGGATCAGGTCATCGATCTTGTGGAAGGCCGCGATGGCGAACTGTGGGTAGGCACGCACAGCCGCGGCGTGTTGCGCATCGACAGCAGCGGCGTGATCACACCTTTCGGTGTTGACGCCGGCCTGCCCAGCCACTCCGTGCTGAAGATGCTGCAAGCAGAAGACGGCACGATCTGGATCGCTACGATGGGCGGACTGGCGCGCTATTCGGGCGGCCGTTTCGTGGCACAGGGTGCGGCGCAGGGATTGCCTCCCGGCCAGGCGTTCAGCGTGGTCTCCGCGCCGGATGGACGCATCCATGTCGGCATGGAGCAGGGCGTGTGGCGGCAGGACGGCGAGCGCTTTGCACCGCTGGCGTTGGACATGCCGCCCAGCAACGTGACCCGCATGAGGGTGGAAGCCGATGGGACGCTCTGGCTGGGTACGGTCACCGGTCTGTATCGCCACAGCCCGAGGTATGGGCTGGAGCGGATCGGCACTGCCAACGGCCTGCCCAACGAACAGATTTCCGCACTCTGGCTGGACCGCGAAAACAGCCTGTGGGTTGGCACCAATGGCGGCCTGCTGCGTCTGCGCGATGCGCCTTTCACCACGTTCGGCGTGCAGGATGGGCTGCCCAATGCCTATGTGCGCAGTGTGCTGGCCGATACGTCGGGCATGCTCTGGATCGCCACCAGTGACGGCCTGGGCTGGCTGCACGATGGCCGTTTCGGTGCCGCCGGCAGCCGCGATGGCCTGCCCGGCGATTCACTGCTCAGTCTCGCCAGGGCGCGTGCAGGCGGTGTCTGGATCGGCAGCTACAGTCACGGCGCGGTGCGGTGGGATGGCCGCGTGCGCCGCCACCTCGACAGCCGCGGCGGCCTGACCGGCAATCAGGTGCGCGCCCTGCTGGAAACCGGTGACGGCACGCTGTGGGTGGGTACCTCACGTGGACTGAACCGGGTCGATGCGCAGGGCGTGAGGCACTACACCGTGGCCCAGGGCATGCCCAACGACTTCATCATCGCGCTGCACGAGGATCGACACGGCGCGTTGTGGGTCGGCACTTCCAACGGGTTGGCGCGGATCGAAGGCGAGGATGTCCGCGCTTATTCGCTGCACGATTTCGGTGCCAATAACGTATTCGGTCTGCACGAAACCGATGACGGCACGCTCTGGCTGGCGACCAACCAGGGATTGATCCGCCGCCGCGACGGAGACATGCGCCTGATCGGCATAAAGCAGGGATTGCCCGTGGCGAAGATCTTCCAGGTGCTGGAAGACAGCGAAGGCGGTTTCTGGCTCACGTCCAACCGCGGCATGTTGCGGGTGACGCGGCACGACCTGGATGCTGTGGCCGATGGCCGGCAATCGGACATGGAAGTGGAATGGTTCGACGAGGGTGATGGGCTGGCGAGCGCGCAGAACAACGGCAATTCCGGGCCGGCGGCGTGGCGTGCCGCGGATGGAAAGCTCTGGTTCGCCACCGCCGGGGGACTGGCGATGACCGAGTCGGGGCGCATCCACGAACTTACCCGCACGCCGCCACCCGTGATGATCGAGGAAGTGCGCGTGGATGATCGTCCCACGCCGCTGCAAGCAGAACTTCGCCTGCCGCCGGGCACGCGCAAGCTGGAGCTGCACTTCGCCGGCCTGAGCTATCTGATTCCCAGGAAGATCCGCTATCGCTACCGGCTCGATGGCTTCGATCCGGATTGGGTCGAGCGCGGCTCACTGCGTTTTGCGCAGTACACCAACCTGGAGCCCGGTGATTACGTATTCCGTGTTTCCGCTGCACATCCGAACGGCGGCTGGAGCACGGAGGAAGCGCGCATAGCGTTGCAGGTCCAGCCCCGGTTGATGCAGCGCAGCGATTTCCGACTAGGGCTGGCGGCGCTGGCCCTGCTGGCGCTGTATGGGTTCTATCGCTGGCGCGTGCATGCGTTACAGGCGGTCAAGCGCCAGCTCAGTATGCAGGTAGAAGAGCGCACCCACGATCTTCGCGTCCAGGCCGAGGCGTTCGGGCGGCAGGCGCGCGAGGACGCACTCACCGGGCTGATGAACCGGCGCGCCTTCGACGAAGCGCTTGCACGGGAATTTGACAGCGCCGTACGCGAAGGCGCACCGCTTACGCTGGTCATTGCCGATCTTGACCATTTCAAGCGCATCAACGATGAGTATTCGCACATCGTCGGCGATGCCGCGCTGCGTGTCGTCGCCGATACGATCCGCGCACATGCCGGCAAGCGCGTGCCCGCTGCGCGCTGGGGCGGCGAGGAATTTGCCTTGCTGTTTCCCGGCCTTGCACACGAGGACGTGTTGGCGCATTGCGAACGGCTGCGTCAAGCGGTGGCTGCCATCGACACCTCCGGCTTTGCACCGGGATTCTCGATGAGCATCAGCATGGGCGTAGCCGAGCGTGTGGGACTGACCCATCACGAAAAACTGATCAACCGCGCCGACGCGCTGCTCTACGAAGCCAAGCGCAGCGGGCGCAACCGGGTATGCGGGTGATGCAGGAGGTTTGCCTGCTGCCAGAAGGTGCACATGGCGACGCAGCTTCGGCCATAGCTGTCCGGTGGTGTTGCCGCACCGCTGGACGCTGTCGCCGGCCATATGGGATCTGCTGGTTGAATTGATCAATGGAACTGCGTGTCTCTGTCCGATGAAAAGATGAATTAGAGTGGCCGCCAAGCCGCGCGGATTTCCTGCGGATTCTGTAACAGAAGCCAGATAAACAAGTGTGTCGACTCCCAACCCGATAACCACGAACGACGAAGCCTGGATGCGCCACGCGCTGGCGCTGGCCGATCGTGCCGAACGCGAGGATGACGAAATCCCGGTCGGAGCGGTGCTGGTCTCCGCCGACGGTACGGTGCTCGGCGGAGGCTGGAACCGCAACATCACCGAGCACGATCCGACCGCCCATGCCGAGATCGTCGCGATGCGTCAGGCCGGCCTGCGCCTGGCCAACCATCGGCTGCTGGGCTGCACCCTGTATGTGACCCTCGAGCCGTGCGCGATGTGCGCCATGGCGATGGTGCATGCGCGGGTCGCGCGGGTGGTCTACGGCGCGACCGACCCCAAGACGGGCGCGGCGGGCAGCGTTTTCAACCTGCTCGCCGACCCGCGCCACAACCACCGGGTGGAAGTGCTGGGCGGGGTGCTGGGTGAAGAAGCGGGCAGGCGGCTGACGAGTTACTTCCGGCGCAAGCGCAGCAAGCCTGTCTGAGCGCGTCGCAAGGCCGGCTCAACTCCCCAGGGCCGGGATGTCCTTGTCCAGTTCGGCCTTGAGCTCGCGGTCCAGCATGCGCAGGCTGATCCTGGCCTCCTGCCCCAGGCACAGTGAGGCCGCAAGCATCAGCAGGACGCCCAGCACCGCCAGCAGGGTCGGCAGGAACCCCAACTGGTAGCCGAAAAAGGCATCCGCGGCGATGCCGATGCTGGTACCGACGAACGCGCTCAACGCGCCGTACAGCATCCGCAGCGCGCCCAGTACCAGGTAGGAACGCTTTCGATGGAAACCGATCCGGGTCTCCAGCTCGATACGTGCCGGCCCGGGCACGGTTTCCCGCAGGTTGGCAATTTCCGTGCGCATCCGGTCCACCACCCGTGCCAGCCGGTTGTTGGAGGAGATCAGCAGGGAACCCGTCGCGGTAAGAAAGAACGCGGGGGTGATCATCGCCGAGATGACGGCGTAGTGATGCGGATCGGCGATGAGGGTGGAGCTCATGGAGGTGTCCGTGACAGGCTGACGGTATGATGCCCGCCACTTCATGATGACGCGAGCACATGACCTCGAACGGCTCCCCGACAACTGACAACCTGATCTGGATCGACCTGGAAATGACCGGCCTGGATACCGGCAACGACTCCATCCTGGAGATCGCGACGGTGGTGACGGACAGGCAACTCAACGTGTTGGCCGAAGGCCCGGAACTGGCGATCACGCACCCGCTGTCGCGGTTGGAGGCGATGGACGACTGGAACCGCAACCAGCATGGCAAGTCCGGCCTGTGGGACCGGGTGCTGGAGCAGGGCGTGTCGATGGTGCAGGCCGAGGATCAGACCCTGGCGTTCCTGGCCCAGTGGGTGACGGCCGGCGCTTCGCCGATGTGCGGCAATTCGATCTGCCAGGACCGCCGCTTCCTGCATCGCCTGATGCCGCGACTGGAAACCCATTTCCATTACCGCAACCTCGACGTCAGCACACTGAAGGAGCTGGCGCATCGCTGGGCGCCCGAGGTGTCCGCCGGCCTGCGCAAGCAATCCAGCCACACGGCGCTGAGCGACGTCCACGATTCGATCAACGAGTTGCGGTACTACCGCGGCTTCATGGGCCGGCTGGGCGGATTGAACGAGCCCGTATCCGACTGAGTTGCCGCCGGGCGGAGTGGGTTGGGTCTATCGCCTGAAGAATGCTTTCCAGTAGCGATGCATGTCGCACCATTGAAAACGCCCCGCAACAAGCGGGGCGTCTGGCTCTGCCACTGGCTGCCGGCCGATGCATCCGACCAGCACGAACCGGAACCTAGCCAGCCTTGGCCTTGGCAAGGCGCAGCCAGGTGTCCACCACGGTATCGGGGTTCAGCGATACCGAATCGATACCCTGTTCCATCAGCCACTGCGCCAGGTCGGGATGATCGCTCGGCCCCTGACCACAGATGCCGACGTACTTGCCCTTCGCACGGGCGGTCTGGATCGCCATCGACAGCAGCTTCTTCACCGCCGGGTCGCGCTCGTCGAACAGGTGCGCAACGATGCCCGAATCCCGGTCCAGGCCCAGGGTCAACTGGGTCAGGTCGTTGGAGCCGATCGAGAAGCCGTCGAAGATCTCGAGGAACTCCTCGGCCAGCAGCGCATTCGATGGCAGCTCGCACATCATGATGATCTTGAGCCCGTCCCTGCCTTGCTCCAGGCCATTGGCGCGCAGCACTTCGACCACCTTGCGGCCTTCCTCCAGCGTGCGCACAAACGGGATCATGACCCACAGATTGGTCAGGCCCATCTGCTCGCGCACCTTCAGCACGGCGCGGCATTCCAGCGCGAACGCGTCGCTGAAGCTGGGATCCACGTAACGCGCCGCACCGCGGAAACCGATCATCGGGTTTTCCTCGTGCGGCTCGTAACGCGAGCCACCGATCAGGTTCGCGTACTCGTTGGACTTGAAGTCCGACAGGCGCACGATCACCGGCTTCGGCGCGACCGATGCGGTGATCGTCGCGATGCCTTCCGCCAGCCGGTCGACGTAGAAATCGACGGGGTTGCCGTAGCCGGCGATCTTGTCGTCGATCTTCTGCTTGGTTTCCGCATCCTGCTGGTCGTATTCGAGCAGCGCCTTGGGATGGATGCCAATGTGGCTGGCGATGATCATTTCCAGCCGCGCCAGACCGACGCCGGCGTTGGGCAGCATCGCGAAGTCGAACGCGCGGTCGGGGTTGCCGACGTTCATCATCACCTTGAGCGGTGCCGGCGGCATCTTGTCCAGGTCAGCGACGTGGCGCTCGAAGGGCAGGGCGCCGTCGTAGATGAAGCCGGTGTCGCCTTCCGCGCAGCTCACGGTGACGGTCTGGCCATCCTTGATCGCATCCAGCGCATTGCCGGTGCCGACGACGGCAGGCACGCCCAGCTCGCGGGCGATGATGGCCGCGTGGCAGGTGCGGCCGCCGCGGTTGGTCACGATCGCCGAAGCGCGCTTCATCACCGGCTCCCAATCGGGATCGGTCATGTCGGCGACCAGCACGTCACCGGGCTGCACACGCGCCATGTCCGTCAGCGAACGCACCACGCGGGCCACGCCGCTGCCGATCTTGTGGCCGATCGAGCGGCCTTCACAGATCACCGGGCCACGCTCGCCGAGCTGGTAACGCTCGATCTGGGTCGCCCTCACGCGCGACTTCACGGTCTCCGGACGCGCCTGGACAATGAACAGCTTGCCGCTGACGCCGTCCTTCGCCCACTCGATGTCCATCGGCCGGCCGTAGTGTTTTTCGATCACCAGCGCCTGCCGGGCCAACTCGTGCACGTCTTCATCGCTGATCGAGAACGTGCGGCACATCGCAGCCGGCGTGTCCTCGGTGCGCACGCGCTCTCCGGGCTGGTCGGAATACACCATGCGCAGCTGCTTGGCGCCGATGGAGCGGCGCAGGATCGCCTGCTTGCCGTCCGCCAGGGTGGGTTTGTAGACGTAGAACTCGTCGGGATTGACCGCACCCTGCACGACCATCTCGCCCAGGCCGAAGCTGGACGTGATGAACACCACGTCGCGGAAGCCCGACTCGGTGTCCAGGGTGAACAGCACGCCCGAAGCGCCGACGTCGGAGCGCACCATCAGCTGCACGCCGGCCGACAGGAACACGTCCTCGTGCTTGAAGCCGTGGTGGACGCGGTAGGCGATCGCGCGGTCGTTGTAGAGGCTGGCGAAGACTTCCTTCACCTTGACTACCACATCGTCCTCGCCGGTGACATTCAGGAAGGTCTCCTGCTGGCCGGCGAAGCTCGCATCGGGCAGGTCTTCGGCCGTGGCCGAGGAACGGACCGCGACGGCAACCTCGCTACCGCCGTTGTCGGCACACAGCTGGCGGTACGCCGTGCGGATGTCCGTGTCGAGCGCCGGCTGCAAGGGTGCGCCGATCACCCAGTCGCGGATCTCCTTGCCTGCCTCGGTCAACGCGCCGACATCCTCGACATCCAGCGGGGCCAGGCGGTCGAAAATGCGCTGCTCGAGATCGTTGTGGGCGATGAAATCCTTGAACGCCTCCGAGGTCGTCGCATAACCACCGGGCACCGACACCCCCAGGCTGGACAGGTTGCCGATCATCTCGCCCAGCGACGAATTCTTGCCGCCCACGCGGGCGAGGTCGTCCAGGCGCAGGGCGTGCAACCAGAGGATGTTGTCGTTCAAAACGGGGTGTCTCCATGGATTTTGGCGCGCCGGGCAGCGCGGCGAAGCCGTTATGATCGCCTCTGCGCCGGGTGCTTACAAGGTTGATCCGACGGGCTTTTTCCTATGGCAAACAACAGGGCAGGGTGCGTGATGGCGGAACTACGGCCGGTTTTCTATATCTCCGATGGCACCGGCATCACCGCCGAGACGATCGGCCACAGCCTGCTGACCCAGTTCACCGACACCGAATTCATCGCCGAGCGGATCTCGTTCGTCGACAGCGTCGAACGCGCGAAAGAAGCCGTATGCCGCATCCGCGCCGCTGCCCAGACCCACGGCGTGCGCCCGGTGGTGATCAACTCCTGCATGGACCCGGCGGTCAGCGAGACCCTGGCGGAAAGCGACGCGCTGATGCTGGACGTGTTCGCCCCGTTCATCGAGCCGCTGGAGCGCGAACTCGGCCAGTCCCGCATGCGCGAAGTCGGCCGCGCCCACGCGATCGTCGATTTCGATACCTACCATCGCCGCATCAACGCGATGAACTACGCGCTTACCCACGACGACGGCATCAGCGTGGATTACGACGATGCCGAAGTAATCCTGGTGGCGGTGTCGCGCGCCGGCAAGACACCCAGTTGCGTGTACCTCGCCCTGCAATACGGCATCCGCGCCGCCAACTACCCGCTGACCGAGGAAGACCTGGAGCACGATCGCCTGCCGGCGAGGCTGCGGGCCAGCCGGGAAAAACTGTTCGGCCTGACCATCGACCCACAGCGGCTGCACCAGATCCGCCAGGAGCGCCGGCCGAATTCCCACTACGCCAAGCTGGAGACCTGCAAGCGGGAAGTCGCTGCTGCCGAGGCCCTGTTCCGGGCCGAGCGCATCCCGACCCTGAGCACCACCAACACCTCGATCGAGGAGATCGCCAGCAAGGTCATGTCGACGCTGCGGATCCGCCGAGAAATGTTCTGATCCTGCCGATGCGGGCGTGTAGGATCGAGCCATGAATTCGCTCGTCACCACCGCTGCGCGCATCCCCTCGCTGAGCCGTTTCGGCTGGTTGATGGCGCTGTACACCGAGAACCACATCCGCCTGGGTCGCCTGTTCGCTCCGGCAAGCCTGGCCCCGGGATCGCACGTGTCCAGCGTCGGTGATGGCCTGGACCTGCAGGTGGACGTGCTGCTGCAGCACCGTTACACCACCGAGCTGCGCCTGACCTACGGCATGCCCGATCCCATCACCGGCGAGCCCGATCCGTCGGCCTACCTGCGGCATTACCACGACGCCTGCCAGTTGGAGGCGACGCATTGCTATATCGGTCGCCGGTGGCAGGATGTGCTGGGCATGTATCCTCCACCCGCCGAGTTGATCGGGCACCGCCTGCGCATAAACACCTTCCTCGGAAAGTGGCTGCAGTACCTGTCCGAACGTGGCCACGGCACGGCCACGTTGAGGGCAAAAGAACGAAATCACGGAGAAGTTCAAAACAGGGCTTGACGGCCTGTGAAGTCCACTCTAAGCTTGTCGACTTTCCAGCCCTGTGGGGCCATAGCTCAGCTGGGAGAGCGCCTGCATGGCATGCAGGAGGTCGGCGGTTCGATCCCGCCTGGCTCCACCATTTTTAAATGTTCTTTGTTACTCGGCTGTGTGAAAGACAGCCGGCAAAAGTACGAAGTTCACTGCGTCCCCATCGTCTAGTGGCCTAGGACACTGCCCTTTCACGGCGGCGACAGGGGTTCGAATCCCCTTGGGGACGCCACTTTTTCACCCATTGAAACCCTCGCGGTTTCAAGCAATCAAGGCTCCGGTGACGGGGCCTTTTTTGCGTCTGCGACAATCATCCGGCGACTCTTCACCCGATCGCATTCCGGCCGGGCGTATGTTCGCTTCCATCGGTCATCGCGTTGCCGGGCCCCCTGCGACACCGGCCGATGGATGCGGAGCTGCGGCATCGGGCTCACCCGCGAACGGGCTGGCGAAAGTCGAGGGTCGGATCATGCAAGAGCAGATCAGGGAAGGCTTCATGGTGTTCGTGTCCGACGGCGAGGAGGGCGTCGGCGCGGTACGCGAAATCCGCAACTCCCCTCCGGGACTGGTGGTGTATATCGAGAACACCGGAGACTTCCTGGTGCCGCTCGGCGCGGTCGCGGCGGTGCACTCCGACAAGGTCATCCTCAATTGCGATCGGCTGGATCCGGCGTTGCGCAGCGCGATCAACCACGCACGCGATGCGGAAGATCCGTTTTACGTCGCCCCGCCCGAACCTCCCGAGGAAGACGGGTAGGCCGCCAAGCTGTCGACCAGACATCTTCGACGCGTTTTGACCCGTGATTGGCAGTGCGCTTGCCCGGTGTCGATTGGTGGCCGGTCGCGATAGCTGGATCTGGGCGATACGGTTGTTGGTGCTCGCAGTGATCAGTGCATGCGGTCATTGCCGCGTTTGGAAGCAGACTTCTGGCCTGCCGCGGTTTTTTCCACGGCTTCCGCACGCATCGTGGCTTCCAGTTGCGCTTCGAACTCCTCAAGGCTCATGCCCTGCAGGCCGGCCTCTTCGGTCGCTGCGTCACGCAGGGCATTGGAGAACTTGAGCGTGACATGGGTGCCGCTGCGTTCGAGCATCGCGGCAGCGCGCTTGATCATCGTCAGGATGGTGGCCGCGCTTTCCGAGCCACCGACCATCTTGCCGTCCAGGCCGAGCACCCACTCGCCGTCGCGTCGGGCGATGCCGCCCAGCAGCGTGCCGTGCGCATCGCGCAGGTCGGCATGGGCCTCGACGGCCGGCCGCAGTGTGGCGGTCACCACCCGCTCGCGGGCTTTCTTTTTCTTGTTGGCGTCGCGTTTGGCTTTGGACTGGATCGACATGGGGGCCTCAGTGGCCGTGCCGGGCGTAGGCCGACGTGCTGCCGTCGCGGCCGATCAATTCCACCACATAGGGATCGACGTGGCCGCCGGGAACCTCCATGCCGGGGGAGCCTGCCGGCATTCCGGGCACGGCCAGCCCCCGGGCATCCGGTGCTTCCGCCAGCAGACGCTTCACGTCATCGGCCGGGACATGGCCCTCGATGAAGTAGCCGGCGACCTCGGCGGTATGGCAGGACTCCTTGCCCGCCGGCAGTCCCACGCGCTGCTTGATGGGCATGACATCGGCGACGTCGCGCACCTCTACCGGGAAGCCCGCGGCGCGCATGTGCTCGATCCACGAGCCGCAGCAGCCGCAGTAGGGGTCCTTGTGGACGACGACCAGCGGCGATGCCGAAGACGCGTCGGCAGGGGCGCTGGCATCCGTGCCGGAAGACGTGGCGGCGGTGGTCGCTGCGACGGCGTCGGGGCTACGGGCACAGGCCGGAAGGGCAACAAGCGCGGCAAGGGCAAGCAGGGCAGCGAGATGACGGATCGGCATGGGAAGGCTCCTCGTGAGAGCGGGAGGATACGACAGGAGTGCACGCCCGGTATCGGCGCCGGCGAGGCGATTGCGTCGCATCGCCGCTTGATCGAGGCATCGGAGCATTGATGCCGGGTCATGCCGCGTGGCATGCGGCCATGACGGGCAGGCCCGCCGGGATTCAAGCCAGTGCCGGACCGCTTGCACCCGATTCCCGCACCGGCTCACCGTGCGGGAGCTGGATCACGACCCGCCCGGATTCAGCCTGCGTGTCATCGATCCGCCACCCCAGTTGCTCGGCCAGGCGTCCGACCAGGGTCAGCCCGAGGCGACGGTCGCTGGGACGTGGCTGGATCTTGGCGGCGCTGGTTTGCAGCGTGTCCGGTGAAGTGAAGTGCAGCTCGACGGTGTGGCACGAGCCAGGTTGGCGCGCGCCGGTGACCCGCAATTGGCCGGGCACGCCAGGCGGAAGCATCCGACGGACGATGCCGCGCAGGACCAGTTCCGCCTCGGCGACCGGCAGCAGGCAATCCCCATCGGGGCCGGGATCGTCGTCGCGCCCTGCTTCAGCAGGCTGGAATTCATTGCGGTCATCGCGTTCACCACCATCCACCACCAGGCGCACCTGTCCATTCCTGACCGGGACCGCGTTGGCGAGACAGGCCGTCAGCCATCCATGCAGCGCTACCCGCTCGGGCGCGCTGGTGCGTCGACGCGCAAGGCGGAGCAGGGCGTCGATCAGTTCCGACAGTTCGCGGATGCCCCGGTCCAGGCGTTGCAGGCGGGAGCGCAGGGCGGGAAATTCGTCGCTGTCTTCCAGCAGCAGTTCCGTCGCGCCGCGTACCACCGAAATGGGTGTGCGCAGTTCATGGCTGGCATCGGCGAAGAACGCACGCTCGGTTTCCTCGGCCGATACCAGTCGCGCCTGGTACTCGTCGATGGCGGTGCCGAGGCGGCCAAGCTCGTCATCGGGCAGGCCACGCCCCAGATGGGTGGCGACCGGTTGCGTCGGCAGGCTGGCCACGGCATTGGCCAGGCGGCGCACCGGGCGGATGACACCACCCGACATCAGCCAGCCCAGCCAGGCGCTCACCAGCGTGCCCAGCACGACTACGGCCAGCAGGATGAAGGAGAGATAGCGTTCCAGCTCTTCGACATCGTGCAGGTCGATGGTGAAGAACAGCCGGCCTGCGGCGGTATCGGCAACCGCCAGGTGGACGCCGTCCTGATCCTCAGGCAGCTCGCGGATTCCCGGCGGTTGCGAGGCCAGCTCCGCCGGTACTTCGCCACTGCCGTCGGGGCGGCGCAGGTAGGCGCTGAGCCGGCTGGTCTGCGGCAGGTCGAGGTCGGGCTGGCGCGTCAGCCGAGTCGCGTAGTCTTCCACCTGGCTGCTGAGAATGGCCTCCACCAGCACCCGTTCGTACTCCTCGGAAATGAACACCGTCGCGCTGGCGAACAGCACGCTCAGTACCAGTCCCATCAGGGTGTACAGCAGCGTCACCCGGGCCCTTAGCGGGAGCGGCTTTCCGAACCGGGACTTCCTCATTCCGGGGCCACCAGGCGGTAGCCGATGCCGTGGACGGTCTGCAGCATGGTGGTGCCGAACGGCTTGTCGATGAGGTGGCGCAGGTCGTAGACGAGGGTGTGCAGCGAGGCTGCGTCACCCGCCTCGTCGCCCCAGACGCAGTCCAGCAAGGCGCGCTGGTTGACCACGGCCGGCGAGCGCTGCATCAGCAATCCAAGAATCTTGCCTTGGGCGCGGGTGAGGGAAATCCGTTTGCCATTCCGGCTGGCCATCATCGCCTGCGCGTCGAACGTGAGCGGGCCGGTGGCGAGAGTGGCATTGACCAGGGGTTGGCCTCGTCGATGGAGCGCGCGTATGCGGACCTCCAGTTCCTTCAGCTCGAACGGCTTGACCATGTAATCGTCGGCGCCTTCGGCAAATCCCTTGAGCTTGTCTTCCAGGGTGTCGCGCGCGGTCAGCATCAACACCGGCGTCCCGTGCCCGACGTCGCGCAGGCGTCGGCACAGGTCCAGACCGTCAAGCCGCGGCAGCCCCAAGTCCAGCACGATCACGTCGAACGGAGAGCGCATGGCGTGCATCAGGCCGGTCTCGCCGTCGGCTGCGTGGTCGACCACATGCCCGCGCCGTTCCAGGAAGTCCCAGATATTCGCGGCGATGTCGTGCTGGTCTTCGACGATGAGGACTTTCAAGGCGTTTTTCATCGGCTTCATCTGGCGGATGCAGCAAGTCTAGTGGGGGAAGATGCAGCCGAATTAACGCCGGCCTGAGAAATGACTGAGAGCCGCTTACGGCATGGCTCACAAGCTGCACGCATCTGTCATCGACATCGTTGAGTTGCCGTGCCGCCCATTCCGATCCTGCTGCCCGTCAATGCCGACACCGGTGCGATGTCCAAGGCGTTGACGACGGTGGCAACGCCGCACTTCTATCGAAATCACCTGCTCCTCCCGGTGATGGCTGCGATCTGCCTGAGCACGATCCTGATGGGGTTGCAGGGTGACTTCATGCTGGCCGACCGCCTGTATGCCCTGCAAGGTCATGCGTGGACGCTGAAATCCCACTGGATCACCGAAATGGTGATCCACCAGCAGGGGAAATCCGTCAGCGCGGCGGCGTGGCTGGCGGTGCTCGCGGCCTGGATATGGAGTGCCGGGGATGCGCGCCTGGCGCGCTGGCGACGACCGCTGGCCTATCTCGCGATCACGACCCTGCTGGCCTGCCTGGCGGTATCGGTCCTGAAGGCGGTCACCGGGATGGATTGCCCGTGGGATCTGCAACGGTACGGCGGCAGCCAGGCGTTCGTGGGCCTGTTCCAGCTCCGTCCTAAGACCATGCCGTCGGCCGCCTGTTTTCCTGCGGGGCATGCCAGTGCGGGCTACGGCTGGGTGACCTGGTATTTCTTCCTGTTGGCGGTGCGGCCACGTTGGCGATGGGCGGGGCTGGCTCTGGCCCTGATGGCGGGCGGAGTGTTCGGATTTTCCCAGCAACTGCGCGGCGCGCATTTCCTGTCGCACGACCTGTGGTCATTGATGACCTGCTGGCTGGTGGCGTTGGCCGGGTATGCGCTGATGTTGAGGGGGGTGCGATGAGCGCGGTCAGCCTGCCGCTGACGCGGGTGCGTGCCTGGCCCGCGTCGCGGCCACAGATCAGCGTGGAGATGCTTGCCCTGTTGGTCAGCGTGTTCTTTTCCATGGCCTGCAACGGGGCGTTCTGGCACGCCTACGCCGAGACCGGCGGATTGCAGGCGGCAGCGGGATGGAGGACGGCGATTTCGCTGTTCGTCGCCATGACCGGCTTGAACCTGCTGCTGTTGTGCACGGTGCTCAATCGCTGGACGGCCAAGCCGTTGTTGACCGTGCTGCTGCTGGTCACCGCATTCGCGGTGTACTACATGAACCAGTACACGGTGTATCTGGATCCGGACATGATCCGCAATGTGCTGCACACCGATGCCCGGGAATCGGCGGAGCTGCTCACGCGCGGCCTGGTGCTTCCGGTGGTGCTGTATGCGGCCATTCCGATCGCGCTGGTGTGGCGGGTACGCTTGCAGTGCTTGACGCCGGGGCGGGCGTTGCTGCGCAGATTGGCGACGATGCTGGTGGCGGCCGTGGTGACGGTCGGCGCGTTGCTGGTCTCGTTCCAGGACATCTCGTCGCTGATGCGCAACCACACCGAGATCCGGCATCTGATCACGCCGGGCAATTACCTGGCCTCGCTGGCCCGTGTGGCGGGCGCCGACGGCAAGGGTGCGAGTCAGGCACGGTTACCGGTAGGCGCCGATGCGCAGGTGGTGGGCCGCAATGCAGGCAAACCGCGACTGCTGGTCATCGTCGTGGGCGAGACCGTGCGGGCGCAGAACTGGGGGCTCAACGGGTATTCGCGCCAGACCACGCCGGAGCTGGCCCGACGGGACGTGCTGAACTTCCCCGATGTGACCGCCTGCGGTTCCAGTACCGAGGTGTCGCTGCCGTGCATGTTCTCCGCGCAAGGCCGGCACAGTTACGACAAGCAGGCGATCAAGCACTCCCAGTCGCTGCTCAACGTCCTCGACCACGCCGGCATCGCGACGTTCTGGCGCGACAACCAGGGTGGATGCAAGGGGGTCTGCGAGGGCTTGTCGTTCGAGTCGGTGGCCGACGCCCGCGTGCCGGAACTCTGCGATGGCGAGGGTTGCCTGGATAATGTGCTGCTGCACGGACTGCAGCAGAAAATCGATCTGAACGACCGCGATCAGGTCGTGGTGCTGCACCAGCTCGGCAATCACGGCCCCAGCTATTACCGCCGCTATCCGGCGCAGTTCCGACAATTCACTCCGACCTGCGAAACGCCGCAACTGGGCAAGTGCAGCCAGGACGAGATCGTCAATGCCTACGACAACGCGATCACATACACGGATCACTTTCTCGCCGGGGTCATCGACCAGTTGGCCAGCGATACCGGGCGCGATACCGCGATGATCTACCTGTCCGACCACGGCGAGTCGCTGGGCGAGCACAACCTCTACCTGCATGGTGTGCCGTATCAGATTGCCCCGGCGACCCAGCTCAAGGTGCCGATGGTGATGTGGCTGTCACCCGGGCTGGTGGCCGACCGCGGCATCGATCTTCGCTGCATGCGGCAGCAAAGTGCCAGGCCGGCCAGCCACGACAATCTGTTCAGTTCGGTACTGGGATTGATGCAGGTCCGGACGGATGTCTACGACCCGCGGCAGGATCTGTTCGCCGACTGCACCGGACCGGCGGGAGCCTGATGGTCACCGCGCAGCCCCTTCGTCGGTTTCATCACGCGTCCGCCGGCACACTGTCGGGCACCCTGATGGCCGGAGATGAGCCGAGATGGCGATACCGAGTTCAGACGCTTTCGTGTTCTTCGGTGCGACCGGAGACCTGGCCTACAAGAAGATCTTTCCGGCGCTGCAGGGGATGATCAAACGCGGTGAGCTCGACATGCCGTTGATCGGGATGTCGCGCGGCGGCTGGTCGCTGGACCGGTTGCGCGAGCGCGCCCACGACAGCCTGCGCGACAACGGCGGCGTGGATGCGGACGCATTCGCCCGCTTGTCGGCGCAACTGCAGTACATCGACGGCGACTACAACGACCCTGCCACCTACGAGCGCTTGAAACAGGGCCTGGACGGCGCATCGCGGCCGATCCATTACCTGGCGATTCCGCCCAGCATGTTCGGCACGGTGGTGCAGGGGCTGGCGGCCGCGGGCTGCAACGACGGCGCGAGGGTGATCGTCGAAAAGCCGTTCGGTCGCGACCTGGCTTCCGCGCAGGCACTGAACCGCGAACTGCACCAGGTGTTTCCCGAATCCGCGGTGTTCCGCATCGACCACTACCTGGGCAAGGAAGCGGTACGCAACCTGCTGTATTTCCGCTTCGCCAACACCTTCCTGGAGCCGGTCTGGAACCGCACCTACGTCGCCAGCGTGCAGATCACCATGGCCGAGAGCTTCGGCGTGCAGGGCCGTGGCAGCTTCTACGAGGAAGTCGGCGCGATCCGCGACGTGGTGCAGAACCACCTGCTGCAGGTCATCGCCTTGCTGGCGATGGATGCACCGGCCGGCAGTGATCCTGACTCCCTGCGCGCCGAGAAGCTGCGCCTGTTCCGCGCCATCCGGCCGCTCGACGTGAAGCACGTCGTGCGCGGGCAGTTCCGCGGATACCGCGATGAGCCGGGCGTCGCCGCCGACTCGCAGGTCGAGACTTTCGCCGCCCTGCGCCTGCATATCGACACCTGGCGCTGGGCCGGCGTGCCGTTCTACATCCGCGCCGGGAAGCGCCTGCCGATCACCAGCACCCAGGTCGTGGTCGATCTCAAGCGCCCGGCGCTGTCGATCTTCGACGATATTTCGGCGGCGAAGTCGAACTATTTCCGCTTCCGCCTCAGCCCCGAGGTGGTGATCTCCGCCGGCGCGCGGGTCAAGAAGGTCGGCGAGAAGATGCAGGGCGAGCGGGTCGAGCTGATCGCACGCAGCAGCCCGGACGGCGGCAAGTCGCCGTATGAGCAGCTGCTTGGCGATGCGATCCGCGGTGACACTTCACTGTTCACCCGCGACGATTCCGTGGAGGAAGCCTGGCGCGTGGTCGAGCCGGCGCTGGCAGGTTCGCATGCCGGTCACGTAGCACCCATCACGATCTATGAGCCCGGCAGCTGGGGTCCTCCGGCCGCGGCAAACCTCGTGAGCGGCAGCGAGGGATGGCACGACCCCGTGCCCGAAACCAGTCATCCATGCTGACGCGCGGACCCGTCGAACCTGTTCAGCCGGCACCTCAATCCGCACCCGCCGCCACGGCGAGCCTCTACCATTGGTCCTGACGGAGCACCCCGGAGGACACATGAGCACGACAAAGCAGCTTCACGACCTCGGCCAGAGCCTCTGGCTGGACAACATCTCCCGCGCGATGCTCGACGACGGCACGCTGGCCGGGTACATCCGGGATTTTTCGATCACCGGTCTGACTTCCAACCCGAGCATCTTCAACGAGGCCATCGGCCACGGCGATACCTACGACGACGGCATCCGCGCCAAGACGCGGGCCGGGCAGTCGGGCGAAAGCTTGTTCATGGAGCTCGCGCTGGAAGACCTGCGCCGCGCCGCCGACCTGTTCCATCCCGTGTTCGTCGCCACCGATGGCGTGGATGGCTGGGTGTCGATGGAAGTCTCGCCGCTGCTGGCCGCCGACACCGCCGGCAGCATTGCCGCGGCGCGGCAGATCTTTGACCAGGCAGACCGGCCCAACCTGTACGTCAAGATTCCCGGTACGCCCGAAGGCGTTCCGGCCATCGAGGAGTCGATCTTCGACGGGGTGCCGATCAACGTGACCCTGCTGTTCTCGACCGAGCAGTACCGCGCGGTCGCCGACGCCTACATGCGCGGCATCGAGCGCCGCATCGCCGCCGGGCTGTCGCCGCAGGTGGCATCGGTCGCATCGCTGTTCGTCAGTCGCTGGGACCGGGCCGTGGCGGACAAGGTGCCGGCCGACCTGCACAACACGCTCGGCATCGCCGTGGCCCGGCGCACCTATCGCGCGTACCGCGAAATGCTGGCTTCCGAACGCTGGCGCGGACTCGCCGCGCAGGGCGCATTGCCGCAGCGCCTGCTGTGGGCGAGCACCGGCACCAAGGACCCGGACGCCTCCGACACGCTGTATGTCGAAGCGCTGGCGGCGCCGGACACGATCGACACCATCCCCGTGAAAACCCTGTACGCGTTTGTCGACCACGGCGTCCTGCGCGGGCCGATGGCCGAGGACGGTGGCGACGCCGAGGCGGTGCTGGCGAAGTTCGTGCAGGCCGGCATCGACCTCGCAGCCTTGGCGACGCAGTTGCAGGTCGATGGCGCGAAGGCCTTCGTCACTTCGTGGCAGGAACTGCTGCACACCATCGCCTCCCGCGGCGAGGCACTGGCCGGAGCGGGCGAAGCGTGATGGCGGATCAACTCGCTCCGGATCAATCGGCTCCGACCGCCAGGCTCACCACGCGCCCGCAATGGCTGGCGCTGCAACAACATCTGGTCGCGATGAAACCCCGCCACCTGCGCGAGCTGTTTGCCGAAGATGCGCGGCGTGGCGAGCGTATGACAGCCGAGGCCGCCGGCCTGTATCTGGATTTCTCCAAGAACCGGATCGACGACGAAACCCTGCGGCTGTTGTTCGACCTGGCGAAGGCCTGCGGCCTGCGCGAGCGCCGCGATGCGATGTTCAACGGCGAGAAAGTCAACGCCACCGAGCAGCGCGCCGCATTGCACGTCGCCTTGCGCGCACCCGCTGGAAGCAGGATGAACGTCGATGGCCATAACGTTGTCCCCGACGTGCATGCGGTGCTGGACCGCATGGCCGCCTTTACCGACCAGGTCCGCAGCGGCGAGTGGAAAGGACACAGCGGCAAGGCGATCCGGCACGTCGTCAACATCGGTATCGGCGGTTCGGACCTCGGCCCCGTGATGGCCTACGAGGCGCTGCGTGATTACAGCCAGCGCGACATTGATGTCCGGTTCGTTTCCAACATCGATGGCACCGACTTTATCGAGACCACGCGGAGACTGGACCCTGCCGAGACCCTGTTCGTGGTCTGCTCCAAGACCTTCACCACGCTGGAGACCCTGACCAACGCCCATGCCGCGCGGGCGTGGTGTCTGCAGTCGCTGGGCGATGAGGCCGCCATTGCCCGGCACTTTGTCGCGGTGTCCACCAACGCTGAAGGCGTGGCGAAGTTCGGCATCGACACCGCGAACATGTTCGGGTTCTGGGACTGGGTCGGTGGGCGCTACTCGATGGATTCGGCGATCGGCCTGTCAACGATGCTGGCGATCGGCGCGGAACATTTCCACGCGATGCTGGCCGGCTTCCATGCCATGGACGAGCACTTCCGCAGTGCGCCGCTGGAACGCAACCTGCCGGTACTGATGGGCCTGCTGGCGATCTGGAACAACAACTTCCTCGGCGCGGACACGGTCGCGGTGCTGCCGTACGCGCAATACCTCACGCGCTTTCCCGCCTACCTGCAGCAGCTGACGATGGAGAGCAATGGCAAACACGTCACCGGCGACGGCAAACCGGTGGATTACCAGACCGGCCCGATCTACTGGGGCGAGCCGGGCACCAACGGCCAACACTCGTTCTACCAGCTGATCCACCAGGGCACGCGGCTGGTGCCCTGCGATTTCATCGGCTTCTGCCAGCCGCTCAATCCGTTGCCGGTGCGTGGCGACGGCGCGGATGAAGCCGCCGACCAGCACGACCTGCTGATGGCCAACCTGTTCGCCCAAAGCGAGGCGCTGGCATTCGGCAAGACCGTCGCCCAGGTCGAGGCGGAAGGAACGCCGGCGCGTCTGGTGCCGCACCGTCTGTTCGAAGGCAACCGGCCCAGCAACACGATCCTTGCCGAGCGCCTCACGCCGCACGCATTGGGAGCGCTGGTCGCGCTGTACGAGCACAGCGTGTTCGTGCAGGGAACGGTCTGGAACATCGATTCCTTCGACCAGTGGGGTGTCGAACTGGGCAAGCAGCTGGCGATCAGGACCGCGAACGAACTGACCGGCGCGAACGAGCCGGACCTCGCCCACGACAGTTCCACCAATACCCTGATCCGCCGCTACCGCAAGACCAGGACGCCGCGCCGATGAGCACACGGATCGATCCGCGCGCGGGGATGCCGGCACAAGCCGGCGACCTGGTGGACATCGGCAGGCTGCTGGATGCCTACTCGCAGACGAAGCCCGACCCGCAGGATCCCGCGCAGCGGGTCTCGTTCGGCACGTCCGGGCACCGCGGCTCCTCGCTCGACGGCAGTTTCAACGAGGACCACATCCTCGCCATCACCCAGGCGATCTGCACCTACCGCAGCGGGCAGGGCATCGATGGTCCCCTGTTCATCGGCATCGATACGCATGCGTTGTCGGCACCGGCACAGGAGACCGCATTTGAGGTGCTGGCCGCCAACGGCGTGGATGTCCGGCGCTCGCAGGGCGGTGAATACACACCGACACCGGCCATCTCGCACGCGATCCTGTGCCACAACCGCGGACGCACAAGCGGGCTGGCCGACGGCATCGTGATCACGCCGTCCCACAACCCGCCGGCCGATGGCGGGTTCAAATACAACCCGCCCAACGGCGGCCCGGCCGATACCGGCGTCACGGGCTGGGTGCAGGACCGCGCCAACCGGTTGCTGGCCAGCGGCCTGAAGGACGTACGTCGGGTCGCAACAGATGGCGGGGCAAAATCCGCCCGCGACCACGACTACCTCACTGCCTACGTCGCCGACCTCGGCAACGTGATCGACTTCGACCTGATCCGCAGCGCCGGCCTGCGCCTGGGGGTCGATCCGCTGGGCGGGGCCGGTGTGCATTACTGGGCGCGTATCGCCGAGCACTACAGAATCGATCTGGATGTCGTCAGCGAACAGGTCGATCCGCAGTTCGGTTTCATGACCCTGGACTGGGACGGCCGGATCCGCATGGATCCCTCGTCGAGCTACGCGATGCGGCGCCTGATCGGCATGAAGGACCGCTACGACATCGCGTTTGCCTGCGACACCGACCACGACCGCCACGGCATCGTCACCCCCAGCGCCGGCCTGCTGCCAACCAACCACTACCTCAGTGTCGCGATCGACTACCTGTTCCGGCATCGCCCGCAATGGAGCGCGCAGGCCGCGATCGGCAAGACCGTGGTCAGCAGCGCGATGATCGACCGCGTCGCTGCCGGCCTCGGGCGGCCGTTGTGCGAGGTGCCGGTCGGGTTCAAGTGGTTCG
This sequence comes from Lysobacter concretionis Ko07 = DSM 16239, assembly GCF_000768345.1. Lineage (GTDB taxonomy): Bacteria > Pseudomonadota > Gammaproteobacteria > Xanthomonadales > Xanthomonadaceae > Novilysobacter > Novilysobacter concretionis. The sequence continues at coordinate 74,067 of NZ_AVPS01000005.1, read as the reverse complement.
TCGATGGCCTGTTCGACGGCTCGCTGGGGTTTGGCGGCGAGGAAAGCGCCGGCGCGGCGTTCCTGCGCCGTGATGGCGGGGTCTGGACGACCGACAAGGACGGCATCGCGCCGTCGCTGCTGGCGGCCGAGATCACCGCCCGCAGCGGTCACGACCCCGGCGTCGCGTACCAGCAGTTGTGCGAACGCTACGGCGAGGCGTGGTCTGATCGCGTCGAAGCGCCGGCCAGCAAGCCGCAGAAGCAGGCGTTGGCGCGACTGTCACCGGCCCAGATCACGCAGACGCAACTGGCGGGGGAGTCTATGGAGAGCGTGCTCGACAAGGCGCCCGGCAATGACGCGCCGATCGGCGGCATCAAGGTCACCGCGAAAAGCGGCTGGTTTGCCGCAAGGCCATCGGGCACCGAGGACATCTACAAGATCTACGCGGAGAGCTTCCGCGACGAGGCCCACCTGCACCGCCTCCTCCAGGAAGCCCAGTCCATCGTGGATGTCGCGCTGGCAGGTGCGGGGTCCGTTCCTGTGGGGGCCGTCCCGTGAGGAGTCGTCATGTCCGCCCAACTCGATCAGCTGTGCATCAACACCCTGCGCTTCCTGTCCGTGGACATGGTGCAGCAGGCCGACAGCGGGCACCCCGGTTTGCCGTTGGGTGCCGCGCCGATGGCCTACGTGTTGTGGAACCGCTGGCTGAAGGCCAACCCGCGCAATCCCGAGTGGGTTGATCGCGACCGCTTCGTGCTGTCGGCCGGGCATGGCTCGGCGTTGCTGTACAGCCTGCTGCACCTGAGCGGTTACGAGCTGTCGCTGGATGACATCCGGCACTTCCGCCAGTGGGGCAGCAAGGCGCCCGGGCATCCCGAGCGCGGACACACGCCGGGCGTGGAGGTCACCACCGGGCCGCTGGGGCAGGGCTTCGGCAACGCGGTCGGCATGGCGATCGCCGAGGCGCAACTGGCGGCACGCTACAACCGGCCCGGCCACGCGATCATCGACCACCACACCTGGGCCATCGTCAGCGACGGCGATCTGATGGAGGGCGTCGCCTCCGAGGCAGCGTCGCTGGCCGGGCACCTGCAACTGGGCAAGCTGATCTGCCTGTACGACGACAACCGGGTGACCCTGTCCGCCGGTACCGACATCGCGTTCACCGAAGACCGCGCCGCGCGCTTCGACGCTTATGGCTGGCACACGCTGTCCGTCGCCGACGGCAATGACGTCGAGGCGATCGACACCGCCCTCAAAGCCGCGCGTGCCGAGACCCGCCGGCCATCGCTGGTCCTCATCCGCACGCATATCGGGTTCGGCTCGCCGAACAAGCAAGACACTTTCGAGGCGCACGGCTCACCGCTGGGCGTGGACGAGGTGCGCCTGACCAAGCAGCGCCTGGGTTGGCCGACCGAGCCGGCCTTCCTGATCCCCGAGGACGCATCGGCGCACATGCGCCAGGCGATTGAACGCGGCGCGCGCGACGAGGCCGCATGGCATCGCCGCATGGATGCCTACGCGCTGGCCTTCCCCGATCTGGCCGCCGAACTGCAGGGCCGCCTGCGCGCCGAACTGCCGGCAGGTTGGGATGCGGATATCCCGTCGTTCCCGGCCGATGCCAAGGGGATGGCGACCCGCGCGGCCGGCGGCAAGGTCATGAACGCGATCGCGCCGAAATTGCCCGCACTGACGGGCGGCTCGGCCGATCTGGACCCCTCGACCAAGACCGCACTCAAGGGCATGGGCGACTTCAACCCGCCCGTGGTTCCCGGCGAGGACGTGCAGGGCTCCGATGGCGGCGGCTGGAGCCACGCCGGACGCAACCTGCATTTCGGCGTGCGCGAACACGCGATGGGCGCGATCGCCAACGGCATGGCCGCACACGGCGGTGTCATTCCGTATGGCGCGACCTTCCTGATTTTCTCCGACTACATGCGCCCACCGATCCGGCTGGCGGCGCTGATGGGGCTGCACGTCATCCACGTATTCACCCACGACAGCATCCTGCTGGGCGAGGACGGCCCGACCCACCAGCCGGTCGAGCAGCTGGCCGGCCTGCGGGCGATTCCCGGGCTCAGCGTGATCCGTCCGGCCGATGCCAACGAGACCGCCGTGGCATGGCAGGTCGCACTGGAAACCCGTGCGCGTCCGGTGTTGCTGGTGCTGAGCCGGCAGGACGTGCCGACGCTGGATCGCCGCCGCTTCGCCCCGGCCGACGGACTGCGTCGAGGTGCCTATGTCCTGAGCGATGCAGCCGACGGCAAGCCGGCGTTGATCCTCATCGCCAGCGGTTCGGAAGTGGCGTTGATTGTCGAGGCGGCCGACCGCTTGCGCGGGCAGGGCATTGCCGTGCGCTGCGTGTCGATGCCGAGCTGGGATCTGTTCGAGGCGCAACCACGCGTGTACCGCGAGTCGGTGTTGCCGCCGGACGTACACGCGCGGCTGGCGGTGGAGGCGGGCAGCCCGCAAGGCTGGTGCCGCTACGTCGGCGATGGCGGCGACGTGCTGGGCGTGGAGCGCTTTGGTGCTTCCGCGCCGGCGAAGGTCATCGCCGAACACTACGGCTTCACGGTGGACAACGTCTGCCAGCGCGCTCTGGCCCTGCAACGCTGATTGGGGTTACCAGATCAGGTCGTCGGGCACCTGGAATTGCCGGTAGTACTCGTCGTCCTCGGCGTTGCCGCTGGAGGCTTCCGGGCCGCCGTGGTCGAGCACGATGGCCGTCGCATCGCGGCTGCGGATCTTTTCCGCTGCGGCACGCGGTACCAGTTCGTAGCCATCGCCGTGGCGCGCTATCACCAGCACGCCCTTGGCCAGCTGGGCCCGCAGCAGTTCATTGACCAGCACGTTGCGGATCTTGCCGCCGTCGTCGAACCCGTAGGCAATCTCGCCCTCGCGCTTGACCTTGTGCGCCTCGACGATCTGGCGAACCTGCGCACGCTCCTCGTTGATGCGTGCCTGCGCGTTGCGCTCCGCAGCCAGCGCGCGATCGCGTTCCGCCCGTTCGGCCAGCAGCCGCTGTGCATCCAGCTGCTCGTCCGTCGGTGCCTTAGGGGTCTTGGCGTGGCGCTGCCGCGTCTGCTCACGCACCACTTGGGCGACCTTGCTCTTCTTGACCAGACCGGCCTTGAGCAACTGATCTTGCAGGGGATTTCGCATGCGGACGTGGGCCGTGGCCAGGCAGGATTGCGGCCCGTCAGTGTACCCACGCAGGTCGCGGCGGGCATTCATGCGATGAGGATGAAGTTCCACATGCCGCGGCCCTTTCCATCGGACACCTCCCCGTAACGGAGACCGGAAAACGGAACCCCATCACAGTTATGACTACACTCGCCAGATGGCCCCGGTTCCCGACAATCCCGAGATCACCCAACGGACCCGGCCCAGTCCCGGACCGAGCCAGCCGGTTGACGGGTCGGCTTGCGTGGTGGTGATCCATGGCGAAGGTGTCGGCCAACGCGCGGACGTCGACACCACGCCGATCCTGGTCGGGCGCTCGCCGGAAGCCGATCTTTTCCTTGCGCACCGGAGCGTGTCCCGCACCCAATGCAAGGTGTGGCGGGAGGGCAATACCTATCGGGTGCGCGATCTGGATGCGACCAACACCACGCGGGTCAACAACCGGCCCATCGGCGAGGTGGAACTGGCCGATGGCGACCACATCGCCGTCGGCGAAAACATTCTCAAGTTCATCAGCCACAGCAGCGTGGAGGCGCAGTACCACGAGGAGCTTTACCAGCTCGCCACCCACGATGCGCTGACCGATCTGTACAACCGCCGTCACTTCAGTGAAGTGCTGGACAAGGAGATCGCGCGCGCCACGCGCCACGGTCGCCCGCTGACGCTGTGCATCGTCGATGTGGACCTGTTCAAGCCCGTCAACGACCGCTACGGGCACATCGCCGGGGACACCGTGTTGCGACGCATCGCCACCCTGATACGCGCAGACGTGCGCCACGAAGATCTCGCCGCGCGTATCGGCGGCGAGGAATTCGCAATCCTGTTGCCGGAGTGCGATGTCAGCACCGCCTATGGGTTTGCCGACCGCCTGCGCATGGCGGTGGCCGACACCGTATTCATGCTCGGCGATGAGCCGCGACAGGTCACCATCAGCATCGGCATCGGCGCGCTGTCGCCGGAATGCGCCACCCGCGGTGGCCTGATGGCCGCTGCCGACGCCGCCCTGTACAGCGCCAAGCGGGGGGGCCGCAACCGCGTCTGCCCGCAGTCCTGAAGGGGACATTTTCGCTTGCCGGCAATACCGCAATGGCAGCCGCGGCGGTCGCAGCGCGGCCCGACGGCGCGCGTCATGGAAGTGGACACCGAGGTCTACGAGGACGAGTTTCCCTACTGGTCCCGGCTCGACCGCAGGCGCCGGGGGAAGTGAGCTGGGCACCTGGGTTTCTGTTATCGGACGCGGTGCCCGCTCTCGTCGATGACCAGCTCGCCGTCCTCCTTGGCGAATGGACGGGTGATCGTCGGCAGAATGTCGAGCACCACCTCCGACGGCCGGCACAGGCGCGTACCCGACGAGGTGACCACAAACGGCCGGTTGATCAGGACCGGCTCCGCCAGCATCGCATCGAGCAACTGGTCGTCCGACAGGGTCGGATCGTCCAGTCCGAGGGCTTCGTAGGGCGTACCTTTCTTCCGCATGGCATCACGCACGCCCAGGCCTGCGGCTGCGATCAACTCGACCAGGCGATCGCGCGAAGGCGGCTCACGCAGGTACTCGATGACGGTGGGCTCGATCCCGGCGTGACGGATCAGCGCCAGCGTGTTGCGCGAGGTGCCGCAGGCGGGGTTGTGATAGATCGTGGCGTCCATGGCAATCGTCATGGTGGTTGTCTCGTTCGAGTTGATTCCAGTATTCTAAAAACATGGAATTGAATGACGCAACCATCGCGCTTGCCGCCCTCGGGCAGGCGACCCGGCTCTCGGTCTTTCGCCTGCTGGTCGAAGCCGGTCCGGAGGGACGCATGCCCGGGGAGATCGCCGAGGCGCTGTCGCTGCCCGGCGCAACCTTGTCGTTTCACCTCAAGGAACTCGCCGCGGCGGGGCTGATCCAGGGTGAGCCCCGTGGCCGCTACATCTGCTACCGGGCCGACTTCGATGCCATGAACGGCCTGATCGGGTTCCTTACCGACAACTGCTGCGACGGCGATCGGAGTCAATGCCTTCCTGCGTCCGACACGTCCGGCAAGGGTGCGCAGAAAGTGGGCAAGGACTGACCCGTGCTGGTTGCACTGCTGATCTTCATCGCCACCATCGTCCTGGTCATCTGGCAGCCGAAAGGCCTCGGGGTCGGCTGGAGCGCCATGCTCGGCGCCGCATTGGCATTGCTGACCGGCGTGGTGGATATCGGGGACATCCCGACGGTCTGGGGCTTTGTCTGGAACGCCACCTTCACCTTCATCGCGGTGATCATCATCAGCCTGTTGCTGGATGAGGCCGGATTCTTCGAGTGGGCGGCGCTGCACGTGGCGCGCTGGGGCAACGGCGGCGGGCGCCGGCTGTTCACCTTTCTCGTGTTGCTCGGTGCGGCCGTGGCGGCGTTGTTTGCCAACGACGGCGCGGCGCTGATCCTGACGCCGATCGTCATCGCCATGCTGCTGGCGCTCAGGTTCAGTCAGGCCGCCACGCTGGCCTTCGTGATGGCGGCCGGATTTGTGGCCGACACCGCCAGTCTGCCGCTGGTCGTTTCCAACCTGGTCAACATCGTCTCGGTGGATTACTTCGGCATCGGCTTTGCCGAATATGCCTCGGTCATGATGCCGGTCAACCTGGTCTCGGTCGCAGCGACGCTGGGCATGCTGCTGTGGTTTTTCCGTCGCGACATCCCGGGCAGCTATGACGTTGCGCAGTTGCAGGATCCGCGTTCGGCCATCGTCGACCGCACCACCTTCAATGCGGGCTGGGCGGTGCTGGCGTTGTTGCTGGTCGGGTTTTTCGGTCTGGACCGGATCGGCGTGCCGATCAGCGTGGTGGCAGGGGCCGGGGCGCTGGTCCTGCTGGGTGTGGCGGCACGCGGACACACGATATCGACCCGCAAGGTCGTACGGGAAGCGCCGTGGCAGATCGTGGTGTTCTCGCTCGGCATGTACCTGGTGGTCTACGGCCTGCGCAACCAGGGACTGACGGACCATCTGGCCAGGCTGCTGGATGTTTTCGCCGGTTACGGCTTGTGGGGAGCGACGATCGGGACCGGCCTGCTGACGGCGTTCCTGTCGTCGATCATGAACAACATGCCGACGGTGCTGGTCGGCGCGCTTTCCATCGACGCCAGCCAGGCCGAGGGAACCGTGCGCGAGGCGATGATCTACGCCAACGTCATCGGCAGCGACCTGGGTCCGAAATTCACCCCGATCGGCAGCCTGGCCACGCTGCTCTGGCTGCACGTGCTGGCCCGCAAGAACATCCGGATCGGCTGGGGCTATTACTTCAGGGTCGGCATCGTCCTGACGCTTCCGGTGCTGCTCGTGACCTTGCTGGCTTTGGCAGTGCGGCTGAGCCTCGCGTGATGGATGCGCGACTGGTCCGTGATTGCCCTGCGGAGAGTCGAAGCCGGAGAACCACCCGCCTCATGTGGAGTCCTTCAACAGCGACGCCTCCACCAGCACATCGACGCCGGCGGGAGGGCGTATCGCGCGTGCGGGGATATTGTCGCCGGCCCGCCACTGGCTCACGGCGTCGCGCTTGCTTTCGCCATCGACCAGGAACAGCGCCTCGCGCGTGCGGCCCAGTCGCGCGGCGCTGAGCGAGACACGTTCCGGCGGCGGCTTTGGGGCATCGTGCACGCCCAGTGCGTCGGGCGAATGCGCTTCGACGCCCCAATCCTGACCGGGAAAAAGGCTGGCGGTATGCCCGTCCTCCCCCAGGCCGAGCAGCACCAGGTCGAATTGGCCGAAGTCGCCTGCGGGCAGGGCAGCCAGCATCCGCGCATAGCCGGCTGCCCCGGCATCGGCACCTTGCTCGGCCGGGATGACATGGATCTGCTGCGCCGGAATCGGCACGTGCGCCAGCCAGGCGTCATGCGCCATGACGCTGTTGCGATCGGGATGGTCCGCAGGCAGGCAGCGCTCATCGCCGAACCAGAGGTGCCAGCGCGGCCAGTCGGCGCCCGCGTCGCGCAGCCGCGCATACACACCCCGCGGCGTATTGCCGCCGGCCAGCACCAGGTTGAAACGGCCCCGAGCGGCGATCGCCCGCGTGGCGGCGGCCAGAATCCAGCGGGCCGCTTCGGCCTGGAGCGCCGCGCTGCCATCGACGCGATGCCAGCGGACGCGGCCGGCTTCTGTCACGGCCTCCGCCTCTACGGGCGGTAGAGACGAGCTGCTCATTCCTTCTTCATCGCGTGGCCGCCGAACTGGTTGCGCATCGCCGCCAGCAGCTTGTCCGAATACGAATCCGCGTCGCGCGAACGCAGGCGTTCCAGCAGCGCCAGGGTGATGACCGGCGCGGACACATCCAGGTCGATGGCTTCGGCCACAGTCCAGCGGCCTTCGCCGGAGTCCTCCACGTAGGGCGCGATGCCGTCCATCGACGGGTTCTTTTCCAGCGCCAGCGCGGTCAGGTCCAGCAGCCACGAACGCACGACGCTGCCGCTGCGCCAGATGTCGGCGACCTGGTGCAGGTCCAGCGCGAACGCCTGCTTGTGCTGCAGGATGGAAAACCCTTCCGCGTAGGCCTGCATCATTCCGTACTCGATGCCGTTGTGGACCATCTTGGTGAAGTGGCCGGCGCCGGCCGGGCCGACGCGGCCCCAGCCCCGGTCCTTCGCCGGGGCGAGCGTTTCGAATACCGGTCTCAACCGCTCCACCGCCGCCTCATCGCCGCCGATCATCAGGCTGAAGCCCTCCGCCAGCCCCCACACGCCGCCGCTGGTGCCGCAGTCGATGTAGTGCACCTGCTGTGATGCCAGCTTTTCGGCACGACGCAACGTGTCCTTGTAATTGGCATTGCCGCCATCGACGAGCGTGTCGCCGGCCTGCAGCAGTGGTGACAGGGCGGTGACGGTGTCTTCGGTGATCGCGCCGGCCGGCACCATCATCCACACGGTGCGCGGCGCCGGCAGGCTGGCGACCAGTGCGGCCAGCGAGTCCACCGTCTGCGCACCGTCCTCGGCCAGCGCCTGGCGGGCCTCCGCCTGCGGATCGAAGCCGACAATCGCGTGGCCACCACGCATCAGCCGCCGGGCCATGTTGGCTCCCATGCGGCCCAGACCGATCATGCCGAGTTTCATCTCACTCTCCTTTGGTTTGTAGTGCGACGACACGTCATGACAACCATCGTCGCAGGCGGGACGGCGCAGTGGGCGAGGGCAGGCTGCGGATGTAGGCATCGGCCGCTTTGCGGATGGCCTCGGCCTGCGTGGGGTAGGCATGGATGACGCGCGACAGCGTGCCCAGGCCGATGCCGGCGACGATCGCCAGGGTGATCTCGCTGATCATCTCGCCAGCGTGGCGGGCAACGATGGTCGCGCCGAGGATCTCGTCGCTGCCGTCGCGGACGTGGATCTTCACGAAGCCCACTTCCTCGTCGTCGGCAATCGCCCGGTCGACATCGTGCATCGGCACGGTGAAGGTGTGCACCGGAATACCGCGCTCGCGCGCCTGGCGCACGTACAGCCCGACGTGGGCGATCTCGGGGTCGGTGTAGGTGCACCAGGGAATCGTCAATCCGCTCAGCCGCTCGCTGCCGTCCAGCAGGGCGTTGTTGACCACGATGCGGGCCGACGCGTCGGCGGTATCGCTGAACTTGTGCTCCAGGCAGACATCGCCGGCGGCGTAGATGCGCGGATTGCTGGTCTGCAGGAAGTCATCGACATGGACGCCGCGTTGGGAGTCGTACTCGATCCCGGCGGTTTCCAGATCCAATCCTTCGACATTGGGAACCCGGCCCGCGCCGGTCAGGATGGCATCGACCTCCACCGTGCTTTCGTAATCGTCGCTGATCAGTTCGGCGATCTTGTTGCCGCCTTCCACCCGGATATTGACCACACGGGTATTGAGCCGCACTTCCAGCCCGTCCCGCGCCAGCGCGTTGGCCAGGAGCTGCGCGGCGTCGCGCTCTTCCTTGGGCAGGAACAACGGCCAGTGCTGCACGATGGTCGTCTGTGCGCCGAAGCGGCAGAACGCCTGCGCCATCTCGCAACCCAGCGGGCCACCGCCGACCACCAGCAGCCGGCGTGGCAGTTCGGTCACGTCGAAGGCGGATTCGTTGGTCAGGTAGCCGGCTTCGGCCAGGCCGGGAATCTGCGGTATGCGCGGTCGGGCGCCGGTGGCGACCAGCGCCTTCCTGAAACGCAGGTTCGCACCGGCCACCGTCAACGCATCCGCCGCGCTGAAACGCCCCTGTCCGAAGAACACGCTCACGCCCTGTGCGGAGAGCCGCCGTGCCGAATCGCCGCGACTGATGCGGGCGCGGATGTCGCGCATGCGCCGCATCACCGCGGCAAAGTCGACCACGACATCGGTGGGTGCCTGCGCGCCGTACTTCGCCGCGTTGCGCATCTCCGCGACCAGGCGCGATGTGCGGATGACCGCCTTGGACGGCACGCAACCGGTGTTCAGGCAATTGCCACCCAGCAGGCCGGATTCCACCAGGGCCACTTTTGCCCCCAGTCCGGCGGCCATGCTCGCCGCCGTCAGTCCGGCAGTACCGGCGCCGATGACCACCAGGTCGTAAAGCGGGGCAGGGGTCGGATTGATCCATTGCGGCGGCCGCAGGTTGGCCAGGCGTTCGCGCTCGTAGACATCGGCCGGAGCCGTGGACGGTGGTGGCGGGTTGGGGGTTGTCGGACTCATGGCGGCATTCTCATGACAACCACCCGCCGCCATAACCGGCACGATGCAGGCCGGCGCGGACGTACTCACAGCCGCGCATGAGCCGCCAGGGCAATCCGGAGCGGTGGTTTTCGATCATCATCACGACCAGCCCCTGATCCAGTCCGAAGTGGCCGCTCGATACCCACGGGGCGCCGTCCGCATCGCCACAGCGCGGGTTGAAGCCGCTGGCGAACTGCCGCTCCGTCAACATCGTCGGGTATCGCGCCAGCATATTGTGCACCGCGGCCATGGCGATCTCCGGCTCGAAAGGCAACGAGCCCAGTGCCGCCCAGCCGCTGAGCGTGCCGTCGTCGGGGCCGTATGGCACGCCGCGCGCGGCGTAGCCGTACAGACGGCCGAGGTTCTGGGCGCGGCCAGGAAGCTCCTCGCCGGGGCCGTCGCAGGCGGTCAGACCCCAGCAGTTTTCGTCGTAGCCGCTGAATTCGTGCGGGTTGCGCCATGCGTACTCGCGCTGGACGGCGATGGCGCGTCGGCTGTTCTCGAAATAATCACAATCCTTCTCGCGCATGAAGCGGTCCTGGATGCCGCGGAAATCGATCCACGCATGCGAGAACTGATGCACGAACAACGGACCCGCATAGAGGAAGTCGTGCCCGTACAGGTTCTCCCACTGGTAGGTCGCCGTCCACGCCTCGTAATGCGAGTTGTCGATCGGGTGGGTCGGCGAGCCGGATGCCAGCACATAGAGAATGATGCCCTCGTCGTAGCCATCCCAGCCGTAATGCAGAAACCCGCATTCGGGCTTCCAGCCCTGACGGATGGTGGGCTTGCCATCACTGGCCCAATGCCAGTCCACACGTCGATACAGCACGTCGGCGAGTTTCCGCAATTCGGCCTCCTCGGCGATGTCGGCATCGAAATAGCACCGCGCCGTCAGCGCGCCGGCGATCAGCAGCGCCGAGTCGATCGTCGACAACTCCGAGCGCCACACGCGCGCGCCGGTGTGCATGTCGAGGAAGTGGTAATACAGCCCCTTGTAGCCGGTCGCCGTCGCACTGCCGCTCTGGTCGCTGTCGTGGAAGAACCGCAGCGATGCCAACACGCGACGGACGGCTTCGTCGCGTTCGATCCAGCCGCGTTCCACCGCGATTGGATAGGCCGACAGGGCGAACCCGACCACGGCGATGCTGCAGGGCGAGTTCGCCCGGCTGGTGTCGGCGACCAACCCGTTGGCCGGGTTGAAGGCCTGCAGAAAGTACCCGAATGCCGCCCGCTGCAATTGATCCAGCAGCACCTCGTCGGTGGCGGCGCTATCCATGCCTACACCGCGCCGCCGGCGATGTCGGCCGCGGCCTTGAACCACATAACCATCACTTGCGTCATGCTTTTTTTTCCTTGGCCGGGGTTCCAGGGTTTCCTGCGGGAGTCCCTGCAGGAACAGGTAGGGTAGCCAGATGTTGTTAAAGGCCGCGTCACGGCCGCGGCGTAGGATCGGACCGGCAACGCGGGTGCTGTCAGTCGTCTACACCGTTGCTTTCCAGACCCCGCATGGACGCCAGGCCACTCCCACCCGCCGTGCAGCCACCTGCCCACTGGAGGCCGGCATGCCCATGCCATCACCACCGCCGCAGCCACGCGCCGTATCGCGCGCACACCTGCTGTCCAACGGCCGCTACACCGCCATGCTGACCGATGCCGGATCAGGCCAGAGCCAGTGGCTGGGACTGGCAATCACCCGCTGGCGCGAAGACCCGACCTGCGATGCCTGGGGCAGCCACATCCTGCTGCGCGATGCCGACAGCGGTGCGGTCTGGTCGGCGGGCAGACAGCCCCATGGCGGTGAGCCCGACAGCTATCTGGCAACGGCCACGGACGGACTTTTTTCCAGTGCCCGCCACGACGGCACATTGGAAACCCGCCTGACCGTGGCGATCGCAGCGGATTGCGATGCCGAGTTGCGTCATCTCACGATCAGCAACCACGGCCACCTCCAACACGTCATCGAACTGACGTCCTATGCCGAGCTGGTCCTGGCTTCGGCGGCAAGCGACGCGGCGCATCCGGCGTTTTCCAAGATGTTCGTGAAGACCGAATGGGTGGAGCAGGGCGGCGTACTGCTGGCCACGCGACGCCGGCGTGCGCCGGAGGAGCCGCAAATCTGGGCCGCCCATGTCGCGCTGGTGGAAGGGCAGGAGGATCACACGGCGGAATACGAGACCGACCGCGCGCGATTCCTCGGTCGGGGACGGACACTGCGCAACGCCGTGGCGATGGAAAACGGCGACCTGTTGTCCGGCGCCATCGGTGACGTGCTGGATCCCATCTTCAGTCTGCGTCGACGCGTTCGCATTGCGCCGGGCGCCAGTGTGCGAATCGCTTTCTGGACCTGCGTTGCCACGACGCGCGAGCAGGTCCTGGCGCTCGCCCACGGCGTCGATGGAGCGGAAGCCTGCGAGGACGTCTTCGCCAGGTCCGCGGATTGCTCCCTGGCACGACGGGCACAGTTCGAGCTGGGCGATGCCGCGGCCGAGCGGTGCAACCGGCTGCTGGCCCCGTTGTTTTATGCCGATGCCGCGTGGCGCGCGCCGGCCGAACAGTTGCAACGTGGCAGCGGGGGTGCGCCGGTGCTGTGGGGCTGCGGCATTTCCGGTGACCGGCCGATCGTGCTGCTGCACATCGCCAGCCTCGACGGGCTGGAACACGTCCATGAATTGCTGCGCGCACAACGCTACTGGCAATCGCTGCGACTGGGCATCGACACGGTGCTGCTGAACGATGCCGCGGGCACCGATGCCGAAGCGCTGCACGCGCAACTGACCGCTCTGGCATCCGCCCAGACCGACGCGCTTCATGGCGCGGAGATCGCCGACCAGACCGGCATCAGCGCAACAGATGCAGGCGTATTCGTCCTGCGCAGCGACAGCATGGACGACGCGTTGCGCGATGGCCTGGCGATGGCCGCCCGCATCGTGCTGGATGAGGCGACCGGCGGCCTGGCGATGCGCGTTGCCCATGCCGACCGGTTCGGGATATCGGGGCAGACGCGGGAGCCTGGGGCCGTACCAGGCCCGGATGCGAAGGAAGCCGCGGCAGCCACGACCCACGCCCTGCACGAAGCCCTCGAGTTCGACAACGGCATCGGCGGATTTTCGGCGGCTGACGATACCTACGTCATCCGCCTGGATGGCTCGCGCTGCACGCCGATGCCATGGAGTAACGTGGTCGCCAATCCCGGGTTCGGCTTCATTGCGACGGCCGAGGGCGGCGGGCATACGTTTTCGCTCAACAGCCAGCAGAACCCGCTGACACCGTGGCCCAACGACCCGGTCAGCGACGCGCCGTGCGAAGTGCTCTACCTGCGCGACAACGACAGCGGCGAGTTGTGGAGCGCGACCGCGTTGCCGATCCGTGTGCCCACCGCGCGTTACACCACGCGCCATGGGCGGGGATGGACGCGGTATTCGCACGAGGCGCACGGCGTCGGTGTCGAACTGCTGCAATGCGTGCCGATGACCGACTCGATCAAGCTGTCGCGACTTCGGCTGCACAACCGGTCCGCGCGTCCACGACGCCTGTCAGTCACCGCGTATGTTCAATGGGCGCTGGGTGCCAATGGCACGGTGCCCGGGCCGTACGTCGTCACCCGCCAGGATCCATCGACCGGCGCCGTGTTCGCACAGAACCGCTGGCGGCCGGAGTTCGGCGACCGTGTCGCCTTCGCTGGTCTGGGAGGCGCAGCGATGTCGGTCACCGCCGACCGCACCGAGTTCCTCGGCGTCCTCGGCGCCGTCGAACGCCCGGCAGCGCTGCTGGACGCCGCCCCGCTCTCGGGTTGGACGGGCGCCGGTCGCGACCCCTGCGCCGCGTTGCAGACGCAGATCGACCTCGCCCCGGATGCCTCGGCGGACGTGCTGTTCCTGCTGGGCGACGCCGCGTCCGACGCGGAGGCACAGACATTGCTCGACACCTACCGCCACATCGATATCGACGAGGTGTTGCGCGACGTCCACGCACTCTGGAACGGCGTTCTGGACGTGCTGCAGGTGCACACGCCCAACCCGGCGATGGACGTGCTGCTCAACGGCTGGCTGCTGTATCAGACCCTGTCGTGTCGCATGTGGGCGCGCGCCGCCTACTACCAGTCCAGCGGCGCCTATGGCTTCCGCGACCAGTTGCAGGACGTGATGGCGCTGTGCGTGGCGCGACCGGATATCGCCCGCGAGCACCTGCTGCGCGCGGCGGGACGGCAGTTCGTCGAAGGCGATGTGCAGCACTGGTGGCTGCCGCCGTCGGGGCAGGGCATCCGTACCCGCATGAGCGACGACCGGGTCTGGCTGCCGTATGTCGCGCTGCACTACCTCGCCGTCAGCGGCGATGCCGGTGTGCTGGATGCGGTAGTGCCGTTCCTCGATGGTCCGTTGTTGAAGGATGGCGAGCACGACGCGTTCTTCACCCCGTCGGATGCCGACCAGCACGGCAGCCTGTACGAACATTGCGCGCGGGCGATCGATTGCAGCCTTTCGCTCGGACCGCACGGTCTTCCGTTGATGGGCACAGGCGACTGGAACGACGGCATGAACCGGGTGGGCGAGCAGGGCAAGGGCGAAAGCGTGTGGCTCGCCTGGCTGCTGCTGGACACCATTGCCCGCTTCTCGCCCATCGCCGAAGCCCGCGCCGACCATGCGCGCGTGGCGCGCTGGCAAACCTTCGCCGGCACCGTCGGATCGGCGGTGGAAGATGCCGGCTGGGACGGGGCATGGTACCGGCGCGCCTACTACGACGACGGCACGCCGCTGGGTTCCGCGCTCAACGCCGAATGCCGGATCGACGCGATCGCGCAGTCGTGGAGCCTGATGTCGGGCGCCGCCGATCCGGCCCGCGCGGCCAACGCCATGGCGGCGGTGGACACCCAGCTGGTGGATCGCAGACACAGGGTCGCGATGCTGTTCACGCCACCGTTCGAGCACACCGCGCACGACCCGGGCTACATCAGGAGCTATCCGCCCGGCGTCCGCGAGAACGGCGGCCAGTACACCCACGGCTCGCTCTGGTCGATCTTCGCCTGGGCGCGGCTGGGCAACGGCGACAAGGCCGCGGAGCTGTTCGACATCTTCAATCCGGTCCTGCATACCAGCACGGGGTCCGGGGCCGATCACTTCAAGGTCGAGCCCTATGTGTCGTGCGCCGATGTCTATTCGGTAGACAAACTGGCGGGGCGCGGTGGCTGGACCTGGTACACCGGGTCGGCCGGCTGGCTGTATCGCGCCGGGATCGAGGCATTGCTGGGTTTCCACCTGCGCGGCGACCGGTTGCGGATCGATCCCTGCATTCCAACCACATGGCCCGGTTTCAGCCTCGTCTATCGCCACCACACTTCGCGCTATCTGGTTCAAATCATTAGCGGGCAAATCGGTAGCGGGCCGATCGATAACGGGCAAGTCGACAACGGGCAAGTCGGCAAACCGGATGGCGCAGGCCGTGGCGTGATCCGGGCCGAACTCGATGGCGCAAGCCTTGCCGTTCCGGCGGACGATGCCGCGGCGCTGATTCCCCTGGTCGATGATGGCGTCGAGCATCACGTCCGTGTCTGGCTGGGTTGAAGGCCGGCCATCCGTTCTTTCACCTGTACGTCATAGCCCCGGCGCGATGGTGGATGGCGATGAGCGATCCCGACCGTGTGAACCTCCGGCGGTACCGCCCAGCTCCTGAAAGCAGGCTCCTGCAAAATTTTTTGCCGCAACGAGGGTAGGGACATGGGTGGGGAAGCAGACAAGCTCGAGGGGCCGGACTTCGGTCACGGCATCGAGTCGTCGGCCGTCGTCGACGGCAGCCTGCTGCTCGGTCATGCCCAGGGCGAGGCGGTGGTCCTGGCCCGCAGCGGCGGCGAGCTGTTTGCCATCGGCGCGCATTGCACCCACCAGGGCGCGCCGCTGTCGGACGGGCTGCTGGTCGATGGAACGGTGCGGTGTCCCTGGCACCACGCCTGTTTCAGCCTGCACAACGGCATCCCGGTGCGGCCGCCGGCCTTGAAGCCGATCGACTGTTTCCGGGTCGAGGAGCGCGATGGCGTCATCCACGTCCGCGGCAAGCTCGAACCCGCCGGTCCGGAACCCCTTCCTCCTTCGCATCCCGCGCCCGAAAGCATCGTCATCGTCGGGGGCGGCGCTGCCGGCAATTCCGCCGCGCAAACGCTGCGCCGGGAAGGCTACCAGGGCAGCATCACGATGCTGAGCGCGGATGCATCGCCACCCTACGACCGCACCGACCTGTCCAAAGGCATCCTGGCCGGCAGCATCGACGAGGCGTCCAACCGGCTGCAGGACGCCGATTTCTACCGGCGGCAGGACATCGACCTGCAGACCAACACCCAGGTAAGCCGCATCGACACCGCCCAGCGGCTGGTCGAGACCACGGACGGTCGTCGTTATCCGTACGGCGCTCTGCTGCTGGCAACCGGCGCCGCGCCTGTCCATCTGGACATCCCCGGTGCCACGTTGCCGCATGTGCATTACCTGCGTACCGCCGCCGACTGCCATGCCCTGTTGGAACATGTCCTCTCGGAGCCGGCCTCGTCGGCGAAACGCGCGGTCATCATCGGCGCAAGCTTCATCGGCCTTGAAGTCGCCGCCGGCCTGCGCGCCAGGAAGATCGACGTGCAGGTCGTCGGTCTCGGTAACACCTTGATGGAGAAGGTTATGGGCGCGGCGGTCGGAAATTTCCTGCAGAAGCTGCACGAGGATCACGGCGTGATCTTCCACCTGGGCACCACCGCCAGCACGATCGACGAGCGCGAAGTCGTGCTGACCAACGAGGAAACCCTGCCCGCCGATCTCGTCGTCATCGGCATCGGCGTGCGTCCGGTGACCAGCCTGGCCGAACAGGCGGGGCTGGCGATGGATCACGGCATCAGCGTGGACGAATACCTGGAAACGAGCGTGCCCGGTATTTTCGCGGCCGGCGACATCGCCCGCTGGCCCGACCTGTTGACCGGCGACCGGCTGCGCATCGAGCACTGGGTCGTGGCCGAGCGGCAGGGGCAGACCGCAGCCCGCAACATGATCGGCCTGCGCGAACGTTTCGACGCCGTACCGTTTTTCTGGACCGAGCAGTACGACTTCGGCCTCGCCTATGTCGGCCATGCCGAGCGCTTCGACGAAGTGGTCATCGAGGGAGATCTCAACCAGCGCGATTGCACCATCAGCTACCGGCGCGAGGGCAGGGAGCTGGCAGCGGCGTTCATCCACCGCGACCTGGAAGGGCTGCACAAGGAAGTGGAATTCGAACGGGCCATCGCCGCCATGCCTGCGGCCGCTTCCGGGAAGCGCCCGTGAGCACGACCATTCCGGCGGACAACATCCGCTTGAAGCGGGCCTACGAAAAACCCGCCGATACCGATGGCGTCCGCATCCTGGTCGACCGGCTGTGGCCGCGGGGCGTCAGCAAAGAAGCGGCCGCGCTGGATCAGTGGATGAAGGACATCGCACCCAGCAGCGCATTGCGGAAATGGTTCGGCCACGACCCGGCGCGCTGGCCCGAGTTCCAGCAACGCTATGAAGTCGAACTCCGCGACCACTCGGAACAGCTCGCCGAGCTGCGCGCCGCCGCGAGGAAAGGCCCGATCACCCTCGTATATTCGGCGCATGACGAGCAGCACAACGACGCGGTGGTGTTGAGGCGGCTTCTGCTGGGCAGGAAACCGGCCGCGTAGTTGGCGGGCACACCATGCGAGCGGACGGCTCGCCGGCTCCCAATGAGCAGGAGGAGCTGCGGCATCGCCTTGTCGATGGGAGATACGAACAGCAAAACGCCCGCTTTTTGCGGGCGCTTGCCGGATATCAAGCTCGATATCGATAAAACGCTAATGATTCTTGCCGGGGTTCTTTCCCATCATCTTGTCGGGGTTGGAACCGGGGCTGGACGCCGATTTGGTGTGCTTTTCATCCGAACCCGATGCGTGCTTTCCGGGGGTGTCCTTGTGCGGGCTGGACGGCTTCTTGCTCTTTTCGGTAGGCATATTCGTCTCCTGGGCGAGGGACCTCTTCGAGGTCACGCCAAAGCTAGTCGCCGGGTCGTTAGTCCCGCGCGCCTGGAACGTGTGCAAACCGATAAAGCGCTGAATGGTTCAGAAGCGAGCGCCGACGGGCAATACGGCCGATAGCCGCCGGGGAGGGCACTCGACAATTTCCAGATCCGGATATCTCAGGCCGCGAACACCATCCGCCCACATCCGTCGCCGATGATCGCGTGCGGCAGGAACCGTGAGGTGTCGCGGGTGATCGGCGTGTCGTCCTCGCGCACCCCCATGCCGCAGGCACGGTCACCGACCACCCAACTGCCGATCAACGGATAGCGGCCCTCGAAATCGGGCAGCGGGTGCAATGCCTGCCGGATCGCCGGACCGTCGTATGGCCCGTCCGCACGCAGCAGGCGCCCGTCGGCATAGCGCATCTCGATGTTGGCGCCCTCGCGGGAGAACAGCGGCTTGCGGACCCAGCCGCGCGGCAACTCATCACCGTCGTCGAACGCCGCCGGCAGGAGGTTGGGGTGGCCCTGGTGACGTTCCCACAGCAGCGGCAGCACGCCCTTGTTGCTCAGGATGAGCTTCCACGCCGGCTCGACCAGTTGCACGCCGGCGCGCGGCAACGCCGCACCGAAACTGTCGGCGAACAGGTCTTCGAGCGGGTAGAGCTTGAACAGGCTCCCGATCACGACATCGTCCAGGTCCGTGAGGCGCCCGTCTTCCGACAGGCCGATGTCTTCCAGGGCGATCAGGCCGGCCGGCAATCCACCCTGGGCCGCGCAATCGTGCAGGTATTCGACGGTGCCCTGGTCCTCGACGCTGTCGCGCACGGCAGCGAAATGGAAAGGCGGCCTCAGCTGCGCGGCCAGCTCGCTGAAACGGTCCACCAGTGCTTCGTGGATCGCGTTGAACTGGTCGGCATCGGTTGGCAGAACGCCACGCTCGCGCTGGTTCTCCAGCCATTCCCACTGGAAGAACGCGGCCTCGTACAACGAGGTCGGGGTGTCGTAGTTGAACTCGTAAAGCTTGGCCGGGCCGTGACCGTCATAGGCCAGGTCGATACGGCCGTACAGATGCGGATCGCGCTGGCGCCAGCTTTCGGCCACGTAATCGCGGAACGCATCCGGGATTGCCAGGCGCTCCATCAGCGTTTCACTGCCCACGACCTCGTCGACCAGATCCAGCGCCATCCGGTGGATTTCGGCGGTCGGGTTCTCGATGTCCTGCTCGATCTGGCGCAGGGTGAACGCGTAATACGCGGACTCGTCCCAGTACTGGGCACCGTCGATCGTGTGGAACTGGAAGCCACAGGCCTCCGCGCGCCGACGCCAGTCCCGGCGCGGCTCGATCGCGACCCGACGCATCAGCCGCCCGTGCTGCCGCCGGTCCGGCGCGCGCTGGTGGCACCGAAGCCGCCACGACGCACCGTCATCGCGCGGTCGGGCTGGGCACTCACCTTGGCAAGACCGGACGACCCGGGAACCCCGGTCGAAGACGGCCCCGGCTTGAGCCAGCCTTGCTGATTGGAGCGAAACGCCGGCTCGGCCCTGGTCGCACCGGCCGCGGTCTGATTGCCCATCTGATTGGGCAGCGCAGCGCCACGGCCGTTGAGCATCTGCGACAGGAAGAAACCGGTCATCAATGGCCCGATGAACGAATGCCCGGTCGACGTCTTCTGGGTAGCGCATTGACCCGCGCCGAACTCGGCCTCGCAATCTTCCCGGGACGCGTATTTGGGCGAGGCCTCGGCAACCTGGGCCTGCGCCTGCTCGAAGGCTTCCCGGCACATGATCGGATTCGCCGTCTTCTCGGCGCAGGCCTCGACCGACGTGAACAGACCTTCCCGGGTCTGTACCTCGGGTTGGGTGGAGCAGGCAACCAGCAGCAGCGGAGCGGTGCCCATCAGCACCAGGGCAGTCTTGCGGGAACGTTTCATGCGGTCATGCGGAAATCGAGGATGGCCAAGGATAGAGGAATGTGTGGCCTGGTGGCCGAGGGTGCTTGGTTCTGGACAAGTCCTCCCACCGTATAATTACATAATATGCATTATGCGAAGTGGTGGATGGCGGTTCATGCGGTCACCTCAACGGTTTGAGTATCGTTTGGAGCCGGGATCACTGTTTACGTAACATCCCGATCAGTAAACGTGAAACATTCGCTGATTTTCCGAGGAAGCAGAGAAAGTTACAGAAACAGTGCCGGCCAAATTACAGTTCGTTTTCGCCATTGCCGTAACTTACAGGAATCGAAACCTTCCACCATACGTCCGCTAACTGGTGGACTTCACAGGCTTTTTTGGTTCAGCAGACGTCATGGATTTGGGTGGGCGCTTACCGGGTCTCGTTGGCTTGGCCTTCGTCAACGCGGACTCCAATCTTGCCATATGGTTTCGGAGATGGGCGAGCTGAGCCTCAAGCGTCTCCGAACGGACTCGCTGGCTGGAAGCGTCGCTTTGCGCATCGATGACAAGCCAGCGCAGGGCATCCAGCTCCGCGCTGTGGGAGGTTTCGGCGGCACGAAGGGCTCGAGCTATCGACTCCGCCCGCCGGTTCAGATCCCGCGCCTCCTGCCGCGCCCGGTCGACTTCAGCGTGGGCACGATCCTCAGCGGCACGGAGATGTTGCGCCATGTGCTCAGCGCACTCAAGTGGGTCAGGACTCTGCACATCTCGGGTACAGAACGACCACTCAAGTGGGTACAACGACGGCGCTCTGCACTCCGGTGGGTACACCTGTACGCCTCTGACGAGCTCTTTCCCCGGAAAATTCGACTTGCCACGCGTAGAAACTGTGCTCTTAGGAGGTAGGCAGGCCTGGCCAAGACGAGCGGGTGAGTTTGTCGGCTGGAATCACGCGCGTGGGTACCGTCTGATTAGGAAACCCTAGGTTACCCGGATGGCTTGCGCTTGGTAGCGCGCTTGCCGGTGGCCCCGGCCGCCTTCCCGGCGCCCGGCGTCCGTGATCCAGGCTGGGGCTTTCGTTGGCTGCGGATCCAGGACGCTTCCAGCGCAGCCGGCAAATCCTGCAGCTTGCCCAGTTGCTGTTCCAGAGCGTCGGCCCGTGCGCGTTGGACGCCGGCGTCTTGCAGGGCCTGTGCGGCCTCCGCCTGGGCCCGGTCGCGCGCGGCGCGAAGCTGGCCCTCGCTGGATGCGCGTTCCCGGGCCGCCGCGACGACCTGTGCCTGAGCTTCCTTGGCCTCCTGCCGCGCCCGGTCGACTTCGGCGTGGGTGCGGTCCTCGACCGCGCGGACGTGCTGAGCCAAGTTATCGCGCTCAGCGCGAGCGTTCTCCTCCCACAGGCGGAGCCGGGTCTCCAGCTCCTGGCGCGTCGACTCCAGTTCCGTCACCCGCGCCAGCGCGGTATCGCGCTGGGCGCCAAGGTCCTGGCCTTGGGTCTGGAGCTGGTTCACCAGCCGCTGCAGCTCAGTGGTCTGGGCTACGGCGACGCGCTCCGCTTGAGAGGCGGTTTCAGCGGCGTGGCGCAACGTTGCGGCCTCGGTTTGTAGCGCTTCGCGATCCTGATTGAGCTCTTCGCGCAGCGCCCCGATGGTGGCCCGATCGACCGACAGGGACTCATGGAGACTCCTTCGTGCGGCATCGATGGCGAGCTCCCACCATTGCCCTGCCAGCGCGGCGACCGCTTCCGGCGCTTCAGGCACGGCCAGGCGCGCTTGATGCCCCTGCAGCCGAGCACCCAACGCCTGCCACCAGGTTTCCAACCACCGGGTCACGGTGTTGGGCGAGCCGGTGCCGAGATGCGCTCGGATCCGTTCGATCGTCGGCCGTTCGCCAGCGGCGACCAGTGCGTCGGCCGCTGCGTGGACGTCAGATTCGGTGATGCCACGTGCCATCGAGGTGCCTCCTACGCGGGCGCCCTACTCGGTTGATTCCGTACTGGTGATAAGTGATGATTATCGTAAGTACGAACCCTACTTCATAGCGTACATTACATACTATGAAAAGAAATAACACACTCCCCGCCACCGCCACCGCCGCGACCGCCACCCACCTTGTGCTGCCCGATCAGCTCGCCCAGCAAGCCGCCGACGCGGTCCGCGAACTGCTGGCCGAAGCGGCCGCCGCCAACACCACGCGCAGCTATGCGACCGCCCTGCGCTACTGGGCCGGCTGGCATCAGGGCCGCTACGGCGTCGAGTTGACTTTGCCCGTCAACGAAGCGGTGGTGATCCAGTTCCTGGTCGACCACATCCAGCGCAAGAACAAGACCGATCTGGTCAGCGAGCTGCCGCCAGCACTGGATGAGGCCCTAGTGGCGGCTGGCCTCAAAGCCAAGGCGGGGCCGTGGAAGCTTTCGACTGTCGTCCAGCGCGTGGCCGTGCTGTCGACGGCGCACAAGCTCAAGCGCCAGGCCAACCCCTGCGAGCTGCCCAGTGTCCGCACGCTGCTGAGCCGGGCCCGGCGTGCCGCGGTCAAGCGCGGCGAGCGCCCGACCAAGAAGACGGCCATCACCCGCCCCGAGCTGGAGGCCATGCTGGCCACCTGCGACAACAGCCTGGAAGGCCTGCGTGACCGTGCCCTGCTCTGCTTCGGGTTCGCCAGCGGGGGACGCCGCCGCAGTGAGATCGCTGCGGCCGACATGCGGGACCTGCGTAAGGTGCGCGAGGACGGCTACATCTACCGGCTGGAGTACTCCAAGACCCAGCAGGCGGGGGTGAAAGCGGATTCGACGCCGGACAAGCCGATCCTGGGACGCAGCGCCGAGGCGCTCACGGCTTGGCTTGAAGCCGCGGGCATCGACGAGGGGGCGATCTTTCGGCGTATCTGGAAAGATCGGGTCGGCCCTGCCCTGCTCCCGGGCTCAGTGGCCGCGGTCGTGAAGCGCCGGGCCCGGTTGGCCGGGTTGGTGGGAGATTTTGGGGCACACAGTCTTCGGTCGGGGTTCGTCACTGAGGCCGGTAAGCAAGGCATTCCGCTGCCGGCCGTCATGGCGATGACTGAGCATCGCTCGGTAGCTAGTGTGATTGGGTATTTTCAAGCGGGCGCGGCGGAGGACAACCCGGCCGCTCGCTTGTTGAAGTAGTTTGGTTGCCTGATCAATGACGAATGTTACGGGAACAGGAATTCCTTCTCTGGCGGCTTCTCTCCGAAGAGCTTTTTCTTCCGCTTCGAGCAGCCGCACTGGTAGCGGTTCTTCAGCTGGCTCTCAACGCTAGGCCAGAACAGACGATAGGAAACGGAAGCCGCCCCGTCGTCCCTGCCAAAGACATCAAACCGTCCATCGACAACCTTGATGAACAAGACCGAGAAGCGCCAGAATTCCTCAGGAGTCGGCGCTTCGAGCATTTTTGCGTGCCAGTGCATCGCCCATGCATGGCGCTCGTACGCGTATGCAGCCGTGGACTGCGCGACTCCAATAAAGCCCGGCGTTCCTTTGTACCGTGCCAACACGACCTCGTTGGCCTGTCCCTGGCCCGACAGTCCCGTCACCATCAGTGCCCGAGCCATTCTGGACGGCTCTCCGCTCTCCAGATTCTCCCCGACGTACCGCTCCAAGATCGCCTGTTTCCCGCTCCAAAGCGCGGTCAGCACTTCCAGGGCGAGTTCGTCGTCGTTGAGGGCGCCGTCCAAGCGACGGGAACGGATGGCGTCAAGCAGAGCGTGATCCTCGGCCGACCACAGGGCCAGTCCAGCTAGTGGCAGTCCAATACGACCGAAACTGTTTTTGACATATGGTTCGCTTCCGTGCAGCGTTTCGAACAGGCGAGCCGCCAGATCGGGATTCCAACCGGCGATCGCATGCGCCAGCAGCAGCCCTAGGTTGTGGACGCCGCCATGACGAGCCTTCGGCAACTCCAGAAACAGGTCCGCCCAGTCCTCCGCGAGCCCTCTATCCGCTTCGGCAACCTTCTTGAACTCGCTAAAGCGCAACCTGTCCAGGACGATCGCCGCGTCCGCCGCTGTGAGCTTCGCCTTGAAGACGTCGAAAGCCGCATGGGAAAGCCGTTGCTGCTCCTCGAATCTGTCGTTCTCGCCCTCGTCATCGCGCATCAGTTCCGTCAGGTCGTTGCGTTCTTCTGGCCGCGCCGAGACGTGGTAGCGCGCAGGCTCGAGATTGTCTTCGCACCGCTGGTTTATCTCGATGACGGGCACGGCAACATCCAGTTCGAAGCCGGCCGCTTTCCTGATCGAGGCATCGATACATCGCGCAACCGTGGCGCCCGCATCGCCGCCGAGCCTCTCCACAGCCTGGCCATAGAGCTCGGGAGCTATGCGGTCAACCGCATCGCCACAGGTCAGCATTCCAAGACTGGCCGCCTCCAGGACCACATGGGACCCGTACCACGCTTCGTAACCGCCCCTCCCGTCGAGGTTCTTGGCGGACCACCCGCTCTTCACCACCGACTCGATCGCGCGTTGGTCGCCAGCGTTCAAGGCCATGTACAACGTGAGCGCACGGACCGTCTCCACCTCGCTCCCCATGAGCTCGGGGAAGCGATCGAGAACGCGATCGGACAGGAGAGTGTCGGAATGGGCGCCGAACGCGAGGACGACTACCAATGCGCGCTCGTCTCCGCTATGAATTGCATCCAGCAGCAACGCTTCATATGTTGACTGCTCAAGCGACTTGGCGAGGTATAGAACGGAAAGCAACGGGTTGCCTTCCGTGTGCGGCGACAACAGGGCCTTGACCTGCTCATCGGCGCTTAGCAGCGGAAACGCGGCCAGCAGGAAATACTGCGCGATGAAATGGGGCTCGTTTCCCTTGAGCGCTGCCGCAGCGCTGGCGATAGCTCCAACCTCTACGCTAGAAGCTATTTTCTTGGCCTGTGCCGCAGTCAGAAGCGCATTGTGGTGACCCATCTCAAAAGTTCCCTGGCGCAACGCCAGCCCTTTGCGAGAGATGACATGGCGGATGAACTCCCGGTGCTTTGCGATTGCCACCGACGGTTCGAATCGCGCCAACCCTGTCCTTGCATCCGCAAAATGCAAATCGTCGCTGGATGGCCCCATGAACAAGCGGATCTTCGCGACATCGATGTCGGCGTAGCCCTTCGCCGTTTCCGTGATGTTGTCCGGCCTCTGGCTCTCCGGGTCGCAAGGATCGCTCGCACAGTACCTCTCGACGCGACGCCACCCCTCGAATGCTGGCCGATCGGCAGTCAGTTCGAGCAGCAGAGCCTGCTCCTGGAGTGCCGCGGCAGGATCTCCTGTCGCTCGCAGGAGATTCACGTGCGCCCACTTGCCCGTTCGCGACACACCGGCATCGGCGAACATACTGCCCGCCGCCACTATGGCATCGCGCGCTTCCGGCCAGTCGACGCGATTAAACCGGATCAGATGGATGAACTGGTCGTAGGGACAGGAGAACCCCATGTTCAGCGCACCGGCGAAGCTCCAGTGGAGCAGCGCCCTCGAGAACGGCGCGACCGGCTTTCCCGCGATCAGCGCCAGGGCGAGGTGC
Organism: Lysobacter concretionis Ko07 = DSM 16239; assembly: GCF_000768345.1. Taxonomy (GTDB): domain Bacteria; phylum Pseudomonadota; class Gammaproteobacteria; order Xanthomonadales; family Xanthomonadaceae; genus Novilysobacter; species Novilysobacter concretionis. Next base: position 48,854 of record NZ_AVPS01000005.1, on the reverse strand, counting down.
GCGAGGGCATCGACATCGCCGTCGTTCCTCGTGAGCTCGTCCAGCAGCGAATTCTCGGTCGGTGAAAGCGCAACGATCTTGGCCTCAATCTCCGCCTGCCGCTTGCGCCGTTCCTCCTCCACCTTGCCCGCATCGCCACCGGAGCGGATGGAATACATCCTTGCCTCGGGAGCCAGGGAATAGTGTCCCAACCATGATTGTAGGATCGGAATCATCGCCGTCCATGCAGAATCCCTCTGCTTCGCGGCATGCAGCGCAAACCGCACCCAGTCGAAGTTGGATGGATTGTCGGGGGCCAGACACAGTTGGCGGGCCGCCTGCATGAAAACGTCCGGCCGGCCTTCGGCCAGCAGGCAGAACGCCTGAAATTCGTCGGCATTAGGGTTCTGCAATCCGGCGAAGGCGCACGTGATGGCCGTACCGATCTCCACCGGGCACTCGCCGTCAAGGCAGGAAATGGTAAGCGCGGCGAGCACCGCGTCGAACGTCCGATCGAGGGAGGCGATTGGTTCGATCATCGCCTCGATTGCGGCCGTCAGGTCGCGCCCATTGCGCCTGGCCGTGCGCAGTTCATCGACGATCGCGAAGCCCAATGCGAGCGTGAGACCGCTTTCATCCAGCCGGTATCGCGTCGGATCATCTTCGAGCTGGATGAAGAACCGTCCGTCCGATACCGCTTCCAGACCGCCGTCGAAGACTTTGAGGTCGTCAATCTGCTGCCTGTCGATCCTCTTCAGAATCGCATATGCATGCTCCCTGAGTGCGCGTGCGAAATCGTGTGCCGGACGCGGAACCGGGTTGTCGCGTTCACCGTAGATGCGCATGTGCTCGAAAAGCAGCCGGCTGATGTTGAGTTGTTCGAGCTGCCTGATGTGCGATCCCTGCAGCAGTTCCAATGCGATCGCAAGTAGTCGGGGATTGCGCAGCGACGTGGCCACCGTCTCGGGCAGTTCGTCTGCGCGTATGCCGTGCCCGTCGAGAATCAAGTCGCGCTCGGTCTCTGTCCACTCCGGCACGGTAATCACTACGGTGGATGCAATCAGGCGTCTCTTCACGTGCGCCGAGTAGTGCGCGGTGCGCGTGGTGAGCACCAGCTGTCCGCCCATCCTGCCCAACTCGTGGCTCATGTCGTTGGCGATTCGGGCCCAGTCGAGTTGCGGCCGCTGGTTCATCCCGTCGATCACGACCACCAGGCGAGGCGAGGCGGGCGTTTCTGTCTTGCGCCACCTGTTGAAGGTCCGGAGCCATCGTGTAACAGCAGACTCCGATTTCCTGCCGCCAGTCTGCGCCACAAGCTTGTCGATCAGCAGGCCGACGACATCGCCGACCGCTGCAGCATCGCTGAACTCATCAGCCGTGAACACCACCATCAACGGCCGGTCCGTCTGCGACAACCAGCTTTGTGCGAACAACCACGACTTGCCGTTTCCTTCGTCCCCGACGATGACGGCAATTTTTCCGGCTGGCCGGGATGCAAGGAACGAATCCATTTCGGAGACCAGCGACTCCCTCGGCAACGGGTTGCCCAATGCCACATCGCCGGGGGCCAAGGGTTGCCGGAGATGGCGTTTGGCGCGTTGCTGGCTGCCGAAAACGTCCTCGAGCCAGTGGCGATTGTTGCGCACGGCCAGCGAGGTGCCGATTGTCGGCTCCCGAAGCAACCCACGGATGCGCGCGGCATGTCTCGCAAACCGCTCGTCGTCTTCCACTGCCTTGAGTGATGCCAATGCGTTGGCATGCGCTCCGCACTCGTCTCCCGCGTTGCGGCGGATGAACTCCGCAGTCGCCTCTGTGGCCATTGCCAAGGCGACCGCGAGTGCCGGCAAATCCGCCCTGCTCCAGTCCAACACAAGTGTGCTGATCCCGTTTCTTTCGCCAATTTCCAGAACGTTGTCCGCAAGTTGGGTACTGACGGACGTCGTCGCGCCAAGTACCCACAGATCGATATCGCTACCGCCCTCGACCGTTAGTTCAGCAATCTTGGCAATGACTTCGTTTCTCGGGATTTTGCGATCGTAGCGTTTCGCCTCGAAGCAGATGGCGTCGTCCTCGTAAACCGACTTGCCATCCATGCCGAACTGCGATCCGCTGCCGGACAGGCGGAACGGCACTCCCGAAATTTCGGCAAGAACAGCTGCCAGCAGCCCCTCAAACCCACCTACCCCGGTGGCGGGAAGCTTGAGCAGCATGGCTCGTAGATCCGCGATTGCCTTCTTGTCCACTTCAAAGTCCTGAACTGCGTTGTATGTGATTAGCTCAATGTCGCCGTCGTTGCCATGAGTTGTGGGTCGGAGGAGGCCGCCATTCGGCCTGGGAACGAGCGAGCCATGCGCTGCTACTGCCTCAGGCGATTGGCGGCCCATTGGATAACCGCTGGTGCGTCGAGTGGGGCTCGGCGTCCCATGACGTGTTGCTCCAGAAGCAGCTTTCGCGCTCCAGGATTGTCGTTGTCGGCAACAATGTCGCATACCACCTGGCTAATCGGGACCTGCTGCGTTTTCGCTAGCGCCACGATGGACTCAAACTCGAAGGCACTTGGAAAGAGCATGCGTGCCGGCGTAAGAACATTCGAATCCCAACGGGGATGAGCCCATTCCGTTGTACCAACTGTTAGCTCCCTCAGTGCAAGTCCGTCGGTGACCACGACTTGCTTGAAAGTCACGCACAGGAAGTAGATCGCGTTTCTTCGAAGATCGGCCGGAAGTCGAGCCACGGTGGCAATGGCTTGGTCAACCGCACGCAACAAGGACGTTCTGAGTCTAGCCGCCAGTTCCTCGGGCAGATTGTGGTAAAGCTCGTCGTAGTGCCCTTCGATGCCCTTCGCATCAATCAGGACCAATGCATCATCAGAGGCTACTGCGAAATCGACCACTTGCCCGACGCCGATAAGGCGCCGGCTGAGTTCGTCCTCCCGAATCACCTGTACGTTCAGGTCTTCCAGAACTTCTGCTAGGTAGTTCTCGAATGCCGGCCCGAACTCGTTCATGAAGGGGCGAGAATCGATTCCACGAGCTAGGTCGAACAACACCGTCTCCAGCAACCGGAACAGCAAGATCGGATGGATGCACACAGGACCTAGATTGCGACTTGCAATGAAGGGGGTACGAACCAAGGGGGACTGCTCGCATACCTCAACTTCGGCAGGTGTGTTCCTGGCTTCCATGTCGGAGAATTCCCGCTGAAGCTGTGGCACCGTCCGGTCGAGGATCTCTCTCACGGCCACCCAATGCTCACGGGTCCGAGGCGTGCCCGGCCGTAGTTCCGACAACGCGGGCCGATCCAACAGATCTCCCGCGTCGGCCACCATGTGCATCATGACCACGGAAAACTCTGCAGGTGTGAGGCCGTATCGCTGCCGAAAGCGCTCTGTGGCCGCCGAGCCGACCATGAGCTCCCCGAGGATTCGGAACTGCCGTGGGATAGCGCTGGTATCAAATTTACGTTGCAACCAGATCTGCTGAAGCGCCATTCGACGCATGAAGATCGTCGGCTGCCCTTCGACGCGAAGCAGATGCCCCATCGCATCCCAGGTTGTTTGCACTATGGAGTTGATGTCTTCGTCCGAGGGATCAGGGCGATCATCTTCTGGGCGCCATCCTGCCAAAGCCCACTTAACGATCAGCAACCAAACATAGGGGAGCCGCTCGAGCCACGGCATCCCATCACTGGGCTCTCGATTCAATTCCCTGTGCGCCACATCGATAAAAGCCAGTGTGTGACGTGCGCCGATGCGATCCTTGACCTGCCGCAATAGTGCCCGTCCCTGTTCGATCGTCATCAAGTAGCTCTTTTGGGTTCCAGCATCAACTATCGAGCAAGCTCGGACTGCGCCATCACGTGGCGGCAGAAGGTTTGAGTGAGGCAAAGGTAGCAGGAACAATTTGGAGTTCAGGGCGGAGCTTGGACTGTGCGATTAGGGCCACAAGCCTGAATATCCGACTCGGGTCGAAATCAGCCCCCCCCTACCCTCGATAAATTTTCCTTATCCCGTTCCGGCGACGCCCGATTCGTTTTTCGGCCTATTCCGCTGCAAAGCTCAGTTCTGGAGCCGGAGCGCCGCTTTACCGCGCAGCCGGAACTAGGATTGTTAGATCCGGGATGAAGCAAATGCGGCCGCGTAAGCGCCACAATGTCTTAGATGGACACAGCAATTTCCGCTTCAGGTCCTTTTGGCATCAACCACGCCGCCATCCTTCGCAGATTCTGCGCAGTTGCCGTCACTAGAAGCTTGTCGCGGGCGCCTTTCAGACGACACAAGTCATCACGGGGACGACGTGGCATCACTCGCCATCGTCTCTGTGCATTTGCAAACCGGTTGCTACTTCAACATAGTGACCCCCACCCAAGTCCACCTCGTAGGTCTCTTGGTTGCCAGTAAAGTAGTTCTCTCTCCCTAGAGTGCGGGGTTCCGGCCTGGGAAGCTGGCGGGGTGATTGGCCGTGATTCTCAAAGTATCGAATAATGTCGCTATCACATTGGTAGCGGCTCATGCCTCCGTGGAGCGTGGTCTCATAGGTCACACAGGAGCTGAAGTATCTTCCAATGAAATCCTCAACCAAGTCAGCCATATGACATGGGCTTACTTCAAAGCACTCACTGGTGCCGCTTGTACTAAAGTGCGGTAGCGGCTGGAATCCAAGGCCCCACTTAAGGTGATTGAGTAGACTGGCTTCGATCTCATGGACGCTGCCGCGAACGATCTGGAAGGCGGCGTAGATGAAAAACCCCGGATTCTGCGGGGACCTATGGCGATCGATCAAATTTCGAGTTGTTTTTCCAACTTTCGACTGACAAATGATGTTGATATCGCCGCCGACGTATATCCAGTTCTCATCGCCATATCCGCTCTCCATGTCGATGTCAAAACTCATGCGATGTGTCCTTATCTTGGTTCGGATAGCAGCTAAGTAGGCAGTCTGCAGCAAGGCGTCAGTCTGAACACAATTTGACACCACTTTACCTCGTACAGTCCCCGACTTTAATCCGGCGATGTACGGTGATCGATGTCAACTTTGGGTATGGAGCTGCCCTTCCCCACCCCGATAAACATCCCTAATCCACCACCCAGCGGGCATCCACCGGACCACCAATCGCGCGGTACGTGAATCAGTCTCGGCTCTTCTCCATGAATGAGCGCCTAGTCGAAATGCTTTGGTGACGCATCTGTCCTGCCGAGCATCGGACGTGCATCTAGCTCCATGAGTGCCGCGATCCAACACACAGTCAGGCCGACGCCCTCTCTTACACGGGGTTCTACCCCGTTTCCACGGACGGTTTGATTAAGGCCTGGAACTCCCGATCACGCCGGGCATCTCTACGACGCATTCGCGGGTTGTGGAACCGCTCCAGATAGTCGAACAGATCCGCCCGCGCCTCGTCCCGGGTCCGGTAATGAGTGCGGTGCACGCGCTCCCGTTTGAGCACCCCAAAGAATCCTTCGCACGCCGCGTTGTCGCCGCAATGGCCGACCGCGCTCATGCTGCAGACCAGGGCGTTGCCGCCCAGAAACGTCTGGTACGTGCCGCTGATGAACTGCCCGCCGCGATCCGAGTGCAGGATCACGTCGTTCTCGCCTTCCCGCTGCCACACCGCCATCTGGACGGCCAGCACGACCATGTGCCGGTCCTGGCGATGGTGCATCGACCAGCCCATCACCCGCTTGCAGTACAGATCCAGCACGACGCACAAGAACAGCTTGCCCTCGATCGTCAGGATCTCGGTGATGTCCGTCACCCACTTGGTCTCGGGCTCGACGGCGTCGAAATCGCGTTCCAGCAGATTCTCGACCCCAACCGGTCGACTGCCCGGCTTCTGGCCAAAGCGACGCTTCTTGCGCTGCGGCCAGCCCTGAAGCCCATTCGCCGCCATCAGTCGCGCCACCCGGTTGAGGCTGGCGCTTTCGCCCTCGTCGCCCAGATCTTCGTGCATGCGCGGCGCGCCGAGCACGCCTTTGCTGTCCTCATGCATCTCCCGGATACGCACCAGCAAACGCGCATTGTCCTGCGCCCGCGGTCCGGGCTTGCGCCCGGACCAGGCGTAGAAGCCGCTGGTCGACACTTCAAGGCAACGGCACATCATCCCGACGGGATAGTCGCTGCGGCAGTACTCAATCACCGCGTACCGTTCGGTGACTGCTTCGCGAAGTACGCCGCCGCGTCTTTTAAAAAATCACGCTCCTTGGTCACCCGCGTCAGCTCGCGCTTGAGGCGGGCGAGTTCCTCGTCGCGCGGGGTTCCACCGCCAGGAAAGGCTTTGGTTCCGCCGGCATCGGCCTCCCGCACCCAGCGGGTCAGCAGCGCCGGCCCGACCCCGACCTCCAGGGCGATCTTGCGGCAGCTCGAATTTGACCGCCGGACCAGCTCGACGAGCTCGTGCTTGTACTCAGGGCTGTAACGCTTGCGCTTGGACATGGACACTCCTCTGATCCAGTATGGATCTTAGTGAAAGTGTCCGCAGAATCGGGGTAGAACCCGATCGTCGACCGCGTATCCAATCCGTGAGAAGGGACACCTAGCGGCCAGGAGCGGACGCTTTGTGTGTCTACGAATGACCGATCGATCCACACTCCCATGCCCGCCCTGACGGTGATGGCCGACCATAGATCGGTGGCGAGTATTGGCGGCAACTCGAAGCCGGTGGTGCAGTCGATATCCGGCTGCAGTTGCTAGGGCCGCGGTACCAGGGGCCCCGCGGATACTACTATCTACGGAAACTCTTTGACCGGTTGACCCATGGCGACGACAGCTCCAGATCTGGAACGCACCTTTTTCGATCTACCAACCGATGAAAATACCCACATGGAGACAGCCGAGTTCTTGGCTGATCTCGCCATTGGGGGAAGGACGGACTGGTCCATCCTGCTGGAATCCGAGCGCGTCCTGATCGTCTCAGAAGCCGGCATGGGAAAAACCTACGAATGTCAACGCCAGCAGAAAAAGCTGTGGGAGGAAGGGCGATCGGCGTTCTTTGTGGAGCTGGCTGTGCTGGCGACGGATCCGCTGGAAAGACAGTTCTCCACCGAGGAGAAGCAGCGCTTTGACAATTGGAAAGCGGCGCAAACCGAACGCGCATTCTTCTTTCTGGACTCGGTCGACGAGTTGAAGCTCACCCAGCGCTCTTTCGAAACAACGCTCAAGCAGTTCGCCGTAGCCCTAGGCGACAATCTTGGTCGAGCATGCATCGTGCTGACGACACGCCCGACCGCACTCGACTTGAACGTCGTTCGAAACCAGCTTCCGACCTCACCATTACCGGATGTGTTTGTGCCGGAGGATTACTTCGCCAACGTGGCGATGAGCGTGGACAAAAAGAAATCGGCCGAGCGATCAACTCCGGAATGGCGATTTGTTGCCCTCTCGGCGCTAGACGAGAAGCAGATGCGTGCGCTCGCAGCCACCCAAGGCGTGAATAATCCGGATGTACTGCTAGCCGCGGTCAATGCCCACCATGCCCACGACTTCGCGAAGCGTCCGTTGGATTTTCTGGAGCTTTGTGGCGACTGGAAGGTGCACGGGCGCATTCGCGCCCATCACGAGCAGGTGAACAGCAGCATAGATATCAAGCTGCGGGCTCGTGGCGATCGGCCGGAACGAACGCAGTTGCCGCCACAGCGTGCACGCGACGGGGCAGCCCGTTTGGCCCTAGCCGCCATGCTCTCCCGAAAATTGACGCTCTGGCACAGCAGCGACAATGACCGTGGTCGTGGGGACGCGCCCCTGGATCCGGCCAAGATCTTGGGTGACTGGTCAGACGATGAAGTGAAAACGCTGCTCGAACGTCCCTTGTTCGGCTTCGCGACCTACGGACGCGTTCGATTCCACAACCGATCCATCATTGAGTTCTTGGCGGCAGAGCGGCTCAGGTTGCTCGTGGATCGTGGATTCCCCATCCGGGCGTTGATACGCCTGCTGTTCGCCACAACACCGGAAGGCCAGCGGATCGTCAAGCCTTCCCTGCAGCCCGTTGCAGCCTGGCTTGCGCCCCACATCTCGCCCGTTTGCTCCGAATTGCTCGAGCATGAGCCGAGTGTCCTTCTGCGATATGGCGATCCCTGTTCATTGAACCTGACACTGCGGACTCAGGCGCTGGAGCGATACGTTCACATGTACGGTGCCGGCGGCTGGAGAGGTCAAGGGATTCCGAATCTGCAGGTGCACCGCCTGGCGACGAACGATCTCGGCGAGGTCATCGCGCGCCTTTGGGCGGGTGGCGTCAACAACCCTGAGGTTCGGGAGACGCTGCTTGAACTGATCGGCGCTGGGCAGATAATTGGCTGTGCGGACATCGCCAATGGCGTTGCAACCGCTCCGGGCAAGGATGCGCACGATCGTTTGAATGGACTGCTGGCGCTCGCGCAACTTGAGGATTCGCGTCTGCCTGCGTTGCTGGATCTGATCGCCTCGTCGTCGCCGGATTGGCCTGAGGACCTGGCGCGGTCAGTCATCTTCCACCTGTTCCCTCAGCAATTATCGGTTCCACAACTCGTCAAGACGCTTGCACGTCTGACTCCGAAATCACGTGAGATCGGAGGTATTTCAACCATGTTGCCGTTGGCAATCGCCAAGGCGAATTTGGAGCCAAGTGCATTGGCGGAGTTGCAGTACGGACTGGCAGAACTGGTGTCCAACAGTTGCCGCTGGCACGACCAGCACTATCGAGTCACATCCGGCCGCAAGGATTTGGTCCCGGCGCTGCTGGTTGCCAGTCGGCGCCGACTGGAGATGGGGGAGACCGACTCCGATCTATTCGACTCCATCGCCTTGGCCGGATTACTGGCGAGGCCTGATCATGATGCGACCGCAGACATCAAGACCCTGAGAGCTGCCCTCACTGACGCGCCAAGCGAAGTACGGGCTGCCGTGTTCTGGGCCAATGACCGCCTGGTCAGAGCGCACTATCCGAAAGGTGACTGCGAGCCATTCTTTTGCCTTCACCAGTTCCAGTCGCATGGCGCATACCAAATCGAACTGCAAAAGGATGCCGATTGGGTGCTGGGCACGCTGTCTGATGCATCCAGGTCACTTGCTGATCGCGGAGTCACTCTGGAGATCGCCCTTCGCTACTCAGGTGACCATGCAGATCGCTTGGCATGGTTGAAGCAGCTCGTTGCGATATCCAGCGACAGTGAAGTGTTGGAGAGCCGGGTCAAGGGGTTCCTGAATGCGGTAGAGCATCCCGGCCCTCCCCCGGCATGGCAAATAGAGGACGAAAAGCGAAGGGAGAAGTCGCACCGGAAGCACGCCAAGGATCTGGCCAGCTGGAAGCTATTCTGGCGAGAACTGGACAATAATCCGGAGGCCGCCTTTTCGGAGAGTCGCATCGGTAACACCAGTTGGAACCTTTGGCGTGCGATGGAGAAGGACTCTCGAGATCATTCGTTCTCCGGATGGAACCGTGGATTCATCGAGCGTGTCTTCGGCAAAGACATGGCGGATCGCTTCAAAGCCGCCCTCGCGGTGGCGTGGCGCAAGGATCAGCCCACCCTGAAGTCGGAGCGGCCGGCCGATCAGCGAAACAGCTATCAGATGGGATGGAGCATGGGGCTTGCTGGTCTCTATGCGGAGTCAGAAGACGCCACATGGGCATCCAGGCTCACGGCGGAAGAAGCAAGCCTTGCATGCCGTTACGCGTTGCTGGACCTGAATCGATTGCCTCCCTGGCTCGAAGCTGTTGCTCAGGTGCATCCAGCCGTTGTGGATGCAACGATCGGGAACGAGCTCTGGGATGAGCTGGAGAATGCGGACGCGAAGCACTCGATGCTCCTGCAGGAAGTCTCCCATGCATCCCCTTCAGTCATCTCCCTGTTTCTCGGCCGCATTAGGTCTTGGCTGAAGGATTCCCTTGCCAAAGGAGACGCTTCAACGTTGGAGGCCGACAAGGTCGGGCGCGCGGCGACCCTTCTGCTCGACCATGGAAGTGATGAAGACGCCGTCTACATGCGGGCAACAGGGGTATCGAAGTTGCAAGGAACCCCGGAGCCATCGGAAATCTTGTTCTGGCTTCCGATCCTCACGCGCTTGGATCCTACGGTATGCGTCAATGAGATGGGGCGGCTGGCCGAGACAATTCTGCCTTCGCAGCAGTCGCCGGTGGTTGACTGGCTCTCATCACTCTTCGGGCACAGATCCGATCTGGATCTATCGAAATTCGAGGCACAGCCTGAATTGCTATTGCGGCTTGTCAGGCTGGCCAATCGGCACGTCAGGCTCGAAGACGATCTGAATCATGACGGCGTCTATTCACCTGGCCCTCGAGACCATGCGCAACACGCCCGGAGTGTCCTGGGCAGCGCGCTATTGAGCATCAAAGGGCCCGGTGCATGGGACATCAAGATGCAATTTGCCGATGACCCAGAAGTCGCGCATTACCGCGACCGCATCCGGGCGATTGCCCTGGAGAGGTTGGCGGAGGACTGGGATGGCGTCGTATTGAACGAGGCCGACGTCGTGCGGTTGGAGCGGGAGCATGATTACTCGCCAACCAGCCGCATTGAGATGGCGGCATTGCTCGACACAAGACTCGCCGACATGGAAGATCTTCTGCTCCAAGATACGTCACCACGTGAGCTCTGGGCAACGATTAAGGTCGAACGATTGCTGCGTCGTGCGCTGGCGGCGGAACTGCAGAAGATGGCCCGGAGCGCCTACCTAGTGAATCAGGAAGCCGTGACGGGCGACGAGAAAGAGTCCGATATTCGCCTGGCCTCTACCGCGGCACCTCTCGAAGCAGTGATTGAACTCAAGATCGGCGAAAACGGCTACTCTTTTTCCGATCTGCGGGAAGCGCTCCATACACAGTTGGTTGGAAAGTACATGGCACCGGAACACCGACGGGTGGGTTGCCTGTTGATCTCGATCGCGACCGATAAATTCTGGAAGGATCCGGATACCAGAGACCGAATCGAATTCGAAGAGGTAATAGCGCGCTTGGACGCCGAAGCGAAGACATTGGCGGCCAACTTGGGATACGGAGCGTTTCTGGCCGTCAGGGGCCTCGACCTGCGCCCAAGGAAGACGACATAATCCTGCTTTAACACCCGTGCCAAATGTCCGCCTCGGGTCGGGAGCTGCCACTTAAACGAACGTCGGCTCCCGGCCAGAAGCGAACATTCAAGTGGTGGGTCAAGGATTTGCGTGTCGAGTACCTGGCGACGGCGCCAATGATGTTTGACGAGACATCGCCTTCGTGCGATGACATCATTGCGAATGATTGCGATGCTTTAAGAGACAATCGACAGCTTCTCAAGGCTGCATGCAAGGGGGGATTCATCAATTCGGTTCGATCCATTGACCTACGCTTAATTGACGACCTCGTCGACTTCGTCCGAGGCCCGGGCTTCGTGTTGGATTTTTCCGACAGAAGCTTCTCGGACTTCTTCGCCTCCGAACTCAAGGTCAACATCGACGATCCGGAACACGCGGTCAATGGGGGATCGAAGGGCAAGCGACTCCGCCATTTCCTTCGGACCTGCGATGACGGGACCGCCGTTCGCACCCTCGAAGCACTCTGGGAGCATCGCAGCGAGTATCTGACCCGTTCCGGCAGCGCCGACCCCGTCGCTAATGCCCAGACCCGCTATCAAGGCCTGATCAGCCGCCTAACGGGCGGCTCCAAACCGTCGCGGTCGTCAGTAAGCCCCCAGTCTGTTCCCGTTGACCGCGCGGCCATTGCCAAGATCAAAGCGGACCTATTGCAGGTAGCGGCGTTGGCGCCGCATGCGCGCGGCTATGCGTTTGAGGGCTTCCTCAAAGGTCTGTTCGACGCCTTCGGTCTGGCCGCCCAAGAGCCGTTCCGGCTGCGCGGCGAACAGATCGACGGCAGCTTTCAGCTCGCGAGCGAGACCTATCTGCTCGAGACCAAATGGCACGGGCCGCGGATCGGCGTCGCCGAGCTGCATACCTTCCATGGCAAGATCGAGCAAAAGGCGGCTTGGACCCGCGGCCTCTTCGTCAGCAACAGCGGCTTCACCGAAGACGGCCTCGCCGCTTTTGGACGCGGCAAGCGGGTCATCTGCATGGACGGTTTCGACCTCTACGAGATGCTCAACCGTGAAATCCCACTCACTGAGGTCCTCGAGCGCAAAGTCCGCCGCGCCGCAGAAACCGGCGCGCCCTTCATGCGCGTACGCGACCTTTTTCCTTACTAACAGGAAGGAACGAGGATGGCGCAGTTCGATGATTGGTGCATTTCGGTCGACGCGCCGATGGGGAACCACTTTCGGCGTGTGATGACCGGACAGGCCGCTAACCTGGGGGTCGGCATCCAGGCGACGGCAGCTATCGTGCCTTCGCATTACGCCTCGGAGGAGCAGGTGGCGCGCGCACTCGCGCGGCTCGGCAAGCCCGCCGCTGCCGCCCTGATCGAGAGCAAGCTGCCGACCACTAAGCAGATCCGGTCCGGCGACCTCGGCGAGATCTACGCGACGGAATGGATAGATGCTCACAGCGGCGGCTACCGCGCACCGATCAAGCGCCTGCGTTGGAAAGACCACCGCAACATGGCAATGCGTGGTGAGGACGTGATCGGCATCCTGCAAGACCCCCAATCTCAACGTCTTCAGTTCCTGAAGACGGAGGCGAAGAGCCGTGCCACATTGTCCGCACAGGTCCTGACGGAAGCCCGCGCCGGGCTGGACAAGGATGGAGGATTGCCCTCGGCACACGCACTGCACTTTATTTCCGCGCGTCTCCTCGAGCTCGGCAATCTGCCGCTGGCTGATGCAATCGATGACGCGCTGCTCAAGCATGGCGTCCCGCCGCAGAGTGTCCGGCATCTGCTTTTCACATTCTCAGGCAATGCCCCCGACGCACTGCTAGCCGCCTCCCTACAAGCGTATCCCGGTCTTATCAATCAATGGGGTATCGGACTTCGCGTGGAAGGCCATGGCGCCTTTGTCGGCGCGGTCTACGATCGAGTGATGGCCGATGCCTGCAACCCCTGAGGCCATCACCGCAGATATCGCCGAGGCGACGGCCGCCGGCTTTCGGGGCCGACTGATCGCTCGCGGGCAGGCCCGCGCGATCATTTGGCGTGACGGCACCCTTCCGCCCGACGCGCCGGACTTCGCGCCGCAGCTTAGCTACGACCTGCACAGCTATGCCTATGCCCTGCTCGGCCTCGGCCTGCGCCTTCGGGAGGTCGGCGGCGACCCGGCTGAGGCTCGCACGGCATTCGAACAGGCTGCAACGGCTCTTGAAGCGGTGATGGCAAAGGGCAACAGCCAAGAGGCCGATCGCGATTTCCACTTTGTCATGGCCGCGGCCGCCTATCATCTCGCCCACCTGTCCGCACGAGCCTATTCGCTCCTCGCAATCGTCGAGGCGGATGAAAATTTCTCACCGATCGAGCGGGCGCTGGCTCAGTTGATGCGGCGGAATTTCGATGCCTTGCGCAGCAGCGTTCTCGACTACCGGACCTCCGGTCAAGGCAGCGATGAGCGGATCGCCACCGACATGCAGTCCCACCTCGAGCAAGCAGAGGGCGCTGCCGTACCTCCGGATGCCGATGGTGACGACTTCCTATTCGACGGTCTGAATACCGCGGTCACCGACACCTTCATGGCCGCCATGTCTCTTTATCTGCTCGCGCTCGAACGCGGCGAGCGAGAGCTTGTCGATCACGCGCTCGAGCGGCTGCGTGTGAGTCTGGCGATCTGCGGCGAAATGAACATGCTGCCGCAATGGTGGGCGCATCGTGTCGCCATCCATCTTCTGTCGGACCTTTGGTCGAGCACGTTCCATAAAAGAGTGCCGCTGCAGTCCGCGGGAGGACTGGCGGCGGACTGGCCGCGTTTGCGCGAACTGTTCATCGCGCTGTTGCAGCGCCGCGCTAGGGCAGAGGTCGACCTTTGGCCATCGCAGATCGAAGCGGCCGCCCGTGCCGTCGATCAGTCCGACGACTTAGTGGTGTCGCTGCCGACGAGCGCCGGCAAGACGCGCATTGCAGAACTGTGCATCCTGCGCTGCCTCGCCGGCGGCAAGAGGGTCGTGTTCGTTACGCCGCTGCGCGCGCTCTCGGCGCAGACCGAAGCTACACTCCAGCGGACCTTCAGCCCGCTCGGTAAGACCATCTCCGCCCTCTACGGCAGCATCGGCGTCACCGGCTTTGATGAGGACGCTATTCGCGAGCGCGACATCGTGGTGGCGACGCCGGAGAAGCTCGACTTCGCGCTCCGCAACGATCCCTCTCTGCTCGACGACGTTGATCTTCTGGTCTTCGACGAAGGGCACATGATCGGCCTCAATGAACGTGAGGTCCGCTACGAGGTGCAGATTCAGCGGCTTCTGCGCCGTGCCGACGCTCTGGAGCGCCGGATCGTCTGCTTATCGGCCATCCTGCCCAATGGGGACCAACTCGATGACTTCGCCGCGTGGCTGCGCCGTGATCATCCGGGCGGGCTGATCAAGAATGATTGGCGCCCAACCCGCCTGCGCTTCGGTGAGGTGGTGTGGACGTCGCCAACCGCCCGGCTCAACCTCAGAGTCGGCGACGAGCGGCCTTGGGTTCAACGGTTTCTCACCGGCGTCGCACCTCCCAACTGGATTCCACCGAAGCGCCGTCGCACCCAGCTGTTTCCCAAAAACCAGCGCGAACTCTGCCTCGCTACCGCGTGGCGGCTTGTCGATGACGGTCAGACCGTCCTCGTCTTCTGCCCAGAGCGGCGCAGCGTCGAACCGTTTGCTGCCGTCATCGTTGATTTGCATGAGCGCGGCGCGCTGCGCTCGCTGCTCGAGGCCGATCCGAATGCACTGAACACCGCGATCGCGCTGGGCGAGGAATGGCTGGGCGCCGACAATGCGATTCTTAAATGCCTGCGCCTCGGCGTCGCCCTTCACCATGGCGCCCTGCCTACGTCTTACCGCAAGGAGGTCGAGCGTCTGCTTCGCGAGAATGTCCTCAAAGTGACAATCTCCTCTCCGACCTTGGCGCAGGGCCTCAATCTGTCGGCTACCGCCGTCGTGATGCACTCCCTGCACCGCGCCGGCGAGCGGATCGAGATCAGCGAATTCAAGAACGTCATCGGACGTGCCGGACGCGCCTTCGTCGACGTCGAGGGCGTCGTCCTCTTTCCAATGTTCGAGGATATCCCCAGGAAGAGGCGCAATTGGGAAACGCTCATCACCGATCTTGGCGCGCGCAATATGGAAAGCGGTCTTGTGCTTCTGGTCGTGGAGCTACTAAAGCGGATGCAAGCGCGTATCGGCGGAGACATCAACCAGCTCGTTGACTATGTCATCAACAACGCCGCAGCCTGGACTTTTCCCGAGATCGGCAATGAAGAGCCGGAAGACCGTAATCGCGCCCTGGCCGATTGGGAACGGCACGTTGCGACGCTCGATACAGCCATCCTCAGCCTCATCGGGGAGAACGAAATTCCCGATGAGGGGATCGAGGCTGCTTTGGACGATATCCTCCAATCTTCTCTGTGGCAGCGACGTCTGGAGCGTCTGGACGCTCAATTCCAGCATTTGTTAAAAGCAGGTCTTTCCTCCCGCAGCCGACTGATCTGGAATCAGTCGACCGCCGCTCAACGCCGCGGCTATTTTCTGGCAGGCGTCGGTCTGACGACGGGTCATGCCCTCGACGCCATAGCCTCCGAAGTCAACCTACTTCTCATCCAAGCCAATGGCGCGATCCTTGAGGGTGACGCCGAAGCCGCAATCACCTCTATCACCGGTCTCGCTGAGCGCGTATTCGCATTTTATCCCTTCATACCCGATCCGCTGCCTGCGAACTGGCGCGACATCCTGCGGGTTTGGCTGCAGGGCCAGCCTTTGGCCGCGCTGGGCGGGGATCAGCCATCGGAAGTACTGCAGTTTGTTGAAGGAGGCCTTATCTACCGGCTGCCTTGGGCAATGGAGGCGATCAGGGTCCGCGCCAGCGCAAATGGCGATGAGGTGGATGATGGCCTAGGCCTAGAAGACCATGAACTTGGCCTTGCGGTGCCGGCAGTCGTGACCGGCACGCTCAACCGCTCTGCATCGATCCTGATCCAGGCCGGCTTCAATTCGCGGCTGGCTGCAATCAAAGCAGTCACCGACACCGGCGCGACCTTCACCTCGGGCAAGGAGCTGCGGCAATGGCTGAATGCAGATGTGGTCGCCGCTTGGAGCGCTCAGGCCGACTGGCCAACTAGGGAAACGAGACCAATTTGGATGGAGTTCGTCCAAAGCTTCACACCGAACGAGGAGCACACATGGGCCGATCGGCACTATTGGTCGCGTATCACGTGGTTGGCTGCGCCCCCGCCGCCCGGCACAGTCGTCCAGATACACCAGTGGTCAGGTCGGCCGTGGGTACTTTCGCCAGACGGTACTCCGCTAGGCACAGTTCAGGCAGCACTCAATTCCCATCGAAGCGGCCTGCTTCGCGCACAGGTGGCGCAGGATGTCAGCAAGATCGACGTCGTATATCTTGGTCCCGACGATCTGGCGGGCACATAGCCGTCAAGTCCACGTCGGCGCTGGCCACTGTGAAATACATTGTCCGATGTCCGCTTTGGGCGGCGGTTTCATATGATCGATGCAACACACAGCTAGCTGCTTTTGCAGCAGGAGTGTTGCGTATGAAGCGAAGGACCCGGATCCGGTACACCGACAGCCAGAAGGCCCTGATGTGGGATCGGTGGCAGAAGGGCGAGTCGTTGCACCAAATCGCACGGCTGTTTGATCGGCATCATTCGTCGGTTCGTGGGATCCTCGCCGAGACGGGCGGCATTCGCCCGCCGGCTCGTCGTCGATCGCTACGGGCATTGAGCCTGGCAGAGCGGGAAGACGTCTCGCGGGCGCTGGTCGCCGGACACTCGATCCGCTTGATCGCGGCAACGCTGGGCCGGTCGCCATCGACGATCAGCCGCGAGATCCGGCGTAACGGTGGCGCCGCACTGTATCGCGCAAGCCATGCGGATCAGGCGGCTTGGGACCGGGCGCATCGCCCCAAGGCTTGTAAGCTGGCGCTGCATCCCACGCTGGCGGCACGGGTGGCGGACAAGCTGCAACAACAGTGGTCGCCACAGCAGATCGCCGGCTGGCTGATGCGTACCTACCCAGACGATGCGACCTGCCAGGTGTCCCACGAGACGATCTACCGCACCCTCTTCATCCAGTCGCGGGGCGCGCTGAAGAAGGAGTTGCTGGAGCACCTTCGGCGCACGCGGGGGATGCGTCGATCGCGCCACCACACGCAGAAGACGGCCGACCACGGCCGGATCAGTGACACCGTGTCGATCCGGGAGCGCCCGGCCGACATCGAGGATCGGGCCGTTCCGGGGCACTGGGAAGGTGACCTGCTGTGCGGCAGCGGCAACAGCCAGATCGCGACACTCGTCGAGCGCAGCACACGCTACGTCATGCTGGTGAAGGTCGATCGCAAGGACACGAAGACGGTCGTGGACGCACTGATCCGCACGGCGCATCAGCTGCCGAACGAGCTCTACGATTCGGCAGGACGTGGTCGGGTGAGTCGAAAGAGACCACCGCTCCGCCAATCACGCCCACCCGGACATGAGCTGTTTCAGTGGGGGTGTTTCTTAAGTAGCGACCGACAAGCACCATTTTAACTGTCCACTTTCGGCCGGACCCCTGCGGTGAGAGTACCCGCGCGTGGCGGCGGAGATTACCAGCTTGGGATGTCGGCAAGAAGTCTTGGTCCGATGGTTCTGCGGGACGGTGCTGGAGATGACGAGCACGTAGGGCGCGGGCATTAAAGGCAAAGACACGGCGCCTTTTCTGCCCACCCAAGTATGCAAAAACGGCGGAATTTTCATAATTATGGAAATCCCGCTCGGAAGGCATAATCGTTGGGTGAGCTGCCCGAAGGGGCCCCTCCTACTTCCTCACGCCCGTTTTGACGCTGCTGTGCTAGCCCCGATAGCCTGCCCTAACCGTCACGGCGGCCGACTTCCCAACTCTCTGACGCCACCGCGGTAATAGCGTCAGCGCGACCAGAACCAGTAAGACTAGCAACGCATTTACGACCACCATGGTTCCTATGCCGATTCCCAACGTTTGCATAAGCAAGCCAAGTTTTCCTCGGGCCATCTCAGGACGCGGTACTTCCAGTTCCGCATTGCTCACTCGTCGCCCTGCAAGAAAATCGGCGATGTGTACAGCTATCTTCGGGTTGCCCAACCACAGTTCGTCGTCATGGCTGGCGCCGCGCACGCGCAAGTGAACGGCGTCGCTGAAGCCGGGCAACAGCGCCTCCGCATTTGCCGGCGGTGTGCGGCCATCGAGCGTACCGCTGACGAACAGCGCCGGAACGTCGCTCTGCAGAGGCGCACGGAACGCCTCACCGAGATCCATCAGCCCCAGGCCATCGCCGACCATCGGGAAAGGAAAGTTCAGCGCATCGCCGAACAGGCTGTCGTTTGCCTGCGTCTCGGCCATGGCGCGCCGATCTGGACTGTGCCCGGACGCCAGCTCCATCGCTAACGGCATGGCCCGGAACTCGCCGAGCTGCTCGCGCACCGCGAGCACCAGGGTTGCCAGCAGGTCGTAGTCCCCCTCTTCGGCGTCGCGTAACGCCAATGGCAACATCTGCTGGGTGGATCGCCGGCCCAGCGAGGCGGCGATCGCCAGCTGCGCATCGTAAGCGCCCAAGGTCACTTGCCTGCCCCGGTGCATGAGGCTGCGGCCTTGGGCGGGCTCCTGCCGTAGCTTGGCCAGCACGCGGCGGGTCATGCCGGTCAGGTCCTCGAAGCCCTGCTCCCGGGCGATATCGGCCAGGTCCGCGAGCAGCGCGTCTGCCGCCAGCGGAAGCTTCAGGGTGTCGTCCGGCCCTTCGACGCCGATCAACACCACGCGCTCGACGCCCGCCCCGTGCAGGCGGAGGGTCGCCAGGGCCAGGTGGGTACCATAGCTCATGCCCCACAGGCTGAGCCGCGGCACGCCAAGCGCACGCCGCAGGTCCTCGAGGTCGGCGGCACTCTCGGCAGTGGTATAGGCCGCCAGGTCGACGCCCTCCTCCCGCCAGTGGGCGATGCATCGGGCGGCTGTGTGGCGCAGCGCCGCCAGCGCGACTTCACGGTCCAGCGGCCTGGCATCGTCGAAGCGCTGGATGTACGGGCACGTCGGCGGGGGCTCGAACAGGCCGGTGCCCCGCTGGTCGAACAGCAGGACGTCGGTTTCGCGCCGAACCTGTTCGAACATCGGCCAGCGCGGCCCGCGTGCCGTACCGACGCCGGAACCGCCAGGGCCACCGGCCAGGTAGACCACCGGTGCGGCGTTACCGTCGCCACCGGTGGCCGGCAGGCGCACTACGCGCAGCCGCATGCGCGGGCCGTCCGGTTCGTCGCGGCGACGCGGCACGTCCAGAAACGCAACCTCGGCGTCGATCGTGCCGTGCCGTTCGGTCTCGAACGCATAAGGCGCGAACTCCAGCGGTGTATCGGCGCCGGTCGCGTGCATCGGCAGCATCCCCACGAACAGCACGCAGGCCACCATCCAACAATGGGGCAGCGTCAACGGCCGGGGGCTCGGTATGGAAGTTTCGCGCAGGGAATGGGGCATGACGGATTCCGGTGGGCGGGATGCAAGGGCGTTCCACCAGCATCCACGCTGGCCCGGAGGTAGGGGCGCGCCAGTCCGCCCAACGGCTCCAGCCGGGGGCCGAATGTCTCCGCGCGGCCAGTACGATATGGCGCATGACGATGACAAAGATCCTGGTCGCCCCTGCCGTGCTGGTGATGGTGGTCGCCGCCTGGCTGTTGGCGGCGTCGCACGGTCCCGTGGCCGTGCAGGTGCTGTCGGCCGAGATGGCGCTCGCCCCGGTACCGATGTCGGGCCGCATGCCGGAACGGCCTCCGGACGATCTGGACTGGCAGCCGCTCGATCCCGGCGTGCTGGCCCGGTGGCAGGATCCCCACTGGCTGCGCTGGCGCCTGGCCGCCCCGGCGGACGATGCCGGGCGCCTCCTGCACCTTTCACTGCGTGCCGCCAGTCAGCCTTACTGGAACGGGCGTCCGCTGGTCGCCAACGGCATCGTCGGACGCAGCAAGGATGAGGAACAGCCGGGACTGATCGATATCATCCGCGTGCTGCCGCCATCCGGACGCACCGGAGCCGATGAGCTGATCGTTCTCGCCTCGAGCCACCATCAGTGGCTACGCATGGACACAACTGATGCCGGCGTCCAGATCGTAGCGGCTGCGGGGCCTCCCCTCCATCGTCCAGGGCCATGGCTGATCGTGGCCTTTGCCGCGGGTGCGCTCGGAGCCGCCTGCCTGTACTTCCTCGCGGCGCAACGCGGGCAGCCACGTAGGCAAGGCGCTCCGTTACTGCTCGCCCTGGGCGCCGTCGGCCTGGCGCTGCCGGTGGTCGAAGCCTGGCGCCCGCTGTTCGGATATCCCTACCCATGGCATGGCCTGCGCATGTTCGCGCTGCTGGCGCTGCACGCGGCGGCAGCGGTGCTGTTGCCGGCCTACCTTGCGCGGCGCTTCGACGTCGGCGTGCCGGTGCCTGCCCGCATTGTCTATCTGGCAACGCTGGCAGGCGTCGTGGCCTTCCTGCCGAGTTTCGATGGGCGCGGAGCGGCTGTTCTGCTGCTGAGCCTGTTGGCCTCCGCATGGCTGCTGCTGCGTGCACAGGGCGAACACGAGGAACGCCGGCCGATCCTGGTCCTGATGTTGGTCGGTGCGCTGACGATGCCGGTCGCCGGCGGCGCATTCCTCGACGGGCCATATTTCCTGCTGCTGGCGGTCCTGATGGGATTCCTGCTGCTGCGCCACGCGGAGCGGCTGCGCACGCTGGACCAGCACAATGCGCGCCTACGCGAGGAGCGCGCCCAGCTGTCGCTGCAGCTGTTGCAGCGCGGCATCCAGCCGCACTGGCTCATGAACACGCTGACCTGCCTGCAGGAATTGATCGAGCAGGCACCTCCGCGTGCCAGCCGCCTCGTCGAGTCGCTGGCTGAACAGTTCGATCGCCTGCGCGAGAGCAGTCGCCACTCGCTGGTTCCGCTGGAGGACGAACTGGCCTTGTGCCGCAATCACTTGGACATTGTCGGCCTGGCGTTGGGCCAACCGATCGGCTTCGAGGTCGACGCCGACGACACAGATCTTCTGTTGCCACCCGGGGTGCTCCACGCCCAGGTCGAGAACGCGCTCACCCACGCCGGTGCCAGCGCCTGCACGCAGCAGCCCTTCCGGCTGCGTGTG
Source organism: Lysobacter concretionis Ko07 = DSM 16239 (assembly GCF_000768345.1). Taxonomy (GTDB): domain Bacteria; phylum Pseudomonadota; class Gammaproteobacteria; order Xanthomonadales; family Xanthomonadaceae; genus Novilysobacter; species Novilysobacter concretionis. The sequence goes on along the minus strand of NZ_AVPS01000005.1, from coordinate 27,700 downwards.
CACTGCGAAAACGGGCGCCGGGTGCTCGAGCTGCGCAGCGCCCGTGGAACCGCGGCGCATCGCGGCCAAGGCACCGGGACGCGCTACATCGAGGCCAGCCTGGCCGCGGCTTTCCCCGGCGGCTGGCGCTTCTCCCAGGGCCCCAACGACGCGGGCTGGTGCGGTCGGATCGAGCTGGCATGCGTATCCTGATCGTCGAGGACGAACCGCTCATCCGCGAGCGATTGCTACGCATGTGCGGCGAACTGGCGGGCGGACGGGCACGCTTCGACGCCGTCGCGGACCTCGACCTAGCCGGCGACCGGCTGCAGCGCAGCCTTTACGACGGTCTGCTGCTGGACCTGAACCTCGGCGGCGAGGACGGCTTCGATCTGTTGCGACAGGCGGTGGCCGGACGCTACCACTGCGTGGTGGTATCGGCCCATCGCGAGCGCGCCCTGCAAGCGTTCGAACACGGGGTGCTGGATTTCGTCCCCAAGCCGTTCACGCGCGAACGCCTCGGCCAGGCCCTCAATCGCCTGCTCGACGCCGCCCGCTATCGCCCGGGACTCGCACGCTATCTCGGCATCTGGCGGGCACATGGCACGGCACTGGTCGAGTTGGCCGACGTGCTCTGGATCCGTGCAGACGGTGACTACAGCGAGGTGCGCCTGCTCGATGGCCGCAGCGAACTGCACGACAAGTCCCTGGCCGCGCTGACTGCCGTATTGCCGCCCGATTTCGTGCGCTGCCACCGCTCCTGCCTGGTCAATCTGCGTCATATCCGCTCGCTGCATTCCGGCTCCGGCAGCCGCTACTGGTTGGTTATGGCGAATGGGAAAGAACTGCAGGTGGGCCGTACCTACATTTCCGGACTACGCAGGGAGCTTGGCATTGAATAAATGGCTTGCAATCCGCCCTCGACCGACTGGTGATCCTGGATCACCGATGGTCTCCGATAGCTGAGGAACACCTGTGGTGAGGTTTCGGGCGCTTTCGGACGCTAGCTTCGCCATGACTACCGAGCTGGGACGATCCCGCCACATCTGCCGATCTCAATCATTGCGACGACACGACACCACACTTCATCAAGTTCACACCCACAGGAGCATCCCATGAGCACCCCCGACGAGCGAACCCTTTGCGTCCTTCAGACGAGGCGGTTTCTACGGTCGCTCAGGAGCGACCACACCCTGCCGGAGCCGGTGCGCCAAGAGTCGCATGGGTTCTCCCCCGATTCTGCGGACACTTTCACTAAGATCCATACTGGATCAGAGGAGTGTCCGTGTCCAAGCGCAAGCGTTACAGCCCTGAGTACAAGCGTGAGATCGTCGAGCTGGTCTGGCGGTCGAAGTTGAGCTGCCGTCAGATCGCGTTGGAGGTCGGCCTCAATCCGAACATGCTGACCCGCTGGGTCCGGGAGGCCGACGCCGGCGGAACCAAGGCTTTCCCCGGCGGCGGAACGCCTCGTGATGAAGAGCTCGCCCGCCTCAAGCGCGAGCTGTCGCGCGTGACCAAAGAACGGGATTTTTTAAAAGACGCGGCAGCGTACTTCGCGAAGCAATCACCGAACGGTACACGGTGATTGCGCGCTGCCGCAGCGACTACCCCGTAGGGATGATGTGCCGCTGCCTTGAAGTATCAACGAGCGGCTTCTACGCCTGGGCGAGCCGCACGCCGGGGCCTCGTGCGCGGGCGAATGCACGCTTGCTGTCGCGCATGCGGGAGATCCATGAGGACAGCAAAGGCGTCATTGGCGCACCCCGGATGCGGGAAGACCTGGTCGATGAAGGCGAACAGACCAGCCGCAACCGGGTGGCCCGCCTGATGGCCGGTGCTGGACTGCAAGGCTGGCCGCGGCGAACCAGGCGCCGCTACGGCGCTAAACCCGGCACCCGACCGGTGGGTGTGGAGAATCTGCTGCAGCGCAACTTCGCCGCTCACGAGCCGGAGACCAAGTGGGTCACCGACATCACCGAGATCGTGACAACAGAAGGAAAGTTGTACCTCTGCGTCGTCATCGATCTGTACAGCAAGCTGGTGCTGGGCTGGTCGATGCACCACCGTCAGGATCGCCACATGGTCGTTCGTGTCGTTACATCTTCGCCGATGAGGCAGGGCGTGAAAGTGTTAAGCCGTTGAAATCATTCGATTAGCTGAAGCTTGCTAAAATTAGCTGCCGGAGCGTTTTCTTGCTAAAAGCATCGGCCGAGTGTAGACCGCGCGGCGTATTTGGTACGGCTTGACCTGGGTCGAAAGACAATTGGCGGCCATTTCATGAGAGGCTCGCACACTCATGCTGCCCATCCTCGTCTGCGGCCGGACACTAGTCTCAGACGCCGCCACCGTAAATTACAGGAATGACGATCAAGGGCTGTAAACGTTTGTCATCGGTGTTGGCGGGCCGCGGCAACATGCCTCATGTGCCGATAGCTAGCGTCCGTGGAATTTTTTTGAATACACGTTCCGGTCTGCCCACTTGGATCGCTCGCGGCCACTCCCGGCCAAGAGCGGACGTAAGGCTGGGAAACCACCTTTGCCAGAGGGAAATCGAGCAGCACCTCAATCAGCGTGAGGACAGCGCGCGCTGGAGGTAAGGCGCTGTGGCCCCGACGCCCGCGCTCGCTACGTCCTGCGGCACGCCCTCGGCGACGATACGACCACCCTTCTCCCCGGCGCCCGGGCCTACGTCGATCATCCAGTCGCTGTCGGCGACGACCCGCATGTCATGTTCGACGACGACCACGGTGTTGCCTGCGTCGACCAGTCCATGCAATTGCACCATCAGCTTGTCCACGTCGAAAGGGTGCAGTCCAGTGGTCGGCTCGTCGAGCACGTACAGCGAGTCGCCACGCTGACTGCGCTGCAGCTCGGTGGCCAGCTTGATGCGCTGGGCCTCGCCGCCGGACAGTTCCGTCGCAGGCTGCCCGAGCCGCAGGTAACCCAGGCCAATGCCGTGGAGCAATGCCAGTGCACGGTGCACGGGCGCTTCGTCGGCGAAGAACGACAGCGCCTCGTCCACCGTCATCCCCAGCACTTGGGCGATGTTGCGCCCGTTCCACTCGATTTCGAGGGTCTTTTCGTTGTAACGCTTGCCGTGGCAGGTAGGGCATGGCGCGTAGACGCTCGGCATGAAGAGCAGTTCGATGCTGACGAAGCCTTCGCCCTCGCAAGTGGGGCAACGCCCCTGCGCCACGTTGAAGGAGAAGCGACCCACGCCATAGCGGCGCGCCTTCGCAGCGCGCGTGGCCGCGAACAGCTTGCGCACATGGTCGAACAGGCCAGTGTAGGTCGCCAGGTTGGACCGCGGCGTGCGGCCGATGGGCTTCTGGTCGACGTTGACCAGGCGGCGGATGGCGCCCACGCCCGCTCCCAGGCGGCCCGCAGTGCGCGTTATTGCGTCGGGCAGCGGCATGTCGTCGCTGCTTTCCTCCACCGCCGGCTCGTGGCCGAGGTGCTCGCCCACGAGTTCCACCAGCGCCTGGCTGACCAGGCTGGACTTGCCCGAACCGGACACGCCAGTGACCGAAGTGAAGGCCCCCAGTGGGATCCGCACATCGAGGCCATGCAGGTTGTTGCGTTGGATGCCGAGGAGCTCGAGCCAGCCTGACGGGTGCCGAGGCGTGCGCCGACGCGTCGGAACGGCGTCGAACAGATAGCGCCGCGTGTGCGACGCCTCGATGTCGCGCAACCCCAGGGGCGGCCCGCTGTAGAGCACGCGGCCACCATGCTGGCCTGCATCCGGCCCCACGTCGACAAGCCAGTCGGCGCGGCGCAGCGTATCCAGGTCGTGCTCGACGACGAACAGGGTGTTGCCGGCCGCCTTGAGCTGGCCCATCACCGCGTGCAGGGCTTCCGCATCGGCGGGATGCAGTCCTGCCGACGGCTCGTCGAGCACGTAGACCACGCCGAACAAATTGGAGCGCACCTGCGTGGCCAGGCGCAGCCGTTGCAGCTCGCCCGAGGAGAGCGTGGGCGTAGAACGGTCCAGCGCGAGGTAACCGAGGCCCAGCCCCTGCAACGACTCAATCCGCCCGATCAGGTCGCGAGTGATGCGTTGTGCTGCGATCCGCTTCTCCTCGGACAGGTTCGCGGTGCGCCGCACGTCCGTGCCGCCGGTATGCGGCAATCCGCCGGCGGCCACGCGACGGGCGATGTCCTTGCGTCCAGCGGCGCGGCTGCGCGTGGCGGTGGCAACTGGTGTGTCGAACCGGCCCTTCGCCGCCGGCGCGAGGAGTTCGGCGATATCAGCGAGCGGCAAACGCGACAAGGTGCCGATATCCAGCCCGGCGAATGTGACCGACAGCGCTTCGCGCTTGAGGCGGCGACCGTCGCACGTCGCGCACGTGGTACCGGACATGAAGCGCGCGACACGCTTCTTCATCAGCGCGCTCTGCGTGTTGGCGAAGGTGTCCAGCACGTAGCGGCGCGCGCCAGTAAAGGTGCCCATGTAGCTGGGCTCGGTTTTGCGGCGCAGCGCCGCGCGCGTTTCAGCAGGAGTGAAACCCGCGTACACCGGAACCACTGGCTGCTCGTCGGTGTGCAGGATCCAGTCGCGGTCCTTCTTCGGGAGCTCGCGCCAGGGTTTGTCGACGTCATACCCCAACGTCACCAGGATGTCGCGCAGGTTCTGCCCATGCCAGGCCGGCGGCCAAGCTGCGATCGCCCGGTCGCGGATGGACAGCGACGGGTCGGGGACCATAGCCTCGTCCTTGACGGTGTAAACGTAGCCCAGCCCGTGGCAGGTAGGGCAAGCACCCTGCGGCGTGTTGGGCGAGAAATCTTCCGCATACAGCATGGGTTGCCGGGGCGGATAGGTGCCGGCGCGCGAATACAGCATGCGCAGCAGGCTCGACAGCGTGGTGATGCTGCCCACGGTGGAGCGGACATTCGGCGTACCGCGCTGCTGCTGCAGCGCGACTGCCGGCGGCATCCCGTCGATGGCGTCGATGTCCGGTACGCCCACCTGGTCGATCAGGCGCCGCGCATAGGGCGACAGCGATTCCAGGTAGCGCCGCTGCGCCTCGGCATAGAGCGTGCCAAAAGCCAGCGAAGATTTGCCCGATCCCGAGATGCCGGAGAACACGACGATTGCATCCCTCGGGAGGTCGACATCGACATCCTTGAGGTTGTGTTCGCGCGCGCCTCGCACGTGCACGAAGGCGTCGAACCCGACCGGCGACGGGGGCTGGTGTGGCATGGGTTCGCACTCCCGCAGATTGGTGACTATCGTAACCTTGCGTCCGCCGTCCCCGTGAAGGGGGGGGTTGGGTCATCCTTACGACGTCCTAACACATCGCTCCACGGATGCGACTAGGTTGTCAGGCAGTAGCGGCCAACGGGCCAGGCGCGCCGCTCCATTGATTTTTTGGCTCAATCAATTTCCAGGCTCCCAGGTAAGTGAGGGGGCGTCGTTACTCCGTCGCAGCAACAGGAGACAGCTCATGGTCAAGGTCGCGCTATTCGTTCGCCTCGAAGCGAAAATCGGCAAGGAGAAAGAAGTCGAAAGCTTTCTCCTGAGTGGTCTGCCACTCGTCATGGACGAGCCCGGCACGACCGTCTGGTTCGGGATTCGCCTCGGGCCAACAACCTTCGGCATTTTCGATGCCTTTTCCGACGATGCGGGCCGGGAGGCCCATCTCGCCGGTAAGGTTGCGGCGGCGTTGATGGCCAAGGCCGGGGAACTGTTCTCCGAGCCACCGACCATCGAGAAAGTCGACGTGCTCGCGGCAAAGCTACCCAGCTAGGCATGTCGGGCAAGACGCCACTCGGAGCCGCCTTCGGGCGGCTTCGTTGTTTGCCCAACCAAGTCATTGCCACGCCCTCCCTTGCCCCAACGTCCGACATCCATCGCACGGCTCGGCGGCAAGCAAGCCGTGCCTCGGAGATCACTGATCTCTTTGGCGGTCGCCCCGCACGCGGGCTCGTTGATCGACTTCTGCGCGACCTGCGTTGGATGTCCACGTTGCCTGCTGCAATTCCCTGGCCTCTCAGTCGTTGGCTCCGTCGAGGGCCAAGGCCGAAGCCAGAGGCCTCGACGATTCCAGCCCGCTGTGGAGCGGGACTTCGCCCAACGCGTTTCCACACGGCATGGCGCTGCGACTGTGACCCGCGTGCTCGCAGGGATTGCCTGAGTTGTCGCTGTCCGCTTCGGGTCGCATCACGCCTTGTTTCTGAGTCCAAGAGAAGCCTGACCCCCCCCTCAACAGGAGTTGGTCATGGCAATTCTTCACACATCTCAGCACCACGAGCCCTGGAACAAGGGCAAGCTGATCGGGCAGAAGGCCCCCCTCAAGCTGAAAGACATCTGGGCTATTCGCATTCGCCTTCAGCTCGGCCACAAGGTCCGTGACCTCGCCCTCTTCAACCTGGCGATCGATTCCAAGCTACGCGCCTGCGACTTGGTGAAGCTTCGGGTATCGGATGTCTCCCATGGTGGTCAGATGGCATCCCGCGCCATGGTGATGCAGCAGAAGACCGGACGACCCGTCCAGTTCGAGATCACCCAGTCGACTCACAAGGCTGTGCAGGCCTGGATTATCCATGCAGATCTGAAGGCCTCGGACTTCCTTTTCACCAGCCGAGTGTCGGACTCACCTCACCTTTCGACGAGGCAGTACGCCAGAATTGTCCATCGTTGGGTGGAAGAAGCTGGCCTAGAGTCGGGCTGCTACGGCACCCACACTATGCGCAGGACCAAAGCATCCTTGATCTACCGACGCACAAGGAACTTGCGTGCGGTACAGCTGCTTCTCGGCCATACGAAGCTGGAAAGCACGGTGCGCTATCTCGGAATCGAGGTCGATGACGCCTTGGAGATCGCCGAGCAGACGGATGTCTGAGTCTCCAAGCCGTCCTTTGGCCTAACAAGTCGAGGAGCGGCCATGAGCCGACGTCCGCTTTGGGTCGGTAGCTGCCCTTCCCCACCCTCGATAACGCTCCCTAATCCCCTCACCGACCTGCAGCGGCAAAGACACGGCGCCTTCTCTGTCAACCCAATTATGCAAAAACCGCCGAATTTCCATAATTATGGAAATCCCGCTCGGCATGCATAATCGTTGGTGAGATGCTCGAAGAGGTGCCTCCTACTTCCCCACAGCCCGTTTTGACGCTGCTGTTCTAGCCCCGATAGCCATCCCTAACCGCCAGCGTTCAGACGCGTATCCGCTCCGGGTTCGATTGGTGACAGGCCTGTCACCGTCGTTTCGACGAACTCTCATACTGGTGGCCCCTGCCTGTATAGGAAAGAGAGTCCAGTCAAGGGCTGGTACTTGGGATAGTGCCGTTGGGATCAGCTAAATCAGGCTGGGCAAGATCACACCCACACGTTCTTGTTCAAGAGTCAGTGCGGGCAGTCGATCGAAGGTTGACCAGCCTGCCCTGATTGCTGCAGCCCTCATGGCATCCCGCGTCGAATCCTTCACTTCGTTCCCCCGACCATCCAGCGTGATATCCATCAGCCAGGGCTGAAGCGACACGCTTGCCGGCATCGCGATCTCCTGCAGCCGTGCCGCAATCCGGAACCCACCGACATCGATGTCACCCCAGTGATGAAACACCATGCTCCGCGGCAGTTCACAGGTTAGTGCACGGAATCCTGCCACCCATGCCGGCGACGGCATGCCTCCGGTGAACACCACTAGCCCATCGTCTCTGCCCCGAAGCGCTTCAGCCGCTTGGTGGAACAATTACCGCCTCGCCCGAGTGAAGCTGGCCGCAGCCACTGCCGCGAATGCCGGCAGCGTACCCGGGTCATTGGCGGCGTTGCCGGTGACCGGGTGGGAGCTGAAGCGGGCGATGACCAACCACTCGAAGCGGGGTCGCGCCCATGACGGCATACGACCCCACTGTTGACTCGGTTCGCCGATTGCATCGGCACTGCCCAAAAGGGAGTCACCGACACAACGGCCACACGTGAGAACTCCCCCGCCCGCTAGATCTTGAAATCATCGTAGGCAACCTGTTCCTCGGCGATACCGAGACGAGCCAGCAGACTACGGGTGGCGGCAAGCATCGCCGGGGGGCCGCAAAGGTAGAACTCGCAGGACTTCAGATCGGGATGATTCTGCAACAGCCCTTCATCGGTGGCTTCGTGCACCAACCCCCTGATCAAACCCGCGCCATGCTCTGCGGCTTCGGACAGCACCAGGTGCCATGTGAAGTTCGCATGCTTCCTGGCCAGCGCTTCCATCTCCTCGACATACGGAGCCTCCCGCATGTTGCGAGCGCCGTACCAGAAGTGGATGCGTTCCTCCGCGCCGGATTCAAGAAGCGAATGCACCATCGCCCGCAGGGGCGCCATACCGGCGCCGCCGCCAATGAACACCTTTTCCTTCGCTCCGGGCTTTATCGCGAAGTCACCGAATGGACCGCTGAAGCAGACACGATCGCCCGGCTTCAATGAATAGAGATAGGTCGACCCCTTGCCGGCAGGCTGTTGCTTCTTGCCCTGCCGTCCGGGACTGAATCGGGCGAGCAGGGTCACATTCCCGCCCGCCTTTTCCACCGGAAGAGACAGCGAATAGGAACGGCGAACCGGCTCCTTGCAGACCAGATTTTCGGGCAGACTCAGACTGGACCAGTCTTGCCGGTGGAGCTCCGGGTGATCCAGGTCGTTCCGTTGCAGGCGGTAACCGGGAACATGGACCTGCAGATATGCGCCAGGCTGGAACTCCGGCCCCAGCGGCACCTCCGGCGCAAGCACAAACTCGCGCAGGAACGGCGTCACCGCCGTGGCGCTGACCACCGTCGCGACACGTTCCGTCCACAACGCGGCACCTCCGGCCACCTCGATCTGGCCGTCCGATGTCACCGGCAGGTTGCAGGCCAATCGATAGCCCGACCTGAGCCGGGTCGCGTCAATATGCATCCGATCGGCGCTGCTTGGCGGCGGCGCATGACCGCGCACGCGCACCACGCACAATCCGCAACTCTGGCCTCCCCCGCAGTTGGACGGCAACTGCAGTCCGTTGCGTCCCAGCGCGAGGTACACCGTGTCACCGGAGTGGGACTCCACCGAGCGCAACTTGCCCCCGTCGGCGCCGTACACCGTCAACTCGCGACGTGGCCGCCAGCGGGCCGGAATGAACTCGCCAAGGCGGAAGCTGGCGAAGAACAACCAGATGCCCGACAACGCGAGCCACAACCCGCCCGCACCGGCCATCACGATCAGCGGGTTGTTGAAATCCTGCTGTCTGGTGTAATCCATGAAGTGCAGCATCATGACGAAATCAAACAGTCGCCACGTATCGTTGCGACGCTCCAGAATGGTTCCGTCCTGCCCTGACACATACAACGTGGTCGCATCGTCATCGGAGAACGCAACGCGCCATATGGGCCCGGTGTGGCCACGCACCTCCCATGTGTTCTCCTGCATGAGTTCCGGCGACGCGGGGCGTCCATCACCCACGTAATCCCGCGCCGCAATGGCGGCGACATCCGCCGCCGTCACAGGCACCGAGCTTCCATCCCGGATATCCGCAAGCCAGCTACTCACACCATCGCTCAGGCGATAGACCGGCTCCGCGGCCAGCCAGTGGGTCTCGACCATCTGGACGGGACGACTCTCCCTGGCAACGATGACTGCCGGGGAGATCTCCGCTTCCGGCCACGGCAGGGCCTGAGCTGCAGGCGCGAGGTGGTGCTGATTGTTCACGGTCGCGGTATCCAGCAGACTCATAACCAGTCCGCTTGCCGCCCAGATCACGAATTGCAGGCCGATGATCAGGCCGACCCATTTATGCAGTTTCTGAATCCAGGGAGTCATGCCGCCGACCTCCTGCGAAAGCTGTAGAACAGCAACCACACCCCGCTGAGCATGAACAGAAGGGCCACGGAGGCGGCAACGCGCAACAACGTGTTGTTGACGTCCGAGCGCTGCTCATAATCCATGATGTGGAGCATCCAGAGGAAGTCGAACACCCGCCAATACGTGTGCCGGGTGGCCAGCAGGTTTCCCGTTTGTGGCGAGAAGTACAGAGCGGTATTGCCGCTGTCGCCGAATCGCGCCTGCCACATCGGCACCGGTCGGGTGCCCACCTCCTGTGGTGCCTTGTCGAGCAACTGCAACGATTCCAGCGGCGCATCGCCCTGATAGGCCGACAACGCCAGTTGCCGCGCCTTTTCCTCGTCGATCGGCCCGCTCAACCGGCCAGTGACCGCATCAACCAGGTCCACGCCACCGGCATGGTGGACTTCATAGATCGGCTCACCCAGCAGCCGCTTGAGGCGGAAGCCGTTCATTGCCGGATACCTTGCAGCGATGACGGCAGGATCGACCAGGTCGCCCTGTTTCGGGAGCGGCTCCGCCGCTACGTGATTGAGGTGGTCGCCATGGATGAAGTCGATCGACATGGCGGTCATGTACAGCCCGCCTATTGACCACAGCAGCGCCTGCACGCCGATGACCAAGGCGATCCACTTGTGAGCCCGACGGGCCCAGAATGCGGGTTTCATAGTTGATTCCTGACGGATGCCGCGAAGAAGGGAACGTCACCCCTCCGGCTTGGTCGCCGGAGAGGGTTGAGCCGGTCACCAGCGGTAGGTGAGCTTCGCGTTCCAGCGACGACCGAGCAGGTCGTAGGTCATCGTGTCGGTGTTCGCATCGGTGTAGCTCTGGATGAATGGAGCCTTCTTGTCCCAGAGATTGTCGATACCAAAAACGATGTCGGCGGACTTGTTGAACGAGTACTTTGCCTGGGCGTTGTGGTAGCTCAAGCTCGACACGTGGTCTCCGATGTCGCCCCTCGACGCGTTGATGTCGTCCGCCGAACCGATGTACTGGATGCTGTAGGAACCCGACCACGGCCCCTGCTCCAGAGTCAACGATCCGAACGAGCGCCACTGGGTATAGCTACCGCTGCCCCCGGTAATCTTGCCGGCGTACTGGATCTCTTCTGCGGACGGGAACGGACGGACATCGTAGTTTTTCAGGTATGACGTATCGATGCTGAGGCTCGCCCTCATCCCAGCCAAGTCGAATTGGTACAGGGCGCCGATATCGATGCCTGACACGCGCTCACTGGCCGCATTCACGGGCTGGGCAGACAGGTAATCGATCTCGCCGGTGAGCGAATTGCGGGTGAAGTTGGACGCGCTGCAAAACTGATGGGCCAGCCCGGGTGTGTTGTAACAAACTGCCAATTTGGTGGACCCGGGAATTCCCTGAATCGCGTTGTCAATCTTGATGTTGAAATAGTCCAGCGTAAGAGTGAGGTCGTCCACGAATGTGGGCATCCAGACCGCACCAACCGTCAGCGTTTCCGCATCCTCCGGTTCCAGATTGGGATTGCCGCCAACCGTGGTCTGGATCGCCTTGCCCAACTGCGTAAAGCCCACTGGCACGCCCGATGCCTGGCAATTTTGATAGACCACCGAGGAGGAAGGCAGGTTAGCCCAACCGCTGCAGGGATCGGTGGTAGTCAGGCCCCCTTCCGAAACGCCGCCAAACAGCTCCGGCACATTGGGGATACGGAACGCCGTTGAATAGTTCGCGCGCATTTTCAGCGATGGCACGAGCTCCCAGTCCAGACCGACCTTGTAGTTGGTGTCTGCCCCGAAGATGTCGTAATCGGAGTAGCGAAACGCCGTGTTCAACGTCACAGACTGCGCCAGGAACTTGTCGCGGAGGAGCGGGATCGCGATCTCCACGAATGCCTCTTTCGCGGTGTATTCGCCAGCAATGGGATCCTGCCGGTTGGTGTTGGCCATGCCAAGCACGGTCAGCGGATCCGGGTTGCGCCACCCGCTTTCACGGCGGACTTCCACACCAGTCGCCATGCCCACCCAACCGGCAGGCAGCTCGAACAGCTGACCACTCACGTTCGCGGTGAAGCTCTTCTGCTCGTTTCCACCTACGTCGCGCGAGGTGTACAGAATGTAATCGAGCACCTCTTGGGAGACATCGCCGTATCCTAGGTAATCACCGCACGGGACGGCTGCACCCGGTGCATTGCTGCACAAGGACGTGTCCATGGTGTCGTCGAAGCGATCCAGGTTGGCGACTTTGGTGGAACCGTCGTCGCCCGTGTTGCGGCCCCAATTGATCGCCATCGACCAGTCCCAGTAGGTCCCGATGCCACCCTCCACCCCGAGTACCGTGCGAAACGTGTTCACGTCCTGATAGAACTCGCGGTTGCCGCCTTCTTTCAGGCTGCGCCGCTGCAACACGATGTCCTGTCCGGTGGGGTTGGTTGGATGATCTGCGGCGATATCGATTGCGCGATAGATCCCGAGCGTGCCAGGCGTCGCCAACTGATCCGACTGGCGGTTGGTGTACATCAGCTCGGCGAAGCCCCGGACATTGTCCGTAAGTGCGTAGTCGCCGAATGCGCTGAAGCTCAATCGCTTGATCGGGTTGACGGCATTGAGCGCCGGATATGCATTCTGGTTGTGCTTCTCCGGTGAATAGGCCTCGTAGAAGTCACCGTCCCCGTTGGGGTCCTGGTTAAAGTTGATGCGCGTGCCATCGGGCAACAGCGCACGACCACCGATGGTGCTGGAACTTCCCACGCATTCGAGTTTCCCGTCGACTTCGCCCAAGCCGCAGGCAGCCCGATCCGCCATGTTGACCGTGCCACTTTCGGAGTAGTTGATGGCGGCCATCAACGAGCCTCGATCCGAGTTCACACCCCACGCCACATCCACGGCACCTTCTTCGCCGTCCTGCTGGAACGTCTGGCCATAGCGGATGGATGCCTCGACCCCTTCGAAGTTCTGCTTGGTGATGATATTCACCACGCCGGCGACGGCGTCAGCACCGTAAATGGCGGACGCACCGTCTTTCAGTACTTCGATACGCTCGATCAGCGCCACCGGAATGATGTTGAGGTCCACCGAGCTGTTGGCTCCGGTACCACCATTCACGATCCGGCGACCATTCAACAGAACCAGCGTGCGGTTGATGCCCAGCCCGCGCAGGTTGACCTGCGTCGTCCCGTAGCCGTTGCCCGCCCAGTACGCGTTGGTCTGGCTGCCTGCAAACCCCGCCGATGCAGGCAACCGCTGCAACAGGGTTTCGACGGAAATGGCACCCGAGCGCTCAATGGTTTCGGCATCGATGACGGTTACCGGGCCAACGCCCGAGATCGCCGCACGCTTGATGTGGCTGCCGGTAACCGTCACCGCATCCAGCGTGGTCGCTTTTGACGGCGTGCTTTCGTCCGCGGACTGGGCGGATGCGTTGGCAATGATGCCGGCGGACAGCAACGCGCCGATCGCCAGCGCGAGATGGTTGCGCTTACAGAACATGATGAACTCCCCAAACAGTGATTTTCTGAACTTGTCGGCACGATCCGGGGCGGCTTTGACAACCGGAACCCGCAGCGAAGGAGGCCGCCACATGGGCAGCCGGACAAGGTCAACCGATGGGAGGTCGAAAGAGTGAGGACGCTACGCCTTTGCGAGCGGCGGTCAGGTCACCGGAGACTGGCACGAAGCCGATCCAGAGCGTATCGACATGCGGAATGCCTCTGGCCAGCGCAAAGGTACCGAAGCCGCAAGCGCAGTCGCACCCGGTTTCACTGCAGTCGCAGTCCTCGTGCATGGCGTCCGTGGGGACCGGCGCAGTCGTATCTGCGTGATCCTGATCCAGTACCGCAACCGTATCCATATCCGGTCCATGGCCTGCGGCTTCGTGCCCGCCAGTGGCGGCATGGCCGTGATGAACTGCGCCAGCCGCCATCGCGCTCTTTTGCCACGCCATTGCGGTGCCGTCGAGGCAGAACGCCAGGACGATCAGGCAACGCAGCAGTAGCGGGAGATGACGCATCGGAATACGGCGATCCTTCGGTTGTCTATACCACCAAGTACCACGTCCAAAGATCGAGTGTCAACTGGATTTCTCTATGGAATCTCCAGACCCCTGCGAATGGTTTCGGCGTGTCTTCCACAAGATGTATAGACATGCCATGCTGAGTTCATGGAAAAGCCACAGCCCGAATACGCAAAGCTGAAGCAGTACATCCTCGGCCAGATCACCAGTGGCGTCTGGCCGCCGCACAGTCGGATCCCAAGCGAGAACGATCTGGTGCTCCAGTTCGGCGTTTCACGCATGACCGTGAACCGTGCGATCCGCGAACTCAGCGACTCCGACGTGGTCCTCCGGGTGCAGGGCGTGGGGACCTTTGTCGCCGTGCCGAAAGTCGAGTCGCCGATGTTCGAGGTCCGCTCGATCCGCGACGAGATCCGCGCACGCGGGCAGCTCCACGTGGTCAGCGTTCTGGTGCGCGAATCGATCGAGGCGCGTGCGCCCTTGGCACGGGAGTTTTCCCTGCCGGCGGGCAGCGAGCTGTTTCATTCGCGGTTGCTTCATCTGGCCGATGGCAAGCCTCTCCAACTCGAAGACCGCTTCGTCAATCCCGCCAGCGCGCCGGAGTACCTCCAGGTCGATTTCACCATCGAGACCCCGCACGAGTACCTGACCCGCACGGCACCGCTTGAGCGAACCGAACACACGATCGAAGCCGAACTGGCCAACAAGGGCACCGCCAAGTTGCTGCAGATCGTCGCTGGCGATCCGCTGCTGACCCTGAGCCGGCGGACCTGGTCGCGCGGGCGGGTGGCCAGTTTCGTACGTCTTGCACACCCCGCTGCCAACTACCGCTTCGTTGGCACTTTCCACGTGGGCAACGCGCCCCATTCCTAATGGAGTTATCGATGGACACTGGCCTCAGTCCGGCGGTTCCGGGCCCGCGCACCGTGCGCAGTCCGCGGGGCACCGCGTTGTCGTGCAAGTCATGGTTGACCGAAGCGGCCTACCGGATGCTGCAGAACAACCTAGACCCCGAAGTCGCCGAACGTCCCGACGAGTTGGTGGTCTACGGCGGCATCGGCAAGGCGGCACGCGACTGGCCCAGCTTCGACCGCATCCTGTCATCCCTGCGGGCACTAGAAGCCGACGAGACCCTGCTGGTCCAGTCGGGCAAACCGGTGGGCGTGTTCCGGACCCATTCCGATGCGCCACGGGTCCTGCTGGCCAACTCCAACCTGGTCCCGCATTGGGCGACCTGGGAGCACTTCAATGAGCTCGATCGCAAGGGGCTGATGATGTATGGCCAGATGACGGCCGGCTCATGGATCTACATCGGCTCCCAGGGCATCGTGCAGGGCACCTACGAGACCTTTGTCGAACTGGGCCGCCAGCACTACCAAGGGGACTGGTCGGGCAAGTGGATCCTCACCGCGGGCTTAGGGGGGATGGGCGGTGCCCAACCACTGGCGGCGAGCCTAGCCGGCGCGAGCTGCATCGTGATCGAGTGCGAGGAGTCGCGGATCGATTTTCGATTGCGCACCCGTTACCTGGATCGAAAGGCCCACTCCATCGACGAGGCGCTGGACATCGTCGAAAACGCCACGTCGCCGGTGTCGGTGGGCCTGCTCGGCAACGCGGCGGAGTTGCTGCCCCGTTTTGTCGAACTAGCCCGGCAAGGGCGAGCCACACCGGCGGCGGTCACGGATCAGACCTCGGCGCACGATCTGATCAACGGATACCTTCCCTCCGGCTGGTCGACGGCGCAGTGGCAGGCCGCGCGCATTGATGCTTCCGCGCACAAAGCGCTGCAATCGGCCGCCGCCGCTTCGTGCGCCGAACATGTGCGCGCGATGCTCGATTTCCACCGCATGGGCGTGCCGACGATCGACTACGGCAACAACATCCGCCAGGTCGCTCTGGAACAAGGCGTCTCGGACGCGTTCGACTTCCCCGGCTTCGTCCCAGCCTGCATCCGGCCGCTGTTTTGCCAAGGCAAAGGGCCCTTCCGCTGGGTGGCGTTGTCGGGGGATCCCGAAGACATCTATCGCACGGATGCCAAGGTCAAGGAGTTGTTCCCCGACGATGCCCACCTGCATCACTGGCTCGACCAGGCGCGCGAGCGCATCGCGTTCCAGGGCCTGCCGGCACGCATCTGCTGGCTCGGCCTGGGACAGCGCCACCTCGCCGCCCTGGCGTTCAACGAGATGGTGCGCACCGGGGAGTTGAAAGCGCCCGTAGTGATCGGCCGGGACCATCTGGACTGCGGCTCGGTGGCCAGTCCAAACCGGGAAACCGAAGCGATGCGCGATGGCTCCGACGCGGTGTCCGATTGGCCGCTGCTCAACGCGATGCTGGCGGTTTCGGGAGGCGCGACATGGGTGAGCCTGCACCACGGCGGCGGCGTCGGCATGGGCTTTTCCCAGCACTCCGGTGTGGTGATCGTCTGCGACGGGACCGAGGAGGCCGACAAGCGGTTGGCCCGTGTGTTGTGGAACGACCCCGCCACCGGCGTCATGCGCCATGCCGATGCCGGCTACGACGAGGCACTGACGTGCGCCCGTGACAACCAGCTCAACCTGCCCTCGATCATTGGATGACCAGCCCATGCCCATGCTGACCCCCGGACAGATTCCGCTGTCCCAGTTGCGCTCCATTGCCAGGCAGTTCGATCCGGTTTCCCTGCCGCCCACGGCAAAGACCCGGGTCGACGAGGCTGCCTGCACGGTCGCGGCCATCGTCGCCGCCGGCGCTCCGGCCTATGGGATCAATACCGGATTTGGCCTGCTTGCCAGTATCCACATTCCCTCCGACCAGTTGGAACAGCTCCAGACCAACCTCGTACGCTCCCATGCCGTCGGCGTGGGGTCCTTGCTGGACGATGACACCGTCCGCTTGATCCTCGCGCTGAAAATCGCCTCGCTGGCGCGCGGGCATTCCGGCGTGCGCTGGGAACTGCTGGAAAGCATGGTCGGGCTGTACAACGCGCAGGTCTGGCCCTGCATTCCGGCCCAGGGTTCGGTCGGCGCGTCCGGCGATCTGGCCCCGCTGGCGCACCTGACCCTGGCCCTGATGGGCGAGGGATCGGTCCGCATCGACGGCGAAGTCCTGCCCGCCGATGAAGGCTTGCGTCGTGCCGGCCTGACGCCGATCCAGCTGGGCGCCAAAGAAGGCCTGGCGCTGCTCAACGGCACCCAGGTGTCCACCGCCATCGCCTTGGTCGCCCTGTTCCGGGCCGAGCAGGCATTCGCCGCCGCGGTACTGGCCGGCGCCTTGACGGTCGATGCCGCCCGCGGCTCGGACACGCCCTTCGATGCGCGCATCCACGCGTTGCGCGGACAGCGCGGCCAGATCCACGTCGCCCGCCTGTACCGCGACCTGCTCGACGGCAGCGCCATCCGTGAGTCCCACCGGACCGGGGATCCACGCGTGCAGGATCCATACAGCCTGCGCTGCCAGCCGCAGGTGATGGGCGCGTGCTGGGACCTGCTGGGGCAATCGGCCAACACCCTGTGGATCGAGGCCAATGCGGTTTCCGACAACCCGCTGCTATTTCCCGACACCGGCGAAGTCCTGTCCGGCGGAAATTTCCACGCCGAGCCGGTCGCTTTCGCGGCCGACCAGATCGCCATCGCGACCTCGGAGATCGGCGCGCTCTCCGAGCGCCGCATCGCGCTGCTCGTTGATGCCCACCTGTCGGGCTTGCCGGCATTCCTGGTCGCAAACCCGGGCATCAACTCCGGTTTCATGATTGCCCACGTGACGGCGGCAGCACTGGCCAGCGAGAACAAGACCCTGGCGCATCCGGCCAGCATCGATTCGATGCCGACATCGGCTAATCAGGAAGATCACGTCAGCATGGCCACGTTCGCAGCTCGCAAGGCAGGCGATGTGGCGATCAACGTGCGACGCATCGTCGCCATCGAACTGCTGGCGGCCTGCCAGGGCATCGACTTCCTGCGTCCGCTGCGCTCCTCCGCCCGTCTCGAACAGGCCTTCGACCTGGTGCGATCCGTCGTCCCCCGGTATGACGAGGACCGCTACTTCGCTCCCGAAATTGCAGCGGCCGATACCCTGATTGCCAGCGGCCGGCTCGCCGAGTTGGTGCGCACGGAATTTCCGGACCAGAAAGACCGACTGAAGGACTTATGAGCCGATGAAAAACTGGCACGGTCGAATCGATGACGAAGCGGACCCGGAAACCTTCCGCTGGCATCAGGTCGTGCGCCCCGTGGAGCGCCACGCCGAGCCGGGCATCGCTCTGCTGGGATTTGCCAGCGATGAAGGCGTGCGCCGTAACCAGGGTCGGACCGGCGCGGCACAAGGCCCGACGGCGCTGCGACAGGCACTGGCCAATCTGCCGGTCGCCCACTCGCGCCCGTTGTATGACGCTGGCGACATCGCCTGCACCGACGGCGACCTCGAAAGTGCGCAACAGCGCTACGCCGACCGCATGACGGAGCTGCTCGCGGATGGCCACTTCCCGGTCGGCATGGGTGGCGGGCATGAAATCGCGTTTGCCAGTTATCTGGGACTGGCAAACAGCCGCGATGCCGGACGCATCGCCATCGTCAACCTGGATGCGCACTTCGACCTGCGCGACAGCCCGGTCGCCACCTCCGGAACCCCGTTCCGTCAGGCCATCCAGCACGCCGAAAAGCATGGCATCGCGCTGGACTACGTCTGCCTCGGGGTCAGCAACGCGTCCAACACGCGCCGCCTGTTCCACACCACGCGCGAGACCGGCACGCGGTTCCTGATGGATCAGGACATGACGTTGGCAAACTCAGACGCGCAGGTCGAACGGCTCCTGCAGTGGCTGCAACCAGCCGACTCGATCTACCTGACCATCTGCCTGGATGTCCTTCCCCATGCGGTGGCACCGGGCGTCAGCGCTGCCAATCCCCGGGGCGTGGCCATGGAGGTGCTGGAGCCGTTCATCGCCGCCACGCTGGGCACGGGCCGCGTGAAGATCTGCGATATCGCGGAACTGTGCCCGCCACTGGATCGGGACAATGCCACGGCCCGGGTCGCAGCCCGCCTGATACACGGCTTGGTGCAGTGAACACCCATTCACCGGCGGCTTCGCTGAGTATTCCGCGGCACTCCCGGGCCGCAGTCGAACGGCGGTTCATGGAATATCTGACAACGTCGGCGTGTTCTGGTTAAAGTAACCGACATGTCGCCCCAGCACCTGCTACTGCGTGTCCTGCTCTGCATCGCCCTGATCCTCAATGGATCGGGACTCGCGGTGGCGGCCACGCAGATGCATGTGCAGCATGCCGCCATGGCCGGTTTGACACCGGATTTACCGTCCGATCCAACCGACGGTGCGACCTGCATGGAGCATTCGACGTCGGCAGCTTCCGCGGCCCAAGCGCCGTTGTCTGGCGACCATTCCGCCGCTGCGGATTGCTGCACAGGCGCGGCATGCGATGTCGCCTGCCCGGCAGGGCTGCTGGCGACGTTTACGGCACCGGCCCAGGGGTGGCGCATCGCTCCGCAGATCTTGGCCGTGCGTCCGGCCTTGGCCGACCATCCGGCCCCCGCGCTTCACAACCGGTACCGACCTCCGATCGGTTGAGTCGGGACGCCGTTATCCGGCGTCCGCTTTTGCCTGCCTGACAACGCGCCACCACCGGCGCGGAGGCAGCAGAAGGCGAAAGGTTCCGCCCTCTGGGTGGAGTCCCGACTTTTCCGAATTCACGGAGTGTTTCCATGTCCACCGATTCTTCCGGCCTCCCCCCGGCGGCACCCTCTCGACGTCGTTTTGTCACCGGCCTGGCCGTCGGCGGCCTCGCTGCCGGCATGGGGCTTTGGCGCTTGCCGGCGCTGGCCGCCAGCGGCGCTGCCCAGCCGTTGCAGACCCTGAGCGGCACCGACTTCGACCTGACCATCGGCGAGACGCCGATGAACTTCACCGGTGCCACGCGCCCTGCGATCACAGTCAACGGATCGATCCCGGCGCCCCTACTGCGCTGGCGCGAGGGCACCACGGTCAACCTGCGGGTCCGCAATGCCCTGCCCCCCGGCTCGATCCATGGCGACCAGGCGTCGATCCACTGGCACGGCATCCTGCTGCCGGCCGACATGGACGGGGTGCCCGGGCTGAGCTTCAACGGCATCAACCGCGGCGAGACCTACCAGTACCGCTTCAACGTCGTGCAGGGCGGCACCTACTGGTACCACAGCCATTCCGGCTTCCAGGAGCAGGCCGGTCTCTACGGGCCGCTGGTGATCGAGCCGCTGGAGCCCGAGCCCTTCGCCTATGACCGCGATTACGTGGTCATGCTCAGCGACTGGACCGACCTCGATCCGAAGCGCCTGTTTGCCCGGCTCAAGAAGCGGTCGGATTTCGACAACTTCTCCAAGCAGACGGTTGGCGACTTCGTCGACGACGTGAAGCAGCACGGCCTGGCCGCCACGGTCGAAGACCGCAAGATGTGGGGCCAGATGCGGATGACGCCGACCGACCTGTCGGACGTCAACGGCAACACCTATACCTTCCTCATGAACGGCACGACCTCGCTGGGCAACTGGACCGGGCTGTTCCGGTCGGGCGAGAAGGTCCGCCTCCGCTTCATCAACGGGTCCGCGATGACGTACTTCGACGTGCGCATTCCGGGCCTGAAGATGACCGTGGTCGCAGCCGATGGCCAGTACGTGCATCCGGTCACGGTCGACGAGTTCCGCATCGCCACCGCCGAGACGTTCGACGTCATCGTCGAACCCACCGGGCAGGATGCGTTCACCATTTTCGCGCAGGACACCGGCCGCACCGGCTACATCAGCGGCACGCTCGCCGTCAGAGAAGGCTTACGGGCGCCGGTGCCCAACGTCGATCCCAAGCCGCTCCTCACCATGGACGACATGGGCCACGGCGGAATGGGCGGCGGCGGTCACGACATGTCGTCGATGTCCGGGGGTGCGATGGCCGGCGGGGCCATGGCCGGAATGGACCACAGCGGTCACGACATGTCGTCGATGGCCGGAGGCGCGACAGCCGGCGGGAGCATGGCCGGCATGGATCACGGCGCCGGCGGGATGCAGGAACACCCTGCCAGTGAAACCGGCAACCCGCTCGTCGACATGCAGACGATGGCGCCGGCGCCCAAACTGGATGATCCGGGCATCGGCCTGCGTGACAACGGCCGCCGAGTGCTGACCTACGCCGACCTGCGCAGCACGTTCCGCGACCCGGACGGGCGCGAGCCCGGGCGCACGGTCGAGTTGCACCTGACCGGCCATATGGAGCGCTTCGCGTGGTCGTTTGACGGAGTGAAGTTTGCTGATGCAGAACCGCTGCGCCTGAACTACGGCGAGCGCCTGCGGATCGTGCTGGTCAACGACACGATGATGTCGCACCCCATCCACCTCCACGGCATGTGGAGCGATCTCGAAGACGAGTCCGGCAACTTCATGGTGCGCAAGCACACCATCGACATGCCGCCGGGCACCAGGCGCAGCTACCGGGTGCGCGCCGATGCGCTCGGCCGCTGGGCCTACCACTGCCACCTGCTCTACCACATGGAAGCCGGCATGTTCCGCGAAGTGCGGGTGGAGGAATGAACGCCATGATCCTTTCCAGTCGTCACCCCCTGGCCATCGGCCTGGTCACCGCACTGTCTCTTACCGCTGGGCTCGCGCCGGCGTGGGGCCAGGAGACGGATCACGCCTCGCACCATCCGGAAGCGAAGCCGGCTCCAGCTGCGACACCATCGTCACCCAAGCCTGTTGACCCACACGCCGGCCACCAGCCGACTCCGACAGACACGAGTTCCGATGATCACGGGGCCATGGACCACGGAAACATGGACCACGGCACCATGAAACACGGGGCTGCGGACGCCGCCGATGGCGAGCATTCCACGATGGACCACTCCACGATGGACCACTCCACGATGGATCACTCGGGCATGGATCCCTCCGCCATGGACCACACGTCCATGGGCCATCAGCCTGGTGCCAGCCAGGACCTCCCGGCGACGGCGGAGCCGCACGAGCCCATTCCTGCCATCACCCCGGCCGATCGGGCCGCGGCGTTCCAGGACCTCGACGCGCACGTGCTGCACGGCGAATCGATCAACTCCTACTGGTCGCTTGACCGGCTTGAGGCGTGGAACGCGGATGAGGACGGCACCGGCATGGCCTGGGAAGCGAAGGGCTGGGTCGGCTCCGACTTGAACCGGCTCTGGCTCCGCAGCGAGGGCGAGCGTGCGGGCGGATCCACCGAGTCGGCGGATGTGGAAGTCCTGTACGGCCGGGCCATCGCCCGATGGTGGGATGCAGTCGCCGGTGTCCGCCATGACTTCGGCTTTGGCGGCGGCCCGTCGCGCACTTATGCCGCGCTCGGCGTCATCGGTCTTGCCCCGTACAAGTTTGAAGTCGAAGCGACCGCCTACCTCGGCGAGTCCGGCCAGGTCGGGCTTGGGGCGGAAGCCGAATACGAAATGCTATTCACCAACCGGCTGATCGGCCAGTGGCTGGTCGAGGGCGAGGCCTGGAGCAAGGACGATCCGGCGGTTGGAATCGGCAGCGGACTGAGCAAGATCGAAGCCGGTTTCCGGCTGCGCTACGAGTTCCATCGGCAGTTCGCTCCCTATATCGGCGTGGTCTGGGAGCGCGCCTACGGCGGAACGGCGGACCTCCGTCGCGCGCAGTCCGGGGACATCGACGACACCCGGATCGTGGCCGGCGTTCGAATCTGGTTCTGACGGGAGAACGCACATGCAATCGAAAACACGTCAGCGTGTTTGGCTGATCGCGGTTCCCCTGATCGTCGCGGTGGGCGCGGTGGGCTTCGTCTGGGGGGGCGTGTACAACGTGGCCGCGGATGACATGCACACCAGACCCGTGCATTTCCTGCTCGAAACCGCACGCGAGCGCTCCATTCTGACCCGTGCGGGGAGGGTGGAGGTGCCTTCAGGCCTGGACGAACCGGCGCGGATCGTGCAGGGCGCGGGCAATTATGCGGCGATGTGCGCAGGCTGCCACCTGGCTCCGTCGATGGCCGAAACCGAGATGAGCCAAGGCCTGAATCCCGCCCCGCCCGACCTCAGCAAGTACGAGGTCGATGCAGCCAAAGCGTTCTGGGTGATCAAGCACGGGATCAAGGCCAGCGGCATGCCGGCTTGGGGCAAGAACATGGACGACGAGTACATCTGGAACATGGCCGCGTTCCTTCAGTTGCTGCCCACGCTCGACGCAGCTGCGTACAAGGAACTGGTCGACAGCAGCCAGGGCCATGCGCATGGCGGCGGCGAGACACAAGGCGACGGCCATGTCGACGCGGCGGCCGAGGATCACCCTGCCCCGTCCGAACCGGCCAACAACGCCATGCCGCACACACCCCCGCCCGGCGTGGACGACGATCACCACGGCTCCATACCCGGCGACGCAGAAGTCGGGATGGTGGAGTCGAACCCTGCACCAGACACGCCCGAAGCCGGTGACGGCCATACGCGCACCCATTGATTTCCCGGAGTACACGCGATGAACGCAACAGCAACTTCCTTCACCCTCGCCCTTGCGCTGGCCGTCGTATCGCCCGCAATGGCGCAGGCGACACAGACGCATGCACAACATCACCCCGCCGCCGCGGCATCCGCGGACGTGGACGTCCCGGCTGCCGCAGAGGCTGCCGTCGCCGTGGCGGAACGGTTCAACACCGCCCTGTCCAGCGGCGACCTGTCCACGGTCGAAG
The DNA here is from genome assembly GCF_000768345.1 of Lysobacter concretionis Ko07 = DSM 16239. GTDB lineage: Bacteria > Pseudomonadota > Gammaproteobacteria > Xanthomonadales > Xanthomonadaceae > Novilysobacter > Novilysobacter concretionis. The sequence goes on along the minus strand of NZ_AVPS01000005.1, from coordinate 4,271 downwards.
CCCTACTCGCACCCGACGTCCTCATCCTGGAATCCGGAGGCGCGGAGCGCAGCCGCGAGGAATACATGGGGCACCACGCAGTCAGCGATGCGGCGTTCCTCAAGGGCGCCCATCGCCAGCTACTCCGTCAGCGCGCACGAGCCGCTGGCGAGTTCGCGTGGGTCGGAACCGAAAGCGAGCTGCACACCCAGAAGGACGGCCAGCCACTGACCGTCCAGAGCACCGAGACGATGGTGCTGAAGCAGACCACGGACGGCTGGCGGATCGTCCACATCCACTGGTCCTCGCGGACCAAGCGCTGAGTGGAGAAGCCGAAATGAATGCTTACAGTTTTACTCGACTGGCGTGGGTGGCCTTTGCGGTCGCCGGCCTGGGTGCCTGCACCCAGGCCGCTACACCCACGCAATCCAACAGCGCGCCCACTGCACAGGTCGCCCCGGGAACACCCGACACGACTCCAGCAGCCCCGCCACGCATGACCGTCCACAAGACCCCGACCTGCGGGTGCTGCGGTGCCTGGATCGACCACGTGCAGAAGGCGGGCTTCACCGTGGATGTGCACGACATGGATGACCTGGGGCCGGTCAAGGAGCGGCTGGGTGTCCCCTATGCAAAGGGCTCCTGCCACACGGCCGAGATCGGCGGATACGTCATCGAAGGCCACGTCCCGGCCGCGGACATCAAACGTCTCCTCGAAGAAAAGCCGGACGCACGCGGCCTGGTCCTCCCAGGGATGCCGCTTGGTTCTCCCGGCATGGAGGTTCCGGAGGGGCGCCAGCAGCCGTACACGGTCGAACTGGTCCATCACGACGGAACCACCGCACCGTTCGCACAGCACTGATCCGTCGCAGCAACAGGGGCGGTGTTGCGGGCGCGCCGATTCTCGTCCGCGAGGAAGCAGGAGAACCACATGACTCACCATTCCGCAGCACACCGGTCCCAGGCCATGAACGAGTGCATCGACATCTGCACGCAGTGTCATGAGATCTGCCTGGAGACCATCAACTATTGCCTGACCAAAGGAGGTGCCCACGCGGCCCCAGAGCACATTGCACTACTTGCGACGTGTGCCGATATCTGCGCAACCAGTGCCGACACGATGCTTCGCGGTGCCAGCGCTCACGACGTGGTTTGCGGTGCCTGTGCGGAGATCTGCCGCCAGTGCGCCGATGCATGCGACGCCATGAACGACCCTGAGATGACGCGTTGCGCCGAAGTTTGTCGCCGTTGCGCGGAAAGCTGCAGCGCCATGGCGGCTTGATGCGTCGAGGATCCCGCCTGAGCAGGCGGGATCCTCATCTCGCGAAACCGGTGGTATCAAAAGCCGACCAACCGCGGTTTGGGTGACAGCCCGACATCTAACGCTTGTCGGATCCAACACAGCACGGCCCCGAACGGGGCTTTGCATCACATTCGCAATGAGGATTTATCCCTATGAAGTCGTCAAACCTCCTTCGCTCCCTTGCGCTCGTCCTCGCGATTGCGGCTGGGCAGTTCTCGCTGCAGATCGCGCACGCCCACGCCGCGCTGCAGCAGTCCACACCGGCGGCAAATGCGGTGGTGGCCTCGCCAGCCCAGATCGATCTCGTCTTCAACGAAACCTTGCTGCCGCGGGCGTCGCGTCTCGAGTTGCTCATGAAGCACGGCAGTTCCACCATGCCGATCGAGAATTTCACGACCGAGATCGTCAACAACGGCAAGACCCTGCGTGCCAAGTTGCCTCGGCCGCTGGCTCCGGGCGTCTATACCGTCGAATACCGCGCCGTTGGAGGCGACAACCACCCCATGACGGGCAATTTCAGCTTCACGGTGCGCTGAGGAGCCACAAATGTTCGACCTGTCGGCTTATGCACTGAGATTCCTGGAATACCTTGTTCTCATGGTGCTTTTCGGGGTTCCACTGTTCGGTTGGTACGGTTCGCGTCGATCGGCACTCGCCGACGCCTTGGCCGGGTGGCCACTCATGGGCGTTCTGTTGGTGAGTGCCACCGTCGGTCTCGTGCTCACCGGGGCCGATGTCGTCTTCAAGACCGCGGGCATCATGGGAATGCCGGTCGCCGACGTTGATCGCGGATCGCTTGGCTGGTATCTGCTCGAGACGTCCGCGGGCCGGGCAGCGATTGCGAGAGGCGCGCTGCTGCTCGCCCTGATGTTTGTGCTCGGATGGCATCGTCGCCGCGGGAAGGTGGAGCTCGCCTTCCCGCTGGCGGCGACGCTGGCGGGCGGCGCACTCGCTTCGCTGGCATGGAACGGCCACGCGGCCGCTGGCGAGGGCGTGGCAGGCGCGGTCCGGCTTGCTGCGGGCCTCGTCCATCTTCTCGCGGCTGGCGGCTGGATCGCAGCGGTCCTGATGTTCCTGGGGATGCTCCTGCGCGGCAAGGAGGCCTCCGGCAGCGGGCGTCTGCGATCAACGCATGACTTTCTGCATGGATTTTCGACGCTGGGAACGATTTTCGTTGCTGCGCTCGTCGTGTCCGGCATCGCGCACTACGGGGATCTCACCGCGTGGTCATTTTCTTCGCTGCTGCAGAGCACCTACGGAAACCTGCTGCTGTTCAAGCTTGCTCTGTTCGGTGGAATGCTGGGCCTGGGCGCGCTGCACCGATGGACGCTGGTGCCGCGCCTGGGACGGGCGCTGACCAGCGGGGATCCTGCGCAGGAGGTGCGCGCCTTGCGACAGAGTGTGGCGGCAGAGGCCGCACTGGCCACCTTGATCCTGATTGTTGTTTCAGTACTCGGGACACTCAGCCCTGTGTAGCAATTGCAATTGATGCGAACAGTTGAATCCTCCAGGCGCACAGGAACCACTCGACGTATCGGTTCCGCCTTTTTATCAACCATTGGGGCGAGCTTATCCATGGGAAGTTTCAGTATTTGGCATTGGCTGGTCGTACTTGCGATCGTGGTGCTCGTGTTCGGCACCAAGCGGCTGAAGAACGTTGGTCAGGACATGGGCCAGGCGATCAAGGGCTTCAGGCAGGGTGTCAGCGATGACGTCGCGCTACCGGGCCGGTTGCGCGACGACACCCGAGAGAGGGGCAGCCACGACGACGAACGGACTCCGCGCTGAGCGCGGCCCCGGCTTGGACTGCTTCGCCGGCAAGTCCAGTCCCGACAACCATGCAGGTCATGATCACCAGCACTGAGTGAAGCACGGGGCCTTCCACAAGGCCCCGATCGTTCCCCGGCAGCCGTCGCGCCAAGCCACTCACCGAGTACTACCCATGAAACGCAATCAACTCGTCTTCGTCATCCTCGCGCTGGCCTCTGCACATGCAGTTACGGCATGCGCCGGCGCACCTGATAGCGGTATCGCCAGCAAGTCGTCTTCGACACCTGCACTCGCAACCCACCCCGCCCCGGACGCTCCCGTACAAAGTCCAGTACCCGCCCAGTCAGCCCTGCCTTTGATGGTCGTCAGCAAGAGCCCCAATTGCGGCTGTTGCCAGTTGTGGGTGGAGCACATGGAACACGCCGGCTTCACGGTCCAGGTTGTGAATACCAACAACGTGAATGCAATCAAGGAGCGGGTGGGCATTCCGTATGGCAAGGGCTCCTGCCATACCGCGGAAGTGGACGGCTATTTCGTCGAAGGCCATATCCCGGCGGATGACATCAAACGCCTGCTGACCGAGCGGCCCGAGGGCAAGGGGCTGGTCGTGCCGGGCATGCCGGCCGGCTCACCGGGGATGGAGCTGCCCGATGGCCGCGTCCAGCCCTATGTCGTCGAGCTCGTCGCTTACGACGGCACCACATCCGCGTTCGCTCACCACGCGGATTGACAGATCAATCAATCTCAAGCCATTGCCATCGTCACGGAGGATGCATGAACACCCATCATCACCACACGGACTCCAACAACCTCGGGGATCACATTCACGCCGCTGAGGGAACCACCGTTACCGATCCGGTTTGTGGCATGCAGGTCGATCCGGCCCGAACCGCCCATCACGCCGAGCATGAAGGGGTAACGCACCATTTCTGCTCGGCACGTTGTCTGGAACGCTTCGTGGCGGATCCGGCCAGATATCTGACCCGGCAATCCGATGACTCCCCGGTGCCGGCACCGGCAGGGACGATGTACATCTGCCCGATGCATCCGCAGGTGCGCCAGGAAGGCCCCGGCATCTGCCCGATCTGCGGCATGGCACTGGAACCGGAAATGCCGGGGCTGGACGACGAGGACAATCCGGAGCTGCTCGATTTCAGCCGCCGTTTCTGGTGGACTTTGCCAGCCACAGTAGTGGTAACGGTGCTGGCGATGTTTGGTC
>NZ_AVPS01000004.1 GCF_000768345.1 Lysobacter concretionis Ko07 = DSM 16239 | reverse complement strand
AGCTCACTTTCGGCCCGTTTTTACACGAATCCCTGCCGACCCTCTATCTGGTGAACCCCGCGGTTGAGATGACACTGGAGCTATACGTCTCTCAGCAACTCGAGGAGGCGCTGACTGTCCAGTACGAACGAATCAAGGATCGGCGTGTCCGGGACACTTTCGTCAAGCGCCTGGAAAACCAGATCGAGACACTGCTCAAGGACTGCATCGATTGGGACTTGAAAGAGCCGACCGAGGCCCAGCTCAGTTACGCGACGCTTGTAGCCAAGCAAGTTGGCATTTCCCTGCCGAGCGAGGCACGCAAGTATCGGTTCCACGCCGCGATGTTCCTGGAGGGTAATCCCCCCACAGGTTAGCTGACCCCAGAAGTGGAATTTTCTCGTACGCTTTCCCGAGGAGGTTCCAATGAAGAAGTCCCGCTTCACCGACAGCCAGATCATCGCCGTGCTCAAGCAGGCGCAGGCCGGCACGCCCGTCCCGGAGATATGCCGCGAACACGGCATCAGCTCGGCCACGTTCTACAAGTGGCGCAGCAAATTCGGCGGCATGGATGCGTCGATGATGTCCCAGCTCAAGGAGCTGCAGGACGAGAACCGGCGGCTGAAGAAGATGTACGCCGACGCGCAGCTGAGCGCCGACCTGCTGAAGGAAGCGCTCTCAAAAAAATGGTGAGGCCATCTCAACGCCGGGAGATGGCCCGAACAGCGATCGAGGGCGGGCGCACGAACATTCGGCACGCCTGCCGGACCTTCGAATTGAGCGAGACCTGCTACCGCTACCAGGCCACGTCGTCGGACGAGAATGCACGCATCGCCGACTGGCTGGTGCGGCTGACCACGGCGTATCGCGATTGGGGCTTTGGCCTGTGCTTCCTGCACCTGCGCAACGTCAAAGGCTTTGGCTGGAACCACAGGCGGGTCTATCGCATCTACCGGGAGCTGGAGTTGAACCTGCGGATCAAGCCGAAGAAGCGCCTGGTGCGGGAGAAGCCCGAGCCGCTGGCCGTGCCCGATACGATCAACCAGATCTGGTCCATGGATTTCATGCATGACCAGCTCAGCGACGGCCGGAGCTTCCGTCTGTTCAACGTGCTGGACGACTTCAACCGCGAAGGGCTGGGCATCGAAGTGGACCTATCGCTGCCGGCAGCGCGGGTGATCCGTTCGCTGGAGCAGATCATCGAATGGCGCGGCAAACCCCGTGCGATCCGCTGCGACAACGGGCCGGAATACATTAGTGGCGCGCTGCTGGCCTGGGCCGAGCGACAGGGCATCCGGATTGAGCACATCCAGCCTGGGAAGCCACAGCAGAACGCCTATATCGAACGCTACAACCGCACGGTGCGTTATGCCTGGCTGGCCCGGATCCTGTTCGACACCATCGAGCAGGTGCAGGACAAGGCCACGCGCTGGCTATGGACGTACAACCACGAGCGCCCCAACATGGCACTCGGCGGCATTACCCCGATACAGAAACTGGCACGTGCCGCTTAGCTCCACTTTTGGTGTCCGTTAAAAACGGGGGGATTACCAACCCAATTATGCAAAAACGGCCGAATTTCCATAATTATGGAAATCCCGCTCGGCATGCATAATCGTTGGTGAGATGCTCGAAGAGGTGCCTCCTACTTCCCCACAGCCCGTTTTGACGCTGCTGTTCTAGCCCCGATAGCCAGCCCTAATCCCCTGCCCGGCTTGGGCCGCTCCGGCCAGAAGCGGTCTTTAGATTTCTACGAAAGCCAGGCCGGGGAGCTTGGCGCACGCAGCTTCGCATATTCCTTGATAGTCACGAACTGGACCGAACAGACTTCGCAGATGCCTAATGCCCCGAATCATTAAGCTGCGGGAGCGGCCGCTCTAGGTTGTATCCACCGTTCGGCATTTTCACTGAGAACCGACCAAGACCATCCCCGGTGGGTTCACGTCTGACAGATCTCGCCTCGACCCCAGGCGTGTTTGGGCTAAGTCAATCAGTCTGCCGCCTAAGATGGGGTAACCCAGAACCAATTGGGCAACAGCCTGTTGCCCAATTGACGTTGAGGCTGGAGACACCATCTGATGCCTGTGCCAAGCTGAACTTACTGCGCGTTCCCAGCCGAATTTTGGGCAGCAGACTGCTGCCCGAATCGGGGTTGGACAATCATTCAACCAGTTTCGGTTCAATCAATCCGGTTTGACGGTGCTTGCAGCGCCAAGAGACCAATTGCTCGGAAGGCACGGCTGGTGCGCCAAGGTTCGTCCAACAGGCTGTTGGACAATTGCAGCTGGCGTTATTGGCCGCCATTCCGAACGTCGGTTTCCGGCCACAAGCGGACATTCGCAAATAACGATTTGCTCTGCTACGAGTCTCTTCCCCAGGTGTACGAATCCAAGCATTCGTATCCGCCCTAAGTCACAGGATGGCCCCAGCGCTGGCGACCAAGACTGGACGGTCTGCATGCCCTTGGGCGTGGAACGCGCGGCATGGTCGTGGTTCGCACATGCATCCGCAGATCTGTCGCTGCGCAAAGGAAGATCACGGCGCACGAGTACGGTTCGGCGATGACCTTGCCGGTGCTCCCGCGCGGCCACGGCGGCGACATAGGGCCACGCTAGTACTTAGAGTCGTCGAGTTCGTTCGCCCGGCCAGGGTAGTAGCTCAGCTCGAGCGACGAATTCAGCCGGATGACCGCGGTGGTGTGCCAGTAGCGGGTGGGCTCGCTGCCGTAGCCTCCGGCGCGGCGACGCAAGCGCACCAGCCACAGCAAGTCTGCGTCGCGGGCTGCCAGGTACGCGCGCACGAGGTCGGTGCGGCACCACAGGCGCGAGCCTTCGCTTGCACCTTCCTCATGTCGGCTCGACTCGATCCACGCGTCGGCCCGCAACACGGTCTCGCCGGCGGCGTTCTCCCAGGTGCGGTCGAAAGGTTCGACCGATCGCAGGTTGCCGAACGTGGTCGCATCCTTGCTCAACCGCGGGCGCTGCACCGCGCCGTCGGCGCCCAAGGCGTCCGTTTCGTCCAGGTGCGCATAGGCCTCCTCGCGCACGATCCACGGCAGGTAGGCGCATCGCGCCGAGGTCACGCCGTCGTCCTCGTACGCCTGCAGCTGCGGCAGGTACGCCTGGAAGGGCACTTGCGCCGCCACGTCCTTGGCCAGCGCGACGCTCTTGTCCCGCGGCGCCAGCGCCGACATCACCCGGATCTCGATGCCTTCGTTGGATTGCCAGCTGCCGTCGACCGTGAGCCACTCTCCGATCGCCTCGCCGATCCCAAGCAGCGCCTGCAATTCCGACGGGGCCGCGGTGAGGTCCACCGACGATTCGCCGACGATCGTCAACGAGACCCATGCGTCCAGCGGCTGGCGGTCCGTGCCGTCCGCTAGCCACAAGCCGTCGGGGTGCGTCAAAGTCTCGCGCAACAGCCAATCGGCCCAGGGATCGTCCACCTCGTAACCAGGCCACACCACCGCATGCTCGGCGAGCAGATCTCCCGCCACCGAGAACCGGGCGTGCCACGCCAGCTGCTCGCCGTAACCCTGGTATTCCGAGTCGATACCGCGGGAATAGTGGTCCCGCCCCGGCCGTGATCGTCCTTTCCGATCGCTCATGTATGCGATCTCGGCGTCGTGTTGGCGAACCTTGGCGACGAGAGCATCGACCGTTTCCCACTGCGGCCGCCGGAACAGGCGCGCCAGCGGCGAGACGTCGTCCTTGCTGAAGTCGTAATCCAAGTGCAGTTCGGGCTGGGGCTCGGCCATACCTTCGGGGCGCATGGAGGAGAAATCGCTCCCGTAGTAGTTCTTCTCCTTCCTGATCGCGAAGCTCGAACGGTTGACGCGCTTCAGCTTCTGGAGGCGCGCCTTGGACAGGCTCACCTGACCCGCGTCCGCGCACGCCAGCAAGGCCTGCGCCGCGAAATGCCGCCGAAGCACGTGGCGGTCTGCGGAGTCGAACGCGATCGCTTCGAGGAAGTCGGCGTGTCGAGCGATGTCCTTTGGCGCCTCCAGCGCGATGCGGGCCATCGCGATCAGCAACCACAGCTGGGCGTGCTGGTAGAAGACCGGCAGTTCCGGCGCCTGAAAGGGCGCCGCGTCGCGGCGCCGATACTTCGTCACGACGGCATCCAGCACCTCGGCGCGTCCCAGGCGGACCGCCGTGCGCAGGCTATGGGCGGCCAACCACCGCCGCCGAGTGACCGGCGATCCGAGCTGGAACCAGATCATGCCCGCGGTCGCCTCGACCGCATCCCCGGTGAAGCTCAGCGACTCCTGCCATTCGCCGTCCTCGGTGTTGGACGCCAGCCGCGCCGGGCCGCTCTGCAAAAGGCGCGTCAGGGACTGCTCGCCCACGCCGGGCGTGGTTCGCGCATTGAACTCCGCAGCGAAGTTGAGCCACACCGAGGCCGGCACCGGCATCTTGGGACGGGTGAATTCGTCAATCAGGAGCATCAACACGTCGCGACGCTCCAGACCGCAAATCTCCTCGAGGGCGCGGACATGCGAGATCGCCAGGTACTCGAAGGAGATGTACTCGCGCGCGTTCACGCGTGCGATGACCGGCGCGCACGCCTTGAGCGCGTCAGCCACGGCGAGCGAGGCGCCCGCCCATTGCGCCTTGCAGGTGCGCAGCTCCTGTTCCTTCTCGTAGAGGCTCAACATCTCGAGCCGCGCGATGAGCGCGAGATAGTCAGGCCAGGCCTGGAAGGCCACCTTCGGACGCAGCGAATCGAGGACATCGCCCGAGAAGCGCATGTTCCGGTGATGCGTGCGGGCCGCATCGAGAACGCGCCCCACCGCGACCTCATCGAGCGGATCGATGCCATCGGCGAGCTGCAGGATGTGCGCCTTCGCCGCGGCCTGTTCGGCTTCCCAGGTTCGCGGCGAGGCATCGGCGCCCGACGCCCGCCAGTTCGCGCGCGTGTTGTGGTCGTCGCGCTTCACTTCGATCCGGTCTGCAGCGGCGTCCAGGTATTGGCGCTCCCACGCGTTCTCGCCCAGCACCGCGCCGGCAAAGCGGGCGAGCGCGCGGGGCGTGTCCGAGCCCAGTGAACCGGGGTTGTTCTGCAGGTACTGCGTGACGAGTTCGGTGGCCACGCCGGGGGCGCGTGCCGACGGCTTGCTTTCGAAGGTGGCGACAAGCTGCGTCGTCCCGCACACGTACAGCTCCGCCGGGTTGGACAGTCGCAGCAGCGTCATCGCGAGGGTCGCATCGAGCTTGTCGTCCTGGACCAAGGCCCGCACGTACGGCAACAGCGTGTAGTCCAACGAGATCCGACTGCGATCCTGCCATCGCGCCAGCTTGCCCAGCCCGGCCAGACCGGCCGCCCTGCTCATCGCGGCGCCGTAAGAACCCCAGCTGAACTTCTGCTCCTCGCCCAGGTTGAGCTCGCAGATGTTGGACAGAGCGTGGCTCTCACGCTGACCGAGGCCCTCGCCCGTCAAGGCGCCGGCGAAGTGCATTAGCCCCTCGACGTAGCGGTAGTCGCCCGAGCCGATCGCGTCCATCTGCTCGAGCCCCTTGCGGAAATACGCGACTGCTTCGGCGGGGCTGGCCATCGCGATCGCCTGACCGAGTCGGGCGAAGTGCTTCGCGCGATCGGTGACGTCGTGTTCTCTCTCGGTAGCCGCGTTCGCCTTGATCGCCAGCGCACCGGCCATCGCGTGGAAGGCCGGCCGCGATGCCAGCAAGGCGACGAGCCCAATCAGGTTCGACAGGGGGGTGGTGTCCGACTCGCTGGCTGCATCGATGTAAGCGGTCACCTCGTCGGCAGGAAATCCGTCATTCGCAGTGAGAGCTACCGCGAGCAAGCGCTCGCCGACCGCGTTGTGCTGCTGTTGCGCCGAGTGTCCGCCCGAGTGGTAATCCGAAGTGTTGCGCAGCGTGATCCACCGCGCCGTCAGCGGCGACAAGGTTGGGTTGGCGGCCTCCGAGCCGACCAGCGCCTGCGCGGAGTCACGCGCGAGGTCCAGCCACCGCGACAGTCGCCGGGCGATGAACTCCTTGGCCGACGAGTTGTGGCTGTAGTGATAGCGCGAGTCTTCCTTGGCGTCCCGAGCGGCCTTGGCCTTCGCCTGGTAGTCCGCGTCCAGTGAGTCATTGAGGGCCTTGCGGAACTCCTCGTCCGGCAGGTCGGAGGGCAACGTCGCCGCGAGCTCGGCCAGCTCGCGCGGCAGCAGGTGGCGCGGGCCAATCGGCGTGCCGGCCGCACAGCAGGCGATTACCTGCCGGGCGATATAGGTGGCGATCTCACCCGTCCAATACGACGAATCCATGAACACGTGCAGGCTGGGCGGGACCAGCGGCACCGCCGCAAGGATCGCGGTCGCCTGGGCGGGCATGGCCATGCGCACCGCCTTTGCCGCGGCCTCCACCATGCCCTTCACGAGAGCGCGTTCCTCGGGTCGGTAGTGGTCGCGAAGCTTCACCGGACCGCTCGCCGTGCACGTTGCCGCAAGCGACTCGAGCTGGGCGCGCTGCTGCTCCGGATTCCCGGCCGTGTAACGGATCGCTGCGGCGATTGGCCCGATGGACGCCAGTGCGTCGACGCAGGCTCGGATTACCTCGGGCGGGAGGATACGCGCCGCTTCGGGCCGTCGCGCCAGCTCAAACATCGCCTCGGCAACGTCGTACCCGTACTCGGCGCTGACCCAACCCGACAGGTCCCGGGCCGCGGCCGTGCCGTCGCCCTTGAGCAGGCGGCAGAACGGGAGCGACGCCATGTCGAGCACCGTCGGGTGCGCGCGGTCGTGCTCGTCGTTCCTCTGATTGAAATAGTGCTCACGCCACTCGTAGACCCACTGGGCGTGCCAGATCGCCTCGGCGGTCTCGCCCATCAGCGCGTGCGCGATCGCCAGGCGGGCGTGGCGGGAACCGGGCCATTTGGTTCGCGCATCGAACATGCGCCGAAGCGAATCCGGATCGGCCGACGCGACCACCAGATCGGGGTAGTCCAGCAGGTACGTCGTTCCCCGCTGGTCCATCGCCGCCAAGGTCGACAACTCGACCAGCAGGGGCACGAGGCGGTCGAGGTCGTTGACGCGAACGGCGTGCGCCACCGCGGCGCGCAACCGCGCATGGCGAACCGCCTGCTGGCCCACAGTACCGGTGATGCTTGCCGGCAGCCGCTCGTCGAAGGCGAGCTGGAAGAGCTTCTCGCCATCTTCGAGTTGCAGCAGCAGGTCGGGGAGCGTGGTGGCGGCGTAGGCCGACTGGGCCTGCATGGCGAACAGGTTGTTTGCCAGCTCGCGCAGCGGCGCCGCGTCGCCGGCGTACTTCCGCCGGATGAGCGTTTCCGTGGGCTCATCGCGGAACATCAGGCCGTGCTTGGTCTGCTCCAACAGCGGCGACAGGTCCGCAGCGAAGCTGACGACCGCACCTTCGGGCATGCCATTGACCTGAGCGAACTCCTTGAGCGGAACCGGCGGAGGCAGGGTCGCCAGGCCTGCGAGGAAGGCGCGGATGCTGTGCTCGGCATTGCCCAGCTTGCGCGCCTCTACCAGGGCCTGGTCGATGCGGTGCTGGATGAGATCGTCCAAGTCGATTGGCTTGTCGATCTCGCTCGGCGCCAGCAGGTCCGGTTCCGCCGCCAGGTGCTCCAGCACGCGGGCGTTGCCTTTAGACCGGGCCTGCCCCACCTGGACCATGACTTCGGTCAGCTTGGTTACTCGGGTGCGCAGGAACGCCCGGGTTTCCTGCTCGACGAAGGGCTGCAGTTCGAGCGCTTCGGCGGAGATCTCGCCGGTCGCGGCCAGCCGCCGGTGGGTTCGGGCGCTGACGACGACCTGCAGGCCGCCAATGGGAGCGCCATGCTCCAGGCTCTGCAGCAACAGGCGCGGGAACGAATCCTGATTGCGATCGCGGGCGATCTCGCTGGCGTTGTCGATTGCGTCGAGCAGCAGGACTAGCTGCCGGTCCGCCGAGCCCCGGCGCAACGTCGCGACTACCTGCTCCAAGCGCGTGCGGAAGGCGCGGAGGATGTCCTCGCTATGGCTGGTCGATGGCAGCAAGGGGTCGCACAGGCCCCGACAGGCGAGCTCATTGGCGATGTGCACCAGGCCGCGGCTCGGCAGGTGCCTGCTGTCGTCCGACGCACGGTATTGGCCCATGCCGAAGCAGTCGAAGAGGATCGTCTCGTGCTGGTCACCCAGGCGGGCGGCCAACGAGCTCATGAAGACCGTCTTTCCGAAGCCGCCCTCGGCATGCACGACCAGCGGTCGTGTGAGCCGCGGGATGCGTTTGACGGTGTCGTCCAGCTGCACGCGATCGACGACCTTCCCGATCGGCGGAAAACTCGCCGGTGCCGGAAGCAGGTCCCGGTTGTCGGACAGGTGCAGCGCAGCCAGCACGTCCGTGCGCACGATGACGTTGTGGTGCTGCTTGACCAAACCGGCCTTGTCGCGGGCCATGTCGCGGATGTCCGCAAGCCGGCGGCGGGCCATGTGGTCCCTGGCGTCCGACCAGTCCACCAGAGTGAGCGCGAGCTGTTGCTTGTTTTCGCGCAGATTGCCCGTCAGCCCGATCATTTCCAGGCGCGCGGCAAACTCGGCGAGATCCTTGCCCGTCAGCTTGCAGGCGGCCGCCACCTGCTTCGCCTGCGCTTTTGCCTCGCCCTTGAGCGGGCTTCGCGCCGCCAGCCCATTGATGGCCTCGGCCAGCGCGGGCTCGATCGGCCGGTTGGTGACCAGCTCGAAGCGCAACTTCTTCCGTGCCTTCTCGGTACCAAGCGACCTCTTGCAGGCGCGATACGTGCGTGCGAACTTGCCGATGGTCTTCTTGGCGTCGGCCGCACGAAAAGGCTTGTGTTCGGCCGCCTTGGAGTACTTCACTTGAACCGCGACCACGCGATTTGCGTGCTGAAGGGTGGCACTGCGTCCAAAGTACAGGACCGCGTCGGCGATCTCGTTGCCTTCGGTCGAGACACCGCTTTGGTCTTCGTTGGCGAAGCCTTCAACGGCGATGCCGACCAGCTCGTCCCGGGGCAGCAGCAAGCCCAAGCACTTGCGAGCGACCCATGCTTCGTGGAACTCGTGGCCGTCGCGGGAGGCCCGGACGGTGTCCACCGCCGGGCGTGTCCGAGGCTTCGCTTTTGTCTTGGCCTTGGGCGACGCCTTGGGCTTCGGCGCGGCCTTCGGCGGCGTCGCCGTCTTGCGCGTTGCCGTGGATTTTCGCTTCGCCTTTGCCATTACCTGTTCCACCGAGACCCCCTGCAAGGATACCGGGGTGGCGTCTGCCAGGAGCGGCATCGAGGAGCGAGCGGGATATAGTAGTGGGCCCATGACGAAGGGCTATGAAAGGAATGGGATGGGACAGCGCGTTATCGCCGATAACTGGTCACTGCAAGCCGTCAGCGCATTGCTGACGACAGGACTCGACCCCGAGGACAACCCAGGTATCGGCCCGCTCACCGATCCGGCGCAGGCGGCCCAGCCCTTGCCGCAGGCAGTGATCGACATCGAAGCGTTGTTCGACCTGCTGACCGACGTCCTGCTACGCGATCAGATTCTGGTCGATGACCGGTTTCACGACGCCTGGTTCGGCCAAGGTGAGCCGCTCAGCGAACTCGCGAGGCGTTCCATCGTTCGTCCACACGGATTCCTGGATTACCCCGAGCGCCTCGAGGCCCCGAGGAACGGGTTCCTGGCTAAGCTGTTGCTCAACGAGACGATGTCGAAGGAACAGTCGGACAACGAGGCCGCCTGGGACCGGGATCGGACGACGCCACACACGTTCACGTCGCAACTGGTCTGGGGCGGCGCTGGCATGCTGGCACGGGCGTTCGTCTACGCAACGCCATATACGCCGCATCCGCTCCGGCGACGACTCTTCCAGCGCGCTGGCGTCGCATTGCCTAGTCCGCCCACAGCACTGGGTGAATTCAAGCAAGAAATTGCCAAGCACCGAGACCAGTTGTATCCAGCCTCACCGAAGGACGACGGCGTCCTAGGCGTGCACGTCGTCCTTCCGGCCCTGCCTGCGCTCGTGCTCAGAGAGGCTTCGTCGCTCGAGGACATGTTCGTGGTCGCATCGCAAATGCGCGACCGACTTTCCGAAGTGCGCGCGTGGCTAAGCCAGTTCCAGGAGGCCATTTCGGCGGGTGAGTTCAAGGCGATCTCGGTGGAGCGCAAACGTCTGGCTACCTTGGGCAAGGACGTCGGGCGTGCCTTGGGCAAGGCACCGGCGGATGCGCCGACGCTCAACATCGGGTGGGGCTGGTTCAAGCTGAACTTCAAGCCCGATCTCACGGGCTGGATGCCAAAGTTCGATCGCGTGCAGACACAGGTCAGCGCGCTGACCTTCGCTCCAAGCGGCCACAGGGAACTGGTAAAGCTGCTGGGCTTCTTGGGCCACCAGCACTCGTCGGTCGCGACGCGCACCATCGAGCATTTCGCCAAGCGCGCAAGCGTCTTCTAGTTCAAACGTTTTGGGCCCGGTATGTGACCACTGGCCACATTAAGAGGTTCTGCCGAGGTGGCCCAATTGCCGCTTTGGATCGAAAGCCGACCTTCCCTACCCCCGATAACGCCCCCCTAATCGGGATATCACCGTCTTCCCGGGGCGCTGCCGATGACTGCCAAGCCATTCGACTCTGACCATCGGAGCTTGGCCCCATTTGCAAACTCTTCGCCCACATATCAGACAGGCCCCTATTTACTACCCAGAATTCCTGTCGCCGCGAAACCACTTCGAATTGAGCGCCTGATCCAAGCGCTCGTCATCACTCTCTTTGTGTGGGCACTCCATCGAAATCCCTGGCCGTTCAGTAAATAAAGAATCGAACATCCACGGTCTCGGCGAATGCTCAACTGGAAAGAAGATCCAATCGCCCTTCATTTTGGCGAATGGGCGCTCCTGTTTGAACTGCAACTTTTCCCACTCATCCTCATTATTGACATACATTGGGCCAGGCAGCCCCACGCCCACCACCCGAACATTCCTGAGCTGTCGACGAAGCCTTTCCTGATACGCAACGGCACCCGGACACTTCCTGGTCAGAAATACTTGCGTCGCGTCAAATTTCACAAAGTGAATGCTACCGTTGGCTACCAACATCCTCGGGTGGTGATAATCAAAATCGTTGCAAGACCATATGGCGTCCGAGCGCGCGATCGCAAGGATCGGCTCGATAGAATCACCGACCGTTGCGCCGGATTCCTTCCAGCCACGCACACATTCATCGGCGACGAACACGCAATAATGCAGGTGACTCCTCACCAACGTGTAGAAAAGCAAGTCACACGTAGAGTCAGGAAGCCCAACGAGAAATCGCCATCGCTCAACTCGTTCGAACTCTCCAATCGAACCGTGGATACTCGAACACGTCTTCCTCCATAGCCAAAATCCAATTGCAACCGGACAACATTCCAGCAGCTCATCGGGATTTCTCTCATCCTCCTCGAGCTTCTCACCGAACATCCGATAAGGTGTATCCAGACACGCTGGATGACGCCTCCGATAGCGATTGATGAAAATCTGCATAACACGTCGACAAGCACTTCGGTACCGACCGGACAGATCCAGAGTCCATCTGAGTTCCGGATCGGCATGCGAATCTCGATACGATGTCGCGCTGCGGACAGGCGCCTCCCACTGCAATAGAGCCTCCTCCCCCCTACTGTCGTGGGACCAATGAAATGGCGATGAGTAGTCAAGGGCACGGAAGCTAGCCGAGAAGCTGTCAAGAACCGCTCGACGAAGCCACTCCGGACGATGGTTGCGGGCACTGCAGAGCGCCTCCAAGAGAATGTACTTCGCACCCACCGCTTGCAATGGATGCGATTCGTCGATGTGGATAACCCGAACACCGGTCAAGATTTCAAGATCCGTGTTCGCGGGACCCAACCACACGAGAGCGTCTTGAACCCGTTTACTCACCTCCATTAGGAACTCATTGGTATGCTGGGTCTCGATCATCCCGTCCCGCAGCAAACTCCTGCCGCAACTAGGACAGCAAAACGGCTCTTCTTTCGATGATTCGTATCGCAGCCTGTGCTCGCAATGCACGCATGTAGTCTGTAATGTAATTTGATGGACCGGACACTTCTCCACAGCCATGTGCTGATGAAGCCGCAGGTGCACTCCGCTCGCCATGCATTCAGGACAGAAGCGGAGCCACTGTGACCGCCAACGCAGCGGCGTTTCCTTTTTGGTGAGATGTTCTATCACACTCAGATAGTCTCTGAGGGTAAGACCCTGCAACGAAGGCACGAGGGGCGTTTGCTTAACGAAGCGAAGCCACGCCATCTCACCTGAATATCGAAGTGTGGCTGGATGATGCGCCACCATTCCACTATACGATTGTCGAATATGTCTAATGTAAAGAGCACATGGCTTAGCAACGAACCACGCCAGCTTATTTAGTACTGCGTAGATAGACTCTTCGCGAATAAGAGTCTGATCGCACCATGGCACAAAGGGCTTGTCCGATTGTGCGACAGAGGCTTCAGGCATCTTCATAATCCCTCCTTCAGTTTCTGTATGACGATCTCCTCAATAATCGTCTCTGACAAGGTCATATCTTTGGCATCACGATCTTTGAAGGCTATTGCCGCCTCGGCCAAGATAGATGCAACAGCCTCCATAGCCAGTCCGTTTCTTAGTTTTACTGAAGGAACGGTGCGACGGACTACTTCCCACATCATCCCGGCGTGATTCGCGAAGCGGAACCCCCCATCGAACGCCTTCGGAAACAGCAGCTGTGTGTAGGTTAGCTGGCTGCCCACCGGGAACTCGGACTTGCGGTCGACGGCCTCGCAGATGGCCAAGAAGTCCTCCTCCTTTCTGCAGCCTAGAAACTGATACACCGTTTTCATGAAGCGAACACCCAAGTCCGACCGCCCGTCTCTATACAGTTCCTCTCGCCGTTGTTTAAGTTCCCGCTGCCCGAAGAGCACAGTCGTAACTTTGACGCCAGCTCGGGACAAACTGTTGATCACGGCTTTGAGCCAGCCAAATTCCCGATTGTTGAACTCCTGAGCTTCGTCAATCAGGATAAATAGATGTCTGGCTTCCCCCGACAGAGCTAACAATGCGCGATTTACCTGGTCTCGCTTGCCGGCCAGGGTGATATCGACCTTGTGTACGTATCGGATTGACATCAGAATTTGTGCTAGCAGTCTCCCTTCTGCGGATTGCTGATCTTCGGCAGCCTCCAGCCACAACACCCCGCAACCCGCTATCCGTTCCCTGAGCACTGCCTCAATTGCCATGAGGCAAGACGATTTCCCTACCTCAGGGTCTGCCCAGAACGCAATGGACCCCCGCCCTTTCCGAGCAAGTTTCAGCACTCGCGCCACTGCGTCCTGGACCGAACGTGTAGGCAAAATAGCGCTCTCAGTGATTATTGGGTGTTCATTCCAGAGCCGCGCCCGCTCGCCGATGAGCTCATCCAGTGACGTCATTGTTCGCCCCTATTGAATGCCCCAAGATCCTCCATGTTCCACAGCTCATCTTCGTTGCTGGAGGGAAGATCAGGCTCATTAAGTTGATCGATCGCATCCTGCAGACAGTCGCTTGCCGTTTTCGGTGCTGACTGGGCGCGGACCCGTTGCTCTTCAGCAAACGCATTGGCGGCGCCCACCACCCCCTTCGCGTCAACACCTTTCACCCGAGTTAGTCGCTTTGACAAAGCGGCGTTGTGCGCGTTGACTGGGTCTTCGTCGAATCCTACTTCCAAGTATCCGCTGCGTAGGTCACTATTGATATGCCTGCGCGTATCTCGTGAATGAGGTGAGTGTCGCCAACGCCCACGTACAACGACAGTGTCAACTTTTACTCCGTTGTGGAAAACGTCAAACTGGCGAATATCATTGCGATCCACGTGAGCGAAGACTTGTTTGTCGAGCAAGTCCCATCTATCCGCAAGATTCTTGCCGAAATATTCTTCCTCTTCAAAGTATATCTGCGGCCTGCGCCCCTTCTCTCTACTCCCTCGAACAAAGCAAGGAACAATACTTAACTCCAAACCCGCTACGCCAGGTAACAACGGCGGCAACACCGGGAAAATCATCCCCAATCCGTCATCATCATTCACCAAGCTTTGAAGACGCTCCAATGGTCTCGCGCCGTGGTTCCTCTTGCCGACCTTTCCATTATGATCCGCGACAACGGCTTCAATGAGATCGAGCAAATCTGCAAGCCTCACCTGGGCTTTTGTGGCCGCTCCTTCAGGGTCTTGGCGGAGCGGATCAAAGGGATTTGAGCCAGTCGTCGAGGCGACTCTATGAAAGCCTGCTCGTTCAATCTCACCAAAGATGCGCTCTACAACCGGTCGACGATCGAAGCGGCGCACTGGCCCGAAATTCAGATCGCACCCGGCAATATCGCAAACGCGATCAACGACGGAATTGGCAATGTGCGAGAGCGCGTTATCGACTAGCAGTTGGTTAAACCCGCACCAACTGAATGGTCCTCCGAGATCTCCGGGAAATCCTCCGTGCGGCGTATACTCCATCCCTTCTGAAAAAACGTACTTTTCGCGCTTACCTAATGCCGCGTTGATTGTTGCAAGAATATCTTCGCTATTGGCCTCGCGACGCAAAATTGGCAGATAGCCGAGAATAACTGAGCTGCTTCGGTCGGCGCACAAGACAATTGTGACGCGTTGCACCGGAAGCCATCGCGTTATATCTCCAGCTGGTATGCCGATGGAACCGATAAAGTGGCACTTGTGTTCATCGAGTTCGACGACGTCGAACGGCCGAACTGCGGTTAGGCGCGACGCGTAGCCGGTGCCTGTTTTAGATTTTGCCTTCGCCCGGTCACCGAACTGAGTCGCGACAATGTCGTCGTATCGAGCATGGATAAACCTTTTTACATACGCGTTTATGGCACCTTTGGCCTTGGTCTTGGTGTTGAATGGCCATTCAAACTCCGCGACGCCCTTACTACGACATAACGAGATAAATTTCTTATGAGCTGACCTATGTCTCAGCTTGTTCTCGTGACCGCTTGCTCTCTTCGCACTGTTGAGCATGTATTTGTCTAACGCTTCCTTTACGTCTTCGTTCCTCCTGAAGAATAGCTGGAGCGCGCCGCTCAAACCTCCCTGACCATTGCGCCCCGAAGGGATTAGAGATTTAGTCCGCACTGGCGCCTTGACGCGCAGTCTCGGCAACAATCCTCGCCAGCCGAGTTGGCGACCCTCCCCGTCAAAGCAGAGGCAGCGATTGAAGGCGCGTAGAAACGACGTTCTGCTCACTGAACTGTCTTTAAGGTAGTTACTGATAGGTCCACCTGATACGTAGAGGTTGATAGCCTCTGTGAGGATCGCAATGCGCGCCATTTCAGTATCGTCCAGCCCCTCAGTCGAGATTGGATCCCACTCATCCGTACGAATCCAATCTCGCGGCGCCGTTTTCCGCGTGTATCGGACTGTGCTCATGACTCGGTACTTTGGATCAACGTATTTAGTGACCAAGGACGCGTATCGCAATCGGAAGTTGCCTGCCGCTTGCGGAGAACGCAGGCGATCGCTCCGTAAAGAAGGGCTGGACTCTCAACCTCGAGGAACGCACGCGTGAGTTGGCGGATAGTCTGCGGACCACGACGCAACCTAAGTAGGATCTGCAGCTCAAGAGCTGAGATGGGATGCCGACGAACGCGACGAATACATGGAATGATCCGTCGCCAGTTCTCAGTGCGCTGGGTATTTGCGTCCAGATGTGGGAGACGGATTTCAATCCGCCCATCCGACGTATCGAATGGGTCCCTGTAGTCAGCTACAGGCGCTATTTCGCGAGACAGGAAGATCTGATATTCATTGCCTCTCCCGGTCCGAGCATGTGCAAACTCGCGGCCTTCCTTACTTGCTGATCCCGCCTGATCTGTCCGTCGTAGTGGGGAATAGTCAACCTCGGTGAGCCGAGGCTCTCCTTCTAAAAAATAGAACAACTCCATTGCAGCGTCTGAAGAAAGAATCAGAGCTTTGTCGTCGAATGGTGGGCGCACCACCCAAATGTTGAACGGAGCTTCACCTCTTAAACGAATGGCCTCTGCCAGGACGTTGCGACGCTTCTGCGCCGGCGTTGGTTCACGGTTCTTTCTCACTACCTCCTCCCACACCAAGGTGCAAGCGGCGATCGCGCGAAAGAGAGCAAAGTAAACCCTCGACGCATGACTTCCATCGCCATAGGATGACTTGCAATCGGGTGCACGAACCCGTTGCTGCTGATAGCCGGTCCTGCCAGGGGCCGGCTATTTTTTGTTCGTTAGAATTGATCTGGTGGCTAAGTCATTGTTTATTTGGTCATTTCCGCACTCCGAAGGTGGACGACCTCACCGTACCCTGATTGCTGGCATACTGTCCTCAACGGAAATTTGGATATCCGTCTATGGGCCGTCAACATTCCAGCGAGCATGACCTTCTCTGTCCCCGTCTGTGGTCTCGCTTTCTTAAGCGGCACTTCAAGTGTGCTGATCTCGATGACTTGAACGCCCAGTTGCCTCTGCGTATAGAAGATGGGGAGAAGTTCTGCTTTGGCATTGAGCCGATTCCCCTACCGGAGCGTGTACGCCCGCGACTCTTTGAGCGCGCCTACGAGTTGGGGCGAAACCCGGATGGGAACTATGTTCTAGAGCTTGACGACGAGAACTCCCGATTCAATCTGTTCACGCGCGTATCTCAGCGCGTGCCGTGTTCGGAGCCTTGGCTTCTCAAGGACCTACGCCCATACATGCTGGACGAGGTCCCTGCCATCGACTGGAGTTTCTTCATTTTGCCTCGTTTGCTTGCAGCCTTAGACGTCATGCTTGTACACGCTGGGCCACTGGATGGATGGGAGAAAGTTGATCCTGACGGTGTAAGCCAGGCAGAGCAAGTATCTTTCGAAGGACTCGTTGAGGCTGCAGTTCCCCAATGCTTGGCCCTTCTATTCTCAGTTGCCCATATTGCTACGTGGTACCAACCACCTCGGCACCCTGAGGCGCCATCGAACTTTATACGGGCGGCGTATGACGCAGTCGATCAATTCTCAGCTTCGCTTTACCGTCGCGGGTTTGACGATGCAACTCTGATCGGGGAACCTCTTTGCCGGCTATTACGCTCAGCGGTCGCCGACATCCACCTTTGGGGGGCGAGAACAATGCCCTCGGAGGGAAAGTTGGGACCTATGCTAGGCCGTAGATTAATTCTACTTCCAAATTCAGACAGCTTAAGGGTGCCGTTGCAGCAACTGCATTCTCACGGAACCTACGGCTTTGAGATGTTTTTCGCGTCGGCTCGCGACGATAGGCGATTCAACTTCACACATGATGAGCTTGAGTCTGCGGCCCGCGAGCTTTTGGAAGCAAGTTCTCGAGTCAGGGACCGCCTTATAAGCCAAGCCGAGGCTCTATTCATCTAGCGGTCCAACCAATCGCTGCGCGGCTGTTCACACGCGCAAAAAGTATCAGCTACTCTCGATTCTCGGAAAATGTATCAATTACCGTGACTCCATCCAACCACTAAATCCGATACAAAGCCGGAACCGACGTCATTAAGTAATTGATTCACAAAGGATTTAGATGTCCCACTAGCACTGACCCCGGCTACCACCCCGCATGACGCTCACTCCCACGATCCGCACCGAACTCACCGGCCCTTGGTCCGGTTTTGGTTCCCAAAGGCCACTTCTGGACGCCCGAGCCACAACATCGAACCCGAACACATGGCTTGGATGAGCCTCACCGCCAACATCGCCTGTGAGTGGCGCTTGATGAAGCACCTGCGCCCGCTTCAATCCAGACCAGGCCGCCCGTTCGCTGGCAGCGATGAGTAATACAGCGCCAGGTCGTGGATGTCGCCCGGCTCCAGGCGTTCGGCCACGGTGGTCATGATTCCGGCATACGCGGTGCCGCCGCGGTCGCCGCGCTTGAACAGCGACAACTGCAGTTCGATGTAGGCCGCGGGCTGTCCTGCGATGCGCGGATACAGCGCATTGCGCGGACCAGGTCTGGGGCCATGACACTCCACGCAAGACGCGACCCGCCTTGCCGCCGAGCCCTCTTGCGCCAACTGCGCGCCGCGGGCGATTGCCGCGAGTGTGGCGTCATCCCGGCCGTAATCGCTGCGGCCGTCAGTTGTTTCACCGCCGTGGCGGCCGCCCTCCGCCGTGGCGTAGTACTTCGCCATCGTTCGCATCTCATCGAGGTCCAGCCCGGCCGCGACCGGCTGCATCACACCGCTGTGACGGTCGCCGCGGGCATAGGCTTGCAGGCTGGCGAGCAGGTAGGGTTCGCCCTGCCCTGCCACCGAAGGGAACGCACCGTTGCCGTCGCCCTCACCGTGGCGACCGTGGCAGCGTGCGCAGTTGGTCAGCGCCTGCGGCTGCGTGGCCGGTCGGGTCGGGCCGCTCTCGGGAATGGCGGCTTCCCCGCCATAGGCCAGCCGTCGGAATTCCGCCGGTTCCAACGCCGGCAACCGCCGAAGGAAAGCGACCATCGCCCAGATCTCGTCGTCGCGCCGTTGCGACGGCCACGCCGGCATCGCGGTGTACTTGATGCCGTGTTTGACGATCCAGAACAGTTCACGGTCATTCCAGTCATCGACCATCGGGGGCAGGTACGGCGGTTCCGGGACGCTGTGCAACATCACTTCCGCCCGAGGATGGCCCGGTGCCCCGTGGCACGGCAGGCAGCCCGCGGCGTAATGACCGGCACCCTTCAGCACCATCGCCAACGTACCCAACGATTGTTCTTCGGCGGACGGCGACGTTATCCCCAAAGCGTGCGTCTGCACCGAGCGGCGCATCGTGAAGTTCAGCAAGACCCGGGTGATCGGCCAATGCCCCTGGCTGGCGGCCACCGGCATCATGCCGGCCGAGACGAACAACAGCGCGGCCAGGCCGAACACCGTGGCGGCCAGCAACAGTCGGCCAAGCACCATCGCCCACGAGCCCCCGGCGAGGCGCAACCACAGCCAGCGCGGCAGTTTCGCGATCGCGGCCAGCCATCCCCGGATGCCGTACCGGTCAGCCATCGGCCACCGCCGCATGCCGCTCGCGCAGCAGTCCCAACAGCAGCATCAGCGCCCCGGCCATGTAGGCGACGCCGCCGAACAGCAGCATCAGCACCCCGCCCAGGTGCTGGTCCTGCAGCGCGGTCAGGCCGGACCCCACGTCGGCGCCGTGGCCGTAAAGCGGCCGCGCGGCCAGCGCCAGCAGCACGCCGAGCAGGGTCATGTGCATCGAGGTCAGCAACAGCCCGGCGATGCCGGTCGCGGCACGCAGGTGCCGTTGCGCCCCGCTGCCGCCGAACGCGGCCAGCCAGACCAGCAATCCGACCGCGAGGAAGCTGCCCTGCTCGACCACCAGCAAACCCGCCGAGTGCCGCGCCGCGTGGTGTGGCGCCGGCGCATGCCAGGCCCAGACCACGATGAACTCGATGACCGAGGCGACCAGCGGCGACAGCAGCACGGGTACCAGCAACGCCTTTGTCGCGTCGCCGTTGCTCGGCGATGCGTTCGCCGCCAGCCACCGCACCGGATCAAGCCGGCCGCCGGCCACGCCGGCCGCGAGCAACGGCGCGGCGACCGCGACCACCGACATGTGCATACCCATGTGCGCGGCGAATGAATGCCGCGACCATTCCGGCAGCGGCGCGAACCACACCGCGGCCAGCACCGATAAGCCGCAAGCCAGTGGCCAGACGCCGTGGCGGCCGATGCAGGTCATCGGCATGTCCCGAACACCCCGATCACGAACGCGGAATAGACCACCGCGACGAAACTCAGCCCGCACAGCAGCAGCGTCGCGAAGCCCAGGAAGCGGTGGCGATCGTCGGCGCTGGCGGCATCGTGGGGCAACTCCGCATCGCCCCACCGATGCTGACGCCAACTGCGCCAGCCGATGCCGGCGATCACTGCCAGCGCCACGACCGTGTAGGCGACCAGTGCGACCCGCGCCGCGCCCAACGGTGCGGCCACCGTCATCGCCTTCGCGCACCAGATCGCGGCGGTGATGTAGGACAACAGGAAGTGGAGCGCCCACGTCACCGGCCCCGCGGTCAGCAGCCACAGACTGGCGCGGCTTTCAGACAGGACACGGTCCCTGGCCAACCGTCGGCCCGGCGCCGGGGCGGGCCGTGTGCGGGAATCCTGTTTGCGTGGCGTTGTCATCGTCGACCTCAGGCTGCCAGCGGAAAACCGGCAATCGTCGCGACCGTCACCAGCACGGTGATCGCGACGAAATGCCAGTAGAGGGTGACGTTCTGGATGTCGATGTCGTGTTCGGCGGTCATCCGGCCGGCCGCGCGACGGGCGATGCAGTACAGCTGCATGACCACGCCGACCACGATATGCGCCGTGGTCCAGCCAACCAGCAGCCACACCGTGGCCGCATAGGCGTGCCCGGTCGGGTCCATGCCGGTCAGCCACGGCCCCGCCAGCAGCGCGGCGGCGGCCGCTAGCGCGAGCACTGCCCCACTCACAGCAGCGACATGGAAACCGACGCCCGAAGCGCGGCGGTTCAATCCACGCGCCAGCACCGTGGCCGCCCACGCGGCGAGCGCCAGTCCCAGCGCCGACATCGGCCACAGCAGCCCCGGCCCGGCAGTCGGGTCCGGCGGGAAATCCTCGTGCACGGTCCAGAAGAAGAAGTAGCCGAACACGAGGCTGGCGAACGCGGCCATGTCGCCGATCATTGTGATGAACATCGCCCACCACCCCACCGATACCTGCCCGGACGCGTACAACGGCAGGCGCAAGCCGAGGCCGACGTCCTTGGCGGGTTTTTCCGGCACCAGCGCGGTGCCGGTCCACAACCAGACCAGGATTGCGACCAGCGCCAGCACCGCGCTGACGCCTGCGGCGACGTACTGACTGAACACCGGGAAGATGAACGCACCGCCGGTGAACACCGCCGCCCAGAACGTCACAAAGGTAGGCCCCGGCACGCGCAGGCATTGCTCCGGCACCGCATCGACCGGCGAGGTAACCAGCGTCTCGCGCAGGCCTTCCGGCGCGTCGGCGAGATAAAAGCGTCCCTCGTCGACATCGTCCATCAGTCCCGGTTGGTCCCACAGCGGGTAGCGGCTCTGGACGACCGGGATCGACCGCACACCCCACGAGCGGGGTGGCAGATGCGCCAGCCACTCCAGCGTGCCGGCACCCCATGGATTGCGCTCGCAATGGCCGCCGCGGAACGCGGTTCGCAAGGCGTCCAGCAGCAGCACCGCGAACCCGGCTGCGAGCACGAACGCGCCCACCGTCGAGATCAGGTTGAGCAGGTCCAAGCCCTGCCCGCCTCGATAGGTGAACACCCGCCGCGGCATCCCGGCCAGGCCGCTGACATGCATCGGCAGGAACGCGATGTTGAAGCCGGCGAACATCAGCCAGAACGCCAGCCGCCCGAATCGTTCGGACAACTGCTTGCCGAACACCAACGGGTAGAAGTAATAGGTGCCGGCGATCACCGGGAACACCATCCCGCCCATCAGCACGTAGTGCAGGTGGGCGACGATGAAATAGGTGTCGTGGGCCTGGAAGTCGAACGGCGCCAGCGCCACCATGCCCCCGGTCAGTCCACCGAGCACGAAGATCACCAGCGCACCGAGCACGAACAGCATCGGCACCGAACGCACCACCCGGCCGGCCAGCACCGTCGCCAGCAGCGCGAAGATCTGTATCCCGGTCGGCAACGCCACCGCCTGCGAGGCGGCCGAGAAGAACGCCAGCGAGATGTTCGGCAGGCCCGTGGTGAACATGTGGTGGACCCACAGGCCGAAACTCAGGAAACCGGTGCCGACGGCGGCCAGCACGATCCAGCTGTAGCCCACGATCGGATGGCGCGCGAAGGTCGGCACGATCATCGCGACCAGCGCGATCGCCGGCAGGAAGATGATGTAGACCTCGGGGTGTCCGAAGATCCAGAACAGGTGCTGCCACAGCAGCGGATCGCCACCGCGGGCCGGGTCGAAGAACGGCCAGTCGAGCATGCGCTGCAGCTCGAACATCAGGTCGCCGGCGATCAGCGGCGGGAACGCGAACAGGATCATCGCGCCGACCACCAGGATGTACCACGCATACAACGGCATCAGGTTCACGCGCATGCCCGGCGGCCGGGTCTTGAGCACACCGACGATCAGTTCGACTGCGGCGGCGATCGAGGCGACCTCGATGAAGCTCAGTCCCAGCAGCCAGATGTCGGCACCGAGCCCGTCCTGGTACTGCGTCGTCAGAGGCGGGTACATGAACCAGCCACCCTGCGGCGCCGCGTCGAAAAAGATCGAGCCACACACGAACACACCGCCGATCAGGAAGCACCAGAACCCGTACGCGGACAGCCGCGGGAACGGCAGTTCGCGTGCACCGAGCAGCGACGGCAGGATCAGGATCGAGAACGCCTCGAAGATCGGCACCGCGAACAGGAACATCATCACCGAGCCGTGCAGCGTGAACAGCTGGTTGTAGGTGGTCGCGCTGACGAAGTCGTTGTCCGGCAGTGCCAGTTGCACACGCATCAGCAGCGCCAGAACCCCGGCAAACAGGAAGAAGGTGATCGCGGTGACCGTGTACCACTTGCCTACCTGGCTGTTGTTGACCGACGACCAGTAGCGCCAGCCCGTCGGGGTCTTCCAGGCGGCTTCGAGCCGTGCGGCTTGGGCGCGACCGTTCCGGGCATGCCTGCCGGTCATTGCAGGCCCTCCAGGTAGCTTGCGATCGCACGCTGTTCCGCCTCGGGCAGCACTCCGAATTGCGGCATCGTGGCGTCGGGCTTAACCGTATGCGTGTCGGCGATCCAGCGTTGAAACCCCGCCGGGTCGTTCGGCAGGGTGCCGGCGGCCAACTCCAGGCGGCTGCCGACGTGGGTCAGGTCGGGGCCGACCACGCCAGCGGCCGCGGTACCGCGGACCGTGTGGCAGGCGCCGCAGCCATTGCGGCGGAACGCGTGTTCCCCTCGTCGCGCAATTGCATCGAGCGGCGCTGTTGCGGACGCGGCCTGGTGTTCCAGCCAGCGCGCGAACGGTTCTGGCTCCATCACCACCACCGCCAGGCGCATGAACGCGTGCGAGGTGCCGCAGTACTCGGCGCAGGCGCCCTGGAACGTGCCGGTGCGGGTCGGCTCCAGCACCAGCGTGGTGGTGCGGGCCGGGATCATGTCGAGCTTGCCGCCGAGCGAAGGGATCCAGAACGAGTGGATCACGTCGGGACTGGTCAGGATGAACTCGACGCGCCGGCCGACCGGCAAACGGATCTCGTTGGCCAACACCACTGGTACTGCATCGTCGGGCCGGTAGGTCACGCGCCACCACCATTGCTCGCCGGAAACCGCAATCCGCAGGCCGTCATGCGGTGCGGGTTCGCGCAACTGCGGCATCAGTACAAGACCGTGCATCAGCAATGCGCCGAGCACCACGGTAGGGACGACCACCCCGCCGACCACAATCAGCCAGCGGGCGACACGGCGATCCGGCGGATTGTCGCGCCGACGTCCAGCGTGTATCGCGATGCTGACGACCACCACCCAGACCGCGCCGGCGCCGATTGCCATCAACCAGAACAGGCGCGCGATTGTGGCGGCCTCCACTCCACCCGGATCCAGCGCGGAGGACCCGCCGTTGCAGCCGGTCAGCGCGGCGAGCGCAATCCCGACCCCGCAGGCGCGATGCACGGCGCGTCCGAAGCCAAGCCATGTCGGCCGTGGTTTCGTGTCGCCACATCGCATATCCGTCCCTCCGCCTTGGCGGCCCTGTCGAAGCACCGTGATGAGTCGATCGGCACCCGCTCGCCCCTGTCACCGTTGCCGAGGGATGACCGAGATCTTGCCGTCGTTCTCGACCGTCGCCTCCTTGATGTCCTCCAGCCGCTCGATGCCTTGCGTGTAGCGGGCGGACATCAGGATCTCCTGCTCGTCGACGCGCGCCTTGTCGAGATTTTCCTTCAGCACCTTCCCTTCTTTGATCAGGGGCAAGGGCAGCCCTTCCAGCCATCGGTTGGCCGCGGCGGAGTAATGCTTGAAGAATGAGAGCAGGACGCTCATGCCGGTCAGCGTCATGATCAGGATGATCGCGTTGGTGACCGAGTTATCGCTGTCGACCATCGCCTGATTGGTCACCTCGGAAATGATCAGAAGCAGCACCAGCTCGAATGGCGTGGTTTCCGCCAGCGTTCGTTTTCCCGAGATGCGGAAGATGAGCCACAGGAACAGATAGATGATGATTCCGCGCAGCACCGATTCCATCTGACACCACCTCAGGGGTAGACAACGTGGTCAATCGAGAGCGGCGCGGCACCCGCCACGGACACCTGGCCGGTGTAACGCCCGAATGTGGCCGGCCGGAAGCGGATAACGATGCTGATCGGTGAGGTCGCCGACGCCGCCATCAGGAACGCGAACTCGGTATAGCCAACGCCTCCCATCTGCGCATCAGGCGCCGGGACGATGGAATCCACTTCCATGAGATCCATCAGGACGTTGTCGATCCGCAGGCGCACGACGCCGCCCGTCGCGACCGAGGGATGGGCCTGGAACCGGTACTCCGTCGGAGCATGGGATCGCAACAGGCGGTCGTACTCGACCGCCAACGCCTGCGTCGAGCCGGATCGGGCATGGCTGATCGGACCACCGCCGAAAGCCCCGAGCAGCGTCGCTGTCAACAGCAGCGCGATGATGATCCAACCAACACGTTCGACGCGCCACGCGGCGCGGTGATGCCGCATCACCGCGTCCATGCCTGTAGTTGCGTTTTGCTGTTCGTGGTCGGAAGGACTGGAAGGGGTCATGTCGAGGCGGCTGGTGGAGGTTTCATGGCGCCCTTGAGGCCGCCTTGGCCTTTTGGGCCGCGATCAAGCTGCCGACGGGATTCGACTGCTTCCACATTTCGTAATCCTCATCGAGCCGGGCCCGCTCGTCCGGGGAAAACAGCTCGCGCGCCATTTTGAACATCGTCGTCTCTTCTTCCTTGGCGTGATGTTCTATGAACTCGCCGAAGACCTTCGTTCGCCCCGCAAACACGGGAGTTCCCGGAGCGGCGGCATGGACCTCGGGGAGGACGCTGTTTTCGACGGCATGGTGCTCGGCCAGCGCCTCCGCATGGGTCTGCAAGCCATCACGGTCTGCCCGCTCCTTGAACGCGGGGTAGAAGACCTCCTCTTCCCATTTCGCATGGGGTATCAACGCCGACTCGATCTTCCCAAGAAGATCGGCGCGCTTCTTGACCGCGCGGTCTGTCGTCTCCTTGAGGTCGGCGAACAGTCCGCGCAAGACATCGTGTTCGGCCTTCAGCGTTTTCAGGATGTCCTGTGCCATCTGCTTCACCTTGCGTGCGGTCGAGAGACAACCGTCTCCCGCCTGCGGTGCAGGGAAGGTGAATCCATTTCCGCCGGCAGTACGCATGCGCGAATGTGTGGTGCACGTAGGCTTCGATACATGCCAGGCGGATGAACCATTCAGCGTCCTGGCGTTTCCCGCACCGCTCGCGCGCTCGCTGCGCACGCCGCCGGCCATCACCCGTTGCAGCAAGCGCCGCGAAAGCGGACATCTCGGGTGTGCACCATCCGGTTACTGGCCTCCGGGAAAGGCCGAACTCCGGCCGCCCGGAATCTGCGGATCTTTACCTCGGAATGGGCGTTTCGGCATCACACGAAACTGGTGGGCGATGTTTAAGATATGTCCGCCGGGAGTGCTTGCAGATGTGAAACACCGGAGACTCTGCATGATCAGCAACAGCAGCGACCAGGACGGTTCACAGAAAGAAGCGGACCGAAGCGCGCATATCACTTTGTACTGCGCCGACGGATCCGACCGGCAGTTGTCGATGGACAAACTCATGCCGCCCACCCACGACGATGACCTGCTCTGGGTGGATATCGACCGCGATTCGCCCGAGCTTGTTGCTGACGTTTGCCGCGCGCTCCAAGTGCCCAGCGCAGGGTGCACCCATCTCGCCGGACGGGCATCGGCCCCCCAACTGCGGCGCTACGGGAAATTCATGTTCATCCATGCGATCGCGGTCGAGCATCGCGGTGGCCTGGAGTTTGAGGGCACCATGCTGGCGATCGCGGCGGGACCGAATGTGGTCATAACGGTGCACCACAAGCCGATCGAATTTATTCCATCACTGCGAAAGCGTGAGCACGGCGAAACAAAGCTGGGATTATTGACTGCTCCAAGCTTCGTCGCCTCATTGCTCGATTGGCATCTGGACACCTACTTCGACGCGGTTTCGGATTTCGAGGTGGCAGTCGAGCATCTGGAGGAGTCGATCCTGGACGGGTCTCAGAACGAGAGCACACGTCAATTGAGTCGTCTACGGCGCGGGGCATCGTGCCTTCGGCGCATGCTGGCTCCGCACCGTGGCGTGTTCTCCGGTTTGAGCCGTCCCGACTTCGATCCTGAGGATGATGAAGTGACGATCGGACATTTCCGGAGAGTGGACGAGCACTTCAATCGCGCCATGGCCGCGGTGGAAAATACCCGCAGCCTGGTGGTCGGCACCTTCGAACTGTTCAGCAATCAAATCGCCTTGCGCACGAACAGCGTCATGCGCGTTCTGACCTTTGCCACGGTCATCATCGGCTGTCAGACCGTCATCGCGGGCGCTCTGGGCATGAACTTCAAGGCCTCCCTGTTCGAGACCGCCAGTTTCGGCTTCTGGGCTGCGATCGCCGTGATGGTGGGCATCACAATGGTGGCGGCGTGGATCGGCAAGCGGAAAAAGTGGTTCTAGTCTTTACCTCATAACGCCGCTCCAAGACCAGATCCGTCGGGAAGCCCCGGTAATCCCCCCGAACAACCGCCAAGAACACCGACGCCCTGCAACGCCAGATCCAAAGGTGGAGTTGTTCCCCCGTCCTATTTGCACGCCTCATGCACTTTGTCGCCCCAGTACCGCATGAACGCCATGTTCCGTTTGGGGTTTTTCTCATAGGCATTGTCGCGCTGTCGCTTCATCGCCTCACAACGATTGGGCACAGCCCTGACCACCGCACCCATGCGAGGCGCATTCCCCCGGGCGAGGTGTGCAAGGTATGCCGCATCGCTCGCGGATTTTTTCCTGGCGCTATGGATTCGCTGCTGCTCGGCGCTGTTCAGCGGCTCGGGAGTGGCGTCCCAGGTTTTCTTGACCTGCGCTGCATGACTGCAGGGCTCCGACTGGAAGCTGGTTACGCCCCCTTTGTCGACGCACTTGTAAACCGACTGCGCCGAAGCGCCGAAGCTGGCCAAAGCCAGACAGAAGAACCAGGTTCGCATCGCTCCACTCTCCTTGTGAGTTGAGGCGAGCGTAGCAAAGCAGCACCCCCGTCGCCCTGCCCTCGCGGCGGCTTTCACGCAGGACTTCCGTGCGCTGGCTCAAATTGGCTGTTCCCCAGAGTTCTGGAGGCATCCAAAATGACCGTTCGAGACCGAAAAGACCCTCCCGCGCCTGACAGCAAGCCCGGCGTGCGCGAGCTGCCCGAGCAACGGCAGAAGCGGAAAGAGCACGAGAGTGAAAATCAGGACGAAGCATTGGAGGAGACCTTCCCGGCGAGTGATCCTGTCTCTCCGTTCGTGCCCGCCAAGCGTCCCGATTGACCGGCCCCGCCATCAAGCTGACCGCCGTGCCGCCGACCGCATGCGCGTCCAAGCCAGCGCATCCTCCCGCCAATACTGACCACCCAGCGAGAAGATGTTGCGGCCTCTCAACGAGAAGATGTTGCGGCCTCTCCACTTGCCTTCGATGCGATCCGTCGCATCCCAGCTTCGTGGCGCCATCCCCGCCCCGCAATGAAGGTTGGCATCGGCCGAAACCAAATCACCCGGCACCGGGAAAGGTCTGCAGCTCGTCACTGGATCCCCGTCTCCGCCGGGACGAGGGCACTGGTTCGGATCCTTCCTAGAACGTGATGGGCACACGCGCCGTCAAGGTGACATCGGGCGTGTCGCGGGTCACGCCAACGCCGAGGGCGACGTTCAACGTGTAATCGTCGCTGAAGCGGTAGGACGCTCCCAGCAGCAATGTCCCGAGGGTGACCCGGACAGCGCCCGGTGCGTCTCCGCCGTTCTGCTGGGTCTTGCCGACGAAGCTGGTGTCGTAGCCGATGCTGATCGCGGCCTTCTCGTTCAGTGCCAGCCCCATGCCGACGTTGAACCCCCAGATGTCGCCCGCCTCGATGGTGCCGATCGGCTCGCCCACGGTTTGCGGGAATCCTTCCGGCGCCCCAGTCAGCACCGTGCGGACGACATTGCTGCGCTTGAAGTTGTGCAGGTAGCTCAGGCTGCCGAAGAACACCACCGGGTCGGACGGGTACAGCCAGGTGACGCCGGGCTGGATCGCCTGGAAGCCGCTGCCGGTCGGCAGTTCCAGCGGCAGGCCGGTACCGGTGGCATTGGCGACGCAGCGGGTCACGCAGTCGGTGACGACCTCGAACGGGTCCTTGCCGGTGCTGCTCTTGTAGCGCAGCCAGCCGACATAGAAAGGCTTGTCCGGCCCGCCTCGGTTGAGCTGCATGCGCACTGTGGCCTCGACGTCACCGATACCGTTGCCGCTGGCGTTGAACACGTTGTCCACCGCGCTGCCGGTGAAGATCTCGCGACTGACCGTATCGCTGCTGGTGTAGACATAGGGCACCTTGGCCTCGACCTCCAGCCGATTGGTCAGGCCGTAACGACCGGTCAATGCCACTGTGCCGGTGGTGGTCTTGACCTGACGCACGTCAATCAGGCCGATCAGGATGGCCGGGATGATGGTGTAGCCGACCAGCGCGACGCGATTGCTCGAGGAATAGCCGAATTGCAGGGCCGGTTCGAGCACGAAGCTGCCCTTCGGCGTCAGGACGCCAGGCTGGTCGAAGATCTGCGCGACTTCGGGGGGCCGCAGGCTCTGTTCGGGCGCGCGACCGACCGGTTGCGGCTTGCTCCGCGGGTCGGCCGGCGGGGTCCGGGCGACAGCCGATGCAGTGGCGGGCGGCGCCGGAACCGGATCGCTTCGACCCTGAATCCATGGCGCAGCCGCAGTTCCACGTCCGCGTGCCGTCGCCAACCGCTCCTCGTCCAGCGCACGTTGCAGCATCGCAACGCTGCTCTCCTGCTCGACCATCTGGCTGCGCAGCGTGTCCAGGCGTTCCGATTGCTGGTCGAGCTGTCGTTGCAGCGAGTCGAGCCGGGCACCGTGATCGGGTACAGCCTCGGAACCGCCCACGACACTCTGTGCCTGCACCCGCCCGGCGATGGCGAGCGACAGACAACTGGCCATCGCCACCGAGCACACCGTGAAACCCATCGTCCGTTTCTTCATCAGACTGATCTGTCCTGGTTGGGCGAAGACGCCGCCCCACAATGGAATCACGAAGCGATCACGGGGACCCTGCCGCACCCTGCAACGCGCTTTGCAATGCGGCATTGGCATTCAACTCCTGGAACATCCCCAACGTCCCGACTTCCACGTCGAGCGTGGTCAGCGAGCGGATGTCCTGGCCATCGAGGGTGTTCTGGATCACAAGCCCGTTGATCGCACCTGTTGGGTTGAACGTATTTCCGCCTCCAACCTGGACGTGCATGCCCTGCTTCACTTCCGCCAGCCCCTGCGCCTGCTCCGGCGTCATGCGGCCGATATCGGGTATATGCACGCTCGCCGTGGCCACCAGGGCTCCGTTGACATAGACCAGCCGCTCGATGCCGAACGAGGCAACCAGACCCGAAGGCAGCTCGAAACCGCCGCGCATGACATCCAGCTGCCCGGCCGGGACCGCAACCCACTCCGGTCCCAGATGGCGGCTTACCGCATCCACCGGCCCCCCTGCGATGCACGGCCATGCCGCACCACCCAGCAGGCAGGCCAGAAGCAGGCTGCAGCGATCCGTTCTCATCAAATATCTCCTGGCCCGAACTTCGGCATCACGATGTCGTACAGCCCCTGGCGGCCGATTCCCGCCTGCAATGGTGCTGGTGGCGCGGTGCGCCAGTCGCGTGTCTGATTGAACCGGGCGACTTCACGCCGGTTGTGGATCACGAACAACACGCCGTTGTCCCACAGCGCCCGGAAACGGCGGACCGACATCGCCCGCGTGCCGCGTGCCGGATCGCCCAGCAACACCCGCCCGTCACGCAAGCCCTTGATCACGACAAAGTGCCGATAGCCACGGTCGTTGAGCAGCACGATGGCTGGCAGCCCCTCCTCCAGCAGTTTTTCCACAGGCAACTCGAATCCGTCGGCGATGAATCCTTCCGACGCAAGGTAACGACGCATGTCGAGCAGCGAGAACCCCTCCGTACGGATCTTGGGCTGGTTGCCGTGCCGGTACATCTGCAGGAACACCTGCTCCTCGCTGACCGGGTGGCCGTACTGGTAAGTCAGCAAGGTCGCGGTGGCTGCCGATCCGCAACTGAAGTCGTACCGCTGGGCCACCGTGGTCTTGAACCGTGCTTCCTTCAGGCTGGTCAGCTTCAGCGTGTAGCTGCCCCCATGCGGTGTACGCATTTCCACGGATGAGGCAGGGGCCTCCCAAGGCACCATGAGCGTGGCTGCGCCCAGCAACAGTGCAAGCCAGTTCGCCACGCGTTTCACAGCCCCGGATCTGCGAACTGCACATTGACGATCATCGCGTTCTGCACCAGCACGTTGGAGCCGCTGTTCTGGATCACGGTATTGATGCCAGTCGCATCCGCGAACGCATTGCCGGTCAGGGTGTTGGTACCGCTGGTGACATTGTCGGCGTGGTTGCCGGTCACCGTGCCGTTGTTGCGGATGTCGTTCTGGGCATCGCCGCCACGCAGCTTGTCCAGATCGGTGGGTCCGACCGCAACGCCAAAACCGTCGACGTTTTGATGAATCGGCATCGGCAGCTCGCCGGCGTTGGCCGCCATCGTCGGCGCAGTGACGCCGTCCGACAAGTGGAGGGGCAGAACGGAAACATCAGGCTCACCGGTCAGTCCCGGCTCGCCGGCGATTACCGTTCCGAAGCAGCACGCCAGGCCCAAAACCAGGGGGCCCAAAACCCGTGGGCACAACATCAACAGGCCACCCACGCGGGGGCGGCGGACAGCGCAGTATCGGCGCATGATCGATCTCCTTGGATAGCTTGCGTTCCGGCCGGCACATCGACGGCAGTGTCGCCACTGCCGTCCTCCGGACTGCCCGTCACGGGCAGCGCTGGCCGACCCGCATCACTCGTCGCGGCACCGGGCCGCGACGCACGCGGGAACGCTTATTGGCCGCCGACCGACAGGTTGGCCTGGACGGTCACGCCCTGCTGGATCAACGACGCTGCACCGCTGTTCTGGGCAACGACCATGATCCCGGCGGCCGCATTGGCCGAGCCATTCATGTAATTGGACATGTCGAAGCTGCCGGCATCGGCCGAGGTCGAGCCGCCATCGCCGCCGCGCCCGCCGTTGCCACCGATGCCATCACCGCCGGTGCCGCTGCCACCGATGCCCTGCCCGCCATCGCCGCCGCGTCCGGTGCTGGCCGTGGCGTCGCCGCTAAAGCCGGAATCGGCGCTGTCGGCACTGCCGGAATCGGCACTGGCCGTTGCATCAGATGTCGCATCACCCGACGTCGACGTCGCGGCCGTGTCGGAAGTGGCATCGGCCGTCGCATCCGCCGTTGCGTCGGCGGTCGAATCGCCCGCGCGGCGCTCACGCGCATCCGCCGTCGCGCTGGGATACGCATCGGCATAGGTATCGGCGTAGGCAATGGCGCCCGCCGCCGAGTCGGCATCGGAGTCGGACGAGGAACCGGCATCGCCGCTGTCGCTGGATGCGGAGCCAAGACGCACGCTGGCCGCGATCGCGCTGCCGCTGTCGCCGCCGCTGCCGGCAAGCCCGTCGCCACCGCTGCCTTCACCGCCGGTGCCGTCACCGCCATTGCCACCGTCGCCGCCATTGGCATTGCCGGTATTGCGGGCCACGTTGCCGATGTCATAGACGCTGACACCGCTGACATAGCCATTCAGTTCAGTTTTTGCGATGGCCTTGTTGGTGTTGAATGAGCTCGCCCAGTTCGCCGTGGCGGTGCTGTTGTTGTTGGCAGCCGCGCTGCCCTGCCCCGAAGCGTCTGCCTGGCCGCGGTTGTCGCGGTTGTCACCGCTGAAGTCCTCGCTGGCGTCGACATCCACCGCAACGTCAAGGGCGACATCCGTGGTGTCGTTGTCTTCTATGGTCTGGCTGTTGTCACCAGGGCCGGCTTCGTCCGCGGACTGGGCCCATGCCTGGCCGGTAAATCCAAGTGCGATGAGCACTGCCGATGCCACGATGGTTTTGCGAATGCGCATGGTCGTTCTCCTTAAAAAGTGTGCCGGCCGGCAAAAAGGAGGGGGAGGAGCCGGTCATGGCACCCATAGATCAACGCATCAGCCGTGCCAAAACCCCGCCAGGCCGCCGGGCGCCTGCCGCAGCCTTGCCTGGAGCCGGCTGCGGCCGGAGCGTCTGTTTCCTCCCGATGGCAAATCGCCCGGAAAGTGTTTCATTCGTGATACACGCCGGTGGGGAAAACCGCACGGATTGACGATACGCCGCCGGTAAAGGCCGGTAGACCGGACCGGAAACCGACCGGTTCGTCAAACGCAGGTGTATCAATGCCGTTACACCCTTTGTGTCGCGCTTGTTACACCTTTGGCGTTCCAGACTTCCGGAGACCGGACCGCACGCGTTTATTTGCGCGCCGCATTGCGTGCAGCGCGTAACCGGTCGAGCTTTTCCCTGAGCTTGATTTCCATGCCCCGCTCCACCGGCTGGTAGTAGACCCGCTCGCCCATGGCATCGGGGAAGCCGGTCTGGTCCAGCGCGATGCCGCCTTCCGCATCGTGGTCGTACTGATAGCCCCTGGCGTAGCCCAGTTCCTTCATCAGCTTGGTGGGTGCATTGCGCAGGTGCAGCGGAACGTCCTGGGTGCCGTACTGGCGCACGTCCTTCTTGGCCGTGTTGAAGGCGGCATAGACGGCGTTGGACTTGGCGGTGCTGGCAAGATAGATCACCAGTTGCGCCAGCGCGAGGTCGCCTTCGGGGCTGCCGAGGCGGTCGTAGGTATCCCACGCGTCGATCGCCATCTGCTGCGCACGCGGGTCGGCCAGGCCGATGTCCTCGGTTGCCATGCGGGTCAGCCGACGGGCCAGGTAGGCGGGATCGCAGCCACCGTCGATCATCCGGGCAAACCAGTACAGCGCGGCATCCGGGTTCGAGCTGCGCACGGATTTGTGCAAAGCGGAGATCTGGTCGTAGAACTGCTCGCCACCCTTGTCGAAGCGGCGGGTGCGGTCGGCCAGCACCTGGGCGAGCGTGGCCTGGGTGATCTCGCCCTGCTCGCCCAGCGCCAGTTCGGCGGCGATCTCCAGCAGGGTCAGACCGCGGCGGACGTCTCCATCGGCGGCACCGGCGATCTGCATCAGCGCCTCGTCGGACACCTTCAGCCCCTGCCCGCCCAGTCCGTTGTCCTCGTCATCGAGCGCCCGCTGCAAGGCGATGGCGATGTCCTCGGCGGAAACCGCGTCCATCACGTGCACGCGGCAGCGCGACAGCAAGGCGGAGTTGAGTTCGAAGGACGGGTTTTCGGTGGTGGCGCCGACGAACAGGATCGTGCCGCGTTCGATATGCGGCAGGAAGGCGTCCTGCTGGGTCTTGTTGAACCGGTGCACCTCGTCGACGAACAACACCGTGCGGCGGCCTTCGGCAAACCGCTGCGCTGCCTCGGCCAGGACCTGCCGCACTTCGGGCAAGCCGGACAGCACGGCCGATATCGCGCGGAATTCGGCGTCGGTGTACTGCGCGAGCAGCAGCGCGAACGTGGTCTTGCCGCAGCCCGGGGGCCCCCACAGGATCATCGAATGGGCGCGGCCGGATTCGACTGCGCGACGCAGGGCCGATCCGGGCGCCAGCAGGCGGCGTTGGCCGACCATCCCGTCCAGGGCGGCCGGCCGCATCCTTTCGGCCAGTGGACGCAGCGCGCTGTTTTCAACGCTGAGCAGGTCGGCCGAGCGGCCGGAAACGGTGATATTCGGGGTGCGGGATCTGGCCAACGGAGGCGACACTTCGACAAGGCGGGAATCGGGTGGCCAGCGTAACAAAGCCACGGTGTTGCCTACGCACCCAGCCCCGGCGCATTACGGGCTTCGCCCCAATGCGTCCTACGGTGGAGCGGAAGCGGAACGTTGCGCCGCAACGGAAAACGGCGGGATCGCTCCCGCCGTCGGTCACTGAGGTGGATCGGAAGACGTAGGGCGCATTAGCCGCAGGCGTAATGCGCCACATCGTTCAGCCATCGATCACCCGGTGCGCCGGACCTTCGCGCCCGGTGTCGGCGCATTACGGCTTTGCCTGATGCCCTACGTTCAGCCTTCGCCGATCACATCGACGCCCTTGGGTGGCGTGTAGCGGAAGGTGCCAGTGGCAAACGCGGGGTTGCGGCTCCACGAACCGAACTTGATCTCGGTGCGCTGGCCGACGGCGTCCTGCACTTCCATCCTCACCAGTTGGGCGTTGGAGAAGCCGAGCCGCGCGGAGCGGAAGCTGGCTTCGTCCTCGTTCCTGGGCGTCAGGCTCAACCAGGCCAAGCCGTCGGCATCCCCGGCTTCCTTGACCACGAACTTCTTGTCCAGCGTCGCCGGCTCGAACAGTGCCGCCAGCGGGCTGCCCTGCTCTTCCGCGCCTTGCGGGCGCACGGTCACCTGCTCCAGGTCGGGATCGTAGATCCAGACCTTCCTGCCATCGGCAACGATGACCTGCGGGTACGGCTTCACATATTCCCAGCGGAACAGGCGCGGCACCGACAACTGCACGTGGCCGGTGGACGTCTCCTTCAAGCGGTCCTGGGCGTCGTAGACCTGCTGGGTGAACTGCCCATCCAGCCCCTTCAGGCCCTTGGTGAAGCTCGTGAGATCGTCACGCGCTCCTGCAAAGGCGGTACCGGCGACAAGCGTGCCCAGCAGCAGGCCGGCGCTCCAGCGAATCATCTGGTTCATGCAATCGATCTCCGGATCGTGGTCTGGGTGTGGAGTGTGTGGGAGACAGGCTGAATAGGTGTTCGACGCTGGATGGTTCGTTCAGTCCTGGCCGATATCGATGCAAAGCGCACGCGTCGATGTAGGAACGCCGTAAGTCGCGATTGCACGGCGATTCCTGGTGTCGAGACAATCGCGACTTACGTCGCTCCTACGGAAGCTGATCCAGAGCACGACGAAGCGCGGTCGTCGGAAGCCTGTCAATCGCGCGGTGGCGGCGGCGCGAGCACGCTGCGGTCGCCATTGTGCTCCGGCGGGGTGACGATCCCGGCCGCTTCCATCGCCTCCACCAGGCGGGCGGCGCGGTTGTAGCCGATCTTGAGCCGGCGCTGCACGCCCGAGATGGACGCGCGCCGGGTCTCGGTCACCACGCGCACGGCCTCGTCGTACAAGGGGTCGGATTCGTCGCCGCTGCTGGCGGTCTCCGGCAGGCCGGTGGCACCGACCACCACGCCGTCGCCCATCGTCTGCACTTCCTCCAGCACGCCGTTGATGTAGTCGGGGCCGCCGCTGCTCTGCTTGAGGAACTCGACCACGCGGTGCACTTCCTCGTCGGACACGAAGGCGCCATGCACGCGCTCCGGCATCGCCGTGCCGGGCGGCAGGTACAGCATGTCGCCGTTGCCCAGCAGCGTTTCCGCACCGGACTGGTCGAGGATGGTGCGCGAGTCGATCTTGCTCGACACCTGGAACGCGATGCGGGTCGGGATGTTGGCCTTGATCAGGCCGGTGATGACGTCCACCGACGGCCGTTGGGTGGCCAGGATCAGGTGGATGCCGGCGGCGCGCGACTTCTGCGCCAGCCGGGCGATCAGCTCCTCGACCTTCTTGCCGACGATCATCATCATGTCGGCGAATTCGTCGATGAAGATCACGATGAACGGCAGCGGTTCCAGCAGCGGCGCCACTTCGTTGATCTCGGGATTGGGCTTGAACAGCGGGTCGCTCATCGGCTGGCCGGCGTCGATCGCGTCGCGCACCTTCTTGTTGAAGCCGGCCAGGTTGCGCACGCCGACCGCGCTCATCAGCTTGTAGCGCCGCTCCATCTCGGCCACGCACCAGCGCAGGCCGTTGGCGGCCTCCTTCATGTCGGTGACCACCGGCGCGAGCAGGTGCGGGATGCCTTCGTATACCGAAAGCTCGAGCATCTTCGGGTCGATCATCAGCATCCGCACGTCCTTCGCGGACGCCTTGTACAGCAGGCTCAACACCATCGCGTTGACCCCGACCGACTTGCCCGAGCCGGTGGTGCCGGCCACCAGCAGGTGCGGCATCCGGGCCAGGTCGGCGACCGTCGGACGGCCACCGATGTCCTTGCCCAGCGCGATCGTCAACGGGCTGGACGACTTGTCGTATTCCTTCGAGCGAAGCAGCTCGGACAGGTAGATCATCTCGCGCTGTGTGTTCGGCGTTTCCAGTCCGATCACCGCCTTGCCCGGGATCACGTCGACCACGCGTACCGACTTCACCGACAGGCCGCGCGCGATGTCCTTGTCGAGCGAACTGATCTGGCTGACCTTGATGCCCGGCGCCGGCTCGATCTCGAACCGGGTGATCACCGGACCGGGATACGCACCGACCACGGTGGCATCGATGCGGAAATCCTTGAGCTTGAATTCGATCTGCCGCGACAGGGTTTCCAGCGTGTCGGCGTTGTAGCCCTTGGGCTGCGGCTTGGGATCGTCCAGCAACGACAACGGCGGGATACCCGTGCCATCGGCGACGTTGAGCAGCGGGATCTGCTGCTCGCGCCGGGCCCGGTCGCTGCGCTCCACCGCGGCCGGCGCCGGCGGCTCGATCTTCACCGGCGCACGCCTGGCGCGCAGTTCGGTGTCGATCTTGCGCACTTCCTCGCGCTCCTCGCGCATCGCACGGGTCTGTTGCCAGTCGGCGGCCTGCCTGCTGCCGCGGCGGAACAGGCGCGACAGCAGCGGTCCCATCGCCAGCACCCAGTGGCCGATCCTGTCCATTACCGCCAGCCACGAGATCCCGGTCGCCAGGGTCACCGAAACCAGCAGCAACGCGAGCAGGAACAGGTTGCCGCCCACCGGGCCGAAACCGCTGTAGAGCGAACGCCCGACCAGTTGGCCGAGGATGCCGCCCGCGCCGGCGGAGAAATCGAGCACCGGGCCCACGCGCAGCTGCAGCAGGCCGGTGGCCGACACCAGGAAGCCGACGATCCCCACCAGGCGCAGCGCAGGGCCCAGGTCGGCATCGCCATCGCCGTCGATGTCCATGCCGAACAGGGCGATCCAGGCGACCAGGCCGAGCATGACCGGCAACAGAAAAGCGACGTAACCCGTCAGGTACAGCAGCACGTCCGCCAGCCACGCCCCGACCCGGCCGCCGACGTTGTGCAGCGGCGCGGTGACGCTGCCCGACTGCGACCAGCCCGGATCGGTCGGCGAGAACGTGAGCAGGCTGGCGAACAGGTACAACAACAGCGGCGCGATCGCGATCATCGCTATGTCGCGCATCAGCTGTTGCCGCTTCGGCGACGGTCCCGAGTCGCGCGTGGCGTCGGTCGTTTTTTTCCTGCGGGATGCCGTGGACGCTTGCGCCACCGTGATGTTCTGCCTTAGCTAAGTTGCGTTAGCCATTGAATATACGTGAAAAGTACACGTCGGCCGATCAGCGCGGCGGGTTGCAACGCTGCATCCCCGTGTCCGCCTTGTGTTGCCGGTAGGTCGCCGCCAAGCTATCAACCCCATCGGCCGCCTGACCGGGCCACGCCCGACGCCGCTCCGGCGCATCCTCCAACCTTCGCGATTATACCCATGACCCCAAGCAAGCACGCCCGCCTCATCATCCTCGGCTCCGGCCCCGCCGGCTGGACGTCGGCGGTCTATGCCGCCCGCGCCAACCTCAAGCCCTTGCTGATCACCGGCATGCAGATGGGCGGTCAATTGATGACCACCACCGACGTCGACAACTGGCCCGGCGACGCCCACGGCCTGCAGGGCCCGGACCTGATGACGCGCATGCAGGCCCATGCCGAGCGCTTCGATACCGAGGTGGTGTTCGACCACATCCATTCCGCCGACCTGTCGCAGCGGCCGTTCCGGCTGGCCGGTGACAGCGGCGAATACACATGCGACGCGCTGGTGATCGCCACCGGCGCCAGCGCCAAGTACCTGGGCATCGAGTCCGAGACCAAGTACATGGGCAAGGGCGTGTCGGCCTGCGCGACCTGCGACGGGTTCTTCTACAAGGAGCAGGAAGTGGCGGTGATCGGCGGCGGCAAT
This sequence comes from Lysobacter concretionis Ko07 = DSM 16239, assembly GCF_000768345.1. Lineage (GTDB taxonomy): Bacteria > Pseudomonadota > Gammaproteobacteria > Xanthomonadales > Xanthomonadaceae > Novilysobacter > Novilysobacter concretionis. Next base: position 402,438 of record NZ_AVPS01000004.1, on the reverse strand, counting down.
ACCGCGGTCGAGGAAGCGCTGTACCTGTCCAACATCGCGCGCAAGGTCTATCTGGTGCATCGCCGCGACAGCCTGCGGGCGGAGAAGATCCTGCAGGACAAGCTGTTCGCCAAGGCCCAGACCGGCAAGATCGAGCTGGTCTGGGATCACTCCGTGGACGAGGTGCTGGGCGATGACACCGGCGTTACCGGCATGCGCCTGCGCTCGACCAAGGACGACCGCACCCGCGAGATCGCGGTCAACGGCTTCTTCGTCGCCATCGGCCACACCCCGAACACCTCGCTGTTCGAGGGCCAGCTGGACATGAAGGGCGGCTACCTGCAGATCAAGTCCGGCCTGGACGGCAACGCCACCCAGACTTCGGTACGCGGCGTGTTCGCCGCCGGTGACGTGGCCGACCAGGTCTACCGCCAGGCGATCACCTCGGCCGGCTTCGGCTGCATGGCGGCGCTGGACGCGGAAAAATTCCTCGACCTGGGCGAGTAGCCGCGTTTGCGGAATGCCTTGAATGGCAGTCCGCGCGGCCGCGAGTGCCCGGACAAGGATGTCCGGGCCGGGCGACCCAGCGCTGGCGATACTTCGCCACGGATGGCTGCCGCCATCTCCGCCGCCATCTCCATTGGGCCATCATGGTGCGTCCATGCCCCGCACCCGCATCATTGCAAACCTCTACGATGTCCCCGCCGAGCAGTGGGACGCGCTGCATGACGGCCGCAACCCGTTCATCCGGCACGCGTTTCTGGCCGGGCTCGAGCAACACGGTTGTCTGCGCCCGGAATGGGGCTGGACCCCGCGACACCTGACCCTATGGGACGGCGACGCGCTGGTGGCCGCCGCGCCGGGCTATCGCAAGGACAATTCCCACGGCGAATTCGTGTTCGACCACGCGTGGGCCAACGCCTACGCGCGGCACGGCCTGGAGTATTTCCCCAAGTCACTGTGCGCGGTTCCCTACTCGCCCGTCACCGGGCCACGGCTGCTGGCGCATGAGCCGGCGCATCGGCGCGCGCTGCTCGCGGCCATGGTGGCCGATGCGGAGCGCGAAGGATGGTCGTCGGTCCACGTCAACTTCCATCCGGGCGACGAAGAGCCGATATTCCAGAACTCCGCAGCCGGCGACGACTGGCTCGCCCGCATCGACGTCCAGTACCACTGGCACAACGACGCGGGCTGGCGGGATTTTGCCGACTACCTGTCCGCGTTCGACCACAAGCACCGCAAGAACATCCGCCAGGAACGTGCCAGGGTCGCCCGCGCCGGGGTGACTTTCCGGGTCGTCGAAGGCGGCCAAGCCAGCGATGCGGACCTGCTCGACATGCACCGTTTCTATCTGCAGACGTTCGCCGAATACGGCAACCACCCGACGCTGAGCCTGGCCTTCCTGCATCACCTGGCGGAAACCATGCCCGGCTCGCTGGTGCTGTTTTTCGCCGAACGGGCCGGGCAGCCGATCGCGGGTGCACTGTGCCTGCGCGGCGGCGACACCTTGTATGGACGTTACTGGGGCGCCCTCGAAACCGTCGCCGGGCTCCATTTCGAGACCTGCTACTACCAGGGCATCGACTACTGCCTGCGCGAAGGGCTGACCCGGTTCGAGCCCGGAGCGCAGGGCGAGCACAAGCTGGCGCGCGGATTCCTGCCGGCCCTCGTGCACAGCCGCCACTGGATCGCCGACCCGTCATTCCGCGCCGCCCTGCGTGACTGGTGCCAACAGGAAGCCGCCTCCGTGCGCCGTTACGCGGCCACCCTCGGCGGCCACTCGCCGTTCAAGCGCGGCGACGGCGACAATGGCCGGCATGCCGATCCAACTGCCCGAACTGCCGACTGATCCCCACGCACCGTTCCCGGACCCGCGCCGGGCCTTGCGCGAACCCGACGGCCTGTTGGCGATGGGCGGCGACCTGTCCCCGCCCCGCCTGCTCAACGCGTATGCCAGCGGGGTCTTTCCCTGGTATTCCGACGGACAGCCGCTGCTGTGGTGGTCGCCCGATCCGCGCACCGTGTTTGAAACCGCCAGCGTGCGCCTGTCGTCGCGCTTCCGGCGCACGCTGCGTCAATCGGACTGGATCGTCACCGCCGACACGGATTTCGACCAGGTCATCGCCGCCTGCGCCCACGCGCCCCGGGCGGGCCAGCCCGGCACCTGGATCACCAGCGGGATGCTCGACGCATACGCCCAGCTGCACCGTCTCGGGCATGCCCACTCGATCGAGGTACGGGCCGGCCCCCGGCTGGTCGGGGGCTTGTACGGCGTGTCGATCGGGCGGATGTTCTTCGGCGAAAGCATGGTCAGCCTCGCCTCAGGCGGCTCCAAGGTTGCGCTCGCCGCCCTGGCCACGCACCTGAGCGAATGGGGCTGGCCGCTGCTTGATGCGCAGGTCGAAAACCCGCACCTGCTCAGTCTGGGCGCCACGTCATGGCCTCGCGATCGCTTTCTCGACCGGGTGCGTGCGCTGGTGGCGCAGGCCGAACCGCCCGGTTCATGGAGCAGGCGGTTCGGCACGTTTCCGGCCCGCCTGCTGGCAAGCGCGGACAGCAGGCCGTCAACCTGAAAATCCCCGGTGCCGGCACCGGGGATGGTGCGAAACATGAACGCGGGGCAGCCTGGTTTTGCGCCATCGACCCGGTCGTGGCAGAATGCCCGGCTTCGCGGCCGCATTCTTGCGCCGCCATTCGAGTGATACAGGAACCACATGGCAAAAGACGACGTGATCGAATTCGAGGGCACGGTGGCGGAAACCCTTCCGAACACCCTGTTCCGCGTGCGCCTCGAAAACGGGCACGAGATCATCGCCCACATTTCCGGCCGCATGCGCAAGAACTACATCCGCATCCTGACCGGAGACAAGGTCAAGGTGGAGATGACTCCGTACGACCTGACCAAGGGACGGATCACCTACCGCAACAAGTGATTGCGGTGGCGTGCGACAGAAAAGGCGGCCATTGGCCGCCTTTTTCGTTGTTCCCGATGATTGCCGATTCCCGGCAAACGACCGGACCGTGCAGTCAGCATCGGCCCGGCTTGTCCGCCATTACCTCACGGTCGCCGGCAACAGCTTCTCCGGCTCGGCCTGCGCATCGACCACCAGCTCGTCGTTCCTGACCTCGATCGTGACCCGTCCGCCGTTCGCCAGCTTGCCGAACAGCAGTTCATCGGCCAACGGGCGCTTGATCTTGTCCTGGATCACGCGGGCCATCGGCCGTGCGCCCATCAACGGATCGAAACCATGCTGGGCCAGCCATTCGCGGGCCTCCGGCGTCGCGGTGATGGTGACGCCCTTCTCGTGCAGCTGCGCCTCCAGCTCGATCATGAACTTGTCCACCACGCGCAGGATGTGCTCGAAGCCGAGCGCGTCGAACTGCACCACCGCGTCCAGCCGGTTGCGGAACTCCGGCGTGAAGCCCTTGCGGATCGCTTCCATCGCGTCGGTGCTGTGGTCCTGCTTGGTAAAGCCAATCGTGCGCCTTGCCGCCTGCGTCGCGCCGGCATTGGTGGTCATCACCAGGATCACGTTGCGGAAATTCGCCTCGCGGCCGTTGGTATCCGTCAGTGCACCGCGGTCCATGACCTGCAACAGGATGTTGAAGATGTCCGGATGCGCCTTCTCGACCTCGTCCAGCAGCAGCACGCAATGCGGGGTCTTGACGATCTTCTCGGTCAGCAGGCCGCCCTGGTCGAAGCCGACATAGCCCGGAGGCGCGCCGATCAGGCGCGACACCGAATGCGGCTCCATGTACTCGGACATGTCGAAGCGGACCAGTTCGATGCCCAGCTGCAGCGCCAGCTGTTTGGTGACCTCGGTCTTGCCCACGCCGGTCGGGCCGGCGAACAGGAAGTTGCCGATCGGCTTGTCCGGATTGCCCAGGCCGGAACGCGACAGCTTGATCGCCGAGGTCAGCGAGTCGATCGCCGGGTCCTGGCCGAAGATCACCATCTTCAGGTTGCGCTCCAGGTTCTTCAGCACGTCCTTGTCGGTGGCCGATACCTGGCGGGCCGGAATCCGCGCCATCTTGGCGACGATGGTCTCGATCTCCTCCACGTCGATCAGCGCCTTGCGCACCCCTTCGGGCAGCAGGCGCTGGCGTGCTCCTGCCTCGTCGATCACATCGATCGCCTTGTCGGGCAGCAGGCGGTCACCGATGTGCTTGACCGACAGGTCGACCGCCGCCTGCAGCGCGTCGTCCTCGTAGGTGACGCCGTGATGGGCCTCGTAGCGGGGCTTGAGGCCCTGCAGGATCTCGAAGGTCTCTCCGACCGTCGGCTCGACGATGTCGATCTTCTGGAAGCGCCGCGCCAGTGCGCGGTCCTTCTCGAAGATTCCGCGATATTCCTGGAACGTGGTCGAGCCGATGCAACGCAGGTCGCCGGAGGACAGCGCCGGCTTGATCAGGTTGCTGGCATCCATCGTGCCGCCGCTGGCGGAACCCGCGCCGATGATGGTGTGGATCTCGTCGATGAACAGGATCGCGTCGGGCAGCTTCTTCATCTGCGCCAGCACCGCCTTCAGCCGCTTCTCGAAGTCGCCGCGGTACTTGGTGCCGGCCACCAGCGCTCCGAGGTCGAGCGCGTAGATGGTGGCGTCGGCCAGCACCTCGGGCACATCGCCGTCGACGATGCGCTTGGCCAGGCCTTCGGCGATCGCGGTCTTGCCCACGCCGGCCTCGCCGACGTACAGCGGGTTGTTCTTGCGGCGTCGGCACAGCACCTGGATGGTGCGCTCCACCTCGTCGGCACGGCCGACCAGCGGGTCGATCCTGCCGTCGTGGGCGAGCTGGTTGAGGTTGATCGCGAATTCCGAAAGCGCATCGGCCTTGCCGTCGCCCTCGCCTTCGACCGGCTGGGCCTCGCCCTCGACATGCTGGTTGTCGCCATCGTCGCCGTGACGGGCGATTCCGTGGGACAGGTAATTGACCACGTCCAGCCGGGCGATGTCCTGCTGGTTGAGGTAGTACACGGCGTGCGAATCCTTCTCGCCGAAGATCGCCACCAGCACGTTCGCGCCGGTGACCTCCTTCTTGCCGGAGGACTGCACGTGATAGACCGCGCGCTGCAACACGCGCTGGAAGCCCAGGGTGGGCTGGGTGTCGCGGTCGACATCGTCGGGCAGCACCGACACCGAGGTCGCGATGGCCTGCTCCAGATCGCCGCGCAGGCGCGGAGCATCGGCATCGCAGGCCTTCAGGACGGCCTCGGCGGACGGGTTGTCAAGCAGTGCCAACAGCAGGTGTTCGACCGTCATGTACTCGTGGCGTGCCTCACGGGCGCGCTTGTAGCACTGGCCGATGCTGTACTCGAGATCCTTGCTGAACATGGGGCGTGTGCCTCCGAAAGCTACTGCAACCCTAGATGGGGGTGCCGGCCCACTTTTCCATGTCGCCGGCAGATCAGGCCCTTTCCATCGTACATAGCAGGGGGTGTTGGTTCAGCCTGGAAAACTCGTTGACCTGCGCCACCTTCGATTCGGCCACCTCGCGCGTGAACACCCCGCAAACGCCTCGGCCACGGGTGTGCACGTGGAGCATGATCTGGGTCGCCTTCTCCGCGGTCATCGGGAAAAACCGCATCAGCACCTCGACCACGAAATCCATCGGGGTGTAGTCGTCATTGAGCAACAGCACCGAGTACAGCGGCGGGCGGGCGATTTCCGGCTTGCCGGTTTCCACCATGACGCCGTGGCCATGGTCGAGTTCGTGGTCGGTATGTCTGGGCATGGCGGGTAGTGTAAATGTCCCGGCCCCGCGACGGGGCCGACCGGCGGGTCGATGGACGCCCGCGCGGGTGGCCGGCAAAATGGCCGCCACGTTGTTTACTGGATCAATCTTGAGCGATCGCGAAAGGCGTTTCTGGCAACCCGATGTCACTGTCGCAACCGTGGTCGTGTGTGCGGGGCGCTTGCTGATGGTCGAGGAGACCTCGCAAGGGCGGCTCGTGCTGAACCAGCCGGCCGGCCATCTGGAGCCCGACGAGAGCCTGCTGGAAGCCGCGCTGCGCGAAACCCGCGAGGAGACCCGTTGGGACGTGCGCCTGACGGCGTTCATCGGCGCCTACCAATGGAAAGCTCCGGTTGCCGATGATGGCCGTGGCGACCGTCATTACATGCGCTTCGCGTTTGCGGCCGAGCCGGTGTCGCACGACCCGGCACGTGATCTGGATACCGGAATCGTGCAGGCCTTGTGGCTGACGCCGGGCGAGCTCCAGGATCAGGCCGGCCGTCACCGCAGCCCGCTGGTCTGGCGTACCGTCGCCGACTATCTGGCCGGACGACGGCACCCTCTCGACCTCGTACAGCAGTTGGCATGAACGCTCCACACCGCCCCTCCCCGCGCACGTCATTCCCGCGCACCATCGTCGGCATGTCCGGCGGGGTCGATTCGTCCGTGGCCGCCCTGCTGCTGCGCGATGCGGGGGAGCCGATCGCCGGGCTGTTCATGCAGAACTGGGCGGACGACGGCAGCGGCGAGTGCCGTGCCGAGGACGACCGCCGCGATGCCGTCGCGGTATCGGGCCGGCTCGGCATCCCGATCCATTTCCGCGATTTTTCCGGCGAATACTGGGCTGGTGTGTTCGAGCACTTCCTGGCCGAGTACGCCGCCGGCCGGACGCCCAACCCGGACGTACTGTGCAACCGGGAAATCAAGTTCAAGCACTTCCTGGATGCCGCCCACGATCTGGGGGCCGACTTCATTGCCACCGGCCATTACGCCCGCATCGATCACGACGGCCGTCGCCACCGCCTGTTGCGCGGCATCGATCGCGACAAGGACCAGAGCTACTTCCTGCACCAGTTGGGACAGGAACAACTGGCAGCGACCCGCTTCCCGCTCGGCGACCTGCACAAGCCCGTGATACGCCAGATGGCGCGGGATGCAGGCCTGCCGACCGCGGACAAGAAGGATTCCACCGGGATCTGCTTCATCGGCGAGCGCGACTTCCGCGAATTCCTCGGGCGCTATCTGCCCGTCCGCGACGGCGAGATGCGCACGCCCACCGGACAGCCCATCGGCCGCCATCCAGGCGTGTTCTATTTCACCATCGGCCAGCGCGAAGGCCTCAACATCGGCGGCGTGCGCGGGTTCCAGGCCGCGCCGTGGTACGTGGTCGGCAAGGACGTGGCCAGCAACGTGCTGTATGTCGATCAGGGCAGCGATACGCCCTGGCTGAAGTCGCAGACGCTCTGGTCGGAGGCCGCGCACTGGATTGCCGGCGCGCCGCCAGCCGGCCGTTTCACCTGCACGGCGCAGACCCGTTACCGTCAACTCGACGAGGCCTGCGAGGTACGCGTCAACGACGACGGCACACTGGAAGTCCGCTTCCTGTGCCCCCAACGTGCCGTCACGCCGGGGCAATCGCTGGTGCTCTACGACGGCCCGGTCTGCCTTGGCGGCGCGGTCATCGCGACCACGGATGCTCCACTCGAACAACGCCTGAGGGCCAACACTGCATGACCGACACCCGCAACAACCGCCTTGCCGACCGCGTGCTCGCGCTGGCCGGCCTGGTCCAGGCCCTGGCCCAGGTGCGCCGGATCGCCGACACCGGGCAGGCCAATGCCGCCGTGGTCGACACCCTGCTGGAATCGGTGTTCCGGATCGACGCCGAGTCGACCGAGGCGATCTATGGCGGACGCGCGTCCCTGCGGCCGGGGCTGATGCTGTTGCGCGATTACTTCGGCGGCAAAGGCCACGATGCCCAACTGCCTCGTCTGGCGCTGGCGGTGATGCAGCTGGAGCGCCGCTTCGCGCGCGACCACGACATGGGCGAACGCGTGCGACGTGGCATCCAGGCCCAGGCGGAGACCGCGGAACGGCTGGGGCGCAGTCATCCGGAAGTCCTGGCCGCGCTGGGCAGCCTGTACGCCGACACCCTGAGCCACCTGCGTCCGCGCGTGCTGGTACAGGGAAACCCCCATTACCTGGGCCAGTCCGATGTGGTTGCCGAAGTGCGGGCGGTGCTGCTCACCGCGGTGCGCGCGGCGGTGTTGTGGCGGCAGATGGGCGGCAGCCTGCTGGATTTCCTGTTGCGTCGGCGCGACATGGCCGCGACCGTGGAAGCACTGCTGCGCTGAGCTTCGGGAGGCGGTATTGCGCCCTGAACGCGGGCAGTTTTTGGCGGCTTCCGGCATAATGACGGGGCTCGAACGCAGCTGATGCACCTTGATCGGGGTTGTCGCGTCCGGATTTCCGGCCAATCCCGGACAAGGTCGCCTGCCCTCCCCCCGCTATTCCAGCCACGGAGCTTCCAAATGGCCGACTCCTTCGCCACACGCGCGCAACTCGACGTCAACGGCAAGTCCTACACCTATTTCAGCCTGCCCACCCTGGGCAAGCGCTTCGACCTGGGCAAGCTGCCCTATTCGATGAAGATCCTGCTTGAGAACCTGCTGCGCCATGAAGATGGCGGCATCACGGTCGGCAAGGACCACATCGAAGCGGTGGCGCAGTGGAATCCGACCGCCGAAGCGTCCACCGAGATCGCCTTCATGCCGGCGCGCGTGGTCCTGCAGGACTTCACCGGCGTGCCCTGCGTGGTCGACCTGGCGGCGATGCGCGATGCGGTGACCCGGCTGGGCGGCAATCCCCGGCAGATCAACCCGCAGATTCCGTCCGAACTGGTGATCGACCACTCCGTGCAGGTCGACGTGTTCGGCCGCCCCGACGCGCTGGACATCAACGGCCAGATCGAGTTCGAGCGCAACAAGGAGCGTTACGGCTTCCTGCGCTGGGGCCAGAAGGCGCTGGAAAACTTCAAGGTGGTGCCGCCCAACACCGGCATCGTCCACCAGGTCAATCTGGAAAACCTCGCCCGCGTGGTGATGGAGCGTGAGGTGGGCGGCGAGCTGCTGGCGTTCCCCGACACCGTGTTCGGTACCGACAGCCACACCACCATGATCAACGGCATCGGCGTGCTCGGCTGGGGCGTGGGCGGCATCGAGGCCGAGGCCGCGATGCTGGGCCAGCCCTCGTCGATGCTCATCCCGCAGGTGGTCGGCTTCAAGCTGACCGGCAAGCTGCCCGAAGGCGCCACCGCCACCGACCTGGTGCTGACCGTCACCCAGATGCTGCGCAAGCACGGTGTGGTCGGCAAGTTCGTCGAGTTCTACGGTGAAGGCCTGCAGCACCTGCCGCTGGCCGACCGCGCGACGATCGGCAACATGGCGCCGGAATACGGCGCGACGTGCGGCATCTTCCCGGTCGATGCCGAGGCGGTGAAGTACCTGCGCCTGTCGGGTCGCAGCGAGGAGCAGATCGCCCTGGTCGAGGCCTACGCCAAGGCTCAGGGCCTGTGGCACGAGCCGGGCCAGCCGGAGGCCACGTACTCCTCGACCATTGGCCTGGACATGTCCGAGGTCAAGCCGTCGCTGGCGGGCCCGAAGCGTCCGCAGGACCGCGTCCTGCTGAGCGACATGAAGGACAACTTCCGCACCAACGTGACCGGCTTCACCGCCCACCGCAGCGTGGGTTGCGCGGACCAGGCACTGAAGGCGGAAGGCGGCGGGCAGCCGCAGGCCGAGCACCTGGCTGCCAAGCCGGTCTCGACCATCCGCCTGCACGACAAGGACCACGCGCTCAGCGACGGTTCCGTGGTCATCGCGGCAATCACCTCCTGCACCAACACCTCCAACCCGGCGGTGATGCTGGGTGCCGGCCTTCTCGCCCGCAAGGCGGTGGCGCGTGGCCTGACCGCCGCACCGTGGGTCAAGACCTCGCTCGGGCCGGGTTCGCGCGTGGTCACCGACTACCTGCAGAAGGCCGGCGTGCTGGCCGATCTGGAAAAGCTCGGCTTCTATGTCGTCGGCTACGGTTGCACCACCTGCATCGGCAACTCCGGCCCGCTGCCGGATGCCGTGTCCAAGGGCATCGCCGAGAACGACCTCGCCGTCGCCGCGGTGCTGTCGGGCAACCGCAACTTCGAAGGCCGCATCCATGCCGAGGTGAAGATGAACTACCTCGCCTCGCCGCCGCTGGTGGTCGCCTATGCGATTGCCGGTACCGTGGACATGGACCTGGCCACCGACTCGCTGGGCAAGGACCGCGACGGCAACGACGTCTACCTGCGTGACATCTGGCCGACCAACAAGGAGATCGGCGACATGATCGCCGCGACCGTCGGACCGGAGCTGTTCGCGCAGAACTATGCCGACGTGTTCAAGGGCGACGCCCGCTGGAACGAGATCGAGTCGCCCGATGGCGAGTCCTTCGCGTGGGACGAGACCTCGACCTACATCAAGAACCCGCCCTACTTCGACGGCATGACGATGGAGGTCGGTTCGATCGACGACGTCCACGGTGCGCGCGTGATGGGCCTGTTCGGCGATTCGATCACCACCGACCACATCTCCCCGGCCGGCGCGATCAGGAAGGACTCCCCGGCGGGCCGTTTCCTGCAGTCGCGCGGCGTGCAGCCGGCCGACTTCAACAGCTACGGTTCGCGTCGCGGCAACGACGACGTGATGGTGCGCGGCACCTTCGCCAACATCCGCATCAGGAACCTGATGCTGGACGACGTGGAAGGCGGCTATACCAAGCACTTCGGCAAGGACGGCGCCAGCGAGCAGATGGCGATCTACGACGCGGCGATGAAGTACAAGGCCGAGGGCGTGCCGCTGGTGGTGTTCGCCGGCAAGGAATACGGCACCGGCTCCTCGCGCGACTGGGCGGCCAAGGGCACCATCCTGCTGGGTGTCAAGGCGGTCATCGCCGAGAGCTTCGAGCGCATCCACCGCTCCAACCTGGTCGGCATGGGCGTGCTCCCGCTGCAGTTCAAGGACGGCGAAAGCGCACTGACGCACGGTCTGGATGGCTCGGAGGTGATCGACGTGACCGGTCTGGACGACGGCGCTTCCAGGACCGCCACCGTCGTCGCGAAGAAGGCCGACGGCAGCGAGAAGCGCTTCGAGGTCGACGTGCTGCTGCTGACGCCGAAGGAAGTCGAGTACTACCGCCACGGCGGCATCCTGCATTACGTGCTGCGGGATCTGGCGAAGAAGGCGGCGTAAGCGCTTTCACGCAAACAGAAAAAGCGGCTTCGGCCGCTTTTTCTGTGGGTGATTGTCCCAATACGCCAGCGCCCCACTGTTGCCCGGACCCGCGTCCGACGGCGTCTACCGCTTGAATCGGGCAGCAATCTCCAATGCGGTCGAATACGGCTCCGGATCATTGCGGTTGCTGAGCAGCACCACCGTCAGGCGCTGCTGCGGATAGCGCACGATCACGTTGCGGAAGCCGATCGTCTCGCCCGAATGCCACAGGCTGTCGCCGGTGATGCGCCAGCCGAAACCGTAGTCGACGTCCGGATCGTCGGTGGTCGTTGCCGCGGCGAACGCCATCCGTCGTGACTCGTCCGCGAGCAGCCGGTCGTCGTAGAGGACCGCGTCCCACTTCGCCAGGTCGTCGATCGAGGAATAGATCCCGCCATCCCCGAGCACCGCGCTGGTCGGACTCTGGTCGGTGCGCGTCCAGACGCCGTCGACTGCCGTATAGCCATAGGCGCGGTGGCTGATTTCCGGGCCGCCGCGCACATAGGCCAGGGTGTTCTCCATGCCGAGCGGCTGGAAGATCCGCTCGCGCAGGAATGCCGGATACTCGTGACCCGAAGCCCGCTCCACGGTCAATGCCAACAAGGCGTAACCGCTGTTGCTGTACCGGTAGGCGGAGCCGGGAGCAAAATAGGTCCGGTCCTGGGCTTCCAGGATTTCCAGCACGTCGGCGTCACGCAGCTGCCTGTCGAACACGTCCGGCATCACGTCCTCGTAGTCGATCAGCCCCGAGGTGTGGGTGAGCAGGTGGCGCAGGGTGATGGCCTCGCCGGCCACCGGCAACGATGGCAACCATTTGCGCACGGGGTCATCCAGATGCAGCCGATCGTCCTCCGCCAACAACAGGATCGCGGCAGCGGTGAACTGCTTGCTCACCGACGCCAGACGGAAATTGGTCTGCGGCCCGACCGCGGTGCCCTGCTCGAGATCGGCCAGGCCGTAGCCGCGACGCAGCACCGGCTGGCCATCCTGCAGGACCAGCAGTGCGGCACCCGGGCCGCTGCCGTCGTATTGCTGCATCAGGCGATCGACTTCCGCGGGCACCGCATCAGCCGCCATCGACTCACCGGAGGAAACACCGCCGGCAATCGCGAAGGCGGAAGCCAACAGCAAGGCGGGAATACGCATGGTGTGCTCCGGATAATGAAGGCATCGGCGGTCCTCAGCGTCCGGTGCATTCGCCGATACGGGTAAACGAAAGGTCTTCGTAGTCGTAGCTGAAGTCCGCATCGGGATCGACCTTGGCCATGGTGAGGTTCTTCGCCTCGTCACCCTCGCCGCCGGCGAAGAACAGCCAGGCCTCGGCATCGACCTGGTCGGCGTCCCAGTCGACCAGATAACGATCGCCGGCGCGCATCACCACGCCGGTCAGCATCGGCGACTTGGCCGCGCTGAACCGCACCACGCCCGATTGCCCGCAGACCGACACCTCGCCGAACCACGGATCGCGCCAGCGCCCCAGCCAGCGCGCCATGTCATCGGCCGAAGCCGGTTTTCGCGCGGCGGCCTCCGGCATCGGGATGGCCGCGGGCGTCGGGGACGCGCGGGCCAGCTCATCGGCATACCGGGTCACGGAGCTGTCCCGATCCGGCGAGGTGAAGTGTTCGACCAGCACCTGGTTGAGCACGGTCCGGGCTGCATCGCCGCTGCCGTTGATCAGCACCACGAAGCCGCTGCGTCGCTCCGGCAGCAGGTGCAGCACGGAGTACATGCCCGACAGGGTGCCGGTATGCGAGACGCTCCATTCGCCATGGATGTCCGCCAACCGCCAGCCGTAACCGTAGGCGCGGAAGTGGCTGTCGTCCCACGCACGCTGGCGGCGCGAGATCGGCAACGGCGTGTGCGGCGTCCACACGGCGCGACGTTGCGTGTCGGAGAGCCAGACCTGTTGCGCTGCTGTGGGCACCAGCCAGTTCTGCGCCCAGACCAGCATGTCGTTGAGGCTGCAGCGGATGCCGCCGGCAGCGGCCGAGGTGATGGCGGCGACCACGGCGTCGTTGCTGCCGGTCACCACGTTGCGCCCGTCCTGGCGCCGGTGCGGCCGGGCGATGTTGCCGACTTCGCGCGCATTGAACTCACCTACCCGGCAGCGCGACAGGCCGAGCGGCTCGAACACCTCGCGCCGCACCAGTGCTTCATAGGACGCGCCACCAGCCGCCGCGGCGACTTCGCCGGCGACTACATACAAAAGATTGTCGTAGGCGTACTGCGACCGGAAGCTGTGCTGCGGCTTCAGGTGCGCCAGGCCGGCGATGATGTCGTCGCGGCCGTAGTGGTTCGGCTCCGGCCACAGCATCAGGTCGCCGGCGCCTTCGCGCAGACCGCTGTTGTGGATCAGCAGGTCGCGCACCTGCATCTCGCGGGTCACCCAAGGGTCGTACATGCGGAACTGCGGCAGGTGCTTCACCACCGGGTCGTCCCAGCGCAGCTTGCCGGCATCGACCAGACGCGCGAGCACGCTGGCGGTCATCGCCTTGGTGTTGGAAGCGATCTTGAACAGGCTGTCGGCCGTGACCGGCTCGCCGGAACCGGCCGCCAGTTCCCCCGCGGTGCGGATGTAGACCACTTCGCCGTCCTCGATCACCCCGACGGCGAGCCCCGGCAACTGGTAGCGCGCCATGACCGCGTCGAAGTGCTCGTCAAGGCGGTGGTTGCCGGGAGAATCCGCCGCGGCTGCACACAGGGGCAGGCACGCGAGGATGGCGAGGATGGAGCGCTTTGCGATGCGGATCATGCGGTTTGCCAGTTCCCTGCCGGCTGCTCGCCGGCGATCATTTCCTCGAAGGACTGCCGACGGCGGATGACCGCGTACCGTCCGTCGTCGAGCAACACCTCGGCCAGCAGCGGCCGCGAGTTGTAGTTGGACCCCATGGAGGCGCCATAGGCGCCCGTGGCGGCGACCAGCAGCAGGTCGCCGGCCTTGCAGGCCGGAAGCTCCCGCGCCACCGCGAAGGTATCGCCGGTTTCGCACACCGGACCCACGATGTCGTACGTCACGGCCGCGCGCGGTGGGCCGGAGACCGGGACGATGTCGTGCCAGGCGTCGTACAGCGAAGGCCGCAACAGGTCGTTCATGGCCGCATCGACCACCAGGAACCGGCGCTGCTCGCCCTGCTTGACGCGTATCACCCGCGTCATCAGCACGCCGGCCTCGGCGACCAGGTAACGTCCGGGTTCCAGCACGATCCGGCCTTCGAAACCGGCCAGTGCTTCGCGGATCACCGCGACATAGGCGCCCGCCTCGATCGGCCGGTCGTGGCCGCGCCGGTAACAGACTCCCAGCCCGCCCCCCACATCGATGCTGTTGATCGTGTGTCCGTCGCGTACCAGCTCACGCCAGAACTCCGCGACCCGCGCCAGCGCCAGCCGGAACGGTTCCAGTTCGAGGATCTGCGAGCCGATATGCACATGCAGCCCGTCCAGCCGCACATGCGACAAGCCGGCTGCGCTGGAGAACCAGCTGCGGGCTTCCGCGATGCTCACGCCGAACTTGTTTTCGGCCTTGCCGGTGGAGATCTTCTCGTGCGCGCCCGCCTCGACATCCGGATTGATCCGGACCGCCGCATGCGCGAGCGTCCGTTGCGAGCTGGCAATGCGGTCGAGCATCAGCAGCTCGTGATGCGATTCGACGTTGAAGCGGGAGACCCCCGCAGCCAGTGCCTCGGCGATCTCGTCCCCGCTCTTGCCCACGCCGGAGAAGACGATCCGGTCCGCCGGAATGCCGGCCCGGAGGCTGCGCCACAGCTCCCCGCCGGACACGATGTCCGCGCCCACGCCGGCCTCGTTCATCAGCTGCAGGATGGCCAGGTTGCTGTTGGCCTTCACCGCGAAACAGATCTGCGCATCCAGACCCTGCAACGCGGCCTGCAACATGGCGATGCGTTGCCGGATCGCGTTCGCCGAATAGGCATGGAACGGCGTCGGCAGCCGGCTGGCGAGATACTCCAGGTCGACCCCGTCAAGACTCGCCGCGTCCGGGGTGGGGACTTCAGCCCGCGGGGCCGCATTCGTCATCAGGTTCATGGCTCGATCGATGTCGCGCGGCGGCAATGCCTGCGCGCATGGTTGTTCAAAATGGGATCCCGGAAAAAAGGCGGCCCGCTTCCGCAGGCCGCCAAGGGGACACTCAGATATCCATCGTCCCGGGTGCCGGCATCAGAAGTTCCAGGTCACCACCAGCTGCGCGTAGCGCGGCGACTGCCAGCGGGTGCCGGTGCCGAAGGTGTCGCGGCGGACGCCAGGCTGGCCTTCGTAGCGGCCACGGACGTTGATCACTTCCTGCTCGTTCAACAGGTTGTAGACCGAGAAGCGGGCCTTGAGGTCGATCCCTTCCACCGGCAGCGCCCACGTCACGCTCGCGCCCACGTTGTACGTCCACGGCATGCGGCCGAAGGCGCCACGCTCGCTGCGCTCGTACACCCGGCTCTGCCACGGATCACCGCTGCCGCAGTTGGCAACGCACAACCAGCCGGTGCCGCCGCCACTGCCTTCGCTGGTCGGGCTGGCAACCGTGCCGCTCTCGCCCGGCCACGTGACGCCGAAGGCGCTGATCGGGCCGCCGGACAGTGCACTGACCGTGCCGCCGACCGACCACACCTCGTTGAACCGGTAGCTGCCACGCAGCTTGATCTGGTGTCGGTGATCGTTGAACAGGTCGCCGTAGCGGTCGTTGTTGGCCGGGTGATCCCAGTGCTGGACCATGCCGGTATCGCCGTAGTTGGTATCGGAGTTGACCGGGCCCTCGTGGTTGCCTTCCAGCTTCGACCACAGGTAGGAAGCGTTGAACGCCCACTTGTCATCCCAGGCGCGGTCGATCTGGAACTCCAGCGCCTTGTAGGTGCGCTTGGGCTTCGAGTACCCGATGACTTCCTCGCTGCCGGCCTTGATGTAGCCCTCCTTCGAGGTGTCGATCGTCACCCAGCCGTCCTGCGCGCAGCCCTGGGCCTTCGTGCCCCACAGGGTCAACTCGTCGCCCGGGTTGGCGATCGGCCAGACGTTGCCGTGGCGCACGCCGCACAGCGCGTTGATGCGCACGTCGTCCATGGCGTTGGGCATGCGGCGGTAGGTCGCGTTGACGCCCCAGGACCAGGCCTGGCTGATCATCGTCTGGAAGCCGAGGATCGCCTCGTCCTGGTAAACCGCATCCAGATCGCGGTCCACCGGTTCGTTGGACAGGTTGTAGCTGTCGTCCACAGGCCCGATCTGGGCGCCGAGGACCGGTGCCATATACGGTGCGCCCGTGACGGGATTGATCTCCTGGCGCCAGCCATTGAGCGCGTAGTAGGTGTACTCGTCGGTCAGGCCGCCGGCGAAGTTGTAGCTGATGATGCTCGTGACCGGCATGTAGTAGCGGCCGAGGTTGCCGAACAACTTGGTGCTGCCGTCGCCCTTCATGTCCCACGAGAAGCCCAGGCGCGGCGACACCAGTTCGTCGAGCTTGATGTAGCTGTTGCCGCCGGCGTCGAAGTTCTCGAAGCTGTCGACGCGCAGGCCAAGGTTGACCAGCAGGTTGGGGGTCACGCTCCAGACGTCCTCGACATAGAAGGCGCTGGTCTCGATGTCGAACACACCGCCGTCCGCGCGACGACGAGCCATCAGGAAGGCGTCCACGCCGCCCGGCACCACGGCACCGTTGCCGAGCACCTGGCCCGGTGACGTACCGTAGGCGGTGAATACCTGGCCGGTCGGACCCGGGTAGCGGGTGGTGCGATCGGTGGTCATCAGCTCGTGGTCCCAACCGAAGCGCAGCAAGTGGTCACCCAGCGCCCACTCGAAGTCCAGGCGCTTCACCTTGCGCTCGTCCTCATGCGAGATCACCGAGCCGCCCGGATGGCAGCCGAGCACCGGTTCGCCCATCGCGCGGTACTGCGGCCCATAGCTGGCGTTGTTGTAGCTCACGATGTCGCACAGCGCATCTGCAGGGGAGCGGTTGAAGCTGCTGCTGCGGTTGATGCCGTACATGCCCTTGGCGGTGAAGTTCTCGCCGAAATGCCCGGTATAGGTGAGCGACCCGCTCTTGCCTCCACTCGACGCCGTCGAGAGGCTGGGCGCATCGCTGCCCACCGTGCCGGAGTCGAAATCGTAGGTATAGACATGGCTGTCAGAGTCGCCTTCATCGGAAAAGGCGAGCAGTTCGAGCAGGTGGTCGTCGGTGATGTTCCAGTCCAGTTTGGTGCCCCAGAACCCGTTGTCGCCCTTGCTGGTGGTCCAACTGTTGCCGGCGTTGTTGGTGAAGCCGGAGTGGCTGTCGCGTTGTTCGTACATCGCAAACAGGAACAGTTTGTCTTCGACCAGCGGGCCGGACGCCCAGACGTTGGTCTTGGCGAAGCTGCTCCGGTCATGGCTGCCGCGTACGTTGACGCGGCCGTCCGCGTAAAAGCGGTCGTCGGCGCTGGACTTCGCGGCACTCGGCTCGAAGGTGACCTCCACTCCGCCCTCGAACTCGTTGCTGCCCGAGCGGGTGACCGCGTTGATCACGCCACCGGTGGCGCGGCCGAATTCGACCGAGTAACCGCCGGTCTTGACCTGGTACTCGCGGAAGAATGCGAACGGGGCGGTCGAGAAGCTCTGCCGACGATAGAAATCAGTGACGTTCAGGCCATTGATGAAAATCGAGTTCTCCGCTACCGAAGAACCGCCGAACGAGATGCCGCCGAACGACGAGTTGCCGCCGACAACGCCCGGTGCCATCAACGCCACCGAGGTCAGGCTCTGCTCGACCGGCAACCGCGCCCACTCCTCGCGGGTGATGTTGGTGGACGATTCGGTGGAGTGCACGTCCACGCGGTTCACCACGCGGTTGCCGACCACCGTCACCGCGCCGAGGTTGGAGATCCCGCCTTCGCTGCCGAGGTTGACCGTGGTCGTGCCGCCCAGGGCGACGCTGACCACGATCGGCTCGCCTACCGGCTGGCCGTTGCGGGTGAGCTGCAGGTTGTAGTCGCCCACCTGCAGTTGACCGAGCCGGTAGGTCCCGTCGGCATTCGCCGTCACGCTGCGGGTCACTCCGGTGCTGGTGCTGGTGACAGTGATCTGGTCCCCACTGACGGCACGACCGGCGACCGAACCGGTGGCACTTTGCGCCATCACCATCGGTGCCATGGTGGATAGACAGGCCCCCAAGGCAATGCAGAGGGCGGCACGACGGAGTTTGGTATGACTGGCCTTCATTGCGGTTCTCCCCGGAACAAATGTGTGTGTTAGTTGGCTTGTGGCAGCAGTTGCCACTCGAAGTCGTACGTCCACTGATCGAAATACAGGTTGCCGCCGTCCCACTCGGCTTCGCCGCGCTGCAGGTCGACGGTTTCCGAACGCGGGTGCTGCTTGGCCGGCACGAACCCGCGCGAGTAGTCGTCGTTGAAGGCGATGCGATACGCGTCCAGGCCGCCGAGGTAAAACCCGGCGAGGTCTGCACTGGCCGCAGGCAGGCGCCCGAAGGTGACGTCCATCGGCACCCAGCCGTACGGAGCCAGGTACATCCAGCCCCAGTCGTGCATGTTGTTGTAGCGGTCGTCGGAGAAGATCCAGCCCGACTGCCAGCGTGCGGGAATGCCGTTCATGCGCAGCAGGGTGATCAGCAGCAGGGTCTGCTGGCCGCAATCGGCGTGGCCCTGTTCCAGCGCGTGCTGGCCGATGTTGGTGATGGTCGAGTACTCGCGGGCGCCGGCCCAGGGGATCGAATCCACTGATGCGAACAGCTTCTGCGCGATCCGGTACGGGTTGGTCTCGTCGCCCACCACCTGCGCCGACTTCAGGCGCATCGCATCGCTGAACACCACATGCGGCGCGCGCTCGGCCACGTAGGGCGCCAGCTCGGGGGTGATCTGTGCCGGCACCACCTTGTCCGGGTCGATGTCGACGTACTGGGCGTGGACGGTGAGCTCGTAGCTGACCGAGAACTGCGTCGGCTTGCCGGCCACCGCCGGCGCTTCCATGTACACCGTGCGCTGCAGCGCCGACTCGGGTGCGAGCTGGTGGCTTGCCGGCATCGTCGAGTGCAGCGTGATGTCGTCCTGCTGCCCCGGGATTGCCCGCGGGAACGGCAACCAGGCGCGGATGGTCTCGCCGGCGGGTACGGCGTCGGGTTTCACCGTCAGCGACTGCGTCACCTGCACGCGTCGCGGCGCCACGGCGCGGTCGCCACTGGCCAGGGCGGCCGCGCGCACTTCGGCATGGTGCGGGTGCGCAGCCTGCAGCGGACTGTCGTAGAAGGTGAGGGGCGTGGCCCGGCGCTGACGCGCCTCCTCGCTCAGACGGTAGAGGTTGGCCGGTCCGCGGTTGAACCAGCGGCGCTCGCCGTCGATCACCCGCGCCTCGATCAGGCCGGCCGCGTCCCAGCGTGCGAACTCGGCATCGGTCATATCCGGAATATCGCGGCGCAGGCGTTTCTTTGCGCCCGCTTCGTCCAGGCTGAAGTCCATCAGGATCCGCCGCATGCGCTCGCGTTCAAACAACAGCCGGCTGCGGACTTCCGCGTCGAGCGAACCGTCCTGCGCCGCCGCTGCCAGAGTGGCTTCGGCCTGCTCGAACCGGCCGTCGTCGACCATCGCTACGACCTCCCCCACCGGATCCTCGGTCGGCATCTGTGCGAACACCGTGCCCGGGAGCAATGCCGCCGACAGCAGCCCGCCCATCAGGAACCACCGCGGAAACCGGCCGGCGGTCCCTTGTCCCTGGCGTTTACGTGTCATCCCCAGTGCGAACCTTTTCAGAGCACCATCCACCCGTGAATACCCCTTTGCACGCAACTTCCCTGGACGTTGTGTAGCACGCCCCGGAGACGGAAGCAATAATATATTCCTTTACTTCGTGATATAAGAATGTTGTATTCCGCGCTGCACCATGACGGCCCGAAGCGGCTGCCCCTGCTCACTATCGGAAGGTCTGACGATGCGATTGCTGCCCCTCGCCGCCGCCACACTCGGTCTAGCCATCGCGCTGGCCGCGCCCCTGCAGGCACGTCAGAACCCGTCGCCGCCCGCGTCCACCACGGTCCCTGCACACGGCGTTATCGGCGTCCCGGACGAAGCCTACCTGACGCCGGAATTCTGGATCGCGCAGATGTCCGCGCCCGACCGGGTCCTGATGGACCGCGCGGCGATCGGTGAGCAGAACGCGCGCTTGTTCGAACTCGATGCGTCCATGCATGACCTGCGCGCCCTGCCCGCCAGCCTGGATCGCGCCACGGTCCGGGACTGGATCGAGAGCCTGTCCACCCGCCCGACCTCCGGACGCTGGGATGTCGAAGGCGTGGCAGTACCGACATCCGTGCTGGACGCGATGGTCGACAACCTCGCCCTTGATGCCACCCCGCCGACCCAGCCGACCCGCTACGGACTGGTTGTCCATCGCGCCGCGTTGCGCGGCTTTCCCACCGCGCAGCGGATGTTCAGCCGGCAGGGCGAGACGGACATCGACCGCTTGCAGGAAAGCGCGTTGTTTCCGGGCACGCCGGTGGTCATCAGCCACCAGAGCCGCGATGGCGACTGGCTGTTCGTGGTCAGCCCGCGCTATGCGGCATGGATCGAGAAGCGGCATGTCGCCGAAGGCAGCGCCGACGACGTGTTCGGTTATGTGGAACGCGCTCCGTACCGGATCATCACCGGCGGTGTCGAGCGCACCGTGTTCACGCGCGAAGAACCGCGGGTCTCGCAGCTTCAACTCGACATGGGCGTCCGGGTGCCGCTGGCCGACGCCGCGCTCGACCAGCCCGTCCATGGCCAGCATCCCTACACCGCGCACGTGCTGAGCCTGCCGGTGCGCGGCGCCGATGGCAGCCTCGCGTTCTCACCGGCACTGCTGCCGCGCCGCGCCGACAGCGCCGCCGACTATCTGCCGCTGACCTCGGCCAACCTGGTCCGCCAGGGCTTCAAGTTCCTCGGCGAGCGCTACGGCTGGGGCCACGCCTACGATGCGCGCGACTGCAGCGGCTTCGTCTCGGAGATCTACCGCAGCATGGGCGTGCAGCTGCCACGCAACACCAGCGCGCAGGCGGTCAGCCCGGCGCTGCAGCACGCGCTGTTTTCCCGCACCGACAGCCGCGCCCGCCGCATGGCCGCGGTCGCAGACCTGCAGGTGGGCGATCTGGTCTACATCCCGGGTCACGTGATGATGGTGATCGGGCACATCGATGGCGCGCCGTACGTGATCCACGACACCAACGGCGGCAGTTATCTGGGCGCCGACGGCAACCTGAAAGCCATGAAGCTCAACGGCGTCTCGGTGACCCCGTTGCTGCCGATGATGTTCAACAAGGACGAAAGCTACGTCGACCGCATCACCAGCATCGTGCGCCCGCACGGCGTGCTGGACGGAATTGCACCGTAGCGCCAAACCCCATCGAATCCCGAGTCCAGACAAGCAACCCATGAAGATCACCCACATCGAATTCGGCATGCTGCGCGTGCCGCTCAAGACGCCGTTCAAGACCGCCCTGCGCACCGTGGACCAGGTCGAGGACATCGTGGTGATGGTGCACACCGACAGCGGCAACATCGGCTACGGCGAGGCGCCGGCCACGGCGGTCATCACCGGCGATACCCACGGCTCGATCATCGGCGCCATCCGCCACTACATCTCGCCGCGGCTGATCGGCGAGGACATCGCCGACCTCAACCGCATCACCCGCCTGATCCAGACATCGATGGAGAAGAACTCCAGCGCCAAGGCGGCGGTGGAGATCGCGATCTACGACCTGTTCGGCCAGCTCTACAACGCGCCGCTGTACAAGATGCTGGGCGGCGGCGACCCGGTCATCACCACCGACATCACCATCAGCGTGGACACGATCGACAAGATGGTCGCCGACTCGATCAGCGCGGTGGATCGGGGCTTCGACTCGCTGAAGATCAAGGTCGGCAAGGACATCGGCGTGGACATGGAGCGCGTCAAGGCGATCTACGCCGCGGTCGAGAACCGCGCCCTGCTGCGGCTGGACGCCAACCAGGGCTGGTCGGCGAAGGAAGCGGTGTACGCGATCCGCGGTCTGGAAGACGCCGGCGTGCGGCTTGAGCTGGTCGAGCAGCCGGTCAAGGCGCACGACCTGGAAGGCATGCGCTACGTCACCGAGCGCGTGCACACGCCGATCATGGCCGACGAGAGCGTGTTCGGTCCGATGGAGGTCATCAAGCTGATCAACATGCGCGCCGCCGACATCATCAACATCAAGCTGATGAAGACCGGCGGCATCTCCAATGCGATCCGCATCGCCGACATCGCCGCGATGCACCAGATCGAGTGCATGATCGGCTGCATGCTCGAGACCAGCATCAGCGTGGCGGCGGCGGTGCACGTGGCGGTGGCCAAAGCCGACGTGATCACCAAGATCGACCTGGACGGACCATCGTTGTGCAAATTCAACCCGGTCGACGGCGGTGTGATCTTCAACGAGTCCGAGATATCGGTGACCGATGCGCCCGGTCTTGGCATCCGCGAGATCCACGGACTGGAACCGATCGACACCGGCACAGCCGCGGCCTGACATGTCCGCCCTGCTGAAGATCCGCTCCCGGCGCGACCAGATGTCGGCGATCGAACGCCGCATCGCCGACTTCGTGCTCGACAATGCCCAGCTGCTGCGCGACTACTCGTCCCAGCAGCTCGCCAACGCGCTGGGCATCAGCCAGTCCAGCGTGGTCAAGTTCTGCCAGAAGCTCGGTTTCAAGGGCTACCCCGACCTCAAGTACTCCATCGGCGAGGCCGTCGCGCGGGCCGACAACGGCGACGAGCCGGTCAACGACGCCGACGCCGATGTCGACTCCGATGACGCCATGGCCTGCGACCTGTGGCGCCGCAAGACCGAAGCCGAAGAGGAAACGCGTTCGATCAACCCGCCCGACACCGTCACCGCGGTTGCCGCAGCCATCGCCGCCGCGGCCGATGGTGGCAAGGTGTTCCTGATCGGCCTGGGTGCGGACGACATCCGCGCCCGTGCGTTCGCGCTCAGGCTGTCGTTGCTCGGCATCCTCGCCGTCCACAACTTCGACCCGGCGCACATGGCCGCCAGCGTCTCGGCCGCGAATGCCGGCGACGTGCTGCTGGTGTTCTCCGAGCACGGCAAGCCACCTCCCCTGTGCTACATCGCGCGTTATTTCCGCGAACGCCAGGGCACGGTGATCTCGATCACGCGGCACACCTCCAATCCGCTGCGCGCCTACGCCAACCTTGCTCTGCTGGTCTCCGCGCACGACGATCGCGCGCACATCGAACCGCTGCTCTACCACTCGGCCTTGCAGCACCTGCTGGACCGCGTCTTCGTCCTGGTGTGCGAAGCCGGGCGCGAGGAGCAACTGCAGGCCAATCTCGAACGGCTCCAGCCCATGCTGGAGCCCTGATGTCAGCGCCCGGATGTCACTGACCTGACCGCCGTTGCCATGCAAGACCAAGGAGTCCGTCCGATGCGTTTGCCCCGCCATTCCCGCTGCACCAGCCTGCGATGGCTCTCTGCCCTCCTGGCTGTCTCGCTGGCCGCCTGCGCCCCGTCCGTGATGCCCGGCACCGCCGCGGTGCCCTGGCACGATGCGCAGCAGCTGGTGCTGGTCACCGTGGCGGATTGGGATGTCGACCACGGCACGCTGCGCACCTATGAGCGCGATGGCGACAGCTGGCTTGAAGCCGCCTCGCCACAGCCGGTGGAGATCGGACGCGAAGGCTCGGCCTGGGGCCTGGGACTGCACGACGCGCAACCCGAAGGCCCGACCAAGCGCGAAGGCGACGGCCGCAGCCCGGCCGGCGTGTTCACCATCGGCGAGGCCTTCGGTTACGCCGCCGGCGCGCAGACCGCCCTGCCGTATGCGCCGATGCAGGCATCCAGCTATTGCATCGATGTCAGCGACTCGCCGCTATACAACCGGATTGTCGATTCGCGCGAAGTGGGTGAGCCGGCCATCGCCGGATCCACCGAGCCGATGCGCCGTGACCTGCATGCCGACGGCGACCTGCGGTACCGCCTGGGCTTCGTGATCGAACACAACCGTGCGGCGACACCAGGCGCGGGCAGCTGCATCTTCGCCCACCTGTGGAAGTCGCCAACCACCGCCACCGCCGGCTGCACCGCGATGGACGACGCGGTCATGGAGTCGTTGCTGGCGTGGCTGCGCCCCGAGCGAAAGCCCGTCTTCGTGCTGTTGCCCGACGCCGAGTACGCACGGCTCCAGGCACCGTGGGGATTGCCGGCCATGGCAGCCGCCCCGTGAGTGCGACGACGCGGGTCCTGCTCTCGCTGGCCATCGGCGCAGCGACCGGCCTGTCGCTGGCCTGGGCCGACGCGGGGCTGGCGATCCGGGTCGCCGACGCGGTGCAGCCGATCGGCCGGCTCTGGCTCAACGCATTGCAGATGACCGTGGTGCCGCTGGTGCTGGCGCTGGTGATTGTCGGCATCAGTTCCGCCGCCGACGCCGCGGCATCGGGACGTATCGCACGCAAGGCCATCGGGGTGTTTGTGGTGCTGCTGTCACTGGCGGCGCTGTTTGCCGCGGTGACTGCGCCGGCGCTGTTGTCGATGCTGCCGCACGATCCGGCCCTGGCCAGCGCACTGGACGGTGGCAGCCGCGAAACCTCCACCCTGCCCGCCCCGGCCGGATGGTCGGACTGGGTGACCGGCGTCATTCCCGCCAATGCCATCGCCGCGGCGGCCCAGAGCGCGATGCTGCCGCTGGTGGTGTTTGCGCTGTTTTTCGGCTTCGCCCTGACCCGGATCGCCCCGGCCAGACGCGCCTTGATGGTCGAGTTTTTCCAGGCCATCGCCGACGCGATGATCGTGATCGTGCGCTGGGCGCTGTGGGCGGCGCCGGTGGGTGTGTTCGCGCTGATCCTCGCCGTCACCGCTCGATCCGGACTGAGCATGCTCAGCGCGCTGGGCATCTACATCGGCCTGCAGTGCGTGCTCTATCTGAGCGTGACCCTCGGCATGCTGCTGGTCGCGGCGGTCTGGGGCGGCGAGCCGATCCGGCGATTCGCCGCGGCCATTGTCCCGGCGCAGGTCGTCGCGGCGAGCACGCAGTCGTCGCTGGCATCCCTGCCCGCGATGCTGGAAGTCGCCAACGACCGGTTGCGGTATCCGACCCACGTCACGGGCCTGGTGCTGCCGATGGCGGTAACGCTGTTCCGCATCACCAGCCCGGTGCAGTACATCAGCGCCGCCGCGTTCATCGCCTGGGCCTACGGTATCGAGCTGGGCGCGGCGCAGCTCGTTGCGGGCAGCGCACTGGCCGTCGTCATCAGCCTCGGTTCGGTAGGCCTGCCCGGCCAGGTCAGCTACATGGCGACCAACCTGCCGGTCGCACAGGCGATGGGTTTGCCGGTCGCACCGCTCGGCCTGCTGCTGGCGGTCGACACGATTCCCGACGTGTTCGCGACACTGGGCAACGTCACCGCCGACCTCACCGCCACCAGCGTGGTCGCACGTTCCGCTGTGCAGGTCGAGCAACCCGGCGTACCGGTGAACGTCGAGCCGTAAGAACGCCGTGATCGTGTCGGGCAGACCCTGCCGGATCAGCCGCAGGGTCATGCCGCCTCGCCGCGCAACTCCGGAATGTCACACCTCGCCATCCGGCTCGAGAACAGCCCCCGCTTCGCCTTGCCAGCCCCCGGACCCTATGCTCCAATCTTTGGAGCGCTGCGGCGCCGCGGATCCGCGCTTTTTCTTCGCGGACGCACCACGCAGACACGCGCCACACAAGCACCACACCAACCAAGGGGATCGCGATGAGTGTTGAACGTCCATGGCTTGACCAGTATCCGGCCGGGGTCCCCGCGCAGATCGATGTCGACGAGTTCCCTTCCATCGTCGCGGTACTGGAAAGCGCGATCGCCAGTTTTCGCGACCGGCCGGCGTTCGCCAACCTCGGCAAGACACTGACCTATGGCGAGATCGACACCCTCAGCGCGCAGTTCGCGGCTTATCTGCTGGGCGAGCTGAAACTCAAAAGGGGCGACCGGGTCGCGATCATGCTGCCCAACTGCCTGCAGTACCCGATCGCAACATTCGGCGTGTTGCGCGCCGGCTTGACGGTGGTCAATACCAACCCGATGTACACCGCGCGCGAGCTCCGGCACCAGCTGGTGGACTCCGGCGCGACCGTGCTGCTGGTGCTGGACAATTTCGGCGACACGGTTGAAGAAGTATTGCGCGACACGGCCGTCACCAAGGTGATCACCACCGGCCTTGGCGACATGCTTGGCGCGAAGGGCGTGATCGTCAATTTCGTTCTGAAGTACATCAAGAAGATGGTGCCCGAGTACCACATCCAGGGCGCGATCCGGTTTGCCGACACCCTCAAACTGGGCCGGAAGCACGCCCTGCCGACGATCGATGTGCATGCCGACGACATCGCCTTCCTGCAGTACACCGGCGGCACCACCGGCTTGGCCAAGGGCGCGATGCTGACCCACCGCAACCTGGTCGCCAACATGCAGCAGGCCGCCGCGTGGGTGGGCACCAACGTGGTGCCGGGCCAGGAAGTCATCATCACCGCGCTGCCGCTTTACCATATCTTCGCGCTGACCGCGAACGGCCTGGTGTTCATGAAATTCGGCGGCCTGAATTACATGATCACCAACCCCCGCGACATGCCCGGCTTCGTCAAGGAGCTCAGGAAGGTCTCGTTCACGGCGATCACCGGTGTCAACACGCTGTTCAACGGACTGCTCAACACGCCCGGCTTCAACCAGATCGACTTCTCCAAGCTTCGCCTGACGCTGGGCGGTGGCATGGCGGTGCAACGCTCGGTCGCCGAGCGCTGGAAAAAGGTCACAGGCTGCACTTTGATCGAGGCCTACGGACTGACCGAGACGTCCCCGGCGGCCTGCATCAACCCGATGGACCTGGCCGAGTACAACGGTGCGATCGGCCTGCCCATCCCGTCCACGGATGCCTGCATCAAGGACGAGGATGGCAACATGCTGCCCACCGGCGAGATCGGCGAGTTGTGCATCAGGGGCCCGCAGGTGATGAAGGGCTACTGGCAGCGGCCGCAGGAGACCGCCGAGGTGATGGATGCCGACGGCTGGCTGCACACCGGCGACATCGCGAAGATGGATGAGAAGGGTTTCTTCTACATCGTCGACCGCAAGAAGGACATGATCCTGGTGTCGGGTTTCAACGTGTACCCGAACGAGATCGAGGACGTGATCGCGATGATGCCCGGCGTGCTCGAAGTAGCCGCCATCGGCATGCCCGACGAGCACTCCGGCGAGGTCGTGAAGCTGGTGGTGGTGAAGAAGGACCCGTCGTTGACCGCCGAGCAGATCACGGCCTACGCGCGCGAGAACCTGACCGGTTACAAACGGCCCAAGGCGATCGAATTCCGCACCGAGCTGCCCAAGACCAACGTCGGCAAGATCCTGCGTCGCGAACTGCGCGATGAGCAGGCCAGATGATCGACTGACTCGGAATCGCGACTGCCCAGTCCCCTCTCGATGAGGGGACTTTTTTTGCTTGCAAGTTCGCGCTGAGGGAAACCAGTGCCCGGAGGCTGTAGACGTATCAGGCGCAGGCCGTAATACGCCGCTCCCATCCCCGAGCCGGTTTGTCGCGGATCAGCCTTCCGGCCGCATGTACGGGAACAGCAGCACGTCGCGGATCGAGGACGAGCCGGTCAGCAGCATCACCAGCCGGTCGATGCCGACGCCCAGGCCGCCGGTGGGCGGCAGACCGATCTCCAGCGCGCGGATGTAGTCGGCGTCGAAATGCATCGCCTCGTCGTCGCCGCCCTCCTTCGCCTCGACCTGGGCCAGGAAGCGCGCCACCTGGTCTTCCGGGTCGTTGAGCTCGGAAAACCCGTTGGCCAGTTCCTTGCCACCGACGAACAGCTCGAAACGGTCGGTCATGCCCGCATCGTCGTCGCTGGCGCGCGCCAGCGGACTGACCTCGACCGGATGACGGGTGATGAAGGTCGGCTGGATCAGGGTGTGTTCGACGGTCTTCTCGAAGATTTCCAGCAGCAGCTTGCCCCAGCCGTATCCCGGCTTGACCGCGACTTTCAGCCGCGCGCAATGGGCGCGCATGGCTTCGATGTCGCGCAGTTCCTCGCGCTTGATCTCGGGATTGTGCTCGAGCACCGCATCGCTCATCGTCCAGCGCCGGAACGCCGGGCCGATGTCGATCGACTGGCCGTCCCATTCGACCTGGGTGGTGCCGAGCACCGACGTCGCAATGTCGCGGATCATGGCCTCGGTCAGGTCCATGACCTCGTTGTAGGTGGCGTAGGCCTCGTACAACTCGAGCATCGTGAACTCGGGGTTGTGCCGGGTCGACACGCCCTCGTTGCGGAAGTTGCGGTTGATCTCGTACACCCGCTCCAGCCCGCCGACCACCAGCCGCTTGAGGTACAGCTCCGGGGCCACACGCAGGTACAGATCCAGGTCCAGCGCGTTGTGATGGGTCGTGAACGGCTTGGCCGTGGCGCCGCCGGGGATGTAATGCATCATCGGCGTTTCCACTTCCAGGAAGCGCCGGCTGTCGAGCCACTCGCGCATCGCCCGGATGATCTTGCTGCGTTTGACGAACACCTCGCGCGCCTCCGGCGAGACGATCAGGTCGACGTAGCGCTGGCGATATCGCTGCTCGACATCGGCCAGACCATGGAACTTGTCGGGCAGCGGACGCAATGACTTGGTCAGCAGGCGCAACTGGTCGACCTTGACCGACAGCTCGCCGGTGCGGGTGCGGGTCAGCACGCCCTGCGCGCCGACGATGTCACCGACGTCCCAGCCCTTGAACGCGGCGTAGGTATCGCCCAGCGCATTGGCCTGCAGGAACAGCTGCAGGCGGCCGGACTCGTCCTGGATCTGCACGAAGCTGGCCTTGCCCATCACCCGCTTGAGCAACAGGCGGCCGGCCACGGCAACACGATGGCCCCTGGCCTCCAGCGCTTCGGCCGTCCACGCCTCCACATCGGCGTAGTCCGCCTGCAGGTCGCCGGCATAGTGGTCGCGACGGAAGTCGTTCGGGAACGCGATCCCCTCGCCACGCAACGCCGTCAGTTTCGCGCGACGCTCGGCGATGAGCCGGTTTTCATCCGGCTTGTTCTCGTCCGGTTGATTGGCGTCGGGCCGGTGGCTTCCATCGCGCGGCGGTGCAGTGTCGGTCATGGTCATTTCATTTGCGGATAAGGAGGCTTGCAGGAGCGGCGCGTGCAAGGAACAACTACTTCTACTTCGCGTCGGAGCGTTTGGCGCCGACTTCCAGGCCCGCCTTCAGGCTGGCCGAGACAAACTCGTCCAGATCGCCGTCGAGCACGTTCTGGGTATCGCTGCGCTCGATACCGGTACGCAGGTCCTTGATCCGGCTCTGGTCGAGCACGTAGTTGCGGATCTGGCTGCCCCAGCCGATGTCGGACTTGGTCGCCTCCACCGCATCGCGGACTGCATTGCGCTTCTGGATCTCCAGCTCGTACAGCTTGCCGGCGAGCATCTTCATCGCGCGGTCGCGGTTGGCGTGCTGGCTGCGCTCGGTCTGGCAGGCCACCACCGTGCCGGTGGGCACGTGGGTGATGCGCACCGCCGACTCGGTCTTGTTGACGTGCTGGCCGCCGGCACCGGACGAGCGGTAGACGTCGGTCTTCAGGTCAGCCGGGTTGATGTCGACCTCGATGTTGTCGTCGATCTCCGGCGCCACGAACACCGAGGTGAAACTGGTGTGGCGGCGGTTGTCGGAATCGAACGGCGACTTGCGCACCAGACGGTGCACGCCGGTCTCGGTCTTCAGCCAGCCGTAGGCGAAATCGCCCTCGACCCGGAACGTGGCGGATTTCACCCCGGCCACGTCGCCGCCGCTGACCTCCATCAGCTCGGCCTTCCAGCCGCGCGACTCGGCCCAGCGCAGGTACATGCGCAGCAGGATCTCGGCCCAGTCCTGCGCCTCGGTACCGCCGGCGCCGGCCTGGATGTCGACGAACGCCGCGGCGTTGTCCATCTCGCCGGAGAACATGCGCTGGAACTCCAGCTCATCGACGGCCTTGGCGTAGGTCTCGACGTCAGCAATCACCGCCTGCGCGGTGTCGTCGTCGCCTTCCATCTCGGCCAGCTCCAGCAGCTCTTCCGCGCCGGTCACGTTCTCGGTCAGGCTGCGGATGCCGGTGACGACCTTGTCCAGCGACGAGCGCTCGCGACCCAGCGACTGGGCCCGCTCCGCATCGTTCCAGACGTCGGGGCTTTCCAGCTCCCGGTTTACTTCTTCAAGACGTTCGACCTTGGTGTCGAAGTCAAAGGTACCCCCTGAGCGCATCCAGCCGATCCTTGAGATCGGCGATGCGCTCGTGGACGGGATTCAGTTCGA
Organism: Lysobacter concretionis Ko07 = DSM 16239; assembly: GCF_000768345.1. GTDB lineage: Bacteria > Pseudomonadota > Gammaproteobacteria > Xanthomonadales > Xanthomonadaceae > Novilysobacter > Novilysobacter concretionis. The sequence goes on along the minus strand of NZ_AVPS01000004.1, from coordinate 372,126 downwards.
TCATGTCCGTGATTTCATTGCAAAAGACGACCGCCGATTCTAGCAGGCACAAGGCTTGCCGGCGCCCCGGACTTCTCCGGAGTCCCGTTGATCATCAAGGCGCGCGGCCTGGCCGAGTGGCTCCTTGGCGGCAAACGGCGACCGTCAGGCTCAAGCGGCTTCGCGGTGCACCACGACCAGCTGGATCGCGTCGCCGCCGCGATAGTCGTCGGCTTCCAGCCGGTAGGCGATTCGGACCCGCGCAGGCGGTTCCTGTCCCGTCCAGCCGCCGAACTCGATCGCGTTCAGGCGTATCGCGCCGTGGCCGAGTTCGAGCTTCAGATGCCGCTCACCGACCACGCGCCAGCTCAACACTTCGAATTCGCCATCGAACTGCGGTTCCGGGAAGCCCTGTCCCCACGGCCCGCCATCACGCAATGCGTCCGCGCTGCGACGGGTGAACTCGTTGCCCGCCAGTTCGCCGTCGCTGAGGATCTCGGCCTGCAGCAGTTCTTCGCCCAGCGTGGCGGCGACGCAGTCGCGGAACGCCAGCGCAAAGGCCTCCATCGAAGCGGCGCGCAGTGACAGACCGGCCGCCATCGCATGGCCGCCAAAGCGTTCGATCAGGCCGGGATTGCGCGCATTCACCATCGCCAGGGCGTCGCGGATATGGAAGCCGGGAATCGACCGGGCCGAGCCGCGCAGCATGTCACCGCCCGGCTCGGCCGGGGCAAACGCGATCGCCGGGCGGTGCAGGCGTTCCTTCATTTTCGACGCGACCAGCCCGACCACGCCCGGGTGCCAGTCCGGATCGAACAGGCAGACCGCGAGCGGCGCGCTGGCGGCATCCAGCACCACCTTGGCGAACGCAGCCTCCGCCTCCTCGGTCATCTGCTGCTGGACCGCGCGGCGCTCGGTGTTGATCCGGTTGAGGGTATCGGCGATCCCGCGCGCCTGGTCCATGTCGTCGGTCAGCAGGCACTCGATGCCCAGCGCCATGTCTTCCAGCCGGCCGGCCGCATTCAGTCGCGGCGCGATCGCAAAGCCGATATCACTCGCGCTCAGCCGGGCTGGATCGCGCTGGGCCACCTCGATCAGCGCGCGCAGGCCGGGACAGCCCTGCCCCGCGCGCAGGCGGCGCAGGCCGGCCGCCACCAGGGCGCGGTTGTTGGCATCCAGCGGCACCAGATCAGCGACCGTACCGACCGCAACCAGGTCGAGCAGCCGGGTCAGGTCGGGGCCTTTTCCGTCCACACCGGTATCGAGCCTGCCGGCATCGCGCAGCCGCCGGCGCAGCGCCAGCAACACGTAGAACATCACGCCGACCCCGGCCAGCACCTTGCTCGGGAACCGGTCGCCAGGCTGGTTGGGATCGACGATGGCATCAGCCGGCGGGAGCGTGTCTCCGGGCAGATGGTGGTCGGTCACCAGCACCTGCCAGCCCAGCGCCTTGGCGGCGGCGATGCCGGCGTGGCAGGCGATACCGTGGTCGACGGTGACCAGCAGGGTCTCCCCCGGACCTGATCCGGGGCCGGGCTCCATGGCCGCCAGCTCGGCCACCAGCGCCGGCGACAGGCCGTAGCCATGGATCATCCGGTTGGGCACGGCGTGGGAGACGCGGCGGGCGCCCAGCATCCGCAGGCCACGCACCGCGACGGCGCAGGCGGTGGCGCCATCGCAATCGAAATCGCCCACCACCAGGATGTGGCGGTCGTCCGCGATCGCGTCGGCCAGCAGCGCGGTTGCCGCATCCAGCCCGGACAGCGTGTCGGGCGACAGCAGGTTCGCCAGCTTCGGGCGGGCCTGCTCGATGGCCATCGCGCCGCGGGCGCTGTAGATGCGTTGCAGCAGCGGTGGGATCTGGGTGGGCCACGGGCCGGATTCCGCCGCGATGCGCCGACGGAGCTTGCCGATCGGCTTCACTCGGCCCCGGCCGTTTCGGGGCGCACGAACGAATGCCAGGGACGACGCCAGAATCGCCAGCGCTGCGTACGCGTCAGCGCGAGCTGGAGGCCATCGGCGAAAACAATCGTGGCTCGCGCCAGCCGGCCGGCCTGGAGTTCCGCCAATACCGGCAACCACCAGTCGCGATCGAAAACGGCCAGGTCACGCAGATGGCGCAGGTCGAACAGCTGCCCACCCTCACCCCCCTGCCAGCGCGGCGGCAACGGCCCGCTGCGGGCGCCGGCGGACGTTGCAAAGGCGACCAGGGTGTCGTCGTCACTGAACAGGCTCTGGTGGGACGTGCGGACGGAATCGGGCACCCGGCCCGCGCCCCAGAACCACAACGAGTTGACCGGTGCCAACCCCGCCGCAGCCCGCTCGGCGTTGCGCGGGTGGTTATGCAGGACCACCTGCGCCTCGCTCAGCAGTGCACGCCAACGACGCCCTTCCGGGCCTTCAGGCAACTGGTCGAACAGGTCCGCGCCCAGCGCCTGGTCCAGCGAGGCCATCACCGGCAACGTCGCTCCCGGCGGCAACTGCAGGTACCAGCGGCCCGGGTGCGGCGCGTCGATGGGAAAGCCCATATCGCCAAACAGCGGTTTCAGTGCCGGCAGGAACGCCGCGCTGTCCGCCGCGGTCAGCGACAAGGCCTCCCCATGCGACAACAGGCGGGCGCCGTTGATGTCGGGCTGGATGTAGACCGGATCGGCGCGCAACCAGGCCGACCCTTGGGCGTCACCGGCATCGCGCTGGCGGGTCACCGCTGCGACCGGCCAGCCGCGTGGCAGGATCTCGAACTGGCGCTCCACCGGATCGCCTGCCACCTGCGCACTGTCGGCCCGCCCGAACCAGCGGCCCGCGGACTCCGACAGGCGCTGCCCGCCAAACCGGCTGCGCGCGGGCAGCAGCAGCGTGACCGTGTTCGCCGTCATCCTCAGACGACGTAGCGGACGGCGACGATGTCGTACTCGCGGGTGCCGCCCGGGGCATCGATGGTGATGCTGTCGCCTTCGTGACGACCGATCAGGGCGCGCGCGACCGGCGAGGAAATCGCGATCAGGCCCAGTTTGATGTCCGCTTCCAGGTCGCCAACGATCTGGTAGGTCCGCTCCTCGTCGCTGTCGGTATCGACCAGGTCGACGGTCGCGCCGAACACGATCCGGCTGCCGGCATTGAGGGCGGCGATATCGATGATCTGGGAATTCGACAGCTCGCCTTCGAGCTGCTTGATGCGGCCTTCGATGAAACCCTGCTGCTCGCGGGCGGCGTGGTATTCGGCGTTTTCCTTCAGATCGCCGTGCTCGCGCGCCTCGGCGATGGCATGGATCACGGCCGGTCGCTGGACGGACTTGAGCTCTTCCAGTTCGGCGCGCAGACGCTGCGCACCCTTGGAGGTGATGGGGGCTTGCATGGGTGTTTGATCCTCTGGCCGGCGCATGGCCGGCACGGTGTTTTCCGACAGCATGTTTTCCGACAGCCGATTGTGCCCGGGTCGGTCAGGGCAAAGCTAGGCGGTGGCGTTGACCGTGGCATGCAGCTCCTGCAGCGACCAGACCGGGCCGGTGTCGCGGTAATCGAGCGACAGCAGCAGGGCGCGGGCGCCCGAGATCGTCGTCGAGTAGGTCACCCGCTGCTGCAGGGCCTCGCGGCGGATCGAGAACGAATCGGAGATCGCCTGGCGGCCTTCGGTGGTGTTCACGATGTAGACGATCTCGCCGTTCTTGATCAGGTCGACGATGTGCGGGCGGCCTTCGTTGACCTTGTTGACCAGTTCGCACTCCAGGCCCTGCTCGCGCAGGAACCTGGCCGTACCGCCGGTGGCGACCAGCGAATAGCCGCGCCGGACGAGTTCCTGCGCCACCGGCAGCACGCGCTGCTTGTCCGGATCGCGCACGGAGACGAAGACCTTGCCGCCGGCCGGCAGCCTGGCGATGCTGGCCGCTTCCTGCGCACGCGCCATCGCCGCGCCGAAGTTGCGGCCCACACCCATGACCTCGCCGGTGGAGCGCATTTCCGGCCCGAGGATCGGGTCGACGCCCTGGAACTTGGCGAACGGGAAGATCGCTTCCTTGACCGAGTAGTAGTCGGGAATGATCTCGCTGGTCGCGCCCTGCTCGGCCAGGGTCTTGCCGGCCATGCAGCGCGCGGCGATCTTCGCCAGCGGAATGCCGATGGCCTTGGACACGAACGGCACCGTGCGCGATGCCCGCGGATTCACTTCCAGCAGGTAGATCGTGTCCTCGCCGGCCTCGTCGGTCTGCACTGCGAACTGGGTGTTCATCAGCCCGACCACGTTCAGCGCCTTCGCCAGCGCGACGACCTGCTCGCGCAGGCGCGCCTGGGTGTCGGCCGACAGCGAGTACGGCGGCAGCGAGCACGAGGAGTCGCCCGAGTGCACGCCGGCTTCCTCGATGTGCTCCATCACGCCGCCGATCAGCACGTTGCCGTCCTTGTCGGCAATGATGTCGACATCGACCTCGATCGCGTTGTCGAGGAAACGGTCCAGCAACACCGGCGACTTTTCCGACACACGCACCGCATCGCGGATGTAGCGCGCCAGGTCGGCATCGGAATGCACCACTTCCATCGCCCGGCCGCCCAACACGTAGCTCGGGCGGACCACCAGCGGATAGCCGACTTCGCCAGCCAGCAGCAAGGCCTCTTCGGAATTGCGCGCGATCCGGTTCGGCGGCTGCTTCAGGCCCAGCTTGTCCACCAGTTGCTGGAAGCGTTCGCGGTCCTCGGCCAGGTCGATGCTGTCCGGGCTGGTGCCGATGATCGGCACGCCGGCGGCCTGCAGGGCCTCGGCCAGTTTCAGCGGGGTCTGGCCGCCGTACTGCACGATCACGCCCTTGGGTTTTTCCAGATCGCAGATCTCCAGCACGTCTTCCAGCGTCAGCGGCTCGAAGTACAGGCGGTCGGAGGTGTCGTAATCGGTCGACACGGTCTCCGGGTTGCAGTTGACCATGATGGTCTCGAAACCGTCCGCCCGCAGCGCCAGCGCGGCATGCACGCAGCAGTAGTCGAACTCGATGCCCTGGCCGATCCGGTTCGGGCCGCCGCCGAGCACGATGATCTTGTCGCGGTCGCTCGGGTTGGATTCGCACTCGTCCTCATAGGTCGAGTACATGTACGCGGTCGTGGTGGCGAACTCGGCCGCGCAGGAATCCACGCGCTTGTAAACCGGCCGCACGCCAAACGCGCGACGCAGCGAACGCACCGCGGTCTCGTCGGTGCCGGTCAGCTGCGCCAGGCGTGCATCGGAGAAACCCATCCGCTTGAGCGCACGCATCCGCTTCGCATCCAGCGCGGACAGGCCGGCGTCGGCGACAACCTTCTCCGCGGCGATGATCTCTTCCATCTGGTCGAGGAACCACGGGTCGACGAACGACAGCGCGTTCACTTCTTCCACGCTCATGCCGGCGCGCAGCGCATCGCCGATGTGGAAGATGCGCTCCGGTCCCGGCTCCTTGAGCTCGCGGCGGACAGTGGCGAGACCTTCCTCGCTGGTCAGGTCCAGGCCGGTGGGATCGAGGCCGACCTTGCCGGTTTCCAGTCCACGCAGCGCCTTCTGCAGCGACTCCTGGAAGGTGCGGCCCATCGCCATCACCTCGCCCACCGACTTCATCTGGGTGGTCAGGCGCGAATCGGCCTGCGGGAACTTCTCAAACGCAAATCTCGGAATCTTGGTGACGACGTAATCGATGGACGGCTCGAAGGACGCCGGGGTCGCGCCGCCGGTGATGTCGTTGCGCAGCTCGTCCAGCGTGTAGCCGACGGCGAGCTTGGCGGCGATCTTGGCGATCGGGAAACCGGTTGCCTTCGACGCCAGCGCCGAGGAACGCGACACGCGCGGGTTCATCTCGATCACCACCACGCGGCCGGTCTCGGCGTTGATGCCGAACTGCACGTTGGAGCCGCCGGTGTCCACGCCGATCTTGCGCAGCACCGCGATGGAGGCATCGCGCAGGCGCTGGTATTCCTTGTCGGTCAGGGTCTGCGCCGGGGCGACGGTGATCGAGTCGCCGGTGTGCACGCCCATCGCGTCGAAGTTCTCGATCGAGCAGACGATGATGCAGTTGTCCGCGGTGTCGCGGACCACCTCCATCTCGAACTCCTTCCAGCCCAGCACCGATTCCTCGACCAGCACCTCGTTGGTCGGCGAGAGCTCCAGGCCGCGCTTGACGATCTCCTCGAACTCTTCCTTGTTGTAGGCGATGCCGCCACCGCTGCCGCCCAGGGTGAAGGACGGGCGGATGATGGTCGGGTAGCCGACCGTCGCCTGGATCTCGACCGCCTGCTCGAAGGTCCTGGCCACCGCCGCCTTCGGGCATTCCAGGCCGATCTCGGCCATCGCCACGCGGAACAGCTCGCGGTCCTCGGCCATCATGATCGCGTCGCGCCTGGCGCCGATCAGCTCGACGTTGTACTTCTCCAGCACGCCGTGGTCGGCCAGGTCGAGCGCGCAGTTCAAAGCGGTCTGGCCGCCCATCGTCGGCAGCAGCGCGTCGGGGCGTTCCTTGGCGATGATCTTCTCGACCGTCTGCCAGTTGATCGGCTCGATGTAGACCGCGTCGGCCATTTCCGGGTCGGTCATGATCGTGGCCGGGTTGCTGTTGACCAGCACCACCCGGTAACCCTCGTCACGCAGGGCCTTGCAGGCTTGCGCGCCGGAGTAGTCGAACTCGCAGGCCTGGCCGATCACGATCGGGCCGGCGCCGATGATCAGGACGGTCTTGATGTCGGTGCGCTTTGGCATGTCAGTTGGCCTCCATCAGCGCAACAAAACGGTCGAACAACGGGGAAACATCCTGCGGTCCCGGACTGGCTTCGGGATGACCCTGGAAGCCGAACACCGGCGCGCCGGGGAACTCGATGCCCTGGTTGGAGCCATCGAACAACGAGCGATGGGTGATCCGCACGTGGGCCGGCAGCGTGGCCTCGTCGATGGCGAAACCGTGGTTCTGGCTGGTGATCATCACCCGGCCGCCGTCGTCCACACCCGCGGCCAATTCCTGCACCGGATGGTTGGCGCCGTGGTGGCCGAATTTCATCTTCATCGTCTTCGCGCCGCTGGCCAGGCCGAGCAACTGGTGGCCCAGGCAGATGCCGAACATCGGGATCCGACGATCGATGAACTCGCGGATCGCCGCCACCGCGTAGTCGCAGGGCTCCGGATCGCCGGGGCCGTTGGACAGGAAAATGCCGTCGGGCTGGAGCGCCAGCACCTCGGCCGCCGGGGTCTGGGCGGGCACCACGGTCACCCGGCAGCCACGCGCGGCCAGCATCCGCAGGATGTTGCGCTTGACGCCAAAGTCATACGCGACCACGTGGAAGCGTCCATCGGTCTGCGCAAACACGTTGTTGTCCAGATCCAGCTGGCCGGCGGTCCATTCGTAACGCTCGCGCGTGCTGACTTCCTTCGCCAGGTCCATGCCCTTCAGGCCCGGGAACTTGCGCGCCGCCTCGATGGCCTTGTCGGCATCGATGCCCTCGCCGGCCATCAGCGCACCACTCTGGGCGCCGTGACTGCTCAGCAGCCGGGTCAGTTTGCGGGTGTCGACATCGGCGATCGCCACCACACCGCGTGCAGCCAGCCACTCGGGCAGTGCGATCTGGTTGCGCCAGCTGCTCGGCCGGCGCGGCACGTTGCGCACGATCAGGCCGGCGGCCCAGACACGGCCGGATTCATCATCCTGGTCGTTGATGCCGGTGTTGCCGATATGCGGATAGGTCAGGGTCACCAACTGTCGGGCGTAGGACGGGTCGGTCAGGACTTCCTGATAGCCGGTCATCGCGGTGTTGAACACCACTTCGCCGACCGACAGGCCGGGTGCGCCTACGGAAACGCCCTCGAAGAGGGTGCCGTCTTCGAGGGCAAGGATTGCGGGTTGAGTCACGGGGGAATCGCCTTGGCTGCCAGGGGATGCTGAGTCCATCGAGCGCAGCGCTGACCGGAATGCAGGCTGCAGCAAAGCGCGGACGCGGCTTTGTACCGGTCCGACAAATGGGGTTCAGGCGAACGGGGATTCTAGCGATGAAGTCGCTCCGACGCCAGCGTCTGGTACGCCCGCGGGGACAACATCCGCCCCGATGGATGTGCTGCTCCTGCAGGAGCAACGCGAATCGCGCTCCAAATCCCACTCACGGAACCGACTCTGGATCGCTGCGTCGCTTCTACGGCCGCCGACCCGGCAACGGGACGCGGGGAGCGTTCACAGCATGTCGCGCAGCCGATACCGCCCCGGCTCCCGTCCCGCCAGCCAGACGGCGGCGTGCAGGGCACCGTGGGCGAAGACATCGCGGCTGGTCGCACGATGGACCAGTTCGATCCGTTCGCCGGGACCGGTGAACTGAACCGTGTGTTCGCCGACGATATCGCCGGCGCGCAGAGAGGCGTAACGCGGCTGCGCACCGCCCTGCTCCGCGCGTACACCCAATGCCAGGGCCGTACCCGACGGAGCATCCAGCTTGTGCTTGTGGTGGGACTCGACGATGTCGCAATCCCAGGCCCGCAGCACCGTGGCGGCGCGTTCCACCAGGTCGCCCAGTACCGTGACGCCCAGGCTGAAATTGGCGGCCAGCAGCACCGGAATCCTGCTGGCCGCCGCATCCAGTGCAAGCTGTTGCGACGCAGCCAGTCCGGTCGTGCCCGACACCAACGGCACACCACGCTCCACGCACAGGGCCAATACCGCATCCAGGCCGGCAGGCAGGCTGAAGTCGATGGCGACATCGAACGCGGGCACCCCGTGCAACTCCGACAGGGCGAAGTACGGCAACCTGTCAATCACCCGCTGTGCCGGCTTCCCGCGTGACACCGCGGCAACCACCTGCAGATCGTCTCGCCCGGATGCCAGGCGCAGCAAGGCCTGGCCCATCCGGCCGGTGGCACCGTGGATCAGGATGCGTATGGGTGAATTCATCAGGCGAGGCTAGCTGGCCGCAAACAGGTCGACAAGCGTCGTGCGCGGCCCGGAAGCCATCAGGAGGACGTCATTCGATCCCAGAAGCCCTTCACGCCATCCATGAAGGTCGAGGAGCGCGGCGAATGCCGGCGCGCGTCTTCGCCGGTGAACGTGGCTTCAAGCTGCTGCAGCAATTCGCGCTGCTCGCTGGTCAGGTTGACCGGGGTTTCCATCACCACGCGGCAATACAGGTCACCGGGACGGCGGCTGCGCACGGACTGCACGCCCTTGTCGCGCAGGCGGAACACCTTGCCGGCCTGGGTCTCGGCCGGAATCTTCAGCTCCACTTCGCCGCCCAGGGTCGGCACGCGGATCGCTGCGCCCAGCGCCGCCTGGGTCAGGCGGATCGGCACCTCGCAGTGCAGGTCGTCACCCTCCCGCTGGAAGATCTCGTGCTCACGCACGCGGACCTCGACATACAGGTCGCCGGGCGGCGAGCCGGCCGGACCGGCCTCACCCTCTCCCGTCAACCGGATGCGGTCGCCATTGTCGACACCGGCCGGAATCTTGACCTGCAGGCTCTTGGTGTCCTCGACCCGGCCCTGGCCATGGCATTTCCCGCAGGGGTTCTCGATGGTCTGGCCACGGCCGCCGCAATGCGGACAGCCCTGCTGCATCGAGAAAATGCCGCGCTGGAAACGGACCTGGCCACGGCCATTGCAGGTGCCGCAGGTTTCCAGCTTGCCGTCGGCCGAGCCGCTGCCATCGCAGCTGTCACATTCGTCGAGGGTGGGAATCTCGATCTGCTTCTCGACGCCGCGGACCGCCTCCTCCAGCGACAGCTCCATCACGTAGCCGATATCGGCACCGCGACGCGGGCCGCGCCCACCGCCACCAAAGATGTTGCCGAACATGTCGCCGAAGATATCGCCCATGTCGGCGTAACCGGCGCCGCCACCTGCACCGCCGCCCATGCCGTGCTCGAATGCGGCATGGCCGTGCTGGTCGTACATGCGCCGTTTGGAGGCATCGGAAAGCACTTCATAGGCCTCCTTGCACTCCTTGAAGGCGGCTTCCGAGGTTGCATCGCCCGCATTACGGTCCGGATGGTGCTTCATCGCGCAGCGGCGATAGGCCTTTTTCAGCTCCTCGTCGCTCGCCGTGCGGGATACGCCCAGGACTTCGTAATAATCGCGCTTGCTCATGTGATGCCATTTTCCCCTGCCCCGACGGTTACGGCCGGGACGCGGTATTGGTGAAACAACAAGGGCCCGGGACCAGTGGACGGTCCCGAACCCTTACCCGTGCCCCTCTCGCGGAGGGGCGGACAAATCACTTCTTGTCGTCGTCTTTGACTTCGGTGAATTCGGCATCGACCACGTCGTCGGCCGCCTTGCCGGCACCGGCATCGCCGCTGTCCGCCTCGGCGCCGGACTGCTGGGCCTGCACGGCGGCGAACAGGGCCTGCGCGGCCTCTTCCAGCGCTTTGCTCTTGGCCTCGATCTGAGCCTTGTCGTCGCCCTTCATGGCGGTTTCCACCTCGGCGATCGCCGCCTCGGTCGCACCGATCAGCTCACCCGGCAGCTTCTCGCCGTTCTCCTTGATCGCGGTACGCGCCGAGTGGACCAGACCATCGGCCTGGTTGCGCGCCTGCACCAGCTCGTGGAACTTCTGGTCCTCTTCGCGGTTGGCTTCCGCGTCGGCGACCATCTTCTGGATCTCTTCCTCGGACAGCCCGGAGCCGGCCTTGATCTCGACTTTCTGTTCCTTGCCGGTCTTCTTGTCCTTGGCGGTGACGTGGACGATGCCGTTGGCGTCGATGTCGAACGACACCTCCACCTGCGGCATGCCGCGCGGCGCCGGCTCGATGCCGGTCAGGTCGAAGCGGGCCAGCGACTTGTTGTAACGGGCCTGCTCACGCTCGCCCTGGAGCACGTGCACGGTCACCGCGGACTGGTTGTCGTCGGCCGTGGAGAAGGTCTGCGATGCCTTGGTCGGCACGGTCGTGTTCTTCTCGATGATCTTGGTGAACACGCCGCCCAGGGTCTCGATACCCAGGCTCAGCGGGGTCACGTCCAGCAGCAGCACGTCCTTGACGTCGCCGGCCAGCACGCCGCCCTGGATCGCAGCACCCACGGCAACCGCCTCGTCCGGGTTGACGTCCTTGCGCGGCTCCTTGCCGAAGAACTCGGTCACCGCCTGCTGCACCTTCGGCATGCGGGTCTGGCCGCCGACCAGGATCACCTCGTTGATGTCGCTGGCGCGCAGGCCGGCGTCGTTGAGCGCGGTGCGGCACGGGTCGATCGACTTGTTGACCAGGTCCTCCACCAGCGACTCCAGCTTGGCGCGGGTCAGCTTGATGTTGAGGTGCTTCGGGCCGGAGGCGTCGGCGGTCACGTACGGCAGGTTGACCTCGGTCTGCTGCGCGGTGGACAGCTCGATCTTGGCGCGCTCGGCCGCGTCCTTCAGACGCTGCAGGGCCAGCGGATCCTTGCGCAGGTCGATGCCCTGGTCCTTGTTGAACTCCTCGACCAGATAGTCGATGACGCGCTTGTCGAAGTCTTCGCCACCCAGGAAGGTGTCGCCGTTGGTGGCCAGCACCTCGACCTGCATTTCGCCGTCGATGGAGGCGATCTCGATGATCGACACGTCGAACGTGCCGCCACCCAGGTCGTACACGGCCACCTTGCGGTCACCGCCCTTCTTGTCCATGCCGTAGGCCAGCGCGGCCGCGGTCGGCTCGTTGATGATGCGTTTGACGTCCAGGCCGGCGATCATGCCCGCGTCCTTGGTCGCCTGGCGCTGGCTGTCGTTGAAGTACGCCGGCACGGTGATGACCGCTTCGGTGACCTTCTCGCCCAGGTAGTCCTCGGCGGTCTTCTTCATCTTGGCCAGCACTTCGGCGGAGATCTGCTGCGGCGCCATCTTCTTGCCGTCGCCGGTCTCGACCCAGGCATCGCCGTTGTCATGGCCGATGATGCCGTAGGAGACGTGGTCAAGGTCCTTCTGCACTTCGGGATCGGTGAACTTGCGGCCGATCAGGCGCTTCACCGCGAAGAAGGTGTTCTTGGGGTTGGTGACAGCCTGCCGCTTGGCCGAGGCGCCCACCAGAATCTCGCCGTCCTTGGTGTAGGCGACGATGGAAGGCGTGGTGCGATCGCCCTCCGCATTCTCGATGACCTTTGCCTTGCCGCCTTCCATGACCGCCACGCACGAGTTGGTCGTGCCCAGGTCGATACCGATGATCTTGCCCATGGTCTTGTTTCCTCTGGAATCCTGAATGTTTGCGAATGTTTGGGGCGGTTGATCCGCCGATGACCGCTATCTGGGGGTTGCCCGGCGATGGTTCAAGTTGTGCCGGTTCAAGTTGCCCGCCCAAGTTGCCCGCTCAAAATGCCCGGCTTCACATGGCCCGCCCGGGCGCGGTCACTCCTGTTTGCTCACCACCACCAGAGCCGGGCGCAGCAGGCGCTCGTTCAGCAGCCAGCCCTTCTGGTAGACCTGCACGACCTGTCCCGGCGCATGCTCGGCGCTGTCGACCGTGCTCATCGCCTGATGGTGTTCGGGATTGAATGGCTGCCCGACCGGGTTGACCTCGGCCAGTCCGTTTTCACCCGTCACCTTGAGCAGTTGCCGGAGGGTGAGCTCAACGCCTTCGCGCAAGGCCCCAGGCTCGCCCGCGGCGGCGTCCAGGCCGGCTTCCAGGCTGTCGATCACCGGCAGCAGGGCCGCCAGCAGGCGTTCGTTGGCGAACTTGCGCGCCATCTCGACGTCACGGGCCAGGCGCTTGCGCTGGTTGTCGATATCGGCTCGATCGCGCAAGGCGTCTTCGCGCAGTTGCGCCAGTTCGGCATTGGCGGCCGCCAGCTCGACGGCCAGCGGATTGTTGTCGGCGGGGTTGGTTTCGACGGCCTGCTCGGCCGGATCCCGGGTCGGTTCGGTGGTCATGCTCTGCTCTGGTCCTGGCGCCGCAGGGCGCGTTGTCCTTGACTGCCCCAGCAATGGGGTCGGCGCTGGTCAATTCAAGACAACCCCACGCAGATTGTTCGGCGTCGCCTCCCGGCTCACCGGATGAGACGTCCGTCTGCGAGGCTCCCTGCCCGCCTGTATTACAACTGCGCGCCTACGCCCCGCGACCGTCAGCCTGCACACCGGTCGCACTCCCCTTTAAACTCGCCGCCAGATGCTTACCCACCTCTCACTCAAGCACTTCGCCGTGGTCAGCCAGGCCGAACTCACGTTCGGTCCGGGGCTGACCGTGATCTCGGGGGAAACCGGCGCCGGCAAATCGTTGCTGGTGGACGCGCTCGGACTGCTGTCGGGCCTGCGGGCCGACAGCGGCGTGGTGCGCCATGGGGCCGAGCGCGCGGAACTGGTCGGCGAATTCACCCTCGACGACGTGCCTACGGCTGCCCAGTGGCTGCGGGAGCAGGACCTCGACGAGGACAGTACCGATCCCGATCCGCGCTGCCTGATCCGGCGGGTGATCCGCGCCGACGGCGGCTCGCGCGCCTGGATCAACGGACGCCCGGTCACCTTGGTACAGCTGGGGGAACTGGCTGCGCAGCTGGTCGAGATCCACGGCCAGCACGAACACCAGGCCCTGCTGTCACGCCCCAGCCAGTTGGCGCTGCTGGACGCCTACGCGCGCACGACGGTGGAATGCCGCGCCGTGGCCGAGGCGGCCGGACGCTGGAGCGCCTTGCTGCGCGAACGCGAGGAGTTGTCGGCGCAAGGGGACGTATCGGACCGCATCGACTGGCTTGAGCACCAGCACGCCGAGCTGGAGCGCGAGACGCTGGAGCCCGAGTCGATCGAGCAACTGCTGCTCGACCACCGCCGCCAGGCGCACGCCAGCGACCTGATCGAGGCCAGCGAAAACGCCTTCCGGCAACTCGGCGGCGATGACGGCCCCTCCGTGTCGCGCGCGCTGCAGCAGGTGCGCCATGAACTGCAACGCGTGACCGGGCACGAGCCGCGGCTGAATGAAGTGGACGGCATGCTCGCCGCCGCGGCGATCCAGCTCGACGAGGCCACAACCCTGCTGGACCGGATCCGCGGCGATCTCGACATCGACCCCTCGATGTTCGATGCCATCGAGCGACGCCTCGCCCGCCTTCACGACCTTGCCCGCAAACACCGGGTCGCCCCCGATCAACTGGCCACCCGGCGTGAGGCGCTGGGGCTGGAGCTGGAAGCCCTGCGTGGTGCCGGCGAACGGCTGCGGAAGCTGGACGCTGAAATCGAGACCGCCCGCCTGCACTGGCGCCAGGCCGCCGATGTGCTGGGCGAGAAACGTCGCCAAGCCGCCGGCGTGCTTGCCAAGGCCACCACTGCCCTGATCGGCGAGCTGGGCATGGGTGGTGGCCATTTCCAGATCGCCATCGAACCCTCCGGCTCCGACAAGCCCGACCCCAATGGTGGTGAACGGATCGAATTTCTTGTGGCGGCCAACCCCGGCCAGCCGCCCCGGGCGCTGCGCAAGGTCGCGTCCGGCGGCGAGCTGTCGCGCATTTCCCTGGCGATCGAGGTTGCCGCGCTGGGGCTGGATGCCGTGCCGACGATGGTGTTCGACGAGGTCGACTCCGGCATCGGCGGCGCTGTGGCCGATATCGTCGGCCAGAAGCTGCGTGCGCTGGGAGCGAGCCGGCAGGTGCTGTGCGTGACCCACCTGCCACAGGTCGCCGCGCAGGGCCACGCCCATTACCGGGTCAGCAAGGCCGCCGCCGACGGCGTCACCCAGAGCCAGGTACAGCTGCTGGATGCGGAACAACGCCAGGAGGAATTGGCGCGCATGCTCGGTGGTGTGGAGCTGACCCATGAGGCGCGTGCCGCGGCACGACGCCTGCTCAGCGATGTGAGCTGAAGCGAAAAGCAGGCAACCCGATGTGTGCTGCGCGCTGCGGCGCGCTCGATCACGCCGCGGCTGATGGTTATCGCGGCGCCTTCTTCTTGCGTACGTACAACACCAGCGAGTGGTCCTCGATCTCGTAGCCGTACTGCGCAGCGATGACATGCTGCAGGCGCTCGATCTCCTCGTTCTCGAATTCGATGATCTTGCCGGTATCGACATCGACCATGTGGTCATGGTGACCGCCGCGATCGAGCTCGTAGACCGACTGGCCGGCCTCGAAATTGTGCTTGAGCACCAGTCCCACCGCCTCGAACTGGGTCAGCACCCGGTACACGGTCGCCAGCCCGATGTCCTCGCCCTGGTCGAGCAGTTGCCGGTAGATGTCCTCGGCGGTCACATGACGCGGCTTGGACTGCTCCAGGAACTGCAGGATCCGTATGCGCGGATGCGTCACCTTGAGGCCGGCGTTTCGAAGATTCTGGGTTTCCATCGTGGGCTCCTGACGGGGTCCGCGGCGGGCGGCATACGCCCGGCGACACCGGATGACATGGAAAGCGGGAGGCCGCGCGGCGGCGGCGGCAGTGTATCATCGCCCCGATATCCGCCTGCTGCAGACCCCGATGCCCAAGCACCCATTGCGTACGATCCTGCTCGTCCTTGCCGTCGCCGCGACTACCGCCGGCTGCGGCATCGTCTACCGCCAGCCCATCTACCAGGGCAACCTGCTGGAAGAAAGCGCAGTCAAGCAGTTGCAGGTCGGAATGGACAAGCAACAGGTCCTCGGCCTGCTCGGCACGCCCTCGGTGCAGGACCCCTTCCACCACGACCGCTGGGACTACACCTCCACCCAGCGGCTGGACCGGCTGGCGCGCACCCGCATCAAGAACCTGACCCTCTGGTTCGACGACAGCGGACTGGTGAAATGGGATGGCGATTATTTCCCCGAGCAGGATGCGGAGATCTCCAGGAACTCGGTCAAACAGTTCGGACGCAACCTGGCCAAAGAGAAGAAAAAGTAGGCGGCATAAAGCCGGCTCTCGCCGGTTCGGGCTGCGCTTCAGGCCCCGGACTTTCTCGCGCGGCGACGCCGCGCCTCCTTGGGATCGATCGTCAGCGGCCGCAGCAGTTCAACCCGGTCGCCATCGTGCAGTGGTGTTTCCAACGCCGCATTGATGCCGAACACCGCATAGCCGGTGATGCCGTCGATGCGATCCATGCCCGATGCCTTCAACGCATCGCCCACGCAGGCTCCCGGCGACAACTCCAGCTCGATCCATTCGTGTCGCCCGGGCCAGGCGCAGATCACCCCGACTTTCACTCGACGCCACTCACTCGGCACCGCGGTCGGCGGCACGGATGAAATCATCGACCATGCGGTCGGCAAGCTTCTGGAAACCGATGGCCATCGCAGGTCCCAGCAAGCGCATCGCCGGCTCGAAGCTGAGACTCAGGCTGATCTTGCAGGCCGATTCATCCAGGGCGTGGAACTCCCAGCGCCCCGACAGTTTCCGGAACGGCCCGTCCACCAGCGCCAGATCGATGTGGTGCGGCGCCGAGAACGTGTTCCTGGTCGTGAACCAGGTCTTCAACGCACCCAGTCCCAGATCGAGCCGGGCCACCATGTGGGTGTCGGACGACTCCAGCACCTGCGCCTCGTTGCACCAGGTGAACCGGCGCGGATAGGCAGCCACGTCGTTGACCAGCGCAAACATCCGCGCGGCGGAGTGATCGACAAGGGCGGAGCGCTGGATCGTGGTCATGGGTGTGCGACAGACATCATCCGGTATCACGCCCGGCCCTGGATCGGACACAATAGACGCAATGACAAAAAACAAAGACAACAAGACCGGCAAGGATAAGGGAAAGGCGGGCGGTGGCACCATCGCGCTGAACAAGCGCGCACGCTACGACTACCACCTTGAGGACCGCTTCGAAGCCGGCCTGTCCCTGCAGGGCTGGGAGCTCAAATCGATCCGCGCCGGCCGCGCCAACATCGGCGAAAGCTACGCGGTCGTCCGCGGTGGCGAGATGTTCCTGTTCGGCGCGCAGATGACGCCGGTGATCTCGACCTCCAGCCACGTCGTCGCCGACCCCATGCGCACCCGCAAGCTGCTGCTGCACCGGCGCGAGATCGACAACCTGATCGGGCTGGTGGAGCGCGACGGCTACACGGTGATCCCGACCTCGATGTACTGGAAAGGCAACAAGGTCAAGATCGAGCTGGCGCTGGCCAAGGGCAAGCAGAATCACGACAAGCGCCAGACCAGCAAGGATCGCGACTGGGCGCGGGAGAAGCAGCGGACCCTGCGGGCACACAACAAGAACGCCTGAGTGCCATTGCTCCGGCTGGCCCTGTTGCCAGTAGCCTTGTTGCCCGTTGCGTCAGCCTTCCTCCCTGTCCGGATCGCCCGGCAAGGTGAAGTAGAACGTCGCGCCCTCCCCTTCACGCCCTTCGGCACGGATGGTGCCGCCATGCCGCTCCACGATCCGTTTGGCGGAGGCCAGGCCGATCCCATGGCCTTCGAATAGCGATTGGGGATGCAGCCGCTGGAACGGCCGGAACAGCTTCTGGACGTAGTCCTGCGAGAACCCGGCGCCATTGTCGCGGATGAAAAACTCGTTGCCGCGGTGGCCGAATTCGATCCGCGCCTGGTCGCGGTGGCGGGTGAACTTCCATGCGTTGCCGAGCAGGTTGCCCAGCAGGTTGCGCAGCAGGCTGGAATCCCCCTCGGCATGCAGGTGCGGGGCAATCTCGACCTCGACATCCCGACGTTCCCGGTCGGCGGTGCGCAGATCGTCGATGATTTCGCTTGCCATCCGCGCCAGGTCGACGGGCTCGGTCTTGAGCGCACCCCGGCTGACCCGCGACATCTTCAGCAACGCATCGATCAGCTCCCCCATCCGCCCGGCCGCGCCACGCACCCGGGCGAGGTAGTCCAGCCCGGCCTCGTCGAGCTTGTCCGCATAGCGCTCGGCGAGCACCTTGCTGAACCCGTCGATCGCGCGCAGCGGCGCACGCAGGTCGTGGGAGACGCTGTAGGCGAACGCTTCCAGCTCCTGGTTGGCCTGGCTCAGCTCGCGCGTACGCAAGGCGACCCGCGCTTCCAGCGTGCGGTTCAACGCGCGCACCTTCGCCTCCGCCCGCAGGCGGGCAGTCACGTCCTCGACCTGCACCAGTCCGGCGATCCCCTCACCCACGCTGCCCGGAAGCGGTGAATAGGTAAGTTGGACATGACGTGGCTCGCCGCCCTTGCGATGCAGCCGCCGGGTCTCACGCCGCACGCCTTCGGCATCGCCCGGCTGGGCCGGCTCACGCGCCTCCGCGGGGCTCTCGTCGTCTTCGAAAAAGGCATCGAAACGCTCACCGGCCAGGGCCGCCGATGAAAGGCCCACGATCTTGCCCAGCGCGGCGTTGGCTTCGACGATCCGGCCGCTGTTGTCGAGGATGCCTTTGCCGATCGCGGAGTACTCCATCGCCGTCCGGAAGCGCTCCTCGCTGTGCCGATAGTCCTCGGTCAACCGCAATGCAACGGCGTGGACACGCGACTGGTTGCGCGCAAGCATCCAGGCGATCGCGTACATCAGCAGCGAGGCAAACAGGCCCAGGGCGAGGATGTTCTGCAAGCCGCCCAGACGCGGCACCGCCTCGGCCAGCGGCGGTGAATCGAACTCCATCCGCCAGCGTCGACCATAGTTCTCGAACTCCACCGTGTTCCGGAATGCGGGAGCCGACCCGCCCGCATTGCCCTCCGTGGCGAACAACAGCGAGGGAGTCTGGTCGGTGATATCGAATATGCGGAAGCGGGATTGGCGGTCGGCGAGCACTTCGTCGATGAACGCGTCGACCCGGAATGGCACATACACCCAGCCCAGCATCGACGCCTTGCGCGCTGCAACGGTGTCGGGCCGTTTGGCGTCGCGATACACCGGCAGATACAGCAACAGGCCGGCATCCCCGGGCGACCGGTCCTGCAGCAGATGCACCGGGCCGGACAGCGAAGGCTTGCCGGACTCCATTGCTTTCCTCATTGCGCCGCGCCGGACCGGCTCGGAATACATGTCGTAACCGATGACGGACCGGTTCTCTGCGGTTTGAGGTTCCAGGTAGAGGATCACCCCGAGACTCTCGCGATCCCCATGAGGCCGTACATCCAGCAACCCCCATCCCGCCTGACGCCATTCCTGCTTGAGATCCTCCACCCGCGACTGGCGCAGGTACCCGCTGAATCCGAGACCCGATATGCTCGGGAAACGTCGCGACAACTCCATTCCCTCCACATAACCGAGCCACTGCTGCGGCGTGGGCCGTGTCACCGACGCGAACAGGGAGATGCCGCCACCGGCAAGCAGTTCGAAATTGACCATTCGCTGCTGCAGAAGATCGGCGACGCCCTGGGTTTCGGCGACGAAAGCCAGCTCGCTGGCGCGCAACTCCCGGTCATAGGCGATACGCCATAACGCAAACACCGAAGCCAACGAGGCCAGCAGGACAACCAGTGCCCACAACTGCCCCCGCAAAGGCCGCAGGCGACTGAGAAAGGAGCGTGCCGGGGTTTCGTCGATCGAGGTATCCATCCCCGGAAGCATACAAGGCACACAGCAGGCCAAGAGCCACATGAACAGCTCTTCGTGCACGACACAGGTTCGCTTGTGTACTCGCCATGCAGCCCTATACTGGGCGGGTCAGCAATCTTGTAGTCCCCGGGGGTGCACTGGCTTCGACGGGGGTCGCGAAATCGCTTGGCGCATGCCGAGGGGGTAGCTTTCCTCGTAAATCCAGCTGCAAACTTCTAGTTGCCAACGACGACAACTACGCACTGGCCGCTTAAGGCCTAAGCCCCGAAATCGCTTGTGTCCGTGCTCGCGACGTAGGGTCATCATCACGGAATCGCCGGGAGTGGCCGCCTGCCAGCACCCGGTTAACCCAAAGCAGGCTGGTTCCCGGATGCGCTTCGCGCACCGTGCTGTCCGGGAGCGAGATCCAACGGTGAGCTAAGCATGTAGTGCCGGGGATGGAGTGCCTTCGGACGGGGGTTCGAATCCCCCCACCTCCACCAATTGAACGTGCGAAACCAAGGCCCCGCAAGGCTCTCAAGCTTGCGGGGCTTTTTGTTCGGGCCATGAATGCATGGATGACGTGGTCTGGCCGACGCTGCCTGGCATCATCGGCCCGGTTCCTCCCCGCCTGCGCGAAATCACGCCGGTTTACTCCGGTGCCTGTACGGTGAAGCCATCGACAGAGGAGGCGACGATGTCCACGTTCAATCATTCCACCAGCTTGCGGGAGGCTGACCGCGATCGGCGACCCAATCCGGCTCTTGATGAAACGCCGGAGGAGCGGGCGGCGCGCAAGCAGCACGAGAGCGACAATCAGGACGAGGCACTATTGGAGACTTTTCCGGCAAGCGATCCGGTATCGCCCTTCATTCCTGCAAAGCCGGGAATGACCGCGGCGCTGAGTCTCCTGTAGGCGGTCGCAGACGTTCCAGAAGCCGGTTGGGTGACGGCAAGCTCAATAAAAACGGGCCCTTGCGGGCCCGTTTGTCTGACTCAGATGAGCCCGATCAGTAACGGATAGGCACCAGGGTCAGCTCCACACGGCGGTTCTGCGCGCGGCCTGCCTCGGTGTCATTGCTGGCGATGGGCCGGCTCTCACCGGCGCCGGTAACGATGAAGCGGTCACGCATGAGCCCCCGCGACATCAGGTAGTTGCCCACCGCATCGGCGCGGCGGACGGACAACGTCTGGTTGTAGGCGTCTGAACCGACGCTGTCGGTGTGGCCGGCCACCTCGATGATGGTCTGGTTGTACTCGCTGAGGGTCCGGGCCAGGTTGTCGAGCACGGGATAGAACTGGGGTTGCAGCGAGGAGCTGTCAAAACCGAAAGTGATGTTGTCGGGCATGTTCAAGGTGATGTTGTCGCCCTGACGCACGACACCGACGCCGGTACCGGCCATCTGTTCGCGCAGTGCGCGCTCCTGCCGGTCCTGGTAGTTGCCGATCGCAGCACCCGCCAATCCGCCGACACCGGCACCCACCAGGGCGCGCTGACGACGTTCGGTGGCATCGCTTCCGCTGAGCAAGCCCGCGACCACGCCGGCTACGGCACCAATGGCCGCTCCCTTCTGGGTGCGCGCATTGGGGTTGGGTTGCGCGTAGGGATCCTGGCTTCCGTAGGCACCACCGGGGGTGACGCAGCCGGCGAGCATAGTGCTCAGTGCTGCGGCGGCGAGTACGTACTTGGTCTGGTTCTTCATGATGGCGTGTCCTTTCTTGGTGATGGCATGGGTAACAGGGGCAAAGCTAAACACGTTGTCGTATGAACAAGGTGATTGGGCCATTTCCCTATTCAGGTTCCAGCCGGAGTTCCGTGCGCATGTCCGGATTCGGACGTGGAACGCGTGGTCTGTGAAGAGCGTACGGGAGAGTGTGCCTTGGAACTGGAAACCGATTCCCTCGTGACCGAGACCACAACCGTTTCTTACCACCTGAGCGAACTGGCGATCGCTCTCGACCCCGACTCGCCGCGCCACGCGATGCCGCAACTGGTGGCCGGCGATCGGGCGATCCTGGATATCGGCTGCGGTATCGGTCAGACGCTGGTGGCCTGCGCCCAGGCTCCCGGACGGCGGCTGGTAGGGCTGGATATCGATCACGATTGCCTGACCTATGGACGGCAACATTTCGGGCATATCGAGTTTGTCCACGGAACGGCCGAGCAACTGCCGTTCCGGGAAGGCGCGTTCGACCTGGTGGTGTCCCGGGTTGCGCTGCCGTATTCGGATATCGGGCGATCCCTGCATGAAATCGCGCGGGTGCTCGGCAGCGACGGTCGGGTATGGCTGAGCCTGCACTCATTCGCGAAGACCTGGGCGGAGTTCAAACGATCGCTTGGCCGTCGCGACTACAAGGATGTGCTGTTCCGCGCATACGTGGCGACCAACGGGTCGCTGCTTCATTGCCTCGGCCGGCAATTCCGCTTTCCACGCAACCGGCGATGCGAATCGTTCCAGACATCGTGGGGAATGCGGCGAAGTCTGGAAAAGGCCGGGTTCACCGACATCCATATCCGGCGCGGTGAGCACTTCATCTGTACCGCGCGCAAGCGCGGTGGTGCGCAGTAGCGCTATTCGAAGCTGCCGACCGAGTCGTGGGACAGGTTGTCGAAGCGCGTGTATTCACCGAAGAACTTCAACTTGATCGATCCGGTCGGGCCGTTACGCTGCTTGCCGATGATGATCTCGGCCAGACCCTTGTCGGGCGAGTTTTCCTTGTTGTAGTAGTCATCGCGGTAAATGAACATGATGACGTCCGCGTCCTGCTCGATCGCGCCCGACTCCCGGAGATCGGCCATCACCGGGCGCTTGTCGGCACGGGTTTCCAGCGAGCGGTTGAGCTGCGACAAGGCGATCACCGGCACGTTGAGCTCCTTGGCCAGGTGCTTCAGGGAGCGCGAGATCTCGGAGATCTCGGTGGCGCGGTTTTCGGTATTTCCCGGCACCGCCATCAGCTGCAGGTAGTCGACCACCACCAGGCCCAGATCGTGCTCGCGCTTGAGCCGGCGGGCCTTGGCGCGCAATGCGTCCGGCGACAGGCCCGGCGTGTCGTCGATGAAGATCTTGGATTCCTTCAGCATCCGGATCGCACTGCTGACCCGGCTCCAGTCCTCGTCCTCCAGCTGGCCGCTGCGCAGGCGCTGGGCATTCACCCGGCCGTTGGACGAGATCAGGCGCAAGGCGAGCTGGCTGGCCGACATCTCCATCGAGAACACAGCGACCGCCTTCTTGCTCTTGATGGCCGCGTACTCGGCGATGTTCAGCGCCAGCGTGGTCTTGCCCATCGCCGGACGGGCGGCAAGGATCAGCAGGTCGGTCGGCTGCAGTCCGGCGGTCATCTCGTCGAGCTCGGTGTAACCCGTGGACAGGCCGGTGACCGACCCGCCCGCGGCATAGCGCGTCTGCAGCACGTCGAAGGCTTCCGACAACGCGGTGTTGATCGCGGTGAAGTCGGTGCGACCGCGCGCGCCGGCCTCGGCGATGGCGAATACCTGCTGCTCGGCGGCGGACAGGATTTCGCTGCTCTCCCGGCCTTCGGGCTGGAAGCCGTCGTTGACGATGGTGGTGCCGACCTCGATCAGTTTCCGCAGCACCGCCTTGTCGCGGACGATCTCGGCGTAGGCCTTGATGTTGGCGGCCGACGGCGTGGTGCTGGCCAGCTCGATCAGGTAGGCGCCGCCGGCGACCTGCTCGGACTCGCCCATCGACTCGAACCATTCGCCCAGGGTGACGGCATCGAACGGCTTGCTTTTCTCCGCCAGTTCGCGGATCGCGCGGAAAATCAGCTGGTGGTCGCGCCGGTAGAAGTCGTGCTCGCCCAGGCTGTCGCCGACGGTGTCGTAGGCGTCCGGCGCAAGCATCAGGCCACCGAGCACGGCCTGCTCGGCCTCGATGGACTGCGGCGGCACGCGCAACTGGTCGAGACGTTGATCCGCGCGGCTCTCGAAACGCGAATCGCCGCGGTATTCACCGCGGAAGCCGGGGCGTGCACTCATCGAAAGTAGGGTTCCTGACTAGGGCCATGGCGGCGGAAGCTCGCCGGCCGAATGAGCATCCTAGGGCCGGACGCGCGGAAGGGTTGCAGACAACTCTGTGGATAACCGGTGGACAGCGCGGGACAAGTCCGCCGCCTGGACGCTATCCCATGGACGCGTCTCAGCGATTGCGATCCCGGCTTGGCATCATGCAGAAAAACGAAGGGCACCTTGCGGCGCCCTTCGTCTGGATCAGCGGCGGGACCGGGCACATGACCCGGAACCGTTTGCGGTCAATCAGACCGTTTCGCCTTCGACAACCACCGTGACGGTGGATTCGATATCGGCGTGCAGGTGGATGACCACCTCATAGCTGCCGGTGCGGCGGATCGCGCCTTCGCCCATGATCACCTCGGACTTCTCGACCGCGTAGCCGGCCTTGGTCAGCTCCTCGGCGATGTCACGCGTGGTGATGGAGCCGTACAGCTTGCCTTCGGTCGCGGCGTTGGCGCGGATCGTGATCGATGCGCCTTCGAGCTTGGCCTGGCGCGCCTCGGCATCAGCGTGCAGGGCCTTCGCCTTGGCTTCGTACTCGGCGCGACGGGCTTCGAACTCGGCCAGGTTGGCCGCCGTAGCCGGCGCCGCCTTGCCCTGCGGGACCAGGAAGTTGCGGCCGTAACCCGGCTTGACGTCGACCTTGTCGCCGAGCTTGCCGAGGTTCTGCACGTTCTGCAGGAGGATCAGTTGCATGGTGTTGCTCCGTGTTCGTTAGCGGGGCGCGGGGCCCCGCAACTGGTGGCTGTCCGAACGGACGTTCACCCCGCCTCTACGAAAAGAGGCGGGGAAACAGGCTCAGGCGTTGTGGTTGTCGGTGTACGGGATCAGCGCGAGGTAGCGGGCGCGCTTGATGCACGTGGCCAACTGGCGCTGGTACTTCGCCTTGGTGCCGGTGACGCGGCTGGGGACGATCTTGCCGGTCTCGGTGATGTTCTGGCGCAGGGTGTTGAGATCCTTGTAGTCGATCTCCTTCACGCCTTCAGCGGTGAACTTGCAGAACTTGCGGCGACGGAAAAATTTGGACATGAGTGCGCTGCTCCTATGGGGGCGTGATCAGGCGGTTTCGGCAGCGTCGTCGGAATCTTCCGATTCCGCATCGCTGTTGGCGTCGGACTTGTCGTCGTCGCTGTCGTCGTCACGACGACGGCGCTCGCCACGGTCGGAGCGCTCGGGCTTGTCGCCCTTCTCGTCCTTGAACTTCATGATCAGCGACTGCTCGGTCTCGGCCTCGTCACGCTTGATGACCAGGTGGCGCAGGATCGCGTCGTTGAAGCGGAAGCTGTCGACCAGCTCGTTCAGCACGCCCTGGCTGCACTCGATGTTCATGAGCACGTAGTGGGCCTTGACCAGGTTCGCGATCGGGTACGCCAGCTGGCGACGGCCCCAATCTTCCAGGCGGTGGATCTTGCCTTCGCCGCCTTCGATCAAGCCCTTGTAGCGCTCGATCATGGCCGGCACCTGCTCGCTCTGGTCCGGGTGGACCAGGAACACGATTTCGTAATGACGCATGGTGTTGTCCTTGTGGATATCGGCCTTGCGGCCGGGCAGCCCCCCACAGCCGGATGGCGTGCAGTGGAGCAAGGTTCCGACGGTCAATGCCGCAGGAAGCCGGAAATTATCGCAGTTTTCCGGCCCGTCAACCAGTTGCCGGGCTGTTTATCCGCTGTCCGGGCCCGAATGGGAGGGATCGGCGGCGCCGGCCCATGCCGCGAGCGTGCAGCTATTCCACCTGATCAGGCCCGGTCGGCCGCCGTGGTGAAGCTCTCGCCGCAGCCACATTCGGCGCTGGCGTTGGGATTGCGGAACAGGAACTGCTCGCCCAGCCGCTGCTTGACCAGATCGATCTGGGTGCCGTCCACCTGCGGCAGGCTCAGCATGTCCACATAGATACGCACGCCGTCCTGCTCGAACACGGTGTCTCCCGCGCGCTCTTCCCTGGCAAGGTCGGCATGGTGCTGCCAGCCCGAACACCCGGTCTTGGTGGCACCGAACCGCAGGCCGATCGCATCGGGGGTTTCGGCCAGATAGCGCTGGACACGGGCAAGCGCGGCGGGGGTCAGGGTGATGCTCATAGAACCTCCAGATACATGACGTCAATCATACCGGCCTTGAAGCGCACGCCGGCCTTGCTGCAGGTACCGGCGTTCATGCAAGCACTCCGGTAAACTGCGGCCCTTCCCATATCGGCCCGAACAGGCAAGGAATCAAGGCATGACGGCGGTCCGCGCATGACGACAACCAGCGTCCAACACGCACTCGCCGGCAAGCTGCCCGCGGGCGGCGAAGTCACTGTCCGCGGCTGGGTGCGTACCCGGCGCGATTCCAAGGCCGGGCTGAGTTTCGTCAACGTCAGCGATGGCTCCTGCTTCGCGCCGATCCAGGTCGTGGTGCCCAGCACCCTGTCCAATTACGAGGACGAGGTGAAGCACCTGACCGCCGGCTGCTCGGTGATCGCCACCGGCGAGCTGGTCGCCTCCCAGGGCAAAGGCCAGGGCTTCGAGATCCAGGCCCACACGCTGGAGGTGGTCGGCTGGGTCGATGACCCGGAAACCTACCCGATCCAGCCCAAGGCCCACTCGCTGGAGTTCCTGCGCGAGGTCGCCCATCTGCGCCCGCGCACCAACCTGTTCGGCGCGGTCACCCGCATCCGGCACTGCCTGGCGCAGGCCGTGCACCGGTATTTCCACGAGAACGGCTACTTCTGGATCAGCACACCGATCATCACCACGTCCGATGCCGAAGGCGCCGGGCAGATGTTCCGGGTGTCGACCCTGGACATGGCCAACCTGCCGCGCGACAAGGCGGGTGCGGTCGATTTCAGCCGCGATTTCTTCGGCAAGGAAACCTTCCTGACCGTGTCCGGCCAGCTCAACGCCGAGGCCTACGCGCTCGCGCTGAGCAAGGTGTACACGTTCGGGCCGACGTTCCGGGCCGAGAATTCCAACACCACCCGCCACCTGGCGGAGTTCTGGATGGTCGAGCCGGAGATCGCGTTCGCCGACCTGATGGAGAACGCACGGGTCGCCGAGGACTTCCTCAAGTACCTGTTCCGCGCAGTGCTGGACGAGCGCGAGGACGACATGGCGTTCATCACCGAGCGCGTGCAGAAGGATGCGCTGACCCGGCTGGAAGGGTTCGTCAACGCGCCGTTCGAGCAGATCGACTACACCGACGCGATCACCCTGCTGCAGAAATCGGGGCACAAGTTCGAGTTCCCGGTGGAATGGGGCCTGGACCTGCAGACCGAGCACGAGCGCTGGCTGACCGAGCAGCACGTCGGCCGGCCGGTGGTGGTCACCAATTACCCCGAGCACATCAAGGCGTTCTACATGCGCCTCAACGACGACGGCAAGACCGTCGCGGCGATGGACGTGCTGGCGCCGGGCATCGGCGAGATCATCGGCGGCAGCCAGCGCGAGGAGCGCCTGGACGTGCTGGACGCGCGCATGGCCCAGTTCGGCCTGGATCCGGAGCTGTACCAGTGGTACCGCGATTTCCGCCGTTACGGCTCGGTGCCGCACGCCGGATTCGGACTCGGCTTCGAACGGCTGGTGGTGTACGTCTGCGGGCTGAGCAACATCCGCGACGCGATCGCCTTCCCGCGTGCGCCGGGCAACGCGGAGTACTGATGCCGATGACCTGCCGAGGTGGCAACCCGTGATCCTGTTCTTCGCCCTGCTCTGCCTGGCCGCGGCCATCGCCGGCGCAACCGCGTTCGTGATCTTCTGGCCGCTGACGCTGGTGCACCTGAGGGATCGCCAGCCCAAGCTGCTGGCGGGCTTCGGCCCCAATGCGTTCGCACAACCCTCGGCGTGGACGTGGCTGCTGCTTGGCGGCTACCGCAAGGCGGCCGATCGCAACCTTGACGGACTTGCCACCCCCGCCCGGATCGCCTTGCTGGTGATCATCGGGGGGCTGGTGTGTTCAGGCGTTCTGTATCTGGCTTCGGGGTTGCTGTGATGAGTGCTGAAACGGAAACCACCGGAAGCCAGGAGCAATGGTGGCTGGCGACACTCGGACGCACTGTTGTCTGGGCGCGTCTGCGGGTGCTGGAAGCCGGCACCGCCGAAGTGCTGGACAGCGACGGCAACACCCTGCCCTTCGACAGCGAGGATTCCGCGCGCGCTGCGTTGATGGACGCCGAGTTCGCCGCGCTGGACGGCATGGACGCGGACGATGCCGACGCACGCGGGCTCCGGCTGGAAGATCTGGTTCCGCCACAAGCCGAAGACGACGCGCAATTGCGTGCCCTCATGGTGCAGACCTTCGCCCTGCGGCACTGATCCGGCGTCATCGACCGTACCGCCTTGAGTGGGCGGTTCGGCCTTGGCTGATTTGACTTGGAGGGCAACATGGACCTGAACCTCAGTGGCAGGCATGCGCTGGTATGCGGTGCCAGCCAGGGCATCGGGCTGGCGACGGCGACGGCGCTGGCCGGATTGGGCGCCGATGTGACCCTGCTCGCGCGTCGCGATGCACTGCTGCGTGAACTGGCCGGGCAGTTGCCCAGGATCCGCGATGGACAGGTGCACGGCTGGATCGCCGCCGATGCCGTCGATACCGAACGCCTGCGGGCGCAAGTAGAGGCGCTGGCGGCCGGCAAGCCGGTGCACATCCTGGTCAACAACAGCGGCGGACCGCCACCGGGCACGGTGCACGGCACCGGCATCGCCGCGTTCGAGTCGGCCCTGCGCCAGCATCTGTTCGCCAACCACGCCGTCACCGAAGCGGTCATCCCGGGCATGGAGCGTGATGGTTACGGCCGTATCGTCAACGTCATCTCCACCTCGGTGAAGGAACCCATCAAGGGGCTGGGCGTGTCCAACACCACGCGCTGGGCGGTGGCGGGCTGGGCCAAGACGCTGGCGACCGAGTTGGCACCCAAGGGCATCACGGTCAACAACGTGTTGCCGGGCTCGACCCTGACCCCGCGCATCGACCAGATCATCGATACCACCGTGGCCAGGACGGGGCGCAGCCGCGAGGATGTGTTCGCCGGCATGGTCGCGGAGATCCCGATGGGCCGGTTCGCGCAGCCCGAGGAAACCGCCAATGCGATCGCCTTCCTGTGTTCACCGGCCGCCAGCTACATCACCGGCATCAACCTGCCGGTCGATGGCGGACGCACGCGGTCGCTGTAGCCGCCGCAATACGGTCAAGGACGAAACCGCATTGTCGCTATAAACTAGCGCGATGCGCCTGGCCCACTGGATCGACGGCAAACCCCGCGACGCGATGCGCGGCAGCGGTATCGACGTGTTCGATCCGGCAACCGGAAAGGCGTTTGCGCAGGTCGCTGCCGGCGATGGCGACGATGTCGAGTTGGCGGTCAACGCGGCGCAGGCAGCCTTCCCCGGCTGGTCGTCGCTGCCCCATTCGGAACGCGCACGCTGGCTGGAAAAGCTGGCCGATGCGCTGGAACAGCGGCTGGAGGCGTTCGCCCAGGCGGAGTCGCGCGACGGCGGCAAGCCGATCCGGCTCGCGCGCGACGTGGAAATCCCGCGTGCGATCAGCAACCTGCGGTTCTTCGCCCACGCCGCGACCCAGTTCGCCAGCGAATCCCACCACGGCCAAGCCGGGTTGAACTACACCTTGCGCCTGCCTCTGGGCGTGGTGGCGACGATTTCACCGTGGAACCTGCCGCTGTACCTGCTGACCTGGAAGATCGCGCCCGCGCTGGCCGCCGGCAACACCGTGGTCGCCAAGCCGTCCGAGATCACCCCGGTCAGCGCGACGATGCTGGCCGAGCTGGCGGCGGAGGTCGGTTTTCCGGCCGGCGTCCTCAACATCGTCCACGGCCGTGGCCCCGAGGTGGGCGAGCCGTTGGTGACCCACCCGCTCGTGAAGGCGGTGTCGTTCACCGGCAGCACCGCGGTCGGCCGCCGGATCGCCGGGCTGGCGGCCCCGCTGTTGCGCAAGGTCTCGCTGGAACTGGGCGGCAAGAACCCGACGCTGGTGTTCGCCGACAGCGACTGGCGCGACAACCTCGACACCCTGGTGCGTTCCGCGTTCCAGAACTCCGGCCAGATCTGCCTGTGTGGCTCGCGCATGCTGGTCGAACGCCGCATCTACGATGAATTCCGCGAGGCTCTGGTCGAACGCGCACGGGCGCTGCGCGTGGGCGATCCAGCCGACGAGGACACCGAGCTCGGGCCGCTGGTCTCCCAGGCCCATTACGACAAGGTCGTCGCCGCGCTGCAGCGCGCCCGCGATGAAGGCGGACGCATCCTTTGCGGTGGCACGGCACTCGATCGTCCGGGCTGGTTCGTCGCCCCGACCGTGATTGAAAACCTCGGCCCGGATTGCGCGACCAATCGCGAGGAGATCTTCGGCCCGGTCGTCACCCTGCAGGCCTTCGACCACGACGATGCAGCACTCGCGCTGGCCAATGCCGGCGACTACGGCCTGTCCGCTTCACTCTGGACCCGCGACCTCAACCGCGCCCACCGCCTGGCCGCGCAGTTGCGCGTCGGCATGGTCTGGATCAACACCTGGATGCAGCGCGACCTGCGCACGCCGTTCGGCGGCAGCGGTGCATCCGGCCTCGGCCGCGAAGGCGGCACGGAGGCGATGCGATTCTTCACCGACGCCAAGAACGTCGGTCTCCACATTGGATAACCCCACATGAACTCCCTGAAAGATCTGCTGCAAAAAAACCGTGAATGGGCCGACCGCATCAGCGCGGAGGACCCCGGGTTCTTCGAGCGCCTGTCCCGGCAGCAAGCGCCCGAATTCCTCTGGATCGGCTGCTCGGATTCGCGGGTACCTGCCAACCAGATCATCGACGTCTCGCCGGGCGAAGTGTTCGTCCACCGCAACATCGCCAACGTCGTCGTCACCACCGACCTCAACTGTCTGTCGGTGGTCCAGTTCGCGGTCGACGTGCTCAAGGTCAAGCACATCCTGGTGGTCGGGCACTACGGTTGCGGTGGTGTGCACGCAGCGCTGCATGACACGCGACTGGGGCTGTCCGACAACTGGGTGCGCCACGTCGCCGATGTCGCCGAAAAACATGCGGACAGCCTGCTGAAGTTCGAAGACGACGAGCTGAAACACGACCGTCTGTGCGAGTTGAACGTGCTCGAACAGGTGGCCAACGTCTGCCACACCACCATCGTTCGCGACGCGTGGAACCGCGGCCAGGCACTGTCGGTGCACGGCTGGGTCTATACCCTGCGCGACGGCCGGGTACACGACCTGGGCGCCAACGTCACTTCCGCCGAGACGCTGCCTGCGATCTACGCCGACGCGCTGTCGCGCATCCAGGTCGACCGCGAGGACCGGTGACATGGCCGACGCGATCCGCGCCGCCAGCGCTCCCCGGCCCGTCGGCAGCTACCCGCATGCCCGACGCGTCGGCAGCCAGTTGTTCCTGTCAGGCATCGGCCCGCGCGACCCGGCCACCAACGCGATCCGCGGCAATGTCCACGACGCCGACGGCCGCCTGCTCAGCTACGACATCGACGCCCAGACCCGCGCCACCTTCGCCAACGTGCGCGCGGTACTGGAAGCCAGCGGCGCACGCTGGGAAGATCTGGTCGACGTCACCGTCTACCTCACCGACATGGCGGCCGACTTCCAGCGCTACAACGCGGTATGGGCCGAGTTTTTCCCCGACATCGACACCGCGCCCTGCCGTACAACGCTGGGCATCAGTGCACTGCCGACGCCGATCGCGATCGAGCTGAAGTGCATCGCCGCCCTGGAGGAATGACCGTGCTGCCCAATCCAATCAACCTGCACGCCTGGATCGAGGAGCACCGCCACCTGCTCAAGCCGCCGGTCGGCAACAAGGTGATCCACGACGGCGACTTCATCGTGATGGTGGTCGGTGGCCCGAACGTGCGCACCGATTACCACTACGACGAGGGCCCGGAGTGGTTCTGCCAGATCGAGGGCGAGATGATCCTGCGCATCCAGGAGGCCGGTGAGGACGGCCGCTTCGCGGTACGCGACATCCCGATCCGCGCCGGCGAGATCTTCCTGCTGCCGCCGCGCACGCCGCACTCGCCGCAGCGCATGCCCGGCTCGATCGGGCTGGTGGTCGAGCGCCGCCGCCTGCCGCACGAGGACGACGGCCTGATGTGGTTCTGCGAGCAGTGCAACCACAAGCTGTACGAGGAGTTCTTCCATCTGCATGACATCGAGACGGACTTCCCGCCGGTGTTCGAGCGTTTCTACGCCTCCGTCGACCGTCGCAGCTGCAAACACTGCGGGCATCTCAATCCGGCACCCGACAAGTACGTCATGCCGGACACCTGAGCGGCACGGCTAGACTGCCCGCATGCTCAAGATCGATACCCACGCCCATTACCTGCCGCGCAACTGGCCCGACCTTGCGCGCAAGTACGGCGACCTGCGCTTTCCGGTGATCCATCACACCGAGGACGGGCGTCACCGGATCTACAAGGACGGCAAGTTCTTCCGCGAGATCTGGTCCAAGACCTGGGACCCGCAGGAACGCATCGACGACTACGCCCGGTTTGGCGTGCAGGTGCAGGTGCTGAGCACGGTGCCGGTAATGTTCTCGTACTGGGCGCGGCCGCATCACGCGCTGGAGCTGCACCAGGCGCTCAACGACCACATGGCGGCCACTTGCCGCGATTACCCGCGCCACTACGCCGGCATCGGCACCGTGCCGCTGCAGTCGCCGCGGCTGGCGGTGCAGGAACTGGAACGCTGCATGGACCAGTTGGGCCTGCAGGGGGTGCAGATCGGCAGCCACGTCGGCAGAGCGCCTGATGAACACTGGAACCTTGACGCGCCGGAGCTGTTCGAGTTCTTCCAGGCCGCCAGCGAGCTGGGCGCGGCGATCCTGGTGCACCCCTGGGACATGATGGGCACCGAGAGCATGCCCAAGTACTGGCTGCCGTGGCTGGTCGGGATGCCCGCCGAGCAGTCCCGCGCCGCGTGTTGCCTGATCTTCGGCGGCGTGCTGGAACGCCTGCCGAAGTTGAAGATCTGCCTCGCCCACGGCGGCGGCAGCTTCCCGTACACGATCGGCCGCATCGAGCACGGCTTCAACATGCGCCCCGACCTGGTCGCCACCGACAACCCGCGCAACCCGCGCGAGTATCTGAAGCAGCTCTACTTCGACTCCTGGGTCGCCGATGACGCCGCCCTGCGCTACCTGCTCGACACCTGCGGCGTGGACCGGGTGATGCTGGGCACCGATTACCCCTTCCCGCTCGGCGAGCAGGCACCGGGCTCGGGCATCGACTCGTTGGGACTGGCCGATCCCCAGCAGCAACGCCTGTACCACGGCACCGCGCTGGAATGGCTCGGACTGCCGAAGTCGCGCTTCGAATGAGCGCAGCTGACCGTCCGACGCTCATTGGCGAGCGTCGCCACGGTGATCGCGCCCTGTCGCCCACTTTTTTCGAGACCCTGCCTTCGTGA
Source organism: Lysobacter concretionis Ko07 = DSM 16239 (assembly GCF_000768345.1). Taxonomy (GTDB): domain Bacteria; phylum Pseudomonadota; class Gammaproteobacteria; order Xanthomonadales; family Xanthomonadaceae; genus Novilysobacter; species Novilysobacter concretionis. The sequence goes on along the minus strand of NZ_AVPS01000004.1, from coordinate 339,455 downwards.
CTGACATCCACTCCCTCGACCATGCCCGCGCGCTCGACGCCGCCGACCCGCTCCCGACCCTGCGTAGCGAGTTCCATATCCCGCAGCACGACGGCGGCGACCAGGCCTACTTCGTCGGCAACTCGCTGGGCCTGCAGCCGCGTGGCGTACGCGCGCAAGTTGAGGACGTGCTCGACAAGTGGTCGATGGAAGCGGTCGAAGGGCATTTCCGCGGCCATTCGCAATGGATGAGCTATCACCGGCTGATGCGCGAGCCACTGGCGCGCATCGTCGGCGCGCAGCCGGAAGAAGTGGTCGCGATGAACTCGCTGACCGCCAACCTGCATTTCATGATGGTGAGCTTCTACCGGCCCACCGCCGGGCGGCCCGCGATCCTGGTCGAGGCCGGCGCGTTTCCGACCGATCGCTATGCGGTCGAGTCGCAGATCGCCTTCCACGGTTTCGACCCGGCCACCGACCTGATCGAACTGGCGCCCGACCAGCCCGGCGGCGTGTTCTCGATGGCGTCGATCGAACGCGCGATCGCCGAGCACGGCCATCGGCTGGCACTGGTGCTGTGGCCGGGCGTGCAGTACCGCACCGGGCAGTCCTTCGACATCGGCGAGATCACCCGCCTCAGTCACGCCCAGGGCGCGATGTGCGGCGTCGACCTGGCCCATGCGGTCGGCAATACGGAGCTGGCCCTGCACGACAGCGGGGTCGATTTTGCGGTGTGGTGCCACTACAAATACCTCAACAGCGGGCCGGGTGCCGTCGCCGGTTGCTTCGTGCACGAGCGCCACGCCCGCAGCGACGTTCCGCGCTTCGCCGGCTGGTGGGGCCATGACGCGGCCACCCGTTTCCAGATGGGCCCGCACTTCCAGCCCACACCCGGCGCGGAGGGCTGGCAGCTGAGCAATCCGCCGATCCTCGGCCTCGCGCCGCTGCGTGCTTCGCTGGACCTGTTCGACCGGGTCGGCATGAAAGCCTTGCGGAAAAAGTCCCTGCGCCTGACCGGCTATCTGGAGTCGCTGATCAGCCAGCGGCTGGACGACACCCTGCAGGTGCTGACGCCGGCGGAGCCCGAGCGCCGCGGTTGCCAGTTGTCGATCCGCGTGCGCGGAGGACGCGAGCAGGGCCGCAGCCTGTTTGAATACCTCGCCGCCAACGGCGTGCTGGGCGACTGGCGCGAGCCCGATGTGATCCGCATCTCGCCCGCGCCGCTGTACAACACGCACGAGGACATCCTGCGGTTCGCCAATGGCGTGGATGCCTGGCGACAGGCGCGCTGACCCGTGATGGCGGCGCTTCGCTATGCTCCGCGAGGTCGCCATCATCTCCCTTGCCCGACGCCGCCACTCCCGCGCGGATCAACGACCCCAAAGGCAGAGTCTTCTTGACGCCCCATCCAGACCAGGCCGGTAGCAACTCGACGGACGCCGGCACAGCCGGAGTTCCCCCGTCCGTGTCCGGCAAGCACCTGACCATCATCGGCGCCGGTCTCGCGGGCGCACTGCTGGCCACCCTGCTCGCGCGGCGCGGCTGGCAGGTCGACGTGTACGAAAAACGCGGCGACCTGCGCGAACTGGGCTACGAGCGCGGCCGTTCGATCAACCTCGCCCTGGCCGAGCGCGGTCGCCATGCCCTGCGCCAGGCCAACGCCGACGATGCGGTGATGGCGCAGACGGTGATGATGCGCGGCCGTATGGTGCATTTCGCCGACGGCCACCTGGACCTGCAGCGCTACGGCCGCGACGACAGCGAGGTGATCTGGTCGGTGCACCGCGGCGAGCTCAATGAAGTGCTGCTCAACATCGCCGAGCAGGCCGGCGCCCGCATCCATTTCCACCACCGGCTCGACAGCGTTGATTTCGACAACCGTATTGCGCGCTTTGGCGACGACCGCAACGACGAGGTGCGCGAGATCCGCTTCCAGAGCCTGGTCGGCGCGGACGGTGCCGGCTCGTCCCTGCGCCAGGCGATGGCGAAGGTCGTCGAGTTGGGCGAGCGCAGCGACTTTCTCGGCCACTCCTACAAGGAGCTGGAAATCCCGCCCGGGCCCGACGGCGGATTCCGGATCGAGCCCAACGCGCTGCATATCTGGCCGCGTGGGCGCTACATGTGCATCGCACTGCCCAACAGCGAGGGCACCTTCACCGTCACCCTGTTTTTGCCGAACCATGCCCTGCCGAACCATGCCCTGCCCAACCACGCCAGCCCGATGCAGGCCGCCGCGCCGGCGGTTCCCGGCTTCGACACCATCACCACCGGTGCCGAGGCGCGCGCATTTTTCGACCGCGACTTCCCCGACGCCTCGCGGCTGATTCCCGAACTCGAACACGACTTCGAGAACAACCCGACCGGCCTGCTCGGCACGCTGTACCTCGACCGCTGGCACCTCGACCGCCGCGCGGTGCTGATCGGCGACGCCGCGCATGCGATGGTGCCGTTCCACGGCCAAGGCATGAACTGCGCTTTCGAGGACTGCGTATCGCTGGCACAACACCTCTCCCGGACCGACGATCGCGCCGAGGCCTTCGCCGGCTTCCAGGCCGAGCGCCTGCCCAATGCGCGCGCGATCCAGCACATGGCACTGGAGAACTACCTGGAGATGCGCGACCGCGTCGATGACGACGACTACCTGCTGCAGCGCGAGCTCGAGCACCTGCTGGCCGCGCGCCACCCCACCCGCTTCGTGCCCCGCTACGCGATGGTCACCTTCCGCCACATGCCCTACGCGCTGGCGCTGGAACGCGGCGACCTGCAACGCGAATTGCTGGTCGAGCTGACCCGCGGCCGCGAAAGCCTCGACGGCCTGGACTGGGACCTCGTCGATGCCGCGGTCGTCGCGCGCCTGTCACCGCTGCCGCCGGAAGACTGACCCGATGCCCGCGACGTTCCTGTTCTACGACCTGGAAACCTTCGGTGCCGACCCGCGCCGCACGCGCATCGCCCAGTTCGCCGCGATCCGCACCGACGCCGACCTCAACCCGGTCGAGGAACCCATCAGCATTTTCGTCAAGCCCGCCGACGACCTGCTGCCCTCGCCCATCGCCACCCTGATCACCGGCATCACGCCGCAGCACGCGCTGCGCGAAGGCATGCGCGAGTGCGACGCGCTGGCGCTGATCTTCGAGGAGATGGCGCGGCCGGAGACCTGCACGCTGGGTTACAACTCGCTGCGCTTCGACGACGAGTTCATCCGCCACGGGCTGTTCCGCAACTTCTTTGATCCCTACGAGCGCGAATGGCGCGGCGGCAACTCGCGCTGGGACCTGCTCGACGTGATGCGCTTCGCCCACGCGCTGCGCCCGGACGGCATCGTCTGGCCGCAACGCGAGGACGGTGCGACCTCGTTCAAGCTCGAGCACCTGGCCGAAGTCAATGGCGTGCGCGAGGGCGATGCGCACGAAGCCCTGTCCGACGTGCGCGCCCTGATCGGCCTGGCCCGCAAGCTCAAGAGCGCGCAGCCGCGCCTGTGGGATTACGCCCTGCGCCTGCGCGACAAGCGCTACGCGGCCAGCCTGCTGGACGTGGTCGCGATGACGCCGGTGCTGAACGTGTCCCAGCGCTTCCCCGCCAGCCGGATGTGCGCCGCGCCGGTGATCCCGCTGGCCCGCCATCCGCACATCGACAGCCGGGTGCTGGTGTTCGACCTGGCGCAGGATCCGGAAAGCCTGCTCACCCTGGATGCCGATGCGATCGCCGCACGCCTGTACGTGCGCGCCGCCGACCTGCCGGCAGGCGAAGAGCGCGTCGCCCTGAAGGAGATCCACCTCAACCGCAGCCCGGCGCTGTCGGCCTGGGACCATCTGCGTCCGGCGGATTTCGAGCGTCTGGGCATCGACCGCGGATTGACCGAGCAGCGCGCCGCGCGCCTGCGCGATGCCGGTCCGGCGCTGGTGGAAAAAGTCCGCGCCGTGTTCGGTCGCCAGCGCGAACACGCACCGTCGGACGTGGATGCCAGCCTGTATGACGGCTTCATCGATGGCAGCGACAAGCGGCTGTTCGCCGACGTCCGCAGCACCGCACCGGAAGCTCTCGGCGAGCGCCGGTTCGACTTCCGCGATGCGCGCCTGCCCGAACTGCTGTTCCGCTACCGCGCCCGCAACTTCCCCGAGCACCTCTCGCCGGAGGAACGCCTGCGCTGGGACGACTACCGCCGCTCGCGCCTGCAGGTGGCATCGGAACTGTCGGAATACAGCTTCGCCAGTTTCGATACGGAGCTGGCGGCCCAGCGCGAACAGCACGCCGGTGATGCAGACCGACTGGCCCTGCTGGCCGAACTCGAGCAGTGGCGCCGCGGCATCGAGCGCGATCTTTCACCGACCGCCGCATGACGACCCTCCCGTCATGCCGAACCCGTTGACCATCACCGCTGCCTCGCCATGCCGACCTATTTCAGCCCTGCCACGTTCAAGTTCTTTCGCGGCCTGACGCGCAACAACTCGCGCGACTGGTTCCATGCGCACAAGGCCGAGTACGAGGCGCACGTCCGCGAACCGTTCCAGCGGCTGCTGACCGACCTGCAGCCGATCCTGGCCGAAATCAGCCTGCACTACCGGGCCGAGCCGGCGAAGGTAGGTGGCTCGCTGTTCCGGATCCATCGCGATACCCGCTTCGCCAACGACAAGTCGCCCTACAAGACCTGGCAGGGCGCCAAGCTGTTCCATGAGCGCTTCCGCCAGGTCGAAGCGCCCTCATTCCACATCCACATCCGGCCCGACCGCTGCTTCGTCGGCAGCGGCCTGTGGCATCCGGGACCGGACACCCTGCGTCGCGTGCGCAATTTCATCCTCGACAACCCGGCCGGCTGGAAAGCCGCCGCGCACGCACCGGGATTCCGCAAGCGCTTTGCGCTGGACGACAGCGAGATGCTGATCCGGATGCCGCGCGGCTTCCCGGCCGAGTTCGAATTCGCCCAGGACCTGCGGCGCAAGAACTTCGTCGGCATGCGCGCTCTGGAGGACGATGTGGTCACCGGCCCGGACCTGCTGGACACGCTCCAGGCCGACCTCGCCGGTCTGGCCGGCTTCACCGACTACCTGTGCGCCGCCGTCGATCTGGAGTTCTGATCGCGGGTATCGGCGCGCCCCCGCGCAACCACGGAGATCCGCCATGAAGAAGCTGCTGACATTGTGCGTCCTGCTCGCCGCACTGCTGGCGGGCTACATCGTCGCTGGCCCCTACCTCGCCTACAGCGCGATGCGCGATGCGGTGGAAACCGGGAACATCGCGAAGCTGGAGAAGCACGTCGACTTCCCCACCCTTCGCGGGAACCTCAAGTTGCAGATCGACGATTACATGCTGCGCCGCGCCGGGCCCGACGTGCAGTCGAGCCTGCTCGGCGCGTTTGCCGTCCGCGTTGCCAGCGGCATGGCCGGCGGCGTGGTGGACGCCATGGTCACGCCGGCGGGACTGGCGGCCCTGCTCGAAGGCCGCACCACCTGGCACCGGATCGGCGGCGAGACCGGCGACGATCCCTACGCGCCCACCCCACCGGCCAATCCGTTGCGCGAACCCAGCTACCGCTTCCAGTCGCCGTCGCGCTTTACCGCCACCGTCCATGGCGAGGATGGCGAGACCGTCCAGTTCGTCCTGACCCGCGACGGCCTGCGCTGGAGGCTGACCGATATTCGGTTGCCCTCGGCACCGGCTGCAACGCGCTAGCCGCATCCACGGGCTTTACGCGCGGCTTCCGCTACGCGCGCGAATCACGCGCTCTTGCGCAGCACCGGCTCCTGCACTTCGTCGGGGTCGGCCAGGAACGCCTCCAGCGAATCGTCCATCGCCTCCATCCAGGGCGTGTGGTGCGGCGGCGACAGGGTGCCGGTCATGGTCGAGCGGTAGCTCTTGTTGCGATAGCCCAGGATGTCGGCCTGCTTGTCGCGGGTCCATTGCTTGAACAGCTCGCCCATGCCCTCGATGTCGAACTCGGGGTAGTCGGTCGGCCCGACCAGGTCGCGGATGTAGGCCGCCTGGAAATCGATATGCGCCGAGGGATCGCCGGCTGCCTCCTCGCGCGCGACCCAGTGCGCGGCATCGGCCGCCATCGCGGCGGCATCGGGCAGCGCGATACGGCCGAGGATCACATCGCGGGCGTACCAGGCCTGCGCGTCGAACATGTTGAAGGTGTAGTACTGGTCCTGCATGCCCAGATAGATCAGCTTCGGGTTGTCGAGCCAGAACACGCCCTTGTACAGGTTCTCCGGATACAGGCGGTTGTGGGTGCGCAGGGTCAGCTCGTCGGCCAGGAACGGGAAGTGGTGCTGGTAGCCGGTACACAGCACGATCGCATCGATCTCGCGCTGGCTGCCGTCGGCAAAATGCGCGGTCCTGTCTTCGACCCGCAGCAGCAGCGGCACCTCGCGGAACGCGTCGGGCCAGTCGTATCCCATCGGCGCGCTGCGGTAGCTGAAGGTCACTGATTTGGCGCCGTATTTGTAGCATTGCGTGCCGATGTCCTCGGCCGAATAGCTGCTGCCGATCAGGAGCAGATCCTTGCCGGTGAACTCGCAGGCATCGCGGAAATCATGCGCGTGCAGGACACGGCCGGGAAACTGTTCCAGCCCCTCGAAATACGGCGTGTTGGGGGTGGAGAAATGGCCGGTCGCGACGATCACGTAGTCGAACTCTTCGGTGGACAATTCATCGGCCTTCATGTCGCGGACCGTCACCGAGAACTTGCCGGTTTCCCCGGAATACTCCACCCACTGCACGGCCGTGTTGAAGCGGATGCAGCGACGCAGGTCGCTCTTCTCTAGCCGGCCCATGATGTAGTCGCGCAACACCGCCCGCGGCGGATACGAGGCGATCGGCCTGCCGAAGTGCTCCTCGAAACTGTAGTCGGCAAATTCGAGGCATTCCTTCGGGCCGTTCGACCACAGGTAGCGATACATGCTGCCGTGCACCGGCTCGCCATGCGCACACAGTCCGGTGCGCCAGGTGTAGTTCCACATGCCGCCCAGGTCGCTCTGCTTCTCGTAGCAGACGATTTCCGGCAGCTCGGCCCCGGCCTTGCCGGCGGCTTCAAAGGCGCGCAATTGCGCCAGGCCGCTGGGGCCGGCGCCGAGGATGGCGATACGAATGGTCACGGATTACATCTCCTGTTGTCTGGGCGGCAATCTGCAATCTGCGAAGACAGCCGCTGTCCACGTCGCAAGGCATCAGCCGGACGAAGGACTGGATTGGCTGTAGATCGTCACGAAGACGACATCGTGCAGCCCACGGATTTGCCCGGCCCGAAGGGGCTTGGCGCGATGGCAGCAGCAGGAGGAACGACGGGCGCCGGACCGCCCGAGGCAAGGTCGCGGCCGAGGTTCGCCTGCTTGGCGCTGCAGAGGGCGCGCGTGCGAGGGCGTGCCCGGAGGAAGGCGACCGGAGCCGCCAGGATCGTTCTGAAACCGTCGCTGGAACCGCCACGAAACAAGCGGTCAGAGGACAAAAAACGAAGCGGTGACTATATCACAGCTGGCTCGACCCGACGAAGCCGCGGGTGACGAAAGCCCGATGGGTCACCCCCTCACGCCATCACTTCGGGGTGCCCTGGGCTTGTCGCCGCCGTCAATCCGGGTTGGCGACCCCGTGCGGCACGTGGCCGGCGGTCACCAGTCCGCGCGCGGATTCGATGTTGTGCTGGGAATCATCGAAAAAGATATCGGCGCCAAACGCTTCCAGGAACGGGCCTTTTGGCCGTCCGCCCAGGAACAGTGCCTCGTCCAGGCGGATGTCCCACTCGCGCAGGGTGCGGATCACGCGCTCATGCGCAGGCACCGAGCGGGCGGTCACCAGTGCGGTGCGGATCGGCGCGTCCTCGCCCATCGGAAAGGCCTCCTGCAAGCGGTGCAGGGCATCCAGGAATCCGCGGAACGGCCCGCCCGACAACGGCTCATCGGCGTGGCTGCGCTCGTGCTCGGCGAACGCCGCCAGACCGCCCTCGCGCGAGACTCGCTCGCCTTCGTCGCCGAAGATCACCGCGTCCCCGTCGAAGGCGATACGCAACTGGTGCTGGCGTTGCAACAGTGCCTTGGCCGGCAGCAGCGTCGCCGCCGCCACCCCCGCCGCCAGCGCGTTGCGGACATCCTCCGCGTGGGTCGACAGGAACAGGTCGGCCCCGAACGGACGGATATACGGGAACGGTGGCGCGCCATTGCTGAAAGCCGCCCGCTTGATCGACAGCCCGTGGTGGGCGATCGAATTGAAGATGCGCAGGCCGGTGTCGGCCGAGTTGCGCGAGATCAGGATCACCTCCACCCGCGGCGCCTCGGGCGGCGCGCCATCATTGAGTCCCAGCAGCTTGCGTACCAGCGGGAAAGCGACGCCCGGTTCGAGCAGGTCGTCCTCGTGGCTGCGCTGGAAATCGGCATACGCGTCCAGCCCTTCGCTTTCGAACAGGCGGTGGCTGTCCTCCAGGTCGAACAGGGTGCGCGAGGAGATCGCGACGATCAGGGGGTCGGCTTGTTGGTCTGGCATGAGGATATTGTGCGCGATCAGGGTCGCAAAGGATGAGACCGCGCAGTGAGGGATCCGGCAATTGCCTGTCGGGCCGGAGCGAAATGGCGGCGGCCCTGTCCGGTTTGCGATCCCGCCAACGTGTATCAGGCATCGACGCGGTGGAAGCAGGCTCGGGAAGCTTGCCCACCGGACGGTGTCGGGAGGCTCCACATCAACTGTTTTGGCCGATGAGCTCGGCGGAGGGAATCCAATGGACTTCAATATCGGCCGGATCGTCGGCCTGCTGTTGCGCACCTTGCCGTTCCTGTTTCTGCGCCTGCTCGTGTACATGGGCATCACGCTGGCGTACATCGTTTTCACCGGCGGCGGCGCGGGCATCGGCTGGCTGTTCGGCAAGGCGGCCAGCAGTGGCGCAACCGGCGCGTTCTGGGGCGGCCTGGCCGGTTTCGGCCTGACCAGCGCGGTGCTGTACTGGGCACGCGAGTATCTGTTGTACCTGGTCAAGGCCGGACATATCGCGGTGCTCGCGCAACTGCTGGACGGCAAGCAGATTCCCGGCGGCCGTGGGCAGATCGATTACGCCAGCCGGATCGTGAAGGAGCGTTTCGCGGAAAGCTCGGTCCTGTTCGGCGTCGACCAGCTGGTCAAGGGCATCCTGCGGGTGTTCAACCGCGTCACCATGCGGGTCGCCAATTTCCTGCCGATCCCGGGGCTGGAGCCGTTGATGAAGCTGGCCAATGCCGTCATCAACACGTCGCTGACCTACGTCGACGAGATCATCCTCGCCCACAACGTGCGCACCGGATCGACCAACCCGTGGGCATCCAGCCGCGACGCGGTGGTGCTGTACGCGCAGAACTACAAGACGATGCTGAAAAACGCGATCTTCGTGACCGTCATCGTGTGGCTGCTGACGCTGGCGATCTTCGTCCTGGTGTTTGCCCCCGTGGCCGCGCTGGCCAGCCTGTTCCCCGGCATCGCCGGGTTCTGGACCTTCGCGCTTGCCGCCGTCACCGCCTGGGGCCTGAAGGCCGCGCTGGTCGACCCGTTCGCGATGGCCGCGTTGATGCAGGTGTACTTCAAGGTCACCCGTGACCAGGCGCCGGACCCGGCATGGAGCGCCAAGCTGGAGAAGATGTCGGACAAGTTCCGCAAGCTGAAGGAAAAAGCGCTGTCCGCAGCACCCGGTCCTGCCGCGTCGACCGCAACTGCGGAGCCGGTCGTTGCGTCGCTCCCGGCAGCACAGGAAGCGGTCGAAGACACGCCCGCCTGAGACTGGTCGGTCAGCGATCCGGAGCCGCAAAGGCCCATCGGTCTTTGCGGTTCAACCGCTGATGAACTGCTCCGCGAGCATCCGTTCCTCGAGGTTGTGCTCGGGATCGAACAGCAACGTCACCGTACGATCCTGCGATTCGCGGATCGTCACCTCCACCACGTCGCGGACTTCGTGCGAGTCGGCGGTGGCGCTGACAGGACGCTTGTACGGATCCAGTACGCGGAAGCGGACTTCGGTGTCGGCCTTGAGCACCGCACCGCGCCAGCGACGGGGTCGGAATGCGGCGATCGGCGTCAGCGCCATCACGTTCGCGCCCAGCGGCAGGATCGGGCCGGAGGCGGAGAAGTTGTAGGCGGTGCTGCCGGCAGGCGTGGCCACCAGCACGCCATCGCAGATCAGCTCTTCCAGCCGGCTCTGGCCATTGAGCTCGATCGCCAGGTGCGCCGCCTGGCGCGTCTGGCGCAGCAACGAAACCTCGTTGTAGGCCAGCGAGCCCATGCTGACGCCCGACTCGGTTTCCACCACCATTTCCAGCGGTCGCAGCACCGCCGGCTCGGCGGCGTGGATGCGCTCGCACAAGCCTTCGATGCGGAAATGGTTCATCAGGAAGCCGACCGTGCCGAGCTTCATCCCGTAGACCGGTTTGCCCAGTCCGCCATGCCGGTGCAGCGTCTGCAGCATGAAACCGTCGCCGCCCAGCGGCACCAGCACATCCGCCCGATCCGGCGGGTGATCGCCATGCAACGCCGCCAATTCCCGGCAGGCGTCCTGCGCCTCCTCGGAGGGGCTGGCAAGAAAGGCAATACGGGGGGTCGCAATCATCGGCGGCTCCGGAATCGTTGGAGTCAGGATAACGCGTGCGCTGCAACTACCGGGACACCGTCCGGGACGATCGAGCCGTCGCGTGGATGGACCATGACCTGACCGCCTGAAAAACAACAGGCGGCGACCCCATGGCCGCCGCCTGTCTGCAACAACCGCCGGCGGGCTACGCGCCTGCCGCGGCAATCTGCGCCAGGCGACGCACCGCGACCGAGACGGTCGGGTAATCCAGCGTCTTCTGGGTGACCAGTTCCGCCAGCATCGACTGGGTGAAACGCAGGCTCTGATCGTCGCGCTGCAGCCACGCCTGGACCTTCTCGCCGGCCGGCTTCTTGCCGCCGCCCGCGAGGATCTGGCCCACCAGCACCCGCTGCTGGGTACCGAGCTCGTCACGCAACGCGCCACGGGCCAGTGCCTGCCAGCGGCCATCCACCGGCAGGGCATCGATCTGCTCATGCAGCCACGGCAGGTTCAACGCCGCACCGAGGTCGAAGTAGGCACGCGACACCTCCACCGGCGACAGCTTGCGGGCATGCGCGATCTCGATGATGTCGCAACCGAACTCGAGCACCGGCAACGCGGCCAGCTGGGTTGCCAATGCGGCCGGCACGCCCTTCGCCTTCCATTCCGCCAACTGGCTGTTGAAGGCATCCCGTCGTACCTGCGACATCGTCTCCTGGAGCGCGGCGTGGACGGCCTTGAAGCCGCTGCCAAAACGCGCCATGGCGGCGGTGATCTCCGGCATCGGGCCCGGCCGCGACAGCAGCCAGCGGGTCACCGAACGCAGCAGTTCCCAGATCGTCTGCAACGCATCGATCTGGACCGACTCCAGCACCTTGCCGTCGAGCGCATCGATCTGCGCCCACAGCGCGCGTGCATCGAGTGCCTCGCGGGCGATGGTGTAGGCCTCGGCCACCTCACCCGGGCTGCGACCGGTGTCTTCCTGCATGCGCAGCGGGAACGTGGCGCCCATCCGGTTGACCATCGAGTTGGTCACCGCCGTGGCGATGATCTCGCGCTTCAGGCGATGGCCTTCCATTGCCTTGGCGTACTTGGCCTGCAGCGGCTGCGGGAAGTAGCGCACCAGCTCCTTGGACAGGTACGGGTCTTCCGGCACGTCCGAATCCACCAGCTGCTGGAACAACACCAGCTTGCTGTAGGACAACAGCACCGCCAGCTCCGGCCGGGTCAGGCCCAGGCCGCGTGCCTTGCGCTCGGCAAACTCGGCGTCCGACGGCAGATACTCGATCTGGCGGTCCAGCAGGCCCTGCGACTCCAGGGTCTGGATGAAGTGCTGCTTGGCGCCCAGGCGCGGCGCGCTCATGCGCTCCATCAGGCTGATCGCCTGGTTCTGGCGGTAGTTGTCCACCAGCACCAGACCGGCGAGCTCGTCGGTCATCGAGGCCAGCAGCTTGTTGCGGGCCGGCAGCGTCAACTTCTTCGCCTTCACCTGCTCGTTGAGCAGGATCTTGATGTTGACCTCGCGGTCCGAGGTGCCTACGCCGGCCGAGTTGTCGATGAAGTCGGCGTTGAGCAGCGCGCCCGCCTGGGCGGCCTCGATACGGCCGAGCTGGGTCATGCCCAGGTTGCCACCCTCGCCGATCACCTTGCAGCGCACGTCGCGGCCGTCGATCCGCAGGCCGTTGTTGCCACGGTCGCCGACGTCGGCGTGACTCTCGGTGCTGGCCTTGATGTAGGTGCCGATGCCACCGTTCCAGAGCAGGTCGACCGGTGCCTTGAGGATCGCGCTCATGAGCTCGTTGGGGCTCATCGCATTGATCGCCGGATCGATCCCGAGCACGGCCTTGACCGGTGCGGTCAGTGCGATCGACTTGGCGCTGCGCGGGAACACGCCGCCGCCCTTGCTGATCAGGTCGCGGCTGTAATCGTCCCAGCTCGAACCGGGCAGCTTGAACAGGCGCTGGCGTTCCTTGAAGGAACTGGCCGCAACCGGATCCGGATCCAGGAAGATGTGGCGATGGTCGAACGCGGCCACCAGGCGGATGTGCTTGGACAGCTGCATGCCGTTGCCGAACACGTCACCGGACATGTCGCCGATACCGGCCACGGTGAACTCTTCCTTCTGGGTGTTCACGCCCAGTGCGCGGAAGTGGCGCTTGACCGACTCCCACGCGCCACGCGCGGTGATGCCCATGCCCTTGTGGTCATAGCCCACCGAGCCACCGGAGGCGAACGCATCGCCCATCCAGAAGTTGTGGTCGGCGGAAATCGCGTTGGCGATGTCCGAGAAGCGCGCCGTGCCCTTGTCGGCGGCCACCACCATGTATGCATCGTCGCCGTCATGACGCACGACGTTGACAGGATGCACGACCTTGCCATCGACCAGGTTGTCGGTGATGTCGAGCAGGCCGTTGATGAACATCTGGTAGCAGGCCACGCCTTCGGCCTGCAGCGCGGCGCGGTCGGACGGCGGACGCTTGACGATGAAGCCGCCCTTGGCGCCGACCGGCACGATGATGGTGTTCTTGACCATCTGCGCCTTGACCAGCCCCAGCACCTCGGTGCGGAAGTCCTCGCGGCGATCCGACCAGCGCAGGCCGCCGCGGGCCACCGGACCGAAGCGCAGGTGGATGCCTTCCACGCGCGGACCGTAGACGAAGATCTCGCGGTACGGAACCGGCTTGGGCGCGTCAGGCACCAGCGTCGAGTCGAACTTGTAGGCGACGTAGCCGCAGTTGGCTCCGCCGACGCCGTCCTGGTAGTAGCTGGTACGCAGGGTCGCTTCGATCACGCCCACGAAGCTGCGCAGGATGCGATCTTCATCGAGGCTGGAAACGCGGTCCAGCAAGGTCTTCAAGGCCGCGTCGATCGCCGCCAGCTGGGCCTCGCGGCTGCCGCTGCGTGCCGCGACCACCGGCTTCAGCGCAGCCAGCACGTTCTCGTCGCCGCCACACAGGCGCTCCATCTGCTGCTTGAACTGCTCCATGCCTGCCTTGACCTCGGCCTTGCTCTCGCGGCCGGTGGCCGGATCGAAGCGGGCCTCGAACAGCTCCACCAGCAGGCGCACCAGCACCGGATAGCGCGAGAACGTCTCCTCGACATAGCTCTGCGAGAACGGCACGCCGACCTGCAGCAGGTACTTGGTGTAGCCGCGCAGCATCGACACCTGGCGCCAGGTCAGGCCGGCGGCGAGGATCAGGCGGTTGAAGCCGTCGTTCTCGGTATCGCCACGCCAGGTGCGCGAAAACGCATCCTCGAAGTTGTCGCCGATGCCTTCGATATCGGCGTCGGGCGTGCTGGTTTCCACCTCGAAGTCCTGGATGTACACCACGTTCCCGTCGGCGTTCAGACGGTGGGGATGCTCGGAGATGACCCGCAGGCCCATGTTCTCCATCATCGGCAGGGCATCCGACAGCGAGATGTCATCGTGCTGGCGGTAGAACTTGAATCGCAGGCCGCCGGCGCCGGGCGCGCTGCGGTACAGGCTCAGGCGAAGATCGTCCGGGCCTTCCAGCGCCGCCAGGTGCTCGACATCGTCAGCCGCGACCGAGACCGAGACATCCTCGATATAGCCCACCGGCAGCGCCTTGCCCAAGGTGCTGGCCATGGCCAGGCCGCGCTCCTCGCCATGACGGCCGACCAGCACTTCCGCCAGGTCATCGCGCCAGTTGCGCACGATCTCGGCCAGCTCGGCCTCGATAGCGGCGTTGTCCACTGGCGGCATGCCGCCGGCGCCGAACTCGCCGGGCTTGGGCCGCACCAGCAGATGCAACTGCGCCAGCGGCGACTCACCCAACACAACCGTCGTATCGATGTGCTCGCCATGCAGCTCGCGCTTCAGCATCGCCTCGATGCGCAGGCGCACGTCGGTGTTGAAACGCTCGCGCGGGATGTAGACCAGCCCCGAGAAGAAGCGGCCGAAGCGGTCGCGACGCAGGAAAAGCTTGCTGCGCACGCGCTCCTGCAGGCCGAGGATGCCGGTGGCGGTCTTCAACAGCTCCTCGCCAGTGGACTGGAACAGCTCGTCGCGCGGCAGGGTTTCCAGAATGTGGCGCAGCGCCTTGCCGCTGTGGCTGTCGGGGGCCAGGCCGGATTGCGCCATGACGTATTCGTGGCGTCGGCGCACCAGCGGGATGTCCCAAGGACGGCGGGTGTAGGCGCTGGACGTGTACAGGCCGAGGAAACGTTCTTCGCGCACCGGCTTGCCGTTGTCGTCGAAGCTCAACACGCCGATGTAGTCCATGTAACCGGGGCGATGCACGGTGGCGCGCGCGTTGGTCTTGGTCAGGATCAGCGCATCCACCGAACCGGAATTCGGCATGTGGGTCGCGGCCAGCGATGCCAGCGCACGCGGCTTGTGGGTGTCCTTGCCACGCAGCAGGCCCAGGCCACTGCCCTTCACTGCCCGCAGCACGTCCTCGCCATCCTGGGCAACCACGTCGTACTCGCGATAGCCGAGGAAGGTGAAATGGTCGTCGGCCGCCCAGCGCAGGAATTCCTGCCCTTCCTGGCGGTCTGCCGCGTCGATCGGCAGCTTGCGTTTGGCCAGGTCGTCGGCCACTTCCAGCATCTTGCCGCGCATGCCGGCCCAGTCGCCCACGATGGCGCGCACGTCATCAAGCACGCTCTTCAGCGCCTGCTCGATGGCCGGCATCGCCTCGGGCGCCAGACGATCGATCTCCAGGTGCATCAGCGATTCGGATGCGCCCTCGCCGACCTTGAGCAGCTTGCCGCTCTTGTCGCGGGTGATCGACACCACCGGATGACCCAGCACGTGCAGGCCGGTGCCGGCTTCGGCGAGCGCCATCGTCACCGAGTCGACCAGGAACGGCATGTCGTCGTTGACGATCTGCACCACCGTGTGCGGCGACTCCCAGCCATGCTCGGCCACGGTCGGATTGAACAGGCGCACCAGCGCGGTGCCGGGCTTGCGCTTGCGCGCGAAATCGAGGATGTCCGCGGCCAGCGCGGCCCAGCCTTCCGGCGTGTGCTTGGACCATTCGTCCTCGCCCATGCGGTGGTAGAAGATGCTGGCGAAGGCTTCGCCCTCGGCGTGCTGCGCTTTCGGCAGAAGCTTGCGGATGACCGCCAGGATCGGCTCCAGCGACACGCCGTCGTCCTTGCCGGCCGTGCGGCGCGTGGCCGTCTTGACCGCGGTGGTCTTCGATTTGGAGGGGGATTTGCCGGCGGCGCGCGCGGGGGATTTACGTCGAGTGCTCATGCGAACTTTAGGTCCAAATGCAGTGAGGCCCACGCTTTCGCGCGGGCCAAGGCTCAGGAGTCAGTACACGGAAAATGGCATGCCGGCCACGGGCGAGGTCCACTGACGGACCTCGCTGCGGCCTGCAACGATCGGGATATCGCGGCGATCGCGGCCGCGTTGCACATGGAAGGCCGCAATCAATCGGCAGCCATGAAGATGTCGGACCGGCATGGTCAGCGCAGGCCGGTTTCGTTGCGGGCGATCACCAGGCGCTGGATCTCGCTGGTGCCTTCGTAGATCTCGGTGATCTTGGCGTCGCGGAAATAGCGCTCGATCGGCATTTCCTTGGAATAGCCCATGCCGCCGTGGATCTGCAGCGCCTGGTGGGCGATCCACATCGCCGCCTCGGAGGCGGTGAGCTTGGCGATCGCGGCCTCATTGCTGAAGCGGCCACCGTGCTTCTCGCTCTCGCCCTTCTGCCAGGCCGCACGAAGCGTCAGCAGCAACGACGCGTCGAGCTTGCATTTCATGTCGGCGATCTTGGCCTGGGTCATCTGGAACGCGCCGATCGGCTGGCCGAAGGCCTTGCGCTCGCGGACGTACTCCAGCGTCGCCTCGTATGCCGCGCGGGCGATGCCGATCGCCTGGCTGGCGATGCCGATCCGGCCGGCGTCCAGCACGCTCATCGCGATCTTGAAGCCCTCGCCCTCCTGACCCAGGACCTCGTCGGCGTTCACCACGTAATCGGTGAATTCGATCTCGCAGGTGGCCGAGGCGCGGATGCCGAGCTTGGGCTCGGTCTTGCCGCGATGGAAGCCGGCACGTCCGGTGTCGATCATGAAGGCGGTGATGCCGCGCGCGCCCTTGTCGGCGTCGGTCATCGCGAACAGCACGATGTACCTGGCCACCGGGCCGGAGGTGATCCAGCTCTTCTTGCCGTTGACCACGTAGCTGCCGTCGGCCTGGCGGGTGGCCTTGCACCGCATCGCGGTGGCATCGGAGCCCGACTGCGGTTCGGTCAGCGCGAAGGCGCCGATCTCCCGCCCTTCGGCGATCGCACGGACGTACAGCTGCTTCTGCGCCTCGGTGCCGAACTTCAGGATGCCGTTGCAGAACAGCGAGTTGTTGACCGACACGATGGTCGAATGCGCGGCATCGGCCGCGGCAATTTCCACCATCGCCAGCACATAGGAGATCGGGTCCATGCCCGCGCCGCCGTACTCGGCCGGCACTTCGATGCCCATCAGCCCGTTCTCGCCCAGGGTGCGGATGTTCTCGAGCGGAAATTCGCCGGTGCGGTCGTGGTGCTCCGCGCTCGGGGCGATCTTTTCCTGCGCGATGCGACGCGCGACGTCCTGGATCATCAACTGCTCTTCGGTGAAACCAAAATCCACGTCGACACCTCTGCTGGTCACGAATCCGGCAATTGTAGCCCTGCGCGACGATTAACCGAACCCGCCGGGGAACCCTCCCGGGATCGGCCTGCTTGACCACCACCTGCTTCGGCAGCAAACTTATCGCTGTATCGCGATAGGTGTATGTATATGGATCTGGAAGGCTGGTCGTCCCGCCTCAAGGTATTTGCCGACGCCACCCGGGTGCGGCTGTTGTCGTTGCTGGAACGCGAAGAACTGACCGTCGCCGAATTGTCGGCCATCACCCGCCTCGCCCAGCCGCGGGTATCCACCCACCTGGCCAGGCTCAAGGAAGCCGGACTCGTGCGTGACCGCCGTGCCGGCGTCTCGGCGTACTACCGTTTCGACGAGGCCGCGCTCGACGATGCCCAGCGTGCGCTGTGGAAAACCCTGCGCGAAGGCAGCGACGATCCGCTGCTGCGCCAGGACGCCGAGCAGGTCGCCGGCGTGCTGGCCATGCGCGCGGCCGACCAGAACTGGGCCGATGCGGTCGCCGGCGACATGGAACGGCATTACTCCCCGGGCCGCACCTGGGAGGCGATGGCGCGCTCCGCCCTGCCACTGCTCGAGCCCGGCGACGTGCTCGACGTGGCCTCCGGCGACGGCGTGCTGGCCGAACTGCTGGCCCCGCATTCGCACCGGTATGTCTGCCTGGATTCCAGCACCAAGGTCGTGCTCGCCGCATCCGCGCGCCTGCGCAAGCTGGAGAACGTGGAAGTGCAGGAAGGCGACATGCACGAGCTGCCGTTCGCCGATGCCAGCTTCGACCTGGTCGTGCTGATGCACGCGCTGACCTATGCCGACCATCCGGCGCGCGCGGTCGAGGAAGCCGGTCGCGTGCTGCGTCCCGGCGGTCGACTCTTGCTGACCAGTCTGGCCAGCCACGAGCACCGCTCGGTGGTCGACGCCTACGGCCACGTGAACCTGGGCTTCAGCGAGAAGGAGCTCAGCCGGTTCGCGACCAAGGCGGGCTTCAACATCGAAAGCTGCGAAACCGTCACCCGCGAGCGTCGCCCCCCGCACTTTGAGGTGATCGCGCTGATGGGCCGCAAGCCCGCCGCCGCCCCGGCACGAAAAGCCGCCAAAACCGGCACCCGCAAGGCAAATTGAGGAATCCGTGATGCAGACCCTGCCCTGGCTCCATCCGGAACGCGCGGAAGCGCTGCAGCGCGGCTTGCGCGAGCGCATCCTGGTCATCGACGGTGCGATGGGCACGATGATCCAGCAGCACGGTTTCGAGGAGGCCGATTTCCGCGGCGAGCGCTTTGCCGAAGGCTTCGATCGCGAGCGGGTGATCGAGGCGCACGCCCACGGCCCCGGTTGCGGCTGCGCGCGCGACCAGCGCGGCAACAACGACCTGCTGAGCCTGAGCCGGCCGCAGGTCATCCAGGACATCCACGCGGGTTACCTCGCCGCCGGTGCGGACCTGGTCGAGACCAACACCTTCAACTCGACCGCGACTTCACTGGGCGATTACGGCTTGCAGCACCTCGCCCGCGAGCTCAACGAAGCCGGCGCGCGCCTGGCCCGTGCCGCCTGCGACGCCGCCGAGGCGGAGACCCCAAGCCAGCCTCGCTTCGTGATCGGCGTGCTGGGCCCGACCAGTCGCACCGCATCGCTGAGTCCCGATGTGAACCGGCCCGGCTTCCGCGCGATCAGCTTCGACGAGTTGCGCATCGCCTATCGCGAAGCGGCCGAAGGGCTGATCAACGGCGGCGCTGACGTGCTGATGGTGGAAACCGTGTTCGACACGCTCAATGCCAAGGCCGCGCTGTTTGCGATCGACGAGGCCTTCGAGGCGCGTGGCGCGCGGTTGCCGGTGATGGTCTCCGGCACGATCACCGATGCCTCCGGCCGCACCCTGTCGGGGCAGACCGCCGAGGCGTTCTGGTACTCGGTGCGCCACGCGCAACCGGTTTCCATCGGCCTGAACTGCGCGCTGGGCGCGAAAGAACTGCGCCCGCATGTCGATACGTTGTCGCGCATCGCCGACACCCATGTCAGCGCGCATCCCAACGCGGGCCTGCCCAACGCATTCGGCGGCTATGACGAGACGCCCGAGGACATGGCCGGAATGCTGCGCGAGTTCGCCCAGTCCGGACTGCTGAACCTGGTGGGCGGCTGTTGCGGCACCACCCCGGCCCATATCGCCGCGATCGTCGAGGCCGTGCGCGGCCTTGCGCCGCGTGAAATCCCCCGTCTGTCCGACGCGGCGTAACGGAAACAACCATGGCCACCCTCGCCCGTCACACCCGCCTCAGTGGATTGGAACCGCTGACGATCACGCCCGAAAGCAACTTCATCAATGTCGGCGAACGCACCAACGTCACCGGCAGCGCGCAGTTCAAGAAGCTGATCAAGGACGACCGCTTCGACGAGGCGGTCGCCGTCGCCCGGCAGCAGGTCGAGAACGGCGCGCAGGTGCTGGACGTCAACATGGACGAGGGCCTGCTGGATTCCGAGCAGGCGATGGTCACCTACCTCAACCTGATCGCCGCCGAGCCCGACATCGCCCGCATCCCGGTGATGGTCGACAGCTCGAAATGGAGCGTGATCGAGGCCGGGCTGAAATGCCTGCAGGGCAAGGGCATCGTCAACTCGATCTCGATGAAGGAAGGCGAGGCCGAGTTCCTGCGCCAGGCGAGGCTGGTGCGCCGCTACGGCGCGGCCGTGGTGGTGATGGCGTTCGACGAGGAGGGCCAGGGCGACACCGTGCAGCGCAAGGTCGATATCTGTTCGCGCGCCTACCGCCTGCTGACCGAAGAGGTCGGCTTCCCGCCCGAGGACATCATCTTCGACCCCAACGTGTTCGCGATCGCCACCGGCATCGAGGAGCACAACGACTACGCGGTCGCGTTCATCGAGGCGGCGCGCGAGATCAAGCGCCGTTTTCCGTACTGCCACGTCTCCGGCGGCGTTTCCAACGTCAGCTTCTCGTTCCGCGGCAACGAGGCGGTGCGCCAGGCCATCCACGTGGTGTTCCTGTACCACGCGATCAAGGCCGGCATGGACATGGGCATCGTCAATGCCGGCGCGCTGCCGCTGTACGACACCCTCGACGCCGAGTTGCGCAACGCGGTCGAGGACGTGGTGCTGAACCGCCATGCGGAAGCCACCGAGACGTTGCTGGCGCTGGCGGAGCGCTACCGCGGCAGGAAGGGCGAGAAGAAGGTCGAAGATCTGTCCTGGCGCGAGCAGCCGGTGCGCGCGCGGCTGAGCCATTCGCTGGTGCAGGGCATCGACCAGTGGATCGAGCAGGACACTGAGGAGGCGCGCGCCGAAGCCGCCCGTCCGCTGGACGTGATCGAAGGCGCATTGATGGACGGCATGAACGTGGTCGGCGACCTGTTCGGCGCCGGCAAGATGTTCCTGCCGCAGGTGGTCAAATCAGCGCGGGTGATGAAGAAGGCCGTGGCCTACCTGCTGCCCTTCATCGAGGCCGAGAAACTGCGCACCGGCGACACCGGCAAGACCAACGGCAAGATCGTCATGGCCACCGTCAAGGGCGACGTCCACGACATCGGCAAGAACATCGTCGGCGTGGTGCTGGCCTGCAACAACTTCGAGGTGATCGACCTGGGCGTGATGGTGCCTTCGCAGGTGATCCTGAACCGCGCCATCGCCGAGAACGCCGACATGATCGGCCTGTCCGGCCTGATCACCCCGTCGCTGGAGGAGATGGGCCACGTCGCCCGCGAGATGCAGCGCCAGGGCTTCACCATGCCGCTGCTGATCGGCGGTGCGACCACCTCGCGCGCGCACACCGCGCTGAAGATCGACCCGTTCTACAAGCCGGCCACGATCTGGGTGAAGGACGCCTCGCGCGCGGTCGGCGTGGCACAGACCATGATCAGCCCCGAGCAGCGCGACGCGTTCGTGGCCTCCACCGCCTCCGACTACGCCGAGATCCGCGAGCGCCATCGCAACCGCGGCAGCGGCAAACGGCTGGTGTCGCTGGAGAAGGCCCGCGGCCAGCGTTTCGACGGGGGTTGGGACGACTACACCCCGCCAGCGCCGAAGCAGGCGGGCCTGCACGCGTTCGACGACTACCCCCTGACCGAGCTGGTGGACCTGATCGACTGGACGCCGTTCTTCCAGGCATGGGAGCTGGCCGGCCGCTACCCGGCGATCCTCACCGACGAGGTGGTCGGCGCCTCGGCGAGCGAACTGTTCCGCGACGCGCAGGCCATGCTCCAGCGCATCATCGACGAGAAGTGGCTGACCGCGAAGGCGGTGTTCGCGCTGTGGCCGGCCAACAGCGATGGCGACGACGTGATCGCCCGCGTCGACGGCAAGGACGAGACCATCCACTTCCTGCGCCAGCAGGTCGACAAACCGCCCGAACGCCCGGACTTCTGCCTGGCCGACTTCATCGCCCCGCAGGGCAGCGGCAAGCAGGACTGGATCGGCGCGTTCGCGGTGACGGCCGGCATCGGCATCGAGCCGCATATCAAGCGCTTCGAGGCCGACCACGACGACTACAACGCGATCCTGCTCAAGGCGCTGGCCGACCGTCTCGCCGAGACCCTGGCCGAACGACTGCATCAGCGAGTGCGCAAGGAGTTCTGGGGTTACGCGCCCGATGAGTCGCTCGACGCGGAAGCGCTGATCGACGAGAAGTACCTCGGCATCCGCCCCGCCCCCGGCTACCCGGCCTGCCCCGAGCACAGCGAGAAGGCGACGATCTTCCGCCTGCTCGACCCGACCACCAACGCCGGCATGACCCTCACCGAGAACTTCGCAATGACCCCGGCCGCCGCGGTGTCGGGCTACTACTTCAGCCATCCGCACAGCCAGTACTTCGTCGTCGGCCGGGTATCGAAGGAACAGGCGATCGACTATGCGCGGCGCAAGGGCGTCGACCTGGCCCAGGCCGAACGCTGGCTCGCCTCGAATCTGGATTACGACCCGGAATAAGATTCCTCGCCCGACTCCCGGGAAGTCGACGGGCCGGGGCGGGGCGCGACCTGCAGACCTTCGCGGCCAATGTCCCCCGGCCTCCGCCTGCGGCGGATGCCTCCTCCTTTATTTCGCCGCGAAGGCCCGCACGTCGCGTCGATGCTGTCGGATCGCGGACAGCCGGGCAGCCGGGCCTGCCCTTCCGGCAGCGCACCCTCGAACGCCGGGTGTGAATGCCCTTGGGTGTGAAATAAAGGAGGAGGCACCGGCTTCATCGGTGCCGGAGGACATTCACACCCAAGGGCATTCACACCCGGCGCCGCGGCCAACCACGGATACCGCGCTTTCCCCTCGGATGGGGAAAGAACCCGGAACAAGCCCGCCGGTTGGATCTGAGTTGGAGTATCACCAGACCAGATCGTCAGGCACCTGGTACTGCGGGTCGGCGTAGGGGTCATCGGCGGCAGGCGCATCGGGGTCGACCTTCAAGGCGACCGATGGCGCAAAGATCTGCTCAGCCTGGGCCAGCAACTCGGCGGTGACCAGCAGGTAGCGCCCGTCCATCTGCAGCACGCCCAGCTCGCCGGCATTCAGCGCCTTGAGCTGGTCGGCAGTGACGTGGATGCGCTTGATCTTGCCGCCGTACGGGAAGTGCCGGGCGATATCGGCGGCTTCGTCATTGAGGGCCTTGTCCTTCACCAGTTCGGCCAGCCGCGCGCGGGCTTCCCGCCGCAGGCGCGCTTCCTCCTGCCTGGCTTTTTCCGCGGCAATGCGCTCGTCCTTCTCGCGCTGGGCACGGATGGCGTAGGCCTTGGCCAGATCGATGTCCTCGCGCGAGCGCGAGTCGCCCGACGCCGGCCGGCCCTTCCCGCCACGGGACTGACCGGGACGGCCTGCCCCGGAACGCGATGCTTCCGGGCGACCGGCTCCCGAAGGGGCCGGGCCAGTCGGCTTGTCCGCCCGGTTCCCCGCAGCACCGGACCGCTGATTCGGCAAGCGTCGTCCGTGCCGCGCATCGGCCGCCTTTCGATCCGGCCGGCCGTCGCGCGAACGCTCCGCGGGACGCGTGGGTTCCGGGGCCGGCTTGAAGCCCAGGCCCAGCAATTGGTTACGGAGTGTGTCGTTCATATCGATCTTTACCGGACCCGCCACGTGCGCGGGAAACAACCGCTCAGTAGTGCGGCGGCGGGGGCTCACCGGCCGGGTCGGCCGAGAGCGGATTGGAAGACAGGGAGAGACGCAGCTGCTTCAGCTCCTGCAGCGCGCGATGCAGCAACAAGGCATTGCGTGCCTCCTCGTCGCGGGCGGCGGCAAGCGCATCGCTGAGTTCGCCGATGTGGTGCTCCTGGAACGACAGCCGGGTTTCCAGATCGACCAGACGTTGCTCGATGGCGGTCTCCGATGCAGCATTCATTGGGCAGGCAAGCTCCTGATCGATCGGCCACGACCGATGCCGTAATAGGCGATACCGGCCGCTTCCACCTCATCGGGTTGATACAGGTTGCGCCCGTCGAAAATGGCCGCATCGGCGAGCTCCCGGCGGATGCGGGAAAAATCCGGGCTGCGGAACTGTTTCCACTCCGTCACCACCACCAGCGCATCGGCGCCGGCCAGCGCGGCGTATTCCGAATCGCACAGCAGCAGGTCCTCGCGCTCGCCGAAGATGCGCCGGGTTTCGGACGCCGCCTCGGGGTCGAACGCCTGCACCTTCGCACCCGCCGCCCACAACTGTTCCAGCAATCGCCGGCTCGGCGCGGCGCGCATGTCATCGGTATTGGGCTTGAAAGCCAATCCCCACAGCGCAAATGTCTTGCCGGCCAAAGCACCGTTGTAATGGCGCTGAAGCAGCTCGAACAGATGGCTCTTCTGGCGCTCGTTGACCGCTTCCACCGCATCCAGCAGGCGCGGCTCGAAGCCGTGCTGATGGGCCGTGCGCGCGAGTGCCTGCACGTCCTTGGGGAAACACGAGCCGCCGTAACCCGCGCCCGGATAGATGAACTGCCAGCCGATGCGCGGGTCCGAGCCGATGCCCTGGCGGACCATCTCGACATCTGCGCCGACGCGTTCGGCGATGTTGGCGATCTCGTTCATGAAGCTGATCTTGGTAGCCAGCATGGCGTTGGCGGCGTACTTGGTCAGCTCCGCCGAGCGCACGTCCATGACCACGAACCGGTCCCGGCTGCGCACGAACGGCGCATACAGGCGACGCATCGTCTCCACGGCTTCGGCGTCGTCGGTACCGATGATGATGCGGTCCGGGCGCATGAAGTCGTTGACCGCATCGCCTTCCTTGAGGAACTCGGGATTCGACACGACCTCGAAATCGACCTGCACGCCACGCGCCGCCAAGGCAGCGGCGATCGTGGCCCGCACCTTGTCGGCGGTGCCGACGGGAACGGTCGATTTGTCCACCACCAGGGCGGGCATCTGCAAGTGCTGGCCGATGGTGTTCGCCACCGCCAGCACATACTGCAGGTCGGCACTGCCGTCCTCGTCGGGTGGCGTTCCCACCGCGATGAAGATCACCTCGCCGTGTTCGATCGCCATCATCGGGTCGCTGGTGAAACGCAAGCGTCCCGCCGCGTGATTCGCACGCACCATCGGCGCCAGGCCCGGCTCGAAGATCGACACCTCGCCACGGTTGAGCCCGTCCACCTTGGCCTGGTCGATATCGACGCAGATGACGTCGTGACCGACTTCCGCCAGGCAGGTGCCGGTGACCAGGCCGACATAGCCGGTGCCGAAAATACTGATGCGCATACGCAAGCCCGTCCTGCTTGATAAGGCCCGGCAACCAACGGCTGCTGGAATGCTTCTGGGTGCGAAACCCGGTTACTGCTGGTCCGGCGCCTGCACGATGTCCAGCAGCTCGACCTCGAACACCAGCACCGCGTTCGGACCGATCGGGCCGCCCGGCGTACCGGTCGCGCCGTAACCCAGATCGCTGGGGATCCAGAAGCGGTAGGTGCTGCCGACCGGCATCAGCGCGATGCCTTCGGTCCAGCCCGGCACGACCTGCTGCAGGGAAAACACCGCCGGCTCGCCCCGGTCATGCGAGCTGTCGAAGGTCTCGCCATCCAGCAAGGTGCCCTTGTAATGCACGCGCACCACGTCGTCCGCGGTCGGCTTCGCGCCGGTGCCTTCGGTCAGCACCTGGTACTGCAGGCCCGAGGCGGTGGTCTTCACGTCCGGCTTGGCGGCGTT
Source organism: Lysobacter concretionis Ko07 = DSM 16239 (assembly GCF_000768345.1). Taxonomy (GTDB): domain Bacteria; phylum Pseudomonadota; class Gammaproteobacteria; order Xanthomonadales; family Xanthomonadaceae; genus Novilysobacter; species Novilysobacter concretionis. The sequence continues at coordinate 314,242 of NZ_AVPS01000004.1, read as the reverse complement.
GGCGGCCAGGAAAGCCTCGCCTTCGGTCTTGTTCTTCTCCGCCGCGGCGGCAATCTCGGCGGCGCGTTTGGCCTGCAGCCGCTGGCCGAACGCCTCGGCCACCTGGGCGGCCTGCTCATCGGTCATCAGCGACTTGCCGCCGGCCAACCGGGTCTTGATCGCCTTGGACAGCGTGTCGATGTCGATCTCGTCCTTGACCGGTTCGAGCGACTTGGCCAGGTCCAGGCCGATCATGTAACTGACCTGCTCCTTCTCGTTGGCCAGCCCCTTGATCTTGAGCGTGTCGGCGGAGCCCGCTTCCGCGGTCTTGTCGGCATTGGCGGTATCGGCCTTGTCGCCCGGCTGGCAGGCGGTGATCGCCAGGGTCAAGGTGGCGGCGGCCAGGATGGCAGCGGCGTGGCGCGGGAACTGGATCATGGACATGGAACTCCTGGAAATGGGGCGCAGGGCGTGAGGGGACCGATAACGGACACGACGCGAGCTATTGGCACGCCCGACACCAGGGCCGGGCGCGCGATGTTGGCGCTGGGTTGAGCCTGTAACGCCATGTGGTGGCGCCGTGGTGGCGGGGCCGCTGACGCCGCCTGCCGTCACGCTATCGCCGCTGCTATTTGATGATGGCCTGCAATTCGACATCGAACACCAACGTCGCATTCGGGCCGATCGGGCCACCCGGGGTGCCCTTGCTGCCGTAGGCCAGATCACCGGGAATCCAGAAGCGGTACTTGCCGCCCACCGGCATCAGGCCCAGGCCTTCGGTCCAGCCGGCGATGACCTGGTTGAGACCGAACTCGGTCGGCTCGCCGCGCTCGTAGGAGCTGTCGAACACCGTGCCGTCCAGCAGCTTGCCCTCGTAGTTGACCCGGACCCGGTCCGTCGCCCGCGGGCGCTCGCCCGACCCTTGGCGCAACACCATGTACTGCAGGCCCGACGGGGTGCTGAACACGCCCTTGACCTGCTTGTTGGCGGCCAGGAACCGCTCGCCTTCGGCACGGTTGGCATCGCCCACCGCCTGCGCCTTGGCGGCCATCTCGCCCTGCATCTTCTGCGAGAACGCATCGCGCACGGCGTTGATCTGGGTTTCGTCCAGCAACAGCTTGTCGCCCGCGAACGTCGCCCGCACCCCTTGCAGCAACACCGGCAGGTCCAGCTCATCCTTGATCGACACCAGCGAACGACCCACGTCGGCGCCAACCAGATAGGCGACCTTCTGCTTGTCGACTTCGGGAATCTGCGCGTCCGCGGGCGCTTGGCCGGCACGCGAGGCAATCCGCATCATCAGGGCCTGGCCGGTGGCCTGGACATCGGCTTCGGCAATCAGCGGCTCCTTGCCCTGGAAGGCGTTGCTGATCGCGCGTTCAAACGCGGCCAGATCGATATCCGGTGCCGCCGGGGTGATGGAACGGGCGATATCGTGGCCCACCATGTAGCTGGCTTTGGCGCGGTCGGAATTGAGCAAGTTCTTGTCCTGGGCTGGAGCGTTCTGCGCGGCGGCAGCAACGGGTAATACCACCACGGCGCCCAACAGCGTCGCAGAGGTCAACAACACGGCAGCGCCGCGCACGAAAGGCTTCATCCGGATTGCTCCTGTCGGTGGCCATGGGGATGGCGCAAAGCGGCTATTGTCGCGACCCGGCGCACTGCGGGCAATCGCAAATCCTGAATCGCGTTGTGTCGCAGGCGATTCCCGCCACGGAACAGACGGATCGGGACGTCTCAGCGTACTGGGCGCGGGCTTTTCAGCGCCGTTTCTATCGCGGCCACCAGGGCCTTGTCGCCCGGCTCGGTCTTGCTGCCGTAACTGGCGAGCAGCTGCCCATCGCGGCCGATCAGGTACTTGTGGAAGTTCAACCTGGGCGCCTCGCCGGCGGCTTCGGCCAGTTCGCGGTACAGCGCCGTGGCCTCATCGCCCACCACGTGCACCTTCTCGAACATCGGGAACTTCACGCCGTAGGTCAGCGTGCGGAACTCGCGGATGTCGTCCTCGTCCTGGAACTCCTGCTCCTTGAAATCCCCCGACGGGAAACCGAGCACAGCGAAACCCTGATTCCCGTATTTGGCGTGCAGTGCCTCCAGCCCCTCGAACTGGGGTGTGAAACCGCACTTGCTCGCGGTGTTGACCACCAGCAGCACGTCGCCGGCATAGGACTGGCGCAGGTTCACCGGTTGTTTGCCCGCCAGCGGCCGGAAGCTGTGGTCCAGCAGGCCCGTGGCCGCGCCGGCCAGACCGGCGATCAGTACGGTGCCGGCGATGGCGGCGATGGCGGCGATGGCGGCAACGGGGAAGGCAAGACGGCGCATGGCGGTATCTGCAGAGGGCGGCGGCCAAGTATGTCTTTTGTCATGCGAAAAACTAGTTGACGCTGCGTGTCTTAGTGTTATAGTTGCATACAACACCGACTGACCAATCAGCAGGATGTGCCCATGAACCGCGAGATCAACAACACGCTTTCCGCACTGGTCGCCAGTGGCGCCCTGCTGGTCGCCGTGCTGGTACTGGCGTCGCCGGCCCCATCCGACCTTTCGCCGATCGGCCAGGATGCTACCCGGATCACCGGGCTCGACACCGACGCCCTGTTGGCCGATGCCATGGGGCATGCGACCCCGGCGAGCGATTCCGGCTCCCTTTCAACCAGCTCCACCGCAACAGACTCCACTCCCACGCGCTCTACAGGGACGAGCTCGCGATGGCATCACGGCTCCCTCGCGATGCCCTACTTCTCATTCGTTCCCCGGGGTTGACCCAATGACCGCATTCCAATGGAGCGATGGCGCTCCGATCTATCGCCAGCTGAAAGAACGCGTCGTGGCAATGATGCTCGACGGCGTGCTCAAACCCGGTGACGCCCTGCCGTCCGTCAGGCAGGTCGCCGCCGAGTACCAGCTCAATCCAATCACGGTCTCGCGCGCCTACCAGGAGTTGGTGGACGAGGCTCTCGTCGAAAAACGCAGGGGTCTGGGCATGTACATGACCGAAGGTGCGGCAAAAAAACTGCTTGCAAGTGAGCGGGACCGCTTCCTCACCGAGGAATGGCCACTGGTGCTGGAACGCATCATGCGACTGGGTTTGAGCACCGAGGAGTTGCTGGCTCCTGCATCGATCAAGGCAGGTGCCCAATGAATGCCGCCATCCAACCCGGCACGGGCACCGGCAATGCCGTGGTCAATGCCGGCAACCTGCGCAAGCTCTACAAGAACAAGGCCGCGCTGGACGGCACCAGCTTCACGATCCCCGCCGGCCGCATCGTCGGGCTGATCGGCCCCAACGGCGCGGGCAAGACCACCGCGCTCAAGGCGATGCTTGGCCTAATCCCGTTCGAGGGACAGATGAGCGTCCTGGGCCGGGACCCGCGCACGTCGCGCGACGAGTTGATGCGCGATGTCTGCTTCATCGCCGATGTCGCCGTGTTGCCGCGCTGGATCCGGGTGGGCGAGGCGATCGAGTTCGTCGCCGGGGTGCACCCGCGCTTCGACCGCGCCCGCTGCGAACGCTTCCTCAAGGGCACCAAGCTGACCCCGAAGATGCGGGTGCGCGAGCTGTCCAAGGGCATGATCGTGCAGCTCCACCTGGCCCTGGTGATGGCGATCGACGCCCGCCTGCTGGTGCTCGACGAGCCGACCCTCGGCCTGGACATCCTGTATCGCAAGCAGTTCTACCAGCGCCTGCTGGAGGACTATTTCGACGAGGACAAGACGATCCTCATCACCACCCACCAGGTCGAGGAGGTCGAGCACATCCTCACCGACGTGATGTTCATCCGCGACGGCAAGATCGTCCTGGACAGCGAGATGGACACCCTCGGCGAGCGTTTCGTCGAGGTGCTGGTCAACGCCGACCGGCTTGAACCGGCACGGGCGTTGAACCCGCTGGACGATCGCTCGCTGCCGTTCGGCAAGACCGTGATGCTGTTCGACGGTGTGCCGCGCGACCAGCTCGACGCATTGGGCGAAACCCGCACGCCGGGACTGGCCGACCTGTTCGTCGCCACCATGAAAGGGACCTACGCATGAACGCCGTTGTCGAATCCCGTTCCGTGCCGCAGCCGGCGGCACCCCACCCCATCCACGCCACCCACAAGTTCAGGTTGCTGCTGCGACGCGAGTTCTGGGAGCACAAGGGCGGTTTCCTGTGGGCGCCGCTGATCGCCGGCGGCATCTCCCTGCTGCTGACGCTGATGGCAGTGATCGTCGGCGAAGTCGCCGCGCAACGCGCCATCGGCGCGGGCAAGCTCACGATCGACGGCAATGTCGTGGTCAACGGCCTGGATCTGAGCGTGCTCAGCGGCAAGCTGGATGCGGAAAAGATGCAGCAGCTCGCCCAGGGCATCGACCTGTCGCTGCTGATGGCGGCGCTGTGGCCCTTCATCGTGCTCGCGTTCGTGGTGTTCTTCTATTGCCTGGGCGCGCTGTATGACGACCGCAAGGACCGGAGCGTGCTGTTCTGGAAATCGCTGCCGCTGTCGGACGCCCAGACCGTGCTGTCCAAGGTGGTCAGCGCCACCCTGGTGGCACCGTTGCTGGCGGTCGCCGCCGGCGTGGCGACCATGATCGGCTTCATGGTGTTGCTGAGCGCCGTGGTGATGTTGCACGGCGGTAATCCGGTCACGCTGCTGTGGGGGCCGGGCAATCCGCTCAACGTGCTTGCCAGCCTGCTTGCCGCGGTGCCGGTGTTCGCATTGTGGTCGTTGCCAACCGTGGGCTGGCTGCTGCTGTGCTCGGCCTGGGCGCGGACCAAGCCGTTCCTGTGGGCAATCATGGTGCCGCTGTTCGCCGGCATCTTCGTCAGCTGGTTCGAGCTGATGAAGGTGTTCAACCTCGACTCGTCATGGTTCTGGTCGAACGTGGTCGGACGCATGCTGCTCGGCACGGTTCCCGGCGCAGACCTGCTCTACCGCGGCAACGCCAGCGGCATGGTCGGACCCGACAGCGCGCAGGGCCTGCTGGAATACCTCTCCGCAAGCAACACCCTGTCGAGCCTGGCGATGCCGGAACTCTGGATCGGTGTAGTCGCCGGCGCCGCGATGATCTTCGTCGCCATCCGCCTGCGCCGCTGGCGCGACGAAGGCTGACTAAGGCTGACTCGATCGAACCCTCCCTCCCTGCCGGCCGCGCCGCCGGCAGGGTCGACACGACCTCCCGGAGTATCCGATGCGCAAGATCATCCTCGGCGGCGTCATTCTCGCCAGCACCGTGCTGTTGCCCCTGGCGGCGATGGCCGGCCCATCCTGCCAACACTCCGCGCCACGCAACCTGGCACTCGACCTGGACGGCGTCAGAACGGTGTTGTTCGAGATTGGCCCCCACGACCTCCAGGTCCGGGCCAGCGCCACGCCCAACAACCGCGTCGAAGGCGTGGCATGCGCTTCGGATGCCACGTACCTGCCAGAACTCACACTCGACCAGGTGAAGTCCGGTGACCGGCTCACCGTGCGCCTGCTGAGCAATGGCAACGCCGGCAGCGGCGTCGTTCTCAACCTGTTTGGCATGAAGCGGTACGCGTACATGAAGTTGCAGGCCGGCGTTCCGGACAACGTGCTGGTCCAGCTCAAGGTCGGCTCGGGCGATGCCGGCATCGACGGCGCGCGCGAGGCCCGCATCGACATCGGCTCCGGCGACGCCACGGCCCACCGCATCCGCGGCCCGCTCACCGCGAGCGTCGGCTCCGGCGATCTCGTCTCCGAGGACATCGGTGCCCTGCAACTGCAGTCGATTGGTTCCGGCGACGCCACGTTCCGGAATGTTCGCGGCCCGGCGAAGATCGGCAGCATCGGTTCCGGCGACCTGAAAATCACCGGCAGCCAGGGCCCGGTCGACATCGGCTCGGTCGGCTCCGGGGATGTCGAGCTGCGCGACATCGGCGGCGACATCACCGTCGGCTCGATCGGCTCGGGCGACATCGAGGTCAATGGCGCGCGCGGCGACCTCGTCGTGCGCTCGGCCGGAAGCGGCAACGTCGACCACCGCGGTGTCGAAGGCACGGTCAACCTCCCGCGAAAGCACTGACGCTCGCCATAGCCCTCAACAACAAGGAATCAGCATGAACATCCGCCCTGCCCGCCTCGTACTGCCGCTGATCTGCCTGTCCTGGCTCGCCGCCTGCACCAATCCGGCCAGCAACTCCCACGACGCCGTGACCGACGGCCTGAGCCACGCCTCCGAGCAGATCCGCGGCGCGTCCGACAAGGTCAGGGAGGAACTCGCCCACGGCAATATTTCGCTGTCCAGCGATGACGCCAACGCGCCGGACGCGGCCATCACGCCGCAGGGCGAGCTGCTGATCGACGGCCACAAAGTGGCCACCGACGCGACCCAGCAGGCCCTGCTGATGGACTACCGGACGCAACTCGCCGGCATCGCCCAGGCCGGTGCCAACATCGGCCTGCAGGGCGCCGATCTGGCGATGAAGGCGATGGGCGAAGCGGTGAAAGGCGTCTTCAACGGCGCCAGTGAGGACGACATCAAGCGCGCCGTGGAAGCCCAGGCCAGCGGCATCGAACAGGAAGCCAGGAAGCTCTGCGATCGCCTTCCGGCCCTGCTGTCGGCCCAGCAGAAACTGGCCGCGGCGCTCCCGGAGTTCAGGCCCTACGCCTCGATGGAGCAGTCGGAAATCGACGACTGCCACAACAATGGCTTCTTCGATGCGGATCGGGGCCAGACACGAAGCGAGGCGCGCGACCAGATGCGCAATGCGACCCGGACCGGCATCCGCGACGGGATTCGCGGCAGCATCCAGCGCGTCGCCCAAGCCGCTGGCATCGCCAGCGCCGGCACCGGTGACACGGTTGAGATCAACGGCGTCCGCTTCTTGCTGCCGCCGGGCGGCGTGTCGACCGAGGCGGCCAACGGTGTCACCCGTATCGAAGTCAGCAATGGGCTGCGGGTGAAACTGGTCGATGGCGAACTGTGGATCAATGGCAAGCGCTATCCCGCCCCGAAAGCCGGCGGCGAAATCGATCTACGCACACCTGACACGGTCAAGGTGGACGGAGTCGTGGTCAGCGCGACCTGACCTGGGCGCAGCGACACGCGTCGAGCCCTACCGCTGGATCCCGCCCCGGGTCAGCGCGACCGGATCCAGCAGGTGCCGCAATGCCTGCTCGGTCATGCCGGTGACTTCCACCGCCACCTCCAGCACCGGGCGCTGCTGCCTGTAGGCCTGCTTGGCAATCGCCGCGGCCTTCTCGTAGCCGATCACCGGGTTGAGTGCGGTGACCAGGATCGGATTGCGCTGCAGCGCATCGGCAACGACGTCGCGACGCACCTGCAGGCCGGCGATCACGTTGTCGGCCAGCAACCGCATGGTGTTGCCCAGCAGGCCGATCGAATCCAGCAGGTCCAGCGCGATCAGCGGCAGCATCACGTTGAGCTGGAAGTTGCCGCTCTGCCCGGCCACGGTGATCGCGGTGTGGTGGCCCATCACCTGCGCGCAGACCATGCAGGCCGCCTCCGGGATCACCGGATTGACCTTGCCCGGCATGATCGAACTGCCCGGCTGCAACGCCGGCAACTCGACTTCGCCCAGCCCCGCCAATGGCCCGGAATTCATCCAGCGCAGGTCGTTGGCGATCTTCATCACCGCCACCGCCAGCACGCCGAGTTGCCCGGACAGTTCCACCGCATCGTCCTGCGATGCCAGCCCTTCGAACTTGTTCTCGGCCGACTCGAACCGGGTTTTTGCCAGCGTCGACAACGCCTTCGCCATCGCCTTGCCGAAACGCGGGTCGGCATTGATGCCAGTGCCGATGGCCGTGCCGCCAATGGGCAGCCGGCGCAGACGCTTGAGCGTGTCCTCGATCCGCGCCTGCGCCGAGGCCAGCTGCGCCGACCACGCACCGAACTCCTGCGCGAATGTCAGCGGCATGGCGTCCATGAGGTGGGTGCGGCCGGTCTTGGTGATCCTGCCCAGCGCCTTGCCGCGCCGGTCGATGGTCCGTCGCAGGTGCTTGAGCGAAGGCAGCAGCGATTCGACCGTGGCCAGTTGCGCCGACACCCGCAGCGCGGTCGGGATCACGTCGTTCGAACTCTGGCCCAGATTGACGTCATCGTTGGGATGCACCGCCTTGCCGCGCACCGAGCGCGAGGCGAGCGTGGCGATCACCTCGTTGGCATTCATGTTGCTGGAGGTACCCGAGCCGGTCTGGAACACGTCGATCGGGAAGTGGGCATCGAAGTCGCCGGCCGCGACACTCAGCGCGGCCTTGTGGATCGCCGCCGACCGGCCCTTGGGCAACAGGCCAAGATCGCCGTTGACCTGGGCCGCCGCCGCCTTGACCAGCCCCAGCGCGCGGATGAATCCACGCGGCATCGGCCGGCCGGAAATTGGAAAATTCTCCACCGCGCGCTGGGTCTGCGCGCCCCACAAGGCATCGGCGGGCACCTGGAGCTCGCCCATGCTGTCGTGTTCGATGCGGTAATCCTGCCTGGCCATGACGTCCTCCGTATGAAGAAGTCGAGGATACGCCGGCGCGGTAATGCTTTCGTGGAAGAGCGCATGGAGTACGCATCGAGCGCGCGCGGCCATGCACATGGCGCTCGTGGGCATTGCGTCGGCAAGTCACTATGCAGGAGCGACGTCAGTCGCGAACGCGCCGAGTCCGCAGCGGCGACGTGGCTCGATGGATCCAGAGGTCTCCGCCATCTGCTCTTGCCGCCCGCCGCGAGTGGGCGCTCGCTGGCCCGTGCAACGGTGTACAGGTCGCGACTCACGTCGCTCCTACATGTTCCGTACGTGTCCGGGCTTGTGCGCGGCGGTGGAACCGGCCGCGCGGTAGAATGCGCGGCCGTCTCACCAGCCCTGATGCCATGCCCGCCAACATCGATTCCCGCCTGCTCGCCCTGTCTCCGCTTGATGGCCGCTATGCCGGCAAGGTCGATGCGCTGCGACCGATCTTCTCCGAGTTCGGCCTGATCAAGGCGCGGGTCAAGGTCGAGGTCGAATGGCTGCTGGCGCTGGCCGGCGAACCCGGCATCGAGGAACTGGCTCCGTTCTCGGCGGAAGCCACCGCACGCCTGCGCGCCCTCGCCGATGGCCTGTCGGTCGAAGACGCGGCGCGGGTCAAGGAGATCGAGCGCACCACCAACCACGACGTCAAGGCGGTGGAGTATTTCATCAAGGAACGACTGGCCGGTGACGCAGAACTGGGCCCCGCGCTCGAGTTCGTCCACTTCGCCTGCACCTCCGAGGACATCAACAACCTGAGCTACTCGTTGATGCTCAACGAGGCGCGCAACACGGTGATGGTGCCGCGGCTGGACGAGTTGATCGCCAGGCTGCGCGCGATGGCGCACGAATACGCCGCCCTGCCGATGCTCTCGCGCACCCACGGCCAGACCGCCTCGCCGACCACCGTCGGCAAGGAGATCGCCAACGTCGTCGCCCGCCTGCTGCGCCAGCGCGAGACCCTGATCGCCGCGCCGATGCCGGGCAAGATCAATGGCGCGGTCGGCAACTACAACGCCCACGTGGCGTCATATCCCGGCATCGACTGGCCGAAATTTTCCGAGGCGTTCGTCACTTCGCTGGGTCTGACCTGGCAGCCGTACACCACCCAGATCGAGCCGCATGACGGCATCGCCGAGCTGTGCGACGTGCAGAAGCGCATCGACACCATCGCCATCGACCTGTGCCGCGATATCTGGGGCTACATCTCGCTGGGCTACTTCAAGCAATCGGTGAAGGCCGGCGAAGTCGGCAGCTCGACAATGCCGCACAAGGTCAACCCGATCGACTTCGAGAACGCCGAGGGCAACTTCGGCATCGCCAACGCCCTGCTGGAGCATTTCTCCGCCAAGCTGCCGATCAGCCGCTGGCAGCGCGACCTGACCGATTCGACCGTGCTGCGCGCGTTGGGCACGGCGTTCGGCCATGCGCTGATCGGCATTGACGCCCTGCTGCGCGGCCTGGGCAAGCTGTCGGCCAATCCCGAGCGGCTGGCCGCCGACCTGGACGCGTCCTGGGAGGTGCTGGCGGAAGCCGTGCAGACCGTGATGCGCCGCTACGGCCTGCCCAATCCGTACGAACAGCTCAAAGAACTGACTCGCGGCCACGGCATCAACGAGGCCTCGATGCGTGAATTCATCAGCGGGCTGGATCTTCCCGCTGACGCCAAAAAGCGGCTGTTGGAGATGACGCCGGGCAGCTACACCGGCCACGCCGAAAAGCTCGCCCGCGGGATATAGGAAGGCCTGAAGAACCGTCGTCATGAGTGAATCGAGCCAACCAGTGCCGCCCATCGAGATCGACGCACGCGCCTTGCCTCCGCTCGGCATGTCGCCAGCCGAGTTCCTGCGCGTCTACTGGCAGAAACGTCCCCTGCTGATCCGCAATGCGTTCCCCGATTTCGTCTCGCCCATGCAGCCCGACGATCTCGCCGGGCTGGCCTGCGAGGACGGCGCACTGTCGCGGCTGATCTCGCACGACAAGGCGAACGATCGTTGGGCCGTCCAGCACGGGCCGTTCCCGGAGGAGATGTTCCCGGGCCTGCCGCACCAGGACTGGACCCTGCTGGTGCAGGACGTGGACAAGTGGGACGCGGATATCGCCGAACTGATCCGTCACTTCAGCTTCCTGCCGCGCTGGCGGATCGACGACGTGATGGTGTCGTTTGCCGCCCCGGGCGGCTCGGTCGGCGCGCATGTCGATCAATACGACGTGTTCCTGCTGCAGGCCGTCGGCCATCGCCGCTGGCAGATCGATGCGACCGACAGCCCGCCGCTGGATTTCCGCGACGATGTCGAACTCCGGCTGCTGCGGCAGTTCACTCCCAGCCACGACTGGGTGCTCGGCCCCGGCGACATGCTCTATCTGCCCCCGGGTGTGCCCCATCACGGCGTCGCCGAGGACGCGTGCCTCACCTTCTCGTTCGGCATGCGCGCACCGTCGGCGGCGGAATTGCTGGGCGATCTGGCGGACACGTTGGCCGCCGCGGCAGACGAATCATCGCGCTACCGCGATCCCGGCCTCACGCCAGCCGACGATCCCGGCGAAATCGATGCCGCCGCGATGACCCGCGTGATCGCCGCGCTGGACCTGTTGCGCAGCAGCGACCCGGAACAACTGGGCGACTGGTTCGGCAACTTCATCACCGTTTACCGCAACGCGGTCGATGTGATCCCGCCGGAACTGCCGCCGGGCGAGCTGCCGCGCTCGCGCATCGAGATCGAATGGGACCTGCAGCACGGCGCCGTCCTGCACCGCCACCCGTACTCGCGGATGGCCTGGCGCCAGTCCGCCGGCGGCGCGCGCTTGCATGCCAATGGCGAAGGCCACTCGTTGCCGGTGGCCGATGCAAAACTCGTCGCGAACGCCCCGACCCTGGATGGCACGACGTACGCCGCCCTGTCCGAAACCGGCCGCAACTGCGTCTTCGACCTCATCCAGGCCGGCCATTACCACCTCGCACTCGACGAGGACGACGAAGCATGAGCCCGGCATCCTCTTTTCGTGTCGAACCGGTCGACTACGGCATCGGCCTGCCCGACTTGCGCGCCGTCCGGGAAACCGTGTTCGTGCGCGAGCAGGGCGTCCCGCTGGCACTGGAATGGGACGAGCTGGATCCGCATTGCCACCACGTCATCGCCCGCGATGGCAACGGCAACCCGATCGGCACCGGCCGGCTCACCCCCGATCGCAGCATCGGCCGGATGGCGGTACTGGCCGAATGGCGCGGACGCGGCGTCGGCGATGCATTGCTGCGCGCCCTGATCGACCGGGGCCGCGACCTGGGTTGGCCGGAGTTGTCCCTGCACGCCCAGGTCCAGGCGATCGGCTTCTACGCCCGGCATGGCTTCCTGCCGCACGGCGAGCGGTTCCAGGAGGCCGGCATCGAACACCAGGCCATGCGCGCCTTGCTGGACGCGGACAATCCCGTCGGATCCCGCGCAGCCGCCATCGCCGCGGCCCTGGGTGTGATCGGCAGCGCCCGACGCCAGCTGACCATCTACAGCCGCGAGCTGGATCCCGGCCTGCTCGACGCGCCCGAAGTGCTGGAAGCCCTGCGCCGCTTCGCCGTCGGCCAAGGCGAGACGCGGATCCTGCTGCACGACCCGGCGACTCCGCAGCGCACGCTCTCGCCGCTGATCACGCTGTCCCAGCGCCTGCCCAGCATGTTCGCATTCCGCGCCATCGAGGAGCCAGGCGACCAGTCGTACCCATCGGCTTACCTCGCCAACGACCGCGGCGGCTATTACTTCCGCCCGCTCGCGGGACGACTGGAAGGCGAGACCTGCCTCCACGCCCCCGCACGTGCGCGCCAGTTGAAAACGACTTTCGACGCCGTCTGGGAACGCTCCCGCCCCTGTACCGAATACCGGGCGCTGGGAATCTGAGCCCGGACACCGCCAGCGCGCATTCCAACCTGAACAGGGACGCACCCACTCACGCGTTTATATGCAACACCGCGTCCCATTTGCCCGTTTCCGCCAACTTCCGGCGCCGCCCTGCCTGCCCGAGCGGCTATAATTCGGGGCTTCGGGTGTCTGGAAAGCGGTTTTTGGGTCACCCGAAACACCTCCCTCTCCCTCTTTCGAGTTTAGCGACGCCATCGTGGCCAATCTCCTGAAGCAGTTCTCGCAGTCATCGCAGCTGGGTACCAGCGGCGCCTATATTGAAGACCTGTACGAGCAGTACCTGGTCTCCCCCGATAGCGTCGGGTCCGAATGGAAAGCCTATTTCGACGGCTTCTCGGGTCGCGAAGCCGGAGACGTGCCGCATTCGGCCGTCATCGACAGCATCATCGAGGCCGCCAGGCACGCCGGGAAGCCGGTCGCCGGGGGATCGGGTACCGCGGACGAGCGCGAACGCTTCGTCGGCAAGCTGATCACCGCCTACCGCTCGCGTGGCCATCTGGGCGCCGACATCGACCCGCTGGGCCTGGTGGAGAAGCCGGACGCTCCGGATCTCAACCTCGGTTTCCACGGCCTGTCCGGCAGTGACCTGGCCGACGAGTTCAGCACCGGCGGCGTCGCGGGCAAGGACCGGATGAAGCTGGGCGACCTGCTCAGCCTGCTCAAGGCGACCTATACCGGCTCGATCGGCAGCGAGTTCATGCATATCGCCGATGCCCAGCAGCGCCGCTGGGTGTACGAGCGGCTGGAAAAGGCCGGCGGCAAGTACGGCCGCAGCGCCGACGACAAGCGCCGGATCCTGGACCGCCTGACCGCCGCCGAAGGACTGGAGCGCTACCTGCACACCAAGTACGTCGGCCAGAAGCGCTTCTCGCTGGAAGGCGGCGATGCGCTGATCCCGTTGATGGACACCACCATCCGCCGCGCCGGTGAGCAGGGCGCCAAGGACGTGGTGATCGGCATGGCCCACCGCGGCCGCCTCAACGTGCTGGTCAACACGCTGGGCAAGTCCCCGCGCAAGCTGTTCGACGAGTTCGAAGGCAAGTTCGACCACAACGAACTGGCCCACGCCGGCGACGTGAAATACCACATGGGCTTCAGCGCCGATGTCGCCACTCCCGGCGGCCCGGTGCATCTCGCGCTGGCGTTCAACCCCTCGCACCTGGAAATCGTCGATCCGGTCGTGGCCGGTTCGGTGCGCTCGCGCCAGACCCGCCGCGGCGGTGACAGCCGCAAGCAGGTGCTGCCGATCCTGATCCACGGCGACGCCGCTTTCGCCGGCCAGGGCGTGGTGATGGAGCTGTTCCAGATGTCGCAGGCCCGCGGTTTCCGGGTCGGCGGCACGGTCCACATCGTGGTCAACAACCAGGTCGGCTTCACCACCAGCGCGCGCGAGGATGCCCGCTCCACGCTGTACTGCACCGACGTGGCCAAGATGGTCGGCGCGCCGATCCTGCACGTGAACGGCGACGACCCGGAAGCGGTCGCGTTCTGCGCCGAACTGGCGCTGGACTTCCGCAACACCTTCGGCAAGGACGTGGTCATCGACCTGGTCTGCTACCGCCGCCACGGCCACAACGAGGCCGACGAGCCGGCCGCCACCCAGCCGGTCATGTACCAGGTGATCCGCCAGCACAAGACCCCGCGCGAGCTCTATGCCGAGAAGCTGGTGGCCGAAGGCACCCTGTCGGCCGCGGACGCGCAGGCGGTGGTCGACAGCTACCGCGACAAGCTCGACGCCGGCGAGGTCACCACCGAACTGGTCGCCGTCAAGCCCGACGAGTTCACCGTCGACTGGACCAGGTTCCTCAAGGGCAAGCTGTCGGACGTGGTCGACACGACGTTCGACTCCGACAACCTCAAGCAGCTGGCCAAGCGGATCAACTCGATCCCGGCCGAGGTCAAGCTGCACCCGCGCGTGGCCAAGATCTACGAGGACCGTCGCAAGATGGCGGCCGGCGAGCAGGCCGGCGACTGGGGCTTCGCCGAGAACCTGGCCTACGCCAGCCTGCTCAGCGACGGCTACAAGCTGCGCCTGGTCGGCCAGGACTGCGGTCGCGGCACGTTCTTCCACCGCCACGCGATCCTGCACGAGCAGACCACCGACGACTACTACCTGCCGCTGCGCGAGCTGGTGCAGGATCCGATGGACGTGGAGATCATCGACTCGCTGCTCAGCGAGGAAGCGGTGATGGCGTTCGAGTACGGCCATGCGACCGCCGACCCGAACACGCTGGACATCTGGGAAGCGCAGTTCGGCGACTTCGCCAACGGCGCGCAGGTGGTGATCGACCAGTTCCTGTCCTCCGGCGAGGCCAAGTGGGGCCGGCTGTGCGGGCTGGCGCTGTTCCTGCCGCACGGTTACGAAGGCCAGGGCCCGGAGCACAGCTCGGCACGCCTTGAGCGCTTCCTGCAGCTGTGCGCGCTGGACAACATGATGGTGTGCACGCCGACCACCCCGGCGCAGGCGTACCACATGATCCGTCGCCAGATGCACATGCAGACCCGCAAGCCGCTGGTGGTGATGACGCCCAAGTCGCTGCTGCGCCACAAGCTGGCGGTGTCGTCGCTGGACGAGCTGGCCAACGGCGGCTTCCAGACCCTGATTCCGGATGCCAAGGCCGACCCGAAGAAGGTCAAGCGGGTCGTGGTGTGCGGTGGCAAGGTCTATTACGACCTGGTCGAAGACATGATCAAGCGCGGCGCCGACGACGTGGCCATCATCCGCGTGGAGCAGCTGTACCCGTTCCCGCGCGAGGCCCTGACCGCCGAGCTCAATCGCTACGCCTCGACCAGGGACGTCGTCTGGTGCCAGGAAGAGCCGCAGAACCAGGGTGCGTGGTACCAGATCCGCCACCACCTCACCGCCTGCGTGACGGCCAAGCAGGCCCTGCATTACGCCGGCCGCAGCAGTTCGCCGTCGCCAGCCGCCGGTCACATGTCCGATCACCTGATCGAGCAGGCCCAACTGGTGGCCGATGCGCTGGTCAACCCGCTCCAGGGCGAGTCGTCCGCGGAATGAGTCCGACATGAGCCGGCCCGGTCGATTCCGGGCCGGCTTATAGTCAGTGGCCTGTGCCACGCCGTTTATTGCCGGTTGGGCGGGATCGCCCGTCACCCAACCGATCCACCCCTCGCCATTCGTCCCACTCAACAAGTTACCCAGGATGCCTTCCCCATGAGCACCGAGATCAAAGTTCCGGTTCTGCCCGAATCCGTCTCCGACGCCACCATCGCCACCTGGCACAAGAAGCCCGGCGATGCGGTCCGGCGCGATGAGAACCTGGTCGACCTCGAAACCGACAAGGTCGTGCTGGAGGTTCCTTCGCCGGTTGACGGCGTGCTGAAGGAAATCAAGTTCGACACCGGTGCTACGGTGACCAGCGAGCAGTTGCTGGCCATCGTGGAAGCCGGCGCCGCGCCCGCCGCGGAAGTAAAGGCGGACAAGGCGATCGATGCCAAGAACGACGCCGCGGCCACCGACGTGGCCCAGCCGGTGCAGGCCAAGGCGACCGCTGCGGCAGCACCGGCGGGATCTTCCAGGACCGCTGATTTGCCGCCTGGCGCACGCTTCACCGCGAACAAGGAAGGCATCGACCCGGCCAACGTCGAAGGCACCGGCCGTCGCGGCGCGGTGACCAAGGAAGACCTGCTGAACTACGCCAAGAATGCCGGCGTGGGCAAGGCTGGCGGCGCCCGCCCGGAAGAGCGCGTGCCGATGACGCGCATGCGCCAGCGCATCGCCGAGCGCCTGATGGAGTCGAAGAACTCCACCGCGATGCTGACCTCCTCCAACGAGGTCAACATGTCGGCCGTCATGGCCATGCGCAAGTCGCAGGGCGAGGCGTTCCAGAAGGCCTACGGCATCAAGCTGGGCTTCATGAGCTTCTTCGTGAAGGCCGCCGCCAACGCACTGCAGCGCTATCCGCTGGTCAACGCCTCGGTCGATGAAAAGGACATCATCTACCACGGCTATTCGGACATCTCGATTGCCGTCTCCACCGACAAGGGCCTGGTCACGCCGGTGCTGCGCAATGCCGAGTCGATGAGCTTCGCCGAGGTCGAGCAGGCCATCAACGACTACGCTGTCGCAGCACGCGAAGGCGGCCTGAAGCTGGAAGACCTGCAGGGCGGCACCTTCACGATCACCAACGGCGGCACCTTCGGCTCGCTGTTCTCCACCCCGATCATCAACCCGCCGCAGAGCGCCATCCTGGGCATGCATGCGATCAAGGAGCGGGCGATCGTCGAGAACGGCCAGGTCATCGCCGCGCCGATGATGTACATCGCGCTGAGCTACGACCACCGCATCATCGACGGCAAGGACGCGGTGCTGTTCCTGGTGGACATCAAGAACCAGCTCGAAAACCCGCACCGCATGTTGCTGGGCATGTGATTCCGGCCGTTCCCCGACCGGTACGAGCATGACCCTCCGAAGCCCCGGCCAGCTGGCCGGGCGCTTTCCGCACCAAGCCAAGGATCCTTTGAGATGAGCGAACAACAGAACTTCGATGTCGTGGTGATCGGTGCCGGTCCCGGCGGCTACGTGGCCGCGATCCGCGCCGCGCAGCTCGGCCTGAAGACCGCCTGCATCGACGCCGCACTGGGCAAGGACGGCAAGCCGGCGCTGGGCGGCACCTGCCTGCGCGTGGGCTGCATCCCGTCCAAGGCGCTGCTCGACAGCTCGCGCCAGTTCCACAACCTGACCCACATGTTCGCCGACCACGGCATCTCGGCCGAGAAGCCGAAGATGGACGTCGGCGTCATGGTGGGCCGCAAGGACAAGATCGTGAACCAGTTCACCGGTGGCATCACGATGCTGTTCAAGGCCAACAAGGTCACCCCGTTCCACGGCTTCGGCACCCTGCATGCGGGCAACGTGGTCAAGGTGAAGCAGCACGACGGCTCCGAGGTCGAGCTGAAGGCCGCCAACGTGATCATCGCTGCCGGTTCGGATTCCATCGAACTGCCGTTCGCCAAGTTCGACGGCGACAAAATCGTCGACAACGTCGGCGCGCTGGACTTCACCGAGGTGCCCAAGCGCCTGGGCGTGATCGGTGCGGGCGTGATCGGCCTGGAGCTGGGCAGCGTCTGGAAGCGCCTGGGTTCGGAAGTGACCATCCTCGAAGCCCTGCCCGGCTTCCTGGCAGCGGCCGATGCGGACATCAGCAAGGTCGCCGCGCGCGAATTCAAGAAGCAGGGCCTGGACATCAAGCTGGGCGCGAAGGTCAGCAAGGCCGAGATCAAGAAGGACGGCGTCCACCTCACCTACACCGACGCCAAGGGCGAGCAGAGCCTGGTGGTCGACAAGCTGCTGGTGGCCGTGGGCCGCCGCGCCGCCACCAAGGGCCTGCTGGCCGACGGTACCGGCGTGAAGGTCAATGAGCGCGGCCAGATCGAGGTCGACGAGCATTGCCACACCGGTGTCGATGGCGTCTGGGCGGTCGGCGACTGCGTGCGCGGCCCGATGCTGGCGCACAAAGCGTCCGAGGAAGGCATCGCGGTGGCCGAGCTGATCGCCGGCCTGCCCGGCCACGTCAACCTGGATACCGTGCCCTGGGTGATCTACACCGAGCCGGAAATCGCCTGGGTCGGCAAGACCGAAGAACAGTGCAAGAGCGAAGGCATTCCGTACAAGACCGGCAGCTTCCCGTTTGCCGCCAACGGCCGCGCCGTGGCGATGAACGAGCCCGCCGGGCTGGTCAAGGTCATCGCCCATGCCGAGACCGACCGCGTGCTGGGCGTGCACCTGTGCGGGCCGAACGTGTCCGAGCTGGTCCACAGCGGCGTGATCACGATGGAATTCAAGGGCGCCGCCGACGACCTGGCCCGCATCTGCTTCGCCCACCCGGCACTGTCGGAAGTGGTCCACGAAGCGGCCATGGCGGTCGACAAGCGCGCGATCCACAAGGCGAACTGATCGCCCCGACGGGCGAACGGATCGCGGCGCAGACCGACCTGGAACCACACACGGCGCACCTCGGTGCGCCGTTTTCATTTACCTCTTTTGATCACCACTCGAGTGATCACCAGTCGAACGCCCGCCCTGGTGGTCGACTCCAGCAGGAATCCGCCCCATGAAATCCGTCTGCGTCTATTGCGGCTCCCACTCCGGCTCCCGCCCGGTCTATGCGGAACGTGCCGCCGAGCTTGGAAATCAACTTGCCGAACAGGGCCTGGCGGTCATCTACGGCGGCGGCAACGTCGGTCTGATGGGGATCATGGCCGATGCCGCGCTGGCCGCAGGCGGCGAGGTGATCGGCGTGATTCCCGAGCAACTGGTCACCTGGGAAGTCGCCCACCGCGGCCTGACCCGGCAGGAGGTCGTGGGCAACATGCACGAGCGCAAGGCGCGCATGTTCGAACTGTCGGACGGCTTCATCGCCCTGCCCGGCGGCTTCGGTACCCTGGACGAGATGTTCGAGATGCTGACCTGGCGGCAGTTGGGGCTCGGCAACAAACCCTGCGCTTTCCTCGATGTGGACGGATTCTACGAGCCGCTGATCGCCATGATGGACCGGATGGTCGGCGAGCACTTCGTGAACGCCGAGCAGCGCCTCGACCTGTGGCACGGCGAGGACATCGATGGGATGTTGTCGTGGATGCAGGCCTATCGGCCGGCAAACGCCGACAAGTGGCTCGAAGAGAAGCGACGCAACGCGGTGCGCTGATCCATTCCCCCACACTGCTCCAATCCAGACTGCAACCCACGGCACGGACAACCGCCGGTACCGATCGAATGAGGACGACATGACCAACACCACCCCAGCCACTTTCAACGCCTTCCGCATCCACAACGACGCGGCCGGTTATCGCAGCGGCATCGAAGCGATCTCGCTGGACGACCTCGCTCCCGGCGAAGTGGTGGTCAAGGCTGTCCATTCTTCGATCAACTTCAAGGACGCACTGGCAGGCACCGGCCAGGGCAAGATCCTGCGTCGGTTCCCGCTGGTCGGCGGAATCGATGTCGCCGGGCACGTGGTCGCATCCACCGATCCGGCCTTCAAGGAAGGCGATGCGGTGCTGGCGACCGGCAGCGGGCTCAGCGAGACCCGTGACGGCGGTTACAGCGAGTACGTGCGTCTGGAAGCGCAATGGACGATTCCGTTGCCGGCCGGCCTGAGCCTGCGCGAAAGCATGATCCTGGGCACCGCAGGCTTCACCGCCGCACTGGCCTTGTTCCGGATGACCGAAAACCGGCAACGCCCGGACATGGGGCCGTTGGCCGTCACCGGCGCGACCGGTGGCGTCGGCTCGCTGGCGGTCGACATCTTCAGCCGCGCCGGTTTCGAGGTCCACGCCATCAGCGGCAAGGCCGACCAGCACGCCTACCTGCGGGACATCGGCGCCAGCCAGGTACTCGGCCGGGAGGCCCTTGCCACGACCCGCCCGATGGAATCCGCGCGCTTTGGCGGTGGCCTGGACAACGTCGGCGGCCCGATGCTGACCAGCCTGCTGGCCCAATGCGCGCCTTACGGCAATGTCGCCAGCGCCGGTCTGGCCGCCTCCGCCACGCTGGATGCCACCGTCATGCCCTTCATCATCCGCGGCGTGTCGTTGCTGGGCGTGGCCTCGGCCGGTACAGCACGCGACATCCGCGAAGCGGTCTGGCAGCACCTCGCCAGCGACTGGAAGCCCGTCCACCTGGAACGCATCTGCACCCGCGAAGTCACCCTGGCCGAGCTGCCCGGGGTATTTCCGACCATGCTCGCCGGCGGCTCACTGGGACGGACACTGGTCACCCTCTGAGCCGTTTGGCGGTCACGACTTACGCGGCTACAATCCAACGGTCTACTGGGGAAAACACATGGCGCGCATTCTGATCGTCGACGACTCGCCGTCGCAATTGATGGGCATACGCCGCATCGTCGAAAAACTCGGCCACGAAGCACTGACGGCCGAAGACGGTGCCGCCGGCGTGGACGCCGCCAGGCGGGAACTCCCCGACCTGGTATTGATGGACGTGGTGATGCCGAACCTCAACGGGTTCCAGGCCACCCGCTCGATCTGCCGCGACGCCGCCACCAAACACATCCCGGTGGTCCTGGTCACCACCAAGGACCAGGAGACCGACCGCGTCTGGGGCATGCGCCAGGGGGCGAAGGCGTACATCACCAAGCCGTTCAACGAGTCCGACCTGGCGGAAATACTCGGTCAGTTGCTGCAGGCCTGACACCATCCGGCAAACCCGGTCACGGGCCGCATAGCCCGCCGCACACCGGATTTTCGCCCGCGCGATGGTGCGGGCATCACTCCCGGCGCCAGTCCTTCCCGAAGGCATCGCGCATGGCTTCGTACGCGCCCTTCTGTGCGTCCGTGGTCGGCTTGGGCGCCAGCACTTCCAGCTCGACGATCTGATCGCCGCTCGCCGATGCGCCCGGCAGGCCACGACCGCGCAAACGCAGCTTGCGGCCTGCTTCGGAATTGGCGGGAATCTTCAAGTCCACCGAACCACCCAGCGTCGGCACGCTGATCGTCGCTCCCAACGCGGCTTCCCACGGGGCAATCGACAGGACGTGGATCACGTTGCGCCCGTCCACCTCGAACTGCGGATGGGCGGCGTATTCGATTTCCAGCAGCAAACCGCCGCCATGACTGCCCTGCCCGGCCAGCCGGATCGCCTGGCCTTCGCGGATGCCCTTGGGCACGCGCACGTCCAGGGTCTTGCCGTTGATGGCGATGCGCACGCTGTCGCCGGCGTATACCGTTTCCAGCGGCACCGACAATTTGGCCCGGGTATCCGCGGCCGCCCGTGGCTGCCCGTGCGCCGACCGCTGGCCGAAGCCATTCCCGCCAGCACCACCGGCACCGGCGCGCCCCCGACCGAACAGGCTTTCGAAGAAATCGCTGAAGCCGCCACCGGCACCGCCTCCAGCAAAAATCTCCTCGAAATCGACCCCGCCCCCGCCCGGACCACCAAAACCACCCGGCGGCGGACGCACCTCGTCGCCCGGACGGTAGCCCCGCGCGCGCAACTGGTCATAGGCCGCACGCTTCTGCGGATCGCGCAACGCTTCATAGGCCTCGTTGACCGCCTTGAACTTCTCCTCCGCGCCGGCCTCCTTGCTGACGTCGGGGTGGAACTTGCGCGCCATCCTCCGATAGGCCGTCTTGATCTCGGCGTCTCCGGCGCTCGCCTCGACACCGAGGGTCTCGTAGTAATCCTTGAAATGCATCAATCGCTCCAGAAGCGTTCCGCGTGACGTGGACGCAGGATATCCCCAGGGATGAACGCGGGGTGTATCGGCCATCCTTCCAGATGGTCACGACGCGGGCCCGGTTCAAGCGCTGCCGGCACGCTTTTTCTGTTCTTTCGCCTGCATTGCGGTGTTGACGCGGAATTTAGAAGCCCGCGCCTACACTGCCTTTCTACACAGGAGAATCCCATGAGCATCCAAGTTGGCGAACACCTTCCCGACGTCCCGCTGCAGCGCATCCACGATGGCGTCCAGACCGTGGATACCGCCAGGTTGTTCGGTGACAGCAAGGTGGTGATCTTCGCCGTCCCGGGCGCATTCACGCCAACCTGCTCGGAGAAACACCTGCCCGGATTCGTCGAGCATTACCAGCAGTTCCGCGACAAGGGCATCGACGTGGCCTGCATATCGGTCAACGACCCGTTCGTGATGCAGGCGTGGGGCCAGAGCCAGAACGTGCCCGAGGGCCTGATGATGCTGGCCGACGGCAATGCCGTGTTCACCCGGGCACTGGGGCTGGAATTGGACGCCAGCTCCTACGGCATGGGAACCCGCGCCAAACGCTTCTCGCTGTACGCCGAGAACGGCGTGGTCAAGCAGCTTTTCGTGGAGGCACCGGGCGAGTACCGGGTGTCCTCGGCCGAACACATGCTGTCGCAGCTTTCCTGATCTTCCCTCCGCCACGGAGATCGACATGAATACGCAACAGTCCTCATCGAACAACTCCCCGTTCGTCAGCGACCTGGCGGCAATCCGCAAGCGCGCGCGCCAGCATGTCGACAAGGGAGCGATCACCGACAGCTACACCGCCGACCGGGAGACCGTGATCCGGCTGTTGAACGAGGCGTTGGCAACCGAGCTGGTCTGCGTGCTGCGCTACAAGCGCCATTACTTCATGGCCAGCGGGCTGATGGCCGATTCGATCAAGGCCGAGTTCCTGCAACATGCCCAGGAGGAGCAGGCCCACGGCGACCTGATCGCGGAACGCATCGTCCAGTTGAGGGGCGAGCCCGACTTCAACCCCGAAATCCTGGCGGGGCGTGCGCATGCCGAATACGTCGAAGGCAGCGACCTGCGCGACATGGTGAAGGAAGACCTGGTGGCCGAACGCATCGCGATCGACAGCTACCGCGAGATGATCAACTACATCGGCAACAAGGACACCACCACCAAGCGCATCCTAGAATCCATCCTCGCCCAGGAAGAGGAACACGCCGACGAGTTGTCGGACATGCTCGACGGCTGGATCGGCAGCTGACCGGAACCGCACGCCTGGAACCAGAAACGCCGCCCATCCCGGGCGGCGTTTCTGGTTGTCACGGCAGCTGCAACAGCCGTCAGTCCGGCGAATCCGTCGAAGGCTCCCCATCTTGGGGAGCGATTACCGAGGGATCGACATCCACAGGCGCAACCTCAACCTCGGCGCCATCAGTGGGATCCACTTCCAACTCCTCGTCCAGCGACGCATCCAGCCGTTCGACCGCCTGCAGGGTCTCGTTGTCCGCCAGCCGCATCAGGGTCACGCCCTGGGTGTTGCGGCTGACCTGCGAGATCTCCGAGGCGCGCGTGCGGACCAGGGTGCCGCCGTCCGAAATCAGCAGGACTTCGTGGGTCTCGGTGAGCTGGACCGCTCCGACCAGCTGGCCGTTGCGCTCGGAGGTCCGCAGCGCGATCACGCCCTGCGTGCCGCGCCCCTTGCACGGGTACTCCGCCAGCGGAGTGCGCTTGCCGAAGCCGCGCTCGCTCGCGGTCAGGATGTCGCCGTCGCCTTCGACCACGATCAGGCTCACCACCTTGCCGCCCTCGCCCAGACGCATGCCGCGCACGCCGCGGGCGGTACGGCCCATCGAACGCACGGTCTCCCCGGAGAACCGGACCGCCTTGCCCTCGCTGGAGAACAGCATGATGTCGCAGTGGCCGTCGGACAGGCCGACGCCGATCAGCGCATCGCCGTCGTCCAGGTTGATCGCGATCTTGCCGCGCTGCAGCCGGTAGGCGTATTCGCTAATCGGGGTTTTCTTGACCACGCCATTGCGGGTCGCGAAGAACACATAACGCTCGCCTTCGTAGTCACGCACCGGCACCACGGCCTGCACCTGCTCGTCGGGTTCCAGCGGAATCCAGTTGATGATCGGCCGGCCGCGCGCGGTCGGACCCGCATCCGGCAACTGGTACACCGGCAGCCAGAACACGCGGCCGGCGCTGGTGAAGGTCAGCAGGGTGTCGTGGGTGTTGACCAGCCACAGGCTGTCGATGAAGTCCTCGTCCTTGGTCGCCGCCGCGTTGCGTCCGCGGCCACCGCGCTTCTGTGCCCGGTAGGTGCTCACCGGCTGGCGCTTGGCGTAGCCGGAATGCGACAGCGTCACCACGACATCCTCGGGCGCGATCAGGTCGAGGATGTCGAGGTCTTCCTCGCTCTCGCGGATCTCGCTGCGGCGTTCGTCGCCGAACTCCGCCTTGACGTTCTCCAGCTCGGTGCGGATCACGTCGAGCAGCACGTTCGGATCTTCCAGGATCTCGATCAGGCCGCGGATGGTCTCCAGCAGCAGCTTGTACTCGTCGGTCAGCTTCTCCTGCTCCAGCCCGGTCAGGCGGTGCAGGCGCATTTCGAGGATCTGCTGGGCCTGGGTCTCGGTGAGCTGGTAGCGGTCGTTCAGCAGGCCAACGCCCTTGGGCAGGTCCTCCGGCCGCGAGGCCTCGGCACCGGCGGCGCCGAGCAGCGCCCCCACCAGTCCCGGCTCCCAGGACTTGGCGAGCATGCGCTCACGCGCCTCGTTCGGGTTCGCCGAGGTCTTGATCAGCTCGATCATCTCGTCGATGTTCGCCAGCGCGACGGTCAGGCCTTCCAGCACGTGCGCACGGGCGCGCGCCTTGCGCAGATCGAAGATGGTCCGGCGGGTGACCACTTCGCGACGATGGCGCACGAAGGACTGCAGAATCTGCTTGAGGTTCAGCAGCTGCGGCCGGCCATCGACCAGCGCCACCATGTTGATGCTGAACGACGACTCCAGTTGGGTCTGCTGGTAGAGGTTGTTGAGCACCACCTCAGCGGAATCGCCGCGCTTGATCTCGATGTAGATGCGCATGCCGTCCTTGTCGGACTCGTCGCGCAACTCGCTGATGCCTTCGAGCTTCTTTTCCTTGACCAGCTCGGCGATCTTCTCGATCAGCCGCGCCTTGTTGACCTGGTAAGGAATCTCGGTGACCGCGATCGCCTCACGGCCGTTGTCGGCGACCTCGATATCCGCCTTGGCGCGCATGCGCACGCGGCCGCGACCGGTGTGGTACGCGTTGATGACCCCGGAGGTGCCGTTGATGATGCCGGCGGTCGGGAAGTCCGGACCGGGCACGTGCACCATCAGGCCGTCGATGTCGATCCCGGGGTCGTCGATCAGCGCGATCGTCGCGTCGATGATCTCCGACAGGTTGTGCGGCGGGATGTTGGTCGCCATGCCGACCGCGATGCCGGCGGAACCATTGATGAGCAGGTTCGGGATCCGGGTCGGCATGACCGTCGGCTCGAATTCCTTCTCGTCATAGTTGGGCTGGAAGTCGACGGTTTCCTTCTCGATGTCCGCCATCAACTCATGGGTGATCCGGGACATGCGCGCTTCGGTGTAACGCATCGCCGCGGCGGAGTCGCCATCGACCGAACCGAAGTTGCCCTGGCCATCCACCAGCAGGTAGCGCAGCGAAAACGGCTGCGCCATGCGCACCAGCGTGTCGTAGACCGACTGGTCGCCGTGCGGATGGTATTTACCGATCACGTCACCGACGATTCGTGCCGACTTGAAGTACGGCTTGTTGGCGTGCGCGCCGAGCACGCTCATCGCGTACAGGACGCGCCGGTGCACTGGCTTGAGTCCGTCCCGAACGTCCGGAAGCGCGCGGCCGACGATTACGCTCATCGCGTAATCGAGGTAGCTGCGACGCATCTCGTCTTCGAGGTTTACCGGGATGATTTCCTTGGCAAGATCGGCCATCAGGTTTCCGTGTTTAGCGAGAGCGATACTGCTTGCAGCAACCGGAAACCACCCCTGACGCTTTCAACGACCGCCTCTTGAGAGGCCACTGAGAGTTGCCACTGGAACCAGCAACGAAACGCGCTACCTGCAGGGCTTTCCGATCTGCGACAGGCAGATGAAAAAGACAGGAAATGATAGCACACGCGGCACCCTCATGCCTCGCTGAATTTCCGGCGAAACAAGGACTTAGCGAATATTTCCCGTCATCGCGGCATCACGCGCGCTCAGCTGCCGAACGCTGCCTGCATCGCAACCGCATCGGGGCGCTCGATCACGCCGCGCTCGGTCACGATCGCATCGATCAACCCGTGGGGGGTGACATCGAACACCGGATTCCACGCCTGGATCCCTGCGGCCGCCGTCGCCACGCCGCCGATGCCGAAAAGCTCCTGCGGGTCGCGCTCCTCGATGTGGATCGCATCGCCGGAAAGCGTGCCCATGTCCACCGTCGACGAGGGGGCCGCCACCATGAATTTCACCCCATGGTGGCGCGCGGCGATCGCGAGCTGGTAGGTGCCGATCTTGTTCGCGCTATCGCCATTGGCGCAGATGCGATCCGCACCGACCACCACCCATTGGACCTTGCCGGACTTCATCAGGTGGGCGGCAGCGGCATCGGCGATCAGGGTGGGCATGATGCCGTCCTGCTGCAGCTCCCACACGGTCAGGCGCGCGCCCTGCAGCCAGGGCCGGGTCTCGCCGGCAAACACCTGCGCGATGCGGCCTTGCGCCACTCCGGCGCGGATCACGCCCAGGGCGGTGCCGAACCCCGCTGTCGCCAGGGAGCCGGTGTTGCAGTGGGTCAGCACACCGCTGCCCGGCGCGATCAACGCCGCACCCAGCGCGCCCATATGGCGGTTGGCGGCAAGGTCCTCGCGGGCGATCAGGTCGGCTTCGCGGGTCATCACTTCGCGCCAGTCCGTACCGGCGTCGACAAGCTTGCGACGCATCCGCGCCAAGGCCCAAGCCAGGTTGACCGCCGTCGGCCGCGCCAGATTGAGATGGTCGATCGCCGGATCGAGCTTGCGCGCCGCCTCCCCGCCATCCGCCGCCTCGATATCGGCGGCGGCCAGCACCAGTCCCCACGCCGCCGCGATCCCGATCGCCGGCGCACCGCGAACGGTCAACGCGTGGATCGCCTCGTACACCGCCTGACTGGTGCGGCAGGTCACGTATTCGACCTGGAACGGAAGCTTGCGCTGGTCGAGCAGTTCCAGCGCGTCGCCGGTCCAGCGGATCGGGCGGATGCGGTCGTAGCGGTCGAAATCGAAGGTGTCGGTCATGGGGAGATTCCAGGCGTTGCGGTGCGATGGGCGATGGCGATACGTGATGCCGCGGGAAGGTGATCGGATTGGCGTGACGGCATTGCAATTGTAGGAGCGGCTTCAGCTGCGACCTGCACATCACTTCCTGGCCAGTGAGCAATCACGGCAGTCGTGTGATGGCCAGGCCCGAACAACAAAGCCGTAACGTGGGGCTTTGCGCATTCGCGGCAGATGGCAATTCAGGCGTGGGCGAAGTCGAATGCGAGCACGTCGGCGATGCGGTCGGTGCCGAGCATCGCCATCATCAACCGGTCGACCCCCAGCGCCACGCCGGCGCATTGCGGCAGTCCTGCCGCCAGTGATGCGAGGAAGCGTTCATCGCGTGGCGGCACGGCATCGCCGCGATGTTCGCGGATCCGACGGTCGCGGTCGAAGCGCGCGCCCTGCTCCACTGGATCGCTCAGCTCGTGGTAACCGTTGGCCAGTTCCAGCGGACCCAGGTACAGCTCGAAGCGCTCGGCGACCGGCGGCTGGCCGTCGCCGTCATCGCGCAGACGCGCGAGGGCGCATTGCGAGGCGGGGTAATCGTGGATCGCCAGCATCCGGTCGGCGCGGAAGTCCGGTTGCAGGCGATGGGTCATCAGCAGGTCCAGCCAGTCGTCGCGGGTCAGGCCTTGCGGATCGATGACCACCTCGCCCAGGGCGTCGCGCAATTCGCTGTCGGTGGCGGTCATCGGATCCACTCCCAACCGCTCGCGGTAGAGATCGCGGTAGCGGACCTGGACCAGCGGCACCTGGCGATCCACCAGGGACAACGCCGCATTGATGACGTCCGCGGTTTCCTCGACCAGCGCGCGGTGATCCCAGCCCAACCGGTACCACTCGAGCATGGTGAACTCGGGGTTGTGGCGACCGCCCGCCTCACCATCGCGGAACACACGGCCCAACTCGTAGCAGTCGCCGAACCCGGCTGCCAGCAGGCGCTTGAGCGGGTATTCCGGCGACGTCCGCAGCCAGCGCGTGCGCGGCGCGCCGTCGGTGCGGCCGCTGAAGGGCAGCGAGAACGAGGCGATGTTCGGCTCGGTATTGCCGGCGACCGACATCACCGGCGTCTCGACCTCGGTGACACCGCGCTCGGCGAAGAACGTGCGGATGCGCGCGTTGAGGGCAGCGCGCAGGCGCAGGGCGTCGAAGCTTGCGGTGGGTTGCCAGTCGGCGGTCATTGCTGCAGTTAAAACCGATGTAGGAGCGACGTAAGTCGCGAATGCGCAAGGAATTGGATGTTCAGTGGGTCGCGACTTGCGTCGCTCCTACATGGCACTGCTGCAGTCATTCGTGTTCGGTCAGAAAGGCAAGCAGCCGGGCCTCATCCCAGACCTCGACACCAAGTTCTTCGGCCTTGGCGAGCTTGGAGCCGGCGGCTTCGCCGGCCACCACGAAGCTGGTCTTCTTCGACACGCTGCCGGCGGACTTCGCGCCCAATGCTTCCAGGCGCGCCTTGGCTTCATCGCGGGTCATCGCCGAGAGGGTTCCCGTCAACACCACGGTCTTGCCCTCAAGCGGCCCGACGGCCACGGCATCCACAGCAGGAACCAGTGCGTCCAGCCGGGCCAGGGCATCGCCACACTGCGTCAGCAGCTTCGCGTTGTCCGCGTCCTCCAGCCAGGCGGCCAGCGCGGACGCCGTATCGGCCGGCAGGCCGGCGCTGATGAAATGGTGGTGCGGTGCATCCTGCAACGCAGTTGCGTCGGGAAACACGGCGGCCAGCTGCTCCGCGCGCAGGCGGGTGAGCCTGGGGATTTCCAGATCAACCAGCAACGCCGCCAACGTCAGGCCGTCCCGCAGCTTCGGCGATGGCGGGTGCGCATCGCCGATCGTCACGCCGCGCGCCAGCAGCTGGTCGATGACCTGCTGGTTGCCGGGCTGGTCGAAGAAATGGCCGATCGAACGGGCCACTTCCGCGCCGATATCCGGCACGCGTTTGAACAGCGGCCACGGCAGGTGGCGGATCAGTTCAAGGTCGCCAAACCAGTGCGCCAGCGCCTTCGCGGTGCTCTCGCCGACGCGCTGGATCCCGAGCCCGAACAGGAAGCGCTCCAGCGTCGTGCGGCGGCTGCGGTCGATCGCCTCGATCAGGTTCTCGGCCCAGCGGGTCGCGACCTTGCCCGACTTCACCGTTTCCGGGATGGTGCCAGCCCGTTCGTCGCCACGACGCTTCATCTCCAGCAGGTCGTCGAGGGTCAGTTTGTACAGGTCCGCCACCGAGGTGACGTAGTCGAAGTCCGACAGATCCTCGATGTAGCGCTCGCCCAGGCCGTCGATGTCCATTGCCCGCCGCGAGGCGAAGTGGCCGATGGCCTCCTTGCGCTGTGCCGCGCAGGTCAGCTCGCCCGAACAGCGCCATACCACCCCGCCTTCCTCGCGCAGGATTTCCGAACCGCATACCGGGCAGTGCGTCGGCATCGCCCAGGCGACGGCGTCCGGTGCGCGCAGGCCCGGCACGACGCGGACGATCTCCGGAATCACGTCACCGGCACGGCGCACAATCACGGTGTCGCCGACGCGCACGTCCAGCCGGGCGATCTGGTCCGCGTTGTGCAGGGTCGCGTTGGTGACCACAACCCCGGCCACCTGGACCGGTTGCAGGCGCGCGACCGGCGTCACCGCGCCGGTCCGCCCGATCTGGACCTCGATCGCCTCCAGCACGGTCGACTGCTCCTGCGCCGGAAACTTGTGCGCGATCGCCCAGCGCGGCGCACGCGAGACGAAGCCCATCTCGCGCTGGCCGGCATAGTCGTCGAGCTTGTAGACCACGCCGTCGATGTCGAATGGCAGGTGGTCGCGGCGCTCGCCGATGCGCCGGTAGTAATCCAGCAGACCGTCGACACCGCTCACCACGCGGCTTTCGGCGCTGACCGGGAAGCCCCACCCGCGCAGTTGCCGCAATGTCGCCGAATGGGTGTCGGGCAACGCGCCGTCCTCGACCATGCCGACCGCGTACGCATAGAACGCCAGCGGCCGACGCGCGGTGATGCGCGGATCGAGCTGGCGCAGCGACCCGGCCGCACCGTTGCGTGGATTGGCCAGGACCTTGCCGCCCTCGGCCAGCATCCGCTCGTTGTA
Organism: Lysobacter concretionis Ko07 = DSM 16239; assembly: GCF_000768345.1. Lineage (GTDB taxonomy): Bacteria > Pseudomonadota > Gammaproteobacteria > Xanthomonadales > Xanthomonadaceae > Novilysobacter > Novilysobacter concretionis. The sequence goes on along the minus strand of NZ_AVPS01000004.1, from coordinate 284,287 downwards.
GCGCTTGAACCCCGCCAACGGCATGTAGACCTCGCCGCGCACTTCCAGCACCCCGGGCCAGCCCGTACCGCGCAGTTGCAACGGGATCGCCCTGATCGTGCGCAGATTGGCGGTGACGTCCTCGCCGCTGGCACCGTCGCCGCGGGTCGCGCCCTGGACGAAACGGCCGTGCTCGTAACGCAGGCTGATCGCCAGCCCGTCGAGCTTGGGTTCGACCGAGAACAGCGGATCCTTGCGGCCGAGGTTCTGCTCGATCCGGCGCACGAAGTCGGCGACCTCGTCCTCGGCGAACGCATTGCCCAGTGACAGCATCGGCAGCGCATGCACGACGGTGGCGAAGGCGCCCGACGGCGCGGCACCGACGCGCCGGGTCGGCGAATCGGCACTGGCGAGCTCGGGATGCGCGGCCTCCAACTGCTCGAGTTCACGCAACAGCCGGTCGTACTCCGCATCCGGAATCTCGGCGTCGTCGAGCACGTGATAGCGGTAGTTGGCGTCGTCGAGCTGGCGGCGCAGCGCGGCAATGCGGGTGGCGGGATCGGTCGTGGCAGGCATCAGGCTTCTATCGCAAGGGTTGCGGTCATCGGAGTCATCAGGCCGCGGGAAGCGCAATCCGATACCGCGGGAGCCTCCACAGCGTGACCGCGAAGGCGTGGAGATCCTGTACTGGTTGTCGTGAGCGCCTCAGCCCGCCCGTCGCTTGCGCGTCCACCCGATCAGCGCGCTCACCGCCACGCCGGCCATCGCGCCCATCAGGCCGTGGGCGGAGTTGAACCCGCCGATCGGATACCCGACCGCGATGCCCGCCGCGAAACCGGCCAGGACGAAGCCTGCATGCCGCCGCTGGACGATGAGCTGCCGGGCTTCGCGCGCACGTTTTTGCTGCAGCTCCTGCTCGATCTTCAGATCCGGCTCGAGCATGGCCGTGACGATGGCTTCGGCCTGAATCCTGTCCATGACGGCGTGGTCCTTTTGTGGTCTGGCGGTTTCATGCAGACGGCAAAGCGTCTGCCCGGAAGCGGCTTACCAGCGCGCCGGCCTGGTCAGTGACGGTGCCTCGCGCTGGCGGTCGTAGGCGCGCAGTTCCTCGCGGATATGGCCGATGCGCTGGCGACCCAGGTTGTTGCGTTGCTCGTCCAGGACGATGCCGCCGAGCAGTTCGGCCATGCGTTCGGCGGTCGGCAGCATGGTTTCCCAGGCGTCGAGGGCGGACACCGGCGCCGGCAGGGTCAGGAAGAAGGCGATCGCGGGCGTCTCCAGCTCCTGGATGTTCGCCATGTCGAAGTTGCCCGGCTTCATGATGTTGGCGACGCTGAACACCGGGCCGCGGTCGGATTGCTGTTCGACCAGGCGGTGGAAGACGCCCATGTAGCCATACACCAGCCCCGCCTTTTCGGCCGCCACGACAATGTCCGGCCCGTGCAGTTTCTCGCCCGCGCGCGCGGCCAGGTACAGGGTCACGATCTTGTCGAACTCGTCGCTGACACGGCGTCCGAGTTCGCCACCGGCGGAGCCGTCGAGGGTGCGGTCGAACAGCTCCAGTTCGGCCTGGGTAGTGGCTTCACCCACGGGCGTTCCGGACTCGGCCAATCCGCTTTCCATCTGCTCGCCGAGGGTCGGCTCGCGGCGGGCATCCTCGCCCTGGCCGTCGCGCGGCAGACGACGGCCCTGGCCGGGCTTGCGGGGCCGGCCGAAGAACACGATCGCGCCGACCACGAACAGGCCGGCGATCAGGATGGCAATCCGCAGCAGGGTCTCATCGGACATCGGTTTTGCTCTCCGGGCTCGGGCGGGGCTTCGTGGCAACGTGCTTCATGGCAGCAGGCTTCATGGCACAGGTTTCGCGGCATCAGGCTTGATGGCGATGGACATCACGGCAATGCGCATCACGCGGCACCGACCAGACGGGTGGCCTCGGCCAGGTCGACCGACACCAGGCGGCTGACGCCCGGCTCGCGCATGGTGACGCCGGCCAATTGCTGCGCGGCTTCCATCGTCGCCTTGTTGTGGCTGACAAACAGGAACTGTACCTGCTCGCTCATCTCGCTGACCATCGCCGCGAGCCGGCCGACGTTGGCCTCGTCCAGCGGCGCATCGACCTCGTCGAGCAGGCAGAACGGCGCCGGATTGAGCTGGAAGATCGCGAACACCAGCGCCACCGCGGTCATCGCCTTCTCACCGCCCGACAGCAGCGAGATGTTCGACACCCGCTTGCCGGGCGGGCGCGCCATGATCGCCACGCCGGTGTCCAGCAGGTCCTCGCCGGTGAGTTCCAGATAGGCGTGGCCGCCGCCGAACAGGCGCGGATACAGCTGTTGCACGCCGGCATTGACGCGGTCGAAGGTGTCCTTGAAGCGGCCTCGGGTCTCGCGGTCGATCTTGCGGATCGCTTCCTCCAGGGTCTCCAGCGCGGTGGTCAGGTCGACGTCCTGCGCGTCCAGATACTCCTTGCGCTGGCTGGCTTCGGCGTGTTCGGCGATCGCCGCCAGGTTGACCGGCTCCAGCCGCCGCAGCTTGCCGTCCAGCTCGTTGACGGTCCGCTCCCACGCCGCCGGTTCCATCTCGTCGGTCAGCGTGTTGACGACGTCGTCCAACACGAAGCCGGCCTCGACCACTGCCTCGACGAGCGCCTCGGCCTTGAGCAGGATCGCCTGCTGCTCCAGCCGGCGTTGGCCGATCGCCTCGCGCTGGGCGAGCGCCTGCTCGTCGCGCTGCTGGCGGGTCTGCTCGAACCGGCGCAGGTCGTTGTCGATGCCGTCCACCGCGGTGCGCGCGGCAGCGAGTTTCTGCTCGGTCTGCACGCGTTGTTCCAGCGTGACCTGGCGCTGCTCTTCCAGTTGCAGCACCGGGCTGTCGCCCTCGGCCAACTGGCTGGCCAGTTCACCCAGGCGCGAGTCGAGCTGGCCGCGCTGACCGCCCATCCGGTCCAGCGCCTGGGTCAGCGAGGCGACTTGGGCGCGCTGGGATTCCAGCGTGAGCGCGAGCGCATGGGCGGCGTCGCGGGACTCGCGGGCCATGGTGCGGGCGCGGTCGCGGGCTTCGCCGAGGGTGCGGCGTTCGTTGTCGAGCGCGTGGCGGGCGTCCTCCAGCTCGGTCATGCGCATGACCGCTTCTTCCTGGCGGTTGCGCGCCTCGCGACCCTGCTCGCGGGCCGCTTCCAGCGATTCGGACAGCTGTGCCAGTTCCGCCTCGATCTTCTCGATCCGGCCACGCGCCGAATCCAGCCGGCCCTGCTGGCTCTGCAGCTGGCCGGCCAGCTCGGAGACGCCGCGGTGGGCCATGTACAGGGTGCGCTGGGCGTCCTCGCGCTGCTGCTCGGCCGCCAGCAGGCGATCGCGCAGCTGGGTCAGGTTGGCGTCGAGTTCGTGCTCGCGTGCCTGCAGGGTTTCGATCTCGTTGCGCAGCGACTGGATCTCGCGCTCGCGCAGCAAGGCGCCCTGTTTGGCCGCGCCCGAGCGCAACACGCGCAGCCAGCCGGCACCGAGACGTTCGCCGTTTCGGGTGATCACCGACTCGCCAGCGGCAAGGCCGGCCAGCAGCGTACGCGCGGCCTGCAGATCCTCGGCGCCATGCCACTGGGACAGGATCCGCCGGATCGCGATCGGCCCGCGTACTCGCGACGCAAGCGAGGTCGGCGCGAAATCGACCGCGTCGTTTTTTGCCGCGACCAGCGCCAACCGGCCTTCGCCGAGTTCACCGATCGCATCGACCAGACTTTCCGGCGACTCCACCAGCACGCCTTCGATCAGCTGGCCCAGCGCGCTCTCCACCGCGTTTTCCCAGCCGTCCTCGACCACCAGCATTTCGCCGACGCGCGCAGCCGAATCCAGCCCGCGCGCCTGCAGCCAGCCCAACGCCGCACCCTGCTCCTGGCCCAGCGCGGCGTGCTGCAGGGTTTCCAGCGACGACAACCGGCCGCGTGCGGCCTGTGCCTGCTTGCGCACATCGGCCAGCGCGGATTGGGCGGCGCGTTGCTGCTCCTGCAACTGGTCGACGCCGGCTTTCCGGCTTTCCAGCGCGTCGGTGAGGCTGTCCAGCGACAGCTTGCGGGCTTCGTGATCCTCCTCCAGCGCCGCGAACGCCTCGGCCAGCGAGGCCAGGTCGAGGCCGGCGCGCTCGGCGGTCAATGCCTCGCGGCGGCGGTCGGCATCCATCGCCTGGCGGTCGAGATGCTCGATGCGGGTGCGCTCGACGTCCGCCGCGCGGGTGGCTTCGGACTGCGCGCGGGTGTGTTCGTCCCAGCGCTGCTGCCAGGCGGCCAATGCGGCCTCGGCCTCGCGCAGGGCGTCCTGGCGGGCGAGGTCCTCCTCACGCAACTGTTCCAGCCGCGGCTCGTCGTGCTCGATCGCCGCGCCGAGCACCTCCAGCCGCGACTGGTCGCTGCCGATGTGTTCGGCGATCTGTGCCAGCTGGCTCTGCGCCTCGTCGCGCGCCTTCAGCAGGCGCGAGGACAATTCGCGCTGGTGCTGGATCTGCTGCTCGATCCGGGCCAGCGCGCCGCCGACCTCGTAGCTCTCGGCCTGCGCCTTGTTCAGCGCCTCGGCGGCTTCCTCGCGGCGCACGCGGCCGGTCTCGATCTCGCGCTCGGCCTCGCGCTGCTCGGCGATCAACTGCTGCAGGCGGGTTTCCTGCTGGGCCAGCTTCTCGCGCTGGGCCTGCAGCTTGCGGTCCAGGGCGCGGTGCTCCAGCGCCTTCCACTCGGCATCCCTGACCTTCCGTTCGGCCTGGATGGCCTGGTACTGCTCGGCCTGGCGGGCCTGCCGGCGCAGGTGTTCGAGTTGCTTGCCGACCTCCTCGCGCAGGTCGCTCAAGCGGTCCAGGTTCTCGCGGGTGTGGCGGATGCGGGTCTCGGTCTCCTTGCGGCGCTCCTTGTACTTGGAGATGCCGGCGGCCTCCTCCAGGTACACGCGCAGGTCCTCGGGCCGGGCCTCGATGATCTGGCTGATCATTCCCTGCTCGATGATCGAGTAGCTGCGCGGCCCCAGTCCCGTACCCAGGAACAGGTCGGTGATGTCGCGCCGACGGCATTTGGCGCCATTGAGGTAGTACTGGCTGGCGCCGTCGCGGCTGACCAGGCGCTTGACCGAGATCTCGTCGAACGCGCCGTACTCGCCGGTGATGGTGTGGTCGGAGTTGTCGAAGATCAGCTCGACGGTGGCCTGCGATACCGGCTTGCGCGACGAGGAGCCGGCGAAGATGACGTCGGTCAGCGAGTCGCCACGCAAACGGCTGGCCGAGCTTTCGCCCATCACCCAGCGCACGGCGTCGATGATGTTCGACTTGCCGCAACCGTTCGGCCCGACCACGCCGGTCATGTTGGTCGGCAGGTGCAGGGTGGTCGGATCGACGAAGGATTTGAAGCCGGACAGCTTGATCGTGGACAGACGCATGCGTCGCGGGAGCCTCTTGAGCGCCGCGCGGGCGCTGCCGTTGATATCGCTTGGGAGTTGATGAACCGAGTTTGGAACGGGAAAGGCCGGGAGGATCAAAAATACCGGACCGGTCCCGACTATTGACCCGCCTGCCCGAAGATACGCGGTAATGCACGGGCCGTCGGCGAGTATAGCGGCCGGTATCGCGGCCGGTGACCGACCGTCGCAGGCGGCAAGACAGGCACGGTGGAGACCCGCCGGTATCGCCATTCACATCCGCGGCAGCGGATCACCGGTCAGGGCAGGACCCGCTTGAACGGCCGCACCTCGGTACGCACGTAGACGCCGGCGGCGACATACGGGTCCGCGTCGGCCCAGGCCCGGGCGGCTTCGAGTGATTCGAACTCGGCCACCACGAGGCTGCCACTGAAACCCGCCGGACCCGGATCTTCTGCGTCGACTGCCGGGCACGGCCCCGCCAGCAGGAGGCGGCCGAGGTCGCGCAGGCTTGTCAGCCGGGCCAGATGCTCGGACCGTGCCGCCTGGCGGCGTTCCAGCACATCGTTGCCGTCATACCCTTCGATCACGTACCACATGCGTTCGGACTTCCTTCAGGACAACCTGGTTCGGGACAGACTGAATTGTAGGCCACGCCTGCCTGCAAGCCGCTGGACAGCGCTTTCGCCACCCCGTAACCTAGCGGGCACCCTGAGGCAGGAAACAGTCAGCGTCCGGCATGGTCCCGACGTCGTGACGTCCGTCAGTGCGATGTTCGCCAGCGTGACCTTCGCCAGCACAGCCGTTTGCCAGCGTGATGTCCGCACCCCGCGACCGGCACTGTCTTCCGCAACTCATGCTTTCACGTCCAGCTTTACACCCAGCGTGCTTCACACCCAGCGTGTCCCCACACTCTGGATGCTCCATACAGGTATGTCCCATACCATTTTCGAAACCCGGCCTCGACGCCCTGGAACCGTCTTCCGCCACGTCCGACGCGTGACGCACATGCGGAGTCGCACCGACAGGTCGCCCGAACCGGTATTGGCACAGCGCACGGATCCGATGCCGCGCCCCCGGCGCATCGTTCCAGCACCGCCCCTGGCAGTTCGCAGCACCGGCAGGCCGACACCTGCAACGCAACATCACTGATCCCGGCCGCATGATTCCGGTGCGATCAGGATTTTTCCGGGATTTTCCCGGGGATTTCGCTCCAGGCAGTCTGCTTTCTTTCCGGACCGGATTGGCCGGCTTCCAATGAGACAACCGCAATTGACGGTTCCATTCGAAGCTTCGTAACGATTCCGCTCCACCAGTACTCGATACCGCAGCGCCACGACCCGGAGGGGTCGGCCCCGCATGACCAACGACCCCGCGCCCGGCGCGACCGCAGAAAACCTGGACACACCGCAACCGGACGGGGAAACCCTGAAGCCGGTGCCTCCGCGCCAGCAGGAAATGCCGCTGGCGATGGTGCACGGCCAGCCGGTACTGCAGATTCCGCAGGACCTGTACATCCCGCCGGATGCGCTGGAAGTCATCCTCGACGCGTTCGAGGGCCCGCTCGACCTGCTGCTGTACCTGATCCGCCGGCAGAACCTGGAGATCCTCGACATCCCGGTGGCGGAGATCACCCGCCAGTACGTCGACTACATCCAGGCGATGCACCACCTGCGGTTCGAACTGGCGGCCGAGTACCTGGTGATGGCCGCGATCCTGGCCGAGATCAAGTCGCGCATGCTGCTGCCGCGCGCGGTCGCCGAAGAGGATCTCGAGAACGACCCGCGGGCCGAACTCGTCCGCCGCCTGCAGGAGTACGAGCGTTTTAAGAAAGCCGCCGAAGACATCGACGCCCTGCCCCGCCAGGATCGCGACACCGTCCCGGTACAGGCTTTCGTGCCGGATCGGGCGTCGGTCAAGCTGCCGCCGGAGGTTGATCTGCGCGAGATGCTGCTGGCCCTGCACGAGGTGTTCAAGCGGGCCGAGCTGTACACCCAGCATGCGATCAAGCGCGATGCCCTCAGCGTCCGCCAACGCATGGGCGAGCTACTGACCCGGCTGGCCGACGGCGCCTTCCACCGCTTCGATGAGCTGTTCGAGGCGCGCGAAGGGCGACTGGGGGTGGTGGTGACGTTCCTGGGCCTGTTGACGCTGGCCAAGGAGCAACTGGTCGACATCGTCCAGGAAGCACCATTGGCGACGATCTACGTCAAATCGCTGGCGCTGGGCACCGATCCGTCGGAGATCCAGCTCAGCAGCGAGTTCGACGAAGCCGCCAACGACGACGCCACCACCTGACCGACCCGGCACCACGACCTTCTTCCTTCCACCGAATCATCCATGGACCAGACCCTGATCACCCGAATCGTCGAGGCTGCCCTGCTCGCGGCCAACCAGCCGCTGACGCTGGCCCAGCTCAACGAGCTGTTCGCGGCCGACGACGAGCAAACCCCCGCCGGCAGCGTCGCCCAGGCACTGGAAACCCTGCAGGCCGACTGCGCCGGCCGCGGTGTCGAACTGGTCGAGCTGGCCTCCGGCTTCCGTTACCAGGTCAAGGCCGACGTCCACCCCTGGGTCGCCCGTCTGTGGACCGAGCGCCAGACCCGCTACACCCGCGCGACGCTGGAAACGCTGGCACTGATCGCCTACCGCCAGCCGATCACCCGCGGCGAGATCGAGCAGGTCCGCGGCGTGGCGGTCAGCAGCAACATCATCCGGGCGCTGGAAGAGCGCGAATGGATCCGCGTGGTCGGCCACCGCGACGTGCCCGGCAAGCCGGCCCTGTTCGGCACCACCAAGGGCTTCCTCGACTACTTCGGCCTCAAGCGCCTGGACGAGTTGCCACCGCTGTCGGAACTCAAGGAGATCGGCGAGCTGGAGCCGCAGTTGCAGTTCAACGACGAGGACGGCGCGAAGCCGCCACGCACGATCGACGCCGGCGGCATCGGCACCGACGCCGGAACCGGCGACGACCACAAGCACGGCCAACACCATCCGGACACCCACACCGATGCCGGCGCGGATACCCGCGACGGCACCACCGACCCCACCCCCGCGCCTGTCGACGACAGCCACGGGAACGACGACACCGATGCCGACACTGCGCCGACACACGACGCGATCGACGCAGACGATTCCATCCCCGCCCACCCTGCCATCGAGACGATGGAAGACCGCGGATCACTCGAAGAGGACGACGCCGCACTGGCCTCGTCGGAGCAACAGAAATGACTGAAGAAACCCGCCGCAAGCTGTCACTCAAGCACGGCAACGACACCGACGGCACCCCGCGCCTGCAGGAGCGCCTGCACAAGGTGCTCGCCCAGGCCGGCCTCGGTTCACGCCGGGCACTGGAGCAGCGCATCGCCGATGGCCTGGTCAAGGTCAATGGCGAGGTCGCCCAGGTCGGCGTATCGATCGGCAGTGGCGACAAGGTCGAGATCGACGGCCGCCAGTTCGTCGCCAGCGCGCTGACCGAACCCTCCCGCGTGCTGATGTACAACAAGCCCGAGGGCGAGGTCACCACCCGCGAAGACCCCGAAGGCCGCGCCACCATTTTCGATGCCCTGCCCGCCCTGAAGGGCGCGCGCTGGATCGCGATCGGCCGGCTGGACATCAACACCACCGGCCTGCTGCTGCTGACCACCGATGGCGAGCTGGCCAACACCCTGATGCACCCCTCGTTCGAGGTGTCGCGTGAATACGTCTGCCGCGTGCGTGCGCCGGAAGGCCAGGACCACGTCGAGGACGCCATCGCCGACCGCCTCAAGCGCGGCGTCGCACTGGAAGACGGCCCGGCGAAGTTCGACGAGGTCGAGCGCATCGGTGGTGCCGACTCGCACGACTGGTTCCGGGTGGTGGTGAAGGAAGGCCGCAACCGCGAAGTGCGTCGCCTGTGGGAGTCGCAAGGCTGCCAGGTCAGCCGCCTGAAGCGGATCAAGTACGGCTCGATCGACCTGCCGCGCGAACTGCTGCGTGGCCAGTCGCAGGAACTGTCGACCGAACGCGTCGACACGCTGCGCAAGGAACTCGGGCTGGAGGATGGCGCCCCGTCGGCGCTGACCCTGCTGCCGGTGATCGGCCAGCGCAAGGCCGCCAAGTCGACGATCAACCTCTCCGGTCGCGCACAGAGTCCCGGCTATGTCGGCGGCCACGTGACCGCGGCCGACGAAGGCCGCGAACTGCGCCGTTTCGACAACGTCCGCGAGGATCGCGGCCGTGGCCGCGGCGCGCCCAAGCGCCATGGTGGCCTGACCGTCAGCGGCGAAGCGGCGGCCAAGCAGTCGCAGCGTCCGTTCAAGCAGCGCGCACCGAAGGGCCAGCAGCCGCTGCCCGACGGCAACCCGGCGGCGTTCCGCACCTGGTACGTGCCCGACGGCGTGAATACCGGCCCCAGCGGGCACCGCAATGCCGATGGCCGCGGCCCGAAAAAGCCTTACGGCAAGCCCGGTGGCGGTGGCGGTTACAAGGGACGCAGCGAACGCGGCCCGGGTGGCGGCGCGGGGGCCGGCGGCCAGCGCAGCCCGCGTCCGTACGGCCACCCCGGCAATGCCCCGAGCTTCCCGTCCGACCATGCCACTCCCGGTGGCTTCAATCCCTACGGCGACAAACCGCGTGGCCCGCGCGGACCGGGCGGCAATCCCGGCGCGCGTCCGGGCGGCCCGCGCCCACCGGGCGGTCGTCCGGGTGGCAACCGCCCGGGCGGTCCCGGCCCGCGCCCCGGTGGTCCCCGTCCGGGTGGCCCGCGCGGCGGCCGTCCCGGCGGCGGTGGACGCGGTGGTCCGCGCAGCGGTGGTTGAGCCCGGAGACTCTCGCACTGCAACATGAAGCCAGCGTCCATGGGTTCCCGCCTGCGCGGGAACGACGGAAGGCCGGTTTACCCGGACCTTCCTGGCGAGAACCGAAACAGCAAAAGGGGCGCCTGTCAGGGTGCCCCTTTTCTGTTTGGCCTCGTTTGATGGATCTGGCTCATCCTTGCCCGGATCGAGCAGACCGGCTCAACCCTCAGCGCGGAATCGCCAGATGACGCGCTTCGATCGGATTGCCCATGCCGCGCGGCGTAGTCTGGATCACGGCATCGGCCGGCATGGGGGCGCCGTGTTGCAGGTGTGCCCAGGTACGGTCGAGCGCTTCGTAGACATACGGCAGCAGCGGCAGGTACTGGGCACCGTAGACCGGCAGACCGAGGAAGGCGTCGAAGTGCTGGGTGTTTTTGACCTGCCAGTGGTGCACATCCCGCCCGGCCGCCTGCGCCATCGCCACGTATGGAGCACTGCTGAAGGCCGGCGGTACCAGACCGTCGTCCAGACCGTGGATCACCATCACCGGCAGACCTTCGCGCGGCACGTCGGCGCGGATCGCCGCGATGCCTTCACGTATGCGATCGGCGGCATTGCCTTCCCCATCCCACAGGGCGCGCAGGCATTGCAGCTCGGCCAGCGGCGCTGCCGGATCGAAGGCCGGCGAAACGATGTTGACGCCATTGCCGGGGGGAATACCGGCCGCTTCGGATGACCACGTGGCCCGCTCGATGGCGGTGGCCGGACGCGGACTGCCATCCGCCGCAATCGCCGAGAACGAATACCCGCACGGATGCTCGCCCACCCCGTAGCGCCCGTAGGCCGACGCGTAGGTGACCGCCACCGCGCGCCACAGATCGAAGGCAACGCTGATCGATCCGGCCCGCAAGGCCTCGTCGGTCCAGCCGTTGGCGCGCAGGGTGTCGTAGGCGGACTGCTGCTGCTCGACCAGCGTGCTGCCGCTCAGCAGCCCGGACTGGGCGAGCGCGGCGCAATGGGCGGCGGCGGTCGGCATCGGCGGAATGCCCAGCGCGGGCAACGCGCACGGCATCAGCAAGGCGGCCTCGGTGGTGTAGTCGTAGATCGGGCGCGCACCGGCGACGGTTACGTTCGGCTCGCCGGCGACCACGGCATCCAGCCAGTCCGCGCCGTCCTCGGCCGCGCGCAGCACCGCGCCGCCGCCGTTGGAGATGCCGACCGCGATCACCGTGGTGTTGTCGAAGGTGAACCGCTCAGCCTGCGGGAACGCCTCGTCCAGCGCCTGCAACGCGAACTGCGCCGCCTGCTTGACGTGCCTGCCCCAGTCGGCCTCGGGGTTGTCGCGCGAATGCGCGTGCTTGAACGCGACGCCGCTGCCGCTGTCCGGTTGCGGCACGAACGCCAACCCGTCGGCGGGCGCGCCCACCGTGCCGTCCACGCGCACGCCCAGACCCGCGTCGAGGTCGAAATAATCGCTGCCCGCGCCCTTGTCGGTGTAGGCCACCGCGCAGCCCTTCGGCAGCGCCCACGGTGCGGCGACCGCAATCGCACCGAGCACGCCGCGCGAGCCGGATGCCGGCGCGACGACGATGCAACGGGCCTGCTGGTCGAAATTGTCCGGTACCTGCACCAGTACCCGGTGTGGCTGGTGGGCGCCGGGGATGCGCGCCAGCGCCTGGTATTCGCGGCCCGGAGCGGGCGCGAGACTGCCGTACAGATCTCCGTAGCCGCCGCCCGGTGCGAGGTCGGCGATGCCGCGCCAGTTGCTCCAGATCGCCCGGCGGCGCACTTCCTCCACGGTCGGCGCGGCGGGATCGGCAAACGCCGGCGGCACCATCGCGCGCAGGCCGTCCAGACCGAGGCCGGCGGTCAGCAGGTCGTCGGCACCGCGATGTTCGCTCACGCGCATCGATTCGAAGGTGGTGGCATCGACACCCATCGTGGAGCCTCCCTGGTGGGCGGATGTCGCGCAGCCGGCGATCAGGGCCAGCGCGGCGAGCATGGATACTGCAAGCAAGGCAACAGGCGTGGATTTTTTCATGCATCGACCTTAGCAAGCGCGCCCGCGCCGACCATCGTACTTTCGTACCACGCCATGCCCGGGGCCACTTGCTAGGCTGGCAGCCTTCACGAGCACCGCCTCTTCCCGATGCCTTCCCTGCTGATCGCCGACGACCACCCGCTGTTCCGTGCCGCATTGCGAGGCGCGGCGGCGGACGCCGTGGCCGACCTGACCGTGCACGAGGCGGACTCGCTGGACAGCGTACTCGCGGTACTGGAAGCCGAGCCGGACATCGACCTGGTGCTGCTGGACCTGCACATGCCCGGCAATCACGGGCTGGCCGGGCTGGCGGCGATCCGCGCGCAATACCCGGCCGTGGCGGTGGTGGTGGTGTCGGCCAATGACGATCCGCGCGTGGTGCGGCGCGCGCTCGACCACGGCGCGGCGGGCTACCTGCCCAAGAGCTCCGGTCTGGATGAATTGCGCGGCGCGATCCGTGCGGTGCTGGCCTGCGAGCAATGGCTGCCGCCGTCCCTGCGTGCAGCGGTGTCGCGCACCCAGAGCTCCAGCACCGACGCCGACCTCGCCGCGCGTCTGGCCAGCCTGTCGCCGCAGCAGTTCCGGGTGCTGACCTTCGTCGCCGAGGGCCTGTTGAACAAGCAGATCGCCGACCGGCTGGATGTGCAGGAGCGCACGGTGAAAGCGCACCTGTCCGCCATTTTCGAGCGCCTGGGCGTGCGCAACCGCACCCAGGCCGGCGTGGTGTTGCGCGAGCTGGAACTGACCGATCCGGCGCGCCAGCTGGAAGGCTGAGTGGCTTCGCCGGGGATGCTCTGAGCAATCCGCTTTTGATCGTCACTCCCGCGTCCGACTGGACTTCCTACGGTCGTAGGCGGGACAAGCGCGCAGCGCGCAGATCGTCCGAAAAGGACGACCCGCAGGGCGAGCACAGCGAGTCGCCCATGAACGTGCCAATCAACGACTTGACGTCCATGGATCTTGCGATCCCCGGCCCGCGCGCATAGCGCTTGGGCGTTCGATCGGACGCGAGCCAGTGGCTCGCAAACGCCCGACCTCACCCCCGCCTTCGCGGGGATGACGACAGTCGTGGGGATGACGGCAGTCGTGGGGATGACGGCAGTCGAGGAATGACGGCAGGATCCGGGCTTCGCTAATCCAGCCGCCGGCTGAAGCGCAGGATCGCCACCGTCATCATCACCGCGGTGAACGCTGCCAGCGCGAGCATCTCCAGCCACATCTCGCCCAGCCCGGCACCGCGCAGCATGACGCCGCGGATCAGGCGCAGGAAATGGGTCAGCGGCAATACCTCGGCAAACCAGCGCGCGGCCGCCGGCATGCCGTTGAACGGGAACATGAAGCCCGACAGCAGGATCGACGGCAGGAACACGAAGAACGTCATCTGCATCGACTGGAACTGCGACTTCGCGCGCGTCGATATCAGCAGGCCCAGGCTCAGGTTGGCCAGCACGAACAGCCCCGACGCGAGGTAGACATCCAGCAGGCTGCCGCGCACCGGCACCTGGAAGATCCACATCCCCAGCAGCAGGATCAGGGTGATCTGCACCAGCCCGATGCCGATGTAGGGCAGCACCTTGCCGACCATCAACTCGGCGGTGCTCAGCGGCGTGGCGATCAGCAGTTCCATGTTGCCGCGCTCGCGTTCGCGCACGATGGCCACCGCGGTGAACATCACCATCGTCATGGTCAGGATCACTCCGATCAGGCCGGGCACGATGTGGATCGCCGAGCGCCGTTCGGGGTTGTAGAAGCTGACCACGTTGATGGCCGGGGCCGGTGGCGATGACGTGAGTGGCCGGACTCGCCCGGGGTCGTCCAGCGGCATCTGCGCCAGTTGCATGGCCGCGCTCTGCACGGCGGTATCGCTGCCGTCGACCAGCACCTGCACCGCTTCGCGGCCCTCGATCCGGCGGCGCTCGAAGTCGGGCGGAATCACGATGCCGATGCTGATGGTTCCGCGGCGGATCAGCGACATCAGCTCCTGCGGGGTGTCGGCCTGGGCGACCGGCTTGACCACGCCGGTGGCGAACAGGTCCATCACGACCGCCCGCGACGCCGCGGTGTTGGCCTGATCCGCCACCGCCGTCGGCAGGCCGCGCAAGGTCATGTTGATCGCGAATCCGAACAGGATCAGCTGGATCACCGGAATGCCGATGATCATCGCCAGCGTCATCCGGTCGCGGCGGATCTGGCGCAACTCCTTGATCGCCACCGCCGAAAGCCGGCGCCAGTTCATTGCCGCGCCTCCGGCGCGGAAGGCGGCGAATCGTCCCGGGTTCGTGCGAGTGCCGAACCCGCTGCTCCTGATTGCCGGCCTTTGCGGGTCACATCGACGAACACGTCCTCCAGACTGGGCGGGCTATCCACCAATTGCGCGTGCAGCCCGGCATCGGCCAGCGCCTGGCGCACGCGCGGGGCGGCATCGACGCCCTCATCGGCCAGCACCCGCAGCTTGTTGCCGATCTGCGCGACGCTGAGCACGCCGGCCACATCGACCAGCGCGCGCTGCGCCTGCCGGGGCTGCCCGGCCTGCACCTCCACCGTGCGTCCGGCGAGGCGGGCGGTGAGTTCGTCGGGTGTGCCGTCGGCCACCAGTCTGCCTTCGTCGAGGATCGCCAGCCGATGGCAGCGCTCGGCCTCGTCCATGTAATGGGTGGAGACGAGGATCGTGGTGCCGGTATCGGCCAGCTCGAACAACTTCTCCCAGAAATCGCGGCGCGACTCGGGATCCACCGCGCTGGTGGGCTCGTCCAGGAACAGCAGTTCGGGCCGGTGGACAATCGCGCACGCGAGCGCCAGCCGCTGCTTCTGGCCGCCGCTCAGGCTGCCTGCAAGCTGCTCCTGACGGTCGCCGAAGTGGTACTGCGCGACCAGGTCATCCACACGGGTGCGGGTCTCGGCTTTCGACAGCCCCTGCACCGCGGCCATGAACTCCAGGTTCTCGCGCACGCCCAGGTCGTCGAACAGCGAGAATTTCTGGGTCATGTAACCGATGCGCTGACGCAGCTTGGCGGTCTGCTCGGGAATGCGCAGGCCCAGCACCCGGATGTCGCCGTCGGTGGGGGTCAGCAGGCCGCAGAGCATCCGGATCGCGGTCGATTTGCCCGAACCGTTGGGGCCCAGGAAGCCGTACACGCTGGCCTTGGGAACGCTCAGGTCCACGTGATCGACAGCAACGACGGGGCCGAAGTGCTTGGTCATCCCGCGCGCGAGAATGACGGGCTCGCAGCTTTCCGGATCGCGCGCGGCGTCAACCGCCCTCGCCGGCGCCTGCTCCGACATCAGTCTTTGCCCGGCAGGAACTCGACCCGCACCGGCAGCCCGGCCGGCAGCGCTGCCGCGTCCGCCGCGGTGAGGTCGATCTCGGCGAGGTAGCTCAGCCGTGCCACGTCATCGCCGATCAGCGCGTAGTACAGGGTGAAGCCCGGCTCGCTGCGCACCATCCGCACCTTTCCGTCCAGCGCCTGCGGACGACCGTCCACGAACACCTTGACCGGCTGTCCCACGGTGACGTTTGCCCGGATGGGTTCGGGCACGTAGACCCGCGCATACGGCGCGTCGCCCACCAGCATCACCGCCAACGGCGCGCCGACCGGAGCCTGGTCGCCCAGCCTGTACGGCAGGCTGTCGATCACGCCTGCGCGCGGCGCCACCACGCTCAGTTTGTCGAGGCTCACCCGTTGCGCGGCGACCTGCGCGGTGGCCGCTTCCAGAGCGGCTGCACCCTGCGCGATCCGCTCCTTGCGGGTGCCGTGTTCCAGCTCGTCCAAGGCCGCCTGCGCGGCGCGGGCATTGGCGGCAGCGGTAACGGCCGCAGCCCGGGCGTTGTCGACATCGGCGGCGGCCACCAGTTGCTGACGGCCAAGCGGTCGCAGGCGGGCGTAATACGCATCGGCCTCGCGGGCCTGCGCCTGTGCGGCGGCGACTCCGGCGCGGGCGCGGGCGATTTCCTCGGCGCGCGGACCGGCCTCAAGTTCGTCCAGTGCGCTGCGCTGGCCCGCTGCCTGGGCCTGCAGTGCGCGCGCGGTCGAGCCGGTGGCGGTCTGTTCCAGCTGCAACACCGGTTGCCCCCGGACGACCCGCTGCCCCTCGCGCACATGGATCGCCACGATCCGCTCGGCCGCTGGCGCTGGCAGGGTGATGCGGTCGAACTCCAGCGTGCCCAGCGCCTGCGGTGGCGACTCGGCGCAGCCGGCGAGCAGCACGGCCACCACTCCAGCCATCGAGACGACGCGCCAGTGGAAGCACTTCAGGCGGACGGACGGCATGCATCGACTCCTCGGGTTGATCTGTGCACCCGGACAGGCGCGCACCAGACTACGGCGCAAACGGTAAGGTGCGGCCTGTCGGAGCCGGGTGAGCCGCGGTTGTGATGCCGCTTCGCACCTCGCTCGCGGCCAGCAGCCGGTCGAGCACGGATTTCAGCGCCAACGGCTTGAGCGGTTTGGCCAACAGCGAATGACCGGCCTCCATCACCGCGCGACGGACGGCATGGCCGGTATCGGCACTGAGGATCAAGGTGGGGCGCGCGCCGTGGGCGCCCGACAGGTCGGCGGCCAGGCCAACGCCGGTATCGCCGTCGTCGAGGTGGTAATCGAACAGCCACAGCGCGGCGGCGGATTCGGCCATGCGCGCCTGCGCGCCAGCGCGGTCTGCGGCGTCGAGCACCTGGCAACCCCAGCCACGCAGGATGCCGGCGAGCGCCGACAAGGCCAGCGGGTCGTTGTCCACCAGCAGCACGGGCAGGCCCGCCAGGCCGCGCGTCACCGGCGATGTCGACACGGCCCGGGCCGAAGCCATCGCGACCTGCACTGCGAACACGGTGCCCCGCCCCGGCATGCTGCGCAGGCTCAACGGCGCATGCAGCAACTGGGCGATGCGGTCGGCGATCGACAGGCCCAGTCCCAGCCCTTGCCCCGGTGCATCGTCGCCGCGGCGGAACTCCTCGAAAATCGCCGTCTGCATCGCCGGCTCGATGCCCGGCCCGGTGTCGTGGACTTCGATCCGCCACCCGCCACCACTGCGGCGGACACCCAGCAGCACGCTGCCGGCCTTGGTATAGCGCACCGCGTTGGCGAGGAAATTCTGCAGCGCCCGCCGCAGCAGTTGTGGATCACTGTGGACCCACGCAGCGGTGGGCACGAAGCGGAACGCCAGCCCACGCGCGGCGGCGATCGCGCTGAACTCCGAGGCCAGCGGCTCCAGCACCTCGGCCAACGGGAAATCCCGTGGCTCCGGCACCAGCCCGCCCGCCTCCAGCCGCGACATGTCCAGCAGCCCGGTCAGCAGGGCACTGGTGGAATCCAGCGCGCCGCCGATCTGCGCCAGCACGTCGCGCTGCGCCTGTCCGGCCAGCTGGGTGGACAACGCGTCGGTGAACAACTGCGCGGCGTGCAATGGCTGCATCAGGTCGTGGCCGATCGCGGCCAGGAACCGGCTCTTGGCGTCGTTGGCGCGCTCGGCCTCGCGGGTGGCGACCTGCAGGTCGGCGGTGCGCTCGACCACGCGGTGTTCCAGCGTCTCGTTGGCCTGCAGCAGGCCCGCCTCGGCACGACGGAAATCGGTGACGTCGGTGAAGGTCGCCACAAAGCCGCCGCCCGGCATCGGGTTGCCGCGGATCTCGATGATCGCGTCCTCCGCGATGCCACCGCCGGCGGTCGCGGCACCCGGCATCACCCGCTCGGTCAGGTGCGGCGTGCCGGCGCGCATGAACGCCAGCCGCCGTTCCAGCGCACGTTCGATATCGCCCTGCGGCGGCAGCTTTTCCAGCGCCCAGCGCGACAGGTCGGCAATCGGCCGGCCGACCTGCAGCAGCTCCGGCGGGTACTGGAACAGCTCGGCGTAGCGCCGGTTCCACGCCACCAGCCGCAGTTGCGCATCGACCACGCTGATGCCCTGGCTCATGTTCTGCAGCGCCGCCTCCAGCACGCGCTGGTTGAAACGCAGGTCGGCCGAGGCCTCGCCGACGATCGTCGCGACCGTATCCAGATCGCGCCCGGTCTCCCGCCGCGCCGCATCCAGCAACACCCGCGCCGACGCCGAGCCGAGCACGGCTGCCAGCTCGCGCTCGATCCCGGCCTCGACCGGCACCGGCACCGCACCGGCAGCGGGCACGCCACGCAGCAACTGCAGCACCCGTTCGCGCGGCAGGAACCGCAGGCTTGCATCGCGCAGGGTCTTGGCATCCAGACCGCGATAGCTGCGGCGCGGCGTATCGCGGCGCCAGATCCAGCCCAGCACCGTGGCCAGCGTGCCCAGGAACAGGCTTGCCCCCACCGCACGCCCGAGCCGGCTCCAACCGGTCAGGCCAAACAGGCCATCGGGCGAGAGCAGGTGCAGGCCGAACGGCCCGGCTTCGATCCACGCCGGCGGCGGCCCACCCAGCTCGAACATCGTCGGCAGCAGCAACACCCACGCCCACGCCGCGAACCCGACCACCACTCCGATCACGGCCGCGCGCGGCGGCGTCTGCGACCGCCACACCGCGAACGCCAGCGCCGGGGCCAGCGTCGCCAAGGCCGAGAACGACACCGCGCCCACATCCGCCAGCGCCTCGTTGCCGCCGACCAGCCGGCTGTAACCCCAGGCCAGCAGCATGATCACCACGATGCCGCAGCGACGCAGCAACAACACACTGCCGCGCAGGTCGCTGCCGTCGTTGCGCGACCAGGCGCCACGCAGCAGGCCCGGCGCGAACCAGTGGTTGCCGATCATCAGGCCGAGCGTCAGCGTGCTGACCACCACCATGCCGGTGGCCGCGCTGAGCCCGCCGAGGAACGCGAACAGCGCCAGCCCCTCGTGCCCCTGCGACAAGGGCAGCGCCAGCACGTACATGTCCGACGGCACCGCATCGCCCAGCAACGCCGCGCCGGCCGTCGCCAGCGGCAACACCGGCAACGCGATCAGCACCAGGTACAGCGGGAACTGCCAGCGCGCGGTGCGCACGTCGCGCTCATCGCGGCACTCGACCACGCCGATGTGGAACTGGTGCGGCAGGATGAACATCGCCAGCGCGCCCAGCAGCACCAGCGGCACAAAACCGCCCGACGGCTCGGCGGGAATCGCCTCCTGCAAGGGCAGCTCCTGCAAGGCAACGCCAGTGCCCGCCCCCGCCACGTCCAGCCCGAACCAGACAAACGCACCGATCGCCAGCATCGCCGCCAGCTTGAACACCGACTCGAACGCCATCGCCAGCACCAGGCCGCGGTTGTGCTCGGCCGCACTCGCCCGCCGGGTGCCGAACAGCATCGCGAACACCGCCATCGCCAGCGCGACGTACAGGGCGCTGTCCTGCCAGGCCGGCGCGGTGCTGCCCGCATTGCTGGTGGTCAGCATCGCGAAACTCATCGCGACCGCCTTCAACTGCAGCGCGATGTAGGGAATCAGTCCGAGCGCGGCGACCAGGGTGACCGTCGCCGCCAGCCACGCGTCCTTGCTCAGCCGGGTGGCGATCAGATCGGCGATCGAGGTCGCATTGGTCTCGCGCGCCAGCCGCACCAGCCGGATCATGAAACCGACCGCCAGCGCGTACAGCAGGATCGCGCCGAGAAACGTCGGCGGCAGCGGCCAGCCATACCGCGCCGCCTGGGTGACGGTGCCGTAGAACGTCCACGACGTGCAGTGCACCGCCAGCGACAACGCATACACATGCCGCCAATGCCGCGCGAATACCGTGGGATGGCGCTCGGCATACAGCGCCGCCCCGAACATCAGTCCAAGCCAGGCCAGACTTGCGAGGGCGACGACAGTGAAACTCAGCATCCGGCGAGCATAACGCGGCGCTGCGCATTTTCAGGCGTGGCGACCCGCCAAACGCGATGGCCACCACCACCCGGTTTGTGCAGGAGCGACGTCAGTCGCGACCTGCACATCGCAGCCGGCGTACGTCGGTACGGATCCCGCAAAACGCTAAGACGCGGAGGGAGCTGCGATACCCAACCCGACCCCGGTCGCCAGCTCGACGAACCCGGGAAACGACGTGGCGACATTCGCGATGTCGTTGATCCGCACCTCGCCACCGGCAAGCTGCGCCGCGACCGCGAAGCTCATCGCGATGCGGTGGTCGCCGTGGCTGTCGATGCTGCCGCCGCCAAAACGTCCGCCCTCGATCACCGCGCCATCCGGGGTTTCCCGGATCGCGATGCCGAGCGTTCGCAGGCCGGCCGCCATCGAGGCGATGCGGTCGGATTCCTTGACCCGCAATTCGGCCGCGCCACGCACCACGGTGGTTCCGCTCGCGCAGGCGGCGGCGACGAACAGCGCGGGGAACTCGTCGATCATGTCCGGCACCAGTGCCTCGGGCACCTCGATGCCGTGCAACGGTGCGTGGCGCACGACCAGGTCGGCCACCGGCTCGCCGCCGTTGTCGCACGGGTTTTCCTCGCGGATATCGGCGCCCATCAAGCGCAACGCTTGCAACAGGCCCGTGCGGCGGGGGTTCATGCCGACCGCTGCCAACCGCAGTTCCGAACCCGGGACCACGCTGGCCGCGACCAGGAAATACGCCGCCGATGAGAAATCCGCCGGAACGTCCACCCGCGTGGCGCGCAGGCGATGGCCGCCGCCCAGCCGGGCGATGCCGGGACCAAACTCGATCGGCCAGCCGAACGCCGCCAGCATGCGCTCGGTGTAATCGCGGGTCGGGTGTGGCTCGCGCACGATGGTCTCGCCGTCGGCGTACAGGCCCGCCAGCAGCACCGCCGACTTCACCTGCGCGCTGGCCACCGGCAGGGCGTAGTCGATGCCGTGCAACGCCTGGCCACCGGTGATCTGCAGCGGCGGCACGCCATCGGTGCCCGTCCGGATTCGCGCACCCATCGTCGCCAGCGGTTCGGTCACCCGCCGCATCGGTCGCTTGGACAGCGAAGCATCGCCGACCAGCACGCTGTCGAACGCCTGCCCCGCCAGCACGCCGGCGAGCAGGCGCATGCCGGTGCCGGCGTTGCCGCAATCCAGCGCCGCGTCGGTCCCCTGCAAGCCGTGCAGGCCGACGCCGTGGACGGTGCAGCGGGTCGCCTCGGGCGTCTCGATGCGCACACCCAACTGGCTGAAGATGCGCGCGGTCGCGCGGGTGTCCTCGCCTTCCAGGAAGCCGTGGATCTCGGTGACGCCTTCGGCCAGCGCACCCAGCATCACCGCCCGGTGCGAGACCGACTTGTCGCCCGGAACCCGTACTTCGCCCCGCAAGCTGCGGCCGGGTGCGGCGATCCAGTCCTGGCGTGTCCGGCCGCGGGTGGCGTCGCTCATGCCATCGCTCACAGGATCGCCGCCGGGCAGCAGCCGAGCACCCGGACCTGCCCGGCGAACGCCTCCAGCCCGGCCAATGCCAGCCGCATCGATTCCTGCGCCACATGGCCGCGCCCGATGGGGCCGGGGCGGGATTCAATCCGAGTCGATTCAATCCGAGTCAGGTTCAGACCGTGCCGCGCCCGCTTGCCCGCCGCCGGTGCCTTGGTATGGCCGGCCATCTCAACCGTTCCTTTTGCAGAAGTCGCCCATGAATCCGGCGAGCGCCAGTGCGCCGGCTTCGGGCATCGCGTTGTAGATCGATGCGCGCATCCCGCCCAGCACGCGATGCCCCTTCAGCGAGATCAGTCCCGCCTCCTTCGCCTCGGCCAGGAAGCGGGCATCCAGTCCGTCGTCATGCAGCGAGAAGACGACATTCATCCGCGAACGTGCGTCCACCGCGACGGTGTTGCGATAAAAACCACCAGATCCGTCGATCGCCTCATACAGCACCGCGGCCTTGCGTGCGTTGCGCCGGGCGAATTCCGCCACACCGCCTTCGGCCAGCATCCACTTGAACACCAGTCCGGCCAGATACCAGTTGAAGGTCGGCGGGGTGTTGAGCATCGAACCGGCACGATCGTGGGCACGGTAGTCGAGGATCGGCGCGCGTGGCTGGCCGGCGCGCCCAAGCAGGTCGCGCCGCACAATCACGACGGTGATTCCGACCGGGCCGAGGTTCTTCTGCGCGCCCGCATAGATCACCCCAAAACGGGATACGTCCAGCGGCTCGGCGGCGATGCTGGAGCTGAAGTCGCCGATCAGCGGCACGTCGCCGACATCGGGGATATCGCGGAACTCGACGCCGTGGATGGTTTCGTTGGCGGTGTAATGGACGTAGGCCGCATCGCCGGACAGCGTCCACTCGTCCCGCGCGGGAAGATCGCGATAGCCATCGACCGAGGTGTCGGCGGCGATATGCGCCATCACGTAGGGCTCGGCCTGCTTCAGGGCCGTCGCCCCCCAGTGGCCGGTGAGCACATAATCGGCCGCCTGGCCGGGGTCGGCGAAATTCAACGGAATCAGCGCCTGCTGGGTGGTCGCTCCGCCCTGCAGGAACAACACGGCGTAGTCGTCCGGGATCGACAGCAGTGTGCGCAGGTCCGCTTCCGCCTCTTCTGCCACCTGCATGAACTCCGGCCCGCGATGGCTCAGCTCGAGCACCGATGCGCCCGCGGCGCGGCGGTCGAGAAATTCGGCCTGGGCCTGCTGCAATACGGCTTCCGGCAAGGTCGCCGGACCGGCGCTGAAGTTGTAGGGGCGAGGCATGGCGGCTTTCCTATGGGTGTCTCCCAAAGGTATGCCGCACCGCAGCAACATGCAAAGCCCGAGGGCTGTCCCGTGTCCGGGTCAGCGCGCCCCGTACAGCAGCAACAGGGCCAGTGCGCCGGCAAGCAGTACCGCGGCGAGCAGCAGCCACGGCATGCGGCGCATCGACGAGGCCACCGGCGAGCGGGTCGGCTCCGCGGACGACGGGGCGTCCGCCATCCCGACGGCGGTGGGCGCCGCCGCCGCGAAAACGGGCGATACGTACGGGGCTTCCAGCAGGAAACGCTGGTTCGCGCCAAAAACGATCTGGTCGCCCGGCAGCAGCAACCCTTCGCGCACCTGGTAGCCATTGACCACGCTGCCGGCCGGTGATCCCAGGTCGCGCAGCACGATGCCTTCGGGGTGCGGTTCCAGGCGCGCATGGCGATCGGCGAATCCGGGCTCGGCGATGCACACGTCCGATTCCGCCAGGCGTCCGACCACACAGGACCGGTCGAGGTTGAAACAGCGTCCGTGATGGATTCCGCCCACACCGCGCAACACCACGTGACGCAACACGTCCGGCACGACGGTGGGGACATCGGGCAGTGCCCGCGGTGACGGCCCCAGCAGGACCAGTTCGACGCCGTCCATGTGCACCGTGTCGCCAGCGCGCAGCATCGCCATCCGCCGCACCGGACGACCGTTGACATGCAGCCCACGTGTCCCCTCACGCAATTGCAGCCAGGCGCCACGACGGTCGACACAGAACTGGATGCGGGCATTGTCCGCACGGTCCACCAGACAGGGTTCGCCGTCGGCATCATGACCGACCGCGTGCACGCCCCGGCTCAGGACCAGGTCGGCACGTTCACGGTTGGGAAATCGCAGTCTGAGGGTATCCACGCGGGCAAAATCTAGCACGGCCACGCAGCCGCGCCCATCGCGTCGACGTGCCGCTTTGAGCCGGCACGCCGCGCCGCCACAATACCGGCTTGCCCAAGGAGACCTGCATGGCCCGCATCGACATCCACCATCCCCACACCCTGGCGCCAGACCGCGCCCGCCAGTCCGTGCAGGAGGTGGCCGACAAGTTGACCGAGCGCTTCGGGGTCGACTGCCGATGGGATGGCGACACGCTCCACTTCACCCGCAGCGGTATCGAAGGCTGCATCGCGCTGCTGCCGGACCAGTTGCACGTCACGGCGGATCTGGGGTTCCTGTTCGGCGCGATGAAGGGCCCGATCGAGGCGGAATTGCGTCGGGTTCTGAGTGAACGGTTCAGCTGATCCGGACACGAGTCAACGTATATTTGGCCGCCCGGGCGAGCCAACCGCCGGTCTTCCCACACTACCTGTGAGTCCCGCATGCCGAGTGCCTCCTTCCTGACGACCGCCCTGTTGATCGCCGTGGTGCTTGGCGGAATCGCCAGCGCATGGTTGTGGCTGGTCTACAACCAGAACCAGGTGACTGCCGGCGGCCTGCGGGCCCTGGCTGCAATGCGTTGGCGCGAGTCCTCCCGTTTCATCATCGAGGCGCTGGAAGACCAGGGCTTCACCGCCAGCCGGTTGTCACCCGATGCCGACCGCGGACAGAACGCCGATCTGCTGCTCAACCGTGGCGACCAGACCTGGCTGCTCAGCTGCAAGCAGGGCGTCGATTACCGCGTCGACGCGTCGATGGTCGACCACCTGTCCCGCGCCGTCCGTGACAGCGCCGCAAGCGGCGGCATCCTCGCCACGCTGGGCCGCATCCAGGCCGATGCCCGCAAACACCACCAGGGTATCGAACTGATCGACGGCGCGACCTTGTGGCCCTTGATCAGCCCCTTGCTGCCGCCCAGCCTGCACCGGGAGCTGGTATCGCGCGCCCGTACCCGCACCGTCCGTGCCACCGTGGCGGCATGGTTGCTGGCTCTGGTCGCCGGTGTCGGGGTAGCCGCCGCGTTGGCAGGCTGGGGCGCACCGTCGCAGGCGCCAGGCACGAGCCGTTCGACCGTATCCCCGCCGTCGGCCGTCGCCGCTCCGGGCGCAAGCCGTCAGCCGACCCCGGCCGGATCATTGCCGCTGGCACTCAGCGAAGAAGAGCAGAGGGAAGACATCGTCCGTGCGGTCTCTGCCCTGCCCGGCATCCAGCTTGCGTCCTGGGCCACCCGTTCGACCCTGCTGGTGCAGGTCCAGGCCGATGCAAGCCAGCAGCAGGTCGACGCTGTCTGCGCCGCGCTCAAGCGTCACGAAACCCTGAGCAGTTCACGGGTCCAGCTGCAGCCGCCACCGGACAGCGATGTCCCGGTCAGGTTCCTGCAGTGCGCGCCGTACTAGGCATCAGGATTGCCCGGGCACACGACACGCTCCCGGACCATCACCTGCGCTAGGTCGTCATCCCCGCCGAACGCATCAGCAGCTTCAACGCGTAGGCCACCGCCGTCAGGCCCGCCACGCTGGCCAGCCATATCACGGCCAGCCAGCCGATGCGTTTCCACCAGTGGCGCGATGGCGACGGCCGCATCAGTGGTATCCCTCGCCGGCCCTGACCTTGCCGCGGAACACCCAGTACGCCAGCGCGGTGTAGCCCAGGATGATCGGGATGATGAGCAAGGCGCCCACCAGCGTGAAACCCAGACTCTGCGGCGGTCCGGCGGCCTGCCAGAAGGTGATGTCGGGCGGCAGGATGTTCGGCCAGATACTGATGCCCAGACCGCTGTAGCCGAGAAACACCAGCGCCAGCGTGAGCAGGAACGGCGAGAGGTGCGAGTCGCCCTTCAGCGCGCGCAACAGGCCGTACATCGCCACGCCGACCAGCAGCGGCACCGGCGCGAGAAACAGGAGGTTCGGCAGGCTGAACCAGCGCCGGGCGATGGCCGGATGGGCCAGCGCGGTCCAGACGCTGACGATCACTATGGCCGCCAGCAACGCCCACACCCAGTGCCGGGTCCGCAGGCGCAGGTCGCGGTGAAGCTCGCCTTCGGTCTTGATCAGCAGCCACGTGCTGCCCAGCAGCATGTAAGCGACCACCAGCCCGACACCGGTGAACAGCGAGAACGGGGTGAGCCAGTCGAACGCACCGCCGACAAAGCGGTCCCCATCCATCGCAAAACCGTTGATGAAGGCACCCAGCACCACGCCCTGGCAGAAGGTCGCGCCGTAGGATCCGGCGATGAAGGCCAGGTCCCAGACCCACTCGCGCTCAGCCGCCACCTTGAACCGGAACTCGAACGCAACGCCGCGGAAGATCAGCGCGACCAGCATCAGCACCAGCGGCAGGTACAGCGCGCTCAGCACCACCGCATAGGCCAGCGGAAAGGCCGCCAGCAGTCCCGCGCCGCCCATCACCAGCCAGGTCTCGTTGCCGTCCCAGACCGGCGCGACGGTGTTCATCATCACGTCGCGGTCGTGCTTGGCCGGGAAGAACGGGAACAGCATCCCGACGCCCAGGTCGAAGCCGTCCATGACCACGTACATCATGATCGAGAACACGATGATCACGCCCCACACCAGTGGAAGGTCGATGCCCATCAGTTCGTCTCCTCCGGCGATCCGGCGCCCGTACCCGCTGCGTAGACACCAGCGAAGCCGGCGCCCGACGCCTCCCCATCGGTCGCCGCGGACATCGGCCGCCCCGGCTGATGCAACTGGCCGGGGCCACCCTCCGGTGGCGAGTCTGCGTCCCCCGTGGACGGGCCGTGGCCGATGATGCGCAGGGTGTACACCGTGCCCGCGCCGAACACCAGGAAATAGACCACCACGAAGATCGCCAGCGACACCCCCATCTGCGCGGTGCTGTGCGCGGACACGGCATCGGAGGTTCGCTGCAGGCCCTGCACGATCCACGGCTGGCGGCCGATCTCGGTGGTCGACCAGCCGGCCAGGATCGCAACCAGCCCGGCCGGCCCCATCCACAGCGCAAAACGCATCAGCGGCCGGGACGCGTACACCCGGCCGCGCCACCGCAGCCACGCGCCGCACAACCCCAGCGCGATCATCAGCACGCCCAGTCCGACCATCAACCGGAAGGTCCAGAACACGACCGTGGAGTTGGGCCGGTCCTCACGCGGAAACTCCTTCAGGCCCGGAAACTCGCCGTCCAGGCTGTGGGTCAGGATGAGGCTCCCCAGTCGCGGGATCTCGAGCGCGTACCGGGTCCGCTCCTGCTCCATGTCGGGGATGCCGAACAGCGCCAGCGGCACGCCCTGCCCCGGCCGGCCCTGGTCTGAGGCGTTCTGCCAATGGCCTTCCATCGCGGCGATCTTGGCCGGCTGGTATTTCAGCGTGTTGAGGCCGTGGAAATCGCCGATCACGGCCTGCAGCGGCGCGGTCACCAGCACCATCCACAACGCCATCGACCACATGGTCCGGACCGCCGCCGTGTCGCGTCCGCGCAACAGGTGCCATGCCGCGCTGGCGCCGACCAGCAGCGCCGTGGCCAGGAACGCCGCCACCACCATATGGGTCAGCCGGTACGGAAACGATGGATTGAGGATCACCATCAGCCAGTCGACCGGCACCACGCGGCCGTCGATGATTTCGTGCCCCTGCGGGGTATGCATCCAGCTGTTGGAGGCGATGATCCACGTCGAGGAGATCAGCGTCCCGGCCGCCACCGCCGCGGTGGAAAACAGGTGCAGGCCCGGGCCGACGCGCTTCATGCCGAACAGCATCACGCCCAGGAAACCGGCCTCGAGGAAAAACGCGGTCAGCACCTCGTAGGTCAGCAACGGTCCGGTGATGCCACCGGCGAAGCGCGAGAACCCGCTCCAGTTGGTGCCGAACTGGTACGCCAGCACGATGCCCGACACCACGCCCATGCCGAACGCGACGGCGAACACCTTCAGCCAGAACTGGTACAGATCCAGATAGACGCGGCGCCTGGTGTACAGCCACGCGCTCTCCAGCACCACCAGATAGCTGGCCAGCCCGATGGTGATGGCCGGAAAGATGATGTGGAAGGAGATCGTGAAACCGAACTGGATCCGGGACAGCAGCAGCGCGTCAAGTTGCATGATCGCTTCGGGCCCGCCTGCGGAGACCCGCCGATTGTCCCGCCGCCCGGGTCACGGCCGCGTGTGCGGCCGCCGTGTCCGGTCTTCGGGAGCTACGCTTCCGGGTATCCCTGGTACAACTCGATGATTTCCTTGCGCAGCAGATGCTCGATGCGCATACGATCGCGGAACGACAACTGCTGGGCCATCTCGCTGAACAGGTAATCGTCCAAGTTGAAGTTCTTCAGGTGCATCTTCGTGTGGAAGAGGTTTTCCTGATAGACGTTCACGTCGCGGCACTCGTACCTGTCCAGCAGCCGCTTGTGGATCGACTCCTGGATCGAGTTGATCTTGTGGTCGATGAAAAGCTTCTTGCCCCTCGCGTTGCGGGTGAAGCCGCGCACGCGGTAATCCATGATCACCACGTCCGAATCGAACTGCTTGATCAGGTAGTCCAGCGCTTCCAGCGGCGAGATCAGGCCGCAGGTCGCCACGTCGATGTCCACCCGGAAGGTCGCGATCCCGTTGTGCGGGTGCATTTCCGGATAGGTGTGGACGGTGATGTGGCTCTTGTCCAGATGCGCGACCGTGCGCTTGGGCTTGTCGTTGGACGCGTTGTGCTCCGGCAGCGCCGGACGGTCGGACATCAGGATCGTCACCGACGCGCCCTGCGGATCGTAATCCTGCCGGGCCACGTCCAGCACCGTGCCGCCGATGATCTCGACCACCTGCAGCAGGATTTCGGTCAGCCGGTCGGCGTCGTATTCCTCGTCGATGTATTCGATATAGCGCTGGCGCTGGGTCTCCGACACCGCGTAGGAAATGTCGTAGATGTTGAAGCTCAACGACTTGGTGAGGTGGTTGAACCCTTCCAGCTTCAGCTGGCCACGAGGCTTGCCCATCAATCTTGCCCGGGGTCGTGCATGACTTCGGCGAACGCCGCGGCCACGCGGTCCACGTTGTCGTCGCGCAGGCCGGAGACGCAGATGCGCCCGGAATTGACCGCATAGATGCCGTGCTCGACCCGCAGCCGCTCGACCTGCGCCGCGCTCAGGCCGGTGTAGCTGAACATGCCGCGCTGGCTCAGCAGGTAGTCCACGTTCAAGGACGGCGCGCGCGCCTTCATGCCGGCATGCAGGCGATCGCGCATCCGCAGCATGCGCGTGCGCATTTCGCCGACTTCATCCATCCAGTCCTGGCGCAGCGCCGCATCGGCGAGCACGCGCGCAATGATCTTGCCGCCGAAGGTCGGCGGGCTGGAGTAGTTCGCCCGGATCGACATCTCCATCTGACTGAGCAGGCGTTTGGCCTCGTCGGCATCCGCAGACACGCCCACCAGCGCGCCACAACGCTCGCCGTACAACGAGAAGGTCTTGGAGAACGACACGCTCAGCAGCAGCGAGATCCCCGCATCGACCATCGCGTGCACCGCGTAGCCGTCCTCGTCGATGCCTTCAGCGAAGCCCTGATAGGCCATGTCGAGGAACGGCAGCAGGTTGCGCCCGGCGATCACCTTGATCACGGCGTCCCACTGGTCGCGGGTCAGGTCGGCACCGGTCGGGTTGTGGCAGGCCGGGTGCAGGATGACGATGCTGCGTGCCGGCATCGCCTGCAGGTCGGCCAGCATGCCGTCGAAGTCGACGCCGTTGGTGGTCGCGTCGAAATAGCGGTAGCTGCCGACCTTGAAACCGGCGGCCTCGAAGATCGCCTGGTGGTTCGGCCACGACGGTGCACTGATGAACACCTGCGAGTCGGGGAAATAGCGCTTCAGCAGGTCGCAACCGACCCGCAGCGCGCCCGAGCCGCCCAGCGACTGGATCGCCACCGTGCGCTCGCCGACCTTCCGGTAGCGGTCGCTGCCCAATACCAGTTCGGTGACCAGATCGCGGTACTGCTTCGAGCCGGCAATCGGCTGGTAAGGCGTCGGCCCCAGATCGGCCGCCAGCACCGGACGCACCGCGGCCACCGAGCGCAGGGTCGGGATCGCGCCGTTCTCGTCCTGATAGGCACCGATGCCCAGGTTGACCTTGTCGGCGCGCGGCTCGGCCAGGTACGCCTGCTGCAGCGAAAGAATGGGATCACCGGCGTAAAGCGGCAAATGGCTGAACATGGCCAGCTCCTGATAGGAAAATTGTGGGCGGGAGGCACCGGCCTGGCGACGGAAGCACCGTCGCGGATCAAACAAGCGGCAGGGCCAGCGCGCTATTGTCGCGCAGGTGGCGGGGAATAGCAGCCGGCGGTTCATGAGCAACCCGCGTTCACACCAGACGCCACTGGCGAAAATTCCACCAGTGGCGCCTGTACTTCCTGCCCATTTGCTTCCTGTCGCGTGCCTCACACCGCGGGCGGATCGGACTCCCTGGCGAAATGCCGGTGCCGGGTCAGCGCCTTGAGGAACGGGCCAACTGCCGCTTTTCCGGATTCGGCCAGCAGCACGCCTTCGTCCTTCCTGTCCTGCGCAATGCCCGCCTGCGTCAACAACCCACTCGCCGCACCCAACGCGAGGATGGTCTTGCAATGCCGGTACTGGTCGCGGATGAACTCCGCCATCTGCCCCATTCCGGCCAGCGTGGCGACCGCCTCGGCACCGTCGGCGAGCACGAGCGCATCGAACAGGACGGAGGGCTCGTTCTCGAGCGATGCGGCGGCCTCCATCACGTCACCCTCTGCCGTCGTAAATGGACCGATCCGCGGACCAACCAGCCGTCCCTCCGCGCCGGCATCGCGCAAGGCGGCCTGGATCGCAGCGACGCCCTCGCCCACCACGCCATTTGCCACCACGATCGCGACCTTTCGCGTCCGTATGCCGTCGCCGGGATAGGCGGTCATCGACAACGCCGGCGATACCCGGACTTCGGGCTTGGGTGGCTTCGCGATCGCGCGCGGCATGGGTTCGGGGAGGTTCATGCCCAGCCCCTCCGCCACGCCCTGGGCAAGCTCGCCGGAGACGTTGCGCAGCATCGACAGGATGCGCTGCCGCACCGCCGGCACGGTCACCTTGCTGAGCTCGAACCGGTAGGCGGCGATGATGTGCGCCTTCTCGGGCGCGGATTGGCTCTCGAAAAACAGCGCCGCCTGGTTGAAATGCTCGGCGAACTTCTCCGCCTTGCCACGCACTTCGTCCTGGGTAACGGGTTCCGGAAACGGAACGAAACCCGCCGCCCCGGCCTGGAACGGGCAGCCGCCGCCCAGCGAGTTGGGCTCATAGCTGACCCGCCCGCGGTGGATGGCCTGCCGGTGCATGCCGTCTCGCTGGTTGTTGTGGACCGGCGCCACGGACGAATTGATTGGCAGCTCATGGAAGTTCGGACCGCCCAGACGCGTGATCTGCGTATCGACATAGGAGTGGATGCGCCCCGCAAGCAACGGGTCGTTGCTGAAATCGATGCCCGGCACGACGTGCGCGGTGCAGAACGCGACCTGCTCGGTCTCGGCGAAGAAATTGTCCGGATTGCGGTTGAGCACCATTCGCCCGACCGGGGTGATCGGTACCAGCTCTTCCGGCACGATCTTGGTCGCATCAAGGACATCAAAGCTGAATTTGTCCGCCTGCTCCTCCGTAAACACCTGCAGGCCGAGCTCCCATTCGGGGTATTCGCCGGCCTCGATCGCCTCCCACAGATCGCGCCGGTTGTAGTCCGGGTCGGCGCCGGCGATCTTGACCGCCTCGTCCCAGACCAGACTGTGGGTGCCGAGTTTCGGGGTCCAGTGGAACTTGCAGAACACCGACTTGCCGGCTTCGTTTACCAGCCGGAAGGTGTGCACGCCAAATCCCTGCATCATCCGGAAACTGCGCGGAATCGCGCGGTCGGACATCAGCCACATCACGGTGTGGATCGATTCGGGCATCAGGGAAATGAAATCCCAGAACGTGTCGTGTGCCGAAGCCGCCTGCGGCATCGCGTTGTGCGGTTCGGGCTTCACCGCATGGACCAGATCCGGGAACTTCATCGCGTCCTGGATGAAGAACACCGGCATGTTGTTGCCCACCAGGTCCCAGATGCCTTCGTCGGTGTAGAACTTCACCGCGAAGCCGCGCACGTCACGCGCGGTGTCCTTGGAGCCGCGCTCCCCGGCGACGGTCGAAAAGCGCACGAACAGCGGCGTGATCTTGCCCGCCTCCCGGAACGGCGCGGCACGGGTCAGGTCGGTCAACGGCCGGTAGTTCTCGAAATAGCCGTGCGCGCCCGATCCGCGCGCATGCACCACCCGCTCGGGAATGCGCTCGTGGTCGAAGTGGGTCAGCTTTTCGCGAAGGATGAAGTCTTTCAGCAGCGCCGGCCCCCGCAGGCCGGCTTTCAACGAGCTCTGGTTGTCGGCCAGTCGGACGCCCTGGTTGGTGGTGAGCACCTGCCCGCCGGCGTCGGCCCGCACACGGTCCAGCGGCGCAGCGGCGGGGTCGTTTCCGCCTTCTGCGGCGCCCCCCACTTTCACGGAGTGGTTTGCCTCCGACAAGGTACTGGCGCCGACGCTCGACGATGCCGGCGCAACGTGCTGGCCTTCGGACGGGCGCACGGCGTTGGCGTGCCCGTACTCGGCCGCCTTGGTTGCGTTGAACGGCATCGCCGACGAGGTCGCCTCGACATCGGCCGCCTGCTGCGCCACAGGATCGTCGCCCCCCGACGGCCGATGCCTCCCTCTCGCGCCATCAGTGCCGCGTGTGTCGGCCTGGGGTGCTGCTTTCCTGTCGGCTCCACGATTCTTGCGGGTCGCCATTGCCCTGCCTCCGGGTGTGTGCATTCCAATGACTGCACAAGCCAGGAACGCTAGACCCCGTCGCGTGAGAGCAGAGTCAGCGGCGACTCGAACCCGGCACGTCATTCAGACGACGTTCCGCGCCCGCCACCCGACCCGGCATCGGGTGAGCGACGCTGAGCCCGGCGGGATCACCATCGCGTCGGGCGCGCTCAGCCTCCGTGCCGGGGACCGCCGGTCACGGGCGGGTAAAATCCAGCGCTCTCGCCGGAGCACTCCGCTCCGGCAAGCACGTGAGCCGCTGCCCATCGACACATCGACCGTCTCGCCGGTTTCACCCCCGCCGCACCGCGTCGCTCTCGGCGGGCGGTCCTGCCCATGCACCTGATCCTGCTGAGCGCGCTGTGCAGCGTGCTGGTCTCGGTGCTGCTGAAGCTGGCGCCGCGTGGCCGGCTCGACGTGGCGCAGATGGTCACCTGGAACTACTTGGCTGCCGCGGTGCTGTGCGCGTTGCTGTTGCGGCCGGGCCTGGGCGGCCTGCGCGGTGGTGCGCAATGGCTGGTGCTGTTGGCACTGGCGGTATTGCTGCCAACGCTGTTCCTGGTGTTGGCCGCGGCGGTGCGACAGGCGGGCATTGTGCGGACCGATGTCGCCCAGCGGCTGTCGCTGCTGCTGTCGCTGGTGGCAGCCTTCACCGTGTTCGGGGAACAGGCCGGAGGCATCAAGCTGGCCGGACTGGCGCTGGGTCTGATCGCGGTGGCGGGGATTGTCATGCGCCCCGCCAACGGCGGTGCGACGGGTCCAGGCGCTTGGCTGCCGTTGCTGCTGGTGTGGGTCGGCTTCGCCGTGGTCGACGTGCTGCTGAAACTGGTCGCCCAGTCCGGCACGCCTTCGATGGCGTCCCTGCAGGTCGCGTTTGTACTGGCGTTCGTGCTGATGCTGGGCTGGCAGATTTCACGCCATCTGCGTGGCGCCTCCCGCTTCGGCATGACGAATCTGGGTGCCGGACTGCTGCTGGGCCTGCTCAACTTCGGCAACATCGTGTTCTACGTCCGCGCCCACCAGGCGCTGCCGGACAGCCCGGCGGTGGTGTTCGCGGCGATGAACATCGGCGTGGTGGTGCTCGGAACACTGGTCGGGGTGTTGGCATTCGGCGAGAAAACCAGCCGTTGGAACCGCGCAGCGATCGTTCTGGCGATCCTCGCGATTGCGCTGATCGCCTACGCGCCGCGTCCCTGACGGCTGCCTCGACCGCGACGCGTCTACAACGCCAGGCGCAGGTGCTGCAGCTCCGCGCCCGCCGCACCGCGCAGATGCACGTCGGCCAAGGCCTCGTGCGCGCTCGCTCCCGGGTCGATCAGCAGGATCCGCGCGCCGTTCTGGCGGGCCATCGCCACCAGCGATGCGGCAGGCTCCACCACTCCGGAAGTCCCCACGACCAGCAGCAGGTCACAGTCGCGGATGCAGGCCTGCGCCTGCTTCCAGGTGTCCTGCGGCAGGCCTTCGCCGAACCAGACCACGCCCGGCCGGATCGGGCCACCGCAATGCGTGCACACCGGCGGTGGCAGACGCGGCACCGATCCGGACTCGGGCGGCGCGATGAACTCCCCGCCGGGCCGGTCGCAGGCAAAGCAACGCAGCTTCAGCAGCTCGCCGTGCAGGTGCAGCACCCGCGTCGAGCCCGCCCGCTCGTGCAGGTCGTCCACGTTCTGGGTGATGACGGTGAACCCGGGCCAGCGCTGCTCGAAGGACGCCAACGCGCGATGACCGGCATGTGGTTGGACCGTGCCAAGTTGCGCCATGCGCGCTGCGTACCAGCCCCATACCAGCTCCCGATCGGACCGGAACGCCTGCGGCGTGGCCATCTGTTCGGGCTTCCATTTCGACCACAGGCTGTCGCTGCCGCCACGAAACGTGGCGATCCCGCTTTCGGCGGACATGCCCGCGCGGGTGAATGCGGCCGGGCGCTGGCTGGATCGCAGCAGTTCCACGGCGGCCGAAAAATCCGTCACGGCGACCTCCCCCCGTCGTTACGCTGCGCCAGCTTCGCCGCCACCCCACCCTGCCGCTGGACGCTGTGTGTGACCGCCGTGGCCAGTGCGGCATCGCCCGCCCACAGCTCGACCGACCTCTTTGCGCGGGACACGCCGGTGTAGAGCAGTTGGCGCGACAGGATCCGGCTTTCGGCGTCGGGTGGCAGCAGCACGGCGACGTGGGCGTATTCGGAGCCCTGGCTCTTGTGGATGGTGATCGCGAAAGCACTCTCGTGCGGCGGCAGTGCATTGGGAGCGAAGCTGCGGAAGCGTCGGGCCGGCTGCGCGTCATCGCCGGCGACGGATTCGGGGCTGCCTTCAAACCAGACCCGCAGGTGTCCGTCCGCGTCGGCCAGGCAGATGCCGACGTCGCCGTTGAACAGGCCGGCGGTGTAGTCGTTGCGGACGATGATCACGGCGCGGCCGGGGTACCACTCGCGGCCGGGCTCTTCGTCCCACTCCTTGCGCAGGCGGTGTTCGATGGCCTGGTTGACCGCCGTCGCGCCGTACGGGCCTTCGCGCATGGCGCACAGCAACTGGCGCCGGGCGAGCGCGTCCAGGGCGGCCTCCACCGGACCCTTGCCGCTGGCGTCGGTGACACCGTCGCTGGAGGCGCGCAGCTCGTCGGTCTTTGCGATCCGCTTCGACCAGCGCTCGACCTGCCGGCCGAGTTCCTGCGGGGTGTCGATGGCGATGTGCCTTGCATGTTCCGCGGCGGCGGCCATCGCCAGCTGCAGCGCTCCGGCATCCCCGGCGTTGATGGCCTGGTTGATGTCCACCAGATACTGCTCGGCGCGGAAGCTGTGACGCAGCTTCACCAGATCGTCGGTGTCCGTTGCGTCGCCGGCACGCTCCTCATCACCACCTTCCCCGGCAGCAGGATCCATGGCGGTGACCAGGTCCATCAGCACCGAACCGGCCGCGACCGAGGTCAGCTGGTCGGCATCGCCGACCAGGATCAGGGTGGCATCGGGTCGGACGGCGTCGAGCAGGCCGCGCAGCATGGCCAGGTCGACCATGGAGGCCTCGTCGACGACCACGATATCGGCGGGAATCGGATCCTTCGCATCGCGCGCGAATACGTTGTCGTACGGCCGGTACCCGAGCAGGCGATGCAGGGTGAGCGCTTCATGGTCGGGCACGTTTTCCAGCAGCGGGAGCCAGTCCGCAGGCAGGGGTTTGTCGGCGTGCCGACGCAGCTTCTGCTTGCCCTCGCGCAGGGACTGCACCAGCCGCTGGGCGGCCTTGCCGGTCGGCGCGGCCACCTGGATCGTCAGCGGCCGGGACGACGGACGTTGCAGCATCAGCAACATGCGCAGCACGGTGGTGGTCTTGCCGGTGCCCGGCCCGCCGGTCAGCACGAACAACTTGCGCCCGGCGACGCGGCGGACCGCGAGCCGTTGCTGCGCGACCGTGTTGTCGTCGATGCCGTGGAACAAGGTGTCGATATCGTCTTCGGCGACGGTGACGGCATCGGCCTGATCACGCCGTCGCATGACCGCATCGGCCACCGCGACTTCGTGCCGGTAATTGCGCCACAGGTAGAACCGACCGTCGGCATCCAGCACGAACGGAACCGGGGTCGCGGCATCGGTGTCCGGGCTGCCGACCATCGGTTCGGCGGCCAGCGCGGCAATCTCGGCCTCGTTCAACGCCGGCATTTCGCTGCCGCTTTCGACACCGCCGGACAGCCACAGGGCGGTGTCGCCGCGGCCGTCGGCCAGGCTCGCCCAGGCGGCCACCCTGGCCAGCAGCGTCGAGCCTTGATGGCCGATCACCCAGCGGTACAAGGCGCGTTCCAGCGGGCGCCAGGCTTCGGCAAACGACCCGGCTGGCAGCGCGTCAAAACCGTAGCTCATGCGGCCTCCTGTATGCGGTTGGCGAGGACGGCATCGACCGCGTCGATCAGCTCGTCGCTGAAACGGTGCGCCCAGATCCCGGCGCCGGGCACCTGGGTCGGGGCCACGCCGACCGCCCGCACGAACAGGTA
The DNA here is from genome assembly GCF_000768345.1 of Lysobacter concretionis Ko07 = DSM 16239. Taxonomy (GTDB): domain Bacteria; phylum Pseudomonadota; class Gammaproteobacteria; order Xanthomonadales; family Xanthomonadaceae; genus Novilysobacter; species Novilysobacter concretionis. The sequence continues at coordinate 247,870 of NZ_AVPS01000004.1, read as the reverse complement.
GATCGCCTCGCCCAGCTGTGTGCTGCGGTCGTAGGCCGGGCCGATGCGCTGGCGCAGGTAGCGATCGACCGCGACCACGTACAGCAGTGCCTGGAAGCGGTAATGGCTGGCGTCCATCGCCTGCCGCAGTTGCGCGGGCGCGTACATCGACAGCAGGCCGTCCTTGCCCAACTGGTTGCCCTTGTAGTCGAGCACGTAGAAGCGCCGGTCGTGCTGGAACACGAGGTCGATTTTCCCGTTCATGATCCCGCGCAAGTGATGACGCGGGCTTCGGGGTATCAGGTCGGGCTCGCCGGCATCGGCGCAGGCCTCACGCAGGCGCTGCACTGCCACGCCGTCCAGCGCGTAGTCGAAACCCATTTCCGCGCGCAGGTGTTCTTTGGGCAGCTCACCCAGCCGGACGGTGTGGCCGTCCGCCAGCTCCATCGGCGTGTCCAGCGTGGTCTGGATGCGGCGCGCCAGCCGCTTGACCAGCAGCTCCACGTCGATGTCGCCCAGCCGCACGCCGCTGTCGAGCAGGTGGTGGCGGATCAGTTCGTGCTGCGCCGACATCGGCTGGCCGACCTGGCGGAACTCGAACATCGCGTGCAGCGCGTTGCCGAAGTCGGCCCCGCCGACCGGGGCGAGTTCGAGCAGTTCGCGGTGGGGGGTTTCATCGGTTTCCAGGTTTGTCGCTGACTCGCGGGGAACCTCCGTGAACGCGCCCGCCAGGTCCGCTTCTTCGGCACCGCCTGCTTCATCGCTGGCCGGGCCGTCCTCGGTCGTACCGTGCGCGAACCGCGACCGGGTCAGGCTGGTGAAACTCCACTTGAACTCGAACGGGGTGTTGCGGGGTTCGGGCAGGGCCTGGCGGATGACCGGCCCGGCTTGCAGCGGCGGCTGGTACACGCGCTCGGGCCACAGCCAGTCGTTGCGGTTCCAGGCGATATGTCCATGCAGGGACGACGGCGGCGCGGCTTCGTCGAAGCCCGGCAACAGGCGCTCGATCATCGCGTCCAGTGGTGCGCGGTGCGGGTCCGTATTGGCCGCCCCGCCCTTCTTGTCCTTCGCACGGCCGGGCGGCAATACATAGATGTGGCAGGCATACCGGGCGCGCGTCATGGCGACGTACAGCAGGCGGAAGCGCTCGTCCTGGCCCTCCTGGCGGTAGCGCGCCCGGTCGGCGTCACCACAGCCCGGCAGGCGCTCGCCGCTTTGCGCGTCGTGCAGGATCTCGATCGTGTCATTCGTGTTCTGGGTGTTCGCCCACATCAGCGGCAGCATCACCACCGGGAACTCCAGTCCCTTGCTCGCGTGCACGGTCATCAGCCGCACGCGGGCGGCGTCGGATTCGATGCGCAGCTGCATCTCGTCCGCGGCGTCGCCGTCATCGGCCTTGCGGCGGGCGCGCTCTTCGGCCAGCCAGCCCAGCAGTTGCTCCGGGCCGGCAAACCTCTCGCTGGCGGTCTGCAGCAATTCACCCAGATGGCGCAGGTCGGTCAGGGAGCGCTCGCTGTCGCCGGAAGCAAACAGACGCGGCGTGGCCTGCCGCGTCACCTCCTGCACCAGCGCCAGGACGCCGCGGGTGCGCCAGATGTCACCCAGCGCTGCGTAGTCGTCGGACAGCGCCTGCCAGTGCTCGGGGCGGTCACGAAGTGCCAGCAGGTCCGCGTAGGTCTTGCCGCCCAGCCGCGTCGCCAGGGCCGCCTGCACCGCGCCTTCATCGCGCGGGTGTTGGGCGGCGTACAGCACGATCTGCAGTTCGCGCGCCCAGTCGGACTCGAACACGCTGCTGCGGACCGAGGACACGCAAGGCACGTTGCGCGCGCTCAACAGCCGCCGTAAACGGGTGATGTCGCCGTTGGCCGGCAGCAGCACGGCGATATCACCCGGCACCAGCGGGTTGCCCCCGATAGAGTGCCGGCCCGGCGTCAGCAGTTCGACGATCTGGTTGGCGCAACCTTCCAGCGCGGCGCTGCGACGACTGTCGGCGTCGTCCGGGCAATCGGGCCAGTAATGCAGCTGCAGGGGTCGGGTGCAGAGCCGCCCGTCCACTTCGTACGGCGCGTCGTCGCAACGGGCACTGGCGTTGACCGGCTCGTAGCGGATCTCATGGCTGTCATCGGTGCTCAGCTGGGCGCCGGCCAGGTCGTAGAACGCATTGCAGGCGGCCACCATCTCGCGCGAGGAGCGGTAGTTGGTGTCCAGGCTCAGGTGGCTGCCGGCATCGCGGCGGGCCTTGAGGTAGGCGTGGATGTCGCCGCCACGGAAGCGGTAGATCGCCTGCTTCGGATCGCCGATCATCACCAGCCGGCCGCGCTGGCCACCGTCGGACGCGCGGTAGATCCGGTCGAGGATGCCGTACTGCAGGGCATCGGTGTCCTGGAACTCGTCGACCAGCGCCACCGGCCAGGCCGCGAACAGGCGCTCGGCCAGGACACTTCCGCCAGCGGGCAAGGCGCGGGCGACCCGTTCGATCAACTCGTCGAAGGTGACCTGGCCGCTGGCGGTCAGGCGGTGGTGACGCCAGGTCTTGATCTGCTCGACCCAGTGCTGCCAGGCGGCGAATCTGGCTTCGTGATTCGGCCATTGCGCCTGGTCTTTCTGATGGATCGCCAGCGGCTTCAGTGCCTCGGCAGCGTCTGCTGCGAAGGCGAGGACCTTCTGGATGTCGGGATCATCGAGATGGTCGTCGGCGATCTGATCCGATACCGGCTCGGGCGTGAGGTTGGCCAGCGTCTTCGGTATCAGGTCTGGGTCACGCGGCTGCGATTCGAGGAAATCGGCCAGGTGGGTCAGCGCGTTTTTGAGCGCTGTTTTTCTTGGCTGGAATATCTTCCTGCCCACCAGTTGCCGGATCGGATCGACCCAGTCCGACGACAGAACAACCTCCGGCGCCTCCGTCAACGCCCGCAGCCGCACCGACACGCCCGGGGCCGAATACGCCTTGAGGTACTGTTTCAGCTTGCCGATCGAATCGACATCCAGCACCGGCAGGCCCGAATCCGGCGCCTGGGTCTGCTGCCGCCACACGTCCTCGGCGAGCGTCTGCAGCATGCTTTCCGACGACACCAGCTCGCCCAGGCCAAAGGCGCTGCCGCTCTCGAACGGGTAGTCGACGAGGATCTTCCGGCACAAGCCGTGCAGAGTACCGATGGGCGCGAGGTCGAGCTCGGCCTGGGCCAGGCGCAGGCGCTGGATGTCGTGCTGGATGCGTTCCCGGGCCGCGGCGCCATCGGCCGTGCCGGTCCAGTGCCCGTACAGCCATTGCCGATCCACCGGGTCGCTGTCGTCCGCTTGCAGGCCGTTGTCCAGCAGGCTGCGGCCGTACCGCTCGGCCTCGATCAGACGGGCACGGATGCGCTCGCGCAACTCCCCCGCCGCCGAGTCGGTGAACGTCGTCACCACGATCTGTTTCGGCGACAAGCCCTGCTCCAGCAGCAGACGCAGGTACAGCACCGAGATCGTCCAGGTCTTGCCGGTGCCGGCGCTGGCCTCGATCAGGCTGCGGCCGCCGGCCTCCAATGGCAGGTTGCGCCAGCTGTCCGGCTGCAGCTGTTCCGTCGGGTGTTGGGTCTGGTGCTGGGTCGGGTGTTGGGTGGGGTGTTCCATTGATACGACGGCGCTCATACGGCGACCTCCTGTGGCACCACGAGGGTGATCAGATCGCGCAGGCGATGGGCCGTCTCCAGCAGTGATTCGTAGCTGGCGGTGTCGTCGAACTCGCGCTCGCCGGCCAGCAGGCGACCGTAGCCCGGGGCGTAGTCGCGCTCGCCGGTATTGAAACCACCGACCCATGACGCGCGGGCCTTCTGCGCAGACTCGGCGGCCGACCACGAGGTCCTGGGGAAATACCGCAGCGGCGCAGTCCGGGACTCGCGATAGAAGTCGACCAGCCCTTCCACCTGATCCTCCAACTGGGCCAGCATCCGCCGCCGCAACGCATCGTCCCCGTTGCGCACGGCCTGCATGAACGCGTCGTTCCAGACATCGAAGCCGCCTTGCCAGACGCCGGCGCCACCACCCTTCTCCGGTGCAGCCACCACGCAGGCGCGAACCTCGAACCTGCCGGCCGGATCGTCCAGCCGCGCCAGTGCCCATTCGAGGAAAAACGTCACCCGCTCCTTGAAGCCCAGATCCTTCTCCGCCTTGCCCGGAAACACCTCGTGGACCCAGCGCGTGCCGTCCACGTCGTAGACCTTGCGCAACTCGCCCTGCAGGCGGGCGCCGTCCGTCCCGCGCAGCGGGCGATCGATCAGCAGCGGCGTCGCTTCCGGCAATGCGGGGTCGAACAACGCGTGCCCATCAATGGTCGCCAACAATGCCGCGACTTCTTTGCGGGTCGTGGACCAGGCTTCATCGCCGACCGTCCCCGGCGGCACCATGCCGGTCAGCCGCATCCACTCCGGGACGTCTTCCGGCACCGCTTTTTCCGGCACCGACACGGCGGCGTTGAACACGCGCTTGGCGATCTGGTCCAGGCCTTCGAATTTTGCTTCCAGCCGTTCGCGGTCGCGCAGGCGATCCTCGCTCAACGCGTCCAGCCGCAGACGGAGTCCATCGGCCAGAAGGTGTCTGGCGGGGTCGCGGAAATAGGCGAACACCTGCCGCAATGCGATGGACGATGACGTTTCGTCGGCCGCGTCCACGGCCGTGCCGTCGACGAAGGACCATCCGGACAACGCCGCGTGGTCACCGGCATCCATGGCCGCGTGGCTGTGGCTGAACGAGAACAGCGCCCGGTCGCTGCCATCGAAATAGCGCGCATCAAATGGCTGCAGCGGGTGCTTGATGTGCCACGGCCGGCCGATGTCCGCGTCACCCGATTGCGTTGCGGCCGCGTTCGCCAGCGCGTCCAGCAGTTCGACCAACGGTGCGGCCGGATTGCGCGGCTTGCCGTCGCGCACGCCCTCGCCGATGTAGCTCAGGTGCAGCATGTCGCGCGCGGACATCACGGTTTCCAGGAACAGGTAGCGGTCGTCGCTGCGCACGTCGCGGTCGCCGAGGCGCCGGTGGGTCGTCATCAGGTCCAGACCACCATCGCTGCCGGCACGCGGGAAGTCGCCGTCGTTGAGGCCGAGCACGGCCACGACACGGAACGGAATCGCGCGCTGCGGGACCATGCCGCAGATGGTCACACCGCCCATCAGGAAGCGCTGACGCTCCGGCGTGGCCGCCAGGCGCTCCAGCAGCACCTCGCGCACGACGCTGAACTCCAGCTCCGGATCAAGCGAGGAAGCCGGATCGCCCTGCTTCGGCTCGCTGGCGATCGCACGGATGAACCGGCGCACCTGCGCCTCGGCCTCGCGCGCGCTGGCATCCCGCGTGTCGATGCGGAACAGGGCGTCGAAGACCTGCTCCAGCCACGTGGCCCATTCACTGGCCCGCCGGGTCTTTCTGCCGGCCGCGTGGAGGTGTGCCAGTTGCACCAGCAAGCCATCGAGCGCACCAAGAAGCGCGGCCTGCGGACCGTGGACACCGGCCAGCGGCGCAAGCGTGCTGCCGTCGGGCAGCGTCACGGCATTGGCGCCGGCGTCGGTCACGGCGCCCATGAGGTAACCGGCCATCATCCGGTCCATGCCCCAGGCGAAGGTGTGTTCGTCGATCGCCGGCACACCCAGGTCGCTGCGGAACCGGCCATCCAGCGCCCAGGCCACCCGGCTGTTCTGCAACCAGCCGACCAGCACCGCGATGTCCGCGTCGGCCAGTTCGAAACGGCGGGCGATTTCCGGCACGCCCAGCAGGTCGACGACTTCGGGCGCGGTGATCCGCGACTGGGGCAGGTCCAGCAGCCGCCGGAAGGCTTCCAGCAACGAATGCGAACGCGCCACCGCCACGTCGGCGATGTGGTACGGCAGCGGGCCCTGGTGTTCACCGGCCGCGCCGAACACCGCCGGCAGCAGCGACACGTAGGCCTGGATGTCGGGCGCCATGACGACGATGTCGCGCGGCAGCAGGTCCGGGTTGTCCACCCGCGCCTTCAACAGCGCGTCGCGCAGCACCTCCAGCTCGCGCAGGCGGGTATGGCAGGCGTGCACCCGCAGCGAAGCGTCGTCGCGCTGGCTGGCATGACCGCCCACCGGCGCCAGCAGCTCCGGGGCGAATCGACGGATGCTTTCCTGCAGCCGCGGCAGGCGGTTTCCATCCGGTGCCTCCTCGGACTTGTCACCCCAATGGCGGATATCGACGCCCACCTCCAGGCCGTCCAACGCCAGCAGGAAGTGCTGCCCCATCCGGCCCCAGGCGCCCAGCAGCGGGTGGCGCTGCTGCAGGAAGAGGCTTTCGGTCGCCTGCCCGTAGGGGTCGGCCTCGACCTGCTGCCGCAACGTCTCGCGGTCGCCGCGCTGATCAAGCCAGTACTCCCGGCACGGGTCCGGCACATACAGCACCACCGGCCGGCGCTGCGCCACGGAGGCCAATACGCCCAGCTCCGACGGCGCCAGATGGCTGATGCCGAACACGTGCAGCGGCTCGGCTTCATCGACGATCGGCTGCCCGCCCAGCAAGCTCGCCCGCACCTGCTTCAACAACTCGCCGCGATGAGGATGACCGACCTGCTGCCGCAGTTTTTTCCACAGCGACGCCAGCAGATCGTGCCCGCGCGAGTCGCCGCCCGCCAATTCCGGCAGGCGCTTGCCGACCGCCCACGCATCCAGCCAGTCGGGCCGGTACACGATGTACTGCGTGTAGATGCGCGCCAGCCGGTCGGCCAGCTGGAACCGGCGGCGCGCCTGGTCGCTGCCTTCCAGATACCGGTGAACCTGTGCATCGTCCAGCGTCGGCAGGATTTCGTGGATGCGCCAGCGCAGGCCGCCACGCTGATACGGCGCCAATGCGACCGCCGACTCGCCCTGCACTTCCATCGCCAGCCGGTCCAGCCAGGCACTGGGCAGGACGATGTCCAGATTGGCCGCAATGCCGCTGATACCGCCCTCGCAGCGCCGGCGCGCGAGCTCGGTGGACAGCCACTGCTTCATCCCCGGATGGGCCGCGATCACCGTCTGCGGCGCGAGCACCTGGCTTGGCGGATGCTGGCCGATGAAATACGCCAACGCTTCCAGCAGGCCTTCCAGCCGGCTGGCCCGGTAGACGATCAGTCCACGGTCGATTTCTTCCAATGCGGGCCCCTGCGGATCAAGACGGTGCGGTCATTCCCGACCCGCCCCGTGCCGACCGGCATGGGCGGATCGGGGTGCGGGGTCGTGCCGGGCGACAATGGATTTTGCTGCGCCAACGTACTACGGACGCATCTCATTGGGTGAGACAGACGAAGCGCGATGGCGAATAACCACTTGCCAAAAATCCCCCGCTTCGCTGTATACTGCGCGGCCCCCGGGCGGTTAGCTCAGCGGTAGAGCATTGCCTTCACACGGCAAGGGTCGCAGGTTCGATCCCTGCACCGCCCACCAGTGGAAAGCCTTACACAGCAAGCATTACAGCGAAAACCGGCCTAGTGTCGGTTTTTTCGTTTCTGGCCCGTAACAGCACGGTAACAGCAGGCCGCGCACTCAGCAGGCAAAAGAAGACCCTCGCCAGCGCACGGCATGGCGGGGTCAGTGCCGGCCACCATTGCGCCGTAGCTCTCCGTGTCGAACTGGGCCCGCGCCGGGTGGCGGCATGGGCCAGGTCAGCATCGTTCCAGCGGTGCCAGGGACGGTTGCTCATGATGGCGAGTCAGAAGGGCGTACACGCTTCAGGCAGGTCGATATGGGCCGGGGGGCAGCCGCAGCCCTTGCGCGACGTTCTGGGCAGCCTGGACGGCCATTGCTCACGCTATCGGATCGGGGGTTGCTCGTGACCTGCCCTTAGCGATTGAACTACGCTTGGCGCACGTGCCGGCATCGCTCAGGTTGTGGCGATTTTCCCGAATCGCGGGCACAAAAAAGCCCCGGCCCGGATTGTCCGGAACGGGGTCAGTGTGATTTATACGCCAGCTCGGCAGCGCCAGACGGTTGGCTATTTTTTCACCAAGTCTTTGGACTTACCGATGATGCGAAGGGGGCAGATCGGTCAGGGCGTGAAGGGGTCTCAGACTTTTATGCCCCCCGTATCCTTGCCGGTCGCCTCTCCGACACGTCGCGCGGTTCTCGCCCTCGGCCCTCTCGGGGTTGGGAACGCGATGAACTCCACGCGCTCCCCGGCTGCCAGGCGCACGTCGCCTTCAATGGTGGCAAAGCTCACGAACACGTCAGCGCTGCCTGCGTCCGGTGTCACGAAGCCAAACCCGCGCGCATCATCCCAATGGGCGACCGTGCCGGTGTGTGTTTCCTCTGTCATGTTTCGTCCCTCGCAATAAAAGAAAGCCCCCGCCGGTTAGGACGGGGGCTAGCGCCTGTTTCTTTCGCCGGTAGGCAAACCAGCCGCTCAGGGGGTTAGGTTCCTAGCAGGCCCCAGTCGCGAACCCCTGCTAGGAGTCTTATGGGACGATGGCGGGAAGGGTCAGCTTCCGCACGGCGTTCACGTCCAGCACCTCCAGACCCGCGCGCATCTCGGCAAGGATCATGATCAGGTTCCGGGTGAAGTAATCCGCGTGGCTGTTGCTCACCAGCACGCTGACCTTCTGGCGATCCAGCACCGTGGTGAACGCGGTGTCGACCACCAGCGCCGAACGGGCCGCGATGCTCGGCGTGGTCACGATGCGGGTGTTCCACAGCGACGGCGGTACCGGGACGGTCGGCGAACCGAACACGTACTCATCATCGGTTTCGTTCTTGCGGGTCAGCTGGATGCGGAACCAGTCCATCGGATTCATCAGCACCAGACCGGGCGCATAGCCCGCGTTCGCCATCGCCACCAGCGCCTCGCCGATGATGTCCGCCTCGGTCGTGCCGATGGTCGGAACGAACGCCGATGCCTGGGTCAGCAATCCGTTGATCTGCCCAGCGCCACCGGCACCGTTGATCAACTGGTGTTCCAGTCGGGACAGCACCTTGTGGGACAGCACCGAATCAACCTGCGACTTGAGCGTGTTCACGTCGTCCAGCACCTGCCGCGATGCGGTCGTGTGGCCGGCGATGGTCGCCACGATGGCCGACTGCTTGACGCCCGCAAAGGTGATGCCCTGCTTTTCGTCGCCTTCCTTGATCTGCTCGGTAGCATCGCCGGTCGCGTTGAGCTGCACGAACTCCACCGAATCCGTCTTGACCGGACGCGACGGCAATACGTCCATCAAGCGCAACGGACGCTGCGGCTTCAGCACCGCTCCATCGCGGCGCTCCGGCTGGCTCGGGTAGAACGTGCCATCGGTCGGGACGAAGTTCTCGTTACCCATCGCGGCACGGATGCCTGCGTCGATGTTGAGTCGCGCGGTGCCCTGATTCCATTCCTTCAGCGCAGCAAACGCGGGGTTCTCGCCGATGCCCTTGGTGACGCTGGCACCAACCGAGACCGCCAGGCGGTTGCCGACCGTGGCCCCGCCCATCTCGCGGGCGGCCTGACCCGTGGCCACGCCTTCGATCTCGCTGCGGATCGCGCGCAGCTCGTCGGTGTGGTGTTCCTTGAACTCGGCGAAGGCGGTATTGATCTCGCCGACCAGCTCGTTAATGTTTGCAGTCATTGCAGTTGTTCCTTTGAATTGGGGAGTCGATACAGACCTGCCGCATGCAATGGGGTTACGTCGCGTAAACCCCTTTGCCCGGTCGGTTTCCGTGTCCGGTTGCACGTTCCGCACCTCTTGTCCCGGCGTCGCGCGCGAGACTGGTCATTCGATTGGATCGCCCGAACCGAAGTAACCGAGGGGGTGACGTGCACCGCGCCCGCCGTATGTGGCGGGGCTTGTTGTTTCGCAGGCAGCGCCCGGCATGCCTGTTACCGCAGATGACAGCGCCCGGCATGTCATCTGCATTTCGCTAAAATTCTTGACTCATGAAAGGCTAAAAATGCTTCGCCGCTTCAGTTGCCGTAGCAGCTTGTCCAAAGACTCTGGAGACAGCGCCTGTGCCACGCCCAACCGAAGCGAGCGGGACACGCCGTAATCGCGTAGCAGCCATTCCAGTTCCCGGCGCTTGATCGCATGTTGCTTGTGGTCGCCCATGCCGTCCTCCTGCGCCCGCCGAATCACTCAGGCGGGGTCGTGTTCTGAATTGTGGATGCGTGAAGTTTGGGGGTGGCTCGGTGTCCGGTGTCGACCTCTCCAGACTTTCCATGCCCCCCCTCACAGAGCGCCCGGATATCGCGCCGGGCATCGCGTGGTGGCTCTGGTCGGGTCGGGTGTAGGGCCACAACAACAGTTTGCCTAGAAGCGGGGGCGCAGCGTTCCCGATCGGTAGCGACCCACTGCCTGGTCGATTCCACGGGACAACCAGCGCGCGGCATCGGTGCGCAGTCGCAGGAACTCACCATTGCGCATTCGCAGTGCCTTGGCTGCCACGCCGGCCGGACGGCACCGCCTCGACGCCACCAACGCCATCGCATCGGTGATCGCCGCAACGGCCACCAGCGGCTCGCAGTGCCACGCCAGTGACGCGCAGCGAGCAAGGTAGCGCCTGACCTCGGGGGCGCGCTCCTGACCGCCTGTTTGCCACCAGACCAGCAAATGGTCGCCGTATGGGTTGCCGTGCCCTGCGAAGCCACGGCGGCCCGCACACAGTCCGGCCCAGGTCGGCGGGACGTGCTCTCGATAGCGGGCCGCGTCGAACTCACCGTCCACCGCCTTGACGCAGGGACAGCAGCCACTGGGTCGCGGTGGTCGCCGCCTCGCTGTTGTTGTGCCGGTCGGGATGGCACAGCCGGATCAAGCGGGGCAGCATCTCGGCAGGCACCGCTGCCGGGGGCGCTCGCCTGGTCGTCGCGGGCTTGGCGTTGGTCTCGCGCCAGCAAGGCAGGCAGAGCCGCTTCCAGTCGTCGGCAGAGTCGCGGGGGAACCCAGCCCCGCACCGATCGCACCGGGCGTTCACAGCGCCACCTCGACGCAGTGACGGCAGCCCTCGCCATCGCACCTAGGACACTCGTCTGCGTTAGTTGCGTTAGTTGCGTTAGTTGGGGCTTCAACGGAACTAACGCAGTCCCCCGACTGCGCGTTAGTTGCGCGTGGGGGTATGGGGGTATCTAACCAACGCGGATTTGTGGTGATTTTTTCACCACCTGCGGGGGCAGACTGCGTTAGTTCGGAAGGCTGCCAGCACTCCCGGACGTTCCTTGACGGCGTGGTGTACGTCGCGCGGACGATGCGCCCCTCTCGAGCGAGTCGAACGATTGCCGCCCGCACGCGCTTGCGGCCACTCTTATCGCGGTAGACCTTCCCCAGCTCGGGAAGCGCCTCCAGTGCATGCACCGTGGTATGCGGGCCAGCCGTGGAAGTCGTGATGATCTCGCCCGACTCCACTGCCACGCGCACCACCTCGAACACGTGGTCAGCGTCGGCACTGGCGATCAAGTCGGCGCTTGCGTTCGCGCTCGCCGTGTCCACCGCGACGGGGATCAACACGCCCAAGTCATTCCATGCCAACCGCACCGGGTCAGCTTTCTTGGCGAGGTTGCATTTCTCGTGGCGTAGCTCGATCGCGCCATCCTCGTCGACCAGCGCCAACCGGCTGCGGGCCGAGTTGTGCCAGGCCGTGCTGCCGGAGTAGTTGTTGCCGCTGCCTCCGCTGCGCGCGGCGTGCTTGTCGATATGGGCCAGCAACACCAGACCGGCGTCGTTGGTCTTCGCGATGCCCGCCAACCGGCGCATGAAACCCCGCACCTGCCTGCGGTCGTTTTCGTTGCCGTCGAATCCATCCGATGCGTTGTCGACCACGATCAAGCCAGCCCCGACGCATGCGGCCTCCATCTCGACCATCAGGGGCGTCGGCACCAACGTGCGGTTGCCGTGGTCGTTCAACTCGGTCATCAGCGCCGCATCGCCCTGCGTGCCGTCGAAGATGCGCACGTTCGCGGCCACCAGTTCCGAATCTAGGCGGTACGTCTCCACGATCCTGCGCAGGGTGAAACGTACCTTGTCGCCGGAGTCCTCCAGGCTGATAAACACGCCTTTGCACTGCTCGAACTCGAACCCAGCCCAGGGTCGCCCGCACGCGGTATGCGCGACCATCAACAGCGCGCCGTTGGTCTTGCCACCACCGCCATGACCACCCAGCAAGGTCGCCACGCCGCGCGGGATGATCGGGGCAGCCACGAAGCGCGGGGCCACCACCTTGGCGCTCATCAGGTTGCCCACCTCGACCTCGATCAAACGCGGCTCGGGCGGCTCATCATTGGCATCATCCGCGTCGGGTTGATCCGCCTGCTTCCATTCGCCACGCCGGCACTTGTCCAGTGCACCGTCGAAGGCGCGCCGGATCTCATCGGCAGGAACCTCGCGCGTCCACCGGCCCCGTGCGGCCTCGGCAAACAACGCCGCCAGCGCCGCGTCGGAACCCAGCCCGTCGAAGTGAACCTGCCGTGCGAATCGCGCCGCCAGCTTCAGCAGATCGCCGTGGCGCTCCTCGCTCACCACACGCTCGCCAGTGCCCGTTGCATGCTCTTGCCGGGGGGTCTCCTTGGACGCCTGCGGGAACGCTGCCAGCACCTCGACAGCACTGTATGGCGGCTCGCCCGATTCGTGGATGATGCGGGTCTGGAACGGCTCGCCCTTGCGGTGCACGAACCCCGGAAGGCGCATCACGCGCGATGGATTGCACACGCTGGGGTCGCTGCCGTACCGCGCCGCAATCGCCTGTTGCGTCGGCTTGAACGCATCCACGCCCATGCCGTCGACCAGCCAATAGGCGTGGTACTTGCCGGCGCTCGATTCAACAATCAGGTGCGGGTCCAGGTCGAACGTGTCCGGCATCGGCGTGCCATCGAAGTCGGCGAACACAGCCCGGACGCGGACTATCTCTGCATCCTTACCACCACCATCGCCGACCACCACGAACACGCCGCGCCCGTTGCCGTTGTCCAGTTGCAGGTCGGTGGCCACGTCGACCAGCGCGCCGGCGTAGTTCTTGCCGCCACCGCTGCCCGTATCGGCGAACGTGCGGAAGTGCCACGACTCGCCATCGGGATCAAGCACGGCCAGGAAGCGTTGCGCTTCGTGCACGTCTACAGCGATGGGGGTATGATCGGAAACGAAGCTGCCCGCTTCAATGTTTTCCGCGCCTCGACCCTCGCCGGTCGGGGCGTTTTCATGTGCGGGCCTCATTGGGCCACCGCCATGACGATCGCGTGTACCTGCTCGCCGGGTGTGTAGCGCTTGCGCTGAAGCACGTCAGCCAATGCCTCGACGGCCCGCCAATGCTTGCGCACCAACTGCTTGGCGGTAGCCCAAGCCTCGCCCTCGGCTTCGCGTGGATCGGGTAGCAGTTCAGCGCGTGCACGCATCGCTTCGTGATCCCCGCTGCCGCCACCAAACAACGCGATCTCCATCGCACTGCGCCGCGAATGCCTCGCTTCGGCAATGACGCCGGCCGCCAGACCGATCATGTCGATCAAGGCGGAGTCCCGGCGAACCGGCACCACGATGCCCTGAGCCAAACATTCCTTGACGCTGGCCGGGTGCACCATCGAACTGCCCTCGACCAGCCCCTGCGCATGTACCGCCACGCCGCGCTCGGTGATGATCTTGTCGCCCGTCCGCACTTCCTGTTTGGTGCGCATGTGTACGCCGTCGATCCACTGGCCTTGGATGACGCCCACCACCGCGTGGCCGGCCTCGTGGATCGCCAGGACGCGGGGGTATTTGACGGCAGTCATTCCGCCACCTCCTGCGCCAGGACGGCCACCAGTTGGCTGGCGCTGCGGTGCATGCCGTGCAACTGATTGGCGATCCGATCGGCACCATCCCGCGTGGGGTTCGTGCGTAGCGTTTGCAGGGCAGCGGCTAGCGCGTCGGTGGCGTCGATCAACTCCGCGATGCGGTCGGCGCTGGGGCGGCCATAGATGGCGCGCAGGGCGGCAATCTCGGGGGCGGTCATACCACGGCCCTCCGCTCCACGTCCCGCGCCCGGTACGAAACCGGCCGGCCGGCGTTGCTCTGCTTTTGCAGGAAGTCCACCCATGCCTGCACGGCTTCGGGCTTGGCGAAGCGGCGACGGCCGACAAGGAACGTGTCCAGGTGGCCGGCCTTGATGGCGTCGTGGATCAGCGGGAGGGATTCGCCAGTTGCCTCGGCAATCTGCGCCAGTCCCAGTTTGAACGGTTGAATCTTCTTCAATTTTTTGCCCCTTGTTACGTCGCGAGGGGGTCGCGACTGGGGGCAGACTAGGAACGCTGCGCGGAACTGTAGGAGCTACGGTTCCTTGTTTTCTCCCTGCACCCGGCGGACATAGCGCGGGGTCGCGCCGGTCTTGCGTGCGACGGTTGCGACCTTGGCGGAATCCGGGCCGGCGTAGGCACTCAGCGCGGCAAGGATCGCGGCCCGCTTGGATTCAGGGCCACGCCGCGCCTGCTTGCTCGCCTTCGCGCCTTTGCGGCCTCCGTGCTTTTGTTTCTGCCCAGCCATCGCGAGGGGTTTGGCTTGAACCATCTTTTGACGCGCTCGCATAAGCTGAAACAGTAGACCGGCCGTTTCTCGTTCATTGGCCCGGAAGGCAGCGAACGCCTGCGCCCGATGCCGCAATAGCTCATCTCGTGCGCTGCATTCGTAAAGGCCAGTCAACCACACGTCGAAAGCTGCAACTTGAAAGCCGAATTCAGCGTCTCCCCAAGTATCGAATGTGACCTGCTCGGGGTCGTCGCACTCGCTAAAGTCTGCGAAGTCCTGCGCGATGTGAGTCCATTTAGGCAGGCCGCTCATTGCATCGCCCCCAGCTTAGCCACAGCAGCCGCCAGGTGGTCAGGCGCGAGGTGGGCGTAACGCAGCGTCATCTTGATGTCGGAGTGGCCTAGCAACTCGCGCACGGTGTTTAGGTCCACGCCGCCCATGACCAGCTTCGATGCGAAGTCGTGGCGTAGATCGTGGAACCGGAAGTCGATCAACTTGGCGTCGGTGGTCAGGCCGGCCCATGATTTCTTGATGCTGCCCATACGCGCGCCGCCCTCGCTCGGGAACACCAGCCCGGTGCCGTCGCTCTGCTTCTTCCATCGGGTCAGCACATCGGAAGCCTCGATGTTCAGGGGCACGTGGCGGGTCTTTTCAGACTTCGCCGATGCCGCCGTGACGGTCAGCATATTGGCCGCAAGGTTGACCGTCTTCCACTCCAGACCGAACAACTCGCCACGCCGCAAGCCGGTGTTCATGGCGAGCAACACCATCGGCGCTAAGTGATCCGTGAAGCCGTCGTCCGGCCACAGCGGATGCCCGGCAGTGCCTCGCGCTTCGTGCCATGCGTTGTGCCGCTCACGGCTGGCCCTACGGGTGGCCTCACGGGCCGCCAGCGCCTCGCGTAGCGCCTTGGCTTCATCGGTCGTCAGGTAGCGCACCACGTTGCCGGTCGTGACCCTGGAAGGCTTGACGCCGGTCAGCGGGTGCACCTTCAGCAGCTTCCATTCCACGGCCTTGGCGAGCGCGGCTTTGATCCCAGCTAGGTCGCGGTTGGTGGTCGCCGTGGTCACTCCCTTGCGACGGCGCGCGGTGATGATGCTCTCCACGGCCTTTTGGTCGATATCCGGCAACGGGGTAGCCGCCAGCTTGGCGAACACGGACAGGATGCGGTTAACAGCTTCCGTGCCCCGCTTCAGCTCGTGCTTTACCCATTCCTGATAGTCGCCCTCGACGAACTCGCGCAGGGTCAGCGGCTTGTCGGCTACCGGCTTGCTCGCCTGAATCACGGCCAGCGGCGCGCCGTGTTTATCGGTCTCGACCAGCCCATCCCGCGCTTTTTTTCTCGCCGCCTCGACGGTGACGCCCGGCCACTTGCCAAGCGAGCGCGAGCTAGTCCGCGACCATTGGACGTTGAACGACTTGACGCCGGACGGCTGCACGCGCAGGAACAATTGCGGAACCTGCGTGTCCCAAACCCGGTAGGGGTCGCCCTCGGGTTTTGCACCCTCGACAACAGCCGGTGACAACTTGCGCGAGACCTTCATAATCACTCCGTAACTGCACCGTAACAGCAGGCCGAAGGATACCGCGAAATGTCGCGAAATGTCGCGGCCTTATTTATCAATGACTTACATTGCAACTCGCTGATACCAAAGGGTTAAAATACGCCTTCACACGGCAAGGGTCAGTTGTTCGATCCCACTACCGCCCACCAGGACAATCACGAAAAAGCCACCTTCACCGGGTGGCTTTTTTGTTGTGGGCGTTTGTTGTGGGCGCAAATCGGGGGAGCAGGCAGGCTTCGGCCCTCGTGTCCTCGCGTCGTCGCGCCGGATGGCGGCGGCTACGATAGGTGCCCGATCCACCGGCACTGGAGCCTTCCCATGAACGACACCCGGCTGTACCACAACCCGCGCTGCTCCAAGTCACGCGGGACACTGGAACTGCTGCAACAAAACGGCATCAACCCGCAGGTCATCCACTATCTGGACACGCCTCCCACCGTGGATGAGCTGCAGGAACTGCTGCGGATGCTCGGCGTGCCGGCGCGGGAGCTGCTGCGTACCGGCGAGACCGAATACGCCGAACTCGGCTTGGCCGATCCGGACAAATCGGATGCGGAGCTGATCGGGGCGATGGCCTCCCATCCGCGCCTGATCGAGCGGCCAGTCTTCGTCCATGGCGGACGGGCCGTGATCGGCCGGCCACCCGAGCGGGTGCTCGAACTGCTCTGAGCTGCCCATCTGGACCGGGCCGCCCGCCTCCCGCCTCAGCCTGCGTTGCGCATCGCTAGTACGACTTGCTTTCCTGCATCGACTGCACGTGGGCGGGTGCCGCAAACGAGTCGCTGCGCGCAGCGGCCCAATACTTCTGGAACACCGCGTGTTCGGGAATGCCGGCCAGCAACTGGCCGGGCTTGAGAAACCGGTACAGCGCGGCCAGCGAGCGCACCTCGATCGGCGACACCCGGCGCAGGATGTGCTCCGGCCCGACCTCGCCCGGGCTGCTCAAACCCGCCGCACACAGCAGGTCGCGCAACGCGATCATCGTGTTGCGATGGAAGCCGTGCACGCGGATCGACTTGTCGGTGACATCCAGCCCTTTCCAGCGCGCCGGGTCCTGGGTCGCCACGCCGGTCGGACAGCGGTCGGTGTGGCAGCTCTGGGCCTGGATGCAGCCGACGGCGAACATGAAACCACGGCCGGAATTGCACCAGTCCGCCCCCATCGCCAGGGTGCGGACGATGTCGAAAGCGCTGATGATCCGTCCCGCACCGCCGATCCGGATCTCGTCACGCAGTTCCAGTCCGACCAGGGTGTTGTGCACCAGCATCAACGCCTCGTGCATCGGCACGCCGACATGGTTCATGAATTCCGCCGGCGCCGCACCGGTTCCGCCCTCGGCGCCGTCAACGACGATGAAGTCCGGCAGCAGGCGGGTTTCCTGCATCGCCTTGGCAATGCTGAACCACTCCCACGGATGGCCGATCGCCAGCTTGAAACCGGTCGGCTTGCCGCCGGACAGCTCGCGCAGGCGGGCGACGAACTGGAGCAGTTCAATCGGCGTCGAGAACGCGCTGTGCTGTGCCGGCGACACGCAATCCACACCAGCCGTGACGCCCCGGGTGACCGCAATTTCCGCACTCACCTTCGCCGCCGGCAGCACCCCGCCATGCCCCGGCTTGGCGCCCTGCGAGAGCTTGATTTCGATCATCTTGACCTGCGGGTCGCGGGCGTTTTCGGCAAAGCGCTCGGCGTTGAACCGCCCTGCCTCGTCGCGGCAGCCGAAATAGCCCGAACCGATCTCCCACACCAGGTCGCCGCCGTGCTCACGGTGATACGGCGAGATCGAGCCCTCGCCGGTGTCGTGATAGAAGCCGCCCAGCTTGGCACCCTTGTTGAGCGCGCGGATCGCATTGGCCGACAAGGCACCGAAGCTCATCGCCGAGATGTTGAACACGCTGGCCGAGTACGGCTGCGCGGTCTTCGCGCCGATCAGCACGCGGAAGTCCGGGTTGCCGTGCGGCGCGGGCGCCATCGAATGGTTGATCCATTCGTAATCGTTGGCGTAGACGTCCTGCATGGTGCCGAACGGGCGGGTGTCGTTGACCGACTTTGCGCGCTGGTACACCAGTGCCCGCTGCAGCCGCGAGAACGGCACCTCGGCGGTGTCGGCCTGGATGAAGTACTGGCGCATTTCCGGCCCGATCGATTCCAGTCCGTAGCGGAAGTGCGCGATCACCGGGTAGTTGCGCCGCAACGCGCTGGAACGCTGCAATAGATCGCAGGTGCCCAGCACCGCCACGCTGCCGCATATCACCACTGCCCAGATCCACTGCGGGGACACGAACACCGCCAGCAACACCGACAGCAGGGTCAGCGCGAGGCTGAGGAAGTAAGGGGCATAACGCGACATGGAGGTATCCGCTGGATGGACTCAGCGGACGAGGATACCTGTGGACGGACACGGGTCGCCCGGCCTGGAGCACGTGGCCGCTGGGTCCGGCTGTGCCGCCCCGGTTTCCGCCGGGCTGGACTGCAGGGCCCGCAGGATCGCCTGACCGGCCCGTCCGTCGGGCGGCAGGCCAAGGCGCACCTGCTCTGCCTGGATCGCCGCCCGGCTGGCAGCACCGATCATGCCGTCCACCTCGCCGATGGCGTGCCCGCGCTGCAGCAGGAGCGTTTGCAACTGCCGCCGCTCGCGCCGCGACAGGCCGGGATCACTGGTCGGCCACGCGGCAACCAGCCCACCCTGCCCCCGCAACCGGTCCGACAACAGGGCAATCGCCAGCGCGTAGCTCTCGGCCGCGTTGTAGGAATAGATCGCATCGAAATTCCTGAACACCAGGAACGCCGGCCCCGTCCGCCCGGCAGGCAGCAGCAAGGCGGTCGCCGCATCCGACGGCGCAATCGCGCTGCCATCCACCCGCGTGATGCCAAGACCGGCCCAGTAGGACAACGGCCGTCGTGCCGTCCGCCCCGTCGTTCCTGCGTTGAACCCCGTCGGCAGTCGCACCTCGAAACCCCAGGGCTCGCCGGTACGCCAGCCCGAACGCTTGAGGTAGTTCGCCGTTGATGCCAACGCATCGGGCACGCTGCCCACGAGATCCCGCCGCCCATCGCCATCGAAATCCACCGCGATGCGCCGATAGGTCGATGGCATGAACTGGGTGTGGCCGAACGCACCGGCCCAGGAACCGACCAGCTGGTCCGCCGCTACATCGCCGGCCTGGATGATCTGCAACGCAGCCAGCAACTCGCCACGGAAGAACCCCTGCCGTCGGCCCATGCACGACAGCGTCGTCAGCGAGTTCAGCAACGGCCGCCTGCCGAACGTCCGGCCGAAATCGCTTTCCACGCCCCACACGGCCACCACCGTGGCGGGATCGACTCCGTATTGCGTCGCCACCTGCGCCAGCGTGTCCGCGTGCTGTCGCAGCATGGCGCGCCCGTCCTCCACCCGCTCCGCGTCCACCAGCGCGGCCAGGTAATCCCATATCGGCGTCCTGAACTCGGGCTGGCTGTCGAGCAGCTTCAACACCGACACGTCCGGGACAATCGTGCGGACATGCCGGTCGAAGACGGAACCGCTTATGCCCGCAGTCCCGGCCTGCTTCTGCAGCTGGTCGAGGCAGCGGGCGAACGCGGCGGCGTCATGGGTGATCGCTTGATCCGGAGTGAGGGGTGCGGACGGTGGCGCACCCGCCGCGACACCCGACATCGTGAGCAGGACCAGCAAAGTGACGAGTCGCAAAGCCATGTCGAAACCCCGCGTGCGTGAGCCAGGTGTCGATGCAAATCCACGACTGCCTTCCCGGCAGGGCGCGATCGACTCCGTGTACCAGAGTGCTCGCCACACCGGGGCTTGTCGACCCGTCGCGCCCGTGACCGGGCCACTCATGTTCGAACGGCATTGGCGGTCGCGACGCCGATCTATTGCTGGTGCCCGGACCGGGAATCGAACCCGGATAGCCTTGCGGCTGACGGATTTTAAGCCAGAGCATGGCATCCGCACCGGGCTACCGATGGGCTTGGATGAGGCTTGCTGTAGCAGGTTTTCCCCCAGGCCAATGCCTTCGATCATATCCCGGTGCGCGATGCAAACCGCCCCGGTTCCCCTCCGCCTGGCTCCTAGCCGGCCCCTGGAATCGGGACCTATCAGGAGCACCTCATGGCGAAAATCAAACTCACCAAGTCCGTCGTTGACACGGCGCAGGCGCAAACCTGCGACGTGGAACTCCGGGATACGCTCGTTCCGGGCTTCTTGTGCAAGGTTACACCAACCGGGCGCAAGGTCTTTATGGTTCAGTACCGCACGAACTCCGGCGTGCGGCGCAAGCCGGCAATCGGCCAGTTCGGCGAGCTGACGGTCGAACAGGCCCGGTCGCTGGCACAAGACTGGCTGGCCGAAGTCCGGCGCGGGGGCGACCCCGGACTCGACAAGGCCGAGGCCCGCAAGGCGCCGACGGTCAAGGAGCTGTGCGGCCGGTTCATGGACGATCACTCCAAGCCGCACAACAAGCCCAGCACGCAGGCCGGCTACCAGTACCAGATCGACAGCTTCGTCATCCCAGCCTTCGGCAGCAAGAAGGCTCACGAGGTTACGCGCAACGACATTACCGCGCTGATGAAGCGCATGGAGAAGTCCCCCACCCAGGCCAACCGCGTGCTGTCGCTCGTCCGCAAGATGTTCAACCTGGCCGAGCTGTGGGGCTATCGGCCCGATGGCTCCAATCCCTGCCGTCACGTCCCCAAGTACCCGGAAAAGGGTTCGACCCGGCTCATCACCGACGACCAGATGACCAAGCTGTTCGCCTATCTGGAGAAGGCCGAGGCAGAAGGCTTGGAGCACCCCATCCACCTGTTGGCCGTCCGGCTGCAATTCGAGTTCGCGGCGCGCATGTCGGAAATCCTGCTGTTGCAATGGGATTGGCTCGACCTGCCCAACGGCCGGGTGGTCTGGCCGGACAGCAAGACCGGTGATATGTCCAAGCCGTTGAGCGAGGAAGCCCGCCGGCGGCTGACCAATGCCCCCCGCTACGGCGATTCGCCCTATGTCTGCCCGGCGATCCTCGACCACAGCAAGCCCCTCAGCACCCATACCTACTATCAGGCTTGGCGGCGCATCCTTGACCGTGCCGGGGTGCCGAAGGTCGGCACCCACGGCATCCGCCACCGCTCGGCGACGGACATTGCCAATTCCGGTGTGCCGCTCAAGGTTGGCATGGCGCTGACGGCGCACAAGACCGTGGCGATGTTCATGCGCTACGTCCATACCGAGGACGATCCGGTGCGGCAAGCGGCCGAACTGGTGGCGGCCCGGCGCAAGACGATCACGGGTGCGCAGCGCCCGGCAGAGCTAGAAGCATGAGAAGGACACTGCCCACTGCGGTTGCGCGGGGAGCTGCCGCAGCCTGCCAACAAGGAAATCCGAGACAGTGTCTCGGAAATGTGGGCGCCGGCTCGCCCCTTCATCCTTGACTTTCATTCGTCTATAAACGAAAATGACCATGTACCGAATCGAGCACTACCTCACGGCCGACGGCCAGAAGGATCTCTACACCGACTGGCTGCGGCGCTTGCGTGATGCCCAAGCCAAGGTGGCGGTCATCCGTCGCGTGGCCCGTGTCGAGCAAGGCAACTTCGGTGACCACAAGTTTTGCCGCGATGGCGTGTGGGAGCTACGCATCGACGTGGGGCCAGGCTATCGGGTGTATTACGGCTTGGCGGGCCAGCGGCTGGTGCTGCTGCTGTGCGGTGGCGACAAGCGCACGCAGGATGCGGACATTGACCGGGCGGTGGACTATTGGCAGGACTGGCAACGGAGAACCGACGAATGAGAAGCAGACCCCATGACGAGGCGATGGCCGAGCTGTACCGCAGCGATCCGGCGCTCGCACTGGAAGTCATCAACAACATCCTGGCCGATGGCGACCAGGCCGAGCTGATGACCGTGCTGCGCCAGCTTGCACAGGCAGTCGGTGGCGTGCAGGCGGTGGCCGAACAGGCTCACCTGAACCCGACTCAGCTTTACCGCACGCTGTCGCCGAAGGGCAATCCCGCCCTGAACAGCCTGACCGCCATCCTCAAGGCGATGGGCCTGCGCTTGGCGGTGCAGCCACTGCCTTCGCCGCCGTCCGCGCACGTGGCTTGACCCTCGGCGGGAAAGCGCCCGCCGATTCTCGTATCACTGATACGACAATTTCTCCCGTTCATGCCCTGGTGTCAGCTTGGGCGTCCCGGCGCGCCGCCGGCGCGCTGTCTTACTGCACATCAGGCCTCGCTGTACGAGTCTCGCCCCCCAGCGGGCTTCTTCATCGTCGGCAAGTTCGACTCACCGCCGTTAATCCTCAAATCATTCGGCAGCCTACTCGAAATTCAGGCGATCCCTATACCTTCCAGTGGGTCTGGTAGTTGGGACCGTCAGAAAAAGGCTTCGCGCTCGGCGGGAAGACTTGAATGGTCAACGGGATGGGGAAATCGGCGCCGATGATCGCAGCCTCGCCGGGCTTCAGATTGGGCAGAAACGACGATGCCGATCGGTCGATTTCGCCGCAGGCGCGTTCGACAACCTCGCGGTCCCGATCATTCGTGAGCCGATGTACCACGAGTGTTCCCATCTGGCTCAGAACACCTTCCGTTATGTCGCGTGGGCGCTGAGTTGACAGACAGATATTGAGTCCGTACTTACGGCCCTCTTTGGCGATCAACTCGAATGCGTCCAGGCGGGCAACCGCGTCATCGGCTCCGATATGCCGCCCGAGAAAGTTGTGTGCCTCATCGACGATGACGACAACAGGGCAACTCTTGAATGCGCCATCGCGTGCCATGTTGAGAAGATGCCGTCCGATCACGTTCGCGATGATCTCGCGCGCCTTGAACTCAAAGGCAACGCCACTCAGGCATATCCGAAGCAACCGATCTTCGTTGGAGACGAAGGATGAGATGCTTTCCGTCAATGCAGGAGCCTTCGACTTGAAGACACAGTCGAAGGACGATGAACTGAGAATGCCGCTAATGCGCGACATCAAGGACAGGCAGTATGAGACCTCGCCCGAGTCGCCACCCCATTTTGTGGTGTCTTTTGATCCCCGGGCCACGCCGAATCCGTCCGGGTAAACGCACTCCTGCTCGATCTGTGAAACGAGCTTCCACACGTCGAACGCTTGCTGTGGATCATCAAGTTTCTCCGCGATGCCAGCCTTGGCTTCTTCGGTCAGGATCGGGACCTTAGACTGATCGATCTTCTTGATAATCCCGCCTGTCGCAACATGAGGAGCGAGAGTGGCGAGTCGAAGGCTGCGAATCGCCGCACGCAGTTTCGGCCCCTGAACCTTGCCAGCAGGCTCGAACAGCGCGATAAAGTCCGACTCCATGAAGGACGTATGCGGCAACGAACAAGAAGCAGAAGACTTCGCAGTGCTGACCGGCGCACCCAGGTGAAGATTTGAGACGTGTTCTCCGTCGAACCCGCGATATTCCCCCGTCGCGTCCAAGAGGATGATCTTGGTCTTGTAGCGCAGGCATTCTTCAATGATCCGAGCGGTCGTCCAACTCTTGCCGCCGCCAGTGGCGCCCAGAATCGCGCAGTGCCGGCCGAACAGTTTCTCCGGCTTGACCGACACGTAGCTTTCAGGCGCGACATCGATCGAGCCCAGCTTGAGAAGGACGTGGCTCGCTTCGGTCTCCGCCGCCTCCATGAACTTCGGTAAGTTGGCGATGAAGCTGTGCGGCGCAGCGTAAACGCGGTCGCCCAAGCGAGGATAGGAGTCAACGCCCGCCGAGATTCGAAGTGAGTCCATTGCGATGGAGCCCAGCAGTTGGATCGTCCCGATGCCGTCCAGATCCGGCACCCTGCCATGCGAGGTGTCGATCAGGCGCCTGTCGGCATCTGGCAAATGGATCTCGACCACCCGTCCAAGCAGGAGGTTGATCTGTCCCTCGATCAGGACGAACTCTCCAACCTCACCTTTTCCGTATCGGCCACCCAGAAAGTGGGAACCGCTGGGCGAGCCCGCCTCGTTGAGGTTGAACTTCACCACCTGGGCGGAAACGGAGCACAACTGGCCAACATACAACTCCGGTCGGAGCAATCCGCGCGGAAAAGCGTCGGTGACGTCGAGCGCGGTACTCATGTCGGTTTGACCAGCGACTTGATGTCGCGCGTGAGCCGCTGCGCGGGCGTCAGCGATTTGAGGTCCGGAATCATCTCGGCGAACTCGCTGAACGTGGCATTGATCAGCCACACATCCTCGCCCTGTTTAGCGAGGCTGTAGAGCGCATCCCAGTATCGGTTGTTTTCCTTGGGCCGGGAGGTCAGGTCGTCCGCCGAGGGATTGACGATGATCAACCGCAAATGCGGGTTGGTGCGGACCGCCGCGACAATAGGTTCAGACAAGTGATCGTCATTGAAGCCGAACCCCGAGACAATGAGGCAGGTATTCGGTTCACGCAGCGCCGCCAGGTACTGGGAGATCAGTTCCAGGTGCGGTTGTACGTAGGACTGTTGGTATTTTCCTTTGGCGGGATAGATGAGACAGGCCGTTTCCGGTGTTGGATCGGTCTTGATCTCGATATCGCCCGAACTGGACTGATCCCAGTTGACCGAACCATGCAATTTGTAGAGGTGAAACACACCCTCCAGCGGATTGCCGACCTCATCGCCGGTCGAAGGTCGGCGGACGATGTCGTATAGGAAGAACCGCGGGTCAAATTGCCTGGGCTGCGTGAACGAGAAACCGTCGAGCAAGACCAGCCCCTGCTTGCCAGCAGCGCGCTCAAAGCACAGATCGTAGTTCGTCGTGAACAACTTCATCCGCGAGTCGCGGACGCGGCGACGAGACAGTCGATGTAGGAACGTGCGATGGCTCGCCAACTTTGAATCGTCGGCTCCATTGAGAAAAGCGGAGCACTTCTTCAGGATCACGGCCTTTGAGGCGGATACGAATTTTTCGACCTGCTCGCTCTTCTTGATCTGAAGGTATGCGTCACACCGTGAAAGAAGGGCCTCGATGTTCTCATGTTCGACGGCAGTCTCATAGCCGATCTCAGAAATGACAGCTTCAGCCTGCTCGGTCGGCTTCCGCTCATCCTTTCCAGTGTCGGGATTCGAGTTCACGCAGTGGTCCCACAGCGTCCACATCGAAGGACCGTTGATCTCTCCCAGAGATGTTCCACTTCCTGCGAGTGCAACCACATGTTGCATCTGAAGCGAGGACAGCAATACCGCCTTCAGTTCTTCGCGCGCTGCGGCGGCCTCCGACAGCATCTGCTGCCTCTTGGCATCATCGGCCTCGCCAGCCGCGTCCGGCCTGAGCGCCTTCCAAGTGCCGGCTTCCGGACTGAAGAAAAGTTGTTGACCGAAGGTGGTCGGCTGTGGCGTCGTCATGTCGTCCCTACAGATGTATTTGGATTCTTCCGGATACCCGATCGCCCCGGACTTGTCCTTTGGAATAGTAACAAAGCGCTTCGCACATTCTGGCCGACCCGCGGCCCCAATATCCATGAAAGCCAAGGCCGTGCGTCCCGGCGCGATGCGCCGTCTGGTTCGCGGGCTGCGCCCCGCGCCTCGTGCCGAGTCGCGGCCATTCGGCTTTGACCCCTGACGCCTCCGGCCCTCTCGGGCCTGCGCGCTCCGCTTGCCCCCAAAGCCGACTGTGTGCAGTGGGCGGGTGTGGGCGGTCTTGCTGTTCCCTTCACCGTATCACGGCGTTCTCGCTGTCAAGGGCGGCGCGCGCCATGCGCGCTTGCGTCCTCGCGGCCGTCTAGCGACCCCTGACTGCTTGCGCTGCGCCGTGCTGGCGCCGGTTCCGGGCAATTCCGCCCGAGCAACCGGAGCACGATCATGTCGCAACTGACCCTCTCACTCGATACCCCGCTGATGGTGCGCGATGGCCGTGGGCGCTATCGGCCGGCGGACGCCGACCAGATTCTGGAAGCCGCACGCCAGGTTATCGAACAGAAGATGCAGCGTGGCGCCGAGTTCACTTCGCCGGTGGTGGTCAAGGACTACCTGCGCGCCAAGCTGGCCGGCTTCGAGCACGAAGTCTTCGCGGTGTTGTTCCTCGACACGCGCCATCGGCTGATCGACTACGTGGAGATGTTCCACGGCACGATCGACGCCGCCGAGGTGCATCCGCGCGAGGTGGTCAAGCTGGCGCTGCGGCTCAATGCGGCGGCGGTCATCGTTTCGCACAACCATCCGAGCGGGAACCCCGAGCCGAGCGCGGCCGACAAGGCGCTGACCTCGCAGCTTCGGCAGGCGCTGGCGCTGGTGGACGTTCGCACGTTGGATCACATCATCGTCGCGGGAAGCCGTACCACGTCATTCGCCGAGCGCGGCCTGCTTTGACCTTTGGGGGCTTCGGCCCCCATTTTTTGCTGCGCCCGGCGGCGCAACTCCGGCCCTCGCGGGCCTGCGCGTGCTGCGCACTTGCCGAAAACCGGGCTGCGTGGAGGTGTGAGGGAGGCGGTCTTGCTGTTCCCTTCATCGTGCCACGGCGTTCTCGCCGTCAAGGGCTGCGCGCCGATGGCGCTTGCGTCCTGGCGGCCGTCGTTGACCCAAATCCGCCCGGCAACCTTTCAGGAGTTCACCATGAACAACGCACTCATCACTGACGAACAGCGCATCGTGCTGCTGGCCAAAGGCCGCGAATCGCTGGAGAACCCGGACTTCGATCCGGCCCCCGTGGTCAAGCTGTTCACGCCGGACGCCGGCGCGACCTGGCTGCTGACCGAGATTGATCCCGACGACCACGACCACGCCTTTGGTCTTTGCGACCTGGGCCTGGGTGCGCCGGAAATCGGCTGGGTCAGCCTGGGCGAACTGACGACTGTGCGCGGCGGGTTGGGCCTGCCGATCGAGCGTGACCTGTCTTTCCGGGCCGAGAAGCGATTGAGCGCCTACGCGCGCGATGCGCGGCTGGTCGGGCGGATTGCTGTCTGACCCGGCCCTGGGAGCGCCGCAAGGCGCTCCTTGCGCTTTCTTGACCATCGAAGGAGATCAATGCCATGAGCAGCCATCACGACTACATCATCGAGATCACCGCGCAGCACGATGCGCTCAAGCCGTTCGCGCCAGAGAACGGCCAGCCCTTGCGCTTCAAGATCGGCGACGCGGTGATCTACACCAACGAATACGGCGCGCGGTTTCGGCGCCGCGTCGCCGGGTTCTACCAGCCCGCCGGGCTGTCTGGTCTGTACGCGCGTGGTGCGCGCTACCTGCTGGACTCGTCATCGCCGTGGATGCCGGTGTCGGAATCCAGCCTGCGTCCTGACGACTCGGCGTGATGCCTTCGCGCCCCTTCCGGGGCGCTGCGCGCTTCGCTTGCCTCCGGGGGAAAGCCCTGCGGGCTATCCCCGCCGCGCAATGCTTCGCGCCCCTCAAAGACCGCCGAACCGGCGGCGCCGGATCGGCCAGATCGCAGCCGCCGCTGTCGAACCTGTTTCCCGATGACTGGCGCATGAGCTTGTGCATCGAGCATTGAAGGCTGTGCGTCCCCGGCCAAGAAACATGGCCGGTCGCGCTGTCGTGCGCGCTGCGCATCGAGCCGCCTGCGGCGTCTCGCCCCTTCCGGGCTTCCATCGTTCCCTCGCTCCGCTCGGCTGACGCCTCCGGCCCGGCTTCCAGATCCGGGCCTGCGCGCTTCGCTTGCCGTGCGGTCGGCGTGTTGAGGGGCCGTTGCCTTGTCCAGCCGTCTCCCCTGACTTCATCACCTTCACCGCGACTGTAGCCCGCGCCCGTGTGCCGTCAAGGCGCGCAGGGCCGTGTCCTCGCTTCGCTGCGGGCCGCACCAACCCTGCGCTTGCCTCCTTGACGGCACCCGTCCGCGCGCTCCTGACCGTCGCGGGCGATGAACTCAGGAAAGACGGTGGCAACAGGGCCAACCGGGTTCCTCGTGCCGACCGCACCAAACAGCCGAAAGGCTGGGCTCCGAATCTAGGAATCCGGTGTGCGGTGTGAACAGCAAACCCTTCTTTCTTTGTCAGGAGAAATGCCATGCAACTCGCATCCCGCTTCGCTTCCCGTTCTCCGGTGCTGCGTTCGGAACGTCCCTTGTCCGATGACCAAATCCGGGCCGTGGCCCCGTCCATCTTCGCGGAGGCACCGCACGAAAGCCGCTCCGAGCGGTACAGCTACATCCCCACCGCGACCGTGCTGCAAGAACTGCGCGGGGAAGGCTTCGAGCCTTTCATGGTGACGCAGACCCGCGTGCGCCACGACGACCGCCGCGACTACACCAAGCACATGATCCGCCTGCGTCACGCCAGCCAGATCAACGGCCGCGAGGCCAACGAAATCATCCTGCTGAACTCCCATGACGGCACCAGCAGCTATCAGATGCTGGCCGGGATGTTCCGCTTCGTTTGCAGCAATGGCCTTGTCTGCGGTGACACCGTGGCCGACGTGCGCGTGCCCCACAAGGGCGACGTAGCCGGGCACGTCATCGAAGGCGCTTACGAAGTCCTGCACGGCTTCGACCGGGCGCAGGAATCCCGCGATGCCATGCGCGCCATCACGCTCGACGCCGGGGAATCGGAAGTGTTCGCCCGCGCTGCGCTGGCGTTGAAGTATGACGAGGACAAGCCCGCGCCCATCACGGAATCGCAAATCCTGATGCCGCGCCGCCATGACGACGACCGCCGCGACCTGTGGAGCGTGTTCAACCGCACGCAGGAGAACTTGACCAAAGGCGGCCTGTCCGCTCGCGCCGCAAATGGCCGCCGCCAGACCACCCGGCCCGTGCAGGGCATCGACCAAAGCGTGCGCCTGAACCGCGCCCTGTGGCTGCTGGCCGATGGCCTGCGCCAGTTGAAAGCCTGAATCCCCACGCGGCAAGGGCAGGCAGCAGCCCTTGCCGCTTCTCTCGCTGCTGCATCCCAACCGCAAGGAGTTATCACCATGAACGCCGTACCCAAAACCGAAACCGTCGCCATCGAAGCCGCCGCACCGCTGGAAATGGCCGACCCGTCCAAGAACCTGATTCTGGTTCCGCTCTCGCAGTTGCTGCCGCGCCGCTCCAAGCGCAACGCCCGCAAGATGCCGCGCCTGTCCATCCCCGAACTGGCCGCGAGCATTGCCCGCATCGGCTTGCTGCAAAACCTGATCGTCATCCTTTCCGCCGATGGCGAGACTTACGAGGTGGTGGCCGGTGATCGTCGCCTGACCGCCTTGAAGCTGCTGGCGAAGAAGAAGCGCATTCCCGCCGACTACGAAGTGCCGTGCCTGCTGGTGCCCGATGCTTCGGCCCGTACCGTCAGCCTCGCGGAAAACCTGATGCGCGAGCAGATGCACCCCGCCGACCAGTTCGAGGCGTTCGCCGCGCTGGTCAAGGAAGGTCGGCCCATCGAGGACATTGCCGCAGACTTCGGCGTGTCCCCGTTGGTGGTGCAGCGCCGCTTGAAGCTCGCCCACATCGCGCCGCGCCTGATGGCCGACTACCGCGCCGGAACCGTCACGCTGGAACAGTTGATGGCCTTGACCATCACCGACGACCACGCCGCGCAGGAAGCCGCGTTCTATGGTGCGCCGGAATGGCAGCGCAGCCCGTCCAAGCTGCGCGAGCGCCTGACCGAGCGCGAAATCGACGCCACGCACGCGCTGGTGCGCTTCGTCGGGCTGGAAACCTACCAGCAGGCAGGCGGCGGCATCCGCCGCGACCTGTTCGCGGAAGGCGATGCCGGAACCTACCTCACCGATACCCCAATGCTGGAAACGCTGGTGCGCGACAAGCTGGCAACGCTGGCCGAGGACGTGCGCGCCGAGGGCTGGGCATGGGTGGAGGCCGTGCCGCATCTGGCCTATGAGGAACGGCAGGCGTTCCAGAACGCCCCGCGCCATCGTCGCGAGCCGACCACCCGCGAGGCCCGCCGCATCGCCTCGCTGGAAACCCGCCTCGAAAAGATCGACGCCGAACTGGAAGAAGCCTGCGACGCCGAAGACGAGGCCAAGGCCGAGAAGCTGGAACAGCGGCGCGATCAGGTGGTCGGGGAACTGCAAGACGCGGAGGAAGCCTTGCAAGGCTACGCCCCCGAGGTGCGCGAGGTGGCCGGTGCCATCGTCACCATCGACCGCAACGGCGAGGCCGTCATTCATCGCGGCCTGCTGCGTGAGGCCGAGGCCAAGGCGCTGCGCACGCTGGAAAAGCTGCGGCGCGGTTTTGGCAGCACCGAAGGCGAAGCCGCCAACGACGAGCACGAGAACGCCGACGACGCGCCCAAGGCTGCGAGCCTGTCCGACCGGCTGGCGCAGCGGCTGAGTGCCCACCGCACGGCGGCGCTGCAAATCGAAGTCGCACGGCATCCGCACGTCGCGCTCGCCGCGCTTGTGCATGGCATGGTGCAGACCGTCTTGCAGCCCGACGCCTACGGCGATGGCCTGCCGCTGGGCGTGCGCCTCACGGTGCAAGACCGGCTGGAAGGCATGGCCCCGGACTGGCCGGAATCGCCCGCCGCCGTGGCGCTGCGCGAACTGCAACAGGTGGCAGGTGTTGCCTTGCCGGAGGACAGCGCCGAACTGTTTGCCGCGCTGCTGGCGAAGCCGCAAGACGAACTGTTGCGGCTGCTGGCCGTGTGCGTGGCTTCCACGGTGGACGTGGTGACGCCCCGCGCCACGACGCACCGGCCCGGCGAGGAACTGGCGCAGGCCGTGGGCCTCGACATGGCCGCATGGTGGAAGCCGACCGCAGAAGGCTACTTCAAGCACGCTTCCAAGGCCGCGATTCTGGATACCGTAGGCGCGTTTGCACCGGAATCCGTCACCCGGCTGGCGAAGCTCAAGAAGGCCGACATTGCCAGTGAGGCCGAGCGGCTGGCCGATGGCACGGGCTGGATGCCCGCCATCTTCAAGGCCGCTGGCCCGCAGGATGCCGCGCAGGAAGAAAGCCCGAAGCAGGACGCCCCGGAGGATGCCGAAGCAATGGCGGATGAACCCGCCGAGGCGCTGGCCGCTTGAGCCGCGCCGAAGGCAAGCGCCCCGGCCTCGACCGGGGCGCTTCGCTGCAAGGAGAAGCCCCCATGACCCGCACCACCACCAGCCGCCCGCGCATGGCGGCGATCTACGCACCCGGCACCGTACGCGCCCGCCGCTGGCACGGCGCAGACGACGTGCGCGGCTACCGCCCGCCCTCGGGCTGGTCGGCCCGCGCCGACCTCACCGACATTCATCCCATCACGGGCCGCACCTTGCCGCGTGCCGTGTGGTGGCTCATCGAGACGAAGGAATAACCGCGATCAGCACCGCGCCCATGCCGTACCGTCCTGGGCGCGGTGGACGCAAAATCCGGGCGCGGCAGTGGCCGCGCCCGGTGTTCAAGGCCAACAACCGAATCAGAACGCCGCTGCCTTCGCGGCGGCGGCATCAGACGATGCCGTGCTGCCTCAGCAGCGCCTGTTCGTCACCTGATACCCAGCCGAATATCTTGGGTTCGCCGTCAAGCTGCTGCATCAGGTAATGAACGTCGAAGTCGATGGACACGTCCGGGGCTGCGCCCCGGTCATAGGTCGCCGTCCAGGCGACGTGCGCGAGGCAGTGGTGGTCGTCGATGGGGTCGATGCGAACCCCGCGCAGCATCATGTCCTTCGTGCCGAGCTGGCGGTAGCGCTCGAATCCTTGGCGCATGACCTGTTTCAGTTGCTCGTCGTTCTGGCCTGCCATGACCCCGGCTGGCGAGGCCGCGATGAAGGCAGTGGCGTAGGACGAGGCGACCTGCTCCATGTCCGCTTCGTTTTTCAGTCCTTGGCGGAAGAAGTGCTGGTATCGCTTGAAGAACTCATGGATGCGCTTTTCTTCCATCGGTGCTTCCTTGGGCGTGGGCTTCGCTGTTCGTAATCGTCATGTTAGGGCGTGTCGGCGCACAGCGCCGCCGGGCTTTCGGGCTGCGCCCCGTGCCGTCTTTGCCGTCACGGCCATTCGGCTTCAATCCCTCACGCCTTCGCGCCTGCGGCGCTGCGCGCTTCGCTTGCCTCCAGGGGAAAGCCCTGCGGGCTATCCCCGCCGCGCGATGCTTGGCACCCCTCAATGCCGCCGAACCGGCTGCGCCGGATCGGCCCGGCCAGCGCCCCGCCGCGATGGACGGGGCGCTGGCGAACACGCTGGCGCTCGCTGCGGCAGGTTGTGCAGGTGCGTGCCGTCCTCAACGCTGGCGGTTCCTGCCCATCACGTCACGAAGGACGGTTCACGGACGACCCGCCCGGCATCGCTATGGAGCTTCCAAGCCACGCCTCAAGACCGGCGCCGCAAGGTGTGGCGTGGGCATTCTCGCCTGTCGTTTCGGGGTTGACCTGGCCCGCGTCAGCGGGCGAGCCGGAGAAGCCTTCGGGCGGGGATGCCGAGTCGGCCCTATCTCCTTTCGGAGCGGTTCGGCCCAAGGCGTCCTTGTCTCGTTGTGAATCCTGGCGGGGGGCGCGGCTGCGCCTCGGGCTTCATGGCTGCAACCGTCCGGCGAAAACAATTTCCCCGCCGCTGCGCGGCTTCCTCGCGCGGCAAATTCTTTTCGCCTCCCGGCTCTCCACTGCGTTGCGACCGCAAGCGGTGCAGCCAGCCCGTCCCCCGCCGGCCGGATCACAACAAGGACGCGATGGGCGCGAACCTTGTTCAACAGAAAGGAGAAAACATCATGGCCAACATCGGCACCTTCACCACCGACAAAGACGGCTTCACCGGCACGCTTCGCACCCTGACGCTCAACGTCAAGGTCAAGCTGGTTCCCAACGACAAGGGCAGCAGCGAGAACGCCCCCGACTTCCGCCTCCAGGCCGCCGGCCACGACATCGGCGCGGCCTGGAACAAGACCAGCGAGGCCGGGCGGGAATACAAGTCCGTGACCCTCGACGATCCTTCGTTCCCGGCTCCGGTCTATGCCCGCCTGATCGAAGGCGAGGACGGCACGCACGACCTGATCTGGTCGCGCAGCAAGCCCCAGGCGGCGTGACCGCCGCAGCGCCCCGCTCATTGCGGCGGGGCGCTGTGCTGCTGTGCGCAGCACATCACCGCGTCACGCGCGCGTTTTCGCCGCGTCGCGCTCCTTCAACACCGCCTCCAGCTCCCGGCGCACCTGCGCCAGCAACTCGTCGGCCTTGCGCGGGCTGTCGCCCGCGTAGGCCAGCGTCAGCAGCGTGAGCGGGTGGATCTCCATCACCTCGCACAGCTCGGCCAGCTTATGCAGGGTCGGGCTTTTCAGGTCGCGTTCGAGGGTGCTCATATAGGTACGGCTGGACACGTCGGAGAACGCTTCCTGGCTCAAGCCACGCGCCTTCCTGACTGTCTTCAACGCCTTCGCCAATGAGTTCCCAGCCGCCACCTATGGTTTCCCTCGAAAAACCAAGATGACAGCCCATTGCGCCCTATAGGGCTACAATCTATAGTGTTCATTTGGTGTTCTACGTTTTCGTGCCTTTACGGAAATCCACATCGGCGGGTTCCAGCAAAGCCACGCAAGCGCATCCGTGCTTACACACGAAGGCGTAAATCCGGTTATGCGGTTCTGTGCTTGGGCGTGAAACCGCATCCGTGCATCATTGGATTTGTGGGATTGCCGACCATGCCCCAGCCACTCGCCACCGTCCCGGAGCGCGCGCAACTGCTCGCCAACGGCGAGGCCCGCGCCGCTGGCCGGGCCATCGACCCGGTGCCCGTGGTTCGGCTGTTCACGCCGGACGCGCATGTGACCTGGCTGCTGGCCGCGCTCGATCCCGCCGATGGCGACACTGCCTGGGGCCTCATCGACCTGGGGATCGGCATGCCGGCCCAGGGCACCGTCAAGCTGTCCGAACTGGCCGGCATCGTCGGGCCGCATCAGCAGCCCGTGATGCGCGACCTCTTCTTCCGACCGACACGCACGCTGTCGGAGTACACCCGGCTGGCTGAGCGCGACGGGGCTATCCCGGACTGAACACAGCCTACTGTGACTTTTTCAGTCCGGTGTCATACCGGATAGGTCTCAATCGAGATTCTTGCGGCGTAGCCGCACCAATCTGATCCAAATAGACATGATGCCCGGCGCGGGCTGCGGCAGGCTGGCTTGTATGGCGCCCCACATTGGGGCGCTGCCGCCGCAGCATTGAGACGTGTACCGCAACGCATCGGAGCCAATCGGTCTTGACAGCCCCAATCCACTTTTTAACCCATGACGTTCTGACGATGGCGATGTAGCGCGTAGCCCTGCCGTGGCGGCGAGTCCTGTTCGCGGGAGGTTGCGTCATGGTCGATCCCCATCACGTCGCGCATTGGTATCCCACTGCCGCATACCTGTATGTCTTTTGGCTGGATGCGCTCGCACTGGCTTGGGAATACCTGCGCAGGCATCCCGACTACCGGCTCGACTGGCTGCGCTGTCACCATCGGCCACAGGCGGCACAGGAAGCGGCGCACCGCTGGGGCTTGCGCCTGCTGGAAGACCCGATACTGGATGCACGCGACGCGCATCCGGCTTGGCTGCCTGGCCATGCAGCCGTTGTGCAGCTCTATCCCGACGCTGACCCGCCACAGGATGCCGCCGCCTTCGCGTTCTGGCGCATCCCCGGCCACAAGCAGTTGCTCCACGACGGCAAAGGGCTGGCGTTGATCGCGCGCAGCCCAGGCCATTGCCTGCGCTTCGCGCTCGCGCCTGGACTGGAAGACGGCATGGCTGTCGCCTATGCCCACCGCGGCGGTACTGCAGCGCCTGCGCGCAGCCAAGCACCCGGTGCGGCCCTGGTCGATGCCAAGCCCAGGCCAATACCTTCCGCGCTGCTGGAACTGCATACCCTGCAGGCGCTCGACGCGACCCTGGCGGGCGCGTCCTTGCGCGAGATCGGCGAAGGCTTGTTCGGCGTGGACGCCGTGGCCGATTGGTACAGCGACGGCGGGCTGCGCTCGAAGGTGCGCCGCCTGGTACGGCGTGGCGATGAATTGATGTGCGGCGGCTATCGCCGACTAGCACAGCTTCCGCCGCTTGAGAAGGGTCGTTTTGAGGACGACGCAAAACGGCCCTGAGCAGGACAGCTTGGTTTTCTGAGACTGCCTCCATCCGGTCGCGCTGTGTGGCCGGGCGCTTTCAACCGATGGAGGTTCACACCATGCGTCCCGCTCCCTTGCGGCCTGCCGCCACTGTCTCGACCGCTGCCGCGCAGCCCCAACGCTATCTCACCAACGACGAAGCCGCCGAGTACCTGCGCCTGTCGCCGCGCACGCTGGAAAAGCAGCGCGTGATCGGCGGCGGCCCGCGCTTTCGCAAGTTCGGCCGCCGCGTCATGTACGCCGTGGCCGACCTCGACGCCTGGGCCGCCGACCGCAGTTTCGAGACGACTTCCGATCCCGAATACGCCGAGCACCACTCGGCCGACAGCCGTGCGCGCTGATCGGCGGCGCGCGGCAGGCCATCGCTATGTCCAGCACCGCGCTGCCGTCCCGGCAGCGGCCGTTGCAGGAGCGCGAACAGCTCGACCTGTTCCGCGCCTTGCCCGGCGACATGGCGCCGCGCGACAGCCAGGATTTGATGGCCTATCCGTTCTTCTCGCTCGGCAAGTCCAAGCGGGTCAAGCCCATCGACTTCCGTGCGGGCAACGTGACGATCCGCGTAGAGGGCACGCAGGAGCACGGCATCGCCACGATTTGGGATGCGGACGTGCTGATATGGGCGGCCTCGCAGATCGTGGAAGCGAAGGACGCGGGCCTGCGCCCTTCGCGGCTGATGCGCGCCACGCCCTACGAGATCCTGCGCTTCATCGGGCGCGGCAAGTCGCTGCGCGACTACCAGCGCCTCAAGGCCGCGCTGGATCGGCTGCAATCGACCACGGTGGCCACGTCCATCCGCGAGACGACCGGGCGGCGCCTGCACCGCTTCTCGTGGATCAACGAATGGAAAGAACTGGCCGATGCTCGCGGCACGCCGCTCGGCATCGAGCTGATCCTGCCGGACTGGTTCTTTGCGGGCGTGCTCGACGCCGCCCTGGTGCTGACCATCGACCCGGCGTATTTCCGGCTCACCGGCGGCATCGAGCGGTGGCTGTACCGCCTGGTGCGCAAGCACGGCGGCAAGCAGGCATACGGCTGGCAGTTCGACTTCCGCTATCTGCACCAGAAGTCCGGCAGCACCGCGAAGCCCTACGACTTCGCCTGCGATCTGCGCGCGCTCGTCGCGCGGCAGTCGCTGCCCGGTTACGTCCTGGGCATCGAGCGGATGCCCGACAACGGCATGGAGCTGCTGACGTTCCGGCCCGTGCCGCAGACGGCACGGGGATAACTCCGGGAAAGCCTGTGAATGGTGTCGTGCTATCAGGCGTGCGGGGTATCGTGCTATCAGGCGTGGGACTATCGTGCTATCAGGCGTGCCGATCAGCCGCAAACCCGCGCCAGCATTGGGTTTGCGCGCCCTCTAACTTCCCTAACTTAATTTCTCTAACTTTTAGTAGAGAAACGCCGCTGCGGTGGACAACCACCACGCGGCCACAAGCGCAGCAGCAACAACCCGGCTTTCCAACACGGAGGGCCGCGCCATGATCGTCGCCCTGCTCAACCAGAAAGGTGGCGTGGGCAAGACCACGCTCGCCACGCACATCGCCGGCGAGCTGGCGATGCGCGGCCAGCACGTCGTCCTGCTGGACGCCGACCCGCAGGGTTCATCGCTGGACTGGACACAGCGCAGAAGCCAGCAAGGCTTGCCACGGCTGTTCAGCGCCGTGGGCCTCGCACGCGAAACGCTGCATCAGGAAGCGCCAGAACTCGCCAGGCGGGCCGATCACGTCATCATCGACGGCCCGCCACGCATCGCGGCACTGGCGCGCTCCGCGCTGCTGGCGGCCGAGCGCGTGCTGATCCCCGTGCAGCCCAGTCCTTACGACCTGTGGGCCAGCGCCGAGATGGTGGCGCTGATCCGCGAGGCGCAGGTGTTCCGGCCTGCGCTGCGTGCGGCCTTCGTCATCAACCGGCGCGTCAGTACCACCGTGATCGGGCGCGAAGCGCGCCAGGCGCTTGCTGACCAGCCGCTTCCTGCGCTGCGCGCGGAAGTGCATCAGCGCATCGTGTTCGCCGACAGCGTGGCCGCTGGCCGGCTTGCACGCGAGACGGCGCCGGACAGCGCCGCCGCGCGCGAAATCACCGCGCTGGTGGACGAGCTGCTGCGGTGGCCGACATGACAGCGAAGCCGCCACCTCGCGCAAAGCGTGTCGGCATCGGCGCGCGTCCACCGGCGAATCCGCACGCCGAGGCGTGGATTCGCCAGGGCGATGCCGATGCGCTGGGCAAAGGCGACCTCTACACCGCCCGCCTGACCCTCGACATCACGCCCGCGATGCGGGCGCGCATCAAGGTATCGGCCTTCACGCAGGGCGTGACCGTGGCCGACCTGCTGCGCGGCCTGCTGGAGCGCGAGTTTCCAGAACACCGCAGGGAGAACACCCCATGACCGCATCCGCTTCGCCTGCCGCTGGCGCGGCCACGGCTGCGCTCGCAGCACCTTCCGGCCAGCGTGCCAGCGCGCCGCTGACGCGCGTGGCGCTGGCCTACATCGAACCGCGCTTCAAGCTCTACCTGCGCTTCGGTGAACCTGCGCGCACGCACCAGCTCGACCGCTGGCGGCGCTGCGCGGTGTTCCTGCCGGGCGCCATGTTGTGCCGCATCCGCTGGCAGGCCAACGACTACGGCACCGTTCGCTGGCAGCTCATGGTGATGCAGGCTTGCACGCCACTGGACGCGGCGCAGCGCATCCCCGGCGTGCAGCCGGGTGCGCGCCTGCTGCTGCACGCCGAGAGCGAGAACCAGGTGCGCGCCGTGCTGGAGCGCATCGACGCCATCGAGGCGCTGGGCATCGCACCCGCCACTGTCTCGCCCGCGTACTGGCGCACGCTCGCCAACCGGCTCGCTGCGCGCCTGCCGCTACCCGAATACACCGCCGAGCGGCACGCCGCCTGGCTGGCCGGGAGGGCGCTGCCATGACCGCCGTTTCGACTGCCGGCACCGCGCCGCGTCCTCGCTCGCGCCTGCGCGCTCGCATCGTGCTGGCGGGCCTGTCCGCCTGCGGCCTCGCTGCGCTGGCTTGGGCGTCCTTCGTGCATCCGCTGCCGCGCCTGATCTACAACCCATCCGACAGCGTGGCGGTCGGCTGGTATCGCGTCGATCCGCTGGGCGACGGCACCGACTCGCTGCCACGTCCCTTGTTCGTGGGCAGTATCGTCCTGACCGCGCTGCCGCCAGATGCCGCCGCGCTGGCCGCGCAGCGCGGCTACCTGCCGGCGCGCGTGCCGCTGCTCAAGCGCGTGGGCGCCGTCGCGCCGCAGGAGGTGTGCATCACCGGCCGCGTTGTCCGCATCGACGGCGTGCCTTCGGCCGCCGTGCTGCCTGCTGACCGCTGGGGTCGGCCGCTGCCATCCTGGCAGCAATGCCGCCGCCTCGAACCCGGCGAACTGTTCCTCTTGAGTGTGACCAACCCGGCGTCGTTCGACAGCCGGTATTTCGGGCCGGTCAGCACGTCCGCCGTGATCGGCGTCGCGCATCCGGTCTGGCTGGAGTCCCGCCCATGATGGCCGCCGACTCGCTGCACGTTGCCGTGCATCTCATCGTGCCATCGGGCGTGTCGTTCTGCTGTCCGTCGCCGTGCTGTCGCGCGTGCAGTGCGAGCGCATCCACGCCGCACTTCGCGCTGCCTTCGGCGCAGCCGTCCAACGTGCAGGCGTCTTGCCTCGAACGCGCCCGGCCTGCGGCCGTGTCCGCGTTCGCCGGCGCGCTGGCTGCTCGCGCAGCAGCGCCGCCGGGCCGCCGCTGCCCGGAGCGCCAGCGAGGGGCAAAGGCGGAAGGCAAGACAAAAGGACGCGGCACCAGGCCGCGTAGAAACCCAGTCTGCACATGGGGGGAACGCAGCACGGAGCGGCTTCGCCGCCGTGCCGCGTTCGGCGCGAGGGTCGCGCCAATGCAGGCATGTCCGCGTGCTTCGCACGACAGGACACGCCAGAGCTTGCAGGGAGCACAGCCATGACCGACCGCCGCGACGACGATTTCCGCATCCGCCCCAGCGCCCCGAAGAACCGGGGCCAGGGCTTCGTCTCCAAGGTGCTCAAGCAGGCAGGCAAGGCCAGCGGTGGCAAGTCCTCGGTGCGCCGTCCGCCATCGGCGCGTGGCACCGGCCAGCGGCCCGGCTCGCGCCTGGGGCGCGGCCACACGGCGGCGCGCTTTGCGGGCGCGAAGCTCACGCCCATGTCGCGGCGCGTGACCATCAAGACGCTGCTGGTCAATCAGCGCCAGGCCAGCCCGCAGTCGCTCGCCAAGCACCTGCGCTACATCGAGCGCGATGGCGTGGGCCGCGATGGCGAGCCGGGCCAAGCCTACGGGCCGCAAACCGATGCTGCCGACCTCGACGCCTTCAAGGAACGCTGCACCGACGACCGACACCATTTCCGCTTCATCCTCTCGCCCGAGGATGGGGCCGAGCTGGAAGACCTGCGCACCTACACGCGGCATCTCATGGGCCGCATGGAAGCCGACCTGGGCACGGGCCTCGATTGGGTGGCCGTCAACCACTGGAACACCGATAACCCGCACACGCACATCGTCGTGCGCGGGAGCGACGACACCGGCAAAGACCTCATCATCGCGGGCGACTACATCGCCGATGGCTTCCGCCATCGTGCCGCCGAACTGGCGACCGAATGGCTGGGGCCGCGCACCGAACTGGAGATCCAGCAGACCTTGCAGCGTGAGGTGGAGCAAGAGCGGTGGACGAGCCTCGACCGCACGTTGCAGCGCGAGGCCGGCGAGGATGGCCGGGTGCAGATCGAACGCCTCAACGAACCCCGGCTGCAACGCCAGCGCCTGCTGCTGATCGGCCGGCTGCAACGCTTGCAGCGCCTGGGCCTGGCCGACGAGATGCAGCCGGGCACCTGGGCCGTTCATGCCGACGCGGAAAAGACCCTGCGCGCCCTGGGCGAGCGTGGCGACATCATCCGCACCATGCAGCGGGCCATGCGCGGCGAGCCGCGCGAACTGGCGGTGTTCGAGCCGGGCGACGATGGCCGAACCATCCTCGGCCGCGTGGCCGCGAAGGGGCTGGCCGACGAGCTGCGTGACCGGGGCTATCTGGTCATCGACGGGGTGGACGGCAAAGCCCACTATGTTGCGCTCAACGCCCGCGACGAACTGGCGAACTATCCGACCGGCGCGGTGGTGGAGGTGAAGGGATCGGCTGACGTGCGCGCCGCCGACAAGAACATCACCGCACTGGCGAGCGGCGGCCTATACCGCACCGACCATCACCTGGCCGTCGCGCAGGGTCAAGCCGTGCCCGGCCGCGATCCGCAGGAAGTCGTCGCGGCCCACGTCCGCCGGCTGGAAGCCCTGCGCCGCGCAGGCATCGTGGAGCGCGTGGCCGAGGGGCTATGGAAGGTGCCGGACGACCTGGCCGAACAGGGCCGCCGCTATGACGCACAGCGCCTGGGCGGCGTGGCCGTGGAACTGAAATCGCACCTGCCCATCGAGCGGCAGGCCCGCGTGATCGGAGCCACCTGGCTCGACCAGCAACTGATCGGTGGTGGCTCGGGCTTGGGCGACCTGGGCTTTGGTGGCGAGGCCAGACAGGCGATGCAGCAACGCGCCGACTTTCTGGCCGAACAGGGGCTGGCCGAGCGGCGCGGGCAGCGTGTGATCCTGGCGCGCAACCTGCTGGGCACGCTGCGCAACCGGGAGCTGGCGCAGGTCGCCAAAGACATTGCGGCCGACACCGGCTTAGAGCATCGCCCGGTGGCCGACGGGCAGCGCGTGGCTGGCATCTACCGGCGCTCCGTCATGCTCGCCAGTGGGCGCTACGCGATGCTCGATGACGGCATGGGGTTCTCACTGGTGCCGTGGAAACCCGTGATCGAACAACGCTTGGGGCAGCAACTTGCCGCCACGGTGCGCGGCGGCGGGGTGTCGTGGGAGATTGGGCGGCAGCGTGGGCCGTCAATCAGCTAGTGCTAACCCATGTATTTCGCTTTGTTTGAAAGCCTCGGTCAATTCCGAGCGAGCGGACTGCCAATGTGATTTCAACTCACGTATCGCGTTGCATCCATGTTCAGTCAGAATAATCTCGACGACTCTGCGGTCATGCGTGCGATCCATGCGCTCGTGTGCCGCTCTTTGGAGCATGCCCTTGTTTTCAAGACGGTCCAATAGCCTTGTCACAGAGGCTGAATCGACTGCCAGACTGCGGGCCAAAGTGCTAGGCGTACATGCTGGAGTGGCTGAAATATGGTGTAGCGCCATCACCTGCACAGCGGTCAAACCGAACGGAGCAGCCACGCGATTCAGCACTTGATTCCTTGCTGTGCAAAGCCGCGTGATGGCCGTAGAAAGCTCCATCACCCGAAGGGCGTCGTCTGATTTCTCCGTACCGATTGACCCATTCGGCATCATGATCGGGAACGCTTATTGGGCGAGTCCTCGCCGCAACCATAGGCACGCATGAATGTCATTACGGCTGCATTCGCCCACTGGTCAATCTGCGCCGAGGAAGGCGCGGCATCCGGATGAGTCAGGCACTGAAGCTGGGGTTCACCCCGAACCAGGTTGATGAACAGACTGGCGGCCGTCTCGCGGCCAATCTCGCCAAGATCGACCTCGCCGGATGCTGCCGCGTTGGCCAGTTGTTCGGCCACCATCGCCGTCATGACCTGCGGGCCGGCCAGATAGAACGTCCGTGCGAGCTGGGGGAAGCGTGGGCCTTCGGCGATCACGACGCGGAAGACAGCCAGCCCGCCCGGAGACAGCACGATGTTCAAGTAGGCCCGAGCCAACAGGGTCAACGTTTCTCGCAGCTTCCCCGGGCGGAACTCGATGCCCTGCACCGTGTTCGTGAACGCTGCACATTCGGCTTCGATTACCGCGGTGAAGAGTGCTTCCTTGTTCGCGTAGTGCGCGTAAACCGTGGACTTGGACACGCCAGCCTCGCGCTGGATCATGTCGGTTGTTGCCGCGCTGAACCCATGGGTCAGGAAGACGTTTCGCGCAGCGCGCAGAACGGTGAGAGCCTTGGCGTTCAGCTCGCCGCTGCTCGGCGGCGGGGCGGTCATGACTTGGTTGGTTCGTCGCATCTGCTTGGGTCGGAAGTTTTGACACGGTGGCCAGGATTCGATATAGTACCAAACCGCTCGGTACGCATCAACCTAGCCATTCGTCTCACAGGCATCTACATTTAAGCAGATGTCTTGGATTTCCTGTGAGCCGTCGGCTTAATTTTTATCGTAAAATCAAACCGAGCGGTTCGGTACTATTCGCACATTGGATAAACCTTCATGACGTCACAACCGCTGCTCTCACAACTGCTGCGACAAGCAGGCACGGCGCTCTGCACGATCTCACTGGTCGGCTGTGCGGTGGGTCCTGACTTCGTGAAACCCGACGACAGGCTTGCAGCCGTTCAACTGTCGCCCAGGGCGGATTACGCGCAGGCTCAGGAAACATCCGCTGCGAACTTCCCATCGTCATGGTGGACACTGTTCAACGATGACGTGTTAGCGGATCTGCAAGCCCGTGCGCAGGCGGGCAACCTGAACCTGCAGATCGCTTCCGAGCGCATTGAGCAAAGCCGGGCGCAGTTGGGGATTGCTTCCTCGCTGCTGCTGCCCAGCGTGGGCGCCTCGGCAGGCTATTCCCGCGAGGCCCTCAGCGAGCACGGCAAGTTTGCCGCGTTGGGTGCACCGACGAGCGCGAGCGATTTCTGGCAGTTGGGATTCGACGCCAGTTGGGAACTCGATCTGTGGGGCCGCGCGCGGCGATCGCGCGAAGGCGCCGCAGCCGCCTTCGAGGCCACGGTGTATGAGCGCGAGGCGGCACGGGTGGCCTTGTCCGCCGAAGTGGCCCGCACCTACCTCCAATTGCGAGGAACGCAGGCGCAACTGGACATCACCCGGCAGAACCTGGAGGTCGCCGATCGCACCCTGCGCCTTGCCGAAAGCCGTGAGCGCAACGGTGTCGCCACGCGCTTTGAAACCGCTTCGGCGCGCGCGCAACTGGCAACGGTGGAGGCGCTGGTGCCAGAACTGGTCCAGCGCCGCAACACGCTGATGAACGCCTTGGCACTGCTGCTGGGGGAGGAGCCGCGCGCCCTCGATGCGCAGTTGCTTGAGGCGATGCCCTTGCCTTCGCTTCCTTCCAATGTGCCGGTGGGCCTGCCCTCCGAATTGACGCACAGGCGGCCGGACATACAGCGCGCCGAAGCCCAGCTCCATGCCGCGACGGCGGCCATCGGCGTCGCCAAGGCCGATTTCTACCCGCGGATCGGCTTGCGGGGAAGAGTCGGCGTCGAGGCCTTCGAGTTCAACGACCTCGACAGTTGGGATTCCCGGTTCTTCTCCGTCGGCCCGACGGTCTATCTCCCGATCTTTCAGGGCGGTCGTTTGAAGCAGCGCCTGGCGCTGAACGAGGCACGGCAAAGAACAGCCGCCATCGCCTACAGGCAGACTGTGCTGCAAGCCTGGCATGAAGTGGACAACGCCCTGGACGCCTGGGCAGCCCAGCAGAACCGACATGCCGAATTGCTGGTTTCGTATGAACAGAACAAGCAGGCGCTGCATGCTGCCGAGCGCGGCTATCAGGAAGGCGCTGCCGACTACCTGAATGTCCTGGCCGCGCAGCGCGGCGTCCTAGCCAGCCAGACCAGCCTCAATGCCAGCGCCACCAACGCTGCGCTCACCCTGGTCAATCTCTACAAGTCGCTGGGCGGTGGCTGGGACCCTGACGCACTCACATCCGACCGGCAGGCCGGCGGCGATGCGCCCCTGACGACCACTGCGTCGTCTGCCACCTCGCCATCAAAGGCCGGCCAATGAGTGCCGCAGCGTTGCAGCCGACAGCGGCGCCACCCGCACCCGCTGCTGCGGTAGCCCCTCCGAAGCGGGCGATCGCCGGGCTGGTCGGCATCCTCATCGCGGCCATGATGGCCGGACTGAACAACCGCGTGGGCGCGTTGGCGCTGGCGGACGTGCGTGGCGCGCTGGGCTTCGGCCTGGACGACGCCTCCTGGCTCACGACCGTCTATAGCGCCGGCGAAGTGATCGCCATGCCGTTTGCGGCATGGTTCGCCATCACGCTCTCAGTGCGCCGCTTCGAGCTGTGGATGATCGGCGCATGCACCTTGCTGGCGGTGTGCATTCCCTTCATCCATGACCTCGATCTGCTGCTGGCCATGCGCTTCCTGCAAGGCATCGCCAGCGGCACGATGATTCCCGTGCTGATGATGGCGGCGTTGAAGTTCCTGCCACCCCACATACGGCTGCACGGACTGGCGCTGTATGCACTGACGGCCACCTTCGCCCCCAACCTCTCGATCTGGCTGGCGGGGCAATGGACGGATGGCCTGTTCGATTGGCGCTGGGTGTACTGGCAAATCCTTCCGCTCGCGGCCATTGCCGCCTTGTTGATCGGATGGGGCCTGCCGAAAGACCCGATCCAGACAGACCGCTTCCCGCAGGCCAACTGGCCGGGCATGGCTTTCGGCATGCCGGCATTTGCCCTGATTACCGTCGCCCTGGATCAGGGCGTGCGGCTGGATTGGTTCAACTCCCCCCTCATCGTCGTCTCATTGGTGGCCGGGCTGACGCTGCTGGCGGCCTATCTGCTGACGGAGTGGTATCACCCGGCGCCGTTCATCAAATTGCAGATGCTCAGCCGCCGCAACCTGGCGTTGGGCTTCACCTTGTTCATCTGCCTTCTGGTCGTGCTGACCTCTGGCGTGATGTTGCCGATGACCTATCTCGGGCCGCTCCAAAGCTACCGACCGCTTCAGATGGCACCAATCGGGCTCATCGTCGCGCTGCCTCAACTGGTCCTGGGTTCCGTGGTGGCGCTGTTCCTGTACCGGAAATGGGTCGATGCCCGATTCGTGTTCGCGGGCGGCCTGCTGCTGATCGCCCTGGCGTGCTTCTTTGGTGCGCAATTGACTTCCGACTGGAACCGCGACCAGTTCGTTATGACGCAGACGCTGCAAGCCTTTGGCCAGCCCATGGCTGTCGTCTCGATGCTGTTCCTGTGTACCAGCGTCGTACATCCCAGCGAAGGCCCGTATGTGTCGGGGAACATCAACACGCTGCGCGCCCTGGGGTCGGTACTCGGGGGCGCGGTGGTTGGGCAACTCGTGACCGTGAGACAGCGGTTCCACGCGGAAATGCTG
The DNA here is from genome assembly GCF_000768345.1 of Lysobacter concretionis Ko07 = DSM 16239. Lineage (GTDB taxonomy): Bacteria > Pseudomonadota > Gammaproteobacteria > Xanthomonadales > Xanthomonadaceae > Novilysobacter > Novilysobacter concretionis. The sequence goes on along the minus strand of NZ_AVPS01000004.1, from coordinate 202,874 downwards.
CTGGACCACGCTGCGTTGGTAGGCAACTCCGTCCCGCTTGCTCCGGAGCCCGCTCAACTGATGGGAATCATCGGCCAGCAGGCGCTGGTGCTGTCAGTCGCGGATGCCTATCGCGTACTCGGCGTTCTGGCGCTGGTGATGGTCCCCTTCGTATTGCGGCTGACCTACATTCCCGCCCCCGACTTGCAGGCCGCTGCTCCTCAATCCAAACCTTTGTCCCAAGGATAGTTTCACCATGGCCATGCCGAAGAAAGCCAAGATCACCAGTGCCGTGCTGCTGCTCGCAGTCGCAGTGGGCTGTGTCATTTATCTGAATCGTCCCGAGTCCAGCGCATCGACCCAATCTACGGACGATGCCTACGTCCAGGCCGATTTCACCCTCGTCGCGCCGCAGGTGTCCGGCGTGATCGGAAAGGTACTGGTCGAAGAAAACCAGCCAGTGAAGGCTGGGGATTTGCTCGTCGCCATCGACGACCGGGATTTCATCGTTGCGGTGGACACGGCAAAGGCACAGGTCGCCGCTGCCGAGGCCAGTGTCGAGGGGCTTGCCGCGCGTGTGGTGCAGCAGGAAACCGCGATACGTCAGGCGCAGGCGGCCGTTGCGGTGGACGATGCAGAACTCAAATTGGCAGAGGCCAACCAGAAACGCTACCGGAACCTGGCCTCCGATGGATCAGGTTCGATCCAGGCACAGCAACAGGCCGAGGCGCAGTTGGCCATTCGGCTGGCCAGCCGGGACAAGAATCGCGCGGGCCTGCAAGCGGCGCGGCAGCAGACGGACATCCTGAAAGCCGATCTTGAAAAGGCCAAGGCTGCGCTTTCTCAAGCGCAAGCCGCACAGGCCGCAGCGGAGTTGAAGCTCTCCTATACCCAAATCACGGCGCCCATCAGTGGCGTGATCGGCCAGAAGTCAGTGCGCGTCGGATCGTTCGTGAATGCCGGCAAACCATTGGCGGCCGTCGTTCCACTGGATGCGGTCTACATCACGGCCAACTTCCGCGAAACGCAGTTGGCGCGCGTGCGGGCCGGGCAGCCGGTGGACATCAAGGTGGATGCCTTGCCGGGTACCGAGTTGAAGGGAACCGTGGAGAGCCTGGGGCCGGCCAGTGGCGTCAGCTATTCGGCCGTCGCGCCACACAACGCCACGGGCAACTTCACCAAGATCGTCCAGCGCCTGCCTGTGCGTATTCGCATCGACCCCGACCAGCCTGATGCGGCGAATCTGCGCGTCGGTATGTCCGTAACGCCGAAGATCCGCATCGGTGACTAGGTCATCACTCCAACATGAGGAGCCACACAAATGAGGCAATACCTTTATCGCGTAACTCTGGAGCAATTGACGGATTCACATGGCGTCCCCAGTGAACGCAAGCCTCTGCAGTTTGAGGTTGGGAATCATGACGACATCATCTCTGTCGTGACGTGGATTCGCAGCAGAGGTGATTTCAGCAGCCAGGCAGATGCGGCGGCATTTGCGGTTGGTCTGAAGCTGTTTGGCGGAGCCATCCTGGCGAACAAAGACAACCCGCTTCTATCTTCATTCCTGCCGCAGCTATATCAGTTTGTCAAGGATTTGAAAGCAGGATCAACCGACAGCCAAAGAAAAGACTGATTGTTCTCTTTGCGAAATGGGATGTGAATCGCCATGGAGCTTCGTCACCTTCGATACTTCCTAGCCGTGGCCGAAGAACTCCGTTTCGCTCGTGCGGCGGAGAAGCTGCATATTGAACAATCGCCGCTGTCGCGGGCCATCAAGGAGCTGGAGGAAGAACTCGGTGTGGCGCTGTTTGCCCGTACCACGCGCAGTACGCGGCTAACCCATGCCGGAACATTGTTTTTGGAGCATGTGCGTCGTGTGTTTGCCGCCTTGGAACAAGCACGTGATAGCGTGAAAGCGGCAGCTAATGGCTTTCATGGACAATTGCGAGTGGCCTTGTCGGATGGCATTACACCGTCGCGCTTGCCGACCTTGTTGGCGTTATGTCGTCAGGAAGAACCCGAGGTCGAAATCCGCTTCTTCGAGGTGCCGCTGTCGCAGCAGATCAAAGGGTTGCACGATGATCTATACGACGTGGGGTTTGCTCAGTCCGACGAGGTGGGCGATGGCATCGTCGCGTTGCCAGCTTGGAGTGATGCGCTAATGGTGGCTGTCCCCGCTCGCCATCCTCTACTGGCCCACAAGCGTATCCCCTTGGACGAACTGCTGCGCTATCCGCTGGTTTTGTGCGATCCGCAAGTGTGTGAAGGCCATGCCAAACACGTGGAACGAGTGCTGCGTCGTGCTGACATGGAACCGTTGATCGCAGAGCGAGTTTCCACATGCGATCTGATGATGGCGCTGGTATCAGCCGGCTTCGCGCTCGGGCTGGCGGGCGCTGCGCATATTTCCGCCAGCCGTGAACCGGGAGTGGTAGCGCGGCCACTTGCGTCGCGTGTACCTCCGCTGACGACTTACTTGCTTCGTCTTGACGGTGATCCGTCCGACGAACTTGCACGGTTCATCGAACGGGTACAGACAATTGAAACGCCGGAGACTCCCAGGCCCATCCGAGGCCGCAGTTCTGATCCACCGGAGGAATTGATGCCATGAAGAAAATCATTCCGTTCTTGCTCGTGACCGCCTTGTCTGCTTGCGGCCAATCCGAGGCACCTCAGAAGGCCGCCGATTCGGAGACGAATATTCCGACGGTGGAAGAACTGGCGGCCAACCCTGACCAGCTTAAAGGACTGCGCCAACAGTGCAAGACCGATCGCCCCAAACTGGGCGACGTGCTGTGCAACCGGGTGGCCGAAGCCACGCGCAAGCGATTCTATGGCGACGGCGAAACGCCCTACACACCGCCGAAGGAATCGCCCAAGTTCTAACTGTTGGCGGCTCGCCGCCTCGTCTTCATCTTTCTGTTCGACACGCCGCAACGCGCTATCGCTTGCGGCGTTCTTCTTTGATTCGACGCCGCGCGAATTCTGTCTTTTTGCTCGACCTTTCTGCCCAAAACGGTCTTTGACCGGCTCTAACCCGGCACCGATCCTGACGCTTGCGGCACGCCCTTGTGCCGCTCTTTCCATGAGGAATCAGCGCAGGAGAAATCGGAGGCCAGGTCATGCAAGGGACGAACGTGCTGTTCGGTCAGATCGCCGTCGTATTCGGCATCGTGATCGCCGGAGTGTGGGGCGCCACACAATGGACAGCAGCCGCCCTTGGCTATCAAGTACGCCTTGGCTCGCCCTGGTTTGATCTTCTTGGCACCCCGATCTACCACCCGTGGAAGCTGTTTGAGTGGTGGTTCTTCTTCGGCGCCTATACCCCGGAAGTCTTCGACATCGGCGGAGCCATCGCCGGTGGCAGTGGCATGGTCGCCGTGGCCGTTGCCATCGCCATGTCAGTCTGGCGCTCGCGGCAGGCGCGGCTTGTCACGACCTACGGCTCGGCCCGCTGGGCGAACGCGCAGGACATTCGCAAGGCGGGCCTCACGCAGCCGACCGGCGTATTCCTCGGCCAGCACGATCGCCAGTACCTGCGCCATGAAGGCCCGGAACACGTCCTGACCTTCGCGCCCACGCGCTCGGGCAAAGGTGTTGGCCTGGTCGTTCCCACGCTGCTGTCCTGGCCGGCCTCGGCCGTCATCCACGACATCAAGGGCGAGAACTGGCAGATCACCGCCGGCTGGCGCAGCCGCTTCAGCCACTGCCTATTGTTCAACCCGACCGATGCGATGTCGGCGGCCTACAACCCGCTGCTGGAGGTGCGGCGCGGCGCGCATGAAGTGCGCGACGTGCAGAACATCGCGGACATTCTGGTCGATCCCGAAGGCGCACTGGAGAAGCGCAACCATTGGGAGAAGACCTCGCACGCGCTGCTGGTCGGCGCGATCCTGCATGTGCTCTACGCCGGCGAGGACAAGACGCTGCGCGGCGTCGCCAACTTCCTCTCCGACCCGGCCAGCCCGTTCGAGCTGACCTTGCACCGGATGATGACCACGCCGCACCTCGGCGATGGGCCGCATCCGGTCGTCGCCTCGGCAGCGCGTGAAGTCCTTAACAAGAGCGACAACGAACGCTCGGGCGTGCTGTCCACGGCCATGTCGTTCCTCGGCCTGTACCGCGACCCGACAGTGGCCGAAGTCACCTCGCGCTGCGACTGGCGCATCGCTGACCTGATCGCCGCCGAGCATCCGGTATCGCTGTACCTGGTGGTGCCGCCCTCGGACATTTCGAGGACGAAGCCGCTCATCCGCCTGATCCTCAACCAGATCGGTCGGCGCCTCACCGAATCGCTCGATGGCTCCGACGGCATCGAGCGCCGCCACAAGCTGCTGCTGATGCTCGACGAGTTTCCAGCACTCGGGCGGCTCGACTTCTTCGAGACGGCGCTGGCGTTCATGGCTGGCTACGGCATCCGCAGCTTCCTCATCGCGCAGTCGCTCAACCAGATCGACAAGGCGTATGGGCAGAACCACTCCATCCTCGACAACTGCCATGTGCGCGTGACGTTCGCCACGAACGACGAACGCACGGCCAAACGGATCTCCGAGACGCTGGGCACGGCCACCGAGCTGCGCGCCCAGCGCAACTATGCCGGCCATCGGCTCGCGCCGTGGCTGGGCCACCTCATGGTGTCGCGCCAGGAGACAGCCCGCCCGCTGCTGACGCCGGGCGAAGTCATGCAGCTCCCGCCTGACGAGGCCGTGGTGATGGTGTCCAGCGTGGCACCGATCAAGGCGAAGAAGCTGCGCTACTACGCGGACGCCAATTTCGAGCGCCGCGTGCTGCCGCCGCCCGCGCTTGCGGGCGGGCAGTACGCCGACGCGCCGCCGCTGCGCCCGGATGACTGGAGCGGGCTGGCGATTCCGCCAACGCCTGCCGTACCCGCTGCCGCATCCGCTGATGGCCTGGGGAGCTTGACCGCCGACGACGGCGGCCCGCGGCGTCAACCCGAGCTTTCCGAAACCGTCGCTTACGACCCCGAACTGGCCGCGCCCGCGGCCGACCTCGGGCTGCTCGACGACGACGACGACCTGCCGCTTCCTCTTCCTCGCCAGCTCGATCCAACCGTGCAGCGCACGGCCCGGCTGGCTTCCCTCGACCCCAACGACGGAATCGAGCTATGAGCCACTACCGCCTGAATCTCTTTATCCAGCCGGAGCACGCCAAGCGGCTCGATGAGCTGGCCGCCAAGAAAGGCGTGTCCAAGTCGTCCATTGTCGCGGCGGCGCTCGCATCGTGGCTGTCGCCCGATGCCGCCGACCAACGCGAGGCAGCCATCGCCAAGCGGCTTGATCGCCTGTCGCGCCAAGCCGAGCGCATGGAGCGCGACCAGAACATCGCCATCGAAACGCTGGCGCTGTTCATTCGCTACTACCTGACCGTGAGCACGCCGGTTCCCGAGGCGCATCAAGACGCGGCACGCGCGCAGGGCAAAGCGCGCTTCGAGCAGTTCACCGAGCAGCTTGGTCGCCATCTGCTGCGGGGCCGAAGCCTGGTGCGCGACGTGGTGGAGGAACTGCACCCCGACCCGATGCGGATGGAGGACGCGGCGGCGGCCGCGCAAGCGCAGGAGCGTGCGTCATGAGCGCCGTGCCGCAATCCATGACCGCCACATCGCTCGACCGGCGCATCCAGATGCTGCGCACGGCAATGGGGCCGCTGATCGCCACCGCGCTCGAAGACCCCGACGTGGTGGAAATCATGCTCAACCCCGATCGCACTCTTTGGGTGGATCGCCTGTCGTCGGGCCGTGCGCCGATGGGCGTGGAGATGCCCGAGGCCGATGGCGAGCGAATCATCCGCCTGGTCGCGGCCCACGTCGGCGCAGAGGTGCATCGCGGGCAACCGCTGCTATCCGCCGAACTGCCCGAGACAGGCGAACGCTTCGAGGGCATCTTGCCGCCCGCCGCGCCGGGGCCGGCCTTCGCGTTGCGCAAGCGCGCCATCGGCGTGATCCCGCTGGAGCGGTACGTCCTGGACGGAATGATGACCGCTGCCCAGGCGGGCTTTCTCGTTCGCGCCGTGCGCGAGCGCCAGAACGTCTTGATCGCCGGGGCCACCAGCAGCGGCAAGACCACGCTCGCCAATGCCTTGCTCGCTGAAATCGCCGCCACCGGCGACCGCGTGCTGGTGCTCGAAGACACGGTGGAGCTGCAATGCGCGGCCCGCGACCACGTTCCGCTGCGCACGCGCGCAGGCGTGGTGTCCATGACCGAGCTGGTTCGCTCGTCCATGCGCCTGCGCCCTGATCGTGTTGTCGTCGGCGAGGTGCGCGGCGCCGAGGCGCTGGATCTCATCAAGGTGTGGGGCACTGGCCATCCTGGCGGCATCGCCACGATCCATGCGGGTTCTGCGCTGGGCGCGCTGCTGCGCATGGAGCAACTGATTCTCGAAGTAGCGGTGAACCCGCCGCGTGCGCTGATCGCCGAGGCGGTCAACGTGGTGATCCACATCGCCGGACGCGGACGCAAGCGCCGCATCGAGAGCATCGCCCGCGTCGTCGGCTTCGATGGCGTTGGCTACCAACTGGCGGATGCGATGGATACGCCGTTTCCCGAGCTGTCGCCAGTTCCCGATGCCGCATCCGCTGCGGCGACTTCCTCATCCCCGTCCCTCAATCCCTCTGGAGAACTGCCATGACGCACGCCCATGCTTTCCGTGTTTCCGTAAATCCGCCTTCGCACCTGTCCATCCTCGCGCGGCTGCGCTGCCTGGGCCGCCCTGCGGGGCAAGGGCTGCTGCTGGCCGCGCTGCTGCTGTTCTTGGCCGGAACCGCGCAGGCCGCCGGTTCCTCGATGCCGTGGGAAGGCCCGCTGCAATCCATCCTCGAATCCATCCAGGGGCCGGTGGCGCGCATCGTCGCGGTCATCATCATCATCGCCACGGGCCTCGCGCTCGCGTTCGGCGACACGTCGGGCGGCTTTCGCAAGCTGATCCAGATCGTGTTCGGCCTGTCCATCGCGTTCGCGGCTTCGAGCTTCTTCCTGTCCTTCTTCAGCTTCTCCGGCGGGGCTGTCGTATGAGCGCCCCGGATACATTCGCGGCCGGGTTCGAGGTGCCTTTGCATCGCTCGCTCACCGAGCCGATCTTGCTGGGAGGCGCACCGCGCACCGTGGCGATTGCCAACGGCACGCTGGCCGCCGCCGTCGGGCTGGGCCTGCAACTGTGGATTCCTGGCGTGGTGCTATGGATCGTGGGCCATTCGCTGGCGGTGTGGGGTGCGCGCGTCGATCCGCAGTTCATGGCCGTGTTCGCCCGGCACATCAAGCACCGCCCGCTGCTGGACGTGTGAGGGGATGCCGCCATGCTAAACCTCGCCGAATACCGCCAGCGCCCGGCCTTGCTTGCCGACTGGCTGCCCTGGGCTGGGCTAGTCGCGCCGGGCGTGGTGCTGAACAAGGACGGGTCGTTTCAACGATCGTTCCAGTTCCGCGGCCCCGACTTGGACAGTGCGACGCAGGGCGAATTGATCGCCACGGCGGCACGGCAGAACAACGCGCTTCGCCGCACCGGCTCTGGCTGGGCCTTCTATATCGACGCCGAGCGGATGCGGGCATCGCGCTATCCGCAGTCCTCGTTTCCCGAGCCGCTGTCGTGGCTGGTGGACGAGGAACGACGTGCGGCGTTCGAGGAGTCGGACAGCCATTTCGAGAGCATCTACCACTTCACGCTGCAATACCTGCCGCCGGAGGAGTCGCGCGCCCGAGCCGCCAAGATGCTCTACGAGAACACGCCGACGAATGGCGTGGACTGGCGCGAGCGGCTGCAATCCTTCGTTGCGGAAACGGATCGGGTCTTTGACCTGCTCGATGGCGTGATGCCGGAAGTCTCCTGGCTGGACGACAGCCAGACGCTGACCTATCTGCACTCGACCATCTCGACGCGACGCTATCGCGTGGGCGTGCCCGAAGTGCCGTTCCACATCGACGCGCTGCTGACCGACTCGCCGCTGGTCGGTGGCCTTGCGCCCATGTTGGGCGACCGGCACCTGCGCGTGGTGTCGGTGCGCGGCTTCCCGACCTCGACCTGGCCGGGGATTCTGGACGACCTCAACCGCCTTGGATTTGGGTATCGCTGGAGTACACGATTCTTGTGCCTCGACAAATCCGAGGCGGAACAGGAGTTGGGGCGCTTGCGCCGGCAGTGGTTTGCGAAACGGAAGAACGTCATCGCGCTGCTGCGCGAAACGATCTTCCAGCAAGAAAGCCCGCTGGTCGATACCGACGCCAGCAACAAGGCCGCCGATGCGGACGCCGCCTTGCAGGAACTGGGCAGCGATCAAGTCGCCTTCGGCTACCTGACGGCGACCGTCACCGTCATGGACGAGGACGCCGCCGTCGCAGACGAGAAGCTGCGCATGGTGGAGCGCGTCATCCAGGGGCGCGGGTTCGTCACCATCCCCGAAACGCTCAATGCCGTGGATGCCTGGCTGTCCTCGCTCCCCGGCAACGCCTACGCCAACGTGCGCCAGCCCATCGTCTCGACGCTGAACTTGGCGCACATGATGCCGGTGTCGGCGGTATGGGCTGGGCCGGAGAAGAACGACCACCTCGATGGCCCGCCGCTGATCGTCACGCGCACCGACGGCGCCACGCCGTTCCGGCTGGTGACGCACATCGGCGACGTGGGCCACACGCTGGTCGCAGGCCCGACCGGCATGGGCAAGTCGGTCTTGCTCGCCACGCTGGCGATGCAGTTCCGCCGTTATCGCGGCTCGCGCATCTTCGCCTTCGACATGGGCCGCTCCATGCGCGTCACCATCCTCGGCCTGGGCGGTGAGCACTATGACCTCGGCACGGATGGCGAAATCGCCTTCCAGCCACTCGCGCGCATCGACCGTGAGGGCTACCGCACCTGGGCCGCCGAATGGATCGAAGGCCGCTTGCTGCACGAAGGCGTGGCGGTCGGCCCCGACGAGAAGGCGGCTATCTGGTCGGCGCTGGGAAGTCTCGCTGGTGCGCCGGTGGAGCAGCGCACGATGACGGGACTTTCCGTGCTGCTGCAATCGAACACGCTGCGGCAGGCGCTGTCGCCCTATGTGCTCGGTGGCGCCCACGGCAAGCTGCTGGATGCCGACCACGACCGGCTGGGCATGGCCGACGTGCAGTGCTTCGAGATGGAGGAGCTGATGCACAGCAAGGCCGCCGTCATGGCCGTGCTGCACTACCTCTTTGCGCGTTTCGATGAACGCTTCGACGGGGCGCCCACGCTGCTGATCCTCGATGAAGCGTGGCTGTTCCTCGATGACCCGGTGTTTGCCGCGCGCATCCGGCAGTGGCTCAAGACGCTCAGGAAAAAGAACGTCAGCGTCATCTTCGCCACGCAGAGCCTGGCCGACATCAAGGATTCGAGCATCGCGCCCGCGATCATCGAAAGCTGCGCAAGCCGCATCTTCTTGCCGAACCCGCAGGCGACTGAGCCGCAGATTCGCACGATCTACGAGGGCTTCGGCCTCAACAGGCGGCAGATCGAAATCGTCGCCACCGCGCAGCCCAAGCGCGACTACTACTACCAATCCCGCCTCGGCAACCGCCTGTTCGACCTCGACCTGGGGCCAGCGGCGCTGGCGTTTGCGGGCGCTTCCACGCCGCAAGACCAGCGCGACATAGACCGCGTGCTGCTGGACGCCGGCGTGCCCGGCTTCGCGGGCGCCTGGCTGCGCCATCGCGGCCTCGATTGGGCGGCCGACCTGCTGCCCTCGTTCCCCGGCTTCGCGCCGGGTTCCCTCGCTGACCAACCCCTGGAGAACCTGCCATGAAAAAGCGCCTTATCGCCGCCGCCATTGCGGCCATGCTTTGCACTGCCACCGCCCATGCGCAATGGGTCGTGGTCGATCCGACGAACCTCGTGCAGAACACGCTGACCGCGATCCGCACGCTGGAGCAGATCAACAACCAGATCCAGCAGCTTCAGAACGAAGCGCAGATGCTGATGAACCAGGCCCGCAACCTCGCCAGCCTGCCGTCCAGCGTGGTGAACCAGTTGCGCGCCAATCTGGCGACAACCGAACGGCTGATCGCCCAGGCCAGGGGCTTGGCCTACGACGTGACGAATCTGGATCGGGAGCTCGCGCGCCTGTATCCCGAACAGTACGCCGCCACCGTCAGCGGCGACCAGATGTACCGCGACGCGCAGGAGCGTTGGCGGAACACGCTCAACGGCTTGCAGACCACCATGCAGATGCAGGCGCAGGTGTCGCAGAACCTGGGCGAAGACGAAAGCGTGCTGGCCGACCTCGTGGGCAAGAGCCAGTCGGCCGAAGGTGCGTTGCAGGCGATGCAGGCCATGAATCAGTTGCTGGCCTTGCAGGCCAAGCAGTCGATCCAGTCGCAGCGGCTCCAGATCACGCAAGACCGGGCGGCGTCGCTGGAACTGGCGCGGCAGGCGGCAGCCACGGAGCGCGCCCGCGAGGTGCGGCGGCGCTTCCTGGGCGACGGCACGCCGTACACGCCGCAGTCCGTGAACTTCTACGGCAACTGACGGGAGGCCGCCATGCGATGCGTCCTCGTCCTGTGTGTCGCGCTGCTGGCCGCTTGCGGCGAGCAGCCGGCCGACCACCTTGCCGATGCCTTGGCCGCCGATCCCGTGCGGCTGAAGGCATTGCGCGCGCAATGCGCGGCCGACCGGCAGGCCACGGGCGAGGACGCTTGCCGTGTCGCCGCCGAAGCCTTCCGGCGGCGCTTCTTCTCCGGCCAGGCCGGGCCGGATGAATACCAGACGCTGGCCGACCTGCCGCCGATCCCGCCGAGCTTCGAGGAACCGGCCGATGGCATGGCGCCGGCCGTTCCCGCCGAACCGGAGGACACGCCATGAATGACGTGACCATCATCGACCAATTCCTCAACACCTTTGCCGCTTATATCGACTCGGGTTTCGGGCTGCTGCGGGGCGAAGTGGCGTTCCTCACGGCCACGCTGATCGTCATCGACATGACGATCGCCGGCCTGTATTGGGCCATGAGCCATGCCACCGGCCAGGGCGAGGACGTGATCGCCAAGCTGCTGCGCAAGGTGCTCTACGTCGGCGCCTTCGCCTACATCATCAATAACTTCAACTGGCTGGCCAGCATCGTGTTCCGCTCGTTTGCGGGATTGGGCATCACCGCCACCGGCTCGGCCATCACGATGGAGAACTTCTTGCAGCCTGGCCGGTTGGCGAAAACCGGCATCGACGCCGGGGCGCCGATTCTGGAGCAGATCGGCGAGATGGCGGGCTTTCCCGAAGTGTTCGTGAACCTCGACCCCATCGTGGTGATGTTCCTCGCGTGGCTGGTCGTGGTCTTGTGCTTCTTCGTGCTGGCGATCCAACTGTTCATCACGCTGATCGAGTTCAAGCTGACCACGCTCGCCGGATTCGTGCTGGTGCCATTCGCGCTCTGGAACAAGACCGCGTTCCTCGCCGAAAAGGTCTTGGGCAACGTGGTGGCCTCCGGCGTCAAGGTTCTGGTGCTGGCCGTGATCGTCGGTATCGGCTCGGGCTTGTTCGCTCAGTTCCAAGTCCATCCCGCCGAGCCGTCCATCGACCACGCGCTGGTCATCATGCTGGCCTCGCTCACCTTGCTGGCGCTCGGGATCTTCGGCCCCGGCATCGCCACGGGCCTCGTCTCCGGTGCGCCGCAGCTCGGCGCTGGCGCAATGGCCGGTGCTGCTGTCGGCGCTGCCGGCACGGCCGTCGCCATCGGCGCCGCCGCGACGGGCGTGGGTGGCGCCGTGGCTGCTGGTGCGCGCATGGCCCCGGCTGCCGCCAAGCTGGCCGGTAGCGGTGCGCGCGCCGCCACGTCGGCGGCCAGCAGTGCGAAGTCGGCGTTCCAGGCCGGTTCCGCCGCCGCTGGCGGCGGCGCGAAGGGCGCGATGGCGGGCCTGGGCAACGTCGCCAAGACCGGCGCGCAGGCAGCCGGGCGAGGCGCTGCATCCCGCGCTTCCGCTGCCGGGCAACGCATGGCCGCTCCCTTCCGCGCTGGCTGGAATGGCGCTGCTGCCGATGGCGGCGCGGGCGCGGCATCCGGTCAGGGTGCCGCAGGCGAGGCCGCATCCGGCGCCGCTACGGCGCAGACACAGGAACAGCCCGCTTGGGCCAAGCGCCTGCATCGCCGCCAGCAACTCACCCACGCCGCGACCACCACCGCCCACGCACTGCGCGGTGGCGATGGCGGCGGCTCCGGCCAGGGGCCGAGCCTGCGCGATTCCGATTCATAAGGAGAACTGACCATGCGATTCAAGAAACCGCAGGTGCGCTACGCCGACACGCCGCAGCCTGCCACGCCGTACCAAGCTGCCGGCCAGGTGTGGGACGAGCGCATCGGCTCGCCGCGCGTGCAGGCGAAGAACTGGCGCCTGATGGCCTTCGGCTGCCTGACGCTTGCGCTGCTGATGGCCGGCGGCCTGGTGTGGCGCTCGGCGCAATCCATCGTGACGCCCTACGTCGTGGAGGTGGACAACGCGGGCCAGGTACGCGCCGTGGGCGAAGCCGCCACGCCATACCGGCCCAACGATGCGCAGACCGCGCACCACATCGCGCGCTTCGTGACGCTGGTGCGCTCGCTGTCTATCGACCCCATCGTCGTCCGCCAGAACTGGCTGGACGCCTACGACTACACGACCGACAAGGGCGCGGCCGTGCTCAACGACTACGCACGGGTCAACGACCCGTTCGCGCGCATCGGCAAGGAGTCGGTGACGGTGCAGATCACCAGCGTCGTGCGCGCCAGCGACACGTCTTTCAACGTGCGCTGGACGGAACGCCGCTACGTCAACGGCGCCGCGGCGGGCTTGGAGCGGTGGACGGCCGTGGTGTCCATCGTGCTCCAGCCGCCGCGCACCGAAGAACGCCTGCGCAAGAACCCCCTGGGCATCTACGTCAACGGCCTGTCGTGGAGCCGCGAACTGGATTCTTCCGAAGGAGCCAAGCCATGAATGATCTTTTCCGTAAATCCGCCTTGCCGGTGATCTTGCTTGCCCTGGCGGGCTGCGCCACGCAGGGCAAGCCACCGCCGACCATCTCGCTCGATGAGCCAGTGCAGGCCCAGCCGCTACCCGAGCCACCCGCGCCGGTGGAGGTGGTGGCGGTGCCCGAGGTGCTGCCGATGCCGGCGCAGTTGAAGCCATTGCCCGAAGCCGAGGACGCCAAGCCCACGCCGGAGCCAGCCGACGAGAAGGTGCGCGTCTCTCGGGCCAATGCCGAGGCGCGCGTCGCACCCACGCGCGAGGGATACGTCAACGCAATTCAGGTGTGGCCGTTCACCGATGGCGCGCTCTACCAAGTCTATGCAGCCGTGGGCCGCGTGACCGTGATTTCGCTCCAGCCGGGCGAGGAGCTGGTGACGGTGGCCGCTGGTGATACCGTGCGCTGGATCGTGGGCGATACGTCGAGCGGCAGCGGTGCTGACCTGCGCGTCAATGTGCTGGTCAAGCCGATCCGCTCGGGCCTCAAGACCAATCTCGTCATCACCACCAACCGCAGGACATACCTGCTGGAGTTGGCTTCGACGGAAAAGACATGGATGGCGTCGGCTTCTTGGGAGTATCCGCGTGACCGGATGCTGGCCTTGCAGCGCCAGGCGCAGGCGGCCAGCGCCGCCGCGCCGGTGGACTCCGGCTTGTCGCTGGAGAACCTGCGCTTCCGCTACGCGGTCAGCGGTAGCAACCCGCCGTGGAAGCCGCTGCGCGCATTCGACGACGGGCAGAAGGTCTATATCCAGTTCCCCGCCGGCATCGCGCAAGGCGAGCTGCCGCCGCTGTTCGTGATCGGGCCGGAAGGCGACGGGCAACTGGTCAACTACCGCTTCCGCTCGCCGTACTACATCGTGGATCGGCTGTTCGGTGCCGCCGAACTGCGCCTGGGCGGGGACAAGGGCGACGTGGTGCGAATTGAGCGCACGGACGGCGTTGCGCGGAGGAACTGACCATGAGCCAGGACGACACCCCCGACCTCGCCATGCCGCAGGCAGGCAAGGTCGCGCCGGAAGCGGTGGCGCTGCGCGCCCAGCCGCGTCCGGTCACTCGCCTGAACCGGCGCACGCTGGCCATCCTCGTCGGCGGCCTTTCGGTCGCCGTGCTCGGGGCCACGATCTGGTCGCTGCAACCGCAGCGGCGCAGCGCCGACGAGCAGACCGAGCTATACAACGTCGATCGCGTCTCGAAGTCCGAAGGGCTGGATGGTCTGCCGGCCGACTACTCGAAGCTGCCGCCGAAGGTGCCCGAGCTGGGGCCGCCGCTGCCGGGCGACCTCGGCCCTGCCATCGTGAACTCGCAGCAGCCGGCCGTGGCCGCTTACGCGGCCCCCGGCCACGACCCCAACGATGCCTTGCGCAAGGAGGCGGAAGCCGCTGCGGCTTCGTCGGTGTTCTTCCGCTCGGGCGGCCAAGGCCAAGCCGCCGCGACCGTGGCGCAGGCGACACCGGGTGCGCCTGGTGGTGCAAGCGCGCTCGCGGCCTTCGACCCACTCGCGGCCGGGCCGGCATCGGTGGCGACGCAGCCTGCCGACCCGACCGCCGTACAGAACCGGCAAGACCAGAAAGAGGCGTTCCTGAAAGCCGGCTCTACGGAAACCCGCAATTCCGGCAATCTGGCGCTGCCGGCGTCGCCCTATCAGGTGATGGCCGGAACCGTGATCGCGGGCGCGCTGGTGACGGGCATCAAGTCGGACTTGCCGGGCGACGTGATCGCCACGGTGACGGAGCCGGTTTTTGACACGGCAACTGGCAAGTTCCTGCTGATCCCGCAGGGATCGCGCATCCTTGGGCGCTACAACAGCCAGGTCAGCTACGGGCAGAGCCGTGTGCAGGTGGTGTGGAACCGGGTCATCCTGCCGGACACGTCTTCGCTGACGCTCGACAACCTTGTGGGCACCGATCCAGCCGGCTACGCCGGCTTGGAAGACGATGTGGACTGGCACTGGAAGCGCATCGTCGCGGGCGCGGTGCTGACGACGCTGCTGGGCGTCGGCGCAGAACTGGCCGCGCCGGAGAACCGCCAAGACGGCAACCGCATCGTCATCGCCGGGCGTGACAGCGCCCAGGACAGCATCAATCAGGTCGGCCAGGAGATCACCCGACGCAACATGAACATCCAGCCGACGCTGACCGAGCGGCCTGGCCTGCCCGTGCGAATCATCGTCAACCGGGATCTGGTGCTGCGGCCGTACCAGCCGCTGTTCTTCAATCGGGGAGCTTCGCAATGAGCACGACCAAGAAGCTGCGGCTCGGGCCGCTGCCCAAGACCGAAAGCGTCAAACTGACCTTTGCCTGCCCGGCCAGCTTGAAAGCCGACCTCGACCGCTACGCCGCGCTGCACGCGCAGGCGTATGGCGAGGCGGTCGATGCAGAGAAGTTGATCCCGCACATGCTGGAGGCGTTTATGGCGGGGGATCGGGGATTCAAGCGCACACAGCCCAAGAACGGAAAAGCCGCCCCTGCGTGAACAGGGGCGGCTCTGGATTGGTGCCCGAGGCCGGAATCGAACCGGCACGCCTTTCGGCGAGGGATTTTCTTACCACTTCGACTTTCGCCGCCGCCCTGCTCAAACGCAGGGCGTTCGTGGTCTGGAGCACGCCTTCACCATAGCCTTGCGGCCGTAGGTGCCCGCCGTCTGCTCTCTACACCTTCCCAAGCTGTAGCTTGGGCTTGGCTCGGCGTTGGCTCGGATGCAAAAGCATCCAGGGCGTTCGCCGACTTTGACGGGCTTCACTTCGGGCGTTTCCCCCCGAAGGCTCAAATTGTTCAAGTCCCTTGTGTCTACCGATTTCACCACTCGGGCGTAGTGCTCAACGCACTGAAAACACCTACCTCCATCTACTGGCGCCTAGCTGGCCCCTGGCCGTCAAGCCTAGCTGCAAAGCTACAGCTCGGATGCCCGCAAACCGTTGTCACTATTGACCTTCTGGCTCGGTAGTTCTAGCAGAAAGGACTTGACAAAACAGATTTTAAGTCCGTTGCGTCTACCAGTTCCGCCATCCGGGCGGATGGGTCGCGACAAAAGAAAACCGCGCCGGAGCGCGGTTTCAATATGGAGGCCGAGGTCGGAATTGAACCGGCGTACGCGGATTTGCAGTCCGCTGCATAACCACTCTGCCACCCGGCCGGATGACGCGCGTCGCAAGCATACCGCCTGCGACCACGGTTGCGCGAGGCAACCGCCTGATAAAACAAAACCCCGCGAACGGGGTTTGTTTCGTTCCCGCCCCGGCGTAACCGAAGTGGTGGATCTGGAGCGGGAAACGAGACTCGAACTCGCGACCCCGACCTTGGCAAGGTCGTGCTCTACCAACTGAGCTATTCCCGCTGACTGAGCCGCACATTGTAGGCACGAAAAAAAATGTGTCAACTATTTTCTGCATCCGCCTTGAGCGAAGGCCACGCGGCCCGCAGGTAGGCGAAACCCGACCACAGAGTAAGCAGCGCGGCCCCGGCCAGCAGCCATTCGCCGATGGTGAAGATCGGCAGGCCGAACAGCGGCGCCTGGTACAGCAGGAAGATCAACGCGATCATCTGCACAACCGTCTTGACCTTGCCGATGGTGGCGACTTTCACCTTCGCCCGCTGGCCCAGCTCGGCCATCCATTCGCGCAGCGCGGACACCGCGATCTCGCGGCCGATGATCACCGCCGCCCACAGCGCCATCCACACGGTCGGATGCTTCTGCACGGTCAGCATCAGCGCGACGGCCACCATCAGCTTGTCGGCAACGGGGTCGAGAAATGCACCGAATGCGGAGAACTGGTTGTAGCGGCGGGCGATCCAGCCGTCCGCCCAGTCGGTGAACGAAGCGAACGCGAAAATCGCCGCGGCCGCCACGCTCGCACCCTTGAATGGCAGATAGAACACCAACACCAGCACCGGGATCAGCACGATCCGCAGCAGGGTCAGCATGGTGGGTACCGTCAACTTCATCCGTCACTCCGTGTCGCGTCACTGCCCGGCCCACCGGTGACGGGGTCAAGCCCGTGCAGGGTCGCATAGATGCGTTCGGCAAGGGCGGCATTGATGCCATCCACGCGGGATATTTCCTCCACCCCGGCGGCTTTCAGCCCGCCCAGGCCGCCGAAATGCCGCAACAGGTTACCGCGTCGCCGTGGCCCGATGCCGGGGATGTCTTCCAGCCGACTGGTATTGCGAATCTTCTGGCGGCGCCCGCGGTGGCCGGTGATCGCAAAGCGGTGCGCTTCATCGCGGACCTGCTGCACCAGCTGCAGCGCGGGGGAATCGGCGCCCGGATGCAGGCTGCGGCCGTCGGGCAACAGCAGGTCTTCATCGCCGGGCCGTCGCGCCGGGCCCTTGGCGACGCCCACCAGCACCACGCTGTGGATGTCGAGCTCGTCCAGCACCGCCTTCGCCTGCGCCACCTGCCCCGCACCGCCGTCGATCAGCAGGATGTCGGGCAGCACGCCGGCCGGCTTGTCCGCAGTCGCCATGGCGCGCTTGAAGCGGCGGCTGAGCGCCTGGTGCATCGCGGCGTAATCGTCGCCGGGCTCGATCCCGCTGATGTTGAAGCGGCGGTACTGGGCGCGCACCGGCCCTTCGGCATCGAACACCACGCACGAGGCCACGGTCGCCTCGCCCATCGTGTGGCTGATGTCGAAGCACTCGATGCGGCGCGGCAACTCGTCCATGCCGAGCATCTTCTGCAGGTCTTCCGCGCGCGCCAGTTGCGCGGCCTGGCTGGTCTGCTCGCTGGCGAGGGTGATCTGCGCGTTGCGCCGGGCCATGTCGAGGTAGCCGGCACGGTCGCCACGCACGCTGAAACGCAGTTGCACGCGCCGCTCGCCCGCGCTCGACAGGGCCTGCTCGATCAGCGTGCGATCGGGGATGTCGCGGTCCAGCACGATCTCCGCCGGCGGCAACTGCTCGCCGTAGTACTGGGAAACGAACGCGGCCAGCACTTCGCCGGGGTTGTCGCTGCCGTTGGTGCGGGGGAAAAACGAGCGCGTGCCCAGGTTGCGGCCGTCGCGGAACGCCAGCAGCACCACGCAGGCCGCCGTGCCCTGCATCGCGACTGCCAGGACATCCAGATCGGCGGCACGGCCATCCACGTACTGGCGCGCCTGCAGGGTGCGGATCGAGCCGAGCAGATCGCGCAGGCGGGCGGCCTCCTCGAAATCGAGCCGTGCGCTGGCCGCCTCCATCGCCGCACCGATCTCGTCGGTGAGATCGTCGCTGCGGCCTTCCAGCATCAGGGTCGCGCGGCGGACGTTCTCGGCGTAGTCCTGCGCCGACACCAGCCCCACGCAAGGCCCGCTGCAACGGCCGATCTGGTATTGCAGGCATGGCCTGGTGCGGTTGGCGAACACGCTGTTTTCGCAACTTCTCAGCTTGAACAGCTTGTGGATGAGGTTGAGCGTGTCGCGCACCGCGCCGACGCTGGCGTACGGGCCGAAGTACCGCCCCGGCACCGAGCGTGGCCCGCGGTGCATGGTGATGCGCGGCCATTCGTCGTTGGTCAGCAGGACGTAGGGATAGCTCTTGTCGTCGCGCAGCAGCACGTTGTAGCGCGGCTTCAGCGACTTGATCAGCTCGTTTTCGAGGATCAGCGCCTCGGTCTCGGTGCGGGTGACCGTGACTTCCATGCGCACGGTCTGCGCGAGCATGGTCATGATCCGGGTCGATTTCGGCGTCGCGTTGAAATAGCTGGAAACGCGGTTGCGCAGCGCGCTGGCCTTGCCGACGTACAGCACCTTGTCCCCGGCGCCGATCATCCGGTACACCCCGGGCGCGGTGCTCAGCGCCTTGGCGAAGGCCTTGCCGTCGAACGTCGGCACCGGCTCAGCCACGACGATGCTCCGGAGCCGCCAATCGAGCGGGCGACACCCGGCGACGGGCATCCGATCGGGGGCGGCAATGTACCGAAAGAAGAGAAAAGGCGCGCATGGACTCCATGGATGGGGCAGATTATGCGTCAGGGCAAGCCCCTTTCGGAGACCGCCAAGCTGCTCATGCTGAACCACGCCCCCCGCCATCATGACCGCTGACCCGGGCGAATCCATGCACCCCCAGACCGGTCGCGAGGCCGCGCCACTGCCGGATCGCGCAACGGCGCTGGCACGGCGCAAGCGCATTGCGCTGGTCATGCTGGCCGTCGCCGCTGCGGTATTCGCGGTCGGCACGTGGTTGCGGATCAGCTATCCGCACTGGGGCTTCGACCTGCTGGTGGCGATGGCCGAGGCGGCGATGGTCGGCGGCCTGGCCGACTGGTTCGCGGTGGTGGCGCTGTTCGGCCACCCGCTCGGGCAGCGCTGGATCCCGCACACCGCGATCATTCCGAACAAGAAGGTCGCCCTGGGGCGTGCGCTGGCCAACTTCATCTGCGACCACTTCCTGGATCCCCCGGAAGTGCTGCACAAGCTGGAGCAGTTCAATCCCGGGTCCCGTCTGGCCGCGACACTGGCCGATCCGGTCCACGCCGCCAAGGTCGGCGGCTTTGTGGTCAACCTGGCACCGCACCTGCTGGCGTTGCTCGACAGCGACCGCCTGCACCGGTTTCTCCACGCCCTCGCCCGCGAGCAGTTGCAACGCACGGACGCCGCCGCGCTGGCCAGCCAGCTGCTGGAAGTCCTCACCCGCGACCGGCGCCACCAGACCGTGCTGGACAGCGTGCTGCGCGACCTGGGCGAGTTGCTGGGCAACGAGGACACCCAACACATGATCGCCGGCAAGATCTCGCCGCAGTTGTGGTCGGTCCTGCGACTCACTCGACTCGATGACCCCGTGGCCGAAAAACTGGCTGCGAAGATCGTTGCGGGCGTCAGCGACCTCATCCGCGAGATGGCCGATGCCCCGGATCATGAACTGCGCCTGCGTTTCGATGTCTATGTGGCGGAATTCATCGACCGGCTGAAAACCGACCCGACGCTGCAACGCAAATGTGCCGGCCTGCGCGACCGGTTGCTGGACGACCCGGCATTGCCGCGCACGCTGCGCAAGCTGTGGTCACAGGTACTGGACTGGCTGCACGACGATCTGCAACGTGACGATTCCGACATCGCCCGCAAGGCCGCCGAAGGTGCGCGGCTCATCGGCGAAAAACTCGCCAGCGATCCGGTGATGCAGCAATGGCTCAACCACTGGGTGATCGGCACGGTGGAGCCGCTGATCGGGAAATACCGCAGCAACATCCGCGACTTCATCGTCGAGCGCGTCGCCCGCTGGGACACGCGCGAACTGGTGCGGGAGCTGGAGCTCAGTGTCGGCAGCGACCTTCAGTACATCCGCTACAACGGCACCGCGATCGGCGCGCTGATCGGAGGGTTGTTGTACGGCTCGGTGCGGGCGATCGAGTGGCTGGCAATGCGAGCAGGCTGACGCTCGGGCAACAATAAAAACCGGACAGAAGCCGGCTAGCGAATGCGCGCCAGGACACCGTCCGCAGCGCGGTCCAGCATCTCCCACACCTGCTCGAAATGCCCGGTCCCGCCGGTATACGGGTCGGGGATCTCACCCCCGGCCTCGACGCCGGCCCAATCCAGGAGCAACGCGACCTTGTCGCGCGCGGCGGCATCCGGCGCCAGCGCCCGCACGTCGCGCAGGTTGCTGCGGTCGGCGCACAGCAGCCAGTCGAAGCGGTCGAAGTCGGCGGGCGAGACTTGCCGGCCGCGCAGGCCGGCGATATCGATACCGTGCCCTTTGGCGGTGCGGATCGAACGCGGGTCAGGCGGATTGCCGACGTGCCAGTCGCCGGTGCCGGCGGAATCGATCTTCACCCGTCGGCCCAGCCCCGCCGCCTCGATCCGCGCGCGCAATGCGCCTTCGGCCATCGGTGACCGGCAGATGTTGCCCAGGCAGACGACCAGCAGGCGCACTGGCTCAGCCATGGCCGCTCATCCGGGCCTCGGCGCGGACCAGGTCTTCGGGGGTGTCGACGCCGGGCGGGAACGGCTCCGGCGTCAGTGCGACGGCGATGCGGCAACCGGCTTCGAGCGCCCGCAACTGTTCCAGCAATTCGATCTGCTCCAGCCGCCCCGGCGGCATCGCGGCGAAGCGCTGCAGGAAGCCGGCGCGGTACGCGTAGATGCCGATATGCCGCAGCCAATGGCCGCCTTCGGGCATGGATGTCCGGGTGGATGTCCGCGCCTTCGCAAACGCCTCGCGCGGCCACGGGATCGGCGCCCGGCTGAAATACAGCGCGTCGCCGTTGTCGGCGCGCACCAGCTTGACCGCGTTGGGATCGAGCAGGGTTTCCACGTCGGTCACCGGCGCGGCCAGCGTCGCCATCTCCGCGCCGCTGTCGCGCAGCAACTCCGCCACCGCGCGGATGCCGGCAGCAGGCGCGAACGGCTCGTCACCCTGCAGGTTGACCACGATGGTGTCGTCGCTCCAGCCGGCGATGCCCGCGCACTCGGCCAGACGATCGGTGCCGGAGGCGTGCGCGGTGGAGGTCATGGCCACGCGCACGCCGGCATCGGCCAGCGCCGCCGCGATGCGCTCGTCATCGGCGGCCACCCAGACCTCACGCGCGCCGGCCGCGAGCGCACGGCGGGCGACGTGCAGCACCATCGGTTCGCCGGCAATCAGCCGCAGCGGCTTTCCCGGCAACCGGCTGGCGTCATGGCGCGCGGGAATCGCGACGACGAAATCCGTGAAAGCCTCCGCGGCAACGCCGGCCGCTGCCATGCCCATCGCATCAGGACCCATGTTTTTTGACCTGCGCCAGCTTGTCCAGCAACGACACCCAGAACGCTTCCGGCAGTTCGGCGCTGACCGGCACGCTGTAGAACGCATCGGTCGCGAATTCGGCGCACTTGACCGCGTCCTTTTCGGTCATCAGCACCGGCAACGGGCTGCCGAACTCGAAATCCTCGGCGCGATAGCGGTGGTGGTCGGCGAAGGCGTGCGGCACCACCGCGATGCCCAGCCCGCGCAGCATCGCGAAGAACCGCTCCGGATTGCCGATGCCGGCGACCGCATGCACCCGATGCCCGGCAAAAGTCGGCAACGCGCGCGGACGGCCTCCACGCACCGGCACCGCGCGGTCGGCCACCAGCCGCATCGGCCATTCGCCGAAGCCGGTCTGGCTGCCATTGGTATTGCCGTTGCCGCCCGGCGCATTGGCGATGTTGATGACCCGGAAGTCGCACCGGGTGCCGCGCTCCGGCCGCTCGCGCAGCGGTCCGGCGGGCAGCAGCAGGCCGTTGCCGTAGCGGCGGCGGCCATCGACGACCTCGATCTCGATATCGCGCCTGAGCCGGTAATGCTGCAGGCCGTCGTCGCACAGCACGATGTCGCAACCGGCCTTGGCCAGCGCCCTGGCCGCGGCGGCGCGGTCGCGGTCGGCCCGCAGCCTGACGCCGGTACGACGCGCAATCAGCACCGGCTCGTCGCCGCCGATGGTGGGCTCGGTGGTCGCCTCGACCCAGACCGGGTTGGCCGCATCGGCGCGACCGTAACCGCGACTGGCCACGCCCGGGTTCCAGCCCTCACGACGCAGGCGCTCGGCCAGCGCGATCGTCAGCGGGGTCTTGCCGGCGCCGCCGGCGGTGATGTTGCCCACCACCACCACCGGAATGCCGGGATGGCTGCGCCGCAACACGCCGACGCGGTACAGCCAGCGCCTGAGGCCGCTGACGGCGGCGTACACCCCGGCCAGCGCGCGCGCGTACAACGGCACCGGCGCATCGCCGTACCAGTACGGAGGCTGGTGCTCGCGACGGACGCCGGGGCCGACGCTCATTGCGGCTCCCGGAACTGCATCCGGTGCAGGTGCGCGTACAGGCCGTCGAGTGCCAGCAGCTCCGGATGGGTGCCGCGTTCCACGATGCGGCCCTCGTCGAGCACCAGCACCTGGTCAGCGTGCTCGATCGTCGACAGGCGGTGGGCGATCACCAGCGTGGTGCGGTCGGGCATCAAACGCTCCAGTGCGTCCTGCACCAGCCGCTCCGATTCGGTGTCCAGCGCGGCGGTGGCTTCGTCGAGGATAAGAATCGGCGCGTCTTTCAGCATCGCCCGGGCGATCGCCAGACGTTGGCGCTGGCCCCCGGACAGACGACCGCCCTTGGGGCCGATGGCCGTCTCCACGCCTTCGGGGAGGCGCTCGACGAACTCCATCGCATTGGCGCCGCCGATGGCCTGCCCCAGCGCCTCGGGCATCGTCTGCTCCAGTTCGCCGTAGGCCACGTTCGCGGCCACGGTGCCGTCGAACAGCATGACCTGCTGACCCACCAGGCCGATCTGGCGGCGCAGGTCGGCCAACGGGTAGTCACGCAATGGATGGCCGTCCAGCAGGATCTCGCCCGACTGGGCTTCATAGAACCGCGGAATCAATTTGATCAACGTTGATTTGCCGCTGCCGGAGCGGCCGACGATCGCCGTGACCGTGCCCGGCCGGGCAATGAAGCTCGCATTTTCCAGCGCCGGCCGGGGCTGGCCCGGATAGCCCGCGGTGACGTTGCGGAACTCGATCAGGCCGCCCGTTTGCTGGAGCGGCCGGGTTCCCTCGTCCACCTCGTCGGCCGCGCCCAGCACGTCGAACAGGCGTTCGGCCGATGCCACGCCACGCTGCAGCATTCCCTGCACGTTGGTGAGCTGCTTGATCGACGGGATGATCGCCATCATCGAGGTCATCAGCAAAACGAAACCGCCTGCCGTCAATCGCCCGGCCAGTGCTTCCCGACCCGCCATGAACAGCAACGCCGCCAGTCCGACCGCGCCCATCAGCTGGACCATCGCCGAGGAGATGCTGCGGGTGGATTCCACCTTCAGGCTGAGTTTGAGATGCGTGTTGGCCTGCGCGGCGTAGCGGTCGAGCTCGGTCCGCTGGGCGCCATAGACCTTCACTTCCTGCTGGTTGGACAGCGACTGGTCGGCCAGTTGCAGCAACTGCGCCCCGCTCTCCTGGATCCGATGGCTGATCTTGCGGTAGCGACGGCCGACCTTGTCCATGACCCAGGCCAGCGGCGGCGCCAGCAGGAACACGGCGACCGTCACCTTCCAGCTGGCCCAGAGCATCACCGTCAGCATGGCGATCACCTGCAGCGACTGCTGCAGCATCACCTTCATGGCATCGATGGCGGCCTGCGCCACCTGGTCGCTGTCGGAACCCAGCCGGGTCAGCATCGAGGACACCGGCTCGGTGTCGAATCGCAGTCCGGGCAGGCGGAGGTACTTCGCCAGCACCTGCACCCGCATGTCGCGGGCGATGCTGCGGCCCGACCGCGCCATCGCCATGTCGGTGACATAGCCGGCGATGCCGCGCAGCAGGAACAGGCCGACGATCGCCAGCGGCAGCAGCACGCTGAGCTGCGCATCCTTGTTGATGAAGGTGTCGTCGATGATCGGCTTCATCAGCCAGGTGAAACCGGCCCCGGCCGCCGCTTCGATCACCATGCCGGCCAGGCCCGCCAGCAACAGCAGACGATATGGGCGTGACAGGCCGATCAGGCGGTGGTAAGTGGGCCACGGCGACACCGGGGCGGTCACGGGGATGCTCCGGCGTCGAGGCCGGGTGTGGCCGGCGATGCGGTGGCGCTCATGATGCGGCGGAAGCCCAGCTGGCCCAGCGCGTCGTACACCGTGACCACGGCCTGGTAGGGCGTGCGGGCGTCGGCACGCAACATCACCGGACGCTCGCGGTCGCTGCCCGCCACTTCGGCGATGGTCGCCTTCAGCGACTCCACGTCATCGCGGAGCACTTCGCGGTCGTCGACGAAATACCGGCCCTGGGCATTGACCAGCACGACCAGCGGCTGCGCCGCGTCGACCTGCTCGCCGGTCGCGCGGGGCAGTTCGAGCTGGATCACCGAGCGCGCATCAAACGTGGCGGTGACCACGAAGAAAATGATCATGACCAGGATCACGTCGATCAGCGGAACCAGGCTGATCTCGGGCTCGTCATCGCCACGGTGGTCGCGAATGCGCATGCAGGCTCAGTCGACCAGCGCGGCAGTGCGCGGCCAGACCTTGTCCGCAGCCGGCTGGACGGGCGTGTCGAGCGTATCCAGCAACTGCATCGCCTCGTGCTCCATCTCCACGATGTAACCGGCGATGCGACCACGGAACCAGCGGTGCGCCATCAACGCGGGAATCGCGACGACCATGCCCGCGGCCGTGCACACCAGCGCCTTGCCGATGCCACCGGCCAACTGGTTCACGTCACCGATGCCGTGGTCGAGGATGCCCAGGAACAGCTGGATCATGCCGACCACGGTACCGAACAGACCCAGCAAGGGGCCGGCGGACGCGATCGAGCCCAGGGTGTTGAGGTAGCGCTCCATGCCGTGTACCAGATGCCGGCCGACGTCCTCGATGCGCTCGCGGATCTGTTCGCGCGGGCGGTGGCGTACGTCCAGCGCCGCGGCCAGCAACGCACCCAGCGGGGACGTCGCCCGCAACGAATCGATATGCGCCGGATCGAGCTTACCGCCACTCGCCCAGCTGCGGACTTCCTTGCCCAGTCCGGGCGGCAACACCTGGGTGCGACGCAAGGTCCAGGCACGTTCGACGATCAGCGCCAATGCCAGCGCCGACAACAGCAACAGCGGGATCATCGGCCACCCACCCGCCTTGACCAGTTCCAGCACGCGCCAACCTCCGGCCCGGGGCCGATTCAATCCGGCCGATAGGATAGCTCAGCCGTCTCGTCCGCCGACGCTCCGTTCGCACGCCGTACCGCATCCCACAACCGCGGGTGTGCGCGGCGTCGCGTTTCCACCATCAGGTCGCCGGTTGTGAGCCGCACCCTGAGCGCCCCGCCTTCCGCGGTGTCCAGCACCTGTGCGCCACCGGCCCGCCAGCGGGCCAGCACCTCGGGCCGGGGATGGCCGAAGCGATTGCCGTGGCCGCTGGAGACCAGCGCATGACGCGCCCCGGTGGCGGCAATGAAGGCCGGATCGGAGGCACCGGCGCTGCCGTGGTGGGCGATCACCACGACATCCGCAGCCAGCCCGGCTTCCGGGTCTTGGAGACTGCGGCGCACCAGATCGCGTTCGATCACTTCGCCGATGTCTCCGGTCAGCAAGGCGTTGCCGTGCGCGGTCTCGATCCGCAGCACACAACTGGCCTCGTTGCCAAGGTACGGAAAATGCGGCGGCGGATGCAGGAAACGGAAGGTCACGCCATCCCACTGCCAGCCCTCGCCCGCCACGCACGGCCGGGTGTCGGTCACGCCGGAACCCTCCGGCGACAGCGCGATCGATACCGGCGCCTTGGCGCGGATTGCCGAAAATCCCCCGGCGTGGTCGTTGTCGCCGTGGCTGGCGATCGCGCGGTCGAGCTGCCGCACCCCGAGCGCATGCAGTGCCGGCACCACCACCCGCTCGCCCGCATCGAAGCCGTCGCGTGTGGCCGGCCCCATGTCGTACAACAAGGTGTGGCCGGCGGTACGCACCAGGATGGACAGGCCCTGGCCGACGTCCAGCACCCGGATTTCCGCCTCGCCCGGCCCGGGCAGGTCGCGTGCCGGCCACAACAGCGGCAACCACAACAGCAACGCCAGCGGGCGGCCCGGCAAGCCGCGCGGCAACAGCAGCCAGAACGCGCCGAACATCGCCAGCGGCAACGCGAACCAGCGCGACTCCCGCAGCCACCACAGGGCCAGCTCGCTGCCGGCCAGCCACTCGAACAACGGCCAGCTCAGGTCGAAACACCACGCCGCCGCCTGCCAGGGCCATGCGCCCCAGCCGTCGTGCAGGAACTCCAGCCCGGTCCCGGCCAACGCCAGCGGCACCACCACCAGGCTCCACCACGGCACCGCGAGCAGATTCGCCAGCGGTCCCACCACCGAGGCCTGATCGAACAGCACCGCACTCAGCGGCAACAGGCCGACGGTGGCGACGCCCTGCGCCGACACCAGATCGCGCAGCGGCTTGCGTCCTGCCGTCGGCAGGCACCACAGCAACCAGGCGACGCCGAAGAAACTCAGCCAGAAACCGGCGCTCAGGGCGGACAGCGGATCGACCAGCAGGACCGCGATCGCCGCCAGCGCCAAGGCGTCGAACGCCGTGGACCTGCGCCTCACGCCGCGCAAGCCGGCGACCACGGCGATCATCAGCACTGTGCGCACCGTCGGCAATGCGAACCCGGCGACCGCCGCATACAGGGCCGCACCCAGCAAGCCGGCCACCGCCGCAGCCACCGGGCGCGGGCAGCGCCTCCCCAATGCGGGCCACAGCCACCAGATGCCAGCGACGAACAGCGCGAAAAAGCCCGCCACCAGTCCGACATGGAAGCCGGAAATCGCGATCAGGTGGGTCAGGCCGTTGGCGCGCAGGATGTGCCAGTCGGCGTCCTCCAGGCCACGCGTGTCACCCAGCGCCAGCGCGGCGATGAAACGCGCCGAGGTGGGAGGCGTCGCCGCCACGACCCGTTCGGACATGGCTTCGCGCCAGGCATTCAGCCCTTTTGCAGGAGACAACAGACGGGTGGTTTCCGGATTGCGCACGTAGCCGGTGGCGGTCAGGCGACCCGCGAAGGCGTGCTTCTCGCTGTCGAACCCGCCCGGGTTGCGCAGTCCGCGAGGGGCGCGGATCCGGGCCGTCAGTTGCCAGTGCTGCCCCGCCCGCAATCCGTCACGCCCGGTGCCGGTTCCGTCGTGCAGGTCGTACCACGACAGACGCAGCAATCGGCCTCGAAGCGGCTCGGGCTGGGTGGGCTCATTGTCGACACGCAGCAGGAAACCGGTGCGCCGCGGCTGGTGATCAGGCAGCTCCACGATGCGCCCCTGCACCGTGACCTCGCGCTTTTCCCAATCCACCGGAAGCTGGATCGACAACGCATGGCCGGCGTGCAGGCCCGCCAAGGCGAAACCAAACAGCAACGGGCCAAGCCAGCGCAGCCGCCCTGCCCGCCACCACATCAACACACCGGCAATGGCCGTAACCAGCAGCAGTGGCAATGGCGCCAGCACGGGAAGCCACAAGGCGGCGGAAATGCCCGCCAGCAATGCCAGCGCGACCGCCACGCCCAGCGGCGCGAAACCCACGTGGTCCGTTTGCGCGGCCATCCTTGCACTTCGAACCGCATCGAAGGCAATGGCCTTCGCCGGTTTGGACGGCGGCGTCCCTGCCGCATCGTTCATGGTCTACACCTGCAATTTTGGCTTCCGTCGATGATTCGCTGGCGGAAGCTTCCCTGACCTAGACGGCCCGCATCGCCAACTCGTGCAACTTGCCCTCACGCAGTTCCAACACCCGATCCAGGCGCCGGGCAAGGCGTCGATCGTGGGTCACCACCACCAGACTGGTGTGTTGCTCGCGGTTGAGTCCGAGCATCTGGTCGAACACGTTGGCCGCGGTCTTTTCATCCAGGTTGCCGGTCGGCTCGTCACCCAGTACACAGGCCGGCCGGTTAACCAGCGCGCGCGCCACGGCAGCCCGCTGGCGTTCGCCGCCCGACAGTTCGCCGGGCTTGTGCTCGAGTCGATGGCCAAGCCCGACGGCTTCCAGCAATTCCCGCGCGCGCCGTTCGGCTTCGGGTACCTTGGCGCCGCCCAGCATCACCGGCAGCATCACGTTCTCGAGCGCGGTGAATTCGGGCAGCAGGTGGTGGAACTGGTAGACGAAGCCCAGTGCCCGGTTGCGCAGCCTGCCGCGCGCGGCATCGGACAGCTCGCTCATCTTCTGCCCGGCCACGAACACCTCGCCCGCGGTCGGCGTATCCAGGCCACCGAGCAGGTGCAGCAGCGTGCTCTTGCCGGCACCGGACGCGCCGACGATGGCGACGGTCTCGCCCTTGCGGACCTCCAGTTGCAGTCCGTCGAACACCGGTGTGCGCAGCTTGCCCTCGGCGTACACCATGCCCAGCCCGGTGCAACCCAGAACCGGACCGTTGCCGGCGTCGTGCATGGCCTCACTCATAACGCAGCGCCTCCGCCGGCGGCGTGCGGGCCGCGCGCCAGGCCGGGTAGATGGTCGCCAGGAACGCCATCACCAGCGCGACGGCAGTGATCGCCAGCACGTCCTCGGGCTTCAGGTCGGTCGGCAGGCCGGTGATGTAATAGACGTCCTCGGGCAGCAGGCTGACGCCGAACACTTTTTCGATCGCGAACAGGATGTTCTCCAGATTCAGCGTCAACACGATGCCGCTGATCACGCCGATCAAGGTGCCGATCACGCCGATCAGGCTGCCCTGCACCATGAACACCTGCATCACCCCGCGCGGCGACAGACCGAAGGTGCGCATGATCGCGATGTCGGCCTGCTTGTCGGTGACCAGCATGACCTGCGAGGAGACGAGGTTGAACGCGCCCATTGCGATGATCAGCGACAGCAGGATCGCCATCAGGGTCTTCTCCATCTTCAGCGCACGGAACATGTTGGCGTTGTCGGTGGTCCAGTCGCTGACGCGGTACGGGCCGCCGAGTTCGAGCGCCAGATCGCGGGCGACGTCCCAGGCCAGGTTCATGTCGTGCAGCTTCAGGCGTACGCCGGTGACCCCTTCCTGCATCCGCATCAGTCGCTGCATGTCGGCCATGTTGCTGAAGGCCATGCTGCGGTCGTATTCGTTGTAGCCGACCTCGAAGATGCCACTCACAGTGAAGCGCTTGACGCGCGGCATCGCGCCCACCGGCGTGCTGTTGAACTCGGCGATGGTCATCACCACGCTGTCGCCGACACCGACGCCGATCCAGGCAGCCAGTTCGCGGCCCAGCACGATGTTGAAACTGCCCGGTTCCAGCGACTCCAGCGTGCCGGCGACCATCTTGTCGCCCAGCACCGACACCGTACGCTCGTCGGCCGGCACCACGCCCCGCACCATCGCCGGCTGCTGGCGGGGGCCGTTGAGCAGCGCTTCCTTCTCGACGTAGGGTGCAGCCCCGGCCACGCGCGGGTCGGCGAGCGCCAGGTCGACGGCACGCTGCCAGTCGGCCAGCGGTTCGCCGAAGGCACTGACGGTCGCATGGGCGGCCATCTGCAGCATGCGGTCGCGGATCTCCTGCTGGAAACCGCTCATCACCGCCAGGGTGGTGATCAGCGCCGCCACGCCCAGCGCGATGCCGAGGATGGAGGCCAGGGAGATGAAGGAGATAAAGCCATTGCGGCGTTTGGCGCGCAGGTAGCGCAGGCCGATGGCGACAGGGATGGGTTTGAACATAGCCGGCTATGGTGCCATCGAACGTGCGGTGCGGGCAGGAGTTTCGGGCGGTGCGGCCAGCCGCAGTTCACGACGCTCCGCCGCAGCGAGCGTATCGGGCCACCAGACCAGTCGCCGCCTGCGTGGTGATCCACCGCGTTGTCGCGTGTCACGATGTGGCGCCGCCTGCCAGCGCACGAATGCGAGCGAGCCGCGCCAGTCGACCTGGAACCGGTCGACCGGCTCGCCATCCACGGTCACCACGCCATCGCGGAGGCACAGCTCGACCATCGGCTTGCCGGCTTCCCGCCGGGCGAGCCACATGCCATAAGCCATCGCTACCACCGCGCCAGGCCAGGCAACCAGTGGTGGCAGGTCGGCGGCCAGCAACGACAGTGCGGCAGACAGCCCCAGGCCGGACAACGAGCCGATCAGCCAGCGCGACGGCCGCCACTCAAGCCGGCAGGTTGCGGATGTGCTGGACCAGGTTGGCGAGTTCGGCATCGGCGGGAGTCTCGTGGCCCATGAACCAGTGCCAGAGCTTATCGTCCTCGCAATCCAGCAGGCGTAGGAATACCCCGCGTTGCGGCTCGGGAGCCTGCCGCCATTCGCGATCCAGATAACGGCCGAACAACTGGTCCAGCTCACGCATCCCGCGACGGCATTTCCAGCGCAGGCGGCGCAGCTCGAGTTCGTCGGCGTCGTTCATCGCAACAGCCCCACAGCCAGGACCACCCAGATCGCCCACAGCACCATGCCGCCGGCGAGGTAGGCCTTGAAGCGGTGCATGACCTTGTTGTAGGTGCAGTGGATCGCGCTGTGCAGCACCCGCAAGGTGACGAACAGCCACGCCAGCACGAGCAGCGTGCCGGTCACCAGTCCCGACACCGCTGCCACCACCAGCGCGAGGTAGAACAGCACCGGCAGCTCGAACAGATTGCGGAAGTTGTCGGCGGCGCGGCTGTCGGTCAGCAGCGCGGCGGACTGGGCGGAACTGGCCACGGCCTGCGGATGGATGCGATCGCGCTTCATCTGGGCGACGCGCATGAAGTACATGCGGAACCAGACCACGATGGTCAGCGCCACCATGACCAGTGCCGGCAGAAAAATCGCCTGATTGCTCATGCGTGCCTCTCCATGCGTTCCTCCCAAAGGAAAGGGCGCGCAGCGTGCGCGCCCTTTGAAACCACTCCGACCCTTGCCATCGCCTGGCCCAGAAGGGCAGCCCAGACGGAGAGTTCGGGACGGTCAGGTCCGGACGATCAGGTCCGGCGGGCCACCATCAGCTTCTTGATCTCGGCGATCGCCCTGGCCGGGTTCAAGCCCTTCGGGCAGGTGCGGGTGCAGTTCAGGATGGTGTGGCAGCGATACAGCTTGAACGGGTCTTCCAGGTCGTCCAGGCGCGCGCCGGTATCCTCGTCGCGGCTGTCGACGATCCAGCGGTACGCCTGCAGCAACACCGCCGGGCCGAGGTAGCGGTCGCCGTTCCACCAGTGGCTTGGGCAGCCCGCGGTGCAGCAGCCGCACAGGATGC
Source organism: Lysobacter concretionis Ko07 = DSM 16239 (assembly GCF_000768345.1). GTDB lineage: Bacteria > Pseudomonadota > Gammaproteobacteria > Xanthomonadales > Xanthomonadaceae > Novilysobacter > Novilysobacter concretionis. Next base: position 171,366 of record NZ_AVPS01000004.1, on the reverse strand, counting down.
ATTCGTAGAGGCCGTCGAGCTTCTTGCGGTCCTCCGGCGACTGCAGGCGCTCACGGTCGCTCGGTGCCGGGCTCGCGGTACGGATCCACGGCTTGATCGATGCGTACTGGGCGTAGAAATGGGTCAGATCGGGCACCAGGTCCTTGACCACTTCCATCGCCGGCAGCGGATAGATCGGCACGTCGCCGCTGCTGCAATCCTCGATCGCCTTGGTGCAGGCCAGCGTGTTGGTGCCGTCGATGTTCATCGCGCACGAACCGCAGATGCCCTCGCGGCAGGAGCGGCGGAAGGTCAGGGTCGGGTCGATCTCGTTCTTGATCTTGATCAGCGCGTCCAGAACCATCGGGCCGCAGCTGGCCATGTCCACCTCATAGGTGTCCACGCGCGGATTCAGGCCGTCGTCGGGGTTCCAGCGATAGACCCGGAAGGTGCGCGGCTGCTTCGCGCCCGGCGAATCGAAATGCCGGCCTTTCTGGATCTGCGAGTTTTTGGGAAGCGCGAATTCGGCCATTGCTGCACCAGTTCCGTATCAAGGGCGCCCCGGTCCTCTCGGAAACGGGTACGCCGGGAAAAACCAGATCTCTCCGGACGTCCGCATTGCGACGTCCTTGTGAGCCAACGTGTCGAGCCAACGTGCCGGTCAGTACACCCGCTTCTTCGGCGGAACCACGTCCACCTCGTCGGTCAGGGTGTACATGTGCACCGGGCGGTAATCGATCTGGGTATTGCCCTTGTCGTCGACCCAGCACAGCGAGTGCTTGTGCCAGTTGACGTCGTCGCGCTCCGGGTAGTCGTCGCGGGCGTGGGCGCCGCGCGATTCGGTACGGTTCTCGGCACAGACAATCGTCGCCAGGGCCTGGCCCAGCAGGTTGGACAGCTCGAAGGTCTCAACCAGGTCCGAGTTCCAGATCAGCGAGCGGTCCGTGACCTTGACGTCATCGAAGGATTCGCGGATCTCGCGGATCCGCTTGACGCCATCGGCAAGCGTCTCCTCGGTACGGAACACCGCGGCGTCGGCCTGCATGGCGCGCTGCATCTGATCGCGGATGACCGCGGTCGGGGTGCCGCCGTTGGCATTGCGCAGCTTGTCCAGGTGTGCAAGCGACGCGTCGCAGGCATCGGCCGGCAGGTCCGGATGTGCGGCGCCGGGCGTAAGCGTCTCGGCGCAGCGGTTGGCCACCGCACGACCGAACACCACCAGGTCGAGCAGCGAGTTGGAACCCAGCCGGTTGGCACCGTGCACGGACACGCAGGCAGCCTCGCCGATCGCGTACAGGCCCGGCACGACCGCATCCGGATTGCCATCCTTCAGCTGCACCACTTCGCCGTGGTAGTTGGTCGGCACGCCGCCCATGTTGTAGTGGACGGTCGGGATCACCGGGATCGGCTGCTTCTCGACATCGACGTTGGCGAAAATGCGCGCGGACTCGGCGATGCCGGGGAGCTTCTCGTGGATCACTTCCGGACCCAGATGGGTCAGGTCCAGCAGCATGTGGTCCTTGTGCTCGCCGACGCCGCGACCCTCGCGGATCTCCATCGTCATCGCGCGGCTGACCACGTCACGCGAGGCCAGGTCCTTGGCGGACGGCGCGTAGCGCTCCATGAAGCGCTCGCCATTGGCGTTGCGCAGGATGCCGCCCTCGCCCCGGACACCTTCGGTGATCAGGCAGCCGGCACCGTAGATGCCGGTCGGATGGAACTGCACGAACTCCATGTCCTGCAGCGCCAGCCCGGCACGCAGCGCCATGCCGTTGCCGTCGCCGGTGCAGGTATGCGCGGAGGTCGCCGAGAAGTACGCACGGCCGTAGCCGCCGGTCGCCAGCACCGTGCCCTGGGCGCGGAACAGGTGCAGCGTGCCTTCGGCCATGTCGAGCGCCAGCACGCCGCGGCAGACGCCCTCGGCATCCATGATCAGATCGAGCGCGAAGTACTCGATGAAGAATTCCGCGTGGTGCGCCAGCGACTGCTGGTACAGCGTGTGCAGGATCGCGTGGCCGGTGCGGTCGGCTGCCGCGCAGGTGCGCTGGGCCGCCGGGCCTTCGCCGTACTTGGTGGTCATGCCGCCGAACGGACGCTGGTAGATCTTGCCTTCCGGAGTGCGCGAGAACGGCACGCCCTGGTGCTCCAGCTCGATGATCGCCGGGATCGCCTCGCGGCACATGTACTCGATCGCGTCCTGGTCGCCCAGCCAATCCGAGCCCTTGACGGTGTCGTAGAAGTGGTAACGCCAGTCGTCCTCGCCCATGTTGCCCAGCGCGGCGGCGACACCACCCTGCGCGGCGACGGTGTGCGAACGGGTCGGGAATACCTTGGTGATGCAGGCCGTCTTCAAACCCTTCTGGGCGAGACCGAAGGTGGCGCGCAGACCGGCGCCGCCGGCCCCCACCACGACCATGTCGAATTTGTGTTCCTGGATCTTGTAAGCCTGCACGTCAGCCCCCGAGCGCAATGCGAATGACCGCGAACACGCTGGCGAGAGCCGCGAGCACGCAGATGAAGATGACCGCAAGCTGCGAGGTGACCGCCAGCCATGGGGTATGCACGTAATCCTCGATCACCACCTGCATGCCCAGCTTGGCGTGCCAGAACGAGGCGATCAGGAACGCGATCAGCAGCACCGCATTGAACGGCGCAGCCACGCTGGCGCGGACGCTGGCGTAGTCGCTGCCGACCAGCGACAGCAGCAGAAAGACCACGTAGATCGACAGGAACACCAGGGCGACCGCGGTGATCCGCTGGATGATGAAGTGATGGGTGCCGTCCTTCGCCGAACCCAGGCCGCGCGCACGCTTGAGGGGATTGCGCAGGTAGCCCTGCGGCTGGTTGTTGCTGCTCATGCGGCACCCCACTGTTGCATGGCCGCGAACCAGATCAGCGCGGTGACCACCAGGCTGACGATGATCGTGGTCCAGCTGTTGCGAACGAAATCCTTGATCTGGAATGCCCAGCCCGCGTCCTGGATCAGGTGGCGGATGCCGTTGACCAGGTGGTAGGCCAGCGCCCAGCTCCAGCCAAACAGGATCACGAAGCCCGGCACGGAGCGGATGCAGTCGCTGAAGTCGAACCACTGCGCCGGGCCGGCCGCAAGCGCGACCAGACCCCAGACGAACAACAGGCTGCCCAGGGCAAGCACGATGCCGCTGGCACGATGCAGGATCGAGGTCACCATCTGGACTTGCCAGCGATAGACCTGGATGTGCGGGGATATGGGACGTTGGCTGGCCATGGGCAACGGCGCTCTCTGGGCTGGGCGGCAGGGCCGCGTGGCGAAAATCCGGCGTCCGGGGACGAGGGTCTGTGTGATGCGTTATGTCGGGATGTGGCGTCGGCGTACGACGTCAGAAATCGATGCAGCGGCCGTTCTTTTCCCAGTCGCCGTAACGCGTGGGATCGGGCCCGTCACGACCTCCGTACTCGGGCAGCGGCGACGGCGCTTCGGTGGTTTCCGGACTCGACGGAACGGGCATCTCGGAGGACACCTCGGAATCGGTCTCGGAAGGGGTTTGGCCTATCATCACGGGGTCCAAGCTTAGTTCCCGCCCCTATGTCTGACAAGTCGCAACCCGCTGATGGCCCGTTTTTTGCGTTGCCCGGCCACCGTGTCCTGACCTTCCAGGGACGCGATGCGATCGCATTCTCCCAGGCCCAATTCATGAACGATGTCGCCGCGCTCGATGCCGGGCAGTGGCAGTGGAATGGCTGGCTGACGCCGAAGGGGCGCGTGATCGCCCTGTTCGCGCTGCTCCGGCGGGACGAGGAAACCCTGTGGCTGCTGCTGCCCGATGCCGATCCCGAAACGCTCGCCGCCCGCCTGCGCGGGTTCCTGTTCCGCAGCAAGGTGACGATCACTGCCCGTGATGACCTGCAGGTCAGCGGGCAGTTCGCGCACCCCGTGACTGCTGCGGACAGCGCGGCCGGCAATCCGGAAAGCAATGGGATCACGCTCGCCGCCGACGATGCGATCGAACTGGACATGGGCGGCGAAGGCGCGTCACGCCAGTTGCGTATCTCCCTTGCGACGGATGCCGATGTCGACGAAACCGCCGCTTCACGGTGGCAACTGGCCGACCTCGAACACGGCCTGCCGCGGCTGGATGACTCGCAGGTCGAACAATGGACGCCGCAGCAGCTGTCGCTGGAGCGACTGCGCGGTTTCAGCATCAGGAAAGGCTGCTACCCGGGGCAGGAAATCGTCGCGCGCACGCATTTCCTCGGCAAGGCCAAGCGCGGGCTGGCGTTGCTGGAAGCGGACGCACCGGTCACGGTCGGCGCGGATGTCATCGCCGCCGATGCCACCCTCGGTCGCATCGTCGCCAGTGCAAGTACCGGTGACCGCCATGTCGCGCTGGCGGTCCTGCCGCTGGAACACGCTGCGTCTGCGCTCAGCGTCGACGGCCAGCCGGTGCGCGAGGCCAGCTTGAAGGACGGCTTGGCCCGCTAAACCATCCTTCCGGGCCCGCTTGAAGCGAGCGCACCGGGCCGAGCTGACCCGGTGCGCCGGCGGTCATCAGGCCGGACTCGCTGCCAGCCGGTCGGCGGCGACGACAATGTCCTCTTCGCCGGGAATGACCAGGAACGCCGCTCCCGCCAACGGGGTGTAGGTATCCACGCCCACGACCCGCTGCAACGGGACGGAGCCGAGGCCGCCTTCGGCCAGCGCGGTGATCACGCCCTCGCCTACGCCGGCGCTGCGGCGGCCCTCGTCGACGACGAGGATCCGTTTTGCATGGCGCGCCTGTTCCACGATGTACGCGTCGTTGAGCGGCACCAGCCAACGCAGGTCGACGATCTTCACCGGCCACCCATGGGTCTCCCGGATCCTGCGCGCGGCACGCAGGCTCATCGGCACGCCGTTGCCGTAGGTGAACACGACCAGCTCATCGCCGTCGCTGCCGGAAGCGCCGTCATCGGCGTACGCCCGGCCCTCGCCCAGGGTCATCGCCTCGCCCGGCGCGGGATAGGTCGTCAGCCAGCCGCCGTCGCCGGGCTCGTGCAGGTCCTTGGTCATGTACAGCGCGATCGGCTCCAGGAACACACTGACGCGTCCGTCGACCCTGGCCAGCGCGGTCAGGGTCCGCAGCATCGTCACCGCATCGTCGCCCCGCGACGGGCAACCGACCACCAGCCCGGGGATGTCACGCAGCGCGGTGATCGAGTTGTCGTTGTGGAAGTGGCCGCCAAAACCGCGCTGGTAGCCCAGTCCGGCGATGCGCACCACCATCGGGTTGGCGTACTGGTTGTTGCTGAAGAACTGCAGGCTGGCGGCCTCGCCGCGGATCTGGTCGCAGGCGTTGTGGAAGTACGCCAGGTACTGGATTTCCGGGATCGGCAGCATGCCGACGTTCGCAAACCCCTGCGCCATGCCGAGGATCATCGTCTCGTCGAGCAGGGTGTTGAACACGCGGCGCGGGCCGAACGCCTTCTGCAGACCCTTGGTGACGGTGTAGACGCCGCCCTTCTGCGCCACGTCCTCGCCGAACAGCAACGCCTCGGGATACTTCGCAAACGTGTCGTGCAACGCCTGGTTGATCTGGATCGCCAGGTGGCGCGGCGGCTGGTTCTCGGGCAGCTTCGCCTCCCCGCCGAACACTTCCAGCCGACGCGGGCCGAAGTCGGCACGTTCCGCCTCGGTCATCACCTTGTCCGGCGAGTACGGCGCAAGCGGCGCGATGACCTCGGCCAGCGTGTCCAGCTTGGGACGGCGGTCGGCCTCTTCGGCGGCGGCGAAGCAACGCCGGCGGGTGCTCTCGTACAGCGCGAGCACCTCGTCCTTCGACATCAGGCCGGACTCCAGCGCGATCGCGGCCGAACGCAGCAGCGGATCGGTCGCCTCCACCGCGCACAGCTCTTCCAGCGAACGCCATTCGATCTCGAAGTCGGTGCCGGCGTGGCCCATGATCCGGGTCGTGCGCAAGTGAAGGAAGGTCGGCCGGCGGGTCGTGCGGCAATGCTCGACCGCGCGCTGGACGTCGGCATAGCCGGTCGCGAGATCCAACCCATCGGCGGCGAAATAGTCCAGGTCCGGCCGCCGCGAGAAATTCTGCGCGATCCAGCCATTGGGGGTCTTCACCGAGATGCCGATGCCGTTGTCCTCGCACACGAACAGCACCGGCGCCGGCAGCTTCTGGTACGCCGTCCACGCCGCGGCGTTGAACGCGGTCTGCGCGGTGGCGTGGTTGCTGGAGGCGTCGCCGAACGAGCAGATCGTGATGCTGTCGTCGGGGATCGGCAGCGCGTGGCCGAGCCGCTTGCCGGTCTCGATCGCAACCGCCGTGCCCAGCGCCTTCGGCAGGTGGGAGGCGATGGTCGAGGTCTGCGGCAACACCCACAACGGCTTGCTGCCCCAGACCTTGTGGCGGCCGCCGCTGGCCGGATCGTCCTTGCTGGCGGCGAAGCTCAGCGCCGAATCCATCGCCGGATCCATTCCGGGCAACTTGCGGAAACGCTCGGCCATGAAGCCGCCGCTGCGGTAATGCAGGAATGCCGGATCGGTGTGCCGGGTGGCGCGCGCGACCATCGCGTTGCCCTCGTGGCCGGACGATCCGATCGTGTAGAAGACCTTGTTCTGCACCCGCAGCACGCGCGCCATCAGGTCGAGGTGGCGGCTGACCAGTTGCGACTCGAACAGCTCGCGAAAGCCTTTCGCATCCAGCGCACTGCCGGGCAGGATCGGCGCATCCGCCGCCGGCGGGGAAGCTGCCCGGCCATCCCACTGCTCCACGTATTCGGTGAAATTGACGTCGCAGATTTCGGCGCGGTTGAGGCCCCGCATGCGCGCGGGAATGGAGGTAGGCACGGTCGACATCGTCAGGACTCCGCCTCTGCCTGCTGGCAAGAGGTTGCAAATGGAAAGAAGGAAATTGTCAGGGTTGCTGGCACGGCATCAACGCGATCACGCGCATTCCTCACGGCGGCGCGTGCGCCTTGCGGCGGCGCCACTGCTCGCGGGTCTGCCCCCAGATCTGAACCGGGGTCGCCTCGTAAGGGGCCGGCAATTGCCCCATCCGCAGCAAGCTCGAACCCAGTCGCTGCGCCAGGCGCTGCGATGCCTGGTTTTCGGAATCGATCGAGTGGATCACCTCGGGCCATTCGAGCTTCTCGAATGCCCATTCGGTCGCGGCCGTCGCCGCCTCCAACGCATAGCCTCGACCCCACGCGGAATGGCGAAACGACCAGCCGATCTCGGGACCGGGCCACCCGTCCGGATGCCAGGGACCGGTCTGCCCCAGCCATTCGCCGCTGCCCTTGTCGATAACCGAAAACATGGCAAAACCTTGCAGCGCCCATGCACCCGGCATCTGCAGGAATTTCCGCCACGCCGCCGCGCGCGGCATGTGACCGCCGATGTAACGGGCCGCCTCCTCGTCACCCAGCATCTCCGCCACGCCCTCGAAGTCCACCAACTGCGTGGGACGCAGAATCAAGCGGGAGGTTTCCAGTGTCGGGCCGAGCTGGGATGCAGTGGTCATGGACGGATCCGGATGGGCCTGCGGGAGTTGAGTGGGATTGGGACGCTCGCCACCGACCAGAGCATGCGAGGGCGAGCTTCTCTACCGGTTGCAGGAGAGGGCCTGGGTGGGGACGGGTGAGAAGCCGGCACTGCGCCGCATCTCCGGTCACCCCTGCCCTCATCCGCCCTTCGGGCACCTTCTTCCGTCGGTGCGGAAGAAGGGAGTCTGCACCGCTTCCAGAAGGCGGAAGCGGCGCTTTTAGAAGGCGTTGATGCCCGTCAGTTCGCGGCCGACCACCAGCTGGTGCACGGTCTCGGTGCCCTCGTAGGTGATCACCGACTCCAGGTTCAGCGCGTGGCGGATCGCGCAGTGTTCGGTGGTGATGCCGGCGCCGCCGAGCAGGTCGCGGCACTGGCGGGCGATGTCGATCGCCATGCGGCAATTGTTCCACTTCGCCAGGCTGACCTGGGTCGGGGCCATCGTACCGGCGTCCTTCAAACGGCCCAGTTGCACCACCATCAGCTGCGCCATCGTGATCCGCCGCGCCATGTCGGCCAGCTTCAATTGAGCCGATTGCGTCGCCGCCACCGGACGGCCGAACAGGATGCGCTCCTTCGAGTAGTTCAACGCCTCGTCCAGGCAGGCGATCGCCGCGCCGATCGGGCCCCAGGTGATGCCGTAGCGGGCCTGGGTCAGGCAGCCCAGCGGGCCCTTCAGACCCTTGACGTTCGGCAGCCGGTTGGCTTCGGGCACGCGCACGTTGTCGAAGAACAGCGAGCTGGTGACCGACGCGCGCAGGCTCATCTTGTGCTTGATCTCCTGCGCCGCGAAACCGGCCATGCCCTTCTCGACCACGAAGCCCTGGATGCCGTCGTCGGTCTGCGCCCAGACGATCGCGATGTCGGCCAGGTTGCCGTTGGTGATCCACATCTTGGAGCCGTTGAGCACCCAGTCGCTGCCGTCCTTTTTGGCGTGGGTCTTCATCGTCGCCGGGTCGGAGCCGCCGTGCGCCTCGGTCAGGCCGAAACAGCCGATCGTCTCGCCACGCGCCATCGACGGCAGCCAACGCTGCTTCTGCTCCTCGGTGCCGTACGCAAAGATCGGGTACATGCACAGCGAGGACTGCACCGAGACGAAGCTGCGGATGCCGCTGTCGCCGCGCTCCAGTTCCTGGCAGATCAGGCCGTAGCTGACCGAATTCAGGCCGCCACCGCCGTACTGTTCCGGCAGGGTCGCGCCCAGCAGGCCGAGCGCGGCGATCTCCGGCACCAGCTCCTTCGGGAAGCGAGCTTCATCGAACGCATTGCCGATGATCGGCAGCACGCGCTCGTCGGTGAAGCGCGCCACCGTGTCCTGCACGGCGCGCTCCTCCTCGCTCAACAGGGAACGGGTGTCGTACAGGTCGTAAGGGTGCAGGGCCATGGCGAACTCATGCTGGGGAAAAGGCCCATTGTAAGCAGCCGCCCGAAACTAAGGCACCCTCGCCGACCTCCCGCCCAGGCAAGCCGAACCCGGAAGAGCATGATTCAAATGGCCATGGCCCGAAAAGTCGATGCCCCAAAAAAGAACAGGGCCGGATAACCGGCCCTGTCGATTCAGGATGTTGCTGGTATCGCGATCAGCCCCGCTCCGAGCCGCCCACCGCAGCGGTCTGGGTCACGACCTTGCCGTCGATCACCGGCAAACGGTCGCCCGGACGCTCGTCCATGCGCAGCGTGCGTTCCTGGCCGTGGTAACGGTAGGTGACGTCATACCCGATCACCTCGTCCTCGCTTCCCAACGCGATCTTCTCGCCCGGCTTGCTTTCGGTACGCATGGTGCCCGTGGTGCCATCCGGGTTGCGGTAGGTCACGTTGTAGCCGACGACCTTGGTCGACTGGGCGGTGTCGGAGACCGTCCGGCACTGGGTATCGACCCGCTCCACCACCTGCCCGCCTACATGATTGCGATCGACCCGGTTGCCCACAAAGCCGCCGGCGACGGCACCCGCGGCCGTGGCGGCCTTGCGTCCGTTGCCGCGTCCGACCTGGTTGCCCAGCAGGCCGCCGACGACCGCACCGACAACGGTACCGCCCACATTGCCGTCACGTTCCGGCGCACGCTCCTGCACGACCACGTCCTCACAGACCTGCCGCGGCGTGGCGACAGTGCTGGTCTCGCGCACCGGGTCGGTGCCGATGACGGTGGCGTACAGCTTCTGCTTCTGCTTGACCGGCTCAACACGAACAACGTCGGCATACTCAAGCTGGTCAGCCGGGGCGATGGGGGAAATATCGCCACTCCCCATGAAGTCGCCGGCAGATCCCGCAGCCGCGCCGTCCGACGTGGCCACATCAAAACCCGTCGGTGCAACCGATGCAGTGCTGTCCGCACCACTGTTGAAACTGTTGTACGCGGCTACCGCAACGCCTCCCACCAGCAAGGCCGCCAGTGCCACCGCAAGCATGTTCTTGTTCATGGGCTGTCTCTCCTGCAATCTTCAACAGCCACCATTCGACCACTTCGCCCCTGAATACAGCCAGCCATTTGTGTCACTAGCTGCCCTATATGTGACCAGCTGATCAAATTTTCACACTTCTCATACGCGCTCTTACATACCGACACCCATCTGCTTCATCCACGATGACGTCATCCACGAGAAAACCATGGCCAACCCCCTGCTGTTGCCCTTGCTCGGCTGGGCGCGAAAGCTGCGCTATCCGACGCTGTTCAAGATCACCGGCGCGCTGTTCCTGATCTCCGTACTGGTGCCCGATCCCCTGCCGTTCATCGATGAGATCCTGCTGGGTCTGGGCACGCTGCTGCTGGCGCAATGGAAGGACCGCCCCAAAACCATCGACGGGACATCACAGAACAACGGCGGTCGTAACCGGTGATGCTGGTCGACACCCAGGTCGATACCTTGGTCGATACCCATTGCCATCTCGACGCGGACGAATTCGACCACGACCGGCCGGCGGTCATCGCGCGAGCACGCGCGGCGGGTGTCGTCCACCAGATCGTCCCGGCCACCACGGCCGACCGATGGGCGAAATTGCGCACCGTCTGCACCGGCGAGGAGGGACTACATCCGGCCTATGGCCTGCATCCGACCTTCCTTGCGGCCCACCGGGACGCACAGCTGACCGAACTGGCGCACTGGATTGAGCGGGAACGACCCGTGGCAGTGGGCGAATGCGGGCTGGATTACTTTGTCCCCGACGCCGATCCGGAAGTCCAGTTGCAGTACTTCAACGCCCAGCTCGTGCTGGCGCGGGAGTTCGATCTTCCCGTGATCGTGCATGCCCGTCGCGCGGTGGATGCGGTCATCGCCGCGATCCGCAAGGTCGGTGGACTACGCGGAGTGGTGCACAGTTTTTCCGGCAGCCGGCAACAGGCCGAGAACCTGTGGCAGCAGGGCTTCCTGCTCGGTCTTGGCGGTCCGGTCACCTACGGGCGCGCCAACCGCCTGCGCACGTTGGCTGCGACCATGCCGCTGGAATGGCTGCTGCTGGAAACCGACGCGCCCGACCAACCCGACGCCCACATCCGCGGTCAGCGCAACGAGCCCGCACGCCTGCCCCGCATCCTGCAGACGATCGCCGCGCTTCGCGATGTGCCCGCTACGGAAATCGCGGCGGCGACTACGGCCAACGCCGAGCGTCTGTTCGGGCTGCCCACGCTGCGCTGAGGAGATCTGCCAGCGGCAATGTACGCCCTGTGGGGTACCGGAGACACACGAAATCCGCGTCCGCTTCCCGTCGATTCACCAGCCACCTCGGCAGCCGCGACTCCGCTCCGCTGCACGATCCGGCGTAGCCACAGGGCAACGAACCCGGCAACAGTCAGCGCCCCGGCACGTACACCCATGCGCCGTCCATGGCGCGCATGCCCATAATCGGGGCCGACATCGGGGAGTCATCCATGCAGACAGCTGAAGGAAAAATCGTCCTCGTCACCGGGGCCGCAATGGGCATGGGGCGGCTGTATGCCGAGCGCGCGATCGCCGAATGCGCGGCCGCGGTGGTGTTGTGGGACGTCGACGCCACGGCACTGGCAACCACCAGGAACGAGATCGCCACGGCAACCAGTCACGTGCATGCGTATGTCGTGGACGTCGCCTCGGTCGCCGACATCACCACCGCCGCCGCACGGGTGCGCGCCGAGGTGGGCGATCCGGACATCGTCATCAACAATGCCGGCGTGGTGCGCAGCAAGCTTTTCTGGGAGCACGACCACACCCGCGATATCGCGTTCGTGATGAGCATCAACACGCTGGCGCCGATGCATATCGCCCGCGAATTCCTCCCCGCCATGATCGCCCGGCGCGGGCAGGCGCGCCTGCTCAATGTCGCCTCCGCCTCCGGCCTGCTGGCGGTCCCCAGGATGAGCGTCTACACCGCCTCGAAATGGGCCGTCATCGGCTGGAGCGACTCGCTGCGGCTGGAACTGGTCCGCGCCGGGCACGGGCACGTCAAGGTCACCACCCTGATCCCCAGCTACATCACGACCGGCATGTTCCAGGGCGCACGCGCGCCCTTGCTGACCCCGTTGATGGAGCCGGCGTACGTCGTGGACAAGGCGTGGCAGGCCCTGATGCGCGGCAAGGCTCGCGTGCTGCTGCCATGGACCGTGTGGCTCAGCGGCGCAGTGCGGGGCCTGCTCCCGCAACCGGCGTGGGACTTCCTGGCGGACAAGGTCTTCCGGGTGTATTCCTCGATGGACCACTTCAGCGGCCGCCCGCCGCGCGCCTGACCGGACTTGCGAACGCGAAGGCGCGGCGACACACCTTCCGCGCATGAAACCGCGCAAAGAAAAAGCGGGCCGCAGCCCGCTTTTCCTGTTTCCCGCAAACGCTGCGTGGCTTACTCGGCCGACGCGCCCTCACCTTCCTCGACGGCCTTCATCGACAGGCGGATGCGGCCCTGCTTGTCGACTTCCAGCACCTTGACCTTGACCACGTCGCCTTCCTTGAGCACGTCGCTGACCTTCTCGACGCGATCGTTGGAGATCTGCGAGACGTGCACCAGACCGTCCTTTCCGGGCGAGATGGTGACGAACGCGCCGAAGTCCATGATCTTGGCGACCTTGCCTTCGTAGATGCGGCCCGGCTCGACGTCGGAGGTGATCTGCTCGATGCGGTCCTTGGCGGCCTGGCCGGCAATCGCGTTGACGGACGCAATCGTGATCGTGCCGTCGTCCTGGATGTCGATCTGGGTGCCGGTTTCCTTGGTGATCGCCTGGATCACCGAACCGCCCTTGCCGATCACTTCGCGGATCTTGTCGGGGTGGATCTTGATCGTGATCAGGCGCGGAGCGAACTCGCTGAGCTCGCCACGCGGGGCGGTCATCGCGTTGGCCATCTCGCCGAGGATGTGCAGGCGACCGGCCTTGGCCTGGGCCAGTGCGGTCTTCATGATCTCCTCGGTGATGCCCTGGATCTTGATGTCCATTTGCAGGGCGGAGATGCCCTCGCTGGTGCCGGCCACCTTGAAGTCCATGTCGCCCAGGTGATCCTCGTCACCGAGGATATCGGACAGCACGACGTAATCGTCGCCTTCCTTCACCAGGCCCATCGCGATGCCCGCCACCGGTGCCTTGATCGGCACGCCGGCATCCATCAGCGCCAGCGAGCTGCCGCAGACCGAGGCCATCGACGAGGAACCGTTGGACTCGGTGATCTCCGAGACCACGCGGATCGTGTACGGGAAGGCTTCCATGGTCGGCATCACGGCCAGCACGCCGCGCTTGGCAAGGCGGCCGTGCCCGATCTCACGACGCTTCGGACCCATCATGCGGCCCGCTTCGCCCACCGAGTAGGGAGGGAAGTTGTAGTGGAACAGGAAGTGGTCCTTGTACTCGCCGGCCACGGCATCAATGACCTGGCCATCGCGCGCGGTGCCCAGCGTGACCGCGACGATCGCCTGGGTCTCGCCGCGGGTGAACAGCGCCGAGCCGTGGACGCGCGGCAGGATGCTGACCTTCGACGCGATAGCGCGCACGGTGTCCGGCGCACGGCCATCGATACGTACCTTGGTGTCGAGCACGGTGCTGCGCAGGGTGCTGTATTCCAGCTCGGAGAACTGCTTGGACACCTCACCGGCATCCCAGCCGTTGGCTTCGATCTGGTCGGCCAGCGAGGCCAGCACGTCCTTCTTCAGCGCCGAGATGGCGTCCCTGCGCTCCAGCTTGTCGCGCACCGCGAACGCCTGGGCCAGACGGTCGCCCAGCGCGGTCTTCAGCGCGGCAATCATCGTCTCGTCGGCGGCCGGTGCGGACCAGGCCCACTTCGGCTTGCCGGCTTCGGCAACCAGTTCGTTGATCGCGTTGATCGCGACCTGCATCTGCTGGTGGCCGAACATCACCGCACCGAGCATCACGTCCTCGGACAGCACATCGGCTTCCGATTCGACCATCAGCACCGCGTCGGCGGTACCGGCAACCACCAGCTCCAGCTTGGAATCTTCCAGCTCGCTGACGGTCGGGTTGAGCAGATACTGGCCGTCCTTGTAACCAACCTTGGCGGCACCGATCGGGCCGTCGAACGGTGCGCCCGACAGCGCCAGCGCGGCGGACGCGCCCAGCAGTGCGGGGATGTCACCGTCGATTTCCGGGTTCATCGACATCACGGTGGCGATGATCTGGACTTCGTTGCGGAAGCCGTCCGGGAACAGCGGGCGGATCGGACGGTCGATCAGGCGGGAAATCAGGGTTTCCTTCTCGGTCTGCCGGCCCTCGCGCTTGAAGAAGCCACCCGGGATGCGGCCGCCAGCGTAGAACTTCTCCTGGTAGTCGACGGTCAGCGGGAAGAAATCCTGACCCTCGCGCGCGGTCTTGTTGGCGACGGCGCTGACCAGCAGCACGGTGTCCTCGATGCGGACGATGACCGCACCGCCGGCCTGGCGGGCGATTTCGCCGGTTTCCAGAGTGACCTGGTGATTGCCGTACTGGAAGGTCTTGGTGATTTTTGACACGTTGGTTTCCTATCGGTGCTGTGCGATCCGGTCATGGCCCTTGCCTTGCCCGGTCGGTCGCCGGCTCGCGACCTGGTGTTGAAACGACCGCAGTCTTTCAACTTCGAAAACGAACCGCGGCGCATGAAAGCGCCGCGGTCGGGAACGGGTTCAGCGACGCAGGCCGAGCTTCGCGATCAACGCCCTGTAACGCGCGGCATCCTTGCGGTGCAGGTAGTCGAGCAGGCTGCGGCGACGGTTGACCATCATCAGCAGTCCGCGGCGGCTGTGGTGATCCTGCTTGTGCTCCTTGAAGTGGCCCTGGAGCAGCTCGATGCGCGCGGTCAGCAGCGCGACCTGGACTTCCGGCGAGCCGGTGTCGTTGTCGCCACGCTTGTTTTCTTCAATGACTTTCTGGGTATCGATGGACATGGTATTGCCTCGTAGACGCGCGACCCGCAGAACGCTGCCGACACCGGGAAAAGCGGTATCGGCGCACCACATGGTCCGCCGCTGGATTGGATGGTTTTGGTGAAACGTCGGATTGCTTGAAAAAGCCCGGGAATTGTAGCTTCCCGCACCGGTGACAACAAGGCGGGTCGAGACCGGCGATCAGTTCACGGCCGGCGTCGCCCAGGCGAACAGGCGTTGCGGATGCACCCAACCGGCGTCGTCGGTCCGGCCCAGGCCCAGCACACGACCGGTCTGGTCGTGGATGGCGACGGTGGCCGGCGCGGCCGGCATGGCTTCCGGTCGCTGAGGCTGGCCGTGCCCCAGCGAGAGGGCCTGGGCCGGATCCAGAACCACTTGCGGGTAGTCGACCAGTCCCGCCTCGATCGGCAACAGGCAGGCATCCAGCGCCGATTCGCCTTGCTCGGCAAGCGCCTGCAGGGCCTCGAGGGAATACATCCGGGGGGCGATGAACGGCTCCACCCACGAGCGGTGCAGGACTTCAACGTGGGCACCGCAGCCCAGAGATTCGCCCAGATCGCGGACCAGACTGCGCACGTAGGTGCCGGAGCCGCATTCGATAGCCAGGCGCAGACGCGGGCCGTCGCGGTCGATCAACTCGAGACTGTGCACGGAGACATCGCGCACGGGCGCGTCGATAACCTCGCCACGGCGGGCCTTGGCATACAGCGGCTCCCCGCCCTGCTTGAGCGCGGAATAGATCGGTGCGCGTTGGCGGATATCGCCGCGCAGGGGCGCGAGCGCCGCCTCGATGTCCGCATCCGTCAGGGCCGGAACCGGGCGTTGCTGCAGGATCACGCCGTCGGCATCGTCCGTGTCGGTCGTGGCGCCCAGTACCGCGGTGGTCTGGTAGGCCTTGCGTGACCCTAGAAGAAGGCCGGCGATCTTGGTCGCTTCGCCGAAGCAGATCGGCAGCAGGCCGGTGGCGAGCGGATCGAGGCTGCCGGTGTGGCCGGCCTTGCGGGCGCGGAACAGGTGGCGCGCCTGCTGCAGGGCCTGGTTGGAGCTCAGGCCGCTCGGCTTGTCCAGCAACAGCAGGCCATCAAGGGCGCGGAACTGGGTACGGGATCGTCTGGTCATCGCGTGGAGTCGCTCGTGACTATCGGGACGCTCGCGATTGGCGAAGGCGTGGCGAATGTCGAGCGCTTTTGCAGGGGCGGCTTCAGCCGCGATCTGGAGTCGGCACGGGCGAACGATTTCCGATCGCGACTGAAGCCGCTCCTGCAACTACAGGCAGGAAGCGCGAATCAGGCTTGCTCGTCATCGGGTGCAGGCGGATTCTCGCGCAACAGGGCTTCGATGCGCTCGCCACGGTCGACCGAATCGTCGTAGTGGAAATGCAGCTCGGGAACGTGGCGCAACTGCATCGCCTTGCCGAGCTCGAAGCGCAATGGCCGGGTCAGTTCCTTCAGCCCCTTCATCGCCTCCTCTGCACGTTCCGGCTGCAACGCCGTCACGAATACCTTGGCGTGGGCCAGATCGCGGGTGACCTCGACATCGGAGACGCTGATCGACGGCAGGCCATGCTCGCGCACGGCGACGTGCACGAGGGTGCCCAGCTCGCGGCGGAGCTGGGCGGAAACGCGGTCGGTGCGATGGAAGGTCTTCATGCCATCACAGCGTGCGCTGCACTTCGATGCGCTCGAAGCACTCGATCATGTCGCCCGGCTTGACGTCGTTGTACTGCTTCACGCCGATGCCGCACTCGGTGCCGTTGCGGACCTCGTCGACGTTCTCCTTGAAGCGTCGCAGCGATTCCAGTTCGCCCTCGAAGATCACCACGCTGTCGCGCAGCACGCGGATCGGCTTGTTCCGCTTGACCACGCCCTCCACCACCATGCAGCCGGCGACGGCACCGAACTTGGAGCTGCGGAACACGTCGCGGACCTCGGCGTTGCCGATGATCTCTTCGCGGATCTCCACGCCCAGGATGCCAGACGCCACCTGCTTCACCTGGTCGATCACGTCATAGATGATCGAGAAGTAACGCAGGTCCACGCCGTTGGTCTCGATGACCTTGCGGGCGGACGCGTCGGCGCGGACGTTGAAGCCGATGATCGTGGCCTTGGAGGTCGATGCCAGTTGCGCATCGGACTCGTTGATGCCGCCGACGCCGGAGCCGATCACGTTGATGCGGATCTCGTTGGTGGACAACGCCGTCAGCGCCTCGCGCAGGGCCTGCACCGAGCCCTGCACGTCGGCCTTGATGATCAGCGGCAGGCTGAGCTGGTCTCCGCCCTGGCCCAGCTGGGCCATGATGTCCTCCATCCGGTTGCCGCCCTGGGCGACCAGGCGCGACTCGCGACGCTGGGCATCACGCTGTTCGGCCACGTCCTTGGCCAGGCGCTCGTCCTCGACCACGACGAAGTCGTCGCCGGCATCGGGCACGCCCGACAGGCCAAGCACCTGTACCGGGATCGAGGGACCTGCGGATTCGACCTGCGAACCGGTCTCGTCGAACAGCGCCCGCACGCGGCCGTACTGCACGCCGCACACCAGGTAATCGCCCTTCTTCAACTCGCCCTGCTGGACCAGCACGGTGGCCACCGGACCACGGCCCTTGTCGAGCGCGGACTCGATCACCACACCGTTGGCGCGACCATCGGCGACCGCACGCAACTCCAGGAACTCGGCCTGCAGTGAAATCGCATCCAGCAGGCCGTCGATGTTCTGGCCGGTCTTGGCGGACAACTCCACGAACTGGGTTTCGCCACCGAACTCTTCGGCCACGACCTGCTGCTCAAGCAACTCGTTCTTGACCCGCAGCGGATCTGCGGACGGCTTGTCGACCTTGTTGATCGCCACGATCAACGGCACACCGGCGGCGCGGGCATGCTGCACCGCTTCGATGGTCTGCGGCTTGACGCCATCGTCGGCAGCCACGACCAGCACCACGATGTCGGTGAGCTTGGCACCGCGCGCACGCATCGAGGAGAACGCGGCGTGGCCCGGGGTATCAAGGAAGCTGATGACGCCCTTGTCGGTCTCGACGTGGTAGGCGCCGATATGCTGGGTGATGCCGCCGGCCTCGCCGGTGGCGATCTTGGTGCGCCGGATGTAATCGAGCAGCGACGTCTTGCCGTGATCGACGTGACCCATGATGGTCACGACCGGCGGACGGACCACCTTCTCGGCGTCGAGGTTCTCGACGTGCGCCAGCAGCACGTTCTCGACGTCGGCCGCATCGGCACGGACCACGTTGTGGCCCAGCTCCTCGGTCACCAGCGCCGCGGTGTCGTGGTCGATGCTCTGGGTGATGGTGGCCATCACGCCCATCTTGAACAGCGCCTTGACCACCTCGCCGCCCTTCAGCGACATCTTCTGGGCGAGGTCGGCAACGGTGATCGTCTCGCCGATCGCGACATCGCGCACGATCGGCGCGGTCGGACGGGTGAAGCCGGTGCCGGTACGCGACTGGTCGCTCTGGCGGCGCGGCTTGGCGCGGCTGCGGACGCTGGTCGTGCGACGCGCGCGGTCGGAGGCACTGAGGTGCATCTGGCCGGCAAAACGCTTGTTGCGGTCATCGTCGTCGGCACCGGCCGTGATCGCGTTGGAGCCGCGCGTCTTGTGCCGCGGAGCGGCGGCACGATCATCCGCACGCGGGGCCGCCGGCTTGGGATGGCCGTGGCCGTGCGTTGCGGGTGCCGCCTTCGGCGGTACAACCACGCCGTCATCGGCGACGACCGGGACGGCCGGCGCCGTCTTGGCAGCAATCGCCTCTTCGGCCTTGCGACGCTCGGCTTCTTCGGCCTCGCGCTTGATCCGCTCTGCTTCCTCGGCGCGTCGCTTGTCGGCTTCCGCCAGCATCTTCTGCTCGGCCAGGTTGCGCTGCCTGGACTCCTCCAGCTTGCGCAGGATTTCGGCGCGCTCGTCGGTCGGTTCGGCGTGATCGCCGTCCGGACGAACCACGGTGACCTTCTTGCGCACCACGACATCGACGGTCGCGCGGCTCTTGCCGCCGCCTACCGTGAGTTCCTGCTTGCGGCTGCGGTTGAGGGTGATTTTCCGGGGCGCACCGGCGGCCGACGGTGCTTCGGCCTTGCCATGGGTGCGACGCAGGAAGCCGAGCAGTTTCACCTTCTCGGTACTGGTGACGGCCTGATCGGGGCCACTGAAGGGCATACCGGCCTCGGCCAACTGCTCCAGCAACTTCTCGACCGGCGTATTCACCAGTTGGGCCAACTTGCGGATGGTGGTTTGCTGCGACATTCGGTTTCCGTGTCCTGTGGCACGGACCTGTGCCCGTGCGTGATGTTGCATTCTAGCGGCTGGGCTGTGTGAGCCCGTTCAAAACCCTGACCGTCTTACTCGAACCAGTGCTTGCGCGCTTCCATGATCAGCGCGGCGGCACGTGCTTCGTCGACACCTTCCAGATCGGTCAGCTCGTCGGTGGCCAGATCGGCCAGGTCGTCGCGCGAAATCACGCCACGGGACGCCAGCGCGAAGGCCAGATCCTCGTCCATGCCTTCCAGCGTCAACAGGTCTTCGGCGGGGTGCTGCTCGACCAGCTCCTCTTCGGCGGCCAGCGCCTCGTTGAGCAGGGCATCGCGGGCGCGGGCGCGCAACTCCTCGACAATGTCCTCGTCGAACCCTTCCACCGCGAGCAGTTCGCCAACGGGAACGTAGGCGATTTCCTCGACCGTGCTGAAGCCCTCGGTCACCAGGATGGTGGCGATTTCCTCGTCGACCTCCAGCTTGCTCTGGAACAACTGGCGCGCGACCGCCTGCTCGGCTTCGGACTTCTCCGTCACCTGGTCCTGGGTCATCACGTTCAGCTGCCAACCGGCCAGGCGGCTGGCCAGGCGCACGTTCTGGCCGCCCTTGCCGATCGCCTGGGCCAGACGGTCTTCCGCGACCGCCAGGTCCATCGAGTGCTTGTCCTCATCGACGATGATCGACTGCACCTCGGCCGGCGCCATCGCGTTGATCACGAACTGGGCCGGATTGTCCGACCACAGCACGATGTCGACGCGCTCGCCGTTGAGCTCGTTGGTCACCGCCTGCACGCGCGAACCGCGCATGCCGATGCAGGCACCGATCGGATCGGTGCGGTTGTCGTGCGCGAGCACCGCGATCTTGGCGCGGTCGCCCGGATCACGCGCGCAACCCATGATCGACACCAGCCCCTGGCCGACTTCCGGCACCTCGAGCTTGAACAGTTCCATCATGAATTCCGGGGCGGCGCGGCTGATGAACAGCTGCGGCCCACGCGGCTCGGTGCGGACGTCGTACAGGTAACCGCGGACACGGTCGCCGGCGCGCAGCACGTCGCGCGGAATGCCCTTGTCCTTCGGAATGATCGCCTCGGCGTTGCCGCCCAGGTCGACATAGATGTTGCCGCGCTCCACGCGCTTGACGATGCCGGTGACCAGCTCGCCGACGCGGTCCTTCCAGGCATCGACCACCTGCGCACGCTCGGCTTCGCGCACACGCTGCACGATCACCTGCTTGGCGGCCTGGGCGGCAATGCGGCCGAATTCCGGGTTGTCGATCTGCTCGTCGATGTAATCGCCGACCTCGACGCCCTCGACTTCGTCGACGGCATCCATCAGACGGATCTGGCGGTCCGGCGATTCCATCACCACGTCGTCGGCGACCACTTCCATCCGGCGGAAGGTCTCGTAGCTGCCGTCCTCGGGATTGATCTTGACCCGGACCAGCACGTCTTCGTCCTGGTAGCGCTTCTTCGCGGCCGATGCCAGTGCGGCCTCGATGGCCTCGAGGATCACCGATTCCGGAACGCCTTTTTCATTGGCTACCGCATCAACGACCAGCAACAGTTCCTTGCTCATCTCGTTACTCCGCCGAGGTCGGCTTGGCCGCCGCCGGCTTGTTGGTTGGTTTGTTGGTTGGATTCTTGCGCGGGCCCGGCTTCGCGCCGGGCTTGGCGGGGGCCAGCCCCAGCGCGGCCCAGTCCGGAACCAGCCGCGCCTTGTCGATATTGTCCAGCGCGACCATGAACTGCACGTCGTCGACCAGGAAGGTTATGCCATCGTCCGCGACTTGCGCGATCACTCCGGTCAGGCGCCGCCGACCGTCCTGCGGCAACCGCAAAGTGACCTTGGCGGTCTCGCCGAGGAACCGGCTGAAATGCGCCTGTGTGAACAGGGGACGGTCCAGGCCCGGGGACGAAACCTCAAGCGTGTAATTGCCGCTGATGGGGTCCTCGACATCGAGCTGGGCCGAGACTTCCCGGCTGACGGCCTCGCAGTCCTCGATCGACACCGCGGGTGGCAACCCATCATCACCGGTCGCAGTCAACTCGCTTGCCGGCACGTCGATATACAACCGCACCACCGCGCCGCCCGGCGACGGGAGGTACTCGATACCCAACAACTCGACGCCCAGCGACGCCACGGTGGGCGCCAGCATCTGGGCAATTTCGGCCGCTTTGTCCGTCACGCGTTGCTTACTCCTGCGATTGGCGACTGGCGCATCGATTCGGCGGGTCAACCCGGCAAGCCGGCCCGGTGAACTTTCGTCCGACAAGCCCGGCTTGGATACCGCGGCCTTGACGGAACCGGCCTGGTCGACCCGACCCGGAAAATCCATCCGGTAAAAACAACAAAGGACCCGAAGGGCCCCTTGTCCGTACCACTGGATGTCGGTGTGACACGCGAGCAGAGCGCATCACCAAAGCCCGAGCTGCCGATCTAAAAAAGAAAGCCTCATATCGAGGCTCTCCGTGGACCGCCATTACAACGCGATCCCGATCTGAAGCTGGTAGCGGGGGCAGGATTTGAACCTGCGACCTTCGGGTTATGAGCCCGACGAGCTGCCAGACTGCTCCACCCCGCATCAGGCCGCCCATAGTAGCGGCGGACTTTGAACTTCGCAAGCCCTTTCGAGCTTTTCATCGCACGGCGCGCTGGCGCGCCGCCTACATCCGGGAGCCGGACCGGGCTCCTCCCCTTGCGGGCCGCGAAGCATACCCGATGCGGCTGCGGATACGCAACGTCGTTCGTGCCCTGCCAGCAATACGCCCGCTCAGAGCGCAGCTTCTGCGGCAATTCAGATGCCGAAAGAGCGCTGGCACCATTCCATGATCGGGCTCCAGACGAGGCCGAGCGCCAGCAGCGCCAACGCATTCACCCCGAACACGACCCGCAGCGGACGGTTCTGCGACGGCGGCGGCATCTCACCGACCGGCTCGTCGAAATACATCGCCTTGACCACGCGCAGGTAATAGAACGCGCCCACCACGGCAAACACGATGCCGACGATCGCCAGCCACAGCATGTCACCCTGGACCGCGGCCTGCAGCACGGCGAGCTTGGCCCAGAACCCGATGAACGGCGGAATGCCCGCCAGCGAGAACATCGCCAGCAGGATCATCCCGGCCATCCATGGATCGCGTGCATTCAGGCCCTTGTAGTCCACGATCTCGTCGGCCTCGAAGCCGCGGCTGGACAACACCACGATCGCGCCAAACGCCGCCGTGGCCATCAGGGCGTAGCTGATCGCGTAGAACATCGCGGCGGCAAACCCACCAGGCCCGGCACCCGCGAAACCCATCAGCAGGAAGCCGACGTGCGAGATGGTGGAATACGCGAGCATCCGTTTCAGGTTGCCCTGCATGATCGCGCCCAGGTTGCCGAGCGCCAGCGACAGCACCGCCAACGCGGCCAACATGATCCGCCAATGGTCATCGACCGGTCCCACACCTTGCTCGAGCAGGCGGAAGGTCATGCCGAACGCGGCCAGCTTGGGCGCGGAACCGATGAACAGGGTGATCGGCGTCGGGGCGCCGTGATACACGTCCGGCAGCCACATGTGGAACGGCGCGGCACCGAACTTGAAGCCGATGCCTGCGACCGCGAACACCACGCCGGTCACCAGCATCGTGTAGGACGGCGTGGTCTGTGCCGCCAGCGCGATCGCACTGAGATCCAGCGTGCCGGTGGCGCCGTAGATCAGCGACAGGCCGTACAGCAACAGACCCGATGCCAGCGAACCCAGCACGAAATACTTGATGCCCGCCTCCGACGCCATCGAGTTGTCGCGGTCGATCGCCACCAGCGCGTAGGAGCACAGCGCGAGCATCTCCAGCCCGATGTAGATCATCACCAGATTGCCGGCCGACACCAGCAGCATCATGCCCAGTGCCGCAAACAGCATCAGCACCGACATCTCGCCCTTGTACAGCCCCCGCTCGCGCATGAACGGCCACAGGTAGACCATCGACAACGCCGTGGCCAGGCCGATACCGATCTTCAGCACGTCGGCCAGGGTGTCGCGCACGAACATCCCGCTGAACACGACCCCGTGGCCGCCCACGCCGCAGGCAAGCAGGGCCGTCGTCGCCAGCAGCAATGCGATGGACAGCACGTGGATGGCGACACGCCGCTGATTGGTCAGAAACAGGTCGAGCATCAGCAGCGCGAACGCACCACCGACCAATACCAGTTCTGGCAACAGCGGCAGCAACTCAGCGGCGGAACGTACGTGGATCATTGGCAATCTCTGATAGGTCGGGCGCCGATGGCGCGCATGGCCGACTGGACGTGCAATGCAACTTGGATGAATCGGAACCGGATGAATCGGAACCGCATGACTCTGAACAGGGTTACAGCTTGGAAGCGGCGATCTGCATCGCGAGGTTTGCGATCGTGGGCTCCATCATGTCGGTCAGCGGTTTCGGCCACACGCCCAGCAACAGCGTGCCGACGGCGAACACGCCGAGCACGAAAAGCTCGCGGCCATCCAGGTCCTTCATCGCCGCCACCTTGGCGTTGCCCACCGGCCCCCACAACACGCGCTTGACCAGCCACAGGCTGTAACCGGCGCTGATGATCAGGGTCACCGCGGCCACCAGCGCGATCAGCGGGTGCTTCTGGAAGCTGGCCAGGATGACCATGAACTCGCCGACGAAGCCCGAGGTGCCCGGCAGGCCGGAGTTGGCCATCGCGAACAGCACGTAGAACACCGCAAAGACCGGCATCAGGTTCGCCACGCCGCCGTAATCCTTGATCCGGCGCGTATGCAGGCGGTCGTACAGCACGCCGATGCTGGTGAACAACGCTGCGGAAATGAAGCCGTGGCTGACCATCTGCACCATCGCGCCCTGCAGGCCGAGCCGCGCGGCGTCCAGGTTGCCGTAGTCGCGCACCAGGCCGAAAGCAATGAACGTGCCGAGGGTCACGAAGCCCATGTGCGCGACCGAGGAATACGCGATCAGCCGCTTCATGTCGTCCTGGACCAGCGCGACCAGTCCCACGTACACCACCGCGATCAGGCTCAGCGCGATCAGCAGCCAGGCCCATTCGGCGCCGGCGTCGGGAACGATCGGCAACGCAAAGCGCAGGAAACCGTACCCGCCGATCTTCAGCATGATCGCGGCCAGGATCACCGAGCCCGCGGTCGGTGCCTCGACGTGGGCATCCGGCAACCAGGTGTGCACCGGGAACATCGGGATCTTGATCGCGAACCCGAGCAGGAATCCAAAGAAGATCCAGGTCTGCTCGGTCGCGGTCAGCGACAGCTGCACCATGTCGGCGATCTGCCAGCTGCCACCCTTCATGTACAGGTAGATCAGCGCGATCAGCATGAACACCGATCCGAGGAACGTGTACAGGAAGAACTTGAGCGCGGCATAGACCCGGCGCGGGCCACCCCAGACACCGATGATGATGAACATCGGGATCAGCATGCACTCGAAGAACACGTAGAACAGCATCGAGTCGAGCGCGCAGAACACGCCGATCATCAGTCCTTCGAGGATCAGGAACGATGCGTAGTACTGGCTGACGCGCTTGTCCACGCTCCAGGCACCGACCAGCACCAGTGCCGAGGTCAGCGTGGTCAATCCGATCAGCGGTACGGAAAAACCGTCCACGCCGAGGTGGTAGCGGATGTCGAACGCCGGGATCCACGGCTTGTCCTCGACGAACTGCATCGCCGCGGTGCCGAAATCGAATCCGGTGAACAACAGCACGCTGAGCGCAAAGGTCACGGTCGCCACGCCGGTGGCGAACCAGCGCGCGGCGTTGGCGCGCTCGTTGCCGAAAGCGAGGGTGAACAGGCCGCCGACAATCGGCAGCCAGACAAGCAGGCTCAGCAAGGGAAGCGCGCTCTGTAAGGGCTCAGGGGTCACGTCGCGGTCCTTGTCAGATCAGGTTACGGATGAGCGCGGCCAGCAACACGATCAGGCCGAGAATCATCACAAAGGCGTAGTGGTACAGGTAGCCGGACTGGATCCGGCGGCTCAGGTTGGCGATCAGCTCGACCACACGGACACTGCCGTTGACGGCGGCACCATCGATCACCTGGCTGTCGATTACCCGCGAAGCCTGGCCGAGCTTGACGCTGCCTCCGGCCAGTCCCCCGATCCACAGTGCGTCGAAGCCGTACTTGTCCTCGAGCACGCGGATCGGCCAGGCGAACACACGGCGCGCCTTGGCCGGCAGTTCGGGCTTCCACAGATACATCACCGTAGCCACCACGAAGCCAGCGAAGGCCAGCCAGAACGTCGGCGCCTTGAACCCGTGCAGTGCGAACGCGACCGGACCGTGCCAGACATCCTTCGCCAGCGCCGCCACCACGTCGCGGGCTGCCACCACATCGATCGCACCGAGGAAGAACGGCAGCTGGTCGATCTCGCCGCTCCAGTTGGTGCCGAACAACATCGGGCCGGCGGTGAAGAAGCCGATCAGTATCGACGGGATCGCCAGCAGCACCAGCGGTACGGTCACCGTCCACGGCGACTCATGCGGTTCGTGCGGTTCGTGGCCACCTTCCTGGCCGTGATCGTCGTGACCGCCCGCATGCGGCGCGTCGCGGAAACGCTCCTTTCCGTGGAAGGTCAGGTACAGCAGGCGGAAGCTGTAGAACGCGGTCACGAACGCACCCAGCAGCACGGCCCAGTAGGCGTACTGGGCGATCCAGCCGCCTTCCAGACTGGCGTGGTGCGCCGCCTCGATGATCGTGTCCTTGGAATAGAAGCCGCTGAAGAACGGCGTGCCGACCAGCGCCAGCGTACCGATCAACATCGTCCAGTAAGTGACCGGCATGTACTTCCGCAGGCCGCCCATCTGGCGCATGTCCTGCACGTGGTGCATGCCGATGATCACCGAGCCGGCCGCCAGGAACAGCAGCGCCTTGAAGAACGCATGGGTCATCAGGTGGAACACCGCCGCGCTGTAGGCCGACACGCCCAGTGCGACCGTCATGTAACCCAGCTGCGACAGGGTCGAATACGCCACCACCCGCTTGATGTCGTTCTGCACCATGCCGATCAGGCCGGTGAAAAACGCCGTGGTCGCACCGATGAACAGCACGAACTGCAGCGCGGTTTCGGAAAACTCGAACAGCGGCGACATGCGCGCGACCATGAAGATGCCCGCAGTCACCATCGTGGCCGCGTGGATCAACGCCGAGATCGGGGTCGGGCCTTCCATCGAGTCCGGCAGCCACACGTGCAGCGGCACCTGGGCCGATTTGCCCATCGCGCCGATGAACAGGAAGATGCAGATCACCGTGGCGACCGACCATTCGTGGCCTGCCAGGATCGAGACCTTCTCCCCGGCCAGGCTGGGCGCATTGGCGAACACGGTCGCGTAATCCAGCGAGCCGAACCACCACACCACCGCGGCGATGCCGAGGATGAATCCGAAGTCGCCGACCCGGTTCACCATGAACGCCTTGAAGTTGGCGAACACCGCGGTCGGACGCTTGAACCAGAAGCCGATCAGCAGGTACGACACCAGACCCACGCCTTCCCAGCCGAAGAACAGCTGCAGGAAGTTGTTGCTCATCACCAGCATCAGCATGGCGAACGTGAACAGGCTGATATAGCTGAAGAAGCGCTGGTAGCCGTCGTCATCGGCCATGTAGCCGATGCTGTAGAGGTGCACCAGCAGCGATACGAAGGTGACGACCACCATCATCATCGCGGTCAGCTTGTCGACCATGAAGCCGATGTGCGCCTCGAACCCGCCGACCTTGAACCAGGTGTAGATGTTCTCGTTGAACGGCGCCGCACCCTGCCCCACCAGTTGCCACAGCACCCACCCCGACAGCGCGCAGCTGATGGCCACGCCCAGGATGGTGACGCTGTGCGCACCGGCCCGACCGATCCGGCGACCGAAAAAGCCGGCAACAATCGTGCCGACCAGTGGTGCAAGCACGATGGCAAGCAGCGCCGTCTTGGAAACGACGAATTCCATACCCGACATCGGATCAGCCCTTCATCAGATCGATTTCGGCGACGTTGATCGTGCGCCGGTTGCGGAACAGCGTGACGAGGATCGCCAGGCCGATGGCGGCCTCGGCCGCGGCCACGGTCAGGATGAAGAACACGAACACCTGACCGGACGGATCGCCGAGTTGACGCGAGAACCCCACGAAATTGACGTTGACCGACAGCAGCATCAGCTCGATGCACATCAGCAGCACGATCACGTTCTTGCGGTTGATGAAAATGCCCGCAACGGAGATGCAGAACAGCACCGCACCCAGGGCGAGGAAGTGGCCCAGGGCCAGTCCGGAAGCAACCACGTCCATCACTTGCCCTCCTCCGGGTTGGCATCGCCGGCGCTGTCACGCAGCGGTGCCGGCGTCGACGCGTCCATCTTGACCATGCGCAGGCGATCGGCGACCCGCACGCGCACCTGGTCGCCAGGGTTCTGCTTCTTGCCACCCTCGCGGATCGGACGCAGGGTCAGCGTGACCGCCGCGATCACCGCGATGGTCAGGATCACCGCCGCGGTCTCGAACGGCAGCAGGAAGCGGGTGAACAGCGCATGTGCCACCCACTCGGTATTGCCCACGTTCGCCGCGGTCGCGCCGTCCACCGGGAACGGTGTCTGCATCTGCGCGCGGGCACCGATCAGCATCAGCATCTCGACCAGCATCACCGCCGCGACCACCAGGCCGACCGGCAGGAAGCGCACGTACCCCTCACGCAGCCCGACGATGTCGATGTCCAGCATCATCACCACGAACAGGAACAGCACCATCACCGCGCCGACGTAGATCACCACCAGCGCCACACCGAGGAACTCGGCCCCGCCGACGATCCACACGCAGGCGACCGAGAAGAACGTCAGCACCAGCGACAACGCCGAATGCACCGGGTTGCGCACACTGATGACGGAGATGGCGGCGGCGACCGCGACGATCGAAAACGCCAAGAAAGCAATGAAAACGAAATCCATGATCGGCACTCAGCGGAAGGGTGCGTCGGCGGCGCGACGTTCGGCGATCTCGGCTTCGAGACGGTCGCCGATTGCCAGCAGCTGCGGCTTGGTGACGATG
This sequence comes from Lysobacter concretionis Ko07 = DSM 16239, assembly GCF_000768345.1. Lineage (GTDB taxonomy): Bacteria > Pseudomonadota > Gammaproteobacteria > Xanthomonadales > Xanthomonadaceae > Novilysobacter > Novilysobacter concretionis. The sequence continues at coordinate 143,258 of NZ_AVPS01000004.1, read as the reverse complement.
TTCTGTCCGCGCTGGTCGAAGTGGTACTCGTGGATATGGGTCTCCACGATCGAGTCCACCGGGCACGACTCCTCGCAGAAGCCGCAATAGATGCACTTGAACAGGTCGATGTCGTAACGCGTGGTGCGACGGCTGCCGTCCTCGCGCTTCTCCGAGTCGATCGTGATCGCCAGCGCCGGGCACACCGCCTCGCACAGCTTGCAGGCGATGCAGCGCTCCTCGCCGTTGGGATACCGGCGCAGCGCGTGGATACCGCGGAAGCGCGGCGACTGCGGCGTCTTCTCCATCGGGTACATGATCGTGTACTTGGTCTTGAACGCGTACTTGAGCGTCAATCCCATGCCACGCAGCAGCTCGATGAGCAGCAGGCTTTTGAAGAAGGAAACGATGCGATTCATGCCTCTACCTTATTGCCCCGGCTCGAACACGCCGAAATACGCCATCACCGCGACCACCGCGATCCAGACGATCGACAACGGAACGAATACCTTCCAGCCCAGGCGCATGATCTGGTCATAGCGGTAGCGCGGGAACGAGGCGCGGAACCAGATGAAGCAGCTGGCGAAGAAGAACACCTTCGCGAACAGCCACCACCAGCCATCCACCGACAGCAGCGGAATGCCCAGCCCCTGCAGCGGGCTCAACCAGCCGCCGAGGAAGAAGATCGAGACCAGGAAGCTGATCAGGATCATGTTGGCGTACTCGGCCAGGAAGAACAGCGCGAAACCGGCACCGGAATATTCGACCAAGTGGCCGCCGGTGATTTCCGACTCGCCCTCGACCATGTCGAACGGCAGGCGGTTCGTCTCGGCCACGCCGGACACGAAATAGATCACGAACAACGGCAGCAGCGGCAGCCAGAACCACTCGAACAGGCCGGCGCTGCCCGACTGCGCCATCACGATCTCGGTCATGTTCAGGCTGCCGGCGGCCACCATCACGCCGACCAGCGCGAAGCCCATCGCGATCTCGTAGGCGACCATCTGCGCGGCACCGCGCATCGCGCCAAGCAAGGCGTACTTGGAGTTGGTCGCCCAGCCCGCGAGGATCACGCCGTACACGCCCAGCGATGTCATCGCGAGCAGGTACAGCAGGCCCGCGTTCGCGTTCGAGAGCACGACCTTGGCATCGAACGGGATCACCGCCCATGCCGCCAGTGCGGGCACCAGCGCCATCAACGGGGCCAGCCGGTACAGGAACGGCGATGCCGCGGCCGGCTGCAACAACTCCTTGAACAGCAGCTTGAACACGTCGGCGAAGGTCTGCAGCAAGCCGCCGAAACCGACATACTTGGGCCCGAGCCGGATATGCATCCAGCCGATCAGCTTGCGCTCCCACAGCACGTAGAACGCGACGGCGATGATGAGCGGCATGCAGATCGCCACGATCATCAGCAGCAGCCACACCACCGTGCCGACCGCACCGAACGACCCCAGCCAGGTCTGGAACGGGTCGATAACGCTATCCATCATGCTCATGCCCTCCCCACCTGCAGCCGCCCCGCACCCAGCGGCGCGGTGGCGCCGTGGCCACTCTCGATCCAGACGGTGCCGCGAGCGACGGCGTCGCTGACAGCAACCGGCAGGCTGGCGGTGCCGGCGGCGGCACCGAACTTGCCGGTGGCGCCATCGGCCAGACCCGCGGCCTGGGCATCCGCCGGATGCAGCACGGCGCGCGGGCCAACGTTGAGCGGATGCGCCTGCAACGCGGTAGCCCGGCGCACGACGGCATCGCTACGGTAGATCGCGGTGCCGAGGGCCACTTCCAGCCCATCGCCGGACGGGTTGGCCGCCTTGCCGGCAACCGGGGTGACGTCACGTTTGACCAGGCTGTCGCGCAGCCCGGCCAGATCGGTGAATTCAAAACCGGCAGCGGCCAGATCGCCACCCAGCGCACGCAGCACGCGCCAGCCCGGACGGCCCTGGCCGGGCAACTTGCCGCCAGCGACCGCAGCCTGCTCGCGACCGTCAAGATTGGTCAGCGTCGCGTCGATTTCCGGCAGCAGGCCGATCGGCAGGATCACGTCCGCCACCGCACGGGTCGACTCGCACGCGAAATGGCTGAACGCGACGACCTGGGCACGGCCCAACGCCTTCAGCGCGGTCGCGGTATCGGCGAAATCCAGGCCCGGCTCGATTCCGTACAGCACATAGGCGCCGCGCGGCTCGGCGAGCATCGCCTGCGCATCGCGACCGGTCGGCAATACGCCGTGATCGGCCAGACCGACCGCATTGGCACCCTGCGGAATGCGGCAGAGCCGGGCACCGGTCGCCTTGGCGAACTCGGCAGCGGCGGTGCGGATCGCGCTGGCATGGGGACCGTTTTCGGCCAGTGCGCCGACGATCACGACCGCACTCGTCGCCGCCGTGGCAGCCTCGCGCAAGCCGGCATCCATCAGCGCGCCAGCCAGTTGCGACGGCGCCACGATCTGCTTGCCGGCCAAGTCGAAGGTCTGGTCGAAATCGACCGGGTTGACCGCGTGCACCTTGGCGCCGTTCTGCCACGCCTTGCGCACGCGCGCATTCACCAGCGGCAGCTCGTGGCGCAGATTCGTGCCGACCAATACCACCAGGTCGGCGCGTTCGATGTCGGCGACCTGCATCTGGAACACTTCGGCGACGGCGGCATCGGACAGGTCGGACTGACTGATGCGATGGTCGAGGTTGCCGGTGCCCAGCGCATCCGCCAGGCGGGCCAGCAACGCGCCTTCCTCGTTGGAGGTCGAGGGATGCACGAGCATGCCAAGCCGGTCGGCGGCGTTGTCACGCAGGATCGCCGCGGCCTTCGCCAGCGCCTCTTCCCACGACGCGTCACGCCAGTCATCGCCATCCTTGAGCATCGGCACCTGGGCGCGGTCAGCGGCATACAGGCCCTGGTGCGAGTAGCGGTCGCGGTCCGACAGCCAGCATTCGTTGACCATGTCGTTGTCGCGCGGGACCGTCCGCATCACCTCGCCCCGGCGCACATGCAGGAACAGGTTGCTGCCCAGCGCGTCGTGGTAACCCAGCGACTCGCGCGCGAGCATCTCCCAGGCACGGGCACGGAACTGGAACGGCTTGTTGGTCAGCGCACCGACCGGGCAGACATCGATCACGTTGCCCGACAGTTCGGTCGTCAACGGCTTGCCGTCGTAGGTGCCGATCTGCAGGTCTTCGCCGCGGTACATGCCGCCCAACTCGTAGGTTCCGGCGATCTCGGCGGTGAAGCGGATGCAACGCGTGCAATGGATGCAGCGGGTCATCTCGGTGGCGACCAGCGGCCCGATGTCTTCGTCGGCGACCACGCGCTTGCGCTCCACGAAACGGCTCACGGAACGCCCGTAGCCCAGCGACAGATCCTGCAGTTCGCACTCGCCGCCCTGGTCGCAGACCGGGCAATCGAGCGGATGGTTGATCAGCAGGAATTCCATCACGTTGCGCTGCGACTTCAGCGCCTTCTCGCTGCGCGTGCTGACCTTCATGCCATCCATGACCGGCGTGGCGCAGGCAGGCGCGGGCTTGCCCATCTTGTCCACGTCGACCAGGCACATGCGGCAGTTCGCGGCGATCGACAGCTTGTCGTGGTAGCAGAACCGCGGGATCGGAATACCGACCTTGTCCGCGGCCTGGATGATCATCGAACCCTTCGGCGCGGTGGTGGCGACGCCGTCGATCTCGATCGCGACATGCCCTTCCGGCACCACGGGGGCGACGCTGGTGTTGTCCGTTTCGGCGCTCATGCCGCCTTCTCCACCCGTCCGTCGCGCTGGTCGTCGACCAGGAAACGCTTGTTCACGATCGCGTACTCGAATTCAGCCCAGTAGTGGCGCAGGAAGCCCTGCACCGGCCAAGCGGCAGCCTCGCCAAAGGCGCAGATGGTGTGGCCTTCGATCTGGCCGGCCGATTCGCGCAGCACCTGGAGGTCCTCCACCGTCGCGCGCATCTCGGCGACGCGGCTGATCATGCGGTACATCCAGCCGGTGCCTTCGCGGCACGGCGTGCACTGGCCGCAGCTTTCCTTGTAGTAGAACCGCGCGATGCGCTGGCAGGCGCGCACCATGCAGGCGGTCTCGTCCATCACGATCACCGCGCCGGAACCCAGGCCGGAGCCGGCCTTCTGCAGCGCGTCGTAATCCATGGTCAGGCCCATCATGGTCTCGCCCGGCAGCACCGGCATCGAGGAGCCGCCCGGGATCACCGCCTTGATCCTGTGGCCCGTGCGGATGCCGCCGGCCATCTCCAGCAGCTCGGCAAACGGCGTGCCGAGGCGGATCTCGTAGTTGCCGGGCTTGTTGACGTGACCGGACACCGAGAACACCTTCGCGCCGCCGTTGTTGGGCTTGCCGAGGTTGAGGAACCACTCGGGCCCGTTGCGGATGATCGCCGGCACCGAGGCGTAGGTTTCGGTGTTGTTGATCGTGGTCGGCTTGCCGTACAGGCCGAAATTGGCCGGGAACGGCGGCTTGTAGCGCGGCTGGCCCTTCTTGCCTTCCAGCGACTCCATCAGGGCGGTTTCCTCACCGCAGATGTAGGCACCTGCGCCGAGCGCGTTGTGGATGTCGATATCGATGCCCGAGCCGAGGATGTCCTTGCCCAGCCAACCGTTCTCGTAGGCTTCCTTCAGCGCCTGTTCGATGCGCTCGAACGGCTCGTGATGGAACTCGCCGCGCAGGTAGTTGTAGGCCACCGTCGAGCCGGTCGCGTAGCAGGCGATCGCCATGCCTTCGATGATCGAATGCGGGTTGTAGCGCAGGATGTCGCGGTCCTTGCAGGTGCCCGGCTCGGATTCGTCGGAGTTGCACAGGATGTATTTCTGGGTCTCGCTGCCCTTTGGCATGAAGCTCCACTTCAGCCCGGTCGGGAAGCCCGCGCCGCCGCGGCCGCGCAGGCCGGACTGCTTGACCATCTCGATCACATCGGCCGGAGCGATCTTCTCGTCGAGGATCCTGCGCCAGGCGCTGTAGCCACCGGTCTTGAGGTAGTTGTCGTACGACCACGGGGTGTCGTAATGCAGGGTCGTATAGACGACGCTGTGCTCCTGCGGAGCAGGACCGACCGGACCGTAGCCCTTGGAATAATCGTGGTGCGCCATGTCCCCTCTCACTCCAGCCCGTCGAGCAGCGCGTCGACCTGCGCCACATCGAGCTTCTCGTGGTAATGGCCATTGACCAGCATCACCGGTGCGCCGCAGCAGGCAGCGACGCACTCTTCCTCGCGCTTGAGGAAGACGCGGCCGTCGGCAGTGGATTCACCCAGCTTGCAGCCGAGCTTCTTCTCGGCATGGGCGACCAGGTCTTCGGCGCCGTTGAGCCAGCAGCTGATGTTGGTGCAGAAGGCGACGTTGTTGCGGCCCACCGGCTGCAGCACGAACATCGAGTAGAAACTCGCCACCTCATACGCCCACACCGGCGGCAGGCCCAGGTAGCTGGCCACGGCGGCGATCAACTCGTCGCTCAACCAGCCGCCGTTCTGCTCCTGCGTCGCGAACAGGCCCTGGATCACGGCCGAGCGCTTGCGGTCGGCCGGGAACTTCGCCACCCAGTGATCGATGTACGCGCGCGTCTTGTCCGACAGCACGACCATCGGGTCGACGTTCCTGCACGCCTCGAAATTTCCAGTCGCTTTCATACGTTCAAATCCTCAGCGATCGCCATGGTCAGCGATCCACCTCGCCAAACACGAGGTCGTAGGTGCCGATCATCGCCACCGCGTCGGCCAGCATGTGGCCACGGATCACCGCGTCCATCGACGAGAGGTGGGCAAAGCCCGGCGCGCGCAACTTGACCCGGAACGGCTTGTTCGCACCGTCGGAGATCAGGTAGCAGCCAAACTCGCCTTTCGGCGCTTCCACCGCGCAGTAGGTCTCGCCGGCGGGCACGCAATAGCTCTCGGTGAAGAACTTGAAGTGATGGATCAATGCTTCCATCGACTCCTTCATTTCCTCGCGTTCCGGGGGCCGCACCTTGTAGTTGTCGACCATCACCGGACCGGGGTTCGCCTTCAGCCAGGTGACGCACTGCTGGATGATCCGGGCCGATTGGCGCATCTCGGCGATGCGGACCAGATACCGGTCGTAGCAGTCGCCCGCGCTGCCAACCGGCACGTCGAAATCGACGTCGGCGTACTTCGCATACGGCTGCTTCTTGCGCAGGTCCCATTCGATGCCCGAGCCGCGCAGCATCACGCCGGTCATGCCCCAGGCCTTGGCCAGCTCCGGGGTGACCACGCCGATGCCGACGGTGCGCTGCTTCCAGATGCGGTTGTCGGTCAGCAGGGTTTCGTATTCGTCGACGCGGTGCGGGAAGTCGTTGCAGAACGCTTCCAGGTAATCCAGCAGCGAGCCTTCGCGCCATGCGTTGAAATGCTTGAGCTTGGCGCCCTTGCGCCACGGCGACTCCTTGTAGCGCGGCATGCGGTCGGGAAGGTCGCGATAGACGCCGCCCGGGCGATAGTAGGTCGCGTGCATGCGCGCGCCCGACACCGCCTCGTAGCAGTCCATCAGCTCTTCGCGCTCGCGGAACGCGTACAGCATCACCGCCATCGCGCCCAGGTCGAGCGCGTTGGAACCCAGCCACATCAGGTGGTTCAGCAGCCGGGTGATCTCGTCGAACATCGTGCGGATGTACTGCGCACGGTCGGGCACTTCGATATCCAGCAGGGTCTCGATGGCGCGCACATAGGCGTGCTCGTTGCACATCATCGACACGTAGTCGAGCCGGTCCATGTAACCGATGGACTGGTTGAACGGCTTGGACTCGGCGAGCTTCTCGGTGCCGCGGTGCAGCAGGCCCACGTGCGGGTCGGCGCGCTGCACGACCTCGCCGTCCATTTCCAGGATCAGACGCAACACGCCATGCGCGGCCGGGTGCTGCGGGCCGAAGTTCATGGTGTAGTTGCGGATCTCCGGCGAGCCCTTGAGTGTGGAGGTGGCGTTGTCGGTGGTCTGGTTGACCAGCGGCATCGCACTGGCAGGCGTGGTCATGGCTTTACCTCGCGACGGGCGGCGGTCTCGCTCGCGGCCGTCGGATAGCGCGAATCGTCGCGGATCACACGCGGCACCAGCACACGCGGCTCGATCGATACCGGCTCGTAGATGACGCGTTTCTTCTCGGCGTCGTAACGCACTTCGACGTTGCCGATCAGCGGGAAATCCTTGCGGAACGGATGACCGATGAAACCGTAGTCGGTCAGGATCCGGCGCAGGTCCGGATGGCCCTCGAACACGATGCCGAACAGGTCGAAGGCTTCACGCTCGAACCAGTTGGCCCCCGCCCAGACCGAAGTCAGCGAAGCCACCACCGGCATGTCGTCGTCGACCGCGAAGGTACGCAGACGCACGCGGCGGTTGTGCTGGAAGGACAGCAGGTGGGCGACCGCGGCGAACCGGCGTTCCGGCGCATCGGCCGCGCCGTTGGTCGACTCGCCCCAGACAAAGCGTCCGGGACCATTGCCCTCGACGCCGCGCGAGAACCCCTCGGACGACGGATCGGTGTTCCACTCGTCGCTGCCGTAGCTCAGGTAGTCGACACCACTGATATCGGTCAGCTGCTCGAAACCGAACTCATCGCGCAGCGCAAACGCGGCCGCCAGCCACTGGTCCGGCTCCAGCTCGATACCGACCTCGCCGCGCGGCTCGGCCACGCTGACCAGGGCGTCGGGGAAACGTGCGCGCAGGCGATCGGCGAACGCGGTGATCGACTCACTCATCGCGGACACCCTGCTTGTTCTCGCCGAAGTTGGTGCCGCGGCGGATCTTCTTCTGCAACTGCAGGATGCCGTAGACCAGCGCCTCGGCGGTCGGCGGGCAGCCCGGCACGTAGATGTCGACCGGCACGATGCGGTCGCAACCACGCACGACCGAATACGAATAATGGTAATAACCGCCGCCGTTGGCGCAGCTGCCCATCGAGATCACCCACTTGGGGTCGGGCATCTGGTCGTAGACCTTGCGCAACGCCGGGGCCATCTTGTTGACCAGGGTGCCGGCCACGATCATCACGTCGGACTGGCGCGGCGATGGGCGGAAAATCACGCCATAGCGGTCCAGGTCGAGTCGCGCCGCGCCCGCATGCATCATTTCCACCGCGCAGCAGGCCAGGCCGAACGACACCGGCCACATCGAGCCGGTTCGCGCCCAGTTCCACAACGCATCGAGGCTGGTGGTGACGAAGCCCTGTTGCAGCAGCGGGTTGTCATCGCCGGGAAGCAGGATGTCGTCCAGGCGCCCTTCCGGCACCGGGTTGTGCATCAGGCCCGAGATGGTCTCACTCACTCCCATTCCAGTGCTCCCTTCTTCCACACATAAATGAAGCCGAGGAACAACATGCTCACGAAAATACCCATCTCGACCAGGCCGATGACACCGAGATCCCTGAACACCGTTGCCCAGGGCACGATGAAGATGATTTCCAGATCGAAAATGATGAACTGGATCGCGATGAGGTAATAGCGCACGTCGAACTGCATGCGCGCGTCTTCGAAAGCCTCGAAGCCGCACTCGTAGGGGGACAGTTTCGCGAGGCTTGGGCGTCTTGGCCCAAGCACGTAACCCACCACGAGAAGGGCGACGCCAATACCGCTGGCGACGATCAGGAACAACAGGGTCGGCAGATATTCGCCCAGCACTTCTGTTCTCTCGGCTACACCGCGCTAGCGCGGCCTTGGCTCGGCGGCATCATGTCTGCCTGGGGCAGCGGGCGATGCCGTTGATGTTTGCAACAATTTCCGGAGTGGTGCCCAAGGGGGGACTCGAACCCCCACGACCTAAGCCGCTACCACCTCAAGGTAGTGCGTCTACCAATTCCGCCACCTGGGCACATGATCCGACTTCCCTGTTCCGACCCGCTCCATCGCTGGATCGAATCGGCTTTCGGTCATAACGACCGGACCCCCGCGCATCCATGCCGGGCGTCAACGCTCATGATATCGCGGGACGCTATTTTCCGGCGTTGTCCGGCGGTGCCGATTCAGGCGACTGGGGCGCCGTCGGTGCGGCGGGAACCCCGGAATCCTTCGCCGGAGCCTGCGGCGGCGCAGGCTGCCCGGGTACCGCGGGCACCACGATATTGTTGCCGGCGGGCGCGGGTGTCACGGGAATCTGCGACATAACGCCCAGATCCTGCGATGTGGCGACGGTGCCGGCGGCCCTGTCGGTTGCATGCCAGGCCATGAACATGGCGATCGCGAAAAACGCGATGCCGAGCCACTTGGTGGACTTGGACAGGAAGCTGGATGCGCCGCGCGCTCCGAACACGGTCGCCGAAGCGCCGCCACCAAACCCGGCACCCGCCTGCGCACCAGCGCCGCGCTGCATAAGGATCAGGGCGATCATCGCGATCGCGATCAGCACATAGATGACGTTGAGGAACAACAGCATCGAAACATTCTCGTTTGCCCGGGACGAGCCCGGTGCAGGTCAGGGAGCCAGCGCGGCAGCGATGGCGTTGAAGTCGGCGGCAACCAGTGAAGCCCCGCCAACAAGGCCGCCATCGACGTCCGCTTGCGAAAACAGCGCGGCGGCATTGTCGGCCTTCACGCTGCCGCCGTAGAGGATCGGCAGCGAGTCAGCGATTCTAGCATTGTGTGCAGCGACTTCGCTACGGATGAACGCGTGCACCGCCTGCACCTGCTCGGGACTGGCGGTCTTTCCGGTACCGATCGCCCACACCGGCTCGTAGGCAACGATCGCACCGTCGAACGCGGCGGCGCCGTCCTTCATCAGCGGGGCCAGCTGTTCTTCCAGTCGCCATTCGGTCTGGCCGCTGTCACGCTCGGCGAGGCTCTCGCCGATGCACAGGATCGGGGTCAGGCCGGCGGCCTTGGCGGTCATGAACTTGGCGGCCACGAGCTCGCTGGTCTCACCGTGGTACTGGCGGCGCTCGGAATGGCCCACCAGCGTGTAGCGGGCACCGACCTCGACCAGCATCGCCGCGGACACCTCGCCGGTGTAGGCACCGGACTGCTTCGAGCTGACATCCTGCGCACCGAATGCGAGGCCGCTGTCGGCGTAACGGCCGGCCAGCTCGCCGAGGTACGGCAGTGGCGGCAGGATGATGCGCTCGACCCCGGACGGAACCGGAGCAGCGACCACGGCATCGAGCAACTCATGAGAAAAACGTCGATCACCATGCAACTTCCAGTTACCGGCGACAATCCTGCGACGAGCCATGCCAACTCCCCGATTACGAAAGCCGGGATTCTACCCCAGCCGCACCGGCAGGCGAGCACAATCACCCCGCACCCGTCCCGACCATGACCGTCCGCCTCCACAGCTTCCCGCCGATCGTCCCGGCCGATGCCCGCGTCCTGATCCTGGGCAGCATGCCAGGCGTGCGGTCGCTGCAGGAAAACCGCTATTACGCGCACCCGCAGAACCGGTTCTGGCCGTTCATGGGCCGGTTGCTGGGCATCGACCCCGCCCTGCCTTACGCCGAACGCTGCATCGCACTGGCGACGGCCGGCATTGCCCTGTGGGACGTGCTCGCCAGTTGCGAGCGTGAAGGCAGCCTGGATTCGGCGATCCGCGACGACACCGCCCACCCGAATGATCTCGGCGGCCTGTTCGCCGCCTGCCCGGACCTGTCCACGGTCCTGTTCAACGGCGCGAAGGCCGAGAGCAGTTACCGCCGGTTCGTGGCCGCGCAATTGACGGTCGATCGCAGGCGCTACCTGCGGCTGCCGTCGACCAGCCCGGCGAACGCCTCGCAACGGCCTGCCGACAAGCTGGAGGCCTGGCGACAGGGGTTGCTCCTGGCCGGAGTGGATGTCCTGCCGGACCGGCCCTGACGCCGGGTTCGCCCTGGACTACTTGAGCTTGATCTCGCGCAGGCGCTCTTCCAGGTAACCCTGCGCGGTGATCGGCTCGGGGTAGCGGCTGGGATTGTCGGCGGTGACCGTGCCGGGCAGCACATCGATCAGGAAGTCCGGATTGGGGTGCAGGAAGAAGGGCGTGGAGTAACGCGGCTGGCGCGCCTTGTCGCCCTTCGGGTTGACCACCCGGTGGGTGGTCGACGGGTACACGTGATTGGTCAGGCGCTGCAGCATGTCGCCGATGTTGACCACGATGGTGTCGGCATCGGCGGTGAACGGCACCCACTCGCCCTGGCGTGACAGCACTTCCAGGCCCTCGGCGCTGGCGCCGACCAGCAGCGTGATGAGGTTGATGTCCTCGTGCGCGCCGGCACGCTCGTTGGGCACTTCCGGCGAGGTGATCGGCGGATAGTGCAGCGGCCGCAGGATGGAGTTGCCCGAATCGATCTTGTCGTCGAACCAGTCCACCGGCAGATCGATGTGCAGGGCCAGCGCGCCGAGCACTTTCGCGCCCAGGTGGTCCAGCGCCTGGTAGAGGCCGTAGGCGACCTCACGGAACTCGGGAATCTCACTGGGCCAGACGTTGGCCGGCATCGAGGCGGCGTATTTCGAGTCGCGCGGAATCTCGCGACCGACATGCCAGAACTCCTTCAGGTCGGAATACGTCGCGCCTTTGGCGGTCTCGATGCCGAACGGGGTGTAGCCGCGGGCACCGCCGCCGCCTTCCACGTGGTACTTGCGCTTGACCGCTTCGGGCAAGGCGAAAAAGCGCTGGAACACGTCATAGCTTTGCGCAATCTGCGCCTCGGGAATGCCGTGCCCGTGGATGCCGGCAAACCCCCACTCCTGGTAGGCGGCACCCAGCTCGGCAACGAACGCGTCCCGCTGGGCGGGATCCTCGAAACGGCGGATGTCGAACGTCGGAATGCGGGTCTGGCTCATGTCTTCAGCTTGCTAAAGGAGGGTTGGCGCGGCCGGCCAACGCCGTCCGCGGGGGATTATTGCGCTGCCAGCCGGACGGCTTCAGCGAGGCGGTCCAGGGTGGCCTGCATCAGTTCACTGCCGTCGGCCTCGACGGTGACGCGCACCACCGGCTCGGTGCCGGACGGACGCAGGAAGGCGCGTCCACGCCCCTGCACTGCCAGCTGCGCATCGGCCAGCGCCGCCTGCACCGTGGCAGCCTCGGCCGGTCTGGCGCCATTGCCGAAACGCACGTTGACGGTCCGTTGCGGCACCTTTTGCAGCCCCGCCAGGGCATCGCCCAAGGTGATGCCCTGACGGTGCAGGACTTCCAGCACCTGCAGGGCGCTGACGATGCCGTCGCCGGTGCTGGTCCGGTCCAGGCACAGCAGGTGGCCGGAGGCTTCGCCGCCGAGCACGCCGCCGTGGGCAATCAGTTGCTGGTGCACATGCCGGTCGCCGACCTTGGCGCGGACGAACCCGATCCCCGCCTGCTCGAACGCGCGCTCCAGTCCGTAATTGGTCATCAATGTACCCACCACCGGGCCCTGCAGACGGCCGCTTTCGCGCCAGTCGTTGGCCAGCAGGTAGATCAGGTCGTCGCCGTCGTGGACCGTGCCCTGCGCATCGACGAACATCACCCGGTCGCCGTCGCCATCGAAGGCGATCCCCAGCACCGCGCCGGTTTCGCGCACGCGGGCGGCCAGCGCCTCGGGATGGGTCGACCCGACCCCGTCGTTGATGTTCAGGCCATTGGGAGCCACGCCGATCGCGTCGACCTTCGCCCCCAGCTCGCGCAGCACCAGCGGGCCGAGCTGGTAGGTCGCGCCATTGGCGCAGTCCACCACGATGTGCATGCCGCCCAGGTCAAAGCCCTTGGGGACGGAGTTCTTGCACGCTTCAACGTAACGGCCGACGGCGTCGCGGGTGCGTTCGGTCTTGCCCAGCTCTTCCGAGGGCACCGTGCTGAATGGCTGCTCCAGGGCGGCCTCGATCTCCAGCTCGGTGGCGTCGTCGAGCTTCTCGCCTTCGGCGGAGAAGAACTTGATGCCGTTGTCGAAGTGCGGGTTGTGCGAGGCGGAAATGACGATACCGCCATCGGCGCGCATCGAGCGGGTCAGATGCGCCACCGCCGGGGTCGGCATCGGCCCCATCAGTTGCACATCCACGCCCGCGGCGACCAGCCCGGCCTCCAGCGCCGCCTCGAACATGTAGTTGGAGATCCGCGTGTCCTTGCCGATGATCACCACCGGCTTGCGCCAGGCACGCTTGGCGTGCACCGCACGCTTGAGCGCGTGGCCATAGGCGTTGCCCAGGCGCAGCACGAAATCGGCCGAGATCACGCCCTCGCCGACCCTGCCACGGATGCCGTCGGTACCGAAATACTTGCGTCCCATCAGACTGTGGCCTCGGCGTCATCTTCGGGCCGGGGCTGGCGCATCATCATCGCCAGCAGGTCGGCGAGGCGGTCGCGCAGTTCGCGACGGTCACAGATCTGGTCGATCGCGCCGTGCTCGAGCAGGAACTCGCTGCGCTGGAAGCCTTCCGGCAACGTCTCGCGCACGGTCTGCTCGATCACCCGCGGGCCGGCGAAACCGATCAGCGCTTCCGGCTCGGCGATGTTGATGTCGCCCAGCATCGCCAGCGAAGCCGATACGCCGCCGGTGGTCGGGTGCGTCAGCACCGCGATGTACGGCAAGCCGGCCGCACGCAGGCGACCCAGCGCGGCCGAGGTCTTGGCCATCTGCATCAGCGAGAACAGGCTTTCCTGCATCCGCGCGCCGCCGGTAGCGGTGAAGCACACCAGCGGGCAACGGGCTTCCAGCGCGGCTTCCGCGGCCAGGGCGAAGCGCTCGCCGACCACCGAACCCATCGAGCCGCCCATGAAGGCGAAGTCGAACGCACAGGCGACCAGCGGCTGCTGCTTCAGCGTGCCCTGCAGGGCGATCAGCGCATCGCGCTCGCCGGTGGACTTCTGCGCGGCCTTGATGCGATCCGAGTACCGTTTCTGGTCGCGGAACCTGAGCACGTCCGTCGGGCCGAGCCTGGCCCCGATCTCGGTGGTGCTGCCGGCGTCGAACAGCGCCGCCAGCCGCGCACGGGCACGGATGGCCCGGTGGTGGCCGCACTTGGGGCAGACCTCGAGGTTTTCCTCGAGCTCGGGACGGTAAAGCACGGCGCCACAACGGTCGCACTTTTCCCACAGCCCCTCGGGCACGCTGCGGCGCTTGGCCGCGGCGTTGTCGGTACGGATGCCGGACGGCATGAGTTTCTTGAGCCAGGACATGCGGTGCGAGATTCCCTGTATTTGCCCGGTGCGATCGCCCGGAAATCGTCAGTCCCGGATCGCGCGCTTGCCGGCCGCGCTCCAGGTGCCGGACTGTCCGGCCAACGTGGCAGTTTAGCGCAGGCCCATCAGACCGGGGTTGCCGCGTCGATGGCGCGTCGCAACGGCGCCAGGAACGCCGCCGCGCGCCTGGCGGCATCGTCGGCGTCGGCTGCATCGGCCATCGCCGCCACCAGCGCGCTGCCGACCACGACGCCATCGGCCTCGCCCGCCATCGCCGCGGCACTGGCCGCGTCCTTGATGCCGAAACCGGCCACTACCGGCACCAGGTCGAGCGCACGGATGGCATGCAGCCGGTCATTGGCCGCGCCGGCATCCAGATGGTCGGCTCCGGTCACGCCGGCGTAGCTGACGTAGTACAGGTAACCGGTGGCCAGTTCGCAGAGGTGAGCCATCCGCGCCGGCGACGTCGTCGGCGCGGCCAGCAGGATCATGTCCAGCCCATGGGTTTCGAATGCGGTGCGGTAGTCGGCGGCTTCCTCGGGGGTCAGGTCGACCAGCAACGCGCCATCGATGCCCGCAGCCACGGCCTGCGCGGCGTAGCGCGCGGGCCCGCGGATCTCGACGGGGTTGAGATAGCCCATCAGCACGACCGGGGTCAGGTCGTCGATTTCGCGGAAACGCCGCACGGTCTCGAACACGTACGCCATGTCCGCGCCGCGCGCGAGCGCCCGCTCGGAGCTGTGCTGGATGGTCGGGCCGTCGGCCATCGGATCGGAGAACGGCACCCCGATCTCGATCACGTCGGCACCGGCGGCGACCAGCGCGTGCATCACCGGCACGGTCGCCTCCAGCGACGGATCGCCGGCGGTGATGAACGGCACCAGGGCTTTGCGTCCGTTGGCCTTGAGCTGGGCAAACCGGGTGGCAATACGGCTCATAGCGACATCCCCTCGCGCGCAGCGATCGTGTGCACGTCCTTGTCGCCCCGGCCGGACAGGTTGCACAGCACGATCGCGTCCGCGGGCAGTTCGCGCGCGAGCTTCACCGCCTGCGCGACCGCATGGCTGGACTCCAGCGCCGGCAGGATGCCCTCGGTGCGGATGAGCTGGTGGAACGCCGCCAGCGCCTCGTCGTCGGTCACCCCGACATACTCCGCGCGACCGGTCTCCTGCAGGAAGGCATGCTCGGGGCCGACCCCCGGATAGTCCAGGCCGGCGGAAATCGAGTGGGTTTCGACGATCTGGCCGTCGTCATCGCACAACAGGTAGGTGCGGTTACCGTGCAGCACGCCCGGTCGGCCGGCCGACAACGACGCGGCATGGCGACCGCTGGCGACGCCCTCGCCCGCCGCCTCGGCGCCGACGATGCGCACGCCGGGGTCGTTGAGGAACGCGTGGAAGATGCCGATCGCGTTGCTGCCACCGCCGACGCAGGCGGTCACCGCATCGGGCAGGCGGCCGTACTCGGCCAGCATCTGCTCGCGCGCCTCGCGCCCGACCACGGCGTTGAAGTCGCGCACCATGCGCGGGTACGGGTCGGGGCCGGCGACGGTACCGATGATGTAGAACGTGTCGGCGATGTTGGTCACCCAGTCGCGCATGGCCTCGTTGAGCGCGTCCTTGAGCGTCGCCGAGCCGCTGCTGACGGGCACCACCGTCGCGCCGAGCAGCTGCATCCGGTAGACGTTGATCTTCTGCCGCTCGATATCCGTCGCGCCCATGTAGACCACGCATTCCAGCCCCAGCCGCGCGGCGACGGTGGCCGAGGCCACGCCGTGCTGGCCGGCACCGGTCTCGGCGATGATCCGCTTCTTGCCCATCCGGCTGGCCAGCAGGGCCTGGCCGATGGTGTTGTTGATCTTGTGTGCGCCGGTGTGGTTCAGGTCCTCGCGCTTGAGCAGGATGCGCGCGCCACCGACTTCGCGGCTCAGCCGCTCGGCGTGATAGATCGGGCTGGGACGGCCGACGTAATGCGCCAGGTCACGCTCGAATGCGCGGATGAACGCCGGGTCGATGCGGGCCGCATCGTAGGCCGCAGCCAGCTCCTGCAACGGGCCGACCAGGGTTTCGGCGACGAAGCGGCCGCCAAACCGGCCGAAATGCCCGGAGGCGTCGGGGGTGGCGTGGTAATCGACCGGCGGGAGGGAGGAAGACTCGGGAAGCATCGACACGACTCGTTGGTTGTCGCCAGACACCTCGCAGGCGTTGGCGGAAAGTGGAAAGTAATGACGTCGACCGGGGATACCGGCGACTCAGTCGGGGACGTGACAATCGGCGCGGCGCACCTGCTCGACGAAATGCCGCATCTTGTCGCCGTCCTTCAGCCCCGGTGCCGTCTCGATGCCGCTGGAGACATCCACGCCCCACGGCATGGTGGCGAGGATCGCATCGAACACGTTGTCGGCGTCCAGGCCGCCGGCCAGTACGAACGGCTTCTGCACGCCGGCCGGAATCCGCAACCAGTCGAACACCTTGCCGCTGCCGCCCGACCCGCCGGCGACGTGGCTGTCGAACAGAAACCCCGCCGCGCCGGGATACAGACGCTCCAGCGCGGCCGGATGCCCGCTCGCGATCGGGCTGCCCAACGGGATCGCCTTCAGGTACGGGACGCCAAAACCGCGGCAGAACGCATCGTCCTCGCTGCCGTGGAACTGCAGCAGGCTTGGCCGCACATGGCGCACGACATCACGCACCTCCTGCGTGCTGTTGTCGCTGAACAGGGCTACCGCGTCGACCAGCGGCGCCAGCGCCTGCCGCATCGCCCGCGCCTGCTCGGGCTCGAGCCGGCGCGTGCTGCCCTGGGCGAACACGAACCCGATCGCATCCACGCCCAGCTCGCACGCCAGGCGCACGTCACCGGGCCGGGTGAGACCGCAGAACTTGATCCGGGTACGGAACAGGGTCCGTTTCAAGACAACACCTTCAAGACAGGGCCTTCAATACAACCTTCAAAACCGGATTCCTCGACAGCAGGCCGTTCACCGCAGGCCATTCACGACGTGACCTCGGCCGGGAGTTGCCATTGTGCCGGGTAAAGCGGCCCGAGGAACACCAGACCGGCCGAGGGCGCCGTCGGCCCGGCCAGCGCCCGGTCGCGCCCCGCCAGCAGCTCGGCCATCCATGCGCCGGGCCGCTCGCCCTGGCCCACCACCAACAGGCTGCCGACGATGTTGCGGACCATGTGGTGCAGGAACGCATTGGCCTGGATGTCCACCGTCACGACCTCCCCGGTCCGGGTCACGCTGACCTGCTGCAGGTCGCGCCGCGCGTGTGGGGCCTGGCAATGGACAGTGCGGAATGCGGAAAAATCGTGCTCGCCAAGCAGGTACTGCGCCGCCTCGTGCATCGCTGTCGCATCCAGCGGCGGACGCACCCAGCTCAGGTATTGCCGCTGCATGGCCGGACGCACCGGACGGTTGAGGATCGAGTAGCGGTAACGCCGAGCCCGCGCGGAGAACCTCGCATGGAAATCATCGGCGACCGGCACGCACCAGTTGACGCATACCGATGCCGGCAGCCGGCTGGTGGTGCCCAGTACCCAGCCACGCGGGTCGCGCTGGGCCGGCCCGTCGAAGTGCACCACCTGGGCGGCGGCATGCACGCCGGCATCGGTGCGCCCAGCGCAGACCACCGCGACCGGCTCGCCAGCCACGAACGACAGCGCCTGTTCGAGCGCGGCCTGCACGGTCGGCTCGTTGCGACGCTCGGGCTGACCGGGCCGGTTCAGCCGCTGCCAGCCGGAAAATCCGCTGCCGTCGTACTCGACTCCCAGCGCCCAGCGACGTCGCAGCACTCCCGCACCGGCGGGCGAGGGAGTGATGTCGGCGTCAGTCGATACGGGCAGGTTCGGCTCGGGTTCCGCGGACACTGCCTTATCCGATATCCCGCAACAACCGGGCCGCCTGCTCACGCGCGGCCGGACTGCCGCCGATCACCAGCTCGCCGAGGAGTTGGCGGGCACTTTCCCGGTCGCCCAGGTCCAGATAGGCGCGGGCCAGTTCCAGACGCTCCAGGCCCGGCACTTCGGTTTCGAAATCGGCATCGCCGGCGGCCGGCACGCTGTCGGCGAGGGCGGTCGCGGTTGCCGACGCCGGCACCGGCTCCAGCCGGTTCAGCTTGTTCTTGCCCGATGTCGCGTGCCATGCCGGTACGGCCACATCGGCCACATCGGCGACATCCGGTACGGCCGGGGATGCCGGGACTTCACCCGCATCCGCACGGGCGGGAGGAGCCGGCGATGTCAGGCGATCCGTCGCAGTCGAAGTCGCTGTTGCCGTCGACGAAGCCACTTCGGCCCGGTCCTGTCGACGGTTGTCGGAAGACTCGTCATCGAACCGGCTCGACTGTGGGAAGCCCGCGGCCAGCGTCGATGGCGCGCGACCGGGCTGGGTCGGCGCCGGTGCGCGGAACCTGGGCGCCATGTCGGCACGACGCCGCAGCCACCAGCCGCCCAGCAGCGCCAACACCAGCCCGCCTCCGCCCAGCAGCCAGGGCAGGGTCGATGCGGATCCGCCCGCATCGGCCGCCTGGGTCTGCGCCAGCTGCTGCTGTGCGGCGGTCAATTCGGAGTCCTTCATCGAGATCAGCTTCTGCTGGTCGGCCTGGAGCTGCTCCAGTGCTTCGATGCGGCTCTTCATCTCAGCCAGTTCGGCATCGCGCGCCGCCAGGGTCTCCTTCGTGGTCTGCAGTTCCTGTCGCACCATGTCGCCCTCGCCTCCGGCACTGATGCCCGATTGGGTTCCCGCCCGGCTTGCGTCGCTTGCGCCCGGGGGAACGATTTCAAGCCGCGCACCGTCGCTGCCGGCGGCCGCCGTTGTTGCCGCCGTGGTCGCGGTCGCGTCATCGCCGCCGGCCAGTTGCGGTTGTGGCACCGGTTGCCGCGCGGCGCGCCACGCCCGCGTCTGCTCGCGCACCTGCGCCATCGCCTGCGCTGCCTCGATGCCGCGTACCTCGGCGGCATCGGGCACCCGCAGCACCGCGCCCTGCTTGAGCAGGTGGATGTTGCCGTCGATGAACGCCGCGGGATTCGCCTGCAGCAACGCGATCATGGTCTGGTTGAGGCTGCCGCCGAGGCCGAGTCGGCTGGCGATCGTCGACAGGTTTTCGCCGGCCTGGACTGCGCCGTAGCGGTCCGGGCGCTCAATCAGGGCCGGAGCGGCCGCAGGCGCGGCAACCGGCGTCGCAGGAGCTGCCGCGAGCGGCGTGTCTTCGCGATCCGATGCCTCGACACCCGCGTCCAGCGGACTTTCCGCACCGGAATCGGCCACAGCCTCCTGCGGCAACGGCTCGCGCACGATCGCATTGGACGGCGCGACCATCGGCGTGTCGATCGGCGGCTGCAGCGGCGCGGACACCGTGCGCGGGGCGTCCAGCAGGGTCGAGTACTCGCGGACCAGCCGCCCCTGCCCCCAGTCGACCTCGATCAGGAACGTCAGCAACGGTTCGTCGATCGCCGCCTCGCTGGTGACCCGGATCACCGGCCTGCCGGCCTGGTCGAGCGCCGGCATGAACCGCAGTTGGGCCATCACGCCCTGTGGCAGGCCCAGGCCGACACGCGCGAACGTCTCCGGCGACGCCAGTCCGGCGCGCAGGTGCTCCAGTTCGGACGGATCGCTGGAGATGATCGGGATCTCGGCCAGCAAGGGTTCGCCGAGCTTCGACTTCAACTCGATCTGGCCCAGCCCCAACGCCGCGGCCGAACCGCTGGCCACTGCCAGCGCCACCGCCAATGCCGTACGCATGAATCGCTTCACAACCACTCCCGACAAACCCCTGGCCGCGACTCTAACGGCCGTCGCCGATGGCGGCAATGCAGGCCGGCGCCCGGCTCCACCCGTTCTGGCGCCCGCAACGGCAAGTGCCGATCAGTTCCCATCGCGCTCGGCCACCACCAGCTCGGCCAGTTGCACCGCATTCAACGCCGCACCCTTGCGGATGTTGTCGGCGACCACCCACAGCGACAGCCCGCGCGGATGGGAGATGTCCTCGCGGATGCGCCCGACATACACCGGGTCGTTGCCCGAGGCGTGCGTCACCGCGGTCGGATAGCCGCCGTCAACATGCTCGTCGATCACCTCGACCCCGGGCGCCGCCTGCAGCAACTCGCGCGCCTCGGCCGCGCCGAGCTTGTCGCGGGTCTCGATGTGCACTGCCTCGGAGTGGCCGTAGAACACCGGCACCCGCACCACGGTGGCATTCACCCCGATCGTCGCGTCGCCGAGGATCTTGCGGGTCTCCCAGACCAGTTTCATCTCCTCGCTGGTGTAACCGTTGTCGAGGAAGTCGCCCCCCTGCGGGATCACGTTGAACGCGATCTGCACCGGATAGACCTCGGGCTGCACCTCGCGGAAGCTGAGCATGCCTGCGGTCTGGCGGCCCAGTTCCTCCAGCGCGCGCCGGCCGGTGCCGGACACCGACTGGTAGGTCGCGATGTTGATGCGCTCGATCGTCGCCCGCCGATGGATCGGTGCGAGCGCCACCATCAGCTGCATGGTCGAGCAGTTCGGGTTGGCGATGATGCCGCGCGGACGCTGTTTCAGCGCCTCGGGATTGACCTCGGCGACCACCAGCGGCACGTCGTCGTCGCCGCGGAACACCGACGAGTTGTCGATCACCACCGCGCCGGCCGCCGCAAACCCGGGCGCGTATTCCTTCGACACCGCACCGCCGGCCGCGAACAGCGCGATGTCGACCCCGGCCGGGTCGAACGTGGCCAGGTCCTGCACCACCAGCTGGCGCGCACCGTATTCGAGTTTCTCGCCGGCCGAGCGCCCGCTGGCCAGCACATGCAGTTGACCGACGGGGAACTGGCGCTCGGCGAGGATCTTCAGCAGCATTTCGCCGACGGCGCCGGTGGCACCGACGACGGCTACGTTTACGGTCTTGCTCATCTGGGGTTTCCTGGTGAGTTTCGATGGCCGAGTCATTGTAGGAGCGACGTAAGTCGCGATTTCCTCGGTGCTTCGCGAGTCCGGAGGGTCGCGACTTACGTCGCTCCTACGGGGATTACGGTTTTCGGCCGGGCACGCGCGGAATGATGTCGCCCACATCGCCGCACTGCGCGCGGTGTCGCAGTGCCTGGTCCATCAGCACCAGCGCGACCATCGCCTCGCAGATCGGGGTGGCGCGGATGCCGACACAGGGGTCGTGGCGACCGGTGGTGACCACCTCGACGGGTTCGCCGTGGATGTCCAGGCTGTCGACCGGCAGCCGCAGGCTCGACGTCGGCTTGAAGGCGACCGAGCAACGCACGCGCTGGCCGGTGCTGATGCCGCCGAGAATCCCGCCGGCGTGGTTCGATTCGAAGCCTTCCCGGCCGATGGGATCGCGGTGCTGGCTGCCCCGCTGGGCGACGGAGGCGAAACCGTCACCGATCTCCACGCCCTTGACCGCATTGATGCTCATCAACGCGCCCGCCAGCTCGCCGTCGAGCTTGCCGTAGACCGGCTCGCCCCAGCCCGGCGGCAGGCCGTCCGCATAGACATCCACCCGCGCGCCGACCGAATCGCCGGATTTGCGCAGCGCGTCCATGTACGCCTCCAGCGCCGGCACCTGGGCCGCGTCGGGCCAGAAGAACGGGTTGTCCTCGACCACCGCCAGGTCGATCGTGTCGGGCACGATGTCGCCGATCTGCGACAGGAAACCCTGCACGCGCACGCCATGCCGGTCGGCCAGCCACTTCTTCGCGATCACGCCGGCGGCGACCCGCATCGTGGTTTCGCGGGCGCTGGAACGGCCACCGCCGCGTGGGTCGCGGATGCCGTATTTCTGCCAGTAGGTGTAGTCGGCGTGGCCGGGGCGGAACTGTTCGGCGATCTTCGCGTAATCCCGGCTGCGCGCGTCGGTGTTGCGGATCAGCAGCGCGATCGGGGTGCCGGTGGTGCGGCCTTCGTACACGCCCGAGAGGATCTCGACCTCGTCGGCCTCGTGTCGCGCGGAGGTGTGCCGGCTCTTGCCGGTCGCGCGACGGGCCAGGTCATGGCGGAAGTCGTCCGGTGCGATCGCCAGGCCCGGCGGGCAGCCGTCGACCACGCAGCCGATCGCCGGCCCGTGGCTTTCGCCGAAGGTGGTGATCGCAAACAGTTTTCCGAAGGTGTTGCTGGCCACGATGGCTCCTGTGGTTGATGTTGTAGGAGCGACGTGAGTCGCGACCCGCCGAACCCAGGGACGATGTGCAGGTCGCGACTCACATCGCTCCTACGACCGAAGGAAGTCCCCGTGGGACAGAAGCAGCCGAGCGATCATCCCCGCGCGTCGGCCAGTGCCTTGATCCTCGCACGGTGTTCGACCAGATCCGCGCGATCGACCGCGAAGATGCCCATCTGGCCGACCTTGAACTCGATCCAGGCCAGCGGCAGTTCGGGCAGCAATGCGACCAGCGCGCGCTCGGCCTCGCCAACTTCGCAGATCAGCAGACCGTTTTCGGACAGGTGCTGCGGCGCATCGCGCAGGATCTTCAGCGCCAGGTCCAGGCCGTCGTCGCCGGCACGCAGGCCCAGCTCGGGCTCGTGGGCGTATTCGGCCGGCAGCGCATCGGTCTCGTCGTTGGTGACATACGGCGGGTTGGTCACGATCAGGTCGTAGACCTCGCCTTGCAGGTCGTTGAACAGGTCCGACCTGCGCAGGCTGACGTTGTCGGCGTGCAGGCGGGCCTTGTTCTCGGCCGCCAGCGCCAGCGCGTCGTCGTTGATGTCGACGCCGTCGACCTGCCAGTGCGGGTGGTAGTGCGCGGTGGCGATCGCGATGCAGCCCGAGCCGGTGCACAGGTCGAGCACGCGGCCGACCTCGCGTCCGCCCAGCCAGGGCTCGAAGCCGGTCTCGATGAGTTCGGCGATCGGCGAGCGCGGCACCAGCGCGCGCGGGTCGCTCTTGAAGCTCAGGCCGGCGAACCACGCCTCACCGGTCAGGTAGGCGGCCGGGATGCGCTCGTTGATGCGGCGCTCGAACAACGCCAGCACCTGCTGTTTCTCCTCGCTGGTCACCCGCGACGCGCCGTAGACCGGACTCAGGTCGTGCGGCATGCGCAATGCGTGCAGCACCAGTTGGGTCGCCTCGTCGAGCGCGTTGTCGTAGCTGTGGCCGAATGCCAGGCCGGCCTCGCCGAAACGGCTGCCGCCAAAACGGATCAGGTCGATGATCGAGACCTGCTCGAAGGTGGCGGAGCCAAAGTTGGCACGTTCGACGGTCATGGCAGCAAGTTCTACGGAGGGCCGGCGATTATAGCGGCAGCGGCCCGCTATCATGGCCGCTGCCATCGCGTCACTACCGGGTCGTCCATGTTCAATCGCAGCACCGTCATCATCCTCATCGCCGCGCTGGCCGCGGGTCTGGGCCTGTTCGCTTCGCAGCGTTATTTCGCCGACCAGCCGGCTCCGTCCTGGCCGCAGACCAGCGCCGTGCGCCTGTTCGACCCGCCGCGCGTGCTGCCCGACTTCAGCCTGCGCCAGGCCGACGGCACCCAGCTGGTCCCGGGTGAGCTCAAGGGCCACTGGACGCTGGTGTTCCTCGGCTTCACCCATTGCCCGGACGTCTGCCCGTTGACCCTGACGCAGATGTCGCAGGCGCAGCGGCAATGGGAGTCGATCCCCGAGTCGATCCGGCCGCGGGTGCTGTTCGTCTCCGTCGACCCGGAGCGGGACAGTCCGGACCGCATCGGCGAGTACGCCCACGCCTTCCACAAGGACACCCTGGCCGCGACCGCCGACATTCCCGCGCTGGAGAATTTCGCCCGTTCACTGAGTCTGGTGTTCGCCAAGGCGCCGCCCGAGGAAGGCGCGCCGGTCGACCAGTACTCGGTCGACCACAGCGCCACGATGGCGGTGCTCGACCCGCAAGGCCGCATGTCCGGCCTCATCCAGCCGCCGTTCGATCCGGCCGCGATCGCCGCCGACATGGCCGTGCTGACGGCCGCCAGCGCACCCTGAGTCAACCATGAGCCTGCCCACCAAACTCACCTACGTCCTGCCGCACCGGCTGCTGTCCGCGCTGGCGCGCCGGCTGGCGTATTCCGACCAGCCCCACATCCGGCGCTGGCTGATCGACACCGTGGTCCGCAAGTTCGGGGTGAACCTCGACGAGGCGGTGAAGTCCGACCCGGCCGACTACACCACCTTCAATGCCTTCTTCACCCGGGCGCTGAAACCCGGCGCACGCGTGGCCGATCCCGACCCGCGCAGCCTGCTGATGCCCGCCGACGGCCGCATCAGCCAATGCGGCGCGATCACCGCCGACGCCGATGGCAACGGCCGGATCTTCCAGGCCAAGGGGCAGTCGTTCACCACCGCCGAGCTGCTCGGCGACGACGAGGCAGCGCGCCTGTTCGACAACGGCCTGTTCGCGACCGTCTACCTGTCGCCGAAGGACTATCACCGTGTGCACATGCCGTGGACCGGCCGGCTGCGGGAAACCGTGCACGTGCCCGGGCGCTTGTTCAGCGTCGGCCCGGCGGCCGTGCAGCACGTGCCGCGTTTGTTCGCCCGCAACGAGCGTCTGGTCTGCCACTTCGACACCGACTTCGGCCCCATGGCGATGGTGATGGTCGGTGCGCTGCTGGTCTCCGGCGTGGAGACGGTCTGGAGCGGTGAGGAGATCCCCGCCTACGGCGATGCGGTCACCGTCAAGGACTACCGCGGCGAGGACATCGTGATCGGGCGCTTCGAGGAAATGGCGCGATTCAATTACGGCTCGACCGTGATCGTCCTGCTGCCGGCGGGCACGGCGGAACTGGCCGCTGGCCTGGGCGCCGAATGCCCGGTACAGCTCGGCCAGGCGCTGGCGCGATTGCTGTCGCCGATGGACGGGCATCCGCCGGCGTAGGCAGCCATCGCCGAGAAAATCAGCTTCCGGCCTTGCAGCCTTCCAGGCTCAGTTCCTGCCCCGGGCGCAATGCGTAGCGCGGCGGCTTGATGCCGTTGTTGCGGGCCAGCTCGCTGGTGTCGCACTGGAACTTCCGGCCGATGGAGCTCAGGGTTTCGCCGCGCTGTACCTGGTACCTGCGTTTGGTCGTCGTGGCCGGCTTCGCGTTGGCGGGCGCAGCAGCCGTCGCCACGGTGGCGGGTCCCAACGCCGTCACCGGGCCGGTGCGAACGATCGCCTGGCCCGCATCGCTGGCCACCAGCTCACGCGCGAGTTCGGCGCGCGGCCCCTGCACGCACTGGCGCTTGTACAGGCCGACGATCCGCGTGGTCGCCCGCAGGGTGGTGCCGGCCGGCAGCCAGTCCTCGGCCTGGTAGCGCGGGTTGAGGTTGCGCAACGCGCGCATGTAGCCCTCGCGCACGCCGCGATTGCCCAGGCAGATGGTCAGCTGGTAGATCGACGCCGGCTGCTCCAGACGCAACGCTGCGGGCTTGGGGTCGAGCCGGGGCAGGCTCAGGCCGTACTCGCGCGGATGCAGGAACAGCCACGCGGCGGCGATCACCATCGGCACGTAGTCGCGGGTTTCCGGCGGGAACTGCTGGTAGACGTCCTGGTGCCAGAAGTCCTTGCCGCCACTGCCCTGATACACCCGCAGCGCACGGCCCTCGCCGCCGTTGTAGGCGGCCAATGACAATTCGATGCTGCGGTTGAGCTCGCGCATCCGTTCGTTGAGGTAGCTGACACTGGCCTCGGACGCGGCGTAGGCGTCGTAGCGGGTGTCGAAGCCGGTGCCGTCATCGCCCAGACCGAAGCGCTTGCCGGTGGCGTACATGAACTGCATCGGCCCGGCCGCACCGGCGCGCGAGGTCGAATGCACCCGGCCGTTGGATTCCTTGGCCATGATCCCGAACAGCAACGCCTCCGGCAGCCCGGCACGCTCGTACTGCGGCCACATCAGGTGGCGCATGTACTGGTAGTTCTCGTAGCTGGTCAGGAACGCGCCACGCATGTCGGTCAGCCAGCGGCGGATGCCTTCCTGCACGGCCGGGTTGTACTGGACCATGCGGTCGAATTCGTGGCCGTCATCGGCGCCCAGCAATGCCGCCGCGCGGGCGGCTTCGGGCACGTCCTGCGCGAACGAGGTCATGTGGTGGCCGATCTCGTCCGATGACAGCTCGTCCAGCAGATCGTCGTCGGCCTCGAGGTCGGCATTGAGCTTGAGCAGGCGCTTGTAGGTGGTCAGCAGGCCGGTCACCGAACAGCCGCGCTGGCGCGAGCAGGACGCGACCACATCCTCCATGTCCTCCAGTGCGCGGTCCGCGTCCGCGCTGCCGGACGGATCCGCGTGGCCGATCTTGACCAGCGCTTCGCGGTACCCGGCTTCGGCCGCTTCCATGCGTTGGGTGATCGCATCCACCGCCGCCTGGTCGCGTTGCGAGATCGCCCCGGCATCGAAGGACACCAGCACCAGGGCAAGACCGGCAAGGAAAACGGAAATACGCGAAAGACAGGCAATGACGGGCATGGACGGCAAGCGATGCGGAAGCGGTCTGCAGGGTAGTCCGCGGCGATGACGAACCGCAAACGGATCGCGGAGCGGCGGATGGCGGCTGTCGCCGGATCGCCGACGAGCCAGCGGCACCCGGCCTGCCGATCGCCCGGCAAATTCCAACGGCCGGTTTAGGCCATAGAATCGACCGCATCCCATTTTGGAAGCAGCCATGGCGCCCACTCCCCCACCCGTCCTGCTCGGCAAGGCCATCACCACCCCCGATTCGTTGCCCGACACCCACGGCCAGGTGTTCCTGCAGCCGCGGCTCGGCAACCGCCACGGCCTGGTCGCCGGCGCGACCGGTACCGGCAAGACGGTCACCCTGATGACCCTGGCCGAAGGATTCTCGCGGATCGGGGTACCGGTATTCCTGGCCGACGTGAAGGGCGATGTGGCCGGGCTTGCGGTGCCGGGCACGCTGAACGACAAGCTGCAGGCGCGGATCGACCAGATCGGCATCGACGGCTACACCAGCGAAGGCAGCCCGACCCTGTTCTGGGACCTGTTCGGCAAGCTCGGTCATCCGGTGCGCGCCACCGTCAGCGAGATCGGCCCGACCCTGCTGTCGCGCATGCTCGAGCTCAACGACACCCAGTCGGGCGTGCTCGACATCGTGTTCAAGCTGGCCGACGACCGCGGCCTGCTGCTGCTCGACCTGGCCGACCTGCGCGCGCTGCTGAACCTGGTGGCGGACGAGCGCAAGACCGTTTCGGTCGAGTACGGCCTGGTCAGCAGCCCGTCGGTCGGCGCGATCCAGCGTGCCCTGCTGCGACTGCAGTCCGACGGCGGCGACCAGCTCTTCGGCGAGCCCGCGCTGGAGTTGTCCGACCTGATGCGCACCACCACCGATGGCCGCGGGATGATCAGCATACTCGCCTCCGAGACGCTGGTGCTGAAACCGCGGCTGTATTCCAGCTTCCTGCTGTGGCTGCTGTCGGAGCTGTTCGAGCAGCTGCCCGAGGTCGGCGATCTGGACAAGCCCAAATTGGTGTTCGTGTTCGACGAGGCGCACCTGCTGTTCGACGATGCGCCGCCGGCGCTGCGGCAGCGGGTGGAGCAGGTGGTGCGCATCATCCGCTCCAAGGGCGTGGGCGTGTATTTCTGCTCGCAGTTTCCCGATGACGTGCCCGACAACATCCTCGGCCAGCTCGGCAACCGGGTGCAGCACGCGTTGCGTGCGTTCACTCCGCGCGACCAGAAGGCGGTACGCACGGCGGCGCAGACCTTCGTCGCCAACCCCGCGCTGGATGTCGCCGTCGCGATCGGCCAGCTCGGCACCGGCGAGGCGCTGGTGTCGACCCTGCAGGACAAGGGCATCCCGATGCCGGTCGAGCGCACCCTGATCGCGCCGCCACGTTGCCGTATGGGTGCGATCACCGATGCCGAACGCGCCCAGATCCGCGCCGGCAGTCCGGTGGGAGCGAAGTACGACACCCGCGTCGATCGCGAGTCCGCGATGGAGATGCTCGCCAGAAAGGCGGATGCCGCCGCGACCCAGGCCAACGCACCCGCCGCAACGCCCATCCCGGAAGAAAGCGGTGGTGTGAGCCAGGCGATCAAGGACGCGGTGTTCGGCACCAAACGCCGCCAGGGCATGGTCGAGACGATGGCCAAGCAGACCGCGCGGACAGTCGGCAACCAGATCGGCCGGCAGATCCTGCGCGGCGTGATGGGCAGCCTGTTCGGCGGGCGCAAGTAATCCCGCCCGGTCTTTTGCCGCACCCCATATCCAGAGCAACGACAGGAGTCCCGCCATGAACCCGAAATTTCTCGCCCTCGCCTGCATCGGCGCATTCGCCCTTGCCGCCTGCGCCCAGAAAAACGCGGCCCCCGCCACGCCCGTCGAGCCCGCCACGGACGTCTCTGCGATCGCGCCAGCCGACACCGGGCCGGCACCGGCGGACGTGATTCCCGCCGGCCAGACGCCCGACTCCGACTTCGACCAGCGCGCCTTCTCCGGCACCTTCGCGGGCACCCTGCCCTGCGCCGACTGCCCCGGTATCGACGTCACCCTGGCGCTGGAAGCCGATGGCACCTACCAGCTCACCCAGGTCTACCAGGAGCGCCCGGATGCCACCTGGCAGGTGGACGGCAGCTGGACCGCCGAAGCAGACAACCGCGTCCTCCGGCTGGACCCCGACAGCAAGACCGACAACGACCAGCTGTACGCGATCGACTCCCACGACCGGATCGTGATGCTGGGAGCGGATGGCCAGCCGGCCCAGAGCGGGCTGGACTACGGCCTTACCCGTCAGCCCGCCCAGTAATTCCCCACCCGCGCGCGTCGGCGGTCCAGCGATGCATTCCACCATCAGGACGGCCCGGCGCAATGGGGCCGTTTTTCATGCGCCACCCGCGGCGACCCAAGGATCGAACCATGCACGGCAGCACCAACTCCCAGCGCGGCCCCACTCCCGTCCCTTTCTGGCTGCGCCTGCGTGAGATCAGTACCTACCCGTTCCGCGGCGCCGCACTCTACAGCCTGATCGCCCTGACCCTGTTGAGCCTGCTGGGCATCGTGCCGGTGCTGGGCTGGATCATCGTGCTGCTGCTCTGGGTCGCCGCCTACAAGTACGCGTTCGAGATCCTGCGCACCACCGCCGATGGCCGGATGGAATCCCCCGAGGCGGCGCTCGGTACCGACGACGGCGCGGTCGTGCGCCTGCTCGGCATGATGATCGTGTTCGGCATCGTGGCCATCGTGGCACTGATGTTGGGCGGCCCCGTCATCGGCCTGCTGGTCGTGGCGGCGATCGTGTTCCTGCAGCCCGGCTGCGTGATATCGCTGGCGCTGGACGGGGGCCTGCCCCGCGCACTCAACCCGGCCACCTCGCTGGGCCTGGTCGCCCGGATCGGCTGGCCCTACCTGGCGGTGTTCGGACTGCTGTTCGTGATCCAGGCCAGCGCGCTCACCGCGGGCGCCTGGCTGTCGCGGGTGATGCCGCCGGTACTGGCCGACCTGTCGGTGACCGCCGTGTCGTTCTGGGGCCTGTTCGCGACTTTTCACCTGATGGGCTATCTGATCTACCAGTACCACGACGTGCTGGGTTACGAACCCGATCACTCCGCGACCCTGCCCGGCCGCCACAGCCCCGACCGCGACCTGCTGGCCGAAGCCGAAGATTACGTCCGCGACGGCCAGCTCGACACCGCGCTCGAACTGCTGCGCAGCGAAACCCGCAGCCGCGCGGTCGGTGTCGACGTGCACGAGCTCTACCACCGCCTGCTGCGCCAGCATGGCGACACCCCCGCCCTGATCGAACACGCCGGCCAGTACCTGAACCTGCTGATGCTGGAGGCCGGCCCGCAGCACGAGCGGCGCGCATTGGGCCTGCTGCGCGAGGCGCTCGATGCCGATGCCGCCTTCGTCCCGCTGCAGCTCGAGCACGCTGTCCAGTTGCTGGAGCGCGCCCGGTCGGGAGGACAGAGCCAGCTCGCCGTCGACACCTGGCGCGCCCTGCTGGGCGCCCACCCACGTCACCCGGACGCCCCGGCCTGGGGCCTGGCCGCCGCATTGATGTTGAGCGATCGCCTCGGCCGCGACGACGCGGCCCGCACGTTGTTGGTACAGGCGCGTCAACGCTGCGAAGCCCAGGCGCTCCTGTCCAGCAGCGGGCAAGGCGCCAACCCGGAGGATCCCGCCCACGAGGAGGCGCAGCGGAAAAACGAAGCATTGCTGCAGAAAATCGACGCCGCCTTGAAGGCCCTGCAAGCGACTACCGAGGCATAAACGCCGGATCCCGGTGATCACTGCCCGCCGAAACGCATGAGCTTTTGTCCCGCGGGGACTTCCTTCGGTCGCCCGGGCTTTTGTAGGAGCGGCTTCAGCCGCGAACGCGCAGAAAACGCACCCGTCGGGATCGCTCCATCATTCGGGCAACATGCTTCCGACCCGGACTCTCACGACGGGATGGAATGTGTGCAGGTCGCGGCTCAAGCCGCTCCTGCAATCGGCGACCCACCGGAACGACCGGCAACAGTCAGCCGGATGGGCGTTGAACACCCATCTCGCCCAGCAGCAGGCGCGCCTTTTCGGCCTGCGGTTGCCGGGGGTGGCGTTCGACAAGTTGCTGCAGCGCCCGCCGCTGGGCCTCGTCCAGCTGCCGGTCGCGATATGCCAGCGCCAAACGGAACCAGAGCAGTGCCTGTGCCGGTGCGTGTCCGGGATCATCCGCCGACGTTGTCGCTGTCGGGGCATCCATCGGCAACAACGCCAACTCGACCGCCTCCAGCGCCCCGGCTTGCAACCAGCGCCGGGCCAGTTCCAGACGCGTCTCGACAGACGGGCCCACACCGGCCCGATCCAGTTCACGCAGCACGTCACTCTGCAACACGATTTCATCCCGGCCGGTCCCGACGTGGTCGAGCACAGCCCGCCCACGCTGCCGCGCCAGATCCTCGCGGCCGCCATTGCGCGCAACGCGATAACGCATCACTGCGACGTCCAGCCGGTCCGGTTCGTCACGGGCGATCGCGGCCAGCAAGCTCTCCGCCTCGGCCAGCTGCATGCGGCCCAGATGCGCCTGCGCCTGTTCCCAACGCCCGTCGGTTTCCGCTTGCATCCCCGTGCTGATGAAGGTCTGCCTGACCTGGCCGAACCCCACCAGCACCCCGCCCATGATGGCGCCGCTGACGATGCCACCCGCGTGTGCATCGAACCCGATACCGATATCGTCATTGGCCAGCAGGTTGTAGACCTCCCAGCCCAGCCACGCCGGCAACAGCCAGATCGCCGGCGCGCGAACGTAGTCGAACACCACGCCGAACCAGTAGAAAAACCGTACCGGCTGGCGCCCCCACACCACGCAGAAAACCCCCATCAGCGCCGCCACCGCACCCGATGCGCCGAGCCCGCCGCCGGCCTCGCCCCATCGCCACAGCAGCGACACCGCGCTGGAAGCGAACGCGCCCAGCAGGTACACGGCGAGAAACCGCCCCGGGCCGAGCGCACCTTCCACCAGCAGGCCGAGCGCAAGCAGGAACAGCATGTTGCCGACCAGGTGCATCGCGCCGCCATGCAGGAACGCCGCGGTCAGCATCCGCCCGGGATCGATTTCGGAACTGCGCAGGAGGTGGCGCAGGGTGAACACCTCGTCGAGTCGCGCATCGTAGGCGGCGCGCAAGGGCTTCCAGGCTTCCAGTTCCGACGCGTTGTCGAACAACGCCCCCGTGCGCAGTGCGGTGATGAACTCCACATCGGTCAGCGTGCGCCGGGCCACTTCAGCCGAACGCTGCACGACCGGCATCCGGCCCAGTTCAGCGGCCGCATCGCTCTGGTGGGTGGCGAGCAGGTGACGCTGGTAGGCGGGCATTTCGTAACGCGCCAATCCGGCCTGCTGGTACTGCCGTTGCGCCTGCATGATCGCCTCCTGGTCGCCGCTCTGCAGGCCGAAGAACACCCAGGCGTTGACCAGGATCAGCAGCGCGGTGACGAACGGAAACGTCGCGCGCGTCAGTGGATGGTGCAGTGGAATGATCAGCATGCGGGGCGGCGTTGGCGATGACAGCGCAGGGTCGTCGATACTGTCCCCCGCACGCAAGACGACAGGGCCGTATCGACGGCCTCATCGACGCCGGCCTTGCGCCCCGAATGAACTTCCGGAGTCACCCATGAGCCGCTGGCGTCCGCCCGTACCGGCAAGCACCGCATTGATCACCCGCGCCGGCCACGACCGCCTGAAGGCGGAGCTGGACGAGCTGTGGCGCGTCAAACGTCCCGAAGTGGTAAAGGCTTTGTCGGCCGCCGCGGCCGAGGGCGACCGTTCGGAGAATGCCGAATACACCTATCGCAAGAAGCAGCTCGGCGAGATCGACCGCCGCGTGCGCTATCTCAGCAAGCGGGTGCCGGCATTGCGCGTGGTCGATGCGGCGCCGTCCGACCCGCAGACGGTCTACTTCGGCGCAATGGTCGAGGTGGAGGACATCGTCAGCGGCGAGACGCGTCGCCACCGCATTGTCGGCCCCGACGAGACCGATGCCCGACTCGGCTGGATCAGCATCGACTCCCCACTGGCGCGCGCGATGCTCAAGAAGCGGCTGGATGACGAATTCGAGGCGCAGCTCCCCGGCGGCCTGCAACGGTTCGTGATCGTGGATGTGCAGTACGCCGACTGACCTGTGCACGCCCAGGCGCGCTCTGTCGGGGCGGCATTCATGCGGTTGTGCTCACGGTGTCGCAGACCCACCCTCACGCACGCTGGCCGCAACCATATGACGCTTGAGTTCGCCATCAAGCAACACGAGCGGGTCCGGCATCCGGCCCAGGCTCACCGGCGCGGAAGGCCGTGCCGTCCTGCTTTCGGGGCCATAGACATACACGTCTTGACCGCTGTCCAGGGTCACCGCCTCGCCATGCATGGTCGTGTATTCGCCGGTGTCCAGGTTCCAGTGCAGGCGCGTGGTCCCCTGCGTCACATCGGCACTGTACTGCTCGGCGGTCAGCTCGATCAGGTGCGCCTCGCGCGCCGCGTGGTCGTAGCGGAACCGGTAATTGATCACGGTCACACCACTCTCATCAACGACCTGGTCCACCACCAGCTGATCGTTTTCAAGCCGCAGCGATACCGATGACCGGGGTGATACCGTCAAACGGCCTTCGCCAAGCTCGCGTGCACCGATCCGCGCACTCCCGGGCGCACCGTCCAGAATCCCCAGTACCCGTTCGTTCCGGTCGGCAGCGACATAGACCACATCCGCCTGCCCGTCCCCGGTGAAGTCGGCATCGAGCCTGGCCTCCAGTTCGAGCGTCCCCAGATAGGCGCGCAAATCGACGGTGTCGATACCGGCCACGCCCTGCTGGGCCGAAGCAGGCAACGATAGCCCCAACAGCCCGGCCACACTCAACACCATCACCCACTTCATGCTGCCTCCGGGTCCAGGCGGGCGGGCACACATTGGATCTGCCCGCAATCGCCACCCTGCATGGATTGGAGACGCAATCCGCGCCGCAATACGGCCACTGCATCGCCCGTGGCCCCACCACGCGGCCCGGCAGCCGCCCGCAGGCACTCAATCCTCGAAGGACACCTCGCCGAACAGGTCGTGCTCGTCGCTGCCCATGATCTCCACGTCGGCGAAATCGCCCGGTTTGAGGCCGGCGAAGTAGCCATTCTGGATCTGCACCACGCCGTCGATTTCCGGTGCATCGGCCATCGATCGGCCGATCGCCAGCTCGCCGTCGACCGCATCGATGATGCAGCGCTGCACGGTGCCGACCTTGGCTTCCAGCTTCATCGCGGAGATCTCGGCCTGTCGCTCCATGAACCGGGCCAGCCGCTCCTGCTTGACCGCCTCGTCGACCGGGTCGGGCAGCTCGTTCGCCTTCGCGCCTTGCACCGGCGAATAGGCAAACGCGCCGACGCGATCCAGCTGGGCCTCATCGAGGAAGTCCAGCAGCTCCTCGAACTCCGCTTCGGTCTCGCCGGGGAAACCGACGATGAAGGTGGAGCGGATCGTCAGCTCCGGGCAGGTCTCGCGCCAGCGGTGGATCCGAGCCAGCGTCTTGTCGATCGCACCGGGCCGCTTCATCAGCTTCAGCACGCGCGGGCTGGCGTGCTGGAACGGGATGTCCAGGTACGGCAGGATCTTGCCGTCCGCCATCAATGGAATGATGTCGTCCACGTGCGGGTACGGGTAGACGTAATGCAGCCGCGTCCACAGTCCCAGCTCGCCCAGGCCTTCGCACAGCGCCTTCATCCGGGTCTGGTAGCTCTTGCCGCGCCACTCGTGCTCGGCATAACGCAGGTCCACGCCGTAAGCCGAGGTGTCCTGCGAGATCACCAGCAGTTCCTTCACGCCGCCCATCGCCAGCTTCTCGGCCTCACGCAGCACCTGGTCGATCGGCCGCGATACCAGGTCGCCGCGCATCGACGGAATGATGCAGAAGCTGCAGCGGTGGTTGCAGCCTTCGGAAATTTTCAGGTACGCGTAGTGCTTCGGCGTCAGCTTGATGCCGGTGTCAGGGACCAGGCTGATGAACGGGTCGTGCCGCGGCGGCAGAACCTCGTGCACCGCAGTGAGCACGCTGTCGTAGTCCTGCGGGCCGCTGATCGACAGCACGCCCGGGTGCGCTTCGCGGATCACGTCGGCGCGCTTGCCCAGGCAACCGGTCACGATGACCTTGCCGTTCTCCGCCATCGCCTCGCCGATCGCATCCAGCGACTCGGCCACCGCTGAATCGATGAAGCCGCATGTGTTGACCACCACCACATCGGCGTCGTCGTAGCTGGGCACCAGGTCGTAGCCCTCCACCCGCAGCTGGGTGAGGATGCGTTCGGAATCGACCAGCGCCTTCGGGCAGCCGAGACTGATGAAGCCGACTTTCGGGGATTTGGACAGGCTGTCTTGCAGGGGCATGGGGCGACCAGGTGGCGAAGGTATGCATGAACCATGCGCCGCACGCCACGCACGGAAAATGCGAAGCGATGCGACGAGGCTGGGGCGCGGATTATAGCCTTGGCGCTAGAATCGACCGGGAATGGCGCCCAGCCAGGCTGAACGGAGCCGACATGAACCGCTGGATCACTCTGGAAACCCCGCACGGCCCCATCCGTGCCTGGCGTTGCGAGCCGGCCGGCCCCTCACACGGCGCGGTGGTCGTGGCGCAGGAGATTTTTGGCGTCAATGCGCATATCCGCCACGTCACCGAACAATTCGCGCAAGCCGGCTTCGTTGCCCTGGCACCGGCGCTGTTCGACCCGGTCGAAACCGGCGTGGAGCTGGCCTACGACGCCGCCGGGATCGCCCGCGGCCGCACGCTGACCACGGCGCTGGGTATCGACCGGGCCATGGACCTGATGGACGCTGCCGCCGATGACCTGCAGGACGAAGGGCTGCGCACCGGCGCAGTCGGGTTCTGCTGGGGTGGCACCCTCGCCCTGCTCGCCAATACCCGTCTGGGGCTGCCTGCGGTGAGTTATTACGGCGGCCGAAATGTGCAGTTCCTCGGCGAGCCGCTGCGCGCGCCCATGATGTTCCACTTCGGCGACCGGGACCGCAGCATTTCGGCCGCCGACGTCGAACTGCATCGCAGCCGCTACCCCGGCGCCAGCGTGCATGTCTATCCGGCCGGGCACGGCTTCAATTGCGCGCCACGCGACGACTACGACCCCGCCAGCGCCGCGCTGGCCTGGCAACGCACCACCGATTTCCTCGAGGAGAACCTGCGATGAGCCGTCAGGACCTCGGCTGGCGGCTGGATCCCCGCCTGGCCGACGACACCCACCCGGTCACCGTGCTCGGACTCAGCGAGCTGCGGTTGATGGACGACGCCAATCACCCCTGGCTGATCCTGGTGCCACGCATCGAGCACATCGTGGAATGGATCGACCTGGACGCCGCCCAGCAGGCGGAACTGACCCGCGAGATCGACCTCGCCTGCCGCGCGCTGCAGAGCGCATTCCGTCCGCACAAGCTCAATGTCGCCGCACTCGGCAACCAGGTTCCGCAACTGCATGTGCACGTGATCGCGCGGTTTGAGAACGACATCGCCTGGCCCCGCCCGGTGTGGGGCAGCGCCACCGCCCGCCCCTATTCCGCCGAACAACTGGTGCAGCGCATCCAGCAATTGCATGCCGTATTGCCGGCTTGAACAGCACTGGGCCTGACCGGGCCGCTGGTTTACCGGCTGTCCCCCCAGACTCTGGCGCGCCGTTCCGATCCTGACTTCCAGTCACCCATCAGGATCACCCACGAGGATCACCCATCAAGATCGCCGATCAGGTGCGCGGCAAGGTCACTCCGCGCTGGCCCTGGTACTTGCCGCCGCGATCCTTGTACGACGTCTCGCAGATGTCATCCGCGGCCGCCTGGAAGAACAGCATCTGCGCCACGCCTTCGTTGGCATAGATGCGCGCCGGCAGCGGCGTGGTGTTGGAGAACTCCAGGGTCACGTGGCCTTCCCACTCCGGCTCCAGCGGGGTCACGTTGACGATGATCCCGCAGCGCGCATAGGTGCTCTTGCCCAGGCACACCACCAGGGTGTCGCGCGGGATGCGGAAGTACTCGACCGTGCGCGCCAGCGCGAACGAGTTCGGCGGGATGATGCACTCGTCCGCCTCGAGGTCGACGAAGCTGCCGGGATCGAAATTTTTCGGATCGACGATCGTCGAGTTGATGTTGGTGAAGATCTTGAACTCGCGCGAGCAACGCACGTCGTAGCCGTAGCTCGACGTGCCGTAGCTGACGATGCGCTGGCCGTCCTCGGCATGCTTGACCTGCCCCGCCTCGAACGGCTCGATCATGCCGTTGGGCTGTTCGGACATGCGACGGATCCAGCGGTCGGACTTGATGCTCATGCAAGGTTTCCCCGTACGGTCGGACCGGCCCGGGTATCCCGCAGGCCGAAAGCGTCCGATTGTAATGCCTACAACAGCGAGGCCGAGATCGATGGCGTGACCCGCGGCCGCATCGCCAGATGCACCGCGATCTGACGTGCCGCATCGCGATACGCTTTCGCCGCCGCCGAATCCGGCTGCGCCAGCACCACCGGCACGCCGGCATCGCCCTGTTCGCGGATCGCCCGCTCCAGCGGCAGGCTGCCCAGCAGCGGGACGTCGTACTGGCTGGCCATGCGCTGCCCGCCGCCTTCGCCGAACACGTGCTCGGCATGGCCGCAGTTGCTGCACACGTGCACGGCCATGTTCTCGATCAGGCCCAGCACCGGCACCTCGACCTTCTCGAACATCTTCAGCGCCTTCTTCGCATCCAGCGTAGCGATGTCCTGGGGCGTGGTAACGATCACCGCCCCGGCCACCGGGATCTTCTGCGCCAGGGTCAGCTGGATGTCGCCGGTACCCGGAGGCAGATCCACGACCAGGTAATCCAGATCGCTCCAGCGCGTGTCATTGAGCAACTGCGACAAGGCCGACGTCGCCATCGGTCCACGCCAGATCATCGGTGTGTCCTGCTCGACCAGGAAGCCGATCGACATCGTCTCCACCCCATGCGCACGCATCGGCTCGATCGACTTGCCGTCCGGACTGTCGGGCCGACCGCTGATGCCCAGCATCATCGGCACGCTGGGCCCGTAGATGTCGGCATCCAGAACCCCGACCTTCGCCCCGTCCGCCGCCAGCGCCAATGCCAGGTTCACCGCCGTGGTCGACTTGCCCACCCCGCCCTTGCCCGAACCGACGGCGATCACGTTGCGCACTTTCTGTAACGGAGACAGCTTCGGTTGCACGGCGTGACTGGTGATGCGCTGGGTCAGCTCCAGCCGCGTCAACGCCAGCCCATCGCCCGCCAGCAGCGCCTTCACCGCTGCTTCCAGTTCATCGCGCAGCCACGCAACCGGCACCCCCAGATCGATCGATACCGCCACGCTGCCATCGGCCTGCGCCACGCGCACCCGCGCACCAAGCGCCGTCAGCGGAGCATCGCTGCCCGGCAACAACAAGCCGCCGATGCGGGCCTGCAACAGATCAGTCACTGGGAATCCTCGTCAAGTCCACGTCTGGGCCGCCATTGTCGCAGGCGCCGTGAAGATGCGGGCTGATGTGGGTCAACCGGGAGGCACGATACTGGCGAGCCGGCTGCGTCTCCCGGGAATTTGCGACCCAATGCCACCCAACCGCCGACAAAAGGCATCCCTTACAGCACCACCATGGCCGCAACATTAACGTTGTGTTAATGTCGAAACGCAGTCGTTTTTTTGGGACGGGTGCACCAAGGTTTTACCGAAATATTTCTGTTAAAACAAACAGTTATGGAGTAATTATGCCTTCACGTCGTTCTCAGTTACAGCGCAGCCCACTGACCGCAGCGCTGTTTGCTGCACTATTGGTACCTGCATCGGGCTCCCTCTTCGCACAAGACGTCAACGCGGATCAGGACACCCCTGCCAGCACCCAGGCCAAGAATCTTGACCGCGTCACCGTGACCGGGTCGCTCATCCCGCAGACCGCGGTCGAAACCTTTACTCCGGTCACCGTGATCTCCGCCGAGGACATCCAGGCACGGGGGTTCACGAGTGTCACCGACGTGCTTCAGCAGTCGTCGTTCGCTACCGGCAGCATCCAGGGCTCACAGACCTCTGCCTCATTCACCCAGGGCGCCGAAACGATCAGCATGTTCGGTCTGGCACCCGGCTACACCAAGTACCTGATCAACGGTCGGCCGATGGCCGACTACCCGGCGCTTTACAACGGCAGCGACACATTCAACAACATCAGCGGCATCCCGGTGGATCTGGTCGAGCGCATTGAAATCCTGCCGGGCGGACAATCGTCGCTATATGGTTCGGACGCCATCGCTGGTGTGGTCAACATCATCCTTCGCAAGAACATGGATGGCGCTTCCATCAGCGTCCGCGGCGGCACCTATACGGACGGCGGCGGCGACTCGGGCCGGATCACCGCAGCTACCGGCTTCAGCACTGCTACCGGGCGCCTCAACGGCGTGGTCGGTGCCCAATATGAAAACAGCGAGCCGATCTGGGGCTACCAGCGCGACATCACCAAGCAGTTCTATCGCAATGGCACTTCGGCACCCATTGCGAGCCGCGACTGGCTGGTGCATAGCCCATTCACCAGCTACAACTTCATGGATCCAAACAATTGCGCCAATGTGACCGACGCTTTTGCGGGTACCGTAGACTTCCGCAGCCGTGCAGGCTTTGGTGATTACTGCGGTTCGTTCATGACCCCGGGCTACCGGACGTTGAAGAACGGCAAGGACTCTCTGCAGCTGTACAGCCACGCCACTTTCGACCTCAACGACAACCATCAGCTGTATGCAGATGTTCTGTTCAGCAAGGAAGAGGTCAAGTATCACATCGGCTCGAACTACACCTGGTGGGGCACCGGTGTGGAATGGGGCTACTTCTACGACCCGGACCTGGATGACCTGTTGAACCTGCAGCGCGCATTTGCCCCGGAAGACATGGGTGTAGGCGGCTTCGAAAATTCGATGGAAAAGAACAAGACCGAGTCCTGGCATGTAACTCTCGGTTCGGAAGGCCGCCTTGGCGCATCCAACTGGGATTACGACGCAGGCCTGACCAGCACCCACTACAAGTTGGACGAACAGGGATTTGCACGTTTGGCGGGCCCGATCAACGATTACTTCCAGGAGCACGTCCTTGGGCCGCAACTGGGTTGGGACCCCTACTACGATAATTACCCCGTGTTCCAGCCGGACTATGCGGCGTTCTACACACTGATGTCGCCGGAAGATTTCCGCAGCTTTACCGGCTACACCAGTTCAAAGAGCAAGACGACCAACAATACCCTGCGTCTGCAGTTCACCAATGGCGAGCTGTTCAAGCTGCCGGGCGGCGATGCCGGCGTCGCCCTTGCCGCTGAAGCAGGCAAGGAAAAATGGGACTACAAGCCTGACGCGCGATTTGCGACCGGCGACATCTGGGGCACGACTTCGGTGGATGGCGGCGGCCAACGTGACCGCTACGCGGCCATTGGCGAGCTCCGCCTGCCAGTATTCGAACCCCTTACCGTGTCGCTGTCAGGCCGTTATGACCGCTTCGAACCGAAGGGTGGAGAAGCTGTCAGCGATAGCACCTACTCGCTGGGAGTCGAATACCGACCGGTGGAAAGCTTCATGTTTCGCGGAAAATACGGCACCGCATTCAAGGCACCGACCTTGGCCGACCAATTCCAGGCGGCGAGCGGCTATTACAGCTTCGTCCCGGACTACTACCGTTGCCAGCAGCTGGGCTTCGATCCGGTCAATATCGACAAGTGCCCGGGTACGTTCTCCAATCGACAGTTCTTCGGCACGACTGGCGGCAGTTCGGACCTTGAATCGCTGACCGCCGACGTGTGGAGCGCCGGCTTTGTCTGGGCGCCGCTGCCGCAGCTGTCGCTCACCGCGGATTACTTCCATTGGGATATCCGCAACGAAGTCGGCCAGCAAAACGCTTCCGGCCTCGCCTTGCGCGAAATGCGTTGCCGCACCGGCGAGCCCGGTTACGACATCACCTCGCCGGTCTGCGTGGATGCGTTGTCGAAGATCACTCGTGATGGCCTTGAGCGGATCACCCAGATCTATACCCCAAAGGTGAACGAGGCGCAGGAGCTCCTCGACGCGGTGAACGTCAGCGCGAACTATGTCTGGAATATCGGGACCTATGGGGAGCTGTTGTTCCGCGGTTCGTATACGAACAACATCAAACATGAGTTCGTGGCGTTCGAGGGCGACGAGACCATCGACCTGATTCGCAACCCGGGCTGGAGCAGCGATCCCAAGAGCAAGGCCAACGCCTCGGTTACGTGGAAAACGGGGAACTGGAGTACCACGGCCTATGCCAACCGCATTGGCCACACCCCGAACTACCGGGCTCGCGTGGTCGAGACCTATGACGACCCGCTTGCCGGCAAACTCGATCCATTCACCACCTACAACCTGAGCGTGAGCTACACGCCGCTGGAAGCATTGAACCTGTCGGTGTCGATAAGCAACCTGTTCAACGACATGCCGCAGGAAGACCGCACCTACCCCGGCAGCTCGGGCGCGCCTTACAACAGCTCTCAGTACAGCATTTTCGGCCGGGCGATCTACTTCGAGGGACGCTACGCTTTCGGCCGGAAATAATCCGACCCAATAGCAGTAATGCTTGATGCAATGCCCGCGGCGCAAACCGCGGGCATTGTGTTATCCCGCGCAGGGAAAGTCACATCAATCGGTGATGGCGCCGCCCTCTTTCAGCAGCTTTCGCAGTTCCGTCATTTGCCCCTCATAGTGCTTCCAGCGTTGCAGGGACTTCCGGTTGATGGGCTCGCGGACCTGCACGGCACTGGCCGTGGCCACCGGTGACTGGTTCTTCTCGAAATACAGGCAGGTGTCTTCCCACGGAAGCTCACAAAACTCCAGCAGTCGACGGGTGGAGCGTTCCTGTGAGTCCACCAGCTCCTCATACCCGAACTCGAAAATACGGCCCGGCAACACACGCTGCCAATGCGCCATCAACCGATCAAACAACAGGTAATAACGCCCAGTGTCCATCAGGTCAAATGAATAATCATAATAGGGCGAACTTTGCGAAAACAACTGCCGGAAGTTGCCGAGGCAGGTGTCGGTCGGCTCGCGCCGCAGGCAAATGATCTTTGCCCGCGGCAGCGCGCGGGCAATGAATCCCGCATAGAGAAAGTTGTGGGGAAGCTTGTCGATGAAACGTGCTGTATGTCCGGTGCCCGGGCGAGTGCTCGCCACGTACGCGTCGCCAAGCGCCGTCCAATCAACCTGCATGGCGCGCGATACGGTGTCCGGGTCCATCATGGACGGCGTGCGACTGCCGGAAGCCCGCTTGAGCAGGACACCGAAATTCTGCAGCTCTCCGGCGGAGTGAACAGACGAATGGCTGGACAGGATGCGGTCGACCAGGGTCGTACCCGACCGCGGCATGCCAATCACGAAAATAGGCTCCTCACTCTGACTACCCGCAGAAACTTGCGCAGGGTTTCCAAACGAGCGCGTCACCGCCTCGAAAAGCGCTTCGTCGCGCGCGATGGAATATTTCCGCCCCGCGCCGCCCGCCGCCTTGCCGGCCTTCAGGTGCTCAAAGGAGGGCACATAGTCCCGAAGGTCCTCCAGTTCCTTGGCCAAGGCAAGATTCAGATACAGCCGCGCAGAATCGTCGCCCTGGAATTGCTCCAGC
This sequence comes from Lysobacter concretionis Ko07 = DSM 16239, assembly GCF_000768345.1. Lineage (GTDB taxonomy): Bacteria > Pseudomonadota > Gammaproteobacteria > Xanthomonadales > Xanthomonadaceae > Novilysobacter > Novilysobacter concretionis. Next base: position 101,206 of record NZ_AVPS01000004.1, on the reverse strand, counting down.
AAGGAACGAAGACGATTCAGGTGATGGTGTTCCGTGGTTTGCTTGCGTAGCTGCGCCAACCCCAGATGGGCTTTCCAGTAACGTGGCTCCAGGGCAATGCAAGCTTCATATTCCCTCTCGGCCCCTTCGAGGTCACCGGAAAACGTGAGGGACGTCGCCAGGTTGAAACGGTAGCTGGCGGCATCGGGCATCAGAGCAGCGGCTTGACGAAAAGCTTCAACCGCCCGGGTGTGGGCGTTGGCCTGCGTGAACACCACGCCCAGAGTATCCAGCGTCAGCGGGTCGGAAGGAGACAGGGACATCGCCTGTTCGGCCGCAATTACGGCCTCGCGCACGAGTCTTCCGGCCGCAAGCGCACGTGCATATTGTGCGGCGTAATCCGATCGCTTCGGATTGAGGCTTGCCGCACGTTGCAGATGCCCGAGGGCATGTGGGATCTGTTTCTGCTGTAATGCAGCGACACCTGCCACGAAATGCACTCCCGGATGTTCCGGCGCGCCCTTCAAAAGCCGATCGGCCATTTGTGCCGCCTCCGTCCAGTGGCCGCGGTTCAAGGCTTCGACCGCTTGTGCGTACCACTGAACCGCCTGATTTCTCGACATGCGCAGGATTTTTCATTTCCGGAAAGAAACCGATCGTATCCAAACGGCCTCGTGTCCGCTTGCACTCCCCTACCACATGCGCAGCGGGCAGCCGACCGGCGCAACGCTGTTTGGATGCGGTATAACGACTCCGCGCCGCCGGTTTCCGCGCGGCATCACACTCACAGCCATCCCCAGGAGGGAATCATGTTCAGGAAAACCACGCTCAGGAAACTGTTGACCCTGCTGGTCTTCGCCCTGCCGCTGCTGGCGGTGCCGCTTTCCGCCGCCGCCCAGCAGACGCCGGTCGGCACCTGGACCACGATCGACGACAAGACCAAACAGCCCAAGTCGGTGGTGGAGATCTACGAGGCCCAGGACGGCAGTCTGTCGGGCAAGGTGGTGACGGTCCTGCAGTCCGAGCAGGGACCGAACCCGGTCTGCAAGGAGTGTGAAGGCGACCGCAAGAACCGGCCGATCGAGGGCATGGAGATCATCTGGGGCGTAACCCGCAGTGGCAGCGAGTGGAAGGGTGGCAAAATCCTCGACCCGGCGACCGGCAAGATCTACTCGGTGAAGATGAGCCTGGCCGACAACGGCGCGAAGCTCGAGGTCCGTGGCTTCATGGGCTTCTCGCTGCTGGGCAAGACACAGACCTGGCAACGCAAGTAAGCGGCTGAGCGACCGGCCGGCGACGGTCATTCCGATTCGGCGCGTTCCGGTCGCCGCTGGATGAACCCGGCGCTCCATCCAACCCGTCATCAACGAAACGGCCTGCACCCTGCGGGCCGTTTTCCTTTGCGGCCGCACCGCGCGGGACGGCCACGGGACAGCCAGGTGCCGCTTGCCGCGCGTGCGATACTTCACGGCTCTGCCGCAACCCCGATACGCCATGTCCCGCGAGCTCGTCGTCACCTGCGCCCTGCCCTATGCCAACGGCCCCCTGCACCTGGGCCATCTGGTCGGCTACATCCAGGGCGACATCTTCACGCGCGCGCAGCGCCTGTCCGGCAACACCGCCCATTTCGTCTGCGCCGACGACACCCACGGCACGCCGATCATGCTGGCGGCGGAGAAGGCCGGGATGACGCCGGAGGCCTACATCGCCGGCGTCCAGGCCAGCCATGAGCACGATTTCGCGGATTTCGGGGTGGCGTTCGACCATTACGACTCGACCAACTCGCCGCGCAACCGTGCCTTGACCGAGGCGATCTACACCAAGCTCGACAACAACGGCCACATCACGCGGCGTTCGGTGGCGCAGTTGTACGACCCGGCCAAGGGCATGTTCCTGCCCGACCGCTTCGTCAAGGGCATCTGCCCGAAGTGCGGCACGCCGGACCAGTACGGCGACAACTGCGAGCACTGCGGGGCGACCTATTCGCCGACTGAACTGAAGGAGCCGCGCTCGGTGGTCAGTGGTGCGGAACCGGAGCTGCGCGAGTCGGAGCACTTCTTCTTCGAGGTCGGCAATTTCGATGCGTTCCTGCGCGACTGGTTGTCGGGTGACGTCGCCAACCCGGGCGTCAAGGCCAAGCTGCAGGAATGGCTGGACGCCGAGGGCGGCCTGCGCGCCTGGGACATCTCCCGCGACGCGCCCTACTTCGGCTTCCAGATCCCCGGCCATCCGGGCAAGTACCTGTACGTCTGGATCGACGCGCCGATCGGCTACCTGGCCAGCTTCCAGGCCCTGTGCGAGCGCGAGGGGCTGGATTTCTTCAGTTACCTGGCCCGCGACAGCGCGTCCGAGCTGCACCACTTCATCGGCAAGGACATCGTCAACTTCCACGGCCTGTTCTGGCCGGCGGTGCTGCATGGCGCCGGCTTCCGCGCACCCACCCGGCTGCACGTCAACGGCTACCTGACCGTCGATGGCGCCAAGATGTCCAAGTCGCGCGGCACCTTCGTGATGGCGCGCACCTACCTCGACGTCGGCCTGGAGCCGGAAGCGCTGCGCTACTACTTCGCCACCAAGACCTCAGGCGGCGTGGACGACCTGGACCTCAACCTGGCCGATTTCACCGCGCGCGTGAATGCCGACCTGGTCGGGAAGTTCGTCAACCTTGCCAGCCGCTGCGCGGGCTTCATCAGCAAGCGCTTCGACGGTCAACTCGCCGATGCCCTGCCTGATCCGGCGATGTATGCGCGCTTTGTCGAGCAACTGGAACCGATCGCCGCGGCCTACCGCCGCAATGAAGCCGCCACCGCGGTGCGGCTGACGATGGCGCTGGCCGACGAGGCCAACCGCTATATCGACGACCACAAACCGTGGGTGATCGCCAAGCAGGAGGGGCAGGACGCGCAGTTGCAGGCCGTGTGCAGCCAGGGCCTGAACCTGTTCCGCGTGCTCAACACCGCGCTCAAGCCGGTGCTGCCGCGCGTCACCGCGCAGGCCGAGGCCTTCCTCGACGCACCGGTGACGGATTGGCGCACGCTCCACGCCCCGCTCACCGGCCACCGCATCCACGCCTACGAGCCGTTGTTCACCCGGATCGACCCGAAACTGATCGACGCCATGACCGAAGCCAGCAAAGACTCCATGAAAGCGACCGATGCCCCGCAGACACCGGCGGACGCGGCGGCACCTGTTGTCCCGCCCGCGTCAGCCACCACCGCGAAGTCCGCTGCACCCGATACGCCGCAGGCGGCCACCATCGGCATCGACGACTTCGCCAAGCTCGACCTGCGCATCGGCAAGGTGCTGGCCTGCGACTTCGTCGAGGGTTCGGACAAGCTGTTGCGGTTCGAGCTGGACGCGGGCGAGCTGGGCAAGCGGCAGATCTTTTCCGGCATCCGCGCGTCCTATCCGGAGCCGGAAAAGCTGGTCGGTCGCAGCGTGGTGTTCATCGCCAACCTGGCCCCGCGCAAAATGCGTTTCGGCATCAGCGAGGGCATGATCCTTTCCGCCGGTTTCGACGCCGGCGCGCTGGCCCTGCTGGATGCCGACAGCGGCGCGCAGGCCGGCATGCCGGTGCGCTGAGCAGCGCTGCAAGGGACGATGCGTTGGTGACGGCGGCAAGTCGTCGCCGGCGCACGCATCCCTCCTGCCGGTAACGAGCAAGCGCCATGCACGATTGCAGTGACATCCCCGACCTGACCGAGCGGCTCGACCGCCTGCTGCCGCAAACCCAGTGCGGCCAGTGCGGTTATCCGGGCTGCCGGCCGTACGCCGAGGCGATGGCCGCGGGCGATGCGGATATCGACCGTTGCCCTCCCGGCGGCGATGCCGGAGCGCTGTCACTTGCCCGGGCGCTTGGCGTCGATCCCAAGCCCTTCGACCGCGACCGTGGCGAACACAAGCCCGTCCAGGTCGCGCTGGTTATCGAGGACGACTGCATCGGCTGCACCAAGTGCATCCAGGCCTGCCCGGTCGACGCGATCATCGGCGGCGCCAAACACATGCACGTGGTGATCGATCCGTTGTGCACGGGTTGCGAGTTGTGCGTACCGGCGTGCCCGGTGGACTGCATCGAGATGGTGGCGCTCGGCGACCACAGGACGGTGAAGGCGTAGAAGCAAGCGCAGGGGTGGAGCCGGCCGCAGTATCGGTCAATGACCGCCCGGGCCAGGACCGACACCTTCCCCGCTCACCGTCCGCCTGGACTTCCCAGGGGCGAAAGCGCGATGTCAGTCGCCGCGCCCGACATCAGCGCCGCGGATCAACCACCCGCGCCGCGCGGCGGTTGTACGAGAATCCGGCGATCAGGACGGCCAGGGTCAGCAGTTGCGTCAGCACGCCCTGCAGTGTCGGGTAGATGCCCAGCAACGCGATACGCGGGACGCCGACCACCGAGACCGACAGCCAGCCGGCCTCCTGCAGCGCGGCGATGCCCTTGCCGGCCAGCACCACCGTCAATACCGCGATCAGGATCGAACTGATCGAGAAAAACTGCGCGATCGGCAGCCTGCGGCTGTAACGCAGCATCGCCCAGGCCATCGCCGCCAGCGCGATCGCGCCGAGCCCACCGCCGGCCAGGATCGCGCCGCCGTTGCCCTGGCTCCACAGCGCGGCATAGAACAGCACGGTCTCGAACACCTCGCGATACACCACCACGAATGACAGCAGGAACAGGAACCAGGCCGAGCGCTTCGACAAGGCGTGGGAGAGCTTGTCCTTGATGTAGCGCTGCCACGCGCCGGCCTGGCTCTTGCCGTGCATCCAGATGCCGACGAACAGCAGCACGGCCGCGGCGAACAGGGCGGCGAAGCCTTCGGTCAGCTCGCGGCTGGCACCGCTGATGCTGACCATGTAGGTGGCTGCGAACCAGGTCAGGCCGCCGGCGAGCAGCGCTCCGACCCAGCCGGCATGCACGTAGGGCATGACGTCGGGACGCTCGGCCTTGCGCAGGAACGCGACGATGGCGATCAGGATCAGCAGCGCTTCCAGACCCTCGCGCAACAGGATGGTGAGCGCGCCGAGGAACGTCGAAATACCGCTGGACGAGTCCGGCGCGAGGGCGACTTCCGCCTCGCTGAACAAGCCGTCCACCACCTCGACCTGGGCGCGCACGTCCTCGGTGCTGGCGGAACGGCCGATGCGCGAACGCAGCTCGGCCATCGCTCCTTCGATCCTGGTCATCAGCGCCCGGTCGCGCGCGGCCAGCAGCGGTTCGACCGGCTCGAAGCCGTCCAGGTAGGCCGACAACGCCAGGTCGCGGGCGGCATGCTGGTCGCCGGCCTCGTACGCGCGGGTGCTTTCCGCCAGCCGCGAGCGCGCCAGCGCCAGCGAACCGGCGGGTTCGGGTTCGACCGCCTGCGGCTGCCGGCGCAGGTAGGCGGTCACGGCCCGGGCGTTGTCTTCGCCGATGCGCGCGGCCAGTGCGGCCGGGGTGAGCTGAGTCAAGGTGCCCAGATCGGGAACCTCGCGATGCAGGGCGCCGTCAGCTTTCCACAACTGCTCGCCGCGCTGGGCCAGGTCGGCCGGATAGGCGTACTGCCCGATGTAGAACGACAGCGCCCAGCGGTCCTCGGCCGACAGATGGGCGTAGCTCGCCATGCCGGTGCCTTCCAGCCCCTGCTCGATCACCTGGTACAGGGCGAAGACGCTGCGTTCGCGCGCGCGCGACTCGTCGGTGAAATCGATCGGTGCCGGATCCAGTGCCACGCCTGCCGGGCCGTCGCCGGCGCCGGTCACGCCATGGCAGCTCGCGCAATGCTGCTGGTAGAGGTCCCCCGCACGGCCCAGGTCGGGTGTACTGACCGGGGCCAATGGCATCGGATAGGCCGCCAGCAGTTCGCGGGCCAGATTGCGCGCCAGTCCGGCGACCTCCGTCGGTGCCGACTTGACGGCGATGGCGAGTTGCAGCCGCTCCGCATCGCTGACCAGTTGCGGCAAGTCATCGGTTGGCGGCAGCGCGTCCAGGCGCGCGCGCACGGCCTCGGAAAACTCGCCCATCTCGGCATATTCGCCTTCGCTGACGACCTCGCCGTCCTGCACCGCGGCGGGATAGTCGACGGCGATGTAGTCCAGCAACCGCCATGCGGTCTGCGCGTCCGGATCGGCCGCGTATGCGGGAACGGCGAACGGGAGAGACAACAGCAGGAAAGCAGCCAGGCAGCGCAGGACATTGGGCATGGGAAGGGTGGCGCAGGAAAGAAGTCCGCAAATTCTCTCACGAATGAGAACCGATCTCATTGATCGCCGTCCACGCCCGCGCCGTCGGCAGCCCGCCCCGGCGCGGCAGCTATCATTGCTCCAGACCCGCGATCGCCGAGCCTTCATGACCAGTCCATTGTTGAACCTGCGCGAGGGCCCCGTCGCCCGCCTGCGCCTGAACCGTCCCCTCGTGCACAACGCCTTCGACGCCATGCTGATCGCGGCGCTGACCGGCGCACTGGACAGCCTGGCCCGCGACGACGGCGTCCGCGTGGTGGTGCTGGAAGGCGAAGGCGCGTCGTTCTCCGCCGGTGCCGACCTGCACTGGATGCGCGACATGGCCGCCGCCAGCGAGGCCGAGAACCGCGACGACTCGCTCGCCCTCGCCCGTCTGATGCGTACCCTCAACGAGCTGCCCAAACCGACCATCGCCAAGGTGCACGGCGCCGCGTTCGGTGGTGGCGTCGGGCTGGTCGCCTGCTGCGACATCGCCATCGGCGTGCCGGAAGCGAAATTCGGCCTGACCGAAAGCCGGCTCGGATTGCTGCCGGCGGTGATCTCGCCGTATGTGATCGAAGCGATCGGTGCACGCCAGGCGCGGCGCTGGTTCGCCACGGCGGAAGTCTTCGATGCCGATCAGGCCCGCGCGATGGGCCTTCTGCACGACGTCGTCAACGCCACCACGCTGGACACCGCGGTGCAGCGCCAGATCGACCTGCTGCTGAAGGCCGGCCCGCTGGCGTCGGCGCAGGCGAAGGCGCTGGTGCGGCAGGTCGCCTCGCACAGCGACGGTGCCCGGCACGATGCCGACAACGCGAGCCTGATCGCCAGGCTGCGGGTATCGCCGGAGGGCCAGGAAGGGCTGTCGGCGTTCCTCGACAAGCGCAAGCCGGGCTGGTGCGAATGAATCTGTCCGCGCCCAAGCCCTCCACCCGTCAAGAGCCGACCCGTCAAGAGCCGACCATGTTCACCAAGATCCTGATTGCCAACCGCGGCGAGATCGCCTGCCGGGTCATCCGCAGCTGCCGCGAGCTTGGCATCCGCACCGTCGCGGTGTACTCCAGTGCCGATGCCGACGCCCAGCACGTGCGCCAGGCCGACGAGGCGTACTGCATCGGCGGGCCGACGCCGGCGGAGAGCTACCTGCGCGGCGAGGCGATCATCGAGGTCGCGCGGCAGACCGGCGCGCAGGCGATCCATCCCGGCTACGGGTTCCTGTCGGAGAACGCCGACTTCGCCGACGCGGTCGAGGCCGCCGGCATGGCGTTCATCGGCCCGAAGGCTGCCTCGATGCGCAAGATGGGCAGCAAGGCCGGCGCCAAGGACCTGATGGCCGCCGCCGGCGTGCCGGTGGTGCCGGGCTATACCGGCGAGGATCAGGCGCCCGCGCACCTGCACGCCGAGGCCGACCGGATCGGCTACCCGCTGATGATCAAGGCCGCCCACGGCGGCGGCGGCAAGGGCATGCGGATCGTGCGCGACTCGAACGAGTTCCTCGCCCATCTGGAGTCCTGCCAGCGCGAGGCGAAGAACGCGTTCGGCCGCGACCGGGTGCTGCTGGAGCGCTATGTCGAGCGCCCGCGCCATATCGAGATCCAGGTGTTCGGCGACGAACACGGCAACACGATCCACCTCAACGAGCGCGAATGCTCGGCCCAGCGCCGCTACCAGAAGGTGCTGGAGGAATCGCCCTCGCCGTTCCTGACCCCGGCCTTGCGTGAAGAGATGGGCGCGGCGGCAGTGCTGGCCGCGCGCGCGATCGACTACGTCAACGCCGGCACGGTGGAGTTCATCGTCGGCCAGGACGGCAGTTTCTTTTTCATGGAGATCAACACCCGGCTGCAGGTCGAGCACCCGGTGACCGAGTTCGTGGCCGGACTGGACCTGGTCGCCTGGCAGTTGCAGGTGGCCGCGGGCGGGGCGCTGCCGTTGGCGCAGGACGCCATCCGGCGCGACGGCCACGCGATCGAGGTGCGGCTCTACGCCGAGGACCCGGAAGCCGGCTTCCTGCCCGGCTCGGGCCGATTGGAACGCCTGCGCCTGCCGCTGGCCAGCGAGCACGTCCGGGTCGATTCGGGCGTGGTCGAAGGCGACACGGTGACGATCTTCTACGACCCGATGATCGCCAAGCTCATCGTCCACGACATCGACCGTCCCCGCGCCCTCGCCCGCCTGCGCGACGCGCTGGCGCAATGCGAGATCAGCGGGCCGAAGTCGAACATCCCGTTCCTGGAACGGCTGGTGCGGCACCCGGCGGTGGTCGAGGCGAGCATCGACACCGGCTACCTGGATCGCCATCTGGACGAGTTCATGCCGGCCACCGAGACGGTCGATACCGACCTGCTGCTGGCGGCCACGGTCGCCCGCCTGCTCGGGCAGGAACAGCACGCGCGCGCGCAGGCCGCCGGCTCCACCGATCCGACCTCGCCGTGGGCGATCGCCGACGGCTGGCGTCTCGGGCACGGCAGCCGCCGCAGCCTCGCGTTCGGCTGGCGCGACCAGCGGCTCGAAGTCCACGCCAGCGGCAGCGGTGGCGATTACCGCATCGAACACGCCGGCCAGGCGCACGACATCCGCGGCGCACGGCGCGTCTGCAGCGGCCTGAGCCTGCGCATCGGCGAGCGCGCGCGACGCTTCGAGGTATTGAGTCCGGACAGCGACGCCGAGAACCATCTGGTCCTCCACGACGGTGAGCGGCGCCTGCGCCTGCAGCCGATGGCGATGTACCGGCACGAGGCCAGCGGCGCGGGCAGCGTGGCCGACAATGTCACCGCACCGATGCCGGGCCGGGTGGTGGTGGTGAAGGCCGCGGCCGGCGACGCCGTCGTGGCCGGCCAGGAAGTCATGGTGATCGAGGCCATGAAGATGGAGCTGAGCCTGAAGGCGCCCCGCGACGGCACCGTCGCCGAGGTCCGCGCGCAGGCTGGTGACTTCGTCGAGGCCGATACGATCCTGGTCGCGCTGGAACCGGCGGTTGCACAGGAGCCGACGCCATGAAACCTGCCGTCCGCCTCGTCGAGGTCGGCCCGCGCGACGGCCTGCAGAACGAGAAAGCCATCATCGCCACCGCCGACAAGATCGAACTGATCGACCGGCTGTCGGCGACCGGCCTGCAGAGCATCGAGGCCACCAGCTTCGTCAGCCCGAAATGGGTGCCGCAGCTGGCCGACGCCGCCGAGGTGTTCACCGGCATCGCCCGCAAACCGGGCGTGCACTACCCCGTGCTGGTACCCAACGAGCAGGGCTACGACCGCGCCCGCGCGGCGGGCGTGGAGGAGATCGCGGTGTTCACCGCCGCATCGGAAGCCTTCAACCGGAAAAACATCAACGCCTCCATCGCCGAATCGCTGGCCCGCTTCGCGCCGGTCATGCAGCGGGCGAAAGCCGATGGGGTGAAGGTTCGCGGCTATGTCTCCACCGTGCTCGGCTGTCCCTATCAGGGCGAGGTGGCGGTGGCCGATGTGGTCCGCGTTGCACGTGAACTGCATGCAATGGGCTGCTACGAGATATCACTGGGGGACACCATCGGGGTCGGCACGCCGGGCAAGGCGCGGGCGATGCTGAAATCCGTCGCCGCCGAGGTGCCGATGGCCGCGCTGGCGGTGCATTTCCACGACACCTACGGCCAGGCGCTGGCCAACATCCTCGCCTGCCTGGAAGAAGGCGTCGCCGTGGTCGACTCGGCGGTGTCCGGCGTGGGCGGCTGCCCATACGCGAAAGGCGCCAGCGGCAATGTCGCCAGCGAGGACGTGGTCTACATGCTGCACGGGCTGGGCATCCGCACCGGCATCGACCTGGACCGGCTGGCCGATACCGGTCGCTGGCTGTCCGCCCTGCTCGGTCGCGAAACCGGCAGCAAGGTCGCCAAGGCGCTGACGCCGGCATGAAATCCGCGCCGCCCGCACGTGGACTGCCCCCGCCTCCGGATGGAGCGGATGCGGCGGCCACGGCGGCGGCGCTGGAGACGGCCAGTCACGACCTGGCGCTCGATGAACCCATCCGCGCGCTGTTGATCCGCGCGGCGCGCGCCCTGCAGTCCGCACACATCGACGCGGAACACGCGCGGATGCACTACTACGCACTGTTCGATGCGGTGCCCGATCCGGTCAGCATCCTGGACGCCGACGGCATCGTGCTCGACCTCAACAAGGCCGGGCTGCGGGCCTACCAGCGCGCCCGCGAGGACATCGTCGGCAAGCCCATCCACCTGATCAATCCGGACCTGCCCGCCGACCACCTGCAGCCGGTCTGGGAAACCCTCGACCGCGGCGACACCTATGTGCTGGAGGTCGACAACATGCGGGCCGACGGCAGCCGGTTCCCGGTCGAGGTGCATTCGGCCAACTTCCGGCTCGACGGCCGCAACTGCATCGTTGCGGTGGCCCGCGACCTCAGCGGACGGCGTGACGCCGAACTGCGCTATCGCGCGCTGATGGAAAACATCGACAAGGCGATCCTGGTGCGCGATGCGGAGGGCAGGATCACCCATGCGAACCTGGCTGCCCGTCGCCTGTTCGGCATCCGGGCGGGGCAGCGTGCGGACCGGGCCCTTGCCGACGAGCACTGGCTGGTGGTCGACGAACACGGACGCGAGCTGCAAGCCGACGAGCTGCCGGCCGCCCGCGTTGCACGCGATGGGCGCGCCATGCACAGCACCGTGCTGGGCTTCTTCCACCGCCAGCGCCGCAGCCTCACCTGGGTATCGGTCACCGCGATGCCGCAGTTCCTGCCCGGCCACCAGCGGCCGCAGCAGGTGCTGTCGATGTTTTCGGACGTCACCGCACTCAAGCGCGACAGCACCCTGTTCGCGCGCGCCCAGGCGCTGGCCCGGATCGGCGGCTGGGAGTGGGACACCGGACGCAACCACCTTTATCTGACCAACGAGGCCCGCCGGATCATCGGCCGCGACCAGGCATCCGACACCATCGAAGGCCTGCTCGACTGCCTGATCGAAGCCGACCGCTGCCGCCTGCGCCACGCACTTGAGCAGACCATGAGCACCGGCCGCGACCTGCAACTCGAATTGCAGGGAATGCGGGGTGACGGCCAGCCATTCTGGGTCCGTGCAATCGGCGAGATCGGGGTCGGCAGCCTGTTGAGCGCCCGCCTGACCGGCACCCTGCAGGACATCACCGACCGCAAGCGGGGCGAGGAAACCCTGCGGGTAAAGGCGCGCACGGACCCGCTGACCGGGCTGCTCAACCGGGATGCGCTGCGCTTCGAGATCGAGGCCCGCCTCGCCGACCCGGCCCAGTCGGCACTGGCCGTGCTGTACATCGACCTGGACCGGTTCAAGGTCGTCAACGATGTGCTCGGCCACGCAGCCGGCGACCGGCTGCTGGCCGCGGCGGCACGGCGCATCCAGCGCGCGGTGGGCACCGAGGGGCTGATCGCGCGTTTCGGCGGCGACGAATTCCTGGTGGTGTGCGCGGTCGATGACGACCCTGCCCGGCCACCGCGGCTGGCCGACCGCATCCTGGAGATCTTCGCCGACGCCTTCCGCCTGGACGGCGAGGAGTTCGCGATCACCGCCAGTATCGGCATCGCCCAGGCGCCGCAGGACGGCACCCGCTCGCAACAGCTGATCCAGAGCGCGGACGTGGCGATGTACGCCAGCAAGCGCCGTGGCCGCAACAGCTGGCAGGTCTTCACCGCCGAACTGGCCGCCCAGCAGCAGCAGCGCCAGCAGCTGGAAACCCAATTGCGCCACGCCATCGACAACAACGAGTTCCACCTCGTCTACCAGCCCCAGGTCGACCTCGCCAGCGGGCGCGTGGTCGCGGCCGAGGCGTTGATCCGCTGGCGCAACCAATCGCTGGGCGACATGGCGCCGGACCATTTCATCGACCACGCCGAAACCACCGGCGACATCGTCGCCATCGGCACCTGGGTGATGCGCCAGGCCTGCCGGCAGTTGCGCGAATGGCGGGACAACGGGCTGCAGCTCGAGCGCGTCGCGGTCAACGTGTCCTACCGCCAGTTCATGGGCGAGGACCTCGCCGGGATCGTGCAGGCGGCGTTGACCGAGTTCGACCTGCCCGGCTGCGCGCTGGAGCTGGAGTTCACCGAGCGGGTGCTGATCGAGGACGAACCCGACACCCTGCGCACCTTTACCGCACTGCGCGACCTCGGCGTGAGCCTGGCCATCGACGATTTCGGCGAGGGCTACAGCGCGCTGAACTACCTGCGCCGGCTGCCGATCCACGGCCTCAAGCTGAGCCAGTTGTTCGTCCAGGGCATTCCCCACGGCACTTCGGACGTGGCGGTGTGCGAGGCCATCATCGGCATCGCCCGCAGCCTGAAGCTGGGCCTGGTGGCCGAAGGCGTGGAGAACGCCGCCCAGCGGGATTTCCTGATCGCGCAGGGGGTGCATGTCGGCCAGGGCTTCCTGTTCGCGCCCGGACTGCTGCCCGACGAACTCGCACACCACTACGCCGGAACGATCCCGCAGACGCTCCGGGCTGGGCGGCGGCGGCCTGGGCGGTAGAACCGGAGGCCGCGGTCGCCCCCTTGTGCGGGCTGTCCTAGAATCACCGCTTTCCGCCCCGCAGGACTTTCCATGCAGCTTTCCGATACCCGCGCCATCATCACCGGTGGCGTTTCCGGCCTCGGCCTCGCCGTTGCCCGGCACCTGGTCGCGCACGGCGGCAAGGTCGCCCTGTTCGACGTCAACGAGGAAAAGGGCGCCGCCGCCGTCGGCGAACTGGGCGCTGCCAACGCACGGTTCTTCGGCACCGACGTGTCCGACGAAGCGGCGGTGGCGGCCAACGTCGCCGCTGCGCGGGAGTTCCTGAGCGGCCTCAATGTCGCGGTCAACTGCGCCGGTATCCTCGGTGCCGGTCGCGTGCTGGGCAAGGACGGGCCGATGCCGCTGTCGCGCTTCCAGACCACGGTGATGGTCAACCTGGTCGGCAGCTTCAACGTCGCCAAGGCCGCCGCCGAGCTGATGCAGCACAACGAGGCCGGCGCCGACGGCGAGCGCGGCGTCATCGTCAACACCGCCTCGGTCGCGGCCTACGAGGGCCAGATTGGCCAGGCGGCGTACTCCGCGTCGAAGGGCGGCGTGGTCGGCATGACCCTGCCGATGGCGCGCGAACTGGCCCGCTTCGGCATCCGCGTGATGACGATTGCGCCGGGCGTGTTCTGGACCCCGATGGTCGACGGCATGCCCGAGTCGGTACAGCAGTCGCTGGCGGCGACGATCCCGTTCCCCTCGCGCCTGGGCAAGCCGGAGGAATTCGCCGACCTGGTCGCCTACATCCTCGGCAACACCTACCTCAACGGCGAGACCATCCGCCTCGATGGCGCGACGCGGCTGGCGCCGAAATAGCCAATCGCCCTTTGTAGGAGCGACGCAAGTCGCGAACGCGAGGACAACCGGTTTCGCCGTGCGGTCGCGACTGACGTCGCTCCTACAGGGAACCGGATTGTCGCAACCAGATACCCATACCCGGAAAACGCATGAAAGCCTACGACGTCAAGAAAGGAAACGTGGTCGAGTACAACAACACCGTCTACCAGGTGCGCGACATCGAGCGCAGCGCGGCGCAGGGCCGGGGCGGCAACGTCAAGTTCCGTTTCACCATGTACTCGGTCCCCGGCGGCAACAAGTTCGACCTCAGCCTGGGCGGGGACGACGAGCTCAGGGAAGTCGAGTTGAGCCGACGCCAGGCGACCTACTCGTACAGGGACGGCGATGCGTTCGTGTTCCTCGACGACGAGGACTACACCCCCTACACGCTGGATGCCAACGTCATCGGTGATGACGCCGGCTACATCGTCGACGACCTGTCCGGCTGCTACGTGCAGATCATCGATGACCTGCCGGTCGGGCTGCAGTTGCCGGCCAGCGTCGCGATGGAAGTCATCGAGACCCCGCCCGAGCTCAAGGGCGGCACCGCCACCAAGCGCCCGAAGCCGGCCCGGTTGTCGACCGGGCTGGAGATCATGGTTCCCGAATACATCGTCACCGGCGAGCGCGTGCTGGTGAGCACGGCCAGCGGCGAGTTCGCCGGGCGCGCGGACTGAACCGGCGGGCCATTACGCGTCGCTTGATTACGGCAGCTCCAGTCCGCCGCTTTCGCGATGGAGGGCGCGCAGGCGTTCGCTCAGCGCATTGATATTCGCCTGGGCCTCGTCCAGGTTCGTCCGCGTCGGCGGGTCCAGCAGGTCACGGACCTGGGCGGCCAGCCGGTCGTTGAGGTCGGCCAGGCGCAGCTGCCGTTGCGCGGTCTCGGTGGCCAATGATGCGAGCTCGGTGGGCTGCGGCAGGCCATAGCCTTCGCGGGCGGCCAGCAACTCCGCGGGGCGGCTGAGAAAGCCGCTGTCCTGCAGGATCTGTCGCAGGCTGGCGTCGGCTTGCCCAAGATCGCCGCCGGCCGCGGCGCGCGCGGAGTCCGCCACGAGGTAGCGCCGTTTCAGTTCCTGTTGCGCCAGCAGGATCTGCCGGCGCAAGGCCGCCTCTTCCAGCAGCAACAATGCGGCGGTCGCCCGCATGCCGGCATCACCGAACCACCCCCGTCGCTGCTCCGCCGGCAGCGAAAGCCAGTCCTCGACGCCGGTCTGGGGCAACGGCAATTCCTGCCGGACGACCGCGAACATCGCCTGGAAACGCTCCTGCAGCGAGTCGAAGCGGTAGCCCAGTCGCCGCGCCTCGTGCGCATCGTCCAGCACGCCGATGTCGGCCACCCTGCGCCGGTGCAGCCGCTTCAGCAGCCCGGTCGGGGTGATCGCGCCCAACCGCGCCTGCGCCAGCCGCGGCACGCCGTCGTGCAGCAGCTTGAAGGTCTCCACCGCGCAATTGTTGCTGACGAAGTAGTAGCGGCCGTCATAGCTCCAGTGCAGCTGGCCGGCCCGCTCCAGCAGGGTCTGGATCTCCTCGCGCTCAAGCGCCAGCGGAATCGACTGCAATCCGCGCAACTGGTCCCTGGTGTACTCCTCCACCACCTGCGACAGCGGCAGCACGAACAGCCGTGACGGATACGAGCCGCTCAGTCCGCGCCAGCTGGACAGCTGCACGTCGTTGACGAAGGCGCGGAACGAGAGCACCAGATGGTGTTGCAGGTCGAGGCGGCAACCCGGTCCCGGCTCGCGTCCAGGCGCGCAGACCACCAGCCGCAACATGCTGTGGCCCCAGCGGCTCATGGGCTCGTCATTGCCCTCGGCCAGCAGGTATTCCACCGCGTACACGCGGCGCGGATCGATCCTGCCCAGCGCGCCGGCAGTTCCAGCGCCGTCGGCATCGTTGCCCGCGCTGACATGGACCAGGTCGCCGGCGCAATCCGGATGGGCGGGAGACCAGTCGAAAACCGCATTGAAATGCCGGTACAGGGCGGGCCGGCGGCAGGCGTAGTCGGGGTCGAGCAGGAAGTATTCGAAGTTGACCGCGACGAACTCACGTGGGCTGGTCAATTCATGAACATCGGGGCTGCGATCGCTGAACGGATTGCGCGACTGGCGCGCCCCCAGGCGCTTCACCTTGACCTGCCAGCCGGCCAGGTCCAGCAGTCGGGGATCGGCCGACAGCCGGTGCTGGCGATCATGGAAATGGGCGAGCTCGTGTAGCACCGTCGCCAACAGTTCCTCGCGCGGTTCACGACCGCCGGCAGCCGGGACCACATCGGCCCCGTCCAGCGCCGGCAGCCAGCGGCGGTTGAGCAACAGGGCACTCCGCTCGGCGCGGCCGGAGACGGCATCGGGCAACGCGTCGCTCCAGCGCACCGGAATCTGCCGGTCCAGCTCCGCCTTGAAGCGCTGCGGCAACCGCGACATCGCGTCATCCAGCAGTCGTTGGCTGGCGTGTGACTGGGCCGGTGTCAGCGCCGTGGTGTCCAGCTGCAACTGCAGCGCCGCCCGCGCCGGCAGCCAGGGCGAGATCAGCAACGCGGCGAGCAGCAGCCGGCCCGCCGCGATGGCCTTGCACGATTGCTTCCGGCGGCGGTCCGGGGTCATCGGGATGCCGTCGTGCAACCGGAAATCGCTGTCATGCCCGGCGGCGCACAGGACGGCTCTCACCGGCACCGCACACGCATCACAGCGCGAGGATTGCCCGCGCCAGATCCAGATCGCTCGCCGCCTGCGCTTCCGGCAACTCGGCCCGCAGCAACACGATGGCCGCTTCCAGATGCACGCCCCGGATGGCACCGTCGCTGGCGACGTAGCTGGCGGCATCGTCGCGCGCGGCGAGCACGACCTTGTTGTCGCTGAACGAGCCGCTGGTGGCCGAGGTGCCGTTGGAGGTGCCCTTGAGCGCGCCGGTCACGGCCTCGGAAGTGGTGTAGAAGCTGGACGCCGAGGCAACCGGCGAAAGGCCAAGAGACGAAAGGCCGAGCAGCAACGTGGCACACAGCAGAGGGGAATGTTTCATCGGAGGACGTACCTGTCTTGTCGGGGGAATGGTTGCCGGAACGATCCATCGGGGCCCGAATCCCGTGGAAACACGAGGCCCGCGAGCCGCACAGACTACCTTCGCCCGCGTCATGGCGCATGCCTCAAGCGCCAGTTGGATGGCCAGGGAGAATCTGAACAACTCGGCTTTTGCCCGTCATCTCCGCGAAGGCAGGAACCCGGAGCCTTTGCCTCCAATGACTTGAAGCCACTGGATCCCCGCCTTCGCGGGGATGACGGCAGTTGTTCAGCCCTGGCGGTGGCGACGCCGTTCAGGCGTGACCCGGCGGTACCGGCGGGTCGAACAGCTTCCCCGGATTCATGATGCCCAGCGGATCGAGCACGTGGCGGATACCGCGCATGACCTCGATCTCAGCCGCACTGCGGGCGCTGTCCAGCCAGGGTTTCTTGACCAGTCCGATGCCGTGTTCCGCGGAGATGCTGCCGCCGTGGCGCTGCAGGGTCGCCGCCAGCAGGTCGGTCACGTGCGCGCATTGGGACACGAAGCCGGCCTCGTCCACGTCATCGGGCTTGAGCACGTTGATGTGCAGGTTGCCGTCGCCGATGTGACCGAACCAGACCACCTCGAAATGCGGATACTCGCGCGCCAGCAGCGACTGCGCCTCGGCCAGGAACGCCGGCATCGCCGAGATGCGGACCGACACGTCGTTCTTGTACGGACGATGCCGGGCCAGGCTTTCGGTGATGCCCTCGCGCAGCCGCCACAGCTGCGCCGCCTGCGCATCGCTCTGGCTGATGACGCCGTCGCTGACGAGCCCGTTCTCCAGGCAGTGCTCGAACGCCGCCAACGCAGCCGCCTGCCGGGCGTCGTCCCCGGCGGCGAACTCGGCCACCACGTAATACGGATGCGACTCACCGAAGGGCGCCTGGCCGCCATGGGCGAGCACGTGCCGGAGCGCGTGGTCGGTGAAGAACTCGAAGGCCTCCAGCTGCAGGCGCTCGCGGAAGACGGCGAACACCTGCATCAGCACCTCGAACGACGGCAACGCCAGCAGCATCACGTTCGACGGCGGCGGTGGATCGGTCAGCCGCAGGGTCGCTTCCACCACGATCCCGAGCGTGCCTTCCGAGCCGATGAACAGGTGCCGCAGGTCGTAGCCGCTGGCGTTCTTGACCAGCCCGCGATTGAGGTCGAGCAGTTCGCCGGCCCCGGTGACCACTTTCAGTCCGGCCACCCATTCGCGCGTGTTGCCGTAACGGATCACCCGGATGCCACCGGCATTGGTGGCGATGTTGCCGCCGATCGAACACGACCCGCGCGCGGCGAAATCGACCGGGTACAACAGCCCGTGTCCGCGTGCCGCCTGATGCACGGCCTCCAGCACGATGCCGGGCTGCACGGTCAGGCTGCGGTCGATCGGGTCGAACGCGAGCACCCGGTTCATCCGCTCCAGGCTGAGCACCAGCTCCCCGTTCGCCGCCACCGCGCCGCCCGACAGGCCGGTGCGCCCACCGGAAGGCGCGATGGCAACCCGATGCCGGTTGGCCCAGCGCACGATCGCCTGCACCTCACCGGCGTCGGCCGGCAGGGCGATCGCCAGTGGCGCCGGCACCCAGCGACGGGTCCAGTCGCGGCCGTAATATTCCAGATCCGCCGGACCGGTCTTCAGCCGCAATCCGGGAACAGTGGCCAGCAAGGCGCTCAGGCGCGGATCATTCATGGCAGGCCATCGCAGCGGGAAAGGCGTCCAGCCTGCCAGCGTCACCGCGCGCACGTCCAGTGTTGCATCGCAGCAACGGTGGCGGGTTTCTGCGATATTCGACCCTCCGCTTTCCGATGACTCACCACCGTGGCCAAGAAGACCTCCTATCCGAAGAACGACATCCGCGTGCTGCTGCTGGAAGGCGTCAGCCGGAACGCGGTCGACCGGTTCCGCGCCGCGGGCTATTCGCAGATCCAGATCCACGACAAGGCCCTGCCCGAGGATGAGCTCAGGCGCCAGATCGCCGAGGCGCACATCATCGGCATCCGCTCGCGCACGCACCTGTCTGCCGACGTACTGGCGCAGGCGCGGCGGCTGATCGCGATCGGTTGCTTCTGCATCGGCACCAGCCAGGTCGACCTGCACGCCGCGGAACTGCTCGGCATCCCGGTGTTCAACGCGCCCTACTCCAACACCCGCAGCGTGGCCGAGCTGGTCATTGCCGAAGCGATCATGCTGATGCGCGGCATCCCGCAGAAGAACGCCGCCTGCCATCGCGGCGGCTGGCAGAAGTCCGCCACCGGCAGCCACGAGGTCCGCGGCAAGACCATCGGCATCGTCGGCTACGGCCACATCGGCACCCAGGTCGGGGTGATCGCCGAGGCGCTGGGCATGCAGGTGGTCTTCCACGACATCGAGGACAAGCTGACCCTCGGCAACGCCCGCGCGGCCGCGAACCTGGACGAGCTGCTGGCCTGCAGCGACGTGGTGACGCTGCATGTGCCGGAAACCCCGCTCACGCGCAATCTGGTCGGTGCGGCGCAGATCGCATCGATGCGCCGTGGCGCGCACCTGATCAACGCCTCGCGCGGCAAGGTGGTCGATATCGATGCGCTGGCCGAGGCGCTGAAAGCCGGCCACCTTGGCGGCGCCGCGGTGGATGTGTTCCCGATCGAACCGGAAGGCAACGACGAGCCATTCGTCTCGCCGCTGGCGGGCATCGACAACGCCATCCTGACTCCGCATATCGGCGGCAGCACGCTGGAGGCGCAGGACAACATCGGCCTGGAGGTCGCCGCCAAGCTGATCCGCTACAGCGACAACGGCTCGACCCTGTCGGCGGTCAATTTCCCCGAGGTCGCCCTGCCCGAACACACCGGCAGCCTGCGCCTGCTGCATATCCACCGCAACGTGCCGGGCGTGCTGTCGCGGGTCAACGAGATCTTCTCGCAGCTCGGCCTCAACATCGACGGCCAGTTCCTGCGCACCGACGCCGACGTGGGCTACGTGGTGATCGACGTCGGCGCGACCGGTGCCCAGGCGGGCGAGTTGAAAGCCCTGTTGTCCGCGATCCCCGGCACCCTGCGCACGCGGGTGTTGTATTGACCGGAGTTCCCCGCGGGAGTGGTGTAGTCCTGCCTCCAGCGGCGAATCGCGAATGTACTGACGTCCGGTTTCGCCATGCTGTCGCGACTCACGTCGCTCCTACATCACCACGAGCCCATCAGCCCCTGCCTTTGTAGGAGCGACGTGAGTCGCGAACGCGCAGCGAATGACGCCATCGTGAGGCATCGATTCCGGTGATGAATCCGGTAGCGGCGGCTTCCCGCGCATTGGTGGCAATGATCCGGTCGCGACTCACGTCGCTCCTGCGTCACCTCGCGCCCTGTCATGCATGGCTCATTCAGGCAATCCACGCTGCAACCATTTGCGCGCCATGCGCCGCAGCGAAGGATCGCCCAACGCGCTCCCATCGGCCGCATCGGCAATCGCGGCAATGTCGCGCCAAGTGAGATCCAGCGACTCCTCGCTGACGATATAGCCCTCGTCTTCGCCGGCATGAACGACGTAACGGGCGTCGTAATGCCAGTGCCCCGGCACGTCGTGACGTTCGGGAATCCAGTGCCGGTCGAGGTCGAACAACCCGCGCTCCACGCGCAGGTCCTTCAGGCCCGACTCCTCCCCGGCCTCGCGCAGGGCGACCCGCGCCAGGTCGCGATCGCCATCGGCATGGCCACCCAGCTGCAACCAGCGTCCCAGCTTGCGGTGATGGGTCAGCAACACCCTCGTGCCGCCGCGATCCACCAGCCAGCACGAGGCGGTGAAGTGGCCGGCCAGCCGGGCGCGCACGAACGGATCATCACCATCGGTCAACAGGTCCTGGAACAGGACGACCACATCGCCTTCCTCCGGCCAGCGTTGCCGATAGTCGATCAGCGCAAGCGCGATGTCGGGAGGCTCATGCATACCGTCGAGTACGTTGCGGGGCGATTTCCCGGGCCCGATTATGCCGGCCGACACCCACCTCGACACCGCCATCGTGACCGGCTTGCCGCACGTTTCGCCACTGGGTTAAGGTGGCCCGCCACTTGCCGCGCACTTGGTGCACGGTGTAGTGATCGACGGCCATCGTCGCTGTCGACAACTCAGTTGGGGATCCGATGTTCAAGAATCTGTTCATGACCAAGCCGATCGCACCGGCTGGACACGTCGATGCCGGCGAGCCCTTCGAGGGCAGCCTGGAAGGCGAGGCATCACTCAAGCGCACTCTCGGACCCACCCAGCTGATGATGCTCGGCGTCGGCGCCGTCATCGGCGCAGGCATCTTCGTGCTGACCGGCCAGGCCGCGGCGGAACACGCCGGCCCGGCGATCATGCTCAGCTTCGTGCTGGCCGGCATCGCCTGCGCATTCGCGGGCCTGTGCTACGCCGAGTTCGCGGCGATGCTGCCGGTCTCGGGCAGCGCCTATTCGTACTCGTACGCCACCCTGGGCGAAGGCGTGGCCTGGTTCATCGGCTGGTGTCTGGTGCTCGAATACCTGTTCGCCGCATCCACGGTGGCGGTCGGCTGGTCGGGCTATCTCAACGCGTTCCTGACCAACTTCGACATGGCCCTCCCGGCGCATCTGGCCAGTGCGCCGTTCACGGTCGTGGACGGCTCGCTGGTGCGCAGCGGCACCCTCATCAACCTGCCGGCAGTGCTGATCATTGCCGCCCTCAGCGGTGTGGGCTATGTCGGCATCAGCCAGTCGGCGATCGTCAACTCGGTCATCGTGGCGATCAAGGTCGTCGCGATCCTGATGTTCATCGCCTTTTCGGCCAAATACATCGATGTCGCCAACTGGCAGCCGTTCATCCCGGAAAATGAAGGCCCCGGCAAATTCGGCACCAGTGGCGTGGTCCGGGCCGCGGCGATCGTGTTCTTCGCCTACATCGGCTTCGATGCGGTCTCCACCGCCGCCGGTGAAGCCAAGAACCCGCAGCGCGACATGCCGATCGGCATCCTGGGTTCGCTGGTGATCTGCACGATCCTGTACATCGTGGTGAGCGCGGTACTGACGGGCATCATGCCGTTCCAGCTGCTCAACACGCCCGAGCCGGTATCCACCGCGCTGGACAACTATCCGTCGCTGCGCTGGCTGCAGACCGTGGTGCAGGTCGCCGCGATCGCGGGTCTGTCCTCGGTGATCCTGGTGATGCTGATGGGGCAGCCGCGCATCTTCTACACGATGTCGCGCGATGGCCTGCTGCCGAAGATCTTCGGCAAGGTGCACCCGAAGTACCACACCCCCCACGTGAGCACCGTGCTGGTCGGCATCGTGGCGGCCGGACTGGCCGGCTTCCTGCCGATCAACCTGCTCGGTGAAATGGTCTCGATGGGCACCTTGCTGGCGTTCTCGACGGTCTGCGCCGGCGTGCTGATCCTGCGCTATACCCGTCCCGACCTGCCGCGGCCGTTCAGGGTGCCGCTGGCGATCGTGATCTGTCCGCTGGGCGTGATCGCGTGCCTGTACCTGTTCGCACAGCCGTTCGCCGAGCACTGGGACCTGCTGCTGAGCTGGATCGGGATCGGCGTGCTGATCTACGCCGGCTACGGCTACCGCCACAGCAAGCTGCGCAAGAAGCGATAAGGGCGTGTCCGTGAGCGCGCGCAAGATAGGCCCGGTGCTGGCCACCTTCATGGTGGCCAACAACATGATCGGCTCGGGATTCTTCCTGCTGCCGGCGACCCTCGCCCGCTCCGGGGCGATCACGGCGATCAGCTGGCTGCTGGCCACCGCGCTGGCGCTGATGCTGGGCGGCGCGTTCGCCCGACTGGCGCGTGACTACCCCAATCTGGAGTCCTCCGACGACTACGTGCGCCCGGCGCTGGGGCGCGACGTCAGCTTCCTGGCGACCACGCTGTACTGGGTCTCTTCCTGGATCGGCAACAACGCGATCGCGGTGGCTGCATTCGGCTACCTGGTCACCCTGCTGCCGCTGGACGGCGCCAATCCGCAGGTCCAGGTCGCCGGCCAGATCGGCCTGATCTGGCTGATGTTCGCGCTCAACCTGCTCGGTCCGCGCCCGGTCGCGCGGTTCGAATCGTTCTGCGTGGTGTTCGGGCTCGCGCCGGTCGCCGCGGTGCTGATGTTCGGCTGGGGCAGCTTCGACCAGGGCATCTACGACGCCGGCTGGAACGTCACCGGAAAGAGCAACGGTTCGGTGGTGTTCGGCGCGCTGGCGCCGATCTTCTGGGCCTTCGTCGGCCTGGAAACCGGCGCGATGGTCGCCGGCGTGGTGCGTGACCCCAAACGCAACGTGCCACGCGCCACCCTGGCCGGCATCACCATCGCCGGCGTGGTCTACCTGATCTCCTCGGTGCTGGTGATGGGCATCGTCCCCGCGGCCGATCTTGCCGAATCCAGCGCACCGTTCGCACTGGTCGCCGCCAAGATCTTCGGACCCTGGGCCGCGATCGCCATTGCCGCCGCTGCCGCGCTGAAGGCCACTGGCACCCTGGGCGGCTGGATGCTGGTGACCGGCGAGTCCGGTGCACGCGCCGCCCAGCGCGGATTCCTGCCGGGTATTTTCGGGCGCATGAACCGCAACGGCGCCGCCGGCTGGGGCCTGCTGATCGTGTGCATCTCGATGAGCGGAATCGCCTTCTTCACCTTGTCGCCGGATGTCTCGTCGCAGTTCGAGATCATCATCGAGATGGTGGTGATGCTGGTCGTGCTGGCGTATGCCGCCGCCGGCCTGAGCCTGGTGGTGGGCACCCGCGAGCGACGGCCACGCGGCAGCGACCGTCTGCTCGGTGTGGGCGCGCTGGTCGCGTGCGCGCTGCTGCTGGCGTCCTCGTCGATGCAGATGCTGGCGGGCGCATCGGTGGTCGCCCTGTTCGCCTGGATCCTGTACCGGGTATTCGGACCCAAGCCCGTCGTTGCCACCTGACGAACAGGCCGTCGGCCCAAGCGCTGGTCGCGGCCTCCCGCGTTGCTAAACTCACGGGCATGACTACTGCCCTGCCCTACGACATCCAACAGCTGAAGCACTGCGCCGACGAGATCGTCCTCAACGTGCGCGAACTGGCGGCGGCCGGCTGGACGCCCGCCACCAGCAGCAACTTCTCCCGCCGGATCGACCAGCACCACGTCGCGATCACCGTATCGGGCGGCGACAAGGGGCGGCTGACCGGGAACGACATCATGGTCGTCGACCTCGACGGCCAACCCGTCGCGACCGATCGCCGCCCATCCGCCGAAACCCTGCTGCACACCCAGCTCTACAAGCGTTTCGGGGAAATCGGCTGCGTGCTCCATACCCACTCGCAGAACCAGACCGTGGCCTCCCGCCTGTACGCCGGCGCCGGCCATGTCCGGCTGGAAGGCTACGAGATGCTGAAGGCGCTCAGCGGCAACACCACCCACGAGACCGCGCTGGAGCTGCCTGTGCTCCCCAACAGCCAGGACATGCACACGCTGGCCGCGCAGGTGGATGCCCTGCTGGACCGCCAGTGCATGTGGGGCTACCTGATCGACGGCCACGGCCTGTATGCGTGGGGACGCGACATGGCCGAAGCCCGCCGTCATCTGGAGGCGCTGGATTTCCTGCTGGGATGCGAACTTGAATTGAGGAAGCTGCAACGATGAGCCGTCTGCGTATTTTTTCCGACACCGACCCGGCCACCGCGTTGCTGTCCACCAGCGACCACGCCGCGATCGCCCGCGAACTGGCGACCATCGGCGTCGCCTTCGAGCAATGGGAAGCCAACCAGCCGGTCACCCCCGGCGATCCGCCGGAAAAGATCCTGCAGGCCTACCGCGCCGACATCGACCGGCTGGTGGCGCAGCATGGCTTCCAGAGCGTCGATGTGGTCAGCGTCGGTGCCGACAATCCGAAGCGCGCGGAGATCCGCAAGACCTTCCTTGACGAGCATTTCCACAAGGAGGACGAGGTGCGCTTTTTTGTCGCCGGCTCCGGCCTGTTCACCCTGCACGTGGGCGACCGGGTCTTCGAGGTGCTGTGCGAACAGGGCGACCTGATCTCGGTGCCCGATGGCACCACCCACTGGTTCGACATGGGCGCGGAGCCGGATTTCATCGCGATCCGCTTCTTCAAGCAGCCCGACGGCTGGATCGGCCACTTCACCGGCACGGATATCGCGCAGCGGTTCCCCCGCCATGAACCCGGTGAGGCCCGATGAGCGCTCCGATGAAAGCCATCCTCACCGATATCGAAGGCACCTCCAGCAGCATCTCGTTCGTCAAGGACGTGCTGTTTCCGTATGCGCGGCGGGCGCTGCCCGGCTTCGTGAAGGCGCGCGGCCACGAGCCGGCGATACGCAAGTGGCTGGACATGGTCGCCACCGAGATGGGCGGCATGTGCCAGGACGCGATGATCGCCGAGGTGATGCAGGGCTGGATCGACGAGGACCGCAAGCACACCGCGCTCAAGGCGCTGCAGGGCATGATCTGGGCCGACGGCTACCAGTCCGCGGATTTCACCGCCCACATCTATCCCGACGCGGCCGAGGCGCTGCGCCAGTGGCACGCCGCCGGCCTGCCGCTGTACGTCTATTCCTCCGGCAGCGTGCCGGCACAGCGGCTGTTCTTCGGCCACAGCGATGCCGGCGACCTGACCGGCCTGTTCTCGGGCTGGTTCGACACCGAGATCGGCGGCAAGCGCGAGGCCGGCAGCTACCGCCGGATCGCCGACTCGATCGGCCTGCCCGCCGCGGAAATCCTGTTCCTGTCCGACGTGGTCGCCGAGCTGGACGCCGCGCGCGAGGCCGGCATGGACACCGTACTGATCGACCGCATCGAGGACTACCCGCAACCGCGCGATGCCGGACAAGCCAATGGCCACCGCCGGCTCGAATCGTTCAGCGCCATCATGCCGACAGCCTGAGCCGGCGGACGAAGCACCGGCCGACGCTGCCGGGCCCGACGTCTTCACCGCCGCTCCTACCGGCACGACCACTCGGGTTGCCGTAGGAGCGGCTTCAGCCGCGATCCGACCGTCACCACCAAGACGAGAAAGACTGACACCGTTACCGGATCGATCACCGGAATCGATACGTCGTTATCGCATCGCTCTCCGCGCGTTCGCGGCTGAAGCCACTCCTACGACATCGAAGGAAGCCCCATGGGACAGAGCACCGTCGACCGGGTGTTGTAGGAGCGACGTGAGTCGCGACCTGTGCATCACCACCAACGCGAGGGAAGCCGCCGTCGTTACCGGATCGACCACCGGAACCGGTGCGTCGTAGCGCATCATTCCCTGTGCATTCGCGACTGACGTCGCTCCTACCTGGCATGCGGCGGGGTGCTCGGCACGCCAACCAGCTACTCGGCGGCATCCTGCAGCCGGTAGCGGGTTTCAGCCCGCTGCTCGCCCAGCCACGGGTCGAACACGCGGACTTCGACCCGATGCTCGCCGGTCGCCAGGTCGGTCGGCAGCGCGCCACGCCACAGGTGCCGGCTGGGCCTGGCTTCCGGGGAGCGGTCGAAGCCGCGCAGGACGGTCGCCTCGTCGTCGCGGACGTTCTCGGCCAACAGGACCGGATCGGCCTGTTCGACACGCCGCATCGGCTTCCAGTCACCTTCATCGATGCGGTATTGGACCCGGCTGTCGTCCCTGCCCATGAACACGTTGGCGTAAACGCCCCAGGCCGGGTACGCGCCGCGACGCAGCACCTTGGGTGCATGGAGGAACATCGCGCCGGTACGTGCCGGATCACCGGCCGCCAGTCGCGCCGGATACCAGCTCAGTGCGTACCCGCCGCCCTGCCCGACCTTCAGCCGCGCGTAGCCGTTGGGCGTGCCATCGGCCATGGTCGCGTCGGGGATGCCCTCGGCATCCTTCACGCCGGACCAGAACGCACCGCAGGCGGCACCGACGTTGTACTCGTGCAGCGGCTGGCGGCCATGCCAGCCATCGCGCGGACCGTGATGGACGTGTTGCTGCACGTGGCCGTGGCCGGTGAGCAGCAGCACGTTCGGAAAATCCCGCAGCAGGGCGAACAGGCGCTCGCGATCGGCCGCACGAAAGGTCTCCGTGGCGGGTGTCGCTGAAGTGTTGAAGAACGGGATGTGCGCACCGATCACCAGCAGCCCGTCTTTTTCCACCGTCGCCAGGTAGGCCTGGAGGAACGTGAACTGGTCCTCGCGCAGACCGCCGATGTAGGCCGGTTTCTGCCCCGGCAGGTGGATCACATCATCGAGCATCACGAACGTCGCGCCCGGCTCTTCCCAGGCCAATGTGTCCGGGCCGAAGCTGCGGCGGAAGGTCAGCAGCGAATCCTCGTCGCGGGACGCATCCAGATCCATGTCGTGGTTGCCCGCCGCATGCAGCCAAGGCACGCCGAGCGAAGCGGTGCGCGCGTTGATCGCCGGGTACAGGGACAGGTCGTCGTCGACGATGTCGCCCAGGCTCAGGCCGAGCTGCGCTGCGGGTCGGCCCGGCGTGCTTTCACGGATCGAGGCGATGATGTCGCGGGCGTAATAGTCCACGTCGGCCAGCGACTTGACCTGTGGATCGGCCAGTATCACGACATCCAGATCGTCGGGGGGCGCCTTCAGCGGTTGCAGGGCGACGTCCATCCGCCGGCTGGAATGCCTGGGAACGCCGGCATATTTCAGCGCCGGCGAGCCGTCCGGGAAGTAGTGTTGCCAGAATGCGGGCAGCCCGTCGTCCCGTTTGGCGAAGGCATATCCGGAGGGCTTGACCGCAAATACGGTGTCGCCTGGACGGACCGGAATCGAGTAGCTGCCATCGGCGGCGCTCCAGACAATGTCACGCCCGTTGGACATCTTGATTCCGGCGACCCCGGCTTCACCCGGATCACGGATGCCATTGCCATTGCCGTCAATGAACGTCGCGCCGGACACATCGGTAGCGGGTGTCGGCGCGGCATGGCCGGGTATCGCGCCGATGCCGGCGGCAGCGGCAACACAAACCCCTGGCAACCAGCGTCGCCATGACCACAGCGATGACGATTGAACGGGCGGCAAGTGCGATTCAGGCATGACGGTTTCCGAGGACGTGGACCGTGAAGCCTAGCAGCGCGGCGTCTCCACCCAGAGGCGCAGGCGGCACGCCGATATGCCGGCATGCACCACTTTTATCGGGATTGATG
Source organism: Lysobacter concretionis Ko07 = DSM 16239 (assembly GCF_000768345.1). GTDB lineage: Bacteria > Pseudomonadota > Gammaproteobacteria > Xanthomonadales > Xanthomonadaceae > Novilysobacter > Novilysobacter concretionis. The sequence continues at coordinate 73,579 of NZ_AVPS01000004.1, read as the reverse complement.
GCGCGCGCGCAGAACGTCCACGGCATCGTTGAGTGACAGGCCGCGAGCGCGCAGCAACACCTGCAGGTGGAAAACCAGGTCGGCGGCTTCGCCGGCCAGCGCCGCATCATCTTGGGCGACGGCCGCCAATGCGGTTTCCACGCCTTCCTCGCCGACCTTCTGGGCGATACGGCGCAGGCCCGATTCAAACAGTCCGGTGGTGTAACTGGCCGCCGGGCGCTCACGCTCACGCTGGTTGATCAGGTCATCGAGATCGGCCAGAAAATTGCCGGGGGCGTCCGGGAAGCAACTCCGCGTGCCCCGATGGCAGGTGGGGCCTTGCGGGCGGGCCTGCACCAGCAACGTGTCGGCATCGCAATCGGGCTGGATCGAGACCACTTCCAGAAAATGCCCGGAGGTCTCGCCTTTCAGCCACGCCTTTTGCCGGCTACGACTGAAAAAATTCACCTTGCCGGTGTCATACGTGGCCCGCAAAGCGGCGCGATCCATGTAGCCAAGCATCAGCACACGGAGGTTGGACGCATCCTGCACGACCACCGGCAACAAACCGCTTCGCGGGTCCCAGGCCAGGGAGTCGGGATCAATTTCGGTCATGACGCACCTCGATATCCTGGGATTGCAGGTACCGCTTCAGCGCGGGAATCTCGACCGAGCCGGAGTGGAACACGCTCGCGGCCAGCGCGCCGTCCACGTCCGCCTGATGAAACACGGCGGCAAAATGCTCACTCGCCCCGGCGCCCCCCGAGGCGATCAACGGCACGTGGCAAACCTCGCGGACGGCGCGTAGTTGCCCGATGTCATACCCCTCGCGCACGCCATCGCTGCCCATGCAGTTGAGAACGATCTCGCCCGCGCCCAGCCGCTGCACTTCAACCACCCAATCCAGCGTGGGCATGGGCAGCGCCCGGGTACGCGCGACGTCGCCGGTGAACTGGCGCACGCGCCACTGGCCATCTTGGTCCAGCAAGCTGTCGATGCCGACCACCACGCATTGCACGCCAAAGGCATCGGCAAGTTCGGACACCAGCCCAGGCCGCTGCAGCGCCGGGGTATTGACTGAAATCTTGTCGGCCCCCGCATGCAGCACCGCGCGCGCATCGGCGACGCTCCGGATGCCGCCGGCGACGCAGAACGGAATGTCGATGATCCGAGCGACGCGCTCTACCCAGGCGCAATCGACACGGCGTCCGTGCGGACTGGCGGTGATGTCGTAGAACACCAGTTCGTCCGCGCCCTGGTCGCGGTAGTACCGCGCCAGATCGACGATGTCCCCCATGTCGACGTGGTCGCGAAAACGTACGCCCTTGACCACACGGCCATCGCGCACATCCAGGCAGGCAATGATGCGGCGGCTCAGCACCCGCGCTGCTCCGCAAGCGCATCGGCCAGCGCCAGGCGTCCATCCAGCAGCGTCTTGCCGAGGATCGCACCGGCACAGCCCGCCTCGCGTGCAGCGGCAATGTCGGCCACATCACGCAGCCCGCCGGATGCCTGCAACTTCACGCCGGGGGCCAGCGCGCGGATGTGCCGGTACAGGTCGAGGTTGGGACCCCCGAGCATGCCGTCGCGATCGATGTCCGTGCATAACAAATGCTGCAGGCCCGCATCGGCGTAACGACGCAGCAGGGGCTCCAGTTGCACACCGCTGTCCTGGGTCCAGCCGGCCGTTGGCAATTGCCAACAGCCGTCGGCGCTCAGGCGTGCATCCAGCGCCACCGTGACCCGCTCGCTGCCGAACCGCTGCAGCCAGCCCATCACCAGCCCAGGCGAGCGCACGGCCAACGAACCGACCACCACCCTGTCGGCGCCGGCAGCAAGGATGGCCTCGACATCGCCCTGGTTGCGTACCCCGCCGCCCGTTTGGATCCGCAACCCGGTTCCGGCCTTCAGCGCACGCAACAACGGAATCAGGGTGTAGCCCCCGACCCTTGCTGCGTCCAGGTCGACCAGGTGCAGCCAGGCCGCGCCGGCGTCGGCATAACGGTCGGCCACGTCCAGCGGAAGCCCCGCATAGCGGGTCTCTTGGGCGTAATCGCCTTGTTGCAGACGCACCACATGGCCATTGCGGACATCGAGGGCGGGATAGACAAAAAACACCGGATCAACCGGGCTGGAATCCAATACGGCATTGGCACACAGGAAGGGGTTTGGGTGGTTCATCACGATGACATCGACAGGAAGTTGGCGAGCAGGCGCGCGCCAATCGCCGCGGACCGCTCGGGGTGGAACTGCACGCCGTGGCGGTTGCCGCTGCGTACCACGGCCGAGAACTCCTGGCCGTTTTCGCTGGTCGCAAGGGTGGCGTTCCCGAGCGGCGCGGCATAGCTGTGCACGAAATACACTTGGGCACCGTCATCGATGCCCGCCAGCAGAGGATCCTCTCGTCGGATCTGAAGGCGATTCCATCCCATGTGCGGCACCCGGGAGCGGCGGGCGGTGTCGGGGGCACTGCCGGCCGCGGGAGATCGCGCGAGGCTACCCGGAGCCAGCTTGGTGATGCGACCGGGTATCAGCCCCAGGCATTCCACTTCGCCTTCTTCGGAGGAGTCATACAACAATTGCATCCCCAGGCAGATGCCCAGCAGCGGTTGCCGCAGGTCACGCAGCACCTCCACCAGACCCAGCTCATGCAACCGTGCCATCCCGCCCGCTGCCGCGCCCACGCCGGGCAGGATCACACGCTCGGCCGATGCGATGTCCTCGGCTCTGGAGCTGACCTGTACCTGCGCGCCCAATCGCTCCAACGCATACCGTACCGACCCCAGGTTCGCGCCGCCGGCATCGATCAGCACCACCTTGCTCACAGCAGACCCTTGGTGCTGGGCAGCTCGCTGCCTTCGCGCTTGATGGCCTGCCGCAGCGCGCGTGCGACGACCTTGAAACAGGCCTCGACCTTGTGGTGATCGTTGTCGCCACGCACCTGCAGGTTGAGGTTGAGTCCGGCGCTTTCACACAACGACCGGAAAAAATGCGCCACCAGTTCGGTCGGCATGTCACCGATGCGCTCACGCTGGAATCCACCTTCAAAGGCCAGGTAGGGGCGCCCGGAAAAATCCAGTGCTGCCGTCGCCAAGGCCTCGTCCATCGGCAGGGTGAATCCGTAACGGCCGATCCCGCGCTTGTTGCCCAAGGCCTCGCGCAACGCCTGGCCGAGCGCCAGCGCGCTGTCCTCGACGGTGTGGTGCTCATCGATATGCAGGTCGCCATCGCAGTGCAGGCTCAGGGCAAAGCCTCCGTGCTTGCCGATCTGTTCCAGCATGTGGTCGAAGAATCCCAACCCGGTGGTGATACTCGGCTCGGCAACGCGATCCAGATCGACCTCGACGCGGATGCGGGTCTCCCGTGTAATGCGCTCCACCCTCGCCGTGCGAGGCGCATCGGCAAGCGCATGAGCGATGGCCGGCCAGTCCCATTCACCGCCGAACTGCGGGGTGCACAACTGGAATGCGCGAACCCCGAGGTTGCGGGCGAAGGCGTTGTCAGTCTCGCGGTCGCCGACCATCGCCGAGCGCGGCCAGTCGACACTGCGATCCTTCAGGTAATGCAGTGCCAGACCAATGCCGGGCTTTCGCGTAGGCGCGTTGTCGGATGGCAGGCTGGTGTCGATCAGCACTTCGCGGAAGCTCACGCCCTGGCTCTGCAGCACCTGCATCATCAGCTCGTGCGGGCCGTCGAAATCGGCCTGCGGGAAGGCCGGCGTGCCCAGTCCGTCCTGATTGGTCACCATCACAAACTGATAGCCGGCGTCGCGCAGCCTCAGCAGCGCCGGGATCACACCGGGGATGAAGCGCAACTTGTCGAGACGATCCAGCTGGAAGTCGTCGGGCTCCTCCACCAGGGTGCCATCGCGATCAATGAACAGGATCGGCGTCAACGCGCTCATGCGCCCATCTCCAGCGAGTCGATCACGTCGATGACCCGGTTGTTCTGTGCGTGGCTGCCGACGGTGATCCGCAAGGCATTCTCCAGTCCTGGCGTCGCGCGCTGGTCGCGCACGACGATGCCGGCCGAAAGCAATCGCTCCAATGCGGCTTGCGCATCGTGGAACCGTACCAGCAGGAAATTGGACCGGGACGGGTAGACCTGGCGGATTTCGGTCGCGGCCTGCAGTGCGGCACCCAGCCGCTCGCGTTCGACGATCACGCTCGCCACATCGGCGTCGGTCGCCGCGCATGCCGATGACTCCAATGCGCGACAGGCCACATCGATGCACGGAGTGGGCAATGGATACGGTGCCTGGCAACGCTGCAACACCGTGATCAGTGCGGCATCGGCGATCACGCTGCCAATGCGCGCGCCGGCCAGTGCATGGGCCTTGGACAAGGTCCGCAGCACCGCAACATTGCGGTGCCGGGCGAGCAGCGACACCGCCGACGGCGATTGGGAAAACTCGCCGTAGGCTTCATCGACCACCACCAGCGCGCGGCCTGCAAGGGTGCGGGCCAATGTTTCCACGGCATCCAGCGGCAACAGGTTGCCGGTCGGATTTCCGGGTGAGCACAGGAACACCAGCTTGACCCCTTGTGTCTGCGCGACTTGCGCGATTGCTTCGAAATCACAGGAAAAACCGTCCGCACCATCGCTCAGCGCAACCTCGACCACCCGGGTGCCATGCAAGCGTGCACACACCGCGTACATGCCGAATGTCGGTGGGGTGACCAGGACCGTATCGCCGCCCGGCCGGCACAAGGCGCGCACGAGCAGATCGATGGCCTCGTCGCTGCCCCGGCCCACCAGCAGCTGTGATGGCGAACATCCATACCGTCGTGCCAACGCGGCGCGCAGTCGCTCGGGTTGCGGATCGGGATAGCGACGCAGTGTGCCTTCCACATCGACCACATTCGGCCACGACAATTCGTTGGCATTGAGCCAGATGTCGCCGTCCAACTTTGCCGTGCGAGCCGAGGAGTAACCGCTGAAGCCGGCCAGGTCACTGCGGACCAGCGCGAGTGGGTCGGAAGGCATCGTCAAGGTGCTCATGCCACGTCCAGCCGTCGCGCCACCGCCAGCCGATGCGCATCCAGGCCTTCGGCGGACGCAAGCTCGATCGCACACGGACCGATCGCACGAAGGCCTTGCTGGTCGACCTCCTGCACGGTGATCGCCAGCTGGAAACTGGCGACATTGAGGCCGCCGACAAAACGCGCAGCGCCACTGGTCGGAAGTACGTGATTGGTCCCACTGCAGTAGTCGCCCAGCGCCTCGGGCGCCCAATCGCCCAGGAATACCGAACCCGCGGCTTGCACCCGCGGCAACCAGGCGCGTGCATCGCGCACTGCCAGGATCAAGTGCTCCGGTGCGTAGTCATTGCTGATCTCAAATGCCTCGTCCAAGTTTTCCACCTGGATCATGCGTGCGGCCCGCAACGCATGACGGGCGATGTCTGCGCGGGGCAAGTCGGCCAGCTGAAGCTCGATCCGGGCAGCGACGCGGTTGATCAAATCGGCGTCGTCGCTGATCAGGATCACTTGCGAGTCCGGCCCATGCTCGGCCTGCGACAACAGGTCGGCGGCTACAAATCCGGGGTTGGCACCGGCGTCGGCGATCACCAACACCTCGGACGGGCCGGCCGGCAGGTCGATCCCGGCGCCGCCCTCCAACCGGGACACCTGACGCTTGGCTTCGGTCACGAAGGCATTGCCCGGACCGAACAACTTGTCACACGCCGGCACGCTGTCGGTGCCCAACGCCATCGCCGCGATCGCCTGCGCGCCGCCGATCTTGAACACCTTGCGCACCCCGCAGTGTGCTGCGGCCACCAATACCGCCGGATCGACGCTGCCATCGGCTCGTGGCGGCGTGCACAACACCACGTCCCGACAACCCGCCAGCCGCGCCGGAATGCCGAGCATCAATGCGGTCGATGGCAATGGCGCCGAACCCGCCGGCACATACAAGCCGACCCGACGGATCGGTCGCAACACCCGTTCGCAGCGCACGCCCGGCGCCGTCTCCACGGCGTATGGCGGGATCATGCCGGCGGCGTGGAACTGTTCGATACGACCGGCGGCATCGCCGATCGCGGCGGCCAGTGCGGGCGACACGGCCGTTTCGGCGGCCGAGAACTCGGCCTCGGTCACGGCAAGATCATCCAGCACCACGCCATCGAAACGGGCCGTCAGTGCGCGTAGCGCGACATCGCCGCGCATGCGGACATCCTCGATCAGGGCTGCCACCACCTCGGCGATCTCTGCGCCATCGACCTGCGCAGGGCGGCGCAAAGCCTGCTGGCGTTCGGCTGCGCCCAGCTCTCTCCACCGCAGCGCGGGCGGTCGAACGCGACCGCTGTCCATCATCGGGCTCGCGCTCATGCCAGCATGCCCTCCACCGGCAACACCATCAGTCCGCAGGCACCGGCACGTTTCAGCTCCTCCAGCCTCTGCCAGGTCAGCGCGCCATGGCACAACGCCTGCAGGGCGAGATGGTCGGCACCATCCACCTGCATCACGGTCGGCGATTCGGCATCGGGCAGCAGCGGCAGCAATCCAGGCAGCAACTCACGCGAGGTCTGGAACAGCAGCAGCTTGCTGTGGCGAATGCGTAATGCCCCATCCAACCGGCGGAGCAGCAACTCGACCAACTCACCGCGCGCCGCGTCCAGCGCGTGGATCGGCCCGGCCAGAACGGCCTCGCTTTCAAACAATGTCACCACCGGCTTGAGCTGGTTCGCTGCGAGGGTTGCGCCACTGGAAACCAGGTCGCAGATTGCGTCCGCCTGACCCAGTCGCGGTGCGATCTCGACCGAACCCGACAGCAGTGCAACCTGCGCGTCCACGCCTTCGCGCGTCAGCCACCGCCCCAGCAGTGCCGGGTAGCTGGTGGCGATCCGCTTGCCGGACAGCTGTGCCGGGGACTTCCATTCCCAGCCTTCCGGAACCGCAAGCGCCAGCCGACAAGCGCCAAACCCCAACGCACGCCATTCGCGAAAAGCCGAAGCACGGCCCGCGCCGATCCGTGCGCCATCCTGTTCGGCCAACACGTTCCGGCCAACGATGCCGAGGTCGCACACGCCATCGGCGATCAGGCCCGGGATGTCGTCGTCGCGTACCAGCAGCAGATCGACCGGCAAGCTCTCGCCATAGCAAAACAGGCGGTCACGACTCTCGCGCCAGCCCATGCCACACGAGGCGAGCAGCGCCCGTGCAGGTTCGGCGAGGCGACCGTTTTTCTGAATCGCGATACGCAACCGATCGCGGCTGGCGGGAATGGGGGGAGTCATCAGGGGTCCAGAGAAGTGATTGCACATACACGACCTTGCGGCCCAAAGCCGCGGGCTCGGTCGATGGCAGACGGGTGGTGTCAGGCGGGTCCGGTACCGCTACGCGCAATGGCAGCGGCGTACCCGCCGGCGCCGTATTCGATCGTTCGCGCAACGCGGCCAATGGTGGTCACGCTGACCTGGGTGCGCTCGTGGATTTCGCGATAGGGAATCCGCTGCAGCAACAACGGCACCACCAGCCAGCGGTCAGTCATGGCTTCCAACTCGGCAGGCGTGCACAGATCCAACAGAAATGCCCGAACTTCGGCGGGATCGCGCAAGGCGGAAAACGCCGATGCCAAGGGATCCAGCTCATCCGGCGAATTCTCGGTTTCGGCAATGCGGCGCTTCATCTACTTTGTACCAATGTATTAACGTGTTAGCACGTTAGTCCGTCGCGATCTGTCCGTCAACCAAAATAGAGCGCTACGATACCGGCCACAGTCGACGCGCAAGGCTGTCCTCCCGACAGCTGTCACACAACGCGAAGGCGGGGCGGTGTTTTGCGTGGGGGCGGCCAATGAAATGGAACCGGTTGGGGGTCGGCTGCGGAGTATTGCTTTGGCTGGTATTTTCCGGCCAGCCGGCGCCATCCATGCCTGCCGATTCCGCGCCTGCCAGATCAGCTCCAGTCAGCGCCTCCGCGAACACACTTGAACTGGATGCCCGGACCTCCCGCCTGGAGCTGACGCCGTACATCGGCTATTACCACGATGTACCAGGCCGGGACGACTTGCCGGAAGCGATGGCGATGCTGCATGCGGGGCGTTTCGCGTCCCTGGCGGACGGCAATACGGCCTTCGGATTCCAACCGGGGGCGTACTGGTTCCACGCGCGGATCATCAACCGCAATCCGCGCGAACCACGCTGGCTGCTGGTGCAGAAATACGCGCTCAGCGACCACATCGAGGTCCATGCCGTCCATGCCGACGGGCGCGTGGAAAGCCATGTCGGCGGCGATGCGCTGCCATTCGATGCGCGCAGCATCCGCTATCGGTTGCCGAACTTCTGGGTCCGCCTGCCCGTGGGCGAACCCGTCGACCTGATGGTGCGGGTGAGCAGCCAGAGCTCAATGCAGGTACCGCTGTGGCTGTACACGCCGGCGGCCTTTGCCGAGGTGTCGCGCGACGCCCAGTTCGGTATCGGCCTCTATTACGGCATCCTGCTGGCGCTGTTCTTCTACAACCTGGTGCTGTGGTTGCGCCTGCGCGACCCGAGCTATTTCTGGTACCTGCTGCACCTGTCCGCATTCGGGCTGGTGCTGTTCACCCTCAACGGGCTGGGCTTCGAATACCTGTGGTCGAACTCGCCGTGGCTGGCCGACAAGTCGGTGCCTGTGTTGATCTGCCTGGCCCAGGTGGGCATGCAGCAGTTCGCACGGAGTTTCCTGGAGTTGCAGCAGCGGTGGCGGTTCGGCGACCGGGTGGCACTGGCGATGATCGGGTTCTTCATTGTGCTGGGCATCGCCGCCCTGTGGCTGCCTTACCGCATTTCCACGCCGATCGCGTCGGCCTCGGTGTTCGTCAGCATCGGCTGGATCGCGGTGGAGGCGGTGATGGTGATGCTGCGCGGCTACAAGCCCGCTCAGATCTTCCTGCTGGCCTGGGCCATGCTTCTGCTGGGCACCGGCATGTTCGCCGCCATTGCATTCGGTCTGCTGCCGAAAAACTTCATCACCGAATATGGCGTGCAGATCGGATCAGCCAGCGAGATGCTGCTGCTGTCGATCGCATTGGGCTACCGCTATGCGGCGTTGCGCAGCGAAAACGAGCAGATCGTCCGTGTCGCCAAGCTGGAGCTTGAGCAGACGGTCGAACGACGCACAGCCGAGTTGCGCAATGCGCTCAGCCAACTCGGCGATGCGCATGTGCGACTGCGCGAGAGCAGCCAGCGCGACAGCCTCACCGGACTGCACACGCGGGCGCATTTCATCGAGCGGTTCGAGCAGTTGATGGTGCAATCGCACAATCAGAACCAGCCGCTGTCGATGCTGATGATCGACCTTGACCACTTCAAGCAGATCAACGACCACCACGGACACCTGGTCGGTGACGACTGCCTGCGATGGGCCGCGCACACGATCGGCCAGACGCTGCGCGCACATGGCGCGTTGCTGGCCAGGTTCGGGGGCGAGGAGTTCGTGGTCGGCCTGCCCGGCCTGGATCGCCAAGCGGCCATCCTCGTTGCCGAAGACCTGCGCCAGCACCTGCACGACACGCCGTGCGTGAGCGGGGACACGCAGATTCCGCTCAGCGCCAGCATCGGCGTCCACCAGCTCGCACTGGATGGCAGCACAAACGTCTCCATGGCCCTGCAGCGTGCCGATGAGGCGCTTTACCAGGCCAAGGCCGACGGTCGGGATTGCATACGCTGGCAATCCAGCCAGTCGACGGCGACGCGGTAACCCGCGCCGCCGGGGCGACGCTTGTCAGGCCGTGCGTGCGGCCGCCAGCACGACGCCGTCGACCACCAGTTGCACGGCTGCGGCGACATCGCCATCGAGCGCACGATCGCGCTCCAGGAACGGAATACGCGCCCGGATCGCGGCGTGCGCCGCCGCCACCGCATGGCCGGGGCGGAACCCGCTCGAACCGGTCAATTCGACACGCAGCGCGTCGACCTCGGCGAGGAAGGCCTCGTGCCCCTCGTCGCCATCGCGCGGACCGCCGCCCACCTTCACCGCCAGCGCGTCCGCGTCGGCGCGCCGGGCCAGTTCGCGAGCGGCGTTGATCATGCCCATCCGCAGGTCCAGCGCCTGCGCGGCGGTGAACAGCTCCAGCCCGAGCACCTTGCCCAAGTCGTCGGCCATCGCCAGTACGTGACGCGCCTCGTTGGCGCCCATCGAGACGTGGTCCTCGGCATTGGCGCTGGTCGGGATCGAATACACCGACGCCGGCATCGCCCGGCTGGTGAGGTCGTTGACGATGGCCGCAGCGGTGTACTGCACGATCATGAAACCCGACTCGGTCGCATCCTCGTTACCGATCAAAAAGCCCGGCAGGCCGTCGTTGGTGGCCGGGTCCACCAGCTTGTTGAGCCGGCGTTCGGAGATGCTCGCCAGCACCGGGATCGACGCCTTGACGTAACTCATCACCAGCGCCAGCGGCATGCCGTGGAAATGGCCGGCGGAAATCACCTGCTGCTCGACGTGCTCGGCCTTCGCATCCGGGAACACGATCGGGTTGTCGGTCAACGCGTTGAGTTCGACTTCCAGCACCCGCGCGGCCTGCGCCACCGCATCGCGTACCGCGCCATGCACCTGCGGGATGCAGCGCAGCGAGTAGCTGTCCTGCGGCTGATGTTTCTTGCCGCCGCGGAACGGACGGAAACGGGTGTAGAACTTCTCGCGCCCGTGGCGCTGGTCCAGCGGCACCCAGTCCCAACCGATGTCGAAACGCAGCGCCTGCGCCTCCGGCGTGTCCCAGGCGCGCGGCGACCATGGCTGGAACTTCGGCACGAGGTGGTACGGAATGTCGGCCAGGGTCGAGCCGGCCAGCAGACGGCGCAGGTGGGCTGCGACCTCGACCTGCCCGGGATGCGGGCGCAGCGCATGGACCTCCTCGGCGAATGCGCCCAGGCGGCCGGCAAACGCGTCGATCGTCATCGCCGCGGCGAGATCGGCGGTATCCAGCAGGTCTTCCAGCTTCGACAGCGCGAGCACGCCGCAGGCCAGCATCTGCGCGGTGCCGTTGTTGAGCGCCAGGCCCTCCTTGTAGGACAGCGTGACCGGCGCCAGGCCGGCGCGCTTCAAGGCTTCCGCGCCACCGATGCGCTCGCCCTGGTAGAACGCCTCGCCACCGCCCAGCAGCACGATGGCCAGGTGCGACAGCGGCGCCAGGTCGCCCGATGCGCCGACCGAGCCCAGTTGCGGCACCACCGGCACGATCCCGGCGTTGAGCATCGCCACCAGCGCCTGCAACGTCTGCACGCGGATGCCCGAGTGCCCGCGCATCAAGGTGTTGATGCGGATGCACAGCATCGCCCGCACCACGTTCGGCGCGAACGGCTCACCCACACAAACCGCATGGGTGACGATCAGGTTGCGCTGCAGTTCCGCATGCAGGGTCTCGCCGGTCGGTTCCTCGCCAGGCAATGCCTCGCGCGCCCGGTGCGCGCCCAGCAGGCGATCGGCATTGCTGCCGAACCCGGTCGAAACGCCATAGATCGGTTCTTCCCGACGCACCTGCTCGGCCAGGAAGTCCGCTGCACGGGCGACCGCGGGCAACTGCTCTTCCGCCAACTCGACCTGCGCACCGTGCGCCACCGCGACCAGACCCGCGCGGGTCAGCGAGCTGCCATCCAGACGTACCGGCTTCATGCCTGCACCTCCGACTGCGCCAGCGCGGCGGCAAGTACGCGACCCAAGTCCGCGCTCGCGACCTCGAACTGGTCGGCCCGGCGCAGATCCTTGACCGTCGCGGTGCCCTTGGCGATCTCGTCACCGCCCAGCACCACCACGAAACGGATGCCGGCGCGATCGGCGTACCTGAATTGCCTGGCCAGTTTGGAAGCTTCCATCACCACCTCGGTATTAAGCCCGGCCTGTCGCAGTTCATTGGCAACCGCCAGGCAATGCGGTAACGAATCGGCCTCCATCTGGGTGACCAGCACCTGCACGGTGCTGGCGGCGGTATCGACCAGGCCGGCCTCGCGCAATTGCCAGAACAGCCGGGTCAGGCCGATGGAGATGCCGACGCCGGGCAACTTCGACTTGCTGTATTGGCTGGCGAGATCGTCGTAACGCCCGCCCGAGCAGATCGAGCCGATCTGCGGATAATCGTCCAGCGTCGTCTCGTAGACGGTGCCGGTGTAATAATCCAGTCCGCGCGCAATGGAGAAGTTCAACGCGACATCGGACTCGGGCACGCCCATGGCGCGGATCAGCTCGAGTACCTCGCGCAGTTCGCTGACGCCCGCACGCAGCGAGTCGTTGCCGTCACCGAGTGCGTCCAGACGCGCGAGCGCATCGGCATGCGAGGTGGAGCGCACTTCGACGAACTCGAGAATGCTGTCGACCGCTTCCACCGACAGGCCAAAGCCATCGCCGGTCAAGGTCTCGCGCACGTAATCCGGGCCGCGCTTGTCGAGCTTGTCGACCTCGCGCAGCACCCGCGCCTGCAACTCGCCATCGGTGACGCCCTGGGCCTCGAAGAAGCCGCGCATCAATTTGCGGTTGTTGAGCTGGATGGTGAACTTGCCGATCGCCAGCTCCGAGAACACCGCGTGGATCACCGCCGGCATCTCGGCGTCGAAGCGCACGCTCAGCGCGTCCTTGCCGATCACGTCGATATCGCACTGGTAGAACTCGCGGAAGCGTCCGCGTTGGGCGCGCTCGCCGCGGTACACCCGCTGCATCTGGTAACGGCGGAACGGGAACGCCAGGTCGTGCTCGTGCTCGGCCACGTAACGCGCCAGCGGAACCGTCAGGTCGAAGCGCAACGCCAGCTCCGGGATAGCCTCGCCACCCTGGGCCGCCTTCTCCAGCGCGCCGGTCGACTGCACGAAGTACACCTGCCGCTCGGTCTCGCCGCCGGACTTGGTCAGCAACACCTCCGACAACTCCATCACCGGCGTCTCCACCGGCAGGAAGCCGAAGCGCTCGAAGTTGCGCCGAATCTTGTCCAGCATGCGCTGGAAGGCAATCTGGTCGGGAGGCAACAACTCCATGACCCCAGGCGGCGTACGCGGCTTGATCAAGCAAGGCTCCAGTGACAACGGTCGCGAAAGATATCGCCACAGTTTAGCGGCCCAGCCGCCTTCACGCCCCAAAATGTACCGGCCCCCTTGCGCACTCCCGACAGGAGTCGCTACAATTCGCGGCTCTGCTGTCGGGGTGTAGCTCAGCCTGGTAGAGCGCTACGTTCGGGACGTAGAAGTCGCAGGTTCGAATCCTGTCTCCCCGACCAATAGATTCAAGAAGTTGACGAAAAGCCGGCCTAGAGCCGGCTTTTTTGTTGCCTTTCGCCAGGCCTCACAGGCGCTATCGCCTCGCCCTGGACTTCGCCGTGACCTGGATTCGCCGAAGTCCCGATACCGTTCGGACCAGCACTTGGCCCGAATCTTGCTGAATCCACCGAAAGGCTCTGATCCTGCTGACCAAGGGGCAACCTGCCGCACGGCAGACATCGACTTCAGCAGCAGTAATTTTGCGACAAACGTCACATTCTGACGCGACTGGAAAGCTCTTGCCGTCAATTTCCATGCCGAAGGTTTCCCATGAACCAAGAACAAGATGTTCTGCTCGAGCCGGACAACCCTCGGCTGATGCCCGATAGCGGCAGGCCGCCCCGCGCCGCCACGCCGGACACCTGTAAGCCGGCCCCACCGAGGCCTGTCGCCAAGTCAAGAGCTTATCTTCCGGTCAGGCTCAAGTTCACTATCGCCCTGCTGGCCGGCCTGGCCTGGGCGGCTGTCAGCATCCGCCTATCGTTGCCCTGGCTCGACGACCTCGCTCTTCTGGTCGGGCGGCCTGCAGCAATTTTCATCATTGCATTCATCGCCTATGTCCCCGGCTTCATGAATGCCTTCCTGATCTGCACGATCCTGCTGGATCGCCGCCCAGAGCGGAAGATCCCGGCGTACTACCCCGGGGTCACCGTCCTGGTTGCCTGCTACAACGAATCCGCGCAGATCGCCCAAACCATCATCAGCCTCGCTCGGCAGGGCTATCCGGGGGCCATGAGCGTGCTCATCCTCGACGACGGCTCTACCGACGATTCCGTCGCCCGCGCCAACGCGGCGATCGCGCAATGTCCACTGCAGGAAGGACACTCGATCCGCGTCATCCGAGGTGCAACCAATGTCGGCAAGGCGGGGGTGTTGCGACGCGGACTGGCGCAAGCCGAGCATGAATTGATTGTCACCATCGATGGCGACTCGTGGGTCTACACCGACGCGATCCAGCGGATCGTGGAGCGTTATCTCGCCGACCCGCCCGGCACTCGCGCGGTGGCTGGCTCCGTGCTGGCCCGAAACTCCCGTCAGAACTGGCTGACCCGTGTGCAGGAGTGGGACTATTTCCACGGTATCGCCGCGGTGAAACGCATGCAGAGCATGTACCACGGCACTTTGGTCGCGCAGGGTGCGTTCTCTCTCTACGACCGGCAGGCGCTGGTCGAGGCGGGCGGATGGCCGGACTGCGTGGGCGAGGACATCGTGGTTTCCTGGGCGTTCCTGGAGCGCGGCCACCGGATCGGCTATTGCGAGGACGCGATCGTTTTCACCAACGTGCCCGATCGTCTCCGCCAGTTTGCCCAGCAGCGAAAACGCTGGTCCCGCGGTCTGATCGAAGCATTCAAGAGCCACCCGAAGCTCCTCCACAAACGCAGGATGAGCCTGCTTTTCATCTGGTGGAACGTGCTGTTCCTGCCACTGGACCTGGTCTACACATTCGTGTTCATACCCGGGGTCATCGCCGCGGTATTCGGTCATTACTACATCGTCGGCATCATGACGCTGCTGGTACTGCCGTTGGCCGTGCTCTGGAACGGCTTCATCTATCGGGTCCAGCGCAGGATGTTCAAACGCCAGGATCTTCGCATCAGGCGCAACCCGTTGGGGTTCCTCGTCTACATGCTGGTCTACTCGATGATCCTGCAGCCCATTTGTGTCTGGGGCTATGTGTCCGAACTGGCCGGACTACGCAAGAACTGGGGAACAAAATGAGTCGCGCACTGCTTGCGATCCTGCTGCTCGGCGCGGCACTTCCCTTCCCGTCCGGCGCCGCATCACCGGCGGGCGGGTTCGACCTGTTCGCCTCCGACGATGGCGACGACACCAGTGTGTTGCGTACCAATCTGACCGCCTATTACCGCTACGACCATCCGGGGCAATATCGTGGACTCGCGGTTGAACGTGCGCGCATCCGCCCCCTCGGAACCGATGGCTGGTCGGAGAACCGGGTGTACTTCCGTTTCGCCGACGCCGCAGGCGATTGGAAATGGAATGGGCAAATCGGCAGCAACGGCCACACATTGCTGGGCAACGCCAGCATCGTCCGTGACATCCCGCGTCGGCAGGAATACTTCATCGAGCGCGAAGTGGTGGAAACCCGACAAGGCGAACAAGGCCTGCACGCCACGTTTGCCGGTGCCGCCATCGACCTGCCCCTCGATGCAGAGCAACGCCGGCAATTGACCTTGCTGGCCGGCATGCAGACTTTCACTGGTGACAACGTGCGGGCCCACCTCCGCGCCACCTACAGTGCCCAGCTGGTGCGCGAATGGGGGTTGAGCGCGCAGTTGCGGACCCGCGCCTTCCACAGCAGCCACCCGGGTGAGGCTGACTACTACTCGCCGCGCTGGTTTGCCGAGGCAATCCCGATGTTGCGGCTGCGCCGGTTTCACCAAGGATGGATGATGGCCGCGGGTGCCGGCGTCGGGATGCAACGCGACAGCAACTCCGATGCACGCGCCGCACGGCTGGTGGAGGCCACCATCGAAAGCCCGAAAACACCACGGCATTGGTACCTGCGCGCCAACGGTACCTACAGCAATACACCGGTCGGCGAAGGCATCAATTACGGGTATCGGCAAATCAACGTGCAGCTGATAAGACCGTTTTGACGGACATGCCGTCGACTCGGCCGGACTGCCGAAAAACGTCCGGCCCGAATTGCCTCAATAGGTGCAGACAAGTGCGGCAGGCCGGACAGGGGCAGGACCGATCCGGCAACCAGCGGTTGGACCCGTCCAGTTACGAGCCTGGCCCCAATCGCTCGCGCAGCACATCCAGCCGCAGGTCCCCCGCCGCGCCCGGCGACACGCGCGCGGCCAGGCTGGCATCGGCATCGCCCTGCTCCCAGCGCGCCGGATCAGCCGCCTGCCGGTAGGCATCGCGGAATGGCATGCCCTCGCGGGCCAGGTCGACGGCCAGATCGGTCGCATACATCGACGAATCCAGCGCGGCGCGCATCGCGTCGGGCTTCCACTCCAGGTTGCGCAGCAGGTCGGGCAGCAGTTCCAGCGCACCCAGTCCGCGGCCGAAGGCGTGGAAGATCGCGCCTTTGGTGAACTGCAGGTCGCGGTGGTAGCCCGACGGCAGCGACAGCAACTGCTCCACCTCGGTGCGGCCGGCGGCGACGCTGGCGTAGCTGGCACGCATCAGTTCGATGACATCGGGGTTGCGCTTGTTCGGCATGATCGAACTGCCAGTGGTGTACTGCGCCGGCAGCGCGACGAAGCCGAATTCGGCGCTGGTGAACAGGCTCAGGTCCCAGGCCAGCCGACGCAGGTCGAGCATCGCGCTGGACAGCGCGTCGATCGCGGCCATCTCGAATTTTCCGCGCGACAGCTGGGCGTAGGTCGCCGAGACCTGCATGCGGCCGAAGCCGAGCGCGGCGGTGGTGTGCTCGCGCGCCAGCGGCAGGTTGACGCCGTAGCCGGCGGCGCTGCCGAGCGGGTTCGCGTCCACCCAGGCCAGGGTGTCGCGCGCGCGGACGGCGTCATCGATGAACGCCTCCGCCCACGCCGACCACCACATGCCGGCCGAGGACACGACCGCGCGCTGCAGGTGGGTGTAGCCGGGCAGCGGCAATGTGGCCTCGACCTCGGCGCGGGCCAGCGCGACTTCGGCGCTCTCGCGGCACAGCGCGTGCAGGCGACTGAGCCGATCCTTCAGCCACAGGCGGGTCGCCACCAGCACCTGGTCGTTGCGGCTGCGGCCGGTGTGGATCTTTCGACCGGCGTCGCCGAGACGCTCGATCAAGCGCGCTTCGATAGCCGAGTGGCCGTCTTCGAAAGTCTCGTCAAGCACGAAGCTGCCGGCGCTGAAATCGGCCGCCAGCGCGGTCAATTCGCGCTCGATACCGGCCAGTTCGTCGGCATCCAGGATGCCGATGAGCTGCAGCCCTTGCGCATGCGCGCGGCTGGCCTGGATGTCGAACAGGAAGAACTCGCGATCCAGGATCACGTCGTCACCGGCGCAGAAATGCTGGATGCGTTCATCCACCTGCACGCCGGGTTTCTGCCAGAGGAGTCGGGTCATCGTGGGGGTTCCTGTGGATGCAGAGGCTGGGTATCGGCTGTCCGACTGGACTTCCTTCGGTCGTAGATGCGACGTGAGTCGCGAGATTACGGATGGTGGTGCGATGTACAGGTCGCGACTTACGTCGCTCCTACGGTGGAGATTGTTGCCGGTTGGTGTTTTTGTCCCACCGGACTTCCTACGGTGGGGATTGGTGTGGGACTGTTGCTTTTGTAGGAGCGACGTGAGTCGCGAACGCGCAGAAAGTCGTGCCGGTCGTGGATCCACTCCCTGCGCTACGCACATGGACCGTACATACCACCGGGTCAGCGCGCGATCCCCCGATGCGGAATCCCGGCCAGTTCATCCAGGCCAAACGCGCGGTTGAGGTTCTGCATCGCCTGGGTCGCGGCGCCCTTGAGCAGGTTGTCCTCGGTGGCGACCACCACCAGCCGGCGACCGTCGTCGGACAGGGTGAACCCGCCGATGTCGACATGGTGTTCGCCGGCGATCGCGCTGACCCACGGGGCGTCGTCGAGCACTCGCACCAGCGGCTCATCGGCGTAGCTGGCGCGATACCGCGCCCGCACTTCCTCCGGCGTGAAAGCTCGTTGCAGATGCAGGTTCGCGGTGATCGTGATGCCGCGGAAATGCGGGGCGACGTGCGGCATGAACTCCACCGGATGGCCGAGCCGGTGGCTTACCTCGCGCTCGTGGATATGTCCGGCAAGGGCGTAGGGCATCAGGTTGTCGCGCAGCTTGTCGGGGTCGTTGCGATCCGATGGCGTGGTGCCCGCGCCGGAATACCCGGAAACGCCGAAGCACTGGACTGGCCCGTCAAGCACGTCCAGCATCGGGGCGATCGCGAGCTGCATCGCGGTGGCGTAGCAGCCGGGATTGCTGATCCGGCGCTGGCCGGCGTATTCCTGCCGGGTGAGCTCCGGCAAACCGTAATACCAGCGGTCGTCGAAACGGTAGTCCGCCGACAGGTCGATGATGACCGGGTCGAGGCCGGCCGCATCGAAGGCCTCCACGTACCCCGCCGCCCTGCCATTGGGCATCGCCAGCACCACCGCATCGACGCCGAGGCCGGGCAGCCGTTCGGGACTGGGCGCGCTGTAGCGCAGCTCCCCGGTGTAGGCCTCGTTGTGGGCGGCGACGCGCTGGCCGTCGAGTTCGCGCGATGACACGAACGCCAGTGTGAAGCGCGGATGGCCGCTGACCAGCTTGATCAGCTCGGTGCCGGTATGTCCCCGCGCGCCGACCAGACCGACCGTGATAGGTGCTTCGCCCACGCCATCGCTATCGCTATTCATGCTGATGCCTCCGGATCAAGCAGGGTGGGCGCGCGCCCGGCGCAGTGGGCGACGCAACGCGCGATCTCGTCGAATCCGTCCAGTCCGTACCAGAACACCTTCCACTTCTCCTGTTTGCAATGACCGTCGGACTCCGCGTAGTAGAACGCATTGACCGGATTGCCGTGACGCGAGCGCCAGAACAGGCGCGGGTTCTGGTCGCGCATCACCTGCCATACCGCGCGACCCAGCCCTTCGCCCTGCGCCTCGTCCAGCACCGCGAACTTGTCGAGGTAGGCGTACCCGTCCTCGTCGGTCAGCACGACGGCGGCGCGGTAGTTCTCGCTCACGTAGGCGCGGAGCAGCCGCGTGCGCTCGAAGTAATCCGGCGCAAGCCGGCGACCGAAGGCCGACTCGATCAGCTCCCGCAGCCGGGGCAGGTCCAGGGCCTCCCAACGGTCCGCCTGCAGCACCTGCTCGCCGCGCCGCACCAGCGTGCCGGAGCCCTTGTGGGTGAACAGCTCCTTGGCCAGCTCGGCAGGCCGGGTGATCGACACCGACGAGGACGGCGGCAGCTTGTCGAGCAGATCCTTGACCTGCTCGATCTTCACCCGCATGCCGCCGTTGATCCACGGCTGCGCCATCAGGTGCTGGTACTCGGTCGACAGGTTGATCGAGTCGATGACCTTGCCGTCGTCGTCCAGCAGGCCGCCGGTGCCGGTCAGAAACACGATCTTGTAGGGCTGCAGTATCTTCACCAGCTCGTTGGCGGCGAAGTCGGCATTGACGTTGAGGATCTGCCCGCCGGCGGTCTCGCCCAGGCTGGCGATCACCGGGATCGAGCCGGCCTGCAGGCTGGCCTGGATCGGCGCCAGGTCGACCTTCCTGACCTCGCCGACC
This sequence comes from Lysobacter concretionis Ko07 = DSM 16239, assembly GCF_000768345.1. GTDB lineage: Bacteria > Pseudomonadota > Gammaproteobacteria > Xanthomonadales > Xanthomonadaceae > Novilysobacter > Novilysobacter concretionis. The sequence goes on along the minus strand of NZ_AVPS01000004.1, from coordinate 54,163 downwards.
AGGCCGTAGACGTCGCGATCGAGGTAGTCGGCCTCGAAAACGCCCGAGACAATCGACGTCGCCCGCGCGCCACCGCGCTGCAGCGCCTCCACCAGCCGCAGGTTCTGCGCATGGAACACGCGCCGCACGACGGCCAGCGCGGCCGGCGAGGTGACCCGCAAGCCGTTGACGGTCTGCTTCCCGATGCCCGCTGCCGACAGCTCCTCGTCGAGCTGCGGGCCCGCGCCGTGCAGCACGATCGGGGTCAGCCCGACATCCTGCAGGAAGGCCAGCGACGAGGTCAGCGCATCGAGGTCGTCGCGCAGCACCGCACCGCCGACCTTGACCACCGCGAAGCGCGCCGCGTCGAGCTGCGAGAAGCGCTTCAGGTACTGGCTGATCTCCTTCGCGCTGGCCATGCTGGAAAGCAACCGCACGATGGTCTGGCGGGTCTGGATGTCGTGGTCGGACGGAAGAATGGTCATTGGGCGGGGCGTCGTGGTTGCACTTGTAGGAGCGACGTGAGTCGCGAACGCGAAGGGAATCGTGGTGTCAGCGGGTCGCGACTTGCGTCGCCCCTACGCCCCGAAGGAAGTCCCTTGGGGGACGCCGCGAAGGAAGTCCAGTCGGGCATCGGAGCCACCGCCAAGAATCCGGACGATCGACTCGCCATACCGCTGCAGCTGGTCCAGCTCGACCCACTCGTCGGCGGTATGCGCCTGGGCGATGTCGCCCGGCCCGTACACGATCGCGGTCAGGCCGGCGGCGGAGAACAGCGAGGCCTCGGTCCAGAAGTCGACGGCATTGCCGACTGGCAGTTCCAGCGCTTCGGCCAGGTCGCGCGCCTGCAACCGTCGCTCCTCCGCGTTGGCAATGTCACCGGACGGCAACGGCGGGCCGCGGAACGTCTCCTCATAGCGCTCCACCGCGCCGGCATCGACCAGCGCGCCGAGCTGCCGGTGCAGGTCGTCGATCGACATCGACGGCAGCGGTCGGAACCCGAACCGCACCTCCGCGCTGGGCGCGATCATGTTCGCCTTGATCCCGCCTTCGACGCGACCGATGTTGAAACGCAGCCCGGTCAAGCCACCGAACCGCTGGTGCGCCTGCCCTTCGACGAAGTCCAGCGCGCGGCTGCCCCAGCGCATCGCCTGATGCAACGCGCTGGCCTGCATCGCATTGGCGCCGGACGCATGGCCGGCGTCGCCCTGGAACTGCATCAGCACCGAGCTGATGCCACGATGGGCGAGCACCGCCTCGCACCGGGTCGGCTCGGCCACGATCACCTCGTTGAATCCATGCCCGCTGGCCAGGAACGCCGCGACGCAACGCGGGTCGTTGGCTTCCTCGTCGGTGCTGAACAGGAACGCCGCATCGCCGGCGGTCCGCGCCGCAGCCGCCAGCAGACCGGCCGCCGCGCCCTTGATGTCGCAGGCACCCAGACCGATCGCACGCCCGTCCGACACCCGCAGCACATGCGGATCGGCGGTCCACGCCGGCGACGACGGCACGGTATCCAGATGCACGTTGAACACGCGCGTCGGGTTGCCGCGGATCGCCAGCATCGACACCGCGCCGTCGCCGTGGTCGGTGACCTCGATCCGGAAATCCGGCAGTTGCGCGCGCAGGTAATCGAAGATGCCGCCGGTGCCGATCAGCCGCGGCGGGTTGCGGGTATCGAACGAGACGAGCGCTTCGAGGTGGCGGAGTACGTCGGGGAGCATGGCGTGAACCTGTGGTTGATGCCGGCTGGGCTTCTGTAGGAGCGACGTAAGTCGCGACCTGTACATCGTTGTGGGGCGTTCAGCGGGTCGCGACTTGCGTCGCTCCTACAGACAGATGCATGCGGGGCGCGGCAGCACATCGCGTTAGAGCTGCCGATCCGGCGGGCACACGCGCTATCGGCGGTTGACCTCGGCCCACAGCGTGCTGCTCATGCCGAACAGCTTGATGAAGCCCTCGGCCTCGGCCACGCCCCAGTCCGCCGCCTGCGCGTAGGTCGCGCCCTTGGCGCTGAGGATGTGCGGCGAGTCGATCGCCACCGCGGTGACCGTGCCACCCGTCGTTTCCAGCACCACTTCGCCGTTGACAGTCGCTTGACTGGACGCCAGAAACGCTTCCAGATCGGTCTTCAGCGGATCGTGGAAGAAGCCTTCGTACACCAGCTCGACCCACTTGCGCGCGACCTCCGGCTTGAAGCGGTTCTGCTGCTTGCTCAGCACCGCCTCTTCCAGCGCCCGATGGGCGGTCAGCAGCGCCGTCAGGCCGGGCGCTTCGTAGATGATCCGGCCCTTGAGGCCGATCGTGGTGTCGCCGGTGTAGATGCCGCGGCCGACGCCGTATTCGGCGAACAGGCCATTGAGCTTCGCCAGCAGCTCGTGGCCGGCGATGGCCTCGCCATCCAGCGCGACCGCCTCGCCATTCCGGAAGCCGATCGTCACCCGCAGCGGCTGCGCAGGCCATTGCGAACGCGGCTTGCACCAGCCGCTCGCGCCCTCGCCCGGCGCCTGCCAGCGGTCGATCTCGCCGCCGGACATGGTCAGGCCGAGCAGGTTCTCGTTGATCGTGTAGGCCTGCTGTTTGGCCCGCACGCCGAAGCCCCGGTCTTCCAGGTACTTCTGCTCGTAGGCGCGCACCTCGGTGTGCTCCTTCTGGATTTCACGGATCGGCGCGACGATCCCGTAGTCGCCCAGCGACTTCACCGTCAGGTCGAACCGCACCTGGTCGTTGCCCATGCCGGTGCAGCCGTGCGCGATGACGCGGGTGCCCAGCTCGTCGCAACGCTTGAGCGCGGCGTCGACGATCAGGTAGCGGTCCGACACCAGCAGGGGGTACTGGCCCTGGTAGCCCTCGCCCGCCCAGACGAAGGGTTTGACAAAGCCGTCCCAGATCGCCGGCCCGCCATCGACGGTGACGTGCGAGGCCACGCCCAGCTCGGCCGCGCGCTGCTCGATGAAGGCGCGCTCCTCGTCGTCCACGCCGCCGGTATCGGCGAAGACGGTGTGCACGTTCCAGCCGCGCTCCTGCAGCCAGGGCACGCAGAAGCTGGTGTCGAGGCCGCCGGAGAAGGCGAGGACGATGTCTTTGTTGGTCATTTCAAAGGTCTCGGTGAAGTCTTGGTCCCCTCTCCCGCAAGCGGGAGAGGGTTGGGGTGATGGGCTTGTATTGGTTGCCGCATGCCTTCATCCGTCCAGAACGTAGGGTGGCTCTCGACCCACCGCGCGATGAAGTCGACGGGCTGGCGGGTCAAGACCCGCCCTACGGGCTTACGGCGGCGGGGCGAGACCCGCCCTGGCTTTTGACGAGGGCGGCCATGATCGCTTTCTGCACGTGCAGGCGGTTTTCGGCCTCGTTGATCGCGATGCAGCGCGGCGAATCCATCACCGCGTCGGTCGCCTTGACATTGCGCCGCAATGGCAGGCAATGGCTGAACACGCCGTCATTGGTCCGCGCCATCTTGGCCTCGTCGACGATGAAGTGCCGGTACCGGTCGCGGATCGGCTTTTCCGGCGCCCAGTTGCCGAAATACGGCAGCGCGCCCCAGCTCTTGGCGTACACCACGTCCGCACCGGCATAGGCGCTGTCGATGTCGTGGCTGACCGCGAGCGAACCGCCGCTTTCGGCGACGTTCTGCGCCGCCCAACCCATGTAGCGCTCATCGAGGATGTACTCCAGCGTCGGGCACAACAGCGTCACGTCCATGCCCATCCGGGTTGCGATGGTCAGCGCCGAGTTGGCGACCGCGGTGTTCAGCGGCTTGGGGTGGTAGGTCCAGGTCAACACAAACTTCCTGCCGCGCAGGTCGGAGGTGCCGAAGTGCTCCTGCAGCGCCATCACATGCGCCAGTTCCTGGCAGGGATGGGTGATGGTTTCCATGTTGATCACCGGCACCGGCGAGTACTTCGCGAAACTCTCCAGCACCCGGTCCTGTCGGTCGATCGACCAGTCGACGAATTTCGGAAACGCGCGAACGCCGATCAGGTCGACGTAGCGCCCCAGCACCTGCGCCACTTCGGCGATGTGCTCCTCGGTGTCGCCATCCATCACCGTGCCCAGGTCGAACTCGATCGGCCACGCGTCCTTGCCCGGCTGCAGCACCACGGCGTGCGCGCCGAGCTGGAACGCGCCCAGTTCGAAACTGGTCCGCGTGCGCATCGACGGATTGAAGAACACCAGCGCGATCGACCTGCCCTTGAGCTGGTCGCCCAGCTTGTCGCGCTTGAACGCCGCCGCCTGCAACAGCAGCGCGTCAAGGTCGGGACGCGACCAGTCCTGGGTGTTGAGGAAGTGCCTGGGAGTCATCGCAACGGTTCCGTGGGTGAAATGTCGGTGAGATATCGGGGTTGATCAAAACGCAAAAAGCCCAGCGCGGCGGCTGGGCTTTTTCGTGTGTCACGCCTGTTTTGCGTGTGCGTGCGAACAGCTACCCGGCCGGATTGGGGGGCAACGGTCGGCGCGCGCGCGAGGTCATGCCTGCCGCCATGTAGGCGGAGGTCAGGATGTCGGCGTCGGCGCGGAGGGCAATCATCGAACGCGGATGCTCGCATGCAACGCGCCTCCCGGCAAGCACTCTGACCACGCGCTCAGTTGTCACGGATGCCGCTCACCACCGGCGTCACACCGATCCGGATCCGCAAGCGGTTGCCGGGATCGTCGGGAAGGCGCGAACGGTACTTGGAGCCCTTGTAGACATAATCGACGTCGTAGGCGATCGGCCGGTGGAACTCCTTCCGTACCGTGACCGGCTCGCAATCCACCGGCGATGGGGCGTCTTCCGACTGACGACCCAGCGCGCCCTTGACCGCCCCGACTACCCGCGCCAGGCGCGATTCGGACTCCTCGGGCGATGCCGCCGGCCTGCACTGCTCTTCCACGGCGTTGGCCGTCAACGTCTGGTAGACCGGCGTCACCCGCAGCACCTGGGCGTAGGCAAAACGGACGTTCTCCGACTGGATCACCGTGGTGTCCTGCGCCCAGGCCGGGACCATTGCCGAGGCAAACAGCAGGGTCGGCAGCAACAAGCGAAGACGGATCATCGTGTCGGGAGGCTCTATGAATGGGTGCGGCAAGTGTATTCGTCCGCAGACATGCCCGGCTGAATCGCTGCTGTCGTGCCGCCCGTCAAATGTCGGCCTGCAGCGGCGAAGGCTAGAATGCCGCAATCCCTTTGCACCGCCCCCCCATGAGCCTGCATCTATACAACAGCCTGAGCCGACGGCTCGAAGCGTTCGCGCCGACCGATCCCGCCCGCCCCACGATGTACGTCTGCGGGCCGACGGTCTACGACTACGTCCACATTGGAAACGCCCGCGGGCCGGTCGTGTTCGGGGTACTGGCCGACCTGTTGCGCCGCCGCTATGGCGCGCTCGCCTACGCCCGCAACATCACCGACGTGGACGACAAGATCAACGCGGCGGCGCGCGAACAGGGCGTGCCGATCTCGACCATCACCGACCGTTTCTCCGCCGCCTACCGTGAGGACATGGCCGCGCTGGGTGTCGCGCCGCCGGATATCGAGCCTGAAGCCACCGGTCACATCGGCCAGATCATCACCATGATCGAGCAGCTGATCGCCTCCGGCCACGCATACGTCGCGGAAGGCCACGTGCTGTTTGCGGTCGCCAGCTACGAGGATTACGGCAAGCTGTCACGGCGCAACACCGAAGACATGCTGGCCGGCGCACGCGTCGACGTGGCGCCCTACAAGCGCGATCCCGGCGATTTCGTGCTGTGGAAGCCATCCCCCGACGCCCCCGGATCCGGTCCGGGGCAGGCCCTGCCCGGCTGGGAGTCGCCCTGGGGCCGCGGTCGCCCGGGCTGGCACATCGAGTGCTCTGCGATGGCCGCCGCCCACCTGGGCGAGACCATCGACATCCACGCCGGCGGCGTCGACCTGCAGTTCCCGCATCACGAAAACGAGATCGCACAGAGCGAGTGCGCCCATGGTGGCAAGCCGTTCGCCCGCTGGTGGCTGCACAACGGCATGTTGAACTTCGACGGCGCCAAGATGAGCAAGTCGATCGGCAACATCGAGAAAATCCACGACCTCGTGCGGGCCCACCCCTCGGAAGCCTTGCGCTACGCGCTGCTGTCGGCGCATTACCGCCACCCGCTGGACTGGTCGGACGGGCTGATCGAGCAGAGCGTGCGGACCCTGGACCGGCTGTACGGAACACTGCGCGAACTGGCGGATGTCGATGCCGCCCCGGCCATCCCGGCGAGCATCGAGGCCATCCTCGACGACGACCTCAATACACCGCAGGCCCTGGCCGAACTGGCACGGATCGCCGCCCAGGCGCGCAAGGCCGTATCGGTTGACGACAAACGCCGGTTCAAGGCCGAACTGCTCGGTGCCGGCCTGGCGCTGGGCCTGTTGCAGCAGGACCCGCAGGCGTGGTTCGCCCGTGGGGCCGGCCACGATGACGATGCGCGTATCCAGGCGCTGGTCGACGAGCGCGACACCGCCAAGCAGGCGCGTGACTTCGCCCGCGCCGACGCCATCCGCAGGCAGTTGGCAGACGAAGGCATCCTGCTGGAAGACACCCCGGCCGGCGTGCGCTGGAAACGGGCGTGAGTCCACTGCTGCCCAGGCAGAAAACCGCACGAGCCCCTTTCAGACGAGCCCCACAGTGATCTCCACTCCATTCCCGCTTGAAGCCACGCCCACCGAAGCCCAGGCCGCCATCCGCGACGAATTCGCGTTCTTCGGCGACTGGTCGGAGCGTTACCAGTACCTGATCGATCTGGGCCGCAAGTTGCCGGACCTTCCGGCAGAGTGGAAAACCGAGGAGCACCGCCTGCGCGGCTGCCAGTCGCTGGTCTGGATCGTCGCAGACGGCGATGCCGGCAAGCTCGACTTCCACGCGATCAGCGATTCGGCCATCGTCTCCGGCCTGGTCTACCTGGCCCTGCGAGTCTACTCCGGCCGCAGCGCCGAGGAAATCGTATCGACCGATGCCAGTTACATCGCCGATATCGGCCTGGCCAAGCACCTCTCGCCAACCCGCAGCAACGGACTGACCGCCTTGCTGGGCTTCATCCGTGGCCAGGCCGAAGAAGCGCTGCTCGCACAGAGGCAGTGACCGGCGGCCACCCCGGGTCGGGCCCGGGGCGAGCGCTTCGCGGTGACATCGCCGGCATCATGAAAAACCCCGCCGGCGGCGGGGTTTTCGGATCACGCGATGGTCAAGGGCTGGAGGTCAATCACCCATCTGCTTGCGCAGGTGCTCCCAACGCTCCTGCGCGTCGATCGTGCGCTCGGCGGTGAGCCGGGCATCCATGCGCTCCAGACCGATTTCTTCGCCGGTGTCGACACAGAAACCGTAGTCGCCGGAGTCGACCCGCTTGAGGGTGCTGTCGATCTTGCTGATCAGCTTGCGGTAACGGTCACGGGTACGCAGTTCCAGCGAGTTCTCGGTTTCACGGGTCGCGCGCTCGGCTTCGTCGCCGACGTCACGGACTTCGTCCTTGAGGTTCTCGATGGTCTGCTTGGACTCCTCCACCAGATCGTCGCGCCACTGCAGCAGGCGCTGGCGGAAGTATTCGAGTTGCAACGGGCTCATGTATTCCTCATCGGCCGCAGGCACGTAGCCTTTGGGAACGATGGGACGACCGCTGCCTTTTTCTGTTTTATACGGCACGACTTTGACCTTGCCTCGGGACACGGGAGCTTGCGGCTTGGCGGCAACCGCCACGGCCACCTTGCCGAGCCGGCGCTTGGCAGGTGCTGCGGCCTGGGCCGGCGACGCCTTCACTGCAGGTGCGGATTTTACAGGAGTGGCTGCCTTGGACGCGGCAGTGGCACTGGTCTTTTTTACGGCCTTGCCGACAGTTGCCGGCTTGGTTGTGGCCACACTTTTCTTGGCGGTCGCCTTGGTGGCAGCAGCCGTTTTGACTGCAACCTTCTTGGCGACAACCTTTTTGACGGTGGCTTCCTTGGCGACGGCCTTCTTGGCTGCCGCCTTCTTTGCAACCGGAGCCTTGGTTGCCTTGACCGCCTTCTTTGCGGCCGGCTTCTTGTCGATGATCTTGGTTACCTTCTTGTTCGCAATTGCTGGTTTCTTCGCTGCCGCCGGTTTGCCCGGTGCAGTCTTCGCGGTCGACTTCCCGGTCGCGGCAACCTTCTTGACGGCCACGGCCTTCTTGGCTGCCGGCGCCTTCGCTGTCGCGGGCTTCTTTGCGGCAGGAGCCTTGGCCGCAGTCACTTTTCCGACCGCCGGTTTCTTCGTTACGGCCTTCTTGGCGGCCGTTTTGGAGGTCTTCTGGATGGTCTTGGCGACCTTAGTCGCGGTTTTTTTCACGGCCACGAGCCACCTGTCCTTTTTCAGTTCCCTTGTGACGGGAAAGCGCGCTGTTATACCCTGCCCCAGCACCTGCGGCAACAGCGCCACGAAATACCCGCAAGGCTTCCAGGAAGTCCCAAGGGAGTCCAGGGCGATTTTCCACCGCCCTGTGCTGGCCCGGACGTCGATCCGGATCATCCTACCTCCCATCGGTGATGCGTGCCTGCATTCGAGAACCCGTGATCGACCGTCTGCTCATCGCCCTGTTGCGCGGCTACAAACGCTGGATCAGTCCCCTGCTCGGGCCACGCTGCCGCTTTCACCCCACCTGTTCGGAATACGCGATGCAGGCGATCGCACGCTTTGGCGCGATCAAGGGCAGCTGGCTCGCCCTGCGGCGCATCCTGCGCTGCCACCCCCTGCACCCGGGCGGAAACGACCCGGTTCCTCCGCCCTCCTGACTCCCTTCGATCCCAAGGACGCCTCCCATGCCTTCGTCTGCAACGTCATCGCCTGCCACACTTGTCGTCAATGCCCGCCTCGTCAATGAAGGTCGTGAGTTCGACGGCGACCTGCGCGTGAAAGGCGGCCTGATCGTGGAAATCGGCACCGGCCTGTCCGCCCGGACCGGCGAAGTCGTGGTCGATGCCGCCGGCCGCCGCCTGCTGCCGGGCATGATCGACGACCAGGTCCACTTCCGTGAGCCGGGCATGGAATACAAGGCCGACATGGCGATCGAATCGGCCGCCGCGGTCGCCGGGGGCCTGACCAGCTTCATGGACATGCCCAACACCAGCCCGCCGACGCTCGATGCCACCGCGCTGGAGGACAAATACCGCCGCGCCGCGGGCCGCGCGTGGGGCAACCACGGCTTCTACATGGGCACCAGCACCGACAACCTGGAGGCGATCCAGCGGCTGGATCCGCGCAGCGCGCCCGGGGTCAAGGTGTTCATGGGCGCCTCCACCGGCAACATGCTGGTGGACGATCCGGAAGTGCTCGACGCAGTGTTCCGCGACGTGCCCACGCCGATCATCACCCACTGCGAAGACACGCCGATGATCGAGGCCAACATGGCTCGCTACAAGGCGAAGTACGGCGACGACATTCCCGCCGAGTGCCACCCGGACATCCGCTCGCGCGAGGCCTGCATGAAGTCGACCCAGCTGGCGATCTCGCTGGCGCGCCGGCACGGCACCCGGCTGCACGTACTGCATATCTCGACCGCCGACGAGCTGGCGCTGTTCGAGGCCGGGCCGCTGATCCGCGCCGACGGCAGCCGCAAGCAGATCACCGCCGAGACCTGCATCCACTTCCTGCGTTTCGACCGCGGCGATTACGCCGCGCTCGGCCACCTGATCAAGTGCAATCCGGCGATCAAGGACCCGGCCGACCGCGAGGCTCTGGTACGCGCGCTGGCCGACGACATCATCGACGTGCTCGCCACCGACCACGCACCGCACCTGCTGGAAGAAAAACAGCAGCCGTACACCAAGGCCCCCAGCGGATTGCCACTGGTGCAGTACGCGCTCAACGCCGCACTGGAACTGGTCCACGAAGGCCACCTGACCACCGCCCAGGTCGTGCAGAAGTTCGCCCATGCGCCGGCGCAGCTGTTCGATGTGAAAGGACGCGGCTTCCTGCGCGAAGGCTACGCGGCCGACCTGGTGCTGATCGACGACACCCCGCTGACCGTGCGTCGCGAGGATGTGCTGTCCAAGTGCGGCTGGTCGCCGTTCGAGGGCCGGACCTTCCACAGCCGGGTCGCCTCGACCTGGGTCAACGGCATGCTGGCCTGGGACGGCACCCGGCTGGTCGGATCGCCGCAGGGCCAGCGATTGGCCTTTGATCGATGAGGATGGGGAGGGCGAAGAGGAGCGCTTGCGGACCGCTGGTCCGCGCGACGACCAGCGACCGCGCCGCTGGCGCGGGTCGGACGCGAAACGTGACTGGGGCGAAGACAGGCGAAATGCTGGTTACTTCACTCATGGGGTATCACCTGCCCGCGTACCGCGGGAGTGCTTCCTCCGGGGCGTCCGCGCCGGGATCAAGTCCGAGGCAGGCCCTTCGCAGAGTCACGGCCTGCGCACTGCTGCTGGCCGCCGGCGCTGGCACCAACCTGGCGGTTGCGCATGGCGAACCCATGCCTCCGCCAGCCACGTCGGCCCCGGTTGCCCCCTCTGCAGACAGCCGCGTCGTGTTTCCCGACTCGGTGTCGCAGGGCTCGCTGGTGATCGGCAAGGTGCCCGCCGGCAGCCAGGTCCGGTACGCCGGCCGCGACCTGCGCGTGACTTCCTACGGGACAGTGGCTTTCGGTATCGCCCGCGATGAAGCCGGCCCGGTCCGTGTCGAGGTCGCGCGTCCGGATGGGCAGCGCGAAACCCGCGCCATCGCCGTCATGCCACGTGACTGGCCGATCGAACGCGTCAACGGCGTCCCCGCGAAGACCGTGCAGCCACCACCGGCGATCGCCGAACGCATCGCCCGCGAACAGGCCAGGGTCAGCGCCGCCCGTGCCCGCGACGATGCCCGCACCGGGTTCACCGAGACCTTCAGCTGGCCGGTGCGCGGACGTATCAGCGGTCGCTTCGGCAACCAGCGCATCTACAACGGCACTCCGGGATCGGCCCACTCGGGCATGGACATCGCCGCCGCCAACGGCACCCCGGTCATGGCGCCGGCGTCGGGATTGGTCACCTTCGTCGGCGACCTCTACCTGACCGGCGGCACGCTGTTGCTCGACCATGGCCACGGCATCAGCTCCAACTTCCTGCATCTGTCGCGGATGGACGTGAAGGTCGGCGATACGGTCCGGCAGGGCGATGTGATCGGGGCCGTGGGCGCCACCGGTCGTGCGACCGGGCCGCACCTGCACTGGGGCATGAACTGGCTGGACGTGCGGATCGACCCGCTGCTGGTGCTGGAGCGGAGCAAGTAACGCCAGCTCCGGCTCGAAACGACCGGTCAAGAACCACCGGCAGCCGATGCCGGTTTCCCGGCTGCCGTCTTCGCACGTCGCAGTCTTCGCGCAACGGCGTTCAGGCGGACGCGACCCGCTTCGGCAACACCGGGCTGCCGCCGCTCACGCGGTCGCGTCCCGCCGACTTGCTGGCGTACAGGGCGGCATCGGCACGCTCCAGCAATTCCGATGCGCTCTCGCCGGGAGCCAGTTCCGCAACGCCCAGACTCAGGCTGGCATCGAGTACGTGGCCATTGATCGACAACGGCCGGCAGTTGACCGCCGAGCGCAGGTTTTCCGCCACCCCGATGGCCTCCTCCAGCCGCGTGTCCGGCAGCAGCACCAGCACCTCATCGCCGCCCCAGCGACCGAACAAGTCGTAGGTGCGCAGGCGGTTGCGGGTGCGCAGAACGATGATCTTCAGGCAGCCGTCGCCAACGCCATGACCGTAGTCATCGTTGATCCGCTTGAACTTGTCGATATCGAAGAACACCACCGACAACGGCAGCCCGCTGTGGTGCGACTCCTCGACGCAGGCCAGCAGCCGCGCCTCGATCGCAGGGCGCGACATCGCTCCGGTCAGCCCGTCGAACGTCGCCAGCCGGCTGGCATGGTCGCGGTCACGTCGCAGCTGCTGCAGGGTGTCGCTCAGGCCGATCATGATCACCAGGCCCGACAGCACGAACGTCGCCGGGAACGCGTGGATCAACCAGGACGGACCGGCCCAGATCCCGAGCACCTCGCCGGTCCGGACCAGCAGCAACGCCATCATCGGCAGCCACGACAGCAACAGGAAATACGCCGGCCGATGGCGCTGCAGGCAGCCCAGCACCGCCGCCACCAGCACCACAGCCGTCGCCAGCATCAATACCAGGTTGGCGGTCACGGCGATCCATCGCGTGGCGCTGACCAGGGTGGCCAGGGTCAACAGGCCAAACACCAGGCCGCACGCGGTCAGCACCCGCGTCAGCGTTGCTTGCCGCATCCGCAGATCCAGGTAGTGGACCAGGAATACCAGGCTGGAAAGCGCGGCGATCAGGGCAAACAACCGTGGCAGACGGGGATCGCCGCCGACGTTCTCGGCGATGCCGGGCAGCATCTGGAACTCCCCGCCACTGGCGGCGAAAAAGCCGGCCTGGGCGAGCAGGGTCAGCATGAGATAGGCGTAGCTGCGCTCGCCGATCCCGATCCAGAACCCCAGCGCCAGGATCGCCAGCAAGGTCAGGCCCGCCAACAACACCGTCCTCCAGGCGACGTGGACCAGGTCCGCCCGGTGCACGTTGCCCAGCGATTCGATCGTCACCGGCATCGGCACGGCGCTGTGCGAATGCACGCGCAGGTAGATGGATTCGCCCGCGTCCACGCCCTCGGGCAGCGACACCACCAGGCCACGCGTCGAAAACCTCGGGTCCGCATCCGGCCCGACCAGTGAACGCAGCACCGGCAGCATCCGGCCCGGCGACCAGACTTCGATCCGGTTCTGGTGGGGAGTCTGCACCACCAGTTGCGGCACATCAACCGCTTCCACCCGGCGATCCACCGTGACGCGCCACCAGCGTGGCTCGTGCTGGAACTCGTGGATCCGGCTGCCACCGATCGTCACGAAATCCCTGTCGTGCTCGCCGGTGACCACGGCCATGGCCACCAGATCGGCGTCGAGCCGGGCGATGGTGAGCGTCGCAAGGTTCGAGGACGCGGCAGCGGGTGCCGACGCCGGCTCCGCCGCGAAAGACATCCACGGAAGCAGGACGAGGATCGCGGCCGCAGCCAGCCCCCGAACGCCATGAGGCCATCCCGACAAAATCGCCATCCCGCCCCCCGTAGTGCAGACATCCGCAGCATAACGGAACCCCCGGACGCAACGGGAGCCTGCCGCTGGACAGGCGGATGGTCACCAGGCCCGACCATGCGGGTCGGTCGCATTTCACCCGCGTGCGGCGCGCCAGGCAACCCGCAACGTGGTCCACGCCGACAGCGGCCGGACGGGATCCGGTTGGCCCAGACGCCGGGCTGCGAGTGCCGCCCACAGACGTCGTGGGCGGTTGCCGGCAGGCAGCGTTGGCCACTGCTTCCGCAACTCCCGCGCCCAGGCCTCACGCGGGTCGCCGCTGCCGGCCCGGGCCAGCATGTCCAGCGGCACCTGCCCGTCGCCGGGCTGGGCGAACCGGGCGTGCAGCAACGTCGCAGCAACGAGGTGTGCGTCGGTTGCGCTGGCAGACCCGGCAAACAGGATCGTTTCGATATCGGCGACTGCCTGCGCGAACGGCTCCAGGCTGGCAAACGCTTCCCGTACATCTCCCGGCCGCTCGCGGCTGTCGGCCAGGCCGGGCAAGGCTGCCGCCAACGCCTCCCACGGTGCGGGATGGGCCTGCAGCACGGTGCCCAGCGGGTGCCGGCGGGCGCCGCGCTTCCAGCCGGCCAGCTCTTCCTGCCACCAGCCCAATTTGGCCACGCCGGGGCGCGGATCGGTTCCGCCCCAGGCGGCGTCCATCAGTTCCTGCTGCAACGTCGCCCAGGCCAGTACCAGCGGGCGCTGCGCGGCAGGGACGAAGACCTCGGCCACATTCCACTCCGGCCAACGGGCACGCCACTTGTCGATGAAGTTGGCGAGTGCGGCCGGCTCGTCGTCGCGCGCATCGGCGGGGCGCTGCGCGTCTTCCGCACCATTGATGTCGTTCATGGACTGCCCTTCCTGGATGTCGCTCATCGGGTACCGGGCCATGCCGCGGCATCGGCCAGCTGGATCGGATCGTCGATCATCACATCGCCGCGCCAGTCGACGGGGTCGTCATCGGGCAGCCGATAGCCCCACAGCGCCACCACCGACGGCATGCCGGCGGCGCGTGCGGCGATGATGTCGCGTTCGTCGTCGCCGACGTACACGCAGTCCGCCGACGCGACGCCGATGCGGTCGGCGGCCACCGTCAGCGGCAATGGGTCGGGCTTGCGTGCCGACAGCGTGTCGCCGCCGATCAACACCGCGCAGCGCTCCTGCCAGCCCAGCAGCGGGATCAGCCGGGTCGCCAGGTATTCGGGCTTGTTGGTGACGATGCCCCACACGGTGCCGGCCGATTCCAGTCGCGCCAGCATCGCCTCGACGCCCTCGAACGGCGCGCCATGGCGACCGAGCTGCTGCTGGTAATGGTCAAGGAACTCGGGGATCCAGCGCTCGCGCTGGTCCGCGTCGACGTCCGGAAACGCGGCCGCCGCCATTGCCCGTGCGCCGCGGGACACCTGCGGGCGCAACTCGGCCAGCGCCATCGGCGGGCGGTCGCGCCCGGCACGCATGACGTTGATGGCCGCCAGCATGTCCGGCGCGCTGTCCAGCAAGGTGCCGTCAAGGTCGAACAGGACCGCCCTGGGAAATTTCACGGTCATTCCGGCTTGCGCGCGCAGGCCAGGTAGTTGACGTCGGCCCGCTTCGTCAACCGCGCCGCGTTGCGCCACGGTTCGTACATCAGGCCGCTGACATCCTCCAGCTGCAGGCCGGCGGCGCGCAGCCATCCGCCCAGCTCGGATGGCTTGATGAAGTCGCGGTAGCGATGCGTGCCCGTGGGCAGCAGGCGGGCGATGTATTCCGCACCGACGATCGCCAGCGCGAACGCGGCCGGGGTGCGGTTCAGCGTCGACAGGAACAGGCGACCGCCCGGCTTCAACAGCGCGGCGCAAGCGTCGATGATCGCAGCCGGATCAGGCACGTGCTCCAGCATCTCCATGCAGGTGACGGCATCGAACCGGCTTGGCATCTCGGCCGCCAGCGACTCGGCGGACTGCAGCCGGTAATCGACCTTGGCGCCGGTTTCCAGCCCATGCAGGCGGGCGACCTTGACCAGCTCGGGCGCCAGGTCGATCGCGGTGACCTGCGCGCCCTCGCCCGCCAGCGCCTCGCTGAGCAGACCCCCGCCGCAGCCGACATCCAGCACCTGCGCGCCGGCCAGGGCGACGCGTGAGCCGACATAGCCAAGGCGGGCCGGATTCAACGCATGCAACGCCTTCTGCGGGCCTTGCGGATCCCACCAGCGGCTGGCCAGCGCGCCGAACTTGTCGAGCTCGGCCTGGTGGAAGTTGTCGTCGCGCACGGTGTCGTCGGTGGTCATGTCGCCGGAACTCCAGAAAGATCAGCCGCGGATTGCGGCAATCCGCTTGCGCCACTGCTTCGCGTTGGCGATCAGTGCCGCGGTGTCGATGTCGACCAGCTCGCGTTGCCGCAGCTTCGCCTTGCCGCCGATCCACACGTCGGTGACATGGTGGCGGCCGGTCGCGTACACCAGTTGCGAGACCACATGATGCAGCGGTTGGGTCTCGACCTGCTCCAGGTCGACGCAGGCCAGGTCGGCCTGCTTGCCGACCTCGATCGAGCCGATCCGGTCATCCAGTCCCATCGCCCTGGCACCGCCCAGAGTCGCCGCGCGCAGCGCGCTGGCGGCGCTGAATACCGTTGCGTCGCCGGCCACCGCTTTCGCCAGCTGGGCCGCGGTGCGGGTCTCGCCGAACATGTCCAGGTCGTTGTTGCTGGCCGCACCGTCCGTGCCGATCGCGATGTTGACCCCCGCCTGCTCCAGCTTGCCGACCGGGCAGAACCCCGAGGCCAGCTTGAGGTTCGACTCGGGGCAATGCACCACGCTGACGCCGCGTTGTGCGCACAGCGCGATCTCGGTGTCGGTCAGCGCGGTCATGTGAACCGCGATCAGGCGATCGTTGACCAGACCGAGCCGGTCCAGGCGGGCCAGCGGCCGCTGGCCGTGCTTCTGCTGCGATTCCTGCACCTCGTGTTCGGTCTCGTGGGTGTGCAGGTGGACCGGCAGGTCGAGCTGGTCGGAGAACATCCGGATCCGCTCGAAGTTCGCGTCCGACACCGTGTACGGCGCATGCGGGACGAACGCCATCGACACCAGCGCGTCGCCGCGCCACTGGTCGTGGACCTCGATGGCGCGGTCGAAATACTCGTCGTCGGTCTTCGCCCAGGCAGTCGGGAAATCGATCACCGGCAAGCCGACGCGGGCGCGGAAACCGTGCCGCTGGTAAGTGGCGGCCTGTACGTCGGGAAAGAAGTAGTTCTCGTTGGCACAGGTGGTGCCGCCGCGCAGCATCTCGGCGATCGCCAGGCTGACGCCATCGGCCACGAAATCCGGGCCGATCACCTCGCCCTCGATCGGCCAGATGTGGCCCTGCAGCCACTCCATCAACGGCAGGTCGTCGGCGACGCCGCGCAGCAGGGTCATCGGGTTGTGCGTGTGGGCATTGACCAGCCCCGGGATCAACGCCGCGTGCGGTCGCGCCACGGTGTGTTTCGCAGCGAAGCGCGCACGCGCATCGGCAACCGGCAATACGGCGACGATCACCCCGTCGGTCACCGCGACCGCATGGTCTTCCAGCACCACGCCGTGCGGCTGGACAGGCACCACCCAGCCGGCTTCGATCAACAGGTCGCAGGGCTGGGGAATCGCATCGGTCATCTGGATCTCTCGGAAAATGTCATGCGTCGTTCCTGCGCAGGCGGGGTGGGATCAGGTGTTTGCGAGCCATCGGCCCGCGCCTGGGCGAGTGCCCCCGCGCACCGGCACCCGCCACCCGAGCGAGGTGCGCGGGGTCGCAGGGCCCATGGATGTGTGGTCCCGGATTACCGGGAAACCTGCGTCCATGGATCCCCCGCTTGAAACATGCGGGGATGACGATCCGGCAAAGCCTTGGCCGCGGTGCGGCCAAGGGCCAGATCGTCACTTGACCCGGCTGACGTACTCGCCGGAGCGGGTGTCGACCTTGATGATCTCGTCCTGGCCGACGAACAGCGGCACCCGCACAACCGCGCCGGTTTCCAATGTGGCCGGCTTGCCGCCACCGCCGGAGGTGTCGCCACGCACGCCAGGATCGGTCTCGACGATCTTCAGCTCGACGAAATTCGGCGGAGCAACAAAGATCGGGCTGCCGTTCCACAAGGTCACCACGCAGTCCTCCTCACCCTTCAGCCACTTGGCCGCATCGCCCACGCCGTTCTTGTCGGCCTGGACCTGCTCGAAGCTGGTGGGGTCCATGAAGTGCCAATGCTCGCCGTCGGTGTACAGGAACTGCATGTCGGTATCGAGCACGTCCGCCGCTTCGAGCGAATCGGTCGCCTTCATGGTGATTTCCTGCGTCCGCCCGGTCTTGATGCTGCGGTACTTCACCCGGGTGAAGGCCTGGCCCTTGCCCGGCTTGATGAAGTCGGTATCGGTGATGACGCACGGATCGTTGTTGATCAGAATCTTCAACCCGTTCTTGACATCGTTCAAGCCGTAAGTGGCCATGCGGGAACTCCTGCAGATATGAATGACTGGGGGTCGCGGCCCCACGCACGCGACGGGCCGCTAGAATGTCTGGCTGTGTCCGGTGCCGCCGGTCGCAAGCGAAACTGGAACCGAATGATACCCGCAGCCCCGGCCGCCATACAGACGCGCCTCACGCCGCCACGCTGGCAACAGCTGTGGCGCGAGGCCGTGCGCGACCCGCGTGAACTGCTCGACCTGCTGGGCCTGGACCCCACCGCGCTGAACCTCTCCGAGGCCGCCGCTCGCCAGTTCGCCTTGCGCGTGCCGCGCGGATTCGTCGCCCGCATGCGCCACGGCGACCCGCACGATCCGCTGCTGCGCCAGGTGCTGCCGCTGGACGCGGAGATGCAGCCGATGCCGGGGTTCGAGCTGGACGCGGTGGGCGATGCGGCCGCCAGGGCCGGCAACGGGGTGATCCGCAAGTACCGCGGCCGGGCGTTGCTGGTCAGCACCGGCAGTTGCGCGATCAATTGCCGGTACTGCTTCCGGCGCCATTTCCCGTATGCGCAGGAGACCGCCGCGGCAGGCGGCTGGGCGGAGGCGGTCGAATTGATCCGGGCCGATCCGGACATCGACGAAGTCATCCTGTCCGGCGGCGACCCCTGGTCGCTGGCGACCCCGAAGCTGGTCGAATTGACCGATGCACTGGCCCGCGTGCCCCACCTCAAGCGGCTGCGCATCCACACCCGCCTGCCGGTGGTATTGCCGGAACGGGTCGACGATGCCCTGGTCGACTGGCTGGCGACGCTGCCCTGGCCGGTGGCCGTGGTGTTGCACGCCAACCATGCCAACGAGTTCGATGCCGACGTCGACGCCGCCGTGGCGCGCCTGCGCGGCACCGGGGCGAGCGTGCTCAACCAGGCGGTGCTGCTGCGCGGCGTCAACGATTCGGTGGACGCGCTGGCCGCATTGAGCGAGCGTGGCTTCGCTGCCGGCGTGCTGCCGTATTACCTGCATCAGCTCGACCGGGTCCAGGGCGCGGCGCATTTCGAGATCAGCGACGAGCGCGCCCTGCAACTGCATGCCGGTCTCGCTGCCCGGCTGTCGGGCTATCTGGTGCCACGGCTGGTTCGCGAGATCGCTGGCGACAGCGGCAAGCGTCCAATGATGCCTGCGACCGGCATCCAGACTTGACGGCAATGCCGTGGACGCTCATACCGGCTTCTGTCATAACGGGCCGGAAAATCCGGACGGACATGCGTTTTCATGACGAGTACCGACATGGCATCGCCGGCACCGGGGCATCATGCTGCGGGAACAACGACAAACGGCAACGGTTCTGTCCGCGACGGCACGCTCCTGCCGCCACGACGACCCGGTGCGGCAATCCAATGCGGCAATCCAATAACGGTCCCGGGTGATTGGGCCGCGCCGGATCATCGATGGCCCGGCGCGGCAGACACACAACGGGACGAACGGGGGAACTATGCAACTGGTTAAGGACACGACGCTGCGACTGCTGATCATCGATGACAGCGTCGACGATGCCGAAGCCATCGCCAACGGCCTGCGCAACAGCGGGATTGCGGTGAGGCCGAGTCGGCCCGAAAGCCTGGAAGCGTTCTCCGGCCTGCTTTCCGGCCAGCCGTTCGACCTGGTCCTGGCGGCCGGCGATTCCAGCACGATCACCCTGGAACAGGTTGTCACCCAGGTCGGCGCCAGCGGCAAGGATCTGCCGATCCTGGTCCTGCTGGATGCGGTCGACGACGCCCGCCTGTTGAAAATGAGCGAACTGGGCGTACGCGCCGTCGCATTGCGCCAGCACCCGGGGCACGTCGAGAAGGTGGTACGCAATGAATGGAGCGACCTGGAGGCGCGGCGGTCGCTGCGGTGGCTGGAAACCCAGACCCGTGAAACCGAGCGCCGCTGCGACGCGCTGATCGACTCCTCGCGCGACCCGATCGCCTACGTCCACGAAGGCATGCACATCCGTGCCAACGGGGCCTACCTGGAGATGTTCGGCTTCGATTCGTTCGAGGACATCGAAGGCATGTCCTTGCTGGACCTGATTGCCCCGCAACACGTCGACGAATTCAGGGAACTGCTGAAGCGGCTGGGCAAGGGCGAGGCCCCACCGCCACGGTACGAGCTTGAGGCACTCACGCTGGATGGGGCGAGCTTCCCGGCCGTGATGGAGTTCACTCCGGCCAGCTACGAAGGCGAGGCCTGCCAGCAGGTCGTCCTGCGGCGGCAGGAACTCGATCCCGAGCTGGTCCGCGAAGTCGAGGAGTTGCGTCATCGCGACCAGGCCACCGGCCTGCTCAACCGCGCGACCTTCCTGCGGGCGCTGGAGGATGCCGTCGCCGATGCCGCGCAGAATGCCGGCCGCCAGGGCCTGCTGCTGATCGAACCCGACCATTACGCCCACCTGCTGCAGGGCATCGGGCTGGATGCCTCCGACGACCTGATCGGCGCGTGTGCCCAACGCCTGCTGGGCGTACTGGGAGACGGCGACATCGTGGCGCGCTTCAGCGAGCACCAGTTCGCGGTGCTGCGGCCCGGCAGCGACTTCCATGGCACCACCGCGCTGGCGGAGTCGATCCGGACCGCGTTCGCCGACCACGTGCTGGAAACCGATGCCCACTCGCTCAACGCGACCGTCAGCATCGGCGGCGTGCAGATCGGCCAGAAGATCGCCAGCGTCACCGAGGTGCTGGGCAAGGCCCACCACGCGGTGCAGGCGAACCTGGCCGTCGGTGGCAACCGGATCGACATCTTCGACCCCGGCGCGGTGGATCGCGCGGAACAGGAGCGTGTGGAGGCCTGGGTCACCCGGATCCGCGACGCCATCGACAGCGACCGTTTCATCATGCATTACCAGCCGTTGATCGGCCTGCATGGCGAACCCATCGAGATCTACGACGCCTACCTGCGCATGACCGGCGAACACGGGGAGCTGGTGCAGCCGCCGGCCTTCCTGCAGATCGCCGAGGAACATGGCCTGTTGTGGGAAATCGACCGTTGGGTCGTGGGCAACGCGATTGCCAGCATCGGCGCCCAGCTCAAGGCCGGCCATCGCACCACCCTGCTGGCCCGGATCACCGAGGCGTCCCTGCAGGACGACAGCCTGTTGCAGCACATCACCGAGCGGCTGGCCAAGCACGGCGTGGACGGCGAACTGCTGGTGCTGCAGCTGCCCGAGTCGAAGGTGTTCACCCACCTCCGGGCCGCGCAGACCTTCCAGCAGGAAGTGGCCCGGCTCGGGGTGCGGATCGGTCTGGAACAGTTCGGCAGCGGCCTGAATTCGTTCCAGTTGCTCAGCCACTTCGACGCCGCCTTCCTCAAGCTGGACCGCGCGTTCATGGAGGACCTGCCGGCCAACCAGGAACACCAGCAGCGCATCCGCGAGATCGCCGAGAAAGCGCGCGAATCGGGCAAGCAGACCATTGCCGAATTCGTCCAGGACGCCGGCAGCATGAGCATCCTGTTCAGTGCCGGCATCGACTACGCGCAGGGCCATTTCCTGGCGGCGTCGGGGCCGAGCATGAACTACGACTTCAGTTAGCTTCCGGTCGCGGGACTGCCGGACTGGACGCATGAAAAAACCCGCCGGATGGCGGGTTTTTCTTCAGCCGGCGGCGGTCAGACCACCGTGCGCACCGTGTCCTGCATGCGGCGCAGCGCGGCGATTCGCTCCTCCAGCGGCGGATGGCTCATCAACAACCGGCGCATGCCGTGGCCGACCGCTCCGCTGATGCCGAACGCCGCCACCTGCTTGGGCAATGTGTTCTGTCCGTGGTTCTGCGCCAGACGCTGCAGCGCGGCGACCATCTTGTCGCGTCCGGCGAGGCTCGCACCGCCGGCATCGGCGCGGAACTCGCGGTACCGCGAGAACCACATCGCGATCATGCTTGCGATCAGGCCGAACACCATGTCGAGCACGAACACGATGATGTAGTAGCCGAACCCGGGAGCGCTGCTTTCACGGTTGCCGCTGATAAACCCGTCCACGATCCGCCCGACCACCCGCGCCAGCACGATCACGAAGGTGTTCAGCACGCCCTGGATCAGCGCCATCGTCACCATGTCGCCGTTGGCCACGTGGCTGATTTCATGGCCGAGCACCGCTTCGGCCTCGTCACGGTTCATCCCGCGCAACAGCCCGGTGGACACGGCCACCAGCGAGTTGTTGCGGCTCGGTCCGGTGGCGAACGCGTTGATCTCGGGAGCGTCGTAGATCGCCACTTCGGGCATTTTGATGCCCGCCGCCTCGGCTTGCCGCTGCACGGTGGCCACCAGCCATTGCTCGCTCTCGCTGCGCGGTGTTTCGATCACCTGGGCGCCGGTCGAACGCTTCGCCATCCACTTGGACATCGCCAGCGAAATCAGCGAGCCGCCAAAACCGAACACCGCGGCAAACACCAGCAAGGTGCCGTTGTTGCCCAGGGTGATGCCAAACACGCCCTGCAACACGCTCAGCACGATGCCGAGCAACACCATCACCGCCAGGTTCGTGGCCAGAAACAACGCGATACGTTTGAACATGGGTAAATTCCTTCCGCGCACCCTGCGCAGCCAGGGAAATCTGTGGCAGGCTCGACGCAAATTCAAGTGCCGAGGCGCAAACGACTCATTGCGTTAACTTCCATCGTCGTCACAAGGGTGCGGGCAATCGCGCTGCATCGGCTCGACGCCGAATCTCCCCGGCATTTGCCCAGAACCATCCGCCTGCAACCAGCCTGCCCGCCAT
The DNA here is from genome assembly GCF_000768345.1 of Lysobacter concretionis Ko07 = DSM 16239. Lineage (GTDB taxonomy): Bacteria > Pseudomonadota > Gammaproteobacteria > Xanthomonadales > Xanthomonadaceae > Novilysobacter > Novilysobacter concretionis. Next base: position 31,948 of record NZ_AVPS01000004.1, on the reverse strand, counting down.
GCCCAGCGCACCGTCTACCGCTGCTCCTGCCGAACACGGCCCGCCGGAGCCGGGCCGTCCCACCGACCGCCGCCCCATCGAACGGCCGTCCGGTTATCGCGGACGTTTCGCGCCCTCGCCAACCGGTGATCTGCATGCGGGCTCGCTGCTCGCCGCGTTCGGCAGCTGGCTGCTGGCCCGTTCCGCCGGGGGCAAGTGGCTGGTGCGGATCGAGGACCTCGACCCCGCCCGCGAAGTGCCCGGCTCCGCCGAAGCCCAACTCGCCACACTGACCGCCTTCGGCCTGGTGGCGGATGCACCGGTCGTCCGCCAGAGCGAACGCGACGGACTGTACCGACAGGCGTTGCAACGGCTGATCGACACTGGCCACGCGTTTGCCTGCCATTGCAGTCGCAGCGATCTGGCGGCGGCCGGCGGCATCCATCGCCATTGCGTGGCTTCGGCCCGACGCGCGGATCCGGCCATACGGTTCCGCGTCCACGATGGCACCTGGATCGATTTCGACGATGGCATCCAGGACCACCAGCGGCAGGACGTCGCGCGGCATGCCGGCGACTTCGTGATCCGCCGTGCCGATGGCTGCTGGGCCTATCAGCTGGCGGTCGTCGTGGATGACGCCGACCAGGGCATCACCGACGTGGTGCGTGGCGCCGACCTGCTCGACTCGATTCCCCGGCAGATCCTGCTGCAGCAGGCGCTGGGCCTGCCCACGCCGCGCTACGCCCACCTGCCGCTGGTCGTCGATCGTGACGGTCGCAAGCTGTCCAAGTCGGATCGGGCACGGCCCGTCGATCCGGCGGATCCGCTGCCGGCATTGCGTCGCGCCTGGTTGACATTGGGCCAGTCGGCGCACGCGCTGGACCTGGCCGGCGATGTCGACGAACTGCTGGCCCATGCACTTGCCGCCTTCGATCCACACCGCATTCCCGCCACGGCTCCCGCATTGGAACGGTCTGCGTTGCAGCGCACAACAGAAGATCGATGCCTGCCAAATAGACTCGGGTAAGGCACGGACCAAACACCGCAATCATCAGGAGATGGACATGCAGGCACGTATCGCGTTGGTCACCGGCGGCACCGGCGGTATCGGCACCTCGATCGTCAAGCGGTTGCACGACATGGGGCACAGGGTCGCGACGAACTTCCGCGACGAAGCCCGCGGCCGCGCCTGGCAGGCCAGCATGAGGGACGCCGGCTACGACATCACCCTCGCGTTGGGCGACGTGTCCTCCGCCGAGCAGGGTGAAGCCATGGTGGCCGAGGTCGAACGCCAGCTCGGGCCGGTCGACATCCTGATCAACAACGCCGGCATCACCCGCGACTCGACGTTCCACAAGATGACCCCGCAGCAATGGAACGACGTCATCAGCACCAACCTGAACTCCTGTTTCAACGTCACCCGCCCGGTGATCGAGGGCATGCGCCAGCGCAAGTGGGGCCGGATCGTCCAGATCAGTTCGATCAACGGCCAGAAAGGCCAGTACGGCCAGGCCAACTACGCGGCGGCGAAGGCCGGCATGCACGGCTTCACCATCTCGCTCGCGCAGGAAAACGCCAGGTTCGGCATCACCGTCAACACCGTCTCCCCTGGCTACATCGGCACCGACATGGTGATGGCGGTGCCCGAGGATATCCGCGAGAAAATCGTCGCCCAGATTCCCACCGGACGCCTCGGCACCCCGGAGGAAATCGCCTACGCGGTGAGCTTTTTCATCCCCGAGGAAGCCGGCTGGATCACCGGCGCGAACCTGTCCGCAAACGGCGGCCAATACATGGGCTGGTAAGCCGGCAGGCACAAGCGGGCGCTGTTGCAAGCCCCCACGGCCTAAGCCATGCTGCAGGGCATCATGGCTTCAGGTCCTGTGTCCCATGTCATCGAAGCGAGTCATCAAGAAATACCCCAACCGCCGTCTCTACGACACCCAGATCTCGAGCTACATCACGATCGAGGACGTGCGGCAGTTGATCGTCGATGGCGAGGATTTCGAAGTGGTCGACGCGCGCTCGGGCGAGGACCTCACCCGGCAGGTGCTGCTGCAGATCATCACCGAGCACGAGCAGGACGGCGAACCGATGCTGTCCACCCAGCTGCTCAGCCAGATCATCCGGTTCTACGGCGACTCGCTGCAGGGCTACATGGGCAGCTACCTGGAGCAGTCGATGCAGGCCTTCCTCGACCAGCAACAGCAGTTCCGCAAACAGATGGGCAACATGCTCGGCCAGACGCCCTGGGCGATGATGAACCAGCTCACCGAGCGCAACATGACGATGTGGAAGGAATTCCAGCAGAACCTCGCCGGCAACGTCGGCCAGACCCGCACACCGGGCAAGAAGCCCGACAGCAAATCCTGAGGCGACTACGGGAAATTCATCCGATCGCTGCCGGTTGATGAAGGCAATGCCTGCAGCCCGACCATTGGCACCGACCGTGATCCGGCTTGCCGCCTACCGCGGCGCCTGCCCTTCGCAATACTTCTGATAGAAACCCAGCGCCTCCGGCATCAGGGCCTGCAAGGTCTGGATACGGTTGGCGGGATCGGGGTGGGTGGAGGCGAATTCCGGCGGCCGCGAACCGCCACCCAGTTGCGCCATGCGTTCCCACAGCGGTATGGCGGCGCGGGGGTCGTAGCAGGCTGCGGCCGCCAGCATCAGGCCGACCTGGTCGGCCTGGGTTTCGTGGTTGCGCCCGTACGGCAGGATAAGGCCGTATTGCGCACCCACGCCCAGCGCAGCCATCACGGCCTGCTGTTGCTGCGGGTCCATTCCTCCCACTGCCATGCCGGCCGCCATCTGGCCCATCTGCACCAGGTTCTGCTGGGCCATGCGCTGCGAACCGTGCCGCAGCAGGGCGTGGGCGATTTCATGACCCATCACCACGGCCAACCCATCGGGTGTCTGCGTCACCGGCAACAGGCCGGTGTAGACCGCCATCTTGCCGCCCGGCAGGCAGAACGCATTGGCCTCGTCGGACTGGATCACGCTGACGTCCCACTGGAAATCGCGGTATGAGGTCGGCGCCTGCTGCTGATGACGGGCCGCAAGGTCCGCGGTGACTTCCGGCACCGTGGCGACCAGCCGTTGGGCGATGGCACGGACCTGCTGGCTGGCCGGTGCATCGGCTGGCAACAGTGCACCCTGCATCTGGGCATCGCCGAGCACCTGCTGGTAGGCCTGCGCGCCCAGCTGGACTTCTTCAGCGGCGCTGGCACCGTAGTGCGCCGTCTCGCCGGTGTATGGATCGGTCTGGGCCGAGCCGAACCATTGCCATGCCGCGTAGCCGGCAAACAGCAGCAGGATCCACCAGCGGAAACCGCCGCCCCGACCCCGGCGCGGCTGCGGGGAACCGCCCATGCGACTGGTGTTCATCCCATGCTCCTCATCTGTCTGCCACCTGTTGCCACTGTGAGCCGGCACGACCCGGGACCGCTGGCAGGCGGACACCCGTTGCCATGGCCGGGATCAGATCTCGCGCACGACACGGAAACCGACCCGAGCGTTGGTGGTATCCACATCGCTGCCCAACCGCCATGCCGAACGGGTCTGCTGGGGCGAGCTCGCCCACGAACCACCGCGCACCACCCGCTCCTGGCAACCCGGATTGATCCAGGCCTTGCCATCGGAAGGCGCACGTCGGTAATTGCTGTGCCAGCAGTCCGCAACCCATTCGCTGACGTTGCCGCTCAGGTCGTGAAGGCCGTATGCATTCGCCGCGTACGAGCCGACCCGCGCCGGTCCCCAGGCACCATCGCCGTAATCTGCGAAAGCATTGCGCCAATGCCTGCCACTGGGGGATTCATCGAGCGCACCGGTGAAGTTGCCGGCGTCCTCCGGCGGCCCGCCCGCGCCCCAGGGGAACGGGCCCGGGCTGCCTGCGCGCAGCATGTATTCGAACTCCGCCTCGCTGGGCAGCCGGTAGTGCTGGCCGGTCTGGTCGGACAACCATTGCGCGTAGGCCTGCGCGTCCTTGGCGCTGACGTGGACCACCGGCAGATGGTCGCCTGCCGGAGCGCCGGCATAGTCCGACCGCCAGTCGACCCCGTTGCGACGCACCAGGTTGCCGCTGCGTTCGTCATAGACGGTGGAATAGCCGCGCCGGTCCGCCCGCGTCCGGTACGCGGTGGCGGTCACGAAGCGCCGGAACTCGCCGACCGTGACCTCGTGTCGCGCCACGGCCAGCCCACGATCGAAACGGACATTGCGTGTGGGCCGTTCGGCATCGCTGGAGCCGGCTTCGCGGGCGTCCGCCCCCATCCGGAAGGCGCCGTGCGGGATGACCACCAGCTCCGGGCCCCGTCCCCCCTGACGCAGCGCCTCGGTAAACGCCTGACCCGGCCGGAACAGTCCGTAATGGCTGGCCAACTCGATGCGTTCGCGCAACTCGATCGCCGCCGGATCCGCCGCGGGTGCAATCCGCAACAAGGTCGCCAGATGTTCCCGTGCGGTATCGATGCCGCCCTCATGCGCCAACGCAACGATGCCCTCGTCACGCAGGCTGCTCACTCTCGCCCCGCGCATGCGGGCAATGCGCGTGCGGGCCTGCGCGACCGTATCGAGTTGCGGCCGCACCGAGGCGGCCTTCTCCAGCCACATGTCGGCCTCGGTGTAGTCGTCTTTGCCGGCGGCAATTTCCGCCCGGCGGATCAGCCCGCTCTCGGCCGCCGCCAGCCCTTGCGTCGCACGGGCATCGTGCGGCCGTATTGCCAGCGCCTCGCGGAAATAGGCGATCGCGCCGTCCTTTTTTCCGTCCTCGCCGATCTGGCCGTCGTTCAGGGCGCGCTCGCCGCGCAGACTGGCCTGCTGCGCCTGGTCGACCAGATCCAGCCGGCCCAGCCAGGCGGCGACGCGCGGGTCGGCCGGCGCCACGGTGCGTGCCACCGCGGCGATCTCGTGGGCACTGCGCAACTGCGCGGGATCGGCATCGACATCGGCCAAGGCGAGCTCACCCCGTGCCAGCAACGCCTCCAAGGCGTGATCGAGGCCGGCGGAAACCTCGGCATCGGTGGGCGCTTGCTGCTGCAGCGCCATGTACAACGGAATCGCATCGTCATCGCTGCCGAACAACTCGCCGGCTTCCAGCGCCTCGGCCGCCTGCTGTTTCAGTCCGGCGATGTTTTCCGCATCGACTTCGACATCCGGTGCGCGCCAGACCGGCACCTCCTGGTCCTCGCCGATGGTCACGACCGGCGCACGCGCTTCGCTGACGTCACCCTGGGCCGTGTCCGGCGTCTCGTCCGGCGGGCGGGAACATGCCGCCAACAGCACCGCGAGCGCGAGCGCCGCACTCAGGCCCGCGCGCCCCGTCGGATGGCTTCGCCTGGGCGGCTGTGGCGGCAATATCACTGGGGGTCGTGAATGCAATCGTCCTCCCTGCCTGTTGGCGTTGCGGGGGCCGCACCCGGAAGGGCAGGCCGAAAATAGGCTATTGTCGCCCGTCGCGGCAACCTCCGTCTCCGACCGATCCCACGTGACAAATCCAGCCTCAACCACCACTTCAAGTCCGGCTTCGTCCAGCGCCGCTCCGCTCTCCCCCGCGTGGATCGCGGACCCGGCCGAACTCACCGCCCGCCTCGCCCACCGCCCCGCGCGCATCGGCCTGGATACCGAGTTCATCCGCGAGCGCACCTATTGGCCGCAACTGGCGCTGCTGCAGATCGCCCTTGAGCGCGGCGACGCCACCGAAATCCTGCTCGTGGACACGCTCGCGCCGGGAATCAACGAGGCGTTCGCACCAATCCTCGCGGACGAGACGATCCTGAAAGTCATGCACAGTCCCAGCGAGGACCTGGTCGCGTTCAAGCACTCCTGCGGCGTGGTGCCGCGTCCGCTGTTCGATACCCAGCTGGCGGCGGCACTGGCCGGCGTCGGCAGCGGAATGGGTTACCAGAAACTGGTGGAGAGCATCACCGGCATTGCGCTGGCCAAGGGCGAGACCCGCTCGGACTGGCTGCGTCGGCCGCTGTCACCGGCCCAGCTGGAATACGCGGCCGACGACGTGCGCCACCTGTTCGAACTGAACGACGTGCTCGACGGCATGCTGGGCCAGCTGGGTCGGCGCGAATGGCTGGCCAGCGATGCCGCCCGCACCGTTGCGAACGCCGGCGACGACGGCATCGAACGCTGGCCGCACCTGTCGATGCGCAACGCCCAGTTCCTCGATGCCATGGCCCAGCGCCATCTGGTGCGTCTGCTGCGCTGGCGCGAGGCTTACGCCCGTGAGAGCGACCGCCCGCGCAGCTGGATCCTCGACAACGAGTTGGCGGTCACCCTGGCGCGCAAGCTTCCGGCCGACCGGCAGGCGCTGCAGCGCGAGCTGGATGCCCATCCCAAGGCGCCCCGCAAACTGGGCGACGCGATCTGGCAGGCACTCACCACCGCCCTGCCCGACGAAGCCGATGCGCCCGACGCCGGGATTGCCGAGAAGCGCGACAAGAACCGTCTGCGCCGGTTGCAGGACGCGGTCGCCGCACGCAGCGCCGAGCTCGGATTGTCCGACGGCATACTCGCTTCGCGCCGCCATCTGGAAAGCCTGCTCGACCACGGCCAATGGCCCGACGCCCTCGCCGGCTGGCGCCGCGAAGTTCTCGAACCCGTCCTCGCGCCGCTGATCGAAGAAAAACACTAGCGCTGGCGGACCACCGTCGCTAGACTTGTCCACGCTTTCATGGGGCGGTAGCTCAGCTGGGAGAGCGCCACGTTCGCATCGTGGAGGTCAGGGGTTCGATCCCCCTCCGCTCCACCATGAATTGCAGGAAGGGCTGGACTTGCGTCCGGCCCTTTTTGTTGGCCGGCCCAGCGGCTGCTTTTCCATTCCCCTCCCGGTCCCGGCGGGCCATCGCCGACAGTTCCTGCGATAATTCCGTCATTGGCCCCGTAGCTCAGCTGGATAGAGCGGTCCCCTCCTAAGGGACAGGTCACACGTTCGAATCGTGTCGGGGTCACCACGCACTTGTCGCGTGCCATTGGCAGGGGTTTCACGCAGGGGTTCGCGCTGCTTCTTTTGTGCGGCCGTTCGCCCCTTGGCAGCGTCCATACGCATCATCAACAGGAGATTTCCATGACCCATCCCGTCCTCACCGCGCTCGGCCTGACCGGCACCGAATCGGGCACCTACCTCGGCAATGGCGAATGGTCCAAGGCCACTGGTGCCGGCGTCCTGGAGCCGATCAACCCGACCGATGGCGAGGCACTGGCGAAGGTGCATGCCAGCAGCCCGGCGGAGTACGAGCAGATCGTCGAGCGTGCCCAGGCCGCCTTCAAGGTCTGGCGCACCACGCCGGCCCCGCGTCGTGGCGAGGCCGTGCGCCTGTGCGCCGATGCGCTGCGCGAGCACAAGGACGCACTGGGTTCGCTGGTCGCGCTGGAGATGGGCAAGTCCAAGCCGGAAGGCGACGGCGAAGTGCAGGAGATGATCGACATCGGCGAGTTCGCCGTCGGTCTGTCGCGCCAGCTGTACGGCCTGACCATGCATTCCGAGCGCCCCGGCCACCGCATGTACGAGCAGTGGCATCCGCTGGGCATCGTCGGCGTGATCTCGGCGTTCAACTTCCCGGTCGCGGTCTGGGCCTGGAACGCGCTGATCTCCGCGGTCTGCGGCAACATCACCATCTGGAAGCCGTCGCCGAAGACCCCGTTGTCGGCAATCGCTGCGGTCCGGATCTGCAACGAGGCGCTGAAGAAGGGCGGCTTCCCGGACATCTTCTTCCTGTTCAACGACGCCGGCACCGAGCTGGCCCAGCACTTCGTCGATGACAAGCGCATCAACCTGGTCAGCTTCACCGGTTCGACCAAGGTCGGCCGCCATGTCGGCGAGCGCGTCGCGCGCCGGATGGGCCGCTCGCTGCTGGAGCTGGGCGGCAACAACGCGATGATCGTCGATGCCAGTGCCGACCTGAAGCTGGCGATTCCGGCGATTGTCTTCGGCGCCGTCGGCACCGCCGGCCAGCGCTGCACGACCACCCGCCGTGTGTTCATCCACGAGTCGATCTTCGACGACGTGCTGGCCAAGCTGGTCACCGCCTACAAGCAGGTCGAGGGCAAGACCGGCGACCCGACCGACCCGACCAACCTGATGGGGCCGCTGAACAGCCCGGAAGCGGTGCAGGGCTATCTGGCCGCGATCGAGAAGGCCAAGGCGGCCGGCGGCACCGTCGCTACCGGCGGCGCGGCGATCGACCGCAAGGGCAACTTCGTGTTGCCGACCATCATCACCGGACTGACCAACGACGCTGAAGTGGTGCAGACCGAGACCTTCGCGCCGATCCTGTACGTGATGAAGTTCAAGGACCTCGACGACGCGATCGCGATGCAGAACGACGTGCCGCAGGGGCTGTCCTCGGCGATCTTCACCGAGAACCTGAAGGCGGCCGAGGCGTTCCTGTCGGCGCGCGGTTCGGACTGCGGCATCGCCAACGTCAACATCGGCACCTCGGGTGCGGAGATCGGCGGTGCGTTCGGTGGCGAGAAGGAAACCGGCGGTGGCCGCGAATCGGGTTCGGACTCCTGGCGCGCCTACATGCGTCGCCAGACCAACACCATCAACTACTCCGACGAACTGCCGCTGGCGCAGGGCATCAAGTTCGACCTGTAAGTTCCTCCGGCCGAGAGTGCCCAGCCAATGAACAGCCCCGTCCCTTCCTCCCTGCCGCCGCCCGCTGGCAACGGCCGGCGGACCAGCACGATGGCCATCATCAGCCTGGTCGCCGGCGTGCTGGGCTGGACGGTCCTGCCGATGCTGGGCAGCATCGTGGCGATCGTCACCGGACACCTTGCCCGCAGTGAAATCCGTCGCGACAACGGCAACGTCGAAGGCGACGGACTGGCCATCGCGGGCCTGGTACTGGGCTACGCGATGGTCGCCCTCGCCGTTCTGGCGGTGCTGGCGATACTGCTGTTCTTTGGTGGGCTGGCGGCGTTCCTGGCACTGGCCGGCAACTGGGGATAAGCGTGTACCGACTGGCCCGTCCGCTGCTGTTCAACCTGGACGCCGAGCGCGCCCATGACCTGGGTCTGCGGGCGCTCGAGCTGGCCCATCGCAGCGGCGCGACCGCGATGCTGGGCAAGCCGCCCGAGCCGTTGCCGACCCGGGCCTTCGGGCTGGAATTTCCCAACCCGGTCGGACTGGCGGCCGGGCTGGACAAGAACGGCGAACACATCGACGCGCTGCTGGCGCTGGGGTTCGGTTTCGTCGAGATCGGCACCGTGACGCCGCGCCCGCAGGCGGGCAATCCGAAGCCGCGCATGTTCCGCCTGCCCGACCAGCAGGCGGTGATCAACCGGCTGGGATTCAACAATGCCGGCGTCGACGCACTGGTCCGCAACGTCGAGCGGGCCCAGCGCAAGGGCGGCCTGCTGGGCATCAACATCGGCAAGAACAAGGAAACGCCGAACGAGATCGCCGAAGGCGACTACATGTACTGCCTGTCGCGGGTCTACGAACTGGCGGACTACGTGACGGTGAACATCTCCTCGCCCAACACCGCCGGCCTGCGCGAGTTGCAGGAGGAGCAGGCACTGCGCCGGCTGGTCAGCATCCTGCGTGACGAGCAGGAGCGACTGGGGGCCAAGCACGGTCGCCGCATCCCGATGCTGGTCAAGATCGCGCCGGACCTGTCCGACCCCGACATCGAGGCCTGCGCGCGGGTGCTGAGCGAGCTCGAGGTCGATGGCGTGATCGCGACCAACACCACGGTGTCCCGGATCGCGGTCGAAGGCGTCCGTGGCGCGGAAGAAGCCGGTGGACTGTCCGGTCGCCCGCTGATGGGCCCGTCGACCACCGTGCTCAGGATGATGCGCACCCGCCTGCCCGAGTCGATTCCGCTGGTCGGGGTCGGCGGCATCCTCTCGGGTGCCGACGCGGTGACCAAGATGGCCGCCGGCGCCAGTCTGGTGCAGTGCTACTCCGGGCTGGTGTATCGCGGCCCCGCCCTGATACACGAATGCGTGGAGGCGATCCGCCGCCGCAAGTTCTCGCCCAGCCGTGGCCCGATGCCGCCGGTCGCATGAGCCAGGCCGTCCGCATCCTTCGCGACGTCGCGCTGCAATCCCGCAACACCCTTGGCGTAGGCGCGCGTGCCACCGTGCTGGCCGAAGTCACCGACGCCGCGGCATTGCCGGCACTGTTCGAGCGACCCGAATTTTCCGGCCAGCCGCCGCTGGTACTGGGTGGCGGCAGCAATGTGTTGTTCGTGGAGGATCCGCAGCGTCCGCTGCTGGTGCTCGCCGGACGGCAGACCCGCGTGGTGCGCAACGATGCCGATGGCACCATCCTCCGCGCCGATGCCGGCGTGCCGTGGCACGGCTTCGTCCTCGACGCCCTCGCCCGCGGCCATGCCGGACTGGAAAACCTGGCCCTGATTCCGGGCACGGTCGGCGCGGCACCGATCCAGAACATCGGCGCGTACGGCGTGGAAGTGCGCGAGTTCATCCACGCGGTGGAAGCGTTCGAGCCGGCCCGCGGGCAGTGGCACCGGCTCGACCGGGATGCCTGCGCGTTCGCCTACCGCGACAGCGTGTTCAAGCAGCAGCCGGACCGGTTCATCGTCACCGCGGTCGAGTTCGCACTGCGGCCGGAGTTCACGCCGCGGCTGGAATACGCCGGTATCGGCGAGGAGCTGGCGGCGATGGGCGTTGCCCACCCCACGCCCGGCGCCATCGCCGAGGCGGTGATCGCGATCCGTCGACGCAAGCTGCCCGACCCGGCCGTGATCGGCAACGCCGGCAGCTTCTTCAAGAACCCGATCGTGCCCACGCTGAAAGCCGAAGCGCTGTCGAGTGAACATGCCGCCCTGCCGGTGTTCCGTGGCGGTGATGACGACAGCCGCAAGCTCTCGGCCGCGTGGCTGATCGACGCCTGCGGCTGGAAGGGCCACCGCGATGGCGATGCCGGCGTCGCCGCCTCGCACGCGCTGGTGCTGGTCAACCACGGCGATGCCAGCGGGCGGCAACTGTTCGACCTGGCGCGGCGGATCGCCGGTTCGGTCCACGAGCGCTTCGGGGTCGCCCTGGAGCCGGAGCCGCGCATCATCGGAGCGTCATGGTGACCCCGGCAACCGGCAAGCCCGCGACCAAGCCCGCGATGTCGGTCCATACCCGCGCGGCACTGCTGATGCTTGGCAGTACCGGGTTCTTCGCCGTGATGGTCATCGCCATCCGGCTGGCCTCCGAGTCCCTGCACACCTTCGAGGTGGCGTTCTTCCGCAGCTTCTTCGGCATGCTGGCGGCCTTGCCGCTGCTGTACAAACACGGCCCCGGACTGCTGCGGACGCAACAGCTGCCGCGTTATTTCGTGCGCTGCTTGCTGGGCACGGCCTCGATGTTCTGCGGCTTCTGGGCGATCGGCAATCTGCCATTGGCGCAGGCCGTGTCGCTGTCGTATTCCACGCCGTTGTTCGTGACCATCGCGGCGGTGCTGTGGCTGGGCGAGCAGGTGCGCGTGCGACGCTGGAGCGCGGTCGTGCTGGGTTTCATCGGCGTGCTGATCATCGTCCGGCCCGGCACCGCGGAGTTCAGCGCGGGCACCCTGATCGCCATCTCCGCGGCGATCCTCAGCGGCATCGTGGCGATCCAGATCAAGCAGTTGTCCTACACCGAGCCGGCCGACCGCATCGTCATCCTGACCACCATCCTGTGGGTGCCGATGTCGCTGGTGCCGGCCCTGTTCGTCTGGGAATGGCCGCACGGCATCGTGTGGCTGTGGGTGGTCTGCGCCGGCGTACTGGGGACCGCCGGGCACATGCTGTGGACGCGCGCGCTGAAGCTTGGCGACGTCTCCGCGCTGACGCCGATCAGCTTCATGCAGCTGCCGATCGTGGCGGTGTTCGGGTTCTTCCTGTTCGGTGAGGACCTGGATCGCTGGACCGTGCTCGGCGCGGCGATCATCTTCATCGCCAACGGCTACATCGCCCACCGCGAGGCGCGGCTCGCTCGGCGTGCCGCCACCACCGCACCGACCACGGCGGTCAAGCCGGGCCAGTAGGTTCCAGGCGCCGCCAGCGGCACGCGTGCCGGCCAGCGACTTTCAGCCGCGCTGCCGGAGCCGGTATCGCCCCCGGAACACCGCCAGGAAACTGGCGGCCGTCCAGACACTGGCCACGGCCCATCCGGCGAGGATATCGGACGGGTAATGCACGCCCAGATAGACGCGTGAAAAGCCCACCAGCAACACGAACGCGGCCATCGCCACGATCACCGGCCAACGCCAGCGCGTGTGCCACGCCAGCAGGATCAGGACCACCGCCAGCGTGGCCGAGCCCATCGCGTGGCCGCTGGGGAAACTCCAGGTCGTCTCCGGCGCGATGGACTCCCACAACGCCGGCCGGTCACGCGCGAACACCTGCTTGGTGAGCACGTTCAACAGGCCGGAGCCGGCCAGCGCGAGGGTCGCGAAAGCCGCCACGCGCCATTGGCGACGGAGCAGCAGGAACATCACCAGCGCGATATCGAACGGTACAACGCCGTACAGGTAGCCGAGCTGGGACATCGCCACGAAGAAGCGGTCGAGCGCCGGGCTGCCCAACGCGCGGGCAAAATCCAGGATCGGCAGATCGAATGCGAACGAGCCGCCGGCGCGGACTCTCGTGGCCAGCGTCGCGAAGGCCCAGGACGGCGGCAGCAACGCCGCGACGACCAGCGCCAGTTGTCCACGATGCCTGCGCCACCAATCCGGCCAGCGCACTGTCTGCCGCCGCGAATGGGACCCCGACGCGGAACCGCTCGATGCAAACCCGGCCGGCGTTGGCGGGCCGGGTGGACCCACGGGTGGTGTCATCTCCGGAGACTTCGCCGCCGGATCGGGCAAGCCTGACCCGGGCACTCCCGACCCGGACGAACCGGGCTCAGATGAACTTGGCTCAGGCAATCCCGGCGCCGCCATAGTGGCGCTCGACGTAGCGGTCGATCAGGCCGACAAACTCGTCGGCGATATGTTCGCCGCGCAGGGTCACGGTTTTCTCGCCGTCCTCGAACACCGGCGCCGCCGGCGCCTCGCCGGTGCCCGGCAGCGAAATACCGATGTTGGCGTGGCGCGATTCGCCCGGGCCGTTGACGATGCAGCCCATCACCGCGAGGGTCAGGTTTTCCGCACCCGGATGGGTGACCTTCCATTCCGGCATCTTCGCCCGCACGTGCTCCTGGACCTTCTGTGCCAGCTCCTGGAAGAACGTGCTGGTGGTGCGCCCGCAGCCGGGGCACGCCGTCACCATCGGGGTGAACGCGCGCAGGCCCATCGTCTGCAGCAGTTCCTGCGCGACGATCACCTCGTTGTTGCGCGACTGGCCCGGCTCGGGGGTCAGCGAGATGCGGATCGTGTCGCCGATGCCCTCCTGCAGCAGCACGCCCAGCGCCGCGCTGGAGGCGACGATGCCCTTGCTGCCGATGCCGGCCTCGGTCAGGCCCAGATGCAGCGCGTAGTCGCCGCGGCGGGCCAGCTCGCGATAGACCGCGATCAGTTCCTGCACGCCGCTGACCTTCGCGCTGAGCACGATGCGCTCGGCCGGCAAGCCGATATCGACGGCGCGCTCGGCCGAGTCCAGCGCCGAGCGGATCAATGCCTCGCGCAGCACCCGGCCGGCGTCCCAGGGCTCGGCGCGCTGCGCGTTCTCGTCCATCAACTGCCGCGCCAGCGCCTGGTCCAGCGAGCCCCAGTTGGCGCCGATCCGGACCGGCTTGCCGTACTGGATCGCCAGCTCGATCAGGGTCGCGAACTGGCTGTCGCGCTTCTTGCCGAAACCGACGTTGCCGGGATTGATGCGGTACTTCGCCAGCGCCTCGGCCGCGGCGGGCTCGGCGGTCAGCAGCTGGTGGCCGTTGTAATGGAAGTCGCCGATCAGCGGGACGGCCGCGCCCATCATCGCCAGCTTGTCGCGGATCCGCGGCACGGCGGCGGCGGACTCGGCGTTGTTGACGGTGATGCGGACCAGTTCCGAACCCGCGCGCCACAATTCGGCGACCTGCTTGACGGTGCCGGCGATGTCGGCGGTGTCGGTGTTGGTCATCGACTGCACCACCACCGGCGCACCGCCGCCGACGGTGATCCCGCCGATCGTCACCGCGCGGGTGGAGCGGCGTGGCAGGGGGCCAAAGGCGGGGTTGGTGCAGGGGCTGGCGACGTCTCGGTTCATCCGCGCATTGTACCGCCGGGGCGGTACGGCTCACCCTTCTCCCGCTCGCGGGAGAAGGTGCCCGAAGGGCGGACGCCCCAAAGGAAGCACCCTTGGGGTGTGAGAGCAACGCGACCGCGGTTGCGACGCATGTGCCGCTTCGTCTTCCCTCACCCCAACCCTCTCCCGCAAGCGGGAGACGGAGAAAGACATGCGATGGCTCCCGCAGAACAGGCACTTTCTGCCCAGCGAAAAATCCGCCGACTCGAATGGCGCGGCAGCATCTTCCCGGCCGGCGTGACCGCCGGGAGACGCTGCGCTACCGTATCCAGCCGCCCCGCCGCGTTGCCATGACCCTCGACGATCCCAATCACGTCCTCACCCCGAGCCAGCTCAACACGCTGGCGCGCGACCTGCTGGAAGGGGCGTTCCCGCTGGTGTGGATCGAGGCCGAGCTGGGCAACGTGGCGCGGCCGTCGTCCGGGCATCTGTACTTCACCCTCAAGGACGCGCGCGCGCAGGTGCGGTGCGCGATGTTCAAGCCCAAGAGCAGCTGGCTGAAGTTCGTTCCGCGCGAGGGCATGCACGTGCTCGCGCGCGGACGGCTGACCCTGTACGAGGCGCGCGGCGAGTACCAGATGGTGCTCGACCACATGGAGGAAGCCGGCGAAGGCGCGCTGCGACGCGCGTTCGATGAACTCAAGGCGCGGCTGCAGGCCGAGGGGTTGTTCGACGACGCGCGCAAGCGGCCATTGCCGGCGCTGCCCTCGCGTATCGGGGTGATCACCTCGCCCAGCGGCGCCGCCGTGCGGGACGTGCTCAGCGTGCTTGCGCGCCGCTTCCCGCTGGTCGAGGCCGAGGTGTTGCCGGTGCCGGTGCAGGGCGCGACCGCCGCCGCCCAGATCACCCGCATGCTGCAGCGCGCGGCCGCCTCGAACCGCTACGACGTGCTGGTGCTGGCCCGCGGCGGCGGCTCGCTGGAAGACCTGTGGGCCTTCAACGACGAACATCTGGCCCGCGCGATCGCCGCCTGCGAGGTGCCCGTGGTGTCCGCGGTCGGCCACGAAACCGACTTCAGCCTGGCCGACTTCGCCGCCGACATCCGCGCGCCCACCCCGTCGGTTGCGGCCGAACTGCTGGTGCCCGACCGCGAAGACCTCGGTCGCCACGTGCGCGCCATCGGGGCCAGGCTGGTCAACCTGCAGACCCAGCACCTGCGCCAGGCGATGCAACGCGCCGACCGCGCCGCGTTGCGCCTCAATGCACTGCGCCCGCAAGCCCGGCTGGACCTGTTGCGCCGACGCCAGGCCGAGGCCTTGCGCCGGCTCGCGGCCGCGTGGCGGCAACGCCTCGGCCACGAACAGGCGCGGTTGCGCCACGCCGAAGCGATCCTGCGGATCTCCCACCCGCAACGCCGGATCGCCCGGCTGCGCGAACGCCTGGCCGCCATATCGCAACGCCCGCAAGCCGCCATTGCCCGGCGGCTGGGCAACGACGCCCTGGCCTTGCGCGGACTGGCGCGGTCGCTTGAAGCCATCAGCCCGCTGGCCACCGTCGCCCGCGGCTACGCGATCGTGCAGCACGAGGACGGCCGGCTGGTGCGCAGCGTGCTGGACGCCACCCCGGGCGACCGCCTGGATGTGCGACTGGCCGATGGCCGGCTGCAGGTGCGGGTGGAAACACGGTAGGCGATCCAGCCTCCGACGCATCGACTCCAACGCCCCGCACTTGAATATACGCTGCCGTATGGCAGGCTGTCGGGCCTCGTCCACACTCCCGGCCCCGCATGAAACCCAGCCTGCTCCGCCACGGCCTCAACCTGTGGCCACCGTTCCTGTTCAGCGGCGTCCACGTCCGCGACATCAGCGACGGCTACCGCCACGCCCACGTCGAACTGCGCATGCGGCCCTGGAACCGCAATTACGTCGGCACCCATTTCGGCGGCAGCCTGTTCGCGATGACCGACCCGTTCTGGATGCTGCTGGTGATGCAGTCGCTGGGCCGCGACTACATCGTCTGGGACCAGGCCGGCACGATCGAATTCGTCAAGCCCGGCCGCGGCACCGTGCATGCGCACTTTGCCGTGGATGACGCCGTCCTCGACGAGCTGCGCGACACCACTGCTACCGGCGACAAGGCGTTGCGCTGGTTCGACACACACATCACCGACAAGGCCGGCGAGGTCGTCGCCCGGGTCCGCAAGCAGTTGTATGTGCGCCGCAAGCGCCGGACACTCGCGGACGACTGACCAGCCCGCCAGTCCGGACCCCGGCTTTCCCCTTTCGGTTCACGCAGGCACGGACTCTCCCCGCTTTCACCCGCGGAGGGTATGCTCGCGATTCGCGACAGGGGGGCCGCGCGATGCCGCATTCGCCAGACAACGACATGACCACCGGACCACTGCCCGATATCCGGGGCTACCGGCTGCTGCGCGTCATCAACCATGGCGGCATGTCCACGGTGTATCTGGCCGAGCAGATCGCCCTGTCGCGCGAGGTCGCGATCAAGGTGATGGCGCCGCAGGCACTGTCGGACGAAGTGAGTCGCCGCCGGTTCGAGAACGAAGTCCGCACGATCGCCCGGCTGGAGCACCCCCACGTCGTGCGCATCCACGAGCTGGGCCGCACCGGCGACGGCCTGCCCTACTACGCGATGCCGTACCTCTCACGCGGCCATCTGGGCCAGCGCAGCTTCCAGAACGGGGATGGTCCCGACGAAGCCCGCGTGATCGAAACCCTGCGTGCGCTGCTGTCGGCGCTGGAGTACGCCCACGGCCGCGGCGTGGTGCATCGCGACGTCAAGGCCGAGAACGTGCTGTTCGACGATACCGAGCGGCCGTTGCTGGCGGATTTCGGCATCGCCCTGCGCCGTGGTTTCGGGCCGCGGGTGACCGCTGCCGGCCTGGCCGTCGGCAGTACCGCCTACATGGCGCCCGAGCAGGCGCGCGGCGAAGATGTCGACGGTCGCGCCGACCTGTACAGCCTCGGCGTGCTGGCGTGGGAAATGCTCGCCGGCCACCTGCCCTACGAAGCCGGTGATGCGTTGTCGATGGCGGTGATGCACGCGCAGGACCCGATCCCGAAGTTGCCGCCGCACCTGCGTCACTGGCAACGATTCATGAACCGCGCACTGGCCAAGCAGCCCGGCGAGCGGTTCCAGGATGTCGCCCAGATGAGCGCCATGCTGGATCAGGTCGAACGCCGCCGTCGCTGGCCGCGGATGGCGGCCTGGCGCGAGCGCATCGGCGGGCGCCTGGCCGGTGTTTCCGGACCGGTCTGGGCCGCCGCCAGCCTGGTCGTCGTGGCGACCACTGCCACGGCCTTCATCATTGGCGACAAGGGCCAGGACGGATTTTTCCGTGCCGACAGCACTCCGCCGGCGGCCGACACGACACCGTACGATCCGATCGCCGCGATGCTGCAGCCGCTGCCGGAAGCTCCCTTGCAGGTGGCTCTCGACAATGCGCGTCGACAGATCGGGCAGCGCAACCTCACCACGCCGGAAGGCGACAACGCCTACGCCAGCGTGCTGCGCGCCTGGCAGGTCGATCCCGGCAGCCACGAAGTCCAGCAGATGGTCGACGAACTCACCGGGGCGCTGGGCGGCGCACTGCTTGCCAACCTCCGCCAGGGCAAGGACGACCGCGCGACGGACTATGCGCGCCACGTGCAGCAACTCGGTCTTGAAACCGGCACCGACACGTCCGATGCCCAGAACCGCTTGCGCGCCGATATCGACAAGGCGCTGCAGGATCGCCTTGCCAAGGCAGCCGCCAGACCCGACCGCAAACAGGGGTTGGGCATCGCCGCCCTTGCCGGGCCGATGGGCCTGTCGCCCGAGGCCGCGCGGAAGCTGCAATCACGCGCGGCGGAAATCCCGGAGCGTGGTGCCGCCTCCACGACCCGCAGCACGGCCGACGTTGCCATCAGCCTCAAGCCGGTCAGCCGCGATGAGTTCTCCCGCTTCGCCACGGCCACCAACCGCAAGCCCGCGCTCTGCCGTGAACGCGCATCGCTGCTGCGGGTGCTGGCACGGCGCGACTGGCGCGACCCGGGCTTCAGCCAGGGCGATGGCGAGCCGGTGGTCTGCGTGTCGATGGTCGATGCGCAGGCCTATGCGCAGTGGTACAGCCAGCAGGCCGGGCATACCTACCGCCTGCCGACGCTCGCGGAATCCCGCCAGCGCGCGCCTGAAGTCAGCGGTCGCGAATTGTCGCTGTGGCAACTCGAATGCGGCGAAGGCTGCAAGGAGCGCAGGGTCGACGGCAGCTCGTGGCGCAGCGGAGACGCGCAGCGGGTGCTGGATGCGGGCCGCGGTTACGACGACGTCGGCTTCCGCCTGGTGCGCGAACGGTAGCGACCGCAGCGACCGCAACCAACGACACGACCGGCGCACGCCACCGGGGCCGCTTACAATCGCGCCATGCGAACCGTCCCCACCGTGCAACGCCTGTTTCTCACCGGCCTGTTGACCCTGCTGCCCCTGTGGCTGACCTGGGTCGTGGTCAAGTTCGTGTTCGTGCTTCTGTCCGACATCAGTCGACCGCTGACCGAACCGGTGCTGCAGAACCTCGCCAGCGGCGATCCCCGTGCCTGGGGGTGGCTGGTCGATCCGTGGGTGCAGACCGTGCTTGCGCTGGCGGCGACCCTGCTGGTGATCCTGGCGGCCGGGGTGATGGCGCACCGCGTGTTCGGCCAGCGGCTGCTGCGCTGGTTCGAGGCGCTGATCGGCCGCATCCCGTTCGCCAACACGATCTACGGCAGCGCGCGGCAACTGCTCAACATCCTGCAGACCAAGCCCGACGGCACCCAGCGCGTGGTGCTGATCGACTTCCCGCACGACCAGATGAAGTCGATCGGCTTCGTCACCCGGGTGTTGAAGGAGCAAGGCACCGGCCGCGAGCTGGCGGCGGTGTACGTGCCGACCACGCCGAACCCGACCTCCGGCTATCTGGAGATCGTGCCGGTCGAGAAGATCACCCCGACCGACTGGACCGTCGACCAGGCCATGAGCTTCATCATTTCCGGCGGTGCGGTGTCTCCGGAGTCGATCCCGTTCTCGCCCCCGGCCGCGCGCTCGTCGTCCTGAGCATCCACGCCTGCCTTCCCGCAGGCGCCACAGCCCGCATGGCCGGTGACCTTCGGCCATTGCAGCCGGTGCACGCAGCGGTGACGCTCGGGGTTCGCCCTGCCCTTTCCCACCGGAGACGATGACGATGAACCGACGCACTGCCGCCCGCCCGCTGCTCGCCCTGGCATTGGCCGCCGCCATCGCCGGGTGCGCCCCGTCTCCGGGCAACGGTTCGCAGGCGCCTGCCAACACGGAACAGGCCGTCGCCGACAAGGCCGCCCATCTCAACCAGCTGTATGCGCAGTACTGGGAGGAGATGCTCGAACGCAACCCCTTGGCCGCCACCTACCAGGGCGACGCGCGTTACAACGACCGGCTGCCAAACTTCCTGTCGCGCGAATTCCGCGACGAGTCGCACCGGTTCACCAGCGGCTGGCTGGAGAAAGTCGAAGCCGTCGGCGCGGAAGGGCTGGAAGGCCAGGACCTGCTGAGTTACCAGATCTTCGTCGACGACGCGCGTGACGAGCTCGCCGGGGAGAAATTCCCCGGCTGGATGCAGCCGATCAACCAGTTCTACAACATCGCCTCCACCTTCGTGCAGCTCGGTTCGGGCACCGGCGCGCAACCGTTCAAGACGGTCGAGGACTACGACAACTGGCGCAAGCGTGCCACCCAGGTGCCGGTGCTGTTCAACCAGGCGATCGCCAACATGGGCGAAGGCGTCCAGGCCGGCGTGGTGCAGCCGCGCGCGCTGATGGAAAAGGTCCTGCCGCAGCTGGATGCGCTGATCAAGGACAACCCGGAACAGACCCTGTTCTGGCGGCCGATCGAGACCATGCCCGACACGTTTTCCGACGCAGACAAACAGCGCATCACCGCCGACTACCGCGAGCTGATCGACACCACGCTGATGCCGGCCTATCGCCACCTGCGCGGATACATCGCCGACAACTACCTGCCGCACACGCGCGATACCGCCGGCATGGCCGACCTGCCCGACGGCGACGCCTGGTACGCCTTCCGCACCCACCGCTCGACCACCACCGACCTCACCCCCGCGCAGATCCACCAGATCGGCCTGGACGAGGTGGCGCGCATCCACGGCGAGATCCGCAAAGTGATGGCCGAGGTGGGGTTCAAGGGCTCGCTGCAGGAGTTCTTCACGTTCATGCAGACCGACCCGCGCTTCGAGTTCGCCTCCGAAGAGAAGCTGCTGGAGTTCTATCGCGGGCTGGAGGACAAGGTGAACGAGAAGGTTCCCGAGCTGTTCTCGCTGACGCCCAAGGCGCCGTTCGAGATCCGTCCGGTGGAGGCGTTCCGCGCCCAGTCGGCCGCCGGCGGTTCCTACATGACCCCCAGCGAGGACGGCACGCGTCCCGGCATCTTCTACGTCAACACCTACGACCTGCCGACCCGCAAGACCTGGGACGCCGAGGACCTGTTCCTGCACGAGGCCATTCCGGGCCACCATTTCCAGCTCGCGTTGCAGCAGGAACTCACCGGCCTGCCCGCGTTCCGCCGCTTCGGCGGGCAGACCGCCTACATCGAGGGCTGGGGCCTGTACGCCGAATCGCTGGGCAAGGACCTGGGACTCTATTCCGACCCGTACAGCCACTTCGGCTACCTGCAGAACGAGCTGTGGCGCGCGATCCGGCTGGTGGTCGACACCGGGCTGCACAGCAGGAACTGGACCCGCGAGCAGGTGATCGACTACATGCTCGACAACTCCGCCGAAAGCCGGACCCAGTCCGTCGCCGAGGCCGAGCGTTACATGGCGATCCCCGGCCAGGCGCTGGCGTACAAGATCGGCGAGCTGAAGATCCTGGAACTGCGCCGCAAGGCCGAGAAAGCATTGGGCGACCGCTTCGACGTGCGCGAATTCCACGCCGAGGTACTGAAGGACGGCTCGGTGCCGCTGAACGTGCTGGAAGACAAGATCGACCGCTGGATCGCCGCCAAGTAGGCAACCGCGCACGGCCGCCTTTCTCCACGAAGCAAGGCGGCCGACGCGGGGTGACGGTATGGCGCGTTGATGCAGGTCAGGGCGCGATGCCGGCCGCGCCCGCAGACTTGGCCTTTTCCGACGGAAGAGGCGCGTGCGGCATGAATTCCTCCGATGATCCGGCAGCCGGGCTGCGTGTTCCCAGCGGCGGCAAGTACGTCACCCCGGAAGGCACCCGCGCGGTCAAGGATGGCCTGCGTCCGCACGCCGACAGCGGTGCGCCCGACGCCGCGCCACGCAAGCCGGCCTGGCTGAAAGCGAAGTTGCCCGCCGGTGCGCGTTTCGAGGAAGTGCGCGACATCGTGCGCGAGCACCGCCTGCACACCGTCTGCGCCGAATCCAAATGCCCCAACATCGCCGAGTGCTGGGGACGCGGCACCGCCACCTTGATGTTGATGGGCTCGGTCTGCACGCGGGCCTGCAAGTTCTGCGCGGTCAGCACCGGCAATCCGCACGGCTGGCTCGACCCCGAAGAACCGCAGAACGTCGCCGAGGCCGTCGCCCTGATGGGACTGAAGTACGTGGTGCTGACCTCGGTCGACCGCGATGACCTGGTCGACGGCGGTGCCGGCCACTACGCCGCCTGCATCCGCGCGATCCACCAGCGCAGTCCGGCGGCCGCCGTGGAGGCGCTGACGCCCGACTTCGCCGGCAATCTCAAGGACGTCGCCACCGTGCTCGACGCGGGCCTGGTGACGTACGCACAGAATCTGGAAACGGTCGAACGGCTGACCCACCGGGTCCGCGATCCCCGCGCCGGCTACACCCAGACCCTGGACGTGCTGGCGTTCGCCAAGCGCCACGCGCCCGACACGCTGACCAAGACCAGCCTCATGCTCGGGCTCGGCGAGACCGATGTGGAGATCGATCGCACGCTGGACGACCTGCGCGCCGCCCACGTGGACATCGTGACCCTGGGCCAGTACCTGCGCCCGAGCGAGCATCACCTGCCGGTCGAGCGCTTCGTCACCCCCGACGAGTTCCACGACCTGCGCGAACGGGCACTGGCGAAGGGATTCGTGGAAGTCGTGGCCGGGCCGATGGTGCGATCCAGCTACCGCGCCGAGCGGGTGCTGGAGCGCAACAACCTCGGGCTGGGGTGAAATGCGCAGGCTTGCGGCCCGCCCCCTCCTGCGTCCGCTTGATCCATGTCAGTACCGGCATCGCCTCACTCTCTTAGCGTATCGATAGTCATTCACATCCAGGTGCAGCCGTGAACTTCCCCCCGTTCTACGATCAGGCCCCCGTCGTGGCCACCCACGATGCCTTGGCCGAACTGCTGGGAGCCAGCGAAGGCGGCCTGCTGGAATACCGGTACGCCGATGCCGTCCTTGTCGCCGGCCATTCCTGCCCGACGGTCGCGGGCGCATTCCTGATGGCGCGCGCCGCGATGGCGGCGCTGTATCCCGACGGCCCGGCCGAGCGCGGCAACATCCGGGTCGAAATGCCCGCGCCCGCCCACCATGGCACCACCGGTGTGATCGCCCAGGTGCTGACGCTGCTGACCGGCGCGGCCGCCGACAACGGATTCCAGGGAATCGCCGGACGCCATGCACGCAACGGCCTGTTGGTGTTCGCCGGCCGGCCCGGGGCCGACGAGGTGATCTTCCGGCGTATCGACACCGGCGCCGCGGTGGCGGTGCAACTGGATGTGTCCGGCGTACCGGGTCACCCGCAGACGCGGAGTTTGCTGGGCGCGATCCTGCAGGACCAGGCCGACGACCAGCAGCGTGCGGCCTTTGCCGCGGGCTGGCAGGAGCGGGTCGAGAAACTGCTGCTCCAATACGCAAACGACCCGGAGGTCATCCGGGTCGCTCACTTGAACTGACGCATGCCCGGCGACGGAATGGCATCCGTCGCCGACAGGATTCGACCGCGCCTTGAATCAGGCGATGGAGCCGTCCCGGAACGAGCCGCGACCGCCGCCACGGCCGGCCGGCGCCCCCGCGCGCTGACGCTGCCCGGCATGGGCATGACGCGGCGCCGGCTGGCCGTGCGGACGCGCACCGCCGCGCGGAGCATTGTTGCGCGGCGGACGGCCCGCACCGGCGTTGTTGCGCGGGTTCGGGATCGCCACGTCGAGGCGGATCGGACGGCTGGGCTCGTAGCCCGGCACCACCACCATCTCCACATCCTTCTTCAGCACGTGCTGGATCTGGCGCAGCAGGCCGCCTTCATCGTGCGAGACCAGCGACAGCGCTTCACCGGTCGATCCGTTGCGACCGGTGCGGCCGATCCGGTGCACATAGTCCTCGGCCACCATCGGCAGGTCGAAGTTGATCACCAGCGGCAGATCAGGAATGTCCAGACCGCGCGCGGCGACGTCGGTGGCGACCAGCACGCGGGCGCGGTTGCCCTTGAAGTCGCGCAGGGCTTTCTGACGCTGCGCCTGGCTCTTGTTGCCGTGGATCGCGACCGAACGCAGGCCGGCGGCATCCAGTTGTTCGACCAGCCGGTTGCAGCCGTGCTTGGTGCGACCGAACACCAGCACCTGGTCAGCCGGGCGCTTGGCGATGATTTCGATCAGCAGGTCGCGTTTGCGGCCGGCATCGACCGGGTGTGCGACGTGGCTGATGGTCTGGGCGATGGTGTTGTTGGCGGCGACCTGGACCTGCTTCGGATCGCGCATGAACTGCAGCGCGAGCTGCTTGAGCTGGCTTTCGAAGGTGGCCGAGAACAGCAGCGTCTGCCGCTGCGCCGGCACGCGGCCGAGGATGCGCTTGATCGCGGGCAGGAAGCCCATGTCGAGCATGCGGTCGGCCTCGTCGAGCACCAGCACCTCGATCTCGTCGAGCTTGACCGTGCCGCGCTCCATGTGGTCGATCAGCCGGCCCGGGGTGGCCACCAGCACGTCCACGCCGCGACGCAGGGTCTCGACCTGCGGGCCCATGCCCGCGCCGCCGAAGATCGCGCAGAAGTTCATCCGCAGGTGCTTGGCGTAGCCGCGCAGGCTGTCATTGACCTGCACCGCCAGCTCGCGAGTCGGCACCAGGATCAGTGCGCGCGGCTTGCGCGACGCGTTCGGCGCGGTCTGCTTGGACAGGCGGTTGAGCAACGGCAGGCCGAACGCGGCGGTCTTGCCGGTACCGGTCTGGGCGCCGCCCAGCAGATCGTGGCCGGCCAATACCAGCGGGATCGCCTGGACCTGGATCGGGGTCGGCGAGGTGTAACCCTGTTCGGAAAGCGCACGCAGCAACGCAGGCGCAAGGCCGAGGGATTCAAAAGTCATGTTGTAACTCCGAGTAGATAAAAAACCGCATGCAAATGCGGCAAGACCCGGAGCGTTCCCTGAAACCGCGCTGCGAGTATTCAATGTGACGGTGCCGGATGCTCCGGACCGTGTCGGCGCGACGAAAGACGTGCGGGATAACGTCGTATCGGCCACTCCGGCAGAAGCTGCGGGAGCTCGATCAACAAGGGTCATCAACCCTGTGATCCGACCAGTTACGACAGGCAACCTGGGAAACGTGGCCCTTGCGGGCAGGCAGCCGTGCGCTGAACAGGCGAATCCTACGTGAAACCGGCCGCGTACGCCAGCGCGACCCGAGGTTCGTTCATATCCGCGACGAAGTCCGCATCGTCGATGCAGCGACGCTTTTGTCCGACTGGACTTCCTTGGTCTTAGAAGCGATGTCAGTCGCGAACCTGCGAATGCTGAAAGTGAAGTACAGGTCGCGACTCACGTCGCTCCTACAGGGAGCGACGTGAGGACGTGAGATTGCACAAAGCTAGAGCGATATCCGCTTGCGGTTGTCTCCCGAGACCCGGTCGATCAGTTTGTTGTACGGATCGAAGCCGACTTCGTACGGCGCCTCGTCCACCACCACGGTCAGCGTCGGGGCGTCTTCCGTGACGTGGTGGCGCTGCAGGTACAGCACCTTCTCGTCAGCCTCCTTGCCGGACGGGCCACGCGCGAACACGCCGACCTCGATCCAGTCATCCAGCGGCGCCACGGTTTCCTCGCCCTTGCCGTCGGCGTAGCGCTTGGCCGCATGCAGCTTCAGGGTCACCTCGTACTTGCCGTCGTCACGCTTGCGCGCGGCCACGGACTCGACCCGGTTGTCGTAGAAGGTGATGTTCTCGAACAGGTCGGTGATCAGTTGCTGGTTGTCGGACCCGGCCTCGGCGCGGATATAGCCCAGCAGTTCGGCCGAGGTCGTGAACGGCGCGTGCTGGTAGCCCTTGTCGTGGACGAACTTCGACAAAGCCCGGTTGAGTGCCTCCTCACCCATCTCCTCGCGCAGGCGGTAGAACGCCAGCGAACCCTTGCGGTAGTGGATGTATTGCTGGTTCTCGACCCGGTACAGCGGCAGTTCCTCGATCATCTCGCTGCCGCGGCTGGACAGGTAACGGTCCAGTTCGTACTTGAGGAAGCGGCGCATCTTGTCGCGACCGTATTCGTGTTCCATCACCATCAGCGCGGAGTACTGCGCCAGTGATTCGCTGAGCATGGTGGCGCCCTGCACGTTCGCGCCGATCACCTGGTGCGCCCACCACTGGTGCGCGATCTCGTGCGCGGTGACATAGAACACGTAGTCGATCGCCTCCTGGTCACGCAGGTCGGCAATGAAGCCGATCGACTCGGAGTACGGGATGGTGCCGGCAAACGCCTGGGCGAAACTGCTGTAGCCAGGGAACTCGAGGATGCGCACCTGCTGGTGCTGGTACGGGCTGAAGTTGGCCTCGTAGTAGGCCAGCGACTTCTGCACCGACTCGATCATGCGATCGACGTTGTAGGGATGCTTGGCGTCGTAATACACCTCGATCGGGATCTCGTCCGCCGTACCTGCCTTGTAGGCGCCCTTCTTCACTTGCCAGCGCGCCGACAGGGTGGCGTGGAAGTTCAGCATCGGCCGCTGCATGGTGTAGTCGAAGCAACGCCGGCCATCGCGCTGGTGCTCCTTCTGCAACAGGCCCGGGGCGAGCGCGATCTGGTCCGGCGCCGTGCACACCGTGGTCTTGAAGGCGATCCAGTCCCCGTCGTCACCGATGTAGGTGTTGGCCCGCGCGGCCTCGTCCTCCAGCTTGGGCATGCGCGGCGATTCCGGCATGCCGCGCTTGCGGCGCTCGTTGCGGTCGGCGATCTGGAAACCCTCGTTGTAGCCGAAACCAGGCAGCATCCGCGAGTTGATGAAGCTGCCGTTCTCCACCAGTTCGGTCGCTGCCGTCTCGTTGCCGAAACCTTCTTGTCCGAACTCGACATCGAAGCTCAACTCACGCTGCTCGCCCGGCTGCATCGGCTCGGCCAGACGGTAGATGCGGTAATTGACCGGCTCGTCGTTGCTGACCAGTTCCGCCTCGCCGAACGCCAGCGCATGCAGCCGCGTATACGGATACAGCTGGATGTGGATGTCGTTGATGGCCGTCGCGTGCGGATTGTTGATGGTGTAGCTGCCGCGGATGCGCACGCGCTGATCTTCCGGGCGCAGGTCGACCTGCGTGCTGACGGCGCTGATGCGCGGCTGCGGCAGGTCCTTGTACGGGAGGTACTGCTCCTCGTAACGCTGCTGGCGGTCCTGGACAGCGTCGCCGGCGACGTACTCGTTGCGCACGTTGGTGTTCCAGAAGATGAAGCCGCCCATCAACGCGAACACCATCAGGCTCGCCGCCAGCGCAAGCCCATGACCGCTCGTCAACCGTTGGCGTGCCAGCTTGAAGCGCTCACGCCGGCTCGGCGACACCCCGCGCACCCAGAACGCAGCCGCGACCAGCAGCAACGCCAGCAGGCACACGCCCCAGTACGCCTGGAACCACAAGCGCGCGGGCAGGAAATGGCCGTAGCCGTTCATGTCCGAATACGGCGCCGCCGGCGCACTGCCGTAGTTGTAGAGGTTGTGGTCGAAGTCGAGGTAGCCCAGCGTGCCCTGCACCACCAGCCAGGCGATCAGCAGGCCGTAACCGATGAACTTGTTGTTGCTCAGCACTTGCAACACCAGCGCGAGGCCGGCAATCAGCACGAACGGTATCGAATCCAGCAGCGACGCCTTGAGGTACAACGCAGGCTCCAAGGCGGTAAAACCCTTGGCCAGTTGCATCGCCATCGCAGCCAGGGCGCCGACCGCCTGGAACACCAGCACCACCAGCACCAGCGCCGCCATCTTCGCCGCCAGCGGCACCCAGTTGGGCACCGGCAAGGCGTCGGTCACCTCGTCGATCTTCGCCCCGCGCTCCTTCCACACCAGCTCGCCGGCGTAGAACATCACGATGATCAGCAGCATGAAGGTGAAGCTGCCCTGCAGGGCCTGCAGCATCAGCGAGGTGACCGGGTAGACCTTGGTGCCGAACATGCTCTGCACGACGCTGGCACTGCCGTCGAAGTTGGCCACCGCCAGCGCCAGCATGATCAGGAACGGCACGCTCTTGAACACGCCGACGCTGTCGAATCGCCACTGGCGCAGGAACTGCGACCACGCCACCGATGCGCCGCTGGCCGGCAGCACGCGCGGCGCGATCATCGAACCCGGGCGCGCGGTCACAACCGGTGCGGCGTCGCCAGCACGACGACGGGCACGACGCGCCGACCAGCCGGCAAACCAGCCCTTGCCCGTCCCGGTCCGCTGCGGTTTGAACAACGCAAACGTCGCCGTCACCAGACCCAACGCGATCACCACCCACAACGCACGGTTGGCGAGCAGGTAGCCGGTCACCGCCGGCAACTGGGTGTTGTTCTCCGCTGCCGACCAGTAGCGCACGATGCGCCGGAACGCGGTGATGCCGAACGGATCGAGCAGCGTCGCCAGCCAGACGTTGTCCAGATCGGCGGTGAGCCGGCCCGACATCACGTACAGCACGAAGAAGCCGATCACACCCAGGTACACCGCCAGCAGGCTGCGCGTGGTCACCGCCAGCAGCGCCAGCAACGCGCCGGTGAACAGCAGGTTCGGCAGCACCAGCACGCCGAAACCCCACACGTACGGCGCCAGCGAGAACGCGCCCAGCCGCTCGGGGTCGACCCACGGCATCAGCGGGCCGAGCATCAGGCCCAGCGCGACCATCAGGTAGACCACGCAGCACGCCACCAGCGCGGCGGCAAAGCGGCCGATCAGGAAATCGCGCTTGCGCATCGGGCTGGAGAAGAACAGGTCGGCAGTGCCCAGCTCGAAATCGCGCAGCAAAGCGCCACTGATGAAGCTGACGATCACCAGCAGGCCGAGCACGGTGAAGATGCCCAGGAAGGTGATGATCACCGTCGGTGCATTGCGGTGGATGTTGCCGACCGCGCTGCCGATCTGGATCGCGTCGCTGCTGGCCGCGCCGAACGCGAACAGGCCGAACATCAGCGCCATCAGCCACAGCAACGGCGCGCGCAACTGCTGCTTCAGCTCGAAGCGGAAGAATTCAAGAATCATGTCGTCGCCCCGCTCAGGCCGCTGCGGCTCGTGGTGCAGCCTGCCGGGCCTGCTGGCGCAGGCGCTGGAAGTAGACGTCCTCCAGATCCGGCGCGACCTGCTCGAAACCTTCCTCCGGGCGTTCGCCGGCGAACACGTGGATCACCGGATGGCCCGCCACCAGCCGGGTCGACAGCACCGTGTGGCGGCTTTCGTACCCGGCCAACGCCGCCTTGGTCACCTGCTTGCGCCACACCTGGTTGCGCAGCGCTTCGATCGCCGCGTTCGGCTCGCCGGTCAGCAGCACCTGACCCTTGTTCATGATCGCCATCGTCGGGCACAGGTCGGTCACGTCCTCGACGATATGGGTGGACAGGATCACCGCGACGTTCTCGCCGATCTCCGCCAGCAGGTTGAGGAAACGGTTGCGCTCCTCCGGATCCAGACCCGCGGTGGGCTCGTCGACGATCACCAGTCGCGGGCTGCCCAGCAGCGCCTGGGCGATGCCGAAGCGCTGGCGCATGCCGCCCGAGTAGGTCCCCAGCTTGCGCTTGCGCGCGTCCCACAGATTGACCTGCTGCAGCAGGCCATCGACCACCTCGCGGCGCTGCTTGCGCGCGGTCAGGCCCTTGAGCACCGCGAAGTGCTCCAGCAGATCCTCCGCGCTGACCTTCGGGTACACGCCGAAATCCTGCGGCAGGTAACCGAGCTGCCGGCGCACCGTGTCCTTGTCACGCAGCACGTCGATCGGCTGGCCGTCCTCGCCCTGCAGCACCGCGCTGCCGCTGTCGGCCTCCTGCAGGGTCGCCAGCGTGCGCATCAACGAGGACTTGCCGGCGCCGTTGGGACCGAGCAGGCCGAACATCCCGCGCGGGATATCCAGGCTGATGTTGTCGAGCGCGCGCACGCCGTTGGCGTAGGTCTTGCCGAGATCGCGGATGGTGAGCATGGATGTCCCCTGAAGTGACCGGGCCGGTATCAGCGGGCCGGAGTGACCGTCGTCACGATCCTAAACGCTGCGCCAACCGCCAACATGGGCAAAACGTCACCCGTGACCGAATGCCCATGCCTTTGTACTCATGACCTTCGACACCGCCGACCCGTGGCGCTGTTGTCTATGGTGAATGGCTTTCCATGCGTCGGCGCCCCGTTCGGGGCCGCCGTTTCCACCGCCTGACCACCCGGAGTCCACGTGATCCTGAAGCAACCCAAATCTCTCCTGTTGTCGCTCGCCGTGACCCTCGCCCTCGCAGGTTGCGGCGGTTCGGACACCACCAACCCATTGATCAACGGCAGCGGCGCGACCGCGCTGACGCTCGACGAAAGCAAACTGCTGCCGGTCAACCGCTTCTCGCAGGACGATATCGATGCCGGCGTGGACGCCTGCGTCGCGTTCGGCGATCACGTCAACGGCAAGTGGCTGGCCGCCAACGACATCCCCGGCGACCGCACTTCGTGGGGATCGTTCGAGGTGCTGACCGAACGCTCCATCGAAATCCAGCGCCAGCTCGCCGAGCAGGCCGCCGCGATGGACGCCGCCAACGGCGTGGAGAAGATCGTGGGTGACCTGTGGGCGACCGGTCTGGACGAGGCCGCGATCAACGCGCAGGGCATCGCTCCGATCCAGCCGCAACTGGACGCCATCGCCGCGATCGACACCCCGCAAGCCCTGGCCGATTACCTGCACCGCAGTGCGTCGACCGGCAACAACCTGCTGTTCCGCTTCTACGCGGGTCCCGACTTCAAGGACTCGTCGATGAACATCGCCTACGCCAGCCAGGGCGGCCTGGGCCTGCCCGACAAGACCTACTACTTCGACGCCGCCTACCGGGACAAGCTCGCCGCCTACGAGGCGCACATCGCCAAGGTGCTGGAGTTGTCCGGTGTCGACCCCGCGCAGGCGGCCGACCAGGCCAGACACGTGATCGCGTTCGAGACCCGTCTGGCGGACGCATCCAAGTCCCGCGTGGAAATGTCGCGCGACGCCGAGCTGCGCTACAACCCGGTCTCGCTGGCCGATGCCGAGAAGATCGCACCCGCGTTCGGCTGGTCGAAGTTCTTCGAGGCCCAGGGCGTGGCCGCGCCGACGATGTTCTCGCTCGCCATCCCGGCCTTCCATGCGGAAGTCGGCAGGATGATCGGCGACGTGCCGCTGGCGCAGTGGCAGAGCTACCTGCGCTTCCGCACCGTCGACAACGCCGCGGCATACCTGTCGGACGAGTTCGTGCAGCAGGATTACGACTTCTACGCCAAAACCCTGCGCGGCCAGAAGGAACTCAAGGAGCGCGGCAAGCGCGTGCTCGACGCCATCAACGGCCTGGCCGGTGAGGCGCTGGGCCAGATGTATGTCCAGGTCGCCTTCCCGGCCGAGTCCAAGGCCCGCATGGAAGAACTGGTCGACAACCTGCGCGCGGCGCTGAAGACCCGCATCGAGAACCTCGCCTGGATGGGCGACGACACCAAGAAGAAGGCGCTGGAGAAATGGGCCAGCTTCACGCCCAAGATCGGCTACCCCGACCAGTGGCGCGACTGGAGCGGACTGGAAACCGGCCGCGACAGCTACCTCGCCAACCTGCGTGCCGCCAACGAGTTCAACTACAAGTGGAACGTCGGCAGGATCGGCCAGCCGGTGGACCGCAGCGAGTGGGGCATGAGCCCGCAGACCGTCAACGCGTACTACCGTTCCAGCGCCAACGAGATCGTGTTCCCGGCCGCGATCCTGCAGCCGCCGTTCTTCGATCCCGAAGCCTCCGACGACGTTAACTACGGCGGCATCGGCGCGGTGATCGGCCACGAGATGATCCACGGCTACGACGACCAGGGCAGCCGTTTCGGGCCGACCGGCAACTTCGAGAACTGGTGGACCGAGGCCGACGCCGCCGGCTTCAAGAAGCTCACCGACCAGCTGATCGCCCAGTTCAACGGCTACGAAGCCGCACCGGGCCAGCACGTCAACGGCAAGCTGACGTTGGGCGAGAACATCGCCGACCTCGGCGGCCTGGCGGTCGCCTTCGACGCGATGAAGGCCGCCACCGCGGACAGCGAGGACCCGATGACCGGCGGCATGAGCCGTGACCAGCGCTTCTTCGCCAACTGGGCCACCGTCTGGCGCCGCAACTTCACCGACGAGGAGCTCAAGGTCCGGCTGGCCACCGACTCGCACGCGCCGGCGAACTTCCGCGCCATCGCCGCCCCGTCCAACCTGCCGGCCTTCGCCGCGGCGTATTCGTGCACGCCGGGCCAGCCGATGGTGCGCACCGGCGGCGAGCAGATCGTGATCTGGTAATGCGCTGATTCAACTCCAGTGTTTTCTGGAGAGCAATGACGTGGAACGACAGGGCCCGGATCACCATCCGGGCCCTTTTTTTGGTTCTTCTCCCATTCGAGGGGCTGGGCGCCAGCATCTGCTGGGTGGGCGGGGCGACGGGAGCGAATGCCCTTGTGTGCGAATG
>NZ_AVPS01000003.1 GCF_000768345.1 Lysobacter concretionis Ko07 = DSM 16239 | reverse complement strand
AACTGAGTGTCACGTGAGTGACAGGCGGCTCCTCGGAGCTGCTGCGGTAAACCAGAAGCCCGGCCTTGTGACGGGCTTCTTTTTTGTGGCGGATGTGGCTGAATGCGGACGTGCCGGTTGTCCGATCCCGGGGGCGCGCCTACACTCCAGTGGCTCGGCCCGGCATCCAGGCACGGGTTCCAAGGAGATGATCATGTTGCGCGTTGCCATTGCTTTCGTGCTGTTTACTTCCGCCGGCTTGGCACATGCGCAGGTGGCCCAATGCGGCGCGCTGCTGGCTCCGGCGATACCGGTCCAGCAGACCGTCACCGCGCCGGTGACGGCGGAGTTCAGCACGCCCTCCCGCCAGCTCGGTGCGCCCACGGGCGTGCTGTCGCAGGCACTGAACGAGTCCCTGTCGGTGGATCAGGTGCTGTTCCGGCTTCAGGTCGAGAGTTGCGGCAACGTCGCCAGCATTGTCCCGGCGCCATCGCCGGCGAGCTTGCCGGCGACTACTGCCGGGAGCATCGTGCCCGGCGCCGTGGCGACGCCGGCCGTACCGGGCGTCGCCGGCTCGGAATCAGCCGCCACTCCGGCGGCCGTGGATGCGACCGATCCGGCGGCCTACAAGCCGCGGACCGAGTTCGACAACACGCCGTGGCGCTTCGACATGAACCAGAACGGCCAGCGCATGACGGCCGATGCGTTTGCCGCCTGGATGGAATCCAAGGGTGTGCGTGTGGCGAAGGGTGCGCCGAAGCCCGCAGCGGCCGAAGCGCCGGTGGCAGAGGGTGAGGCCGTGATTCCTGCGCAGCCAGCCACGCCGGAAAATGACGAGTAACCAATAGCGCCGCGGGCGCAGTGTCGACGGTTCCAGCAATGAGAACGGCCGCGCAAGCGGCCGTTCTGGTGTGGCGAAAGCAAAAGCAATGGCCTCACGCCGCGGTATCGCTCACGCCTTCAGCACGCCCAGTTCATGGCCGATGCGGGTGAAGGCGTCGATGGCGCGGTCCAGGTGTTCGCGGGTATGCGCCGCGCTGATCTGGGTACGGATGCGGGCCTGGCCCTGCGGCACGACCGGGAAGAAAAAGCCGATTGCGTAGATGCCTTCCTCAAGCAGGCGCTCGGCGAACTTCTGCGCCAGCGGAGCGTCGTACAGCATCACCGGGACGATCGGATGGTTGCCTGGCTTGATGTCGAAACCGGCGGCAATCATCTTCTTGCGGAAGTAGTCGGTGTTCTCGACCAGTTTCTCCCGCAGATCATCCGCGGCGGCCAGCATGTCGAACGCCTTGGTGCCGGCGGCGACCACGTGCGGCGGCAGGGAGTTGGAGAACAGGTACGGCCGTGAGCGCTGGCGCAGCAGTTCGATGACTTCCTTTTTCCCCGTGGTGAAGCCGCCCACCGCGCCGCCCATGGCCTTGCCCAGGGTGCCGGTGAAGATGTCGATCCTGTCCATCACGCCCTTGACCTCGGCCGAGCCGCGGCCGGTGGCGCCAAGGAAGCCGGTCGCGTGGCATTCGTCGATGTGTACCAGCGCGCCGTATTTTTCCGCCAGCGCGCAGATCTCGTCCAGCGGGGCGACGAAGCCGTCCATCGAGAACACGCCGTCGGTGGTGATCAACTTGGTCTTGCAGCCCGCGGCGTCGGCGGCCTGCAACTGCTTTTCCAGATCGGCCATGTCGCAGTTGGCGTAGCGGAAGCGCTGGGCCTTGCACAGGCGCACGCCGTCAATGATCGAGGCGTGGTTGAGGCTGTCGGAGATGACGGCATCGTCAGGGCCGAGCAACGGCTCGAACAGGCCGCCGTTGGCGTCGAAGCAGGCGGCGTAGAGGATGGTGTCCTCGGTGCCGAAGAAGGTCGCGATCGTCTGCTCCAGCTCCTTGTGCAGGTCCTGGGTGCCACAGATGAAACGCACCGAGGCCATGCCGAAGCCGTGGGTGTCCAGCGCGTCCTTGGCGGCCTGGATCAGGTCCGGATGGTCCGCCAGGCCGAGGTAATTGTTGGCGCAGAAATTGAGCACGCTGCTGCCGTCGTCCAGGGTGATCTCGGCGGACTGCGGGCTGCTGATGATGCGTTCGGCCTTGAACAGGCCGGCGGCGCGGATTTCGTCAAGGGTGTCGGCGTAACGGTCGGTAAGGGACATGGCATGTCTCCATTTTGTAGGGGAGGGCTTGCACGTACGTTGCTGGGGGCAATCGTGTAGGGCGTCGGGACAGGTCGCGGAAGCCGCAGGGATGGATTGTGTCGCGGCCATCCGTGGCGCAACGGAGCAGGCTTCGGATCGTCCGGCCGACCATCCCGGGCCGGCGTTCGCAGACGCGGCAGATGCCGGCCGGGCATCCGCCAGATGCGTCAGCTCACCCAGCTCAGGACGATCTTGCCGGACCGGCCGGCTTCCATCAGGTCGAAGCCCTGCTGGAATTCATCGATCGGCAACTGGTGGGTCAGGGCCTTGCCCAGCGGGAAGCCGCCCAGCACCAGCTGGGTCATCTTGTACCAGGTCTCGTACATCTTCCGGCCGTACATGCCGTGCAGGGTCAGGCCCTTGAAGATGATCTTGTCCCAGTCCGCGCCCGCACCCTGCGGCATGATCCCGAGCATCGCGATCTTGCCGCCGTGGTACATGCAGTCGAGCATGTCGTTGAACGCGCGCGGGTTGCCGCTCATCTCAAGGCCGACGTCGAAACCCTCCATGTGGAGGTCCTTCATCA
Source organism: Lysobacter concretionis Ko07 = DSM 16239 (assembly GCF_000768345.1). Taxonomy (GTDB): domain Bacteria; phylum Pseudomonadota; class Gammaproteobacteria; order Xanthomonadales; family Xanthomonadaceae; genus Novilysobacter; species Novilysobacter concretionis. The sequence continues at coordinate 461,277 of NZ_AVPS01000003.1, read as the reverse complement.
CGTCCTTGAGCGAGGTGTTGGCGACGTTGACCACCCGGGTCGCGCCCATGTCGGCGGCCAGCTTGAGGCGGTAGTCGTTGACGTCGGTGACGACCACGTTGCGCGCGCCGATGTGCTTGCAGATGCCGGCGGCGATGATGCCGATCGGACCGGCGCCGGTGATCAGCACGTCCTCACCGACGACGTCGAATTCCAGCGCGCAATGCGCGGCGTTGCCGTAGGGGTCGAAGAACGCGGCCAGCTCGCTGGGGATCTGGTCCGGGATCGGCCACAGGTTGGTGGCCGGCATCACGATGTACTCGGCGAATGCGCCGTTGCGGTTCACGCCGATGCCGATGGTGTTCGGACACAGGTGCTGGCGGCCGCCGCGGCAGTTGCGGCAGTGGCCGCAGACGATGTGGCCCTCGGCCGAGACGCGCTGGCCGACGGTGTAGCCGGTCACGCCGGGGCCGATCTGGGCGATCCGACCGACGAACTCGTGGCCGATGACCAGGCCGGGCTTGATCGTGCGCTGGCTCCACTCGTCCCACAGGTAGATGTGCAGGTCGGTGCCGCAGATCGCGGTCTTCTCCAGCTTGATCAGCACCTCGTTCGCACCGGCTTCCGGGACCGGCACTTCCTCCATCCAGATGCCCTTGGCAGCTTCGCGCTTGACCAGCGCCTTCATGGTCTGCGGAATCGACGAGGGGGATTTTTGCGCGGTGGTATCGGACATTTCGAGCCTGGTGGGGACGGGCGAATGAGGCGCCAATTGTACCGCCGCGCCGTGTTGACGCCCGGCCATGACCGTTGGCGGTTGCCGACCGCGCAACCGTTTGCCTATGGTCGGGGATTCGACCATGCATACCGGGGCCACCGTGAACCTTCGAATCCTGCCCGTGGCGTTGATCGCCGCGCTCGTGTCCACCGCTGCCTGTGCCGATGAGGGCATGTGGCAACCCAGCCAGATGCCCGAGCTTGCCGCGCAGCTCAAGGCGCGCGGCCTGCAGATGGATCCCGCCGCGCTGTCGAACCTGGCCGGCAAGCCGCTGGACGCGGTGATCAGCCTCGGTGGCTGCACCGCCAGCTTCGTGTCCCCGCAGGGGCTGGTGGTGACCAACCACCACTGCGCGTACGGCGCGATCCAGTACAACTCGACCCCGCAGCGCGACCTGCTGGCCAATGGCTTTGTCGCGGGCAGCTTTTCCGACGAGCTGCCGGCCGAGCCGAACGCCCGCGTCTACGTTACCCAGGACATCCGCGACGTCACCCCCGCGATCACCGACGGGCTGGCGGCGCTGGACGGCAAGGCGCGCTATGACGCGATCGATGCCCGCAGCAAGGCGCTGGTGGCCGACTGCGAGCAGCCCGGCGGGCTGCGTTGCAACGTCTACAACTTCAACGGCGGCCTGCAGTTCTCGTTGATCCGGCAGCTGGAGATCCGCGACGTGCGGCTGGTGTATGCGCCATCGGACGCGATCGGCAAGTTCGGTGGCGACGAGGACAACTTCGAATGGCCGCGCCATACCGGCGACTTCGCGTTCTACCGCGCCTACGTCGGCAAGGACGGCAAGCCGGCGGCGTACGCGAAGGACAACGTGCCCTTCCAGCCCGCGAGCTGGCTGACGGTGTCGCAGGAGCCGCTGGTCGAAGGCGACTACGTGATGGTCACCGGCTACCCGGGTTCGACCAACCGCTATCGCCTGCCCGACGAGGTGAAGGAAGCCATCGACTGGCGCTACCCGGTGATGGTGAAGTATTTCCGCGACTCGCTGGAGACGATCGCGCGCACCACGGCCCAGGACAAGGCCGCCGAGCTCAAGTACGCCTCCACCGTGGCCGGCTACAACAACGTGCTCAAGCTGTACCAGGGCAACCTCGACGGCTTTGCCCGGATGAGCGACCCGGTCGGCATGAAGCGCGCCCGCGAGGACGAGCTGAAGGCCTGGCTGGCCGGTCGTGGTGCGCAGGGCAAGGCGGCCACCGCCGCGATCACCGAGCTCGAGCGCGAGCTGGCCGCCGACCGCGTCACCCGCGAGCGCGACCTGTGGTTCGGCAACGTGGTCAACGGCGGGCTGGCCGGTACCGCGGTGCGGCTGTACCGCCATGCGATCGAGCAGGCGAAGCCGGATGCGGAGCGCGAGGTCGGCTACCAGGACCGCGACGCCCCGCGCATCAAGGGGGCGATGGAGGCCTTCGACAAGCGTTACGACGCCAGGGTCGACCAGGCATTGATGGCGCTGCGCCTGCAGCGTTACGCCAGCCAGGTGCCGGCCGCCGAGCGCGTGCCGGAGCTGGATGCCTGGCTCGGCATCGGCCCGCAGGACACGGTCATCGCGGACCTGGACGCACGTCTGGATGCGCTGTACGCCGGCACCCAACTGGGCGAGGCCGCCAAACGGCTGCAGTGGCTGGAGGCCGACCAGGCGGCGATCCAGTCCGCCGACGACAGCGCATTGGCGTTCGCGGTGGCGATGATGCCGGTGATCCTGCGCCAGCAGGCGGACAACGAAGCGCGCAGCGGGCGGATCTCCGCACTGCGGCCGCAGTACATGCAGGCGATGATCGATTTCAACAAGGCGCAGGGCAAGCCGGTCTATCCGGACGCCAACAGCTCGCTGCGGATCACCTTCGGCACCGTCAATGGCTATTCGCCGCGCGACGGCGTGCGGATGACGCCGTTCACCACGCTGGCCGGCATCGTCGCCAAGACCACCGGCGTCGAGCCCTTCATCACGCCCAAGGCGGAGATGGACGCAATCGTCGCCGGCGAGGGTGCGCAGTACCGGATGGACTCGCTGGGCGACGTGCCGGTGAACTTCCTCAGCGATGTCGACACCACCGGCGGCAACTCCGGTTCGCCGACGCTGAACGCCAAGGGTGAACTGGTCGGCCTGCTGTTCGATGGCAACTACGAAAGCCTCAACGCCGGCTGGATCTTCAACCCGGAACTGACCCGCTCGATCCACGTCGACACCCGCTACATGCGCTGGGTGATGGACGAGGTCGACCACGCCGAACGCCTGCTGCAGGAGATGGGGCTGCCACATGACTGAGCACAACGGAGGTTTGACCATGGCCCTGCGCATTGCGTTGCTGGCGTCCGCTGCCGGACTGGCGTTCGGCGCCAAGGCCGACGAGGGCATGTGGATGCCCTCGCAACTGCCGCAGATCGCGGAACAACTGGCGGCGGCGGGCTACCGGGGCGATCCGGCCGCGCTGGCCGACCTGACCCGCCCACCGATGAGCGCGGTGGTGTCGCTGGGCGGCTGCACGGCGAGTTTCGTCTCGCCTGAAGGCCTGGTGGTCACCAACCACCACTGCGCGTACGGCGCGATCCAGCTCAATTCCACCGCGAAGGACAACCTGCTGGCCAACGGCTTCATCGCCGACACGCGCGCGCAGGAAGTCTCCGCCGGGCCGGCCGCACGGGTGCTGGTGACCACCGCGTTCGACCGCATCACCGACCGCATCCTGGGTGATGCGCGCGGCAAGACCGGCCGTGCGTATTACGAGGCCGTCGATGCCGCCAGCAAGGCGGCGGTGGCCGAATGCGAGCAGGAAGCCGGCGTCCGCTGCAGCGTCGCCAACATGTACTACGGCACCGACTTCTACCTGATCAAGCAGTTGGAGCTGAAGGACATCCGGCTGGTATACGCGCCGCCGGAGTCGATCGGCGGCTACGGCGGCGAGATCGACAACTTCATGTGGCCGCGCCACAGCGGCGACTTCGCGTTCTATCGCGCCTATGTCGACAAGGACGGCAAGCCGGCCGCGTTCGCGACCGACAACGTGCCCTACCAGCCGAAGGCCTTCCTGGAGGTGTCCACCGATCCGGTCGCCGAAGGCGATTTCGCAATGCTGGCCGGCTACCCGGGCCGCACCTTCCGTCACCGCACGGCGGCGGAGTTCGCCGACCAGGTCGGGACCCAGTTGCCGGCGCGTGTCGACCTGTTCGGCTCGCTGCTGGAGACCATCGCCCGCGCCACGGCGGGCAATGCCGAGGCCGACGTGCTGTACGCCTCGCAGGTCGCGAGCCTGAAGAACAACCTCAAGCGCGCCCAGGGTGAACTGGACGGCCTGCGTCGCAGCGATGCGGTGGGGGTTCGCCAGCGGGACGAGGCGGCGATGCTGGCATGGCTGTCGAAACAGCCTGACGCGGCCGACACCCGGCGCGACATCGACGCCGTCCAGGCGGTGATCGCCCAGTCGCACGCGACCCGCGAGCGCGACCAGCTGTTCGCCACCATGCGCAGCCAGACCCAATTGCTGAAGAGCGCGATGCAGCTGCAGCGCCTGGCCATCGAGCGCGGCAAGCCGGATGCGCAGCGCGAAAGCGGTTACCAGCAACGCGACGAGGCCTTGATCGAGGCGTCGTTGAAGCAGGTGCAGCGCCGTTACGACCCGGCCGTGGAGAAGGCCGTGCTGGCCGGGTTGCTGGCGCGCTACCGCCAGTTGCCGGCAACGCAACGCATCGCCGAACTGGATGCGGTGTTCGGCACGGACGCCGCCCAGGCGACGGCGACGCTGGACGCGCTGTATGCCGGCACCGGGTTGGGCGCGGAAGCCGAGCGGCTGCGCCTGCTGGCTGCCGCGCCGGCCGAACTGGAAGCGTCGACCGACCCGCTGATGCAGGCCGCGGCGACGCTGCTGCCCGCGGCGCTGCGCATCGAAGACGCCGACAAGGAACAGGACGGCGAACTGCTGCGCCTGCGCCCGGCCTACATGCGCGCGCTGATCAGCTACCGCGAGTCGCAGGGGCAGGCGGTGTACCCGGATGCCAACTCCACCCTGCGCGTGAGCTACGGCAAGGTCAGCTCGCTGGCCCCGCGCGACGGCGTGCATTACACGCCGCTGACGACGGTGCAGGGGATCGTGGAGAAGCACACCGGCGAGGAGCCGTTCGATGCGCCCAAGCCGTTGCGCGATGCGATTGCCAAGGGCGATTTCGGCAGCAGCATCGATCCGGTTCTGGGCACGCAGACGGTCAATTTCATGACCAACCTGGACACCACCGGCGGCAATTCCGGTTCGCCGGTGATGGATGCGAACGGCAAGTTGATCGGCCTGAACTTCGACAGCAACTGGGAGGCGGTCAGCGCGAGCTGGATGTTCGACCCGCGCTACAAGCGGGCGATCCACGTCGACGCCCGCTACCTGCGCTGGCTGATGGCGAAGGTGTACCCGGCACCGCATCTGTTGAAGGAAATGAACCTGCCGGTGGAGTAGGTCGACACCGATGTCGCCCTCGTTGGTGGCGGCGACATCGGCAACCTTGAAGCGGAGTGCGGGTTCAACAGCAACAGCAACAGCAACAGCGGCTTCAATGGCTTCGGCTGGAGCGTCGCCCTGCCGGGGTGCTTGCTGCCCGGTTCGGGCGGGCTTCCTGCCCGCACTCACCGCCGCAGGCCGTCCATGGCCTGCTGTCCGCAACACCCCGTCAGGACGCCGCATCGGCGATTCATTGGCGTGGTGCGGTTAGGGCAACGCTGATCAAGCCTCTCCAACCCGTCATTCCCGCGAAAGCGGGAACCCAGAGTCTTTGATCTTCAAAGACCTGAAGTCACTGGGTCCCCGCTTTCGCGGGGATGACGGCACTTTTCAGCGTTGCCTTCGGTTTTCCTTCAACCTCCGAAGTATTCCGGTGGCGCCTGTCGGGCGTCCCGATCACCAAGCGAATTTCGTGGAGCGACTGAGCGGAATGCCCGGCGGGCGCTGCCCGCGCAACCGAACGTGCTTGAAGCTACCCGCGCCTCGCATTGCCGGAGCCAACCGCCGACTCCGCTTCTGACTTTCCTTCGGCCACCGAAAGATTCCGGAGGTGTCTGCCGGGTGTCCCGATCACCAAGCGAATTTCGTGGAGCGACTGAGCGGGATACCCGGCAGGCACTGCCCGCACAATTGCACGTTCGCTGTTGAAGTTATCCGCAGCCCTTGTCTTCCAAAGTCAGCCGCCAACTCTGATTTTGACCCTCCATCGGCTACCGAAAGATTCTGGAGGTGCCTGTCGGGTGTTCCGATCACCAAGCGAATATCGTGGAGCGACTGATCGGGACACCCGGCAGGCACTGCTCGCGTAAACCGGCGCTTCGCTGTTGGAAGCTCACCACGCGCATGGTGCACCCACACCCCTGCCGGAAGTTACAGGCCGCTACCGCAGCCGCAGGCTAAAATCGCCGATTGATCCTCGGGCAGGAGTAGGTGCATGCGTTATTCGATGTTGGCCGCCGCCATTGCGCTGGCGGGTGTCACGGGGTCGGCGACGGCCGGTGAAGGAATGTGGGTGCCGCAGCAGCTGCCGGAAATCGCCGCAGCGCTGGACAAGGCCGGGCTGGAACTGCCGCCCGAACAACTGGCGAACCTGACCGGCGACCCGATGGGCGCGGTGGTGTCGCTGGGCGGATGCACCGCCAGTTTCGTATCGCCGCAGGGGCTGGTGGTGACCAACCACCACTGCGCCTATGGCGCGATCCAGCTCAACTCCACGCCGGAAAACAACCTGATCGAGGACGGCTTCAATGCCGGATCGACCGAGCGCGAAGTCTCCGCCGGCCCGAATGCGCGCATCTTTGCGCTCGACTCGATCCAGGACATCACCGCCCAGGTCAAGGCCGCCATCGCCGCGGCCCCCGATGCGCTCGGCCGCACCAGGGCGCTGGAGAAGATCCAGAAGCAGCTGGTCGCCGATTGCGAGGCCGACGCCGGCTATCGCTGCCAGTTCTACAGCTTCGCCGGCGGCAACGACTACCGCCTGTTCAAGAACCTCGAGATCAAGGACGTGCGGCTGGTCTACGCGCCGCCCAACAGCATCGGCAGCTTCGGCGGCGACATCGACAACTGGATGTGGCCGCGCCACACCGGCGACTTCGCGTTCTACCGCGCCTACGTCGGCCAGGACGGCAAGCCGGCCGCGTATTCGACCGACAACGTGCCCTTCCAGCCGAAGCATTGGCTGAAGTTCGCCAGCCAGCCGCTGGACATCGGCGATTTCGTGATGGTCGCCGGCTACCCCGGCCGCACCGCGCGCTATGCGCTGGCCGACGAGTTCGACGAGACCGAGCAGTGGACCTACCCGACCGTCAAGGCGCACTACGAGAACCTGGTGGCGCTGGTCGAGGCGGCCGGTGCGAAAGACGAGGACATCAAGGTCAAGTACGCCAGCACGGTCCGCGGCTGGCACAACACCATGAAGAACTACGGCGGCCAGCTGGAAGGTTTCCAGCGCATCGACGCCAGCAAGACCAAGCATGCCGAGGAAGCCGCGGTACTGGCGTGGCTGAAGGGGCAGGGCGCGAAGGGCAAGCCGGCGCTGGCCGCGCACGCCAAACTGCTGGAGCTGCACGCGGCCGAGAGCGCCACCCGCGACCGCGACCTGGTGTTCGGCCAGCTCGTACGCACCGGTGTGATCGGCACCGCGACCGGGCTGTACCGCTTCGCGATCGAGGCCGAAAAGCCCGACACCGAACGCGACGCCGGTTACCAGGCGCGTGACCTGCCGGGCTTCGAGGGCTCGCTGAAGCAGATGGAGCGCCGCTACGACGCCGGCATGGATCGCCAGCTGCAGCAGTACTGGCTGCGCGAGTACATCAAGCTGCCGCAGGCGCAGCACATCGCCGCGCTCGACGCGTGGCTGGGCGGCAACGACGAGGCCGCGGTGCAGTCCGCGCTGGACCGGCTCGCCGGCACCCAGCTGGGCGATCTGGATACCCGCCTGGCGCTGATGAAGGCCGACCGCGCCACCCTCGAGGCGAGCAAGGACCCCGCGCTGCAACTGGCGGTGGCGCTGATGCCGACGATCCTGGCCAACGAGCAGCAGGACGAGGTCCGTACCGGCGACATCCTGCAGGCGCGCCCGGCGTACCTGCAGGCGGTCGCCGACTACAAGGCCAGCCGCGGCGAGTCGGTGTACCCGGACGCGAACTCCTCGCTGCGCATCACCTTCGGCAACGTGCAGGGCTACACCAAGCCCGATGGCACGCGCCTGCCACCGTTCACGACGCTGGAACAGGTCGCCGCCAAGGCCACCGGCGTGGAGCCGTTCAATGCGCCGCAGGCGCAGCTGGATGCGATCGCGGCGAAGCGTTACGGCGGTCTGGCCAGCGAAGAGCTGGGCACGGTGCCGGTCAACTTCATGGCCGACCTGGACATCACCGGCGGCAACTCCGGTTCGCCGGTGATGGACGCGCGCGGTGAGCTGGTCGGTCTGGTGTTCGACATGAACTGGGAAAGCGTCAGCTCGAACTGGGTGTTCGATCCGGCCATGACCCGGGTGATCGCGGTCGACGGCCGCTACCTGCGCTGGGTGATGCAGGAGGCGTTCCCGGCGCCGCAGGTGCTGCAGGAGCTTGGCGTGCCCGCGCAGAAATAAGGTTCTTCTCCCATCCAAGGGGAAAGCGCGACATCTGCGGGGTGGCCGGGGTGCCGGGAGCGAATGCCCTTGTGTGCGAAATAAAGGAGGAGGCACCGGCTTCATCGGTGCCGGGGGACATTCGCACACAAGGGCATTCGCTCCCGTCGTTCCAGCATGGCGGGGGTTCTAGAAGCGAAGGCCTGCAGGTCGCGCCCCGGCCCGTCTTCCCGACTTCCCCGAAGTCGGGAGATGAACCAGAAATAAGCCTCGCAAAGGGTGATTGCACGAACGCCGGTCGAATGACCGGCGTTCTTTTTTCACTTGCCGGCCGGGCTGGACTCAGGCCGATCCGGCGGTGTCCTCGTCCCCGAACCGGTATTCAAAGGTGTACAGGTGCCTGTCTTCGGTGACCTTGATCGCCATCTTCCCGCGCAACCCGGCCAGCTGGCCGGTGCCGGTGTCGGGCACCACGGTGACCGACAGCGACGCGGCGCCGCGGTCCATCGTGCCGCTGTGCTGCAGCACGAAACTGCCGCTGCGGCCGGCGAGCGTGCCGCGGACCCGTTCCATCGCCACGTAGCCCGCCGATCCCTGCGCGTGGGCGTTCGCCGCGCTGATCATCTCGACCGAGCTGGTGGCCTGCAGGTCGCCCTCGAACCGCTTGCTGATGCGGGTGCGGCCGAGCCGGACGTCATCGCTGGAGTCGTACGGCGGCTCGCGCTCGGCACTGACCTCGAAACTGCCATGGGCGTGGTGGTTCATCGTGGACCTCGGCTGTGCCAGAAAGCCGACATCCTGCACGCTGCCTGCCGATGCCGCCAGCGGCGCGGGAGTTGGGCCAGAATGGGCGCTGATCCCCGCCGCGCCAATACGCTTCGAGAACCGATGCCATGAAGATCCTGCTCGCCCGCCACGGCGAAACCAGCTGGAACGCCGAAGGCCGTTACCAGGGCCAGGCCGACATCCCGCTGTCCGCGACCGGCGAGGCCCAGGCCCGCGCGTTGGGCGAGCGCCTGCGCGATGTCGCGATTGCGCGCGCGGTGGCCTCGCCGTTGTCGCGCGCGCGCCGCACCGCCGAACTGGCACTGGGCGATCGCGCCGGGATGCTGACGCTCGATGCGGGCCTGGCCGAGATCGCCCACGGCACCTGGGAGGGGCTGCTCGCCAGCGAGATCCACGAACGCGATCCCGCCCGCCTGCTGGCCTGGCGCCACGAGCCGCACGAGGTGCTGATGCCGGAAGGCGAGTCGTTGCAGCACGTGTTCGATCGCGCCTGGCCCGCGCTGGCCCGGGCCGCCGACGGGATGGCCGCCGACGACACCCTGCTGGTGGTCGCCCACGACGCGGTCAACCGGGTGCTGCTGTGCCACGTGCTGGGCATCCCGTTCGGCCGGTTGTGGACGTTCCGCCAGGCGCCGACCACGCTGAACCTGCTCGAAGGGCCGGATGTCGATCACCTCGACGTGGTCCGCCTGAACGACTGCAGCCACCACACCCCGTTGTTTGGCGAGGCGGTGCATCGCGCGCTGTAAGCGCGGATCATGCGCATCCCCCTTTTTGGCCCGTTGCAATGAACCTGACCCGATGGCTCGAGCGGATCGAGCAGCTGCACCCCAAGTCGATCGACATGGGGCTGGAACGCGTGCGCGAGGTCGGCGGCCGGCTTGGACTGGGTCGACCGGCCCGCCAGGTGATCACCGTGGGTGGCACCAACGGCAAGGGCTCGACGGTGGCCTTCATCGAGGCGATCGCACGCGCGGCGCACTGGAAAGTGGGCGCCTACACCTCACCGCATCTGTGGGCCTACAACGAGCGCATCCGGATCGACGGCAAGCCGGTGGACGATGCCGGCATCGTCGCCGCGTTCGAGGCGATCGAAGCCGCCCGTGGCGACACCCCGCTGACCTATTTCGAGTACGGCACGCTGGCGGCGTTGTGGCTGTTCGAGCGTGCCGGGCTGGACCTGGCGATCCTCGAGGTCGGGCTGGGCGGCCGGCTGGATGCGACCAACCTGGTCGATCCGGACGTGGCGGTGATCACCACGGTGGCGCTCGATCACCAGGACTACCTGGGCGACGACCGCGAGGCCATCGGTACCGAGAAGGCCGGCATCGCGCGCGGCTGGAAGCCGCTGGTGCTCGGGGACGACGACCCGCCGTCGAGCGTGCTGCGTCATGCCTACGCGATCGGTGCGTCGGCGGTGCGGATCGGCTGCGACTTCTTCATCGATCGCGCGGCCGACGGCGATGGCTCCGACGACCGGGATCTGGATCTGGATCAGGACCAGGACCAGGACCAGGACCAGGACCAGGACGACGTGCCACCCGGTCGCTGGCGCTGGCGCGAGGTCGGTTACCGGGTCGACCTGCCGTTCCCGCGCCTGCTGGCGCCGGTGCAGTTGCGCAACGCCGCGGTTGCGATCGCCGCGCTGCGCGCGCTGGAAACACCGCCGGCGGATGCCGCCATCGTCGCCGGCGTGGCAGCCGCGGATCTGCCGGGCCGGCTGCAGCGCTTCGACTGCAATGGCGTGGAGGTCGTGGTCGATGTCGGCCACAACCCGCAGGCCGCGCACGAGTTGGCGGCCTGGCTGGAAGCGACGCCGACCGCCGGCACCACCCATGCGGTGTATGCCGCGCTGGCCGACAAGGACGCGATCGGCGTCGTGGCCGAACTGGCCGGGGCGGTCGGCTCCTGGCATCTGGCGGGACTGGTCGAGCAGGCGCCGCGCGGGACTGGTGTCGATGCGTTCGCCGCGCGCCTTGCCGGCACCGCGGCGGCATCGGGCGGCCGTCATGCGGATGTCGCGCACGCCATCGCCGCGGCCTGCGACGGGGCGAAACCGGGTGATCGGATCCTGGTGTTCGGCTCCTTCCACACCGCCTCGGCGGCGTTGGCCTGGCTGCAGGCCGAGGGCAGCTGCCGACCGCCTGAATGACGGGTTGAGGCGCACCGGACTGCGCCCCGGCGGGCTGCCGGCACAAGGGTATAATTCGTCGGGCATTTCTCCCGTTGCCTGCGAGATCCGATGGAACCTGCCCTGAAACAGCGCCTGATCGGCGCCGCCGTGCTGGTCGCGATCGCGGTGATCTTCCTGCCGATGCTGATCAAGGGCCCCGCGCCCGAGAGCGGCGTGTCGGACATTTCGCTGGATCTGCCCAGCGCTCCCAAGAACGGGTTCGAGACCCGTGAACTGCCCCTGGTGACGCCCGGTGCCGCCAGCGGCTCCCACGTGACCGGGCCGGATGCCGGGCCTGCAGCCGATCCCGACGCATTGCCCACGGTCGATACCCGCGCCGCGCGCACGGACGGCGCTGATGCCCAGCCGGGCGAAACGGAAACGGGCCGGCTTCCGGCATCGACGGCCGCCGGTGATTACGCGGTCAGCTTCGGCAGCTACGCCAGTGCGGCGGATGCCCAGCGGGTGGTCGCTGCCTTGCAGGCTGCCAGGCTGCCGGGCTACCAGGAGGCGACCACCAACAATGGCCGCACGTTGTACCGGGTGCGCATCGGCCCGTACGAATCCCGGGCCGCGGCAGAGGCGGCGCGGCTGCAGTCCGGCCAGGTGCGCGATGACGTCGGCGCGAAAGTGGTCGTGCTCAATGCGGTTCCGGCGGATGCCGCCGGTGCCGCGTCTTCCAGCGCCACGGCATCGACGGCCCCCTTGTCCAAGCCGGTGCCGTTGCCCGAGTCCAGCCCGGCCAAGAAGCCGGACGCGCCGGTTGCCGCCAAGCCTGCGGACGCGACGCCGGTCACCCCGCCGGCCGTCGCCAAGCCTGCGCCGAAGCCCGCCGCCGTGCCGGCACCATCGAAACCCGCCGCCGCGAATGTCGGCTTCGCCGTGCAACTGGGGGCGTTCAGCAACCAGGCCGAGGCGATCGCGCTGCGCGACCGCGCGCGCAGCCTGGGCCTGAGCGCGTTCGTCGAGTCGGCGAACACGGCGGAAGGCAAGTCCCTGACCCGGGTGCAGGTCGGGCCGGTGGCCGACCGTGCCGCCGCCGACCAGCTCAAGGCGCAGGCGGCCAGCAAGCTGGGCATTTCCGGCTTCGTGCGTCCGCACCCGTGAGGCGTGGCGTGACGCGGCAATGAGTGCGATCGATTGGGTGTTGCTGGCGATCGTCGCGGTGTCGGCCCTGTTCGGATTGATGCGCGGGCTGATCGGCGTGCTGGCATCGTTGGCGGCGTGGCTGCTGGCGGGCTGGGCGGCGTTCCAGTTCGGTGCGCAGGTCGCGTTGCTGCTGGCCAGCGATGGCGAGCCGGGCGCGGGCCAGCTGTTCGGCGGCTACGCGCTGGCCTTCATCGTGGTGCTGATGGTGGTCGGGCTGGTCGGCTGGATCGTGCGCAAGCTGGCGCACTCGGTCGGCCTGTCGGGGCTGGACCGGATGTTCGGCTTGCTGCTCGGGACGGCCCGTGGGGCCTTCATCGCCTGCGCGTTGCTGTTGCTGCTGGGACTGACCGAACTCCCGCGCGAAGCCTCGTGGCAGGCGTCGCGGGTGGTGCCGCTGTTCGTGCCCGGAGCGCAGTGGATGACCATCTGGTTGCCCGACTGGGTGGCCCGGCGGGTGGATCTGCACGGCGAGGCGGAAGGTGCGGCGCTGCTGTCGCCGGCCAGCCTGCCGATGCTGCCGGGGTCGACCTTGCCTGCATCGGATTTACCAGCACCAGAATTGCCAACGCCGGCCATACCTCCCACGCCCGGCGATTGATGCTTGCCCGCCCGCAACGGCAACAACCTGCACAACAACCCCTGTCGCCAGCGCGGCGACCATTGACCAATTTCCAGCCATCCAGGACCCACCACCATGTGCGGCATTATCGGAATCGTCGGCCACCACGACGTCGCGGCCCAACTCTACGACGGCCTCATGGTGCTCCAGCATCGCGGCCAGGACGCGGCCGGCATGGCCATCGCCAACGGCAATCGCTTGTTGCTGCACAAGGGCAATGGCCTGGTCAGCGACGTGTTCGACGACGAGTCGATGCGGCGGCTGGTGGGGCACGTCGGCATCGGCCACTGCCGCTACCCGACCGCCGGCAGCGAGGGCGATGACGAGGCGCAGCCGTTCTACGTCAACTCGCCGTACGGCATCGCGCTGGCGCACAACGGCAACCTGGTCAACACCGACGCGCTGCGCAGCGAGGTGTTCCAGCAGGACCGTCGCAACATCAATACCGAGTCGGATTCGGAAGTGCTGTTGAACGTGTTCGCGCACGAACTGGGCAGTCGCGAGGCGCTGTCGCCGGAGACGGCGTTCAAGGCGGTGACCGGCGTCTACCGGCGCTGCGTGGGTGGCTACGCGGTGGTCGCCACGGTGCTGGGCCTGGGGCTGGTCGCGTTCCGCGATCCCAACGGCATCCGGCCGCTGGTGCTGGGCAAGCGCACCGGCGTGGCCGGCGACGAGTACGCGGTGGCCTCGGAGTCGGTGGCGTTCGATCTGACCGGATTCAAGCGGGTGCGCGACGTACTGCCGGGTGAGGCGATCGTGATCACCGCCGACGGTGTGCTGCATGCGCGCCAATGCATCGAGCCGGGGGTGCACACGCCGTGCATCTTCGAGTACGTGTATTTCGCGCGGCCGGATTCGCTGATCGACGACATCTCGGTGCACAAGGCGCGGATGCGGATGGGGCAGAAGCTGGGCGAGAAGATTCTGCGCCTGCGGCCCGGACACGACATCGACACGGTGATCCCGATTCCCGATTCCTCGCGCGATGCGGCGCTGGAGGTCGCCCACGTGCTGGGGGTGAAGTACCGCGAGGGCTTCATCAAGAACCGCTACGTCGGCCGCACGTTCATCATGCCGGGGCAGGACCAGCGGGTGAAATCGGTGCGTCGCAAGCTCAATCCGATTCCGCTGGAATTCCGCAACCGGGTCGTGTTGCTGGTGGACGATTCGATCGTGCGTGGCACCACGTCGCGGCAGATCGTGCAGATGGCGCGCGATGCGGGCGCGCGCAAGGTCTACCTGGCCTCGGCGGCGCCGCCGGTGCGGTATCCGAACATCTACGGCATCGACATGCCCAGTTGCGAGGAGTTGATCGCGCACGGGCGCAGCGAGGAGGAGATCGAGACGCTGCTCGGGTGCGACTGGCTGATCTACCAGGATCTGGCGGATCTGGAGGAGTCGGTGTCGGGTCCGAAGCATCGGCTGGAGCATTTCGATTCGTCGTGTTTCAACGGCGAGTACGTGACGGGTGCGGAGGCCGACTATTTCGAGCGGGTCAAGCGTCTGCGTTCGGACGAGGCGAAGACGACGCGTCGGGCTTCGTAAAAGCGCGCGGTTGGTTTCATGGGTAGCGGCTGTGGGGGCACATTCCAAGTCGCTCCGCGATATTCGCTTGGTTGGAATGCGCCCCCACAGCCGCTTGGGTGGTTCGTCGGCGTTGAGGGTTATTGAGAGCCGGGCTGGTGGCGGTGTCGGGAGTTGGGGGGAAAACGCGCGGTGGGTTTCATGGGTAGCGGCTGCGGAGGCACATTCCAGGTCGCTCCACGATATTCGCTTGGTTGGAATGCGCCCCCACAGCCGCTTGGGTGGTTCGTCGGCGTTGCGGGTTCTTTGAGAATCGGGCTGGTGGTGGAGTCGGGTTGGGCCGGAAATGACGATGAATCTGTTTGAAGCGGCCCGCGGGTGTCTGGATGCGGACACGCCTGACGGGAAGGTCGAGGCGACGCTGGCTGCGGCCGAGGCGTTCGCGCGAGGGGAGCTGGCGATCCCGGACGATGCGCCGCCGGCGGAGTTGATCGACCTGCCGGGGCGTCCGGCGCGGCCGCGGTTGGTGCATCCGCGCGAGTTGCCCAAGCGTGGCCTGGGCAGTGACGAGGGCCGGGCGGCGTTCATCCATGCGATCGCGCACATCGAGTTCAATGCGATCGATCTGGCCTGGGATGCGGTTTACCGGTTCCGCGGGTTGCCGCCGGAATTCTATGCGGACTGGATCGGGGTCGCGGTGGACGAGGCGCGGCATTTCTCGATGCTGCGGGAACGTCTGCGGCAGTTGGGCCACGACTACGGCGACGTCGATGCCCACAACGGTCTGTGGGAGATGGCGGTGAAGACCGCGCACGACGGTTTGACGCGGATGGCGCTGGTGCCGCGGGTGCTGGAGGCGCGCGGGCTGGATGTGACGCCGGGGATGATCGAGCGGTTGCGCGGGCTGGGCGACGCGGCGACGGTCGCGATCCTGGAGCTGATCCTGCGCGAGGAGGTCGCCCACGTCGCTGCGGGTTCGCGCTGGTTCCGCTGGTATTGCGAGCGCGCGGGCGTCGAGCCGGGACCGACGTTTCGCCGGTTGCTGGCCGAGTACGCGCGCGACGTGTTGTACGGCCCGTTCAATCTGGAGGCGCGAAGTGCTGCGGGCTTCGATGACGAGGAGCTGGCGATGCTGCAGGATGCGATCGAGAACCGGGCGGTCACCGCGGCGGGCGCGTTGACTGCCTTTGCTCCACTTGATCGATAGCCCCAGGGAGATACCCATGTCGAAATTCCGTTCCATTTCGGTGTTGCTGGTTTCGGCGTGCGCGATGGTCGCGTTGACGGCCTGCCAGCCGCAGCCGTCCGCCCCCGCCGTAACCGCGCCGGCAGCGGCCGATGCTGCGACCGACATGGCTGAGGGCGCGATGCAGATGGATGCGCAGGACGCGTCGATCACGCAGTTCCACGCGCGCGGCAACGAGCCGTTCTGGTCGGTGACGGTCGATGGCACCGCGCTGACCTGGACCACGCCGGAGATGCAGCCGGGCAAATTGCTGGTGGCCGAGCGCAGCGCCGATGCCGACGATGGCATCCAGTTGACCGGCAGCGATGGTGGCAAGGCGTTCACGCTCGATATCCAGCGCACGCCGTGTCAGGACTCGATGTCGGGACAGGAGTTCGAGTTCACCGCGACGTTCACCTACGACGGCGAGGCAATGAGCGGCTGCGCCGGTTCCGGCTTGTGAGTTGATGCGAAGGGCGGCGAGATATTTCGTCGCCCTGCCCTCGGCAGTCTGGCGACGCTCCTGGGGGGCAGTGACTTCAAGTCATTG
This sequence comes from Lysobacter concretionis Ko07 = DSM 16239, assembly GCF_000768345.1. Taxonomy (GTDB): domain Bacteria; phylum Pseudomonadota; class Gammaproteobacteria; order Xanthomonadales; family Xanthomonadaceae; genus Novilysobacter; species Novilysobacter concretionis. The sequence goes on along the minus strand of NZ_AVPS01000003.1, from coordinate 444,925 downwards.
AAAGCAGAGGTTCTGGGGAGCTCGCTGTACTCGCCCTTCGGGTCGCCTTTACAAGACGATCTGCGCGCTCCGTGCTTGTCCCGCGGTTGCGGGAATGCCGAGCAGAATCCTCGTTGTTCAGATCCCTGACTCAGCGATTCCAGCGTGTGGCCGTCGCGGTTCAGCCGCAATACCGAGCCCTGCTCGTACCAGTCGCCCAGCACGATGCGTTCGCGCGGCGTGCCACCGATGTCGATCGTGTGCACGGCCGGGCGGTGGGTATGGCCGTGGATCAGGGTGTCGATGCCGAAGCGGGTGAAGGTGTCCGCCACTGTCGCGGCGGCAACGTCGGTGATGGTTTCCATCGTCCCCTGCGATTGCAGGCCGGACTGGTGCGCCTTGCTCGCCGCGCGCGCCTGCTGGGCGAATGCGAGGCGGGCGGCCAGTGGCTGCGCCAGGAACTGCGCCTGCCAGGCCGGGTTGCGGGTCTGGCTGCGGAACTGCTGATAGGCGAGGTCATCGGTGCACAGGGTGTCGCCGTGCATCAGCAGCGTGGGCCGGCCGTACAGCAGGATCACGCTGGGGTCGGGCAGGATCGCCATGCCGGCGCGGCGCGCATAGCTGTCGCCGAGGAGGAAATCGCGGTTGCCATGGATGAACGACACCGGCGTCCCGGCGTCCGCCACGGCCCGCAGTTCATCGGCCACGAACGCGCCGGTCTCCGAGGGATCGTCGTCGCCGACCCAGGCTTCGAACAGGTCACCCAGGATGTACAGCGCGTCCGCGCCGCGTGCTTCCTCGCGCAGGAAACGGCCGAACAGTTCGGTGATCTGCGGCCGTTCGGCGTCCAGGTGGAGATCGGAGATGAAGAGCGTGGTCATCGGGTCATTGTAGGGGGCGGGGGTGTACGAGATGCCCCGGGTGTACCGGGTGTACGAGGCGCCGGGTGCGCGGGGTGCCCGGGTGTTCGAGGTGCCGGGTGCGCGGGGTGCCCGGGTGTTCGAGGTGCCGGGTGCGCGGGGTGCGCCGCCGACTGGGCCGCGCTGCGGCCCTTTATGCCGGCTACGCACCCCGCATACCCGGCGATGCGACCTCACTGCAACCGCAACCGCGACAAGCGACAGCAACCGCAACCGCAACAGCGGCAGCGGCAGCGACAGGGCAGGTGGGTTGGCTTCCTAACCCCCATCTTCCAGAGATGCCGCGGATGAACAACCTACTGAGAGGTCACATCCAGTCATCGCGATGGTCTTGGCGACATTCGGTGTCCATGCAACCACTGGCACGCCAACGTAGACCAGTCGGAGCCGTGGGCGTGGGGGTACGCAGCCGGCATAAAGGGCCGCGCAGCGGTCCAGCCGGCGGAGTACCCCACGCCCGCGGCAGTCCCACGAGTGTGTCGACGGGAAATTGCCACAGCAGTCCCACCCTCTCAACGGGACGCCCAGCCCCACTCCAGGCCCTGCCAGGGCGGCTCCGGTAGAATCCGCCCTTTCTGCTACGAGCCTTCCGCATGACCTGCCGCACCCGTTTCGCCCCCAGTCCCACCGGTTACCTGCACATCGGTGGTGCGCGCACCGCGTTGTATTGCTGGCTGGAGGCGCGCCACCGCGGCGGCGAGTTCATCCTGCGCATCGAGGACACCGACCGCGAGCGCAGCACCCAGGCCGCGATCGACGCGATCCTGCAGGCGATGGAATGGCTCGGACTGGATTACGACGAAGGCCCGATCTACCAGACCCATCGGCTGGAGCGTTACCGCGAGGTGGCCGAGCAGCTGGTCGCGTCCGGTCACGCCTACTACGCCTACGAGACCAAGGCCGAGCTGGAAGCGATGCGCGAGGCGGCGATGGCCGCCAACGAGAAGCCGCGCTACAACGGTGCCTACCGCGACCAGGACGCCGGCTACCGCGACGACCCCAACCGCGTTATCCGTTTCAAGAACCCGCTCGACGGCGTGGTCGCGTGGGGCGACAAGGTCAAGGGCCGCATCGAGATCGCCAACAGCGAGCTGGACGACCTGGTGATCTTCCGCTCCGACGGTTACGCGACCTACAACTTCGCGGTCGTGGTCGACGACCTGGACATGCGCATCACCGATGTCGTGCGTGGCGACGACCACGTCAACAACACCCCGCGCCAGATCAACATCTACAAGGCGCTGGGCGCGGAGGTGCCGCACTTCGCCCACCTGCCGATGATCCTCGACCCGGAAGGCGCCAAGCTGTCCAAGCGCACCGGCGCGGCGGATGTCATGGAGTACCGCGATGCCGGCTACCTGCCGCATGCGTTGCTCAACTATCTGGTGCGGCTGGGCTGGTCGCACGGCGATCAGGAGATCTTCTCGATCGACGAGATGAAATCCCTGTTCGATCTCAAGGACGTCAACGCCAAGGCATCACGGCTGGACCCGGCCAAGCTCGGTTGGCTGAACCAGCAGTACCTGAAGAACGACGACCCGACCGAGGTCGGCAAGCATCTGGAATGGCACCTGCGGCAACAGGGTTACGACCTTGCCGCGGGCCCCGCGCCGGCGGACATCGTGATCGCCTTGCGCGACCGGGTGCAGACGCTGAAAGACATGGCCGAGCGTTCGGCGGTCTGGTTCGGCCCGCTGGTCGACTACGATGAGGCGGCCGTCGCCAAACACCTCAAGCCGGCTGCGCGCGCGCCGTTGGCCGATGCGCGCGACCGCCTGGCCAGGCTCACGCAGTGGACCGCCGACAGTGTCAGCGCGGCCCTGCACGAGACCGCCGCGGCGCTGGAGCTGGGCATGGGCAAGGTCGCCCAGCCGCTGCGGGTGGCCATCACCGGCACCCAGGTCAGCCCGGACATCGCCCACACCGTGTACCTGGCCGGGCAGGCCGAAGCGGTGAAGCGGATCGACGCCGCGCTTGAAAAAGTGCCTGCCGAGGCCTAGATCACAGAGGAGATGGAACGCATGTCCGCCTGCACCGACCCGAAACACCACGTCCACGATGGCGCTGCCTTCGTGCGTGAAGTGGTGCGGATCTGCAAGCAGCGCGGGTTGCGGCTGACCCCGATCCGCGCGAATGCGCTGCAGTTGATCGCCGACGCCGGCCGGCCGATGAAGGCCTACGAACTGCTCGACCAGATGAAGGAAACCCACGACGCCGCCGCGCCGCCGACGGTGTACCGCGCGCTGGACTTCCTGTTCGAGCACGGCTTCATCCACAAGCTGGCGTCGATCAATGCGTTCGTGGGCTGCCACCATCCCGGCGGCGAGCAGCACGCGGTGCCGTTCCTGATCTGCGACACCTGCCAGTCGGCGACCGAGCTGGAGGACGATTCCATCGTCGAGGCATTGGAGGCCCGCGCCCGCGCCCAGGGCTTCGTGCCGCGCGCGCAGACACTGGAAGTCCATGGCGTGTGCGCGCAATGCGCAGCAAAGCCGGATTGATCGGCTGCCCGATTACGCCGCGGTTGTTCCTGCAGGAGCGACGCAAGTCGCGAATGCACTGACGTCCGGTTTCGCCGTGCTGTCGCGGCTTATGTCGCTCCGACAAGAGCGCGCAAGTCGCGATCCGTAACGCCGGAACGACGTACGGATCGCGTGCTGCCACGGCAATGCCAGCCGCGTTGCTGGCCTCAGAAGAACGCGCGTACGCCGAAGGCGATGCCTCGGCCGGGCAACGGCGCCAGGTCCTTCAGGAACGAGGTGTGCGGGCGGGCTTCCTGGTCGAGCAGGTTGCTGCCGTCCAGGAATATCTCCCAGGCGTTGCCGTGCGCGGAGTCCTTGTGCCACGCCAGGTGCGCGTCGACCAGGGTGTAGCCGGGAGTAGTGGTTTCGTTGGCGGCCACGTCGTCCTGCTTCATGTAACGCACCGCGCCCACCGACGCGCGCCACGGTCCCCGGTTCCAGCTCAGTTCGCTGCCGATGCGGGCCGGGGCGATGCGCGGCAGGTTGCCGTCCAGGGCGATCCGCGCCGCGTGCCGGTGGGTATGCTCGCCATGGAAGACCTCCAGGTCGACGTCGCGACTGCCGCCGCCATCCAGCCGGCCGCGCACGATGTCGCCGAACAGGCGCAGGTCCCAGCCACCGCTGGCGTTGTCGGCCAGCGCGATCGTCGCGTCGGCCTCCATGCCGCGGAAGCGGGCGTTGGCCTGGTTCCACAGATGGACCGCGGTGCCGCCATCGGTCAGCACCGAGCCCGGCTCGCCCAGCGGCTCCAGCGTGCTCTGGTAGATGAAGTCGTCGTACTTGATCGCGTACGCCGCCATGCCGAGCTGCACCCGCTCGCTGTGCCAGCGCAGGCCCAGTTCGAGCCGGTTGGCGGTTTCCACGCCGAGCGAGTCGTCGCCGATCTCGATCGTGCCGGTGGCCACATGCAGGCCATTGGAGAACAGTTCCTCGGCGGTCGGCACGCGCTGGGCGCGATCCAGTCCCAGCGAGAAGTGGAACGAGTCGTTGAGTTCCCACTTGACCGCCGCCGACGCGCTCTTGGCCTCGAATTTGCGCGCGGTGCGGCGCTGTGGCGCCAGTGCCTGCGCGGCCGAGTCGATCTCGTTGCGGTCGTGGCGGGCGCCGAGCTCCAGCTTGAGCGGCCCGAATTCGCGCTCGCCGATCCAGAACAGACCGGTGGCGCTGCCCTGGGTGGCCGGCACGAAGGCCTCGGCACCGACCGCATCGAAATCGCGCCTGGACCATTGCGCGCCGAACGCGCCGCGCCAGCCGCCCCAGGGACGGTGCACCAGTTCCACGCGCGCCTCCTTGCTGCTGTTGTCGAACACCGTGCCGACCTCATCGCCTTCGAATTCGGTGTGGGTGTAATCGGTCTGGGCGAATTTCACCCGCAGCGTTTCGAACACGCCCAGCTCGTCCAGGCCGCCGCGCAGTTCCGAGCGGCGCTGGTCCATGACGATGTGGACGCCTTCGTCGCTGTGGCCTTCCCCGTCGTGGGCGTCTGCGTGGTCGTGGTCATCTCCGGCCTCGTGGGAGTGGCCCGGCACGCCGTAGCGGGTGTTGAACAGCGAGTAGCCGACGCCGAGAAAGCCGCGGTCGCCGATCCACGACACGCCCAGCGCACCGCTGTCGGTTCGCACCGCGCTGTTGGGCAGGGTGCCGGCCGTGGCCGGATCCGGGGTCTCGTCTTCCTCGGCCAGCAGGCGCGCGCTTTCGGCGAAACCGGGAATGTCGTAGTCGCCGGTTTCGCGGTGCAGCGCGTCGAAATGGAACACCACGTTGCCCGAGGCCGAGGTGCCATCGAGCCGCAGCATCCCGGTCCTCTCATTGTTGACGCTGCCGCCGCGCAACTCGGCGCGGCCGTGCAGCGGTTCGGCGGTCGCGGCCTCGGGGATGCGGCCGTCGATCACGTTGACCGCGCCGCCGATCGCGCCGCTGCCGTAGAGCAGGGTGGACGGGCCTTTCAGGACTTCGATCTGCTCGGCCAGGAACGGCTCGATGCTGACCGCGTGGTCGGCGCTGACGGTCGACACGTCGCCCGCGCCGAGCCCGTCGCTGAGCACCTGCACGCGGGCGCCGTCGAAACCTCGGATGATCGGCCGGCCCACGCCGGGGCCGAAGTACGAGGACTGCACGCCCGGCAGCTTGTTGACCGTCTCGCCCAGTGAATTGGCCTTGGCGGCATCGAGGCGTTCACCGGCCAGCACTTCCACCGGACGCACCAGATCCTCGGTGGTGCCCGGCAACGGCGTGGCGCGCACCTGCACCGCGGTCAGGTCGACCGGCTGGTGGTCGTGGCTCTGGGGCGATGACTCCGCAAAGGCGGGCAGGGCGACGGCAAGGGTGATGACGAGCGGGAGGGGGCGGAGAACATGACGGGAAACCGGGTGTTTGGGCATGAGTTCGGATAAAGTGGCGACTTGGGTGGATCGGAATGTTATATTATAACAATCAAGTCCCACCCCTCCCGAAAGTCACCCGCCCCCATGTCCCCACGCACCCATCGCTTGCTCGACCGACTCGGCGCCTACGGCTCGCTGCTGTGCGCCATCCACTGTGCGTTGCTGCCGGTGGTGATCGCACTGCTGCCAGCGCTCGGACTGATGAGCATGGGCAGCGACCGGTTCGAGCAGGCGTTCGTGGTGTTCGCGACCCTGCTGGGCCTGTTCAGCCTGATCCAGGGCTACCGCCGGCATGGTGTCGTGCGCGCGCTGTGGCTGCTTATCCCTGGGCTGTCGGTGCTGTGGCTGGCGGTGCTGTACCCGCCGCTGCATCAATCGCTGGTGCCGCATGCGATTGCGATGACCCTCGGCGGCACCCTGGTCGGACTGGCCCATGTCGCGAACCTGCGTTTGAACCACGGCCACCTCCACGACGCCAGCTGCACGCATTGAGTCCGCGGCATCGCGGGCTGCCATGTTAAGATCCGCAGCTTCCCGCGCCACGTGCGGCCCCGGCGCACCACGCCGGCGCCCGCGCCTCGTGTGCGGGTTTTTCAACAGTCCAAGTACCTAATCCGGGAGCAAGATCATGGGCAAAGGCGACCGCAAGACCGCCAAGGGCAAGCGCTTCAATTCCAGCTACGGCAACTCCCGTTCGGCCGTGACCAAGGCCACCGGCACCGCCGCCGCGCCAGTGGTGAAGAAGTCCGCAGCCGGCAAGACCGTCAGCAAGGCACCGGCCAAGAAGGTCGTGGCCAAGAAGACCGTCGTCAAGGAATAAGCATCGGCTTCAAGCCGGTGTGAGAAAAAGCCCCGCAATGCGGGGCTTTCCTTTTGGCGGAGACCGGACTCGTGCAGGTCTGCGTGCCCGTGTCGGGTCACCGGTGCCGGAGACAGCTGCCGCCCACGCAACGCACGTTACCGGGCGCCGGCTTCGATGGCGGCCCAGACCCGCAGCAGGTTGCCGCCGAGGATCTTGCGGATGTCCGCCTCCTGGTAGCCACGCGCCTGCAAGCCGTCGATCAGGTTCGGGAAGTCGGCCACCGTGCGCAGGCCGTCGACCAGCTCGCCGCCGACGCCGTCGAAATCCGAGCCGATGCCGACATGGTCGATGCCGATCAGCTGGACGGCGTAATCGATCTGGTCGAGGACCGCATCGATCGGCGTGGACGGTGCCGGATGGGCTTCCGCCCAGGCGGCGTCGAACGCGGCCCGGTCCTGCGCGGGCTTGCCGGCGGCGCGCAGTTCCGCGTTCTTGCGATGGAATTCGTTGATTGCGCGGAAGTGCGCCTGGGTGTCGGCGGCGCCCTGGGGATCCACGAAAGCGGTGCCGAACGGAATCTGGACGACGCCGCCCCGGTCGGCGATCGACTTCGCCAGCTCGTCGCTGATGTTGCGCTCGAAGCCGGGAGTGAAGTGGCGGAAGGCGGAGTGGCTGGCGATCACCGGGACGGTGCTGAGCGCGATCGCTTCACGCGCGGCTTCGTCGGAGACGTGCGAGACATCGACCATGATCCCGAGCCGGTTCATCTCGGCCACGACCTCGCGGCCGAAGGGGCTCAGCCCATTCCAGCGGCGCTCGGCGGCGTAGGACGAGTCGGCGATCCGGTTGGCCGCGCTGTGGGCCAGGGTGATGTAGCGCACGCCGCGGTCGAAGAAGAACTGCAGGTTGGCCAGGTCATCGCCCAGCGGCGCGCCGTTCTCCATGCCCAGCGGCAGCAGGACGCGGTTGCCCGCGCGCAGGCGGTCGACATCGCCGGGCGAGCGCAGCAGCGCGAAGCGGTCGGGGTGGCGTTGCGCCAGCGCCTCGACCGAATCGATCATTTCATTGGCTGCCTGCCAGGCGGTGCCGTCATCGTCCTGTTTGGCCGAGGTGTAGATCGACATGAACGCCACGTCCAGGCCGCCTGCGCGTGATTTCGGGTAGTCGAACTCACGTCCCGGCGCGTCCACGCCCAGGTCCATCCAGCGGTCGGTCAGCATGCCGGGCGCGTCGATGTGGGTATCGACAATCACCGCGTCCTGGGCGAGGGCGCGAGCGGCGTCGCTCGCTGCGGGCGGCGAGGGAGACTGTGCAAAACCGAGTGCCGGGACGAGTGCGAGCAGCAGGAAGGGCAGGGTGCGATGCATGGTGTCTCCAGGGTTGACGGGGTGTTGCGGGATAGGCCGAATCGCCGGCCGGCTCAAGATGCCTGCGTTGCGCGGCGCTCGCCGCCGACCCAGACCGCGCCGGCCAGCGCGCCGCCCAGCCAGTAGCCCAACTCGGCGGGGTGGCGGACGCGCCATTGCACGAAGTCGGCGCGCATGCCGACTTTCAACATGCCACGGTCGGCCAGTCCGAGTGCACGCGAGGCGTGGACGGTCGCGCCGCGCAGCGCTTCTTCGGGCGTCAGGCGGAAATGGATGCAGGCCAGTTGCATCGCCTGCCGCAGCGACATCAGCGGCGAGGTGCCGGGGTTGCAGTCGGTGGCGACGGCCATGACCACCTGGTGCTCGCGGAATGCATCCAGCGGCGGCAGCCTGGTCTCGCGCAGGACATGGAATGCGCCCGGCAGCAGCACCGCGACCACGCCGGCCTGCGCCATCGCCCGCACACTGGCGTCGCTGCTGTGCTCGACGTGGTCGGCCGACAAGCCATCGAATTCGGCGACCAGTCCGGCCCCGCCGAGGTCGCTCAGCTGGTCGGCGTGCAGCTTGACCGGCAACCCGAGCGCGCGCGCGGCGTCGAACACGCGGCGGGTCTGCGCCGGGCTGAAGCCGATGCCCTCGCAGAACGCGTCCACCGCGTCGACCAGCCCTTCCTCATGCAGGCGGGGCAGCCAGTCGATCACCGCGTCGATGTAGGCGTCCGGCCGGTCGCTGAACTCCGGCGGCAACGCGTGCGCGGCCAGGTAGGTGGTGCGCACGGTGATGCCCAGCTCGACCCCGATCCGGCGGGCGACGCGCAGCATCTTGCGCTCGTTGGCGAAGTCCAGCCCGTAGCCGGACTTGATCTCCAGCGTGGTGGCGCCGTCCGCCAGCAGTGCGTGCGCGCGGGGCAGCGACTGGCGCAGCAGCTCGTCCTCGTCGGCCGCCCGCACCGCCTGCACGGTGGACAGGATGCCGCCGCCGGCGCGGGCGATCTCCTCGTAGCTGGCGCCCTGCAGCCGCAGTTCGAACTCGCGCGCACGGTCGCCGGCGAAGACCAGGTGGGTGTGGCAATCGACCAGTCCGGGCGTGATCCAGCCGTCGGACTCGATCACCTCGCGCGCCAGCGATGACGGCGGGCCCGGCAACGCATCGCGCGGTCCCGCGTAGGTGATGCGACCGTCGCGCCAGCCCAGTGCGCCGTCGATGATTTCGCCGTAACCGCGGGCGCCGGCCAATGTGGCCAGCGAGGCTCCGATGATCAAGCCATCCCACCGCTCTGGTGTTGTGGGTTGCAAAGTGGATGCGTCCGCTGGCGTGCTGGCAGGTGTGTTCATCGAATCATTGTAGGGCGGTGCGCGACGGTCGCCAGATGCCGGAAGGCACGCCACAATCGCCGCCATGAGAACCCTTCCCAACGCCAGGATCTGGCACCCCGACGGCTGGCAGGACGGCATCAGGCTCGATGTCGACGCCCACGGCCACATCGTCCGCAACCCGCGGGGCGGCACCACCGCGCAGCGCGTGTTGCCGGGCATCGCGAACCTGCATTCGCACGCGTTCCAGCGCGCTATGGCGGGCATGGCCGAACGCCAGAGCGACCCGGCCGATTCGTTCTGGACCTGGCGCGAGGCGATGTACCGCTTCGCCGGACGCTTCACGCCCGACGCGTTGCAGGCGGTCGCCGCGCAGCTCTACAGCGAGATGCTGGAGGCCGGCTACACCACCGTCTGCGAGTTCCATTACCTGCACCACGCCCCCGACGGCAGGCCCTACGCCGACCCGGCGGCGATGTCGCGCGCGCTGATCGCCGCCGCGCACGAGGTCGGCATCCGCCTGACCCTGCTGCCGGTGCTTTACATGACCGGCGGCTTCGACGGCCGCGCGCTGGACGCGCGCCAGCGGCGTTTCGCCCACGACGTGGACGGCTACCTGCGCCTGCTGGAAACGCTGCGCGCCGAACAGAACAGCATGCTGCGGATCGGCTGCGCGCTGCACAGCCTGTGCGCGGTGCCCGAGCAGGCAATGCAGGAAGTCCTGCTTGCGTTGCCGGCCGACAGCCGGATCCACATCCATATCGCCGAGCAGACCGGCGAGGTCGACGAGTGCGTGCGGCTGCGCGGCGCGCGTCCGGTGCAGTGGCTGCTTGACCACGCCCCGGTCGATGCGCGCTGGACGCTGGTCCACGCCACCCACCTGGACGACGCCGAACTGGCCGGCATCGCGCGTTCGGGCGCGACCGTCGCGCTGTGCCCGACCACCGAGGCCAATCTCGGCGACGGCCTGTTCCGGCTGCGCGACTACATCGACGCCGGCGGGCGCTGGGGTATCGGTTCGGACTCCAACATCTCGGTCTCGCCGGTGGAGGAGCTGCGCTGGCTCGAATACGGCCAGCGCCTGGTCATGCGGCGACGCAATATCGCCGTGACCGAGCACTCCCCGAGCGTGGGCGAAACCCTGTTGCACGGCGTCGTCGCCAGCGCCGCGGATTCGAGCGGCCACCGCATCGGGCAATTGGCGAATGGCGAATTCGCCGACGCGGTGGTGCTGGATGTCGCTGCGCCGCAGTTCGCCGGCGTGCGCGACGAGGACGCGATCGACCGCTGGGTGTTCAGCGGCAACCGGCCGCTGGTGCGCGAGACCTGGGTCGACGGCCGCTGCGTGGTCGAGAACGGCCGCCATTTCCACGCCGACGCGATTGCCGCGCATTGCCGCGCCGAGGTCGAGCGGATGCTGGCGGAGTAGGCGGCGCGATGTGGGCCGCGAGCTGGACATCGTCGCGCGCGTCCGGTCGGTCGCGACTGACTTCGGGACGCAAGCCTCCGCATTCCTACAACGGCAGCGACCCGGTCACGAACAGGTCGGACCGCGGCAACGCACCTTCCAGCTCCAGCAGGAACTGCTTGGTCGGCAGGCCGCCGCCGAAGCCGGTCAGGCTGCCGTCGGCGCCGATCACGCGGTGGCAGGGCAGCACGATCGGCAGCGGGTTGCGGCCGTTGGCGGCACCGACCGCGCGCATCGCGGACGGCCGGCCGACGCGGCCGGCGAGTTGCGCGTAGCTGACGGTCTCGCCGTACAGAATCGTCGCCAGGGCGAACCAGACGTCACGCTGGAACTGCGTGCCGCGCGGTGCCAGCGGCAGGTCGAAGTGCTTGCGCTCGCCGCGGAAGTATTCGTCCAGCTGTGCGCGCGTCGCATCGAATACCGCGTGCCCGCCTTCCGCCCAGTCGTCGGTGCGCTTGATGCGGTGGCGCGATTGCTGGAACTCGACCAGTCGCAGGCCGTCGTCATCGGCGGCCAGCAACAGCGGGCCGACCGGGCTATCGATGGTGGTGTAGGTGGTCATGGGGTGCCTCCGGGTTCGGTCGTGTTCAACCGTTCGTCCGCGTCGGGCGGGGACGTGGTCTGGCAGGTGTCGGCTGGGCTGCTTTCGGCTGCGGCGCTGCCGGCTCGGGCACGGTGTCGCGCCACAGGTGGATCACCGAGTACGCGCGCCACGGACGCCAGGCCTCGGCGCGCGCGAGCAGCTTGCGCGCGCTCAACGGTGTCGCGTCATCGCTGGCGACGCGGCGCAGGATCAGGTCCTCGGCCGGGAACGCATCGGGATGGCCGAGCGCGCGCATCGCGATGTAGTGCGCGGTCCACGGACCGATCCCCGGCAGCGCGACCCAGCGCGCGACGAAATCCTCCAGCGTGCGTTCGGGCCGGAAGTCGACCCGGCCGTCGAGCAGCGCGCGGGCCAGGTGGCGGATCGTTTCGGCACGCGCACGGGTCACGCCGATCGTGGACAGGTCGGCATCGGCCAAGGCCGCGGGAGTCGGGAAGACGTGCTCCAGTCCCGGCGCGAACGGCGTCTCCAGCGGCTGCCCGTAGCGGTGCGCCAGGCGCGTGGCCAGCGTGCGCGCCGCGGCCACGCTGACCTGCTGGCCGAGCACCGCGCGCACCGCGATCTCGAAACCGTCCCAGCCGCTGGGCAGGCGCAGGCCGGGACGCTTCTGCAGCAAGGGCCGCAGCTTCGGATCGGCCGACAACGTGGCGGCGATGGTCTGCGGGTCGGCGTCCAGATCGAACATCCGCCGCAGCCGCGCGACGATCGACAGCAGCCGCGTCGAACCCACGCCGTGAACCTGCAGCCGCAACGCGTGGGCGTCGCCCGGCCAGGCGCTGATCCGCAGCCAGCCCGGTGGCGCCAGCGGGGTGTCGTCAGGCGGCGCGATCACCCGCGCATAACTGTCGCCGTCGACCGCTTCCACGCCGGGCAGCGCGCGGGTGCCGAGGAACGCGAGCATCGACGCGAAGTCGTATGGCGGGCGGTAGCCCAGCCGCAAGGTCAGTACCTGGTGTTCGTTGCTGTTGTCGTGGTCATGCGGAAGCTTGCGCAGCTCGCGCGGAGCCATCCGGTAGGCCTCCCGGAACGTGGTGTTGAAGCGACGCAGGCTGCCGAACCCGGCCGCCATCGCGACCTCGGTGATCGGCAGCGTGGTTTCGGTCAGCAACTGCTTGGCGAACAGCAACCGGCGGGTGCCGTGCACGCCCAGCGGGGCCGCACCGAGGCGGTCGACGAACAACCGCCGCAACTGGCGCTCCCCCAGCCCGACCCGTGCGGCCAGGGCCGCCAGCGGCGCATCGGCCAGTGCGCCCTGTTCGATCAGCTTGAGCGCGCGGGCGAGCGTCGCATCGCCCCGGTTGCCGTCGCCGTCACCGGGCGACAGCTCGGGCCGGCATCGCAGGCAGGGCCGGAAGCCGGCCGATTCCGCCGCCGCGGCGTTGCGGTAATAGCGGACGTTCTCCCGCTTCGGCACCGGCGCTGGACACACCGGCCGGCAATAGATCCCGGTGCTGCTGACGGCGGTGAAGAACAGGCCGTCGAAGCGTGCGTCCCGACTCAGCCGCGCCTGCTCGCACAGCCGCGGATCGGGCATCAGCGAGGCATCCGCCGGGGCAGCGGCATTTGCGATGACAGACGCGGTGGGCGAGGACATGGACGCAGGCTAGCACCGGAACTGGACGCAGACTCGCCGGATTCGGACATCAATGTGAAGCGCCCCGGCAGGTGGTTCCGGTCAGGGTTTGTCCTGCTGGACTTCCTTCGGTCGCAGGAGCGGCTTCAGCCGGGACCTCTACATACCACCTCGCCGCCGAGATCCGGCTCGAACGCACGTTTGTCGCCCGAATGATGGAGCGATCAAGGGGTTGCGTTGCCTGCGCGTTCGCGGCTTACGCCGCTCCTACGGTGATGGATCCGGTCAGGATTTCGTAGGAGCGATGTCAGTCGCGACCTGTACCTGCCATCCCGTCGCGAGAAGCCGTCGCTTCCGCGCCGACTTACCTCGACATCGGTGCGCCCACCTTCAACGTGCCCATTGCGTCGTCATCGCCGTCATTCGCCGCCGGTTCCAGGCCGATCAGCTTCATCAGCAGCGGGTACACGTCGACGTTGTCGAACGCGGGCACCGTGGCGTGCTCGCGGAACGCGGGGCCGCGGGCGAGGAAGATCGCGCGCATCGACGGCAGCGCCGGGTCGAAGCCGTGGGAGCCGCGGTTCGCGGTGGTCGAGCGCGAGGCAGCCCAGGCGCGGCGGATCGCGTCCCAGCCTTCGTGCATCTGGCACACGATCGGCGGCACCCGCGGGTGGCTGCCGTAATGCCAGCGCGCGGGCAGCTCGCCCTTGCGCCAGCAGTCATAGTGCTCGTGCGCGCCGAGCAGTTGCGCTTCGGCGGCCTGGGAGCGTCCCGGCTTCGGGGCGAATCCGACCGACTGGCCGGCCGTCACCATCTTCGCGTCCGCCGGGTCGACCATGTCTTCGATCAGCACGTACTGTTCCGGCGCCACGGTCGCCATGCCGTGATCCGACACCACCACCAGGTTGACCTGCGACGCCAGCCCGCGCGCGTCCAGGCCATCGAGCAAGCGGCCGATCGCCGCATCGACCTCGCGGATCGCGGCATGCGCTTCCGGCGAATCCGGGCCGTGGGTGTGACCGGCCGTGTCCAGCGCCTCGAAGTACAGCGTGGCGAAACGCGGCCGGGTCGCGACCGGTTCGCCCAGCCAGCCCAGCACCGTGTCGACGCGCGCATCGGCCGGCATCTTGGCGTCGAACGGCAGCCAGCGGGTCGCCTGCACGCCGCCGATGGCCGCCTCGGTGCCGGGCCAGAACAGGGTCGCGGCCGGCAGCCCGGCGGTCTCGACGCTCACCCACACCGGCAGGCCGTCGTCCCACCAGCGCCCGTCGCTGACCGCCTCGCGCTTGCCCAGGCTGAAACCACCCAATTCGGTGTCCTGCATCGAGTTGTGGACGATGCCGTGACGGTCCGGGCGCAGGCCGGTGACGATGGAGTAATGATTCGGGAAGGTCAGGCTGGGGAAGGACGGATTCATCCACTCTGCCTGCACGCCTTCGACGGTGAGCCGGGCCAGGTTCGGGGTGATGCCCAGGTCCAGGTAGTCGGCGCGGAACCCGTCGATCGAGACCAGCAGCACGGGCGGCGGGGTCGCGGCGTCGGCAGTGGAGGATGGGCGGGTGTCCGTGGCCGGCAACGAGGTGCAGGCGACGAGGAACAACGTGAAAAAGGCGAGCAGGGCGGTCGTGGCCGCGGATTTGAATGAATGCATCGGGCCATCCTAATGGCTGGATGTTGCAGGCGGAACGCTGCACACCTGAAAGCGTTGTGAATGCTCGATTCCGCCCGGCCGCCGGCCACGAAGCACGGGCGTATGGTGGATTTCCGGATCGCAACCTGTTGGAGACCGCAATGAAAACCTTGCTGTTGGGCCTGTTGGTGGCCTTGCCGATGCTCGCCGTGCAGGCCGCCGAACCCGTGCCGACCCAGGACGCCCCGGTCACGACCACGCAGGCGCAGACCGACCAGCGCACCGTCAACCCGAGCGAAGCCCGCGCCGATGCCGACGCCCGCCGCGACTGCCTGCGTTACACCGGCAGCCGCATCACCCGGAGCCGCAGTGAGCGTGCCGACCGGGCCATGCGCAAGGACAAGGACGCCGTGGTGGACCGGGTCGACGAGCTGGACCGCGACGGTTGCGTCAGCGCCAGCGGCCGCGTCTACAGCCGCTCGGATCTGGAGCGAACCGGCGAGGTGGACATCGCCGATGCCCTGCGCAAGCGGGATCCCGCAATCCACTGACCGGCGCGATGACGAGGTCGCTACGACCGCCGCCATTCCGACCAACGCCCGGCACCCCGCCGGGCGTTCCTGTTCTTGGGCGGTACTGCTGGGTGGAGACCCCGGGTCCGCACCCCAAGCGCGATGCGATAATCGGGACTTTCCGTTTCCGTCCAGGAAGTCGCCATGTCCGCCCCCGTCACCCACACCCGTGTCGATCCCAGCCGCGTCATCCGCTCCCCGCGTGGCAGCCAGCTCACCTGCAAATCATGGTTGACCGAAGCGCCGTTCCGGATGCTGCAGAACAACCTGGATGCCGAGGTGGCCGAGGACCCGACCGGGCTGGTGGTCTACGGCGGCATCGGCCGCGCCGCGCGTGACTGGGAAAGCTACGACGCCATCATCGAGTCGCTGAAGAACCTGTCCGACGAGGAAACCCTGCTGGTGCAGTCCGGCAAGCCGGTCGGCATCTTCCGCACCCACGCCGACGCCCCGCGCGTGCTGATCGCCAACTCCAACCTGGTGCCGCACTGGGCCACCTGGGAGCACTTCAACGAGCTCGATAGGAAGGGCCTGATGATGTACGGCCAGATGACTGCCGGCAGCTGGATCTACATCGGCAGCCAAGGCATCGTCCAGGGCACCTACGAGACCTTCGTGGAGCTGGGCCGGCAGCATTACGGCGGCAGCCTCAAGGGCCGCTGGATCCTCACCGCCGGGCTGGGCGGCATGGGCGGCGCGCAACCGCTGGCCGCCAGCCTGGCCGGCGCGTGCAGCCTCAACATCGAATGCCAGCAGAGCCGCATCGACATGCGCCTGCGCACCCGCTACGTCGACGAGCAGGCCGCCGACCTCGACGATGCCCTGGCCCGCATCGACAAATACACCAGGGCCGGCGAAGCCAAGTCGATCGCATTGCTCGGCAACGCCGCGGTGATCCTGCCCGAACTGGTCCGCCGCGGCGTCCGCCCCGACGCCGTCACCGACCAGACCAGCGCCCACGACCCCGTGCACGGCTACCTGCCGATCGGCCTGACCGTGGCCGAATGGCTGGAAGGCCAGCGCGACAATCCCGCCGCGATCCGCGACGCCGCGATGCACTCCATGCGCAAACACGTCGAGGCGATGCTCGCCTTCCACGCCCAGGGCATCCCGACCTTCGACTACGGCAACAACATCCGCCAGATGGCGTTCGACGACGGCTGCAAGAACGCGTTCGACTTCCCCGGTTTCGTCCCCGCCTACGTGCGTCCGCTGTTCTGCAAGGGCATCGGCCCGTTCCGCTGGGTCGCGCTCAGCGGTGACCCCGAAGACATCTACAAGACCGACGCCAAGGTCAAGGAACTGATCCCCGGCGACGCCCACCTGCACAACTGGCTGGACATGGCGCGCGACCGGATCGAATTCCAGGGCCTGCCCGCGCGCATCTGCTGGGTCGGCCTGGGCCTGCGCGACAAACTCGGCCTGGCGTTCAACGAGATGGTCCGCAACGGCGAGCTCAAGGCCCCGGTCGTGATCGGCCGCGACCACCTCGACAGCGGCAGCGTCGCCTCACCCAACCGCGAGACCGAGTCGATGAAGGACGGCAGCGACGCCGTGTCCGACTGGCCGCTGCTCAACGCCATGCTCAACGTCGCCGGCGGCGCGACCTGGGTCAGCCTGCACCACGGCGGCGGCGTCGGCATGGGCTACTCGCAGCACAGCGGCGTGGTGATCGTCTGCGACGGCAGCGAGGCCGCCGACCAGCGCATCGCCCGCGTGCTGTGGAACGACCCCGCGACCGGCGTGATGCGGCATGCGGATGCGGGGTATGAGATCGCGAAGGAGTGCGCGCGGGAGAAGGGGTTGAAGTTGCCGATGGTGTGAGTGCGGACGTGGAAAGGGGCGTTACGGTCGTGGGGGGCTGCCGTAACGCTTTCCAGTTTGCTCGCGGGGTAACGCTGTAAGTGGGCTTTTCGCGAAGTCTGTAATTGCGGTGCAAAGGCCTGGAGTGTGGCCTCTGAACGCGACTTGGAAAGCGGGCATACTCGGCGTAATGCCTCGCTTAGGGGCTCTAATAAGCGTTAGGCGCGCATCATGATGCCCTGCGAGTACAAAGCAAAATCTGGCCAAGTCGTGGAGTTCGACCTCGACCGAGTCGTTGATGTCGCATTGGGGTTCAGCCTGGCTAGGCCCACTTGGACCGCCACTCTGATTTATGTTTCGGCAACGGATGCTTTTGTCGAGTTGCGCTCTTCACCTCAGGACTATCGCGGCAACTCGGCCGAGGAGTCTGAGGAGGTAGATCTGGTCTATATGAGCGCTGCCTTCGGTCTTAATTCGGAGCAGGCAGCACTCGTAAAGTCAGATCAGGCAAGCTGGCGCACCATAGATTTGCGTGGACGCGCCTAACAATTCATTCAAGCCGACGCCGCTGCGCGGCGCGGCTTAATTCTGGCGTTAGGCGGTTGCTGTTGAGAATTTCATGGCGGCTCGCTGCTTCGGACACCACATCGCAACCTGTCGGCCGGATCCGGTTACTTCATCGCACACCTTGGCTCTGCGCCTTCGCTTGTACGGGCTTCGGCCGCTCGTTCTTCGGCTGGGTTCTCGGGTGCGTTCGCACCGGCTTGCCTGACTTCGGCAACATGCTGCGCTTGTGGCTCCTGGCTTCTTCACTTTCCGGCTTCGGCGGCATCAACAACATCGCATCTGGTACTGTCTCGGCTGGCGGCAGTGTTGTGGGCTGATTCTTGGCAAATTCGTCCATCATCCGGAGCAGCACCGCCTAACAAGTCATTCAAGCCGAAGCCACTTCGTGGCTCGGCTTAATTCCGGCGTTAGGTGCTTCTGGGGAGATCCATGGAACTCAAAGAATTCGTCACAGAAGCTCTCCTTCAGATTTCCGGAGGCATCGAGGATGCACAGCGGAAGCTGCAAGAGGGCGGATCAACGACCCGTATAAACACGTCGATGACAAAGGATGACACTGGCAGCTTGGTTACCGGAGGCCGACGTCACGCCATTGAGTATGTGGATTTTGATGTGGCAATCCTTGCAAACTCGGGCACGGAGACCAAGGCAGGAGTCGGACTCACCGTTGCCTCACTTCTCAACCTAAGCGCCGGCGGCAAGAGCAACGAGTCAAAAGGCATGGAATCGCGCATTAAGTTCCGTGTACCTGTCGCCTTCCCCAAGCATCGCTACCCTGAGCAAGATCAATAAGGAGCCATCCTATGAGCCAGTCTTTTGCGGCAGGTGACATTGTCCAGTTGAAGTCCGGCGGTGAGCCTATGACCGTTGAGGAAATTAACGGCAACGAAGTCACTTGTGTTTGGTCGGAGAGCAAGAAACTCCAACGCCAGGTCTTCGTCGCCGCTACGCTCAAGCCGTATCAACGTCCAGCAATGGGCGTGCGCGTTACCCGTGCCTAGGAAGCACCTAACAATTCGTTCAAGCCGAACTTGCTTCGTTACACCAAAGCCATGGCAGGAAAAGCTTGCCATGGCTTTGGCTCCACTACGCAAGTCGGCTTAACTCAGGCGTTAGATCACATGAGGATACTCAGCACATTATGGATGAGATCTCGAGGGATGCAGATGACATCCAATCCCAACAGCCTGTCAAAGTTGACCAAGAACTATGTTCGATTGAAGGTTGGCGATCCAAGAAGGTCGCACCCTGCAGGCTGGCTGGCTACAGCTTTGGCGCGGTAACTGCGTACCTCCTCGGCCTGTCATTGGTAAACGGCATCTTATTGAGTGGCATATTTGGTTTACTCTTCGCCTATATCATCGCTCGCCGCACTGCGCCCTAACAATTCCGTAAGAAGCTTCCCGTCAACCCCGGCCGCGTAATGCCCTGACCGGATATTCGCCGGCCACCGATGGTGGTTTGTTTGTACCGCCCTGGTTACTGCATGACGTCGGTGCGGGTGGTTACAACGGTTGCCAGACTGCATTTCCGTCCCACGGGTATTCCCTCTGGCCATAAACGGTCTTGTTGGGTCTGTAATACCGACCCGGAGCAGGGTAGAAACCGCGTTCAAGCCGAACTTGCTTCGTTCCACCAATGCCATGGCAGGGATAGCTTGCCATGTTGTCAGCTACGCACTGTAATTCGGCTCAACTTGAGTGTTAGACCTTTGTCCCAATCTCTTGCGCAGACCGGAGTGGCACTGTAGTGTCACTTCATGCGTACTGAACTCGTCACCACCCTTAAGCGCCAGGCAACCGAACTCCTCTCGGACATCGAGCGGGACAAAACGCCTATTCTCATCACCCAGCATGGCCTGCCCAGTGCCTACCTCGTAGATGTGGAGAGCTATGAGCTCCTGCAGCAACGCATGACCGTTCTGGAGGGTATTGCCCGCGGTGAGCTCGCCGTTGCCGAAGGTCGCGTTGTCTCGCATGCCCAAGCCAAGACCCGCCTTACCCGATGGCTGAAATAGTCTGGACGGAACCGGCTCTGAGCGACTTGGACGCCATTGCCGACTACATTGCCATTGAGAACCCCCTGGCAGCGGCAGAGCTGGTCCGCCGCGTTATCGGCCACGTGGAACAATTGGCCGATCACCCTGAGAGTGGTAGTCGCCCCATAGAGCTCAAGCGTTCACGCTACCGACAAATCGTCGAACCGCCATGCCGTATCTTCTGCCGCCATGACGGGCGTAAAGTTTTTATCCTGCATCTCATGCGTTCGGAGCGTGTGCTCCGCAAGACGCGGCTGGCCTCCCGTGCCAAGAAGTCAAAGGGGTGAATCAACACTCCAAGTGCAACACCCCGGAGAGTTTGTGCATGCGATCCAGCGGCGGTCGGTAGCAAGCCGCACGCGACAGGGGCCTCAAGGCCGCCGTACTTCGATTTCCAGTTGTAGTACGTCGGCGTGCTGATACCGGCCTGCCGGCATCTGGCGGCCAAACACCCCGTCTACGCAGGCCCCGGCACGCTTGTTGCAATCAGAGCGGACCCGCCATGCTGAAACCCGAACCCACCCGCGACGTCGTGTTCCTGCTCGACGTCGACAACACGCTGCTCGACAACGACCGTTTCAAGGCCGATCTGGACGCGCGCCTGCGGCGGGATTTCGGCGTGGATCAGGCGCGGCGTTACTGGGCGCTTTACGACAGCGGCCGCATCGAGCTGGGTTACGCGGATTACCTCGCGACCTTGCAGGCGTTCCGCGAGGGCCTGGATGACGACCCCGACCTGCTGCAGATGTCCGGCTTCATGCTCGACTACCCGTTCGCGCAGCGGCTGTATCCGGGCGCGATGGCGGCCATCGAGCATCTGCACACGCTCGGCACGCCGGTGATCTTGTCCGATGGCGACGTGGTGTTCCAGCCGCGCAAGGTGCAGCGCTCGGGGCTGTGGGAGGCGTTGCAGGGCCGGGTGCTGATCTACCTGCACAAGCAGGACATGCTGGGTGCGGTGCAGCGCCGGTTTCCGGCCCGCCGTTACGTGATGGTCGATGACAAACCGCGCTTGTTGGCCGAGATGAAACAGGTGCTGGGCGCGCGCCTGACCACGGTGTTCGTGCGCCAGGGGCATTACGCCGAGGAGGCGGTCGGGGTCGTGATCGATCCACCGCCGGATCTCGTGATCGGGCGGATCGGTGAGCTGGCGGAGTTCGATCTGCGGCGGTTTGGTCTGTAGTTTTCGGAGCAACGCAGGCAAGGTCTGCGCGTATCGCTGCCGTGGCTGCTAAGTTGCGCCGAGCGGCCGTGGACAGAAGCGGTCGCGGGGAACAACCACCGACATCAACTGGGGAAGGGAATGAGGAATCTGAAGCTCGCTGCGGTCGTCGCGTTCGTATTCGTGGCCGGCATTGGCGTGGGTCATGGGGCCCGGCCGGAGCCGGGGCCGACGATGTATCGCGACCAGGACCCACAGGCGGCGGCGCGGGCGCTGCTGGATGTCGCCCTGGTGCAGGCGGGGAAGAACGGCAGCTGGGAGCGCATCGGCGTGGGCCGGGCGTATTACCTGGGCGGTCTCAAGGCCGAGGGCGTGGCGATCTTCGACGCGCTGCTGACCGGCAAGCACGAGGACAGCGACGTCTTCCGGATTGCCCGCGTGTACCAGGAGGCGGGCGAATGGGACAAGGCCAAGCCGTTGTTCGACCGGTACCTGCAGGCCAATCCGAAGGACGTAAAGGATCTGGCGGAAGTGGGTGCGTACTACCTGCTGAACGGTGATCGCGCGACCGCGGAACAGCTGTTCGACCGCGCGTACAAGATCGAGCGCGATGAGCTGTGGGCCACGCTCGATGTCGCCGGCGCCTACCTCGGTGTCCAGCCGCAACACTGACGCCACGCGCAAACAAGGCAGCGCCCGTGAGGTGCGGGCGCTGCCTTGGTATTCAGAGGGACGGTGACGCCGCCGGTCAGGCCGATCCCAGTTCCACCACCGGCTGGAACCCGCCATAGATCATCCGCGCGCCGTCGAACGGCATCGGATTGATCTTCGGATCCATCCGCGGGTCCTCCATCATTTTCTTGAAGGCGGCATCGCGGGTCGCCTTGTCGGGCCATTCGATCCAGGAGAAGACGATGCTCTCGTCCTCCTTGGCCTGGACGGCGCGCTGGAAGTCGGTCTGCTTGCCGGCCGGGACGTCGTCGCCCCAACACTCGACCACGCGGGTGGCGCCGTATTCCATGAACACCGCATCGCCGAGCCGGGCGTGGTCGATGAACTTCTGCTTGTTGGCGGTCGGGACTGCGATGACGAAGCCGTCGATGTAGGGCATGACGTTGTCTCCTGGTCTTTGCGGGCGGTTGTCGTGGGGCGACGGGCAACTATGACCGGTGTTGGCGGGTGCGTGAGCGGAGAGGGCAATATCCAGTTATTTCAAGTTATTGACAGCAGAGGCTCTGGGTTCCCGCTTTCGCGGGAATGACGGGCAAAAGCCGAGTTGTTCTGACCCTGACTAGGCGCGCTGCGGTTTCGCGCGCTTGCGTGTGCGCGGTTTGCCGGCGGTTTTGGAATCGGTGCTGCGGGACGTGGTGTGGGTATCCAGCACGCCGTCCTCCTGCAGCTGCTCCATCCACGACAGCGCGTCGGCGTAGGCGATGAAGTGCTGCAGGTAGCCCGGCGCGGCTTCGTGCATCAGGGTCATCGCGCGATGGAGCAGAGTGCTGGAGTGGAGCGGGCCGGCATCTTCGGGGGCCGAGTCCAGTGATTGGCGCAGCTGGCTGTCGGTGCGGATGCGGCTCCAGAGTTGCTGGAACTCGTCCAGTAACGGCAGCGATGCAGGGGTGGGTGGAGACGCGGTAGCCACGCTGTCCGCATTGGGACGCAGGCCGGGTGGGCCTTGTGAAGCGCCCAGATGGTCGAGCAAATCCTTCAACGGGCCGGAAGCCGCAAGTCGGGCTTCATCGGCGGACGGCATTTCGGCAGCCTTGCTGATGGCGTCCATTCCGGCAATTGCGCTCGTGTAGCTATCCACCAGCACTTTAAGGCGGTCCTGCAGCAGTTTCCGCACCGCGCCGTCGTGGCGGTCGGCGCGCTGCGCCAGGGCAGCGATCACGCCAAAGCGCAGCGGGTCGGCGTGGTCGGCGCCTTGTCCGCGCCAGGCATCGAGCAGCGAGCGGATGTCGGCGTTACCCGGCATCGGACCCGGTGCCCGTCTTCGGCATGTCCGTTTTCGGCCTGGGAATCGGCGCGATCTCCACCCGGCGGTTTCGGGCGCGTCCGGCTTCGTCGTCGTTGGAGCTGACCGGCTGTTCGGCGCCGAACGCTGCGGCGAATACCGAGGAAGCCGGCACGCCGGCGGCGATCAGGCGGCGGGTGACGGTCATCGCGCGGGCGGCGGAGAGTTCGAGGTTGTCGGCGAAGCGGCGGTTGCTGCCCAGCACCGGCCGGTCGTCGGTGAAGCCGCTCACCATCAGGATCTCGTCGCGCGACTGCAGGTACTCCGACAGCGGCGCGGCCAGGCTTTGCAGCAGTTCGTGGCCTTCGGTCTGGAGCTGGTCGGAGTTCAGCGCGAACAGCACGCTGCCGCTGATGCCGATGCGGCCGTTGATGACGGTGACGCGGCCCGCAGCCAGCGGTGCGGCGAGGGCCTGCTCCAGGGTTTTCAGGCGCTGCGCCTCGGCCTGGCGTTGCTTGACCGCCTCGTCCAGCTGGTTCGACAGCTGCAGCTGCACGCCGATGACGCCGGCCAGGATCAGCACGAACGCGCCCAGCAGCACCGACATCAGGTCGCCGAACGCGGCCCAGGTGGTCGCGGTGGATTCGCCTTCCAGCTCGATCTCGTCGCTCATCCGGCTTGGGTCTCGGCCGCGCGGGCGAGGTGTTGCAGCTCGCCGATGATCTGCTGCTGCGACAGCAGGCTGAGGTCGACGACTTCCCGTGCCTGCGCGACGTAGTAGGCCAACTGCTCGTCGCTGCGGGCGAGCGATTTGTCGAGCGCGGTTTCGATGTGCTGCAGGCGTTCGCCCAGCGCCTCGCTCGACTGGCCGAACGCCTGCACCGCCGCGCCGAACGCGTCGCCGAGGCTGGCCACTTCGACCGCGCCGGCGGTGACGTGCGCCGCCGCGGTGCCGAGCTTGCCGGTCTCGGTTTCGATGTGGTCGGTGAAGCGGGCGCCGACGCGCTCGAGCAGGTCGGCGGTGGTGCCGACCAGCGCGTCCACGGCGGTGCGTTGTTCGGTGGAGGCGTGGTTGACGGCGTCGAGCAGGGTTTCCAGCGTGGCCAGCAGGCGGCTGCGCTCGTCGAGCATGGCGTTGTCGCGGACCATGCTGTCGGACAGTTTTTGCCGCAGTTCGGCAATCACCTCGGCGGCGGCCCGGGGGGCTTCCGAGGCGGCTTCCACGAGACGGGAGATCTCGGCGATGGTGTCGCTCGCGTGGGCCTGCGTCTGCGCCGATATCTCGCCGGCGGTGCGCGCCAGGGTGTCGCAGATGGCCTGTTGCCGGTCGGCGACGCGCTCGCTGCTTTGTTCCCAGTGCTGACTCAGCGCGGTCGTCATCGAGCCGAACGCGTCGGACCACTGCGCCAGCCGTTGCTGGTCGCGTGACTCCAGCACCGTCTGCAGTTCGGCATGCGCCTGCTGCAGTACCTCGACCAGCGCGCCGGCGCGGTCCTCGAAACTGGCGGCGGCAGAGGCGAGTGCCTGCTCGTTGCGGGTCGCCAGCTGTTCGTTGAGGGCTTCCTGCCGCGACAGCGCGAGGTTCCAGGCGTTCGCGGTGTGGTCCGAGCTCGCGTCGAGCCGGGTCGAAACCGCATCCAGCAGGCCGGTCGAGCGTTGCTCGAAGGTGTCGGCGAACTGACTCAGTGAGCTGCGCAGGTCGTCGACGAGGCGGTCGTTGGCTTGCTGCTGCGCGGTCGCGGTCGCAGTCCAGTGGCCAGCGGCGGTCCGCGTGGCGGCTTCGATGCCGGCCGCCAGCCCGTCCAGTTGCTGCTGCACGGCCTGGGTGACGGTGGTCTGCATCGCCGCGGTTTCGCGCGCGAGGCCGGTCATCGTGGTCCCGACCACCGGATGCAGTGCCGCGACGACGGCCTGGGCGCTGTCGGCCACGCCGGTCTTCAGGGATTGCTCCAGCGAGGCGGCCAGTCGCACATGGGACGCTTCGGCGCGGGCGTGGAAGTCCTGCTGGCCGGCGGCCTGCCGTTCGCTGGCAGCCAGGTTCTGCTGCTCGATGGTGGCGACCATCGTCTGCAGCCGGTCGATCAGCGTGGGCATCAGGCTGGTCTGTTGCTGCAGCAGGCGGAAGGCTTCCTCGCGCTGCCAGGCCTGCGAATGCGGGCGCAGGGTGGTGGCGATTTCCACGTCGAGCTGCTGCACGGCCTGCAGGCGTTCGCGGCGGCACAGCGCGGACAGCAGACCGAGCATCGCGGAGCTGGCCACGCCGGCGATCGAGGTGCCGAACGCAAACGCCAGACCTTTCACGGGCGCGCCGAGTGAGCCGCGGATCGCTTCCAGATCGCTCGCGCTTTCCAGTGCCAGACCGGTGCCGCGCAGGGTCGCCATCATGCCCATCAGCGTGCCGAGCATGCCCAGCAGCACCAGCAGGCCGACCAGATACGGCGTCAGCGCCGGCCCGGGCAACGCGATGCGCTCGCCTTCGATCCGCAGCCGCACCGCGTTGCGCAGGCTCGGGTGCAGGCGGTCGAGCCAGTCGCGAAGGCCGGAAACGGCGCTGCCCGCAGTTGTCACGGCCTGCGTCAGCGTCGCGCTGGCCTGCCGGTAGCGGTGCAGTTCCAGCGCGCCGGCGAGGTAGCCGGCGGCGATCATCAAAGTGACGGCGACGCCGAGCAGGTTGGTGCCGACATAGCCGGCGCCGATCCAGCCGACGGCTGCCAGGCCGACGAGGAAGACGACCACAAGCACGACATGGAGCGGAGTATTTCTGGGCATGGGGTTCCGGCTATCGGGTACGAAGCGCTGCAAGCAGGCCTTCGACGGGGTGGAAACGGAGTTCGAGTTCGGCCAGCAGCACGCTCTGCAGGTCCTGGCGGAAGAGGTTCAGCCAGCTGCCGGGCGGGAGGGTGATTTCGCCATCGCCGGATTGCAGATCGGCCGCTGCGGTCTGCGCGGCCTCGCGCAGGCGGTCGAAGTGTTTTCCCAGCAGGACGGGCACGGTCGCCAGCAGGGTCTGCTCGCGCGGGCTCAGGGTCAGTTCCATTACCGCATCCACTTCCGCCAACCGCGCAAGCTGCGCCGATTGCTGCGTGAGCCGGTCGCGCAGCCGGCCGCGCAGGCGACCGGTCTCCGCCTGCATCGTCCGTTGCAGGTCGAGATGACGCTCGCGGAAGACGGGGTAGTCCATTGCGGCATCAGCCGGGATTTTTTCGACCAGCGCCGACACCTCGGCAATGGCATTCACCAAAGCGGTCCGGACACGCGCACATTCGTTTTCTTCATTGCGATCACAACCCGGTGCATCGTCGACCGCGTCGGGGAGACGGCCGTCCAGTGCCTTCGACAGGGCGACGGCGCGGTTCCAGTCGATCCATTGGCTGAGCCGCTGCGACAGTGCGAGTGGGGACGGGCGGACATCGACACCGGTATCGGCAAGGCGCGCCAGCAGGCGGATGAAGGCCGGGCCGGGGACGGGCGTCCGCTGGAGGGTCTTCGCCGCACCTGGCTGCGGCATGCTTCGCTGCGGCATGTTTGTCGCTGCTCGTCCGCTGCGGAAAGCCGGCGATTTTACACGCCAATGAAAAGCCGGGCCTGAAGCCGCCGGCAGCGGGGAGGGCCGGCGGCGTGCCGCGCGATTCAGGACAGGGCCGCATTGGCTGCGGTTTCGGCCCTGCTTGTATGCTCGATCGACCTCGCCGACGCTCGTACCCGCCCATGAGTACCCGCCGATGAAAGAGTGGTTGAACGCCCACGTTCCGGTCTGGATGGATGTGCTGTCCCATCCGTCGCTGTGGTGGCAGGCGGGGGCGATGCTGGCGTGTCTGCTGCTGGCGTGGGCGGTGGACCGTCGTTACGAGGTCTGGTTGAGCCGCTACCTCACCTCGGGCGACCACTCCCGCGCTGGATTGATGGCGTTGGCGGCCAGTCGCCGGCTGGCATTTCCGGCGGCGCTGTCGCTGTTCCTGCTGATCGCCTGGGGCGTGTACGCCCAACTGCAGCTGCGTGGCGCGCTGCTGTGGGTCTCGTTGAGCCTGGCGGTGGCGTTCCTGCTGGTTCGGCTGGCGGTGTACCTGCTGTCGGGTGCGTTGAAGCCCGGCTCCCTGCTGCGCGCGTCGGAGAACGCGATCGTCGCGGTGGTCTGGCTGGGCGTGGCCCTGCACCTGCTGGACTGGCTGCCGGGCGTGCTGGCCGCGCTGGACCGGGCGGCGGTCACCATCGGCGATACCCGCGTGTCGATGCTGCTGGTGCTGCGCGCGCTGTCGGTCGCGCTGCTGGTGGTGGTGCTCACCCTGTGGCTGTCGCGCCTGCTTGAGCGCCGGGTCAGCGAGTCGCGCCATCTCTCGCCCAGCGCCCAGGTCGGCATCAACAAGGTGCTGAAGCTGGTGTTGTTGACGCTGGGAACGGTCATCGCGCTGCAGGTGCTGGGCGTCAATCTGGCGGCGCTGGCGGTGATCGGCGGCACCCTGGGTCTGGGCGTCGGCCTGGGCCTGCAGCGGATTGTCAGCAACTTCATTTCCGGCTTCATCCTGCTGGTCGACGGCTCGGTCAAGCCGGGCGACGTGGTCACGGTGGAGGACATGTCCGGCACCCGCTACGGCTGGGTCCACGAGCTGCGCTCGCGCTACATCGTGATCCGCGACCGCGACGGCGTGGACACGCTGATGCCGAACGAGAACCTGATCATCAACCCGGTGATCAATTGGAGCTACGGCGGCGAAAGCGTCCGGATGAAAGTACCGATCCAGATCAGCTACGCCGATGATCCCGAGCGGGCGATGGCGCTGCTGGAGGAGTCGGCCAATGCGCACGACCGCGTGCAGGCCGACCCCGCGCCCTCTGCGCGGCTGATGGCGTTCGGTGACAACGGCATCGACCTGGAGCTGCGGGTGTGGATCAACTCGCCCGAGCTGGGGATCAACAACGTGCGCTCGGACATCAACCTGGCGATCTGGCGCGCGTTCAAGGCCAACGGCATCACCCGCCCGCTGCCGCAGCGCGAGTTGCGCCTGCCCGCGCCTGTTCCGCCGGGCGATACTGGCCGGCGACAAGGCGGCGATGACAGGAGCGTGGAATGCGGCGGATAGGGATCTGGTTGCTCTGGATTGTTGTGGGGATCGTGGGGTTGACGGTATGTCTGTGGACGGTGTCGCGCCTGCGCGGTCCTACGGCCGAGCAGGTCGAGGCCTTGGCCTTGATGCAGCAGTCGCCATTGCCAACGGAAGGCAATGCGTTCCCGGCGCTGTGGCTGTTGGCGTATGACGTCCCCGAGTCGCGCCTGCAGGCGATCGCCGATGCGGATGCGGAGTTTTTTGCCGCGACACCGATGTATCGGCTGGAAGACCACAAGGTATGGGCGAAGCTCAGTACTGCGCACGCGGATTATGCCGATCAGACGCCTTCGACCGATGACTTCGAGCGTTTTTGCAAGACCCGGCAGGAGAACTGCCTCGACAAGGTGCGCGCCGACCCCGCCGCCTACGATGCGCTGATCGAGCGCAACCGGGCCTTGCTCGACCGGGTCGCCGGCCTGTCGCGTTATTCGCACTATCGCTATACGGCGACCAACTCGACCGACATGATGCTGCCGCCATTCCAACTGGCCGGTTATGGCCTGACGCGGGTGGCGTGGCAGTTCGCGCGCGGCGATGTTGATGAAGCGCTCGCGGGAGCCTGCGACGGGGTGCGGACCTGGCGCAGGCTCGGCGCGCATTCTGACTCGCTGCTGGCCCGCATGATCGGCATTGCCTATGCCTCCGACGGGTACGCCCGCCTGCTCGCGCAGATGCTCGCCGAACTGCCCGCATCGCACGAGCTGCCGGCGTCCTGCGACAGCGCATTTTCGCCGCCGGCAGTCGCCGACCTGTCGATCTGCGAGGCGATGAAAGGCGAGTTCTCGTTGGCCGACCATGCGGTCCGGAGCCAGTTGCTGGGCGAGCTGGCGAGATCGCCCTGGATCCATCGGGCCATCGGTTCGCTGGTATTCGACGTCGACCAGACGTCCGCCATGACGGCTGTCATCAATGCCCGGCACTGTTCGGATGACACCAACGCTCAACTGCAACTCGATCAACCGATGGCGACGCCCGAGTCCTCGCTCAACCTGTGGCGTCTGGAATGCGTGGCCAACTTCGCCGGCTGTGTGCTCACCGATGTCGCCAGGCCTGCCTATGCCGACTACCAGTGGCGTGCGCAGGACTACGGGGCGCGGCTGGAGTTGATGGCGGCGCTGCTGTGGCTGCGCGAGCATGCCGATCCGGACGAACCGCTGCAGGCGCAGCTGACCCGCCGATGGGAAGCGACCCGGCGCGGTGATCGCGGGATCCGGTTTGTGGAGGACGGAAGCATGGTGGAACTGGAGGAGTTTTCCAGGCGACCCGATCGGGAATGGCGCTTGCCGCTGTTGCCATCGAGGTGAATCGGAAGGTGCTTCGCGGAAGCCGGGAGAGGCAGGTTCCGGCACGGGCGTGAAGGCGGGGCGCTTGCTTCTGCCTGATCCGTGGCGCCTTGGGGCGTCCCGTCGCGGCCGGCGGGCCTTCTCCGCTCATGTCCCCCGGCCTCCGCTGGCCGGCGGAGGCCTCCTCCTTGACTTCGCTGCGAAGGCCCGCCGGCCGCGACGGGACCCGATTTGCGGAGTCCCACTCGCCAGACGGATACCCGGCACTCGGAAATCGCCATGTGATCCAGACTGTTCCTTCGCTCCCAAAAGGGCAGGAACACCGGAGGCCACAACTCCTTTACTGTCATTCCGTAAAGAACCCGACAAAAACGCCCCGCAGCCAGTGCGGGGCGTTTCCGTTTTCCGGAATGGCTCGACCGCTTACGCGTCCATCAGCACCCGGTTCATGCGCTGCACGAAGGCGGCCGGATCGGGCAGCGGCGCACCGGCGGCGATCTCGGCCTGCTCCAGCAGCAAAGTGGCCAGATCGGTTGCCTTGGCGTCGTCGGTTTCCGCCTCGACCCGCTTGAGCAGGGCGTGCTGCGGGTTGATCTCCAGCGTCGGCTTGCTGTCGGGCATCTGCTGGCCGGCTTCGCGCAGCAGGCGGGCGAAGTGCGGGGCCATGTCGAAGTCGGCCAGGGCGAGGCAGGACGGCGAGTCGGTCAGGCGGGCGGAGACGCGCACGTCGCCGACGCGCTCGCCGAGCAGGCTCTTGAGCCGGGCGACCAGCGGTTCGGCGGCCTTGGCGGCTTCGTCCTGCCTGGCCTTGTCGGCCTCGTCCAGCGGCAGTTCGCCCTTGGCGACGTTCTGCAGCTTCTTGCCGCCGTACTCGTGCAGCGAGCCGAGCATCCACTCGTCGATGCGGTCGGACATGAGCAGCACTTCGATGTCCTTGGCCTTGAACGCTTCCAGCTGCGGGCTGCCGAACGCGGCGGCGTGGCTCTCGGCGGTGATGTACCAGATGGTGTCCTGGCCTTCGGGCATGCGCGCGATGTAGTCGTCCAGTGCGACGACCTGCTTCGCGGACGCGTCCTTGGTGGAGGCAAAGCGCAGCAGCTTGGCGATGCGCTCGCGGTTGGCGTGGTCCTCGCCGATGCCTTCCTTCAGCGTGTTGCCGAAGGCCCTGTAGAACGTGGCGAACTTCTCCGGCTCGTCGCGCGCGAGGGTCTCGATCAGGTCGAGCACGCGTTTCACGCAGGCGGCCTTGATCCGGTCCAGCTGGCGGTTCTGCTGCAGCAGCTCGCGGCTGACGTTGAGCGGCAGGTCGTCGGCGTCGATCACCCCGCGCACGAAGCGCAGGTAGTTGGGCAGCAGCTCTTCGGCGGCGTCCATCACGAACACGCGCTTGATGTACAGCTTCAGTCCCTTGCGCTCGTCGCGCCCGCCCATCATCAGGTCGAACGGCGGCTGCGACGGCAGGTACAGCAGGGTGGTGAAGCTCTGGCTGCCCTCGACCCGGTTGTGGGACCAGGCCAGCGCGTCGTTGAAGTCGTGGCCGAGCGACTTGTAGAAGCCCTGGTAGTCCTCGTCGCTGATCTCGTTCCTGGGCTTGGTCCACAGCGCGGAGGCGGCGTTGATGGTTTCCCATTCCGGCGCGTCCGCGGTGTCGGCGGCATCGTCGTCGGTGGCCGCTGCTTCCTTCGGCATCCGGATCGGGAAGGCGACGTGGTCGGAATAGCGGTTGATCAGCGAACGCAGCTTCCAGTCGGCGAGGAACTCGTCCTCGTCGGCCTTCATGTGCAGCACCACGGTGGTGCCGCGCGCGGCCAGCTCGACCGGCTCCAGGGTGTACTCGCCCTTGCCGTCGCTTTCCCATTTCACACCTTCGCTGGCGGGCGCGCCGGCGCGGCGGGTCAGGACCGTGACCTTGTCGGCCACCACGTAGGCCGAATAGAAACCCACGCCGAACTGGCCGATCAGGCGCGCGTCGGCCTTCTGCTCGTTGGCCATCGCGGCCAGGAAGCGGCGCGTGCCCGAGCTGGCGATGGTGCCGATGTTGGCGATGACTTCGTCGCGGCTCATGCCGATGCCGTTGTCGGCGATGGTGAGCGTGCGCGCGTCCTTGTCCCAGCTGATGTCGATGTGCAGTTCGCCATCACCGGCGGTCAACTGCGGATCGGCGATCGCCTCGAAGCGCAGCTTGTCGCAGGCGTCGGAGGCGTTGGAGATCAGCTCGCGCAGGAAGATCTCCTTGTGCGAATACAGCGAGTGCGTGACCAGGTGCAGCACCTGGGCGACTTCGGCTTCGAACTGGCGGGTTTCGGTGGTTGCATTCATGCGTACAGATCCATGGGTGCGATGACGGGGTTGCGAGCCATGGAGAATGGGTCTGGACGGGGCGAAATCAAGCCGGGGCATCACCGGCCGCGACCGCATGGGCACGTCATTGGCCGCTGCCTGCCGCCTGTGCCAATAATCGGCGGCTGAAAGGATCGCTGCACAAATCGGAGAGTGGCTCATGGGATGGGTGCTGATGCTGGTGGTCCTGGCCGTGCTGGCCTGGGCGGTGGTGGTCTTCAACCGCCTGGTGCGGCTGCGCAACCTGGTGCGGGCGGGCTGGGCCGACATCGACGTGCAGTTGCTGCGCCGGCACGACCTGGTGCCGATGCTGGTGGAGGCGGTGCGCGGTTACGCCAGCCATGAAAAAACCACGCTCGACAGCGTGAAGGCGCTGCGCGGGCAGGCGATGCAGACGCAGTCCCCGGCGCAGCTGGCCGGCATCGAGCAGGCGCTGGAGCAGGGTCTCGGCCGGTTGCTGCTGCTGCGCGAGGCCTATCCGGACCTCAAGGCCAGCGGGAATTTCGTGCAGTTGCAGCGTGATCTGGTGGAGGTGGAGGATCACCTCCAATACGCGCGCCGCTTCTACAACGGCGCGGTGCGCGCGCTCAACGATGCGGTGCAGAAGTTTCCGGACCTGCTGGTCGCGCGCGGGTTCGGTTTCCGCGAGGCGGAATTCTTCGAGGCCGGCGAAGGCGGCCGCATCGCGCCGAAGGTGGAGCTGTCGCCATGAGAGCGCTGCCGATGCTTGTTCTGCTGAAGCCGGCCCTGCCGAAGCCGGGTTTGTTGAAGCTCGGCGTGCCGCGCGCCGTCCTGGCATTGCTGCTGGCGCTGGTGTTGTGGCCGGCAATGGCGGTTGCGCAGGAGCGCATCCTCGCGTTCGACAGCGATATCCGGATCCACGCCGACGGCAGCATCGACGTGGTGGAGACGATCCGCGTGCGTGCGGAGGGTAAGCAGATCCGGCGTGGCATCTACCGTGATTTTCCGACCCGCTACAAAGACCGGGCCGGCAACCGGGTGGTGGTGGATTTCACGCTGCTCGGGGTCGAACGCGACGGCCGGCCGGAGCCCAATTTCACCGAGCGCATCGGCAACGGGGTGCGCATCAACACCGGCGGGGATGCGCTCCTGCCGGTGCCGGCCGACATCACCTACACGATCCGCTACCGCACCTCGCGGCAACTGGGGTTCTTCGACTCCCACGACGAGCTGTATTGGAACGTGACCGGGCTGGGCTGGGCGTTCCCCATCGAACAGGCCACCGCTCGCGTGCATCTGCCGCAGCCCGTCCCCGCTTCGCAACTGAACGCGGAGGCCTATACCGGACGTGCCGGGGCAAAGGGTCAGGACTATCTGGCGACCGTCAACGACGTCGGCGAGGCGGAATACCGCACCACCCGTGCCCTGAAGCCGGGGGAGGGCATCACCATCGTGCTGGCGTTCCCCAAGGGCATCGTTGCGGCACCGGGCACGATGCAGCGGCTGGGCTGGCTGTTGAAAGACAACCGCGGGGTATTGATCGCGCTGATCGGTCTGGTGGGTCTGGTGGCGTTCTATCTGCGCCGCTGGCATCGGCTGGGCCGTGATCCGGAGCCGGGTTCGATCTTTCCGCAGTACGGGCCGCCGGACGGCTGGTCACCGGCGGAGCTGCGTTTCCTGCGCCGGATGGGTTACGACAACCGCTGCTTCAGTGCCGACCTGGTCGACATGGCGGTGCATGGCGGGTTGAGCATCCACAACGAGGGCAAAAAGGACTGGCAGCTGAAGCGCGAGGCTGCCGGCGATATCGCGGAACTGTCGGAGGCTCAGCGCGAGCTGGGGAAAAAGCTGTTCTCGGCCGGCGACGAACTGATCCTGACCGACCGCAATGCCGGCGTGATCGGCGGTGCGCGACTGGATCACCAACGGGCCTTGATGAAGCGCCTGAAGCCCGACTATTACGTCAGCAACGCCGGCACGATCGCGCTTGGCGTTGCCACCTCGGTTGCCTATGGCGCGCTGGCGTTTCTCGTGTCGGGCGGTGGCGGGGTGTTCCTGATCGCCGGACTGCTGGCGCTGGCCCTGGGCGCGCACATCGCGGCGGGCTTTCTGATGCCGGCCCCGACCGCAAAGGGTCGGGCGTTGCTGGATCAGGTGGAAGGACTGCGCCTCTATCTGGGCGTGGCCGAGCGCGACGAACTGCGCGCCATGCCGGCACCGGGCGAGGCGCCGACGCTGGATGCGCGGCGTTACGAAGCCTTGTTGCCCTACGCATTGGCGCTGGACGTGGAGGATGCCTGGACCGCCAAGTTCACCGCGGCGGTGGGCGTGGCCGCGGCGGCAGCGGCGGCCGGCGCGATGACCTGGTACCACGACAGCCGCTCGTCGCTGGCCAATCTGGGTGACATGAACCGCGCATTGGGCAGCGCGCTGAGCCAGCAGATCTCGTCGTCCGCCACGCCACCGGGCAGCGGTTCGGGCAGTGGCGGGGGCGGTTTTTCCGGTGGTGGCGGAGGAGGTGGCGGGGGCGGTGGGCGCTGACAGACCGGTGCCCGGCTACGGTCACGCGCCCCATCGCGCGGGACCGGTAGGCTCCTGGGAGCGCCGCATGGCGAAATGCGGCTGACGACGCGTGGGGTTGAGCCATGCGGAGGCTACAGGCCCGGATGGCCCCGGCGAATGGAGAGGAAAGCATGGCGGTGATGGAAGAGATCGGTCAGGCCCTGGCGCGCGAGTTTGCGTTGCCCGATGTCGGCACCACGACCCTGATCGTCGCGCGGTTGCTCACTGCCACGATCCTGGGGGGGCTGGTGGGCATGGAGCGCGAGCGTACGGGTCACCCGGCCGGCCTGCGGACCCACATCCTGGTGTCCATCGGCTCGGCACTGTTCGTGTTGGCGCCGCTGTTGGCAGGCATCGAGACGGAGGCGGTCACGCGCGTGATGCAGGGGATCGTGCAGGGCATCGGCTTCCTCGGGGCGGGTGCCATCCTCAAGCAGGTCAACGGCGACCGCGTGGAGGGCCTGACCAGCGCCGCCGGGATCTGGATGACGGCGGCCATCGGCATGGCGGCTGGCATGGGCCAGGAAGTGATTGCCGTTGCGGCCACGGGCTTCGCGTTGGTGGTGATAGCGCTGCTGCCGCGACTGGTGTCTCCGCGCCGTCGCCGGTGACCGGAAGGGCGGCGTCCACCCACGTGTCGTCCGGCCAGGGAAGCACGATCAGTCCGCGCGGGTGCCGAAAATCTTGTCCCCGGCATCGCCCAGTCCGGGCAGGATGTAGCCGCGCTCGTTGAGGCGCTCGTCGATCGAGGCGGTGTAGATCTCCAGGTCCGGGTGCGCGGCCTCGACGGCGCGCAGGCCTTCCGGCGCGGCGACCAGGAACAGGCCCTTGATCCGGGTTGCGCCGGCGGCCTTGAGCATGTCGACGGTGGCGATCAGGGTGCCGCCGGTCGCCAGCATCGGGTCGAGGATCAGCGCGGTGCGATCGTGCATGTTGCCGACCAGCTTCTCGTAATAGGTGACCGCGCCCAGGGTCTGCTCGTCGCGCTGCAGGCCGACCACGCTGACCTTCGCGGCGGGGATCATTTCCAGTACGCCCGGCAGCATGCCGATGCCGGCGCGCAGGATCGGCACCAGGGTGATCTTGCGGCCCTTGATCCGGCGGATCCGGAGCGGCGTGCCCGCCCAGCCTTCCACCTCGACCGTCTCGGTTTCCAGGTCGGCGGTGGCCTCATAGGTCAGCAATGTGGCGACTTCGGACGACAGCTCGCGGAAGGATTTGGTGCTGTTGTCGGCGCGGCGCAGCAGGCCGAGCTTGTGCTGCACCAGCGGGTGGTGGACTTCGACGATTTTCATTCGCTGACCAAGTGTGACGGTGAGCGAAGTGTGACCGAACGGGCCGGCCGAGGCATCCGGCCGGCGGCGTAGTTCAGGCGTGGCTGCCCATGTCCTTGTTGCCTCCACTGACCATCCACGGCGTGCCGAAGCGGTCGACGCACATGCCGAAGCCCTTTGCCCAGAAGGTTTCCTCGAACGCCATCCGCACCGTGCCGCCGTCGGCCAGGGCGTTGAAGATGCGCTGGCCCTCGTCGCGGTCATCGACGGAGATTGATACCGACATGCCGCCGGCCTTCTCGAAGTGCTCCGGCGGGCTGTCGGAGCCCATCAGCAACTGGTCGCCGATGGTCATGGACACGTGCATGACCTGGTCGCGCATCCCGGCCGGCATGTCCTTGCTGCCGGGCGCTTCACCGAAGCGCATCAACATCGCGATCTTGCCGCCGAGCACGAGTTCGTAGCGCTTGAATGCGGCTTCGCATTGGCCGTTGAAGATCAGGTACGGGGTGATTTTCATCGCAGCGCTCCGGGCGGGAAACCGCAGTTTTCCCGGTCGCGGGTTGGGTTCGCGTGATTGGCGTGTTGCCAGGATGTTGGGTTGCGGCGCGTGCAGCGTTTCCCGGTGCACGTGGGCGCGCCACCGACGCGATGGCGGGAGTCGGCGGAGTGTGCCTACCATGCACCGGCCACCGGCCGGTTCGCGGCTTGTGGTTGGCCGGTAGCTGGCCGCAGGGTGGATGGCCGGGGCTGGGGCTCTCAGGCACAAGGGGGAAACATGTTGAACATGATGAGGGGCGCTCTTGTGATGCTGGCCCTGGTGGTGGGGGCGTCGGCTTCGGCCGGCTCTGTCCGGGCGTTGGATCAAGCGTCCGACCAGCCCGATCAGGCAATGCCGCGCGTACCGTTCCTGGGCGGATTCCTGCAGGAGTCACGCATCGTTTACCCCCTTCAGGTCGGGCAGTGGGAGGCGATGGGAGAGAAGCGCTACGACCACCCGGAATTGGGCGTGTCGGTACGTTATGCCCAGTCCGGTAACAGCGATGGGTGGATCGATGTGTACTTTTATCCGGCCGGGGTTTTGTCCGATGAGCAACTGGAGGCCGTGGCCCGGAGTGAACTTGACGGCATCCGCAATGCCGCTGTGCAGAGGGGCTTGGCGGAGCCCATGATCGGGGAGTTGTTGTCCGTTGCGTTGACGGTTTCGCAGGAACCTGATGCCGAACCGGTGAAGGGCCACGTTGTCGGCTTGGTTTTTACCCAGGACGGGCAGCGCATTCCTTCGGCCATGGCGATCGTTCTGGATCGCCTGTATTTCATCAAGGGGCGTTACAGCGTCAAAGGCGCACTGATGGAGGAAGCGGGAGTTCGTTTGCAGTTGCAGGAGTTCTTTGCCGACCTGGTGCCGCAGTTGCGGATTGTCAGTCGAGGAGCGTGCTGGAGCGAAATGCCGATCCAGCAGATGGAGGGTGATGTCGCGCCTGCCGAAGCGCTGATGAGCATGAGTGACGAAGACCGGTTGAACGGCTATGTGCTTCCTGATCGCATCGTCGCGCGTGATCCGGACAGCAACGAGGCGAAGGCGCTGATGCTCATGGGCATGGTGGCGACTGAACGCCTGTTCCCGGGTTGTGTGCCGGCCGAGTCGATCAATCCGGATGTCGCCGAGGGCATGCGGGAGATCCGTATCGAGTACCGGGCTGGCGAGTCGATGGGCCCACCGGTGCAGCCGGTAGGGATTGGTCGGATGTCGGAGGCCTGAACAGCACCGGGCCGATCAACTGGATTCATTGCTGCCGTGTGTCGACCCTTTCGCGCGTTGACACGAACACCGGCGCCGGGGAAGTGCTCTTCACAGTGTGTAATCCGGTCCCGCCCACTTCACGCTGACGCGAGTCAAGCGGCCCACAATCGAAGTCTTGCGCAGGAGTGGTCACTGCAGTCGAGTGGCGTCCTGTCTGTGACCAACCCCGCGTTGCCGATGCGGAGCGTTTTTCATGATCCTGCTGATTCTCGCCTACCTGGGCGGTGTGCTCACCATCGCAAGCCCGTGCATCCTGCCGGTGCTGCCGTTCGTGTTTTCCCGTGCCGACCGGCCGTTCCGGCGCAACGGGTTGCCGATGCTGATCGGGATGGGGGCGACGTTCGCGCTGGTCGCCAGCCTGGCCGCGGTCGGCGGTGCGTGGGCGGTGCATGCCAACCAGTGGGGCCGGTTCGCGGCGATGGTGGTGTTGGCGCTGCTGGGGTTGACGCTGTTGTGGCCGCGCCTGGCCGGCTGGCTCAGCCGGCCGTTGGTGGCCCTGGGCGGGAGACTGTCGCAACGCGCCGAGACCGGCGGCGATTCGGTCTGGGCGGCGGCCGGGCTGGGCGTGGCAACCGGGTTGTTGTGGGCGCCGTGCGCGGGCCCGATCCTCGGGCTGCTGCTCACCGCGGCGGCTTTGAACGGTGCGAGCGTGGCGACCACGTTGCTGATGCTCGTGTACGCCGCCGGTGCGGCGACCTCGCTGGCGCTGGCGTTGCTGGTCGGCGGGCGGGTGTTCGCCGCGATGAAGCGCTCGCTCGGCGCCGGCGAATGGATCCGGCGGGCGCTGGGCGTGCTGGTGCTGGCGGGTGTCGCCGCCATCGCACTGGGTTGGGACACCGGCGTGCTGACGCGGGTGTCGCTGGCCAGCACCGGGCCGGTGGAGCAGCGGCTGCTGGACCGCCTGTTTCCGGCTCCGGTTCCCGCCTCCACGCAGGCAACCGTCCCCGGTGAGCCCTTGCCGGTCGAAGGCGGGATGCCGTCACTGGCCGGGGCGACCGGGTGGCTGAACAGCCCACCGCTGACCACCGCGTCGTTGCGCGGCAAGGTCGTGCTGGTCGATTTCTGGACGTACTCCTGCATCAACTGCCTGCGTGCGCTGCCCTACGTGCGTGCCTGGCAGGCGAAATACGCCGACCACGGGCTGGTCGTGATCGGCGTGCACGCGCCGGAGTTCGCGTTCGAGAAGGACGTCGGCAATGTCGGGAAGGCGGTGCGCGAGCTGGACATCCGGTATCCGGTTGCGATCGACAACGACTATGCAATCTGGCGCGCCTTCCGCAACCAGTACTGGCCCGCGCATTACTTCATCGATGCGCAGGGCAGGATCCGCCACCACCATTTCGGCGAGGGCGACTACGCGCGCAGCGAGGCGGTGATCCGCGAGCTCCTGGTGGAGGCGGGCCAGACCGGCCTGCCGGCCGGCGAGGTCGAGCCGGCGGCCCGCGGGGCGATGGCGCCGGGCTCCGACGACCGCCGGCAGTCGCCGGAAACCTACCTCGGCTACGAGCGCATGGCGGGCTTCGCCGGTGGCCGGCGGGTGTTCGATGACGTGTGGACTTACCAGGCTCCGCGCCGGCTGCCACCAGGCCAGTGGGCGCTGGACGGCCGCTGGACGCTGCGGCCGCAGTTCGCCGCCTCGGCCAACGCCGGGGCGCGCATCGTGTACCGGTTCCGCGGCCGCGACCTGCACCTGGTGCTGGGGCCGGCCATCGATGGCAAGCCCGTGCGATTCCGTATCCGGCTCGATGGCCATGCGCCCGGCGTGGACCACGGCATCGACGTGGATGCCGACGGCCATGGCGTGGTGACCGGGTACCGGTTGTACCAGCTCGTGCGACAGCAGGGCGGCAGTGGTGAGCGGGAGTTCGAGATCGAGTTCCTCGATCCCGGTGTGCAGGCGTATGCGTTCACGTTTGGCTGAGGGCGCGGGCGATGTCCATCCCCGATAACAACGCCGATCCGTTTGCATCCGCGCACAACGCCCGCTTGCGTGCCGGGGACAGCTGCTTGATCGCGTACTCGGCGCGGCTGGCGGTACTGCGGTCGGGGCACGGGAACCACGCCAGCAACCGCGAGGGCGGGTGCGAACGGGTGTAGCGCGCGCCCTTGCCCGCCACGTGCTCGGCATAGCGCCGCTCGACATCGGTGGCGATGCCGGTGTAAAGGCTGCCGTCGCGGCACTCCAGCAGATAGACGTACCAGCAAGGCATCGCGGCAGTGTAGCGGCCCGCCGATCGGTGAAGAATATTCATCCGCCGTTGAGCCGTTGCGTCCGCTTGGCCCCTAGACTGTCGATTGTCCCCAGGACCCCGGCTGCACACATGTCCCCACCTTGGCGTATCGCCGCCATCTGCCTGGCGCTGTTGCTCGCGGCTTGCACTCCGCAGCCCGCGGATGTTGCCGCAACGGGCACCCGGACCCATGCCGACGCGCAGGTCGAGACGTCCAGCGGCGCGGTATCGGACGCGGATGCCGCTGCCGTCGTCGAGCCGGAACTGCCCCGCGTGACCAGCGAGCGTGCGGAGACGGACTGGCAGCCGATGGGGCTGGATTCCGGCAAGGCCTGGATCAGTTGCGATCATGATTATGCCGAGGGTGAAGGCGTCGCCCTGTCCGCACTGGGCTATTCGGAGATGCACGCCGCCCTGCTGCCATGCCGTGAGGGGGGGCTGCTGCGGCTGCGTTACGAGGGCAAGATTTCCGCCGGGTTCACCGCCTTGATCGAGCGGGTGGCGGAACTGGCCGACACGCTGGGCATCCACAAGCGCATCCTCGACATCGACTCCACCGGTGGCCAGATCGAGGAGGCGATCCGCGCCGGCGACAAGATCGGCGAGTCGGGCTGGACCCTCTGGGTCCGCGAGGGCGCGGTCTGCCACAGCTCCTGCGTGCTGGTGCTGGCGGCCGGCGACATGCGCATGATCGCCGGCAAGGTCGGCATCCACCGCATGATCCGCATCAGCTCCAAGGCCACCTCACGCGCCGAACTGCAGCAGGAGCTGCAGGCCGTCCACGCCGACGTGCGCGAGTACCTGCAACGCAACGGCGTCGCGTTCGCCATCGCCGACCTGATGATGACCGTGCCCAACCGCAGCCTGCGCCTGCTGACACCCGAGGAGATGGACCTGTACGGGCTGGACGGGCAGAACGCGGCGGAGGACGACCTGCAGCGGATCGAGCTGACCCGCAAGTGCGGGGCGGCGTTCGTGCAGCGCAAGGACGCGTTCTTCCGCGCCTTCGACCGCGAGTGCCAGAAGCCGGGGGAAGATCTCGGCGTGATGGGCGACTGCGGGCTGGAGCTGCGACAACGCTTCGGCTTCCCCGACCCGGAGTGTCCCGCGCAAAGCCCGTTGTCGGAGTTCGACTCGGCCCTGCTGATGCTGCGTGGCGCGGGTGGCGAACGCCCGACGTCCTGACTGAGTCGAGCGGCCAAGGGATGCCGCGGTGATGGTGCGCCGGTGTCGGATCACATCGTGACCACGCTGCACGCACACCGCGTTAATGCGCGGCGGCGCAGTCTTCCGGGATTGATACGGTCGCGTGTCTAACGGAAGGAGGCTTCGTCGTGAGAGACAAGATGGGTGACAAGGGCGTTGGAAACGATCTCCGGGCGATGGCCCAGGATGTAGTGGACCTGGGCGCGCAGTACATCCGCATCGGACGCCAGTGGCTGGATGCGCAGCGCGACGAGGTGACCCGCGGTTATCGACAGGCCCGTTATCGCGACGCGCCACCCCCACCGCCGCCCGGCGGGCCGGCCCATCGCGGAACGCCAGCGCCGGAGCCGGCGGTGTGGCACGGCGGTTATGGCGCCGGCATGGAGAGCTATCTGGACGAGAGCCTCATGCCCGGCTACGTGAATCCGGCCGACACCCAGTCGGCGTATCCGCCGCCGTCGCAGGGCTCCACGTCGGACTATCTGCCCCGTGGCTATTCCACCGGCGGGCGCAGCAGCTACAGCGGTGTTGGCCCGAAGAACTACGTGCGTTCCGACGAGCGCATCACCGAGGACCTGTGCGAACGGCTGACCCATGACGACCACGTCGACCCGAGCGATATCGAGGTCAACGTGTCCGGAGGCGTGGTGGTCCTGGGCGGCACCGTGCGCAACCGCTGGATGAAGCACCGGGTCGAGGACCTGGCCGCGGAATGCAACGGCGTGCGCAACGTGGAGAACAACATCCAGGTGCTGCCGCCGACGCCGCCCGCAGCGGGTGCCGACAGCGCGGGCAGTATTGCTGATGGATGACGGAAGCGGTCTCCAGCGGACTGCCAGCGGCCGCGTTGGCCGTTGTGACAATCAGGAAAGCCCGGACCGATGGATCCGGGCTTTTTCATGGCCGCTCTTTTTGCGGGGATCGTGCCGCGGGATGCCGCTCAGCTGATCGCGCATCCCGTGGAACTGGGTGTCGGCGACCACATCGCCGCGGATCAGCCGCCGGCAACCACTTGGATCACCACCTCATCGAGGGTGACCGTCTGGCCTGCGCGGATCTTGCAGGTCTTGCGCAGTTCGGTCGTTCCGTCCACCGCCACTGCGCCGCTGGCCACAATGAGCTTGCCGACACCGCCGCTGTCGCAGAGGCCGACGAGCTTCAGCAACTGGTTGAGTTCGACATGCTCGTGGGGCGGGTCGAGTTCGAAAACGAGTGATTGCATCGGCGGGCTGGCGAAAGTGGGGCGGTCAGGGTCGCAGCCGGCCCAGTCGCGCGCAAGACAAGCATGCCACCGACATGCCGGGCGGAAGTGCGGTCAGCGGGATTCGGCCGGAGAACCCCGGCCGGCTAGATCGACCAAGGCAGCCAACGACCAGCCAGCCAAGTCAGCGCGCCCGCCGAACCTGCGATCATGGCGCATGACCCAGACCGCCCCCGACCTTTCCTTCGCGTCATTGCCGTTGCCGCCCGCCTTGTTGCAGGGCGTCGATGCGCTTGGCTATCAGCAACTCACGCCGGTCCAGGCGCAGGCCTTGCCGGCGATCCTTGACGGTCGCGACGTGATCGCCCAGGCGCCCACCGGCAGCGGCAAGACCGCCGCGTTCGGACTGGGCCTGTTGAGCCGGATCGAGCCGGCGCGCATCCAGACCCAGGCGCTGGTGCTGTGCCCGACCCGGGAACTGGCCGATCAGGTCGGCCGGCAGTTACGCAAGCTCGCGCTCGGCATCCCGAACCTCAAGGTGTCGGTGTTGTGCGGCGGCATGGCGCTGGGGCCACAGCTCGCCTCGCTGGAAACCCACGACCCGCAGGTCGTGGTCGGCACCCCGGGGCGGCTGCAGGAACTGCTGCGCAGGAAGGCCTTGCACCTGCGCGGTGTGCGCACCCTGGTGCTGGACGAGGCCGACCGCATGCTCGACATGGGCTTCGAGGAGCCGATCAGGGAGATCGTCGGCAAGACCCCGAAGGAGCGCCAGAGCCTGCTGTTCTCGGCCACCTTCCCCGATGCCATCCGCACGCTGGCCAATGCGATGCTGCGCGACCCGCTGGAGGTCACGGTGGGCGCGGCGGAAAGCCAGGCGCCGATCCAGCAGTTTTTCTACGAGGTCGAGCCGGCCCGCAAGACGCCGTTGCTGGCCGCGCTGCTGCTCGAGTTCCGCCCCGAGTCCTGCGTGGTGTTCTGCAACATGCGTCGCGACACCGAGGAGGTGGTGACCTCGCTGGAGCATTACGGCTTCACCGCGCTGGCCCTGCACGGCGACATGGAGCAGCGCGACCGCGATGAGATCCTGCTGCGTTTCGCCAACCGCAGCTGCAGCGTGCTGGTCGCCAGCGACGTCGCCGCGCGCGGGCTCGATGTCGACGACCTCGCGGCGGTCGTGAACTACGAACTGCCAACCGATGCCGACACCTACGTGCACCGCATCGGCCGGACCGGGCGTGCGGGCAAGACCGGCCTGGCGCTGAGCCTGTGCGCGCCGCGCGAAGTGGCGCGTGCCAAGGCCATCGAGGAACACACGGGCATCCAGCTGGAGTGGCGACGCGCCACCCCGCTGGCCGGCAAGGCAGCCGGCGTGAAGCCCGCGGCGATGGTCACCCTGCGCATCGACGCCGGCCGCACCGACAAGTTGCGCCCCGGCGACATCGTCGGCGCCTTGACCGGCGACGCCGGCCTGCCGGTGGCGGCGATCGGCAAGATCGACGTATTCGCCACCCGCTCCTACGTCGCCATCGCCCGCGACAAGGCCGCAGCGGCATTGACCCGCCTGCGCGAAGGCAAGATCAAAGGCCGCCGGTTTCGCATCAACCGGATCTGAGGCACGCCGATTCAGCAGGGTTGGCGAGCAGCCCAAGCTGTCGACACCCGCTCGCCACCTTGGCCGGTGTTCGCACGGAGCGACTCCGTCGCAGAGGGTGGCCGCGCCGCTGACGATCACTACCTGCTGGGTGATTGGGGCGGCGCGCGTGGCCACCTCGCCGATACCGGTACCACCGTCGACATCGGATACAACCGTGGGCTGGCGCGCAACTTCAGCGGCGAGCGGCAGATCACGCGCCGAGCGCTTGTATACATTTTGCAGACGTCCGCTGCGGAAAGGTCGCAAGATCATTGCCGCAGGAAGTCACCGTGCCAGATACCAGGTCGTATCGCGCCCCCATGATCACCGGCGCCGTGTTCATGTTGATCGGGCTGGCCCTCGCGGCGGGCGGTGGATGGCTGGTACTGCTCGGGGGATCCTGGTACTACCTGCTCGCCGGCCTGGTCTTCGCTCTGGTGGGGGTGCTCCTGTGCATGGGCCGCCGGGTGGCGCTGATCCTCTATGCCTTGTTGATGCTGGCCACGCTGGTGTGGGCGTTGTGGGAATCGGGACTGGACTGGTGGCCACTGGCCAGCCGGCTTGGGGTGCCTTTCCTGCTGGGTGTCTGGCTGTTGCTGCCCCGGGTCCGCCGCGGGCTGGATCAGGGCCACTCCCGGCTCGCCGGACCTGGCGGGCAAGCGGCTCCGCGCAGTTCCTGGATACCCCTGGCGGCCGTTGTCATCGCGACCTTGTTGCTGTCGGTTGCCTCGTGGTGGAACGATCCGCATCGCATCGATGGCAATGCACCCGGTCCGCGACCCGCTGCCGGCGCCCTCGCCGAAGTCGTGCCGGCCGGCGAATGGCATGCCTACGGACGGACCCAGCAGGGCCAGCGCTACTCACCACTGGTCCAGCTCACCCCGGCCAATGTCGCCGACCTTGAGGTCGCCTGGACGTACCGGACCGGCGATTTTCGGGGCCAGCCCGGCGATCCGGTGGAA
This sequence comes from Lysobacter concretionis Ko07 = DSM 16239, assembly GCF_000768345.1. Lineage (GTDB taxonomy): Bacteria > Pseudomonadota > Gammaproteobacteria > Xanthomonadales > Xanthomonadaceae > Novilysobacter > Novilysobacter concretionis. Next base: position 400,705 of record NZ_AVPS01000003.1, on the reverse strand, counting down.
ACGACCTTCGAGGTCACGCCGCTGAAGGTCGGCAATCGCCTGTTTCTTTGTACGCCGCACCAGTCCGTCATTGCCCTGGACGCCACCACCGGCGCGGAGGTATGGCGGCTGGATCCGAAGATCCAGGGCGAGCTTGCACTGCAACACCTGACCTGCAGGGGGCTGTCGTACGACTACGGCTCCGCTGACACCGGAAATGGCGTGGGTAACGCGGCCGGTGGTGCGCTCGCGGCCAATGCTGGCACTTCACCTGGGCCGGGCCCGCAAACCGGTGCCGACAATGATTCCGCCAACCCGCTGGCTCGGCAAATCCCGCCGCGGGACAAATCCGACGCGGGCCCGACGTCGCAGCGCACCTCCTCCGGCGCGCCCGTCGCCGTCACCGATCTGCCGATCGCCGACAGCTGCAGCGCACAACTGTTCATGCCGACCGCGGACGGGCGCCTGATCTCGATCAATCCCGAAAATGGCAGGATCTGCCCGGACTTCGGCAACGGCGACGGCCAGATCGACCTGTGGCACAACATGCCGAACGTCAATCCTGGTTCCTATTACTCCACCTCGCCGGTGGTGGTGACCGACTCGCTGGTCATCGTCGGCGGCACGGTGCTGGACAATGTGAGCGTCAACGAAGCGTCGGGCGTGATCCGCGCGTTCGATGTCGATACCGGCGAGCTGGTGTGGAACTGGGATTCGGGCAACCCCGACGACACCGCGCCGCTGGGCCCCGGTGAGACCTATACGCCTTCCTCGCCGAACAGCTGGGCCATCTCCAGCGTCGACGAGGCGTTGGGGCTGGTGTACGTGCCGCTCGGCAACCAGCCGCCCGACCAATGGGGCGGCGATCGCAGCGAGTCGGTCGAGCGTTTCTCCTCCAGCGTCGTCGCGCTCGATCTCGCTACCGGACAGGTGCGCTGGGTGTTCCAGACCGTGCACCACGACCTGTGGGACTACGACGTACCCGCCCAGCCGACGCTGATCGACCTCACCGTGGATGGCCGCACCGTCCCGGCGCTGGTGCAACCAACCAAACAGGGAGAACTGTTCGTGCTCGACCGCCGCACGGGCGAGCCGTTGTTGCCGGTCACCGAGACGCCCGCGCCGCAAGGTGCTGCGGAAGGCGACTGGACGGCGCCGACGCAACCGGTGTCGGCGCTGTCATTCAACCCGCCACCACTGACCGGCGCCGACATGTGGGGCGCGACCCTGTTCGACCAGCTCGCCTGCCGGATCGCGCTGCGCAAGCTGCGTTACGAGGGTCGCTACACCCCGCCTTCCGAGCAGGGATCGTTGATCTATCCGGGCAACTTCGGCGTCTTCAACTGGGGTGGCATTGCGGTGGATCCGGTGCGCCAGATCGCGTTCACCATGCCGACCTACCTGGCGTTCACTTCCACCCTGGTTCCGCGCGAAGACGACCAGACACTGTATGTGCAGTCCGGCGGCGCGCCTCCACACGGCGCGCTGCCCAGCCTGAACGAGAACTTCGGCGCACCGTTCGCGGTCGAGATGGGGCCATTCCTGTCACCCATCGGCCTGCCCTGCCAGCAGCCGCCATGGGGCTACGTGGCCGCCGCGGACCTCACCACGGGCGAAGTCATCTGGCAACACCGCAACGGCACCGTACGTGACCTCTCGCCGCTGCCGCTTCCTTTCCGCATGGGCGTGCCCGGCATCGGCGGTCCGATCATGACCGCTGGCGGCGTGGCATTCCTGTCCGGCAGCCTGGATGACTACGTGCGCGGTTACGACGTCACCACCGGCAGGCAGTTGTGGCAGCAGCGCCTGCCCGCCGGCGGACAGGCTACGCCGATGACTTACACCGGGACCGATGGACGCCAGTACCTGGTGGTGGTCGCCGGTGGGCACGGCTCGCTGGGAACCACGCCGGGTGATTACGTGATCGCCTACGCATTGCCGTCAGCCCAGTGAGGGCCAGTAACCTCGGTCCTGCCTGCCTGCGGAGACCGACACCACGCTGCTGAATCCCGATGCGTCGTTCGCGTTCAACGGCCGTTGACGCTGAAGCGGCCCGGGCCGAGGAGCGCCAATGCGACCGCGACGGTGAAGAACATGCCCTGCAGTTCCAGCGCCCAGCCGCCCTGGCCGTTGAGGCTGCCCAGTTGGCCCATGTGCATCAGCACCACGGCGACCAGCATGTTGATGGCGATCAGCAGTCCGCCGATGCGGGCGTGGAAGCCCAGCAGGACCATCAGCGGGGCGATGATCTCGCCGATCAGCACGGCGTAGCCGAGGAATCCCGGAAGCCCCTGTGCTTCCACCAGACCGACGATGCCGGCCAGGCCGCCATTGAGCTTGGCCAGTCCGTGCAGCAGGATCAGGATGCCCAGTGCGAGGCGCAGGATGAGCTTGGCGAAGTCTTGCTGGAGGGCGGGGTTCATCGGGCGATCCTCATCAGACGGTGCTGGTTGGGCGAAGGCCACGAGGATAGTCCGACTCCGGCGGGTTCGCGATCCCTCCGCTCCCCGGTTACTCGACCACGCTTTTCGCTTCCGCCGTCGCCAGCATTTCCGGGTGCTCGCTGCGCCGTGGTTTGCCGAGCAGCGGATAGACGAACACCGCGATCAGGATGATCGCCACGCCGGTGTAGAACTGCAGGCTCAGCTCGTGTTGCTCGCCCAGCAGCACGATGGCCAGGCCGATCGCGTAGACCGGCTCCAGGTTGACGGCCAGTTGCGCCGCGAACGCGCTCATGTGGCGCAGGGCGACCAGCGACAGGGCGAACGGCAGCAGCGTGCAGGCCAGCGCCAGCGCCAGCAGCAGCCAGGCGTCGCGCGCGCCGGGCAATACCAGCAGGTCGGTGCTGCCGAATATCGGCAATACCCACGGCATCAGCGGGGCCAGCGCCGTCAATGCCAGGGTGCCGGCACCCAGTTCGATCGCGGTCACCGTCAACGGGTCGGCGTGGTCGACCAGGCGCTTGTTGAGCGAGCCGAACAGCGCCACCAGCAACGCCGATACCGCACCGACCACAATGCCGATCCGCATCCCGTCGGGCACGCCGCCGACGACCAGCGCGACGCCGGGCATGACGGCCACGCCGAGCATGAAGTCGCGGCGGGAAAACCGGCTGCGCGCGAGCCAGGGTTCCACCAGTGCGGTGAACACAGTCGCCAGGGCGATGCAGGTGGCGCCGATGGAAGCGTTGGAGAGCTTGATCGCGGCGTAGAACGTCAGCCAGTGCAGGGCGACCAGCACGCCGATCCCGGCGTAGGCCCACAGCAGCCGCGCCGGCATCGCGCGCAGACCGCGCCAGACCCGCGGCACCAGCGCCAGCGCGGCAACCACCAGCAGCATCCGCCACCACACCAGCGGCAGCGCGGGCAAGGTGATCATCTTGCCGAGGATGGCGGTGAAGCCCCACAGCACGACGCAGAAATGAATCTGCAGGAAGGCCTTGCTGGTCTGGGGCATGGACATCGCGACAGTGTGCAGAATCCGGCGGGTAAAAGACGAGTACCTGTTTCGTCCTTTCGCGGGCATCCATTGGCAGGCAGGCGTGTGGGTCGATCGTGGCCGGGCCTCTGGCACTTGCGCGGGCAAGTCGCTCGCGGACAATGATGGGCCGTGACGAGCCGAGCTTCTTCCGTGTCCTCCCCGCATAGCTGCACCGAACCCTGCGCCGGCCCCGATGCCGGCCCCAATGCCGGTTTCGCCGCTGCCGTCTCCGCTACCGATGAGGCCATCCCGATGGTTGCCCGCACCCGCGACTGGGTGACGCCGTTGGAGATCACCGCGCTGGGTGCGGTGTGGGGCGTGTCCTTCATGTTCCAGCGGGTGGCCTCGCCGGAGTTCGGCGCGGTGGCGCTGGCCGAGTTGCGGCTGTTGTTCGGGGCGCTCGTGCTGCTGCCGTTCCTGTGGCAGGCGCGGGCGGTCTTCACCGCCGGCAGGTGGCCGATGCTGGTGCTGCTGGGGCTGGTCAATTCCGCGGTGCCGTTCGCACTGTTCGCCTGGGCGACCCAGCAGGCGCCGGCCGGCATCAGCGCGATCACCAATGCGATGGCGGTGCTGTTCACCGCGCTGGTGGGATTCCTGTTCTACGGCGAGAAGGTCGGGCTCGGCCGGGCCGGGGCGTTGCTGGCGGGTTTTGCCGGGGTGGTGGTGCTGGCCAGCGGCAAGACCGCCGGGGCGAACATCGGCTGGGCGGTGGTGGCTGGGTGTTCGGCGGCGTTCCTGTACGGCGTCGGGGTGCATCTTCTGCGCCGGCATCTGTCCGGCCTGCCGCAGGCGGCGGTCGCGGCGGCGACGCTGGGAACATCGGCGTTGCTGATGCTGCCGTTTGCGCTCGCTCAATGGCCGCAGCAGCCGGTGTCAGGCAAGTCCTGGGCCTCCGCGGTGGTCCTGGGCGTGCTGTGCACCGGGATCTCGTATGCGATGTATTACCGCCTGGTGCAACGCGTCGGCCCCGCGCGTGCGGTGGTGACGACCTACCTGGTGCCATTGTTCGCGGTCGGCTGGGCGTGGTGGCTGCTGGACGAGCCGTTGACGCTGTCGATGGGCATCGCCGGGGTCCTGATCCTGGGCAGCGTGGCGGCCAGCCAGCGGCTCGGGAAGTAGCCGCGGGTCAGCGGCGTAGACGTTCTATCAGCGCCATCGCCGCGGCCGGATTGCGTTCCTTGGCGGCACTGATGAAGTAGACGAACACGTCGCGCGACGGCCTGGTGTGGGGTTTCGCCGGCTCCACTGGCGGGACGATCCGCGGCAGGTCGTCGGGTTCGCCGCCGTCGGCCCAGCATCGAGCGCGGGCGGCCCAGCGCTCGAGGTCGGCCGGGGCGTAGCCGGTGGCGATGTCGCTCTGTGATCGCATCAGCCGCGCGTAGACGAAATCGCCGGTGACATCGGCAAACGACGGGTACCGGGTCGAGTCGGTGAACACCGTCGCCATCGCGTGCCGGCGGATGAGGGCGAGGGCGTCGGCATCCATGAAATCGGGGTCGCGCACATCCAGCACATGGCGCAGGGCGTGGCCGTCCACCGTGGCCGGCAGCAGGTCGAGGAAGGCGGCGAAGTCGTCACGGTCCAACGTGATGCCGGCATCGAACTGCCAGACGATCGGCCCGAGCCGGTCGCCCAGCGCGGTGATGCCGCCGAGGAAGTCATCGACCTGTCCGCCGGTCCGGGCGAGCACGCGCGACTGCATGATCCGGCGCGGCGCCTTGGCCGAGAACAGGAAGCCCGCCGGCGTCTCCGCCGCCCAGCGCGCATAGATGTCCGGCTTCTGGGTGCCGTAGTAGGTGCCGTTGATCTCGATGGTGCTGAGCCGGCGGCTGGCGTATTCCAGTTCGCGGCGCTGGACCAGACCGTCGGGATAGAAGTTCTTGCGCCACGGCACGTAGGTCCAGCCGCCGATACCGACGCGGATGCCGTCCACGGCGGCGACGCCATTGGTGGTGGTTTCGTCTGCGGGGGTGTCGGAACTGTCGGAGAACAGGTCGTTGGGGGTCATCGGGGGCTGGCAGTTGAGAAAGCGGAGAGCGGCTCGGGACAGGACGCGTGGTGGGAGGCGGGGACCGGGGGCGATTGCTGCACCCCTCGGTCAGGGCGTCCTGCCCTGGCTCGGGGACGCAGACCCGCTCCGCGGTCCGGCCCGGCGCAGCGCGCCGGGCGTTCACGCGACCCGCGCGGCAATGCCGCGCAAACGGGTCATGCTCACCCAGGGTCTGCTTTCCGCAATACCCCCGGTCCCCGGCTCCCACGCGGAGTTCCGAATTTTCTGGACCGAAGGTCAAGGGCTAGGTGGTCGATGTAGATGTGGGTGTGGATGTGGATGCGAGCGCCTGGCCGTCCGTATCGCGCCAGGGATCGTAACTGCCGAACCACCACAGGTGGCCTTCGATGTCCCGGCAGGCGTAGCCACGGCCGCCGTAATTCTGGTCGCTGATGCCGATGACGATCTCGGCACCGGCCGCCGTGGCGATGGCCTGGTGTGCATCAGGGTCACGGACGATGACGCAGCAGACCTGGGTCTCGCTGCCACCGATTTCGTCGGGCTGCACGATCAGTTGGCCCCATTGGCGCTGGCTCTCGATCGGCCGGTCATCGATGGCGCGGCTGTCGGCCGAGCTCAGCATCACCATGCCGCCATCGAACACCAGCTGCGCGTGATGGACGACGCGTTCGTCGGCGTGCACCACCCGGCGCTGGAAGCCGAACGCCTCGCACAACCAGTCGATGGCCACGTGGGCGTTGCGATACCGCAGGCAGGGGATGATCGCGCTGTTGCCTCGCTCGCTGCTCATCGGCTACTCCCGGACATCGTCCTCGTCGGTTTCAAATTCGACCAGGACATCCAGGTCGAATGCCAGCGACTCGACCAGTTCGCGGACCCGCGTGACGGCGGTCTCGTTGGGCGCTTCCACCTCGATGAGGTGCATGCCCGGACCTTCGTCGTCGCTCAATCCTGCCGAGCTGGAATCGGGGTCGTCCATGTGCGGCATCAGGTCGTCGATTTCCTCGACATGCTCGATGCCCGGCACGCTGGTCAGCAGGTCGCTGATGGCGCGGACGGCGTCGTCACTGCCGGTGATCCGGATGCGTAGCTGCGGCATGGGGGCGGACCTGGGTGTGGGGACTGTCAGGCTAGGCGGGGGCCGGCCAACGCGACGTGACGGCGCGGACGTCACGTCGCACTGGCAGGGCCGGCGTTATCGTGCGTTTATGGAATCCGACACGCCCATCGTCAGCCTGCGTCCGCTGGAACGCAGCGACCTGCACTTCGTCCACGTGCTCAACAACAACCGCAGCGTGATGGGCTACTGGTTCGAGGAGCCGTTCGAGTCGTTCGTGGAGCTGGAGGAGCTGTACCGCAAGCACATCCACGACCAGTCCGAGCGGCGCTTCATCGTCGAACACGAGATCCTGGAACCGCCCAGCCACGAGCGGGTCGGGCTGGTCGAACTGGTCGAGATCGACCACCTGCACCGGCGCGCGGAGTTCCTGATCATGATCTCGCCGGAACACCAGTCCCATGGCTTCGCCAAGGCGGCGACGCTGGCGACCATCCATTACGCGTTCCGGGTGCTCAATCTGTACAAGCTGTACCTGCTGGTGGACGTCGACAATGCGGTGGCGATCCACATCTACGAGGCCGCCGGATTCAAGCGCGAAGGCGTGCTGGTGGACGAGTTCTTCAGCGATGGCCGCTACCGCAGCGTGATCCGGATGTGCCTGTTCCAGCACGAGGTGCTGGGCAGCGACGAGGCGCGGCGCAACGCCTGATCAGGTGCGCCGTAACACCTAGGGTTTTACCGTCGGCGCGCGAGAGGGCAGCGGCACGTTGCACAGGTCGATGTGTCCGGCCGGAACCTTGTACCAGTCGTCGCGACGGTTGCGGCGTGCTTCGGTGACGGCATCGAAGGTCGCGCTGTCGGTGCGCAGCAGTTCCAGCTGGATGCGCTCGGCTGCGGGCACCTCGCTGGCGAGACGGATCGCCTTGATCGGAGTGCGCTGACCGGGGTCGTCGTACATGCCCATCGGTTCCGGGCCACGCCGGATCACCGACAGCAAGGGCATGCCCTGGATGACGCGCCCGACCAGGGTGATGTTGCGGTCGAGCTGGCGCGGCGACTGGCCGGTGACGACGTAGAGTTCGGCGCCGTTGCTGGAGTCGGCGGCCATGTCGCGGCCGGTACCGAGCGCGCCGTAGCAGTGCGCCATCCACGTCGTGCCGGTGGCCGGGTCGCGCGCCGCGGCGAAGCCGTCGACGAAGCCGACCTGCGGCGCCCAGCCGTCGGTGTCGGGCAGTGCGTGGAAGTTCAGCGCGGGATCGACTCGCTCGAACTCGGCCGGCAGGTGGGCCTTGGCGCCGCCAAGTGACTTGCGTGTCGCCTCGTCCCCGGTGGGATCGCCGAACTGGACCACGAAGTTGTCCTGCGAGCGGTAGATGCTCAGGCCGTCCCAGAACCCTTCCTTGGCCAGCGTGCGGATATTGGCGACGTGTTCCGGGGCGAACTGCGGTGCGAGCTCGATCACCACGCGGCCCGCATCGAGGTCCATGTAGAGGGTGTTGTCAGGATCGGGCGCGCGCCAGTCCGAGGCTGGGGAGGCGTCCAGGATCTGCTGCACCGAAAGCGGCTTGGCGGACTCGTCGGTGGGCTCCGGCGCGGCGGCCGATGTCGCGGAAAAGGCGATCAGGGCGGGCAGCAGGGCACACAACAGCAGGCGCGGGTTCGGCATGGACGGCTCCAGATCGGCAAGGTCGCTCGATTCTGGCGGAAGCCGCGTGCTGGAGCCAGACGCGCCGGTTCCCGCCCCGGCGGTCATCCGGTGCCGAAGCCACTCCGCCCCCGGAGCGACATCAGTCGCGACAGCACGGCGAAACCGGACGTCAGTGCATTCGCGACTGGCGTCGCTCCTGCCGTCAGGGCTGCCCCGCGATGCCCGTCGACCAGGTCGGCTTCAGCCCGCGTATCTGGCGATGAAGTCGCGCACCTGCGGATACACCTGCCCGCGCCAGCGGCGGCCGCTGAAGATGCCGTAATGGCCGGCGCCCTCGACGGTGAGGTGGTGCCGGTCGGGGGTCGCGATGCCGGTGCACAACGCATGCGCGGCGTGGGTCTGGTCTTGGCCGGAGATGTCGTCCAGCTCCCCTTCGATGGTCAGCAATGCGGTGCCCTTGATCGCGGCGGGATCGACCCGCTCGCCGGCCACGTCCCACAGGCCACGCGGCAGCAGGTGCTCCTGGAACACCACCTTGATGGTGTCCAGGTAGTAGCTGGCCGGCATGTCCAGCACCGCGTTGTATTCGTCGTAGAAACGGCGGTGCGACTGGGCGTCGTCAAGGTCGCCGTTGAGCAGGTCCTGGTAGAAGTCCCAGTGCGATTGCGCGTGGCGCTCAGGGTTCATCGCCATGAAACCGCTGTGCTGCAGGAAGCCCGGATAGACCTTGCGGCCGCGGCCCGCGTAGTTCGCCGGCACCTCGTGGATCAGGTAGTCGCGGAACCACGACAACGGCTTGTGGGTCGCCAGATCGTTGACCTGGGTCGGGCTTTCGCGGGTGTCGATCGGGCCGCCCATCATCACCATCGAGCGTGGGGTGGTTTCGCCGCGCGAGGCCATCAACGAAACCGCCGCCAATACCGGCACGGTCGGCTGGCAGACGCTGATCACGTGCAGGTTTTCCGCGCCGATGGTACGGATGAACTCCTGGATGTAGGCGACGTAGTCGTCGAGCGTGAAGTCGCCCTCGGTGGCCGGCACCATGCGCGCGTCGGTCCAGTCGGTGATGTAGACCTTGTGGTCACGCAGCATCGTGCGCACGGTGTCGCGCAGCAGGGTGCTGTGGTGGCCCGACAGCGGCGCGACGATCAGCACCGGCGGCTGGCCCTTGAGCTCGGTGATGTTGCCGGCATCGTCGGCGTATCGCTTGAAGCGCAGCAGCCGGCAGAACGGCTTGTGCAGCATCTCGCGCTCGATCACCGGGTAGGCCGCGCCGTCGATGTCGACCGAATGGATGCCGAAACGGGGTTTCTCGTAGTCCTTGCCGATGCGGTACATCAGCTCGTAGCCGGCGGCCAGTTGGCCCGCCCCGGGCAGTTTGCCGAGCCAGGTGCCGGATGCGCCGAATATCTTCGCGTTGGCGTCGGCCCAGTACGTCATCGGAGCCATCCAGGCGCGGCCGAGCTCATGCATCTGGTAAAGCAACATAGAAGGCCCTGACAGAAATTGGTGCGCTGCAGCGTAACGGATCGGATCGCGGTGCGCGTGAATCGGGGCCTCGCCCGTCAGCCGGCCGGTTTCAACCGGCGGACTCCAGTGCGGCCAGGCCTGCATGCAGACCGGGCCCGAGCCACAGGTGCGAGCCCAGCGGGTGCAGGCCGATGCGGGCGAAACGCTCGCGGTAGAACTTCGCCGGTCGCGCATGGAAGCCGACCGTATCGCCGTCGATGCCGTCGCTGCGGGTGAAGGTTTCCAGGAACGCGCTCCCGCCGCACAGCTCGCCCAGCGCCGGCAGGCCGCGGTCGAGCTCGCGCGTGGGCAGGTAGTGCAGCACGTCGCTGCAGACCAGCAGGTCGACCGGCGCGCAGGGGCGCAGGTATTCGAAGTCGGCAAACGCCGCGTAATGCAGGTTGCGCCGGCTGCCGAAACGGGTGATCGCGTATTCGCTGTTGTCGAAGCCCAGGTACTGCAGCTTCGGCCGCAGCTTCAGCAGCGGTGCGCGCCACGCACCTTCGCCGCAGCCGATGTCGAGCACGCTGCGGATCGGACGTTCCAGGTGGTATTCCGCCGTGGCCACCGCCAGCGCAACCTTGCGTGCCAGCCTCGCCGGACCGCCGATCGCCGCGCTGCGGGCCGCGGGCGCGCGGTACCACTGGTCGAAATAGGCCTGGTCGTATTGCTTGGTCATGGATCGCTCTTTGGGATTGAGGCTCGGCGCGTGTCGCGCGGCGTGCCATCCTAGCGCGCGAATCATTTGCCGAAGGACCCCGACCGCATGAATGCCTACCTCTGGACCAAGACCTTCCACCTCGTGTTCGTGATCGCCTGGATGGCGGCGGTGTTCTACCTGCCGCGGATCCTGGTCAACATCGCCGAGGCGGGAGAAGCGCCGGACGTGCGGTCTCGCCTGACGCTGATGGGACGCCGGCTGTATCGCTTCGGCCACATCATGTTCGGCCTGTCGGTGCTGCTGGGCGTGGTGCTCTGGCTGGGCTACCGCGTCCTGCCGGACTTCCCGACGATGGTCGCGCAGGGCAGCGGTTGGCTGCACGCCAAGCTGGTGCTGGTGGCGGTGTTGTTTGCCTATTACATCTTCAGCGGGCGCTGGCTGAAGGCGGTGGACGCGGGCAAGCCGCTGGCATCGTCGAAGGCCTTGCGCTGGTTCAACGAAGTGCCGGTGCTGCTGTTGGTGATGATTGTCTGGCTGGTGCTTGCCAAACCGTTCTGAGGCGGGGGGCCGGGCCGCCTTCCACGGGAATTGCCTTGATGTAGGAGCGACGTGAGTCGATTGCACGGCGAAACCGGGGCTCGGCGCGTTCGCGACTTACGTCGCTCCTGCATGGGTGACGTCAGGGGCGCTTGGCGGGTATCGCTGCCGGCAACTCCACCGGCACGCCGTCGGCGTTGCAGCTGCCGGCGTCGCATACGGCCTGGCGCAGGAACGGGGTGGACTGCAGCAGGAAGTGGAAGATCACGTTCTGCTCCACGCTGCCGCGCACGGCCTCGCTGCCGGGGCCGCGGGCCCAGATGCCGACGTCATCGCCGCCGTGGGATTCGGCGGTGGTCGGCACCAGCGCTTCCTGCATGTAGTCCGGTGCGGCGGTGTCGACCCGGGTCAGGTCGGGGCGGCCGATGGCGGCCTGGTAGTCCTTCGGCTTGTGCGGGAAGGTCTTCGGCCCGGCCGGCTGGCTGGCGCTGGCACCGGTATAGCCGGGGCCGTTGGCGTAGCTGAGGGTGGTGTAGGGCATGCCGCGTGCGTCCTTCGCCAATGCCAACGTGCCGTCCTTGCCGGTTTCGCGGACCTTGTCGAGGATCGGGTTGCCGCGCGCCGGGTAGCCGACAAAGCTGAGCGTGTGGGCGTGATCGGCGGTGACCAGGATCAGGGTGTCGTCGGCGGAGGTCAGCGCGTTGGCCACCTCGACCGCCTCGCTCATCGCGATGGTGTCGTCCAGTGCGCGGTAGGCATTGCCGTCGTGGTGGGCGTGGTCGATGCGGCCGCCTTCGACCAGCAGCACGTAGCCGTTGGGGTTGTTGGCCAGGCGGGTGATCGCGGCGCGGGTCATCTCGGCCAGGCTCGGCTCGCCGGCCGGATCATCGGGGCGGTGGTGCTCGTACTGCATGTGGCTGGGCTCGAACAGGCCCAGCAGCGGCGCATCGGCCGGTGCGGCGGCGAACTGCGCCGCGTTCCACACGTAGGCGCCGCCCGGATGGCGCTGCTGCCAGGTGGCGATCAGGTCGCGACCGTCCTTGCGGCGGCCGGACTCTTCCGGGTATTCGGGATCGACCTGGTCGGCCGGCATGAAGTTGGTGCGGCCGCCGCCCATCAGCACGTCCAGGCCGTTGCCGTATGGCGACTCGATCATCTGCCGGGCGATGTCCACGCAACCGGCGGCGAGTGCCTCGTCCGGCATCGCGGCATCGCTTTCCCAGTTACGGCTGGCCGAGTGGCTGAAGGTGGCGGCGGGGGTCGCATGGGTGGCGCGGGCGGTGGTGACCACGCCGGTCGCCATGCCGCTGCCGGCCGCGAGTTGCCACAAGGTGGTCATCGGCGCGGCCAGTGCGCCCGCGCAGTCACCGAATGCGGCGGACTGGCCGATGCTGATCACGCCGGCGCGGGTCTTCACTCCGGTCGCCATGGCGCTCATGGTGCCGGCCGAATCCGGGGTCTGCATGTCGGTGTTGTAGGTCTTGCTCAGCGCCGTGGACGGGAAGTGTTCCCAGCTCAGGCGGTGGTTCTCGCCGGGGCCGCCCTTGCGTTGGCCGTCGAGGATGCGCGCGGCGGCCACGGTCGGCAGGCTCATGCCGTCGCCGACGAACAGGATCACGTTCTTCGCCTGCCCGGCCAGTGCACCGCGCTCGGCCGCCTGGGCGGCGCCATCACGGAACCACCAGGCGGCGGTCTCGTCCTGCGGGTGCTCGATCACCGGCACGCTGACGTGGATGGCGTGGCTGGCTGCCGGGACCAGGGACGTGGCAGTCGGCGCGGTGGTCGCGCAGGCGGCGGCGAGCACGGTCGGGAAGAACACGAGCAGGGCGGTGCGCAATGGGGACATCGGCAATGGGGTCATCAATCGGGAGCCTCTGAAGCGGAGCCGCCGATTATGCCGCGCAACTGTTGCGTCGATGCGACCCCGGTGTTGCGGTGATGCGGTGTTTGCGGGCGGTCGTCTCGGCTATCGTGCGGTTCGCTCTGAAAAGGCTTCCCGATGGATCTGGTTTCCCGCTGGTTGCGTATTCCGTTCTGGCAGCGCGTGCTGGCCGGCTTCGTGCTGGGCGCGCTTGCGGGCTGGGCGTTCGGCCCGGCGGCGGAGACGTGGTTCGGGCCACTGGGGGCGGTCTACGTCACCCTGATCAAGATGATCGCGGTGCCGCTGGTGCTGTTCGCGGTGATGAATGCGGTGGCCTCGCTGCACGGCCAGAAGTCGGTGGCGGCGCTGGGCGGACGGACGTTTGCGTGGTTCGCGGCCACGGCCGCGCTGGCGGTCTGCGTCGGCCTGGGCATCGGCTGGCTGCTGCAGCCCGGCCAGGGCGTCACCGGGTTGACGATGGCGGCCGATTACAGCGTGCGCGAGATCCCCTCCGTGGTGCAGGTGCTGCTGGACGTCGTACCGGGCAATCCGTTCAAGGCGCTCAGCGAGGGCAAGATCCTGCAGGTGATCGTGTTCGCCGGGCTGGTGGGGTTCGCGCTGGTCAAGCTGGGCGACAGGACCGCCGCGCTGCGCAAGCTGGTGGGCGAGTCCAGCGAGGTGATGATCCAGGTCACCCGCTTCGTGCTGGAGATGACCCCGCTGGGCACCTTCGGCCTGATCGCCGCGCTGGTCGGGGCGTACGGCTTCGAGAAGCTGCTGCCGCTGGGGATGTTCGTGTTCGCGCTGTACCTGGCGTGCGCGGTGCACATCGTGTTCGTCTATGGCGGGTTGTTGCTCACCCACGGACTCAACCCGGTCAAGTTCTTCCGTGGTGCGGCACCGGGCATGCAGGTCGCGTTCGTGAGTTCGTCGAGCTTCGCCTCGATGCCGGCGGCGATCCGCTCGGTCACCCACAACCTGGGCGTCGACAAGAGCTACGCGTCCTTCGCGGTGCCGCTGGGCGCGAGCATCAAGATGGACGGTTGCGGGGCGATCTACCCGGCGCTGACCAGCCTGTTCGTGGCCCAGTACTTCGGCCTGGACCTCGCCCCGACCCAGTACCTGGTGATCCTGCTGGCCTCGGTGCTGGGCAGTTTCGGCACCGCCGGCGTGCCCGGCACCGCGATCGTGATGGTGACCCTGGTGCTGTCGGCCGCCGGCCTGCCGCTGGAGGGCATCGGCTATCTGGTCGCGATCGACCGGGTGCTGGACATGGCGCGCACGATGACCAACGTCACCGGGCAGATGCTGGTGCCGGTACTGGTCGCCAAGGAGACCGGGATGATCGACATGGCGGTCTACAACGAGGCGTCCAGCAATGTCGGCATTGCCGAGGGCGATGAGTTGCCGGAGCGCGAAGGATTGCCGGGGCGCGAGGCGGCCTGACCCACGCCCTCGCGGGCGCCGGGTTTCACCGGCAGGCGTGCCGCGCGATGCAACAGGCGATCAGGCCCGCGAATACCGCCAGGACACCATCCGGCCGTCGCGGTAGGGCATCACGCCGTGGAACGGCCGCGGGTCGTCGTCGAACACCAGCGGCAGGAATTCGCGGTCGCCTTCCCACATCGGCAGCTCGTACAGGCGCGCCAGCGGCACCCACTCCAGGCTGCCTTCGTGGTTGCTGGTGTGCGCCGTCCCGCTGTAGCGCGTGATCAGGAACACGAAGCCGAACCAGTCCTCGCCCTGCTTGCCGAATCCGGGCCAGTTGATGGTGCCGCGCAGGCTGAGCTCGTCGCAGGTGATGCCGGCCTCCTCGAAGATCTCGCGCTGCATCCCGGCCACCACGTCCTCGTCGCTTTCCACCTTGCCGCCCAGGCCGTTGTACTTGCCCAGGTGCTGGTCGTCGGCACGGGCGTTGCGGTGGATCAGCAGCACGTCGCGGCCGTCGGGCGAGAGCACGTAGCCCAGGGTGGCGACGATCGGGGCGTAAGGCATCAACGGGCTACCTTCTGTCGGGCCGGCTTGCGTCCGGGGAGTTGCCGGTCGAACGCCTTCCCGGACGCGTCGGCACAGGACGTCACGGCGACGGCCGGCAGGGCGGCAATCAGCAGGGTGGTCAGTCGGGAACGGGGCATCGGCGCTGGCAGGAAAACGGATCGACAGTGTCCATGATCGTGCCGGCCGTTGCCATGCAACAACCCTTACACGCGATTCCATGGCCAGACAGAATCCCGGAACCCGTGCGTCCGCCCCGAAAGCAGCGTCGCATGTCGCCGGCAGGCCCGCAGGCGCCGTCCGGCTGCGCATAATCGGCCCATGCCGCCCAGGAGGATTTCGATGACCACATCCACTTCATGCCGCCGCGTGTCCGCCATCGCCGGTTGCGGGCCGGTGTCCGCATGAGCGGCCACCAGCGTGAGCTGACCCTGCGTTTCCTCGCCGAACCGGCCGACGTCAACTACGGCGGCAAGGTGCACGGCGGCGTGGTGATGAAGTGGATCGACCAGGCCGGCTACGCCGCGGCCGTCGGCTGGAGCGGTACCTACAGCGTGACGGTGGCGGTGGGCGGGATCCGGTTCGTCGCGCCGATCCGCATCAGCGACCTGGTGACCGTGCGCACCAAGCTGGTCCACACCGGCACCAGCAGCATGCATTTCGCGGTCGATGTCAGCGCGCGGGACCCGATGGGCGGCGAGACGCGGTTGTGCACCCACTGCGTGATCGTGTTCGTCGCCCTGGACGGGGTGGAAGGCAAGCCGACCGCGGTGCCGGCCTGGGAGCCGGTCAGCCAGGACGATCGTCACCTGGCGGAGTACGCCATGCAGGTGATGGAGTTGAGCAAGGGGATCGAGCAGACCGTGCAGCGTTACCGCGCGGCGGGCGAGTTGTAGCCCGCAGGTCCGTGCCGGATACGAAACAGCCGCCCATCAGGCGGCTGTGCGTGGAATCGTGGTGTACCGGACGGTACGTGAACCGCTCCGGCCCGCGTCATGTTGACCGGTGTCGGCTCAGCTGCCGGCCAGCCGGCGCGCCTGCAGGTACTTGCCGCTCCAGTAGCCCTTCTCCAGGCTGGACACCATCACGTCCTTGCCATTGCTCGGGGCGTGCACGAAACGGCCTTCACCGACATAGATACCGACGTGGTCGACCCGGCCCTTGCGGCCGAAGAACACCAGATCGCCCTCGGCCAGGTCCGCCTTGTCGGCAACCAGTTCACCGGATTTGGCCTGCTCCTTCGAGACGCGCGGCAGGTCGATGCCCAGGGCGCTGCGGAACACGTAGCTGACCAGCCCGCTGCAATCGAAACCCTTGTCGGGCGAGGTGCCGCCCCAGCGGTAGGGCGTGCCAAGCAAGGTCAGCGCGCGCTGGAGGATGTTGCGGGTGCTCTTGTCGGGCGGGGTGTAATCCTCGGCGACTGCAGCGGTCTTGCCCGACGCCAGCATGCCGCTGATGTCGCTGGCCAGGCTCAGTGCCCGGTCCGGCATGCTCATCGCGTCGGGCATCAGCACCGGCAGGTCGGCCATGACGGCCGGCTCGGCCGTCTGGGTGGCGAATGCCGGTGCGGCCGGAACGGCCAGCAGACAGGCAAGAAGGAAGGAGAAGCGTACCGGCCCGAATCGGGAAACGATGGCAGCTGTGCGCACTGGGCGGCTGGTCTGGGTTGTCGTCACGCGCTCGTCACTGTTTCAACACCGGGCGATCATGCACGTCGAATCCGGTGTGTTGGTTCATATTCCGTTAAAAAATAGTTAATTTCCGGAAGGATTTGCCCGGAATTGGGCGGTTGGTCAGTTAACGACCCGTTTTGCGCCGCTGTAGTTGTCCCGCCAGTAGGCCGCATCCAGATGGTCGAGTCGGACCGTGCCGCCCGTACTCGGCGCATGCACGAAACGGCCGCCGCCGACGTAGATGCCGACGTGGCTGACCTGGCCCCCGCGGCCAAAAAAGACCAGGTCGCCCGCGGTCAACTGCTGTGGCTTGATCCGCGGCCCCTGATACGCGGCCAATGCGCTGGAGCTGCGCGGCAGCTTGACCTTGAGCATGTCGTCATAGACGTAGTTGACCAGCCCGCTGCAGTCGAAGCCCGACTCCGGGGTGTTGCCGCCATAGCGGTAGGGCGTGCCGACCAGGCTGATGGCGCGCATCAGCACGGCATTGGACGCGGCGGGATTGGCGGGGGCGACCATCGCCCAGTCGCGTGCATGGGTGGGCGGCGGTGAGCTCCGGACCGCCTCGTGGCCGCCACCGCAACCGGCCAGCAGCGTGCCGGTCAGCAACAGGGGGAGCATCCATCGCAGGCACGCAGGCAAGGGTTGCGCTGGCGCGTGGGCGATGATGCCGGGATAATGCGCGGCCTTCGTCACGGCGCATAGCTTCGCCGCTCCGGCCGATGACGGCAACCTGCCCCGCCGGCGTGCCCCTGTTCCGCCCGGCCCCCAACGAGTCCCGCCATGAAAATCGAGAAAGACCGCGTCGTCAGCTTCCACTACTCCGTTGCCGAGCAGGGCAAGGAATCGCTTGAGACCTCCGAAGGCCGCGAACCGCTGATGATCCTGGTCGGTCACGGCAACATCATCCCGGGTCTGGAAAAGGCGATGGAAGGCCGCCAGGCGGGTGACAAGTTCAGCGCCGAGGTCTCCGCCGCCGAGGCCTATGGCGAGGTCCAGCCGGGCATGATCCAGCGCGTGCCGAAGAAGTACTTCAAGGGCTCGAAGCTGGCGCCGGGCATGCAGGTCGTCCTGCAGACCAAGTTCGGCCCGCGTCCGGTGACGGTGCAGAAGGTCGGCATGAGCGTGGTGGATGTCGATCTCAACCATCCGATGGCCGGCAAGGACCTGAAGTTCGATATCGAGATTGTCGATGTGCGCGAAGCCCAGGCCGAGGAGATCGATCACGGCCACGTGCACGGCGACGGCGGTCACCAGCACTGACAGCCCGCGCTGCAATTGGTGTTGCCGATGGCCCGCTGACGCGGGCCATCTGTTTTGCGGGATGTAGTCTCGGGACATGCCGCTGTGTAGGGCATCGTGTTGGGGCGGTCGCCTCGCTGGTGGGCAGGCCGGTGTTCCATGTCGACGTTCCCCGGGGGGATGGCGCGCGGGATGGATCGTCCGTCGTCGCGGGGCATTCGTCGTAGGGGACCGGTCGGAGCAATAATGCCGGCCATGGACCGACGGGATGACGTGGCCGTGGTGGGTGCCGGGGTGATCGGGCTGGCCACGGCGCTTGCGCTGCTGGAAGCCGGCCGCGGCGTGCATGTCATCGATGCCGGCCGGATTGGCGGCGGCAGTTCGCATGGCAACTGCGGCACCATCACTCCCAGTCACGCGCCGCCGCTGGCGGCACCGGGCATGGTCGTCAAGGCCCTGGCGATGATGCTGCGCCCGGATGCGCCGCTGTACATCCCGCCGCGCATCGATCCGACCTTGTGGCGCTGGCTGTGGCGATTCGCCCGTCGCTGCAACCTCGCCGACTGGCAGGACAGCGCCCGGGCCAAGTCCGCGTTGCTCAACGACTCGCGTGCGCGACTGGCGCAATGGGTGTCGGCCTACGCGATGGACTGCGAATTCGCCGAGTCCGGCGAGGATTATGTCTACCGCGATCCACGGGCGTTCGGGCACGGCCGGCTGGAGCTGGACCTGCTGCGCGAGCTGGGTGTGGGAGTCGAGGTGATCGACGGCCCGGCCTACGAGGCCCTCGAGCCTGCGGTGAAACCCGGCGTCGCCGGCGCCATCCGCTTCAGCGGCGATGCGGTGCTGCGGCCCGACCGCTACGTGGCGGAACTGGCACGCGCGGTGCGCGAGCGCGGCGGCGTGATCGACGAGCAGCGCGGGCTGGTGTCGCTGGAGCGGGACCGCGACGGTTTCCACCTGCAGACCGCGCAAGGGGCGCTGGATGCGGTCGAGGTGGTGATCGCCACCGGTGCGTGGTCGCCGCGGCTGGCCGAGATGATCGGCGTGCGCAAGCTGGCGCGCGCAATGCAACCCGGCAAGGGGTATTCGATCACGACCTCGCCACCGGCGCTGGTGCCCAGGCGTGCGCTGGTGCTGCGCGAGCGTTCGGTCTGCGTGACCTCGTGGGCGAGCGGATTCCGGCTCGGCAGCACGATGGAGTTCTCCGGGTTTGACGACAGCCTCAACCCGACCCGGCTGGCGGCGCTGGAGCGCGGCGCGCGGGAATACCTGCGCGAGCCCTTGGGACTGGAGATACGCGAGCGCTGGTGTGGCTGGCGACCGATGAGTTGCGACGACATCCCGATCATCGGTCGTGCGCCCGGCCATCGACGGCTGTGGCTGGCGACCGGCCACGGGATGATGGGCGTCAGCATGAGCGCCGGGACCGGCCAGCTGCTGGCCGACCTGATCGGTGGCCGCACGCCGGCACTGGATCCGGCACCGTTCCGACCGGATCGCCTGGTGTGACGGTGGCGGCGGCGTCATTTCGCTGACGCGCCTTTGGCACCGCCTGCTGCACCATGACGGCTTCTTCGACACGGAGTGATCCATGCACCAGGACTTCGATCTGATCGTGATCGGTGGCGGTTCCGGCGGGTTGGCAGCGGCCTTCCGTGCTTCAAGCCATGGTGCGAAGGTGGCGATGCTGGAACCTGCATTGCTCGGTGGCACCTGCGTCAACCTGGGCTGCGTGCCGAAGAAGGCGATGTGGCTGGCGGCCGACATGGGGCTCAGGCTGGGCGTGGCCAGGACCCTCGGCTTCCCGGTGCCGCCGATGACGCTGGACTGGCAGGCGTTCGTCGCCCACCGCCAGCGCTACATCGCCAACATCCACGACAGTTACCGCAAGCGCCTGGACGACGCCGGCATCGCCTGGTTGCCGCTGCGCGGCACCTTGCGGGACGCGCACACGGTCGAGTGCGAGGACGGTGTCCGCCTGCGCGCACGACGGTTGTTGATCGCCACCGGGGCGCACCCCCGCAAACCCGATATTCCGGGGGCGGAGCTGGGCGGCGTCTCGGATGACTTCTTCCATTGGGTCGCGCCGCCGCCGCGGGTGGCGTTGGTCGGTGGCGGCTACATCGCGGTCGAACTGGCCGGCGTGCTGCAGGCGTTGGGCAGCCAGGTCGACGTGTTCGTGCGCGGGCACCGGCTGATCACCTCGTTCGACGCCGAGCTGGCCGGGCAGTTGGCCGAGGACTACCGCCAGGCCGGCGTGCGCGTGCATGTCGATTGCAAATTGACCGCGTTGAAGCGGGTCGGTGGCGAGGATCCCGGCATCCGCGTGCACGGCGATGGCGCACCTGAACATCACTTCGACCAGGTGATCTTCGCCACCGGCCGCCGTCCGAACACGGCGTCGCTGGGGCTGGATGCCGCCGGCGTTGCCGTCGACGAGCTGGGGTATGTCGTCGTCGATGGGCGCCACGCGACCAATGTCGACAGCGTGTTCGCAGTGGGCGATGTCACCCGCGACCCGGCGCTGACACCGGTCGCGATCGCCGCCGCGCGCCGGCTGATGGACCGGTTGTACGGCGGCCGCGACGAGCCGCTCGACCGCGACCACATCCCGAGCGTGGTGTTCAGCCATCCGCCGATCGGCATGGTCGGATTGACCGAGCAGGCCGCGCGCGAGCGTCATGGCGATGCGGTCAGCACCGTCCGCGCGAGTTTCCGGCCGATGCTGCACGCGCTGGCCGACTCGCCGCAGCGCAGCCTGTTCAAGCTGGTCTGTGTCGGTGCAGAGCGCCGGGTGGTCGGCATCCACCTGCTGGGCGAGGCGGCCGACGAGATCCTGCAGGGTTTTGCGGTGGCGCTGAAGCGCGGCATCACCCTGGACGACCTGCACGACACCGTCGCCATCCATCCGACCAGCGCCGAGGAAGTCGTGTTGATGCGGTGAGGTGGCGGCGCATCGGCGATCTGCACGACACAGAACAAATACACTGGCCTGCATGGATACCTTTGAACTTCATCGCGGCACGCGGCCGCTGCTGGTCAGCCTGCCGCACGATGGCAGCGCGATTCCGGCTGATCTGGCCTTGCGCATGACCCCGGCGGCACGCCGTGCGCCCGACACCGACTGGTACGTGTCGCGCCTGTATGCGTTTGCGCGAGAGCTGGGCGCGTCGGTACTGGTACCGAAATACTCGCGTTACGTGGTCGACCTGAACCGGCCGTCCGACGACACCTCCCTGTACCCCGGGCAGAACACCACCGGCCTGTGCCCGGCGGTGCGCTTCAATGGCGAGCCGGTGTACCTCGACGGCCAGGCCCCTTCGGCGGCTGAGATCGGCGAGCGGACCGGGCGCTACTGGCGGCCCTACCACGATGCGTTGCGTGGGGAGCTCGACCGCATCCGCGCCGCGCACGGCCGCGCGCTGCTGTGGGATGGCCATTCGATCCGGGGCAGCGGGCTGCCGTTCCTGTTCGATGGCCGCCTGCCGGACCTGAACCTCGGCACGGCCGGCGGCAGCAGCTGTTCGGCTGCGCTGCAGCAGCGTCTCGAGTCCGTGCTGGCCGCACAGACCGGTTACGACTGGGTCGCCAACGGCCGTTTCAAGGGCGGCCATATCACCCGCCACTACGGCGCGCCGCAGGACGGCATCGATGCGGTGCAGCTGGAGATCAGCCAGCGTTGTTACATGGACGAGGATTCGGGCGAGTACGACGAGGCGAAAGCGGCGCAGCTGCAGGTGTTGTTGCGCCGACTGCTCGAGGTTGCCCTGGTGGAATGAAGGTGTATTACGCCGTTGGCTAATACACCCTACGTCTCTGAGGTGGCGGTGGGTCGTTGTCGGGGCGGGCTTGGTGCAATACGCCGCCGGTGGCGGCTATTGCACCTTACGACCGCCGGGCAATGCCGCGCCGTCGGCCCGACGTAGGGCGCAACAAGCAAAGCGCATTGCGCCGTGACACTCACGCCCGCCGTGACACTCACACCTCCAGCGTCGCCAGGTCGCCCTTGTCTTCCAGCCACGCCTTGCGGTCGCCGGCGCGTTTGCGCGCCAGCAGCATGTCCATCAATGCGTGGGTCAGCTTGGCGTCGTCGACGGTCAGCTGCACCAGTCGGCGGGTGTCGGGATGGACGGTCGATTCGCGCAGCTGGGACGGGTTCATCTCGCCCAGTCCCTTGAAGCGGGTGACGTGGACGGCACCGGCGGAGCCCTTCTTGCGCTCGGCCTTTTCGCGCTCGATCTTCTCCAGCAGGATCCGCTTCTCCTCCTCGTCCAGTGCGTAGAACACCTGTTTGCCCAGGTCGATCCGGAACAGCGGCGGCATCGCCACGAACACGTGGCCGGCGGCGACCAGCGCGGGGAAGTGCTGCAGGAACAGCGCGCACAACAGGGTCGCGATGTGCAGGCCGTCGGAATCCGCGTCCGCCAGGATGATGACCTTGCCGTAACGCAGGCCGGTGATGTCGTCCTTGCCGGGGTCGCAGCCGATCGCGACCGCCAGGTCGTGCACTTCCTGCGAGGCCAGCACGCTGCCCGAGGCGACTTCCCAGGTGTTCAGGATCTTGCCGCGCAGCGGCAGGATCGCCTGGAAGTCCTTGTCACGCGCCTGCCGTGCGCTGCCGCCGGCGGAGTCGCCCTCGACCAGGAACAGCTCGGTGCGCGACAGGTCCTGGCTGATGCAGTCGGCCAGCTTGCCGGGCAGGGCGGGGCCCTGGGTGACCTTCTTGCGGGTGATCTGCTTCTCGGTCTTGAGCCGCGCACTGGCGCGCTCGATCGCCAGCTGGGCGATCTTCTCACCGAGCTCGAAATGCTGGTTCAACCACAGGGTGAACGCGTCCTGCGCGGCGGCCTCGACGAAGCCGGCGGCCTGGCGCGAACTCAGCCGCTCCTTGGTCTGGCCACTGAACTGCGGGTCGAGCAGCTTGATGCTGAGCACGAAGGCGACCCGGTCCCAGACGTCCTCCGGGGCCAGCTTGACCCCGCGCGGCAGCAGGTTGCGGAAGTCGCAAAAGGCCCGGAGCGCATCGGTGAAGCCGCTGCGCAGGCCGTTGACGTGGGTGCCGTGCTGCGCTGTCGGAATCAGGTTGACGTAGCTTTCCTGCACCAGCTCGCCGTCCGGCGCCCACGCCACCGCCCAGTCGACGGTTTCGGTGTCCTTGGTGAGCCGGCCCAGGAACAGGTCCGGCGGCAGCAGCTCGCGCTGGGGCTGGTCGGCGCGCAGCTCGTCGAGCAGGTAATCGCTCAGACCGTCCTGGTAATGCCACTGCTGGCTCTCGCCGCTGGCGACGTCGAGCAGCTTCACGGTCAGGCCGGGGCACAGCACCGCCTTCGCCCGCAGCAGGTGCTTCAGCGAGCGCAGGTTGAATCTGGGCGTGTCGAAGTACTTCGGGTCGGGCCAGAACTGCAGCCGGGTGCCGGTGTTCTTGCGGCCGACGCTGCCGACCACTTCCAGCGCGGAGGCGCGGTCGCCATCGGCGAAGCTCATCCGGTGTTCGCTGCCGTCGCGCTTGATGTGGACCTCCAGCCGGGTCGACAGCGCATTGACCACACTCACGCCGACGCCGTGCAGGCCGCCGGAGAACGCATAGTTCTTGTTGCTGAATTTTCCGCCCGCGTGCAACCGGGTCAGGATCAGCTCCACGCCGGGGATGCCTTCCTCGGGGTGGATGTCGACCGGCATGCCGCGGCCGTCGTCGCTGACCTCGCAACTGCCATCGGCATGCATCACCACCTCGATGGTCTTCGCATGGCCGGCCAGGGCCTCGTCCACCGCGTTGTCGATGACTTCCTGCGCCAGGTGGTTGGGGCGGGTGGTGTCGGTGTACATGCCCGGGCGGCGCTTGACCGGGTCCAGCCCGGAGAGGACTTCGATGTCGGCGGCGTCGTAACGGTTGTTCATCAGGCGGGCAGGACGGTCAGTCGGAGGCAGGGAGCGCGCCAGAATGCGGGCCGCGACCGGCGATGGTCAAGGCGAACACCCTCCCCAGCGGTGGGCATTGGCGCGGGCGCGCATTGAGCACGATCAAGGAACCCTTCGCCGCAGCGGCCGATGATCCGCCCCCATTCACCAGGAGGGGCGTCGTGTCAGATCCGTATTCCGACCTGCAACAAAGCTATGGCCGCTGCCTGCGCGGCAAGGGGTTCATCGAGCGCTTCTACGAAGTGTTCATGGCCAGCAACACCGAGGTGGCGGCGATGTTCGCGCGCACCGATTTCCAGAAACAACGTCTGGCCCTGCGCCGCGGCATCAGCGTGGCGATCTTCCATGCGGCGGGCAGCAGTGTGGTCAAACGCAGCATGGAGCAGATGGCCGCGGTGCACAGCCAGGGCGGTCGCTGCCCGGTCGCACCGCACCTGTACCCGTACTGGATCGACAGCCTGATCACGGTCATCGCCGAGACGGACGAGCAGGCCGATGAGGCGTTGCTGACCCGCTGGCGCGAGGCCATGGACGTGGCGATCGGCACGTTCGTGCAGGGCTACCGCACGGTGCAGTGACCGGGCGCGGGGTGGCGCCACGCCCTGCGGTGGTTCAGGCGCGAGCAGGGCGGTGCGGGTTAGGGTCGGCGGCGTCGCTGAGGGGAGCGGCCGATATGCACTTTGGACGAGGTTCCTGTCCAGCCAACCGTTCATGGAGATCCACGTTGATGAATATCCGCAAACTCCTGCTGCCGACCGTGATTGCCGCATTGATGACCGCTCCGGCGGCCTTTGCCCAGTCGGTCGATACCGATGCCCAGGCCAAGGCGGCCGCGGCCGCCCAGGCCGAAGCCGCCGAACAGACGCCTGCTCCGGCGGCGACTGCCGACAGCGCCGATACGGCATCCGCCACCGACGCCACGGCCGCGCCGCAGACCAGCGCCGATGCGAATGTCGACGATGAGGCCCAACCGGTCGAGCCGGAAGAGGAAGACGGTCGCCGCTGAGCGCCGACTGTCGCGTGACCCCGAACGCCCCGGCCTGCCGGGGCGTTCGTCCATCTGGCAGTTCGATGCCGGACAGCGATCGCCGGACATTGGTGGATGCGCACCGGACGGGAGATGCTCCGGGGGCATGAAGGCCTCGCACCCGGTGAGCGCCGCCAGCGCTTTCGCATCCTGCCATTGCCGTTGCCTGCCTGCGGCCCGTCGTCAAGCGGTCGCGGCCGGCGCGCGCAGCCGGTAAACTAGGGCTTTCCAGTGGCAGTAAAACCATGACTCCCCTGATTTTTGTCACCGGCGGCGTGGTGTCCTCGCTTGGCAAGGGCATTGCGGCGGCCTCGCTGGCGGCCATCCTCGAAGCGCGCGGCCTGCGCGTGACGATGATGAAGCTCGACCCGTACATCAACGTCGATCCGGGCACGATGAGCCCGTTCCAGCACGGCGAGGTGTATGTCACCGACGACGGCGCCGAGACCGACCTCGACCTCGGCCATTACGAGCGCTACGTCCGCACCCGCCTGGGCCGCAAGAACTCGATCACCACCGGCCGCATCTACGAGAACGTGATCCGCAAGGAGCGCCGTGGCGATTACCTCGGCGGCACCGTGCAGGTGATTCCGCACATCACCGACGAGATCAAGCGCGGGATCTTCGACGCCACCGACGGTTTCGATGTCGGTCTGGTCGAGATCGGCGGCACCGTGGGCGACATCGAGTCGCTGCCGTTCCTGGAGGCGATCCGCCAGATCCGCACCGAGCGCGGGCCCGACAAGGCGCTGTTCATGCACCTGACGCTGGTGCCTTTCATCGCTGCCGCCGGCGAGCTGAAGACCAAGCCGACCCAGCATTCGGTCAAGGAACTGCGCTCCATCGGCATCCAGCCCGACATCCTGATCTGCCGTTCCGAGCAGCCGCTGCCGGATTCCGAACGGCGCAAGATCGCGCTGTTCACCAGCGTTTCCGAGCGCGCGGTGATTTCCGCGGTCGACCTGGACAACATCTACAAGATGCCGGCCCGCTTCCAGGAGCAGGGGCTGGACGACCTGATCGTGGAGCGCCTGAAGCTGGATGCCGGTCCCGCCGACATGGCGGAGTGGGACGCGGTGGTCGATGCCGCCGAGCATCCGGTCGACGAGGTCACCATCGGCATCATCGGCAAATACGTCGACCACCAGGACGCCTACAAGTCGGTCGCCGAGGCGCTCAAGCACGGCGGCCTGCGCCAGCGCACCAGGATCAACCTCAAGTGGCTGGAATCCAGTGATGTCGAGCAGCGCGGGGCCGACGTCGCGCTGGAAGGCGTCGACGGCATCCTGGTGCCGGGCGGCTTCGGCGATCGCGGTTTCGAAGGCAAGGTCGCCGGCGCCCGCCATGCGCGCGAGAGCGGGATCCCGTACTTCGGCATCTGCTACGGCATGCAGGCGGCGGTGGTCGACTACGCCCGCGCCGTCGCCGGGCTGGAAGGCGCCAACAGCACCGAGAACGACAAGGCCACGCCGCACCCGGTGATCGGCCTGATCACCGAATGGCGCACCGCCTCGGGTGAGGTGGAGCGCCGCAACGAGGACAGCGACCTCGGCGGCACCATGCGCCTGGGACTGCAGGAGCAACGCCTGAAGCCGGGTACGCTGGCGCGCGAGCTGTACGGCAAGGACGTGGTCGGCGAGCGACACCGCCATCGTTACGAGTTCAACAACCGCTACCGCACCCAGCTGGAGGACGCCGGCCTGGTGATCAGCGCCAAGTCGATGGACGACCTGCTGGTGGAGATGATCGAGCTGCCGCGCGACGTGCACCCGTGGTTCCTGGCCTGCCAGGCGCATCCGGAGTTCCTGTCCACCCCGCGCGACGGCCACCCGCTGTTTGTCGGCTTCATCCGCGCCGCGCGCGAGTACAAAGCCAATGCAGGCCAGGCCGGCGGGTTGCTGAAAGAGGTCCAGGCATGAAGTCTTGCTGTTGTAGGAGCGACGTCAGTCGCGACCTGCTGACCCCCGGACCTGCGGCGAGTAGCGCGGTTCTGCGTCCGCACGAGTGTGAAAACGCGTTTGTCACGATGTTTTCGATTTGCCAGTGGGTCGCGACTGACGTCGCTCCTGCGCAGACACCAGGAGCAATGCGATGAACCTGTGTGGCTTTGAAATCGGCCTCGACAAGCCGTTCTTCCTGATCGCCGGCCCCTGCGTGATCGAGTCGATGCAACTGCAGCTCGACACCGCCGGCACGCTGAAGGAGATCACCTCCGCGCTCGGCATCCCCTTCATCTTCAAGTCCAGTTTCGACAAGGCCAACCGCACCTCGGTGTCGGGCTTCCGCGGCCCGGGCATCGAGGAAGGGCTGAAGGTGCTGGCCGAGGTCAAGCAGCAGATCGGCGTGCCGGTGCTGACCGACGTCCACGAGTACACCCCGATGGACGAGGTCGCCTCGGTGGTCGACGTGCTGCAGACCCCGGCGTTCCTGTGCCGGCAGACCGACTTCATCCAGAAGGTCGCCAGCGCCGGCAAGCCGGTCAACATCAAGAAGGGCCAGTTCCTGTCGCCGTGGGAAATGAAGCACGTCGCCGACAAGGCGCTGGCCACCGGCAACCGCGACATCATGGTCTGCGAGCGCGGCGCCAGTTTCGGCTACAACAACCTGGTCAGCGACATGCGCAGCCTCGCGGTGATGCGCGACACCGGCTGCCCGGTGGTGTTCGATGCCACCCATTCGGTGCAGCTGCCCGGCGGCGCGGGCGGCAAGAGCGGCGGCCAGCGCGAGTTCGTGCCGGTGCTGTCGCGCGCGGCCATGGCGGTGGGCATTTCCGGCATCTTCATGGAGACCCATCCCCGGCCCGAAGAAGCCCTGTCCGACGGCCCCAACGCCTGGCCACTGGGCAAGATGCGCGCCCTGCTGGAAACACTGATGGCCATTGACGAAGTCACCAAGCGCCACGCGTTCCTCGAATCCCAACCCTGAGACCTGCACAGACCCGACATGACCGAAATCGCCAAAGTCCACGCCCGTGAAATCCTCGACAGCCGCGGCAATCCGACCCTTGAGGCCGAAGTCACCCTGAGCGACGGCAGCTTCGGCCGCGCGATGGTGCCGTCCGGCGCGTCCACCGGTTCCAAGGAGGCGGTGGAGCTGCGCGACGGCGACAAGACCCGCTACCTCGGCAAGGGCGTGCGTACCGCGGTGGGCAACGTCAACACCGTGATCGCGAAGGCCTTGACCGGCATGGATGCGGCCGACCAGGCCGGCATCGACCGCCGCCTGATCGACCTGGACGGCACCGACAACAAGGGCCGGCTGGGTGCGAACGCGCTGCTGGGCGTGTCGATGGCGAACGCCCATGCGATGGCCGCCTCTCGGAAACTGCCGCTGTGGAAATACCTCGCCGGTGACCGCCCGGGCGTGCTGCCGGTGCCGATGATGAACATCATCAACGGCGGTGCGCACGCCGACAACAACGTCGACCTGCAGGAGTTCATGATCCTGCCGGTCGGCTTCGACAGCTTCTCGGAAAGCCTGCGCGCCGGAACCGAGGTGTTCCATTCGCTGAAGTCGGTGCTCAAGGGGCGCGGCCTGTCGACGGCCGTCGGCGACGAGGGCGGTTTCGCGCCCGACCTGCGCAGCAACGAGGAAGCGCTGGAAACCATCCTCGAGGCGATCGGCAAGGCCGGTTACCACGCCGGCGAGGACATGCTGCTCGGCCTCGACGTGGCTTCCAGCGAGTTCTACGAGAACGGCAAGTACAACCTCACCGGCGAAGGCAAGCGGCTGACCAGCGAGCAGTTCGTCGACTTCCTCGCCGGCTGGTGCGCGCAGTACCCGATCATCAGCATCGAGGACGGCATGGACGAGGGCGACTGGGACGGCTGGAAGCAGCTGACCGGGAAGCTGGGCAGCAAGGTGCAACTGGTCGGCGACGACCTGTTCGTGACCAACCCTCGCATCTTCCAGCAGGGCATCGACCAGCACGTCGCCAACGCGATCCTGATCAAGGTCAACCAGATCGGCACCCTGACCGAGACCCTGGAGGCGATTGCGATGGCCGACCGGGCGGGCTACGCGGCGGTCGTCTCGCACCGTTCCGGCGAGACCGAGGACACCACCATCGCCGACATCGCGGTGGCGACCACGGCGACCCAGATCAAGACCGGCTCGCTGTGCCGCAGCGACCGGGTGGCCAAGTACAACCAGCTGCTGCGGATCGAGGAGCAGCTGGGCGCGGCCGCGCGTTACGCCGGCCGCGATGCCTTCGTGTCGCTGAAGCGCTGACCCCGGGCCATGCGCTGGTTGGCAGGACTGCTGGTGGTGCTGGTCGTGATGCTGGCGTTCCTGCAGGACCGCCTGTGGGTCGGCGAGGGTGGCCGCGGTTCGGTGGCCGCACTGGAACAGCGCGTGGATCAGCAGGCCCGTGAAAACGCGGGCCTGCAACAGCGCAACGATGCGCTCGCCGCGGAAGTCGAGGACCTGAAGTCCGGCGAGGCCGCGGTCGAGGAACGGGCGCGCAGCGAACTGGGCATGATCAAACCGGGCGAGACGTTCTACCGCGTGGTCGAACCCGAAGCGATGAAGGTTTCCCCACCGGCGGCGTCGGACGATTGATCCTGCGGCCCCGACCGGATGTTCCGGCATTGCCCGCGTCACGCCGGCCGGCGAATCCAGATTCGATACGGATCAACGCGCGAGGTGGCGACGGGGCATTCCTGCGCGAGGATGAAACACCGGGCCTGGCCCGGCGGAGGCGAGACGTGGTGAAGCCCGATACGGCGAAGCGTGACTGGACCAAGGCGTGCGTCGCGCGGTGTGCTGCGATGGCGCTTGCTTCGATAACGAACGCGTCGACGCCCAGCACCGCGCGGTGCAACCCGCGGCGTCTGCGGGACACGCTTCGACGGAGTCTGTCCGGATGATCTGGGCAGTGATTCCCGCCGCCGGCCGCGGAACCCGTTTCGGCGGCCCGCTGCCCAAGCAGTACATGGAAATCGCCGGCCGGCCGCTGCTCGGCCACGCGCTGGACGCCCTGTTCGCCGACCCGCGCGTCGATGGCGCGATGGTCGCGCTGGCGGCGGATGACGACCGCTGGCCGGGTTGGACCTCGTTACATGGCAGGCCGGTGTTGTCCTGCGTCGGGGGCGGTGAGCGCGCCGACTCGGTACTGGCCGCACTGCAGGCGCTGCCGGCGGATGTGGGCGACGATGCGCTGATCCTCGTCCACGACGCCGCGCGTCCGAACCTGCACGCGCTGGATCTGCAGCGACTGATCGATGCGGCCAGTGCGGATGCGGACGGCGCGATCCTCGCCGCCCCCGTGCGCGACACCCTCAAGCGGGCCGATGCCGGTGCCGATGCCGGTGCCGATGTGCGGATCCTCGCCACCCAGCCGCGCGACCATCTCTGGCGTGCGTTGACCCCGCAGGCATTCCGGCGCGGGGACCTGACGGCAGCCCTCCTGCGCGCGCGCGCCGATGACGTGGCGGTGACGGACGAGGCGATGGCGATGGAGCGTACCGGCGCGCGTCCGCGACTGGTCGAAGGCCGCGAGGACAACCTCAAGGTCACCACCCCCGCCGACCTCGCCCTTGCCGAGTTCCTGCTGTCGCGCCGCGGGCAGGCGCGCGGCAAGCGTTGATCCAACCGGTTTTCTGAGGGTGATTCAGCTGCTGGTTGCGCCGGAGTTGAGCCAGGACCTGTGTCGGAAGTCGCGACTTACGTCGCTCCTACGAGTCAGCCCGAAGAAGCAACCACCGACCAACCCTCATAGCGGCCGGCGGGTGCCGTTTCCACCAAGCGAGTATCGGGGAGCGACTGGAAACGGTACCCGCCGGCCGCCTCCATGCCTGGTCCGCCGCTTCTGTTGTTGCTGTTGCGCCAGAACGCGTTCGCCTTCGGGCCGCATCCGTGCCGGTACCGCACAACCTGATGCAGCGCCCGCGCCACTGCGCCTGAGCGACAATGCCCTCCCACACATGTCACAAAAACAGGTTCGCGCAGCATGAACATCCGTATCGGCCAGGGCTATGACGTCCACGCATTCGGCGAGGGCGACCACGTGGTCATGGGCGGCGTGCGCATACCGCACGAGCGCGGCATGCTGGCCCATTCCGACGGCGACGTGGTGATCCACGCACTGTGCGATGCGATGCTGGGCGCGCTCGCGCTGGGCGACATCGGCCGGCATTTTCCGCCCAGCGATCCACAGTGGAAAGACGCCGACAGCCGCGCCTTCCTGCGCCACTGCAATGCGCTGATCGGCGAGCGCGGCTGGCAACTGGGCAATGCCGATATCACCGTGATCTGCGAGCGCCCCAAGGTCGGCCCGCACGCGCAGGCGATGCGTGAGTTGCTCGCGAGTGATCTGGGGTGCGAGGTGGATGCCATCAGCGTCAAGGCGACCACCAGCGAAACCCTCGGCTTCACCGGACGTGGCGAGGGCATCGCGGCGATGGCGGCCTGCCTGCTGGTCCGCGCATGAGCGAGCGTGCGGCCGGTCCGGCCACGACAGCGTCGCCCTGCGCGCTCGGGCCGCCCGTCCTGAGTGCGCGCATCCGCACGTCGCCCGAGGATTTTTTCGTCGAGGAACTGCCCGGTTTCGAGCCCGGCGGCAGCGGCGAACACCTGCTGCTGACGGTCGAGAAGCGCGGCATGAACACCGCTTTCGCGGCCAGGCGCATCGCGCAATGGGCCGGTGTCGGCGACATGGCCATCGGCTATGCCGGCCTGAAGGACCGCCACGCGGTGACCCGGCAGCGGTTCAGCGTGCACCTGCCGAAAAAGATCGCGCCGGATCTGGCCACCCTGGGTGATGAGGACCTGAAGGTTCTGGAGCATCACTGGCACGGCCGGAAACTGCCGCGCGGGGCGCTGGCCGGCAACCGTTTCGTACTGGTGTTGCGCGACGTCGAGGGCGAGCGGGACGCGATCGAATCGCGACTGGCCGACATCGCCGCGCGGGGCGTGCCCAATTATTTCGGAGAGCAGCGTTTCGGCCACGGCGGCGACAACATCGGCCAGGCATTGGCGATGTTCGCCGGGCGCCGGGTGCGGCGCGAAGAGCGCGGGATGCTGCTGTCGGCGGCGCGTTCGGCGTTGTTCAACCAGGTGCTGGCGGCGCGGGTCGCCGGCGGCTGCTGGGACACGCCACTGGAGGGCGAGGTCTGGATGCTCGACGGCAGCCGCAGCGTGTTCGGCCCGGAGCCGTTCAACGACATCCTGGCGCAGCGTCTGGCAGCGTTCGACATCCATCCCAGCGGACCGCTGTGGGGATCCGGCGAACTGCGCAGCGCCGGTGAGTCGGCGGCGCTGGAGCGGGCCGCGGTCGCCGACGAGGTGTCGGCGCAATTGCGCCAGGGGCTGGAGCATGCGGGCCTGAAGCAGGAGCGCCGCGCGCTGCGCCTGCACCCCGGCAACCTCGCGTGGCGCTGGCCGGATTCGGCGACGCTGGAGCTCGGGTTCTCGCTGCCGCCGGGCACCTACGCGACCGTCGTGCTGGCCGAGCTGGGCGCCATCCGCGAGTCGACACCCCCGTCTGTGCGGGC
This sequence comes from Lysobacter concretionis Ko07 = DSM 16239, assembly GCF_000768345.1. Taxonomy (GTDB): domain Bacteria; phylum Pseudomonadota; class Gammaproteobacteria; order Xanthomonadales; family Xanthomonadaceae; genus Novilysobacter; species Novilysobacter concretionis. The sequence continues at coordinate 368,607 of NZ_AVPS01000003.1, read as the reverse complement.
CTGATCGCCGAGCGGCCGGCCGTTCGTCGGAAGTTGCCCGAAGCGGCTGACGGCGCTGCGGGGCAGGGGTATACAGGGAGTGACCCGGTATCAGCCGGGCGCGGATCGCCGTCGCGGTCCGCATGATCGTGAGGAGGCATCCGCCATGAAGCTGTCATTACTGGCCGCATTGGTGTCGTTGTCGCTCATCGGGCTGGGTGCCTGCGCGAGCATGGACCGGCAGTCCGACACCGCCGCGATGCAACCGGGGTTGTCGGGATCGGCGGTGACCGGCCAGCCCGATATCAGCCAGCTCTATATCTCGAAGGTCGAACGGATCGCCCAGCGTCGCGGCATCGAAGTGGTGTGGGTCAACCCGCCGGTATTCCCGGAAAAGCAGCCGATGGAAGGGCAGGTGCGCGAATAGCAGCCGATGCCGGCTCCTGGTTCATGGACGCCGGATCAGCGCCGTCCGGGTGGCTTCAACAGCACCAGCACCGCTCCTGCACCGCCCTGCGCAGGAGGTGGCGAGTGGAAGGCGACCACGCTCGCGCGCTGGCGCAGCATCCGGTCGACCAGGTTTTTCAGGATCGGCGCGCCGCTGCTGCCGATCTCGTTCCGGCCGCGTCCGCCCTTGCCATGGATGATCCGCACGCAGCCCAGGCCATGGCGAACGGCATCGCCGAGGAAGGCGCGCAGCAGGGCTTCGGCGGTGCGGGCGTCTGCGCCGTGCAGGTCCAGTTCCTCCTGGGCGGAGATCTCGCCGTGGCGCAGGCGTTGCCATGCCGCGCTGGTGACATCCGGGCCGCGGTAGGCGAGGGGATCTTCGGCCTCCAGCAACTGGGCCGCCAATGGATGGCGAAACTCCTCCCGCGCGTTCGCTTCGTCGCGTTCGGCCATGCGGGCGCGCGGTTTCGGTTTCGGCGCGGCCGGTGGCGCGGCGCGTTCGGGCAGTTTGCGCACCGGCCCGATCGCACTGCGGAATAGCGCGGCATCGTCGTCGTGCGGTTCTTTCATCGATGCCTCCGGGATTCCATCGCCAGAGCCTAACCCGCCAAAGCGTCAGCGCAAGCGTGACGTGCCAGCGCCGCCGAGGCCGGTTGTCTGGCTGAGCGCAACGTTGCCTTCGGCTATCATGGCCGTCTGTCGAAGGATCCGGACGGCCTGCATGGTCGCCACTCGTCCTTCACCGTCATCGGCCGCTTCCGTCGGCCTGCCCACCATCTTCAAGGCGCCCGTGCGGCGCTCGCCAAGGGAGTTCATGCGAGTCCTGGTCAGCAACGACGACGGCGTCGACGCCCCCGGTATCCGGATCCTCGCCGAGGGCCTGCGTGCCGCCGGCCATGAGGTGCTGGTGATCGCCCCCGACCGTGACCGCTCCGGGGCCAGCAATTCGCTGACCCTGGACATGCCGCTGCGCGTGGTCCAGCGGGATGATGCGACATGGCAGGTGTTCGGCACCCCGACCGACTGCGTGCACGTGGCGATCACCGGGATGCTCGACAAGGAACCGGACATGGTGGTGTCGGGCATCAACAACGCCGCCAACCTCGGCGACGACGTGATCTATTCGGGCACGGTGGCGGCGGCGATGGAGGGGCGTTTCCTCGGCCTGCCGGCGGTCGCGGTGTCGCTGGTCACCGCCGACCATGTCGGCCGGCATTACGAAACCGCGGCGCGCGCGGCGGTCGAGATCATCGCGCGGCTGGTCACCGATCCGCTTCCGGCCGACACGATCCTCAACGTCAACGTGCCCGACCGGCCGTGGGAGCAGATCGAGGGCTTCCAGGTCTGTCGGCTCGGCAATCGCCATCGCGCCGAAGCCTGCATTCCCCAGCAGGACCCGCGTGGACGCCAGTGGTGGTGGATCGGTGCGGCGGGTCCGGAGCAGGATGCCGGCCCGGGCACGGATTTCCATTCGGTGCGTACCGGCCACATCTCGATCACGCCGATCAAGGTCGACCTCACCCGTTACCAGGCGCTGGAACAGGTGGCGAACTGGGTGGACGGCCTGGGCGCGTCGCTGGTACCCGCCATGCCGGGGAGGACGCGATGAGCCTGCGGATGCGCCTGCAGCCCGAGGCACTGGGTTCGGGCATGACTTCCCAGCGCGTGCGCGACCGGCTGGTCGAGCGTCTGCGCGGCAACGGCATCAGCGATGAGCGCGTGCTCAATGCGATCCGTACCGTGCCGCGCCACCTGTTCGTCGATGAGGCGCTGGCGACCCGCGCCTACGAGGACACCGCGCTGCCGATCGGCCACGGCCAGACCATCTCCCAGCCGTGGGTGGTGGCGAAGATGACCGAGGCGCTGATGCAGGTCGAGCCGACCCGCGTGCTGGAGATCGGCACCGGGTCGGGCTATCAGGCCGCCATCCTCGCGGCGCTGGGGCTGGAAGTGCATACCGTCGAGCGCATCGGCGAGTTGCTGCGCACCGCGCGCAAGCGGTTCCGCCAGCTCGGCATGAACATCCGCAGCAAGCACGACGACGGCCGCATCGGCTGGGCCGAGAACGGCCCGTTCGATGCGATCCTGGTCACCGCCGCCGCCCCGGCGCTGGTCGATGCGTTGACCGAGCAACTGGCGCCCGGCGGCATCCTGGTCGCGCCGGTGGGTCCGGCCTCGTCGCAATCCCTGCTCCGGCTGCACAAGGACGCCGATGGCCGGATCACCCAGCAGACGCTCGGGCCGGTGGTGTTCGTTCCGTTGCTGTCGGGGATGATCGATTGAACCGGCCGATGAACTCTCGCGGGACCCGGACCCGATGAGTGGATCGAACGACACCCCGGACATCGGTACGTCGCGCCCGCCGCTCGACACGGACGCACCGCTGGGCGAACAACTGGCCGCGATCATCGGGCATCTTCCGCCGGACAAGCTCAGCCTGGGCGAACTGCTCGACGTGTTCGGTGACGAGGGGCTGTTGCTGCTGACGACGCTGCTCACGCTGGTGTTCCTGATCCCGGTGTCGATCCCCGGGGTCAGCACGGTGTTCGGCGCGGTGATCCTGCTGATCGGCATCAGCCGCCTGATCGGCCGGCCGTTGTGGCTGCCGGGCAAGCTCCGCGACCGGGCGCTGCCCGCCGCCAGGCTGCGGCCCGGTCTGACCCGTGGTCTGGTGTGGGTGCGGCGTCTGGAAAGGATCAGCCGCCCGCATCGCCTGCGCGGTTTTGCCGAAGGGCGTTTTCCCGACCTGTTCAACAACCTCGCGTTCATCCTCGCCGCGTTGCTGCTGATGATGCCGTTCGGGTTCATACCGTTCAGCAACACCCTGCCGGGCCTGGCGCTGCTGTTCTATGCGCTGGGCCTGCTGCAGCGCGACGGCGGCGCGGTGGTGCTGGGCCATCTGGCCAACATCGCCACGATCATCTACTTCGGTATCCTCATCGGCGGTGGCGGTTTCGCCGCGCACGAACTGTTCCAGCGGTTCGTCGGTTGACCGGTCTGCCGATCCCGACGCCGCGACTCCTGGTCGACCTGGAAGGCAAAGCACGACGCATGAGCAAAAACATCTCCCGCATCCTTCTCTCCATCGCCGTGATGCTTGCCGTGGCGGCATGTTCGAGCACGGTAACCCGTGAAAGCGGGCCGGTATCGACGCCGAAATACGGTGCTACCGCAGTGGTCCAGCGCGGCGACACGCTGTACCGGATCGCGACGGAAAACGGCATCGCGATGCGCGACCTGGCCGCGTGGAACGGGATTGCCGCGCCTTACACGATCTATCCCGGGCAGCGCCTGGTGCTGTATCCGAAGTCCGGTGCCGCCGCGACCCGGCCGGTGGCGACTGCTCCGTCCAAGGCAGCCAGCACGAGCAAGCCGACGACTTCTCCGGCGGCGACTGCGCCGAGCGCTGCGCCGTTGAGCAGCGGCGTGGCATGGCGCTGGCCGGTGGACGGCGCGTTGCTGAGCCGCTTCGTGGCCGGTGAACCGACCAAGCAGGGTATCGACATCGCCGGTACCGCCGGTGCTCCGGTGCGCGCCGCGGGCGATGGGGTCGTGGTGTATTCCGGCTCCGGGCTGGTTGGTTATGGCGAGCTGGTCATCATCAAGCACAACGAGCAGTGGCTGTCCGCTTACGGCCACAACCGCAACCGGATGGTCAATGAGGGCGCGGTGGTGAAAGCCGGCCAGCAGATCGCCGAACTGGGCCGTACCGGCGCGGCGCGCGACATGCTGCATTTCGAGATCCGCTACAACGGCAAGCCGGTGGATCCACTGCAATACCTGCCACGGAAGTAGGACTTCCTCCTGTCGTCCGACTGGACTTCATTCGGTAGTAGGAGCGACGTGAGTCGCGACCTCGCAGGCCGTTCGACGTCGGGCCGTCACGATAGCCGTGATCGCCCACCGGCCCGGACGTGACGTACAGGTCGCGGCTGAAGCCGCCCTGCAGGAGCCTGGGCCGCGACGATCGGATTGTTGTAGGAGCGACGTGAGTCGCGACCTCGCAGGTCGTTCGACTGCGTCGGGCCGTCACGATAGCCGTGATCGCCCACCGCCCGGATGTGACGTACAGGTCGCGGCTGAAGCCGCACCTGCAGGAGCCTGGGCTGCGACGATCGGATTGTTGTAGGAGCGGCTTCAGCCGCGACCGGCGAATGCTGGATGTGATGGTCAGGTCGCGACTCGCCGGCGAAGGCGTGCCTCCGCCACTCCTACCGGGCGCGCGGCCTGCTGGTGCTCAGCCGGGAAACACGAACCCCGCGACGACGCGGCGGTTTTCGCCGGCCAGCACATTGAAGGTGCGGGCGGCGGCGGCGTTGGTCATGACCTCGATGCCCACGCCGCGGCGCAGGCAGGCGGCCATCGCCGCAGCGGGAGGAAATATCTGCGTACCACCGCTGCCGAGCAGGATGACTTCCGGCTCCAGGGCCATCAGGGGTTCGAGGTCCGCGGCCTGCAACAGCGCCACGTCGGTCACGCCCCAGTCATCGCCCAGGTGGTTCGGGGTGATCACGAAACTGCGGCTCAGCCGGCGCTCGTTGACCAGCGCCATCGTGCCGTCGGCACCGCGCAGGAAGAACTCGTAATCGGGACGTTCGAGGGTCAGTTCCATCGGGGCATGCTAGCAACCGGGGTGACGGTGACCAAGCGCCGGCGGGGGCCGGTCTCAGTTGCGCGGCAACACGATCTGGCGCTTGTCCTGGCTGGGCCGGTACAGCACGGCGGTATGGCCGATGCGTTGTACCAGGGCGGCCTGGGTGCGGGTGGCGAGCTGGTCGATCATCGCATCGCGGGTTTCGCGGTCACCCGCGCCGACCTTGATCTTGATCAGTTCGTGGATTTCCAGCGCCTGTTCGACCTCGGCCACCAGGGCGTCGGTGATGCCCTTGCCGCCGACCTGGAGCATGGCCTTGAGGTCGTGCGCCTGGCCGCGCAGGAATCGGGTCTGAGCGCTGGTCAGGACAGTAGCCATCAATGCACACGAATGAGGTTGGGGAGGGCACGCAGGGTATCATGGCGGCCCCTTCGTCCCGCGGTTTCCGCCCCGTCAATGGCCACCCGCAGCAAGAGCAGCCAGCGCTGGCTCAAGGAACACCACTCCGACCCCTTCGTGAAGAAGGCGCGTGCGGAGGGCCTGCGCTCGCGTGCCGCCTACAAGCTGGAGGAGCTGGTCCAGCGCGACCGCCTGCTCAAACCGGGCATGGTGGTGGTGGACCTGGGCGCCGCGCCGGGTGGCTGGTCGCAGTGGGTGCGGCAGGCGCTGGGCGACAGCGGCCGGGTCATCGCGCTGGACATCCTGGAGATGCCGTCGCTGGCCGGAGTGGAGTTCCTTCATGGGGATTTCAGGGAGGATGCGGTCTTATCCGAGCTCGTGCGTACCCTCGACGGCAAGCCGGTCGACCTTGTGCTATCGGATATGGCCCCCAATAAGAGTGGGGTGGACGCGGTCGACATGCCGCGTGCGCTGTACCTGGCGGAACTGGCGATGGACTTTGCCGACCACCATCTCCGCGTCGACGGCACGTTCCTGATCAAGCTGTTCCAGGGCGTGGGTTTCGATGATTACGTGCGCGAATTGCGGCGGCGTTATGCCAAGGTCGCGATCCGCAAACCGGAGGCGTCGCGCAAACGCTCTCCGGAGGTCTACGCCCTCGCACAGGGCAAACGCGCGGAAATGAAATGATGTGCTGCTGCGACAGAGTGTTCCCCGCTATTCGACGCCCGGTGTTCCGGGCCTTCTGCACAAAAACGTGAACCTTATTAAATGAACGATTTGGCCAAGAATCTGCTGCTCTGGGTAATCGTCGCCGTGGTGCTCATGGTGGTGTTCCAGGCATTCGGTCCGCGCGGCGCGGCCGGCCCCGCCGGTCCGCTGGACTACGACCAGTTCGTGCAGCAGGTGCAGGCCGACCGCATCGAGCAGGTCAAGATCGCCGAGGACCGAACGACCATCACCGGCAAGCGCAAGGACGGTTCGACGTTCACGACGATCAGCCCAGGCGACAAGGACCTGGTCAACGACCTGCTGCAGCACAAGGTGAAGATCGAGCAGGTGCCGCCGGGCGGCCCGTCGTTCTGGTCGATCGTGCTCAACTTCCTGCCGATCCTGCTGATCATCGCGTTCTGGATCTTCGTGATGAAACAGATGCAGCAGGGCGGCGGCAAGGGCGCGATGAGTTTCGGCAAGTCGCGCGCCAAGCTGCAGGGCGAGGACCAGATCAAGGTGACCCTGGCCGATGTCGCCGGTTGTGACGAGGCGAAGGAGGAGGTCGGCGAACTGGTCGAGTTCCTGCGCGATCCGAGCCGGTTCCAGAAGCTCGGCGGCAAGATCCCGCGCGGCGTGCTGATGGTCGGCCCGCCGGGCACCGGCAAGACCCTGCTGGCGCGTGCGATCGCCGGCGAGGCGAAGGTGCCGTTCTTCGCGATCTCCGGTTCGGACTTCGTCGAGATGTTCGTCGGTGTCGGCGCCAGCCGCGTGCGCGACATGTTCGAGCAGGCCAAGAAGAGCGCGCCGTGCATCATTTTCATCGATGAGATCGACGCGGTCGGCCGCCATCGCGGCGCCGGCCTGGGCGGCGGTCATGACGAGCGCGAGCAGACCCTCAACCAGTTGCTGGTGGAGATGGACGGCTTCGAGGGCGGCGAGGGCGTGATCGTGATCGCCGCGACCAACCGTCCCGACGTGCTCGACCCGGCCCTGCTGCGTCCGGGCCGTTTCGACCGCCAGGTCGTGGTCGGCCTGCCCGACGTGCGTGGCCGCGAGCAGATCCTGCGTGTGCACATGCGCAAGGTGCCGCTGGCCGATGACGTCGAGCCGATGACGATTGCACGCGGGACGCCGGGCTTCAGCGGCGCCGACCTGGCCAACCTGGTCAACGAGGCCGCGCTGTTCGCCGCGCGCGAGAACGCGAAGGAGGTCCGCATGGACCACTTCGACAAGGCGCGCGACAAGATCATGATGGGCGCCGAGCGCCGCTCGATGGCGATGAGCGAGGACGAGAAGAAGCTCACCGCCTACCACGAGGCCGGCCATGCGATCGTCGGTCGTCTGATGCCGGAGCACGACCCGGTCTACAAGGTCACCATCATTCCGCGTGGCCGCGCGCTGGGCGTGACCATGTACCTGCCCGAGGGCGACAAGTACAGCTACAACCGCACCGCGATCGAGTCGCAACTGGCCTCGCTGTATGGCGGTCGGGTCGCCGAGGAACTCATCTTCGGTGCCGACAAGGTCACCACCGGCGCATCCAACGACATCGAACGGGCGACCAAGATGGCCCGCAACATGGTCACCAAGTGGGGCCTGAGCGACGAGATGGGGCCGATCGCCTATGGCGAGGAGGACGACGAGGTATTCCTCGGCCGTTCGGTGACCCAGCACAAGAGCGTGTCCGACGACACCGCGCGCAAGATCGACGAGGTCGTGCGCGGCATCCTCGACAAGGCCTACCAGCGCACCACCGAGATCCTCACCAAGCACCTGCCCGAGCTGCACGTCATGGCCGACACGCTGCTGCAGTACGAGACCATCGACGCGCACCAGATCGACGACATCATGGCCGGGCGCACGCCGGGCCCGCCGGCCGACTGGGGCAAGACCGGCACCAAGCCCGGCCCGCTGCCGCCACCGAAGGACGGGGCCAACACCCCGGGCACGATCGGCGGAACCGCCGAGCAGACCTGAGGCGAGGCACACTGCAGCGGCTTGCCGCACCCTGCCGAAAAGGCCAGAGTCCGCTCTGGCCTTTTTTTATCGAGCACACCCATGTTTGACACCGCCCCGACCCTGGATTGCAACGGTCGCCTGCTGCGGCTCGACCGGCCGCGCGTGATGGGCATCGTCAATGCAACGCCGGATTCGTTCTCCGGCGACGGCACCTGCAACTCGGTGGACGCGACGGTCGCGCAGGCACTGCAACTGGTCCGCGAGGGCGCCGACATCCTCGACATCGGCGGCGAGTCGACCCGGCCGGGCGCGGCGGACGTGGAGGTCGAGGAAGAACTGCGGCGGGTGCTGCCGGTCATCGAGCGGCTGGTGGCCGAGACCGGCGTGCCGATCAGCATCGATACCTCCAAGCCGGAGGTGATGCGCGCGGCGGTCGCCGCCGGCGCCGGGATGATCAACGACGTGTATGCCCTGCGCCGCGAAGGGGCGCTGCAGGCGGTCGCCGAGCTCGGCGTGCCGGTGGTGTTGATGCACATGCAGGGCGAGCCGCGCAGCATGCAGGCCGACCCGCGATACGACGACGTGGTCGACGAGGTGCACCGCTTCCTCGCCGAGCGCGTGTTCGCGGCCGAGATGGCGGGCATCGCCAAGAAATCCATCGTGCTGGATCCCGGCTTCGGCTTCGGCAAGAACCTGCAGCACAACGTGATGTTGCTGGCCCGGTTGACGCGTTTTTCCGACCTCGGCCTGCCGCTGCTGGCGGGCCTGTCGCGCAAGCGCTCGATCGCCGAACTGACCGGCCGCGAGGCGATGGCGGACCGGGTCTCCGGCTCGGTGGCCGCGCACCTGATCGCAGCGCAACGTGGTGCCTTGCTGTTGCGCGTGCACGATGTCGCCGCGACGGTCGACGCACTCAAGGTCTGGCAGGCGGTGGCGGCGGAACCCTTGCCGAAGGCCTCGCCGGCACAGCCTGCCATCCGCTGGCCGGACGAGGATTGACCTGGCCGGTCGAGCGGGTTTTTCCGGGGCCGCAACGCGTGCTGGTCAAAATTTGTCCAACCCGACTCCGCCCCTTGCGGGGCCGACCGCTGCGGTACTTGTCCACAGCTTGATGCCGATGGTTGTCCACAGCTTCTGTGAACAACCCGGGGCTGAACCGTGTCGACAGGTGCGTTAGGCTGCCCGCTTCGCCCGCCCCGAGTGCCCCAGCCCATGACCGCCAGCCTGCCGCTGATCATCACCTTCTCGATCTATCTGGCGGCCATGGTGTTGATCGGTTTCATCGCCTGGCGTTCGACCAAGAGCTTCGACGACTACATCCTCGGCGGCCGTTCGCTGGGGCCGGTGGTGACCGCGTTGTCGGCCGGCGCGTCGGACATGAGCGGCTGGCTGCTGATGGGGCTGCCCGGCGCGATGTACCTGGGCGGGTTGTCGGAATCGTGGATCGCGATCGGTCTGGTCATCGGTGCCTGGCTCAACTGGATCTATGTCGCCGGCCCGTTGCGCGTCTACACCGAGCGCGCCAACAACGCGCTGACCCTGCCGGACTACTTCACCCACCGCTTCGGCGATACCAGCCGCATCCTGCGGGTGCTGTCGGCGGTGGTGATCCTGGTGTTCTTCGCGGTGTATTGCGCCTCCGGCGTGGTGGCCGGTGCGCGCCTGTTCGAGGCGGTGTTCGCGATGCCCTACGCGCAGGCGCTGTGGTGGGGCGCGGCGGCCACCATCCTGTACACCCTGGTCGGTGGCTTCCTCGCGGTGAGCTGGACCGACACGGTGCAGGGCAGCCTGATGTTCTTCGCGCTGCTGCTGACGCCGGTCGTGGTGATCATGACCAACGGCGGCTACGAGGCCAGCGTGGCCCTGATCGCGCAGGCCGATCCGGTCAAGCTGACCTGGTTTGGTGGCGGCGAGCTGGGAATCATCGGGGTGGTGTCGCTGATCGCGTGGGGGCTGGGCTACTTCGGCCAGCCGCACATCCTGGCGCGCTTCATGGCGGCCGACAGCGTCGCCACCATTCCGAAAGCGCGGCGCATCGGCATGGCCTGGATGATCCTGTGCCTGCTGGGTTCGGTCAGCGTCGGCCTGTTCGGCATCGCCCATTACACCGCCAACCCGGGCAGTGCCGGCCCGGTGGAGGCGAACGCCGAGCGGGTGTTCATCGCCCTGGCCGAGCAGCTGTTCAATCCCTGGGTCGCGGGCATCCTGTTGTCGGCGATCCTGGCGGCGGTGATGAGCACGCTGTCGTGCCAGTTGCTGGTGTGTTCCAGCGTGCTGACCGAGGACCTGTACCGCGGCTTTTTCCGCAAGCGCGCCAGCCAACGCGAGCTGGTCTGGATCGGTCGCCTGTCGGTGTTCCTGGTGGCCCTGCTGGCGTTGTGGATCGCGCGCGATCCGGACAGCCGTGTGCTCGGCCTGGTCAGTTATGCGTGGGCGGGCTTCGGCGCCGCGTTCGGGCCGGTCGTGCTGCTGTCGCTGTTCTGGCAGCGCATGACGCGCAATGGCGCGCTGGCCGGCATCGTGCTGGGAGCGGTCACGGTGATCGTCTGGAAGCAGGTGGCGGTCGGCCATTACGGCTCGGCGCTGTACGAGATCATCCCGGGCTTCATCGTCGCGACGGTCGGGATCATCGTGGTCAGCCTGCTGGACCGCGAGCCGTCGGCGCAGATCCAGACCACCCACATGCAGGTGCGGCAGAGCCTGCGCGAGTCCGGCTACTGAGCAGTCTGTCCAGAGCAGTCTGTCCTGGGCAGCCGGTCCGACGGCATTCCGATGGCCCGGCGGCAGGCGGGCGGAGAGGCATGGCAATGAACGATCCGCGTCCGCTGGCGATCGCGCTGATGGGACCGACCGCATCGGGCAAGACCGCGCTCGCGCTGGACTGGGCGCAGCGCCTGGGTGGGGAGATCGTCAGCGTCGACTCGGCACTGGTATACCGCGGCCTGGACATCGGCGCGGCCAAGCCCGACGCCGATGAACTGGCGCGCGTGCCGCATCACCTGATCGACCTGCGCGAACCGTGGCAGCCGTATTCGGCGGCCGAGTTCGCGACCGCCGCGCGTGCGGCGCTGGACGACATCGCCGCCCGTGGCCGGTTGCCGATCCTCGCCGGCGGCACCGGCCTGTACTTCCATGCATTGCTGCACGGCCTGTCGGCAATGCCCAGCGCCGACGACGCCACCCGCGCGCAGCTGGCCGAAGAGGGCAGGCAGCGTGGCTGGGCCGCCTTGCATGCCGAACTGGCGGCGATCGATCCCGTCGCCGCCGCGCGCATCCACACCACCGACGCGCAGCGCATCCAGCGCGCGCTGGAGGTGTACCGGCTGTCGGGGCGCACGATCAGCGACTGGCGCGCGCAGCCGCCGGCCTCGCGACTGCCGTTCCGGGTGCTCAAGCTGGTGCTGGCCCCGGCCGACCGGGCGGTGCTGCACCAGCGCATCGAGCGCCGCTTCGACCTCATGCTCGACGCCGGCTTCCTCGACGAGGTGCGCCGCCTGCGCGCGATGCCGGAACTGCAGGCGCACCCACGGCCGCTGGATCTGCCCGCGCTGCGCGCGGTCGGCTACCGGCAGGCCTGGGAACATCTGGACGGCCTGACCGACGCCGCCGAATTCCGCGCGCGCGCCATCCATGCCACCCGCCAGCTGGCCAAGCGCCAGCTCACCTGGTTGCGCGGCGAGCTGGATGCGCGCTGGTTCGATCCGGCCACCCGGCGCGACGGGCTCGAATCGGCACTGGCCGGGTTCCTGCCCGCCGCCGGCAGCCGTGGACTGCGTCACAACACCTGACCGGTGGGCGCCATCCGGGCAGGGACCGCACGCTTGCGCCGGCGTCTTTGCGCTACCATCGGCCGGTCGTCGATCCGGGGAAAACGGTCGGCGATGCAGGCGTCCTGCCAGGCAGGGCGCACGCCCATAACTAGAAAAACCAAGTGGGGAAATTCGATGTCCAAGGGACAGTCTTTGCAGGATCCTTTCCTGAATGCATTGCGCCGCGAGCGCATACCGGTGTCGGTCTACCTGGTGAACGGCATCAAGCTGCAGGGCACGATCGAGTCGTTCGACCAGTTCGTGGTGCTGTTGCGCAACACCGTCAGCCAGATGGTCTACAAGCATGCGATCTCGACCGTGGTGCCGGCGCGCAACGTGCGCGTGGGACCCAGTGGCGGCCACGCGTCGTCCGCCGACAGCGCGGGCGAGCGCGAATCCGGCGAGATTGCCCGCGACGCCTGAGCGTGGGCCTGGCGGGTTTGTCGCCGGATGACGACGCCAGACGACACCCGATGACGACGGACCCCGGGCACCCGGGCAGCATGTCCGCCTTGTGTTTGCCCGGCGCGCACCCATCTCCGGGGGCATGAATCAATTGATACCCGAGGGCGCCCCCCTTGTTTGAACGCTCCCGCAAGGGTGAAAGCGCCCTGCTGATCCAGCCCCATGCCGGCGGTCCGCCGGACGAGGGGCAGGTCGAGGAGTTCGCCGAGCTCGCGCGCTCGGCCGGTGCGACCGTGGTCGCCGTCCTGAAGGCACGCATCGACCACCCCAACGCCGCGATCCTGATCGGCAGCGGCAAACTGGAGGAGGTGCAGGCCGCCGTCGCCGCCACCGGTGCCGACCTGGTGCTGGTCAACCATCCGCTCAGCCCGGTGCAGGAGCGCAACCTGGAGCGCATCCTGGAGTGCCGCGTGGTCGACCGTACCGGCCTGATCCTCGACATCTTCGCCCAGCGCGCACGCAGTCACGAAGGCAAGCTGCAGGTCGAGCTGGCCCAGCTCCGGCACATGTCGACCCGCCTGATCCGCGGCTGGACCCACCTGGAGCGCCAGCGCGGTGGCTCGATCGGTCTGCGCGGCCCCGGCGAGACCCAGCTGGAAACCGACCGCCGGCTGCTGCAGAAGCGCCTGGAACAGTTGCAGAAGAAGCTCGACAAGGTCGAGGTGCAGCGCGACCAGATGCGCCGCGCCCGCGTCCGCAGCGAGCTGCCGCGGATCGCCCTGGTGGGCTACACCAACGCCGGCAAATCGACCCTGTTCAATGCCTTGACCGGCGCCCAGGCCTACGCGGCCGACCAGTTGTTCGCGACCCTGGACCCGACCGTGCGACGGATCGAACTGGGCGGGCACGGCGTCGTGCTGGCCGATACCGTCGGCTTCGTCCGCGACCTGCCGCATGAGCTGGTGGCGGCGTTCCGTTCCACCTTGTCGGAAGCGCGCGAGGCGGACCTGCTGCTGCACCTGGTGGATGCGGCGGACCCGCTGCGGGAGGAGCGCATCGCCCAGGTCGACGAGGTGCTCGCCGAGATCGGCGCCGGCGAGATCCCCCAGTTGCTGGTGTACAACAAGATCGACCAGCTGGAGCAGTCGCGTCCGCGGATCGACCGCCCGGCCGAGGGACATCCGCGGGTTTGGCTGTCGGCGCGCGACGGGCAGGGGCTTGAACTGCTGCCCGAGATCCTCGGCGAGATGCTGGATCTGCGCCGCGTGAGCGGCACCATCCACCTCCCTTCGCGCGCCGGGAAGTTGCGCGCGCGTCTGCACGAGCTCGGCGCGGTGCGCAGCGAGGAGCCCGCCGAGCATGGCTGGCAGCTGCAGGTCGACCTGTCCCACGCCGACGCCGAACGTCTCCACGCCCAGCCGCACGGCGACGCCTTGCACGCCCTGCTGCCGCCGGCGGACCCCGATCACGATGCCGGCTGACACCCGGCTTTGCTTGAGGCAATCAGCACCCCCCCCTAGAATCATCCGTCGCCCGGCGAACACGCCGGGTCGCGCTTTTACCTTCCTTTAGGAGCAGGCATGGCCTGGAACACCCCTGGCAGTAACAATTCCGGTGGCGGCCGACCGCCGCGGCAACGGCGATCGGGTGGCAATGGCCTGGACGACATCCTGGACCGGCTGCGCGGCCTGTTCGACGGCCAGGGCGGCGGTGGCGGGGGCGGCATTGGCCGCTGGGTGCTGCTGGTGCTCGCCCTGTGGCTGGTGTTCAACAGCTTCCTGCTGGTGAACGAGCAGCAGCGTGCGGTGGTGCTGCGCTTCGGCCAGTTCGCGCGCATCCTGCAGCCCGGCCCGCACTTCAAGTTGCCGTGGCCGATCGAGACTGCGATCAAGGTCAACGCCACCGAGATCAAGACCTTCGGTACCAGCGTGCCGGTGCTGACCAGTGACGAGAACATCGTCCAGGTCGAGATCAACGTGCAGTACCGCGTGAGCGACCCGGAGAAATACGTGTTCGGCAGCCGTGACGCCAACTCGATGCTGCAGCAGGCCGCATTGAGCACCGTGCGCGAGCAGGTCGGCCGCTCGACCCTGGATACGGTGCTGGGCGCGCGCAACGCGCTGGCGGTATCGGCGCGCGAGCAACTGCAGAACTCGCTGGATGCCTATCGCACCGGACTGGTCGTGACCGAACTCAACCTGCCCAACGCGCGTCCGCCGGAGGAGGTCAAGCCGGCCTTCGACGACGTCAACAGCGCCCAGCAGGACAAGGATCGCCTGATCAGCGAGGCCGAAGCCTACGCCGCCCAGGTCGTGCCGGAAGCCCGTGGCCAGGCTGCGCGCGTGCGCACGGTCGCGGAGGGTTACAAGGATGCGTCGGTGTCGCGCGCCGAAGGTGACGCCGACCGGTTCTCGCTGCTGGTCGACCAGTACAAGAACGCGCCGGAGGTGACCCGCAAGCGCCTGTGGCTGGAAACCGTGCAGCAGGTGCTGTCGGGCAACCGCAAGGTGGTGGGCGGGGATTCGCGTCAGCTCATCTACGTGCCGATGGATGGCAAGGGCGAGGGCGGCGGTCAATCGTCGTCGACCGGAACCTCGTCGGCCCCGTTGCTGACGCCGGAAATACTGAGCCCGGAGCCGAACGCCAATCCGTCCGGGAGCGTGCCAACGTCCACCCGTGGTGAGCGCACGACCCGGCCGACCGGCCGACCGGAGACAAGCCGATGAAACATTCCGTATGGATCGCGATCGCCGTCGCCGTCTTGCTGGGCCTGATGGGCTCCACCTATGTCGTCCGTGAAGGCCAGGTCGGCATGGTGCTCAACCTGGGTCGCGTGGCGCGCACCGGCATCGGCCCCGGGCTGCACTTCAAGGTGCCGCTGGTGGAAACCGCGCTGGTGTTCGACCGGCGGTTGACGGTGTTCAACGCCGAGCCCGAGCGCTACCTCACCTCCGAGCGCAAGGACGTCAGCGTCGACTTCTTCACCGTCGGCATGATCGAGGACGTGCGTGCGTTCTATCGCGCCACCGGCGGCGACGAAAGCCTGGCGGTGGATCGCCTGGCCCCGATCATCAAGGATGCGCTGCGCAACGAGATCAACTCGCGCACCTTGAAGGAGCTGGTATCCGGCGATCGCGCCGAGATCATCGACCGCCAGCTCAACGCCATCAACAAGGGTGCGAGCACGGTGGGGGTGAAGATCGTCGACCTGCGCCTCAAGCAGATCGACCTGCCCACCGACAGCCAGGTGATCCAGGACGTGTACCGGCGCATGCGCGCCCAGCGCCACCAGGTCGCCAGCCGCCTGCGTGCGGAAGGTGCCGAGCAGGCGCAGACCGTGCGCGCGGAAGCGGACAAGCAGCAGGCGGTGATCGTCGCCGAGGCCGAGCGCGACGCCCAGCGCCTGCGCGGCCAGGGCGATGCGGAAGCCGCGGCGATCTATGCCACGGCCGCCAACAAGGACCCCGCGTTCTATGCGTTCCAGCGCAGCCTGGAGGCATACCGCGCGGCCTTTGCCGACGGCCAGGGCGTGATCATGCTGGAGCGCAACGACGACTTCCTGAAGTACTTCGGCAACGACCGGTGATCCTCGCCCACGGCGCGCCGGCCGCAAGCAATGGGGCCGGGCGCGCCGCTATCGCGCGCCCCGCACCCCGCACGGCATCGCCGGACTTCCTGCCCGACCGCACCCCGCGCGGCTCTTCTGCCCTGCGCCGATCGGCATCCCGTCGGCCGGCTGTGGCCTCTCCGACCGCGCGGATCCCGCGCGGCTCTTCTGCCTTGACCGGATCGGCATCCCGCGTGCCGGCTGTGGCCTTTCCGACCGCGCGGAACCGGCCTTGATCGCCGAACTGCTGTCGGCGTTGTGCCTGGTAGCGGTGCTGGAAGGCCTGTTCCTGTTCGCCTCGCCGGACGGCTGGCGGAAAGCGGCCGAACAGCTGCGCGCCCTCGACGACCGCCAGCTGCGCATGGTCGGCGCCGCGATCCTGTCCTGCGGCCTGGTGGCCCTGCTGCTCGTCCGCCAGTTTCTGTAGCAACGCCACGTAGGAGCGACGTGAGTCGCGACCCGCACATCAGAGCCGGTTCCGGACATCAAACCGGCCTGCCGCACCCAAGGCTGGCCCCCGGCCCCCGAAACCCGGATAATGCGCAAAAGCCGGAGGGACGATCCCTTCCGGCTTTTTCTGTGCGCGGAGCTTTCCGCCCGGGCCGGCCCCCGCCGGTCCCCCTAATGCTTCAGGAGCGTATGTAAATGGGCCAGTCAGTCGTTGTTCTCGGTGCCCAGTGGGGCGATGAAGGCAAGGGCAAGATCGTCGACCTGCTGACCGAGCAGATCGGTGCGGTGGTGCGTTTCCAGGGCGGCCACAACGCCGGCCACACCCTGGTCATCAACGGCAAGAAGACGGTGCTGCACCTGATCCCGTCGGGCATCCTGCGCGAAGGTGCGCTGTGCCTGATCGGCAACGGCGTGGTGCTGCATCCCGGCGCGCTGCAGAAGGAGATCGCCGAGCTCGAGGCCGAAGGCGTCGAGGTGCGCTCGCGCCTCAAGATCAGCCCGGCCACGCCGCTGATCATGCCGTACCACATCGCCCTGGATCAGGCGCGCGAGAAGGCCGCCGGCGGCAAGGCCATCGGCACCACCGGCCGCGGCATCGGCCCGGCCTACGAGGACAAGGTCGCCCGCCGCGGCATCCGCGTGGCCGACCTGCATTACCCCGAACAGCTGGCCGAACTGCTGCGCAGCGCGCTGGATTACCACAACTTCGTGCTGACCAGATACCTCGGCGTGGACGCGGTGGACTTCCAGCAGACCCTCGATGAGGCGCTGGCCTTCGGCGACTACGTCGAGCCGATGAAATCCGACGTCGCCGGCATCCTTCACGACCTGCGCAAGCAGGGCAAGCGGGTGCTGTTCGAAGGCGCGCAGGGCTCGCTGCTGGACATCGACCACGGCACCTACCCCTACGTCACCTCCAGCAACACCACCATCGGCGGCGCGATGGCCGGCACCGGCGTCGGCGCGGACGCGATCGACTACGTGCTCGGCATCGCCAAGGCCTACGCCACCCGCGTCGGCAGCGGCCCGTTCCCGACCGAGCTGCACGACGACGTCGGCCAGGCCCTGCGTGACAAGGGCCAGGAATACGGCGCCACCACCGGCCGCCCGCGCCGCTGCGGCTGGATCGACATCGTCGCGCTCAAGCGCGCGGTGGCGATCAACGGCATCAGCGGGCTGTGCATCACCAAGCTCGACGTGCTGGACGGCATGGAGAAGCTGAAGGTCTGCATCGGCTACCAGTACCGCGGCAAGCAGACCGAATACGCCCCGCTGGACGCGCAGGGCTGGGACGAGTGCGAGCCGATGTACCTGGAGCTGCCGGGCTGGCAGGAAAGCACCCACGGCGTCACCCAGTGGGACAAGTTGCCGCCCGCCGCGCGCGCCTACCTGCGCACGCTGGAAGAGCTGGCCGGCTGCCCGCTGGCGATCGTCTCCACCGGCCCGGACCGCGACCACACGATGATCCTGCAGGATCCGTGGGGCTGACACCCCGGTCAGGTCGGTAGGAAAAAACCCCGCTTCGGCGGGGTTTTTTGTGCGGTTGCAGTGATCGGCGCGCTCGCCATCGGCCCGGTGGGCCATGGAAGCGTTGTCAGCCTGCCGCCTGCTTGCCGTAGCGGGCGCGCGGCTCATGCACCTCGTCGCCTGGTTTCAGTTCGATGTGACGACGCAGCCAGGTGGCGAACTCGGCTTCCGGAAGAGAACCTTCGGCGAGCGCGACATACATCGGATAGAGCTCAAGGTCGCTGGCTTTGAGGACTCCGTTGTTGAGCACGATGAAGGCTTCGCAGGCGACGGCGGCGGTGCGCTTGTTGCCGTCAAGGAACGGGAGGTTGCGTGCCAGGCCGAACGCGAGGCTCGCGGCCAGGTCCGCCAGATCGGACGGTGGGTCGCCGTAGGTATGCAACTGCAGCGGTCGGGCCAGCGCGGAATCCAGCAGGCTTTCATCGCGCACACCGGGGATGCCACCGTGCTCGGCGAGCTGGCGGTCATGGATGGCGAGGGCGAACGGCTTTTCGATCCAGATGATCATGGCCGTCTCCCGCTACTGCGCCAGCTTGTGCAGCAGGGTGCGGCGCTCGCGCATGATCTTCTCGGCCACGTCCATCTGCGCGGCCAGCTTGGGGTCGAACACGCTCAGGCGGATGCCGTCGGGCGTTTCCAGCGCGTGCAGCTCGTCGCCCTTTTCCAGCCGCAGGCGGGCCAGCAATTCCTTGGGCAGGATCACGCCGGCGGAGTTGCCGATGGTGGTGATTTTCAGCTTCATGGGGGCCTCGGGTCAGTCGGACGTTATAACAGTAGTGTATACGCCGCCGGGCGCGCGGTACAACGCGCGGGGCATGACCCGCCGCGCTGAACCGATGAATGGAAGCAACGCGCCGCGACCGGGTGCTGCACGCTCAGTTCACTGCGCCGGGCGCACCTTGAAGGTCGGCACTTCGCCGATCTTCAAGGAGCCAGGACCATGACCAACGAGAAGCACGACCCCAATCGTGACCCGATCACCGGCGCGCCGGGCGCACACCCGGTCGGGACCGGCGTCGGCGCAGCTGCTGGCGGCCTCACTGGTGCCGCCGTGGGTTCGGCAGCAGGTCCCGTGGGTACCGCCGTGGGCGCCGTTGTCGGTGCAGTGGCGGGCGGCCTGGGGGGCAAGGCCGTGGGTGAAGCGGTGAACCCCACCGCCGAGGACGCCTACTGGCGGGACAACTACAAGAACGAGCCGTACTACAACACCCAATACAGCTACGACGATTACTCCCCCGCGTACCGCACCGGTTACGAGGCCCGTTCGCGCTACGCCGATCGCAAGTTCGACGAGGTCGAAAACGACCTGCGTTCCGACTACGAGCGTGCCAGGGGCAAATCGCAGCTCGCCTGGGACGACGCCAAGGACGCGACCCGCGCCGCCTGGCACCGGGTCGAACGCGCGATCCCGGGCGACGCCGACCGCGACGGCCGCTGATCCACGCGACGGCTGATCCCCCCAGCCACACCGATCCGGCCCGGTCCGGATGCGCTTGATGCAGTCGTTCGTGCCCCGCTTGCGGGGCACGATTGCGTTTACGCACCCCGCTGGCGAGATCCGATTGCGTTTTATGCCCCCACTGCGGGGTCCGATTGCGTTTGCGGCCCCACTGGCGGGGTCTGATTACGTCCACGCCCCGCGCTTGCGGGGTCCGGTTGCATCGGCGCCTGCAGCGATGCCGTCTGCCGCCGCAGCGCTGCCATTTGCAGTGACTCCGCCACCGCTTCCGGCCGACGCGTTGCCGCTTCAGGCGGCTCCGTCGCCGTCCCAAGCGACGGTGTTGCCACGTCCGGCCGATCCGCCGCCGTCTCAGGCGACGGCGTTGCCGCGCGGGGCGAGCCGGCTGGCAGGGAATGCGGGACGGTCGCCGTTGCGGGTCGCGCTGGCGCCGCGCAAAGTGCGACGCGTGCCGCTTGAAGCGGCGGCAGTGGCGAAATGTGCGGCATCGTTGCCGGCCTGAACCGCACGGCTGCCGCCGGAAGCCGCACCCGTGCCGCGCTGCGCGGCACGACTGCCATGGGACGGGGCATCGTTGGCGAAAGTTTCGGCATCGTTGCCGCTTGGCCGGGCATCGCAGCCGCTTTGTCCGGCGCCGTTGCCGCGGCGACTGTCAACGCTGTCGCTTCAACCCGCATCGTTGCCGTCTTGCTGGGCATCGCAGCCGCTTGGGCCGGCACCGCTGCCGTGGCAACCGTCAACGCTGTTACTTCAACCCGCATCGTTGCGGATTTCCCACCGGCACGAAAAAGGCCGCCCGAAGGCGGCCTGGGGTGCGCGGGCGGGCGCAGATGCAACAGCGACCACGAGGCGATACCGCCGCCCGCGTGGTCGCCGTCCGTCACGCCATTTCCGGCTTTTCCTCGGCCGCGCGTCCCTTGGCGAAGCGCGTGCCCAGTTCCTTGCGCAGCCCTTCCAGGCCCTGGTTGCGGCCGGCCACCTTCAGCAGCGCATAGCCGTCCAGCGCGCAACGCATGATGTCGCTGCCCAGCGCGGTTTCGCTGTCGGCGCCGCGCTCGGCCAGACGCTGCAGCCGCTGCAGGCGCGGGCGCAGGCGGTCCAGCGCGACCAGGTCCGCCTGCGCCTCGGCCACCTTGATGCTGGGCGGTACCACCTGCGGGTTCTGCGCCAGCACGCTCAGCGTCTGCCGGCAGAACGCCTCGGACTTGTCGCCCATGCGCGCCAGCTTGCGGCGCTGGGTCGCGTTCATCGCCACCAGTGCCACCAGCTGCGTCTCAAGGTCGGTCAACGCCTGGTCCACGGCGTCCAGCTGCGCGTCGGTCAGGGTGAGGTTGATCAGGTTCTGGCTCATTGCAACTCCTTTGCATTCGATAGGAGGCGCCGGGGCCGGCACGCGTCGCGTGCCTGCAAGTCCACCGGCACCGCTCCGCCGCAATCCCTGTGGCGTGAGGTGTGTTCGCCGGCAGGCCGGCGGCTGGAGCGGGGACAAGTGTGACTGATGCGGGGATGATTTCGGGGGCGCGGGCGTTCGGACTTTTCCGCATAGAGGGGCAGGGGAATCGCGCACGGGTGTATCGGCAGATGAGACCGGGAGCGGGCATCATGGCGTTGGGGCAGCGGTAGCGTGGGGCGCGGGCTCGTCCCAGTCGCGCGAGGTCGCCGAAGGGGCACCCTCCCACCGCGCGGGTGCAGCGACATTGATCAATGGAGACCACGCTATGTCCGACCGACGAACGAGACCCGGCAGGCTCGAGTCCATCAGCCGGCGGTTCTGGTTTGAACACGAATCCGGCCATCGCCTTTATCCGTACAGGTCCGTCGAACGCAACAGCGGTCGTTGGGCGTTCCGCGTCGCGCCGCCGGGCACAGGCGCCAACAAGACGATCAACCAGACCCTGCTGGACGATGAAGAGGAGGTTTATCGCCATGTTTTCAGCAAGGGCTGGTCGGTGCGTCTGTGCGACGCCGAAGGCAAGCGCGACGGCCTATACAACAAGGATGGCTACAGTATTGTCCGTACCTCCGAGTCCTGACTCCCGGCATTGCCAGGAGTCTGTCAGTCACAACCACGGCAGCAGTACCCAATGATCACCGGCACCATCA
The DNA here is from genome assembly GCF_000768345.1 of Lysobacter concretionis Ko07 = DSM 16239. Taxonomy (GTDB): domain Bacteria; phylum Pseudomonadota; class Gammaproteobacteria; order Xanthomonadales; family Xanthomonadaceae; genus Novilysobacter; species Novilysobacter concretionis. The sequence goes on along the minus strand of NZ_AVPS01000003.1, from coordinate 347,155 downwards.
AATCCCAAGTCGACAGCATCTGGAACGCGTTCTGGAGTGGCGGTATCTCCAACCCGATGGAGGTCATCGAACAGATGACTTACCTGCTTTTCATCAAGCGTCTGGACGAGCTGCACACGGTCAAGGAAAAGAAGGCCAACCGCCTCAAGCGGCCGATCGAAGCCCCGATCTTCAGCGAGGGCCAGCAGCACTTGCGCTGGTCGGTGTTCCGCCAGCTGGGCGATCCGGCGGAGTTGTACCGCACCGTGTCCGAGGAGGTCTTCCCCTTCATCAAGTCCATCGGTGGCGGGGCGGAGGAGTCGACCTACGCCACCCACATGAAGGATGCGCGCTTCACCATCCCCACGCCGGCGCTGCTGGCGAAGGTGGTGGACATGCTCGACGCGATCCCGATGGACGACCGCGACACCAAGGGCGACCTCTACGAGTACATGCTCGGCAAGATCGCCTCGGCCGGGCAGAACGGGCAGTTCCGCACGCCGCGCCACATCATCAAGCTGATGGTCGAGATGGTGGCGCCCAAGCCGTCCGACACCATCTGCGACCCGGCCTGCGGCACGGCGGGCTTCCTGGTTGCGGCCAGCGAGCACCTCAACGCGCACCACGGGCAGGAGATCTACGCCACGCCCGAGGCTGCGCGCCGCTTCAACCACGACACCTTCCACGGCTTCGACTTCGACAGCACCATGCTGCGGGTCGGCTCGATGAACATGCTGCTGCACGGGGTCGAGAACCCGGCGATCGAGAACCGCGACAGCCTCAGCGAGGGCCATGCCGGGGTCGCCGGACAGTTCAGCCTGATCCTCGCCAATCCGCCGTTCGCGGGGTCGCTCGATTACGAGAGCACTGCCAAGGACCTGCTGCAGGTCGTCAAGACCAAGAAGACCGAGCTGCTGTTCCTGGCCTTGTTCCTGCGCCTGCTCAAACCCGGCGGCCGCGCGGCGGTGATCGTGCCCGACGGCGTGCTGTTCGGGTCCAGCAAGGCGCACAAAACGCTGCGCCGGATGCTGGTGGAGGAGCAGAAGCTCGACGGCATCGTTTCCATGCCCTCGGGCGTGTTCCGGCCCTATGCCGGCGTGTCCACCGCGATCCTGCTGTTCACCCGGACCGACTCGGGCGGCACCGACAACGTCTGGTTCTACGACATGCAGGCCGACGGCTACTCGCTGGACGACAAGCGCAATCCGCTAGCTGCCGACAAGCACGAGTGCAACAACCTGCCCGACGTCCTGGCGCGCTGGCACAACCGCGACGCGGAACAAGGCCGCGCGCGTACCGAACAGAGCTTCCTGGTGCCCAAGGCCGAGATCGCCGGCAACGACTACGACCTGTCGATCAACCGCTACAAGGAAGTGGTGCACGAGGCGGTCGAGTACGACCCGCCTTTGATGATCCTGGCCGAGCTGAAGGCGCTGGAGGCGGAGATCATGCGGGGCGTGGAGGAGTTGGAGGGGATGTTGCAGTGAGCGTCGCGACTGCTGCGCTTGCCGAAGTCGCAGAAATAAATCCGCGCTTTGATCGCGCTGGATTTGCCAATCAGGGGGAAGTCGTCACGTTCGTTCCGATGGCCAGAGTTTCCGAAGTGTCGGGTGTGATCACCAGCGAGGATCACCGCCCGCTCGGTGAGCTGCTAAAGGGCTTCACACCGTTCGCCGATCGAGATGTTCTGGTCGCGAAGATCACGCCATGTTTCGAAAACGGAAAGATTGCGCATGCACGAATCAGTAAGCGCGCTGGGTTTGGCTCCACGGAGTTCCATGTCGTTCGCGCCGATGCGCAACGGCTTGACGACCGATACCTATTCCACTTTCTGCGGCAGCCCCTGATTCGCGTTGCGGGTGAAAAGCGGATGACAGGTAGCGGCGGGCAGCGCCGCGTGCCCAAGGCATTCTTGGAAAGCTTGAAGATTCCACTTCCGCCGCTTGCGGAACAACGCCGCATCTCGGCGATCCTGGACAAGGCCGACGCGCTGCGCGCCAAGCGCCGCGAAGCCATCGCCAAGCTAGACCAGCTGCTGCAGTCCGTGTTCCTCGACATGTTCGGCGACCCCGTTGCCAACCCAAAAGATTGGCCGGTTGGTGCGATAGCGCAGCATGCAAGCAAGATCGGCAGCGGCGCGACTCCAAGAGGCGGCGAGAGTGCATACAAGGCCGAAGGGACATCGTTAATTAGAAGTATGAATGTGCGTGACGGACAGTTTCGCCACAAGAATCTTGCGCGCATTGATGACGAACAGGCGGCAAAATTGGATAACGTGGTCGTTCAATCCGACGACGTTTTGCTCAACATCACTGGTGCATCCGTCGCGCGTGTCTGTCGTGCTCCAAGCGACGCACTGCCGGCGAGAGTGAATCAGCACGTTGCGATCATTCGCTGCAAGAGCACACTTTCGCCGGTCTATCTTGAACGGGTCTTGTTGGCCATGAAGCAGTCATTGCTGATGGTTGCAGGCGGCGGCGCAACTCGCGAAGCGATTACCAAGCAGCAGATCGAGGACTTCCGGATTCCAATTCCTGCAGCCGGCGTGCAAGAGCGCTTTACCCTCATTGCGGAAAGAATCAAGGTGCAACTCATCCAGATGCAGCAGAGCGCGGATGGGTTCGAAGAGCTTTTCAGCAGCCTCCAACACCGCGCCTTCACCGGCACCCTCTGACCCATGCCCGCCTACCAGCCGCCCTTCCAGCTCACCCACCGCATGACCGCGCTGGTGGCGGACATCGCCGAGCGGCTGGGCGCATGGAAGGCCGCCAACCGGGGCGCGCTGGTGCCGGCGCTGCGCCGCGGCAATCGCATCCGCACTCTGCAGGCTTCGCTGGCGATCGAGCAGAACACGTTGAGCGTGGAGCAGGTCACCGCGGTGCTGGCCGGCAAGCCGGTGCTCGGTTCGCCCAGGGAAATCCAGGAGATCCGCAACGCCTTCGCCGCCTACGAGGCGATGGAGCACTGGCAACCGCACCGGCTGGGCGACCTGCTGCAGGCCCATGGCCTGCTGATGGCCGGTCTGGTGGACCGTCCCGGCCAGCTGCGCGGCGGCGATGTCGGCATCTGGCGCGGCGACAAACTGCTCCACATGGCGCCGCCGGCCAGTCGTGTGTCGGCGCTGGTCAAGGACCTGCTGGGCTGGGTGCGGAAAACAGACGCGCACCCGCTGGTCGCCTCGGCGGCGTTCCACTACGAGTTCGAGTTCATCCACCCGTTCCCGGACGGCAATGGCCGCATGGGGCGCCTGTGGCAGACCCTGATCCTGGCGCACTGGCAGCCGATGCTGGCCTGGCTGCCGGTGGAAACGGTCATCCGCAGCCGCCAGCAGGACTATTACGCGCAACTGGCCCGGGCCGATGCATCCAGCGACTGCAGCGGCTTCATCGAATTCATGCTGCAGGCGATCGACGACAGTCTGGGCGAGGCGATCGCGGCAGAGATGGCGGTAGAAGCGCCGGTAAAAACGCCGGTAGAACGGCGGGAGCGGACGCCCGAGCAGGTGCTCGCGGTACTGCGCCGGCAGCCAGAACTCACCCTCGCAGAGGTATCGCGCGTCATCGACCGCTCCCTGCGCACGGTGGAGCGGGCTGTCGCCAAACTGCAGGCGGAGGGAAAACTTCGTTACCTCGGCCCGAAAAAGAGTGGGCACTGGGAGGTCCTGTGATTGCTGTGAGTAGCCGAACGACGTTTCGACCGTTCTTTCCCGAAGCGATGATGCGGCGTGGCGAACTCGCCAAGGCGCGTCGTATGTTGCGCAAGCTGGATTGCATCAATGATCAATCCCGCTCAGACGAGCAATTGCCCAAGTCGGAACGAAAAGGGTACGCGGCTTTCTCCCAGCGGCGTCAGCCAGTGTGGGCGGAGATGGATTCATTGGCCGCGGATGTCTGGAGGCGCGAAGTCGGGCTGGAGCGGTACAGCGTCGTCCGGATCCAACGGGAAGATGCCGAGTACGAATTGCAGGTGCTGTCGTTTTCGTTTCGCGATGGCCTTCCCTGGGAACTGCGTTGGATGTGGGAGCTGGAAGGGCGTGTTTTGCGCAAGGATGGGACGTTGGGTTCCAAGGGTGCCACCAGCATCGGCTTTCGACACGGCAACCTGTATCGCCGACATCTCGATGGTCTCTGGCGGGAGCTGCGTTGGTTCGATGAAGGGGCTGGGTGATGCATCTTCTTCCCGGCCAACCGATGTACGGAGTCGCACCGGCGCTGTTGATCGACTGCGCGCGCCAGATTCATGACTGGGGCTTGGGTGCCGCGAGGTGTGACTTCGATATCGATGATTTCAGCAAGGCACTGGGTGCACCTATCAGCGAGTCCATCCCGGTGTTGCAAGCCATGCTTGCGGACGGGGTCTTCACTATCGCTGAAGGAGTCCCGGACAGGTACGTGGCCAGCCAAAAGTTGGGCCAACTCGCGCTGGCGAAGATCTCCCCCGGTATCTCGCGTGCCGAGGCCGAAAATCTGCTGGCCCAGGTTGTCGAGAAGGCAAGCGAGATCAATGCTCGTTCGGACAGCTATGACCATCGTGTTACGTGTTTAGTGGTGTTCGGTTCATACCTGACGGACAAGCCTCACCTTGGTGACCTGGACATTGGTGCCGCTTTGGATGAATTGCCAGGTCGCGGTGACCGCCGCGAGGGCGAGGCTATCGACGCATGGCTGAGGCGTTGCGAGGCCGCGCGCAGTAGGGCTGCGCGTGCGCTGCGCCTTCGCCAGCCAAAGAAGATCAGCGTGCATGAGTGGGATGAGGTGATGCGACTACAGACGCCCTACGAACTGGTCTTCGGTGCACTGCCAGATCGGTAAGCCGCAGGGACAAGCCGCGCCCCTCTAGCAGCTTCGTCTTGTTCCACGGGACTCTGTTGCGGCCTACGGGACGTTCGTCGGTAATATGCCAGAGGATCCGGGGGTCCAATGTCCAACTTCAACTTCCTGCGAGCCGAGTTCAAGCCGATCTATGAGCCGGCGCGTGGGGCCGAGCAACTGGTGCATTCCGATCCGCGCGCCTGCTGCATGCGCACCCGCCATGCGCTCGAGCAGGCGGTGCATTGGCTGTACGCGCATGACCTTACGTTGCGGATGCCATACGACAACAGCCTCGGGGTGCTGCTGACCCAGCCGGCATTCGAGCAACTGCTGCCGCCGCACATCCACCAGAAGGCGCGGCTGATCCAGAAGCTCGGCAACCAAGCCGTGCACGGCAGCGGACGCATCGGCAGTGGCGATGCGATGCGGCTGGTGCGCGAGCTGTTCCACGTGCTGTTCTGGCTGGCGCGCACCTACACCCGCGCCAGCGATCCGAAGAGCATCGAGGCCAGTTTCGACGACAAGCAGGTGCCGCATCTGGTGCGCGCCGACGAGGCGGTCAGCTTCACCCGCGACGAGCTGGCGAAACAGGAAGCGCAGTTCCGCCAGCAGATCGAGACCAAGCACGCCGAGGTCGAAGCACGCGAGGCCCGCATTGCCGAGACCGCCGCGACCCTCGCCGAGCGCGAAGCCGCACTGGCGGAGGTCAACGCCCGGCTGGCGCAGGCGCGGGCTGAGCTGGCCCAGGCCAAGACCGCCAACATCGCGGTGCCGGATGGGCACGACTACCACGAGGCCGATACCCGCAAGTTCTTCATCGATGTGCTGTTGCGCGAGGCCGGCTGGATCGACGGCGACAACCTGTCGTTCGAGGTGCCGGTCACCGGCATGCCCAACCAGAAGGGCGAAGGTTTCGTCGATTACGTGCTGTGGGGCCGCGACGGCAAGCCGCTGGCGGTAGTGGAGGCCAAGCGCACGTTCACCGACCCGGATGTCGGCCGGCAGCAGGCCAAGCTGTACGCCGATTGCCTGGAGCGGATGAAGGGGCAGCGGCCGCTGATCTTCTACACCAACGGCCACAAGACCTGGCTGTGGGACGACCGCCGTGCGCCGCCGCGCGAAGTGCAGGGCTTCTACACCCGCGAGGAGCTGGAGTTGGCGATCCAGCGGCGCAGCCTGCAGCAGGATCTGCGCGGGCTGAAGGTCGACCGGGAGATCGCCGGCCGCGAGTACCAGCTCCGCGCGATCCGGGCGATGGCCGAATCACTTGCGTCCGGCCGCCGCGCCGGCCTGCTGACGATGGCGACGGGCACCGGCAAGACCCGCATGTCGATCGCGCTGGTCGAGCTGCTGATGCGCGCCAACTGGGTCAAGCGGGTGCTGTTCCTCGCCGACCGCGTGGCGCTGGTGAACCAGGCAGCCAAGGCGTTCAAGGAGCACCTGCCGCATTCCAGCCCGGTGAACCTGGTGACCGAGAAGGACGGGCAGGGGCGCGTCTACCTGTCCACCTACCCGACGATGATGGGCCTGATCGAACAGATGCAGGGTGACCGCCGGAAGTACGGCGTCGGCCACTTCGACCTGATCATCATCGACGAGGCGCACCGCAGCGTGTACCAGAAGTACGGCGCGATCTTCCGTTACTTCGACAGCTACCTGGTCGGCCTGACCGCGACACCGCGCGACGAGGTGGACCGCGACACCTACCACCTGTTCGGGCTGGAAACCGGCGTGCCGACCGATACCTACGGACTGGATGAGGCCGTCGCCGACGGCTATCTGGTACCGCCGAAGGCGCACTCGGTGCCGATCCGGTTCGTGCGCGAGGGCATCCGCTACGACGAACTGAGCGACGAGGAAAAGGAGCACTGGGAGTCGCTGGACTGGGGCGAGCACGACGAGTTGCCCGACGAGGTCCATGCCTCGCAGGTCAACAAGCAGCTGTTCAACGAAAGCACCGTCGACCTGATGCTCCAGCACCTGATGGAGCACGGGCTGAAAGTTGACGGCGGCGACACGCTCGGCAAGACCATCATCTTCGCGGTCAACCAGCGGCACGCCGAGTTCATCGCCCAGCGTTTCGACCACCATTACCCGCATTACAAGGGGGCGTTCGCGCGGGTGGTCACCCACTCGGTCACCTACGCGCAGAGCCTCATCGACGATTTCAGCCGGGTTGCCAGGCTGCCGCAGATCGCCATCTCGGTGGACATGCTGGACACCGGTATCGACGTGCCCGAGATCGTCAACCTGGTGTTCTTCAAGGCGGTGCGCTCGAAGGTGAAGTTCCTGCAGATGATCGGGCGGGGGACCCGGCTGTGCCCGGCGCTGTTCGGACCGGGGCAGGACAAGACCGAATTCCACATCTTCGATTTCTGCCAGAACTTCGAGTACTTCAACGAGCATCCGGCCGGTGCGGTGGCGCCGGTGAGTGAGCCCTTGGGCAAGCGCCTGTTCAAGCGCAGGCTCGAGCTGGTGGCCCTGCTGCCGACCGACCCGGACGAGAAGCCCAAGTGGGCAGCCGACGGCGTGCCCGATTATGGAAGCCTGCCCTTGCTGCGGCATGCCTTGGTCGATCAGTTGCACGGCGAGGTTGCGGCGATGAACCTCGACAACTTCATCGTGCGCACCGAACTGGAGCACGTCACCCGGTTTGCCGAACGCGGACAGTGGGACGCGCTCGACGACACCGCAATAGTGGAGCTGCGCGAACACGTGGCCGGCCTGCCCAGCGAGCAGGAGGCGGAACACATCACGGCGAAGCTGTTCGATCTGGTCTGCGTGAACCTGCAGGTGGCATTGATCAAGGCCACCGGGGATTTCATCACCTGGCGTGACAAGGTGATCGGGATTGCGAGCGATCTGGAAACCAAGGACACGATCCCGGCGGTGAAGGCGCAGCTCGCGTTGATCCAGGAGCTGCAGACCGAGGCGTTCTGGCAGGGCATCACGCTGCCGCTGATCGAGACGGTACGGCGGAAGATCCGGGAGCTGGTCAAGTTTGTCGACCAAAAGACGAGCACGCCGGTGTACACGGTGCTGACCGACGAGATCGGCGAGGCCAGCGAAGTCGGCCTGGACAGCTTCAGCACCGGCATCAACCTGGCCCAGTACAAGCGCAAGGTGGAGGCATACATCCGCGCCAACGACAGCCATATCGCCATCGCCAAGCTGCGCCACAACAAGCCGCTGACGCCCACCGACCTGGAGGAGCTGGAGCGGTTCGTGTACGGCGCAGAAGTCGTCGGTGGCCGCGCCGCGTTCGAGAAGCACTACGGCAGCGAGCGACCGCTGACGTTGTTCATCCGCTCGCTGGTCGGCCTGGACCGCAACGCCGCCAAGGAGGCGTTTGCCCACTTCCTCGACGAGAACCGCTACACCGTCCAGCAGATCCGTTTCGTGGAGATGGTCATCGACCGCCTGACCCACAGCGGCGTCATGGACCCGGGGCAACTGTACGAACCGCCGTTCACGGCCATCCACTACGAAGGCGTGGAAGGCGCGTTCGGGGATGCGGACGCGGATGCGATCTTCCAGATCGTGTCGGAGATCAATCAACGGGCAGCAGCCTGACGAAGTGCAAAGGGGAGCACATGCAAAAGCAGAAATACTCAGTCAACCAGTATCTGGTTGAGTCGCTGCTCAACTGGGTCAAGAGCGGTGAGATCGCTATCCCGGAAATCCAGCGCCCCTTCGTTTGGACTGCATCGCGCGTCCGCGACTTCATGGATTCGCTCTACAAGGGATATCCGGTCGGTTACGTCATTGCGTGGCGCAACCCAGATGTGCGCACGAAAGACGGAAAAACCGCCAGCGGCAAGAAGATTCTGATCGACGGCCAGCAACGGATTACCGCTTTGCGCGCCGCCATCCTCGGTGAGCCGGTGCTCAACAAGCACTACGAGAAAGGGCGAATCACCATTGCGTTCCACCCGTTACACGACAAGTTCGAGGTTTCGAACCCCGCCATTCGCGGTGACGCCCAGTGGATTCCGGATATCGCCCAGTTGGTCAGTGGGCACGAAGGGCTATTGCAGGCCCACCCACGCTATATGCAGCTCAATCCTTCCGCCGACCCGGACAAGGTCGGTGCGGCAATGACGAACCTCACCAACATCGCCAAGCGCCAGGTGGGAATGATCGAGCTGGAGCACGACCTCGACATCGAGGAGGTGACCGAGATCTTCATCCGTATCAACTCGAAGGGAGTGGTGCTGAGCCAGGCGGATTTCGCGATGTCCAAGATTGCCGCGGAAACCCGCTATGACGGTCCCAACCTGCGAAAGGCCATCGACTATTTCTGCCACATGGCGGTCTCTCCCGAGATCCACGACGTGGTGGTCAGCAATGATGCGGAGTTCGCCAACACCAACTACTACAACGCGATCCGCTGGATGAGGGAGGAGAATGACGACCTCTATGACCCGAGCTACGTGGACGTCATGCGGGTGGCGTTCACCTCGGAATTCAATCGTGGCCGCCTTGCAGATCTGGTGAGCCTGCTTTCGGGGCGTAATTTCGAGGCGCGGACCTACGAGGAGGAGATCGCCGCCGACTCGTTCAAGCGTCTCGGCAGCAGCTTCATGCGGTTGGCGAACGAAACCAACTTCAAACGGTTCCTGATGATCATCAGGTCCGCAGGTTTCATCCGCCCGCACATGATCCGCTCGCGCAACGCGATCAACTTCGCCTACATCGTTTTCCTGAAGCTGCGCGCGCTGGGCCACCGACCCGAGGACATTGAGCGTTTCGTCCGGCGCTGGTTCGTCATGGGTGTGCTGACAGAGCGCTCGTCAGGCGCTTTCGAGACCCGCTTCGAATCCGACATCAAGGCGATAGCCACCCGCGATTTCGCCGAGGTGCTGGCAACCGTGGAAGCGGGCAGCCTGTCCGATGCGTTCTGGGAAGTCTCTCTCGTGGAGAGTCTCAGCAAAAGCTCGACCAACAGCCCGATCTTCTGGGCATTTATCGCGTCACAGGTCAAGGCCGGAGATATGGGGTTCCTTTCTCGCGACATCCGCGTGTCTGATCTGGTCGAGCTGCGCGGGGATATCCATCACATCTTCCCGAAGGATTACCTGAAGAAGAATGGTTTCAAACGCGGGGACTACAACCAGCTCAGCAACTTTGTCTACATGCAGACCGAGATCAATATCGGGGTTGGCAACAAAGCGCCACGGCAATACTTCGGAGAGATTGTGGATCAGGCCAGCGGCGGCAAGCGTCGCTACGGAAACATCGCGTCTCGCGATGAGCTGACGGGCAACCTGGCGATGCACGCGATTCCAGAGTCGGTCGTGGAAATGGATATCTCCGACTATGCCGATTTCCTGTCGAAACGGCGGCGCATGATGTCAGCCAAGATGCGGGCCTACTACGAGAGTCTATGACGCTCCACACGGCGGGCATTTAGCGCCTAGTACAGAACGTCCATGGATTTTCCGCATTCGCGGGGCCGACGAAAAAAGCCGTTATGGGTCGCTGGCGCAATCTCGACGCTGCCTTTCCAACGTCGGCATTAGCCTCCGTTGACCACTTGCACGCGCAACACAGACGAGAGCCTGATGCGGGCGACTTGGGCGAAGAAACTCTAGGATCAGGTGAGTTGCCACCCACGCCGTCCGCCTCTCCTGTCGCTGGAGCTCCCCATGCCCATCCCCTTCACCCTCCAACGCCTCGACCACATCGTCCTGCGCGTGCGCGACATGGCGGCGATGCAGGCGTTCTATTGCGACGTGCTGGGCTGCACGGTGGAGAAACGCCAGTGCGACATCGGCCTGCTGCAGTTGCGCGCCGGGGATTCGTTGATCGACCTGGTGGATGTGGCGGGCGAGCTGGGACGCATGGGCGGGGCGGCGCCGGGGGCGGAGGGCCACAACATGGACCATCTGTGCGTGCAGGTGCTGCCGTTCGATCGCGACGCCATCGTTGCCCATCTGCAGGCGCATGGCGTGCGCGTGGGCGAGTTCGGTTCGCGCTACGGGGCGCTGGGGCAGGGGCCGTCGCAGTACCTGTTCGATCCGGAAGGCAACCGGGTCGAGCTCAAGGGGCCGCCGGCGGAGTGAGGGCGCGGGCGTTTGCGCCCGCAGTACCGGCGGTCACGGAGTCGCGGCGGGACGGGTGCGGAAGATCACCCGGCCGCGGTAGGGCGTCCCCAGTTTCTCGGCACGGTGTCCGTGATCGGCCACCCGCGCCTGCACCTGCGGCCACAACGCCTGTTTGCAGATCCAGATCGCGCCGGGATCGTCGGCGGCCTCGGCCAGTTCGGTCGCCAGGTCCTCGTCGTTGACCGGGTTGAAGCGTGTCTGCGTGCCGGGCGGGATCGGGTCCAGGCTGACCTTCTCGATCTCGGCATCCAGGTGCAGGCGCAGGCCGTAGCGGGCCATGTCGTCGACGAAGATCACCTCGTGCACCGGGTCCGGGGTGCGGGCCTGGATCTCGCGGGCCCAGGCGGACGCGTCCTTGTGGGTCGGCCAGATCGCGGTGCCGAACTGGAGGGCGATCAGCACCAGCGCCCAGGCCAGCATCTGCGGCCACGGCGGCAGCGGTCGTCCTTCCGTGTGGCGCTGGACGGCGACCAGCAGGGCCAGGGGCACGAACAGCGGCAGCAGGTACAGCGGCATCCGCGAGCGCGACAGGCAGAACACCAGCAGCGGCAGCAGCACCCAGGCGGTCAGGAACACGAGCGCCGCGTCGTCGTGGCGGGCGGCGGGATCGCGCCAGCGCCGCAGGCGGGCGGGCAGTCCCTTCGTCCAGCGCCACAGCGTGGGGGTCCACGGCAACGTGCCCAACACCAGGGTCGGCAGGTAGATCGTCGCCCAGCCGTACCACTGGCCGTGGCGCCCGAACTCGTTGGTGGTGACGCGGTTCACCACCTCGTCGCCGATGAGGTATTCAAACAGGCCGGGGTTGTCGAGCATCACCGCCACGTACCAGGGCAGTGCCAGCAAGGCGAACAGCGCGATGCCGGTCAGCTGGAAGGCGCGCCGGCGGCCCGGCATCAGGCCGTCGAACAGCAGCACCACCAGCAGCGGCAGCAATCCGGGCGGGCCCTTGGTCAGGAAGGCGAGGGCGAAGCCGGCCCACATCAGCGCGATCCACGGCTCCGGCCGGCCCGGACCGCGTCGGCCCTCGATGAAGGCCCAGACCGCGAGCGTCTCGCAGGCGACCAGGATGAAGTCGGTGGTGACCAGCTGCGCGGCGCCGAACGGCAGCAGCATGGTCGCGAACGCCATCGCCGCAGTGGCCTGGGTGCCGGGAGCCAGCCGCCGGGCGAGGCGCCAGGCCAGCCACACGCACAGCAGGTAGGACAGCGCCACCGGCAGTCGCGCCGCCCACGGGTTCAGCCCGAACGCGCCGATGCTGGCGGCCACGGCCCAGTAGGTCAGCGGCGGCTTGGTCCAGTGGCCGATATCCACGTTGCGGTGCGGGTTCAGCCAGTCGCCGCTTTCGAGCATGTTGACGGCGACGTTGGTGTAGCGGCCTTCGTCCGGGTCCCAGATGCCACGGCTGCCCAGGAACGCGAACGCCAGCACCAGCGCCAGCGCGGCGATCCACAGGCCGTTCCGGTTCCAGCGTGCGGTGTCGTGGCTCAAGGCCGGCTCCGGCGTGCGCGGTGCACGCGTTCATGGATGGGCACGTCGGAAGGAAGGGAAGCAGGCCATTGATGGCGCCCGGGTGAAACCGTGCGCGGCCGGTGGAGCCTGGTTGCGACGGCTGCGGTGCGGTGATTTTCAGCCTCGATCGCGGCCGTGGGAAGTGCCAGGCGCCGATCCGATGTCCGCGACGGGTCGCGCCGGATCGGAGAGGTCGCCGGCCACGAGAACGACAAAGCCCCGCACTGCGCGGGGCTTCGTCGTTCCAGTGTGACGCGTGGTTGCCGGCTTGCGGCAGCGCGGCGGTGATATCGCGGCTTAGGACATCACCGCTTACGACATCACCGCTTACGGCATCGCGGTCACGACATCGCGGTCACGACACCATCGGCTCGCTGAAGGCTTCGATCTCGCCTTCGTACTCGTTGATCGGCACGCAGCTGCAGAACACGTTCTTGTCGCCGTAGACGTTGTCCACGCGGGCGACCGGCGGCCAGTACTTCTGCTGCTTCAGCACCGCCAGCGGGAACGCGGCCAGCTCGCGCGGGTAGGCGTGGGTCCACTCGCTGGCGCTCACTTGCGCGGCGGTATGCGGGGCGTGCTTGAGCGGGTTGTCCTCGCGGTCCAGTTTGCCATCGGCGATCGCGCGGATCTCCTCGCGGATCTGGATCATCGCGTTGATGAAGCGGTCCAGCTCGTGCAGCGATTCGCTCTCGGTCGGCTCCACCATCAAGGTGCCGGCGACCGGGAAGCTCAGGGTCGGGGCGTGGAAGCCGAAGTCGACCAGTCGCTTGGCCACGTCCTCGGCGCTGACGCCGGTGTCCTTCTCCAGCGGGCGCAGGTCGAGGATGCACTCGTGCGCGACCAGCCCGTTGCGGCCGGTGTACAGGGTCGGGTAGTGCGGCTCCAGCCGCTTGGCGATGTAGTTCGCGTTGAGCATCGCGATCTGGGTCGCCTTGCGCAGGCCCTCGCGGCCCATCAGGGTGATGTACATCCAGCTGATCGGCAGGATCGAGGCGCTGCCGAAGCTGGCCGCCGACACCATCGCGCCGTCGCCGGTGCCCTGCGTGCGCATGCCGTCGCCGAACGCCTTGGGCAGGTACGGCGCCAGGTGCGACTTGACCGCGCACGGGCCGACGCCCGGGCCGCCGCCGCCGTGCGGGATGCAGAAGGTCTTGTGCAGGTTGAGGTGGGACACGTCCGAGCCCCACTTGCCGGGCTTGGCCAGCCCGACCAGGGCGTTCATGTTGGCGCCGTCGGTGTACACCTGGCCGCCGTGGGCGTGGACGATCTCGCAGATCTCGACCACGTCCTCCTCGAACACGCCGTGGGTGGACGGGTAGGTCATCATGATCGCGGCCAGGCGGTCGGAGTACTGCTCGGCCTTGGCGCGGATGTCCTCGACATCGACGTTGCCGTTGGCGTCGCAGCGGGTCACCACCACCTTCATCCCGCACAGCTGCGAGGACGCCGGGTTGGTGCCGTGGGCGGACTCGGGGATCAGGCAGATGTCGCGCTGGTGCTGGCCGTTGGCGTGGTGCCAGGCGCGGATCGCCAGCAGGCCGGCGTACTCGCCCTGCGCGCCGGAGTTGGGCTGCAGGCTGACCGCGTCGTAGCCGGTGATCTCCACCAGCATCGCTTCCAGCCCGTCGATCAGCTCCTTGTAGCCGGTGGCCTGCTCGGCCGGCGCCAGCGGATGGATGTTGGCGAACTCGGGCCAGGTGACCGGGATCATCTCGGCGGTCGCGTTGAGCTTCATCGTGCAGCTGCCCAGCGGGATCATGGTGCGATCCAGCGCCAGGTCCTTGTCGGACAGGCCGCGCATGTAGCGCAGCAGCTCGTGCTCGCTGTGGTGGGTGTTGAACACCGGGTGGGTCAGGAACTTCGACTCGCGCAGCAGGGCGGCCGGCAAGGCGTCCGCGGTGGCCGCGTCGAGGGCGTCGATGTCGTCGATCTCGATGCCGAACAGGCCGGCGACGGCGATCACGTCCGCGCGGGTGGTGGTCTCGTCGAAGCTGATGCCGATGCTGTCGGCGTCGATCGCGCGCAGGTTGATGCGGGCGTGATGGGCGCGCTGGTGCAGGGTGGCGGCGTCCACGCCGGTGACATGCAGGGTGTCGAAGAAGCCGTCGCTGACGGTGATGCCGGCCTTGCGCAGCTCGGCGGCCAGGATCGCGGTCAGGCGGTGGGTGCGGCGGGCGATGCGGATCAGGCCCTCGGGACCGTGGTAGACGGCGTACATCGACGCCATCACCGCCAGCAGCACCTGCGCGGTGCAGATGTTGCTGGTCGCCTTCTCGCGGCGGATGTGCTGCTCGCGGGTCTGCAGGGTCAGGCGGTAGGCGGGGTTGCCCTCGGCATCGACCGACACGCCGATCAGGCGGCCCGGCATCGAGCGCTTGTAGGCGTCGCGGCAGGCCATGAACGCGGCGTGCGGGCCGCCGAAGCCGAACGGCACGCCGAAACGCTGGGTGTTGCCGACCACGATGTCCGCGCCCCAGTCGCCCGGCGAGGCCAGCAGGGTCAGCGCCAGCAGGTCGACCGCCACGGTGACGATGCCGCCGCGCGCGTGCACGGTCTCGGCCAGCGCGGCGTAGTCGTTGGCGCGACCGAAGGTGTCGGGGTATTGCAGCAGCACGCCGAACGCATCGGTGTCGGCGGCCTGGGCGTCGTCGCCGATCACCAGCTCGATCTCGAGCGGCTCGGCGCGCGTGCGCAGCACTTCCAGGGTCTGCGGGTGCACGCCGCTGGAGACGAAGAACACGTTGCTCTTGGCGCGGCTGGAGCGGCGCGCCAGGGTCATCGCCTCGGCTGCCGCGGTGGCCTCGTCGAGCAGCGAGGCGTTGGCGATCTCCATGCCGGTCAGCTCGGCACACATGGTCTGGAAGTTGATCAGCGCTTCCATCCGGCCCTGCGAGATCTCGGCCTGGTAGGGCGTGTAGGCGGTGTACCAGCCCGGGTTCTCGAGGATGTTGCGCAGGATCACGTTGGGCGTGTGGGTGCCGTAATAGCCCTGGCCGATGAAGCTGCGGAAGACCTGGTTGCGGTCGGCGATCTCGCGGATCTGCGCCAGCGCATCGACCTCGGTGACCGCTTCGGGCAGTGTCAGCGGGTCATGGGTGCGGATCGACTCGGGCACGATCGCATCGGTGAAGGCTTCCAGCGACTCGTGGCCGACCACGCGCAGCATCTGCGCGACCTCGGCATCGTTGGGGCCGATATGGCGCTCGACGAACGCATCGTGGTGCTCAAGCGCGCGCAGGGAGGGGGAAGTGTGGTGGCTCATGGCAGGGGCGTCCGAAAGGCTGCGTGCGGTGCGTGACCGCGGAAAGGGCATTCCCGCCCGGCGGCCTCACGGCCGACGGGCGCTTGCGGGCTCGTGGCTTGCGCCACTGGAAATCCCCGCTCGCCCCTCTGTCCTTTTGCCTGAGAGTTTGAAGCGCGATGACTCGCGCTCCGTGCACCTTCGGCGCCGGTTTGAACCGGTCTCTCCAGAGTTGTCACATCCGGCGGTACGGGGGCCTGAGCGATTACGGGCGTTGCGCCTTCGGCAGCGGCCAGGCCTGTGGAGGCTTGGGCCGCTTCTCCCACCGGATGAATACAGCCGCGATTATAAGCGTTTGCGGGGTGGTGGCCCAATGGCCCCGCAGTCCCATCCGCCCGGCAGGGCCTCCATCGGCCTCCGTAGGAGCGGCGTCAGCCGCGAACGGACTATCGGGGCCAGCGTGGGGAAGCTGTGACCGCTGGCGCAGCAACAGCGGAATCGATCGTCATCGCAGTGTCATTTTCAACGCGTTCGCGGCTGACGCCGCTCCTACAGGAGCTCTTGGTAACGCCAATCCGCGTCCGTGGGAGCGGCGTCAGCCGCGAACGGACTATCGGGGCCAGCGTGGGGAAGCTGTGACCGCTGGCGCAGCAACAGCGGAATCGATCGTCATCGCAGTGTCATTTTCAACGCGTTCGCGGCTGACGCCGCTCCTACAGGAGCTCTTGGTAACGCCAATCCGCGTCCGTGGGAGCGGCGTCAGCCGCGAACGGACTATCGGGGCCAGCGTGGGGAAGCTGTGACCGCTGCCGCATCAACAGCGGAATCGATCGTCATCGCAGCGTCATTTCCAACGCGTTCGCGGCTGACGCCGCTCCTACAGGAGCTGTTCGTAATGCCAATCCGCCCGTAGGAGCGGCTTCAGCCGCGACCCGTCGAGTCCGGCCACGTTTACCGCGGGGTGGCAATTGACGTCTACCCAACGACGGATTTCATATTGCCGGCTGCCGGCTGCCGGCTGCCGGTTGCCGGTTGCCGTGGGAGTGGTCTGGCCCGGGGTGCGCCGGGGCCGGGCCATGCTCAGTCGCCGCGCAGGCGCAGGGTCAGGCCTTTCAGGAAGTTGCGCAGCAGCTGGTCGCCGCACAGCCGGAAATGCTTGTGGCCGGGCTGGCGGAACAGGGCGGTCAGTTCCGGTTTTGAGATCGGGAAGCCGGCCTCGGCGAACACCTGGTGCATGTCCACGTCCTTGAGCTGGAACGCGACGCGCAGCTTTTTGAGCACCACGTTGTTGGTGACGCGCTTTTCCACCGGCCGCGGCGGCAGGCTGTCGTCGCGGCCGCGGAAGTGGAGCACCAGCCCGTCCAGGAAACGCGCGAGTACGCGGTCGTTGCAAGCCACGAAGCCGGCTTCGTCCTCTTTCTTCAGGAAGGCGTCCATGTCGGCCTTCTCGATCGGGAAATCCGGATCGGCCAGTTGGACCAGTTCGATCATCTTGCCGTCGCTGAGGTCGAGCATGTAACGGATGCTGCGCAGTACATCGTTGTTGATCATGGGGGTCCAGTGCGGGGGTCAGTGCAGGTGGCAGTGCAGGTGGCAGTGCAGGGCTTCAGTGGGTGGGCCGAAAGCGGTCCCGTCCCGGTGTGGCCGGATCGGGCCGGTCAGTATCGGCGCGACGGGTGGTGGTCGGCTCGCGCGCATCTTGGCATTTTTGGCCGGCCGACCGAAAACGGCGGTCGGGTCGAGGCAGGAGATGGCCACGCGCCGATGCCGGGGCGTGCGGGGCGGAAACCGGACGTGCGTCGATGTCGATTTCCGGCGGTTGTTATCCTGTCCGCCGCGGTTCCCCGCTCCCGGAACCCGCCAGGGTTCCCGACCGATGTCCGCACGCACTGCCTCCGCCGCTTCGCCCTTGTCGTTTCGCCGCCTGGCCCTGTTGCTGGGCGGGCTGGCGATGTTCGGGCCGTTCGCGATCGACACGATGTTCCCGGCGTTCCCGGCGATGGGCGCGCAGCTGGGCGCGGACAAGCTGGCGATGCAGCAGACCATCAGCGTGTATCTGGCGGCGTATGCCCTGGCCAGCCTGCTGCACGGGCCGTTGTCGGATGCGCTGGGACGGCGCCGGATCATCCTCGGCGGGCTGACGGTGTTCACGCTGGCGTCGGTGGGCTGTGCGCTGTCGACCGACCTGACCACGCTGCTGGCATTCCGCGCGGTGCAGGGCCTGTCGTCGGGCGTGGGGCTGATCGTCGGACGCGCGGTGATCCGTGACGTGCTGCACGGCGACGATGCGCAGCGGCTGATGAGCCAGGTGTCGATGATCTTCGGCATCGCGCCGGCGATCGCGCCGATCATCGGCGGCTGGATCCTGGGCTGGGGCCGATGGCCGGGCATCTTCTGGTTCCTGGTGGGGTTTTCGCTGCTGCTGATGCTGGCGGTCTGGCGGGCGCTGCCGGAAACGCATCCGGTGGAGGCGCGCCTGACGCTGTCGCCGCGGCGGCTGGTACGCAATTACGTGGCGATCATGCGCAACCCGCGGTTCCAGCGGCTGGCGGCGTCGGCGACGTTCAACTTTGGCGCGCTGTTCCTGTACATCGCTTCAGCGCCCGCGTTCGTGCTGGACATGCTGCATCTGAATGAACGCCAGTTCGGCTGGTTCTTCGTGCCGACCATCAGCGGGATGGTGCTCGGGGCATGGGTGTCGGGGCGGTCCGCGGGCCGGATCCGCGGGGCCACGCTGGTGGCGATCGGGTTCGGGGTGTCGATGCTGGCGGCGGTCGTCAACGTGTCCTACAACCTGTGGACCGACGAGCTGCAACTGCCGTGGGCGGTGATCCCGATGAGCATGATGGCATTCGGCATCGCGCTGGTGTTTCCGATCCTGACCCTGGCGATCCTGGACATGTATCCGCGTCAGCGCGGCGGGGCGTCGTCGATGCAGGCGTTCACCACGCTGGTGAGCAACGCGCTGATCGCCGGCGTGGTCTCGCCCTGGCTGAGCGGCAGCGGGCTGTCGCTGGCGATCGCGGCCGGCTGCATGACCGTGCTGGGCTGGCTGTTCTGGCGCTGGGAGGCGCTGGCATCGCGGCCCTTGGCGGGCGCTGCTGGCGAGGTGGGGGTCGGTCCGGGCGAGTCACTCTAGACCGTCGCGGCGGTACCGCGCCAAGCCGCGCGTCGATACCGGCGACGAACGCCGCGAACGGCGGCGCGTAGGCCTCGGCCCGGCCGCGCCGGAAACCCGGGCCGCCGGAAAGGAAAAAGCCGGCTTGCGCCGGCTTTTCCGTGTGTGCTTCCCGCCCATGGTGCGAGGGCGGGCAGGTGGCCGTGGCTCAGGCGCCGGCGGCGGGTACTTCCGGTTTGGCCGGGGTGACGGTCGGGGCCGCGGCCGGGGTGGCCGCCGGCGTGGCCGCGCTCGCCTGCCAGCCGCAGGTCTGGCCTTCGTTCTGCTGCGTCAGCCATGTCTGCAACGACGCGAAGTATTCCAGCACCGCGCTGGCGTCCATCGTCTCGCCGCCGGTCAGCTCTTTCAGCGTCTGCTGCCAGGGCTGGCTGGCGCCCTTGCTCAGCATCGCCTGCAGTTTCTCGCCGGCCGCCTTGTTGCCGTAGAAGCTGCACTCGTTCAGCGGGCCGGTGTAACCGGCGGCATCGCACAGCGACTTGTAGAACTGGAACTGCAATACGTGCGACAGGAAGTAGCGGGTGTACGGGGTGTTGCCCGGCACGTGGTACTTCGCGCCCGGATCGAAGAACTCCTCGCCGCGCGTCTGCACCGGGGCCACGCCCTGGTACCTCGCCTTCAGCTCCCACCACGCCTTGTTGTACTCGTCGGGCTTGATCGAGCCGTCGAACACGCCCCAGCGCCAGCGGTCGATCATCAGCCCGAACGGCAGGAACGCGACCTTCGCCAACGCCATCCGCATCTGCGCGTTGATCAGCGCTTCCTCGTTTTGCTCCTGCGCGGCGACCAGGCCGATCGACTCCAGGTATCTGGGCGTCATCGCCAGCACGATGGTGTCGCCGATCGCTTCGTGGAAGCCGTCGTGCGCGCCGGTCTGGAACAGCGGCGGCAGGTCGTTGTAGGCCAGGTAGTAATACACGTGGCCGAGCTCGTGGTAGACCGTGGTGAAGTCTTCCTCGTTGGGCTTGATGCACATCTTGGTGCGCACGTCGCCTTCCATGTTCATGTCCCACGCGCTGGCGTGGCAGACCACGTCGCGGTCGCGCGGCTTGATGAACTGGGTCTTCTGCCAGTAGCTGTCCGGCAGCTTGGCCATGCCGAGCGAGACATAGAAGTCCTCGGCGCGCTTGGTCATCTGGCGTGCGGAGGCGTCCTTGGCGTCCTCTTCGAGCTGGGCCAGTGCCGCAGGGCTCCGGTCACCGGTGGACTGGGCCAGCTTCTGGGCGTGGATCTGCCGGTAGCGCGAGTCCAGCGTGGCGCTGATGTCCAGGCTGCCGGCATTCCGGTACGGCGCCAGGAGATCCCACAGGTTGCTCCAGTCCTGCTGCCACATGTTGCCCATCAGGTGGGCGGGCAGCATGCCGCCGGCGACCTCGCCCTTGTCCTTGCCGTACTTGGCGTCCAGGCGGGTGCGGGTGTAGCAGTGCAGCTGCTCGTAGAGCGGCTTGACCTGGCCCCACAGGCGGTCGGTTTCGGCAGCCAGTTCGACCGGGCTCATGTCGTAGCCCGAACGCCACATCTCGCCGGCATCGGCGAAGCCCATCTCGTCGGCGCCCTCGTTCACCAGTTCGACGAAACGGACGTAATCCTTGCGCATCGGCTGCGAGATCGTGTGCCAGCCGCGCCACGCATCCAGTTGCGCGTCGTAGTCGCGGCTGCTGCGCAGCACGTCCTCGAGCGCGCCCAGCTGGCGGCAGCTCTTGGCATCGCCTTCGCCCTTGCAGTACTCGCCGGCGCCATAGGCGCCTTCCATCTTGCTGGCGATCCGGGCCAGCTCGGCCAGCTTGGCCGGATCGGTCGGGGCGGGCATCGCGGTCGACAGCTTCAGCAGGTGGATCGCGCGCGCGGTGGCGGGCGTCATCGACTGGCCTTCAAAGCGCTTGGCCTGCTCGATCCACTGGTTGAGCTGGGACAGGTAGCGCTCGTTGGCCTTGGCGGCGAGGAATTCGGTGTCGTCGTTGATGTACGTCGATGACAGCCATTGCGGCTTGGTCAGCTCCGGGTACATCGCCTTCAGCTCGCTGTTGACCCGGGCGATGAACTGGTCGGCGGTCTCGTCGGCGGCAGCCGCCTGGGTGGCCGCGGGCGTGGCGGTGGGCGACGGACTGGGTGCCTTGTCGCAGGCGGCCAGGCCAAGTACGGCGGCGGCAACGCCCAACGCAAGCAATGCTCGGATCGGCTTCATGGGTGGACCCCTTCTGGAAATGGACAGGCGCGGTTGCGGCGCCAAGCCTCGAAGGCTAGAGGCCGCCCGGGTGCGGTGCAAGCGGCAGCGAAGCCCGCGTCCGTTGCAGGGAAGGGAGATGCCCGCACTGTCCGCACGGGGTGGGAGATGCGGCGCCCGCCATGTCGGGCCGGGCGGAGACGCCGGACCAAGGTACCGGGGCGGGCAATGGGCGAGCGCTGTCGACGGTCGTCGTCAGGCCGGTGCGGTGACTGGCGGCAGCAGGCAGCGCCGATCCGGGTCCACCAGCCCGCGGTCCGCCAGCCACTGCCAGGCGCTGCCCGCATCGTGGTCGAAGTAGGCCTGCGCGGAGCCGAGCCGGAAGGTGTAGCCCCAGGCATCCATGTCCGCCAGGATGCGCGCGCGGCCGACGCCGGGCAGGGCATCGCCCAGCAGGGCCTGCAGCACGCAGACCGCGTCTTCTTCCTCGATCGAGTCGGTGGCGTCGGTGTGCACGTCGGCGCGGTGTTCCGGCGGCAAAACGATCAGGTGGCCGGCTTCGTGCAACAACGAATGCACCGGCGTGTCGGCACGTGCGTAGACGGTTTCGCCGATCAGTCCGGCCTCGCATTCGCCCCAGTAGCTGCCGGGAATGGGCTCGCCATCGGCCACCCGGACCAGTTGCAGGCCGTAGCCGGCCAGCAGGCGCGTGGGCGATTCAAAGCCGATGTCGGACAGGGTCAGCATGCGGTCGTGCAGTGGCAGAAGCGGTGCGGGGTGCGCCGCTGGATGGGGGTCGGCGCTGACCTGCGTGACGGGTGGAAAGGATGGGCCGGCAATGCGGCCCATCCGGGATGCAGCGGGACGGACGACGGCCGGATCAGCCGTTGGCGACGACGCCGTTTTCCGGCAGCGAGACCGAGATGTCCAGCACCTTGTCGTCGCCGTCGTTGAGCAGGTCGACCTTGACCGCATCGACATCCACGTTGACGTATTTGCGGATCACCTCGAGCAGTTCACGCTGCAGCATCGGCAGGTAGTCCGGCCCTCCGCGGGTGGCGCGCTCGTGGGCGACGATGATCCGCAACCGGTCCTTGGCGACCGAGGCGGTCTGCTTCTTGACCAGCAGGAAATCGAACAGACCCATGGCTAACCTCCGAACATCTTGCTGAAGAAACCCTTTTTCTCAGGGGTCGTGAAGCGCATCGGGCGGGTGTCGCCCAACAGGCGGGCGACCGCGTCGTCGTAGGCCTGGGCGGCGTCGGACTCGGTATCGAGGATCACCGGCTCGCCCTTGTTGGAGGCGTTCAGCACGTCGGTCGATTCGGGGATGACGCCGATCGTCTTCAGGCCGAGGATCTCCTCCACGTCGCCGATGCTGAGCATCTCGCCGGTCTCGACCCGCTTCGGGCTGTAGCGGGTCAGCAGCAGGTGTTCCTTGACCCGTTCGCCGTTCTCGGCGCGGCGGGTCTTGGAGGCCAGCAGGCCCAGGATGCGGTCGGAATCGCGCACCGAGGAGACTTCCGGGTTGACCACCACCAGCGCCTGGTCGGCGAAATACATGGACAGGTAGGCGCCCTTCTCGATGCCGGCCGGGGAGTCGCAGATGATGTAGTCGAAGCCGTCGGCGGACAGCTCGTTGAGCACCTTCTCCACGCCTTCCAGGGTCAGCGCATCCTTGTCGCGGGTCTGCGAGGCGGCCAGCACGAACAGGTTCTCGAAGCGCTTGTCCTTGATCAGCGACTGCTTGAGGCTGGATTCGCCGTTGACCACGTTGACGAAGTCGTACACGACGCGACGCTCGCAGCCCATGATCAGATCGAGGTTGCGCAGGCCGACGTCGAAATCGATGATCGCGACCTTGTGGCCACGGCGCGCGAGGCCGCAGGCGAGGCTGGCGCTGGTGGTGGTCTTGCCGACGCCTCCCTTGCCCGAAGTGACAACGATGATTTCGGCCAAGTTCAAATCCTCCAATTCATGGGTGGTGCACAGGGGGAACGCCAGCGGCGCGGGAGCGGACCGGCGCAGCAGTCGCGGGGGCGATGCGGCACGGATCGCGACCGATGGAGCCGGCGCGCGGTGAGGCGGGACGGGACAGCATGCCCGGTTTTTCGCTCATGGGGCATCCAGCGCGGCAAGGTGCAGCTGCCCGTCCTGCAACCACACCTGCACGGCCTTGCCGCGAAGCTCCGCGGGGATGTCCTCAAGCACCTTGTAGTGGCCTGCGATGGCGACCAGTTCGGCATGGAACTCGCGGCAGAAGATGCGTGCCTGTTCGTTGCCCTGGGCGCCGGCCAGCGCGCGGCCGCGCAACGGGCCGTAGATATGCACCGAGCCGTCGGCGATCACTTCCGCGCCGGCACCGACGCCGGTCAGAACGGTCAGGTCGCGCTGGTCGGCGTAGATCTGCTGGCCCGAACGTACCAGGGCCGCGTGGATCATTCCGGGGCTGGCGCTGGCGGATGTCACGGCGGGCGCCGCCGCCGCGGGTGCTTTCTCCTTGCGCGCAGGAGCCGGCTCGGCCTGGGCGGGGGCCGGGGTCGGCGCTGCCGTATCGGTGCGTTCGTACTGCGCGCGGAACTTGGCCAGCAGGGGCAGGCCCAACGCCTCGGCCAGGCGCTGGGTATCGCTGGAGCCGTAGGCCAGTGCCACCGGCAGCGCACCGGCCTCGCGCAGGCCGTCGATCAGGGCGCGGGCGGTGGCCACGTCGGGTACCTGGGCGAGGCCGCCGAAGTCGATCACCACCGCGCCCCGATGGAACAGGTTCGGCGCACGCTGCACCCGGCTGCGCATCTCTTCGGCGAGTTTGGCGACATCGAGGGTGCGCACGCGCAGGTTGGCGATGCCGACCTGGCCGATCTTGAGCTCGCCGGCCGGTTCGTAGTCCATCGCGACCGCGCTCAAAGGGCGGTACCGGTCGGACGCGCGGCGAGCTGGTCGCCGGGCAGCTGGCGCGCGGCGGTCCACGGCACGTTGGGCAGGTTCTTGCCGTAGGTCTGGTTGACCCACGGGTAGCTGCACAGCTCCTTCATCAGCATTGCCGCCCGCATGCCGGTGTCGGCCATGACGTGCTGGCCGACCTCGCGGAAGCCGAAGCTGCCGTGGAACAGCAGCACCGGGTCGTTGCTGCCGTCAAGGAAGACCTCGCAGGCCATCTGCGGGTAACGCAGCTCGGCGTAGCTCTGCGCATCGGCATAGAACGCGCGCCCGACACCGCCGCCACGACGGCGGCTGGCCACCACGATGCGGTCGATATAGAAGAAAGCCGGGTGCCGCTCGCGGAACCAGCGGAAGTTGCTGCTGTCATGGTCGGCATGGCCGCCCACACCGATCAGGAACCCGGCCAGGGTGCCGTCACGTTCGGCAACGCGGAAGTATTCCGCGGTCTCGTAAAAATGCCGCAGTCGCGCGGCATCCAGCGGCAGGATTGCCGGGCCGGCAGCGTTGTTGAGGGCTAGGACGGAATCCAGCTCGTGCTCAAGCACGTCGCGGACAACGATCGACATTCCGGGCTCCAGGGGTTTTGTCACGTCGCGCGATGCCGCGCAGCCCTGCAATTATCGCACGGGGGCAGGGGCCGGGCGACATCGGCACGTCCGTCGGCCCGGTCGCAAAGGCGCATTCAGCATGACTTTCGACGTCCCCTGCGGCATCGCGATGCCGGTAGCATGCGGTGATGCTGACTCGCCTTAACCACAGCCGAATGTTGCGTTACGCCGGCCTTTTCACCTGGGGGATGGTCGGTTTCTGGCTGTTCTCGATCTTCCTTGAGCCCGCCACGATCCAGGGTGGCGCTCCGGGCGAGGAAGAGGCCTTCAACCTGTTGGTCGGTCGCTGGCTGGCGGTCTACCTGAGCTTCGGCGGCGTGTACTGGTGGATCACCCGCTCGCTGGGGCAGCATCGCCGCACCTGGTTCGATCACGTGTTGCTGCTGGTGCTGACCGGCTGCGCGATCGGGGTCAGCTATTTTTCCGGCAGCGGTCTGGGCAGCGTGCTGTTGATGGTCATGGCCGGCCTGCTGCCCTGGTTGCTGCCGCTGCGGATCGGGGTGGCCTGGCTGGTGTTCAGCAACCTGGCGGTCATCCCGGTGTTCGTCAGCCCGCCGTGGGGCATGCCGGTGCTGATTGCGGCGATGCAGTCGCTGTTGTATGCGGGTTTTTCCAGTTTCGTGTTCGTCACTGCGCTGGTGGCGATGCAGCAGGCGCAGGCGCGTGAGGAGCAGCGGCGGCTCAATGCCGAGTTGCAGGCCACCCGGCTGCTGCTGGCCGAGAGCGCCCGGGTCAACGAGCGCACCCGCATTTCGCGTGAACTGCACGACCTGCTCGGGCACCACCTGACCGCGTTGAGCCTGAATCTCGAAGTGGCGGGTCACCTGACCGAAGGCCGGGCGCTGGAGCACGTCAACCAGGCCCACACCCTGGCGCGGCTGCTGCTGACCGATGTGCGCGAGGCGGTCAGCCAGTTGCGCGCGGGCGGGGCGATCGACGTGGCGTCGGCACTGAGGCCGCTGGCCGAGAACGTCCCCGGCCTGGATATCCAGATGGCGATCGACGAGCCGTTGCTGCTGGACGATCCCGAGCGCGCGCAGGTGCTGCTGCGCTGCACCCAGGAGATCATCACCAATGTGGTGCGCCATGCGGGTGCCCGGCACCTGTGGATCCGTTTGCGTCGCGAGCGGGGGCGTATCCTGATGAACGCCCACGACGACGGTCGCGGTGCCAGCCAGGTGGTCATCGGCAACGGCTTGCGCGGCATGCGCGAGCGCCTGGTCGAATACGGCGGCGAGTTGAGCATAGACACCCGGCCGCAGGCAGGCTTCAAGCTGCATCTTGCGTTGCCGGTTTCGGCGGCTGCGGCCGCTGCCAGTGAAGGAGTTGACGCGTGATTGCCAATGCGACCGATCCGGGCAAGGCCGGGAAATCCGGCAAATCGATAACGGTGTTGCTCGTCGATGACCAGACCCTGGTCCGCCAGGGCGTGCGCTCGCTGCTCTCGCTGGCCGACGGCATCGAGGTGGTAGCCGAGGCCAGCGACGGCAAGCAGGCGATCGAGATGATTCCGCAGGTCCGCCCCGACGTGGTGCTGATGGACATGCGGATGCCGGTGATGTCGGGACTGGAGGCCCTGCAGGCGCTGGCCGCCAGCGGCGAGTTGCCGCCGACCATCATCCTGACCACCTTCGACGACGACCAGATGGTGCTGGCCGGGATCAAGGCCGGCGCGAAAGGCTACATGCTCAAGGACGTCTCGCTGGAGCAACTGGTGGGGGCGATCCAGACCGTCGCCAACGGCGGGTCGCTGGTGCAGCCGGCGATGAGCCAGCGCCTGTTGTCCGGCCTGGAGCACATGCGCAACGAGTTCGTCAGCCTCGACCGGCCCGACCCGCTGACCGACCGCGAGACCGAAATCCTGCGACTGATGGCGGGCGGATTTTCCAACAAGGAGATCGCCAACTCGCTGGGCGTGGCCGAAGGCACGATCAAGAACCACGTGTCCAACATCCTGTCCAAGCTCGGCGTGCGCGACCGTACCCGGGCCGTATTGAAAGCCTTTGAGTTGCAGCTGGTCTGATGGGCAGGATGCCCGACCCGGCGCAGCGCGCCGGGCGTTCACGACCGCGCGCGCCAGTGGCGCGCAGTCCGCGCTCGCTCACCCTATCCAGGCTCGGCGTGCGCGACCGTACGCCGGCTGTGTGGAAGGCCATTGAGCCGCAACTGGTGCAAGTGGGCGCAAATGCCCGAATTGCGCATGCCGCAGAGGCTGCGGCGAACCCCGTTTCCTTGTTAGGATTGCCGGTCTGCGCCCTCGTCCCGTTCCGGGTCCGGCCCTGGAGAGAACTTGTATGACCCGTCTTTATGAACTCCTGATCTCGCTGGCGATCGTCGCCGCACTGTTCGTCATCGTCGGCTTCCTGCTGCCCTCGCACCGGCATATCGAGCAGTCGGTGGAGACCAACCGCAAGATGACGATTGTTTACGACACCCTTGACAGCTTTGCGCGCTTCACCCACTGGAACGTGCTGCCGCTGCACGATCCGGCCATGGACATCAAGGTGAGCGGCCCGAAGTCGGGCGTCGGTGCGCAGCTGGATTACAGCTCCAAGGAACGGTCCGTCGGCAGCGGCAGCTGGAAGCTGGTTGACGCCAAGCCCGGGCAGAGCGTGACCTTCGAGATCACCAACAAGGAGCCGGGCAAGAACAAGGTCACCACCTTCAAGCTCGAGCCGACCGGTCGCAACAAGCGCAACGTCAAGATCACCCAGACCTATGACGTGGACTACGGCATGAACCTGTTCGGCCGTTATGCCGGCATGTACGTCAGCAGCGGCATGGGCGACAGCATGAAGATGAGCCTGGGCCGGCTGAGCAACATGCTGGCCGCGGTGCCGAACTACGACTACACCGAGTTGAGCAAGGACGATCCGTCCAAGGCGCCGAAGTTCATGGAGCGTCCGGCCGAGAACCTGCTGGTGGTCAGCGCGGCGGTGGAGCGCAACAACGACGTCGTCGAGCGGACGATGAAGAACAACATGCAGTGGATCGAGAAGGTCATGAAGGCCAACAACCTCGAAGCTGCCGGTCCGGTCCGCATCATCACCAACGAGTTCGGTGCGGAAACCTACGCGTTCGACGTCGCCATGCCGGTCCGCAAGGCAGGCAACAGCCCGCGTGCGAGCGAGACCACGACCGACACTGCCGCGGAAGGCAACGCGGCCGAAGCGGCCGAGATTGCGGCCGCCGATGCCGCCCCTGCGCCTGCCGGCAAACTCAACATCAAGCTGGAAGGTCCGGTGGAGCATGTGTACGAGGAGCCGGCGAAGGTCGCGATGACGCCGTTCACCGGCCACATGGCGAACCTGCCGAAGGTGCGTGACGCCTTGCGCGCCTGGGTCATGACCCAGGGCTTGGAGACCGCTGGCCGCCCGTACGAGGCATGGACCGGCGGGATCGAGAAGGCCTTCACCGAGAATGGCGAGTTCGAGGTGTACTGGACGCTGCGCTGATCGCGCATTGATCCACTTCACCAGCACTTTGTAAGTCATCTGGCGCGCCGCGGATCTCCGCGGCGCGCTTTTTTGTGCGTGCCGGCTGGAGAACCGGTCATTGAAGACCGGTTGTCGTCGAGGGCTGTTATCGTTTCGCCTCTGCCCTTGCCGCCGGTGCCGATCACCATGGATCCCTCCGCCGCTGGATATACCTCCCGGAATCACCGCTCCGGGAGCCAACGCGGACTGGTCGCCGCGGGTGCCGTGCTAGCGGCCGGGTCGGTGGCGCTGGCGGCCTATGCCGCCCATGTCGTGGAGCCGGACGCGCAGGCGCGGCTGCAATCGGCGGCGTGGTTTGCGTTCGGTCACGGTATCGCGCTGGCGGCCTTGGCGCCGCACGCGGCGCGACGGTTCGGGAAGTTTGCGCTGGCCGGCCTGCTGCTGGGCACGTTGTTGTTCTCCGGCAGCCTGGTGGGTGCATACCTGTTTGGTGCGCCGACCGCGCTGGCTCCCTTTGGCGGCGGCCTGATGATCCTGTCGTGGCTGCTGTGGGCGGCCGACTCGGTCAGGTCCTGAGGCGTAGCGCATGGCCCGTCATCAGCGCGGTTTCGACACCGGGGCGGCGTTCGCCCACCTGGCGCAGGTCGATCGCCGGCTGGCCGTCTGGATGCGCCGGCTGGGCGTGATCGAGGCCGATCCGCGTTGGCGCGCGGGTTTCGATCCGGTCGATGCATTGGCGCGGTCGATCCTCTACCAGCAACTCAGCGGCAAGGCGGCGGCGACGATCGTCGGCCGCGTCGAGGCCGCCATCGGCAGCGATCGCCTGCATGCCGACACCCTCGGGCGTTGCGACGATGCCACCCTGCGTGCCTGCGGCGTGTCCGGCAACAAGTTGCTCGCGCTGCGCGACCTGGCCCTGCATGAATCACGTGGGGATATCCCGAGCCTGCGGCGTATGGCGACGATGGACGATGCCGCCATCATCGCGGCACTGGTGCCGGTGCGCGGCATCGGGCGCTGGACGGTGGAGATGATGCTGATGTTCCGTCTCGGCCGCCCTGACGTGCTGCCCGCCGAGGACCTGGGTGTCCGCCAGGGCGCGTTGATGGTCGAAGGGCTGGAGGCCCGGCCGACGCCGAAGCAGTTGGCCGCCCTGGGCGAGCGCTGGGCCCCGTACCGCAGCTACGCCAGTTTCTACCTGTGGCGGATCGCCGATTCGGCGGCGGTGGCCAAGGTGTCGACCAAGCGCTCGCAGGATTGAGCAGCATTGCTCACATGTCCGGGGAACCGGGCGCGAAGCACAGGTCGCGGCTGAAGCCGCTCCTGCACGGGCGGGGCGGCGAGTTGCGGGGTGTGCGAAAGCCGTGTTTCCGCAGGAGCGAGGGGGTTGATACGGTGGTCAGGCGCGACTCACGTCGCTCCTACCGGAGGGGCCTGGCGCAATGGGAGCTTCTCCAACTCCAGGAGAAACTTCAGTCGCGGCTGTCTTCGTTGTTCGCCGGATTCCAGCACCAGTGCCAGGGCTCGTAGACGATGCCGTGCGGATTGTCGCGTGGATAGCTCATGCGGAAGCCGTGGCCGATCGCGTTGTCGGTCAGCCATGCAAACGCGCGGGTGCGCTCGAACGACGTTTCGGCAGGGGACTCGTCCGGGGTGCCGATGTCGAGCGCGCGGCCGGAGTGGTGCTCGCTGTAGCCGGGTGCGGCGTTGGCGGCGAGGATGTCGGCGACGCTTTGACCGCGCGCGAGTTTGCGTTTGAAGATGCCCAACTGGTAATCGTGGCTGCGGT
The DNA here is from genome assembly GCF_000768345.1 of Lysobacter concretionis Ko07 = DSM 16239. Lineage (GTDB taxonomy): Bacteria > Pseudomonadota > Gammaproteobacteria > Xanthomonadales > Xanthomonadaceae > Novilysobacter > Novilysobacter concretionis. The sequence goes on along the minus strand of NZ_AVPS01000003.1, from coordinate 317,392 downwards.
AGCCGGAGATCGCGTCCAATATCACCTCGTCGCGCCGGGCCGCATCGCGCAGGTTTTGCCACGCGCGGGCGGCACCCGCTTGCAGCCAGAGCGGGCGGCGGTAGCGGTCGAAGCCGGCAAAGGAAAGCCAGCCCGGCTCGGCGACCAGCGGCAGGCCGGTGCGCTGGCCGTAACTGTCGTCCAGACCCAGTGCGTCCAGACGTTCCTGCAGGCCATCCAGCGGCAACTCGGCGGTTCGCACGGCGCCGGCCAGGAGGCCGCCAGGGCCACGCAGGCGGCGCCGGTCCAGCGCGTCCAATGCGGCCTGGATGCCCGGCTCAAGCATCCAGCCGTGGAGCAGCGGCAGCAGGCCTTCGGGCAGGTCGGCGGCGAGGTAGCGGCCGTCGCGTTTGCGCCGCAACACGTGGCGCGCGCGCGACAGGGCGCGCGCGTCGTGGTTGCTGCGTGCAGATAACAGGCCGGCCGGCCAGAGTTCGATCCGGGGCGTGTTGATCAGCACATCGATCAGGGGTTGGGCTTGGCCGCGCATCCGCTCAGGTTATCCGCGCGGCCGCGCCGCAGCCAGTTCCTGCAACCGCTCCAGCAATGCCTGCGGCCGTCGGGGCTGCAACAGCAGATCGAAGCCACGGGTGGTCGGCAGGTGCAGCACGCGCTTGCCGCCAACGGTGGCGACCAGCGCCTTGCGCATGTTGCCCAACCGGAACCATCCGCTGTGGAAGCCGGGCAGGCTGGTGCCGTTGGTCTTCACCATCGGCTTGAGTTCGGTGCGCTCGTCGAGATCGATCACCCGCGCCTGGTCGATCTGCAGTTCGGCCAAAGCGAGCCGGCGTCGATAGAACGACGTGGCGACCTCCAGCCCGTCGGCATCGAAAGTAATCCGGTGCCGACGCATGCCCCAGTCGATGGCCAGTGCGATCGCGCCGACGAGGGCTGCCAGGCAGGCGAGGGTAAGCGTGGCGCTGTCGCCGATCAGCTTTTGTTGGCTGCGATCCAGCAGCGCCATGGCGGTGGCAGCAATCAGCAACGGGAGTGCCACGACGAGGACCGCCATCAGCATGCGGGTGCGCGCCGTGACCGGCTGCAGTTGCAGCGCGGGCGGCACCGGGCCGGTTATCGCCCGATCCATTCGGCGATGTCCTGGATCAGCGCGGGGTCCACGTGCCCGGGTGTCTGGTATTCGTCCAACGTGCCGGGGCCTTCGCCGGCGATACCGAGGTGGTTCAGCGCAGGGTAGTGCTTGAGGGTTGCGTTGGGCCGGTCGGCCAGCGCCTTGCGCCAGAGCTGCCAGTCGGTGTCGATCACCTGGAAGTCGCGGCCGCCTTGCAGCAACAGCATCGGCAGGCGGGTTGCCAGTGCGTCGGCGACCGGATCGATGCGGTCGAAGTGGCGCCAGTAACCCGCCGGCACGCCCAGTGGCGCGTCCGCCGCCGGCATCGGCTCGTTGCCGCGAACGCGGGCGATCTTGGCATCGAGATCGTCCAGGAACGCCTGCTCGGCCGGGCCGATGGCGCCGTCGGCGTTGAGCAGGTAGCGGTTCTGTTCCGGCAGCAGGTCCAGCAGCGGGCGCGCGGGGGCGGCCAGCATGATCAGGCCGGCGACCTGATCGGAGCGGGCGGCGATGCGTGGCGCCAGCATCGCGCCCTGGCTGTGGCCGAGGACGTGGATGCGATCCGGGTCGATGCCCTTGGTGGTGCCCAGTGCGGCGACGGCGACGACGGCATCGTTGGTGGTTTCGTCGTCGACGTCGTAATCGCCGGCGGCGAAATCCTGCGGGCGCGCCTTGCTGCGCTTGTCGTAGCGCAGCACCGCGATGCCCTGCGCGGCCAGGCCGCGCGCAATGTCGAGGAACGGCCGGTTGGCGCCGACGGTTTCGTCACGATCCTGCGGGCCGGAGCCGTGGACCAGCACCACGGCGGGGAAACCGGCGGTGGGAGCTTGTCCCTTCGGCAGGGCAAGGGTGCCCGGCAGGGCGCGGTCACCGCTGCCGACGGAAAATGCCTGCTCGGTGAAAGCCGCGTCGCTGGCGGGCGCGGCGGCCGGCGGTGGCGGCGCGGGCTGCACGAGGAAGCCCGCGATCCGGCCATCGGCGTCGATCGCGATCTGGGCCAGCAGTTCGGCTTTCTCATGGTGCAGCGGGATGACCACCACGTGCATGCCGTCGTGTTCGGCGAGGCGCGCCTCACCGCGGCCCTTGGCCGGACCCGTTTGCTGCGGCAGGGATTCCCACACCGCCTTGAGTTTTGCCGCCGGCACGGCGCTGGCCATCTGCGCAGTGAAACGCGCTTCGGCGGCGGCAAAATCGCCGGCGTCGAGCTGGTCGAGGAAGGCGTTTGCGATGACGAGCGGGTCGGCAGCCGTGACATCCGCCACAGGAGTTGCCGCATCGGCCGGAAAGGACGGTACCGCGGTCAGCGCCAGTGCCGCCAGGACGAGGGAATACGCGGAAGCACGCATCTCAGGCCTCCTTCTTCAGCACCAGGCGGACGTGGTCGAACGGGGTGATCTGGGTCATCGAGACGAGTTCCCAGCCCTGTTCGCCGAGGCGGTTGAGCTCATCGCTCAATTGCTCGCTCATCGACGGGCCGAGCATGCTCGGGGTCAATTCCAGCACCTGGTAGCTCCAGCGATTGCTCATGGCTTGTCATCCTTTCTGGATTTGGCAGCGTCCGGCAGCCGCCCGGCCTTGCGCAGTGCGTCGCGCAGAACGTATTCGATTTGTGCGTTCAGGCTGCGCAGCTCGTCGTCCGCCCAGCGTTGCGCCGCGGCGAGGACCTCGGCGTTGATGCGCAGCGCGTAGCCTTTCTTCTGGGTCACCGGGAACCTAGTACAACGAGCCGGCGTTGACGACCGGCTGGGTGCCGCGCTCGCTGCACAGCACCACCAGCAGGTTGCTGACCATGTTGGCCTTGCGCTCCTCGTCCAGATCGACGACGCCGTTCTTCTGCAGTTCCATCAGTGCCATCTCGACCATGCCGACCGCGCCGGCGACGATGCGGGTGCGGGCGGCGATCACCGCGTTGGCCTGCTGGCGCTGCAGCATCGCCTGGGCGATCTCCGGCGCGTAGGCCAGGTGGCTGATGCGCGCCTCGATCACGTCCACGCCGGCCGCACTGAGCCGCTCGGTGAGTTGTTCCTGCAGGTGGTGGGAGATCTCCACCGGATGACTGCGCAGCGAGGTCAGGCCGGCATCGTCGCTGTCGTAGGGATAGCTGGTCGCCATCGCGCGCAGTGCCGCCTCGGACTGGATGTGCACGAAGCTCTCGTAGTCGTCGACGTTGAACACCGCCTCGGCCGAGTCGACCACCTTCCACACGATCACCGCGGCGATCTCGATCGGGCTGCCTTCCAGCTCGTTGACCTTGAGCTTGCCGCTTTCGAAGTTGCGCACCCGCAGCGAGACCTTGCGCTTGGAATAGAAGGGGTTGTTCCAGCGCAGGCCGTTGTCCGGCGCGGTGCCGACGTACTTGCCGAACAGGCTCAGCACCGCCGACTGGTTGGGTTCGACCATGTACAAGCCGACCACCGCAAACAGTCCCAGCACCGCGATGACGGCCGCGGCAACGATCAGGCGCAGATCGGTGGCGGCGATGCCGGTCTTGAACAGGTAGCCCGCGACGAGGAAGCCGACGATGCAGGCCAGCAGGACCGGGATGCCTGGCAGGGAGCGGATGGGGTTTTCTTTCATCACGGTGCCTCGTTGTCTTGGTTGGGTTATTTGATATCAGATTGATATCAGATTGCAAATCTGAATCGCTGTGTGTGGATGCAATCCGATCGCCGTGCTGCTGCAGGAGTGGCGGAGGCATCCACCGGTGAGTCGCGAAGCACGAATGCTGGAGACGATGGTCAGGTCGCGGCTGAAGACGCTCCTACGAGCGAAGGAAGGCCAGTCGGACAAAAAACGGTCGACGGCACGGCCTTGGCTTTGTGTAGGAGCGGCTTCAGCCGCGAACAAAAGCAGAGCCGTCGTCGCATGGAAACCAACCAGTGACGGGGAATGCTGCGCGCATCCGCACGGCGAGTGCCGAACTGGAGTCAGGGCGTGATCCGGTACAGCGGGGCGGGGACAAATTCGCCCGTTGCGTACAGGCTGCGTCCATCGGCCGACCAGCCCAGCGCTTCGGCCTGCGGCAGCCACGGCAACACACTGACCCGGGGCGATGCGGCCACTGCGGCGGCCCAGTCCTGGTGCGGTGCGCGCGGGTACAGCAGCAGGTAGCGGTAGGTCATCACCGCCAGCGTCGTGCGGTCGGGCGAGACCGACGCGGCGGTGACCAGGGCGTCCTGTCGTGCACGTCTGGGATGGCGGCGCAGGATTTCCGGGTCGGGCGCGGGAATGCCGGCGAGCAGGCCGATACGTTTGGCCGTCAGCAATTCCCGCGCCGGTGGCTGCAATGGCAGCACGAACAGTTCGGGCGGCTCGCGCTTCTTGGAGATCAGCAGGATCTCGCCGCGCTCGGCATCCACTGCCACCGCTTCGCAATCGCGCGCGCCATCCGGCCAGCGGAACGCGATCGACCAGACCGGCTTCAGGCGTGCGTTGGCGAGCGTGGTGGGCTCTTCGACCACATGCAGCTGCAAGCTGCGGCGCAGACCGCCGTTGTCGCCCGTGTCGGCGATCAGCAGGTAGCGCTTGCCCTTGAACTCGAACGCATCCAGATCCTCCCAGTCGGTCTTGGTCACGCCCTCGATGCCGAAGGTCGCCAGCCGCCGGCCCGAGGTGCTGACTGCGAACAGGCGTGCCGGATTGCCGCCATCGTCGAGCATCCACAGCGTGTCCCGGTGCTGCGACGAAGCCGCCAGGCCGCTGATCTCGTTGAGGCGCATGTCCAGCAAGGCACCGGCCAGCCGGGCCTCGGGGGCGTGGTTGGCGGCATCGTCGGAGCGTGCACATCCGGACAGCAGGGACACGCCCAGGACGATACCGGCCAGGCGACGCGACAGCGGGGGCAGCTCCAGGCGCATCGGGAAAGGATCGCACGCGCCTGCCGTCGCCGGAACCATGCCGTTGCCGTGGCGAGCCGGAAGCTAGACTACGCAGGTCTTCCGTCTTGCCCGGTGTCGCCTTCCATGACCGAAACCCTCCCACCGTCCCCGGACACTGTCCGACTGGGTACGCCGTTGTCCCCGCATGCGTTCCGCGTCCTGCTGCTCGGTTCGGGCGAACTGGGCAAGGAAGTGGCGATCGAGCTGCAACGTTTCGGGGTGGAGGTCATCGCCGCCGACCGTTATGCCGATGCGCCGGCGATGCAGGTCGCCCACCGCAGCCACGTGATCGACATGCTCGATGGCTCCGCGATCCGTGCGCTGGTGGCGGCCGAGCAGCCCGATCTGGTCGTGCCGGAGATCGAGGCGATCCACACCGCGACCCTGGTCGAGCTGGAGCGTGAGTTCGCCGATGCCGGCCGCAGGGCGCGGGTGATCCCGACCGCGCGCGCCGCCCAGTTGACGATGGATCGCGAAGGCATCCGTCGCCTCGCCGCGGAAACCCTGGGCGTGCCGACCTCGCCGTACCGTTTCGTCGATACCTTGGCGGACTATCGCGCCGCGGTCGCCGACATCGGCATCCCCTGCGTGGTCAAGCCGGTGATGTCGTCCTCGGGCAAGGGCCAGTCGCTGGTGCGCGGTGCGGCCGACATCGACCCGGCCTGGGATTACGCCCAGACCGGCGGCCGCACCGGCGCGGGACGGGTGATCGTCGAGGGTTTCGTCGACTTCGATTACGAGATCACCCTGCTGACCGTGCGTCATGCCGGCGGCACCACGTTCTGCGCGCCGATCGGGCACACCCAGCGCGACGGCGATTACCGTGAAAGCTGGCAGCCGCAGCCGATGTCCGCGATTGCGCTGGAGCGCGCGCAGGCGATGGCGAAGGCGGTCAGCGACGACCTCGGCGGCTGGGGCGTGTTCGGCATGGAGTTCTTCGTCAAGGGCGATGAAGTCTGGTTCAGCGAAGTCTCGCCGCGGCCGCACGACACCGGCCTGGTCACCCTGATCGGCCAGGACCTGAGCGAGTTTGCCCTGCATGCGCGCGCGATCCTCGGCCTGCCGATCCCGGTCATCCGTACCCAGCGCGCCTCGGCCTCGTGCGCGGTACTGGCCGAAGGGCACGGCGTGCCGGTGTTTTCCGGGGTCGACGCCGCATTGGCCGCGCCCGACACCCAGTTGCGCCTGTTCGGCAAACCGCGGGTGGAAGGCCAGCGCCGGGTCGCGGTGACGCTCGCGCTGGGCGACGACATCGGGCAGGCCCGCGAGAAGGCCCGCAACGCCGCGGCGCAATTGCACGTCGAATTGCGTTGAGCCGCTGTCCCGCCCACTCCAGACAACGCACCGCCAATCCACCACAGGGGTATACCGATGGACGATAAAAGCGGCTACGCCGTGTTTTTCTTTCCGCAGGCGCTGGAAGCGCTGGGCGAGGCCATCAAGCCCTATCTCCAGCAGGGCCCGGCTGGCGAGCACATGGTGTGCCGCAACATCGACACCGGCGGGGCGATGTTCAAGATGGACCTCGACGGCCGGACCGCGACGGGCGAAGCGATCTCGCTGGAGCTGATGGTGCCCGGCAGCATGGTGCGGATGGTCGTGTCGGCCCGCATCGAGGAGTCCTTCGGGTTCGGTCCGCGCATCGCGGTGTCGTCACTGGTGCCTGCGGTGGCGGGGAAAACGCGTGCACCGGTGCCGGCGGCCACGCCAGAGGCGGGGAAGGGCGCCGGTTGACCGCGGGCTACCGGCGCGGCGTCAGATCCAGCCACACCAAGTGGTGGTCGCTGGCCTCGGCGATATCACTGTCAGGCTCGCCGGAAGCGGGCCAGAACACACCGCCGTCACTGACATCCAGGTCGTTTGACGGCAATACGTAATCCAGGCGCAGAGTGCCGCCCTTGGGGCCGAAATCGCCGGTGTGGCTGGCGACATCGCCGGCGCGTGGGATGCCGCGCCCGGTGGCGCGCTCGGCGGCACCCCGGCTGCGTGGCACGAAGCCGGCATTGACCCGCGGGTTGTCCAGCAACTGCGCGATCGCGCCGGGTTCGCCGTCGCCATCGTCCGGGTCGGCGTTGTAGTCGCCGACGATCACGAACCGCGCGTCGCCCGCGAGGCCGCCACAGCGGCCGCGGTCGTCGCACAGCCAAGGCGTGCTGCCGGGGCTGATGTATTCCGCCCACAGGCGGATCTCGTCGGCGTTGCGCAGGCCGTTGCGGTTTTCGGCACCGTCGAATACCGGTGGCGTCGGGTGCGCGGCCAGCAGGTGCACGATGCCCAGCGGCGTATCGATCGGCACGTCCCAGTGCGATTTGGACGACAGGCGCAACTGCGACCAGATCGCCGGCGGATACCACGCCGCGCCGGTCTGCGGATCGCGTGGCGCGCGCGCGCCCGGCATCGCGTTCCACTTCAGTTGCTGGAACGTGCGCACCTGTGCGGCGTCGATCGGGTATTGCGACAGCACCAGCATGCCGTACTGGCCGGGATGCAGGCCGTAGCCCCAGGCGTCGTTGCCGCGGTCGCGGCCTTCGCCCCCGGCCTGGCCGTTGCGGTCCAGGTCCAGCCCGCTCTGCACGCCGGTGTTGACCGGCGCGAGGTAGCGATACGGGTAATGCAGGGCCTCGCCGCCGCCGGGCTGGGCGACGTCCAGATAGTTCTGCTGGAACAGCGTCGCGGCCCGTCCGGCCGGGTCGTAGTCGAATTCGTTCAACAGCACGATGTCGGGGCGCACGCGTTGCAGCACCGCGGCGATCTTTCGCGCGTGGCTCTCGTCGGCCTCCAGCTGCCGGACCAGGCCGCCGGCGGCATCGGTGTACAGCGAGGCGTTGTAGGTCGCCACCCGCAGCGTCGGGGAATTGCTCATTGGTTCGGGACGGTGGGCTCGTGCGTGCGGATCGCCGTGGACGGTGACCTGCACGCAGCCGGCCAGCGCCATGCCCAGCAACAGTGCGGCAATGCCGCGGGTGCGTTGTCGCCAGCGGGCGGTTTTCGTGGGCGGCGGGGTGGCAGTCGGGCAGGGAGTGGTGGCATGGAAGCAGGGTGCGTTGCGGTGCGACAGGGTCATGCGGAGTCTCCGATATCCAGATCGCGCCAGCTGCGACCGTCAAAACCTTCCAGCGGGCGGAACCGGCGTTTGTAGTCCATCTTGCGATGGCCGTCGATCCAGTAGCCCAGATACAGGTGGCTGTGGCCCTGGGTGCGCGCCCACTGCAGCTGCTTGAGCACGGCCAGGGTGCCCAGGCCGCGTTTGTCCTCGTCGGGATCGAAGAACGTGTAGACGGCTGACAGCGCGGTGTCGACCACATCCGTCACCGCGACCACGAGCAGCCGTCCGGGGCCGTGCGCAGCGGGCTCGCGCAGCTCGATGAAGCGGCCGTCGTTCCATTGCCCGGCCAGGAACTGGTCGAACTCGCTGGCGCCGTGGTCGTCCATGCCGCCGCCGCGGTGGCGGGCGGTGAGGTAGCGCCGGTACAGCGAGAGCTGCTCGTCGGTGCGCTCGGCCGGCAGCACCCGCATCGTCACGTGCGCGTTGCGCCGCAGGCAACGTCGCTGGCTGCGGTCGGGCTGGAACCGGTCGACCGGGATGCGCACCGCGACGCAGGCACGGCAACCCTGGCAATGCGGCCGGTAGACGATGTTGCCGGAACGGCGAAACCCCCACTGCAGTGCTTGCGGGTACCACTGCGCCAGACGCGGATCGCGCGGGTCCAGCACCAGGTCGCGCGCGACCCGCTGCGGCCAGTAGCCGCAGGGGTGCTCGGCGGTGTGGAACAGCCGCAGATCATCGATGTTCCGGTGCGGATCGTCGCGCATGCGGTCAGCATAACGCCGCCGGATGCAGGGCAGATGTCACGCTTGGGCGCCGCAGGGACGCCCGCGGTGCTGGGCGTCGTTCACCTGCCGTTGAGGCAAAGTGTCAACGGCGCGCGTGCGGGGACGTTGATCCCTTCCAACGGTGCCGTCGTGGTGCCGGTGCAGGAGATCCCGCATGAAGTCTTCCGTTATCCGTACCTCCACCCTCCGCATGTCCTTCCTTGCCGCCGCGATGCTGCTGGCCGGCACCGCCCTCGCCTCGCCCCAGGCGGCTACCGGCAAGGCTGCTACCGGCAAGACCGCCACCGACATGGCGGGTGCCGAGCGACACCGCGAGCGCCCGATGCTCATGCTCGATGCCAATGGCGACGGCATGATCGACCGCGCTGAAGCCGCCGCGCACCCGCGCCTGGCGGAGAAGTTCGACCAGCTCGATCGCAATGGCGACGGCAAGCTGGAGCGCGGTGAATTCCGCCACGGCCACGGCCATGCCCTGCGCGTTGGGCGCCATCACAAGGGGCACCAGCGCCACGGGCAGCACGGCGGGTTCGCCCGCTTCATCGCGCTGGATACCGACAGCGATGGCCGCATCAGCAAGCTCGAAGCGGCGTCCTCGCCACTGGCGGCCCGGTTCGCCCGGATCGACCGCAACCGTGACGGTTATCTGGTGCGCAGCGAACTGCTGGCCGAGCGGGAGCAGCGCCGCGCGGAGTTCGCGGCCAAGCGCGCGGAGCGGTTCGAGCAGCAGTTCCAGCAGGCCGACAGCAACCAGGACGGCCGCTTGAGCCGGGCCGAGTTCGAAGCCGGCTGGCCGCAGAAGGCGAAGCTGTTCGCGTTCCTGGATGAGGACCGCGACGGGTATCTGGTCCGCGCCGACCTGGCCCCGCAGCACCCGCGGTGAACCGGAATCTGACTGACACGCGGTAACACGTGCGACAAGACGCAAAGTAGAACCATCCGACCCGCGCCGTCCTCCCGACGGCGCGGGTTTTTTCTAGAACCCCATCAATCCGCGGCTCTCGACGTGCTTGAGCACCTGCACGACCTGCCATTGGCCGTCGCGGCGGGCGACCTCCAGGGTCTTGTAGCTGGCCCAGCCGCGGTGGTGGTAGGCGTTGATCTCGACCGTCGCGTGGTCCGGTGCGGACGGCCGGAATACCCGCACGTCGACGATCATTGCCGGCTGGCCGGACGCGCGCTCGTAACTGCCGCGATCCTCGTCGGCGATCTCGACGCAGGCGGATGCGGGCACCAGCTTCAAGCCGGGCACGCGCTCCGACAGCGCGGCGATCATGGCGGGCGGTGCATCGCCGCCATCGATGCCCAGGCAGGCGAAGGGGGTGTCGACCTGGCCCAGTTCGCTGGCGAACGCGGCGCGGGCGACCGCCGGCAGGGTCGCGGCGACCGAGCCGTCGAATGGCGGCGCGGCCAATTCCGCCTCGGCCGGCTCCGTGGGGACGGGCGGCGGCTGGTTCAGGGTGTGCACGGCGCCGGCGACGACGACCGCGCCGATCACGCCAAGCAGCCCCAGCTTGATCCGCAGCATCCGTTTGCGGGCCGGCGATTTGGCTTCGGCCAGTTCGGTGGTGCTGCGGAAGGTGTAGCTGCCGCCGGGGCGGGTGGTGTCGATCAGCCCGGCCTCGCGCAGCAGTTCGCGCGCCTGGCGTTGCTGGTCAGAGCGCACCACCCAGACCTCGGACATCGGTGCGGCGGGATCGGAGTAGCTGAAGGTGCCGCGACGGTTTCCCTTGTAGGAACGGCCGTTGATGATGCGCACCTCGATCCCGGCCTCGCGCAGCAATGTCGCCACGCCTTCGGTGTTTTCCAGCCGGCGGCTGCTGAAGACCTTGCGCATCAGGCTGCCATCACGCCTTGGCCGGCACGTGGGCGACGGCTTCGGGGTCGGGGACGACCCGGATCAGGCCTTCCTGGGCGGTGCTGGCCACCAGCCGGCCGTTGCGATCGAAGATCTGGCCGCGGGCCAGGCCGCGCGAGTTCTGCGCGCTGGGGCTGTCGATGGAATACAGCAGCCACTCGTCGGCGCGGAACGGGCGATGGAACCACAGCGCGTGGTCGAGCGAGGCCATCTGCACGTTGGGCTGGTAGTAGCTGATGCCGTGCGGAAAGGTCGCCGTGCCCAGCAGCTGGAAGTCGGACGCGTAGGCGAGCAGGGCCTGGTGCAGCTCGGGTGCGTCGCCGACGCGTTCGGTGAGGCGGAACCAGACCTGCTGCTGGGGCGGACGCTTGGGCGGGTTGAGCTCGTCGCGCGGGTAGACATGACGGAACTCGAACGGCCCCTCGCGCGACAGCCAGCGCTGGATCTTGTCGGGCAGCGTCGCCAGCACCTTTTCCGGCACCGCGGGCGAGGGCTCGATGTCTTCCGGCATCGGCACCACCGGCATCGTGACCTGGTGCTCCGCGCCCGGTTCCGCGTCCTGGAACGAGGCGGCCATGAAGAAGATCACCTGCCCGTGCTGGATCGCGGTGACCCGGCGCACCGAGAAACTGCCGCCATCGCGGGTGCGGTCGATCTGGTAGACGATCGGCGCGTTGATGTCGCCCGCGCGCAGGAAGTAGGCATGCAGCGAATGCGCGCCGCGCTGGTTCTTGAGGGTCGCCCGCGCCGCCGACAGCGCCTGGCCGAGCACCTGGCCGCCGAACACGTACTTGGTGCCGATGTCGCGGCTCTGGCCGCGGAACAGGTTGTCTTCGAGGCGCTCCAGCGAGAGCAGGTCGATCAGCTCGGAAACGGGAGGCGTCATGCAGGCGGGCCGGTGCGGGGAACCGGCGATTATAGCCGGCGACGGTGACCGGACCGGTCGCCGCGCCGTGACGTTCAGGGATGCAGGCGTCGCAGCGGTATCGCGTCCATGACCCGGCCCCAGGGAAACATCGGCCCCGGGTCGCGCTTGCGGGCGACCTGCACATCGGGGTCGTTGCTGGAGGCGACCCACGTGGTGTCGAGATCCTCGTGGCCGGCGATCCATCGCAACGACGGATGCCGGTCGGCGAGTTGGCACAGCAGGTCGATCAGCGTGTCGATCTGCGCGGCGGGGTAGGCCTCCACCATCGCCTGGTGGCCGGAGTCCAGCCAGTGCGGGTAGCGGCCGGTATTGACCAGCTCGATCCCGATCGAGCGCGGGTTGTAGCCGCGGGTGTGGTTGGCGACGCGGCCGGTGTCGACGTACCGGTGCACGCTGCCGTCGCGGTCGATGTAGAAATGGCCGCTGTTGCCGGTGCCCGAGCCGGGGTACAGCACCTGCTCGCCGTACTCGCGCGCCATCGCCAGATCGGGCAGTTCGGTGCAGTGGATCACCACCAGGTCGATCTGGCCGTCAGGGCGCGCGTCCAGCCGGCCCTCGTAGGGCAGCGGTTCGAGCTGGATCCGGAGCTGCACGGGGGATGGCCCGGATGGCGGAATGGACGGCGGCACGGACTCGGTCGGCATGGCGCGGATGCTAGCATCGCGGGCCCCAGTCTCAGCTACAGCCGCCGCTGTGCGCGTCGTGTGCCACACGTCGCCCGCCGCCGCGCGCCTCCCACCCGGACACCCCCATGCGCGGACACTGCATTCTTTCCCACGGCTTCGAAAGCGGCCCCGACGCGACCAAGGTCACCGCACTGGTCGAGGTCGCCGAGCGGCTCGGCTGGTCCTGTGAGCGCCCCGATTACACCGACCTGGACGCCCGGCGCGATATCAGCGACCTGGGCGACGTGCCGCAGCGGCTGCAGCGCCTGATCGAGCTGGCCCGGCCGGCGGCCGCACGCGGCCCGCTGGTTCTGGCCGGCTCCAGTCTCGGGGCCTACATCTCCGGGCTGGCGTCGCTGCAGGTGCCGGTCGCCGGCCTGTTCCTGATGGCCCCGCCGGTCCGCATGGACCAGGCGCATCCGATCGACGCCGCCGACGTGCCGACCAGCATCATCCACGGCTGGGACGACGAACTGATTCCCGCCGCGCAGGTGGTGGCGTGGGCCGGCGCACGCCGCGCGCGTTTGCTGCTGGTCGATGACAGCCACCGCCTGTCGGACCATGTCGAGGCCAGCGCGGAAGCGTTCGGAGCGCTGCTGGCGGCCGTCGCCCGGTCCCGGATGTCGGAAGGGGCGGGTCGATGAAATTCTTCGCAAGCTGCGGCAAGGGGCTGGAGTACCTGCTCGCCGACGAGCTGCTGGCGCTGGGTTGCAGCCGCGCCACCGCGACGATGGCCGGCGTCAATGTCGAGGGCAGTCCGCTCGACGCCCAGCGCGCGGTGCTGTGGTCGCGCCTGGCCAGCCGGGTGCTGTGGCCGATTGCCGAGTTCGAATGCGCCGACGAGCAGGCGCTGTACGCAGGCGTTGCCGCGTTGCCGTGGCCGGAGCATCTGGCGGACGGCGACACCATCGCGGTCGATGCGCACGTGTCGGGCACCGGCCTGACCCACGCCCGCTTCGCTGCCCAGCGGGTCAAGGACGCGGTGGTCGACGTGATGCGCGACGCCACCGGCGTGCGCCCCAGCGTCGATGTCGACACCCCGGACCTGCGCGTGAACCTGGTGGTGCGCAAGGGCCGCGCGATCGTCTCGATCGACCTGGGCGGCGGTCCGCTGCACCGGCGCGGTTGGCGCCAGCAGCAAGGCGAGGCGCCGCTGAAGGAGAATCTGGCCGCGGCCGTGCTGCTGCGCGGGCAGTGGCCGCAGGTGTACGCCGACGGCGGCGGTCTGCTCGACCCGATGTGCGGCAGCGGCACGTTGCTGATCGAAGGCGCGCTGATGGCCGCCGACGTCGCGCCGGGGCTGCTGCGCCACGGCGGTTTTGTCCCGACGCGCTGGAAGGGTTTCGACGAGGCCGCCTGGGAGGCGTTGCGCGACGACGCCCGCCAGCGCGAGACCGACGGCCGTGCCGCGCTGCGTCCGGTGTTCTTCGGCCGCGACAACGACCCGCAGGCGATCCGCGCCGCGCAGGACAACGAGGTGCTGGCGGGACTGGCCGGGGCGATCCGCTGGGAAGCCGCGGCCGTCGAAGGGCTGCGGTTGGGTTCGATTCCGCTGGTGCGGCGGATCCTCGATGACGAGGCTCCGGAGGTTCCCGGACGGCCGGACGAGCTGTCGGAGCCGGATGAAGCAGGTACTGGGTCGCGGGCGAGGCATAAGCCGCGTCCACCGGGTGGTCTGGTCGTATGCAACCCGCCCTACGACCTGCGCCTGGCCGCGGATCCCGCGCTGTACCGCGCGCTGGGCGACGCGCTCAAACGGGCGGTGCCGGACTGGCGTGCCAGCCTGCTGTGCGGCGATGCCGAGCTGGCCCATGCCACCGGCCTGCGGGCGCTGAAGAAATACCAGCTGTTCAATGGCGCGATCGAATGCACCCTGATCACCGTGGACCCGATCGCCCCGCCGCAGCGCGGGAAAAAACCGGGCGAACCGGCGCCGGCGCTGAGTGACGGCGCGCAGATGGTCGCCAACCGGCTGCGCAAGAACCTGCGCAAGCTCAAGGCCTGGCGCCAGCGCGACGGCGTGACCTGCTTCCGTGCCTACGATGCCGACCTGCCCGAGTATTCCGCTGCGATCGACGTGTATGAAACCGACGAGGCCACGCCGCGCACCTTTCTGCACGTGCAGGAATACGCCGCGCCGGACGACATCCCCGAGCCGGTGCAGCGCCGCCGCCTGAACGAGCTGCTGGCCGCCGCCCGCGAAGTGTTCGCGGTGCCGCACGAGCAGGTCGCCCTGAAGACGCGCGCCCGTGGCAAGGGCGGTTCCAAGTACGGCCGCTTCGACCAGCGCGGCGAGTTCATCACCGTGCGCGAGGGCGATGCGCGGCTGCGGGTGAACCTGTTCGACTATCTGGATACCGGCCTGTTCCTCGACCACCGCCCGATGCGTCTGAAGATCGCGGCGGAAGCCGAGGACACGCGTTTCCTCAACCTGTTCGGCTACACGGGGGCGGCGACCGTGCAGGCAGCGGTGGGGCGCGCGCGGCAGACGACCACGGTCGATCTGTCGCCGACCTACCTGCAGTGGTGCGCGGACAACCTTGCCGAGAACGGTTTCGGCGGCACCCGCCACAGGCTGGTGCAGGCCGACGCGGTGGCGTGGCTCGAAAACGACACCGCGGAGTACGACCTGATCTTCTGCGATCCGCCGACGTTCTCGAACTCCAAGCGTGCGGACGATTTCGATATCCAGGCCAGCCACGTGCGGCTGTTGCGTGCGGCGGTTGCACGGCTGTCGCGCGACGGGGTGCTGTATTTCTCCAACAACTTCCGCCGCTTCAAGCTGGGCGAGGCGGCGGTCGCGGAGTTCGCGCGGTGCGAGGAGATCAGTGCGCAGACGATCCCGCCGGATTTCGCGCGCCATGCGCGGATCCATCGCTGCTGGCGGTTGTCGCGTGGGTGACGGGTTTCAACAGCGGAGAGTGATAGAGGGTGCCTGCCGGGCATCCCGGTCAGTCGCTCCACGAAATTCGCTTGGTGACCGGGACACCCGGCAGGCACTTCCGGGAGATTGGGGCGCTTGTGGCAAAGGCATCAGACGACCGCGGAAGGTCGCTTGCATGCGATTGCCCAGGGCTTTTCTTCCACGCCCGGTGGGACTGTCGGGGCTGGCGGGCAGGGGCATCGCAACCAGGCGAATATCGTGGAGCGACTTGCGATGCCCCTGCCCGCCAGCATCTCGTGCTGTGTCCTTCAGCAGGAGCCGGAACCGGCGCTGACGAAGCGCAAACCCCGGATTGGCGACAATTCTGGAACGAAGGGTGGCTGTCGCCGTGCTGGTTTCCCACGCGGGCAATCGCCATCTCCGGTTGCATCTCCACAACCTTCGGGAGCGTCCCATGACGACTCAACGCTATGCCCATATCGGCCAGACCGTCCGCGGGATGCCCACTTCCGATGGCGCGGGTGTGCGCCTGACCCGGGTGATCGGTGCCCCGGCATTGCCTGACCTCGATCCGTTCCTGCTGCTCGACGAGTTCGGCACCGACCGGCCCGAGGACTACCTCGCCGGCTTTCCGGACCACCCGCATCGCGGCTTCGAGACGGTGACCTACATGCTCGACGGGCGCATGCGGCACAAGGACAACCACGGCAACGAGGGCGTGCTGGTGCCCGGCAGCGTGCAATGGATGACGGCCGGACGTGGGCTCGTGCACTCGGAAATGCCGGAGCAGGAGGCGGGCCGGATGCGTGGCTTCCAGCTCTGGGTGAACCTGCCGGCGCGCGACAAGATGATCGATCCGCGTTACCAGGAGTTCGCACCGGACCGGATTCCGCAGGTGCAGCCGGTCGCGGGCGTCGAGGTGAAGGTCATCGCGGGCCGGGTGGGTGAGACCACCGGGCCGATCGTGCAGCCGGCGACCGATCCGGTGTACCTCGACATCGCTTTGGCACCGGGTGCGCAGTGGGAATATCCGCTGCCCGAAGGCCACAACGCATTTGCCTACGCCTTCGAGGGCGCGGCCACGGTCGGCGAGGGTGCGGATGCTCGTCCACTGGGGGCGCAGCAACTGGGCGTGCTGGCGGGTGGCGAGGTGTTCAGGGCCGTTGCCGGCAGCGGGGGCGCCCGGATGATCCTGGTGGCCGGGCGTCCGTTGCGCGAGCCGGTTGCGCGTCACGGGCCGTTCGTCATGAACACCCGGCAGGAGCTGATGCAGGCGTTCGTGGATCTGCAGGAGGGCAGGTTCTAGCCCGCGAGGTATCGGCTGACGGATACAAAAAGGCCGCATTCCCGGATGCGGCCTTTTCGTCTATGGCGGATGAGGGTCGCCTCGCTTGCCTACTGCCCGGCGGCAATCGTGGCATTCGTCCGCGGTGGCGAGAAATCCAGGCCGCGGGTCATCTGGAAGGCGTTCTGGAGTTGCTCGCCGGAAGCGGCCTGCAGCCAGACGTGGGCGGTGCGGCCGTCGTCGAGCTTGATCAGGGTCTCGCGTGCCTCGATGCCGGGCTGGCCGGCCAGTTCGGCGCGGTACCACTGGACCTCCTGGCCGTCGATCGTGTCCACCTCTTCGCGGTTGCCGCGCTTGGGCGTGAAGGCCGGTTCCTTGCTGATGTACATCCCGAACGCCTCGGAACCGTCTTCGCGCAATGCGCGACAGAAGTCCGATCCGTTGCCGCCGCGGTACTCCCAGCTCAGGCCCGCACTCGTCAGTTGCGGGCACGCATCCGCCTCCTGAGCCGCGGCGCCGGTAACGAACAACAACAGAAATGGCAGGCAAAGTGCCGACTTTTTCATGGATAACCCCCCTGGTTTGCGGCCATCTACGGCCATGATTCGTGGCCATGTACCGCGTCTGAAACGGCAGCCGTTCCCGATGGGCTGCGCTTCCGACCTTAAAGCACTGTCGGGGTGTTGACAATTGTTCCGGTCTGGTGTGGTCGATTCGCTGGGGTGGGTCGGCCGGGCGAGCGGATCAGCGATCCGGCAGCGGGATGGATTCATGCTCCTCGGCGATCGTGCCGAAGCGGCCTTCGGTCCAGTCCTGCTTGGCCTGTTCGATGCGCTCTTTGGAGGAGGACACGAAGTTCCACCACAGGTGACGCCGTCCATCCAGCGGTTCGCCGCCCAACAGCATGGCCTTCACCGCCGTTTTCGCGCGCAGCCGCGGCCGGGTGCCGGGGTCGAGCACGATCAGGTGTTTCGCCGGCAGGTCCGTGCCGTCCAGCTGTGCCTCGCCCTCCAGCAGGTACAGCGCGCGTTCGGGGTGGCTGTCGTCGAGCAGGAGCTCGGCGTCGGGATCCAGGTCGATCGCGACGTTCAGGGTGTCGCTGAACACCCGCACCGGGGATTCCTCGCCGAACGCGCGGCCGGCGATCACCCGCAGCCAGGCGCCGGCGTGGCGTCGATGGGGGATCGCCGGTGCGGCGTGGTGGTGGAATTCGGGCGCGGTTTCCTCGTGCGCCATCGGCAATGCGACCCAGGTCTGCATGCCGTACAGCGGGTTTTCGCCGGCGCGCAATTCCGGCGGGGTGCGTTCGGAGTGGGCGATGCCGCGCCCGGCGGTCATCCAGTTGACGTCACCGGGCGTGATGTCCTGCACGCTGCCCAGGGTGTCGCGGTGCCGCAGCACGCCGTCCCACAGGAACGTCACCGTGGCCAGGCCGATATGCGGGTGCGGGCGTACGTCCAGCCCGCTCCCCGGCTCGAATACCGCCGGGCCGATGTGATCGACGAAAACGAACGGTCCAACGCTGCGCGCCTGCAGGGTGGGGACGGCGCGACGGACCTGGAGGCCGCCGACGTCGTGCAGGCGGGGCGCGATGATGATGGTCATGGGGTGCTCCGGTGGTGGATGCGGATGGTCGCCGGAGGCGCGGCACCGAAGCCGAGCGAGACCAGCTGCAGTTGCCAGTTGCCGATCGGTGCGAGGGGCTGCTTCGCGATGTGCAGGACGACCTCGACCGGATGTCTGTCACCGGGAGGCGTGAATTCGAAAGCCACTTCGGCCTCGCCCGCCCACACGCATTGCACGGCGGGCGGGCAGCGCGAATCGGTGCGGACTCCGGCATAGCGCAAGGTTGCGCCGTCCGGCAGGGTGACGTGCTCGCCGGGCGCGAGGGCAAGCATCCGGCCGGGTTCGAGCAGGCGGACGCCTGGCAAGCGCTCGCCTGCGGTCGTGCAGCCGGCCAGCGCGATGACTGCCATGCAGGCGCCCAGCACGCCCATGACCAGGAGATGGCGGGTGGTACGGCACCGTTGCATGCGGCCTCGGTCATCACGGACGGGTGTCCGAGCGTACCCGTTGCGGCTTCAGGGTGCCGTCGTGCCCAGCAGGGTGATGCCGCCGTGGCGGCCAACGTGGACGGTCATCAGGCGGGTGTATTCCTCCTCGTCCATGGCCGGGACATCGCATCCGCACAGGGCCGCGGCAATGTCGGGAGCGGTGTTGCTGTGGCCCACCACGAGCACGGTGCCGGACCGGTGTGCGCGCCGCAGGCGGGCCGCGAAGGCGGCGGCCGGCTCGTTGGCGTCATAGGTCGTGACGGCGACACCGTGTCCGAGTGCGGTGGGCGCGGCCGTGTCCCGGGTGCGGCGGAAGCCGGTGGCATACACCCCGACCACCGGCGTGTCGGCGAGTCGTCGCGCCAACGCCATCGCGCGGTCGTGGCCCGCGGCAGTAAGCGCCGGGTCGCGGCTGCCATCGGCGACTTTCTCGGCATGGCGTACGACCACGAACCGGACCGCATCGTCGCCTCCCGGCCGACTGGCGCAGGCGGCGAGCAATAGCGGCAGGACGATCGCGGCCAGTGCGATCCGGCAGAACGGCCGGCGGCTTTTGAGTCCAGCAGCGTTCATGGCCCGGGCCCGCTCACGGCCGCAGCGCGATCAACAAGGCGCGCGCAGCGGCGATCCGGGCGGCGGCGTCGGGCAGGTCCAGGCTCAGCCGCAGCTTGTCCGGCCCATCCATGCGATACAGCTGCGGCTGACCCTGGATCATCTTGATGACCGCCATCGGATCGACGTGCGGTTTCTCGATGAATTGCAGCCTGCCCCCGGTGGCGCCGATGTCGAGCTTGCTGATGCCCAGTTCGGTGGCCTGCAGCTTCAGGTCGGCGATCGCGAACAGGTGTTTGGCCGGATCGGGCAGCAGGCCGAAGCGGTCGGTCATCTCGACCTGCAACTCGCGCAGTTCCTCGGCATTGCGGGCGCCGGAGATGCGCTTGTACAGGGTCAGACGGGTGTGCACGTCGGGCAGGTAGTCGTCCGGGATCAGGGCCGGCACGTGCAGCTCCACCTCCGCGCCACGGTCGTGGGTGCCGTCGACATCGGGCAGCTTGCCCTGGCGGATGCTGCGGACCGCGCGCTCCAGCAGCTCGGTGTAGAGACTGAAGCCGACCTCGGCCATCTGCCCGCTCTGGTCCTCGCCCAGCAGTTCGCCGGCGCCGCGGATCTCCAGGTCGTGGGTGGCCAGGGTGAAGCCGGCGCCGAGCTCGTCCATCGCCGTGATCGCATCCAGCCGCTTCTTCGCGTCGGCGCTGATCGAGCGCTGGTCCGGCACCACCAGATAGGCGTACGCGCGGTGGTGCGAACGGCCGACCCGGCCGCGCAACTGGTGCAATTGGGCCAGGCCGAACTTGTCGGCGCGGTTGATGATGATGGTGTTGGCGTTGGGGATGTCGATGCCGGACTCGATGATGGTCGAGCACAGCAGCACGTTGAAGCGCTGCTTCTGGAAGTCGAGCATCACCCGCTCCAGCTCGCGCTCAGGCATCTGGCCGTGGGCGATGCCGATCCGCGCCTCGGGCACCAGCGCTTCCAGCTCGCGCTGCATGCGGCCGATGCTTTCCACGTCGTTGTGCAGGAAGTAGACCTGCCCGCCGCGCGCGATCTCGCGCTGGAAGGCCTCGCGCAGCTGGCTGTCGTCCCACGGCACCACGAAGGTCTGCACCGCCATCCGGTGCGCCGGCGCGGTGGCGATGATCGACAGGTCGCGCAGGCCGGCCATCGCCATGTTGAGCGTGCGCGGGATCGGGGTGGCGGTCAGGGTCAGCAGGTGCACGTTGGCGCGCAATGCCTTCAGCGCCTCCTTCTGGCGCACGCCGAAGCGCTGCTCCTCGTCGACGATCACCAGTCCGAGGTCCTTGAAGCGCACATCCTTCTGCAGCAGCCGGTGGGTGCCGACGATGACGTCGATCGTGCCCTCCGCGGCCTTCTCCAGCTCGGCCTTGATCTCCTTGGCGGTCTTGAAGCGCGACAGCACCTCGACCTTCAACGGCCAGTCGGCGAAGCGGTCGCTGAAGTTGCGGTAGTGCTGCTCGGCCAGCAGGGTGGTCGGTACCAGCACCGCGACCTGCTTGCCGGCGGCGGCCATCGCGAACGCGGCGCGCACCGCGACTTCGGTCTTGCCGAAGCCGACGTCGCCGCAGACCACCCGGTCCATCGGCTGGCTGGATTGCAGGTCGCGCAGCACCGCCTCGATCGCGGCGTGCTGGTCGGGGGTTTCCTCGAACGGGAACGCGGCCGCGAACGGCTCGTACATCGCGCGGTCCAGGTCGATCGCCAATCCGGCGCGCGCCTGCCGCCTGGCCTGGATTTCCAGCAGCTCGGCGGCGACGTCGCGGACTTTTTCCTGCGCCTTCTTCTTCGCCTTGCTCCACTGCTCGCCGCCGAGCGAATGCAGCGGCGCCGTCTCCACCGACGCACCGGAGTAGCGGTTGATCAGGTGCAGCTGGCCGACCGGCACGTACAGGCGGTCGCCCTTGGCGTACTCGATCTCCAGGTATTCGTTCTTCTCGCCGCCGGCTTCCAGCGTGACCAGACCGCGATAGCGACCGACACCGTGGTCCTCGTGGACGATCGGCGCGCCTTCGGACAGCTCGCCCAGGTCGCGGACGATCGCTTCGGGTTCGCGCCCGGCGCGCCGACGCCGGCGTGGCTGGCTCGCCCGCTCGGGAAACAGCTGGCGCTCGGTGAGGATCGCCAGCGCGGGCTCGGTCAGGGCGAAGCCGTCGTCGAACGGCGCAACGGCGATCGCGAAGCGCGACAGGCTTCCTTCCTCCGCCTGTGGGAGAAGGTTGGGGTGCGCAAAGCTCGGCCAGTCCGGCAGCACGTCCGGCTGCAGTCCGGCGGCCTGCAGGATCTCCAGCAGCGCCTCGCGCCGGCCGGGGGAATCGGCCGCGACCAGCACCCGCCCCGGGTAGCTGCCCAGAAACGATTTCAGCTCGCCGGCCGGAATCTGGTCGCGCGCGGCAATCGGCAGCGCGGGTGCCGGCTGGCTGGCCAGCGCCTGGGCGCGTTCGCGTTGCGGATGGCCTTCGCCGCAGACCTCGATGCGCACGCCCTGGTTGAGCCGTTCGCGCAGTGCTTCCGGCGACAGGTACAGCGCATCGGGCGGCAGCAGCGGTCGTTCCAGATCGTGCCGGCGCTGCTCGTAGCGCTCGCCGGTGTGGCGCCAGAACGTGTCGGCGGCCTCGGCGGCGCCTTCGCCAAGCAGCGGCAGGGTGTTGTCGGCGAGGTAGTCGAACAGGGTCGAGGTCTGCTCGAAGTCACCGCCTTCAAAAAACAGCGGCAGGTAGTACTCGATGCCGGCCGGCGCGATCCCGGCCTTGAGGTCCTGGTACAGCGCACTGCGCCGGGTGTCGAGGTCGAAACGCTCGCGCAACGCATCCAGCGCGTGTTTCAGCGAGGCCTCGTCCAGCGGCAGTTCGCGGCCGGGCAGCAGGTGCACCGCGTCGATCTTGTCGAACGAGCGCTGGGTCTCGGGATCGAAACCGCGGATGGTGTCGATCTCGTCGTCGAGCAGTTCGATCCGGAACGGCTGCCCGGCGCCCATCGGGTAGACGTCGAGCAGGCCGCCGCGCACGGCGAAATCACCCGGATCCAGCACCTGCGGCACGTGGCGGTAGCCGGCCGATTCCAGCCGGCTCTGCTCGGCCCCCAGATCCAGCCGCTGGCCGACCTGGACATCGAAGCTGCCGCCGACCACGTGGCGCAGCGGCGCGAGACGTTGCAGCAAGGTCTGCACCGGCACCACCACGATCCCGCGCTGCAGGGTGGGCAGCCGGTTCAGCGTCGCCAGGCGCTGGCTGACGATCTCCGGATGCGGGCTGAAATGGTCGTAAGGCAGGGTTTCCCAATCGGGGAAGTGCAGGACGGGCAGCCAAGGCGACCCGGGCAGGACAGGCAGCACCCCGGCCGTGCCGGTCGCCGTGCCAGCCGGGCCAAGCAGGGTCCGCAGGTCGGATTCCAGTTGCTGCGCGGTCTGGTTGTCGCGCGCGATCACCAGCAACGGGCCGTCGTGGGCCGCAGCCGCACCGGCAATGTGGAAGGCAAGGGCCGAAGGCGACGCCGGCGCACGCCACCAGGCGCGCTGCTGGCCGGCCCTGGGCAGCGGCGGAGTGGGGAAGGTGGGATTGGACATCAGCCGGCGATTTTAGCCGATCCGGCGTGGCGGCCCATCGCGGCGGATGTGCGGCAGTGCTGTCCGGCGACAGGGTTCACCGGCGGTCCGGGCAGTGGCGCCCGGGATGGCGGTCAGCCTTGGGGTTCGGGCAGCAGTTGCAGGCTGACCCGCACCAGGCCGTCCTGCTGCGATTCGCGGACGAAGCCCAACGACTTCGCCAGCGACAACATCGGCAGGTTGCTCTCCATCACATCGCCGTAGATGCGCTCCAGTTGCTTGCCGCGCGACCACTTCACCAGCCGGGTCATCAGATAGCGCCCCAGTCCCATGCCGGCGATGTAATGGCTGACCAGGATCGCGAACTCGGCGTTGCGCCCGTCGGGGTCGATCGAGATCCGTGCCACCGCGCCGACCAGTGCCTCGCCCGGCGGCAACGGCTCGGCCGCGACCAGGGCGAACTCGGTCTTGGGATTGATGCGGGTGAAGCGTTCCACCGATTCGGCGGAAATCTCGCGCAGCGAATGCAGGAACCGCTGCCGTACCTCGTCGGGCTGCAGCAGTGAAAACCCGGCGCGCAACGGTTCCGCGTCTTCCGGGCGGATGGGACGGATCAGCAGTTCACGCCCATTGGGCAAGCGTTGACGCTCGTGCCAGGGCGGAAGTCGTTCACGGGAGGAGGCCATCCGCGAATATTGGCACATTCGCCGTAAATGATGCCTTCATCACACAATCACGCGGTTGCCGGGCGCGCGGTCGCCGGCGAATCGCCGGGAATCCACCCGGAAGCGGGCGGGACCGGTGCTAGGATTGTCGGGTTTTCACGGGGGTATCCAGCATGGCCGGCAATGGTGATTCGACCAAGGCGATCCTGTTTGCGCTGGGCGCCAATTTCGCGATCGCAGCGGCGAAAGGCACGGCGGCATTTTTTACCGGTTCCAGCGCGATGCTGGCGGAAACCGTCCACTCATTGGCGGACTGTGGCAACCAGGGGCTGTTGTTGCTGGGATTGAAGCAAGCCAAGCAGGCGCCGTCGGCCGACCATCCATTGGGCTACGGGCGGGCGATCTATTTCTGGTCGTTCCTGGTCGCGGTGATGCTGTTCACCGTCGGCGGCATGTTTTCCCTCTACGAGGGCATCCACAAGCTGCAGGCGCCCGCGACCGAAGGCGGCAGCAGCCTGTGGTGGGCGGTGGCCGTGCTGAGTTTCGCGATCATCGCCGAAGGCATCTCGATGCGGGTCTGCCTGCAGGAGGTCAACAAGTCGCGCGGCCACCGCGGTGTCTGGCGCTGGTTCCGCGAGAGCCGGCAGGCGGAGCTGGTGGTGATCTTCGGTGAGGATCTGGCGGCGCTGCTGGGGCTGGTGTTCGCGCTGGTCGCGGTGGTCGCGACGATGGTCACCGGCAACCCGCTGTGGGACGCGATCGGCACGATCGGCATCGGCGCGTTGCTGATCATCGTGGCGGTGTTCGTCGCGATCGAGATCAAGGCGATGCTGATCGGCCAAAGTGTGGACCCCGAGCGGCAGCGGCAGATCCGCCAGTTCCTCGACGGTCGCCCCGAGATCATCCGGGTGATCAGCGTGATCACCATGCAGCTGGGCAACGAGGCGATGGTGTCGGTGCAGGCGCAGATGCGCGAGGAGCGCGATGTCCGCGCGCTGGTGGCGCAGATCAACACGATCGAGCGGGCGATGAAGCAGGCCTTCCCCGAAGTGCGCTGGAGCTTCTTCGAGCCGGATGTGCGTCCCGGCATCTGATGCCCCGTCGGGCATCAATGGACCGGGAGTCGGCCGGTCGACCGGAGCGCGCGGCGTCCAGTCGGCTGAGCCGGACTATTTCACCCCGCCTGTTTCACCCCGTCTGCTCAACCGGGCGGCTTCAACCGGGCGGCTTCAACCGGGCGGCTTCAGTCGGCCGGCTTGAGCCACTCGATGCGCGATGACGCGCCGGTTTCCCCCAGTACCTTCTGCAACAGCGGCAACGCCGCGCGCAGGGTCTGGTCGAGCTGCCAGGGCGGGTTGAGCAGCAGCATGCCGCTGCCGTTCATGCGCAGGGGCGAGTCATCGGGGTGCACCATCAACTCGGCCAGCAGCGACGATTTGACCGGCAACGTCGCGGCACGCCGGAAGAACTGGTTCAACGAACGGCGCAGCTTGATCGGGTACCAGACCGCATAGCTGGCCTGCGGCCAGCGCACCAGCGCCTCGCGCACTGCGCCGATGATGTGGTCGAATTCCTGCAGCTGGGCCTCGTAGGGCGGGTCGATCAGCACGAGTCCGCGATTGAAGCGGACGTCACCGAACTTCGGCGGCAGCAGGGCTTTCATGGCCTCGTAACCGTCGCGCGCATGCACCGCGACGCGGGTATCGGCGGCGAAGTTGGCCTTCAATTGCGCGGCCTCCTCGGGCAGCAGTTCGCAGGCCGCGATCCGGTCGCCCTCGCGCAGCGCGTGCGCCAGCAGCCACGGCGAACCGGGATAGCTGGCATTGCCGTGTTGCGCGCGGCAGGCCTTCACGGCGGCCAGGTAGCGCGTGATGGCCGGGTGCTTCGGCGCTTCGGCGATCAGCCGGCCGATGCCGCCCTCGGCCTCGCCGGTGCGCTGGGCGGAGTTGCTGTCGAGCGCGTACAGGCCGCGCCCGGCGTGGGTGTCGAGCGCAAA
This sequence comes from Lysobacter concretionis Ko07 = DSM 16239, assembly GCF_000768345.1. Classification (GTDB taxonomy): domain Bacteria; phylum Pseudomonadota; class Gammaproteobacteria; order Xanthomonadales; family Xanthomonadaceae; genus Novilysobacter; species Novilysobacter concretionis. The sequence goes on along the minus strand of NZ_AVPS01000003.1, from coordinate 292,123 downwards.
CAGCGGCGCCGGCTTGGAGGTCAGCGCGTCGCAGAGCGCCAGGACGGTGACGTGCTTGAGGACATCGGCATGGTTGCCGGCATGGAAGGCGTGGCGATAGTTCATCGCGACAGGGTATCCCGGCGACGGGGCGGGTGGCTGGCTTATCCTGTCGCGGCCGGCCATTGCCGTCCTTCCCGGCCCCGCCATTTCCGGTTCGATTTGCCCATGCCCCGCATCCTCCTGGTCGAAGACGAGATCGCGATCGCGCAGACGCTGCAATACGCCCTGCGCGCCGAAGGCTTCGAGCCGGTGCACTGCCTGACCGGTGGCGAGGCGCTGCGGCTGGCGGCCGGGCAGGCGTTCGATCTGGCCGTTCTCGACGTCGGCCTGCCCGACATCGGCGGGTTCGCGTTGTGCCGTGAGCTGCGCCGTGGCAGCGGGATGCCGGTGATCTTCCTGACCGCGCAGGGTGCCGAAGCCGACCGCATCCTCGGGCTGGAGATCGGCGCCGACGATTACGTGACCAAGCCGTTCTCGCCGCGCGAGCTGGTGGCGCGGGTGCGGGCGGTGCTGCGGCGTGGCCAGGCATCGATGCCGGTGGAACCGGTGGCCGAGGCTTTCCACCACGATGCGGAGGGGAAGTGCATCCGCTTCCGCGGACGCCGGCTGGACTTGACCCGTTACGAGTACGGCCTGCTGGCCGCATTGCTGCAGCGGCCCGGGGCGATCCTGTCGCGGGCGCAGTTGATGGACCGGGTCTGGGGCGATGCGCTGGAAAGCGGCGACCGGACCGTCGATACGCACGTCAAGACCCTGCGGGCGAAATTGCGCGAGGTGGATCCGTCGACCGACCCGGTCCGCACCCATCGCGGACTGGGTTACTCGCTGGAGGTTGCGTGACCCTGCCACGTGAGCGCGTCGCGGCGACCCCGACCCGCTCCATCCCAACAGGCCATCGCGGCGCGATGAGGCGGGCGTCTTGAACATCGGACTGCGGATCTTCCTCGGCTACTTCCTGATCGTCGCCCTGGCCGGGCTGCTGGTGGTGCAGGTGTTCGTCGCGCAGGTCAAGCCGGGCGTGCGCCAGGCGATGGAGGACACCCTGGTGGATACCGCCAATGTCCTGGCCGAGCTGGCGACCGACGACCTGCAGGCCGGGCATATCGCCGATGGGGCGTTCGCGCGGCGCGTGCGTGCGGTGGCCGGGCGCGACTTCGGCGCCAGCATCTGGGGTTTCGACAAGCACCACGGCAGTTACCGGGTGTACGTCACCGACGCGCGTGGGGTCGTCGTGTTCGACAGCGGCGGAGCGGCGCTGGGAGCGGATTATTCGCGCTGGAATGATGTGCGGCGGACCCTGGACGGGCAATACGGAGCCCGCTCCAGCCGGAGCGATCCGGCTGACGAGAACTCCACCGTGATGCATGTCGCCGCGCCGATCCGCGACGCGGCCGGCAGCCTGATCGGTGTCCTGACGGTGGCCAAACCCAACAGCACGTTGACGCCTTTCATCGAGCGCGGCCAGGCGGTGGTGCTGGGCTGGGGCGCGGTGCTGTTGGGCGCGGCCCTGCTGATCGGCCTGACGGCCGCCGGGTGGCTGTCGCGCCAGCTCGCCGGGTTACGGCGCTACGCCCATGCGGTTACCGCGGGCGAACGCGCGGTCCCGCCGCGCGCGGCGGGGGAGTTCGGCGAGCTGGGCGAGGCGCTGGAAACCATGCGTGTCCGGCTCGAGGGCAAGCAGTACGTCGAGCACTACGTGCACAGCCTGACCCACGAGATGAAGGGGCCGCTGGCGGCGATCCTGGGCAGCGCGGAACTGCTGGAGGCGCCGATGCCCGAGGCCGACCGCGCGCGCTTTGCCGCCAGCATCCGGACCCAGGCCGACCGCCTGGCGCAGATGATCGACAAGCTGCTTGCCCTGGCCGCGGTGGAGCATCGGCAGCGGATCGAACAGCCTGAACCGGTCGAGCTGGCGCGGCTGGCCGGCGAGGTTGCCGGGCTCTGCGCGTCGCGCCTGCTCGGCGCGGATGTCGAACTGCGGCTGGAGACGGTCCCGGCGACGGTCAGCGGCGATGCGTTCCTGCTTCGCCAGGCGCTGGTCAACCTGGTCGACAACGCGGTGGATTTCGCCCCGGCCGGCAGCGTGGTCGAGCTGCATCTGAAGGTCCAGGACATTGAGGCCGTCATCGAGATCGCCGACCGCGGCCCGGGTGTTCCCGACTATGCGGCCGAGCGGGTGTTCGAGCGGTTCTATTCGTTGCCGCGCCCGGGCGGCGGCAGTCGCAGCAGCGGACTGGGCCTGTGCTTCGTGGCGGAAGTCGCGGCCCTGCACGGCGGACGGGCCACCCTCGGCAATCGCGAAGGTGGCGGTGCCGTGGCAAGGCTCGTACTGCCGATGACCGCGTAACGCTTCACCCCCGCTTCACCGTGGCCCCATCGTCCGCACATGCGCGACGTCGATGCTGCCGGCAGTTGCCACGACGGGAGTGCGAAATGCGACTTTGGCTGAAACTGGTGCTGGTGCTGGGGATGACCCTGGCGATCCTGGTGCCGCTGACGATGGTGCGCGGAGTGATCCACGAGCGGCAGGAATACCGCCAGCAGGCGGTGACCGACATCGCCCGCAGTTACGCCGGCCAGCAGTGGTTTGCCGGGCCGGTGCTGGTGGTGCCGTATCGGCAGTTGATCGAGGTGGAAGAACCCGACGCGACCGGCGTGGTGCGCAGGACGCGCCGCGTGCAGGACAGCCAGTGGACGTTCTTCCCCACCGCATTGACCGTCGACGGCGACCTCAGGCCCGGCATCCGCCAGCGCGGGCTGCACGAGGTCCGGGTGTACGAGTGGCACGCGCGCGCGAAGGCGTCCTTCGATCTGGTGATCCCGGCCGACCCCGGCCCGGAGCAGGCGCGCCGGATCGGCCAGCCCTACCTCAGCTACGGGATCGGCGACGTACGCGGGCTGGTGGGAACCCCGGAGCTGAAGGTCGATGGCCGCCGCCTGGCGCTCGAACAGGGCCAGGGCGTCCGTCGCGGCGAGGGTCTGCATGTGCGGCTGGACGTGCCGGCCGCAGGCGGGACACGTACCGTGCGTACCCGCCTGGACTTCGTGCTGGCCGGCACCGAACGTCTGGCACTGGTGCCGCTGGGCCACCAGAACCGGTTTTCGCTGGTGTCGAGCTGGCCGCATCCGAGTTTCGAAGGCAGCTCGCCGCGTACCCGGACGATCGACGCCAGCGGCTTCCGGGCCGAGTGGGACATTCCCGGCCTGGCCAGCAACGCGCAGCGCAACTTCCTGGAAGGCGTCGCGGCCGACCGGACGCGGGCAGGCGCCGGCGACGGGAGTGGACTGGCCGTGGAAAGCGTCGGCGTGTCGCTGGTCGACCCGGTCGATGTGTACGCCAAGACCGACCGCGCGACCAAGTACGGCCTGCTATTCGTGCTGCTGACCTTCATCGGGTTCTTCATTTTCGAGCTGACCCGGCAGTTGCCGATCCACCCGATCCAGTACGGCCTGGTCGGGCTCGCGCTGGCGATGTTCTTCCTGCTGCTGCTCAGCCTGAGCGAGCACTTCAGGTTCGGCTGGTCCTACCTCGGCGCCGGGGTCGCCTGCATCGGCCTGATCACGTTCTATCTCAGCGCGGTCCTGCGCAGCGTGTCGCGGGCGCTGGGTTTCGCCGCGATGCTGGCCACCCTGTATGCCGCGCTGTATGGATTGCTGGTGTCGGAAGACAACGCGCTGGTGCTGGGTTCGGGCCTGCTGTTCGTGGTGCTGGCCGCACTGATGACGATCACCCGCCATGTGGACTGGTACCAGTTGGCCGGGCGTCCATCGCCGCGCCCGCGGCGGTCCGGGCCGGGTTTGGGCGAGGGTTGATCCTCGCGTCCGCCGGCGCGTCCCACGGGAGGCGCCGGCGGTTCCAGGAGCGTGGGCGCGGCGGCTTCTCCGCGTTGGATTGCTGTTCACACGCCCGTATGCCGCCAGCCAGGCCCCGCGAAGTGAACCGGCGAGGGCGACAATATGACGATGGCGTGACGGCAACGGGCAACGCATCGACAAGGTTTGCCGAACATTAATAGGGGCTTCGATAGGCTGTGCCGTTCCCTGTTTCCGGTAATCCCCTTGCGCCGTCGCGAACTCCTGATCGCGGGTCTCACGCTGCCCCTCGCCGCCCTGCCAGGCGTCGGGATGCCGTGGCCGCTACGCAGCCTTGTCGGCGAAGGTCCGTTGCAGGACCAGCTGGCCCAGCCATTCACCCCCGACACCGTGCCCCGGCTGGCCCGCGCGCTGGCCGCGCAGCCCTTCCGGCCCGCTGCCGGGACATTGCCGGACTCGCTGCGCAGGATCGGTTACGACCAGTACCGCGACATCCGTTTCGATCCCAAACAGGCGTTATGGCGCGGACAGGGGCGGCCGTTCCAGGCGGAATTCTTCCATCGCGCCTTCCTGTTCGGCCAGCGGGTGGACATCCACCAGGTGGCTGATGGCCTGGCCATTCCGGTCGTCTATCAGCCGGGGATGTTCACCTTCGGCTCGGCGCCGGCACCGACCGAGACTGATCTCGGTTTTGCCGGGTTCCGCCTGCACGCGCCCATCAACACCCCCGACTATTTCGACGAGGTCTGCGCCTTCCTGGGCGCGAGCTATTTCCGTGCGGTCGCCAAGGGGCAGCTGTACGGATTGTCCGCACGCGGGCTGGCCTTGCGCACCGGGGACCCGGCCGGTGAGGAGTTCCCGTTCTTCAAGGCGTTCTGGATCGAGCGGCCCGAGCCGGGCGCGGCACAGATCGTGGTGCACGCGCTGATGGACAGCCCCAGCGCCGCGGCGTCGTTCCGGTTCGCGATCCGGCCGGGCGGGGAGACCGTGTTCGATGTCTCCATGCGCCTGTACCCCCGCGTGGCGCTGTCCCGGGCCGGGATCGCGCCGTTGACGAGCATGTTCCAGTTCGACTCCAGCGACCGGGTCGGCGTCGATGACTACCGCGCCGCCGTGCACGATTCCGACGGGCTCGCGTTGCTCAACGGTGCCGGCGAGCAACTCTGGCGACCGCTCCGCAATCCCGCGACCGTGCAGGAAAGCGTGTTCGAGGATCGCGGCCCGCGCGGCTTCGGGCTGATGCAGCGCAAGCGCGATTTCGCCGACTACGGCGACAGCGAGGCCCGCTACGACCGCCGCCCGGGTGCCTGGGTGGAGCCGCTCGGCGACTGGGGCGAAGGTGGGGTGCATCTGTTCGAGATGCCGACCGCCGATGAGTACCACGACAATATCGTTGCTTTCTGGCGTCCGCGCGGACCGCTGGCGGCCGGCCGCGAGCACCGTTTCGACTATCGCCTGCACTGGTGCGACCGGCACCCGTGGAACCCGGCGCTGGCGCGGGTGGAGCGCACCCGTATCGGCGCGGCGGGCGCCGGCACGCGGCGCATCGTGATCGACCTGGCCGGCGGCGCGCTGGCGGACCTCGCGGTTGCCGCAGCACCGCGCGCCGAGGTCGGCTCGAGCCACGGACGCGTGGCCAATGTCGTCGCCCACGCCGGTACCACCGCCGGCCGCTGGCGCATCGCCTTCGAGCTGGACCCGCCGGACGCCGCCGTCGTCGAACTGCGCGCCCGCCTGCTGGCCGAAAACGGCTCCTCCCTTTCCGAAACCTGGCTGTACCGATGGACCCCATGACCCCTGCCGATGTCGACCCGGCATCGACTGCCACCCCTCTGCTGCCGCCCGAGGCGCCGCTGGCGATGCCGCTGCAATCGTTCGACGAGGCCGCGCCGGCATCGCCCCGGTTGCCCGGCACGCCGGCCGACATTGTCTGGCGACGCGCCTGGGTCCTCGGCGGCACCGCGGGGCTGACCCTGCTGGCGACCTATCAGCTGTGGTGGGCCCTGCGCGGCGGCGGCCACGGCCCGTCCGAGTGGCTGGGCCTGGGGCTGTTCGCCTGCCTGTTCGTGTGGGTGGCGCAAAGCTTCACGAGTGCGCTGGCCGGCTTCGCCTTGATCGTCCATGGCTACCGCCGTCGCGGCCGGCTGGGCCTGGTCGATGCCGGGCCGCTGCCGCCGTTGACGACCCGCACCGCGCTGCTGATGCCGACCTACAACGAGGACCCCGAGCGGCTGATGGCGGGCCTGCAGGCGATCGTCGAGTCGGTACTGGCCACCGGGCGGGAAGCGTCGTTCGATTTCTTCGTGCTCAGCGACACCACCCGTGCTGAGTTGCGCGAGCGCGAGCTGGTGGCCTTCCAGGCCTTGCGCGACGCCATCGGCGGGCGGGCGAGGCTGTTCTACCGGCACCGCCCGAACAACCTGGAGCGCAAGTCCGGCAACATCGCCGAATGGGTGCAGCGTTTCGGCGCCGCCTACCCGCACATGCTGATCCTGGATGCCGACAGCCTGATGACGGGCAAGGCGATCGTCCGGTTGGCCATGGCGATGGAACGCCACCCGCAGGTTGGCCTGATCCAGACCCTGCCGGTGGTGGTCAATGGCGCCACCGTGTTCGCCCGCATGCAGCAGTTCGCCGGGCGCGTGTACGGACCGGTGCTGGCCTACGGCAACGCCTGGTGGCATGGCACCGAAGGCAATTACTGGGGGCACAACGCGATCATCCGCACCGCCGCATTCGCCGCCGAAGCCGGGTTGCCGAAACTGACCGGGCCGCGGCCGTTCGGCGGCAGCATCCTCAGCCACGATTTCATCGAGGCGGCATTGATGCGCCGTGGCGGCTGGGCGGTGCACCTGGTGCCGGGCCTGGGCGGCAGCTACGAGGAAGGTCCGCCGTCGCTGACCGACATGCTGGTGCGCGACCGCCGCTGGTGCCAGGGCAACCTGCAGCACGGCGGCGTGCTGCCCGCGAAGGGCCTGCACTGGGTCAGCCGCTGGCACCTGCTGACCGGCATCGGCCACTACATCACCGCGCCGCTGTGGGGGATGCTGATGCTGATCGGCCTGGTGACCACGATGGCGAACTCGGGCCTGCATCTGAGCGATCTGGCGCTGCCGGGCCTGGCGTCCCCGGCCGACTGGACCGGACCGGAGGGCATCGAGCGCTTCCTGTGGGTGTTCGTGCTGACCATGACGCTGCTGCTGGGGCCGAAACTGCTGGGCTTCCTGCTCACCCTGGCCGACCCCTGGGCCCGCCGCAGTTGCGGCGGCGCGGCGCGGCTGACGCTCGGCGTGCTGGTGGAAACCCTGCTGACGACGCTGATGGCGCCGGTGACGATGTACGTGCAGTCGCGCGGCGTGGCCGAGGTGCTGGCCGGACGCGATTCGGGCTGGGAGAGCCAGCGGCGCGACGACGGCACGCTGTCGCGGTCCGAGCTGCTGCGCCGCTACGGGGCGGTGACCGCGTGCGGCCTGGTGGGCGCGGTCTGGAGCTACGCGGTGTCGCCTTCGCTGATGTTGTGGATGTCGCCGGTCCTGCTCGGGCTGGTGTTGTCGATGCCGCTGGTGGTGCTCACTTCGGCGCCCGGACCAGGGCGGTGGTTGCGGCAGCTGGGCGTGTTCCTGACCCCCGAGGAGGTGGCGCCGCCGCCGGTGCTCGCGCGGGCGCAGGGGTTGCGTGGTTCCCTGGTCGCGGCGAAGCCGGGGGCATTGTCCGCATCCGGAGGGCGGTCGTCGGCAGAGACGCTCGCCGATCTGGAGCCGAATCCGGTCTGATCTGATCTGGTCTGGTCTGGTCTGGCCGGCCGGCGCTGCAGCCTACTCGGTATCGATGCGCAACCTGATGCCGAGCGGAGCGATGCTGTCGGGTTCGCTTTCCAGGTCGGCCTTCAGCAGCGGCCGTGCATCGAACCAGCGGTGGGCGAGGGTCAGGGTCAGCTGATCGCCGTCGGCACGGGCGTCGAGTTGCGGGATCGGGTCGATCTCGTGCGCGCGGTGGATCAACACCGCCAGCCGCAGCAGCGCCGAGGTGTGGCGCACGGCCGGCAGCAGGCGGTCGGGCAGGGCGTCGAACACGTGTTTGGGGATCTTGCGTCGCTGGGTGCGCACCAGGGCCGCGAGGAACTGCTGTTGCTGACGCGAGAAGCCGGCGATGTCGCTGTGCTCGATCACGTAGGCGCCATGCACGTGGTAGTGGCTGTGGGCGATGGCCAGGCCGAGCTCGTGCAGGCTGGCCGCGCGGCTCAGCATCAGGCGGTCGTCGGCGTCGAGATGCCAGGTTCCGGCCAGCTGGTCGAACAACCGCAGCGCGGTGCCCTTGACGCGTTCGGCCTGGGCGGTGTCGGTGCCGTAGCGCTTCATCAGCGCGGTGACCGACGCATCGCGGGGGTCGTCGTCGCCGCCGCGTTCGAGCATGTCGTGGAGCACGCCTTCGCGCAGCGCCGCCTTGCTGACGGCCATGCGCTGCAGGCCCAACGCGTCGAACGCCGCCTCCAGCACCAGCAGCCCGCCGGCGATCACCGGGCGGCGCTCGGCGGACAGGCCCGGCAGGTCGATCGCCTCGATCCGCGAGGCCTGCAACAGCCGGTCGCGCACCTGCGGTATCGCGTCGGCCAGGACCGAACCCTTGGTCAGCTTCATCGCCGCGCAGATGTCGCCGATCGCCTTGTTGGTGCCGGACGTGCCGATCGCGTCGTCCCAGCCCAGCTCGCGGTAGCGGGCGGCGAACTGCTGGAACTCGGCGGTGACCTCGGTCCGCGCGTCGCGCCAGCGCCTGGGGGTGATCCTGCCGTCGCCGAAGAACCGGCGGGTGGTGGCGATGCAGCCCAGTTGCAGGCTCTCGCGCTCGATCGCCTCGAAGCCGCTGCCGATGATGCATTCGGTGGAGCCGCCGCCGATGTCGAGCACCAGCCGCAGCCGGTCGCGCTTGGACGGTTGCGCATGGGCGACGCCGAGATAGATCAGGCGCGCCTCCTCGCGGCCGGCGACAACTTCGATCGCGTGGCCCAGCGCGCTCTCCGCCGGCATCAGGAACGCCTGCGGCGCGGCCAGCCGGCGCACGGTGTTGGTCGCGATGGCGCGCACGCGCTGCGGTGGAATGCCGCGGATGCGCTGGCCGAACCGCGCCAGGCACTCGTAGGCGCGCTGGCGGGCTTCCGCCGACAGTCCGCCGCGGGCATCCAGGCCTTCGGCCAGGCGGATGGTCTCGCGCAGGCGGTCGATCACCCGCAGCTGGCCGAGCAGGTATTGGGCGACGACCATGTGGAAGCTGTTGGATCCCAGGTCGATCGCGGCCAGCAGGTCGCCGTCCTGCAACGGCAGGACGGTGGTCGGAGAGGGGTCCGTCATCGCGGCATGATCGATCATCCGCAGAGTTTGGCCAACAGGCAGGCCTGTGCCGAATGCGGCGTGGCGCCCTCGGCACGCGGCACGCGGGTGTAACCGCCGTCCTCGCCCAGCGACCAGGCGTTGAGGTTGTCGTCCAGGTAGTTGCCCAGTGCTTCGTCGAACACGCGTGCGGCCAGTTCGGGATCGAGTACCGGGAAGCAGGTTTCCACCCGCCGCAGCAGGTTGCGCTCCAGCCAGTCGGCGCTGGCGCAGAACAGTTCCGGCGCGCCGTCGTTGGCGAACCAGTACACCCGGCTGTGCTCGAGGAAGCGGCCGACGATCGAGCGCACCCGGATGTTGTCGCTGATGCCGGCCACGCCCGGGCGCAGGGTGCAGGCGCCGCGCACGATCAGGTCGATCTGCACGCCCGCCTGCGAGGCCAGGTAGAGCGCGCGGATCACCCGCGGCTCGTTGAGGGCGTTCATGCGGGCGATGATGCGCCCGGTCCTGCCGGCGCGCGCATTGTCGGTTTCCCGCTCGATCCGCTGCAGCACCCCGGCATGCAGGGTGAACGGCGATTGCATGAGCCGCTTCAGCGTCATCGACGGGGCCAGCCCGGAGAGCTGCTGGAAGATCAGGTGGACGTCATTGCCGATTTCCGGATGGCTGGTGATCAGGCCAATGTCGGTGTACAGCCGCGCGGTGCCGGCGTGGTAGTTGCCGGTGCCCAGGTGGACGTAGCGGCGCAGCTTGCGGCCCTCGCGGCGCACCACCAGCATCATCTTGGCGTGGGTCTTGTAGCCGACCACGCCGTACACCACCTGCACGCCCGCCTCCTGCAGGCGATCGGCGAAGCCCAGGTTGGCTTCCTCGTCGAAACGCGCGCGCAGCTCGACCACCGCGGTCACGTCCTTGCCGTTGCGCGCGGCCTGGATCAACGCCTCCACGATCGAGGAGTTCTTGCCCGACCGGTACAGGGTCTGCTTGATCGCCAGCACGGCCGGGTCCTCGGCCGCCTGGCGCAGCAGCTCCAGCACCGGGGTGAACGCGTCGTAGGGGTGGTGCAGCAGCACGTCGCCCTTGGCCACGGTCTCGAAGATCTGCTCGCTGCCCGGCAATGCGCGCGGCTGGAAGGGCGGGAATTTCAGTTCGCTGCGATCGACCAGCCCATAGACCTGGATCACCCGGTTGAGGTTGACCGGCCCCTTGATCCGGTAGACCGCGTTCGGCGGCAGGTCGAACTTGTCCAGCAGGCTGCGCACGATCGGCTCCGGACAGTTCTGGGCGATCTCCAGCCTGACCGCGCGCAGGTAGCCGCGGCCGACCAGTTCGTCGCGCAGGGCCAGGGCGATGTTGTCGACTTCCTCCTCGTCGACCAGCAGCTCGGAGTTGCGGGTGACCCGGAACTGGTAGGCACCCTCGACCTCCATCCCCGGAAACAGCTCATCGACGAACGTGGACAGCACCGCCGACAGGAACACGAAGTCGTGCGGGCCGCCGCTGACCTTCGGCGGCAGCTGGATGATGCGCGGCAGCGAGCGCGGCGCGCGCACGATCGCCAGCCCGCCCTTGCGGCCGAAGGCGTCGCGACCGTTGAGCACCACCACGATGTTCAGCGACTTGTTGAGGATCTTCGGGAACGGGTGGGCCGGGTCGAGCCCCAGCGGCGACAGCACCGGCATCACCTCGTCGCGGAAGTACGCCCGCAGCCAGCGGGTCTGCCGTGCATTCCAGTTGCCGCGGGCGAGCACGCGCACGCCGCTGGCGTCCAGCTCGGGCCGCAGCACCCGGTTCCAGCAGTCGTACTGCGCCTCGACCAGCTCGGCGGCGCGGTCGTGGATGCGCGCCAGCACGGTGGCGGGCGACAGGCCATCGGGGCCAGGCACCAGCCCCAGGTCCTGCGCGTGCTGCAGGGTGCCGGCGCGGATCTCGAAGAATTCGTCCAGGTTGGTGCAGCTGATGCACAGGTATTTCAGCCGTTCCAGCAATGGCACCTGCGGATCCTGCGCCTGGGCCAGCACGCGGAAGTTGAAGTCGAGCTGCGACAGTTCGCGGTTGAAATACAGCGAGGCATCGCGCAGCGGGTCGTTGTCGGCGATGTCGCTGTACAGGCCGACGTCGAGCGGGGCGTGCTCGGGAGCGATCTGCTCCAGTTCGACGTGCGTCGGCGGCAGTGGCTTGCGTGCCGGGTCGGCGGGAGCGTTCATGCGGGGGCCTCGCTGGAAGTGGGGGCGGTGCCCCCAGAGGTGTCGGATCTGCGTGCGCGCAACCGCTCGGCGCCGAAATGGCAGGAAAACGTGCTGCCGCGGCCGACCTGGCTGCGGATCTCCAGCCGCGCCTGGTGCCGCTGCAGGATGTGCTTGACGATCGCCAGTCCCAGACCGGTGCCGCCGCTGTCGCGCGAGCGGCTGGTGGATACGCGGTAGAAGCGCTCGGTCAGCCGCGACAGGTGCTCGGCGGCGATGCCCTGGCCGCTGTCGATCACTTCCAGCACCGCGCCGCGGGGGCGTCCGGCGACCCTTCCGTCAACCGCATCTTCGGTGCGGAAGCGGATGACGATGTCGCCGCCGTCGGGCGTGTAGCGCACCGCGTTGCCGACCAGATTGGAAAACGCGCTGTGCAGCTCCCGGCTCGAGCCCCACAGGTCCAGATCAGCGCTGTCCTCGACCTTCACACGGTGCCGGTCCTGGCTCAGGGCCATCGCCTCGCGTCGCAGGGTATCGAGCATCCAGCCCATCGGGACGGTTTCTTCCGCCGTGAGGGCGTCCTGCGACTCCAGCCGCGACAGCGCCAGCAGGTCCTCCACCAGCTGCGCCATGCGCTGCGACTGGCGCTGCATCTCGCCGAGCATCGGGGCGAGTTCCGCGTGCTCCCCGGGGTCGATCATGTCCAGATACCCGTGGATCACGGTCAGCGGCGTGCGCAGTTCGTGCGAGACATTGGCGACGAAATCGCGCCGCATCTGCTCCAGGTGCAGCAACCGGCTGACGTCGCGGGCCACCAGCAGCCACAGGTTTTCCGAGTACGGGATCAGCCGCAGGTTCAAGCGGATGGCGGGATTTCCCGGGGCGCCCACTTCCAGCGTTTCGGCATGGCGGCCGGAGGCCAGCCAGTGGGCGAGCGGCAACGGTTGCAGGCGCTGCACCAGCGGCGCGCCGATTTCGTCGGGGTAGCGCAGGCCCAGCAGCGAGGTGCCGGGCTGGTTGAACCACAGAATCCGCTGGCTGTTGCGGTCCACCACCACGATCGCATCCGGCAGCGCGGCAGCGGCGGCCCGGTAGGCACGCAGCATCTCGATCAGGCGGCGCTTGCGGCTGCGCATCTCGGCCTGGCCGCGGTACAGCAGGCGGTCGAGCTCGTGCCAGGCGCCGGGCGCGTCCGATGGTGCCGGGCGATGACGCAGCATCAGCCGCTGCGTCAGCCGCTCCAGTTTCCAGCTGTGCCAGCCGAGCATCGCCATCGCGGCCAGTGCCACGGCCTGCCACGGGTAACCGGAGGCCAGGCCCAGCGCAGCCGCCAACCCCAGGCCCAGCGCGAACAGGCCGAGCGTACGGAGCCAGACGGGGCGGACAGGCGGGGTCATGGCCCAAGTATCCAACAGTTGTCCGCCGCGGGTTTCAGGCGTCGATGGTGACCGAAAAACGGTAGCCGGTACCACGGACGGTCTGGATCATCCGGTCCAGGCCGCTGGCCTCCAGGGTCTTGCGCAGGCGCCGGATATGCACATCCACGGTGCGTTCCTCCACATACACGCTGCCGCCCCAGACGTGGTCCAGCAGTTGGGCGCGGGAGTACACGCGCTCGGCGTGGGTCATGAAGAAATGCAGCAGCCGGTATTCCGCCGGGCCGATCGGGATCGCCTGCTCTTCGCCCGTGCCGTCGCCATCGGCCTCGGCAAACACCCGATGCGCTGCGCCATCGATACGCAGCCCGCCAAGGCGGATGCTGCCGTCCTCGTCGTCCTCGCGGGAGCGCCGCAGGACCGCGCGGATGCGGGCCAACAGTTCCCGCGCGGAGAACGGTTTGACCACGTAATCGTCCACGCCGGCCTCCAGCCCGCCGACGCGGTCGTCCTCCTCGCCGCGCGCGGTGAGCATGATGATCGGGATCTCGCGGGTCAGGCTGTCCTTGCGCCAGCGACGGGCCAGCTCCAGCCCGCTGGTGCCCGGCAGCATCCAGTCCAGCAGGATCAGGTCGGGAATGCGCTCGGCAATCGCGGCCTGTGCCTCCAGCGCGTTGCCGGCGTGGATCGGCTCGTACTCGGCCTTCTTCAGCGCGAACGCGACCATGTCGCGGATGGCGGGTTCGTCTTCGACAATCAGGATGCGTTTGTGCACGGGTCACCGCTGACAGGGAGGGGGCGCGAGGGGCCGACGGCGGCCGGCCGCGGATGGCGGTCGATGGCCTGGGTCGATGGCCTTGGCGTCGTCGCAGTACATCACCATGTTGTGACACTGCGATGACAGCCGCGTTTCTGGCGCATGGCCAGGGTGCATGTCCTGACAGCGTGCCCTGACTGCAACGTGTCCGCAGTTGCCGGTTTACGGCGAGCGTTACTTGCGTTCCAGCACCTGGTCGTGGATGCCCTGGCGGTGCAGCTCCAGCACGGTCGGGGTGATCCGGGCGATGCGGGCCTCGATCCGTGCACGCGCGTAGTAGTCCACTTCCGGGCGCTTTTTCAGGCTGTTCAACTGCACCAGTGCCTGCTCGGCGCGACCGCTCAGGAAGGCCGCCTCGGCGTAGGCCTCGCCGGCGCGGATCGGCTCGCCGGCAATCTCGCTGGCACGGCCGAAGGCGCGCTGGAATTCGGGGTCGGCCGCCGAGCGCCCCGCCAGCGGCCGCAATACCGCCTGGGCGCGTTTCCCCGCCTCCACCGTGTTGCGCTCCAGCAAGGTGCCGGCATAGGTCAGGGCGACGGCGCGGTTGTTGGGCAGGCGCCGCGAAAGGGCCTCGAAACGGGCGTCGGCCGCGGCGTGGCGACCGCTGCGCGACTCCGCCTCGGCCAGGCCCAGACTCACCCAGAGGTCGTCAGGGCGCTCTTTCAGCAGGCCCGCCAGCAGATCCACGGCCGCCGCCGGCTCGCTGGCGCGCAGCCGGGCGATGGCCAGGCCATAGCGCTGGGCCGGATCGAGTTTCCCGCGCTGTGCCATCTGCTCGTACTCGCGCACCGCCGCCCGCGGTGTGTCGGCACTGAGCACGCGCAGGCGTTCGCGGGCGAGGTCGAAATATCCGGTACCGCCGCTGCTGGTGACGGTGTCGATCGTCAGCCCGCTGGGCAGCAGGGGGTTGTCGGTGGCGATCGGGCCGGCGCGGAAGCTGGCCGATGCGCCGGCGATCCGGTCGGCGCGCTCCTTCGCCTCGCTGATGCGGGTGGTGGTGACCGGGTGGGTCATCAGGTAATCGGGGATGTCGTAGGCCCCGGCGGCATTCACCCGCGAACGGGCCTGCATGATGGTGAAGAATTCGGCCATCGCCTGCGGGTCGTAACCGGCGCGGGCAAGGGTCTGGATGCCGATCCGGTCGGCCTCGTGCTCGTTGGAACGGGTGTAGTTGATCTGGCGCTGCTGGGCCAGGCCCATTGCCGACATGATCGCGGCCTGGGTGGCTTCGCCGGAGGAATTGCCGCCTGCCGCCTGCGCCGCCACGATCGCACCGAGCATCGCCAGCAGGATCGGCAACTGGTCGCGCTGCGCCCGCTCCACGCCGCGCAGGACGTGCTGCTGGGTGACGTGTGAAATCTCGTGCGCCAGCACCCCCGCCACTTCGTCTTCGCGATCGGCCGCCAGCACCAGTCCGGCATTGACCCCGATGTAGCCGCCCAGGGTGGCAAAGGCGTTGATTTGGCGCTCGCGCAGCATGAAGAAGGTGAACGGCTGGCGCGGCCGGTCGCTATTCGCTCCCAGACGGGTGCCCAGGCTGTCCAGCCAGCTGTCGATCAGCGGGTCTTCGAGGATGTAGTCGTAGTGGCGCAACTGCGCCAGCATCATCGCGCCGTACTCCTCCTGCTGGTGCGGCGTGAGCAGCTCGCCGGCGGAAGAGCCGATATCGGGCAGCGAGTCCTGCGCCGGGGCGCAGAGGCTGGCCAGGCCAAGGGTGAGGGCGGCGGTCAGCAGGACGATGCGGCGCAAGCGGGACTCCTGGGGTCGGGGCAGGCAGGCCTGGGTGAGCGAGCTGGAGTGGAAGCAGGTCAACGGTTGCGAGGATGCGGCTTGCTGGAGCAGGGTGGGTGAATTGCCGGTTAATCATTGCCGGCCAATCCGGGTATGTTGTCGGACACCGATCCGGCTGGTGGTCAGGCGTCACGGCGGGCCGGCACGCCTGGCTGGAAAAACCCGTTGCCCGCTCCCATGTAGGGGCATGATCTTTCCAATGGTGCATGGTCAGACCATACGACCATCCACCCGTCCCCAAGTTCATTGCAGGAGAAGCCAGTTGAACAATGTTGCCACCGCCAAGCCCGAAATCGTCATGTACACCAGCGCGACGTGCACCTACTGCGTCGCCGCCAAGAACTTCCTGAAGAGCAAGGACCAGGAATGGACCGAGGTGCGGATCGATCTGGATGCCGCCGCGCGCGAGAAGATGATGACCCTGGCCAAGCGCACCAGCGTGCCGCAGATCTTCGTCGGCGACACCCATGTGGGCGGCTTCGACGACATGATGGCGCTGCACCGTGCCGGCAAGCTGGAGCCGTTGCTGGCGGGTGGTGCATGAGCGATCCGTCTGCACCGGAAGATCGGGCTGTCGAGGGCTTTGCCGAGTTCCGGCAACGCATGAACGACCGCATCCTGGCCGAGCCCAACCAGGTCGTGCGCCGGTTTTTCGCGCTCGATACCCAGACCTACAAGGCCGGTGCCCTGGACGTGAAGACCAAGGAGCTGCTGGGTCTGGTGGCTTCGCTGGTGCTGCGTTGCGACGACTGCATCAGCTACCACGTCGCCCAGTGCCATGAAGCCGGTGCCACGCGCGAGGAGATGTTCGAGACGTTCTCGGTCGGGCTGGTGGTCGGTGGTTCGATCGTGATCCCGCACCTGCGCCGCGCGGTCGATTTCCTCGACCGGCTGGAACAGGGTGGAGCGGCCGCCCCGCCCGCGCATGGGCACGACTGAAGCCGGAAACGGACCTGTATGTGCCGGGATGGCTTGATGCCTCCCGGCGGGATCAGCGCTGCAATTGCGGCTTTCCGGTCGCCCGGGCCTGCAGGAAATCCCTGATTCCGGCACAATTACGGGGCTGACCCCTACCCCGGCGCCGCATGGTTGATGCGGTAGCGCCCATCCAGTTGGAAGAAGATCCCCTATGACGCAGACGATTACGGTTATCCGTGGCGATGGCATCGGCCCGGAAATCATGGACGCCACCCTCTATGTGCTCGACGCGATGAAGCTCGGCCTGGAGTACGAGTTCGCCGACGCCGGCCTGGTGGCGCTGGAGAAGACCGGCGAGCTGCTGCCGGCGGTCACCATGGACTCGATCCGCAAGAACCGCATCGCGCTGAAGAGCCCGCTGAGCACGCCGGTAGGCGGCGGCTTCTCGTCGGTCAACGTCGAGCTGCGCAAGCGCTTCGACCTGTACGCCAACGTGCGTCCGGCCAAGTCGTTCCCGAACACCAAGTCGCGCTTCCCTAGCGGTGTCGACATCATCACGGTGCGCGAGAACACCGAAGGTGCCTACAGCGCCGAAGGCCAGGAAACCGCGGCCGACGGGCAGAGCGCGACCTCGATCACCCGCACCACCCGCAAGGGCTCGGAGCGCATCGTGCGCTACGCCTTCGACCTGGCGGTGAAGACCGGCCGGAAGAAGGTCACCGTGGTGCACAAGGCCAACATCCTCAAGTCGACCTCCGGCCTGTTCCTGAAGACCGCGCGTGAAGTCGCCGCGCTCTACCCGCAGATCCAGTGCGAGGAAATGATCGTCGACAACGCCTGCATGCAGCTGGTGATGCGTCCCGAGCAGTTCGACGTCATCGTCACCACGAATCTGTTCGGCGACATCATCTCCGACCTGTGCGCGGGCCTGATCGGCGGTCTCGGCCTCATTCCGGGGGCCAACATCGGCAACGACGCGGCGATCTTCGAAGCCGTCCATGGCACCGCGCCGGATATTGCCGGCCAGGGCAAGGCCAATCCGTGCGCGCTGTTGCTCGGCGCCTCGCAGATGCTCGATCACCTGGGCATGACGGACAAGGCGCTCAGGGTGCGCGAGGCGATCGTGGCGACGCTCGAAGCCCGCGACAGCCTGACGGCCGACCTTGGCGGCACCGGCAGCACGATGGACTTCGGCAAGGCAATCGCCAGCCGGGTTTGATCTGGCTGGTTTGATCATCAGGCTGGCTTGACCAGGCACAATTTGACCGGGCCTGGTTTGGCCAGGGCGGCCCGGGCCTGAGGGTATGGGCCCGCATGGGGCCGGCCTGCCATCCACCAGCTCCACAGCTTTACGTCCACAGCTTCAATTCGGACCGAACGGGGTGCCTTGAGGGCGCCCCGTTTTTTTGTGCGCGCGGCGATATCCAGCATCCCATTCCTGCGCTCGACAGCGGCCCGCCCAGTCGGCACACTGCGCGGCTTGCTCCTTGTATCCGAATAAAGCGATGAATGATTTTTCCCGCCCGGATCTTTCGGTGCGTCCCAGTGCCGTAGCGCTGCTGCCGCTGCTGCTGTTCCTGGCGCTGTTCTTCGGTGCCGGGCTGTATTTCACGGCGCAGGGCGAAGCGATGGGTTTCTACCAGCTGCGGGCCCCGGTCGCGATCCTGCCGGCGCTGGCGCTGGGCGCCTGGATCGCCTGGCGCCGCAACATCAAACCGGTGGACACCCTGTTGGCCGGCATGGGACACAGCAACGTGATGCTGATGGTGCTGGTTTTCCTGATGGCCGGTGCGTTCGCCACCGTGTCCAAGGCGATCGGTGCGGTGGATGCGGTCGTCGCGCTGGGTCTGGGAACCCTGCCGCCGCAGCTGATCCTGCCGGGGCTGTTCGTCGTCGCCAGCTTCGTGTCGTTGTCGATCGGCACCTCGATGGGCACGATCGCCGCGGTGGTTCCCATCGCGACGGGCCTGGCGGACGCGGCCGGGATGGACAAGGCGTTGGTGCTGGGCGCTGTGGTCGGCGGCGCCATGTTCGGCGACAACCTGTCGATCATCTCCGATACCACCATCGCCGCTACCCGCAGCCAGGGTTGTGCGATGCGCGACAAGTTCCGCGAGAACTTCAGGATCGCGCTGCCGGCGGCGGTGGCCACGATCGTGCTGCTCGCGTTCCTCGGCGACGCCGCGCCGGTGGCGACGACCCACCAGGCCGCTTCGGCGTGGCTCGTGCTGCCGTACCTGGCGGTGCTGGCGCTGGCGCTGCTCGGGCTCGACGTCGTGCTGGTGCTGGCCATCGGGCTGTTGCTGGCAGGCGTGTTCGGCTTTTTCATGGCCGACGGTTACGACGTGGTCAGTTACGCCAGCGACATCTACACCGGCTTCGAGGGAATGGTCGAAATCACGCTGCTGTCGATCCTGATCGGCGGCCTGGCCGCACTGATCAAGGCCAGCGGTGGCCTGGCCTGGCTGGCCGCGACGATCGCCCGGTTCGCCCGCGGCAGCCAGGGGCGCCGTGCCGGCGAGCTCAGCATCGCCGCGCTGGCGGTCGGCGGGGATGTACTGACCGCCAACAACACCGTGGCGATCCTGGTCGGTGGCAGCCTGGCGAAAGACATCGCCCAGCGGCACGGCGTGCCGCCGCGCCGCGCGGCCAGCATCCTGGACATCTATTCATGTGTCGCGCAGGGCGTCCTGCCGTATGGCGCGCAGATCCTGCTGGCCGGGTCGCTCGCCGGCCTGTCGCCGCTGCTGATCGCCGGCAAGGTCTGGTACTGCTGGTTGCTGGCCGTGGTGGCGATCGGCTTCATGCTGTGGCCCTCGCGGGTTGAGCTGCCGGCAGGCAGGGAGGGCGCGCTTGCGGCGGGTTCTGCCAAGGCCCGGGAACCGGAATGAAAAAAGGGCGCCTTGAGCGCCCTTTTTCTGTGTCGCGACGGCGGTCGTCAGCGCGACTGCAGCTTGGACAGCAACCGCAGGAACTCGATGTACAGCCACACCAGCGTGACCATCAGGCCGAACGCGCCGTACCACTCCATGTACTTCGGTGCCCCCTGCTCGACACCGGTTTCGATGAAGTCGAAGTCCAGCACCAGGTTCAACGCCGCGATCACGACCACCACCAGGCTGAAGCCGATACCGAGCAGCCCGGACTCGTGGATCATCGGGATGTTGATGCCGAAAAAGCCGAGCACCATGCTTGCCATGTAGACCAGGAACACGCCGCCGGTGGCGGCGACCACGCCGAGTTTGAAGTTCTCGGTCGCCTTGACCAGCCCGGAGCGGTAGGCGAACAACAGCGCAAACAGGGTGCCGAAGGTGAGCAGTACCGCCTGCATCACGATGCCTTCGTACATGTGGTTGAACATCGCCGAGATCGCGCCGAGGAAGAAGCCTTCCACCAGCGCATACAGAGGCGCAGTGACCGGTGCCCATTCCTTCTTGAAGATCGTGACCATCGCCAGCACCAGCCCGCCGATCAGGCCACCCCACATGTAGGGCTGGGCACCCACGATTCCGGCTGGCGTGCTCACCTGGCTCCACGCAAACGAGGCGGTCAGCACGCACAGCAACAACAGCATGCCGGTCTTGTTGACCGTGCCGTTCAGGCTCATCACGTCGCTGCGGCCGCGGACGATCGTCCCACTGTGCAGGTCGAGGAAGCTGGCGCCCTTCAACGCCGGATTGCTGCTGCGGATCATGCATGCCCCCTGGGCGGTCATAGTGCGATTGCGCAAGCATACATCGGGCGCCATCACGGGTATCCGGGCATTGACACCGGGCCGGACTGGGCACAGAATGGCCGGCCTTTCGCGGCATCGGCGTGCTACGAAAGCCCGGATCGGGGCATAGCGCAGTCTGGTAGCGCATCTGGTTTGGGACCAGAGGGTCGGGGGTTCGAATCCCTCTGCCCCGACCACTTGTTCAACGGCGTCGGTAGGATTCACGCAGGCGCCCGTAGCTCAACCGGATAGAGCATCTGCCTTCTAAGCCGATGGTTGCAGGTTCGAGTCCTGCCGGGCGCGCCAACCGTGCAATAATTGCGTCACGTTGTCTGCAGTCGTTTTCCTGTGGTGGATGTAGCTCAGTTGGTTAGAGCATCGGATTGTGATTCCGAGGGTCGCGGGTTCGAATCCCGTCTTCCACCCCATCGTTTTTTTGGTTGTTGCTGTACAATTTTGCGAGTTGCGGGCCGTTAGCTCAGTTGGTAGAGCAGTTGACTCTTAATCAATAGGTCGAAGGTTCGAATCCTTCACGGCCCACCAAAATTGAAGCACCTGGTTCGCGCCAGGTGTTTTTTTTTGCCCGTCAGCGGCATAGGGTTGTCATCGCCGGTTCGGCCGCGGTGGTCCCGGCCGTCGCGGCAGGCAACAGGCGAAAGTGGCGGAATTGGTAGACGCCCTGGTTTTAGGTACCAGTGCCGCAAGGCGTGGGGGTTCGAGTCCCCCCTTTCGCACCATCCAGGCAGGCCGGAACGTCGTCGCGGGTGGCAAACCACTGGAAGCGACGGCCGGAATCCGCCAAACTAGCGCGTTCGGCCGCCGGCAGAGTTCCGGCTTTCCGCGGCCAGCCAGACCCAACAACTATCGTGCCGTCGGCATCCGCCACGGTTGCAGGAGTGGATATGCAAGTTTCGGTCGAATCGCTCGGTGCCCTTGAACGCCGCATGACCTTCAACCTCCCGGCCGACCGGTTCGAGAGCGAGGTGGGTGGCCGCCTGCGCGAGATTTCGCGCGGGGCCAAGATCAAGGGGTTCCGTCCCGGAAAGATTCCGGCCAAGGTCATCGAACAGCGCTTCGGTCCTCAGGTCCGCGCTGAAGTCCTCGACAACCTCGTCCGCGAAACCTTCGGCAGCGCGGTGCGCGAGCAGTCTCTGCAGATCGCGGGCAACCCGTTCATCGAACCTGCGGGTGATGCGGCTGCCGAGCTCGCCTACGTGGCGACCTTCGAGGTGGTGCCGGACTTCGGCGAGATCGACGTAAGCAAGCTCAATGTCGTGCGCCACACCTCCGAGGTGAAGGATGAGGACATCGACACGATGGTCGAGAACCTGCGCCTGCAGCGCCGCACGTGGAACGTGGTCGAGCGGGCCGCGCAGGAAGGCGACGCGGTCGAGCTGGAGACGTTCTCCACCGTTGATGGAGAGCGTCTGCCAGCCGAGGGTGCCGAGCGTGGCACCACCGTCATCGGCTCCGGTGCGATGTTGCCGGCGATCGAGTCGGCGCTGGTCGGCATGAAGGCGGGCGAGTCCAAAGACACCGAGATCGAATTCCCCTCCGAGTGGCGCGTGCCGCAGTTCGCCGGCAAGAAGGTCCTGGTCAGCCTGACGGTCGGCAAGGTGTCCGAGCCGGTCCTGCCGGACGTGGATGAAGCGTTCATCAAGAGCTTCGGCATCAAGAGCGGCGATGCGGAGCAGTTCCGTGCCGATATCCGCAGCAACCTGGAGCGCGAGCTCAAGGGCGCGCTGATGAGCCGCCTGCGTCGTGAGGTCGGCGAGCAGCTGATCGCTGCCTACTCGGAGCTGGAAATGCCGCCGAAGCTGGTCGAGAACGAAGCCCGCGACATGGCCAACCAGGCGGCCGAGCAGGCGCGCCGCCAGGGCCGCAACGTCGAGCTCCCGGCCGATGCACACCTGCAGTTCCTCGAGCCGGCGCGCAAGCGCGTGCTGGTCGGCCTGCTGGTCGGCGAGGTCGCGCGCGCCAACGCGCTCAAGCTCGATCCCAAGCGCGTCAACGAGACGCTCAACCTGATCGCCTCCACCTACGAGGAGCCGCAGCAGGTCATCGAGCTGTACCGCAATGACCGCCAGCTGATGACCAACCTGCAGGGGCGGGTGATGGAGGAGCAGGTGATCGACTGGATTGCCGAGCGCGCCCAGCACACCGAGCAGCCGCTCGCTTTCGCCGAGGCGATCCGCCAGTAAACCGGTTGCCTGAACCGCAATCCCAACGGTGCCTGCCTTCAGGGCGGGCGCCGGGCGCCTCTTGCGCTATGGTCCGCTCGACCCCACGTTGATCGGGTCCGCCCATATAACGTCAGCCAAGGTGCCGTCTTGATGGAAAACCAAACCAAAGCCCTCAACCTCGTGCCGATGGTGGTCGAACAGACCAGCCGTGGCGAGCGCGCGTACGACATCTATTCGCGTCTGCTGAAGGAGCGGGTGATCTTCCTGGTCGGTCCGATCGACGACCACGTCGCCAACGTCATCGTTGCCCAGATGCTGTTCCTCGAGGCGGAAAACCCCGAGAAGGACATCAGCCTGTACATCAACTCGCCCGGTGGCGTGGTCACCGCCGGCATGGCGATCTACGACACCATGCAGTACATCCGTCCCGACGTGAGCACGATCTGCGTCGGCCAGGCGGCCTCGATGGGGGCGTTGTTGCTGGCATCGGGCGCGAAGGGCAAGCGTTACGCGCTGCCCAATTCGCGGGTGATGATCCACCAGCCGCTGGGCGGCTTCCAGGGCCAGGCCACGGATATCGAGATCCACGCACGCGAGATCCTGGCGCTGAAGCAGAAGCTCAACGAGGTGCTGTCCAAGCACACCGGGCAGCCGCTGGAAACGATCGCGCGCGATACCGAGCGTGACAACTTCAAGGGCGCCGAGGCCGCGCGCGACTACGGCTTGATTGATGAAGTGCTGGAGCGCCGTCCGGAAGAGTCCATTCAGGCAAGCTGATTTTTCGTGCGGACGGAACAGTGGACGCACGTCCAACCTGTTGATTACAAAGAAAATTATCGGCGCCCCTCCGTCATTCGGGCGGGTTGGGGCGCTGTGCTATTCTCAGGCCCGAAACACGCATGAACACGTTCGTCTGGCGGCAGTCGCCGATGAGCGTTCTGCACATGATCATTCAGGCAAGCGCATGACCGATGACAGACAAGGCCGTGGTACCGGCGACAGCAACAAGATTCTCTATTGCTCGTTCTGCGGCAAGAGCCAGCACGAGGTGCGCAAGCTGATTGCGGGCCCCAGCGTATTCATCTGCGATGAATGCGTCGAGCTGTGCAACGACATCATCCGCGAAGAGCTTGAGGAAAAGGCCCAGTCGGCACGCAGCCACCTGCCCAAGCCGAAGGAAATCCTCGAGATCCTCGACCAGTACGTGATTGGCCAGGCGCGGGCCAAGCGCACGCTCGCCGTGGCGGTCTACAACCACTACAAGCGCATCGAGAGCCGGCAGAAGAACGACGACGTCGAACTGGCGAAGTCCAACATCCTGCTGGTCGGACCGACCGGTTCGGGCAAGACGTTGCTGGCCGAAACGCTGGCGCGGATGCTCAACGTGCCGTTCACGATGGCCGACGCGACGACCCTGACCGAGGCCGGCTATGTCGGCGAGGACGTCGAGAACATCATCCAGAAGCTGCTGCAGAAGTGCGACTACGACGTCGACAAGGCGCAGCAGGGCATTGTCTACATCGACGAGATCGACAAGATCTCGCGCAAGTCTGACAACCCGTCGATCACCCGCGACGTGTCGGGCGAGGGCGTGCAGCAGGCGCTGTTGAAGCTCATCGAAGGCACCGTCGCCAGCGTGCCGCCACAGGGCGGGCGCAAGCATCCGCAGCAGGAGTTCCTGCAGGTCGATACCCGCAACATCCTGTTCATCGTGGGCGGTGCGTTTGCCGGACTGGACAAGATCATCCAGCGGCGCAGCACCGAAGCCGGCGGCATCGGTTTCGGCGCGAAGGTGAAGAGCAGCGAGCGCAAGATCGAGATCGGCAAGGTGCTGGCGGAGGTGGAGCCGGAGGACCTGGTCAAGTTCGGACTGATTCCCGAGTTCGTCGGCCGCCTGCCGGTGGTGGCGACGCTGGAGGAGCTGGATGAGGAGGCGCTGGTCACCATCCTCACCGAGCCCAGGAACGCGATCACCAAGCAGTTCAAGAAGCTGTTCGAGATGGAAGAGGTGGAGCTGGAGTTCCGCCCCGACGCGCTGGTCGCGATCGCGCGCAAGGCGCTCAAGCGCAAGACCGGCGCGCGCGGCCTGCGAACGATCGTCGAGTCGGTCCTGCTGGACACGATGTACGAGCTGCCATCGCTGGAGAACGTCAGCAAGGTCGTGGTCGACGAGTCGGTCATCGAGCACAAGGCCGAACCGTACCTGGTCTACGAGACCCCATCGGCGGCACCGCAGAAGGCCGCCTCCGGCGACTGAGCCGGCCGTTGCCCCCGGTTTTGCCTGTCAGCCGCTTGTTTCCGCAAGCGGCTGATTTTGTTGGGAAATCCGCACGGATCCCGCGGCCGCAACGGCTTTTGCTTGCAACCTTCCCGGTCGACCCCCATAACCGGGTGCATGGCCGGCGATGTCGGCGCATCCTCATCTTTCGTGGTCGGGCATCGAGTCCCGGCTGCATGAACGACCGGAGTTTTCCATGACCGAATCCACTGAACGCGAGTCCGCCCAGGACGAGCTGCTCAATCTGCCGGTGCTGCCATTGCGCGACGTCGTCGTGTTCCCGCATATGGTGATTCCGCTGTTTGTCGGCCGCGACAAATCGATCCGTGCCCTCGAAATCGCGATGGAAGCCGACAAGCAGATCCTGCTGGTCGCGCAGAAGGCGGCCGAGACCGACGACCCGGGCGCTGCGGACCTGTTCGAGATCGGCACTTTGGCGCATGTGCTGCAGCTGCTGAAATTGCCCGACGGCACCATCAAGGTGCTGGTGGAGGGCGTCTCACGGGTGCAGGTCGACCACGTGGTGGAGACCGACGGAGCGCTGAGCGGGCAGGCCCGCGAAATCGCGCCGGTGGTCGATCGCGAAGAGCGCGAGATCGAGGCGATCATGCGGTCGCTGATGACCCTGTTCGAGCAGTACATCAAGACCAACCGCAAGCTGCCGCCGGAGTTGATGCAGACCCTGGCGGGGATCGATGAACCCGGGCGCCTGGCCGATACCGTCGCCGCCCACCTGGGCGTGCGCATCAGCGACAAACAGAAGCTGCTGGAAACCCACGGCATCGGTGCGCGGCTGGAACAGCTGGTGGGCCTGGTGGACGGCGAGATCGATGTCCAGCAGCTGGAGAAGCGCATCCGTGGCCGGGTCAAGGGCCAGATGGAGAAGAGCCAGCGCGAGTACTACCTCAACGAGCAGATGAAGGCGATCCAGAAGGAATTGGGTGAGATCGACGATGCGCCCAACGATATCGAGGACCTCACGCGCAAGATCGCCGAGGCGGGCATGCCCAAGCCGGTGGAGGCCAAGGCCAAGAGCGAGCTCAACAAGCTCAAGCAGATGTCGCCCATGTCGGCCGAGGCAGCGGTGGTTCGCAATTACCTGGAGTGGCTGCTCGGGGTGCCGTGGAAGAAGCGCAGCAAGGTGCGCAAGGACCTGAAGGCGGCCCAGGAAGTGCTGGATGCGGATCACTTCGGCCTGGAAAAGGTCAAGGAGCGCATCCTCGAATACCTGGCCGTGCAGACCCGGGTGAAGCAGATGAAGGGCGCGATCCTGTGCCTGGTCGGGCCGCCCGGCGTGGGCAAGACCTCGCTCGGGCAGTCGATCGCCAAGGCGACCAACCGCAAGTTCGTGCGCATGTCGCTCGGCGGCGTGCGCGACGAGGCGGAAATCCGCGGCCACCGGCGCACCTATGTCGGTTCGATGCCGGGCCGGGTGGTGCAGAACCTGACCAAGGTCGGCACCCGCAATCCGCTGTTCATGCTCGACGAGATCGACAAGATGTCGATGGACTTCCGCGGCGACCCGTCATCGGCCTTGCTGGAAGTGCTCGACCCCGAGCAGAACCACGCATTCAACGACCATTACCTGGAGGTCGACCTGGACCTGAGCGAGGTGATGTTCGTCGCCACCTCCAACTCGCTGAACATTCCCGGTCCGCTGCTGGACCGCATGGAAGTGATCCGGATCCCCGGCTACACCGAGGAGGAGAAGGTCAACATCGCGATGCGTTACCTGCTGCCCAAGCAGATCAAGGCCAACGGCCTGAAGCCCGAGGAGCTGAAGGTCGCCGAGTCGGCGGTGCACGACATCGTGCGCTACTACACACGCGAAGCCGGCGTGCGAAATCTGGAGCGCGAGATCGCCAAGATCTGCCGCAAGGTGGTCAAGGAGATTGCCCTGGCAGGCCCGAAGCCGGCGAAGGCCCGCAAGTCGATCCTGACCGTCACCGCCAAGAACCTGGACAAGTATCTCGGCGTGCGCCGGTTCGACTTCGGACGTGCCGAGGAGCAGAACGAAATCGGCCTGGTCACCGGGCTGGCGTGGACCGAGGTCGGTGGCGAGTTGCTGCAGGTCGAAACCACGCTGGTGCCCGGCAAGGGCCAGTTGCTGCTGACCGGCCAGCTCGGCGATGTGATGAAGGAATCGGCATCGGCAGCCTTGTCGGTTGTGCGTGCGCGGACCGAGCGCCTCGGCATCGACCTGGATTTCCTGCAGAAGCACGATGTCCACGTGCATGTCCCCGAAGGCGCGACGCCGAAGGATGGCCCGAGCGCGGGCATCGCGATGGCCACTGCGCTGGTGTCCACGTTGACCAGGAATCCGGTCAGGGCGGAAGTGGCGATGACCGGCGAGATCACCCTGCGCGGCCGGGTGCTTCCGATCGGTGGACTCAAGGAAAAGCTGCTCGCGGCACTGCGCGGCGGGATCACCACCGTGATCATTCCGGAGGAAAACAAGAAGGATCTCGTCGATCTGCCCAAGAGCATCAGCGAAGGTCTCAAGATCGTGACCGCCCGCTGGATCGACGAGGTGCTGGATGTCGCGCTGGAGCGCCCGCTGACGCCGCTGACGCCGCTGCCGCCGGCCGGACAGGAGGGCTTGCCCGCGCCGCGCAAGAGCGAGCGTGTGACGCGTGCCGGGGTCAAGCATTGATTGCGCCTGTTGACGCGAAATTCGCAGAATCGGCTGAAACCCGCGTCATTGCTGGGTTTCCGCCTTGCGCGTCCAAAATCCCGCTGGTATAACGACGGGCAACCGTGTCGCACAAACCCCGCCGGGGACTGCGATGCGGCAAGGTCGATCGGAGGGCCGCTGCTGGCGGTGACATTCCGATTTCAAGAACATCGCGGTCAAATCCGCTCAGGGAGTCCAAACGAATGAACAAGGGTGATTTTGTTGCTGCTGTCGCCGAGGCTGCAGAGCTGTCCAAGACCGATGCCGCCAGTGCCGTGGATGCCGTGATCAGCGTCATCACCAAGACGTTGAAGAAGGGCGAAACGATCACGCTGGTCGGCTTCGGCACCTTCGAGGTTCGCAAGCGTGCTGCCCGTCAGGGCCGCAATCCGAAGACCGGCGAGGCCATCAAGATCAAGGCATCGAAAAATCCGGCGTTCAAGGCTGGCAAAGCCCTGAAGGACGCTGTAAACTAAGTGGCTGGCCCGCCGGTGCCTGCTGTTGGCATCGGGTCTGTAGTACAGGGTGCTTAGCTCAGTGGTAGAGCGTCTCCTTTACACGGAGAGGGTCGGGGGTTCGAAACCCTCAGCACCCACCAAGCACCGGGTAGAAAGCGTTCAAGTGCGGAGTGGTAGTTCAGTTGGTTAGAATGCTGGCCTGTCACGCCGGAGGTCGCGGGTTCGAGTCCCGTCCACTCCGCCAGTTGCACCCAAGCCCCCCGAGTGATCGAGGGGTTTGCTTTGAGTGAGGCGGTTGCTTCCCGGATGCACCGGAGCCATCCGTCCCGCTGGAAAGATGTTCAAGACGCGGAGTGGTAGTTCAGTTGGTTAGAATGCTGGCCTGTCACGCCGGAGGTCGCGGGTTCGAGTCCCGTCCACTCCGCCAGTTGCACCCAAGCCCCCCGAGTGATCGAGGGGTTTGCTTTGAGTGAGGCGGTTGCTTCCCGGATGCACCGGAGCCATCCGTCCCGCTGGAAAGATGTTCAAGACGCGGAGTGGTAGTTCAGTTGGTTAGAATGCTGGCCTGTCACGCCGGAGGTCGCGGGTTCGAGTCCCGTCCACTCCGCCAGTTGCACCCGAAGGGCACCGGAAACGGTGCCCTTTTTTGTTGATGGCCTGCGCGCTTCGCCACCGCATTGATCCGGCTGCCGGATGCAGTTCCCACCTGTCGCCGGGTGTGGGGCGCGCATGCCCCTGGACGTGCCGAACCCCTGAGGCCCATCCACGGTAAACTGTCCGGCTTCCGACCTGACACGACTGGATCATGCTGCAGAAACTCCGAGACAAGACCACCGGCTGGATCGCCATGACGATCCTCGGCATTCTGATCGTTCCCTTTGCGTTGTTCGGACTCGAGCAGTACATGGTCCAGGGCAGCAGCAGCACCGTTGCGACCATCAAGGCGCCGCCGACCTGGTGGTCTTCCGCACCCTCGTTCTGGCCGGCGTCCGTGTTCTGGCGGCATGAGGAAATCGGCACCGAGGAGTTCCGCAACCGCTTCGAGCAGGTGCGCCAGCAGCAGCGCGCCGAGCAGGGCGATGCGTTCGACGCGCGCGCATTCGAGGATGTCGCCAACAAGCGCGCGGTGCTTGAGGGGCTGATCGACCAGCGGGTGCAGTCGATGGCCGCCGAAGCGGCGGGCGTGGCGGTCAGCGATGCCATGGTGCGCGATGAGATCCAGCGGATCCCGGCGTTCCATGTCGATGGCCGGTTCGATCCCCAGCGCTATCAGCTGGCACTGGCATCCCAGGTGCCTCCGCAGACGCCGTCCCAGTTCGACCGAGCGGTGCGCGAGAGTCTGGAGCAAGGGTTGGTGATGAATGCGATCGCCAGCAGCAACTTCATCACCGCGCCGGAAATGGACCGATTGATCAAGCTGATGGGCGAGCAGCGTGATGTCACCTTGATGATCCTGCCGTCCCTGGCGGACGCCGGGACAGGCGCGCCGGTTGCCCAGGCTGATATCCAGGCCTGGTATGACGCCCATCTGGACGACTACCGCGCCCCCGAGAGCGTCAGCATCGAGTACATCTCGCTGGATGCGAACACCATGCCGGCCCCGCCGCCGGCGGACGAGGAAACCCTGCGTCAGCGTTACGACCAGGAGCGCGAGAAATTCGCCGATCAGGAGCAGCGTCTGGCATCGCACATCCTGGTGGAAGTGGACGAAAACGCGGACGCAGCGACCCGCGAAGCGGCCGAAGCGAAGGCGCGTGGGCTGGCCGTCAAGGCGCGTGCCGAAGGGGCGGATTTCGCGGCCCTGGCAGAGGCCGAAAGCGATGACACCGGCTCGAAGGCCGCTGGTGGCGATCTGGGTTGGGTCGGCAAGGACACGATGCCTGCGCCGCTGGAAAGCGTGCTGTTCGCCATGCAGCCGGGCCAGGTCAGCGATCCGGTGAAAACCGAGTTTGGCTGGCACGTGCTCAAGTTGCGCGAGATCAAGGCCGGCGAGCAGGAATCGTTCGAGCAGGTCCGCGATGCGTTGGTGCGGGAGCAGGCCGAGGCTGATCGCGAGCGGGTGTTCAACGACCTGTCCAGCCGCGTGGTCGATGCGGTGCTGCAGAACCCCGGCTCGCTGGCACCGGCGGCGGCCGCGGCGAACCTGACCGTGCAGAAGCTCGGTCCGTTCAACGCGCAATCGAATGAAGGCATCGCCGCCAGCCCCGCGCTGAAGCGTGCGGCGTTTTCCGAGGTGCTGATCCAGGACGCGACAGTCAGCGACCCGATCGAGATCTCGCCAGGTCACAACGTCTGGATCCGGGTGGTCGACCACACGCCGGAACAGGCGCAGCCGTTGAGTCAGGTCAGCGATCAGGTGGTTGCCGCGATCCGTGCCCAACGCCTGCAGAAGGCCGCCAGCGAGCGCGCGGCGGTGTTGCTGGCGCGCGTGAAGGGCGGTGAAACCCTGGCCGCATTGGCGGAGAAGGAATCGCTGCCGGCGCCGGAGACGTTGCCGGGCGTGCCGCGCGGCGCGCCGTTGATCGCGCCGGGCGTATCGGACGCGATCTTCGCCGCGCACATGTCGGCTGACGGCAAGCCGGTCGCGGGTGACCGCGTGCTGGACGATGGCCGGATCGTGCTGTTCACCGTCGACAAGGTGGTGCCGGGCGACATCGACCGCTTCCCGCCCGAACAGCGCCAGATGCTGCAGCAGCAATTGGCCCAGGCGGCCGGGATCGATGATGTGCAGGCGTTGCTGGCCACGCTGCGCAAGACCATGAAGATCAAGGTCATCGAGCAGAACCTGTAACTCGATCGTTGGTATCGGATCCGTGCGGATCCGGTGCCGGCGGAAATGAAAAAGCCCGGCGCGAAGCCGGGCTTTTTCGTGGGTCAGGGACTGTCTGCGTCAGTGCCCGTGTCAGTCCTTGTCGCCGATGCCGGTCATGCCCAGGATGTTGTAGCCCGAATCGACGTACACCACGTCGCCGGTGATGCCCAGTGCCAGGTCCGAACACAGGAACGCGGCGGTGTTGCCGACATCCTCGATCGTGACCGTGCGCCGCAACGGCGCATTCTGCTCGAACTGGCCCAGCATCTTGCGGAAGTTGGAGATGCCCGCGGCGGACAGGGTCTTGATCGGGCCGGCGGAAATCGCGTTGACGCGCGTGCCTTCGGGGCCGAGGTTCAGTGCGAGGTAGCGGACCGTCGCCTCCAGGCTGGCCTTGGCGACTCCCATCACGTTGTAGTTCTGCAGCGCACGCACCGCGCCCAGGTAGCTCAGGGTCAGGATCGAACCGTTGCGCCCCGCCATCAGCGGCCTGGCCGCCTTGGCGATGGCGGCCAGGGAATAGGCCGAGATGTCGTGGGCGATGGCCCAGTTCTCGCGGGTCAGGCCGTCGAGGAACTCGCCCTCGATCGCCTCACGCGGCGCATAGGCGATCGCGTGGACGAGGATGTCGAAACCGTCCCAGCGTTGGCCGAGCTGGTCGAAGCAGGCCGTGATCTGCTCGTCGCTGGAGACATCCAGCGGCAGCACGATGTCGCTGCCCAGGGCTGCCGCGGCTTTTTCCACGCGCGGCCGCAGTTTGTCATTGAGGTAGGTGAAAGCCAGCTCCGCACCCTCGCGGTGCATCGCCTCGGCGATGCCGCTGGCGATCGAACGCTCGCTGGCGATGCCCGTGATCAGCGCACGCTTGCCTTGCAGGAAACCCATGGTTGCTCCTAAGTGATCAGGGCCACGACCGGCACGGTCGGGCAATCACTCATTGTAGCGGGCGCGCGCGAACTAATTGACGCCGCTGATTGTCATCGATGGCGGGGCCAGCAGGTGCACCGGCGCGTCATCGCTGCTGGCGATCCGACCGCCACTGAAGCCCGGGTTGAGACGGCCAAGACGGGCTGCATCCTGGCCGTTGCGGTCAGCCCAGTCGGCCAGCCGATTGATGCCATCGCCGATCGTCACCGCCTGCAGGCGCGGAGCGGGTCGGTCCATGGCCTTGACCCATGACTCGCGATCCTCCGCCTCACCCAGCACGCAAGCCAGCGCGTGTAGCTTGCGCACGTAGGCGTGGGTGGTGGCCGGCACGTTGGGAAGGGCTTCGGGCTTGGCGTTCCGGGCGACCTGGCCGCCGCTTTTCAGCGCGGAAAGGATCCGGTATTCGCCGGCGTTGTAGGCCATCGCGGCCAGACGCCAGTCGCCGGCGAACATCCCGTGCAGGGTCTTCAGGTAACGCACCGCGGCGCGGGTAGAGTCGACCGGCGAGAGGCGCCCGTCGTACCCCTTGCGGATCGGGACTTTGTGGTTGCGCGCGGTACGTTCGATCATCTGCCACATGCCGACAGGGCCCGCCGGGCTGCGTGCTTCCGGTCGATAGCCGCTTTCCACGAACGGGATCAGCGCGTACTCGCTGGGCAGATGGGCTTCGCGCACGGCGTCCAGTACGTAACCGAACAACAGCAGCGTGTCTTCATTCTGCGATGCGAGCCGCTTGGGCGCGGCGGCGTAATGCTTGCTCCAGCGCGCGCTTACCTCCGTGCCGCAGCTCGGGTCGGCCAGGCCTTGCTGGAACTGCTGGTAGATTTCCAGTCCGCTGCGGGAGGGGGCTGTGCCCGCGGCGGGTGCCGAAGCAGGTGAGGTGGTGGTGACGATGGCCGGCGGGGCGGCGTCGGAGGTTCTGGTGGCGGGCGTTGCGGCGGCGGCGGGAGCGACCAGCGCCACTGCGAGCAGTATCCCGACCGCCTGGGCGAGGGCTGCCTTTGCGGGGCGCGGTTTAAACGTGAGGCGCTTCATCCGCTGAATCCGTCTTTCCAGTGCCGCAATTCGGCGAAGACCTCGACCGCATCCGTCGGGACGCGACCGAGGCGGCGTTGTACGGCGGCGATCACGGCCGGCTGGTCGCAACGCAGGAACGGGTTGCTTGCCAGTTCGCTGGCCAGCGTGCTGGGCAGGGTGGGTCGGGAGGCATCACGCATGTCTTGGGCTTCCTGGGTGCGGCGCAACAGCGGCGCATTTTCGGGCTCGACCACGCGCGCGAAGGCGGCGTTGGACAGGGTGTATTCGTGGCCGCAATACAGGCTGGTGGAACCCGGCAAACGGGCCAGGCGCGACAACGATTGGTGCATCTGCAACGGGCTACCTTCGAAAAGTCGTCCGCAACCCAGGCTGAACAAGGTATCCCCGCTGAACAGCACGCCGTCGCCGATCCCGGCTCCGTAATAGGCCACGTGGCTGCTGGTATGGCCTGGAACGGCGATCACTTCGAACTCGAAACCCGTGGCCCGGAGCCGGTCGCCATCTCCCACTGGCGTCGCAGGCACGGCAATGCGCGGGTCGTCGGGTGCAAATACCGGCAGGCCTGGCCAGCGCTCCAGCAGTGCCGGCACGCCGCCGATGTGGTCATGGTGGTGATGGGTCAGCAACACTGCGCCGATCCACAGACCGGCATCGGCGGCGGCGAAGACCGGGCCGGCTTCGCCCGGGTCCACCACCACAGCGGTGTTTTCGTCATTGGGCAACAACCAGATGTAGTTGTCGGCGAACGCAGACAGGGCTTGCAGCTGCACGATGCATGCTCCTCGAGATCGGTGATGGATGTCGGCAGGGTGGTGCCCGTCGACGGACTTGTCGCAGGGACTTGCCGCTGGATTTGCCGCAAAATCGGGAGCCTGCAGCACCAAGGCGAGAATTCGCGACCATGCCCGCGTTTGCGCACGACCGTCAACCCGATGCCTCCGGCCTGGCCTGGTTCGCCAGTCCGGCAGGGCAAGGCGTGCTCGCGACCGAGGCCGCCGCGGTTGCCCGGGTGCTGTCAGGCTGCCCCGCGCTGCCCTGGGCATGGTTGGGCGTGTCGCCCGCGTTGCCACCTCCGGGAGGTCGCCGCAGTGTGTTGTTGCGGTACGAGGGACGTGAACTGGCCGGCTCGGTGCGCTGCCGGTTGCCGCTGCCGCTGGCGAGTGAAACCTTCGGTGCGGTTTTGCTCCAGCACGTACTGGACGAAGGCCGTGACCAGACCGCGCTGCTCGAGGAATGCGCCCGCGTGCTCACGCCGGGCGGCACGTTGTGGCTGGCGACGTTGAATCCATGGAGCCCCTACCGCGCGCGCTGGGCCGGTCGTGGCCTGCATGCGCGCGGTCCCGGTCGCTGGCAGCGCATGCTGCGCCGCGCCGGGTTTGCCGGCAGCTCGATCCGCCTGCAGTGGCTGGGCCCGCATTGGCACGCCAGTCCGGGCGAGGCCGGCGTCGCCGTGATGGATCGCTTTCGCGCCAGTATCGCGATCACGGTCAGCAAGCGTGCGCCGGCGATGGTCCCGCCTACACCCTTGCGCCAGTTGCGTTGGCAAGCCGGGCGCTGGCCGGTGGACGAGGTCCGGCGCGCCTGCGGAGGCGACCTTCAGCAGCGCACTCGGCGATAATGCCGCGATGACTGAAAGCATTCGCGGCACCGACGCAAAGAAGATCGTTGACATCCACACCGATGGCGCCTGCCTCGGCAATCCCGGGCCGGGCGGCTGGGCCGCACTGCTGCGCTGCAAGGGGCGCGAGCGCGAACTGGTGGGCGGCGAGGCCGACACCACCAACAACCGCATGGAGCTGATGGCGGCGATCTGCGCGCTGGAAGCCCTCAGCGAGAGCTGCGTGGTGACGCTGCATACCGACTCCCAGTACGTCCGCCAGGGCATCACCCAGTGGATGGCCAACTGGATGCGTCGTGGCTGGAAGACCGCCGCCGGCGCCCCGGTGAAGAACCGCGATCTCTGGGAGCGGCTGAACCTGGCCGTGCAAAGCCACCAGATCGACTGGCGTTGGGTCAAGGGGCATTCGGGCGATCCCGACAACGAGCGTGTGGACGACCTGGCGCGTGACGAGGCGACCCGTTTCAAGCAACGCTCGCGCGGTCAGGTGGGCTGAGGTGTCCGTGCGCCAGGTCATCCTCGATACCGAAACCACCGGCCTGAGCTGGGAGCGCGGCAACCGCGTGGTCGAGATCGGCTGCGTCGAGTTCGTCGAACGGCGGCCGACCGGCCGTACCTTCCACCGCTATCTCAAGCCGGACTGCGTGTTCGAGCCGGGCGCGCAGGAAGTGACCGGCCTGACGCTCGAGTTCCTCGCCGACAAGCCGGTGTTTGCCGAGGTGGTCGACGAGTTCCTGGCCTTCATCGACGGCGCCGAGCTGGTGATCCACAACGCCGCGTTCGACGTGGGCTTCCTGGACAACGAGTTGCGCCTCGCGGGCGCGCACCACGGCAGCCTCGCGGACCGCTGCACGATCGAGGACTCGCT
Source organism: Lysobacter concretionis Ko07 = DSM 16239 (assembly GCF_000768345.1). GTDB lineage: Bacteria > Pseudomonadota > Gammaproteobacteria > Xanthomonadales > Xanthomonadaceae > Novilysobacter > Novilysobacter concretionis. Next base: position 257,285 of record NZ_AVPS01000003.1, on the reverse strand, counting down.
GTTGCTCGCCCGTCGTCGCTACCCCGGCCAGCGCAATTCGCTGGATGCCCTGTGCCGGCGGCTGGGGGTGGACAATGCGCACCGCCAGTTGCATGGCGCGCTGTTGGACGCCCAGTTGCTGGCCGAGGTCTACATCGGATTGACATCCGGGCAGGAAGAGATCGGTTTCGATGCCGCCGAGCCGGGACCGGCAGACGCCGGTGCTATTGTGTTCCAGCTCGATGCCCACCGTCCACGGCCACGGGTGGAGGTGGCGCCCGACGAGTTCGCTGCGCACGAGGCGCGGCTGGCGACCTTGCGCAAGCGGGCCGGCCAGGCAGTGTGGGATGACGTGACGGACGAATGACCCGTTGCGATTCGGGCCATACGCGGTGCGTGTCCCTCCGGAACGGAGTCGCGGCTAGTGACTGCGGATGAGTACGGCGGTGATGTTGTCCGAGCCGCCGCCGTCGAGCGCCGCGGCCACCAGCGTGTCCACGCACTCCTGGGCGCTGCAATCCTGCTGGCCGAGCACCCGCGCGATCTCGCTGTCGTCGACTTCCTCGGTCAGGCCGTCGCTGCACAACAGCAACTGCATGCCGGGAAACACCTCGCCGGACAGGGTGGCGACATTCAGGTTGCGCGGATCGGTCACGCCCAACGCCTGGGTGACCACGTTGCGATGCGGATGGCTGCGCGCCTGCTCCTGGGTGATCGTGCCGCTGGCGATCAGCTCCTGGACATAGCTGTGGTCCTTTGACAGCTGGACCAGTTGGCCGTTGCGCCACAGGTAGACCCGGCTGTCGCCGACCCAGGCGACTTCAAACCGGTTGCCGGTGATCCTGGTGGCGACCACCGTCGTGCCCATTGGCAACGCATCACGCCGCTGCCGCGATGTACGGATGATCTCCTCGTCGGCAATCCGGATGGCCTGGGTGAGCGGGGTGCCGTCGCGGATCTCGCGCACGATGGTTTCCCTTGCCAGCGCGCTGGCGACCTCACCGTATTCGTGTCCTCCCATGCCGTCGGCGACCAGCCACAGGCCCAGTTCGCTGTCGCCGTAATAGCTGTCTTCATTGAGCTCGCGACGTAGGCCGACGTGCGTCAGGTGTCCGAATTCGATCATGGGTTGATCATGCAAGTCAGGACCAGGCGTTCAGATTATCGGGATAACCTTCACGTACGTTAACGCAGTGAAGCCAACTCGACGGCCACGCGCCGCAGGGCCATCGAACCCGTCGGTGGGCGTGATGGCGTGGCCGGTGGTTTGTATCCGGCGCCGGCAACAAAAAAGGCTGCCGGCGGGGCAGCCCTGTTGTTTGTGATGCCTTGTGTAATGGCGGAGAGGGGGGGATTCGAACCCCCGGTACGCTATAAACGTACGCCTGATTTCGAATCAGGTACATTCAACCACTCTGCCACCTCTCCGGTGTACCGCCGGCAGCAAGTCCGGGGTCGTGGGGGCGCAATCATACGGTGCGCGCGGCAAGCAGACAAGCCACCAGTCCGGAAGAGTGCGGCGCTAGACTGTCGGTCTCGTTCTTACTTGCGCGCCAGGTTGAATCCGTCCCATGTCCGAAATCCTTGTTCCCGTTTCCTTTGGCGAGTTGCTCGACAAGATCTCGATCCTGGCGATCAAATCCGAGCGCATGACCGATCCGGCCAAGCTGGCCAATATCCACAACGAACTGGGCGCGCTGCAGAAGACCTGGCTGGAACACCCGGCCGCCGGCAAGGAAGTGGTCGCCCTGCGCGCGGCGCTCAAGGCGGTCAATGAACGCCTGTGGGAGATCGAGGACGACATCCGCCTCAAGGAGCGCGCGCAGGAGTTCGACGCGGACTTCATCCAGCTCGCCCGCAGCGTCTATATCCAGAACGATGAGCGCGCCCGGCTCAAGCGCGAGATCAACCACGCGCTGGGTTCGACCTATGTCGAGGAAAAGTCCTACCAGGACTACCGGAAGCCGGATGCGTCGTGATGAGGCAGATCGGCCCCTTCCAGGCAACCGTTGCTTCGCAGCTAACTAGCCCGACGCGTCGGTGACGAAGCGTTCGAAGGCCTCCGTCGCGTCTTCCACCGTGACCAGATCCATGACGCCCTCGTGCTCGATCTTGCTGCCCCAGCGCAGTTCGGCTGCCGGTTTGCCACGGAACCTGCGCGCGGCATCGTCATAGCGGTCCACGCAGTAGCGGCGGTCGCTGTAGGGCCCGCTGCGGGCCGGGTTGCTGGCCGCATGCAGGCCCAGCACCTTGGTGCCCATCGCGTTGGCGATGTGCATCGGCCCCGAATCCGGGGTCAGCAACAGGTCGGCGCGTTCCAGCAGCGCGGGCAATTGTTTCAGGGTGTCCTTGCCGACCAGGTCGAGCGCCTCGCCACGCATCGCATGGAGGATCGCGTCGGTGGTCTGCCGCTCCAGTCCGCTGCGTCCACCGCACAGCACCACCCGCCAGCCGCGCGCGATCGCGTGGTCGGCGACGGCGGCATAGCGATCGGTCCGCCAGTTGCGCAGCACGTGGCTGGAGCACGGCGAGATCATCAGGGTCCGGGTGCCGTCGTCCGGCCATTGCGCGCGTGCCCATTCGCGCGCTTCCGCGGGCACCGGCAGGTCCCAGCGCACGTCGGTCTGCTGCAGGCCCAGCGGTTCGCAGAAACTGCCGATGGCGTCGAGGACGTGGATGCCGGGGCGGTCGGGAATCCGACGGTTGACGAACAGGCCGTGCCCGTCCCTGGAGCGCGCCCTGTCGTACCCCACCCGCACCCTGGCGGGCACGACCGCGGACAGCAGGTTCGCCCGCGCGGCCACCTGCATCTGCAGCAAGACATCGAATGCGCGGGTGTCGACGGGACGGGCGTGCAAGCGGCGGTACAGCGCGATCATTCCGCCCAGCCCGGATTTCTTGTCGTACTCGATGAACTCCACCCCCGGCAGACCTTCCAGCAGGCGCTGTTCGGTCTTGCCGATGATCCAGCTCAGCGGCGTGTCCGGCCATGCAGCCTGCAGGGTGCGCACCAGCGGCACGACATGGGTGACGTCGCCCAGCGCGGACAGGCGCAGCAGGCAGATCGAAGCGGGTGCAGGGGGCATGCTAATTGCTAGACTCCGGGTGATGACGGGGTATGACGCTGCCGAGGGACTGACGCCATTCCGCGAAGACGGCGGTTACGGGGCGATTCTGTTCGACACCACACGGATGCGGCAAGCGCAGCCGGAATGGTTCGTTCCCGCGTTCTGGGAGGAAAAAGCGCGCCCGGTTGAAAGCGGCGGACGCGGCGGGGCGTGGTTTGTCGACGCGCCGTTCGGCCCGGCGGTGTTGCGACGCTACCTGCGTGGCGGCATGGTGGCCAGGCTCAGCCGTGACCGTTACCTGTGGCGCAGTGCCGACGCGACGCGCAGTTTTGCGGAGTATCGGCTGTCGCGCGCGATGATCGAAAAAGGCGTGCCGGTGCCGCGGCCGATCGCCGCGAGCTATCGCCGCGAAGGCCTGTTCTACCGGTGCGCGATCCTGATCGAGCGCCTGCCCGACGTGCGCACCCTGGCCGACCGGGCGATGGTGGCCGGCGACGGTGCGCCATGGGAAGAGGCCGGTCGGCTGGTCGCGCGCGCGCACCGGGCGGGCCTCGATCACGCCGACCTGAACGCCCACAACCTGATGTTCGACACCTGCGGCAACGGCTGGGTGATCGACCTGGATCGCGGCCGGATCGCGATTCCCGCCACTGGCTGGCGGGAGCGCAATCTCGCCCGCCTCAAGCGCTCGTTGCTGAAGCTGCGCGGCGAGCGCGAAGTCACCGCGGTGGAGCGCGATTTCGCCCGTTTGCGCGGCGCCTATGACCGCGCATGGGCGCGGGGCTACTGACCGATGGCCTGGACCCTGCGCCTGCACGGAGTGGGCAATGCCTCGGCGGTCGAGCTGGGCTCGGCGATGGCGACCCTGGAGCGCGACGGCCAGCCGTGGCTGACCATCGACTGCGGCGGCGAAGGCTTGTCGGCCTATCTGGCGCATTACGGCGCCGCCCCGCAGGCGTTGTTCATCACCCACACCCACCTCGACCACATCGCCGGCTTCGAGCGGTTGTTCGTGCAGAGCTATTTCGACCCCGGCCGTCGCGGCCGGGTACGCCTGTATGTGCCGGCGAAGCTGGTGCCGCTGCTGCATCAGCGCGTGGGCGATTACCCCAATCCGCTGGCGGAGGGCGGGGCGAACTTCTGGGATGCGTTCCAGGTGATCCCGGTCGGCGACGCGTTCTGGCACGACGGCGTGCGGCTGGAAGTGTTTCCCGTGCGCCATCACTGGCCCGACACCGCGTTCGGCTTGCGGTTGCACGGCAGCGTGGTCTGGACCGGCGATACCCGGCCGATTCCCGAAGTGCTGGCCAAGGTCGCCGATGCCGGGGAGCTGATCGCCCACGATTGCGCGTTGCATGGCAACCCCTCGCACAGCGGCATCGAGGACCTGGAGCGCGAATACCCGCGCGAGGTGCTGGCCCGTTGCCTGCTGTACCACTACGGCAGCGTGCAGGAGGGAGAAATACTCGCCGCGCGGGGCTATCGGATCGGCCGGCCGGGCGAAGTGGTCGCGTTGGCGGACAGCACTGCGTTGCAGGTCGAAGTGCCGCGATAGTTCAAGGCGGGGGCGACGGCAAGGTCCGCTCGGAAGAAGCTTGGCGTTCGCACTAAGTCGCGGGCAATTCCCGGAAAGGCGATGGCCCCGCCGGCTGACCTCGGCACCCGCATCAGTCAATACCGTTGCTGCCTTCCGGCCCTGGCGGAGTTTTCGACCTGGCGTCGCGAGGGGCCGACGGGGCCACCATGGACAGTTACAAGATGCACAGTCACAAGCAAGCGGGATACTGCAAAATCTGGCGGAGAGAGGGGGATTCGAACCCCCGAAGCGCGGTTTAGACGCTTACACACTTTCCAGGCGTGCTCCTTCAACCACTCGGACACCTCTCCGCATCGTCCCGCATCTGAAGCCGCTCAGACCCCCGCAACGACACCAGGTCGCCAGCGGGTCGCAAAGTCTAGCGGTGCCGGGGCTTGCGGACAAGTCGCCTGTTGGCGGTCGTCGGCGCGGGGGATGCGGCGTGGCACAATGGCACCGGCCCGCCATGGCCGGCCGACCGCGGCACGGCGCACGGGCCAGCAGCCATTCCCTCCGGACTTGTCCAAGGTTATCGATGTCCTACCTCGTCCTCGCCCGCAAGTGGCGGCCCAAGCGCTTCGCCGAACTGGTCGGGCAGGAACACGTGGTCCGGGCGCTGACCAATGCGCTCGATACCGGCCGGGTCCATCACGCGTTCCTGTTCTCCGGCACCCGCGGGGTCGGCAAGACCACGATTGCGCGGATCTTCGCCAAGTCGCTCAACTGCGAGCGCGGCACGTCGGCCGATCCGTGCGGGGAGTGCAACTCCTGCCGGGACATCGATGCGGGCCGTTTCATCGACCTGCTGGAGATCGACGCGGCCTCCAATACCGGTGTCGACGACGTCCGCGACCTGATCGACAACGCGCAGTACATGCCGTCGCGCGGACGGGTCAAGGTCTACCTGATCGACGAAGTCCACATGCTGTCCAAGTCGGCGTTCAATGCGCTGCTGAAGACGCTGGAAGAGCCGCCGGGGCACGTGAAGTTTTTGCTGGCGACCACCGACCCGCAGAAGCTGCCGGTGACGGTGCTGTCGCGCTGCCTGCAGTTCAACCTCAAGCGCCTCGACGAGGGCCAGATCGGCGGGCAGGTCGAGAAGATCCTGCAGGCCGAGGGCATCGCGGTCGAGCCCGGCGCGGTACGCCAGATCAGCAAGGCCGCCGACGGCAGCCTGCGCGACGGGCTGTCGCTGCTGGACCAGGCGATCGCCTACACCGGCGGCCAGCTGACCGATGCGGCGGTGGCGACGATGCTCGGCACCGTCGACCAGACCCGCGTGGGCGCGCTGCTGGATGCGCTGGGTAATGGCGATGGCGGGACGCTGCTGCACGAGGTGGCGACGCTGGCCGAGTTCTCGCCTGACTGGGGCAGCGTGCTGGAAGCACTGACCGAAGCCCTGCACCGGATCCAGGTGCGGCAACTCGTGCCAGGCGTGGCGGTCCAGACCGATGGCGTCGATGTCGATGCATTGGCCGCCAAGGTGCCGGCCGAAGTGGTGCAGCTGTGGTACCAGATGGCGATCAACGGCCGCCGCGACCTGCCGCTGGCGCCGAGCCCGCGGGCCGGATTCGAGATGAGCGTGCTGCGGATGCTGGCGTTCCGTCCGGCGGGCCCGGGCGCGGGGCGCCCGACACCGGCGGCTTCGGAGCGCGATGATGCGGCCGCGGCTGGACCGGCAACGCCGGCACCGGCCGCCGCGAGCGCGACCGGCATGCTGCCCGCGCCGGAAAAAAAAGCCGAAGCACAACGGCCGGACGTGCCGGCGATTGATATCTCGCAATCGGCTGCCTCGGTGAGGTTAGTCGCCGATCCGGGAGTCCCGGCGTTGCCAGCGGTGCCGGATGCGGATCCCGGCGCGCAGCCGCCAATCACGGCGCCGCCGATGCCGGTAACGGCGGAAACGCAGTCCGCGTATGAGCCGGCCGTTGAGCCCGTAATGGCGACATCGTCGCTGCAGGCTGCCGGAAAGCCGGCGCCGGTCCGGGTCGCGGATGCCGGGGCACTCGAACACCAGGGACATCGCGAGCTTGAGGACGAGGCCGCCGCGATGCCGGCAGCACCCGCCGCACCTTCGATGGATCCAGCTCCCGCTGTTTTGGCCGATGCATTGGCAGCGCCGCGGCCGGAGCGGCCGCCTGACACCGGATTCGAAAGCGCTGTCATCGACAATGCCGACGCCTGGCATGCCTGGGTGATGGCGAGCGAACTGAAAGGTCCCGCACGTGTGCTGGCCGAGCATGTGGGCTTCATTGCCTGTCACGACACTGTGTTGACACTCGGCCTGGCCCCGGACGATGAGCTGCTGAACAAGCCGGCCCTGGTGCGGCAGATCGCCGATGCCCTGGCGCCGTTGTTCGGCGGCGTGCCGGATATCCGCTTCGAGGCCGCGACCGGCAAGATCACTTCGCTGCGCGAGCGCAACGAACGGGCCCGGGACGAGCGCCAGGCGATGGCGGAACGAGCGTTCATGAACGATGCGCAGGTGCAGCAGCTGGTGGGCCAGTACGGCGCGAAGATCGTGGCCGATTCGATCCGCCCGTTCGACGGCGCCTGAACCGGAAGGCCGTTCGCGGCCTTGTGGATGGCGTGCGCCGCCTTCATCTCGACAGACATCCCGTAATCCTTCATTTCACCGACCGGAACGAGTAGACGACATGCGTGGAAACATCGCCCAACTCATGCAGCAAGCGCAGAAGATGCAGGAAAACATGCAGCGTGCGCAGGAAGAACTGGCCAACATCGAGGTCACCGGCAACGCCGGCGGCGGCATGGTCAACGTGACCCTGACCGGGCGCATGGAGTGCCGCAAGGTGCGCATCGATCCCAGCGTGCTGTCCGACCCGGAAATGGCCGAAGACCTGATCGCCGCGGCGATCAACGACGCGGTCAACAAGGTCAACGCGGCCTCGCAGGAGAAGATGGGTTCGGCGACCGCCGGCATGCAGCTGCCGCCGGGAATGAAGTTGCCGTTCTGACGCTCCGCGATGAGCTCACCCCTGCTTGAGCAGTTGATCGACGCGTTGCGCGTGCTGCCCGGCGTCGGCCAGAAGTCGGCCCAGCGCATGGCCTACCACGTGCTCGAACGGGAGCGCGCGGGTGGCCAGCGGCTGGCCGATGCGCTCGCGGTCGCGGTGGAGAAGATCGGCCATTGCGCGCGTTGCCGGGATTTCAGCGAGGACGAGGTCTGCCCGACCTGCGCCAGCGCCTCGCGCGATGTCCATCAGTTGTGCGTGGTGGAAACCCCGGCCGACCGCCTCGCGATCGAGCAGGCGACCGGCTACCGCGGGCTGTACTACGTGTTGCAGGGGCGGCTCAGCCCGCTCGACGGCATCGGCCCGGCCGAGCTGGGGCTGGATCGCCTGCATGCGCGGCTGGCCGAAGGCGAGGTGTCGGAGTTGATCGTCGCCACCAACCCGACGGTGGAAGGCGAGGCGACCGCCCATTACGTCGGCCAGATCGCACGCCAGCACAACGTCCGGCCCAGCCGGCTGACCCATGGCGTGCCGCTGGGCGGCGAACTGGAATACGTCGATCGCGGCACCCTGTCGCACGCGTTCGGCAGCCGCAGCGAGATGCCCTAGAGAAATATCCCGGGCCGGCCACCGCCCGCACCGGGCGACAATGCCGCCATCCTCACCGGAGTTCCGCCATGACCGACGACACCATTTTCGGCAAGATCATCCGCCGCGAACTGCCCGCCGACATCGTCTACGAGGACGACCGCCTGATCGCGTTCCGCGACATCGCCCCGCAGGCGCCGGTGCATGTGCTGTTCGTGCCCAAGACCCCGATCGCGACACTCAACGACCTGACCGATGGGCAGGCCGCGGTCGTGGGTGGCCTCGTGCACGCGGCCGCGGAGTATGCCAAGCGCGAGGGCCTGGCTGAAGACGGCTACCGGGTGGTGATGAACTGCAACGAGCATGCCGGCCAGACCGTGTTCCAGATCCACCTGCACCTGCTGGCCGGTGCCCCGCTGGGCCGGTTCGGCACGCAGAAGTAGTCATCCCGCAGGATGCGAAAACGCCCCGGTTTACGGGGCGTTTTCATGTGTGTCGGCGGCTTCCCGGACGCTGGCTGCTACCAGTAACCCCACCACGGCCACGGCGAGGGGCGGGTGATCACGTCGACCCGTTCGCGCACCGGCCACAGGTACACCACGTCGGCGGCGACGCGCGGGAAACGGTAGTCGTACCCGCCGATGCGGCGGTTCTCATAACCATCGATGCGGCCGGTGAAGGTCACCTCGCGGTTGGTCTGGAACAGCGCCGGGTCGTAGAAGCCGTCGCGGCAGGCGATGAAGCGGCCGCCGACGTCGTCGGTCGCCCAGTACGGTCGGCCGTAGACGTTGAGCCGGGTCGAGATCATCTCGAAGCAGGTGCGGTTCGGGTGCGGCTCGACCTGCACGATCCGACCCCCCCAGCGCACGAGGGCACCGGTACGGTCGATGCTGCCGGCGTCGTGGGGGCTGATCTGGGCGAACTCGCCCTGCAGCGGCTTGGGCTGGCTGGCGCAGGCGGCCAGCAGTACGGTGGCGAGCGCGAGGATGGCAAGACGGATGCTCATGGGTGTTCTCCGTGTCGGGGGTGGGTCGCGGTCATTGGCCTGCCCTGCATCAGTCTGCGCCATCCCTGCCGGCATGCGGCCGGTGGCGGCGCAGGGCACGTATGAGTTCACGTGATTCGCGTTCGCGTGACCCGCGCGATGTCTTGTCCGGACCCGTCGTAGCGTAGCGCCAATCGCTGAAACGGTGGCTGAGGCGATCCAGGCCGGCATCGCCGCCGGGCTGCCCGGCGGCCACGCGTTGCGCCCACTGGATCGCGGGTTCATCGGGTGCGCGCCCCAGTCCACGTCGCCGGTAGCGGCGCTCCAGTGCATGCCAGGCGCGCAGGACCGGATCGGGCTGGCGCTCGGCGCGACGGCTCAGCCAGATCATCCACAGCAGCCCGAGCAGCGCCATCAGTGCGAACAGCAGCCCCAGCTTGACGCCGTCCAGCCGGTCGATGCCCAGCGGGCGCAGCAGCCGGGTCTGGCGTTCGGCATTGAACCCGAGCACCAGATCGTTCCAGCCGCGCCGCAACCAGTCGGTCATGTTGAACAGCCCGCTGGCATCGCCCAGCACGCGGCCGAACAGGCTGCCCGATCCGGGTATGCGGTCGTCGAGGGTGTCGTAGATGCGTTCCGGCGCGACTGCGGCGGTCGGGTCGGCGCGGACCCAGCCGCGGCCTTCCAGCCACACCTCCGCCCAGGCATGGGCGTCGGAGCGCCGCACCAGCCAGTAGTCGCCCAACGGGTTGCGGTAGCCGCCGACATAGCCGGTGACCACGCGCGCGGGGATGCCGGCCCCGCGCATCAGCACCACGAAGGCCGAGCTGAAGTGTTCGCAGAAGCCCTCCTGCTGGTCGAACAGGAACTCGTCGGCCGAGTGGTGCCCGGCCAGCGGCGTGCTCAGGGTGTAGGCGAAATCGCGCTGTATCCAGTCCATGGCGCGCCGCACGATCGCGGCATCGTCGCGGCCGGCGTCGGCGCGCCATTGGCGGGCGAGGGCGAGCGTGCGCGGGTTGTAACCGTCCGGGAGCGCCAGCGCGGCCTGTCGCAGCCCGGCGCGCAGTTGCGGCTCGAACGCGGCCGGCGGGGCCGACTGCATCCGCCAGCGGGTCAGCGCGCTCAACGGCCGGTCGGCGAACAGCTCGTGATCGTGCCCGAGCCGGGTGCCTTCGGGCGCCTCCAGCGGCAGTTCGAGGGCGACCATCTGGCGCCGGTCGGTGGGTTCGATCTCGATCTCGTAGTCCCACTGCGTCGCGGCGCGCTGCACCGGTGCGGCCGGCAAGGTGCCCATCCAGCGGGCGCGGGTCCAGCTGCGGCCGTCGAAGTCCGACAGCACCGGGCCGCGCCAGTACATCTGCGAGGTCGGCGGGACGGCACCGGAAAAACGCACGCGCAGTGCCGGCGTGTCGTCGGCCATCAGGTCGATCCACTGTCCCGGCGTCATCTGGTCCGACAGTCCGGTACGCGCCAACGCGCGTTCGGGAACGCCCCACAGCGGCGAGCCCAGGCGCGGGAACAGCCAGAACGCGGCCAGCGCCAGCGGCAGGCCGATCGCCAGCAGGCGGCCGATGCCGGCGAAACGGCGGCTGGCCCGCACCGCAACGAGATCGCCCGACTCCAGATCGGCCAGACGCTGCAAGGCGCACAGTGCCAGCACCGCGCCGACCAGACCCAGCAACAGGCTCAACGGTCCCTGGTCGAGCAGGAAGGTGCCGAACGGAGCGAACAGGGCAAACCCGAGCAGGCTGCGTGCCTCCCGCAGGCTGAAGGTCTCCGCCGGCTTGATGGCCAGCATCGCGGCCAATACGGCGCAGCCGGTATCGCGGCCGAAACGGTGGCCGGACATTGCGAACACCGCGGCCAGCAGCGCGAACATGATCAGCAGGCGCAGCAGGCCGTGCACCGGTGTGCGCCAGGACAATGCGACCACCGCCGCGCCGGCCGCGCCGATCAGCAGCGCCAGCGGCGACGGCAATTGCAGCAGCAGCGGAAACAGGCAGGCACCCGCCGCGGCCAGCGTCCAGCGACGGCTGCCCGGGTCCAGCGCAACGGCGGCGGACTTACTCATGGGGCAACAGCGCCAGCGCGCGCAGGCAGTCGTGGCGGTGGATCGGGCCCTGTGCCGGACCGAGCGCGGGTTGGCCGGGCAACACCAGCCGGTACCGTCGGCCGTCGCGTTCGGCCTCGTCGACCCAGCGCGCCAGCCGGCCGATCCGCTCCTCACCCGGCATGCGCGTCAGGCCGTGCCAGTCGAGCACAACGTCGGCGCCCAGTGGCTGTTCGTATTCGCGCACCAGCAAGGTGTCGCGGCGTGCCGACGCCTTCCAGGCGATCGCCCGGCGGGAGTCGCCACGGCGGTAGTTGCGCAGGTGATGGACGTCATCGCCGGTGGGATGCAGGCGGCTCTGCGCCCGGTCGCCGGCACCGGTCGGCAGCGGCGGGCCGTCGGTCTCGGGGCGTGGATACACCAGCAGCGGCGATTGCGGCCAGACGTAGGCCCATGCGCGTGCCAGCCCGAGCGGGTGCGTGGTGGAAACCTGCAGGCGGGCCAGGTCGAGCCAGCCGCGCCGGGTCGTGGGAACCAGCAGTTGCGCCTCGCCGCGGCCCTGCTCCAGACCCAGCAGGGAAGGGCGGGAGCTGTCGGTGTCGAGGCTGACCTGCAGGCCGCGCCGCCGCCGTCCGTCGTCGGCCTGGGCGTACACGAGCAGCAACAGGTCGCTGCCGGCCGGCACGGGCTCGGCTTCGATGGCGCTGATGGCCAGACCCGTCAGTTGAAGCTGGCCCGCAATCAGACTGGCGAGCCCGGTGCTGCCAAGCAGCAGGCCGAGCAGCAATGCGGGATTGTTGTTGTAGTTCAGCGCGCCCAACAGCATGGTCAGCAGCAGCACCAGGTAGAACAGGCCGAACCGGGTCGGCAGCACGTACACGCGACGACGGTCGAAGCGTGCGGGCAGGGCTTCGGGCTCCCGCGGGCGCGTCCACACCAGCGCCCAACGATGCAGCTGCCGGAACCACCGTCCAGGCATCGCGGGTCAGTCCACCGCAACCGCGTGCAGGATCGACTTGGCCAGTGCGGCATCGCTGCCGGCTTCGGCTTCGCCGACCAGGCGGTGGGCCGCGACCGCCGCGAACAGCGCCTGCACGTCCTCCGGTCGCACGTGGTTACGCCCCAGCAGCAATGCATACGCCTTCGATGCACGCAACAACGCGAGTCCGGCGCGCGGCGACAGACCGACCCGCACGCCGGGATGCCTGCGGCTGCGCGCCATCAGCGCCTGCACGTAGGCGATCAACGCTTCACTGGCGTGCACGGCGCTGACCGCCTGGCGGATGGCCACGACATCATCGCGATCCAGCCGGGGGCGGGTGGCGGCGATCAGGGCGCGACGGTCGTGGCCGGCCAGCAGTTCGCGCTCGGCGTCCTCGCCGGGATAGCCCAGCGCCAGCCGCAGCAGGAACCGGTCGAGCTGCGAGTCCGGCAGGGGGTAGGTTCCCGACAGGTCGACCGGGTTCTGGGTGGCGATCACGAAGAACGGATCGGGCAGCGCGTGGGTCGCGCCATCGACGGTGACCTGGTGCTCGGCCATCGCCTCTAGCAGGGCGCTCTGGGTACGTGGCGGCGCGCGGTTGATCTCGTCGGCCAGCAGCACCTGGGTGAAGATCGGCCCCGGGTGGAACTCGAAGCGGCGGACCTGCGGGTCGAATACCGATACCCCGACGATGTCGGCCGGCAACAGGTCGGAAGTGAACTGCACGCGCTGGAATTCCAGCCCGAGCGTGGCGGCCAGTGCATGCGCCAGGGTGGTCTTGCCCAGCCCCGGCAGGTCCTCGATCAGCAGGTGGCCGTCGGACAGCAGGGCCACGAACGCCAGCCGGACTTCATGCGGCTTGCCCAGTACCAGCGAATTGACCTGCGCCTGGGCGTCGTCAAGGGCTTTTTTCAGCCGCTCCGGTAGCATGCCGGTTTTCACCGCGCCGATGCCGGCGTCGGACGCGGGAAAGGATGCCGCCATGGTGTTCTCCAGAAGTCGTTCAGCGCCGCCCATGCGAATTTTCTGCCACTCCACGGGATCGTCCCGGAGAGGCGCAGCTTCGCGGCCGGCCACAATCATCCGAGTGTAACGAGGTCATCTGCCGATGCGCGAAATCCCGGCTCCCCCACAGTCCGGTTTGCGGTCCGATCCGGACGCCACCGCTGCCTACCGGCAACCGCAGGCCGGCGCCGAGTCGGCCCGGCGCTGGTTCTGGGGGTTGTTCGTCGCGCTGCTGGTGCTGAAGCTGCTGGTCGCCGCGCGCCTGCCGCTGTTTGTCGATGAAACCTTCTACTGGCTTGAAGGCCAGCACCTCGCCCCGGCGTATTCCGACCTGCCCGGACTGACCGCCTGGCTGGGCCGGTTGGGCGTCAGCCTGGGCGGAAACACGGAGCTGGGCCTGCGGTTGCCGTTCCTGGTCATCGCGGCGCTGGTGCCGTGGCTGGTGATGCGCATCACCGCGCGCGAATACGGCGATGTCCACGGCTGGCAGGCGGGCTGTTTCGCGTTGCTGCTGCCGCTGTCGGGCACCCTGGGGCTGCTTGCGCTGCCGGATGCGGCGATGGCGCTGGCGACCTTGCTGTGCTTGGACGGCGGCGCGCGGTTGCTGCGCCGGGTCGATGCCGGTGCCGCGCTGGAGCTGGCGCTGGGCTTGTCGATCGGCGCGCTCAGTCATTACCGCTTCATCGCGGTGATCGGCGTCGGCCTGCTCGCCCTGTTGCTGCTGGCCGATGGACGCAAGCTGCTGCGTGATGCGCGCGTGTGGATGGCGATTGCGATCGGCGCGGCGGCCTGGGCGCCACTGGTGGCATGGAACCTGGACAACGCCGATGCCGGTTTGCGCTTCCAATTGGTCGATCGGCACCCGTGGGCGTTCCATGCCGACGGCATCCTGTTCATCGCCGTCCAGGCGTTGATGGTGACGCCGCTGCTGTTCGCCGCCCTGGCGTTTGCGTGCTGGCGCGGCCATCGCAGTGCGTTGCCGGTGTCGCGTTACTTCGCGCTGCTGGGCGGGCTGCTGGTCATGGGGTTCTTTGCGCTGGGCTTTTTCGCCGACACCGAGCGGGTCAGTTTCCACTGGCCGCTGCCGGGCTATCTGGCGTTGTTGCCCTTGCTGCCGGCTGCGTTCGCAATCTGGCCGCGCTGGCTGCGTGTGGCCACCTGGGCCACCGCGGGGCTCGGGCTGGTGCTGACGCTGGGCTATTACACCGTGGTGTCGATCCCGGATGTGCGCGCCCGTACCGCGGCGGAAAAGTGGTATCCGTCCAACTTCGCCGGCTGGGATGAACTGGCCGAGGCCGTCCGCTTCAACCGCGCGCAGATGCCGGCGGGGACGAAGCTGGTGGCCGGCAGCTTCAAGGTCGGAGCCGAGCTGGGTTTCGCCCTGGGTGATGCGGGGATTCCGGTGCTCGACCATCCCCTCAACCACAAGCACGGCCGCGCGCCGCAGTTGCGGTTGTGGAACCTGCAGGCACCCGGCCGCGCGGATTGGGGCAGGCAGTTCGGTCCGTCATGGAACGACGCGCCGGTATTGCTGGTGACTGCCTCCAGCGACGTCTCCTACAAGGATCTGCTGCAGCGTTACCACGACCTGTGCCGCATGGTCGGGCCGCTGCCGGCACCGCAGGTGCTCAATGTCGATCACGGCCGCCAGCGCTTCGTGCTGTTCCGGCTCGATCCGTCGATGCCGACGGCCGGTGCCTGCACGGCCCCGGCGATGGCCTGGATCGACAGTCCGGCCAGCGGTGCGACGGTGGGCCGCAGTTTCGATATCGCCGGCTGGGCGTTCAAGGACGGTGTCGGACTGGAGCGGGTCGAAGTGCTGCTGGATGGCCAGCCCGTGGCGGATGTGAAATACGGCCTCGACAGTCCGGGCGTTGCGACCTACTGGAAGATCAGCAATGACCCGAACCAGCCGCGGGTGGGGTTCGGCGGGCGGGTGGATCTGGGCGATATCGCGCCAGGCCGCCACTGGCTGGGTCTGCGCCTGCATGGGGCGGACGGCAGCGTGGAAACCTGGTCGGAGCAGCCAATCAATATCCGGTGACGGCCGGGTCTGCGATGTCGGTGTCGCTGTGGCGGCTCAGGGCACCGGGAAGCCCGCTTCGCGCAGCAGGCGTGCGGTGGCGATCAGCGGCAGGCCCACCAGCGCGGTCGGGTCGCGGGACTGGATGGTCTTGAACAGGCTGATGCCCAGGCCTTCGCACTTGAAGCTTCCGGCGCAGTCGAACGGCTGCTCGGCATCGATGTAACGCGCGATCTCGTCGTTCCCCAGCGTGCGGAAGCGGACCGTGGTGGTGTCCAGCGCCCGCAGGCGGCGACCGTCCCCATGCTGCAGGCAGAGGCTGGTGTGGAAATGCACCGTACGGCCGGACATCGCCGCCAGCTGGTCGATCGCCCGCCCGCGATCGCCGGGCTTTCCGAGCACCCGGCCCTCGATGTCGGCGACCTGGTCGGAGCCGATCACCCAGGCATCGTGCTCCCGGCAGGCAATGGCGTCGGCCTTGGCTGCCGCCAGACGGCGACTGAGGGTGGCGGGAAATTCACCCGGCAGTGGCGTTTCATCGACTTCGGGGCCGGCAATGTCGAAAGTCAGCCGCAGCCGGCCGAGCAATTCGGCGCGATAGCGCGACGTGGAGGCCAGGATCAGCCGCGGCATGGCTCAGTTCACCGGTGCACGGGCGCGCTGGATCTGCCGCAATTGCTGCTCGATGCGGTCGCTGGCATCGACGATCGAGCGGCGCACCTGCTGCAATTCCTCCACCGACGCGTGCTGGCCCTGTTCACGCAGCCACAGACGTTGCCGCAGCATCTCGCGCATGGCGTCGTGGACCGGGTCTTCGGCGAGGTCGCCTGCGACCGCCTCGATCTCCGAGCGCGCCGTGCGCAGGCGGGTTTCCAGGGCGTCGGCGGCATCCAGCAACTGGTGCATCGCACGCTGGCGCCGGCCGGTGAGGCGGCGCGCAAACACCAGGGCGAGCAACACGGTCGCGGCGAGCACGACGATCAGAAGCAGGGATGGGTTCACGGTGCGGACAGGCTGGAATGAGCACCCAGTCTGCCGTGGCCGAAAGGGCCGGGCAAACCCTCCCGCGGCCCCGTCGCCGGGAATGGGCGATGTGCCGTCGCGGATCGTCCACGGGACGGCCCGGCCGGCATGCTGGGTGGTTTGACATGCCGGGGGGCGATCCTTACCATTCTCCGGCTTATGTCCGCTGACGTGCCCAAAATGCCGGTGCCCGAAGTCCTGGATGCCTGGCGCATGGTGGCAACGCGGCGTGGCATCGAGGGCCGTGTGCCGTTGACTTCGTTGCTGCGCTTGCGCGGCAGCCTGGTCGATGCAGACGGTGAGGTGGAGTACTCGCTCGATTTCGGCACCGATGAACTGCAGATTCCGTACGCCGACTTGCGCGCCCAGACGGCCTTGCCGCTGCTGTGCCAGCGCAGTCTGGAGCGGTTCCTGTTTCCGGTGACGATCGAGCAGCGACTCGGCCTGATCCGCGACGAGGCCGACGAGGCGGCGCTGCCGGAGGGCTACGAGCCCTTGCTGATGCCTGCGGACGGCATATTGTCGCCGACCGACCTGGTCGAGGACGAGCTGATCCTCGCCATCCCGGTGGTGCCGGTGAAGCCCGGTACCGAGGCGATGGAAGCCGATTGGCCGGTCCCGGAAGCCGACCTGGAGCGCATCAACCCGTTCGCGGCGTTGTCTGCATTGAAGAACAAACCGGACAACTCGAATTAGAATCACGGGTTGTCCCTTGAACCGGTCCGGCATCCAGCCGGATTCACCACGACCGATATTTTTTTACGGTTTTCCCTGGAGTAAGACCATGGCTGTCCAGAAGTCCCGCGTTTCCCCGTCCAAGCGTGGCATGCGCCGCTCCCACGACTCGTTGTCCAGCAAGCTGCTGTCCACCGACCCGACCACCGGCGAGACCCACGTCCGCCACCACGTCACCGCTGACGGCTACTACCGCGGCAAGAAGGTGATCGACACCCGCTCCAACGTTGCCGACGAAGAGTAAGCTTCGTTACCTCGCCGCGCCGCACAAACAGGCGTGCGCGGCCGCCGTCTCCGGCGGTCGTTTGAACCGGCCATGGTTGGGATTGGCGCGTTGAGCCGGTCCGTGCCGGAATGCAGGCGTGTGGTAGCAACGTTCCGGGCCGAATCCGAGACACTGCTGACAACTGCTGCCGGCCGTCGTCCGGTGCCCGGTGGCGATGGGTTTCCCTTGCCGGTGTGCGGCGGCTCGCGTAACAGTGGTCCGTGTACCGGCGTTTGGCTGCGGAGTGGTGATGACTGATCGAATCTATTCCCGCATTGCGGGCACCGGCAGCTACTTGCCGGAAAAAGTGCTGACCAACGACGATCTTTCGAAGATCGTCGAGACCAGTGACGAGTGGATCGCCACGCGCACCGGCATCCGCCAGCGCCATGTCGCTGCGGAAGGTGAGACCACGGGCGACCTGGCCTATCACGCCGCCGTGCGTGCGCTCGAGGCCGCCGGTGTCGAAGCCTCCGAGCTGGATCTGATCGTGCTGGGCACGACCACGCCCGACATCATTTTTCCGTCGACTGCCTGCCTCGTGCAGCACCGCCTGGGGGCCAACGGCTGCCCGGCGTTCGATGTCAATGCCGCGTGTTCGGGCTTCGTCTACGCGTTGTCGGTGGCGGACAAGTTCATCCAGTCCGGCACGGTGAAGACGGCGCTGGTGATCGGTGCGGAAACCCTCACCCGGATGCTGGACTGGACCGACCGCTCGACCTGCGTGCTGTTTGGCGACGGGGCCGGCGCGGTGGTGCTCAAGGCCGACAGCGAGGCCGGTATCCTCAGCACCCATCTGCACGCCGATGGCGGCAAGAAGGAGCTGCTGTACAACCCGGTGGGCGTCTCGGTCGGGTTCAAGCCCGAGGAGCACAACGCCGGCGTTAAGGTGATGATGACCGGCAACGACGTGTTCAAGCACGCGGTCAAGGCGCTGGACGCGGTCGTCGAGGAAACCCTGGAAGCCAATGGGCTGGACCGCAGCGAGATCGACTGGCTGATTCCGCACCAGGCCAACCTGCGCATCATCGAGCTGACCGCACGCCGGCTGGAGATGCCGATGGAGCGCGTGATCGTCACCGTCGACAAGCACGGCAACACCTCGTCGGGCTCCGTGCCGCTCGCGCTGGACGAGGCGGTGCGCTCGGGCCGGGTGCAACGCGGGCAACTGGTGCTGCTGGAGGCCTTTGGCGGCGGCTTCACCTGGGGCTCGGCGCTGCTGCGCTACTGAGTCCTGCTCCTTGCGCCATCCCGGACGCCCTCGACCTTGTCGGGGGCGTTTTCGTTCCAGCCGGCGGAAGTGGTCTTCCCACACCGCCCGGTAACAGTACGCCCAGGTACAGACGGGTCGGCGCAATCGCTCGTATGATGGCGCGTTTCATTTGCAAGGGACGCCGTGTGAGCGATTCTCAGAGCGTCGAACATCCCATCGGGGGTCACCAGCTGGCTTTCGTGTTTCCGGGCCAGGGCTCGCAGTCGCTGGGCATGCTGGGCGAGCTCGCCCGGCAGTCCCCGATCATCGCGGACGCCTTCGCGGAGGCCAGCGACGGCGCCGGCGCGGACTTGTGGGCGCTGAGCCAGCAAGGGCCGGAAGCCCGGCTCAACCAGACCGAGTTCACCCAGCCGGCGCTGCTGGCCGCCGGTGTGGCGGTGTGGCGCCTGTGGCAGGCGCGCGGCGGCGTGCAGCCGGCGCAATTGGCAGGACACAGCCTTGGCGAATACAGCGCGCTGGTCGCCGCCGGCGTGCTCGGCCTGGCCGAGGCGGCGAAGCTCGTGCGCCTGCGCGGCCAGTTGATGCAGGACGCCGCACCGGCCGGTACCGGCGCCATGGCGGCGATCCTGGGGGCCGACGACGTGCTGGTCGAGCAGGCCTGCGGATCGGCCTCGGGCCGGGACGTGGTGGTGCCGGCCAACTACAACTCGCCCGGCCAGATCGTGATCGGCGGTCATGTGGCAGCGGTCGACAAGGCCCTGACCCTGCTCGCCGAGCGCGGTGTGCGCAAGGCGGTCAAGCTGGCCGTCAGCGTGCCCTCGCACACGCCGCTGATGCGTGATGCGGCGGACCGACTGGCCGTGGCGATGAGCGATATCCAGTGGCATGCGCCGTCCCTGCCGGTGGTGCAGAACGTCGATGGCCGGGTTCACGAGACCGCCGAGGCGATCCGCGACGCCCTGGTCCGCCAGCTGTATCTGCCGGTGCAATGGACCACCTGCGTGCGGACGCTGGCCGAACACGGTGCGACCCGCGTTGCCGAATGCGGTCCGGGCAAGGTGCTGACGGGGCTGGTCAAGCGCATCGACAAATCGCTCGATGCACGTACGATCGGCACGCCCGCCGAGCTTGACGCCGCACTGGCCGACTGGAAATAACCCAACGAGCAGGATCCGCGAACGCGGTTCGTGCAAGAGCAGGAGAGACATGAGCAACCAACCCCTTCATGGCGAGATCGCCCTCGTCACCGGTGCCAGCCGCGGCATCGGCGCCGCGATTGCCGATGAACTGGCCGCCCAGGGCGCGACCGTGATCGGCACCGCCACCTCCGAAGCCGGTGCGGCCGCGATCGCTGCGCGCCTGTCCGCCCACGGTGGCCATGGCCGCGTGGTCGATGTGGCCGATGCCGAAGCCACCGCCGCGCTGATCGACGGCATCGGCAAGGACATCGGCACGATCTCGATCCTGGTCAACAACGCCGGCATCACCCGCGACAACCTGCTGCTACGCATGAAGGACGAGGACTGGCAGGCGGTGATCGACACCAACCTGAGCAGCGTCTACCGCACGTCCAAGGCGGTCATGCGCTCGATGATGAAGGCCCGTCGCGGCCGCATCGTCAATATCGCCTCGGTCATCGGCGTCACCGGCAACGCCGGACAGGCCAACTACGCGGCGGCGAAGGCGGGCATCATCGCGTTCAGCAAGTCGCTGGCGAAGGAAATCGGCAGCCGTGGCGTCACCGTCAACGTGGTCGCGCCCGGATTCATCGATACCGACATGACCCGCGCATTGCCCGAGGACGCCAAGGGGGCGATGCTGGGCCAGATCGCCCTGGGCCGCTTCGGCGAGCCGGCCGACATCGCCCGCGCGGTGGCCTTCCTGGCCGGTCCATCGGCGGCCTACATCACCGGGGAAACCCTGCACGTCAACGGCGGGATGTACATGCCGTAGCGCTGGATGCGCACCAACTACGCACCAGGTACACAGCAAGTAACTGGGGCGAAAGGGCTTTTGCGGATAGTCGCGAAGGCCTCGATTCCACTACACTATTCCATCGAATATCCCGTACGGGAGGAGTGAATACCAATGAGCAGCATCGAAGAGCGCGTCAAGAAGATCGTGGTCGAACAGCTTGGCGTCAAGGAAGAAGAAGTCACCAACAACGCTTCGTTCGTCGACGACCTCGGCGCCGACTCCCTCGATACCGTCGAACTCGTGATGGCACTGGAAGAAGAGTTCGAGTGCGAGATCCCGGACGAGGAAGCCGAAAAGATCACCTCGGTGCAGCAGGCGATCGACTACGTCACGACGCACGTCAAGGCGTAATCCGCGGATGGGTGGAGGCGCGACCGGTCAAGGATCGGCGTGCCACGCCCGGCGCTACAGACCGGGGCCGCATCGTGCGGCCTTGTGTCTTTCCACGGCATACACATTCCAGGCGCGCTGTCGGGCACGGTGCCGGCGCGTCCGCAAGCGGAGTTCTCCATGTCCAATCGACCGGCCTTCGGCAGGCGCGTAGTTGTCACCGGCCTCGGCCTCGTCTCGCCCCTGGGCAACGACCTGGCCAGCAGTTGGGACGGCATCGTCAATGGCCGTTCGGGCATCGGCCCGATCACCCACTTCGACACCACCGGTTTCACCACGACCATCGCCGGGCAGATCCGCGATTTCGACGTCACCCGTTGGGTGCCGGCGAAGGACGCGAAGAAGATGGACAGCTTCATCCATTACGGCGTCGGCGCGTCGCTGATGGCGCTGGAGGATTCCGGGCTGGAAATCACCGAGGCCAATGCCGAACGCGTCGGCGCGCTGATCGGTTCCGGCATCGGCGGCATCCTCGGCATCGAGGAGCAGACCGCCAAATACCTTGCCGGCGGCGCGCGCAAGATCTCGCCGTTCTACGTGCCCAGCACGATCATCAACATGCTGCCGGGGCAGGTGTCGCTGCTGACCGGCATCAAGGGCCCCAATTTTTCCGCGGTGTCCGCCTGCGCGACGTCGAACCATTCCATCGGCATGGCGATGCGGATGATCCAGTATGGCGACGCGGACGTGATGCTCGCCGGCGGCGGCGAGCGCGGCTCCTCGCCGACTTCGGTGGGCGGTTTCTGCTCGATGAAGGCGATGTCCACCCGCAACGACGACCCGACCCGCGCGTCGCGGCCGTGGGACAAGGACCGCGACGGTTTCGTGCTCGGCGATGGTGCCGGCATCCTGGTGCTGGAGGAGTACGAGTACGCCAAAGCCCGCGGTGCGCGCATCTATTGCGAGCTGGTGGGCTTCGGCGCGAGCTCCGATGCGTTCCACATGACCGCGCCCAGCGAGGACGGCGAAGGCCCGGCGCGCTGCATGGTCGCCGCGATGAAGGATGCCGGCGTCAATCCGGAACAGGTGGGCTACCTCAACGCGCATGGCACCTCGACCCCGCTGGGCGACGTCGCCGAGACGCTGGCGATCAAGCGTGCGCTCGGCGATCACGCCTACAGGACGATGGTCAGCTCGACCAAATCGATGACCGGTCACCTGCTCGGCGCGGCCGGCGGTGCGGAGGCGATTTTCTCGGTCATGGCGCTGCACACCGGCATCATCCCGCCGACGATCAACCTGGATGCGCCGGGGGAGGGTTGCGACCTTGATTACGTGCCCAACACCGCCCGCGAGGCGACGGTCGATGTCGTGGTCTCCAACGGCTTCGGCTTCGGCGGTACCAACGGCACGCTGGTATTCAAGCGGATCTGACTTGCCGGAAGCCCGCCGAAGTGCGCTTGACGGGTTTCAGGGAGGTATTCCCGGAGGCGACCGAAGCGCTCTTCGCTCGGGGCGTTTTGCTGCACGGCATCCATGCCGGGGTCGGCGATCGGCGGCGTCGGGCACGATCGTACCGGGCGGCAATCACGGCAATCCCCGCATGAGTTTCCGATGCTGCTGACCCGCCAGTTGTCGCCGACGATCGATCTGCTGGATCTGCACCGGCGTGCGCCGGCGCGCTATCCGTTGCTGCTGGAATCCAGCGCGGCGGGCACCGCGCAGGGGCGCTGGGACCTGTTGCTGGCCGGCAATGGCGAGTCGCTGCAGCTTGATGCCGATGGCAAGGTCCGCGATCAGCGCGGCGTCGTGATCGGCGATGACTTCCTGCAGGCGCTGGACGCCGCATGGCTTGCGCAGCGGGTCGATCACGACGAGCCCCGCTGGCCGTTCCGGGGCGGCTGGGCGCTGCTGCTGGGTTATGAATTGGCGGCCCAGATTGAACCGGTCCTGCATCTGCCTGCGGCCGCGGGCGGGTTGCCGGTCGCGCTGGCCGTGCGTTGTCCAGCCGCGGTCGTGCGCGACCATGCCCGTGGCGAGTGCATCGCACTGGCGGAGCCGGGGCTCGAGGCACTTCTGGAGGGCATCACGCAGGATCTGGCCGATCTTGATCGGGCCCCGGCACCGTTGCCGGCCTGGCGACCGCCGGTCGTCGTCGATGAGGACGAGCCCGGGCGGTATGTGGATGGCGTCGCGCGGGTGCTCGATTACCTGGCGGCGGGCGATGTGTTCCAGGCGAATCTGTCGCGCGGATGGCGCGCGCGCTTCGAGGGGCCGGTGGATGCGGCGGGGTTGTTCCAGCGCCTGCGCGAGAACAACCCGGCGCCGTTCGCGGGGCTGTTCCAACGGCATGATCAACAACAGGCTCAACAACCTGTCCGGCAGCCGGCCTGGTCGGTCGTCAGCGCGTCGCCGGAGCGGTTGATCTCGGTGCGTGGCGACGTGGTGGAAACCCGGCCGATCGCCGGCACCCGCGCCCGTGTCGCCGGCGACGATGACGGCGACACGATCGACGAGCTGGTCGGCCATCCCAAGGAGCGCGCCGAGCACGTCATGTTGATCGATCTGGAGCGCAACGACCTCGGCCGGGTGTGCACGCCCGGCAGCGTGGAGGTCAATGAGTTGATGACGGTGGAAAGCTACGCCCACGTGCACCACATCGTCAGCAACGTGCGTGGCCGCCTGCGTGCGGACGTGACGCCGGGCGAGGTGATCCGGGCGACGTTCCCCGGCGGCACCATCACCGGCGCACCGAAAGTGCACTGCATGCAGATCATTGCCGAGCTGGAAGCCGAGGGGCGCGGTAGCTATACCGGCGCGATGGGCTGGCTCAACCGCGATGGCGACCTCGACCTCAACATCCTGATCCGCAGCGCCGAGATCGAAGGCGATCTGCTGCGGTTCCGCACCGGCGCCGGCATCGTGATCGACTCCGATCCGCGCGCTGAGTTGGAAGAGACGCGCGCCAAGGCGCGTGGCATGTTGCGTGCGCTGGGTGTTGCCGATGGATAGTACGGCTGACCAATCGTTGGCGATGCCGCAGTCCGCCCACGCCAACGTGCGCATTTTCATCGGCACCGAGCCGGTGTCGGTGGTGCCACCGGATGACCGCGCGCTCGCCTACGGCGATGGCCTGTTCGAGACCATGCGCGCGCACCGCGGCACTGTGCCGTGGTGGGACCGGCACTGGGCGCGTTTGCAGCGTGGCGCGCAGCGACTTCGACTGGCGTTGCCATCGCAGGCGCAGGTGCGTGACGAGGCCGCACGCCTGCTCGCCGGAACCGATGGCGTGCTGAAGTTGTTTGTGAGCCGTGGCTGCGGTGGTCGCGGTTACGCGCTTCCGGCCGATCCGGTACCGACCTGGCTGTTGTCGCTGCACCCGGTGCCGCGGCCGGTGAGCGGCCTGACGCTGCGCTGGTGCGACACCCGGCTGGCGATCCAGCCGGTGTTGGCAGGCATCAAACATGGCAACCGGCTGGAGCAGGTGCTGGCGCGCGCGGAATGGGATGACGGAGTCGCCGCCGACGAGGGCCTGATGCGCAGCACCGTGGGTGATGTGGTCTGCGCCACCGCGGCCAACCTGTTCCTGCTGCAGGATGGCCAATGGCGCACGCCGCCGGTGGACCGTTGCGGCGTGGCCGGGGTGTGCCGCCAGTGGATGCTGGACACTTTCGACGTCGAGCCAGTGCGGTTGTCGGTGGCCGATGTCGAAACCGCCGATGCCGTCGTCCTGACCAATGCGGTGCGCGGTATCCTGCCGGTCGCCCGCTTGCTGGACACCGCGCCGGGCGAGCGGGCGTGGCAGCCGCACCCGCAGGTGGTCGAATGGCAGCGTCGTCTCGCCGCCGACCATCCCGCATTCACCGCACCCGCTGACGGTGCCCACATCATGGAGGTGCCGTGAGTCGTCCCCGCAAGCATGGTTCCGTTGCGCGTGGTTCCGTCGTGCGTGTGTTGTCGGCGCTGCTGCTGCTCTCACTGCTCGCTGTGGCGGCGGCCGGGTTCTGGGCGTGGCAACGCTACGAGGTCTTTGCCGATACCCCGCTGGCCGGACTGCAGGCCGGCGACAGCGTGGTGATCGAGCGCGGCGACTCCCTGCCCACGGTGCTGTCCAGGCTGCGCCAGGCCGGCGTGCGCGAAGGCAGCGAATACGAATGGCGCCTGCTGGCGCGGCAACTGGGCGCCGCCTCGCGGCTGCATGTCGGCGAGTACGCGCTGATGCCGGGAATTTCGCCGCGCGAGCTGCTGGTCGCGATGCGCCAGGGCGACATCATCCAGTACCGTTTCACCCTCGTGGAGGGCTGGAACATCCGCGAGCTGCGCGCCGCACTGGGCAAGGTCGACACCCTCAAACACGAAACGTCCGGACTGGACGCGGCGGCCCTGATGAGCGCGCTCGGCCGTGCCGGCGAACACCCGGAAGGCCGCTTCCTGCCGGAGACCTACCTGTACAGCCGCGGCGACAGCGACCTGGACCTGCTGCGCCGCGCCTACGCGGCGATGGAAAAGGCGCTCGCCGCCGCATGGGAGCAGCGCGACCCCGATACCGGGCTGAAGACGCCGTACGAGATGCTGATCATGGCGTCGATCGTCGAGAAGGAGACCGGCATCGCCTCCGAGCGCCCGCAGATCGCCGGACTGTTCGAGCGTCGGTTGAAGATCGGAATGCGGCTGCAGACCGATCCCACCGTCATCTACGGCATCGGCAAGGACTACGACGGCAACATCCGCCGCAGTCATCTGACCACCGACACCCCGTACAACACCTACACCCGCCGCGGCCTGCCGCCGACCCCGATCGCGATGCCGGGCGTGGGCGCGCTCGACGCCGTGGCGCATCCGGCGCCGGGCAGCGCGTTGTACTTCGTCGCGGTTGGCGACGGCAGCGGCCGCCACCTGTTCGGCGACTCGCTGGCCGAGCACAACGCCAACGTGCGCAAGTACCTGCAGAACTACCGCCAGCGCATGCGCGATACGCAGCCCGCGAAAGACGCGCCATGAGCCTTTCCGTGCAACCCCGGCTGGTGACCCTGGAAGGCGGCGAAGGTGCGGGCAAGTCGACCGTGCTGGCCGTGTTGCGCGAGGCGTTGCTGGCCGCAGGCCAGGAAGTCGTCTGCACCCGCGAACCCGGCGGCACGCCGCTGGCCGAGCAGATCCGCAACCTGCTGCTCGACACGCGGCACGAACCGCCGGCGCCGGAAACGGAACTGCTGCTGATGTTCGCCGGCCGCGCCCAGCATGTGCGCGAGCTCATCCTGCCGGCGCTCCGGCGCGGGGCGTGGGTGATCAGCGACCGTTTCACCGATGCCAGCTACGCCTACCAGGGAGCCGCACGCGGCGGTGACGCCGGTTTCATCGCCGGGCTGGAGCAGCGCGTGGTCGGCATCGTTCCCGGACTGACCCTGTTGCTGGACGTGCCGGTCGGGATCGGCCTGCAGCGCGCGCGCGGACGCGGCGGTGTCGACCGCATCGAAGCGGAGTCCGACGACTTCTTCGAGCGCGTGCGTGCCGCCTACCTGGCCCGGGCCGCCGCCGAGCCATCGCGCTTCCGCGTGGTCGACGCCCGTCAACCGGCCGAGGTGGTCGCGGCCGAAGCGGTCGCCCACCTGCGTGCCCATCAGGAGACAGTGCGATGAGCGTGTTCGCGCCCTGGCAGCAGCGCGTGTACGAACATGCCGCCAGCGCGCTGGATGCCGGCCGTCTCGGCCACGGCCTGCTGTTCTGCGGCCCGGCCCGGCTGGGCAAGCGGGCGGTGGCCGAACGGCTGGCCAACCGCTTGCTCTGCACCAGCCGCACGCCGGACGGAGAGCCCTGCGGAAGCTGCCGCAGTTGCCGCCTGTTCGCCCTGCGCTCCCAGACCGATCCCGTCGAATTGCGCCCGGACGGCTCGCTGGCGCATCCGGGCGGGCACACCGGGCATCCCGATTTCCTGCAGATCAGCTATGGCATCAACGACAAGGCCCGGCCGCCCAGGTCGCGGACCGAGATCGTCATCGACCAGATGCGCCGCTTGTCCGAGCAGATGGCGCTGACGGCCCAGTATGGTGACGCCAAGATCGCGATCATCGAACCGGCCGATGCGATCAACCACGCCGGTGCCAACGCGTTGCTGAAGACACTTGAAGAGCCGGTTCCCGGACGGTACCTGTGGCTGGTCAGCGCCAACCCGGCACGCCTGTCGGCGACCATCCGCAGCCGGTGCCAGAAGCTGGAGTTCCGCCTGCCCGCGCGCGACGAGGCGCTGGCCTGGCTGCAGCGGCAAGGTCACGCGGAAAGCGCGGCGGCCGAGGCGCTGGATGCGGCGCGCGGCCATCCCGGCCTGGCCGATGAGTGGCTGCAGGGCGAGGGTCTTGCCGTGCGCCGCCAAGTGGCGGGCGACCTGGCCAAACTGGCCGCTGGCGACATCGCCGTGGTGGAAACCGCCCAGCGCTGGGTGGCCGACAGCGACGCGGACCTGCGGCTGCGCTTCGCCGCCGACCTGGCCCTGTCGGCGGCGGCCGACGGCTTGACCGACCCGATGCGCACGCGCAGTCTGGCGGCCTGGTTCGATCGCGCCAACCGGGCGCGCGAATTGTTGCGCAGCACCGTGCGTGCGGATCTGGTCGTGGTGGAATTGTTGATGGCCTGGCGTGCCGGAGAAGCGCGCCGGGCTGCCGGAAAACAGAGGGGATAGCGGTATGAACGCACCAGCCGGGGCCCGCCAGGGCATCGTGTCGTTGGCGGTCAAGGACAAGGCGTCGCTGTACAACGCCTACATGCCTTACATCAAGCATGGCGGCATCTTCGTGTCGACGCCGAAGCGTTACTTCCTGGGTGACGAGGTGTTCCTGCTATTGACGCTGCCCGAATCCGGCGAGCGTCTGCCGGTGGCCGGCAAGGTCATCTGGGTCACTCCCGCCGGTGCCCAGGGCAATCGCCCGGCCGGCATCGGTATCCAGTTCGGTGAAGGTGCCGAAGGCGAGACCGTCAAGGGCAAGATCGAGGCCCTGCTGGCCGGCACCCTGGACGCGGAGCGCGCGACCCACACGATGTAGCTGATCGGCTGGTTTCGTGGACTGCTGGCCCTCGGGGCTTTCTTCGGGCGTGCGATTGGATTTCCTTCAGGCGCGACCCGTACATGGGTCCAATTCGCAGGTTCGCGGCTGAAGCCGCTCCTGCAAGGAAGTACGCATTGCCGCGCGTGAAGCGCGGGTTTGCGGTTCACGCGCGTGTGAGGCGCTGACGGCACGCGCGTGTGAAGTACGGCTTGCCTGATCACCGCAGCGCGGCGGATTCCCAGCCCGGACGTGGGGCGAAACGGTCGCCGTGACGGGCCTGCAACTGCTTGAGCCGCTCCAGCAGGGCGTCGGCACCGGTCTGGCGGATGTATTGGATCGGGCCACCCCGGAACGGCGCGAAGCCGGTGCCGAAGATCACGCCGGCGTCGAGCAGTTCGGCATCGGCCACCACGCCGTCGTGCAGGCAGGCGACCGCCTCGTTGAGCATCGGCAGGATCAGGCGATCCTCCAGGTCGGATGGTGGCTGGTAGTTGTCCGGCAAATCGGGCTTGACCGCCTTGCCATCCTCCCACTTGTACAGGCCCTGGCCGTCCTTCTTGCCGCGCTTGCCCGGCTCGGCCTGCTTGGCCAGTGCCGGCGGCACGGTCAGGCCAAGGAATGGCGACAGCTCCGCGCCCACACCGGCGGCGACGTCCAGACCGACGGTGTCGACCAGTTCGATCGGCCCCATCGGCATGCCGAACCGGACCGCGGCCTTGTCGATCGCCGCGCCCGGAATGCCTTCCGACCAGGCGGTCACCGCTTCCAGCATGTACGGGAACAGCACCCGGTTGACGAGAAAGCCCGGCGTGCCCGCGACCGGCACCGGCAGCTTGCCGATCGCCTTGCAGAACGCGGCCAGACGCTCGCGGGTTTCCGGCGCCATGCCGTCGTGCTGGACGATCTCCACCAGCGGCATCAGCGCGACCGGGTTGAAATAGTGCAGGCCGCCAAACTGTGCCGGGCGCTGGATGCCGTCGCGCAGGTCTACCAGCGGGATCGACGACGTGTTGGTGGTCAGCAGCGCGTCGGACTTCATCCGCGGTTCGATCACCGCGTACAGGTCGCGCTTGGCTTCGGGGTTCTCGATGATCGCCTCGATCACCAGATCCGCCGCGGCCACGCCATCGCCGGCCACGTCACTCTTCAGGCGCGCCGCGACTTCCGGGCGCTTGCTCTCGTCCCGCACGCGTTTGGCTAACAGTTCACCGGCACGGCCCATGGCGACGTCGATGAAGCGCTGCTCGCGGTCATTGAGAGTGACCTGGAAACCCTTGTAGGCCGCCCAGGCCGCGATGTCACCGCCCATCACGCCGGCACCAATGACGTGCACATGCTGGATGCCGTGATCCTTGCCGCCGACGCTCTTCAGCCGTTCCTGCAGGAAGAACACCCGGATCAGGTTGCGCGCGGTCGGAGTGGAGGCGAGTTTTGTTACCGATCTGCGTTCGGCGGCCAACTGGCGCTCCACGCTTCCGCCGGTCGCCTTCCATGTCGCGACCAGTGAATACGGCGCCGGGTAATGCTCCTTGCGGGCCTTGCGCGCGACCTGCTTCAGCAGCATCGGCGCGATGGCCTGGCGCGCCGGCCAGAGGTTGGTGGCCCAGCCCATGAAGCGCTGCTTGAACGGACGCTTGCGGCCGTGCAGGGCAAGCGCCGCGGCCGCGTCGACCAGCACCGCCGGCTCGACCACCTTGTCGACCAGTCCGCTGGCGCGGGCCGCCGATGCCGACACCGCGCGTCCGGTCAGCATCATCTCGAACGCCGCCGGCGCGCCGATCAGCCGCGGCAGGCGCACGCTGCCGCCCCAGCCGGGGTAGATGCCCAGCTGCACCTCCGGCAGGCCGATCCGGGTCGAGCCGTCCTTGCTGGCAACCCGGTAGTCGCAGGCCAGCGCCAACTCGGTGCCGCCGCCCATGCAGAAGCCGTGGATCGCCGCCACCGTGGGGCAGGGCAGGTCGGCCAGGTGCTGGAACACCTGCTGCCCGCGTTTGAGCGCACCGGCCACGTTGCCGGTTTCATCGAAGCCCTGGAACTCCTTGATGTCCGCGCCGGCGATGAAGCCGCTGGCCTTGGCCGAGCGGAGCACCACGCCCTTGGGCGGGTCGATGGCGATGCGTTCGATCAGCGCGTCCAGTTCGATCAGCACGTCCTGCGACAGCGCGTTGACGGTTTCACCGGCGCGGTCGAGCGACAACACCAGCACGCCATCGGCACGCATCTCGGCATGCCAGTGCCGGGCACGGAGTCCGTCGAAGCGGAGCAGCGCAGTGTCATGAGGGGCCATGCGGCACCATCCGTTCAGGTATGGGGTAAGCCGCTATCATCCCGAGGTTGTTTCACCGGCGTCAAATCAGTGACGCGCGGGACCTCGCATGCCTCACCATGTTCCCCGACGGTTGCAGGCGGGCAGCGGCGCCCCAATCGTTGGTGATGGAACTTTCTCCCCGACAGGGTTGTCTCATCGTTCGGCCATGGCCGAGCTGACAGGAGTGCCGGCGCGCGGTATGGCCGAGAACAAATTGTTGGACCAGGAGTTCGACCAGGATCTGGTCAGACGTGTGCAGCAGGGCGACAGCACGGCATTCGATGCATTGGTGCGCAAGTACCAGCACCGGATCGTGGGGCTGATCGGCCGCTACATCTCTGACTGGAGCGAATGCCAGGACGTCGCCCAGGATGCGTTCATGCGCGCCTATCGCGCGCTGCCTAACTTCCGTGGCGATGCGCAGTTCTATACATGGTTGCACCGTATTGCAGTGAATACCGCCAAGAACCATCTCGTTTCGCAGAACCGCCGGCCACCCACGGCCGACATCGATGTCGGCGACGCCGAGCAGTTCGATACCGGCATCCGCCTGCGCGATACCGACACGCCCGAGCGCGAGCTGATGCGGCAGGAGGTGGAACAGGCGGTGATGCGTGTGGTCGAAGGCTTGCCCGAAGACCTGCGCGTCGCGATTTCCCTGCGCGAGGTCGATGGCCTGAGCTACGACGAGATCGCGCAAAAGATGGCGTGTCCGATCGGCACCGTGCGGTCGCGGATATTCCGCGCCCGTGAGGCGATCGATCAGGAACTGCGCCCCTTGCTTGACCCGGACCACGACTCCCAGGAGCGGAAATTCTGATGTCGACCAGTCAAATCCACGATGCCGAAACCCTCAGTGCGTTGTTTGACGGCCAACTGCACGATGACGCCCGGCGCTTCGCGCTGAAGCGCCTCGGTCATGACGCGCAATGGCGAGAAGCCTGCGGCCGATGGCAGCTCGCCGGCGACGTGCTGCGTGGCAACGCGATGGCGGCCGCGCCGGCAGGATTCGCCGAGCGGGTGATGGCGGCGGTGGCGCAGGAAGGCCTGCATGCGGATGGCGTGGCACCGGTCCTTCCGGTTTCCCTTCCCGGCAAGGCCGCGGTCCGTACGCGGCGCTGGATCGGCGGCGCGGCCCTGGCGGCGTCGGTGGCGATGGCGGCGTTGTTTGTCGTGCGCCCGGCCTTCCAGGCCGGCGATTCGTCGGATGCACTGACCCGGCAGACGGTTGCGACTTCGCCGGTGACGGCCGGTGTGTTT
Organism: Lysobacter concretionis Ko07 = DSM 16239; assembly: GCF_000768345.1. Classification (GTDB taxonomy): domain Bacteria; phylum Pseudomonadota; class Gammaproteobacteria; order Xanthomonadales; family Xanthomonadaceae; genus Novilysobacter; species Novilysobacter concretionis. The sequence continues at coordinate 225,906 of NZ_AVPS01000003.1, read as the reverse complement.
GCCGCTTCGGATGCCGGAGTTGTGGAGACACCTGCATCGGAGTCCCCTGTGGAATTGCCGGCAAAGTCGCCGGCTGACGGCGCGGGACTGGCGCTCGCGGCGGCAGTTGCGGTGGCCGACGTGCCGCGCCGTGTCGGCGAGCGCCGTGCGCGCGGGCAGTCGCAACGCGCGGCCCTGCGCGGGTCGCAAAACCGCCAACACGAAGCGGCGACAGCGGTCGCTTCTGCTACCACTCCGGTTGGTGCATCCGTGGCGGTCGGTGCGTTGGCCGGGAGCGAGGTCGCGGCGAAGTCGCTGCATCCGTTCATGCCGGTCGGCGAGGTCGTGTCCCGGCCGTGGCCGCGCGCTGTGCTGCCGGGCTATTCCGCCTCGGGTGCATTGACGGCGGGTTATCACGGCGCGGGTGAGCCGTCGGCCTCGCTTTCGTTCTACCCGTTCGAGCCGGAGGCCCTGCAGGGTCACGTTCGGCAAAGCCATCTGGACCGGGGGCGTGTTGACCAGGACCGTCCGTCTGCCCTTGAGCCGGCCGGAGCAGCGACCGGGCAGCCGGGGCACTGATCCCTGTCCACACGCCGCTCATGGTCGAAGTTCCCGGGGTGCCGATACTGCCTGCGCCCCGACGTATGCCGCCTCGAGTGATGCGGCAATTGACCCTGTTAAAAATCCTTCTTCCCACTTGTAACCGGAGGCCGATTCCATGAACCGTCCGCTTCGCTCCATTGCCCTGCTCGGCGTTCTCGCCGCTGCGCTGCCCATCGCCTGCACGGCGCAACAGTCACCGACCGCGGCGACCACGGCGGCCATCGCCTCACAGGCGGTCACTCCGCCGGCGCCCCAACCGCTGGTCACCGGTCTGCCGGACTTCACCCAGCTGGTAAAGCGGGTCGGTCCGGCCGTGGTCAACATCAGCGCCGAGACGATGCCGGTGCCCCGGCAGGGCAATTCGCGCGGGCAGGGATTGCCGGACGGGTTCGAGGAGCTGTTCCGGCGCTTCGGGATGCCCTTTCCGGGCGGCCCCGGTGCGCCGCAAGGGCCGCAGGGCGGCGGCACCTCGCTGGGCAGCGGTTTCCTGATCTCCGACGACGGCTACGTGCTGACCAATTTCCACGTGGTCGATGGCGCCGACAAGGTCACCGTGACCCTGTCGGACCGGCGCGAGTTCCAGGCCGAAGTGGTCGGCAGCGACGAGCAGTACGACGTGGCGGTGCTGAAGATCAAGGCCGACAACCTGCGCTGGTTGCGCGCCGGCAACTCGGCCGCGGTCGAGCCGGGCCAGTGGGTGGTGGCGATCGGTTCGCCGTTCGGGCTGGACCATTCGGTCACCGCCGGCATTGTCAGCGCGGTGGGTCGGTCCAATCCGTATTCCGGCCAGCAGTACGTGCCGTTCATCCAGACCGACGTGGCGATCAACCGGGGCAATTCCGGCGGCCCGCTGCTCAACACCTCCGGCGAGGTGGTCGGGATCAATTCGCAGATATTCTCCAATTCCGGCGGCTACATGGGCGTCAGCTTCGCGATCCCGATCGACTTGGCGATGAGCGCGTTCGAGCAGATCAAGGCCACCGGCAAGGTCAGCCGCGGCATGCTCGGGGTGAACATCATGCCGGTGTCCGCCGAGGCGGCGAAGGCGATCGGCCTGCCCGACAGCCGCGGTGCGATGGTCACCAATATCCAGGCCGGCAGCGCCGCCGCGAAAGCGGGCATCGAGCGCATGGACGTGATCCGCTCGTTCAATGGCACCCCGGTGGTGGATGTCAGCGACCTGCCGCCGCTGGTCGGCGCGATCGCACCGGGCAGCAAGGCCAGGCTGGAAGTGTTCCGCGCCGGCAAGACCCGCCAGCTGGATGTGGTGGTCGGGGGCGAGGAAGCGCAGGCCGTGACCGCGTCCAATGGCAATGCCGCGCCGGATCCGTCCACCAGGCCAACGGTCGGCAGCAACCCGCTGGGCCTGGTAGGCCGCGACCTTGCGCCGGCCCAGCGCCAGCAGCTGGGGTTGGGTAACGACGAAGGCGTGTTGCTGGCCGATGTCGGCGACGCCGCCCGCGAGGCCGGCGTGGCGGCAGGCGACGTGGTGGTGGCGGTGGGTCGCGACAGCGTCGGCAGCGCGGCCGAGCTGAACCGCAAGCTGGCCGGGGTCAAGCCGGGCGACACGGTGATGTTGCTGATCCGTCGCGGCGGAAACACCCAGTTCATCGCCGTGACCGCCGCCACGCGTTGAGCCGGTGTTGAACTGAACAGGCGTAGCGCGGCGATCGTGCCGCGCTGTGCGAACCGGTGGCCCTGCATTGGCGGGGCGCCGGAGCGGTTGTGGCGGCGTATGCGATAATCACGCGTTAACTTTCCTGGCCTTGGGCCGTTGCCGATCGCATGCAGCAGATACGAAATTTCTCCATCATTGCCCACGTCGACCACGGCAAGTCGACCCTGGCCGATCGCCTGATCCAGATGTGCGGAGGCCTGACGGCGCGCGAGATGGAATCGCAGGTGCTCGACAACAACCCGATCGAGCGTGAGCGCGGCATCACCATCAAGTCGCAGTCGGTGTCGGTGCCCTACACGGCGCGCGACGGCAAGACCTATCACCTGAACTTCATCGACACGCCCGGCCACGTCGACTTCAGCTACGAGGTCAGCCGCTCGCTGGCCGCCTGCGAAGGCGCGCTGCTGGTGGTGGACGCCGCCCAGGGCGTCGAGGCGCAGTCGGTCGCCAACTGCTACACCGCCGTCGAGCAGGGACTGGAAGTGATTCCGGTGATCAACAAGATCGACCTGCCGACCGCCGACGTGGACCGCGCCAAGGCCGAGATCGAGGCGGTGATCGGCATCGACGCCAGCGACGCGGTCGCGATCAGCGCCAAGACCGGCCTGAACGTCGAGGAGGTGCTGGAGGCGATCGTCACCCGCATCCCGCCGCCCAGGCCGCGCGATACCGACAAGCTGCAGGCGCTGATCATCGACTCGTGGTTCGACAACTACCTCGGCGTGGTGTCGCTGGTGCGGGTGATGCAGGGCGAGATCAAACCGGGTGACAAGATCCTGGTGATGTCCACCGGTCGCTGGCATCTGGTCGACAAGGTCGGCGTGTTCACGCCCAAGCGCAAGGAAATGCCGGCGCTGCGGGCGGGCGAGGTAGGCTGGATCAACGCCAGCATCAAGGATGTGCATGGCGCGCCGGTGGGCGACACGCTGACCCTGCTGGCCGATCCTGCCGCCGAACCCCTGCCGGGCTTCCAGGAAATGCAGCCGCGCGTGTTCGCGGGCCTGTTCCCGGTCGACGCCGACGATTACCCCGACCTGCGCGAGGCGCTCGACAAGCTGCGCCTCAACGACGCCGCGCTGCGCTTCGAACCCGAATCCTCCGAGGCGATGGGCTTCGGTTTCCGCTGCGGCTTCCTGGGCATGCTGCACATGGAGATCGTGCAGGAGCGGCTGGAGCGCGAGTACGACCTCAACCTCATCAGCACCGCGCCGACGGTGGTGTATGAGGTGCTCAAGGTCGATGGCGAAATCCTGTCGCTGGACAACCCGGCCAAGCTGCCGCCGGCCAACCTGACCGAGGAAATCCGCGAGCCGATCATCCGCGCCAACATCCTCACCCCGCCCGATTACGTCGGCAGCGTGATCACCCTGTGCGAGGAGAAGCGCGGCAACCAGATCGGCATCACCTACCTGGGCAGCCAGGTGCAGATCAGCTACGAACTGCCGATGAGCGAGGTCGTGCTCGACTTCTTCGATCGCCTGAAGTCGGTGTCGCGCGGCTATGCCTCGCTGGATTACCACTTCGTGCGGTTCCAGGCCGGCCCGTTCGTGCGCGTGGACACCCTGATCAACGGCGACAAGGTCGATGCGCTGAGCATCATCACCCACCGCGCCCACGCCGACCGGCGCGGCCGGGAAATCTGCGAAAAGATGCGCGAGCTGATTCCGCGGCAGATGTTCGACGTCGCCATCCAGGCCGCGGTCGGCTCGCAGATCATCTCGCGCAGCACGGTCAAGGCGATGCGCAAGAACGTGCTGGCCAAGTGCTACGGTGGCGACATTTCGCGCAAGAAGAAGCTGCTCGAAAAGCAGAAAGCGGGCAAGAAGCGGATGAAGCAGGTCGGCAGCGTGGAGATCCCGCAGGAAGCGTTCCTGGCGGTGTTGCAGAACGACCACAAATAACCGGCAACCGTCGGCAGCCGCCGGCGACAGACGAAAGGAATACGCATGCGTTGGTTCGAAATCGCCCTGGTGGTGTTCACCCTCTTGTCCGGACTGATCTGGCTGCTCGACAAGCTGGTGCTGGCCAAGCGCCGTGCGGCCCACCAGGGATTGCTCGATGACGGCGCCGAGCCGTGGTACGTGGATTACGCGAAGGCGTTTTTCCCGGTGCTGCTGGCGGTGCTGGTGCTGCGCAGCTTCATCGCCGAGCCGTTCCGGATCCCGTCCAATTCGATGATGCCGACCCTGCTGACGGGCGATTTCATCCTGGTCAACAAGTTCTCCTACGGCCTGCGGCTGCCGATCAGCAACAGGAAGTTCGTCGATATCGGCGAGCCCAAACGCGGCGAGGTGGTGGTGTTCCGCCCACCCCACCATCCCGACCAGGACTGGATCAAGCGCGTGATCGGCCTGCCGGGCGACCGCATCGGCTACTACGACAACCAGGTCCTCATCAACGGCGTTCCGCTGGCCTACGAGTCGCTGGGCCACTATGAAGGGCGCGGCAACGGAGCGGAGATGAGCGGAGCCGGGGAGTTCCGCGAATTGCTGGCCGATCACCCGCACCGGGTGCTGGAGCGCACCGGGCTGCCGTTCCGCGATCCCGCCGAGGGCGAGTGGGTGGTGCCGGAAGGCGAGTATTTCGTGATGGGCGACAATCGCGACAACAGCGAAGACAGCCGATACTGGGGCTTCCTGCCGGAGCAGAACCTGCGCGGCAAGGCGTTCCTGATCTGGATGAACATCGACGGTGGAATCGACTTCTCGCGCATTGGCGAGCGGATCCGCTGAGACACTTCCGCCAGCGATGGGGCGGGGCATGTGGGGAGTGCGCGTCGACAGTGGCGCGCGAAACAATCACCGGGGACAAACGGCATGAAGCACAAGCAAAGTGGCATTACCTTGATCGGTTTCATCATCGTATTGGGCGTGGCGGGTGTGTTCATTTTCATGGGGATGAAGGTGATTCCGATGTATTCGGAGTACTACTCGGTCAAGCAGTCCCTGGAAGGCATCGCGAAGGAGCCGGGAGTCACCGACGAGTCGCCGGCGCGGATCAAGGACATGTTCTTCCGCCGCATGAACATCAACTATTCCGAGAACGTCAAACCCGCCGACATCAAGGTCGTGCGCAAGGACTCGGGCTACCTGGTGACGGTGGAGTACGAAGTGCGCAAGCCGCTGATCGCCAACCTCGACGTGGTGGGCAAGTTCCACACCGAGAAGGAACTGCGCCGCGGCGCGCGCAACTGAGCAGCACCAGGCGATGGCAGACCGGATCGGCCACGTGTTTGCGCGGCCCGAATTGCTGGCGCAGGCACTGACGCACCGCAGCGCAGGCGCTCCGCACAACGAGCGCCTGGAGTTCCTGGGTGACGCGCTGGTCAACCTGTTCGTCGCCGAGGCGCTGTACCGGCATTGGCCCAAGGCCGATGAAGGCGCATTGACCCGCGGCCGCGCCGAGCTGGTGCGCGAGTCCGCGCTGGCGCCGATCGCGCGCGCGCTCGAACTGGGCGAACGCCTGACGCTGGGCCCGGGCGAGATGAAAACCGGCGGTCACCGGCGCGACTCGATCCTCGCCGATGCGCTGGAGGCGGTGGTCGCGGCGATCTATCTGGATGCGGACTTCCACACCTGCCGTTCGGTGGTGATGCCCTGGTTCGCGGCGGCGATGGAGGCGTTGCCGCCACCGAACAAGGTCGGCAAGGACGCCAAGACCCGCCTGCAGGAATGGTTGCAGGGCCGTCAGAAACCGCTGCCCGTGTATGAACTGGTCGCCGAGGGCGGCGAGGACCACGCCAAGACCTTCCGGGTCACCTGCACCCTGAGCCAGCCGCCGCTGCTGAGCGAAGGCGAGGGAAGTTCGCGCCGCAGCGCCGAGCAGGCCGCCGCCGAGGCCGCGCTGGCGGCGCTTGCCGGGTCCTGATCCGGGCGTCGGCAACGGCCTGCGGTGGTTCTTCCTGACCAAGGGATTTCATCGCCGGTGGGTCGCGACTCACCTCGCTCCCTCTACAATCCCCCCATGAACCCATCTCACCGCAGCGGCCACGTCGCCGTCATCGGCCGTCCCAACGTCGGCAAATCCACCCTGACCAACGCGCTGGTCGGCGCGAAGGTGAGCATCGTCTCCTCGCGTCCGCAGACCACCCGCCATCGCCTGCTGGGCATCGCGACCTTCCCGGAAGGCCAGCTGCTGCTGGTCGACACCCCCGGACTGCACCGCGACCAGGGCAGTTCCACCGCCACCGCCATGCACCGCTGGATGAACCGGGCGGCGCGCGGCGCGCTGGAAGGCGTCGATGCGGCGATGCTGGTGGTCCGCGCCGGCAAGTGGGAGGAATCCGACACTTTCGCCTACGAGGCGCTCCGCCATGCCGGCGTGCCGGTGGTGCTGGTGGTCAACCAGGTCGACCGGCTGAAGGACAAGACCGAGTTGCTGCCGTATCTGGCGATGGTGTCCGAAGGGCGCGAGTTTGCCGGCGTGCACCCGGTCTCCGCGCTCAAGCGCAAGGGGCTGGAGGCGCTGGTCAAGCAGTTGCTGGGCCTGATGCCCGAGCAGGCGGCCATGTATCCCGAGGACGAGATCACCGACAAGAGCCAGCGATTCCTGGCCGGCGAGCTGGTCCGCGAGCAGTTGATGCGCCAGCTTGGCGAGGAATTGCCGTACGCGACCACGGTGGAGATCGAGCGCTTCATCGTCGATGGCCCGCTGCTGCGGATCGGCGCGGTGATCTGGGTCGAGCGCGACGGCCAGAAGGCGATCGTGATCGGCAAGGGCGGCGAGCGCCTGCGCGAGATCGGCACGCGCGCGCGCATCCAGATGGAGCAGCTGTTTGCCGCCAAGGTGTTTCTGGAAACCTGGGTCCGGGTGCGCGAGGGGTGGTCGGATGACGAGTCGGCATTGCGGGCGTTCGGGTATCACGACTGAACCCGCGCGTGCCGCGCCCAAGCCGGCGCGCCGCGCGGTCATGACGGCGAGAGCCGGGCGCGCACACCGCCTTTCCATCCCATGCGCCTGACCGGTGAGCCGGCGTTCGTCCTGCATGCCCGCGCGTGGCGCGAGACGAGTCTGCTGGTGGAGGTGCTGAGCGCGAACCACGGCCGCATCGGGCTGGTGGCGCGCGGGGTGCGGGGCGCCAAGCGCCATCCGTTGCGGGCGGCCCTGCAGCCGCTGCAGTCGATCCGCATCGACGCGGTGCAACAGGGTGAGCTGGCGCAACTGCGCTCGGCCGAGGCGCTGGATGCCGCGCCCCGGCTGGCCGGCGAGGCGATGATGGCCGGGTTCTACCTCAACGAGTTGACCTTGCGGATGACGCCGCGCGACGAGCCGCAGCCGGACTTGTTCGTGGCCTATGCCATTGCCCGCGAACGCCTGCGCGCAACCGAACCGCTGGCCTGGACCCTGCGCCGGTTCGAGCGCGACCTGCTCGATGCGCTGGGTGTCGGTTTCGACTGGAGCCACGATGGCGATGGCGAGCCGATCGACCCGGCCGCGCGTTACCGGGTCGATCCCGAGCACGGGCCGCGCCGATTATTGAGCGACCGGGGCCATGGCGATCGCAGCGGTGCGGCCACCGGGCGCGGGCTGCTTTGCCTGGCGTCCGACCAGTCTCCCGAGGCCGACGACCTGCCCGGCCTGCGACGGGTGATGCGCGAGGTGCTGGTGCATCATCTCGGCCCTCGCGGACTCAAGTCCTGGGAGATGCTGGCCGGCCTGCCAAAACCCCGGGGCAGTCATGCCTGAGTGCCTGCCGGGCATCCCGCCCAGTCGCTCCACGATATTCGCCTGGTGATCGGGACACCCGACAGCCGCCACCGGAATTCTTCGGTGGCCGAAAGAAAGCACCCCGGCAGGGCGGCGCTCCAAGCCGTTCGCTTCAGGCCGGAGCGAGCGGATGGCCTTCCGGATGGGATGACCACTGCGCCAGCGTCTCGCCTGCGGTGGCATCGAAACGCGCGAGCACTCCGGCATCCTCGGGCACCTGCTGCAAGGCCTGCACCAGCAGGCCCAGGCGCGTCGCGCCGACGAAACCGCAGCTGGCGCGCAGCCGGTGCAGCTCGGCACTGACCGCATCGGCGTGGCCTTCGTGCACGGCGTCCATGATCCGTTGTCGCGCCTGCGGCAATTCGGCCACGAACAACCCCCGCAATGTCTCGATATGGGCGCGGTTGCCATTGAGCGCGTTCGCGGCGGCTTCGTCATCCCACAGCGGCCGGGCGCCGGCGGCATCCGCGATGGCGACGCCGTCGACGGGCAGGCCGAGGATGCGTCGCACGGCCGCCTGCACGGCGGTCGCCGGCAGCGGCTTGACCAGCACGTCGTCGAAGCCGGCCTTGCTCAGTGCGCGCAGCGTTTCCGGTTCGTTGGACGCGGTGTGCGCGATCGCGCGGACCGTCGGGTAGTCGTCCTGCAGGCGGGCGAGCAGGTCGCTGCCGTTGCCGTCGGGCAAGGACGCATCGAACAGCCACAGGTCGTATCGCCCGCTCCTGGCCAATGCCAGCGCCGCGGCAATGCTGTCGGCGACGTCCACTTCGGCCGGGATCGCCCGCGCGGCGGCGGCAAGGAAGGCGCAACTGGTGGGTTCGTCTTCGACCAGCAGGATTCGTGGCAGGGCCGACGGGGTGGTCATGGGCGCGATGCTCTGGCGTGCGGGGGCGGAAGGTATGCTGCGGCGATGGTCTGCCCGCCACTATCGCTGCCGCCGCACCCGCTGTCGAACGTGCGGGGCGTGGCGCGACGCCTGCCGTGGGTGTTCGCGTTGCTGCTAGGGATATTCATGGCGTTGTCCGCGGCCGACGCCCAGGCGCGCACGATGACGGCGCGGATCGAGCGGGTCGATACGGCGATCGCAAGCCTGCAGGGTGTCCAGGTGCAACTGTCCTGGCCACCCGGTGCCGTCGAGGGCGAGCTGCGATTGCGCGCGCGGCGGGCGGACGCGCCGGAGCTGGGGTACCGGTTCACCGACCTGGACTGGCGTTGTCCGCTGCAACGCGATGACGCGGGCGGCTGGCGCTGCGCCGGCCCGGTGCGCAGTGCGGGCGGGTCGATGCAGTTGGCGGTCGAGATCGGCGCTGCCACGACCGATGCCCGCCTGTCGGGTGGTGGCGGCCGGGTCGGCCTGCATCGCGACGCTGCAACACCGGATGTGACCCGGATCGACCTGACCCGGATTCCACTGGTCTGGCTGCAGGCGCTGCTCTCGCAAGCCTGGTCGAGTGCGCGGCTGGTCGGCGGCACCGGCGACGCGCGATTGACGGTCACGGCGGCCGACGCGGAACCGTTGCGGATCGCCGGCCCGGTCGCACTGCATGCGGCGGCGCTGGATACCGCCGACGGCAGCATCGCGGCGGAAAGCGTCGACGCGGACTTCGCGGTCGATGCCCGGCTGGGCGGGCAGGACAGCGTCGTCCTCGATGGCCGGGTGAACGGCGGCGAGTTGCTGTTTGGCAGCACCTACGTGGCGCTGGAAGAACGATCGACGACGCTGAGAGTGGTCGCCCGGCAGCGCGCCGCCGAAGGCTGGCAGCTGCCCGAACTGCACTGGAGCGACCCCGGCATTCTGCTGGTGGACGGCAGCGCCGCGCTGGATCCCGACGTCAACCTGACGACGCTCGATCTGCGCCTGCAGAGCCCGGATCTGAAACCCCTGCGCGATGCCTACCTGAGTGGGTGGCTGGGCATGGCGGGAATGGGCGATCTCCAGCTCGAAGGGTCAATGGAGGCGACCGTGCAGATGCGCGAGGGCGTGTTGGCGGATGCCATGTTCCGCGTGCACGGGATGAGCATGGCGGAGCCCGACGGCCGGTTCGCCTTCTCCGGCCTGGACGGCAATGTCGAGTTCTCCGCCACCCGGCCGGTGAACAGCGAGCTGCGATGGCGCGAGGGAGCGGTGCACGGCCTGGCGTTCGGCGCCGCGCGACTGCCGTTCGCTAGCGGCGACGGCAGCCTGCGACTGCGTGAGGCGGTGGAGGTGCCGATCCTGGGCGGCCGTGCCCGCTTCGATCACCTGCGGATACAGCCGCCGCGCGCAGGGGAGGGCATCGACCTGCGTTTCGGTCTGGCGCTGGAGCGGATCGACGTGGCGAAGTTGTCGGCGGCGCTGGACTGGCCGGCGTTCACCGGCGAGTTGAGTGGCACGATCCCCGAAGCCCGCTACGCCGACGAGACGCTGGTGTTCGACGGCGGCCTGGCCATGCAGTTGTTCGGCGGCCGCGTGGGCGTGTCGGCCTTGTCGATGGAGCGGCCGTTTGGCGTGCTGCCCACCTTGTCGGCCGACATCGTGTTCGACGACATCGATCTGCTGGCGCTGACCGGTGCGTTCGATTTCGGCAGCATCAGCGGAAAGCTCGACGGCCGCATCGGTGATCTGCGCCTGGTCAGCTGGGAGCCGGTCGCCTTCGATGCGCAACTGGTCACCGACCGGCATCGTGGCGTGCGCCAGCGGATCAGCCAGCGCGCGGTGCAGGACTTGACCAGCGTGGGCAACGCGTCGTTCGTGAATTCCCTGCAGTCGCAGTTGATCGGGTTTTTTGACGATTTCGGCTATTCGAAGATCGGCATCGGCTGCCGGTTGCTGGACGAGGTCTGCACGATGGATGGCATCGGTTCAGCCGGCAACGGCTTCGTCATCGTGCGTGGCTCCGGCCTGCCGCGCCTGACCGTGGTGGGTTTCAACCGCCGCGTGGATTGGCCGATCCTGGTCGAGCGGCTGGCCGCGGTGGGCAAGGGCGACGTGAAACCGCTGGTCGACTAGCGTACCGTCTGACCCCTGTTCAGACGATTCCCCAGGAGACACTTCATGCGCCGTTGGATGGGAATTCCGGTTGCCGCCGTGATGGTCACGGCTTGCGTCACGATCAATGTGTATTTTCCCGCGGCGGAAGCGCGCGAGGCGGCCAAGGAGTTCGTCGACAAGGTGATCGGCGAAGAGGTACCCGCGGCCGCTCCGGCCGATGACAAGTCGGGTGGGCCGAGTGCGATGCTCGCCCCTATGTCGTGGCGGCAGCTGGCTTCGCGGGTGGACGTGTATGCGTTGGTCGGCATCGGCAGCGCGCATGCGCAGTCGCCCGACATCAGCATCAAGACGCCGGCGATCCAGGCGATCCAGTCGCGGATGGCCGCGCGTTTCAACTCGACGCTGCGTGCGGGTTTCGATGCGGGCGCGCTCGGGTTTGCGAGCGACGGCACGATCGTGGTGCGCGACGCATCGAAGCTGGCGCTGAAGGACCGGGCGCAGATCCAGCAGGCGGTGGCTGAGGACAACCGCGACCGCAACGCGGTGTATCGCGAGGTCGCGGTGGCCAATGGTCACCCGGAGTGGGAGTCGCAGATCCGCGAGGTGTTCGCCAAGCAGTGGATCGCCAGTGCACACAGCGGCTGGTGGTACCAGAGCGGGAGCAGCTGGAAGCAGAAGTAGGTTGCTGCTGTTGGTTGGTGGTTGAGTTGATGGCAGCAACCGCAACAGCAACAGCAACAGCAACAGCAACAGCAACAACGGATTGTTAGCTTCGGGCGGGGCGTCGCCCTGACCAGGTGCTTGCTGCCCGGTTCGGGCGGCCATCCATGGCCGCACTCACCGCCGCAGGCCATCCATGGCCTGCTGTCCGCAACACCCGGTCAGGACGCCGCATCGGTTATTCGTTGACGTGGCGCAGCGGGGCTTTCCGTCGGCCACCGAGACAATCCGGTAGGCGCTGTCTGGGCAATACACGCATCGATTGGGCTGCTGGTTCCGGACAGAACGTGCATGGCCGTACTCACCGCCGCGGGCCATCCATGGCCCGCTGTCCGCAACACCCCGTCAGGACGCCGCATCGGCGATTCATTGGCAGGGCGCTTTTGATCTTCCTTCGGGTACCGGGAAATTTTGGTGGCGCCTGTCGGGTGTCCCGATCACCAAGCGAATATCGTGGAGCGACTGATCGGGATACCCGGCAGACGCTGCCTACGCAATCACACGCACTTCTACTCGAACACCAAGCAAATGGGGATGGCCGTTAGACCCACCCGGGAGCAGCCCCCGCGATCCATTCGGCGACCGCTGCCGGCCCGGACGCATCTGCGACAATACGCGGCCCTGAGCTTCCTGCTTTTGCCTGTGGCCCGCCTGGATAAAACCCCTTTTGAAGTCGTCATCGACGGCATGTCCCATGACGGCCGTGGCGTCGTTTCCCTTCCCGATGGCAAGACCTTGCTGGTGGCCGGCGCGTTGCCGGGCGAACGGGTGATGGCGGCGCGGACGGGGCGTCATCGCGGTGTCGATGAGGCCAGGACGGTCGAGGTGCTGCAGGCGGCGCCAGAGCGGGTCGAGCCGCGGTGCGCCCACTTCGGCACCTGTGGCGGCTGCGCGATGCAGCATTACGCCGGCGACCGGCAGATCCTCACCAAACAGACCGTACTGCTGGAAAACCTCCGCGAAAGTGGTGGCATCGTTCCCGGACGCGTATTGGAGCCGTTGACCGACGCGACCTGGGGCTACCGTCGCAAGGGCCGTTTTTCGGTGCGCCGGGTCGAGAAGAAGGGCAAGACCCTGGTCGGTTTCCGCGAGACCGATCCGCGCTTCGTGGCCGACATCGCCCATTGCCATACCGTCATTCCGGAGGTCGGCGAGAAGGTCGAAGCGCTCGCAGCGCTGGTCGAGAGCCTGCAGGCGCGGCGCGAGATCCCGCAGATCGAGTTCATTGCCGGCGATCCGATGCCCGACTTCAATGGCGTCGCGTTGACCGTCCGCCACATGGCGCCGTTGTGCGACGGGGACCAGGCGGCGCTGGTCGCGTTCGGCCAGCAACACGGGTTTGCGATCTTCCTGCAGCCCGGCGGTGTCGACAGCGTGCATCCGTTGTGGCCGCACGATCCCCGGCTGGCTTTCCGGTTGCCGCAGTGGGATCTGGAGTTCGCATTCCGTCCGCTCGACTTCATCCAGGTCAACGCAGGACTCAACGGCAAGATGATCCAGTTGGCGATCGACCTGCTGGAGGCGCAGCCGGAGGATCGTGTGCTCGATCTGTTCTGCGGGCTGGGGAATTTCACCCTGCCGCTGGCGCGCTCGGTGCGCGAGGTGGTGGGGGTCGAGGGCGATGCCGGACTGGTCCAGCGTGCGCGTGACAATGCCGCGCGCAACGGCATTGCCAATGCGCAGTTCCACGCCGCCGACCTGTCGAAGGATCTCAGCGACCAGCCGTGGATGGGCGAGGGCTTCGACAAGCTGCTGCTGGACCCGCCGCGTTCGGGCGCGGACTTCGTGCTGGCCGAGCTGCCGCTGGAGCAGTTCAAGCGGATCGTCTACGTGAGCTGCCACCCGGCATCGCTGGCCCGCGATGCGGCGTATCTGGTCAACGAGCGCGGCTGGACGCTGCGGGCTGCGGGCGTGATGGACATGTTTCCGCATACCGCGCATGTCGAGTCGATCGCGGTGTTCGAGAAGGGGTGATACGCCTGCGAATGTGTCGCCTTGTTCGTACCGCGATCCCCCTCGTAGGAGCGGTGGAGGCATGCCTCCACCGGTGAGTCGCGACTCACGTCGCTCCTACAACGAAGCCGTTCCGAGGACTCCGATGGCGATTGAAATCGAACGCAAGTTCCTGGTGGCAGGCGATGCCTGGCGTGCCGCCGCGCACAGGGTCGTGCCGATGGCGCAGGGCTACCTGAACGATCTGGCGGCGATGGACGCCGGCGCGATGAAGGCTTCGGTGCGCGTGCGCATCGCCGGCGACGCCGCCTGGCTCAACCTCAAGTCACGCGAGCTGGGCCACACCCGGCAGGAGTTCGACTATCCGATCCCGGTCGATGATGCGCGCGCGCTGCTGGCGCTGAGCGTCGGTGGGCTGGTCGACAAGCGCCGACACCATGTGGAATTCGAGGGCCACCTGTGGGAGGTCGACGAATTCCTCGGTGACAACGCCGGGCTGGTGGTGGCCGAGATCGAGCTGGACGACGCCGATGCCGTGTTCGCGCATCCCGACTGGCTGGGCAGCGAGGTCACCGACGAGCCGCGTTACTACAACCTCGCGCTGGCGAGCCGGCCGTATTCGCAATGGAGCGAGGCGGAGAAAGCCGGTCAGGCCGGGTAGGAGCGACGTCAGTCGCGACCTGGGCATCACTGCAACATTCGACAGGTCGCGGCTGACATCGCTCCTACAGGAACCGATCAACTGCGTGACAATGCCGGGCGCGTTGCGCGCCTTGTCCACCCAGGAGTCCCCCATGCTCGTGATCGGCATCGCCGGCACCGAACTCACCGCGCAGGAGCGCGACTGGCTGCAGCACGATGCCTGCGCCGGCGTGATCCTGTTCACCCGCAACTTCGCCTCCCGCGCGCAGGTTGCCGAACTGTCGCAGGCGATCCGCGCCGCCGCGCCGCGCCCGCAACTGGTCTGCGTCGACCAGGAAGGCGGTCGGGTGCAGCGCTTCCGCGAGGGTTACAGCGTTTTGCCGCCGCTGGAAGATTTCGGCGCGTTGTTCGCGCGTGACCGCGATGGCGCCCTCGAACTCGCCCAGGAGCACGCCTGGTTGATGGCCAGCGAGATCAAGGCCAGCGGCGTCGACCTGAGTTTCGCGCCGGTGGTCGACCTGGGCCGCGGCAACCGGGCGATCGGCAACCGCGCGTTTTCCGCCGATCCATCGGTGGTCGCCGAGTTCACCCGCGCCTACGTGCGCGGCATGCACCAGGCCGGCATGGCGGCGACCCTCAAGCACTTCCCGGGCCACGGCTCGGTGCTGGAAGACACCCATTTCGACGATGCGGTCGATCCTCGCCCGCTGGAGGAGATCCGCGCGCTCGACCTGGTGCCGTTCGTCGCCGGCATCGAGGCCAAGGCCGATGCGGTGATGATGGCGCACGTGGTCTATCCGCAGGTCGCGCCGGAACCAGCGGGGTATTCGAAGCGCTGGATCGAGGAGATCCTGCGCCAGGAGATGGGCTTCCGCGGGGTGGTGTTCTCCGATGACATCGGCATGGCGGCGGCGTTCTCCGCCGGCGGCATCAAGCAGCGCGTCGACCTGCATCTGGACGCCGGTTGCGACGTGGTGCTGGTGTGCCATCCGGAACTGGTCGAGGAGTCGCTGAAGGCGGTCGAGGGCCGCACCCTCAACACGATGGCGCTGACCGGCCTGATCGGCGGCGGCCCGATGGGTTGGGACAACCTGCTGGCCGATGGCCATTACCGGGCCAGCCGCACCCGTCTGGAGGGGCTGGCATGAGCGCCGACCTGCGCACGGCGCTCGCCGATGCGGACCTGCTGTTCGACCGCGCAGCGCTGGAGCAGGCGATCGCGCGGATGGCGGTGGCGATCCGTGCCGATTATGTCGATGGCGTGGACACCCGGCCGGTGTACCTGACGGTGATGCACGGCGGCATGCCCTTTGCCGCGCAACTGGCGATGGAGCTGGGAGCGCTGGGCCTGGACCTGGAGTTCGACTATCTGCACGCGACCCGGTACCGCGGCGCGACCGCCGGTGGTGAACTGCTGTGGAAGCACCGGCCGGCCACGTCCTTGAAGGGACGGCGGGTTTTGCTGGTCGACGAC
This sequence comes from Lysobacter concretionis Ko07 = DSM 16239, assembly GCF_000768345.1. Taxonomy (GTDB): domain Bacteria; phylum Pseudomonadota; class Gammaproteobacteria; order Xanthomonadales; family Xanthomonadaceae; genus Novilysobacter; species Novilysobacter concretionis. The sequence goes on along the minus strand of NZ_AVPS01000003.1, from coordinate 210,180 downwards.
ATCTTCGACGAGGGCCACACCATGGCCGCGATCACCGCCTGGTGCCACGCGGAAGGCGCGGCTGACGTGCGTATCGCCGCGCTGGCGCTGAAGCGGCACGACCGCGCCGTACCCGACCTGCAGGCGGATTACGTCGGCATCGAGGTGCCGGACCGCTATGTGTTCGGCTACGGCATGGATTACCACGAGCAGGGGCGCAACCTGCCGGCCATCTACGCATTGAAGGACTGAAAGGACTGAAGCCATGAGCGAATCGATCGCCCTTGCCGTCATCGGCGGCACCGGGCTGTACCAGTTGGCCGGGCTGGCGGATGTCGAGAGCCACCAGCCGGTGACCCGGTACGGCGCGCCGTCGGGGCCGGTGCGCATCGGCCGCCTCGACGGTCATCGCGTCGCGTTCCTGGCCCGCCATGGCGAGGGCCATTCGTTGCCGCCGCACCGCGTCAACTACCGCGCCAACCTCGCCGCCTTGAAGGCGCTGGGTGCGCAACGCGTGCTCGCGCTCAATACCGTGGGCGGCATCACCGAGCGCTTCGGCCCCGGCGTGCTGGGCTGCCCCGACCAGCTGATCGATTACACCTGGGGCCGGGTCTCGACGGTCTGGGACGGCGAGGCCGATGGGGCCGGTGGCAACGAGGTGCTGCACGTCGACTTTGGCGAGCCCTACACGCGCACGCTGCGCAACGCGGTGATCGCCGCGGCGGCGGAGGCCGGTATCGCGATGGCGGCCGGTGGCTGCTACGGCGCAACCCAGGGGCCGCGGCTGGAAACCCGCGCCGAGATCGCCCGGATGCGGCGCGACGGTTGCGATCTGGTCGGCATGACCGGCATGCCTGAAGCGGGTCTGGCGCGCGAGATGGGGCTGGACTACGCCTGCCTGGCGATCGTCGCCAACTGGGCGGCCGGTGCGGGGCCGGATCCGGACGAGGTGATCACCCTGCAGGACGTGCTCGACAACGTCGCCGCCGCCTCATCGGGCCTGCCGGCCCTGCTGGGTGCGCTGCTGGCGTGCGGAATTGCGGACTGAACCAGCCGATCCGATTGTCAATCCTGCGTTCAGTTTGCATACTCGGCGGGCGTCCGGTCGCCCCCACGCCGCGCGCGTCAACCCAGCCATGAGGTCATCCAGGATATGCAGTACGGCACCGTGAAGTGGTTCAACGACGCCAAGGGATTTGGTTTCATTTCCCCTGAAGATGGGAGTGCGGATGTGTTCGCGCATTTTTCCGCAATCAATTCCAAGGGCTTCCGCAGCCTGCAGGAAGGCCAGCGTGTCAGCTACGAGTTGACCCAGGGCCCGAAGGGTGCGCAGGCGTCCAACATCACGCCGGCCGAATAGGTCGGCGACTGGTTGCACGTTTCCGGGAACCCCGCTTCGGCGGGGTTTTTTTGCTTCGTGACCCGGCGTTGACGGTATTGCCGTCGCCGCGCCGATACTGCCGGTGCGCTAGATTCGCGGATCAGTCACAACGGCAGGAGGCGGGGATGAATACCCGGTTGCCGCAGGCAGCTTCATTCGAGACCCACCGGGTGGACAACCAGCCGCCGGAGTTCGCCCCGCGCGACCTGTGGCGCGACGACATCGTGCTGCGCGGGGCGATCGCCCGCGAGGGTGCCGGCGATCACGTCGGCGATCACATCGAATCGGTCGCGGCGTATGGCGCCCTGGCCGGCGGCACGCTGTACGAGTGGGCGTTCGACGCCCACCGCGACCGGCCGCGCCTGTGCAGCCACGACCGCTTCGGGCACCGCATCGACCGGGTCGAATTCCACCCCAACTACCACGCGCTGATGCAGGCGGCGATCGAACACGGCGTCAGCGGTGGCGCGTGGCGCGACCCGCGTCCGGGGTCGCATGTCGTCCGCGCCGCATTGAGCTACCTGCACCACCAGGTCGAGCCGGGCACCAGTTGCCCGTTGACGATGACCCACGCCGCGGTGCCGGTGCTGCGGCGCGAGCCGGCGCTGGCCGAGTGGGCGGACAAGGCTGCGGCGCCCCATTACGACCCGCGCGGGGTGCCGATCGGCGACAAGGCCGGCGTCACCATCGGTATGGGCATGACCGAGAAGCAGGGCGGCAGCGATGTGCGCGGCAACACGACGGTCGCCACGCGGCTGCCGGGTTCTGGCGACCTCGCCTCGGCCACGTCGTACGCGCTGGTCGGGCACAAGTGGTTCTTTTCCGCGCCGATGAGCGACGGCTTCCTGGTGCTGGCGCAGGCACCCGATGGCCTGACCTGCTTCCTGATGCCGCGCCGGCTGGGCGATGGCCGCAAGAACGCGTTCCGGCTGATCCGCTTGAAGGACAAGCTCGGCGACTGGTCGAACGCGTCCGCCGAGGTCGAGTTCTGCGGTGCCCGCGCGTATCTGATCGGCGAGGAAGGCCGCGGCATCGCCACCATCCTGGAGATGGTGATGCTGACCCGGCTGGATTGCCTGCTGGGAGGCGCGGCGCAGATGCGCATGGCGCTCGCGCAGGCGGTCCACCATTGCCGCCACCGCAGCGCATTCGGCCAGCCGCTGGCCGCCCAGCCGCTGATGCGCAACGTGCTGGCGGATCTGGCGATCGAGGCCGAAGCCGCGCTGGTGCTGGCGATGCGGGTCGCCCGCGCGGTCGATGCCGCGCCGCGCGACCCCGCCGAGGCGGCGTTGTCACGGGTCGCCACCGCGATCGGCAAGTACTGGGTGTGCCGGCGCGCGCCGGCGTTCGTCAACGAGGCCCAGGAGTGCCTCGGCGGCAACGGCTACATCGAGGAGTCGATCCTGCCGCGGCTGTACCGGCAGGCGCCGCTGAACTCGATCTGGGAGGGCAGCGGCAACATCCAGTGCCTGGACGTGCTGCGTGCGTTGTCGCGGGAGCCGGAGACCGGCGCCGCGCTGTGGGCGGAGTTGCAGGAGGCCGGCGAGGGTCATCCCGACCACGCGGCCGCGGCCGAGCGCCTTCGCGGACCGTTGCTGGACGGGGTCGCGATCGACCAGGCCCAGGCCCGCCATTTTGTCGAACGGCTCGCCCTGGCGTTGCAGGGCAGCCTGCTGCTGCGGGCCCGCAGCCCGGCGGCCGAGGCGTTCTGCCGCAGCCGCCTGGGCGGCGCGCACGGGCTGGCGATGGGCACCTTGCCGGCCGGCGTGGCGTTGGCGGAATTGATCGACCGGGCGTTGCCGGTTGGCGACTGAAGGCCGGCACCCTCGTCCGCCGGAGGTGCGGTGGAGTGGCTGGAATGCTCAATCCCGATTCCGCTGGTCCCGACCGGCCCGGCGATGGGTAGGCTGTCCAACACCGGAAACGCACGAGGTTTCGTCATGATCGATCTGTATTACTGGCCGACCCCCAACGGCTACAAGATCCGCCTGTTCCTGGAAGAAGCGGGTCTGGAGTACCGCACCATCCCGGTGGATATCGGCAAGGGCGACCAGTTCCAGCCCGACTTCCTGGCGATCTCGCCGAACGGCAAGATGCCGGCGATTGTCGACCACAAGCCAATCATGGGCGGCGAGCCGCTGGCGCTGTTCGAGTCCGGCGCGATCCTGCTGTACCTGGCCGAGAAGACCGGACGCTTCATGCCGGTCGACGAACGCGCGCACTTCCAGGCGCTGCAGTGGCTGTTCTGGCAGGTGGCCGGACTCGGGCCGATGGCCGGGCAGGCCGGCCACTTCCGCGTCTACGCGCCGGAGCCGGTGCCCTACGGCATCGAGCGCTACACGCGCGAGGTCACCCGGCTGTACGGCGTGCTCGACCGCCAGCTGGAAGGGCGGGAGTTCATCGCCGATACGTACTCGATCGTGGACATGGCGATCTACCCGTGGATCGTCCCGTACGAGGCGCACGGGCAGCGGCTGCAGGACTTTCCCCATCTCGCCCGCTGGTTCGAGGCGATCAGGCAGCGGCCGGCGACGATCAAGGTCTACGAGGATCCGTCGACCGCGTATTCGAAAGGCCCGATGACCGACGAAGAACGCAGGATCCTGTTCGGGCAGGGCAAGCCGGCGTAGGCGGGCCGGCTACGGGGCTGCGCCGCGGCCATCCATGACGGGATGGCCGCGGCGAGCTGAGCCGACTCAGTACGTCAGGTTGAGCTTCACCCAGGCGGTACGTCCGGGTTCGTGGATCCGCACCGGGTCGGCGGGGTAGCCGAAGTCGGCGTTGCCGGCCAGGTTGAGGTGCTCGGCGTAGGTGCGGTCGAACACGTTGTCGACGCCGACCGTCAGCTGCGCCTTTTCGTTGAAGCGATACCCGCCGTTGACGGCGAAGGTGGCGAAGCCCGCACTCGGGCCGAGGTCCTGCCCGACCACGCTGCCCTGCGCCGGTGCGATGCGGTCCTGCGCGGCGACTGCCCGCACCAGTGCCCCGGCGGACCACCGGCTGTTGTCCCAGGCCAGCGACAGGCGCGCTTCCAGTGGCGGCATCTGCGGCAGCGGGGTGCCGGCATCGCGGTTCGCGCCCCAGGCCTGGGCGAGGGTGCCGCCGAGCTTCCACTGCCGGGTCGGGCGGTACTCGACGCCCAACTCGGCGCCGTGGATCTTCGCGTCCACGTTGGTGACCTGGGACATCGGCCCCATCATGCCGCCGGCGTGATAGCGGAACAGCAGGTAATCGTCGATCCGGCCGGCATAGGCCGACACCCAGGCATCGACGCGCTTGGTGCGGTACTGCAGGCCGATGTCGAGCTGGGTGGTCTTTTCGGTGTCGACGCCGGCAAACGCGTTTGGCGTGCCCGTCGGTCCCATGTTGGGCGAGAACAGTTCCCAGTAGTCGGGCATGCGTTCGGTGTGGCCGATGCCGGCGTACCAGTTCAACGGCACGTCGCCGAGATCCTGCTCGAAGCGGATGAAGCCGGCGGTCAGGGTTTCGTGGCGCGTTCTGCCGGCGGTGGGGTTGGGCGCGCCCATCTTGCCGAGGGTGGCGCGCTCGTCGGTGGCCTGGGCGCGATCAGCACGCGCACCGGCGATCAGCCGCTTGTGGTCGGCGATATGCCAGTTTGCTTCGGCGAACGCACCGACAGTGCGGAAGCGCGCATCCGTCGTCCAGGGCTGCGACCGGTAGGCCCCCCGGCCGTGGGCGCTGCGGCGCCGATGGCGGCTGTCCTGGCCGTCCACGCCGGCGGTCACCTCGACGTGATCGCTGCGCCAGCTTGCCGCAAAGCGGCCGCCCGTGGTGGTGCGCTCGACGTTGGAGGCCATGGGCATCGGCATCGCGCCGTTCGGATTGGTTTTTCGCAGGCTGTAGTTGTCCATCACGTGATCGGCCCGGTTGTAGAACACGTTGGTCTCGATCCCGTCCAGCAGGCCATCCAGGTTCCGTTTCTCCAGCCGCAGGCCATAGCTCTCGCGCTTGAACTGCGAGCCGTCCATGCCGCGCCCGGCGTACCGCGCCTCGCCGTCGCCGGTACCTGCCGAGGCTTCCACGACGGTGTCCGCATCGGGCGTCCAGCCCAGTGCCAGGTCGGCGTTCCACTTGTTCCAGGCCGACGCCACGTCGTTGCCGTCGCCGTCGCGGTAATCGTCGGAGTCGGAGCGGTTGGCGCTGATGCGCGCATAGCCCGGCGCGGCGCCGAAGGTCGCATCCAGCACCTGGTCGTTGCGCCCGAAGGAGCCGCCCAGCAGGCTGCCGGCGAGCTTCATGGTCGGCTCGTCGAACTGCTCGCGGTCGCGCGAGAAACGCACCGTGCCGGCGGAGGCGCCGGGGCCCCAGAGCACCGTCTGCGGCCCCTTGATCACCACCAGGCTGTCGTAGGTCTCCGGCGAGACGTACGACATCGGGTTGTCCATCCGCGACGGGCACGCGCCGGGCATCGCGCCGTCGTTGCTGAGCAGGTTCAGGCGCGAACCGAACATGCCGCGCAGGACCGGATCGCCATTGGTGCCGCCGTTGCGGATCGCGGTGAAGCCGGGAATGGTCTTGAGGTAGTCGGCGCCATCGCTGGCCGGCACCGGTTGACGTGGCAGTCGCGGGTCGGTTTCGAACGTGAGCGCCGACACCGGGGCGGCGGCAACGACCACCACCGCATCCAGGTCGATCGGCAAGGCGGTATCGCCACCGGCCGATGTTGCGGCATGGGCAGGCAGGGAGCAGGCGAGGGCCATCGCGACGGCCACGGACAGGCACGACGAACGGATCATCGAATCACGCAGGTACGGCATGGGAACTCCAGAACAGCAGGGTGCAAGCGGGCGTCGCCGCGCGTTGCAGGGGAAGGAAAAACGGTGGGGAAGCGGGCGGAACGTCAGGCGGCGCGTGGTGGGCCGCGTGAACCAAGACCGGTGGGATGGCGTTGTCCGCGGCGCGGCGGCAGGGCCGGCGCTATCCGTGCTTCTTGCCCGATGGCCGGCGCGGCCAGCGCGATCCATGACGGGAGTGCCGCCATCGTCTGCAGCAGCGGGCAGTACGCGCAGTCGGCCGGCATACCGTCGTGTGGGCCGGGATTCGGGTTCGGCCCCGGACGAGGCGAGTGCGGGCTGGCCGGGTGCGCGCTGGCGAGGCTATCCGTTGCGGCGATCGGAGCAGCGGCGGATGCCGGCACCGGGCCTGCCATGGCATGCGCTGCCGACGCCGTGCGTCCGGCCAGTGTCGCCGCCGCGGATGCGATGGCCTCGGGCTGCATCGGAGCCATGCCCGCCATACGCCCGGTGGTCGGGACCAGCAGCAACGCCAGTACGGCGGCCAGTGCCAGGCGATTCATCCAGAGGTGGAACGTACGGTGGCGCATCGTGGGAACGATTGTGCGATGTCCGGCCGGCGTAAACGCTGATCCAGATCAAGCTGATCGACACCCAATTCAGATTGGCCACTCCAGATCAGGCCACTCCAGATCAGACCCGTCGGCAAGCCGCCGCGAACGTGCTGGTCCGGAACCGGCCGCGGCCATCCGCCCCGATCCCATGCGCGTGTACCGCCTCAATAGCCGGTCGCGCCGCGCTCCGGCAGGGGGTCGGCAATCGGCGAGGGGGCTTGTGCCGGCACTTCGGACGGGATCGCGATCTGGTGCGGGTCGACCGGCAGCATGCGTGCGCTGCGCCACCCGCCCCAGCGGTAGTACGCCAGCGACATCAGCATCGCGGCAAAGGCGCTGATCGGGAAACTCCACCACACCGCGTCCACGCCGAAGGTGGGCTGCAGCCACTCGGCAAACGGCACCCGGATGCCCCACAGCGCGATGCCCAGGATCACCAGCGGCGGCACCACCGCACCGGTCGCGCGGACCACGCCGGAGACCACGAAGGTCACCCCGAAGAACAGGAACGACCACACCCCGATGTGGTTGAGGTGGCGGGCGATTTCCATCGACGCACTGCCATCGGGCAGAAACAGCGTCAGGGTGTAACGGTCGAGCAGGATCAGCGGCAGGATCAGCGCCCCCGTCAGCAGGAAGTTGTAGCCGATGCCGGTGCGCGCGGTGGCGTTGACCCGCTGCCAGTTGCCGGCGCCCACGCTCTGCGCGGCGATCGACGAGCAGGCCGCACCGATCGCCATCGCCGGCATCTGCACGTAGGTCCACAGTTGCAGTGCCGCGCCATAGGCGGCCGCGGTGACGATGCCGTAGGCGTTGACCATCGTCATCATCGCGATCATCGCTAGCGAGATCAGCACCATCTGCAGGCCCATCGGCACGCCCTTGACGATGAGTGCACGCAGGATCACCAGGTCGAGCTTGAACAGCTGCATATCGGCCCGTCCCAGCCACAGCAGGTGCCGCCTGCGGCGCAGGTGCAGCAGCATCGCCACCAGGCTGATGCCCTGGCCGAGGAAGGTCGAGGTGGCCGAGCCGGCAATCCCCATCGTCGGGAACGGCCCGTAGCCGAAGATCAGCAGCGGGTTGAACACGATGTCCAGCACCACCGACAGCAGCAGGAAGCGGAACGGAGTATGCGAGTCGCCGACGCCGCGCAGCGCCGCGGAGAAAAACGCGAACGCATACAGGAACGGCATCGCCAGGAAGATCACCTGCAGGTAGCTCTCGGCCATCGGCAGCGCGGCTTCCGGCGTGCCCATCAGGCGCAGCACGGGGTCGGCGAGGAACCAGCCGGCCACCGCCAGTACCACCGACAGCGAGATGAAGAAGGTCGCGCTGGTGCCCATCACGCGGCGCGCCTGGGCGGTGTCGTTGGCGCCGATGGCCTGGCCGATCAGGATCGTCGCGGCCATGCCGATGCCGAACACCGCGCCGATCAGGAAGAACATCAGGTTGTTGGCGTTCGCGGTCGCGGTCAGCGCGGCCTCGCCGAGGTAGCGGCCGACCCAGATCGAGTTGATCGAGCCGTTGAGCGACTGCGCCGCATTGCCGGCCATGATCGGCAGCGCGAAGGTGATCATGGTGCGGCCGACGTGGCCTTCGGTGAGCCGTCGTGCGTGGCCGACGGTGTCCTTCTTGCTCATGCACTCTCCCGGGGGAGCGGGCAGTCTGCCGGCGGACGGGTGAGTGCACCGCGACAGTCCGGCCTGCCGCCGCGGGCCCGACGTTGCGCCGTCCTCAATCCAGGAATTGCAGCTTCGCCAGTTCCGCGTACAGGCCGCCCTGCGCCAGCAGCTGCTCGTGGCTGCCTTCGGCAATGACGCGGCCGTGGTCCATCACGATGATCCGGTCGGCTTTCAGCACCGTGGCCAGACGATGGGCGATGACGACGGTGGTGCGGCCTTCCATCAAGGTGTCCAGTGCCTGCTGCACGGCGCGTTCGCTTTGCGCGTCCAGCGCGCTGGTGGCCTCGTCCAGCAGCAGGATCGGGGCGTCCTTGAGCAGCGCGCGGGCGATCGCGATGCGCTGCTGCTGGCCGCCGGACAGGCGTGCGCCGCGCTCGCCCAGTTCGGTGCCCAGCCCCTGCGGCAGGGCCTGGATGAAGTCGGTGGCGTGGGCAGCACGCACGGCGGCCTCGACCTCGGCATCGCTCGCCTCCAGCCGGCCGTAGCGGATGTTGTCGCGCGCGGTGGTGGCGAAGATGCTCGGCTGCTGCGACACCAGCGCCATCGCGCCACGTAGCTGCGCCGGGTCGAGCTGGCGGATATCGATGCCATCGACCGTCACGGTGCCGCTGCGCGGGTCGTGGAAGCGCAGCAGCAGTGACAGCACGGTGCTTTTGCCGGCGCCCGACGGGCCGACCAGGGCGACGGTCTCGCCGGGGCTCACGTGCAGGCTGAAATCCTCCAGCGCGGGCTGGTCGGGACGCATCGGGTAATGGAAGGTGACGCGGTCCATCGCCAGCGCGCCGCGGACCGGTTGCGGCAGGGTTTGCGGATGCTCCGGCGCGGTGATAGCGGAGGTTTCCTCCAGCAGTTCACTGATCCGTCCCATGCCGCCCGACGCGCGCTGCACCTCGTTCCAGACCTCGGCCAGCGAACCGATCGAGCCGCCGCCGATCAGGGCGTACAGCACGAACTGGCCGAGCGTGCCGGCGCTCATCCGGCCGTCGACCACGTCGTGCGCGCCGGACCACAGCACCAGCGTGATCGCACCGAACACCAGCACGATCGCGATCGCCGTGACCCACGCCTGCGCCTGGATGCGCCGGCGTGCGGTGGCGACCGCAATCCTGAGCGCCTCGTGGAACCGGCCCAGCTCATACGGCTCGCGCACATGCGCCTGCACCGTGGCGACCGCGCCGAGGGTCTCGTTGGCCAGCGTGTTGGCGTCGGCGACGCGGTCCTGGCTGGCGCGCGAGATCTTCTTCAGCCGCCGGCCGCCGACTACGATCGGCAGCACCGCCAGCGGAATGCCGACCAGCGCGTAGGCGGCCAGGTGCGGACTGCTGACGAACAGCATCACGATGCTGCCGATGAAGGTCACCAGGCTGCGCAGGGCGACCGACATGCTGGTGGCGATCACCCCGCGCAGCAGTTCAGCGTCGGCGGTCAGGCGCGACACCAGCTCGCCGCTGCGGCTGCGGTCGTGGAAGCCGGCATCGAGGGTGATCAGGTGCGAGTACAGGCGCTCGCGCAGGTCGGCGACCACCCGCTCGCCCAGCAGCGAGACGAAGAAGAACCGCGCGGCGGTCGCCAGTGCCAATGCCACGGCAACCGCGAACAGCAGCATGAATGCACGGTCGATCGCGCCGCCGCCGCCCTGGGCGAAGCCCTGGTCGATCATGGTCTTGAATGCGACCGGCAGGCTCAGGGTCGCCGCCGATGAACAGGTCAGCGCCACCAGCCAGCCGATGAACAGGCCGCGGTGGCGGCCCAGGAACGGCCACAGCGCCTTCAGGCTGCCCACCGGCGGCTTGCCCTTGCCGGCGTCCGGGGCCGGGTCCTGAGGCGGGGTCGGGGGCTGGGTTGCTGAATCGGGGGCGGCATTCATGCGGCGTATTGTCCGCTATCGGCGCCCCGGCGTGGCAGCGTCATCCGGACCGCTCCCCGGCCTGTGTATCGGCGTCGATGACGCGGGCACGGTCGCGGGTGGCGTCGCGCAACTGCTCGCGCAGCGCCTCCAGGCGGTCGGCCGGCAAGCGCAGCTGCAGCCGGCTGCCGGTGGCGTCGAACTGCTCGTCGAGTTTGTCCGCGCCGTGCGCTGCCAACGCGGCATGCACCGCGCCGGTGTCGGCGAATCCGAACGCGATGGTGCAGTCGACGAACTCGACCAGCTCGCGTCGGGGCGCGGTGCGCAGGCATTCCGCCGCACAGCCGCCGTAGGCACGGACCAGTCCGCCGGCGCCCAGCTTGATGCCGCCGAACCAGCGGGTCACCACGACGACCACCTGGTCGAAGCCCTGGCCGTCGATCGCCGACAGGATCGGGCGCCCCGCGGTTCCGGCCGGCTCGCCGTCGTCGCTGGAGCGGTACAGATCGCCGATCCGGTAGGCCCAGCAGTTATGGGTCGCGGCGGGATCGCCCACTTCGGCCACGAACGCCAGCGCAGCCTCGGGCGATTCCACCGGCGCGGCCAGCGCGAGGAAACGGCTGTGCTTGACCTCGGTCTCATGGCGGACCCGGTCGGCGAGGGTAGGCAGGCGGCTCATCGGTGAGGTGGGATACCAGGCGGGCGGCGAACAGCGGAAACCGGGCGTGCAGCGCTGCCTTCCTCATCGCCTTGCAAACATGGGGTTCATCGCAGCAGGGTACGGGCTGGTGCCGCGGCGGCAAAGTCGATGCGGGACCGGTGCCGGCAACCGACCGGGCTGGCGCGCTATCCTTCGGCAGATACGGAAACGGCAGCCAGCCCCGAATATGCAGTCGATCGACGCAGACATCGCCACGGATAGTGCAACGGCCTCCGAGGCGGCGGCACTGGTCGCTGCATTGCAGGCCGTCCTGCCCGCCGGCTCGCAGGTGTCGTTGCGCCGGCGCGACCCGGCAGGCCCGCTCGCCGACGGCGACCCTGAAGACCCGCACCGTATCGAACTTAGCTGGTACAGCGAGGACGGTCCGTCGCTGCTTGTCGCGAAACTGGCCGAGCCCCTGCCTGCGCCATTGCGCACGGCGTGGATGGCGCTGGCGCGGCGCACGATCGATCTGCATCTGGCGGCAGTGCGTGCGAATGCGAGGGCGGAGTCGCTGGAAAAGTCGGAGCGGCTGCAACAGGCGCTGTACGAAATCGCCGATCTGGCCGGCTCGGACCTCGAACTGGCCGACATGCTTGAACGCATCCACCGCGTCGTCGCCGGGCTGATGTACGCCGAGAACTTCTACATCGTCCTGTACGACGCTGTGCACGACAGCTACCGCTTCCTGTACTTCGCCGACGACCACGACTCGTTTGTGCCCGATCCGGATCTGGAGATCGAGGCGCGCAGCACGCCCAACAGCCTGACCCTGGCCCTGCTGCGCCACGGCGAAGCGGTCCAGGGCACGTCCGAGCACGTGCGGCGGAAACTCGGGGTCGCTGAGGATGGCGCCCACGGGCCCGACAGCGAGGACTGGCTGGGGGTGACGATGCGCCGGAACGACCAGGTATGCGGCGCGGTGGTGGTGCAGAGCTACGACCGTCCGGGCAGCTATGGCGAGGAGGAGCGGGCGCTGCTGGTGTTCGTCGCCCAGCACATCCTGACCGCGCTGGATCGCCATCAGGCACGTGAAGAACTCGAGCGCCGGGTCGAGGAGCGCACCCAGGCGTTGCAGTTGAGCAACCGCGACCTGCAGGCCGAGATCGTCGAGCGCCAGCGCGCCGAGAGGTTGCAGCGCGCGTTGTTCCGCATCGCCGAGCTGTCGATCACGTCCGAGACGCTGGAGCGCTTCTACGCCCAGGTCCACGACGTGGTCGGCGAGCTGCTGTACGCACGCAATTTCTATATCGCGCTGCTGTCCGAGGATGGCGACCGGCTCGAGTTTCCCTACTCGATCGATGAGCGCGACGCGCCCCGCGTCAGCCGGCGGCTCGATACGGGCATGACCGAATACGTGATCACCACCGGGCGCGCGTTGCTGACCGGTCCGCAGCGGCTTGCACAGCTGGAGGCCGAAGGGCAGTTGCGCGGCCACGGCACGCTCGCCCATTGCTGGCTGGGCGTGCCGCTGTATCGCAACAACCTGGTAGTCGGGGTGATCGCGGTGCAGAGCTATTCGCCGGCGATCAACTTCACCCCGCGCGACCAGGACCTGCTGACCTTTGTCGCCAACCACATCAGCATCGGCCTGGCGCGCAAGCAGGGCCAGGACCGGCTGGTCTACGCGCATGCCGAGCTGGAGCAGCGGGTCGAGGCACGGACCCGCGAGCTGGCGATGGCGAACGCCGAACTGCTCGAGCAGATCGGCGAGCGGTTGCGCGCCGAGCAGCAACTGACCCATCAGGCACGCCACGACGCGCTGACCGGCCTGCCCAACCGCACCCAGCTGCTGGATCACCTCGCCACCGCGATCAGCAACGCCCGCACGAACGCGCGGCACAGCATGCTCGGCGAGAAGCCGCGCGGGTTCGCGGTGCTGTTCCTGGACCTGGACCGCTTCAAGCTGGTCAACGACAGCGTCGGCCATGCCGCCGGCGACGACCTGCTGGTGGAAGCGGGGCGCCGGATCATCGATGCGGTGCGCGGGGAGGACCTGGTCGCGCGGCTGGGTGGCGATGAATTTGCGATCCTGGTCAACGATATCGATGGCCTGCAGGTGGCCGAGGAACTCGCGCAGCGGGTCCTGCACATGCTGGGACGGCCCTATTGGGTCGCCGGGCGCGAGGTGTTTCCTTCAGCCAGCCTGGGCATCGCGCTGTGGAATCCGCGATACAGCACCGGCACCGACCTGCTGCGCGACGCCGATGCGGCGATGTACCGCGCCAAGGCAGCCGGGCGCGACCGCTGGGCGGTGTTCGACGAGGACATGCGCGATGAAGCGTCGAGGATCCTCGATCTGGAAGCCGACCTGCGCCGGGCCATCAACGGCGACAGCTTCGTCCCGTTCTACCAGCCGATCGTGCGGCTGGACGACATGGTGGTGATCGGCCACGAGGCGCTGCTGCGCTGGCGGCACCAGACCCGCGGCCTGCTGGCGCCGGGCGAATTCATCGGTCTGGGCGAGGACAACGGCCTGATCGAGGAGGTCGACTGGCTGATGTACGCACAGGTCATTTCGCGCCTGTCCCGCGGTGGGGAAGGCTACGTCTCGATCAACGTATCGCCACGCCACTTCCGCACCGGCGACTTTGCCGAGCGCCTGTTGCAGTTGGTCGGCAACGCCGGTGCCGACCCGGGACGCCTGCGGGTGGAGATCACCGAGGTGGCGCTGCTGGACGACGTGCCGCGCGCGCTGCGGACGCTGCATACCCTGCGCGACCACGGCGTGCTGGCGCAGCTGGACGACTTCGGTACCGGGTACTCGGCGCTGTCGTACCTGCACCGTTTCCCGATCGAGTGCCTGAAGATCGACCAGAGCTTCGTCGCCGGCCTGACCGGTGAGAACCAGGCGGAAAGCATCGCGGTGGTGCGCGCGATCCAGGCGCTGGCCGGCACCCTGGGCATCTACACCATTGGCGAAGGCATCGAGAACGGGCAGCAACGCGACATCCTGCGCGAACTGGGCTGCGTGTTCGGCCAGGGCTACCTGCTCGGTCGTCCCGCCGAGCAGATGGTGACGTCGGGCCGAATCGCCGTTCGGTGATTGGCGCAGGCCGGTTGCCGCGGCCGGGATGCCGCGGGCCAGCTATTGCGGGTCGCGGATCACCAGCAAACGCGGCTCGGTCATGTCCTCGATCGCGTACCGCACGCCTTCCCGGCCGAGGCCGGAGTGCTTCACCCCGCCATACGGCATGTTGTCGACGCGGAAGCTGGGGATGTCGCCAACGATCACACCGCCCACTTCGAGCCGGTCCCAGGCGCGCATCGCATGGTCCAGACGGGCGGTGAACACGCCGGCCTGCAGGCCGAAGTCGCTGTCGTTGACGGCATCCAGCGCATCGTCGAAATGCTCGAACGGCTCCATCAACGCGACCGGTCCGAACGCTTCGCGGCGATACAGATCCGCATCGCGCGGCACGCCTTCCAGCAACCAGGCTGGCAGCAGGTTGCCTGTCCGTGGACCGCCGGCAAGCTTCTTCGCCCCGGCCTTGCGCGCCGCGGCGATCCAGTCCTCCACGCGTCGGGCAGCGTCCTCGTCGATCATCGGGCCGATGAAGGTGGCCTCGTCGCGCGGGTCGCCCACCTGCAGCTTGCCGATCGCCGCCTTGAGCTTCCTGCGCAGCCGGTCGTAGATATCGACATGGGCGTGGATGCGCTGGACGCTGATGCAGCTCTGGCCGGACTGGTAATACGCGCCGCTGACCAGTCGCCCGACCACCGCGTCCAGGTCCGCGCCCGGATCGGCATCGACGATGCAGGCCGCGTTGCCGCCCAGTTCCAGCACCACTTTCTTGCGTCCCGCGCGCGCCTTCAGGTCCCAGCCGACCAGGCCGCCGGTGAAGCTCAGCAGGGCGATGCGCTCGTCCTCGACCAGTGGCGCGGCGTCCTCGTTGGAGCAGGGCATCACCGAGAACGCGCCCTTGGGCAGGTCGGTCTCGGCCAGCACCTCGGCGATGATGAGCGCACCGATCGGGGTCTTGGCCGCGGGCTTGAGCACGAACGGGCAGCCGGCGGCGATCGCCGGGGCGACCTTGTGCGCGACCAGGTTGAGCGGGAAATTGAACGGCGTGATGAAGCTGCACACGCCCACCGGCACGCGCCGGGTCATGCCGCGGTAGCCGCGGGTGCGCGCGGAGATCTGCAGTTCGATGACCTCGCCGCCGATCCGGGTCGCCTCGTCGGCGGCGATCCGGAACGTGTCGATCAGGCGCGACACCTCGCCGCGTGCATCCCTGATCGGCTTGCCGGCCTCGATGCACAGGGTCTGCGCGAGTTCCTCATGGCGCTCGCCGAAGCGGCGCACGCAATGCTCCAGCACCGCGCGGCGTGCATCGGGCGGGAACGCCGCCATCGCTCCGCGTGACCCGTGGGCCGCTGCGATGGCCGCCTGCACGGCATCCGCGTCGGCCATCGCCACCCGTGTCGCCGGTTTGCCGCTGTACTTGTCGAGGACGACCAGGTCGGCATTCTCGCGGAGCGCTGCACCGGCGAGGTAGTACGGGTAGGACTTCTTCAGCGCGGGCATGGTGGCCTCCGGGAGAGCGGCATCACGGCAGCATCAGGCAGGGCCGGTCAAGGCCGTGTCGTGCCCGCTTGGCGCAACTGGGATCAAGACAGCAGGGATCAGAACAGCAGCGACGACATCCGGCGGCGGTAGCGCCCGACCAGGGCTGCGTCTTCGGTCACGCGGAACGCATCGATCAGCGCGGTGCGTGGCAGCCCGCCGTCGTAGTTGCGATCGCGCGCCAGCATCTCGATGAACTGCTCCAGCGCCGCCTCGGACTGGCCGGCGACGATATGGCGCGCGCCGAGCAGGTGACGCGCACGCAGGTCGTCGGGATTGGCGGCGATCGCCTGCTGCAGCGCTTCCAGCGCGGGTGCGTCCTTGGCCAGCGCCGCGAACCCGAGCCGCGCACGGGCCATCACGGTGCGGTCGTCGGTCGCCAGGTTGGCCGGCAAGGCATCGAGCAGGCGTGTCGCCTCATCGCCTTCGCCGGTCTGCAGCAGCGCCACAGCGAGGTCCAGTCGGAGTTCGGCGTTGTCGGGCGCCTCGGCAACCGCCGCGCGCAGGCGCGCCACTTCGGCCTGTGGGTCCAGCGGCGCGGCGTCGGCTTCGTCATCCGCGACCGGCGGTGCTTCGCCCGGCTCGACGCCGTGCTGTTTCAGGAATTCGCGTATCTGGCCCTCCGGCAGCACGCCCGGAAAACCGTCCACGATCTGCCCGCCCTTGACCAGGAACACGGTCGGAATCGAGCGCACCTGGAAGGCCTCCGCCAGCTGCGGCTGCTTGTCCACATCGACCTTGGCCAACTCGAAACTGCCGTGGTATTCGGCGGCCAGCTTTTCCAGCACCGGCCCGAGCTGCTTGCACGGCCCGCACCACTCGGCCCAGAAGTCGACCAGCACCGGCGTCTGCAGGGATTTGTGCAGGACGTCGGCCTCGAAACCTTCGGTGGTGGCGTCGAAGACGTGGAGGGTGGTAATGGCGTCAGGCATGGGGCGGCTCGCGGAGGAAGTTCGACCCTAGATGGTGCCAGAGGCGCGGATTCCAACCCGCTGCGACCGGCCGCGCGTCGCCAGCGCTGGCACGATGTAAGCCCGGTGCAGGCCCGTGCAGGGCGCGTGGCGACGGCGGAATCCCTCGTCTTGAAGGACGGCGTCGATCAAGCCGGTTCGGCCAGCAAGGCCCCGATCTGTGCGCCGAGCGCGAGGTCGTCCAGCAGGCCGAAATGCCGTGCGCGCAGCCGGCCCCGACGGTCGATCAGGCACAGCGTCGGGGTGCCCTGCATCGCGTAGGCCTGCATCGTGAGCGGCAGCGGGTGGGTGGACGGGTCGTCATCGCGGTAGGCATCGACGCCGACCGGGTAGCCGATCCGGTTCTCGTGCAGGAACACCTGCAGCGCGTCCGGTCCCATCACCCCGTGATGCTCGAACACGGTGTGCAGCCCGATGACTGCCAGGTCGGTATCGGCGAAGGCCGCGGCGACCTTCAGGCTCTGCGGCACCGCGTGCTGCACGCAGCCCGGACACAGCATCTGGAAGGCGTGCAGGAACACCGGCCGGCCACGCAACGAGGCCAGGCCCAGATCCGGCCCGGCGTTGAACCATTGCGACACCGACCACGACGGGGCGAGCGGGGGCGTCATCGGACCGGGCTCGATGCCGCCCTGCAGCGCCGGTCGCGGCCATCTGCATCGCGCGCCGTCCAGATGCGCCGGGCGGCGATGGCGTGACCGGGTCCTGGCCGGATCATGGCGACGTCCCGGGCTGGCTGTAGACCACGCCGTCCTTCATCACGAACGCGACGTCGAGCACGCGGTTGATGTCTTCCAGCGGATTGCCCTTGACCGCCACGATGTCGGCGCGCTGGCCGGGCGCGATCACGCCCTGATCGTCGACGCCGAGGACCTCGGCGGCGCGGATCGTGGCCATCTGCAGGGCGACGGCGGCCGGGACACCGGCTTCGACCAGGTAGACGAACTCGCGTGCGTTGTCGCCGTGCGGGCCGACGCCCATGTCGGTGCCGAAGGCCATCTTCACGCCGGCCTTGTAGGCGCGCGCGGCTGTGGCCTGGATCAACTCGCCGATCCTGGCCGCTTTCGGGCGCACCACGTCGGGGAAGTAGCCGTCGATCTTCGCCTTGTCGGCGACGAAGCGGCCGGCGTAGACGGTCGGGACGTACCAGGTGCCCTTGCGCTTCATCAGCGCCATCACCTCGTCGCTCATGTAGGTGCCGTGTTCGATGCTGGTCACGCCGGCCTCCACCGCGCGGCGCATGCCCTCCTCGCCGTGGGCGTGGGCGGCGACGTGGTAGCCGTAGTCCTTTGCGGTATCGACGATGGCCTGGATCTCGTCCACCCGGAATTGCGGGGCATCGCCTGACCTGGCATACGACAGCACGCCGCCGGTCGCGGTGATCTTGATCACGTCGCTGCCGTCTTTGTACCGCTGGCGCACGGCCTGGCGGGCGTCGGCGACCGAGTTGATCACGCCCTCGGTCGGGCCGGGCGGGCCGAGCAGGTGCGACAGGCTGGAGTTGTAGCCGTTGGTCGGATCGGCGTGGCCACCGGTGGTGGCGATGGATTTGCCGGCCGCCCAGATCCGCGGCCCGTCCACCAGCCCCTGGTTGATCGCGTCGCGCAGGTGCGGGCTGACTTCGCCGCCGAGGTCGCGCACGCTGGTGAAGCCGGCCAGCAGGGTTTTCTTCGCGTAGCCCACCGAGCGGAACGCGTAATCGACGTCGTCCAGGCGGAAGCCTTCGGAGTAGCTGTCCGGACTCGACTGGCTGCCCAGGTGCACGTGCAGGTCGGTCCAGCCCGGTGTGCAGGTGTGCCCGGACAGATCGATGCCCGGCGTGCCCGGCACCTCGGCGTGGCCGGCGGTGACCGCGGCGATCCGGTCGTCGCGGATCAGCACGGTGTGCGGGCCGAGCACGTCGCCGCTGCGGCTGTCGAACAGTTGGCCGCAGTGCAGGGCCGTCGATCCGCTGGCGGCGTGGCTGGCGAAGGACAGGCAGGAAAGGGCGAGGGCGGTGCAAACGGCGGTACGGACCAGGCGGACGGTCATCGGTGGTATCCGGTGATGGGACTGACCGGATTGAAGCATGGCGGGGCGAAGCATGCCGGCCCGACATGACAGGTCAGCTCAGTTCAACTCAACTGATCAGCCAGTTGTCATGGGCTTCGGCCCGGTCGCGATCCAGCTTTGATCGACAGGTCGGCGCGTCGTCAGGCCCGCGCGAGCTGATGCACCACGAAGCGGTTGCGTCCTTCCGCCTTGGCCCGGTACAGCGCCGTATCGGCGGACCCGATCAATTCGGCCGGGGTGCTGCCATCGAAGGGATATGTCGCCACGCCCAGTGAAGCGGTATTTGGCCCCAGGGTCTTGCGCAGGTGCACCACGGTGGTGGTGGCGATCGCGCTGCGGATTTCCTCCGCGCGTCGCTGGGCGTCCTCGCTGCTGGCTTCCGGCATCACCACGGTGAACTCTTCGCCGCCATACCGGCACACGATGTCCTCGTCGCGGGTGTGGGTCTGCAGGGTCTGCGCGATGGCCGTCAGCAGTGCGTCGCCGGCCGCATGGCCATGCTCGTCGTTGAAGCGCTTGAAATGGTCGATGTCGAGCATGATCACCGACAGCGGAAGCCCGCGCCGCTGGCAACGCTGCAGCTCGCGCTGGGTGTTTTCTTCCAGATACCGGCGGTTGTACAGGCCGGTGAGCGGATCGCGCAGGGACTGCACCCGCAGCGATTCGCGCAGTTGTAGGTTGATCATGGCCAGGCTCAACTGCTCGGCGATGGCCTCCACCACCTGCACGTCCTCGCTGCTGCCGCCGGTGGCGCCATTGACATGCAGCAGGCCCAGCGAGACACCCTGGGCCATCAGCGGCACGCACAGGGTCCAGCCGTTTTCCCCGAGGTCTTCGATGTGGAGGTGGCTGCAATAGACGTTGCCCGGTCCATGGCCGCTGCGGTGCGGCTGGCCGCGGCGCAGTCCCCAGCAGGCGGAAGGTGCCCATACCGAATCGCTGGGAACGGTTTCCGTGCCGAAGCGGGACAGTGCCTCGACCTGGTTCAACGATGAACGCAGCACGTAACAGCGGCCACCGGCAGTCGGCAGCATCTGCGCGATCACCTCGGCGGTGACGTTCAGCGCCTCGTTCAGGTTTTCGCAGCTCTGCAGGATGCCGGCGTACGCGCCCAGCACGCGGCGCTGCTCGGAGAGGCGGCTGCGTTGCTCCAGCGATATCGCCAGCTCCCGCATGGTGCTGCGCGCTTCCCGCTCCAGCTTCAGGCTGCGCCGGTTCTCCCGGGTCAGGCCGCCCAGCAGCAGGCCCAGCAGCACCAGCGGCAACAGGATGCCTGCCACCACCCCGGCGATGGTGACGGCGGCGAGGGTGGCCATGGTCTGGCGACGCTCGCGCAACAGGTGATGCTCCTGGGTCAGCACGGTATCGATGAGCAGGTTGATCTGCTGCATCTGGCCGAAGCCGGGGCTGTCCAGCCCTTCGCGCTGCGCCTCGGCGATGCCCTGGTCGCGCTGTATGTCGATCAGCCGTTGCAGTTCGGCCAGACGTTTCTCCACCAGCGTCTCCACCTCGAGCGCGCGGGTCTGCTGGGCCGGGTCGTCCCGGGTGATGACCACCAGCTGTGAAGTGGCTTTCCGGGTCGCCGGAAACGTGGCCAGGTACTCGGCCAGCAGTTGGTCGCGACCACTGAGGCGGTAGCCGCGCGCATCGGATTCGGTCGAGCGGGCCGAGGATCGGATGGCCTCCGCCGTGTTGATCACCTGATAGCTGTGTTCCACCAGGTCGGTGCTGCGGGTGAAGCTGCGGATGCTCAGGACCATGGCCACGCCGACGCAGATCAGCAGCACCACCGACAGGATGAAGGCCGGCATCCGGTATGGGCGGAGGCGGCTGGACGGGGCGGAGGTGACGGGCGGCATCGCGATCAGGTCATCAAGAGGGAAAATGGTTCAAGTTGGGGAAAGCAAGAGTTGTGCCAGCGGTTGGGTCGCGGGTCGCGTGTGCGGGCGTTCAGTGGCAACGGCGGCGACACGGGCCGCTCCGACGCGCCGCATGGCGGCGTTTGGTGCACTGCGGTAGGCTTTCCGGTCTCTCCGTTTCCGGTCCGCACCGTGTCCATTGAAGCCTCCAACGACTCCGGCACCATCGATCATGGTGGTTCCAGCCCGCTCGCGTTCGACCCCCGGGCCGTGGAGCTCGCCGCCCAGCGCTATTGGGACGGCACCCGCGCGTTCGAGGTCGACGAGTCGTCGGACAAGCCCAAGTACTACTGCCTGTCGATGCTGCCATATCCGTCGGGCGCGTTGCACATGGGTCACGTGCGCAACTACACCATCAGTGACGTGATCAGCCGTTACAAGCGGATGACCGGCCACAACGTGCTGCAACCGATGGGCTGGGACGCGTTCGGCCTGCCGGCGGAGAACGCCGCGATCAAGCACCACACCGCGCCCGCCAAGTGGACCTACGCCAACATCGGCCACATGAAGGCGCAGCTGCGGCAGATGGGCTACGCGATCGACTGGTCGCGCGAGTTCGCCACCTGCGAGCCGTCGTATTACGTGCACGAGCAGCGCATGTTCGTGCGGCTGATGAAGCAGGGCCTGGCTTACCGCAGGAACTCGGTGGTCAACTGGGATCCGGTCGACCAGACCGTGCTGGCCAACGAACAGGTCATCGATGGCCGCGGCTGGCGCACCGGCGCGCTGGTGGAGAAGCGCGAGATCCCGCAGTGGTTCCTGAAGATCACCGACTACGCGCAGGAGCTGCTCGACGGACTGGACCACCTGCCGGGCTGGCCCGACGCGGTCAAGACCATGCAGCGCAACTGGATCGGCCGCTCCGAGGGGCTGGAGATCCGTTTCGACGTGCGTGATGCCGGCGGTGCCGCGGTAGAACCGCTGACCGTGTTCACCACCCGTCCCGACACCCTGATGGGGGTGACGTTCGTCTCGATCGCCGCCGAGCATCCGCTGGCCACGCATGCGGCCGCCGGCAACGACGACCTGGCCGCGTTCATCGCCGAGCTGCGCAAGGGCGGTGTCAGCGAGGCCGAGCTTGAGACCCAGGAAAAGCGCGGCATGGACACCGGCCTGCGCGCGCTGCACCCGGTCACTGGCGAGGAGCTGCCGGTGTACGTCGCCAACTTCGTGCTGATGAACTACGGCACCGGCGCGGTGATGGCGGTGCCGGGCCACGACGAGCGCGACCACGAATTCGCGACGCGTTACCAGTTGCCGATCAAGCTCGTGATCGTGCCCGATGCGGTGCGCGATGCATTGAGGGAGATCGGTCGCGACCTGGGCTCGCATGCCGACCCGATGGGCAGCGCGCTCGGTCAGGGCGGCGCCACGGATGCCTACGACACCGGCGCCGCGGTGCAGGTGGTCGAGCAGTTCCAGCAGGGCCTGGCCGGGCAGGCCTACACCGAGCGTGGCTGGCTGGTGAATTCCGGCGACTACGACGGCCTGGATTTCCAGCAGGCGTTCGACGCGCTGGCCACGAGGTTCGAGGCCGAAGGCCGCGGTGCGCGCCGGGTCAATTTCCGCCTGCGCGACTGGGGCGTGAGCCGCCAGCGTTACTGGGGCTGCCCGATCCCGGTGATCTACTGCCAGGCGTGCGGCGCGTTGCCGGTGCCGGAAGACCAGTTGCCGGTGGTGCTGCCGGAGGATGTCGAGTTCATGGGCACCGGCTCGCCGATCAAGGCGGACCCGGAATGGCGCAAGACCTCCTGCCCGGGCTGCTCTGGTCCGGCCGAACGCGAAACCGACACCTTCGACACCTTCATGGAGTCGAGCTGGTACTACGCGCGCTACACCTCGCCGGGCGCGGACACCCAGGTCGACGGGCGCGCCAACCACTGGTTGCCGGTCGACCAGTACATCGGCGGCGTCGAGCACGCGATCCTGCACCTGCTGTATTTCCGCTTCTACCACCGCCTGCTGCGCGACCAGGGGCTGGTCGACAGCGACGAGCCGGCGACCAACCTGCTGACCCAGGGCATGGTCATCGCCGAGACCTTCTATCGCGAAGAAGCCAACGGCGCGAAGGACTGGATCAACCCGGCCGACGTGGCGATCGTCCGCGATGAACGCGGCCGCATCACCGGGGCGACCCTGAAAGCTGACGGCGAGCCGGTGGTGATCGGCGGCGTCGAGAAGATGTCCAAGTCCAAGAACAACGGCGTCGACCCGCGCCTGATGGTCGACAAGTTCGGTGCCGACACGGTGCGGTTGTTCTCGATGTTCGCCGCGCCGCCGGAGCTGTCGCTGGAGTGGAACGAGGCCGGCGTCGAGGGCATGGCGCGCTTCCTGCGCCGGTTCTGGCGCGGGGTGCTGACCCATGTCGGCCAGCCCGACCACCCCGACATCCACGATCTGCTGAAGGGTGGTGTGGTGCTGGACGCGGCGCAGAAGACGCTGCGCCGGCAACTGCACGAAACCATCCAGAAGGTCGGAGACGATTACGGTCGCCGCCATGCCTTCAACACCGCGATCGCCGCGCTGATGGAGTTGTTGAACCACGTCGGCCGGTTCAACGACATGACCGATGCGGGCCGGGCGGTACGCCACGAGGCGCTGCAGGCGATGGTGCTGCTGCTGAACCCGGTCACCCCGCACACCAGCCACGCCCTGTGGCAGGCGCTGGGCCACCCGGAGACGCTGCTGGAGGACGTGCCGTTCCCGCCGGTCGATCCCGCCGCGCTGGCCCGCGATGCGGTGGTGATGGCGGTGCAGGTCAACGGAAAGCTGCGCGGCACCATCGAGGCGCCGGTCGGCCTGGACAAGGCCGAGGTCGAGCGTCTGGCGCTGGCCGAGCCGCACGTGGCCAGGTTCCTGGAGAGCCTGAACGTGCGCAAGGTGATCGTGGTGCCGGGCAAGATCGTCAATATCGTGGCGGGCTGAACGGTTTGGTTGCCCGCCGTACCCGGTTCAGCCCGGCGTCGTCCTGGCGCTTGATGCGTCCATCCGCGTCGGTCAGACTGCGCCGATGATCCGACGCCTGCTGCCCCTCGTTCTCGTGCTGGCCCTGTCGGCCTGTGGCTTCCAGTTGCGCAACGCGCTGACCCTGCCGGCCGAACTGGACCCGGTGAAGGTGACCTCGACCAGTCGCTACAGCCCGCTGGCCGAGTCCCTGTCCGAGGCCCTGGCCCGGGCCGGGGCGACACCGGCCACCGCGGCGACCGAGACGCCGGCGATCCTGCAGATCAAGGCCGAACGCTGGGGCGATACCCCGATCAGCGTCGATTCGCGCGGCCGCGCGCAGGAGTTCAGCCTGCGCTACGCGGTGGTGTTCGAGTTGCGCAACGGCGATGGCACGGTGCTGGTGCCGGAGCAGAACATCGAGCTGTCGCGCGACTACATCTCGGTGCCGAACAACTCGATCGGTACCGAGGGCGAGCGCGACATCCTGGTGCGCGAGATGCAGCGCGAGATGGCCGCCTCGGTCCTGCGGCGGATCGATGCCGCCACCGGCGCCGAGCGCGTCTCCGGCGACCCGGCCAAGGTGTTCATCCGCACCACCGATGCCGCCAGGGCCGCGATGGAAGCGGCGGACGCGCTTGCGCCAGTGCCCGCGCAACCGGTACCTGAGCCCGTGCCGCCGGCGGCTGACAAATCCGACATCGAGCCGGGCGCCGGGCCAACCCCGGGCCACCCGCGCTGAGCATGGAACTCAAGCCGGAACAGCTGGTCGCCCAGCTCGGGTCCGGGTCGCTCAGCCCCGCCTACCTGATTGCCGGCTCCGAGCCGTTGCGCGTGCTCGAGGCCGCCGACGCGGTGCGCGCCGCCGCGCGTGCCCAGGGCATCGACGAGCGCGAGGTGTTCGAGGCCGAGGGCAACCAGCGCGAGCCGGACTGGGCGGCGATGAAGGCCACGTTCGGTGCGCCCAGCCTGTTTGCCACCCGCCGCCTGGTGGAACTGCGCCTGCCGACCGGCAAGCCCGGCAAGGAAGGCGGTGCGTTGATCAGCGAGTTCTGCGCGCAGCCGCCGGCCGACGTGGTGCTGCTGGTGACCGCGGGTGAGTGGAGCAGGAAGCACGCCGGCAAATGGAGCGAGGCGATCGGAAAGATCGGCAAGATCGCGATCGCCTGGCCGATCAAGCCGCATGAGCTGTCCGGTTGGGTCGAGCAACGGCTGCGCTCGCGTGGCGTGCGTGCCGAACCCGATGCGGTGCAACGGCTGGTCGAACGGATCGACGGCAACCTGCTGGCGGCCGCGCAGGAGATCGACAAGCTCGCGTTGCTGGTCGGTGGCGACCGCCTCGATCTGGCGACGATGGAGTCGCTGGTGGCCGATGCGGCGCGTTTCGACGTGTTCCGGCTCATCGACGCGGCGATGAACGGCCAGCCGGCCCAGGTCTCGCGCATGCTCGCCGGGCTGCGTGCCGAGGGCGAGGCGGTACCGGCGTTGCTGGGCATGGTGGTGATGGAACTGCAGCGCACCGCCGCACTGGCGCGGATCAAGGCGCGTGGTGGGAACCTGTCGGCCGAGTTCAAGGCGCAGCGGGTCTGGGATGCCAAACAGCCCATGTACCACCGCGCGCTGCAACGTCATTCACCGGCCCACTGGGATGCGCTGGTGTCGCAGGCGGGCCGGGTGGACCGCATGGCCAAGGGGCGCGAGGCGGGCGATCCCTGGGTCGCGCTGGAGCGCGTGCTGCTGGCGGTGGCCGAGCCGCGTGCGGTGCGGCTGCTGGCGCGGGCCGATGTCTGAGTCCTCCCGTCCGGGGAAGTCGCCGCAGGAACCCGTGCCGCCGCTGGCCGTGTTCTACGGCGGCACGTTCGACCCGGTCCATTGCGGTCACCTGGAGGTCGCCCGACGCGCCCGCGACCGGCTCCAGGCGACCATCCACCTGATGCCGGCCGCCGATCCGCCGCACCGGCCCGCACCCGGGGCCACAGCCCTGCAACGCGCGCAGATGCTGGACCTGGCGGTGGCCGGCGAACGTGGCCTGAAGGTCGACCGTCGCGAACTGATGCGCAGCACGCCGTCCTGGTCGATCGACACCCTCCACGGCATCCGGGCCGAACTGGGGCCGGATGCGCCGGTCGCGCTGCTGATCGGGGCCGACGGCCTGGTCGACCTGCCGCAATGGAAAGCGTGGCAAGCGCTGTTCACGCTCGCGCATTTCGTGGTCGCCGAACGCCCCGGCATCGACCTGGATGGCCGTTTGCCGGAACCGTTGCCGTCCTTTCTGGAGACACGTTGGGCCGACTCGGTCGACGACCTGCGCGCGGTGGCGGCTGGTCGCGTCCTGCGCCTGCAGCAGCCGCTGCACCCCGAATCCGCCACCAATGTGCGCCAGTGCATTGCCGATGGCCGGCCGTGGCGACACCTGGTTCCTACCGCGGTGGCCGGCTACATCGACCGTCACCGGTTGTATGCCACCGGGGCCGGCGCTCCGGCTTCGTTATAATCCGCCCCGCACCCAACCCCAGAGCCTGCATTGACCAGCCAAGCCCAAGTCATCAAGACCCGTCTCCCGAGCCCGCCGCCCAGCGTCGACGACCTGCTGCAGACCGTGCGTGACGCGATCGCGGAATTGAAAGCCAAGGACGCCGTGGAAATCGACGTGCGCGGCAAGAGCAGCGTCACCGACTACATGGTGATTGCCTCGGGCACCTCGTCCCGGCACGTGAAATCGATCGCCGACGAGGTGGTCAAGTTCGCCAAGAAGCTCGACGTCATGCCACTGGGCGTGGAAGGCGAGCGCGAGGCCGAATGGGTGCTGGTCGACCTCGGCGACGTGGTCGTGCACATCATGCTGCCGCGCGTACGCGAGTTCTACGCGCTCGAGCGCCTGTGGACGGTCGGCGACCAGCCGCCGGCGGCGATCGATGAATACGGCGACGAGCACCGCGCGGTCGACGACGGTGGCGCCGAGACCGACGCCGAAGACCGCCTGTAACGCCGTCCTGCGGTTGTTGATGGCATGAAGGCGAAGCTGATCGCGGTCGGCGACCGTGCTCCGCGCTGGGTGGCGGAAGGTTTCGAGGAGTACCGCAAGCGGTTGTCGCACTGGCTGCCGCTGGAGCTGGTCGAGATCGAGCCGGGCGTGCGCGGCAAGAACCGCGATGTCGCCCGCGCCACCGCCGAGGAAGGCGCGCGGGTGATCTCCGCGCTGCCGAAATCGCCGCTGGTGGTGACCCTCGATGGCCGCGGCAGGCCGTGGAGTTCCGAGGAACTGGCGCAGCGGCTGGAGCGTTGGCGCGGGCAGGGGCTGGATCTGGCGCTGCTGATCGGCGGCCCCGAAGGCCATGCCGATGAGGTGCTGGCCCGTGCCGACGAGTCCTGGTCGCTGGGCCCGCTGACCCTGCCGCACATGCTGGTACGGCTGGTGGCCGCCGAACAGCTGTATCGCGCCGCGGCCCTGCTGGCCAACCACCCTTACCATCGTGCGTGACGCGCTGCGTGCAACACGGAAAAAGCCCGCCGAAGCGGGCTTTTTGCATTCGTCCTCCCAGATTCAAACACCTGGACTGGATGCGGCCATCACAACGATGGCAATCAATGTCCCTCCGGGTTCGTCCCCGGATCGCGCTCCATTCCGCCCTCGTCAGGGTTGGGCGGCTTGCGCGGATGCGGCTGGCGCGCATCGTGCTTGTCGCGCGGCTTTGGCTCGGCATAGCCGGGCTGCGAGCCGGGCTTCGGGTCCGGGGCCGGGGTCGGGGGTGCGGGTTTGCGGGGTGCGGTCATGGCTCAGCGTCCCAGTTCGAAGACCACGTCAAGGCTGACCGGCAACGTGCTTTCGCCGGCAGCAATCGGGGTGTCGGCCTGCGATTTCTCCATCCGCGCCATCGCCATCATCGGCATCGGCGGGCCAAAGCCGCCAGTGCCCTCGCTGATGCTGACGATCCGCAATACCTTCAGGCCGAGCTCGCTGGCGTACATGCCGGCGCGGGTCCGGGCCTTGCCGATCGCCGCACGCCGCGCTTCGTCATAGGCCGACTCCTTGTCGTCGACCTCGAAGCTGGGACCCTGGATCTGGTTCGCGCCGACGCCGACCAGCGCATCCATGATCCGGCCCAGTTCACCGATCTTGCGCACGGTGATGTTGACGCTGTTGCGGGCCTCATAGCCGGTGATCGTCGGCGGCTGGTTGTCGGCATAGCGGTACTGCGGGTTGAGGTTGACGCCGCCGGTCTGGATGTCGCGCTCGGCGATGCCGGCCTTGCGGATCGCGGCGACCACCTGGCTCATCTGGTTCGCGTTGGCCTGCATGGCGGCCTGTGGATCGGCGGCCTGGGTGACCACGCCGGTGGACAGGCGGGCGATATCGGGCACGCGGGTCGCATGGGCTTCGGCGGACACCGACAGCAGGGTGTTGGCGGAGACCGCCGCGGTCGGTGCGGTCTGGGCGTTGCCGGGCATGGCGGTGACTCCAAGGGCGAGAGCGGCGGCCAGGGCGAGCGGGCGCAAGCGAGAAACGGGTGGCATCAGGTACATGAACAACTCCTGGGAGGCAGGCGGGAAGGGTCGGGGGCGGGCGGTGAACGGGCCGTGAGCCGGATCGGATTGTGCACCCGGCGTCGGCTGAGGCTCAGTCCGCGCGGGTTATGCTTTCCGGCGGTGGGATGGCGGTGAAGGTGGTGTTCGGGGGCGCGGCCGGAAGTGCCGGCGCAATCACCGTCGTCCTGTCAGTGCCATTTCCGCATGCTCGCTGTCGTCCTGCCCTCGGGGTTGCCGCGGGTTTCACAGTGTCCCGTTTCACAGCGGCGCCCCGCCCACGCTGCCTTTGGAGTCCCATGCTCTATCTCGCCTCACAATCCCCGCGCCGCCGGGAACTGCTGGCCCGCCTGGGGCTCGACTTCGATGTGCTCGCGCTGGATGTCCCCGAGCAGCGCCGACCGGAGGAGTCGGCCGAGGATTATGTGTGCCGGGTGGCACACGAGAAGGCGTTGGCCGGCCTGGCGGATGTGGACCATGACCAGGAGGCACTGGTGCTGGGGGCGGATACCGAGGTCGTGCTGGATGACGAGGTGTTCGGCAAGCCTGCGGATGCCGCGGATGCCATGGCGATGCTGCGGCGTCTGTCGGGACGCGAGCACCGGGTGATCTCGGCAGTGTCGCTGGTGTCGGCCACCCGCAGCGTGCAGGCGGTATCGATCTCGAAGGTCACCTTCGCGCCCTTGCCCGGAACATTGATGGCCGCCTACGTGGCCGGAGGTGAGCCGTTCGGCAAGGCCGGCGCCTACGCCATCCAGGGCGGCGCCGAGGCCTTTGTGACCCGGCTCGACGGCAGCTACTCGGGAGTCATGGGGCTGCCGCTGCAGGTGACCGCGCAATTGCTGGCGTCCTTCGGTCTCGGACCGATGGCAGCGGCCGGCGCGGGCACGACCACGACTCCGGTGGAGGCCCCATGAGCGAGGAGATCCTGGTCAACGTCACCCCACGCGAGACCCGGGTGGCGGTGGTCGAAAACGGCATGCTGCAGGAGCTGCACATCGAGCGCGGCTGGGCGCGCGGCGTGGTCGGCAACATCTACAAGGGCCGGGTGCAGCGGGTGATGCCGGGCATGCAGGCGGCCTTCATCGAGATCGGGCTGGAACGCGCGGCGTTCCTGCATGCCGCCGATATCGTCAAACCGGCGGTGGGTGACGGCGAGGGCGACGCGGCGTCCTTGCCGGCCACCCCGACCCGGCCGATCTCCGAGTTGCTGCGCGAAGGCCAGGAAATCGTCGTCCAGGTGGTCAAGGACCCGATCGGTGGCAAGGGTGCGCGGCTGACCACCCAGATCAGCATTCCCTCGCGTTACCTGGTCCTGCTGCCGCACACCAGGGTGGTCGGGGTTTCGGCGCGGATCGAGGACGAGGCCGAGCGCGCCCGCCTGAAGGCGCATGTCGCCGCGCTGGCACCGGCCGGGGAGTCCCACGGCTACATCGTGCGCACCAATGCGGAGGGCCAGTCGGAAGAGGCGCTGGCCGAGGACATCACCTACCTCAGCCGGGTGTGGGCCCTGATCGGCGAGAAGTCGGGGTCCGTGCGGGTGGGCGAGTGCGTGTACGAGGACCTGACCCTGCCGCTGCGCGCGGTGCGCGACCTGATCCGGCGCGATGTCGAGAAGGTCAAGGTCGATTCGCGCGAGACCTTCGAGCGCCTGCGCGCGTTCGCGGCGCAGTTCATGCCTTCCACCGGCACCGCCGAAGGGCCGGACCTGGTGGAGAAGATCGAGCACTACGCCGGTGCGCGGCCGATCTTCGACCTCTACGGCGTGGAGGACGAGATCCAGCGCGCGCTGGACAAGCAGGTGCCGCTGAAATCCGGCGGCTACCTGGTGATCGACCAGACCGAGGCGATGACCACGGTCGACATCAATACCGGCTCGTTCCTGGGCCAGCGCAACCAGGAGGAGACCGTCTACCGCACCAACCTGGAGGCGGCCCAGTCGGTCGCGCGTCAGCTGCGGCTGCGCAACCTGGGCGGCATCATCATCATCGACTTCATCGACATGAACGATGCCGAGCACAAGCGCCAGGTGCTGCGGACGCTGGAAAAGGCGCTGCTGAAGGACCACGCCAAGACCACGGTGTACGAGTTCTCGCCGCTGGGGCTGGTGGAGATGACCCGCAAACGCACCACCGAAAGCCTGCAGCGCCAGCTGACCGAGCCCTGCCACGAATGCAGTGGTCGCGGCACGCTGAAGACCCCCGAAACGGTGACCTACGAGATCTTCCGCGAGATCGTGCGCCAGGTGCGGCAGTTCGATGCGGCGCGGTTGCTGGTGATCGCCTCGCCGAAGGTGGTCGCGCGGATCACCGACGAGGAGTCGGCGGCCGTGGCCGAGCTGGAGGAGTTTGTCGGCAAGTCGATCCGTTTCCAGCCCGACGACCAGTACGCGCAGGAGCAGTTCGATGTCGTTCTGCTCTGACTGCGGGCGACAGGGCTGACCGTGCCCACGCCGTTGCGCCGCCGCTTGCGCCTGGCCCGTCGCGGATTGGGCTATACCGTCGCGATCGCGCTGGTATTGCTGGCGCTGGTACTGGCGGTGGCCAGCCAGTTGCTGCCGCTGGCGGAACGGCACCCCGACCAGGTCGCCGCATGGCTCGGCCAGCGTGCCGGTCGGCCGGTCGGGTTCGATGCCGTGGACACCGCCTGGACCCGGCGCGGGCCGTTGCTGCAGCTCAAGAACCTGCGCATCGGCGAGGGCGACACGGCCTTCACCATCGGCGATGCGGAGATGCTGGTGTCGATCTACGCAGGCCTGCTTCCCGGCGTGCCCTTGTCGGAAGTGCGCCTGCGCGGGCTGGACCTCACCCTGGAGCGGTTGCCGGATGGCCAGTGGCAGGTGCGGGGCCTGCCCGGCCAGCAGCAGGCCGGTGGCGATCCGTTTGCATCGTTGGAAGGGCTGGGCGAACTGCAGGTGAGCGACGGCGCGCTGGCGGTGCTGGCGCCGGAGCTGGGGGTCGATATCCGGGTGCCGAAGATCGACCTGCGGTTGCAGGTCAACGGCGACCGCGTGCGGGCCGGACTGCGCGCCTGGCCACAGTCGGCCAACGGTGCGGCGGTAGCGCCGGTCGATGCGATGCTGGATTTCGACCACCGCCGTGGAAACGGCCGGGCCTACGCGCAGGCGGACCGGATCGACCTGGCCCCGTGGTCGTCACTGCTTAAGACGATGGGCGTGTCGGTGCAGGCCGGGCGGGGACAGGCCAAGGCCTGGCTCGATCTGCAGGACAAGCGGGTCGTCGACGTCCGTCTGGACGCCGCGCTCGACGAGCTCCTGCTGGTCGGCAGCACGATTGCCGCCAATGACGGCGATGGCGCCACTGCCGTCGCGGGACAGATTCCCGTCGTCCGGATCGATCGCGTGGCGACCCGGGCGCGCTGGCAGCGGGTCGCCGATGGCTGGCGCCTGGACGCGCCGCATCTGGGACTGGAGATGCAGGGCGGGCAGTACAACTTCGATGGCCTGCTGCTGGCAGCGGGTGGGCATCGGGCCGTCATGGCCGAGCACATCGATGTCGCGCCGCTGGCGGGCATTGCGCTGCTCAGCGACCGCTTGTCGCCCTCGTTGCGGCGCTGGCTGTTGCAGGCACGGCCGCGCGCGGTGCTGCGAGGGCTGGATCTGCAAGGGCGTCGCGATGGGCCGATGCATGCCCGCGCGCGGATCGACGGCTTCGGGTTCGAGCCGGTGGCCGACGCGCCCGGCCTGAGCGGGCTGGCTGGCGACCTGACCGGTGATGACGCTGCTCTCAGCCTCCAGATGGATGCCGGCCAGCCGGTGCGTTTCGACTGGCCCAGCGGGTTTGGCGTGGTGCATACGGTGAAACTCGACGGCGCCGTGACCGGTTGGCGCCAGGACGCCGGCTGGGCAATGGAAACCGCCGCGCTGCGTATCGACGGCGGCGACTTCGGCGCTGCCGCGCGCGGCGGCCTGAGCTGGCAGGGCGACGGCACGCGCCCGCGCATCGACATCGCGGCGGCCATCGACCCCACCCGCCTGCCGGTGGCCAAGGGGTTCTGGGTCCGGCACCTGATGTCCGACGCGCTGCTGGAATGGCTCGATACCGCGCTGGTCGACGGTGTCGTGCGCGATGGACGGGCGGTGGTGTCCGGTGATCTGGACGATTGGCCGTTCGACAACAACGACGGTCGGTTCGAAGCCACCGGCCACATCGTCGATGCCACCGTGGCGTTCCGCCCCGACTGGCCGGCGGCCACCGGCATGGACCTGCAGGCGAGCTTCATCGGCAACGGTTTCAGCCTCGACGGCCACGGCGTACTGGCCGGCATCGATATTCCGGTGGTCAAGGCCGGCATCGACCACTACGACGACGGTGCGCTGACGGTCGAGGCACGGGCCGGCAGCGATGTCGCAAAGCTGATCGCGTTGCTGCGCGACAGCCCGTTGCGGGAGCTGAACCCGGAAACCTTCGATGCGATCAGAGGCAGCGGCCCGGCCAATGTGGACTTCCGGCTGCGCCTGCCGATGGGCCATGAGCACCCGCTCTCGATTGCCGGCGGCGTCGGGCTGGCGAACGCAAAACTCGCCGATCCGCGCTGGGATCTCGCCTTCGACCAGGTGAACGGCCGTCTCCGCTACTCCGAGCAGGGCTTTCGTGCCGATGGTCTCCAGGTGCGCCACGACGGGCGTCCGGGGAAGCTCTCGCTGCGTGCCGGCGACGACGCGGTGCGCGAGCGTGCGAACGTGTTCGAAGGTGACCTTGAGGCGGCATTCGGTACCGACACCCTGCTGGCGCGTGCGCCGGAGCTGGACTGGCTGGCGCCGTATCTTTCCGGCCGCTCGCAGTGGACGGTCGGTGTGGTGGTGCCCAAGGCAAGCGGGAGTCACGAGCCTGCCGCACGCCTGGAACTGGCATCGGACCTGATCGGCACCGCGCTGGGTCTGCCTGCGCCGCTGGACAAGCCCGCCGCTGCGGCACTGGCGACCACGGTCCAGATGCCGTTGCCGATCGGCAGCGGCGAGGTGCAGGTCGCGCTGGGCGATGTGCTGGGATTGCGTGCGCGCAGCGGTGGCGGCCGTACCGGAGTGCGGGTTGCGCTCGGCAGTGGGCTGCCACAGCCGGCCCCCGCGTCGGGCTTGTTCGCCTCCGGCCGGGCTGCAAAGTTCGATGCGATCGGCTGGATCGGCCTGACGCGTGGCGGCGAGGGCAGTGGGGGGGGCGGGGGTGGCGGGGGTTTGCCACTGGGACGGATCGACGTGCGTGCCGACCGCCTGCAGTTGCTGGGCGGGGTGTTTCCCGACACCCGCCTGCAGGTGGTGCCGGGAGCTGCAGGGGCGGTTTCGGTACAGGTCGACGGCCAGGCGTTGCAGGGCAGCGTGCTGGTGCCGGCCGGGAACGGGGCGACGGTTACCGGTCGTTTCCAGCGGGTGCATTGGCGCTCGGCGCAGGCGGCAATGGGCGGGCAGAAGAAGGTCGCTCCCCCGGCTGACAGGAAGACCGCCGCCGGGACGGCCGCGGCCGATGGCCAAGTGGGCGACAGGGTCGGTGACGAGATCGATCCGGCCCGCATTCCGCCGCTGGCCCTGGACATCGATGAGTTGCGTATCGCCGAGGCGTCGCTGGGGCGCGCGCGACTGCGCACCCGTGCCACGGCGACCGGCATGGAGGTCGAGCAATTCCACGCGCAGATGCCGGGCCAGAGCATCGATGCCAGCGGCCATTGGAACGGGCGCGGCGCGGCGGCGCGCACGCGGGTCGATGCGCGACTGGAGAGCGAGGATTTCGGTCGTCTGCTGAGCGGGTTCGGCTATGCGGGCCGGCTGGACGGCGGAGAGGGAGACATGGCGCTGGAGGCGGGCTGGCAGGGCGGGCCGATGCAGTTCGACCTCACCTCGCTGGCCGGCAGCCTCAGGATGCAGGTACACGACGGCCGGCTGCTGGAGATCGAGCCGGGTGCCGGGCGCGTGCTCGGCCTGCTCAGCGTCGCCGAGTTGCCGCGCCGGCTGACCCTGGACTTCCGCGACTTCTTCTCCAAGGGCTTCGCATTCAACCAGGCCGGCGGCGACATCCGGTTCGCCGATGGCGTGGCGAGCAGCCAGAACCTGCGCATCGACGGACCGGCGGCACGGATCAACATCCGCGGTGCGGCCAACCTGCGCGAAGAAACCTTCAACCAGACCATCGAGGTGCTGCCCAAGGCCGGCAACCTGCTGACGGTCGCAGGTGCGCTCGCGGGCGGGCCGGTGGGCGCGGCGATCGGGGCGGCGGCCAATGCGGTGCTGCAGAAGCCGCTGGGCCAGATCGGTGCCAAGACCTACCGGGTCACCGGGCCGTGGAGCGAGCCGAAGGTCGAGGTGATCAGCCGCGAACAGGGACGGGTCGCCGACAAGCCCTTGCCGGCCGGCTGAACCGTTCCGGCCGGTTGAAGCGGCGGCCATCGCCCGCATATGGTCCGTATGCCATTGGATGCCATTGGATGCCATCGCCGCGATTCCCGGCGCGTGGCACGTCTTTCCCCCTGATGCGAAGCCCTCATGACCCTACCCCTGCAACTCGCCGAATCCCGTCTCCTGCTGCCTGCCGGGCTTGATGCCAGCGGCCTGGAGCGCACCTTCGGCAGCCTGCTCGGGCCGGGCATCGATTTCGGCGACCTGTACTTCCAGCACGCCCGGCGCGAGAGCTGGACGGTCGAAGACGGCATCGTCAAGGACGGCGCGCATTCGATCGAGCAGGGCGTCGGCGTGCGCGCGATCAGCGGCGAGAAGACCGGCTTCGCCTATTCGGACGAGATCAACAGCGCCGCGCTGATCGCTGCCTCCACTTCGGCGCGTGCGATCGCGCGCGACGGCAACAGCGTGACCACCCGTTCGCTGGTGCGCAGCAATGCGCGCGCGCTGTATGCGCCGGAGGATCCGATCGACTCGCTGGGCAACGAGGACAAGGTCGAGGCATTGCGCCGGATCGACAAACTGCTGCGCGCCGCCGATCCGCGGGTCAAGCAGGTGATGGTGAGTCTGGCGGGGGGTGTCGATACCGTGCTGATCGCGCGCAGCGATGGCGTGCTGGCCGCCGACGTGCGGCCGCTGGTGCGCTTCAACGTGCAGGTCATCGTCGAGCAGAACGGCCGCCGAGAGTCCGGTTACACCGGCGGCGGTGGCCGCTACAGCTATGCCGAGCTGTTCGCCGACGGCAAGCCCGAGGCCTGGGGTCGCGAGGCGCTGCGGCAGGCCCTGGTCAACCTGGAAGCGGTCGACGCACCGGCCGGTGTGATGCCGGTGGTGCTCGGCAACGGCTGGCCCGGCGTGCTGCTGCACGAGGCGGTCGGCCACGGTCTGGAAGGCGACTTCAACCGCAAGGGCACCAGCACCTACGCGGGCCGGATGGGCCAGCGCGTCGCCGCGCCGGGCGTGACCATCGTCGACGACGGCACCCTGCCGGGCCGTCGCGGCTCGCTCAACATCGACGACGAGGGCACCCGCACCGAGTGCACCACCCTGATCGAGGACGGCGTGCTGGTGGGCTACATGCAGGACACCCTCAACGCGCGCCTGATGGGCATGACGCCGACCGGCAACGGCCGCCGCGAGTCCTTCGCCCATCTGCCGATGCCGCGCATGACCAACACCTACATGCTGGCCGGAAAGCACGATCCAGAAGAGATGATCCGTTCGGTCAAGAAGGGCCTGTACGCGGTGAATTTCGGCGGTGGCCAGGTCGACATCACCAGCGGCAAGTACGTGTTCTCCGCCACCGAGGCCTACCTGATCGAGGATGGAAGGATCACCGCGCCGGTGAAGGGCGCGACCCTGATCGGCAACGGCCCGGAAACCATGCAGAAGGTGCGGATGGTCGGCCACGACCTCGCGCTGGACGAAGGCGTCGGCGTGTGCGGCAAGGACGGCCAGAGCGTGCCGGTCGGCGTCGGCCAGCCCTCGTTGCTGATCGACGGCATCACGGTGGGCGGCACCCAGGCGTGAGTGTTGCGGTGTGCCTGCTGAATGCCCCGGCTTGCGCCCGCGGCAAGAAGGCTTACGGCAACTCGTCGTGTTCCGACGGGACGGCGTCATCGCCCGCCGGCTCGCCACCCAGCATCAGTTCGCGCAGCTGCCGGAACAGCTCGCGGAACGCCCGCGGCGGCTTGTTGCGCTTGCGTTCCTCCAGCGTGTTGCGCACCAGCTGGCGCAGGCCCTGGCGGTCTGCTTCCGGATGCAGGTCCAGCAGCTCGGCCAGCGCCTTATCGCCCTCATCCAGCAGGCGGTCGCGCCAGGCCTCGACCCGGTGCATCGCGGCGATCTCGCGGCGGGCGGTTTCGCCTTTGACGTCCAGCGCGTCGCGGATCGTGTCCAGCGTTTCCTCGTCCTCGCGCCGCATCTGCTTGGCCAGGAACGCCAGCTGGCGCTTGTGCGCGATGTGCGAGGTGATGCGGCGCGCTTCGCGGATGTGCGGCAGCAGCGACTCGGGCACCGGCAGCCGCGACAGCTGGGCGTCGGTCAGGGCGACCAGCTGCTCGCAGATCGCCAGCACCTCCAGCGCATCACGGCGCTGCTGGCTGCGGCTTTCGCCACGGTATTCGCCGGTTTCTTCGTCTCTGCCACGCATCGTTGATTTCCACTTTGTTGCCGGCGCTGCGCGGAATTTCCTCCCCGCAGGCCAAACCAGAAACAGGTTCCCGGATGCCGATCCGGAACCGCAGCCCGCAAGGATAAGACATTGAACGCCATCACCCCCGCCTCCGCGCCCGCCCACGCCGACAGCGATGCCCACCTGGACATGCTCGCGGCGCTGTCCGCCCGCCTGCTCGACAGCGCCCTTGCCCGGGGCGCCGACCAGGCCGAGGTGTCCTGCTCGGAGGACACCGGGCTGAACGTCAACGTGCGCATGGGCGAGGTCGAGACGGTCGAGTCCACCCGCGACCGCGGCATTGCGGTCACGGTCTATTTCAACGGCCGCAAGGGCAGCGCCTCGACCGCCGACCTGCGCGATGACAGCCTCGCGGCCACCGTCGAGCAGGCCTGCGCGATCGCGCGCTACACCGAGCACGATCCGGCCGCCGGTCTGGCCGATGCGGAGCTGATGGCGACCGACCTGCGCGAATTCGACAGCTGGCACCCGTGGGAAATCAGTGCCGACCAGGCGATCGACCTGGCGCTGGCCTGCGAGCAGGCGGGCCGCGACGTCGACCCGCGACTGGAAAATTCCGACGGCGCATCGGTCGGCAGTGGCAGCAGCCTGTCGGTGTACGCCAACTCGCACGGTTTCGTCGGTCGCGAGCGCAGTACCCAGCACAGCCTGGGTTGCGCGTTGATCGCCGGCCGCGGCGAGGACATGCAGCGCGACGGCTGGTACAGCATCGCGCTGGCCGCCGAGGGGCTGGAATCCCCGGCCGCGATCGGCCGCAAGGCCGCCGAGCGTGCGATCTCGCGCCTCGCTCCACGGCAGATTCCCACCGGCGAGTACCCGGTGCTGTTCTCGGCCGAGATCGCCCGCTCGCTGGTCGGGCATCTGCTGGGCGCGGTATCCGGCGGCGCCCTGTACCGGCGCGCCAGCTTCCTGCTCGACAGCGTCGGCACGCAGCTGTTTCCGGACTGGTTCGCGATCAAGGAACAGCCCTTCCTGCCGCGCGGCTTCCGCTCGTCCTCGTTCGATGCCGAGGGCGTGGCGACACGCGAGTCGGCCCTGGTCGCCGGCGGCATCCTGCAGCGCTATGTACTCGGCAGCTACTCGGCCCGCCGGCTCGGCCTGCAGACCACCGCCAACGCCGGCGGCGTGCACAACCTGCAGGTCACCGCGAATGCCGGCGACCAGCGATCGATGCTGGCCGGCATGGGGCGCGGCCTGCTGGTCACCGAGTTGATGGGGCAGGGCGTGAACAACATCACCGGCGATTACTCGCGCGGTGCGGCGGGTTTCTGGATCGAGGACGGCCAGATCCAGTACCCGGTCGACGGAATCACCATCGCCGGCAATCTGAAAAGCATGTTTGCTGCGATCGAGGCGGTCGGCAGCGATGTCGATGCGCGTTCGCACATCCGCACCGGTTCGATCCTGGTCGGGAAGATGACGGTGGCCGGCGAAAGTTGACCGCCGAACGGCGTCCTGCCGGTTGACCTGCCGCCGCGATGCGCCGACATTCAGGGGTGTTTCGACCGCGGAGTCACCCATGAGCCAGAACGAGAATGAACCCGCCGGCAGCCCGCCGCCGGAGCAAGAACCCCAAGCCCAGGTTTCCCACGAGCCGGCATCCCAGGCGACGCAGGGCAACGGCCTTTCCGCCGAGCAGCGCCAGTGGGCGATGTTCGCGCACTTGTCGGCACTGCTTGGCCTGTTCACCGGCGGTGTCGGTTGTGTCATCGGCCCGCTGGTGATCTGGCTGATCAAGAAGGAAACCATGCCGTTCGTCGACGACCAGGGCAAGGAAGCGTTGAACTTCAACATCACCGTGGCGGCTTCGGCCTTGATCCTCACGGTGGTGGGCACGATCCTGCTGGTGATCCTGGTCGGCTTCCTGTTCTATTTCGCGGTTTTCCTGCTGGGCATCTACTGGCTGGTGATGACCGTCATCGCGGCGATCAAGGCCAACGAAGGGGTGGCATACCGTTACCCGTTCACGCTGCGTCTAATCAAGTAAGCGCCGGTGATCAAGTAGACGCGCTGCTCGAATAGAAATTCCGCGCAGGAATTCAACGGGCCCCGGCGATGTTTCTCCGGGGCCCATTGCTTTTGGTCGTGCCTATTAGTTTGCGAGGTTCCTTTGGAGGGCCGGGGAGTCGGCGACGTAAGACTTTTCGCATTCGCGGCTCACGCCGCTCCTACAAGAGCCCTTCGTAACCTCGCTCCTTCGTAGAGTGATGTAAGTCGCGACCGTGGTCCTGTGCCGCCACCCACACCGTCAACCCGTCCGGGGCTGTTTTTGGTCCTGACCGTGAACCATCAGCGGCGTGCCTGCCGATCCAGCTGGTCCAGCCGGTGATCCAGCGGCGGGTGGGTGCGGTACATCTGGGTCAGCCGGGCCGAGCGGGTGCCCAGTGCCGTCATCTTCTGCAGCACCGCGTAGAACGCCAGCGGGTCGAAGCCGGCGCGTGCCAGGTAGATGCCGGCGGCCTGGTCGGCGCGGTATTCGGCATCGCGGTCCAGGCTGCCCATCAGCACGGCGGCGCCGTGCCGGCTCACGTAGTCCTTGGCATAGCTGGCGGCACCGGGGGCGCGAACCTGCGCCATCGCGATGTCCTTGCCGACGCCGGCGACCTCCTGCTTGCGGATCACCTCGTAGTGGTCGCGCTGGACGACGTGGCCGAGTTCGTGCGCGATCACCGCGGCGATTTCGGCATCGTCGGCGAGCAGGTCGTACAGTCCGCGCGTGATCAGGATGTAGCCGCCCGGCGCGGCGAAGGCGTTGACCTCGCCGTCGTCGATGATGCCGAACGTCCACGGCAGGTCGGGCCGCGCGGTCTGCGATGCGACCCAGCGCCCGACCAGGTTCACGCGTTTCTGTGCCTCGTCGTTGGCCCACAGCGGCGCGGCACCCAGCACGCGACCGGCGATGGCCGGCCCCAGTTCCAGTTCTTCGGCGGCCAGTTCCTGTTCGGACTTGCCGACAGCGCGGTCGGCCACGCGCATCGCGGAATCACCGATGGCGCCGGCGCCCAGTTTCGACAGCAGGCCGCGGGCCGTCGACAGTCCCTGGCGCTTTTCGGCCTGGGTGGCCTGCGGACGATTGCGGGCAGAGGCCACCGAGGCTTCGCCCGCCCAGTTGACCCTGCTTGCCTGCCAGCCCTGCGAGCGGGCGTGGGCGGCAGCCGTCGCCGGGTCGACGCGGTAGCCCTGCATGCGGGCGATGCCGGCGCTGTCATGGCTGGCACGGCGCAGGCTGCTTTCGTCGATGCCGCGCACGCTGGCGGTTTCGGTCACCCGGCCCTTGCCCGCGTTGCCGGTGAACAGCACCCGGGTGTTGGCAGCGGGCGCCTCGTTGCCGGCATAGGCCATGCGCACGTCATTGATGCGCACGTAGCCGGTCTTGCCGGCGCCCAGCTCAAGCCGGTACCACAGGCCTTGCTGGGCGATGATCCGGACCGCGGCGTTGCGCGACAGGGTGGCGACTTTGGCGGTATCGAATGCCGGGCCGCTGTGCACATCGACCGAGGCCTTGTGCACGACGGCCGGCATCTCGGCCTGGCTGCCGGCGGCGGCGACAACACCACTGGCGGTGGCAAACAGCAGCAAGGGCAGCAGGAAGGTGGTCGTGCGGAAGCTTATCCGGTGGCGCATGCGTCATCTCCATCAGGCTCTGGGCCTGTCTGAACACAGGTGTTTGCGGCCGTCAGTGGCCATTCGTCGCGCTGGTTGAAATCCTGCCCCAGCAGCGCGCGCAGCTGCAGGCGTTCACGTTCGCGGTCCTCGTCGCCGATCCTTGCCGCGGCCATGCATATCCGTACCTGGCAGGTGTCGTCGAGCTGCCGGTTGATGGCGTTGATCTCTGCATACAGCGCATCCAGGCCGCGTCGTACCTGTGCGCGCACATCGGCCTCATCCGTGCCCTTCCACACCAGCAGCATCAGGTCGTCGAGGAGCGCGTTGAGCCAGCTCTTGCGCTCGACGATGCCCTCGACCATGACGATGTCGCCGGTGGTGTAGACGAAGCGGCGCAGGGCGCGCCGGTATTCGCGACGCTTGCGCTTGTAGACGACCGGGTCGAGACCCGCGACGGGCGCAAGCCGCAGCCGCGCGACCAGCAGCCAGGGGTACCGGCGCGTGTCGAGTTCCCGCAGGTAGTCGCTGTTGCCGTCGGCGCGTCCTCGCTGGATGGCCGTGTACATCCGGCACAGGCCGAAGCACAGGCTGACGAAGGCGACGCTGGCGAAGATGTCGAGGAACACACCGAAGAAAGTCAGCCCGGCGAAGGCGGCCAGCAACATCGTGGCGTTGACCGCGACGAACACCGAGTCGACATCCTTGTGCGGCTCGCCGCGCCAGAACACGAACGTGACCAGCAGCGTGGCCAGTGCCGCGAGCACGTACTTCAGCCAGGTGGGCGGCATCCGGATCGCGCTGCCGGTGATCAGTGCCTCGGTGGCTTCGGCGAGCACCTCGACCCCGGGCATGGCGCCGTTGACCGGGGTTGGTTTGGCGTCGTTGATGCCGGCGGCGGTGTAGCCGATGAGTGCGACCGCGCCGTCCAGCGATGGCGGAGCCGCGCCTTCGGGCTGGCACACGGGTCGGCGCTCGATGACATCGGCGGCGCTCACGTAAGGCAGCTGCGAGCGGGTGCGCCAGTTGATCCGCAGCAGCTCCGGGGCTGCGGCGGCATGGTGGCCCTCGGCCAGCAACGCCAGCCGCAACGGCAGTGCCGGCAGCGCCCAGCCGCCGATGTCCTGGTACAGGCGCACGTCGCGCAGCACGCCGTCACCGGCGCGGGCGACATTGACCAGGCCGCTGTTCGCCGCCATCGCCTTGCCGTACGGCAGCATCAGCGCCACCGCGGGTCCGGGTCGCGCTGCGGCGGGAGCCAGTGCGAACGCGCCGGGGACGGCGTCGGCGGTCAGCATCGCCTGCGCATCGAAGTCCGGATGCATGCGCGAGGACGCGAACAGGAAACGACCATCGCCGGCTTCGGCCATGGCCTCCAGGAGGGCGTCGCCTTGTGGGTCCTGCAGGGAGGCATCGGCAAAGATCACGTCGAACGCCGCGGCGCGTACGCCGGCGCGGTCGAGGTTGCCGAGCAGGTCGGCGTGGCGTTCACGGCTCCACGGCCAGCCACCCTCGCCGAGGTTGCGGAAGTGGTCGATCGAGCAGTCGTCGATTTCCACGATCACGGTACGGCCGGAAGGCTTCGGCTCCAGCGGGCGCCATTGCAGGACCTGGTCGAAGATCGCGTCC
The DNA here is from genome assembly GCF_000768345.1 of Lysobacter concretionis Ko07 = DSM 16239. Lineage (GTDB taxonomy): Bacteria > Pseudomonadota > Gammaproteobacteria > Xanthomonadales > Xanthomonadaceae > Novilysobacter > Novilysobacter concretionis. The sequence continues at coordinate 168,413 of NZ_AVPS01000003.1, read as the reverse complement.
TCGGCGGCGTCCAGCGAACGCGCATGCGTCCAGTCCCAGGCCAGCCAGCCGATCGCGGCGAACGCCAGCAGGGGGTAGAACGCGAACTTCAACCACAGCGTCAGGCGCGCGAGCGGGCGACGGTAGCCCCGCAGCACCTTCGTCCACTGGTCCATGAGCGCGACGTTGAGCCGCGTTACCGAGGCATCGAGCCGGGCCGCCTGCGCACGTATCCATCGGTGGGTCACGAGCGCCTCCTGGCGGCCGGTGGTCCATTGGTCGGAATGATGTACGTCGGAACGCGTCCGGGGCGGACAGGCCCCTCGGTGACGATGGCTCAGTGTTGGCGATCGACCGCGTGGCGGCCGAGTGCGGCGAGTGCCTCCGCGCGCGAGCCGAACGGTGCGAGGGCATCGTCCATCGCATCGACCAGTTGCGCCAGCCGGCGACGGGACGCATCGATGCCCAGCAGCGCGGGGAAGGTCGCCTTGTCCTGCGCGGCGTCCTTGCCGGCGGTCTTGCCCAGGGTGGCACTGTCGCCCTCGACATCGAGGATGTCGTCGCGGACCTGGAACGCCAAGCCGAGCGCGTCGGCGTAACGGTCCAGGCGGGCGAGGTCGTCGCTGGCGGCGCCACCGCACAGCGCGCCCATGCGCACGGCGGCGCGGATCAGCGCACCGGTCTTGAGTGCGTGCAGGCGTTCCAGTTCGGCAACGGCCAGCGTGCCGGCACCGGTGGCGGCGAGGTCGAGCGCCTGCCCGCCGCACATCCCGGCGCTGCCGGCGGCATTGGCCAGGGTACGCAGCAGTTCGATCCGGACCGCGTCGCTGACGGGGGTGTCTGCCAGCACGGCGAAGGCCAGCGATTGCAGTGCGTCGCCGGCCAGGATCGCGGTGGCCTCGTCGAAGGCGACGTGCACGGTCGGCTGGCCGCGGCGCAGCTCGTCGTCGTCCATCGCCGGCAGGTCGTCATGCACCAGCGAGTACGCATGGATCAGCTCGATCGCGACGGCCGGCGCATCCAGCGCGTCAGGCGCGGCGTCGAACAGCGTGCCCGCGGCGTGCACCAGCAGCGGCCGCATGCGCTTGCCGCCGAGCAGGACGGCGTGGCGCATCGCCGCGTGCAGACGTTGCGGGGAGGCGGTGGGATCGGGCAGGGCGAGGGCCAGCGCGGCGTCGATGCGCTCGCGCCATCGCGCCAGATGCAGCTCAGACATCGGGTGAGGAGGCGCCGGCGAGGGGTTCGAACGGTTCGGCGCTGGCCGGGTCCTGCGGGTCGCTGAGCAGGCGCACGCGCAGCTCGGCCTGTTCGAGCGCGCTCGAACAGTGGCGGTACAGGCCGACACCGCGCTCGTAGGCGGCGAGCGACTCTTCCAGGCTCATCTCGCCGTGCTCCATTTTCTCGACCAGTTGCTCAAGCGCGTCGAGCGAGGTTTCGAAGTCGGCGACCGGGGAGGCTTCGGGGGTGGCTTTGCGAGGCATCCGCGCAGTGTCGGCCAGCGCGTGGATGCGGTCAATCCGATGCGGGATGCCAGCGCAGGTGCGCGCCTTGCCGCTCCAGCCAGTCCGCGAACTCCCCCTCGTAAGCCAGGTCGGCGACGGCCAGCAGCTTGCCGTCAGGCGCGGACAGCAACGGTAGTCCGGGGCGTTGCCACGGCGGCACGCCGAGCTCCTGCAGCACATGCTTGAGCGCGTGGCTGTGGGTCCGGCCGGGCAGGGTGATGCGTTCGCCGCCGCGGCGGGCCGTGACCCGACAGGGGTTTGGCAAAGCGGGCGCGCCTTCCAGTACCAGCTCGCCCCCATTGGGCAGTGGCAACGGCCGGCTGCCGTCCCAGGAGGTGCGCCATCCATCCGGCAGACCGGCCTGGACGGGGGCGGCGTGCAGGTCGTCGCGCCAGGCGTGGATGACGGCGCCGCTCCATTCGAACCGGGCCGAGGCGTCGGCGCGCGCGCGCAGCAGGTCGGATTCGATCCGTGCCAGGCCGTGGGCCGGCAGGGGTGGCAGTCCCAGTCCGGTAGTCCAGCGACGCAACACGCGCGCACGGCGCGGGGCCGGCAAGGCGAGCAGCGCCGCGCGCGACAGCACGCGCGGGTGGTGGCCCGCGCTCGAAGCCAGCGCGGCCGCATCCTCGGCGTCCAGCAGTTGGCTGGCTTCATCGCACAGGGTCGCGGAGCGGGCGAACGCCGCGTCGGCCTGTGGCCAGCGTGCGCGCAGCAACGGCAGCACCTGCTGGCGCAGGAAGTTGCGATCGAAGCGGCTGTCGGTATTGCTCGGATCCTCGATCCAGCGCAGTCCGTGTGCGTTCGCATAGGCGAGCAGGGCGGCGCGCGGGATGTCCAGCAAGGGCCGCCACAGTCGCCCGGCACCGAAGTCGCGCCAGCGTCGCATCGCCGACAAGCCGTCCACGCCCGATCCGCGCAGGGCGCGCAGCAGGAAGGTCTCGGCCTGGTCGTCGCGGTGGTGGGCCAGGGTCAGCACGTCGCCGGGTTCGAGCTTGCTGGCGAAGGCGGCATGGCGGGCATCGCGCGCGGCGGCCTCGGTGCCGTTGCCGTCGGGTTGTACGGTCACCGGGACGGTGTCGAAGGCAATCCCGAGCGCGCTGCAGACGTTTTCGCAGTGCGCCGCCCAGCGGTCGGCATTGGCGTGCAGACCGTGGTGGATGTGGATGGCGCGCAGGCCGGACGTACGGACGGCGGGATCGCTGGCCAACGCGTGCAGCAGGACGGTGGAATCCAGGCCGCCGCTGAAGCCGACCAGCAGGCGGGCCCGGGGCCGGTCGTGGAATGCCTGACCAAGGAACGTCTGGTCAGGCAGCGGGCGTGGCGTGTGCATCGACAGATGGTGCCACGAGGCGGTCACAGTGACCGGGTAATGACGGTGGAACGTCTGCATGCTTGCTAACGTAGGCGGCCGCCTTGCCCCGGGTGACAGGGGACACTTCCAGCGCAATGCCTACTGCCGCGAAGCCGGTATCGGAGCCAGCCTTGAGCCACCTGTTCGAACCCCTGCAGCAACGGTCGGTCGCATTCCGCAACCGCCTGGCGGTGTCGCCGATGTGCCAGTACTCCGCCCGCGACGGCATGCCCGACGACTGGCACCTGGTGCATCTGGGCAGCCGCGCGGTGGGCGGTGCCGCGGCGGTGATCGCCGAGGCGACCGCGATCGCGCCCGAAGGCCGGATATCGCCCGCGGACACCGGCATCTGGAACGACGCGCAAGCCGACGCCTGGGCGCGTATTGCCGGTTTCATCGAGGCGCAGGGCGCGGTGGCCGGCATCCAGTTGGCGCACGCCGGGCGCAAGGCCAGCACGCATGCGCCCTGGCTCGGCCGCGGAGCGGTGCCGGCGCAGGACGGTGGCTGGGTTCCGGTGGCACCGTCCGCACTCGCCTTCGATGCGCATTACGCGCAGCCGCGGGCGCTGGATCGCGCCGGGATCGCCAGGGTCATCGAGGACTTCGCGCTGGCTGCGCGGCGTTCGCTCAAAGCGGGGTTCCGTCTGTTGGAAGTCCACGCCGCCCACGGCTACCTGCTGCACCAGTTCCTCTCGCCGTTGTCGAACCGGCGCGAGGACGACTACGGCGGCAGCTTCCAGAACCGTGTGCGGCTGCTGTGCGTGGTGCTCGACGCGGTGCGCCACGAATGGCCGCAGGAGCTGCCGGTGTGGGTGCGGATCTCGGCGACCGACTGGGCTGACGGCGGCTGGGACATCGAGCAGAGCGTCGCCTTGTCCCGCTTGTTGGCCGGGCATGGCGTGGATCTGGTCGATGTCTCCTCCGGCGGGCTGGTGCCGGATGTCGAGATTCCGCTGGAGCCGGGTTATCAGGCGCCGTTCGCCGCCCGCATCCGCCGCGAAGCCGGTATCGCGACCGGAGCGGTGGGCCTGATCACCGATGCGCAATACGCGGATGCGCTGGTCGCCACCGGCGAGGCGGACATGGTGTTGCTGGCCCGCGAGCTGCTGCGCGACCCGTACTTTCCGCAGCGTGCGGCCCGGCAACTGGGAGCGGAGATGCCGGTTCCGGTGCAGTACCAGCGAGCCTGGTGATTGCCTGATCCGTGTCCGGCAGATCAGGGTGCAGGACAGGGGGCCGGGCAGGGTGCAGGGCCGGTCAAGGTCGGAGCCGTCCGCATGCAGCGCGCTGCCCCGCAGGTCGGCATGCCGACCTGTCGAACGCTCCTTTCCGGATACGGGTGACCGGCTTTGCGGGGCGCACAGCGCCGCTGCCGCTCGGCCGCGTTATGCGGCCTCGTAGGCGCCGTAGTTGCGCAGGCGCGCGTAGCGTCGTTCAAGCAGCTCTTCGATCGGCAGCGCTTCGAGGGCATCCAGCTCGTTCAGCAGCACCGCCTTGAGCCGGGTCGCGATCTGCCGGGGGTTGCGGTGCGCGCCGCCGGTCGGCTCGCGCACGACCTTGTCGACCAGCCCCAGCCCTTGCAGGCGCTTGGCGGTCAGGCCCAGTTGCTCGGCGGCATCCTTGGCCTTGGCGGGGTCTTTCCACAGGATCGAGGCGCAGCCTTCCGGGGAAATCACCGAATAGGTGCTGTGCTCCATCATCACCGTGCAGTCGCCGACGCCGATCGCCAGTGCGCCGCCGGAGCCGCCTTCGCCGATCACGGTGCAGATGATCGGGGTCTTCAGTTCGGCCATTTCCAGCAGGTTGCGGGCGATGGCTTCGGACTGGCCGCGCTCTTCCGCGCCGATGCCTGGGTAGGCGCCGGGCGTGTCGATGAAGGTCAACAGCGGCAGGTGAAAACGCTCGGCCAGCTTCATCAGGCGCAGGGCCTTGCGGTAGCCCTCCGGGCGCGGCATGCCGAAGTTGCGGCGCACCTTGCTCTTGGTGTCGCGGCCCTTCTCGTGGCCAATGACGACCACCGCGCGGCCGCCGATGCGGGCCAGCCCGCCGACGATCGCGGCGTCGTCGCTGTAGGCGCGGTCGCCGGCCAGTTCCTGGAACTCGTCGCACATCACCCGGATGTAGTCGGTGGTGTGCGGGCGCGCCGGATGCCGGGCGAGCTGCGACACCTGCCACGGGCTCAGGTCGCGGAAGATCTGTGCGGTGCGCTTGCGCAACTTGTCCTGCAGGGCATGGACTTCGGTGTCGGCATCGACCGCCGAGCCACGACTGGCCTGGCGAAGTTCCTGGATCTTGGTTTCCAGATCGGCGATGGGTTGTTCGAAATCGAGGTAGTTCGGATTCATGTGTGGGCCGCTGGCCTGTGAAGTGGACAAGTCTAGCCGACCGGTCCGGATCGTACCGGAGGCGCGGGGTCGGCTGGCGTCAGCAAGCCCAGGGTCGGCCCAGTGCCAGTTTCACCGTCCTCACGCCCGGCACGGCCCGCAGCGCTCCCGCCAACTCGGCGTCCACCCGCACGCCGTGGCTGCCATTGAGGTCGACCATGCCCGCGGCCGCTTCGATCAGCAGGTCCAGCCGCAGCGGCGTCGCGCCCGGCCGGTGCCTGGCCAGCAACGCATCGACCCGCTGCCAGGTGCCGGGTACGCGCAGGTCCAGTCGCAGCGACAGGCGCGTGGCGTGTTCGGCGCAGATCTGGTTGTAGTCCCAGCAACGTTCGGCCTTCAGCGCGAAGCCACCGCTGAATGCGTCCTCGCGCAGGCCACCCTTGATCACCAGCAGGCGGTCGCGGGTCAGCAGCTGGGCGAATTCGGCGTAGGTCTCGGAGAAGAACGCGCACTCGAGACGGCCGCGACCGTCCTCGATCTGCACGAACATCTGGCTGTCGCCCTTCTTGCGCACCGCGACGACCTGACCGGCCATCACCGTGTCCAGTTCCGGTCGCCAGCCGCTGCGGGCGCTGTCGGGGCGCGACTCCCAGATCTTTTCCAGGTCGCCCAGGTCGTGGCCGACCAGGTCGCGCAACTCGTCGCGGTACGGGTCGAACGGATGGCCGCTGAGGTAGTGGCCCAGGGTTTCGCGCTCGCCGGCAAGCAGTCGCCCGAGCGGAAACTCGTCGGTTTCCCTCAACTCGATCCGCAAGGCCGGCGCTGCGCTTTCACCGCCACCGAACAGACTGACCTGGCCGGCCTCGCGCTCGCGCGCGAGCTGGTCGGTCGCGCGCAACACCTCGGGCAGCTGCAGCATCAGGCTCGCGCGGTTCCTGCCGAGCTTGTCCAGTGCGCCGGCCTGGATGAGGGCTTCCAGCGCGCGGCGATTGAGCTTGCCGCTGTCGACGCGCTTGCAGAAATCCAGCAGGTCGTCGAACGGCCCGGCGCGGCGCGCCTGCACGATCGCCTCGCAGGCGCCGTGGCCGACGCCTTTCACCGCGCCCAGGCCATAGCGGATCGTGCCGACCGGCAGCCTTTCCGGTGACGGCGAAGCAGGGCGCGCGTCCGTATTGGCTGGCGAATCGGGCTTTGGCGGTGCCACCGCCTCGAACATGTACTGCGACGCATCCACGTCCGGCGGCAACACGGCCAGGTTCATCGCCCGGCATTCGTCGAGGAAGCCGGTGACCTTGTCGGTGTTGTCCATGTCGCTGGACAGCACCGCGGCCATGAACTCCGCCGGGTAGTGCACCTTGAGCCAGGCGGTCTGGTAGGCGACCAGCGCGTAGGCGGCCGAGTGCGACTTGTTGAAGCCGTACTCGGCGAACTTCTCCATCAGGTCGAAGATCGGGCTGGCGATCTTGGCCGGAATGCCGTTGGCCAGGCAGCCGGCCTCGAACTTGGCCCGCTCCTTGGCCATCTCCTCGGGCTTCTTCTTGCCCATCGCGCGGCGCAGCAGGTCGGCGCCGCCGAGCGAGTAGCCCGCCATCACCTGGGCGATCTGCATCACCTGTTCCTGGTACACGATCACGCCGTAGGTCGGGCCGAGCACCGGCTCCAGCGACGGGTGCGGGTAGCTGACTTCGGCCACGCCGTGCTTGCGGTCGACCCAGTCCTTGTCCATCCCCGAGCCCAGCGGGCCGGGCCGGAACAGCGCCGCCAGCGCGATGATGTCCTCGAAGGTGTCGGGCCTGGCGCGCTTGAGCAGCTCGCGCATGCCACGTGACTCGAACTGGAACACCGCCACGCCTTCGCCGCGCGCGAACAGCTCGTAGGTCGGCTTGTCGTCCAGCGGCAACGTGGTGATGTCGAGCGGTGGCTCGCCGGCCGTCGCGCGGCGCACGTTGATGGCCTTCACCGCCCAGTCGATGATCGTCAGCGTGCGCAGGCCGAGGAAGTCGAACTTGACCAGCCCGACCGACTCCACGTCGTCCTTGTCGAACTGGGTGACCGGGGTCTTGCCGCGTCCCTCGCCGTCGTGTTCGGCGAACAGCGGGCAGAAATCGCTCAGCGGCGAGGGCGCGATCACCACGCCACCCGCGTGCCGGCCTGCGTTGCGGGTCAGGTTCTCCAGGCTGCGCGCCAGGTCGAGCAGGTCGCGCACGTCGTCCTCGGAGTGGTAGCGCGCGATCAGGTCGGCGGAGGCGAGCTCCGGGTTCTTTTTCGCCGCCTCCGACTCGCCCAGGGCATCGCCGAGACTGACGCCGAGGGTCATCGGGATCAGCTTGGCGATGCCGTCGACGAAGCCGTACGGGTGGCCCAGCACCCGGCCGCAGTCGCGCACCACAGCCTTCGCCGCCATGGTGCCGTAGGTGATGATCTGGCTGACCCGGTCGCGGCCGTACTTGCGCGCGACGTAGTCGATCACCTCGTCGCGGCGGTCCATGCAGAAGTCGATGTCGAAGTCGGGCATCGACACGCGTTCGGGGTTCAGGAAGCGCTCGAACAGCAGGTCGTACGGCAGCGGGTCCAGGTCGGTGATGCCCAGCGCCCACGCCACCAGCGAACCGGCACCCGAGCCGCGGCCGGGACCGACCGGGATGCCTTGCTGCTTGCCCCAGTTGATGAAGTCCGCAACGATCAGGAAGTAGCCGGGGAAACCCATCGACAGGATGACGTCGAGCTCGGTTTCCAGCCGCTGGTCGTACACCTCGCGGGTCTTGCCGGGCGCGAGCGGGGCTTTCTCCAGCCGCTGCGCGAGGCCCTCGCGCGCGGAGTTGCGCAGCCAGGATTCGATCGTGTGCTCAGCAGGTACCGGAAACGCCGGCAGGTAGTAGGTGCCCAGCTGCATCTCGACGTTGCAGCGGGTCGCCAGTGCGAGCGCGTTGTCGATCGCATCGGGCACGTCGGCGAACAGTTCGGCCATCTGCCCGGACGATTTCAGGTACTGCTCGGGGCTGTACTCCTTCGGCCGCTTGGGGTCGTCCAGCACCCGGCCGGTGGAGATGCACACGCGCGCCTCGTGGGCGTCGAAACCGTCGGCGTCGAGGAAGCGCGTGTCGTTGCTGGCGATCACCGGCAGGCCGCGCTTGCTCGAGGTGTGCAGGGCGAAGCTGTTGAAGGCCGCCTCGTCATCACGACCGGTGCGGGTCAACTCCAGGTGCAGCCGCTCGCCGAACGTGCCCTGCCAGTCGGCCAGCCACGCCTCGGCCAGTTCGTGGCGATGCGAGGTCGCCAGCCGTCCGGCCAGGCTCTGCCGCCCGGCCAGCGCGAACAGGCCCTCGTTGTCCTCGCGCAGCCACTCCGGCCGCAGCGCCACGCTGTCGGTGCGGTGGCCTTCCATCCACATCCGGCTGAGCAGGCGCGACAGGGTCAGATAGCCGGTGTGGTCGCGGCACAGAAGGGTCAGCCGCGATGTCGCTTCATTGCCGTCGGCCAGGCCGATGTCCGCGCCGAGGATCGGCTTGATCCCGGCGCCTTCTGCCTTGCGGTAGAACTTGACCGCGGCGAACAGGTTGTTGACGTCGGTCAATGCAACCGCAGGCTGGCCCAGCGCAACGCAGCGCTTGACCAGCTCGTCGATCCGGATGGTGGAATCGACGAGCGAGAATTCGCTGTGCAGGTGGAGGTGTATGAAGCGCGCTGACATTCGTGCCGTGGACTGACCGGCTGGGGCAACCGCCAGAGTAGCAGCCCGGTCGAAGCCGGCAAGGCCTTGACAGGGCCGCTACGGAGGCGGCGCCAGAGCAACAGCGGGCGTTCAATTCACCCGGAAGCGCCCAGGCGCATCGGCCGACAGATAGCTGTCGCGGCCAACCCGCCGGCAGTGCGCCAGCCACTCGGTCTCCGCGTCGCGGGCGTCCTGCCATTGTTCGCGGGTGAAACCGAAGCGCGTGCGTTGTTCGCCACGCAGGCCGGCCTCGATCCGGCGCAGGCGGCAGAAGTCCAGGTAATCACGCACCTCGTCGCCCAGCGATGGCCACGCGGTCTCGACCAGTACCGCGTCATCCAGCCAGCCCACCACCGGCAGCCTGTTGGGGATCAGCGGCGCGTTCCCGTGCAGGTAATCAACCGCGACCGCAGCCACCAGGGCGGCTTCGGCGCGTGTCTCCCATTCGGGGTCGGACAGCATCAGGTCGACCGCGCCGGCGCGACGCACACGGTCACGGATGCAGGCCGGCACGCGGCCGTCGGGCGACTGGTCGATCAACTCACGTGCGGCGCTGGCCACCTGGTCGCGATCCAGCAAGGGATGATCCTCGCTGATCCGCGCCAGCAACGCGTTGAAGTGTTCCATTTGGGCCGGTTCGAGTTCGAACTGCGCGATCCGGTGCCGCTGGTGCGGACCATCGCGCTCCAACTGGAACAGTGCATTTGGCAATGGGGTTATCCGGTTAAGGGAGATGTTCATGATGGCTCTCGAAATTGATCCCGTCCTGAGGAAGCGATTGCAACGGGAGAAGTGAATGCGGCGCGACACGCCACTGGCACTCGCGCATCGCTGAATGGGCCTATGTGGACGTCCGCCGCCAGGGAAGTTTGCCGGCTGGACCGCACCGTTTGACGGCACGCGCAGCTCAGGTGACCCGGAAGCGCGGGCCGGGTTCGCCGGAGGTCGTGTAATGGCTGTCTGCGACCTGCAACTGGTGACGCCACAGCGCCACCTCGGCGACCCGGTCGCGAACCCAGCTCGCACGTTGACGGTCTCCATTGCCGTCGGGATGCTCTTCGTTGCGGTACGCACAGAAGTCGCGGTATTCATCGGCTTCCGTGGCGAACGCGGGCCACGCCAGTTCGATCAGCAGGACATCGTCGAGCATGCCGAATATTGGCTGCTGGTCGGCGATCAGGTCGTTGTCGCGATCGATATAGTCCACCAGCCGGGCCAGTCGTACCCGTGTCGCCTGGTCGGTGTCCCAGTCGAAGTCCTCGACCATCGCGCGCAGTTCCTCGACCCGCCGCAGGCGGCGGTCGAGGACGTGGCGGAGGCGGGCCGGAGCCAACCCCGTCAGCCAGATCATCAGTTGTTGCAGGCGGTCGGGATCGACCCGCACGGCGTCCGGATTGATTTCGTGCAGCAGGGCGTCGAACTGTGCGATGGCATCGCCACGCAGCGCCGGCAGCGCAGAAGCATGTCCGTCGGGACCGCGCCCTTTGGTGGAGGGATCGCCGATGCCATTGCGGTTGCGCGTCTCGTGACTTTCGCTGACGTAGGGCAACGGGTCGGCGGTGGGTGTACGGAGTGATGCGCGCATGACACACCTCGGTGCCGGTCCTCGGATTTCCGGGAGCGCATCGACCGGCAATTCAGCGCATCTCCGGGTTTTCGGGCATTCCCGCGCGGAGCTTCCGCACGAAAAGTAAATGGGACATTTGCACGTAAATCATCGAAAACGGTCGTCGCGTCATGCCATCCGTGGATCCATGCCCCGATCCTGCGCTTTTATTGCGCGATTGTCCCGTGTCGAAAGTGGGGTGGCTGGTGCGGGCAGCCGGCTGAGACATCGGAGTGGCGAGCTTTGGGAAACTCCAAGGGGGCCGGTTACACAACGGTTGGTGAACCGTTGTCGGCCCTGGCGGCGGCCGCGTGCGCGTCCAGGCACTGGCGCACCGGAGTGAAGCTTCGCCGATGGTGCGGGCATGGGCCGTGCCGGGCCAACGCGTCCAGGTGCGCGGGCGTTCCGTAACCCTTGTGGGTCGCAAAACCATATTGCGGCCATTGCTCGTGCAGGGCGGCCATCATCCGGTCCCGGGTGACCTTGGCCAGGATCGAGGCGGCCATGATCGCGCGGTCGCGGGTGTCGCCGCCGATCCAGGCCTCAGCCGGGCAAGGCAGGCCACGGGGCAGGGCGTTGCCGTCGATGCGGGCCAGCTCGGGATGCGGCCTCAGGCCTTCCAGCGCCCGACGCATGCCCAGCAGGGTGGCCTGGTAGATGTTGAGGCGGTCGATTTCCTCGACCTCGATCGTCACCACCTGCCAGGCCTGGGCGCGCTCGATGATGCGCTGGTAGAGGACTTCCCGCCGTTGCGGCGTCAATTGCTTGGAATCGTCCAGGCCGTTGATCGGGGTACGGCCCGGGCCGAGCACCACGGCGGCGACCGTGACCGGCCCGGCCAGCGGCCCGCGCCCGGCTTCGTCCACGCCGGCGATGCGTTGCGCGTGCGGGGCCGGGTCGAGCTGGAGCGCGAACTGGCGGCCGGGATCAGTCACGGGTGGCCAGGTCATGGGGTTGGTCAACCGTGCCGGATACGAGCTCGACGATGGCCTGCGCGGCCTGGGCCGAAGCATCGCGCCTGAGTTGCTGGTGCAAGGCCAGGAAGCGCGGCTGCAGGGCCTTGCTGGCGGCTTCATCGTGCAGCCAGCGCAAGGTCGCGGCTGCCAGCTTGTCCGGCGTGCACTCGTGCTGCATCAACTCGGGCACCACGGCCTGCCCGGCCAGCACGTTCGGCAGCGCGTAGTGGTCGACCTTGAGCATGCCCAGGCCCTTCACCAGCCGGTAGGTCAGCGGCGACACCTTGTAGGCCACGACCATCGGCCGCTTGGCCAGCATCGCCTCCAGGGTGGCGGTGCCGGAGGCCAGCAGGATCACGTCGCTGGCGATCATTGCGGTGCGTGCGCGGCCGTCGATCACCCGCAGCGCGGATTGCAGCGCGGCGGCATCGCGATGGTTCGCCAGGACCCGGTCGAACGCAATGCGGGCCTGGGCGCTGGCCATCGGCGCGACGATCTGCAGGCCGGGTTTGGCGGCCAGCACAAGGGCGGCCGCAGCGAGGAAGTCGGTGGCCAGGCGTTCGATTTCGCCGATCCGGGATCCTGGCAGCAGGGCCAGCACGGGGCGCGCCGGATCCAGGCCGAGTTCGGCCCGCGCGGTGTCGCGGTCGGGATGCAGCGGCATCTCGTCGGCCAGCGGGTGGCCCACGAAGCGCGCATCCACGTCGTGACGGGCATAGATCGCCGGCTCCATCGGAAACAGGCACAGCACCCGGTCGGCACTGAGGCCGATTTTCCCGGCCCGCTTCTCCCGCCAGGCCCACACCGACGGGCTCACGTAATGCACCGTGCGAACGCCGCGCTGCTTCAGCCACTTCTCCACGCCGAGGTTGAAGTCCGGCGCGTCGATGCCGATGAAGACGTCCGGCTGCCAGTCCAGCAGCCGGCGGCGCAACTCGCGGCGCAGCCGCAGCAGCCGTGGCAGGTGGCGCAGGACTTCCGACAGGCCCATCACCGCCAGTTCGGAGGCGTCGAACCAGGTTTCCATGCCGGCCGTGCGCATGGCCTCGCCGCCGACACCGACGAATTCCGCTCCGGGCCAGTGTCTGCGCAATTGCGCGATCAGCCCCGCACCCAGCAGATCGCCGGACGCTTCGCCGGCCACGACGGCGACGCGCATGGAACGGGTGGGCGGAGGGTCGTTGAAGAACTCCGCGGCAGCGGTGTTGCCGCTCACCGCAGCAGGGGCCGGTCGCCGCTGTCGACGAAGTCCAGCAGGTCGCGTACGTCCCGGCTGTCGTTGGCCAGTTCGACCAGCTTGGCGCGGGCTTCGTCCAGCGAGTTGCCGGCCATGTACAGGGCGCGGTAGGCGCGCTTGATCGCGCCGATGCGTTCGGCATCGAAACCGCGCCGTTTCAGGCCTTCGTTGTTGATCCCACGCGGCCGGCTGTAGCCTTCCTGGGCCACCATCACGAACGGTGGCACGTCGCCATTGACGAAGGCGCCCATGCCGACGAAGGCGTGCGCGCCGATCCGGCAGAACTGGTGCACGCCGGCGAATCCGCTGAGGATCACGTGGTCGCCGACGCTGACGTGTCCGGCCAGGGTCGCGTTGTTGGAGAACACGCAGTGGTTGCCGACCACGCAGTCGTGGGCGATGTGGGTGTACGCGAGCAGCAGGTTGTCGTCGCCGATCCGGGTGCTGCCGCCGCCGCCTTGGGTGCCGCGGTTGATGGTGACGAATTCGCGCACCGTGTTGCGGTCGCCGATCACCAGCTCGACCCGTTCGCCACCGAACTTCTTGTCCTGCGGCTCGCCACCGATCGCGGCGTGGCCGATGAAACGGTTGTCGCGGCCGATCCGGGTCGGCCCGTGCACGCTGCAGTGGGGACCGATCTCGGTGTTGTCGCCGATCTCCACGTCCGCACCGATGATGCTGAAAGCCCCCACCCGCACGCCATCACCGAGCCGGGCGCCGGCCTCGACGACTGCGCTGGGATGGACTGCGAGCGTGTTCATGCCTTGGCTGCCACCTCGGCGCACAGGATGTCGGCGCAGGCGGCCTGCTCGCCATCGACCCGGGCCACGCCCTGGTACAGGGCCATGTTGCGGATGGTGCGCTTGAGGGTGACTTCCAGATCCAGCCGGTCGCCGGGAACGACCATGCGGGTGAACTTCGCGCCGTCGATCTTGACCAGGTAGAACAGCTTGTTCTCGGTCGTGCCGCCCAGCGACAACTGGGTCAGCAGGCCGCCGGCCTGCGCCAGCGCCTCGATCACCAGCACGCCGGGCATCACCGGCTGGCCGGGGAAGTGACCGTTGAAGAACGGCTCGTTGTTGGTCACGTTCTTGTAGGCGAGCACGCGTTTGTGGGGCTCCAGCTCGATCACCCGGTCGACCAACAGGAACGGATAGCGGTGCGGAAGCAGCGCCTGGATGGCCGGTACGTCGATCGGCAGTTTCAGGGTGTCGCTCATCAAGTCCTGTCCTTAATTTTCCTGGTCGCGCAACTGGCGCGCCATCTTGTCCAATTGTCTGAATCGCGCGGCGTTCTTGCGCCAGCTGCGATTGTCCATCAAGCCGGTGCCCGACGAGTATTCTCCCGGCTCGCGGATCGAGCGGGTGACCAGGCTCATCGCGGTGATCACCACCCGGTCGCAGATTTCCAGGTGGCCGGTGATGCCCGCGCCGCCGCCGATCAGGCAGTAGCGGCCGATCCGGGCGCTGCCGGCGACCGCGACGCAGCCGGCCATCGCGGTGTGCGCGCCGATGCGGACGTTGTGGCCGATCTGGATCAGGTTGTCGAGCCGCACGTCCTCCTCCAACACCGTGTCCTCGATCGCGCCGCGGTCGATGGCGGTGTTGGCACCGATCTCGCAATCGTCGCCGACGACCACCCCGCCCAGCTGCGGCACCTTGATCCATCGCCCCGCGTCCATCGCCAGGCCGAAGCCGTCCGCGCCGAGCACTGCGCCCGGATGGATGCGTACACGCTGCCCCAACCGCACACGGGTGACCAGGGTGACCCGGGCGACCAGTTCACTGCCGGCACCGACCACGCAGTCCTCGCCGATCACGCAGCCCGGGCCGATCACCGCGCCGGCCTCGATCCGGCTGTTCGCACCGATGCTCACGAACGCGGCGACATGCACGTCATCGGCCACGCGGACGGTCGGGTGGATGTCGGCCGACGGGTGGATACCCGGTGGGCGCGACGGCAAGGGTTCGAACAGGGCCGACAGCCTGGCGAAGGCGGTATAGGGATCGCTGGCGATCAGCGCGGTGCCGGGATAACCCTCGGCGTCGGACTCGCGCATCACCACCACGCCGGCGTTGGTCGCGTTCAACTGGTGGCGGTATTTCGGGTTGGCGAGGAAGGCGAGCTGGCCAGGTCCGGCCTGGGCGAGGGTGCCCACGCCCAGGATCCGGACGCTGCCGTCACCGTGCAGGCGGAGCGAGAAACGCTCCGCCAGTTCGGCAGCGGTGTACGGGGGCGATGGCATGACGGCTTCCGGTCGCCGTCAGAACGAGCCGCCGAAGGTGAACTGCAGGCGCTCCAGCTGGTCGCCGTCTTCCTTCTTGATCGGGAACGCGTAGCTGATCGTGATCGGCCCCATCGGCGAGCGCCACATCAGCGCCAGGCCGGTGGAGGCGCGCAGCTCGCCGGCATCGAAGGCATCGAAGCTGGAGAACACGTTGCCGAAGTCCACGAACGCCGACACGCGCGCCGCCGAGCTGTCGATCAGGGTCGGGAAGATCATCTCCACCGAGCCGATCGTCTTCAGCGAGCCGCCGATCGGCTGCCGGTAACTGCTGCCCAGCGCGGACTCGTGGGGGCCCAGGGTGTTGTCCTTGAAACCGCGCACCGAGCGCGTACCACCGGCGTAGAAGTTCTCGAAGAACGGCAGGCCGTCGGCGGTGATGGTCTTGACGTAGTCCGCGGAGTCCGGCTGGCACGGATCGGTAGGCGCCGCGCCGGGGGTAAAGACCGGCGGGGTCGCCGGATCGTTGTCATGGTCGACCATGGTGGGCGCGGTGTAGCAGACGTTGCGCACGAACGCGTCGCCGTAGCTGTCGCCATAGCCGAGTTCGGCGCGGGTGTTGAGCACCAGATGGCGCGACAGCGGCCAGAAGTTGGAGATGTTGTAGTTGAGCTTGTAGTACTCGACCGTCGACCCGGGCAGGGTCGCCTCCAGCCACAGACGCTGCGACATGCCGCGGGTGGGAGTCAGGGCGCTGTTGAGGGTGTTGCGCGCCCAGCCGATCTCGCCGCGCCAGGCATGGAACGTGCGCTGGCCGACCGCGTCGATGTAGTCGACGATGGATTCGGGGGTGACGCCGCGGTAGGCGAAGATCTGGTTGCTGTCGATGCCCAGCAGCGTGGTGAAGCTGTCGGTTTCGGTGATCGGCACGCCGAGCACCATCTGCCCCATGCCGCTGGTGGAGGAGTACTGCGCGGTGTTGAAGTCGGAGTTGTTGAACTCGCTCCAGCGCAGGTTGTAGCCCAGCGACACGCCGTTGTCGGTGAAGTACGGGTCCATGAACGAGAAATCGTAGCGCTGCAGGTAATCGTTGCGCTGCGCCTGCACCGCGATGCGGTTGCCGCTGCCCAGGAAGTTGTTCTGCGACACCTGGACCTGGGTGCTCAGGCCGGTCAGCTGGGAGTAGCCCAGACCGAAGACGAACTGGCCGGCGGCGACCTCGTTGACGTTGTAGACCACGTCGACCTGGTCATGGCTGCCCGGCACCGGGGTGGTTTCCACGTCGACCTTGTCGAAGTAGCCCAGGCCCTGGATGCGGATCTTGGAACGGTCGATCGCAGCCTGCGAATACCAGGTGCCCTCGAACTGCCGCAGCTGCCGGCGCAACACCTCGTCGGCGGTGCGCGAGTTGCCCTTGAACACCACCCGGCGCACGTTCACGCGCGGCCCGGGCACCACCTGCAGCGCGATCGCGACGGTCTTGTCCTCGCGGTTGACGTCGGGCACCGGATTGACCTGCGCGAACGCATAGCCGACGTTGCCGAGGGTCGCGGTGATGGCGTCGGAGGTGATCTCCAGCAGGCTGCGCGAGAAGATCTGGTCGGGCTTGACCAGCACCAGCTTCTCGATGTCTTCCTTCGGCAGCACGGTGTCGCCGGTGATCTCGACGCTGGAGATCTTGTACTGCTCGCCCTCGGTGACGCCGGCGCTGATGAACATGTCCTGCAGGTCGGGACTGATCGAGACCTGGGTGGAGTCGATGCTGAAATCGACGTAGCCGCGGTCGAGGTAGTAGTTGTTGAGCTTTTCCAGGTCGCCCGACAGCTTCTCGCGCGAATACTGGTCGTCGCGGCGGTACCAGCTCAGCCAGTTGTGCACGCCCGATTCCCAGTACTTCAGGATCTCCTTGTCCTCGAACAGCTCGTTGCCGACCAGGTTGATGTGCTGGATCCTGGCGGCCTTGCCTTCCTCCACCGCGATGCTCACGTCCACGCGGTTGCGTGGCAGTGACGACACGCTCGGGGTGATCTTGACGTTGTACTTGCCGCGGTTGTTGTACTGGCGGGTCAATTCCTGGGTGACGCGGTCCAGGCTCAGCCGGTCGAAGGTGTTGCCCTCGGTCAGGCCGATGTCGCTCAGGCCCTTCATCAGGTCTTCGGTCTTGATGTCCTTGTTGCCGGTCAGGGTCAGCTTGTTGATCGCCGGGCGCTCGGTCACGGTCACCACGAGGATGTCGCCCTGGTGGCCGATCCTGACGTCCTCGAAGAAACCCGTCTTGTACAACGCCCGGATCGCCTCGCCGGCGGCGGCCTGGTCCATCCTGTCACCGCGTTCGACCGGCAGGTAGGTGAACACGGTGCCGGCGGAAATGCGCTGCAATCCGTCCACGCGGATATCGCTGACGGTGAACGGACTGACCGGCGCGGCCGTGGCGGTCTGCGCCATGGCGGTGAATGCGGGAACCGTGGAAAGCGCCGAGGCAAGAGCAAGGGCAAGCAGGCGGCGGGAAAGGGGTCGCGTCATCATCACGTCCGGTTGGGGGGCTTGCGGCACTCGTCGAGGCGGGTGTCGGGTCGGGGCAGGAAGAGGGGCTGGCAATTGGCAGGAGGCATCGGGAAAACCCGTTGGCGGCATGTCGGGCATCAGTGCACCAGGTTGTTCACGATGTCGTTGTAGAACGCCAGGCCCATCAGCCCGGCGATCAGCAACAGGCCGATGTATTGGCCGGCGATCATGGTCCGCTCGCTCACCGGGCTGCCTTTGACCAACTCGATAAGGTAATACAGCAGGTGACCGCCGTCCAAGACGGGTATGGGCAGCAGGTTCAGGATGCCCAGGCTCAGCGACAGCATCGCCAGCAGCGACAGGAACCACGCGGGGCCCTGATCGGCATACGCGTTGGCGGCGCGGGCGATGGTGATCGGCCCGGCGACGGTGTTGCGGACCTCGACCCGGCCGGTGAAGGCGCGGCCGATCATGGCGAACAACTGGCTGCCCTGATGCACGGTTTCGCGCAATGCCGCCGGCAAGGCCGCGACCGGGCCGTATCGCAATTCCGCATCCATCGGCGGCATCTCCGGCCGCGCCGGGGCAATGCCGAGCGCCCAGTACGCCTCGCCGCCGTTTTCGGGCTGGACTTTGGTGGGGCGCAACTCCAGCGCCAGGCGATCGCCGTCGCGGATCACCTCGACCATCGCCGCGCCGCCGTGCTCGCCCAGCGCCTGCACCAGCGGGCCGAGATCGCCCCAGCTCTGGACCGGACTGCCGTCGATCGCGCTGATCGTGTCGCCTTCGGCGAGCACACCCCAGGCCGCGGTGTCGGGGGCGACGCGGCCGACCACCGCCGGCAGCAGCAGGTGGCGCGGGGTGAGGCCGATGGCATCGACCGCGCGACGCTCGTCGAACTGCGCGGGCAACTGCGAAAGAGCCAGCGTGCGGCTCGACTCCATGCCCGCGGCGGAGCGCACCTGCATGTCCACGTTCGCGTGGTCCAGCGCGGCCGGGATCAGCGCCAGCTGGACCTCGCTCCAGGTCGGGGTCGGCCGGCCATCGATCGCCAGGATGGTGTCGCCGCGTTGCAGGCCGGCCACGGCGGCGATGCCGTCGACCTGGCCCACGACCGGCGCATAGTCGGGCCGGCCGATCACGAACATGCCCCACAGCAGGAACACGCAGAGCACCAGGTTGGCCAGCGGCCCGGCGATCACGATCGCGATCCGCTTCCAGACCGACTGGCGATTGAAGGCCTGCTCCAGCTGCCCGGCGGAAAGGGGTTGCTCCTGCCCGTCCGGCCGGCCTTCATCGAGCCGGCCCTCGTCCAGCATCTTGACGTAGCCGCCGAGCGGAATCGCGGCGATCACGTACTCGGTGCCGTCCTTGCCGCGCCGCATCCACAGCGGTTTGCCGAAGCCGACCGAGAAGCGCAGCACCTTGACCCCGCAACGGCGCGCGACCCAGTAGTGGCCGAACTCGTGGAACGTGACCAGCAGGCCCAGGCTGACCAGCAGCCACCAGATCGAACCGAAGAATTCAGCCATGGTGGGGATCCGGAAGGCGGGTGGGGCGGGTCATGCCGGTGTCCTGGCCGCCGCCACGGCCTGCGCGGTGTGGTGGCGGGCATGCGCATCGGCGTCGTGCAAGGCGTCCAGCGACGTCGCCGGGCTTGCCGGGATCGCGGCGAGGGTGTCCTCGACCAGCGCGGGAATCGACAGGAAACCGATCCGCCGCTGAAGAAATGCTGAAACTGCGACTTCGTTGGCGGCGTTGAGCAGCGCCGGCGCGGTGCCGCCCGCGGCCAGTGCGCCATAGGCCAGTCGCAGGCAGGGGAAGGCGTCCAGATCCGGTGGTTCGAAGTCGAGCCGCCCGCCTTCCGCCAGCAGGTCGAGCCCGCCCACACCGGAGTCGATCCGCTGCGGCCAGCCAAAGCCGACCGCGAGCGCCGTGCGCATGTCCGGCAGCCCCAACTGGGCGAGGGTGGAGCCGTCGATGAACTCGACCATCGAATGCACCAGGCTCTGCGGGTGCACCAGCACGTCGATGCGCGCGCCGGGCAGGCCGAACAGGTGGTGCGCCTCGATCACTTCCAGACCCTTGTTCATCAAGGTCGCGGAGTCGACCGAAATCTTCGGTCCCATCGACCACTTGGGATGATTGACCGCCTGCTCGACGGTGACGTCCGCCAGGGATGCACGCGTGCGGCCACGGAACGGCCCGCCCGAGGCCGTCAGGATGATCCGGGCCAGGGTGTTGTCAATGGAGCTTTGCGTCCGGGCGGAGGGCAGGCACTGGAAGATCGCGTTGTGCTCGCTGTCGATCGGCACGATCGTCGCGCCACCTTCACGCGCCGCGGCCATCAGCAATTCGCCTGCCAGCACCAGGGATTCCTTGTTGGCCAGCAGCAGGCGCTTGCCCGCGCGTGCGGCGGCCATGGTCGAGGGCAGGCCGGCGGCACCGACAATGGCGGCAACCACAGTGTTGCAGGCGTCACTGCCGGCCAGGTCCTCGATGGCCTTGGCGCCGGCATGGGCCCGCGTGTCCAGACCGGCGTCGCGCAGGCCATCGCACAAGGCAGCGAATCGGGTCTCGTCGGCGATCACGGCGTGCTGCGGTCGATGCCGGCGGCACAGCACCAGCAGCGCCTCGACGTCGCGTCCTGCGGCCAGCACGGTGACGCGCAGGCGGTCCGGATGACGCGCGATCACGTCGAGCGCGGAGGTGCCGATCGAGCCGGTGGCCCCGAACACGGCGATGTCCTGCCGGTCTCCGCCTTGGCGGTCGTCGCCATGCGTGCCGGACGCATGCATGCCCGAAGCCTGCGTGTCCGAAGCCTGCATGGCCGGGTTGGAGCCGGACGTGGCGATGACCGGAGCCATCAGAGGCCCATCAATGCCTTGCCCAGCGCAAATGCGGGCAGCGCGGCGAGCACGCCGTCGAGACGATCCAGCACGCCGCCGTGCCCCGGGATCAGGTGCCCGGAGTCCTTCACGCCGGCGTGGCGCTTGAGCAGGCTTTCGAACAGGTCGCCCACCACCGAGAACAACGTCGCCACCAACGCCACCAGGGAGACGACCGGCAACTGTTCGACGGTCGCACCCGCTGCCAGCGACATCAGCACGCCCACCGCCACGCCGGCGACCATGCCGCCCACCAGCCCCTCGATCGTCTTGTTCGGGCTGATCCGTGGCGACAGTTTGTGCTTGCCGAAATGCCGGCCGACGAAATATGCGCCACTGTCGGCCGCCCACACCACCATCAGCGCCGTCAACAGCCAGAAGTGGCCTTTGGGGATGCCGGGCAATGCGCTGGCGGACGGGTCGCTGGCGTGCAGCCAGCCCAGTGCGCACCAGGCGGGAATGGTCGCCAGCACGCCGGCGAACAGCTTGAACACGCGTGCGTGGGTGGTGTGGTCGCTGGCGAACCGGTAACGGCCCAGCCAGGCCAATGCCAGCAGCCACCACACCACGCCGATCAAGGTCATCAGCTCGAACAGCGCGAAGCTGAAGCCCATCGTGGAGCGTGACGCCCACACCAGGGCGACCATCAGCGCGAGGTGCGCCAGCAGCAATACGGTGCGCGCGAGGGGCTCGTCGATGTCGGCCAGGTCGAACCATTCCCACAGCCCGAGCAGGAAGACGATCGCGGCCAGCATCATCATCCATTCGGTCGGCAGCAGCAGGATGGCGGCGATGGCGACGGGAGCCATCACCAGCGCGGCGATCAGGCGGATATGGGTCATTCGGGAATCTCGTCGGAGGGGGCGACCTGCGCTCCGGTGAGGCCGAAGCGACGTTCCCGGGAGGCGTAGTGGTCGAGCGCGCGCTGCAGTGTCACCGCATCCAGCTCGGGCCACAACAGATCGGTGAACCACAGCTCGGTATAAGCCAGCTGCCACAACAGGAAGTTGCTGATGCGCATCTCGCCGCCGGTGCGGATGAACAGATCCGGCGCCGGCAGGTCGGCCAGGGCGACGCGCGATGCCATCGCCGCCTCGTCGATGTCATCGGGGGTTAATCGGCCGGCCGCCACATCCATCGCCAGCGCGCGTGCGGCCTGGGTGATATCCCAGCGACCGCCGTAGCTGGCCGCGATGTTCAATTGCAGGCCGGTGTTGGAGACGGTCTGCGACTCGGCCAGCGCCATCCGCTGGACAATGGTGGCGCTGAAGCGCTCGCGCTCGCCGATGAAGCGGATCCGGACGCCGCGGCGGTCGAGTTCGTCGACCTCCCGTTCCAGCGCATTCATGAACAGCTTCATCAACGCGCCCACTTCGCCTTCCGGCCGGCCCCAGTTTTCGCTGGAAAACGCAAACAGGGTCAAGGCCTGGATACGTTTTTCAAGGCAGAAGTCGATGCAGATGTTGACCGCGCGTGCGCCCGCCCGGTGACCGATGACGCGCGGCCGATGACGCCGCTCGGCCCACCGGCCATTGCCATCCATGATGATGGCCAGATGGCGGGGAATGCCGGCGCTGGTGACTGGTTCTGAAGACATGGCAGTGACGACGGGTCGGGCCGTCAAACCGCCATCAATTCCTGTTCCTTCGACTTGACCACTTCATCGACTTCCTTGATCGCCGCGTCGGTCAGCTTCTGGATCTCGTCTTCCATCCGGCGCACGTCATCTTCGCTGGCTTCCTTTTCTTTCAGCAGTTCCTTGACCTGCTGGTTGGCGTCGCGGCGGATGTTGCGGATCGCGACCTTGGCGTCCTCGCCTTCGCCATGGACCATCTTGGACAGATCGCGACGGCGCTCCTCGGTCAGCGCGGGCAGGTTGATGCGGATCACGGTGCCCGCGGTGTTGGGGGTCAGGCCGAGGTCGGAGTTGATGATCGCCTTCTCCACCGCCGCGACCATGGGCTTCTCCCACGGGGTGATGGTGAGCGAGCGGGCATCGTTGACGGCGATGCTGGCCACCTGCCCCAAGGGCATTTCCGAGCCGTAATAGTTGACCTTCAAATGGTCGACCAGCGAGGTCGAGGCGCGGCCGGTGCGGACCTTGGTCATGGCATGACGCAGAGACTCGATGCTCTTGTTCATGCGGGTCTGGGCGTCTTTTTTGATCTCGTTGAGCATCGCCGATTCCGATCCTGTGCGGTAATCGTCGAAGTATAGCGAACCGCGCCGCGCCGAGGCCCGGATTTCAGTGCCCGTGGGGCGCGCGGTCGTGCCGGTCGTGCTCGCACGATTGGCCGTGTTCGATCTGCAGGGTCGGGTGGTTGATGCCGAAACGCTCGTCCAATGAATGGTTGAGCGCGTCGATGAAGGCGTCGTGGTCGTGGGTGGAGGGGCGGACCAGGTGTGCGGTCATTGCGATCTCACCCGTGCCCAGCGACCAGATATGCAGGTGATGCACGGCCGTCACCCCGGGCTGGCGGATCAGGAAATTCCCCACCTCGTCCTGGTCGACCGTGCGCGGAACCGCGTCCATCGCCGCATTGAAGCTTTCCCGCAGCAGCCCGAAGGCGCTGGCCGCCACCACCAAGCCGACCAGCAGGGCGATGACCGGGTCCAGCCACTCCCAGCCAAACCACCACATGCCGGCACCGGCGGCGACCGCGGCAGCGGAGATGGCCGCGTCGGCCATCAGATGGAGGAAGGCACCGCGCCGGTTGAGGTCGTGGTCATGGCCGTCGCGCATCATCCACGCGCCACCCAGGTTCACGACGATACCGATGGCGGCGACGATCATCACCGGCAAGGCCGGGATCGCCGGCGGCGCATCGAACCGGCGGATCGCTTCCCATCCCAGCGCACCCGAAAACGTCACCAGCAGCAGGGCATTGGCCAGCGGTGACAGCAGGGTGGCCCGCCGCCAGCCATAGGTGTGTCTGCTGGTGGGCGGACGCCTGGCGAGCACCGCCGCGCCCCATGCCAGGCCGAGTCCGAAGACGTCGCCCAGGTTGTGCAGCGCGTCCGACAGCAGCACCAGCGAGTTGGTATGGAAGCCATAGCCCGCCTCCACGATCGTGTAGGCGAGGTTGGCCAGGGTGACGACCGCGAATGCCCGGGTCGCGTGCGGCGTGGTGTGTGGATGCGGGTGCATCGGGCGATCGTGGCATGACGCCCGGATGGACGCTATTTCAGGCGGGTCGTCGGCCACCCGTTTACGGCAAGTCGCGACGTCTCTCGTCCGGCACCTGCTTCCGGTGGAAGAGGTGTTTCAGCTGCGTCCCTGCACCAGGGTGCCGATGGGTTCCCCGCGCAGGATCCGCAGCAACTCGCCCGGCTGGCTCATGTCGAAAATCCGCAACGGCAGATCGCTGTCGCGGGCGAGCGCGAAGGCCGCCGTGTCCATCACCTGCAGGTTGCGGGTGATCACATCGTCATAGGTGAGGGTGTCGTAGCGCACTGCATCGTCGTGCTTGTTGGGGTCCTTGTCGTACACGCCATCGACCTTGGTCGCCTTCAGCAACAGGTCGGCGCCGATCTCGATCGCGCGCAGTGCGGCCCCCGAGTCGGTGGTGAAAAACGGTGCGCCCACGCCGGCGGCGAAGATCACCAGCCGGCCCTTTTCCAGGTGGCGGATCGCGCGCCGGCGGATGTAGTCCTCGCACACGTCGTTGATCTTGATCGCGCTCATCACCCGCGCCTTGGCGCCGAGCTTTTCCAGCGCGTCCTGCATCGCCAGCGCATTGATCACCGTGGCCAGCATGCCCATCTGGTCGCCGGTGACCCGGTCCATGCCGCCTGCGGCCAGTCCCGCGCCACGGAAGATGTTGCCGCCGCCGATGACCAGCGCGACTTCCGCCCCCGCCTGCTGCGCCTCCATCACCTCGCGCGCGAGCCGGTGGATGACCAGCGGGTCGATGCCGTAGTCCTCGTTGCCCATCAGCGCCTCGCCGGAAAGCTTCAACAGGATGCGGCGATAGGCGAGCTGGGACATGGTGACCTCTTGTGGGTGGGCAAACGCGGCAATTGTACGGGAAGCTCCGCGTCGGCCGCTTGCTCCCGCCTTGGAGGTCCGTACTTCATGCCTGACTTTGCATTTACGAATGCAAATCACGCGATCGCGTCTTTCTCAAGGGTCTGTTTGGGCGCTTGCCCGTTTAAAAGTGCGATATCAGTCACATTTCTTCGATGCTCAATAATTAATGTCTTGTTAAGAATAGCGGCGGGAGAGATAGTCGGTACGCCCATCTGGGCCATTCATTGACAGTGTTGAGGGGAGTAGCCACGTGTCGAAAACATCCATTCACCGTACTCTGCGTCGCAGTGCATTGACCGTTGCGCTCGGCTTTTGCGTTGCTTCGGGCGTGCACGCCCAATCCAACGTTGCCGGTTCCATCTCCGGTTCCACCGGCCAGCCGGGGGCTACGGTTGTCATCGAGAACGTAAACACCGGTCTTACCCGCCAGATCACGAGTGATGCCAGCGGTCGATATAGCGCCACGTCGCTGCCCACGGGGGTTTACAACGTCACTCTGCAACGGGATGGGCAGGTCCTCGCTACGCAGGAGCGCGTAGAGGTCCAGCTCGGATCCGGCCGCGAGGTCTCCTTCGCGACTGCAGGGGGCGCGGGCGGTGCAGCGGCAACCGACCTCGACCGGATCATGGTGACGGCATCCGCTGCGTCCATGATCGACGTGTCCTCCACGGATACGCGCACGGTATTCACCGCGCAGCAGCTGGAAAAACTGCCGGTAGGAAGAAGCATCGAAGCCGTGGCGCTGCTCGCGCCCGGCGTGATCCAGGCGGACTCGCGTTATCCGGGTACGGCGTCTTTTGGCGGATCCGCGGCATCCGAGAACGCGTTCTACATCAACGGTTACGCCGTCACCAATCCCCTGACCAACCTGGGTTCGACAACTTTGCCGTTTGATGGCATCAGCCAGATGCAGGTAATCACCGGAGGCTATGGTGCTGAATTCGGGCGCGCCACAGGCGGCGTCGTCAATATCGTGACCAATCGCGGTGGCAACGAGTGGAAGTTTGGCGGGCTGATGACCTACAACCCCGCGTCGCTGCGGGCGGACTACAGGAACATCATCTATCCGAACAACGGCACGGCCAATGATGGGTTGATCTATCAAAAACGTCAGGAGATTGATGTCAATTCCTGGAGTTACGGTCTGTCGGCAAGCGGCCCCATCATCCAGGACCGGTTGTTTGTGTATGTGACCGCTGAGGCCCAAGATCAGGATCAGGACGGCGTTCTGGCGCGGCCGGGCGGCGCAACCAACGGCTATCAGCGCTCACATTATGAAATCCCGCGCTGGATGGCGAAGCTGGACTGGAACATCACCGACAATCATCTGCTGGAAGTGACTGCGGTGTCCGACATCACCAAACAGACGGTCGATTACTTCCCCTATGTATATACGCCTGGCACTAATGAAACCACGAAGGGCACCAGCAAGACCGGTGGCTACTACTACGAGGATGGCGGCGAGCTGTATATCGGCAAGTACACCGGCTATCTTTCCGACAACCTGACCTTGAGCGCTCTGTATGGGCAGCAGAAGCAGGATCACGTCGCCGAACCGTTTGGCTATGACCCCAGTGTCGTTTATGTAAGTGACAGCCGTTCCATCCCCGACCCGATCCAGCGCGGTACCTACGCTCAGCTCGCGTTCCCGGATGCTTTTGACGAAACCGAAGGTGGACGCCTGGATCTGGAATGGCGGCTGGCGGATCACGCCCTGCGACTCGGCTACGACCGGCAGGACTCCACATCGCGCGCGGGCCAGGTGACTTCCGGGCCCAATGGCTACCGTTGGATATATCAGACCTGCGGTACCGGTCATGCCGGCGACGCTATTCCCGGCGGTGGCGGAGCCATCTGCCCGGGAGGTTCGGGTGACTATGTTTCGCAGTACAAATATGCGAATGGCGGAACCTTTACGGTAAAGCAATGGGCGTATTACCTGGAGGATCGTTGGCAGATCACCGATCAATGGCTGTTGACGCTGGGCCTGCGTAACGAGAATTTCCGCAATTTCAATGCGGACAACATCGTCTATGCGGAGCAGAAGAACCAGTGGGCTCCGCGTATCGGCGCCAGTTGGGATGTATTTGGAGACTCTTCGCTGAAGGCGTTCGCCAATGCGGGTCGTTACCATCTGGCAATGCCCAACAACGTGGCGCTGCGTGGTGCGGCGGGATCGCTCTACACGAACGAATACTTCTCCTTCACCGGGTTCGATCCGGCGACGGGCGCGCCCCTGGGGCTGACGGCCTTGGGAGACGGGCCGTACTCGTCAAACCGGGAATATGGCCAGGCCCCTGATCCGGACTCGGTTACGGCGAAGGGGTTGAAGTCGCACTTCCAGGATGAGTTCGTGCTCGGGTTCGAAAAGCGGATGACCGACTCGATCAATGTCGGCGCCCGTTATGTCCACCGGGATCTCAAGTCGGCCATCGACGACATGTGCGATTACCGGCCAGCCTACAAATGGGCCATCGACCGTGGGATGTCGGAGGAAATGGCGGATCAGCTGGGGAACGAGTTGGCAAACTGCCGTCTGTTCAATCCGGGCGAAGCCAATACCTTCATGCTGGATGATGGAACCGGGAAGCTGGTGGAAGTCGCACTGACCGCCGAGGAGCTTGGATTTCCCAAGTTGAAGCGGATGTATCAGGGCATCGACATGTTCGTTGAGCGTGCGTTTGACGGCAAATGGTACGGGCGTCTGGATTACACCTTATCCCGCAACTACGGCAATGCCGAAGGCCAGCTCAAGTCGGACGTCGGTCAGGGCGATGTTTCCCAGACCATGGATTGGGATCACCCGGAGCTGATGGACTACGCGAATGGCTATCTGCCGAATGATCGTCGTCATTACGTCAAGGGGTATGGCTTCTATCAGTTGACTCCCGAGTGGCGCTTCTCGGCTGCTGCGACGTTCCAGTCCGGACGGCCGAAGAACTGCACCGGCTACTATCCGGATACCCCGGAGAATGAGGAGTTCAACGAGTTCTATGCCTATGGCGGTCCCTACTACCACTACTGCAATGGGCAGCCTGTCGCCCGTGGCACCAGTGGTCGGATGCCGTGGACCAACAAGCTCGATCTGGGTGTTTCATACGCGCCAAACTTTGCCAACAACGCGTTGGTGTTCTCGCTCGATGTATTCAACGTGTTCGATTCGCAGGTCGCACAGAACATGGTCGAATATGGCGAGCTGGGCGGTATCGGTGTTCCGTACAACCAGACAGGGCGTCCATTGAGCTTCTCGACCCCGCGCAATGTCCGGTTTGCGGTGCGCTACGACTTCTAGTCTGGCCGTCAGGGGCATCGTCAGCGCAGGCTGGCGATGCCTCGCCGGCACAAGGCGCCATTATCGGCCTGCCGGCTCTTGACTCTCTCCAATCTTGGCCGCCGGAAGGCGGCCTTCTTTTTGGCGTTGCAGATAACGGAATACGTGCTTCGTTCACGGTTGCTGCAGACAGCGGCGCACAAAAAACCGCGGTTGCCCGCGGTTTTTCAGAACAGAATCTTGCGGTTGGCTTACGCCAGGCCGGCCTGCTTCATGACCTCGGAGGCGAAGTCGTCGGTCTGCTTCTCGATGCCTTCGCCGACGGCGATGCGGACGAAGCTGATCACTTCGGCACCGGCGGACTTGAGCATCTGCTCCACGCTCTGGTTGGTGTCCAGCACGTAGGGCTGGCCGGTGAGGCACAGCTCGTTGACGGTCTTGGCGACCTTGCCGGAAATCATCTTCTCGAGGATATCGGCGGGCTTGCCGGTGTCCTTGACCTGGGCCAGGGCGATTTCCTTTTCCTTGGCGACGAAGTCGGCGGGGACGTGGGCCGGCGAGATGTACGGGGGGTTCATCGCGGCGATGTGCATCGCCAGGCCGCGGGCCAGCTCGGGGTTGCCGCCGGTCAGCTCGACCAGCACGCCGATGCGGCCGCCGTGGACGTAGGCCGACACGGTGTTGGCACTGTCGATGCGGGCCATGCGGCGGACCTGGACGTTCTCGCCGACCTTGGCGATCACGGCAGCGCGGGCTTCCTCGACGGTCTCGCCGGATGCCAGCTTGGTGTTCTTGAGCGTTTCGATGTCAGCGGCCTGCAGGGCGGCTTCGCCGACGGCATCGGTGAAGGCCAGGAAGTTGCTGTCCTTGGCGACGAAGTCGGTCTCGGAGTTGATCTCGACCAGCACGGCCTTGCCGTCGGTCTGGGCGGACACGACGCGGCCTTCGGCGGCAACGCGGTCGGCCTTCTTGTCGGCCTTGGCCAGGCCCTGCTTGCGCAGCCACTCGGCGGCGACCTGGACGTCGCCATTGTTTTCCACGAGTGCCTTCTTGCACTCCATCATGCCGGCGCCGGTGCGCTCGCGCAGTTCCTTGACCAGGGAAGCGGTGATCTCTGCCATGGGGGTTTTACCTCGAATGTTCAGGGCTGTAGGAGCGGCTTCAGCCGCGATGGATCCGGTGACGAGCCTTGCGGCAAGTCCAGCCGTGACCGCGGCTGAAGCCGCTCCTACATGAAGGGAGCGCGGCCGCAGTATCGTGCGGCCGCGCGACAGCGGTATTACTCGGCGGCCGGCGCTTCGTCGGCCTTGGCTTCGGCAGCAGGTGCGGCCTCATCGGCCTTCTTGGCCGGAGCCTTCTTCGCCGGTGCGCGGCGCGGCTTCTCGCTGGCGTTTTCGCCTTCGATGAAGTCTTCCTCGCGGACACTGGCGGCCGACGGCGCGGCGGCCTTGCCTTCCAGCACGGCGTCGGCGGCGGCACGGGCGTACAGCTGCACGGCGCGGATGGCGTCGTCGTTGCCCGGGATCGCGTAATCGACCAGGGTCGGGTCGTAGTTGGTGTCGACCACGGCAATGACCGGGATGCCGAGCTTCCGGGCTTCCTTGATCGCGATGTCCTCATGGCCGATGTCGATCACGAAGATCGCGTCCGGCAGGCGGTTCATTTCCTTGATGCCGCCCAGCGAGGCGAGCTTCTTGTCGCGCTCGCGACGCAGGTTCAGCACCTCGTGCTTGACCAGCTTGTCGAAGGTGCCGTCGGTCTCGGCCGCTTCCAGCTCCTTCAGGCGACCCACCGACTTCTTCACCGTGGCGAAGTTGGTCAGGGTGCCGCCGAGCCAGCGCTGGTTCATGTACGGCATGCCGCAACGCTCGGCTTCTTCCTTGATCGACTCGCGGGCGCTGCGCTTGGTGCCCAGGAACAGGATGACGCCGCGCTTCTGGGCGATGCTCGAGATGAAGTTCATCGCGTCGTTGAACAACGGGACGGTCTTCTCGAGGTTGATGATGTGGATCTTGCCGCGGGCGCCGAAGATGTACGGGCTCATCTTCGGGTTCCAGTAGCGGGTCTGGTGTCCGAAATGGACGCCGGCTTCCAGCATCTGGCGCATGGTGATCTGGGGCATTGCGGTAACTCCGATAAGGGAATCCGGCCGCCGGATAGGGTGGGGCGGCTGCATCGGCGTGAGCCGAGGCAAGGATTCCGGGGTTGGACTTCCCCACTGCTTCCGTGACCGAACTTCGTGGCGACAAGCCTTGAAGCACCCCGGCACGGGCTTTGGCAGCGGGTGTGTATTCGTCGGTGACGCCCGACGTGGGCGGTGTGAAGGCGCAAGACCTGCACAGCCCGCGGATTGTAACGGCCGCAGGCGGGAGCGGCAAGCACGCGGGTGGTGCCGATTTCCGTGCGCAGCGGCTGAGCCGGCCGCGGCGCTCCGTCCGGGCCTGCCAGGCGCAGGCCCCGGCGCGGTGCCAATCGGCGATAATGCGCGAATGGCTATCAACCTCAAAACCCCCGAAGAGATCGAAAAGATGCGCATCGCCGGTCGCCTGGCGGCCGAAGTGCTGCAGATCGTCGCGCCGCACGTGAAAGCCGGTGTCAGCACCGAAGAGCTGGACCGCATCTGCCACGACCACATCGTCAACGTGCAGAAGGCGGTCCCCGCGAACGTCGGCTACAAGGGTTTCCCCAAGACGATCTGCACCTCGGTCAACAACGTCATCTGCCACGGCATCCCGAGCGAGGCCAAGATCCTGAAGGACGGCGACATCGTCAATATCGACGTCACCGTGATCAAGGACGGCTGGCATGGCGACACCAGCCGCATGTACATCGTCGGTACCCCGTCGGTGCTGGCGCAGCGGCTGGTGGACGTGACCCGCGAAGCGATGTTCCGCGGCATCCGCGTGGTCCGGCCGGGCGCGACCCTGGGCGATATCGGCCATGCGATCCAGCAATATGCCGAGTCGGAGCGCTTCAGCGTCGTGCGCGAGTACTGCGGCCACGGCATCGGCAAGGTCTACCACGACGAGCCGCAGGTGCTGCATTACGGCAACGCCGGGGAAGGGCTGGTGCTGGAGGCCGGCATGACCTTCACCATCGAGCCGATGATCAACACCGGCAAGCGCCACACCCGCGTGCTGCCCGATGGCTGGACGGTGGTGACCAAGGACCGTTCGCTGTCCGCGCAATGGGAGCACACCGTGCTGGTGACCGGGGACGGGGTCGAGATCTTGACCCGCGTGCCGGGCGACGACAACGACCTATGACCGGGCCCGACCCTGCCGCCGGTCCGGCCGGGGTCCGGGGCGCGGAACTGCCTGCGGCGCCGCAGGACATGCAGTCCCTGCAACAACAGGACACCGCCTGGGCGGCGACGGCGCGCGAGGGCCTGGCCGCGACCGATGCGGCGTTCGCCAGCCGTTTCGACACCGGGGTCGAGGCCGAGGCCGGCATCGATCGCCTGCTGGCCGAGCGCGCGGCGGCGGTCGATGCGCTGGTCCAGGCGGCGTGGCTGCGCTGCATTCCTACCGATGCCGGGCTCGCGCTGTTTGCCGTCGGCGGCTACGGTCGCGGCGAGTTGTACCCGCAGTCAGATATCGACCTGCTGGTATTGGCCGAACCGGCCGTCTCGCAGCAGTACGCCGATGCACTGGGGCGGTTTTTCACCTTGCTGTGGGATTCCGGCTTGCCGGTCGGCCATGCCGTGCGTTCGTTGGCGCAGTGCACCGAAGCCTCGATCGAGGACATCACGGTGCTGACGGCGATGCTCGAGGCGCGCCCGCTGGCCGCCAACGAGCACGAGCGCCGCGAATTGCAGGCGGCGGTGTCGCCCCTGCTGGTCTGGCCGCCGCAGCCGTTTTTCGAGGCCAAACGCGCGGAGTTGCGTGAGCGGCACGCGCGTTTCGACGACACCGCCGACAACCTGGAACCGAACCTCAAGGAAGGCCCCGGTGGCCTGCGCGACGTGCAGACACTGAGCTGGATGGCGCTGCGCATCATCGGCACCGCCGACATGGAATCGCTGGTGGCGTTCGGCCAGCTGGGTGCCGACGAGGTCGCCACGCTGGAGCGCGCGCGCCGCACCCTGGCCCGGCTGCGCTACGGCCTGCATCTGGTGGCAGGAAAGCGCGAGGAGCGGTTGCGGTTCGATTACCAGAAGCTGCTGGCGACGCGGCTGGGGTTCGAGGATGTTGGCGGCACGCTGGCGGTCGAGCAGATGATGCAGGCGTTCTACCGCAGCGCCTCGCTGGTGCTGCGGATCGGCGATCGCCTGCTGCAGCGTTTCGAGGAGCAGCTGGAGGGCGAGGCCGAACCGGAGCCGCTGGACGCGCTGTTCGAGCTGCGTCGTGGCTATCTGGCCGCGCGCGAGGCGGACTGGCCCCGGACACCGGCGCAGATCTTCGCGCTGTTCTCGGCCTGGGCGATGCGCGGCGAGTTGAACGGCCTGCATTCGCACACCGCCCGGGCGCTGGCCGAGGCGCTGCCGATGCTGCCGGATTTTTCCCGCGCCGAGCCGGCGTTGCGGCAGCAGTTCATGGCGTTGCTGCGCGGCACCCAGCCGGTGCGCACGCTGACCCGGATGGCCCGGCTGGGCGTGCTCGGGCGCTGGATCCCGGCATTCCTGCGGGTGTCCGGGCGGATGCAGTTCGACCTGTTCCACGTCTACACGG
The DNA here is from genome assembly GCF_000768345.1 of Lysobacter concretionis Ko07 = DSM 16239. GTDB lineage: Bacteria > Pseudomonadota > Gammaproteobacteria > Xanthomonadales > Xanthomonadaceae > Novilysobacter > Novilysobacter concretionis. The sequence goes on along the minus strand of NZ_AVPS01000003.1, from coordinate 136,158 downwards.
TCGACCAGCACACCCTGGCGGTACTCAAGAACCTCGCGTCGTTCGCCTCGGGTGGCCCGAGCGAGCGTTTCGCGCTCGCCCACGAGGTCTGGCCGCGGCTGCGCAAGCCCGAGTTGCTGCTGCTGGCCGGCCTGTTCCACGACATCGCCAAGGGCCGCGGCGGCGACCATTCCGAGCTGGGCGGCGATGACGCGCGGGTCTTCTGCCGCACGATCGGGCTGGGCGAGGCGGATACCGCGCTGGTGGAATGGCTGGTCCGCAAGCACCTGCTGATGTCGATCACCGCGCAGAAGCAGGACATCGCCGACCCCGAGGTGATCCATCGTTTTGCCACCGTGGTGGGCGATCGCGAACGGCTCGACCACCTGTACCTGCTGACCTGCGCCGATATCGCCGGCACCTCGCCGAAGCTGTGGAATGCGTGGAAGGACCGGCTGATGGCCGACCTCTACACCGCCACCCGGCTGGCGTTGCGGCGCGGGCTGGAGAACCCGCTGGCGGCGGCCGAGCGCAGCGCCGAGACGCGCCAGGCCGTGCGCACCCGGCTCACGACCTTCGGCATCGACGATGCCGGGATCGATGCGCTGTTCGCGCGCATGCCCGAAATCGGTTTCCAGCGTGGCCGGCCGGACCAGCTCGCCTGGCAGGCGGCGTCGCTGCGGGGGCTGGCGGAGGGCGAGACGCGGGTAAGGGTGCGCCCGGTGGCGGCCGATACCGGGGCGCTGGAAGTATTCGTGCACTCGCTGGATCGCGACGGGCTGTTTGCCGCGATCGTCGCCGTGCTCGACCGCTGCGGCCTGGAGATCCAGCACGCGCGGGTTCTGGACGGCCCCAACGGCACCATTTTCGACACCTTTGAAGTCATCCCGGGCGATCCGCGGCGTGCGCCGGTTGCCGACGAGGTCGCGCGTCGATTGACCCAGGCGCTGGACGGGCCGCTGGAAGACATCCGGCCGGCCCGGCGCACCCAGCCGCGCCACCTGCGCCATTTCCGCATTCCGCCGAAGATCGGTTTCGACGACGCCGGCCAGGGACGCAGCACCCTCAGCCTGGTGTGTACCGACCGTCCCGGTCTGCTTGCCGACGTTGCCCGGATCCTGCGCAACCAGCGCCTGCGCGTGCACGATGCGCGCATCGCGACATTCGGCGCGCGCGCCGAAGACGTCTTCCAGATCACCGCCACCGATGCCCAGGGCCGCAACCAACCCCTGGACGAGAACCGCCGGCAGGCACTGAGCGCCGAATTGCTCGCCTGCCTCGAAGGAGAACACCCGTGAGTCCAGTCAAGAAGTCCGCCGCCAAGACCGCCGTGAAGAAGGTTGCGGACAAGAAAGTGCAGCCCGGCATTTCCGCCGTGGAAGAGCTGAAGGTCGTCATCGAAGGCGCGTTCGAGCGTCGCGGCACGCTGACCCCCGAGGAGATCGAAGGCTCGACCCGGCCAACCGTGGAACGCGTCATCGACGGCATCGAGAACGGTGAATTCCGGGTCGCCGAACCCGACGGAAAAGGCGGCTGGAAGGTCAACGCATGGCTGAAGAAGGCGGTGCTGCTGTATTTCCGCACCCAGGAAATGGAACTCGTGGATGCCTACCCGGCGCCGTTCTGGGACAAGATTCCGGCGCGCTTCGGCGACTTCGACGAGGCCGCGTTCCGCCAGCTCGGTGCGCGCGTCGTGCCCGGCGCGATCGTGCGCCGCGGCGCCCACATCGGCCGGGACGTGGTGCTGATGCCGAGCTTCGTCAACATCGGTGCTTACGTGGGCGAGGGCAGCATGGTCGACACCTGGGCGACGGTGGGTTCGTGCGCGCAGATCGGCAAGCACTGCCACCTGTCCGGGGGCGCCGGCATCGGCGGCGTGCTCGAGCCGCTGCAGGCGACGCCGACGATCATCGAGGACCATTGCTTCATCGGCGCGCGCTCGGAAGTGGTCGAGGGCGTCGTCGTCGGCCACCACAGCGTGATCGGCATGGGCGTATTCATCGGCCAGAGCACGCGCATCTACAACCGCGCGACCGGGGAGATCTCCTACGGCTACGTGCCGCCCTACAGCGTGGTGGTGTCCGGGCAGTTGCCGGCGAAGGACGGCTCGCACTCGCTGTACTGCGCGGTGATCGTCAAGCAGGTCGATGCGAAGACGCGCTCCAAGACCAGCATCAACGACCTGTTGCGCGGGTTGGCGGATTAGCCGCGCACGTTGAAAAACGGTGGATTACGCCTGCGGCTGATCCGCCCTACGCGGGCGTTGCCACGGGTGACACGCCGCAAGTATGTCCATGTAGGCTCTTCGGCGGCGTCCTTGCCGCCGAAGGTCGCCCGCGGCAACGCCCGCCCACACCTTGGAATTCTGGAGTGCCATGAACACCACGCTCTACGGATTGAACAATTGCGATACCTGCCGCAAGGCGCGCAAGTGGCTCGACCGCTTCGGCATCGCGCACGAGTTCATCGACTACCGCGACCAGCGGCAATCGCCGGAAACGCTGACGGAATGGAAGGACAAGCTGGGCGGCTGGGAGGCGATGATCAACAAGTCCTCGACCACCTGGCGGCAGTTGCCGGACAACCGCAAGGCCCCCGGGTCGGACGCCGAATGGAAACTGCTGCTGCGGGAATACCCGCAGCTGATCCGCCGCCCGGTGGTGGTCACCGACGACGGCCAGGTGACCCAGCGCTTCAGCGACAACGGCTTCAAGCAGCGCTTCGGGATCGCATGACGTTCCGTCGGTTGCAGGAGCGACTTCAGCCGCGACCTGTACATCGTTCCCAATGCACGAACTGCCATGGCTGCATCGTCCAGGACAACGAAGAGAGGCCGGCGATCCGGCAACGGCGTCGGTAAACCGGTTCCGGTTCGCGGCTGAAGCCGCGCCTACAGGAGATATTTCCGCCATGTCCGATGTCCTCCAACTCACCCGTGACCTTATCGCGCGGCCATCGGTCACCCCCGACGACGCCGGTTGCCAGCCGCTGATCGCCGAACGCCTGCAACGCGCCGGCTTCCAGTGCGAGCACCTGCGTTTCGGGGCAGTCGACAACCTCTGGGCGACGCACCGTGGGACGAACCGCGGCACGGATGGCGGCACGGATGGCGAGGCCGACGGACCGACCCTGGTGCTGCTCGGCCACACCGACGTGGTGCCGGCCGGGCCGCGCGAGGCCTGGGCCAGCGATCCGTTCGAGCCGCAGGTCCGCGATGGCATGTTGTACGGGCGCGGCGCGGCCGACATGAAGGGCAGCGTGGCCGCGTTCGTCATTGCCGCCGAGCGCTTCGTCGCCGCCCATCCGGACCATCGCGGCCGCCTCGCGTTGCTGCTGACCTCCGACGAGGAAGGCGATGCCATCGACGGCGTCCGCCGGGTGACGGAGCACTTCCGCGAACGCGGCGAGCGCATCGACTGGTGCATCACCGGCGAGCCGTCCTCCACGTCCCGGCTTGGCGATCTGCTGCGCGTCGGACGCCGCGGCAGCCTGACCGGCACCTTGACCGTGCGCGGCGTGCAGGGCCATGTCGCCTATCCCGACAAGGCGCGCAATCCGATCCATCAGGCGCTGCCGGCGCTGGCCGAATTGACGGCGCGCGAATGGGACGCGGGCTACGAATCGTTCCCGCCGACCAGCCTGCAGATCAGCAACATCCATGCCGGCACCGGCGCCAGCAACGTGATCCCGGGCGAGCTGCAGGTGGTGTTCAACCTGCGCTACAACCCGACCTGGAACGCCGATCAACTCGAACACGAGTGCGAGGCGATCCTGCGCGCGCACGGCCTGGACCACGCGATCCACTGGCACCGCAGTGGCGAGCCGTTCCACACCCCCGAAGGCCCGCTGCGCGCCGCCACCCGTGAGGTGCTGACCCGTTTCTGCGGCGACGCTCCGGAGGAAAGCACCGGCGGCGGGACGTCCGATGCACGCTTCATCGCCACCCTGGGCACCCAGTGCATCGAGATCGGGCCGGTCAACGCGAGCATCCACCAGGTCGACGAACACGTCTCGGTGGCCGACCTGGAGGCCTTGCCCGGCCTGTATCTGGCTTTGATCGAACGGCTGCTGGGCTGACTCAGACCAGGTCAGTGCAGGGCATCACACCCGTAGGTGCGGCTTCAGCATCAGTGAGCTCGCGACTCACGTCGCTCCTGCGGTCGCGCGCGTCCATCGACCGAAGCAACCGCAGGACAAGGGCGCGGTTTCCGAGAGTCTCCGCACAGCCATCTACACCTGCAGGAGCGACATGAGTCGCGACCCGTGCATCGACTCCCATGTTCGCCGGGGCATAGGCAATGCAGTGACCCGCGCCCCCGATCGGTGCTTTCGAGTCGCCGGGAACTACGGCGCGGTCAATTCCGGCAACTCAAGCGATACCCACGACAACGTGGCATCGCCGCCGCCACTGGGCATCGCGACCGCATCGCGGGCGCGAACCTTGTCGGCCAGCGCATCCGGAATGCCGTGCGAGCGGTCGTAGCCGTACACGGTGACGGCTTGCCCCGGCGTCGCCCGGAATTCGAACCGTGCCCCGTCCTGCGGCAGGCCGACCAGCGCCACCTTGCGCCACGTGACCGGCTGCTTATGCCAGCGTGACGGTGCCAGCGGCTGACCCTGCACGCGGATGCCGGCCACGTCGATGCCGCCGGGAAGCAGCAGGCCGGCTTCGTCGGCACCGCGTTGCGAATGCAGCCGGATGCTGATCCGGCGCTCGCCATCCACAAGGACATCCTGTTCGACCTGCAGCACGGGCGGCGCCAGCGCCGGACCGCGGACGCCGGGGAATCCCCGGCCCAGCCAGGGCGCGATCGGTTCCGATGTCGTCGCAAAGCCGGCCTCGTGCAGGAAACCGGGCGGCAGGGTCGCATTGGGCTGTGCGAACAGGCGCGCGTCCGCGCCCGTGCCGTTGTCTGCGCCGGCATACATCAGGTTCATTGGGCGCGGGACGTCGGCATCGAAGGCCGGGCGAACCAGCGACAACACCGCGAGCACCAGCACGCCGGCGGTTGCAGCGATGCCCAGGACACGGCCGGCAAGACGGCCCGACGCATTGAGCGCGGGCAGCAACGGCAGCAGGATCAGGCCGGTGAGCAGGGTCGCGGCCGGCAGGCCGGGGTGGCCGATCGCGCTGTAGCTGTCCGCTGCGTAGGGAAACCACAGGCCGGCGGCAACCAGCGCGGCGATTCCGGCCCAGACGACCGGCCGTTTCGGCCACAGATGGCCGCACACCGCACCGGCGAGCAGCGGCAGCAGGCCCAGATGACTGGCGCCCGGCATCGCGTTCACCGCGAACACGGCGATGAGGGCGAACGGCAGCAGGCTGGCGAGGGCGAGCGCGGCATCGCCGAAGCGGCGTCGGCCCCAACGCCCGAGCACGATAACGATCGGCAGTGCCGACAGCACGAAGGCCGCGCTCAGCACGCCGCCTTGCGCGGTCCACGCCGCCGGCGTCGCGCCCAGCCACCCCAGCACGGCGTGCAATGTCCAGCCGAATCCGCCCAGCAACGCCAGGCCGGCCAATACCGTCAGACCGGCACCGGCCCGTGCTGCGGTTTTCAGCGCCCCGGTGCGGGCCAGGCGCCAAGCCGACGTGAACCACGTGAGCAGGCCCAGCACCAGCAGCGCCGGGTTCCAGGTGGAAGGCCAGCCGCCCATCACCGTGCCCAGCACGCCGAAGAACACCGCGTCGTGCGTGGCCTGCAGCGATGCGGGCGCCGCGGCGAACGCACGCGCCATCGCCAGCGCGTTGTCGCCGTGCTGCTGCAGCGAGCCGGGGTCGAGGTGGGCGATGTCGTCCAGCGGTGTGTGGTAACGCGCCGCGCCGCGTGCCCAGGCGAAGTTGGTGCCGGCCAGGCCCTCGCGCCGGTACACGGTGAAATCGGTGTCGTTGGGCAGGGTCTGGTAGATCTCGTAATCCAGCGACGAACCGCCCGGCCGCGGCAGCAGGTGACGGATGGCCGCCATCAGTGCGGCGTTGCCCGGCTGGGTTTCGATCAGCAGGCTGGCACCGCCGGTGCCGCGCGCTTCCAGATTGATCGCGGTGGCGATGCGGGCGAATTCCGGCTCGCGCGCGAAGGCCTCCGCACCGATCAGGCCCAGCTCCTCGCCGTCGTTGGCGAGCAGCCACACGTCGCGCGGCAACGGTGGACCAGCCCGCAGGGCGCGCGCCACCTCGATGATCGCCGCGACTCCGGCGCCGTCGTCCGACGCCCCCGGCCCGGCCGCGACCGAGTCGTAATGGGCCGACAGCAACACCGCCTGCTCCGGATCCTTGCCGGCGATCTTCGCCACGACGTTGTCGACCGTCGCGCAGGTGCTGCCACCGCAGGCGAAACGGCGCTGTACCTCGACCGGAATCCCCAACTGCCCGAACTCGGCCACGATGCGGTCGCGCACCGCCGCGTTGGCCGCGCTGCCGGTCGGGTGGGGCGACTGGTCGCCGAGCAGGCGCACCAGCACGGCTTTGGCCCGCGCCGCCGAGAACAGTTCCGCCGGTGCGTCGAAACCCGCGGGAGCAGGTGGCGCGCTGCCGCGCAGCGACAAGCCCGCGATCAGCACGAACAGCGCCAGCATGACGACCGCCGTCAGCCGCGCTCCGGCCAGGTGTGCACCAGGCAGGCGCACACCGGCGGCTTGCACGCCCGCGTCAACGGATGGCGTCTTGTGCGGCATCTTCTTCCCCAGGCCCGGCCGGAAACGGCCTGTCGATGATAGCCGCGGCCCGGCTATCTGAAGCTCGCATGGGAGTGGACGAAACAACTACCGGATCACCCGCGCGCGATCACCTCATGGCATGCCGACGGTCAACACGTAACAGTATGTTTCGGCGGTCACTCTGCGATGCCCGCGCGATGGGAAAACCGTGGGCGTTCCAGGCGGCGAATCCACCTGCCAGCGGGCGTACGTGCTTGAAGCCGCGGCTCTTCAACTGCCGGGCGAGCAGTGTCGGCGTAGTTCAGCAGCAGGAACGGACTCAGGTGCTGGTCGTGACTGTTGCAGGAAAACGGGGCGCGCGCTGGAGGTCCAGAAGTCGTAGCTCAGCCGTCGGATCGCGATGCTGGAGGAGCGACTGGGTGTGTGCCTGATCCAACGGTCCATACGCCGGTTTTCTGTCAGATGGTGTTGGTGTTGGCTATGGCTGGCTCGATGGCCTGAAAAGCGCACGCCGCCGCGCAGGTTGATTGCGATGGCGGCCGCCGCAACCGGTTGCCGGTCAACCTACCGCAGAGCCGGGAGACTTGTTTCTACCGGCGGATCTTCGAGCGGCTGTTCCCCGGCGCGGCATGCGCGCAAACGGTGCCGGGCGGCAAGTCGCTCGCCTGCTCATCACCGGCCGCGATCGCTGGGGATGCCTCGTGCCGATGCCGCCGAACCGTCGGGCAGGGCAGTGGTGGAGTGCATCAGGCGGCACCACAGCACTGATGGCGGTCGTCGCCCATTGAGTACCGTTGCGCCTCGACCTGGAAACCGCCTTTTCAGGATTTCCCGCGGGGTTCAGTGCCCGTGGTCGCTTTCACCGGGCGCGTGGCTGATCCCTTCGGTAAGCAACTTGTCCACGGCTTCGACGAAGTGGGTGAACTGCACGTAGGACTCCACGTACTCGCGGCCCTGCTCGACCGAGTCCTCGGCGACCTGCCGTTGTTTGTAGGCGGTCGCGAAGCGCTCGCTGACCTGTCCGCGGATCGCCGCGGCGAGCTGGTCGGCCAGCGCATCGGCGTTCCCGGTCTCCAGCGCCCGGTCCGCCGCCGCAATCGAGGGGTCCATGCTGCCCAGCGGTTTGATGCCGGTGAAGCCCGCTCCCTCGCTGGCGCGGTGCACGCGGACCAGGGTTTCGAAGAAGTAGTTGTCGGCGACCGTCCTGGCGGTATCGCTTTCGCCGCGGACTGCCAGGGCCATGTCGAACGCGCTGCGGACCTCGGCCTCATCGTTCGCCGGGATCCACTTCAGGACCGGCGTCACGTTCTTCTCGATCAGGGCCTTTTGCGCATCGGCGATGACCGGGCCGTCCAGGCTGTCGCAGTGGGCCATCGCCGGGCCGGCGGTTGCGAACGCCAGCGCCACTACCAGCGCCAGCGCGGTGAATCGGGGAAAACGGGTTTGCATCTGCATGGAAATTCTCCTTGGGTTGGGTTTGTCCTTCTCTGCGCTTCAGCGCAACAGCCGCATCGCGTTGAGGATCACTATCAGCACCGAGCCCTCATGCACCAGCATGCCCAGTGACATGGTGACCCCGCCGGCGAACACGCCCACCAGCAGTACCACCACGGTGGCCAGGGCGATGATGATGTTCTGTCGCATCACGCCCACGGTGCGCTTGGCGAGGCGAATCGCCTCCGGCAGCTTGAGCAGGTTGTCGCCCATCAGCGCGATGTCTGCGGTTTCCACCGCCACTGCCGAGCCGGCGGCGCCCATGGCTACGCCGATGTTGGCGGTCGCCAGCGCCGGGGCATCATTCACGCCGTCGCCGACCATTGCCACCACGTGGCCTTCGCGCTGCAGTTTCGCGACGGCGTCCAGCTTGTCCTCGGGCAGCAGCGAGGCGTGGATCTCCCCGATGCCGGTGGCCTTGCCGACCGCCTCGGCCACCAGCCGGGTGTCGCCGGTGAGCATGACCACCTTGTCGATGCCGGCGGCATACAGGCGGGCCACCATTTCCTTCGCGTCCTCGCGAAGACGGTCGGCCACCGCGACCACGCCGATCACCTGCTGGTCGACCGCCACGATCATCGGCGTCTTGCCGGCCGCGGCCAGCGCACGCGCCGCTTCGGCAGCGCCGGCATCGTCACTGATGCCGTACTGCTCCAGCAGCGCCGGGTTGCCGATCAGCACGCGGCGACCGTCGGTGTCGGACACGATGCCCTTGCCCGGCACCGGCGTGACCGAGCCGGGGATGCCGTCGGGGCCCACGCCTTCGGCGATCGCGGTGTCCAGAATCGGGCGTGCCAGCGGGTGTTCGGAGCCCGCCTCTGCGGCGGCGGCCCAGCGCAGCACGTCGGCACGGCCCATGGACGGGTGCAGCACCACCACGTCGGTCAGCTGCGGCCGGCCCTCGGTGAGGGTGCCAGTCTTGTCCACGGCGACCACGGAGATTTTCGCAGCGGTCTCCAGGAATTCGCCGCCCTTGATCAGGATGCCGTTGCGCGCCGCACGGCCGATGCCGGCCACGATCGCCACCGGAATCGAGATGACCAGCGCGCCCGGACAACCGATGACCAGCAAGGTCAGCGCCAGCACCACGTTGCCGCTGACCAGTCCTGCCACCAGGGCCAGGACCATCACGCCGGGCGTGTACCACGTCGAGAACCGGTCGATGAAGGACTGCGTCCGCGCCTTGGCGTCCTGCGCCTCCTCGACGCGGTGGATGATGCGCGCCAGCGTGGTGTCGGCGCCGATGCCGGTGGCCAGCACCTGCAGGAAGCCACCGCGCGAGATGGTGCCGGCGAAGACCGGGTCGGACTTCGACTTTTCCACCGGAATCGACTCGCCGGTGATCGAAGCTTCGTCGATCGCACCGGTACCCGACACGACCTGGCCGTCGACCGGCACCTTGGCCCCGTTCTTGACCAGCACGATCTCGCCCATCCGCACCTGGCTGGCGGGGATCTCCTGCTGTTCGCCGTCGCGCATGACGATGGCGGTGTCCGGGGCGACGGCGACCAGTTCGGCCAATGCCGAGCGCGTCTTGTTGAGCGTGGCCGCCTCCAGCGCATGGCCGACGGCGAACAGGAAGGTGACGGCCGCGGCTTCCCAGAAGTTGCCGATCAGGATCGCGCCGATGGCCGCGACCGAGACCAGCAGGTCGATGCCGATCATCCTGGCGACCAGCGCACGCAGTGCCTTGACCACGATGTCGTAGCCGGCCACGACGGCCGCGGCCAGCATCAACAGGTCTGAGAGCAGGAATGATTCCGCGCTGTGGGTCGCGTGGACCCCGGCGTCAAACCACCACTGCGGCGCGAGGGAGGGATTCGCGGCGCCCCCGAGCGCCTTGTCCAACACGAACGAGGCAACAATCAGGATCCCGGAAAGTGCGGGGACCAACCACTTTCCGGTGACCCATTGCTGGAGGCGGCTCACGTCATCAAAACGCCGACGGAGCCGATTTGTAACCGGCCTTTGCGACCGTTGCCACGAGATCGTCCACCGACACCTTCGACGTATCGTGGTCAATCTCGATGCGCGCCGACGCGAAATAGACCTTCACCTTCTCAACGCCGTCGATGCGGCCGACCTGTTTCTCGATCTTCTCGACGCACGACGGGCAGGAAAAGCCCTCGGCACGCAGGATCGTATGGGTGATGGGAACAGTGCTCATGTGTTTTCTCCTTGATCGGATCCATACCGCAGGATCCACACTGTTACCGTACGTCACCGCATATTAGAAAGAGTTGATATAAATCAACTCGGCGGCCTGCGTCCATTGCTGTTCAGGTTCCGGGGGCGAAGCACGCTGACCGCAATATGTGGGCTTATTGCCGGCGTAAACCGTACACCACGGTCTGCAAGGCGGTGACTCCCTCGGCGATGAAGGCCGGCTGCTGGGCGAGGATGTCGCGGCGTTCCAGGACGTCGACGTGCCAGAGCGGCTCGAACAGCTCGCGGACTTCGCTTTCTTCCACCGAGAACGGCGGGCCGGCTTTCTCGTCCTGCGGGTATTCCAGGGTGATCAGCAAACCCCGGCAGCCGGCCGGCAGTTTCGCGTACACCTCGCGGGCATAGCGCCGGCGCATGGGTGGCGGCAGCGCGATCAGCGCGGCGCGGTCGTACACGATGTTGCAGTCGGACAGGGTCGCGGTGTCCAGCGCAAACACGTCGCCCTGGATGATCTCGATACCGCCGGCGTGGTAATGCCGGCCGATGGCCGATTCACTGATGTGCGGCTCCAGCGCGTGTTCGGCGAAGAACTGACCGATCGCCGTCGCCGACAACTCGGCCCCGAGGACGCGGTGGCCCTGTGCGGCGAACCACGCCATGTCGAGACTCTTGCCGGCCAAGGGCACGAACACCCGGCTGCCCGGAGGCGCCTGCAGGGCGGACCAGTGCTTCAGCATCAGCGGCGTCTCGCGGTCCTGATGAAAGCCGATGCGGCCTTCGCGCCAACGCTGTTGCCAGAATTCGGGTTCCATCAGGATTCTCCGTTGCGCCTCGATGTAATCCGCTTGCGACGGTTTCCCAACGCGCCGCCGCGCGCGATGTAACTTGCTTGCGACTTATTCGACTGACAGCCCTTCCACTTTCTGCCACCCGCGCGGCAACAACCCGCCGCGCGTCGCGCGCCCGCCCAGATACGCCTCCAGGTCCTTCCAGGTCACCGTCATCGTGCGGGCGCCGGACTTCACGCTGAGCGATGCGCCGGGAGCGACCACGGCCACCGCGACCACGTGCTCGGTGCCCAGTTTGGCGCGGGGAATGTCGATCAGCTTGTTGCCCTTGCCCTTGTCGAGTTCCGGCAATTCCGACACCGGGAAGGCCAGCAGGTGGCCGGCGCTGGTCGCCACGACCACCCGGTCCTGCGCGACGTCGCTCACGGCCGCAGGCTGCAGCACGTGGGCGTTCGGCGTCAGCGACAGCATCGCCTTGCCGGCCTTGTTGCGGCTGGTGAGGTTCTCGAAGCGGGTCACGAAACCGTAGCCGTGCGAGCTGGCGAGCACGAAGCGCTGGTCGTTGTCGCCGCTGGCGATCGCCTGGAACGAGGTCTTCGGAGCGGGCGAGAAGCGCACGGTCAGCGGTTCGCCGTTGCCGCGTGCCGAGGGCAGGCTGTGGACCACGGTCGAATAGCTGCGGCCGGTGGAATCCAGGAACGCGACCTGCTGGTTGCTGCGCGTGCGGGTCGCCACCAGCAGCTCGTCGCCTTCGCGGTAGTTCATCGCGGCCGCGTCGACGTCATGGCCCTTCGCCGCGCGCACCCAGCCCATCTCGCTGAGCACGACGGTCATCGGCTCGCTCGGCGCCAGATCGGTTTCCGACAGCGCCTGCGCCGCACCGCGGGCGACCAGCGGCGAGCGCCGGGCGTCGCCGAATTTCTTCGCATCGGCCAGCAGCTCGTCCTTGACCAGCTTCTTCAGCTTGCCCTTGCTGGCGAGGATCGCGACCAGCCGGTCACGCTCTTTCGCCAGTTCGTCCTGCTCGCCGCGGATCTTCATCTCCTCCAGCCGCGCCAGCTGGCGCAGGCGGGTTTCCAGGATGTAGTCGGTCTGCTCCTCGCTGAGCGCGAAGCGCTGCATCAGGACGGGCTTGGGCTCGTCCTCGCTGCGGATGATGCGGATCACCTCGTCCAGGTTGAGGAACGCGACCAGCAAGCCTTCCAGCAGGTGCAGCCGCTGCTCGACCTTCGCCAGCCGGTGGTTGAGCCGGCGGGTCACGGTGTCGGTGCGGAACGTCAGCCATTCGGCCAGGAACGCCTTGAGTCCCTTGACCTGCGGGCGGCCGTCCAGACCGATCACGTTGATGTTGACCCGGAAGCTTTTCTCCAGGTCGGTGGTGGCGAACAGATGACCCATCAGCTGGTCGACATCGACCCGGTTGCTGCGCGGGATCAGCACGATCCGGGTCGGGTTGGCGTGGTCGGACTCGTCGCGGATGTCCTCCAGCCACGGCAGCTTCTTGGCCCGCATCTGGGTCGCGATCTGCTCGATGATCTTGCTCGGCGACGCCTGGTGGGGCAGGCCGGTGATGACGATGTTGGGGCCGTCCTTCTCGTACACGGCGCGCGCGCGCACGCTGCCCAGGCCGGTCTCGTACATCTGCAGCAGGTCGGCGCGCGGCGTGATGATCTCGGCGGTGGTCGGGTAGTCCGGGCCGAGCACGTGCTCGCACAGGTCGGCGGTGGTGGCATCGGGGTCGTCCAGCAGGCGGATGCAGGCGCTGACCACTTCATTGAGGTTGTGCGGCGGCACGTCGGTGGCCATGCCGACGGCGATGCCGGTGGTGCCGTTGAGCAGCAGGTGCGGCAGTCGTGCCGGCATCCAGGACGGCTCTTCCAAGGTGCCGTCGAAGTTGGGGACCCAGTCGGCCGTGCCCTGGGTCAGCTCGCCCAGCAGCACCTCGGCGATCGGGGTCAGCTTGGACTCGGTGTAGCGCATCGCCGCGAACGACTTGGGGTCGTCGCTGGAGCCGAAGTTGCCCTGGCCCTCGACCAGCGGATAGCGGTACGAGAACGGCTGCGCCATCAGCACCATCGCCTCGTAGCAGGCGCTGTCGCCGTGCGGGTGGTATTTGCCGATCACGTCGCCGATGGTGCGCGCGGATTTCTTCGGCTTCGCCCCGGCATTCAGGCCCAACTCGCTCATCGAATAGATGATCCGCCGCTGCACCGGCTTGAGGCCGTCGCCGAGGAATGGCAGCGCGCGGTCCAGCACCACGTACATCGAATAGTCGAGGTAGGCGCGCTCGGCGTATTCGCGCAGCGGAATCTGTTCGTAACCGTGGAAGTGGGGCCGTACGGAATCGGTCATGGGCGCAGTGGATCTCGTAAGCGGAACGCAGGGGGATGGCAATTCTACCGGCGGGCGGTGGCCTGGGCGGACGCGACGGCCGGAAAACACAAGGCCGAAGGCGCTTGCGACGCCTCCGGCCTTGGGGGTGTGTTACCAGCGGTGGCCGCGCGGAACCGGACGATCACCTGTGCGGGTGCGACTCAGCGGTGCAGCTCGCCGGATGCCTCCGGCTGGTAGCGGATGGACAGCACTTCCAGCTTGATCGTGCGGCCACCGGGCACCGGCCATTCGATCACCGCACCGACGTGCAGGCCCAGCAGCGCGCTGCCGACCGGGGCGAGGATCGACACCTTCTCCGGGCTGCCATCGGCATCCTTTGGGTAGACCAGCGTCAGTTCGCGCTCGCCACCGCTGTTGACGTCGCGGAAGCGGGCGGTGGAGTTCATCGTGATCACGTCGTCCGGCATCTCGGCCGGCTCCAGCAATTCGGCGCGGTCGAGCTCGCGACGCAGGGCGTCGGTATTGAGACCCTGGGCCAGAGGCTGCTCAAGCAGCGACTCCAGACGCTCGCAGTCCAGACGGGACACCAACAGCGGCGGGGTGGCGGTAGCGTTCATGCTTCATGGCTCCAAAAGCAATGCGGGCGACGCATCAAAATGCGCGTCGCCCGCGGAATTTCTGTGGTGGGTTGAAGTTAGCTCTGAATCGGGTGCGCATCAACTGGCGGTTCAACCGGCAAGTCCAGGAAGCGCACCCCGGGCCCGTCGAGGCGACATTGTCCCACTTCCGAAGAAATATTTCGCAAGGCGTTGACAACCTGTTCGCGGCAACGCAACATACGCGGCCCGCACAGCCAGAACACAACGGTTTTGCGGTTTGCCCGGGTGGCGGAATTGGTAGACGCACTAGCTTCAGGTGCTAGCGGGGGCAACTCCGTGGAGGTTCGAGTCCTCTCCCGGGCACCAACACCGTTCGACGACTACCATGTCGAACAAACAGAAAGCCCCGCTTCGGCGGGGTTTTTTGTGGCCGATGCTTTTGGCCGGGGCGTTTGGTGCCGCTGGTTTGCCGGTAATGCGATCAGTCCGGATCCCGTGGTTCGGCATCGATCGGCTCCCGGGGCAACGGCGGGATGCAACCGGCGAGGTATGCGGTGCCGGGAATCAACACCCAGTCGCGCCGGCTGGAACGGCCCAGGTCGATGGTGCGGGCCGGGTCCACGCAATCGCCCACCGACTCCTTCAGCGCAAACAGCCAGCGTTGCGCCGGGGCGGCGGCGAGCCAGGTCACCGCGTCGTGCCATTGGCCGCGGATGTCGCGTTCGAAACCGAACTCGCGCGTCGGCCCGGTCGCCTGCAACAGGTGCTGCTCCCGCCAGCCCACCAGACCGAGTCCGGCATCCGGGCCGATGCGCGCGCGGACGTCCTGCATCAGCTCCCGGGCCGAGCTGCTGGCATCCAGCGCGGGGGCCAGGCCGAGGCCGTACACCGTCCACAGCACCAGGTTGAACGCCACTGCCACCACCGCTGCCCGGGATTGCCGCCCTCGCGTCCGCAAGCCCCAGAAGAAGAGCAGCAGGCCCGCCGTGCCGACGACGCACACCCACACCAGCAGTCCGTGCACGCTCATCGCATCCAGGCTGCGGTCGGCCGCCACCTTTGACACCCATCGCGCACCCGACAACCCACTGATGCCCAGCGCCAGCATTCCGGCCGACATCGCCAGCACGTAACCGAGCAGGGTGCGTCGCACGCCGGGCCGGCGCAGCAGGCCGGCCAGCAGCGGCGCGGCGGCGACGCACAGTGCCGGCAGCGCGGGAAAGATATAGACCTCGCGCTTGCCCGGGCTGGCGCTGAAGAACACGAACACCAGCACCGCCCAGCCGACCAGCAGGGTCGTGCGCGCATCGCCGCGCCGGATGCGCCGCCACCAGGCCGGCGCCAGCCACGGCAGCAGCAGCGCGCCGGGCAACCACAGCGTCGCGATCACCTGCAGGTAGTACCAGGAAGGCTTCACGTGGTGCCAGGCGTGGGCGTAGCGGGTGGCGGTCTGCTTGAACAGGATCTCCGACGCGTACTGATGCAGCGCCGCATCGGTGGTGCCGACCACCGCCAGCAGCATCGGCAGCAGCCACACCCCGGCGCCGGCAAGGAAGCCCACGGCCAGCCAGAGCCAGCGCCAGTTCCTGTAACTCCCCGCGATCGCCGCCGGGTCGCGACGCCGTGCCAGCCACCACGGCAGCAGCACCAGCAGGGGCAGGAAGCCGACCCCCTTGGTGACCGTGCCGATGCCGGCGGCGAATCCGCCCAGCGCCAGCGCCGCCCAGTCCGGCCCGCGCAGCAGGTGCCGCGACAGGCCCCACAGCGACAAGGTGGTCCAGAACACCAGCACCATGTCGATCTGGCCGCGCTTGGCCTGCAGTCCGAATTGCAGGCAGGCGAGCAGGGCGAAGCCGGCATACATGGCCACGCGGCGGTTCCACAGCCGCCGGGCGAGGTCGTGCACCAGCCACAGGGTTCCCAGCCCGGCCAGCAGCGACGGCAGCAGGAAGGCGACCCGCCAATCGCGCACCACGGTGTAGGCGATCGCCTGCAGCCACATGAAGGGCGGCGGCTTGTGCGCGTACAGCTCGCTGCCGCGGTGCGGAACCAGCCACTGGCCGGATTCGACCATTTGTTTTGCCGCCAGCACGAACCGCGGCTCATCCGGCGGCGACGGATCGCGCAGCCCGATGCCGGCACCCAGGGCCAGCGCGGCGAGCAGCAGCAACCACCAGAGGGTGGACGGCCGGGACAGGCGTCGATCGTGCATGTGTGGACTCCGCAGGCGGGGTGGTCACGGTGCCGATCATCGCATCGGAATTTGGTCGTAATGGTTCCGACACCACTCCGACGCGCGCGGTGGGACGCTCTGGCCTACAGTCAGCCGTGCCATGCCACGCCCCCGTGCACGGCTTCTCCCGTCACCGCCAGCCGGAAACCCGCGATGCGCGTACTAGTGGTGGAAGACAACCAGAACCTGGTCGCCAACCTGTTCGACTACCTCGAGGCCCGCGGCCATGTCGTCGATGCCGCACCCGATGGCTTTACCGGCCTGCACCTGGCCACCACGCAACCCTATGACGTGGTCGTGCTGGACTGGATGCTGCCGCGGATGGACGGGCCGGAGGTGCTGCGCCGGCTGCGCGACGATGCCGGCAGTGGCGTCCCGGTGATCATGCTGACCGCGCGCGACGAGTTGCCGGACAAGATCGCCGGCTTCCGCGCCGGCGCCGACGACTACCTGACCAAGCCGTTCGCATTGCCCGAGCTGGAAGTCCGCCTGGAGGCCCTGATCGCCCGCGCGGCCGGCCGCGGGCGCGGCAAGGTGCTGGAGGTGGCGGACCTGCGTTTCGACCAGGCGACGCTGGAGGTCACCCGGGCCGGCCAGCCGCTGCATCTGTATCCCGCCTGTCGCCGGTTGCTGCAGGTGCTGATGCAGGCCAGCCCGGCCGCGGTCACCCGCGAGCGGCTGGAGGAAGCGCTGTGGGGCGACAACCCGCCCGACGGCGACATGCTGCGTTCGCACGTCTACGAGTTGCGGCGCAGTGTCGATACCGGTTTCGCCTTCAAGCTGATCCATACCCTGCCGCGCGTCGGTTACCGGCTCGGCGTGGCGGCGTCGGGAGCCGAGGAGGGCATCGACCCCGGTGCCGGCAATGAATCCTAGGCACAGCCTGCAGCGCCGCATCACCTTCGGCGCGCTCGCCTACGTGGCGCTGCTGAGCGTGGCGGTGCTGCTGCATGGCTGGGTGATCAACGAGCAGGCGGAGGAGCTGGTCTGGAACTCGCTGCTGGAAACCGAGATGGCGTATTTCGCTGGCCACGCACGCGATGACGGATGGCAGCCGCGCGACTCGGACCTGCTGGAGTTCTACCAGGACACCGACGCCGTGCCCGCTCCCCCGGAACTTGCCCGCCTGGCCCCCGGCCTGCACGACGAAGTCATGGTCAACGGTCGTGAAACCGTGGTCCTGGTGCGCGAGCAGGACGGCCGCCGGCTGGTGCTGGCGCTGGACATTTCCGAGTTCGAGCAGCTCGAGCGCGAGATCGTCCTGAAGCTGCTGCTGTCCAGCCTGCTGGTGGTGGGGTTGCTGGGCGCCGCCGTTGCCTGGGGTGTCGCACGGCTGATGCGGCCCCTGCGGGAACTGGCGTCGCGCATCGGCGACCTGCGCCCGGACGCCGTCGCACAACGCATCGAGGTGCCGGACCACGCCAGCGCGGAACTGGTGGTGATCGCGGACGCATTGAATGCCTATCTGCAACGGCACGACGATTTCATCGCACGCGAGCGCGCCTTCGTCGACAGCGCCAGCCACGAGTTGCGCACGCCGATCGCGGTGATCGCCGGCGCCAGCGAGTTGGCGCTGGAGGCGGACATACCGATGTCGGCCCGGCTGCAGCTGGGCCGGATCCAGCGCACGGTGCGCGGCGTCGAGGAGCTGATCGCGATGCTGCTGGTGCTGGCCAAGGACCCGGCCCGGCTCGCCCGCAGCAGCGACCGGATCGAGCTGGACCAGCTGCTGCCCGAGATCGCCGACGACCACCGCCACCTGTGCAGGGAGAAAGCGCTGGAATTGCGGGTGCTGCCGTTGCCCGCCTGCGAGGTGGTGGCGCCGGTCGCGATCGTCCAGGCGGCGGTGGGCAACCTGCTGCGCAACGCGATCGAGAACAGCGACAGCGGAGAGGTCACGCTGCGGCTGCAGCCCGATGCGGTGGTGGTGATCGAGGACCCCGGCCAGGGCATGTCGCCCGAGCAGATCAGCGCCATCTACACCCGCCAGGCGCATGAACAGGGACGTGGTGGCGGTGGATTGGGCCTGGAATTGATCACCCGCCTGTGCCGGCACCTGGGTTGGCAGTTGCGGATCGAACCGCGCGAGGGTGTGCGCGGAACCCGGTCGACGATCGACATGGGCGTGTCCAGGCCGGACCCGGTCGCCCGCGCGGACTGAGGGCTCTCACGGTTCTCCGACACCCGGTTGTCGACCATTGCCGCATCGCCTCGAGGTTGCCGTGATGTCCACTCCGCTAGCCACTCCCCAGTGCACGCCACGATCCCCGGATCCGCATGCCCCTGATCCGCAGGTCCATCGCGGCGCGTTTTCCCTGGTATCGGTTCCGCCCGCGCTGTCGGTGGTGATCCCGATGCTCAACGAATCCGGCAATGCCGCCGCGCTGCTGGAGGAAGTCGTGCAGGCGCTGCAGGGCCGGATCGATTTCGAGATCATCTGCGTCGACGACGCCAGCCAGGACTCCACCCGCGAGGTGCTGTATGCCTTGGCCGACCACTACCCGCAGTTGCGGGTGCTTGCCCACGCCGAACGCGCCGGCCAGAGCGCCGCGGTCCGCAACGGCGTCAAGGCCGCGCGCGCGCCGTGGGTGGCGACGCTCGACGGTGACGGCCAGAACGACCCGGCCGACCTGCCGGGGCTGCTGGCGGTCCGCGACGGCGCGGACGCACAACTGAAACTGGTAGGCGGCTGGCGGGTCCATCGCCGCGACCGCTGGAGCAAGCGCATCGCCTCGCGCCTGGCCAGCGCGATCCGGCGCTCGTTGCTGCACGATGCGACCCCGGACACCGGTTGCGGGATCAAACTGTTCGAGCGCGAGGCGTTCCTGGATCTGCCGTATTTCGACCACATGCACCGTTACCTGCCCGCGCTCATGCAGCGCGCCGGCTGGCGCACCCTGAGCGTTCCGGTCAATCACCGCGAACGCGGCAGCGGCGCATCCAACTACACCAACCTGGGCCGGGCGTGGGTCGGCCTGTCCGACCTGTGCGGAGTGGCCTGGCTGATCCGCCGCAGTCACGTGGTTGCCGTCAGCAGTGCCACCGCCGCCGGCAAGGAATCATCCGCAAGCGTTATCGGGAGCGCGCCATGAGCAACCTGTCCCCTTGGCTGGTGGTGGGGTTTATCGGCCAGGCGTTGTTTGCCTCGCGTTTCATCCTGCAGTGGCTGGCCTCCGAGCGCGCCCGGCGCAGCATCGTCCCCACGGCGTTCTGGTATTTCAGCCTGGCGGGCAGCTCGGTGCTGCTGGCGTATGCGATCCACCGCGCCGATCCGGTGTTCATCGTCGGCCAGGCATCCGGCCTGGGGATCTACCTGCGCAACCTGCACCTGATCCGCAAGCGCAGGCTGGTCGGCGACTCCAGCGCGGGTTGAGCGGGCCATCGCCGCAAGCCACCGGCACAAGCCACCGCCGCAGACCACCGCCGCAAACCGCCGCGCGGCAGCCGGTTTGCCTACGGCCTGTTGACGCCGCACCTGTAACATCCCCGCGATGAACAAGCCTCCCAGCAAGCGCCGCAGCGGCAGCAAATCGACCGGCAAGACCGGAACCCCCCCGCCAGCCGGCAGTTCCAGGCCAGCAAAAGGTGGCCGCGGCCCCGGCAAATCCACCGCGAAGAAGCCCGGCTGGCTGCCCGAACCGCCGCCGCGCGGCACCCGTCCGCCGCCGCTGGCGCCGCTGCACGGCGACCCGGCGCAGGGTGGGGGCGGACTGCGCGATCCCTACGCCGCGCGCGAGGCCGCCCGCTACGAGCAGCCCATCGCCAGCCGCGAAATGATCCTGCAGCTGCTGGTCGCCGCCGATGGACCGCTGGACGCCGAGGCACTGGCCGGGAAGCTGGGCCTGACCGAACCGGAACGTTTCGACGCGATGTCCGCACGCCTGCGCGCGATGGTCCGCGACGGCCAGGTGCTGCAGAACCGTCGCGGCGGCTACGTGCCCGCCGAGCAGCTGGACCTGGTCGCCGGCAGCGTGATCGCCAACCCCGACGGCTTCGGCTTCCTCCGGCCCGAAGCCGGCGGCGACGACATGTTCCTGCCGCCCTACGAGATGCGGAAGGTGATGCACGGCGACCGCGTGCTCGCCAGCGTCACCGGCGTGGACCATCGCGGCCGCCAGGAAGGCGTGATCGTGGAAGTGCTGGAGCGCCGCCTCAGCCGCATGATCGGCCGCTTCATCCTCGAAGACGACGTGTCCTACGTCGAGCCGGACGACCGCCGCATCCAGCGCAACATCCTGATCCCGCCCGAGGCGCGTGGGGACGCGCAGCCCGGCAACCTGGTGGTGTGCGAACTGACCCGCTCGCCGGATGCGCGCCGCCCGCCGCTGGGCCGCATCCTGACCGTCCTGGGCGACCGCCTGACCGCCTCGCTGGCCGTGCAGGCCGCGATCCACGGCCACGACATCCCGCACGAGTTCCCGCCCGAAGTGCTCGACCAGGCCGCCGCGATACCGGTCGAGGTGCAGCCGGCCGAGATCGCATCGCGCGTCGACCTGCGCGAGCTGCCGCTGGTCACCATCGATGGCGAGGACGCAAAGGATTTCGACGACGCGGTGTGGTGCGAACCCAACCGCGACGGCTTCCGCCTGGTGGTTGCGATCGCCGACGTGTCGCACTACGTGCGCCCGGGCCAGTCGCTGGACGAGGAGGCGCAGAAGCGCGCGACCTCGGTGTATTTCCCCGGCTTTGTGGTGCCGATGCTGCCCGAGGTGCTGTCCAACGGCATCTGCTCGCTGAAGCCCAAGGTCGACCGCCTGTGCTTCGTCTGTGACATGCAGGTCGACCGCAGCGGCCAGGTCACCGGCTCGAAGTTCTACGAAGCGGTGATGAACTCGCACGCGCGCCTGACCTACAACCAGGTCTGGAACGCGATCGGCGACGGCATCGAGGACCACGCGCGCGAGGAGGCACTGGAGCAGGTCGGCTCCCTGCTGCCGAACCTGCAGCGCATGCACCAGCTGTACCAGGTGCTGGCCAAGGCACGCGCCAAGCGCGGCGCGATCGAGTTCGAGACCAGCGAAGTGCGCTTCGTGCTCGGCGAGCGCGGCGAGGTGGTGCAGGCCGGCATGCTGGTGCGCAACGATGCGCACAAGCTGATCGAGGAATGCATGATCGCCGCCAACGTGGAGGCGGCCAGGTTCCTGATCGAAGCTGAAGTGTCTGCGCCGTACCGCACCCACGACCGCCCGCCGGAACAGAAATACGAAGACCTGCTGGAGTTCCTGAAGGAGTTCCAGTTGCGCATGCCGCCGTGGTCGAAAGTGCAGCCGCGCGATTTCACCCAGCTGCTGCGCAACATCCGCGAACGCCCCGATGCCCCGCTGATCGAGTCGGTGTTGCTGCGCAGCCAGAGCCTGGCCGTGTACCAGCCCGAGAACATCGGCCACTTCGGCCTCGCGCTGGAGGCCTACGCGCACTTCACCTCACCGATCCGCCGCTATCCCGACCTGCTGGTGCACCGCGCGATCAAGCACGCGCTCAGCGGTGCCAAGCCGGAGAAGTTCCGCTATTCACCCAGCGACATGGCCCAGCTGTCGCTGCAGAGCTCGGAGCGCGGACGCCGCGCCGATGAGGCCTCGCGCGAGGTCGACGAACGCTACCGCGCCGCCTGGATGGAGCAGCACGTCGGCAGCCAGTTCGACGGCGTGGTCAGCGGCGTGACCAGTTTTGGCCTGTTCGTGGAACTCGACGACTCCAAGGTCAACGGTCTGATCCACGTCACCCAGCTGCCCAACGACTACTACCGCTTCGACCCGATCCGCAAGGCCCTCACCGGCGAACGCACCGGCCGTGAATTCCGCCTCGGCGACCGCGCCAGCATCATCGTGATGAAGGCCAGCCTGGAGGAGCGCAAGATTGACTTCCGCCTCGCGGGCGAGAACGGCGGCGTGAAACCGCCACCCCCGCGCGGCGAACCGGCCAAGCGCAAGAAGCAGAAATACTGATCGGACTGCCTCGTCTGCCCCATCGCGTATCCTGCCAACGGCATCACGAAACCGCAGGGTAGGGGACCCATACGTGGCAGACGACGCAGATAACCGCTCCACCCCTCCGCCGCCCGCGCGCGGCAATGCTCCCCTTCTCCCGCCCGCGGACGGGAACGCCTCCCTTCTCCCGCTCGCGGGAGAAGGTGCCCCGGCCTTGAACAAGAACGGGGCGGATGAGGGCGCTGTTGGCGACACCCTCGCCACCGACGCCTTCATCACCAAATGGCAAGGCATCACCGCCTCTGAGCTGTCCACCTCGCAATCCTTCCTGATCGACCTGTGCGCCCTGCTCGGCGTCGACATGCCGCACGCCACCGCCGAGCAGGACTACATGTTCGAGCGGCCGATCACCTTCGCCCACGGCGATGGCAGCACCAGCGCCGGGCGCATCGACCTGTACCGGCGCGGCGCGTTCGTGCTGGAGTCCAAGAAGCTCCGCCAGGGCGCGCACACCAGGGGCTTCGACGACGCCATGCTGCGCGCCCGCAGCCAGGCCGAGAACTACGCCCGCGCCTTGCCAGCCGCCGAGGGCCGGCCGCCGTTCGTGGTGGTGGTCGATGTTGGCCACCGCATCGAGCTGTACTCCGAGTTCAGCCGCTCCGGCGCCACCTACACCCCGTTCCCGGACCCGCGCAGCCACCGCATCGCGCTGGCCGACCTGCGCAAGCCCGAGGTCCGCGACCGCCTGCGCCGCCTCTGGACCGACCCGCTCGGCCTCGACCCCAGCCGCGAGTCCGCCCGCGTCACCCGCGAAATCGCCACCCGCCTGGCCCGGCTCGCCCGCAGCCTGGAGCAGGCCGGTCACGACGCCGAAGCCGTCGCCCAGTTCCTGATGCGCTGTCTGTTCACCATGTTTGCCGAGGACGTCAAGCTGCTGCCGCGCGACAGCTTCCGCGAGCTGCTGACCAAACACGCCGAGCAGCCCGACATCGCCATGCGCATGCTCGCCCAGCTCTGGCGCGACATGGACGAAGGGGGCTTCTCGGCGGTGCTGGCCGGCAACGTGCTGCGCTTCAACGGCAAGCTGTTCAAGCAGCCCGACACCCTGCCGCTGGACACCGCCCAGCTCACCCTGCTGATCGAGGCCGCCCGCGCCGACTGGAAACACGTCGAACCGGCCATCTTCGGCACCCTGCTGGAGCGCGCCCTCAGCCCCGGCGAGCGCCACAAGCTCGGCGCCCACTACACCCCGCGCGCCTACGTCGAGCGCCTCGTGCTGCCGACCGTGATCGAACCGCTGCGCAAGGAGTGGGGCGAAGCCCAGGCCGCCGCGATGACCCTCGCCGCCGAGGACAAGCCCGACGACGCAGTGAAGGAACTGCGCCGCTTCCACCACCGCCTGTGCACCGTGCGCGTGCTCGACCCCGCCTGCGGCAGCGGTAACTTCCTGTACGTCACCCTGGAGCACCTCAAGCGGCTGGAAGGCGAAGTGCTGCTGGCCCTGGACGAACTCGGCTACCGCCAGACCGGCCTCGCCCTGGGTGGCGAGCGCGCCGACGCCGCCGCCGGTGAAACCGTCGACCCGCACAACCTGCTCGGCATCGAGCTCAACCCCCGCGCCGCCGCCATCGCCGAAGTCGTGCTGTGGATCGGCTACCTGCAATGGCACTTCCGCACCCGCGGCGACGTCCACCCCCCGCAACCGGTGATCCGCGACTTCCGCAACATCGAGAACCGCGACGCCGTGCTCGCCTACGACCGCGTCGAGTTCGAGCTGGACGAACGCGGCATCCCCGTCACCCGCTGGGACGGCGAGACGATGAAGGTCTCCCCGGTGACCGGCGAGAAGGTGCCCGACGACACCGCCCGCAAGCCGGTGGAGCGCTACGTGAATCCGAGAAAGGCCGCGTGGCCGGACGCGGATTTCGTGGTGGGGAATCCGCCTTTCATCGGCAACAAACGCATGCGCACCGCGCTCGGCGACGGCTACGTCGAAGCACTGCGCGGCGTGTGGCCGGAGATGCCCGAGTCGGCCGATTTCGTCATGTACTGGTGGCACCACGCCGCCCAGCTCACCCGCCGCGGCGCGCTGGAACGGTTCGGCTTCATCACCACCAACTCGATCCGGCAGTCGTTCAACCGCCGCGTCATCGAAGCCGCGATGGCCGCACCCCGTGCCGCAGCCAAACCGTTATCCGTCCCCACACCGTCATCCGTTCCCACATCGTCATCCTTCCCCACACCGTCATCCGCCCCCGCTTCGTCATCCGCCCCCGCTTCGTCATCCCCGCGAAAGCGGGGATCCATGGACGTTGCTGTTGATCCGCCAAGCGCCGGCTCGCGCGGCACCAACGAACAGAAGGAACAACCCCTGTCGTTGGTGTTCGCGATCCCGGATCACCCGTGGGTGGACTCAACGGAAGGTGCAGCAGTTCGTATCGCAATGACGGTGGGGGCTACAGAAGAAATTTCCGGGAAGTTGCATGAGTCGGTGGATGAGGAGCCGATTACCGATGGCGAGATGGCGGTTCGCCTGAATGCAAGAAGAGGCACGGTAAATGCAGACCTCACGGTCGGAGTGAACGTGAACTCCGCTTCAAAGCTACTGGCGAACCGGGAGCTTGCATTCCGAGGCATCACCCTTGTCGGCGCTGGCTTTTTAATCGACCGTGCACATGCAGCGGAGCTCGGTGCCTTCGAACAGGGGTTAGCACACAGCTATATCCGCCCATTCTTTAACGGGCGTGACTTGATGCAGGGCTCTCGCGACGTGTTCGCACTGGACTTGTTTGGTCTCGAAGAGTGCGAAGCTCGTGATCAAGTCCCCGCCATCTATCAGCGACTGCTGGATCGCGTGAAACCTGAGAGAGAGCAGAACGCGCGTGGAGCATATCGAAAGCGTTGGTGGATTTTTGCTGAGCCCCGTTCTGAGTTTCGCATGGCGATGCGAGGTCTAAATAGATATATCGCGACACCAATGACGGCGAGGCATCGAATCTTTGCGTTTCTGGATGGTGCCGCACTGCCAGATCAAGGGCTTGTGCCAGTCGCCCATGATCACGCCAGCGTATTAGGGGTGCTCTCAAGTGCTTGTCACCTCGCGTGGGCGTTAGCGAGTGGCAGCCGTCTGGGCGTTGGAAATGATGCGCGGTACAACCAAAGCAGTTGCTTCGAGACTTTTCCCTTTCCCAACCTCCACACCGCCGACAAATTCGCCAGCCCCATCGGCGTCGCCCTCGTCGACGAAACCGGCCGGGCAGGGGAGACGCAGACCTACGGCGAATATCCCTCCGACCGCATCCGCCACCTCGCCGAACAACTCGACGCCCACCGCAAGCGCCAGCAGGCCGCCCATCCCGGCCTGACCCTGACCGGCATGTACAACGTCCTCGAAAAACTGCGCAGCGGCGACGTTCTGACCACCAAGGAACGCACCATCCACGAACAAGGCCTCGTCTCCGTCCTGCGCCAACTCCACGACGAACTCGACGAAGCCGTCCTGTACGCCTACGGCTGGGGCGACCTCCTGCCCCTGCTGCGCATCGGCCACGGCAACGACACCCCGAGCGAAGGCCAGACCCGCGACGACGCCAAGCGCGCCTTCGACGAAGCCATCCTCGAACGCCTCGTCGCCCTCAACGCCCAACGCGCCGCCGCCGAAGCCCGCGGCGAAATCCTCTGGCTCCGCCCCGAGTACCAGAACCCCGACCTCGCCCGCGAACGCGAACCCGAACAAACCAGCCTCGCCGCCGACACCACCAAACCCGGCGAACCCGACGACGACACCACCCCCACCGCCCCGCAGCCCCCCGCCACCAAACCCCAGCCCTGGCCCAAAGACACCGTCGACCAGGTCCGCGCCGTCGCCGACGTCCTCGCCACCAGCCCCGTCCCCCTCTCACTCGATGAGATCGCCGCAAGGTTTACTGCACGTGGCGCGTGGAAAAAGCGCCTGCCGATGTTGGTGGAAATGTTGGTGGCGTTGGGAAGGGCGCAGGAGAAGGAAGGGAAACTCAGTGCAGTTTGAGTTGTGCAATCAAACGGGGTTTTTTGATAACTAAAGTTAGGCGATTACGACAGTGAACGAGCTACTCGACCAAACAGAAGCGTTACAAAATCTGCTGATCTCGCAGGCAACCGGCGGGAGCGAGGATGATGCGGAGTATGTCCGTCTTCGCCAGATGATGCTTTCCAATGCGGCGTTAGAACCGTTGTTGCCGCGGTTCTTGCGTGCCTGCCGGAACCTTTCTCAGTTCTGGCAATTCATCAAGTTCAAGTACGGGACATATGCGGAGCGCCGTGACTACATCTGGGGCGAGTTTAACCCCATGTTGGAAGCAGTAGAGAGGGGTGCACTTGCGCCGTCCGACACAATCATTTCCCAGAAGCTCGAGAGATTCGATGCTGCCCACGTCCAAGCAGCTTGGTCAAAAGCTCTTGATAGGCGGTCGTCTGATCCCGAGGGAGCAATCACCTCGGCCCGCACTCTCATTGAGTCAGTCTGTAAGCACATATTGGATGGCGCCGAAGTTTCATACGACGACAGTGCGGATCTTCCAAAGCTATATAGACTAACGGCGGAAAGCCTCAACATAGCGCCGTCTCAACATACCGAGCAGGTGTTTAAGCAAATTCTTGGTGGCTGCACTGCGGTCGTCGAGGGGCTAGGGTCTCTGCGGAATCGGCTTAGTGACGCTCACGGTAAAGGAAAAATCGGCAAGAGGCCGGCCCCACGCCACGCCGAGCTTTCGGTCAATTTGTCGGGCGCTCTAGCAACATATTTGTTGGCGACCTGGGAGGCCCGCAGTGAGGCAGATGCCTGAGTTATCTCAAGTCGTGTTTTTGCCGGCTCCGCTAGGACGATCGGCTAAACTCTGACGTCATCCCGTGAAAAGTCGCTGACGAGGAATGCTGAATGAGTAAGAAGCCCAGCAGCCAAAAATCAAGACGAAAAAGGAAAACATCCACGCGTCCCCGAACTGAGGCTGCGTACTTTAGGACAGCTCCTGACACATCGCGGATCGAGCTTGCGATTGATGCCAAAACCGGGCGAGTCTCGCCCGGTATGGCTTGCGAAGCCGCATACACTTCAGTCACCTATGAACGTGAGAATGCCGCTAAAGGAGAGAAGACAGTGAACCGAGTTTTCTCGCGCGACGGCAATGTGGCGCTTGACGCGGATGCTGCTCTACGGGATTTCGAGGTATGTGTCGCCATTGACACAAACACTACAGTCGTCGATGGCAGGCGCCGGTCGGTTATCGGAGTGGTTGTCACAGATTGGCAGGTCTACGGAGTGCCTTATTGCATCGAAGTCGCAGATATCCCAGTGGGATGGGAGGAGCGTGTGGGTTGGACGCTGGCTTTGAACCACCTCTGTGCGGATAGTTTTCTAATGCGAGGGCAATCCACCGCTATTTTAGTAGATGCCCACTTGGGCCAGCTTGAAGCCATTAATCGAGGCAAGCAAGCGATAATCGAGGGGTGCATGTTGCCCGAAGGTTGGGTGATGAGTTATGCGAGCGCTGACGCAGGCGCGGACTTCGTAGCTAATCGGCTCCTTCGAATGGCAGATAAAACAGCGACTCAGACAATGGAATTTCTCCGCGCCGGTTCCGTATCGTTGCCCGACGGCCCAACCCTTGGCGCGCTTCACGGGACGAAGCGGGTCATTCATTCTCGGAACTCGTTCCAATCCTGGGAAGAACTTCACACGCTGTTTAATCGATCAGTCCACGCTGAGTCTGCGCGTTGAGTATTGGAGGTCGGCTTCTGCCACAATCTCCCTCGCTCCCGCCGCCCCATCGGCCAAACCTCACGCCACACGGAAGCAGCGGAGTATCCCTGCATCCGGCACCTGGCCGGCTGCATTCATGACATGGAGAAAGTCGAAATGAGCCAGAACCTGCTGTCCATTGCCCTGTCCGCCGAGGATATCGCCGGCACAACACGGTGACGCCTGAAACAGCTCGTCGCGCAGCGATCACCAGCTGACGCGGCCACCTATAGGTCTATTAATTCGTTCAAGCCGATCATGGTTCGGTTTAACTCAAGCGTCAGGATCCACATGGAGCATCAATGAGACTCGTGGCAATTGCAGCGTTGGCTATCCTGGCTGGTTGCACGACCGTCGCTGCGCACAATTCCATGTCCACAAAGTCGGCTGCGCTTTTTGATGCAAACCGCGATCGACAGATCCCACTTGAACTCTACTTTCCGGCACAGCAGCATCGCTGCACACGCGAAAGTCCGTGTTCTGTGGCTTTTCTAAGCCAAGGTTACGGGCTTCGCCACACCGACTATTCGTTTATCGCCAATGCACTGGCGGCATCCGGTTATCTGGTCGTGGCTATCCAGCATGATCTGCCGTCGGATCCTGCCATAAGCAAAACCGGCGACCTGGTCGCGAATCGCACCCCTATGTGGCGGCGCGGGATCGAAAATCTTCGTTTCGTGCGTGACAGCCTATCCCGCACCTACATCGGATTTGATTGGCCAGGCCTCGTACTCATCGGCCATTCCAATGGAGGAGACCTTTCGGCGCTTGCGGTGCAGGAATCGCCCGCCTTGGCGGCAACGTTGGTCACATTGGATAATCGCAGGTATCCGCTTCCGCGCACCCCTGCCGTCAAGGTTCTCTCTATTCGCGGCAGTGACTTCCCGGCAGATGCGGGCGTCCTGCCCACTGTCGAAGAAGCGGTTGCAGGCACGTGTATTGCCACAATCGCCGGCTCCCGTCACAACGATATGAACGACCATGGCCCCACTGATCTACAGTCCGAGATCAACACTCTTCTCTTGTCGTTTCTCGAAGATGGTCGGTGTGGGGCGTAATAGATCACTCACACCGACGCCGTTTCGCGAAACGAGCCAATTCTGGTGTTGTGACCCCAAAAACAATGTCTCTCGCACTCTTTGACTTCGATGGAACGATAACCACGCACGAGACGATGCCGGAGTTCCTGTGCCGGTCGATTTCGCGTCGCCGATTATTCATGGGGTGGCTGCTGTTGGCGCCACTGATGCTCGGATACAAGTGGCAGCTCATCGCCGGAACCCTTGTTCGCCGCGCCATTGTTCGCGTGGGATACAGCGGCGTCGCGGCTTCGGCAGTGGTGACTTCTGGCCGCGACTTCGCCGAGAGCTACCTGCCGAACGTTTTGCGGCCTGAGGCGATGCAGCGCATCGCCTGGCATGTGGTTCAGGGCCATAAGGTTGTCGTGGTTTCCGGTGGCCTCGACGTGTACTTGGCGCCCTGGTGCGAAGCACACGGCCTCGAGCTGCTCTGCTCATCTTTGCAGCGACGCAATGGCGTTCTTACCGGCTACTACGAGGGGCAGCAATGCGTTCTGGCGGAGAAGGCCCGCCGGGTGCGCGAGCGCTATGACTTGCAGGCGTTCACCGAGGTCTACGCTTACGGGGACACCTTTGAGGATCGGGACCTGCTTGGCATCGCCACCAGGAAGTACTATCAGTGGCAAGAAGTTGGTGCCGCAGGCGGCCGCTGACAAGTTATTCAATCCGACACCGCTTTGCGGCGCGGCTTAGCTCAGGTGTTAGACCGCATGGCTCCATTGCTTGCAATCGTCCAATTGCTATTGGTGCCCATACTTCTCGGAGTAGGGTTGGCCGTTCGTTTTGCCGGGAGCTCACGGCCGCTCAACGTCGTTAACTACGCGAATGTCAAAGATGCCGCAGCCTTGCATCGCTGGGCGGGGAACAGATTGCTTCTGCTTCCGGTCGGCTTCCTGATATCCGGCCTTGTCTCCCTGCGGGAACCAGGGCTATCCGCATTGCTCTTTGGAATCATGGTGGCTGCGATCCTGATCGTTGGTATATGGCTTACCTTGGGCGCAGAAAAGTTCTAAGCCTGCAAAGGCCGGGTGGGGCGCTCGGCCACCGGCGCAAAGTTCGCTGGCGTATAAACCACAGTTCGCGTTTGGCGACTGCACAACAGGGGAAATCATGGGGATTCTCGATGGCCTGCTCGGCAACGCATCCAAGATCGACAGTGCCGCGATCCAGCAGGAGTTCGCGCAGGTGCTCGCGCCAGGCGAGGTGGTGGAGCACGTCTACAAGCTCATCCGCGACTATTTTGTCTTCACCAACAAGCGGCTGGTCCTGGTGGACAAGCAGGGGCTGACCGGCAGCAAGGTCGAGTACCACTCGATCCCGTACAAAAGCATCACCCACTTCAGCGTCGAGACCGCAGGCAGCTTCGATCTGGATGCGGAGCTGAAGATCTGGATTTCCGGGATGGCAACGCCGGTGCAGAAAACCTTCAACAAGAAGCTGAGCATCTACGAGGTCCAGTCGGTGCTCGCGGGGTATGTGCTCGGTTGACGATGGGACGCGGTCACCAGGCACCACAGGCGGGACAGCTGCTTAAGTAGCAATTACGCCGGTCGCGTGCCTTTGCAGCGTGGATAGGCCGGACAGCCCCAGAACGCCATGCCGGTCTGGCGGTTGTGCCGCTGGAGCATCGACTCGCCACAGTTCGGGCAGGCGGGGATGGTGGGCGCTGCGGGTTGCAGGGCTGGTTCGACGCGCTGATTCCGTGCAGTTGTTGGCGCCGCAGGCACGGACTGCACCTCACGCACCAATTCCAGCAGCCGTTCGCCGGTAACCAGTTCAATCGGCTTGCCACGCGCGAAGTCGGCGGCGTCCGGCGTGAAGTCGCCGATGCAGACGATATGCACCGCATCGGCGCGGTGGTGGTCGACCAGTCCCCACATCTCGCGCACGGTGGAAGCGCGCACCGCCGCGATCGCCACTGCTTGCATTGCACCAGTTCCTTGCGCCCGGCCTTGCTGACGACCAGGTCAATGCCGCCGTCCTTGCCGCCCAGTCCGGTTTCCTCGACGAAGTAGCCACGGCGGCGGAATGACTCGCCCACCAGCATCTCGAACTCGCGCCAACTCATCCGCGCGAGGCTGTCGAGGCCGGTCTGCGTTTCCAGCAGTCGCTTGCGCTTGTGGCTGTTGAGGAAGGACACCGCGGCTGCGAGCCAGCACCCTCCCAGGAACACCCACGCCAGCGGTGCCAACAACCCGCCTCCAACGCTGCGGACGAACACAAACGCGATGATCCCCAGCGTCACGCCGACATACCACGGCAGTGATGCGATCTCATCGAGCGGACTGGACTTTCGGCGCGCCATTCGACTTCCCCATGATGCAGCTACAGACGATACCTGCGTTGGCGCCGGCAAGCGCCTGACGATTCCTTCTGCCACAATCCCCCTCGCTCCGGCCGCCCCATCGGCCAACCTCACGCCACACGGAAGCGGCGGAGCAGCGCAGCGTCCGGCACCACGCCGGTCGCATTCATGACATGGAGAAAGTCGAAATGAGCCAAAACCTGCTGTCCATTGCCCTGTCCGACGAGGACATCGCCGCCATCAACATGGCGCTGGGCGACATCGAATCCCGCTTGGTCCAGCTCGTCGCGCTGGACAACGACGCGCGCCGGGGACTGACCAAGATGGGTGACAAGTCCGAGGCGTTCGTGCGGCAGACGTTGATGGTGCTGGAGCAAAACCCCGACATCGTGCCCGCTGCGATCAATCTGTCCGAGGCGCAGGCGGACCTGCGGGCGATGGATCAGCTGCGTCCGGTCGCCGCGCGCCTGCAACGGTTGTCCGAGCGGGTGTCCGATTCGCGCATGGCGCTGGGCAGCGACGCGATGAACACCGCGCTGCAGGGTTACGGGCTGCTCAAGCTGGCCGGCCGCAACAAGGGTCTGCAGGCCCTGAGCCAGGCCTTGTCCGCGCGTTTCAGCCGCAACTCACGAAGCCCCGAGCCGGAACCCGCGCTCGCCGAGTAAATGGCTCCACGCTCGGTCCGAAAAGCCCCGGTCTCCGGGGCTTTTTGCTTGAAGCGCCGGGCAAAATTCCCGGGCGCTGGTGAAATTATCAGCACCAGCGGAGCGTGGGAGTGCCCCGGCGCGCACAAGCAACTGCAGCCGCCGAGCGCCGAGCCCCGCCGTCGATGCAGGACGCTCGACACCTGAAGCAACGCAGGTCTGTCTTCGAGAACCGCGCCCGTACTGCCGTGATCCGAAGTGGAGAGCATCGATGCGGCGCGGTCGCGTGGCTCCGCAAAGACATCCGTGGTCTACTCGCCCTGGGGATTTTTGGACTTTTAAAGGGGATTGAGATGGGCGGAATGATGACCGGAGGCCTGGGCCTCGTTATTGCGCTGTTCGTGCTGGTTCTTGCGGTGTTGTGGTTCCTGCTGCCGTTCGCGATTTTCGGCACCAAGGACAAGCTGGCCGAGATCATCGCGGAATCGAAGAAGACCAACGCCGAGCTTGCCCGCATCGCGGCGGAACTGGCTGCGAACCGGACAGCAATGGCGACGCGGCTGCCGGGCTCCGGTATTTCCTCCGACCGCGCGGGCGAGGTGTGATCTGTCTCTGACAGGCAAACGTCATGGCAAAGTTTCTAAACACCAGCGCAACCAACTACTTCCTCGAAGAGCTCATCAAGGACGCCAAGGACCGGCTGATCCTCATCAGTCCGTATCTCAAGCTCAATGACCGCATCAAGGAGCTGCTGGCCGACAAGAACCGGCTGAAGATCGACGTGCGCATGGTCTACGGCAAAAGCGAGCTGCAGCCGCTGGAGATCAGCTGGCTGCGCGAGCAGACCTACATCCGCACCAGCTTCTGCAAGAACCTCCACGCCAAGTGCTACCTCAATGAGGAGCTGTGCATCATCACCAGCCTCAACCTCTACGAGTTCAGCCAGGTCAACAACAACGAGATGGGCATCCTGATCCGCCGCTCGGAGGATGCTGAGCTTTATCGCGAGGCGTATGAGGAAGCGCAGCGCATCATCCGCATCAGCGATGAGGTGCGTATCTCGATGGAGCGGGTGGCCACGCCGCCCGAGGAAAAGCCGGCGGACACCGAACAGGTTTCCGAGCAGGACGACAGCGACGAGGTTGGCAAGCTGACCAGTTCAAAGCTGGCCCGGAAGCTGGGTCTGAAGACGGCCGACTTCCTCGACCGAATGGTCGCCAGTGGTTATCTGGAGCTGAAGGACGGCAAGCA
Organism: Lysobacter concretionis Ko07 = DSM 16239; assembly: GCF_000768345.1. Taxonomy (GTDB): domain Bacteria; phylum Pseudomonadota; class Gammaproteobacteria; order Xanthomonadales; family Xanthomonadaceae; genus Novilysobacter; species Novilysobacter concretionis. The sequence continues at coordinate 102,926 of NZ_AVPS01000003.1, read as the reverse complement.
GGTTCTGACCGACGCCGGCAAGACAGCCGGAGGCGAGCTCCGGATGAGCCCGCGGTTCGGGGCGTATTTCCTCTGGCCGGAAGCGATGGACGCCTGATAGGCCATGGGTCGCACGTGGGGAAGGGGCGGGGGACGCCCCAGGGTCCGCAACCGTCGCGATGACCGGCTGGCCAAGCTGGATCCGCTGGAATTCGAGCGGGTCGTCGCTGAGTACTACCGCCGGCAGGGCTACACGGTCGAGCACTGCGGTACCGGAGGCGGCGGGCGCCGCTTTGACGGCGGCATCGACTTGAAGATGTATCGCGATGGCGAGTACACCATCGTCCAGTGCAAGCGCGAGAACGCCCTGCAGGTGACCCACAACGTGGGCCACGAGCTTCTTGGTGTCCTGATGACCGAGAGGGCGAATCGCGCCATCGTCGTCAACGCCGGCGAGTTCACGCCTTACGCCTGGGCGACCGCCGCGAAGAACCCACAGCTGGAGCTCATCGACGGTGACCGGCTGCGCGGCATGCTGGGATCGCTGCTTGATGAGCTGCCGGAACCGGAGCCCGAATGGATTCCGGTTTCAGTCGAAGTTGCCAGACGCACACCGGACCGTGGGTGGCCCGCGCCAGCGGAGTGGCATCCCCGCGGAAGCATCCGATACGGGAGGCGGGCGAAGAAGGACGACGAATTGGATGGCGTTGCAAAGTTCGTCACCGCGGCCGTGGTGCTGCTCGGGCTGCTGGCGTGGCGATGCTCCGGGCCTTCAACCACTCCCAGGACTGCGCCGACCAAACCCCCAACGGCGCACGTGCACCGGCAGAGCGAGCCGGTCTTGTCGCCCCCCGCGAGCGAGCGGCCCGCGGCAATGCCACCGGCGCCCGTACAACAAACGCATCGCGCGCCGCGACGTCCCACCGAGGCCGAGATCCGGGAATCGCAGCGCAAGGCGGACGAAGCCATGCGGGTGCTGGCGCCCAACACGCCGGAAATTTGATCCGGGCCGGCATCGAGCGTTCCAACAGCGACCTCAAGGCAGTTCGTCGCCCGGTATAAGGCAGGGTGCGCGCCTGCCGGGCACACATCCCCGGTCTCCTGGCGCCTACAGTAGGGAGCTGGCGTTATCCCCACCAGAGAATCATCAGACCCATGACCAGAAGCGAAAAACTGATAACAGTACACATCGCCGTTGGGGCCGCGCTGCTGATTGCCGGTCTACTCGGTGTAGACAGGACTATCGCGGAATACCTGCGCAGTTACGGGTATGAGGATTTATGGGTTTTCAGCGCCGGCACCACGTTGCTTGACACGGTCACCGGCAAGGAGATATCCAAATTCCTGATCGGGCTGGCCTTGTCTGGCTGCGCACTTGCCTTGATGGTGTCCTCAAAAACACGCGCGTTGGGCTGGGTCACCTTGTTCGTCGGACTGGTACAGCTACTTGGGACATTGCTGACAGGCGTCAGCAAGAACGTCTTTGAGCGGCTCCGTCCGTTCCAGCTGCTCGAGAGCGGCGATTGGAGCCATGCGTGGTTTGCGGATGGCAGCGCATTTCCTTCCGGACATGCGGGTTTCTACTTTGGCTTGTTTATGCCATTGGCGTATCTGTTTCCGCGATGGCACTGGCCAATCATGTTGACGCCTTGGTTCATTGCGGCCGCCCGCGTCAACGCCAACGATCATTTCGTCAGCGATGTCGCTGCTTCCATCGTCGTTGCAGGGGCGCTCACGCTGGTTCTGGCCCGGATGACGAGGAGCAAACATGGATATTGAACGCTTTGTCGCCGACTGCATCGAAGCAAATGACGGCGACCATCCCCAGGCTGCAGTACTGGAGGTGTTGTCCCCGGCGATCGGCAATCCAGATGCAATGCTTGCCGCAGTCGGTGCGCCCACCGAGGCAGGGATCAAAGTGCTGCACAGTTCCAGGTCGCTGACGATATTCAGCGCGACATGGGCCCCGCAAATGAACCTCATGCCCCACAACCACCTGATGTGGGCAAACATCGGTATCTATACCGGACGCGAAGACAATATTCTCTGGCGCGAAACCCCCGGTCGTATCGAGGCCTTTGGGGCCAAAGCATTGTTCGCTGGGGATGTGGTCGCGCTTCCCGTCGATGTTATCCACTCGGTTACCAATCCACTTCCGCGGTTCACCGGCGGTATTCACATATACGGTGGCGATTTCTTCAACACGACGCGGAGCCAGTGGAATCCGGAAACCCTGGCTCGAGAGCCGTCCGATGGCGCCAGCATCCGGCGCATGTTCGAACTCGAGAATCGACGCATGCGCTCACGTGACGACGCGCGCTACTAGGCCTATCCAGCCCTGTCTCGCCGCTGACAGACTCGCCGGGCTGAACCGTGCCGTGAGTGTCCGGCCCGGCGGGCAGCAACACCTACCTGCGGCAGGTCCTGCCCGGGCCGTCCTGGTGCCAACCCCGCCGGCCGGCGGGATGGGCCGCGTGGACACGCGCCCGGGTGGCCATCGCCGCCCGTATTCATCACACCATTACGGCGTGGGCCGAAGAATGGCGGGCGAATTCCCCAACGGAGCGTCCACCATGAATACCAAGATCACCTTCCTTGCCGCCGCTTGTGCGCTGGCCCTTGCGGCCTGCGGCGACAAGTCGCCCGGCACCACCGACACCACGCCTGCCAGCACGGCCAATACCCCGGCGGCGACGGACACGATGCCGGCCGGCACGCCGGCTGACACCGGCGATGTGTCGGGGACGGCGGAAGGCACCACCGTACCGGGCACCGCGCCGGGCGCGGCCCCGGCGGACGCCGCCACGCCGGCTGCGTCGGGCAGTGACAAGCCGGCCGCGGTGGTCACCGACTGCGCGACCGAGATCGAGGGCACCGACGCGATGCAGTACAACGTCGGCTCCATCACCATTCCCGCCTCGTGCACCGAGTTCAAGATCACCCTGAAGCACCCCGGCACGCTGCCGGTCGCCGCGATGGGCCACAACGTGGTGATCACCGCCATGTCCGACATGAAGGCGGTTGCCGCCGACGGCGTGTCCGCCGGTCTGGCTGCGGATTACGTGAAGCCCGGCGACACGCGCGTGATTGCGCACACCAAGATGATCGGCGGCGGTGAGTCCACCTCGGTCAGCTTCCCGGTGAGCAAGCTGAAGAGCGGCGGCCCGTACGAGTTCTTCTGCAGCTTCCCCGGCCACTCGGCGGTGATGAAGGGCGTGATCGCGGTCGAGTAAGTCGCGTAGGGCGCATTAGGCAAAGCCGTAATGCGCCGACCCGAAGCCGTAATGCGCCGGATCAAGGCGGTCCGGCGCATGGCGCATTGTTAATGCGCCCTACGGCTTGGTCGTCCGGTCCGGGTTCCTCGGCGAGGTGACCGCGGCGACGGGAATGCCTCGCCGCCTCCGGTCCCGCCGCAGCCTACAATGGCCGCCCCCAGACTCCGCCCAATCCCAATGAGCCAGAAACAATGGATCGCCGGCATCAATGCCGTCACCGCCGCGATCGAGCACGACGCCGACAATGTGCGCGAGGTGTTGATCGAGGCCGGGGCGAAGAACCCGCGCCTGACCGAGATCGAAGGCTCCGCGCGGCGGTTCGGGATCGACGTGCGGCGGGTCAACCAGCAGGCACTGGCGGGGGTGGTCGGCAACCTGCGTCATCAGGGCGTGGTGGCGCGTTACGCGGCGGCGAAGACCTGGAGCGAGGACGAGCTGGAAGAGCTGGTGGCCGCGGCCGAGGGGCGCGCGTTGATCCTGCTGCTGGACGGCGTGCAGGACCCGCACAACCTGGGCGCCTGCCTGCGCAGCGCGGCGGCGGCCGGGGCGACGGCGGTGATCATCCCGAAGGACAAGTCGGTGCAGGTCAACGCGACCGTGCGCAAGACCTCCGCCGGTGCGGCCGACAGCGTGCCGGTGGTGCCGGTGACCAACCTGGCGCGGACCATGCGCGATCTGCAGCAGCTTGGTGTCTGGCTGTACGGACTGGCGGGCGAGGCGGAGGCGTCGCTGTATGCGATCGACCTGCGCGGCAACGTCGGCCTGGTGCTGGGCGGCGAGGGCGACGGGCTGCGCCGGCTGACCCGCGAGAACTGCGACCAGCTGGTCAACATCCCGATGCCGGGTGGCGATGGCGGTGGGGTCGAAAGCCTCAACGTCTCGGTGGCGACCGGCGTGACCCTGTTCGAGGCGGTGCGTCAGCGGATTGCCGGCTGACCGCACTGCGGTAGCGACTGGTCGGGATACCCGGCAGACGCTCAGGCGTGATTGCTGCGGAGGAGTTCTTCGACTTCGGCAGGAGCGCCACCTTGTGGGGTGGGGCGCGACCTGCAGACCTTCCGGACGAATGTCCCCCGGCCTCCTCCTGCGGCGGATGCTTCCTCCTTTACTTCGCCCCGAAGGCCTGCAGGTCGCACCTCGGTGCTGTCGGATCGCAGCAGCCGGGTTTGCGCTTCCGGAACCACCGCCATGCTGGAACGACGGGCGTGAATGCCCTTGGGTGTGAAATAAAGGAGGAGGCACCGGCTTCATCGGTGCCGGAGGACATTCACACCCAAGGGCATTCACACCCGGTGCCCGCCTGCCCCGGCAGACGCTGCCCGCGCGGCCGCGCTGCGATAATGCCGCGCGCGCACCACCAGCAACAGGACGCGGGGACGACCCCGCCGCTCCATCTCATCCGGGGACGGCCCCATTGATACGGAGAACGTCATGTCCTGGATCATCCTGCTGCTCGCCGGCCTGTTCGAGATCGCCTGGGCGATCGGCCTGAAATACACCGAAGGCTTCACCCGTCTGTGGCCCACGGTCGGCACCCTGACCGCGATGGCGATCAGCGTCGGCATGCTCGGCATCGCCATGAAAACCCTGCCGGTCGGCACCGCCTACGCGATCTGGGTGGGCGTCGGCGCGGTCGGCACCGTCATCCTCGGCGTGGTGCTGTTCGACGAGCCGGTGAATGCGCTGCGGGTCGGCAGCATCGTGCTGATCATCGCGGGACTGGTCGGGCTGAAACTGGCGACGCCGTAGCCGCATGCCGCCGTCGTGGCTGCACGAGGGTTGCGGCGGCGGCTTACGCCAGCGGCAGCTTCGCGAGCGGCGCGACGCCGGCCATCGGGCCGGGCCAGGCGTTGACGATCTTGCAGAACAGCTCCGCGGTGCGCTCGGTGTCGTAGACCGCGGAGTGGGCCTCGTTGGCGTCCCACTCGAAGCCGGCCGCCTGCACCGCGCGGGCGAGCACGGTCTGGCCGTATGCCACCCCGGCAAGCGTCACGGTGTCGAACACACTGAAGGGGTGGAACGGGTTGCGCTTGTGGCCGACCCGGGCGACGGCGGCGTTGAGGAAGTTGAGGTCGAAGTGGGCGTTGTGGCCGACCAGGATCGCGCGCTGGCAGCCGTGCTTCTTGCACGCCGCGCGCACCGGGGCGAACACGTGGTCCAGTGCCGTGCGTTCGTCCTTTGCGAAGCGGAACGGGTGGCCCAGCACGATGCCGGTGATCTCCAGCGATTTGGGGTCGATGTCCAGCCCGGGCGCCGGCTCCACGTGGGCGTTGGTGGTCTCGCCGGGGATCAGCAGGCCGTTTTCATCGACATCCAGCGGCAGCACCGCGATTTCGAGCAGGGCGTGGCGATTCCAGTCGAAGCCGCCGGTTTCCACATCGACCACGACCGGCAGGAAGCCGCGGAAACGGGTTGCCAGTGGAGAGGCCGCGGGTACGAGGGGGGAGCCTGGAGTGGACGCAGGAGGTGCGGCGTTGGTCATGGCGGAAAGCGTAGCAGAGGACCGCGATGGCTCCGTGGCTTTGCGGGTGGGAGCAAACGGAGTTGCGTGGGACAAGAGCAGCCTTTTGTAGGAGTGGCGGAGGCATGCCTCCGCCGGTGAGTCGCGACAGCACGGCGAAGCCGGACGTCAGTGCATTCGCGACTCACCTCGCTCCTACGGCCGGTTCCCGGGTGATTCGTCGCGGCTGGCGGGCATCGCGATCACGACCCCCGCATCGCACAGCTGTTGCAGCATGGCAGTGCCCTGATCGATGAAGGCGGCGACCGATGAGGCGCGTGCTTCTTCGGCCAGCTCGTGCAGCAGGGTGTGCGCGAGCAGGCCGGGCGCCTGTTCGATGCGGTCCAGCAAACGGAAGGTCAGTGCGTTGAGTTGCTGGAAGTGCACTGTGCCGGCGGCGTCGCGTTGCAGCAGCAGGAACGTGGGCTCTGCGGGTGGGAATTCGGGCAGGTGGTCGGGGGCCAGACGGTGCACCGGCCAGTGGTAGGCGAACGGCCACGCCAGCGCGGAAAGCCGCAGTGCGACGCGGGTCAGGGGTTCGCCCGCCACGATGCCGGCGCGCGTGGGTCCGGGCGTCTGCCCGGGCGCGTCGGCGACGTTCTCGCTGATCTGCAGCGCCAGTTCCACCCACTCGTAATGGGCCAGTTCCGGCAGCCAGGGCGGGTCGCCGCGGGCGGTGTCGGCGCGGTGCTGAAGGTAGCGCAGGAACTCGCGCGCCAGCTCGGTGAACAGCGGCGTGCGCGAGGGATGTTCGCGGTAGAAATCGCGGATCAGGGGCGTCCAGCGGTCATCGTCGGATGGCGTGGTGAGGATGCGGTGGATCACCGGGAAGTTGCCGGCCAGCATCGACTGCAGGTTGTTGAAGAACAGCTCGCGGTAGACCTTCAGCCGGCGCGCTTCGATGCCGGCCGGCGCAGGCGCGTGGTCGGGATCGCGGATGTAGTCGCTGAGCGCGCGCTGGGCGTCGGTGCCGGGTTCTGCCCCGGGGTTGCCGGGCCCGCCGCGGTCGGCACCAACCACAACGCCGGCACGATTGCCGCCCTCCCCGGCGCGGTCGCCTGCGGTGTCGGTACTGGCGTTGTCAGGCGACACGGGAGGCCTGGCCATGCCGCTCTGCGAGATGCGGGTCGAGATGCCGGCGCACGACATCCAGTTCGTCCAGCAACTCGTCCAGCGGCGGCAGGTTGAAGTCGCGTTCCAGCAGCGTCGGGCGCGGGCCGAATGCGCGGTAGGTCTGTGCCAGCAGTGCCCACACCGGGTCGCTGACCGGCGCGCCGTGGGTGTCGATCTTGAGGTCGGCCGCCTCGTCGAAGTGGCCGGCGACATGCAGGTAGGCGATGCGTTCGCCGGGCAGTGCGTGCAGGAAGTCGAGGGCGTCGTAGCCGTGGTTGGTCGCGTTGACCACGAGATTGTTGACGTCCAGCAGCAGGTCGCAGTCGGCGCGCTCGAGCACGGCGTTGATGAAGTCGATCTCGCGCATGGCGGCGGGCGCGGACAGGGTGGCGTAGTAGGAGATGTTCTCTACTGCGATGCGCCGGCCCAGCGCGTCCTGGACGCGGCGGATGCGCGCGGCGACGTGCTCGACGGCGGCCTCGGTGAACGGCAGCGGCATCAGGTCGTAGAGTTGGCCCTGCTCGTCGCTGCAGGCGCTGAGGTGTTCGCTGTAGATCGGGCAGTGGTGGGCGTCGAGGAAGCGGCGCAGCTTGCCCAGGAAGGTGTCGTCCAGCGGGCCGGGGCCGCCGAGCGAGAGCGACAGGCCGTGGCAGACGATCGGGTGGCGTGCGGCGAGCTCGGCGAAGGCCTCGCCCAGTGCGCCGCCGACGCCGATCCAGTTCTCCGGCGCGGCTTCGAGGAAATCGAAGCCGGCCGTGGATGCCCGCAACTCCGGCAACAACCCGCGCCGCAGGCCCAGGCCGACGGCGTGGGGTGCGAGGGCACGCCGTCCGACGGCATGGGGTCCGACGGCATGGGGCCCGAGCGCGGTCGAGGAAATCATTGGAACGAAACGACGGTTGCGACGCTTACATCGAGCCGCATTTGCCCTCGCCGCACTTGCCTTCCATGTCGGTCTTGGCGGGCATCATGGCAGCGTGGTGGGCGTCCATTTCATCCGCGTCGATGAAGCCGTCGCCGTTGCCGTCGTGCGCGGCGAACTGGCTGCTGTCGCCACCGTGGGCGGCGGCGAATTCGGCCGGCGACAGCTTGCCGTCCTGGTCGGTGTCCATCATGGCCATGCCGCATTTGCCTTCACCGCACTTGCCCTCGTGCGCGGCCTTGCCGGCACCGGCGTTGGCGCTGCCGCAGCGGCCTTCGGCGGCGTGCTTCGCCCCGCAGCTGGCTTCGGCGGTCTTCTCGGCGGTGGCCTCGGCACTCGCTGCGGCGTCCTGCGCGCCGAGCATGTAGCCCTGCGCCAGCGGCGTGGCGGCAAACGCGGAGCCGGCGAGGATCAGACTGCCGGCGAGGGCGGCGCTGGCGGCGAAAACGGGCTTGTTCGACTTGTGCGACATGGTGTGTTCCCGACGGACGCGGCAAGGCCGCAGTGCCGGCAATCCTAGCGCGGTTGGGGTGCGGCTGGATCAATCCGAATGGACCAGTCCGAATGGAACAGCCTGAATGGATCAGCCCGAATGGACCAGCCCGAAGGGATCAGTCCGGGTGCGCTCCGGTATCGGCGTCCGGCGCGAGCGTGCTGCTGTTGTCGCGCTTCTCGCGCGGCGGCAGGTCGTCCTCGCCGTGCACCAGGAACCAGACGTTCTCGGCGATGTTGGTGGCGTGGTCGCCGATGCGTTCGATGTTCTTGGCCATGAACAGCAGGTGCGTGCAGGGCGTGATCGCGCGCGGGTCTTCCATCATGTGGGTCAGCAGTTCGCGGAACAGCGCGGTGTAGGCGGTGTCGATCGCGACATCGCTGTCGCGCACGCGGCGTGCGGCGTCGATGTCGCTGTCGCGATAGGCCGTCAGCACGTCGCGAAGCTGGGCGACCGCCAACCGCCCGATCGCCTGCAGGCCGCCGATCTGCGGCAGCGGCGGGGCGAGGTTCAACGCGGTGGAGCGCTTGGCGACGTTGGCGGCGTAATCGCCGATGCGTTCGATGTCGGAGGTGATGCGGATCGCGACGAGGATCTCGCGCAGGTCGCGCGCCATCGGCCCGCGCAGGGCGAGCTTCATGACGTCCTGGCTGATGTCCTGCTCCAGCCGGTCGATCGCCTTGTCCGCGGCCACGATCCGCGCGGCGGCCACGTTGTCGCGATCGGCGACCACGGCCAGCGCGGCTTCCAGCTGGGTGGCGGCCAGCTCGCCCATGCGCAGGGTTTCATCGAGCAGGCGGTGCCGTTCTTCGTCGTAGCTCTTGACGATGTGGTCGCTGGGAATCGGTGTCATGTCGGTGTTCCTGGGAGTGTGTCGCCAGCGATGGCGCGGTGCTGGGCATTCATTGGGGAAGGCCTGGACCATTGCCGTCATTCCCGCGAAGGCGGGAATCCATGGACGTTGCTCAGTAATTTGAAGTCACTGGATCCCCGCCTTCGCGGGGATGACGGGCAAAAACCGGGGTGTTCGGATGTCCTCAACCAAAGCGCCCGGTGATGTAGTCCTCGGTCTGGCGTCGGGACGGGTTGGAGAAGATCGTCGTGGTCGCGTCGTGCTCGACCAGGTCGCCCAGGTACATGAAGGCGGTGTAGTCGGACACGCGCGCGGCCTGCTGCATGTTGTGGGTGACGATGACGATGGTGAAGTCGTTTTTCAGCTCGGCGACCAGCTGCTCGATGCGGCTGGTGGAGATCGGGTCGAGCGCCGAGGTCGGCTCGTCCAGCAGCAGCACGTCGGGCCGCAACGCGACCGCGCGGGCGATGCACAGGCGCTGCTGCTGGCCGCCGGACAGGCCCAGCGCGCTCTGGTTGAGCTTGTCCTTGACCTCGTCCCACAGCGCGGCCTGGCGCAGTGCGTGCTCGACCCGGTCGGCCATGTCCGGCTTCGACAGTTTCTCGTGATGGCGGATCGCGTAGGCGACGTTCTCGAAGATCGTCATCGGAAACGGCACCGGCTTCTGGAACACCATGCCGACCTTGCTGCGCAGGCGGTTCATCGGGTAGCCGGCGTCGAGGATGTTCTCGCCGTCCAGCAGCACCTCACCGCTGGCGACCTGCTTGGGATACAGCGCGTAGATCCGGTTGAACACCCGCAGCAGGGTCGATTTGCCGCAGCCCGACGGCCCGATCAGCGCGGTGACCTGCTTCTCCGGGATCGCCAGGTCGATGCCCTTGAGCGCGCGGTACTTGTCGTAGTGGAAGTCCAGCCCGCGCGCGGCGAGCTTGACCGGCGCATCCACGGCGACGGCGGGGAGTGTTGCATGGGTCATGACCGGAGCCTTGTGGGTAAGCGATGGAGTGTTTTGTCTGTGATCCTCGTGCAGGCGTGGCTCGTCGCTCCCGCGCCCTCCGACGTCACTCCCGCGCTTTCCGCCGTCATCCCCGCGCAGGCGGGGATCCATGGACGTGGGTTCTTGAGAAGCAACGTCCATGGGCTCCCGCCTTCGCGGGAGTGACGGTGTGATGGCGGCAACGTCGCTGGGCGACTCGCTGCGCTCGCCCTTCGGGTCGTCCTTTCCGGACGATCTGCGCGCTGCGCGCTTGTCACGCTTTCGCGGGAATGACGGTGATGGGACGGACTCCCGCGTATGCGGAAGTGGCGCAGGTCGTTGCAGTAACTCAGTCATTGGACACCCGATGGCGGGAAATGATGGCGCGGGCAACCAGGCTGATCAGCAGCACGAATGCGGTCAGCACCAGTGCGCCGCCCCAGGCCAGGTCCTGCCAGGACTGGTACGGGCTGCCGGCGTACTGGTACATCACCACCGGCACGCTGGCGATCGGTCCGGTGATGTCGCTGCTCCAGTACTGGTTGCCGAAGGCGGTGAACAGCAGCGGCGCGGTCTCGCCGGAAATGCGGGCCAGCGCCAGCAGGATGCCGGTGACGATGCCGGGCATCGCCGAGCGGTACATCACCTGCACGACCACCTTCCACTGCGGCACGCCCAGCGACAGCGCGGCTTCGCGCATCTGTGCGGGCACCAGCCGCAGCATCTCGTCGGTGGTGCGCACCACCACCGGCAGCACGATGAAGGCCAGCGAGACCGCGCCGGCAATGGCCGAGAAATTGCCGCCGGCCTGCATCACGATCAGCGTGTAGACGAACAGGCCGAGCACGATCGACGGCGCCGACAGCAGGATGTCGTTGACAAAGCGGACCACGGTGCCGATCCGCGTGCTGCGGCCGTACTCGGCCAGCCAGGTGCCCGCGGCGATGCCCAGCGGGGTGCCGATGCCGATCGCCATCAGGCACATCACCGCACTGCCGAAGAAGGCGTTGCGCAGCCCGCCTTCGGCCATCGGCGGCGGCGTGTCCTGGGTGAACAGCGCGACATCGATGCTGCCGATGCCCTTGGCGACCAGCGTCCACAGGATCCAGCCCAGGAACAGCAGCCCGATGGCGGTGGCCACGCAGGACAGTCCGAGCGCGACCGCATTGCCGATCCGCCGGCGGCGGTACAGCGACTCGGTGACACGCGCGTTGGGTGCACGGACGGCGGCAGCGGTGGCGGTCATCAGTTGCCCTCCTTGCGTGACAGCTGGGCCAGCATCAGGCGCGCGATCGCGAGCACGATGAAGGTCACGATGAACAGCACGAAGCCGAGCAGCAGCAGGGCGGAGCGGTAGGTCTCGGTGGCCTCGCCGAAATCATTGGCGATCAGCGCGGCGATGGTGGTTCCCGGCTCCAGCAGCGAGGCGGTGAAACGGGTCGAGTTGCCGATCACGAACGCGACCGCCATCGTCTCGCCGAGCGCCCGGCCCAGGCCGAGGAAGATGCCGCCGATCACCGCCGAGCGGGTGTACGGCAGCACGATGTCCCAGCTGACTTCCCACCTGGTCGAACCCAGCGCGTAGGCGGATTCCTTCAGCCGCGTCGGCACGGTCAGGAACACCTCGCGCATCACCGAGCAGATGAACGGCACCACCATGATCGCCAGCACGATGCCGGCGGTGAGCATGCCGATGCCGATCGGCGGGCCCTGGAACAGCGGGCCGATGACCGGCAGCGTGCCGAGGTGGTCGTTGGCCCAGGGCGTGACGTACTTGGTCATCACCGGCACCAGCACGAACAGGCCCCACATGCCGTAGATGATCGAGGGGATACCGGCCAGCAACTCGATCGCCGTGCCGACCGGCCCACGCAGCCAGCGCGGCGCGACTTCGGTCAGATAGAACGCGATGCCGAAGCTGACCGGGATCGCCAGTAGCATCGCGATCGCCGCGGTGACGATGGTGCCGAAGATCGGCACCAGTGCGCCGTAGCGGTTTTCCACCGGGTTCCAGTCGGCGCTGAAAAAGAAGTCCAGCCCGGTGACCTGCAGGGCCTGGCGACCGCCCCACAGCATCGACAGCGCCGCCCCCGCCAGGGCCAGCAGCACGAAAGTCACGGTCGCGATCAGCAGATAGCGGAACCAGCGGTCGTTGCGCGCATCCGTGAAGTCACGCGTATTGGCGGGCAAGGCAACGGTGTTCATCGGTTGAAAATTCTCCAGATGGCGTAGGGCGCATTAGGCGAAGCCGTAATGCGCCGAACCCCAACCCATCACGGGGTTTTGAACTCCGCCGCCCAGTACGCCTCGACCTGGCCCACCAGCGCCGGCGGCAGTGGCACGTAATGCAGCTCCGACGCCTGCGCCTGGCCGTTTTCCAGCGCCCACTTGAAGAACGCCAGGGCGTCCGCGCTGCGCTTGGCGTCCTTCGGCTGCTTGTGCATCAGGATGAAGTTGGTCGCAGTGATCGGCCACGCCTGCTCACCCGGCGCATTGGTGATGACCAGGTTGAAGTCGCGCGCATTGGCCCAGTCGGCGGTCGCGGCGGCGGCCTGGAACGAGGCCGCATCCGGCGCGACGAACTGGCCGGCGGCGTTCTGCAGCAGCGTGTGCGCCATCTTGTTCTGGATCGCGTAGGCCAGCTCGACGTAACCGATTGAACCGTCGATCTGCTGCACGTACGAGGCCACGCCTTCGTTGCCCTTGCCGCCGACGCCGGCCGGCCACTGCACCGACTTGCCTTCGCCGACCGCGTCCTTCCACGCCGGGCTGACCTTGGTGAGGTAGTTGGTGAAGTTGAACGTGGTGCCCGAACCGTCGGAGCGCTGCACCAGGCTGATCCGGGTCGCCGGCAACGCGACGCCGGGGTTGAGCGAGGCGATCGCCGGGTCATTCCAGGTCGTGACCGTGCCCAGGTAGATGTCGGCCAGCAGCGCGCCGGTCAGGCGCAGCTGGCCGGGGGCGATGCCTTTCACGTTGACCACCGGCACCACGCCGCCAATGGCCGAGGGGAACTGGCCCAGCCCGGCTTCAGCAAGCTCCTCGCTGCTCAGCGGCGCATCGGACGAACCGAAATCCACCGTGCCGGCCTTGATCTGGGCGATGCCGCCGCCCGAACCGATCGACTGGTAATTGACCATGTTGCCGGTGGCGCCGTGGTAGTCGGCCGACCATTTGGAGATCAGCGGGAAGATGAAGGTCGCGCCGGCGCCGGTGATCTGCGCGGCGATCTTGTCGCCATGGTCGGCCGCGCCGGTGGCCCCGTTGGCGGCGGTGTCCGTGGTCGCCGCGTTGTCGCCGGACGGCGCGCAGGCGGTCATTGCCACGGCGAGGGAGAGGGACAGGGCAGCGAGACGGATCGACTTCATGGGTTGCTCGAAAAGGCTGGCGTGACCAGCGGACACCGCCATGAAAGGACATTTCTGTTACCGGCGTATGACAGGGGCGCGTTTTGCGGCACGCACGAAAAAAGCGCGCCCCTTCCGGAGCGCGCCTGATGTCGATGTTGCTGCCAGTGCGGGCGATACCCGCCCGGATTGGTGTTGGCCCCGGTCAGCGTTTCGCGGTGTCCTGCTTGGCCAGCTTCTCGAACGCGGCCAGGTCGATGCTCTCGGCGGCCTGCCGGATCTGTTCGAAGCTGTCGGCACGGCCCTCGGCCCGCACCGAGAACCGGCTGCCGATCATCACCGCGTAGCTGCCACGGCCGCTTCGGCGATCCCACTTCTCCTCGATCTGGCGACCATTGCGGGAGTAGCTTTTCTCGTAGCCATCGGCGCTCTCGCTGGACGACTCCGACCGCATCAACTGGGTCAGCGCACCCGCCCGCGCCATCATCGGCGTGTCGATCAGTTTGATGCGGATCTGGCGGCTGCCGTCATCGTTGGCGTAGTCGGCCGATGCGTTGGTGATCTGCATGCCCATGCCGCTCTCGCGACCGGCGCTGATGGCCGTGCGCGGCAGGCCGGCCAGCGAGCCGGGCAGGAAACCCTTCATGGTTTCCGGCTCCAGCGACTCCAGCGGCTTGCCGTCCTTGCCACCAAACAGGGTGGCAAGAGCCTTTTCCGCGGACTCGGGCGTGGCCTCGCCATCCCCGCGTGCCCGGGCCCTGGTCTGCTCGGCCTCCATCTGCTCGCCGGCCGCCGCCATCTGCTCGCCGAACGCCACCAGCTGGCCCAGCCTGCTGTCCTTGTCGAAGCGGACGTCGCTGCTGCTGACGCGGTTGCCGGCAGCACTGCCCGCGAACGCACCGAAACCCGTGATGCCGGCCACGACCGCGCCGATGACCAGGCCCAGGACGATGGTGATGATGACGATCACGGCGGTGTAAGCCAGCGATTTCTCGGCCGGGTTCTTCATCGTGTGCGGCAGGCCCAGGTACAGCAGGTAGATCGAGTAGATCGCGGCCAGCAGGCCGATCAGTCCGCCGATCCACGGCAGGATCGTGGCGATGCCCGCCATCCATGCCGCCGTGTACGCATAGGCCATCACCTTCAGCGCCTGCACCTGGTTCTTCTGGCCGCCGAAGCTGGGCGCCAGCGCATTGACGATCCATGCGACCACATAGATCAGCACCAGGCTCAGCACGTAGGTGAGGACCATCCCGGAAAGACCGGCAAAGAACCCGGTCCGGATCGTCGCCCCGAACAGGCTGTAGCCGATCACGCTGCTCTTGATGAAGCCGAACACGGCCGGCAGCGCGGCCAGGATCATGATGTAGCCGGTGTACAGGCCCGGGATGGTGGCCGGCTCGGCGCCGATTTCCGGCCAGGCGGTGCGCGGGCTCAACAGGATCGATTTGACGCGGGCGATCGGTTTTTCGACATTCATTCGTACGGCTCCGGGTTGCACGGGTTTGGCGGCATGCGGTTCGTCGGCGTAGCGCTCCGACGGCATGCAGTTCGACCGGTATCCCCGGTCATCAACAGTCAAACTACGGCGCATGGCGGGCGATCCGGACATCGGGCCAGTCCGCTGCGCAGACAGCAGAACGGGCCCGAAGGCCCGCTCTGTGTTGGCTGTGATGGCGTGCGGCTGGCCTCAATAGGCCATTTCCTTCGACCAGTAGGTCTCGATCTGCTCCACCAGCGTATCCGGCAGCGGCACGTAATCGAGCTTGCTGGCAGCGGCGTCGCCGTTGGCGTAGACCCAGCGGAAGAACGCCTTGGCCGAGCTGGCGCCGGCCGCATCCTTGGGCTGCTTGTACATCAGGATGAAATTGGTCGCGGTGATCGGCCAGGCCTGCTCGCCGGGGGCGTTGGTCATCACCAGATGGAAGTCCCTGGACGAACCCCAGTCGGCACTCGCGGCGGCGGCCGAGAAGGTCTTGTCGCTGGGGATGATGTAGTTGCCGGCCGCGTTCTTGAGGCGCGAGTACGTCATCTGGTTCTGCAGCGCGTAGGACATCTCGACGTAGCCGATGCCGCCCTTGATCTGCTTGACGTAGGCCGCGACGCCTTCATTGCCCTTGCCACCGATGCCGCCGGGCCATTTCACCGAGGTACCTTCGCCGACGCTGTCCTTCCAGGCCGGGCTGACCTTGGACAGGTAGTTGACGAAGTTGAACGTGGTGCCCGAGCCGTCGGAGCGGTGGACGATGGTGATCTTCAGGTCCGGCAGGGCCAGGCCGGCGTTGCTGGCGACGATGCGCGGATCGTTCCACCTGGAGATCCTGCCCAGGAAGATGTCCGCCAGCACGTCGCCGTCGAGCTTCATCGCGCCGGCGGCGATGCCGGGCACGTTCAGCACCGGCACCACACCGCCGATCACCGACGGGAACTGCGCGAGGCCGTGCTTGGACAATTCCTCGGGCGTCAGCGGCGCATCGGAGGAGCCGAAGTCGACCGTCGCCGCCTTGATCTGGGCGATACCGCCGCCCGAGCCGATCGACTGGTAGTTGACCTTGTGGCCGGTGCTCTTGGCGTAGTCGGCCGACCACTGGGTCATGACCGGGTAGATGAACGAGGCACCGGCGCCGGTGACGTCGGCGGCCGCCGCACTGGCGGAAAACGCGGTCGCCAGGGCGAGCGCGGTGAAGCGGAACGAAAGGGACTTGAACACGGAGTGCTCCAGGAAAGGCGAAGGGAGAGGGGAGGAAGGCAGGGGATGGCTGCGGAAAAGCAGCGCGCTCACCAGAAGAACTGCACGCGCGCTTCGGTGATGTCGGGGTTGTCGTCGATGCCGGCGCGCTGGCTGTCGACCTTCACGTAGTTCAGGGCGAACTTGAAGTTGGAGCGCCAGTAGTAGTTGACGCCCGCGGTGATCGCGTCCATCCGGCCGCCCTGCACGGCGCCGTCGTCCAGATCGATCGTGTCGTAGCGCAGGCCGAGCTGCCACATGCCGGCGGCCGGGTCGCTGGGGCCCTTGGTGCCGGGCACGCCGTCCTTGTACTGCCAGCCCTCGCCGGTGACGTTCCACAGCGCGCTGAGATAACCGCCGCTGCCGCTGAAGTCCTTCGAGGCGGTGCCGTAGCGGTCGACGTCGACCTGCATGTATTCGCCTTGCAGCTTGACCGGCCCGCGGGTCCAGAAGCTTTCCAGGCCGATGGTCGCCATCCGGTCCGCGTCGGCGAAGGTGCCGGTGCTGACCAGGCTGGTCGGGGTCAGGTCGGCATTGGGTTTGGCCGACAGTTTGATCTTGTCGCCGTCGGTGTCCCGGTTCACGTACGACAGGCCGAAGTGCAGGATGTTGCCGTCCTGGTTGATCGGCGCGAAGGTGCCGCGCAGGCCGTACCCGGAGCCGGCGGCCTTGTTGCGGGTCAGCTCGCTGCCGAAGGTGCTCGCGGTCAGGCTGTAGGGACCGCTGCCGTAGGACCAGGCCGCACCCACACGGCGGCCGGTGGCAAAGCTGTTGGTGATGGTGGCCTTGGAGATGAAGTCGTTGTTCTTGGTCGACGACAGTTCTTCCAGGCTGTTGGGCTGCTTGAACTGGCCCAGCTGGACGTAATGCTGCTTGTTGCCGCCGAGCTTGTACTTGGCGTTGACGTCGAGCCACTTGTCGGCCTTGGCGTCGTAACCGGCCACCCAGTCGACGTTGCCCGGTCCCTTGCCCTTGAGCACCAGTTCGGCGCGACGCAGTTCCTGGTCGGCGTTGCTGCCATCCAGCGCATCGCCATTGAGGTTGGCGACGTCGCTGCCGAAACGGTTGTAGTCGGCCTGTATCAGGCCTTCGAAACTGATCTCCGATCCGCCGATCACATCGATGGCGATTTCGGCGTGGGCGAGCGGTGCGGCGCCTGCCAGCAGCAGGGCGATGGTGAGGCGGTTGACGGCAATTTGCATGGGCCTGGAATGTCACATCGGGGAAGTGCGCGCAGTGTGGGTGCGCAACATTGCAGCGATGTGACAGGAGGATGGTCAGGTCGCGGCTGAAGCCGCTCCTACGCAAGGCTGAAAGCCACGTCCACCGCGTTGGGGGGAATGGCGGAGGCATGCCTCCGCCGATCAGCCACGAACCTGCAGGACCACGCCTGCATCGTCGCTTCAGCCGGGCTCGCCGGGCGTCTTGTCCTTGTAACGGCAGATGTCGCGGATCACGCAGTGCGGGCAGTCCGGCGTGCGCGCCTTGCAGACGTAGCGGCCGTGCAGGATCAGCCAGTGGTGGGCGTCGTGCAGGAAGTGGTCGGGAATCACCCGCACCAGCAGGTCCTCCACCTCGCGCACGTTCTTGCCCGGCGCCAGGCCGGTGCGGTTGGCCACCCGGAAGATGTGGGTGTCGACCGCCATCGTCGGCTCGCCGAAGGCTGTGTTCAGCACCACATTGGCGGTCTTGCGGCCCACGCCCGGCAGTGCTTCCAGCGCAGCGCGGTCGTGTGGCACGTCGCCGCCATGGCGTTCCAGCAGCAGCTGTGCCATCGCCACCACGTTGGCGGCCTTGGTGTTGTACAGGCCGATGGTGGCGATGTACGGCTTCAGTCCCTCGACCCCGAGCGCGGCGATCTGCGCCGGCGTGTTGGCGACCGGAAACAGCTTGCGGGTCGCCTTGTTGACGCCGACATCGGTGGCCTGCGCCGACAGCGTCACCGCCACCAGCAGTTCATACGGCGAGCTGAATTCCAGCTCGGTGGTCGGGTGCGGGTTGAGCTGGTGCAGGCGCGCGAACATCTCCTCGATCTCGGCCTTGCTCAAGTGCGAACGCGGGCTGCGCTTGCGGACGGGACGGGTACTCAAGATTCCGGTCCTGCAGGGGGTGGTGTCGCGGCGGCTTTCGCCTTGGCCCGCGCCAGCGCCGCCGCGACCGCGGCGGGCAAGGCCGGGCGTGGTGTCCGGTTGGTCGGGTCGGGAGCCGGCGGGTTCGTGGGCGGGCCCGCCGTCGGGTCTTCCGGCCGGCTCGTCGTAACCCCGCGTCGCGTCGCACGTTCGTCGTGCCGCCGTTGCAGGCGTGCATTGCGGGCCCGGTAGCGCTCGCGTGCAGCCAACGCGTGCTTGCGCTCGACCCGGGCCTGCACCAGCGCGACCTGGCACTCGACGCTGCAGGCGGGGCAGGGCATCGCTTTCAGCAGGCCGAGTGCGAGCGCGCGGTCCACATCGCCATTGGCCAGCGCGATGCACAAGGCATGCACGCCCGCGCCATGCGGGTCGATGCAGCCGCAGCTGCAAGAATCGGCAGCCGCCAAGGCCTCAGCGGCCGTTGAATGCCGGCTTGCGGCGTTCCAGGAAGGCATCGGTGCCCTCGCGCATGTCGTCGGTGGAAAACATCAGCCCGAACTGGGCGGTCTCGTACTCCAGTCCTTCCTCGATGCCGCATTCGCCGCCGACATTGACGCAGTCGATCACCCCGCGCAGCGCCAGCGGGGCCGAGGCGGCCAGTTGCGCGGCCAGCTTCATCGTCTCGGCCTGCAGTTCACCGGCGGCGACCACCCGGTTGACGATGCCCAGTTCGCGCGCCCGCGCCGCGTCGATCGGCGCGCCGAGCAGGCACAACTCCAGCGTCGCCGCCCGGCCGGCCAGCCGCAGCAGCCGCTGGGTGCCGCCGAAGCCCGGAATGAGGCCGAGGTTGACCTCGGGCTGGCCGACCCTGGCGCTGTCGGCGGCGACGCGCAGGTGGCAGCACATCGCCAGTTCCAACCCGCCACCCAGGGCGAAGCCATTGATCATCGCGATCACCGGCTTGGGCATCTTCTCCACGCGCCGCATCAGGCGCTGTCCGCGCAGCGAGAAATCGCGGCCCTGCACCGGCGTCAGGGTGTTCATCTCGCTGATGTCCGCGCCGGCGACGAATGCCTTGCTGCCGGCACCGGTCAGCACCACGCAGCGCACTCCGGCATCCGCGGCCGCCGCATCGAACGCCGCCTGCAGTGCATCCAGAGTCGCAGCATTGAGCGCATTCAACTTGTCGGGGCGGTTGACGGTGATGACGCGCACGGCGCCGTGGTCGGTGGTGGTGACGGCGGCGGAGTGGGGCGTTTCTGGCATGGAGGGGGCATCCGTTGGGGCGTTGGAAGGTGCGCAGGGAACTTGCAAACCCCCGTGCTGTCTCAGTCTGGTCGTCAGTGGCGGTTAAGCCCTGCCGCCGTTATCCTAGCGCGTCCATTCGGGGCTGTTGCCCGATACGGACATCCCAACGGGGCGGTGTCGCCGCTTCGCGCCATCACCGGAGGTTTTACCGAATGAAGTTGCGTTTGATTGCGGTCGCCGTTGCCGCCCTGACCCTGACCGCGGGCCAAGCCTTCGCCCAGGACACCTCGTCCGAAAAAGGCAAGCTGAGCTACGCGCTGGGGTATGACCTTGGTCGCAACGCCGCTGAAAGCGGCGAGGCGCTTGACGTCGCCACCATCACCAAGGGTCTGCAGGACGGTTACGCGAAGAAGGATCCTTCGGTTCCCGTCGACCAGCTGCGCACTGCCGTGGAGAACATGCAGAAGCGCCAGCAGGCCAAGGCCAAGGCCGCTTGGGATTCCGCAGCGGCAGAGAACAAGACCCGCAGCGATGCCTTCATCGCCCAGAACAAGGCCAAGCCTGGCGTGCAGTCGCTGCCCAGCGGCGTGCAGTACCGCGTGATCGAAGTCGGCAAGGGTGCCAAGCCGACGGCCGCCAGCAGCGTGAGCCTGCAGGTTGCCGGTCCGTTCCCATGGGGTCAGCGTCCGCAGGGCGAAGCCGCGCAGGCGCGTGACATGCCTGAGATCAAGCTCAGCGAGGTCGAGATGCCCGCGATGCGCGAAGCGTTGCAGCAGATGCCGGCCGGCTCGAAGTGGGAAATCACCCTGCCGTCGGACAAGGCCTACGGCGCCGATCCGCGTACCGGCGTCCCGCCGAACATGGCCGTGCAGTTCGAGATCAAGCTGGTCAGCGTCAAGTAAGCGGATTTGTGAATCGCGGTATCCGTTGCGCCGGCTTGCCCGGCGCAACTTGTTTGTGCGCCGGCTAGTCCGGCGCAACTTTTTTGTGGCCGGCTGGCGCGGCGTAATTTTTTTGTGGAGCAGCTACTACGTGCCGGCCGCTTCGATGGTCGAAAGCCGCCTTGGGTGCCCATACTTCAGGATCATCCCGATCCTCTTTGTGCCCGTGACCGTTCTGCCGGAAAGCTGCCGGGCAATCCCAGACATGTGAGTTGCCGACATGAACACGCCCTTCCTCGCCCCCATCCTCACTCCCTGCACCGGGGTGTGCTGCCTGGATGAGCGCGGTCTATGCGAAGGCTGTTACCGCACCGGCGATGAGATCGCCCGCTGGTCGCAGATGGGCGACGGCGAGCGCCTGCGCCTGATGGAGGACGTGCTGCCGCTGCGGGAAGAGGCGCAGGGATGAACGGTCCAGCCCTGATCGAACGCTTGCATGAGGCGGCCCGTCTGGGCCGTGCGCTGCATCCGTTGGACGCGCCGCCCGCGGGGCAGGGCTGGAACCGGAGAGAGCTTGCCGACCTGGTGCCGCCCTTGGCCAGACAGGATGACGCGGCGGTGCTGGTCGGCCTGGTGCCAAGGCCGCAGGCGACCCAGGTCATCCTGACCCGTCGCACCGATACGCTGCGCCAGCACGGGGGCCAGGTCGCTTTCCCCGGTGGGCGGGTGGACCCGCAGGACGAAAACGCGATTGCCGCCGCGATCCGCGAGACCGGCGAGGAGATCGGCGTGTTCGCCGACCAGATCACGCCGCTGGGCCTGCTGGATCCGCTGCTGACCATCACCGGCTTCCGGGTGCTGCCGGTGGTGGCGGTGATCGATCCCGCACACGTGATCCACCCCGATCCGCGCGAGGTGGCCGAGGTGTTCGAGGTGCCGCTCGACTACCTGCTGGATCCGGCCAATCTGCTTGAACTGCAGGTCGCCTATCGCGGGCGCATGCGCCCGATCCACGAATACCGCTATCCCGTGCAACGGATCTGGGGGGCCACGGCGTCTATCCTGTTGAACCTGCGGCAGCGGCTGGAGAGCGTGAAATGAGCAAGCACCCAGTGCAACACGTGATGCATGGCGAATCGCCGTCGGATACTGCGGTGCCGGGTGTGGATCAAGCCGATCCATCGCCAGCCGGCCATATGACGGCTTCGACGGAGAGATGGCAGACGCTGGTGTCGGCCGACGCGTTGTCGGCGGCGCTGGGTCGGGAAGATCTCGTCGTGCTCGATGCGCGCTCCTCGCTGGCCGATCCGGCCGGCTGCGAAGCGGCGTACCGGCAGGCGCACGTGCCGGGCGCGCGCTTTGCGGACCTGGATCGTGACCTGTCCGACCATCACCAAACCGGTGGTCGCCATCCGTGGCCCGACGCCGCGGATTTCACTGCACGGCTGGGCGCGTGGGGCATCCGCCCGACCGACCAGATCGTGGTGTACGACGCCGGCGAAGGCGCGTTGTCGGCGGCGCGCGTCTGGTTCCTGCTGCGCGCACTCGGCCATGGTGACGTGGCCGTGCTCGACGGCGGCTGGTCGGCCTGGACTGCGCAGGGATTGCCGGCCGAGTCCGGCCTGCCCGAGGTAGGGCCGACGCGCTACGTCGCCCAGTTCGACCGCGGCCGTCTGCTGGATGCCTCGCAGGTGCAGGCGCATCTGGCCAAGGGCGGCATGCTGATCGACGCGCGCGCGCCGGAGCGCTTTCGTGGCGACGTGGAGCCGATCGACAAGGTCGCCGGCCATGTGCCGGGAGCAGTCAATCGTCCCTACAGCGCGAACCTGCGCGATGGGCATTTCAAGCCGGCCGCGGAGTTGGCCGCCGAGTTCACCGGCTTGCTCGGCGACCGCATGCCGCAGGACGTGGTGGTGATGTGCGGCTCCGGCGTCACCGCCTGCCACCACCTGCTCGCGATGGAGCACGCCGGACTTCCCGGCGCAAAGCTGTTCACCGGATCGTGGAGCGGCTGGATCGAGCATCCTGAGCGTCCGGTTGCCAAGGGTGAAAGCCGGTAGGATTTGCCGCCAACCTGATCGCCGCGACCCCGATTTTTGTCCAACTGGGGACCCTCCGGTCGTAGGAGCGACGTCAGTCGCGAACGCGCA
The DNA here is from genome assembly GCF_000768345.1 of Lysobacter concretionis Ko07 = DSM 16239. Classification (GTDB taxonomy): domain Bacteria; phylum Pseudomonadota; class Gammaproteobacteria; order Xanthomonadales; family Xanthomonadaceae; genus Novilysobacter; species Novilysobacter concretionis. The sequence goes on along the minus strand of NZ_AVPS01000003.1, from coordinate 80,392 downwards.
GAGCCACGCCTGCGTTGAGGCTCCCATGCCTGCGTATTCCCCGCCGGAACCGGCCAGTACGCGCCGTGGCTTCCCCGGCCTTGCCTCCTGCATCGGCCAGTCACGATAGCGGTGACCACCCATCAGCCCGGCATTGATGAACCGGTCGCGACTGACCTCGCTCCTACGGCTGGAGGAAGTCCAGTCGGGTGACCGAAGGAGACATCGTGCGATCGTTGTAGCAGGCCCGACATCATGGATACTTCGTCGGACAGCGGTGATCGTTGGCCGCCGTGCCTGCGCGTTACTTCTTCAACCTGGCAACCAGTGCGTGCAATGCCGCCTGCGTGCCGGGCTCCATCCATGCGTTGACGAACCGCTCCAGGTCGATGTGCTCGGGCTGCAGTGCTTCGATCACCGCGGCCCGCGCGATCTGGCGGGTGTGGCGCATGGCTTCGGGCGGCAGCACCAGCAGGGTCTGCAGCCATTCGCGCGCACGCCGGCTGACCGCATCGGGATCGTGGGTCGGGCCGTCGACCGCGCCGGCGTCGACCAGTTCGTCCACCAGGCCGATCTGCAGGGCGCGGGCGGCGTCGACCATCTCGCCTGCCACCAGCATCCGTTCGGCGCGGTGCGGGCCGACCACGCGCCGCATCAGGCGCTGGATGCCTTCGGGAGCGACCAGGCCGACCTGGGTTTCGTTGAGGCCGATGCGGAAATCGCCGGCGGCCATGATCCGGTAGTCGCAGCACAGCGCGTACACGCAGCCGCCGGCGGGGGCATGGCCGGTCAGGGCCGCCACGACCGGCACCGGGCACGCGGCCAGTGCACGGGCGACGCCGAAGAAGGCCTGCCATGCGGCGGTCAGTGCTTCTCGGTCGTCGCCCAGTCCGAGCAGGTAGGGCACATCCAGACCGGCGGAAAAGATCTTCGGCGCGCCGGACAGGACAATGCCGCGGGCGTCGCCGACCAGCGCGGCCTCCAGTGCGTGGCGCAGGTCGCGGCACAGCGCCGGATCGAGGGCGTTGACCGGTGGGCGGGCAAGCTTCAGTTCGACGATGTCGCCGTGCCGGATGGTCTCGACATGACTCATGGGAGCCGGGCTCATGGACTCACGCCCTCGGTCCAGCGGTAACGCACGGTATAGGTCAGCTTGACCTCGCTGTTGGCGGCCACCGGGACGTCGAATTCGACGTGGCTGGCATCCTTCTTTTCCGGCTCGACACTGCTGCCGGTGATGTCCCAGTCACTCCAGCGCGGCATCGCTTCCACCACCCGGATCGTGGTGTCGGTGTCCTTCGCGTTGCCGAGGGTGATGGCGAACGATTCGGTGATCGTGCGGCCCGTGCGGTCGACGCGGAAGGCGGTGGTTTCGCGGTCCGCCCGCAGGTCGAACGCCTTGCCGACGGCGAGCCGGATATCCGCGCCGGCCGGCGTATGCGGCAGGGTGGACTCGCCGAGGAAGTCGTTGCCGTCGAACACCCTCACGCGCCCTGCCGGCAAGGGCTGGCCGAGTCCGGCATCGGCCACATTGCTGATCGAGACCGTCGCCGTGACCGGCAGCGGGCCGGTCTGGCCGCGATAACCCGGGTCGATGTTCGGTTGCGGCGTCGGCCATTGCGGCGCGCCGGCGTCCACCACGTAGGTGCGCTGGCAGTCGATCGCCTCGCGCCGGGCGAACAGGGGCACGCGCTCGGTGGCGCCATTGCTGATCGCGATCGTGCCGGGCAGTTCGTAGGCGTGGTATTCGCCGGACTGGCGCGTGGCCGACATCGGTGGCGCGGCAGCCGCGACGGAGTCGGCCGCGAACTGGTTGCGGAGCTGGTAGCCCTTCTGCAGCGGCGCGCGCCTCGGCTCTCCCGCCACCAGGGTCAGCCGTGCATCGCCAAAGCCCACGCCGGCGCGATTGACCACCAGCGCGGCGCCATCCAGTGCCAGCTTGCACTCCTCGCCGGCACCTTTGGCCAGGGTCGCCAGGTACTCGGCGCGCCACGCCATGCCGCCCATCGGGTAGCTGAGCAGGAAGTTGGCATCGCCTGCGTCGTTGGCGTTCACCGTCCAGCGCAGTTCGGCCTGTTGCGGCACCAGCTTGCTGCCGTCGACCATGCTGAAATTGTCGTAGTCGCGGATGACCTTGATCCGTCCGTCGCCCAGGGCGAGCGTAAGACCGTCACTGGCGGCAAGCAGGATCCCGGCGTCGGTCTGTTTGGCGTTGCCTGCCGTGTGCTCCACGACGATGCGCTGGCCGAGCACCCGCGCGATCACGTCCGCGGTACCCGACAGCGGGGCGACGTAGCGCTGGGACTCCAGGGTGACGCCGGGCGACAGGGCGCGCAGGGTGGCCGCTTCCACGTCCATTGCCGGCGGCACGCTGGTGGCGGCGACCGCATTCGGGCCTGCCTTGAGCGTGTAGTGCAGGGGACGTTCGACCAGCGCATAACCGGGCATGCCGGCACGGGCACTTTCTTCGCGGGCCAGCGCGTCGTAATCGCCGCTGTAGATGGTCAGCCGGGTGACGCCAGCGTCATCCGTTGCCTTGCTGGTGTCCGGCGCGGCGGCCGGCTTGGCGACCGGAGGGGGCTGGGTGGCATCGGGTCCGGGTCCGTTCGAGCACGCGGCAAGTACGCAGGCGACGGCAAGCAATGACAGGCTGTGGCGCATCTCGAACTCCAATTTCGACCTGCCGGTATCATAAGCGCATGAACACATTGCGCGTTTTGCTCGCCGTCGTTTTGCTCGCCGCAACTTTCGTTGCAACGCCGGCCTCCGCCGCCGACTGCAAGCCGGTCGTGACCGGCGGCTGGTTGCGCCTGCCGCCGGTGTCGATGCCGATGCTGGCCGGGTTCGGCACGATCCGGAACGATTGTGCAGAGGCCGTCACGATCGTCGCGGCGAGCAGCCCCGCGTTTGCCGACGTGTCGATCCACGAGACCCGCATCGTCGATGGTGTCAGCCGGATGCGCGCGATGCCGGAACTGGTGATCGCCCCGGGGACCAGCGCCACCCTGGCGCCAGGCGGCCTGCATCTGATGCTGATGCAGCCCCGTGCGGAGCTGCAGGCGGGCGACAAGGTCGGGATCGACTTCGAGCTGAAGGGCGGCGGCGTGCTGCAGGGCCAGTTCGAGGTACGCAAGCCCGGCGGGTAAGCCGCCCGGCCGGATCCGGGCCGGGTTACGCGGATTCCCGGCAGGCCTCGCGCACGGTCGCAGGCAGCGGCGCGGATGCGCCGCTGTCGCGGTCGATCCACACCAGCACCACGTGGCCGTCGCAAAACAGCACGTCGGCGTCCTGTGCATCGACGATGCGGTGGCCGACGGTCAGGCTGCTGTTGCCCAGCCGCTCGACAAACAACTCGATCATCACCTCCGCGGGCCAGGTGATCGGGCGGCGGTAGTTGAGCTGCGCGGCCGCGACCACCGGCGCGACGTGGTCGTCCATGCCCTGGCCGGGCACGCCGAGCATCCACTGCAGGCGCGCCTCTTCCAGATAGCTCAGGTACTTGGAGTTGTTGACGTGGTTGAACGCGTCCAGGTCACGCCAGCGCACGGGCATGGGTACACGGATCAGATCCCGTTGCGCCGGATCGGTCGCAGGCGTTGCCTGGGGCTTCGTCGAGGTCATTGCCGGGGCGGTGGCGGACTTGCCGGAGGCGTTGGTTACCGCCGGCTTGCGTTTGCCGCGTTTGGCCGAGTGACGGGTTTCTGACGCGTGGGGCGCGACTTCCGGCGCGCCCCCTGGGGATGAGGTCTCGTTCGGCTCGGAGGAAGCCTGCACCTTCTTCGACGGTGCAGGCTTGCCCGGTTCGTGCGGGTCGGGTGTGTCGTTCGCGGAGCTGTTCAGCAATCCGTTCCCATCGACCGGCTTCGTGACTCGCTTGCGTGGCTTGCGTGGTGTGGCCGTTTTCGGCTTGTCGGTGTCGCTCATGCGGCGGTCTTCTTCTTGGCTGTCTTGCGGGCGGTCGCTGCGGTACCGGGAGTGGTCCGGGCTGCCTGGTCGTGCGCCCGCGAGCGTTCCAGCATCGGCGCAAGAAAGCGTCCGGTGTAGGAATGCTCCAGCGAGGCGATGTGTTCGGGCGTGCCGCTGGCGAGGATGGTGCCGCCGCGATGGCCGCCCTCGGGGCCGAGGTCGACGATCCAGTCGGCGGTCTTGATCACGTCCAGGTTGTGCTCGATCACCACCACCGTGTTGCCGTCGTCGCGCAGGCGGTGCAGTACTGCCAGCAACGCCTCGATGTCGTGGAAGTGCAGGCCGGTGGTCGGCTCGTCGAGGATGTACAGCGTCTGGCCGGTGTCGCGACGCGACAGTTCCTTGGACAGTTTCACCCGCTGGGCCTCGCCGCCCGACAGGGTGGTCGCGGACTGTCCCAGCTTGATGTAGCTCAGGCCGACGTCGATCAGGGTCTCGAGTTTGCGCGCGATCGACGGGATCGCGTCGAACAGCTCCAGTGCGTCCTCCACGGTCATGTCCAGCACGTCGCTGATGCTGTAGCCCTTGTAGAGGATCTCCAGCGTCTCGCGGTTGTAGCGCTTGCCGCCGCAGACATCGCAGGGCACGTACACGTCCGGCAGGAAGTGCATCTCGACCTTGATCAGCCCATCGCCCTGGCAGGCCTCGCAGCGCCCGCCACGCACGTTGAAGCTGAAGCGTCCAGGCGCATAACCGCGTGCGCGGGCCTCGGGCACCTGTGCGTACAGCTCGCGCAACGGCGTGAACAGGCCGGTGTAGGTGGCCGGGTTGGAGCGCGGTGTGCGTCCGATCGGCGACTGGTTGATCTCGACCACCTTGTCGAACAGGTCCATGTTCTCGATCGAGCGGTACGGCGCGACCGTGCGCGAGGCGCCGTTGAGTTCGTTGGCAGCCAGTTCGTACAGGGTGGCGTTGATCAGGGTCGATTTGCCCGAGCCGGACACGCCGGTGATGCAGGTCAGCAGGCCGGCGGGAATCGACAGGTCGACGTCTTTCAGGTTGTTCCCGGTCGCGCCGCGCAGGTGCAGGGTCATGTCGAGGTTGGGCGCGTGCCGCTTGGCGGGCACCTCGATGCGTTTCTTGCCGCTGAGGTACTGGCCGGTCAGCGAGCGCGGTGCGGCCAGGATGTCCTCGAACCTGCCCTGTGCCACCACTTCGCCGCCATGCACGCCGGCGCCGGGGCCGATGTCGACGATGTGGTCGGCGAGGCGGATCGCGTCCTCGTCGTGCTCGACCACGATCACCGTATTGCCCAGGTCGCGCAGGCGGGTGAGGGTGCCGAGCAGGCGCTCGTTGTCGCGCTGGTGCAGGCCGATGGACGGCTCGTCGAGCACGTACATCACCCCGACCAGGCCGGCGCCGATCTGCGAGGCCAGGCGGATGCGCTGGGCCTCGCCGCCGGACAGCGAGTCGGCCTTGCGCTCCAAGGTCAGGTAGTCGAGGCCGACATCGACCAGGAACTTCAGCCGGTCGCCGATTTCCTTGACGATCTTGCCCGCGATCTCGCCGCGCCAGCCCGCCAGGTGGAGTTTCTTGAAGAACGCCAGCGCCTCGTCGATCGGCAGCACCACGATGTCCGGCAGCGGGTGGCCGTCGACGAACACGTTGCGCGCGGCGCGGTTCAGGCGCTGGCCGCCGCAATCGATGCAGGCGCGCTCGCTGATGTACTTCGCCAGTTCGTCGCGCACCGCGGCCGATTCGGTTTCCTTGTAGCGCCGCTCCAGGTTCGGGACGATGCCCTCGAAGCGGTGCTTGCGTTGGTGTCGGGTGCCGCCTTCGCTGAGGTAGGAGAACGCGATGACCTCGTCGCCGCTGCCGAACAGCACCGCCTGGCGCACTTCTTCCGGCAACTGGTTCCACGGCGTGTTGACGTCGAAACCGTAGTGCTTGCCCAGCGACTGGATCAGCTGGAAGTAATACGCGTTGCGGCGGTCCCAGCCGCGCACCGCTCCGGCTGCCAGAGCGAGTTCGGGGTGCACCACGACCCGCGCCGGATCGAAGTACTCCGCCATGCCCAGGCCGTCGCAGGTGGGGCAGGCGCCGGTCGGCGAGTTGAACGAGAACAGCCGCGGCTCCAGCTCCTGCAACGAGTAGTCGCAGACCGGGCAGCTGTACTTGGAAGAGAATAGCTGCGGTGCGGCTTTCGGATCATCCAGCGACATCACCTGCGCCATGCCGTCGCCGAGTTTGAGCGCGGTTTCGAAGGATTCGGCGAGGCGCTGCTTGAGGTCCTCGCGCGGGCGGAAGCGGTCGATCACCGCCTCGATGGTGTGCTTGGCCCGCAGCGCCAGCGGTGGCACCGCGTCGATCTCGTACAGCTCGCCGTCGACGCGCACGCGCACATAGCCCTGCGCGCGCAGCTGCTCGAACACCTGCGCATGCTCGCCCTTGCGCTCGCGGATCACCGGCGCCAGCAGCATGTAGCGCTGCTCGGCGGTGGCCGGGTCGCTGGCCAGCGCAATCACCTGGTCGACCATCTGGCTGACCGTCTGCGCTTCCAGCGGATACCCGTGGTCGGGGCAGCGCGGCGTGCCGACGCGCGCATACAGCAGGCGCAGGTAGTCGTAGATTTCGGTGATCGTGCCGACGGTGGAGCGCGGGTTGTGCGAGGTCGATTTCTGCTCGATCGAGATCGCCGGACTCAGCCCCTCGATATGGTCGACGTCGGGCTTTTCCATCACCGACAGGAACTGTCGCGCGTAGGCCGACAGCGACTCGACATAGCGGCGCTGTCCTTCCGCGTAGATGGTGTCGAACGCGAGCGAGGACTTGCCCGAACCCGACAGGCCGGTGATCACGATCAGCTTGTCGCGCGGCAGGTCGAGATCGATGTTCTTGAGGTTGTGCGTCCGCGCACCGCGGATGCTGATGAATTCCATCGCCATCGAAGAGCCTGTGAATAGGGGGAGGGCCGTCGAGCTGCGGCGGCAAACAGACGAGCGTATCGAGTGCAGGAAATGGGGGCAAATCGCGAGAATGGAAGCGTACGCGTTCCGTCGTCGGTACCCCGTTCAGCCGTAGCTGTCGTGCGGCCACCCATCATCTCCACGCCGCGCGGCGATCGCCAACCACAGGGGCACGGCGAAACCGGATGTCAGTGCATACGCGAAGCGGTTCGATCCCGGGAGAGATGTGCGGGTCGCGGCTGAAGCCGCTCTACATCCGCGGACATCCTGGGAAGAGTTGCCGCAAGCCACTGAAGCCATTACAATTCCGCTTCTGTCTGCCCTCGATGGCACGGCAGCGACCAAAAATAACTACAGAGGAAGACGGTCATGTACGCAGTAGTAGTCACTGGCGGCAAGCAATACCGCGTCATGCAGGGCGAGACCCTGCGCGTGGAGCTGCTCGAAGCCGAAGCCGGCAGCGAGATCAAGTTCGACAACATCCTGATGCTGGGCAATGGCGAGGGCGAGACCACGCTCGGCGACGCGCTCAAGGGTGCCACCGTCAGCGCGAAGGTGATTGGCCACGGCCGTGCGGACAAGATCCGCATCATCAAGTTCCGTCGCCGCAAGCACCACCGCAAGCAGATGGGCCACCGTCAGCATTACACCGAAATCGAGATCACCGGCATTGCCGGTGGCGACAGCAAGTAAGGAGCAGCAGCCATGGCACATAAAAAGTCCGGAGGCTCGACCCGTAACGGCCGCGACTCCAACCCGAAATACCTCGGCGTCAAGATGTATGGCGGCCAGGCGATCGACGCCGGCAACATCATCATCCGCCAGCGCGGCACCCAGTTCCATCCGGGTCCGGGCGTCGGTCTGGGCCGTGACCACACCCTGTTTGCGCTGATTGACGGCAAGGTCGAGTTCTCGACCAAGGGCCTGAAGAAGCGCCGCACCGTCAGCGTCGTCAGCGAGTGATCGCTGCGGGTCGGGCCTCGAGCCTGATCCGGTACGCACGTTGCAAAGGCCCCGCCCCGGCGGGGCTTTTCATTTCCCGGGCACAATGCCCGGGGCAGAACATGCCACTTATCCATCGAGGTTTTCCATGAAGCTGGTCGACGAAGCCGAAATCCAGGTCTCCGCAGGCGACGGCGGCAACGGCTGCGTCGGTTTCCGCCGTGAGAAGTTCATCCCGCTCGGCGGCCCCGACGGCGGCGATGGCGGCAACGGCGGCAGCGTCTGGCTGGTGGCCGACGAGAACCTCAACACGCTGGTCGACTTCCGTCACCAGCGCCATTTCCGCGCCCGCCGCGGCGAGAACGGCATGGGCCGGCAGATGTACGGCAAGGCCGGCGAGGACACGATCATCACCGTGCCGGTCGGCACCGTGGTGGTCAACGTCGAGACCGATGAGGTGATCGGCGACATGGTCAACCACGGCGACCGCCTGCTGGTCGCCAAGGGCGGGCAGGGTGGGCTGGGCAACATGCATTTCAAGAGCTCGGTCAACCGTGCCCCGCGCAAGGCACTGCCGGGTCTGCCGGGCGAGGAGCGGGTGCTCAAGCTGGAGCTCAAGCTGCTCGCGGACGTGGGCCTGCTGGGCTTCCCGAATGCAGGCAAGAGCACCCTGATCCGCGCGGTCTCGGCAGCGACGCCGAAGGTCGCCGACTACCCGTTCACCACGCTGTATCCGAACCTGGGCGTGGTCAAGGTCGAGCAGTACCGCAGCTTCGTGATCGCCGACATCCCGGGCCTGATCGAGGGCGCGGCCGATGGCGCGGGCCTCGGTGCGCAGTTCCTGCGTCACCTGCAGCGCACCCGCCTGTTGCTGCATCTGGTGGATGTCGCGCCGATGGAGGGCGGGGTGGAGGTCGGTCCGGCCGAGCAGGTGCGGGCAATCGAGCGCGAGCTTGAAAAGCACGATCCGGAGTTGCTGGAAAAGCCCCGCTGGCTGGTGTTCAACAAGGCCGACCTGCTGCTGGAGGAAGAGCGCGAGGCGACCGTCAAGGCGATCGTCGAAGAGCTGGGCTGGAAGGATCGCTGGTACCTGGTTTCGGCCATCGGCCGCGAGGGCACCTGGCCGATCATGCTCGACATCATGGCGTTCTTCGACCGCCAGAAAGCCGAAGCGCTCGAGGCCGAGAACGAAGCGGCGGCCGAGGCGGAAGCGGCATCAGCTCGTGCCTTGCGTGCCGCCGAGCAGGACCGGACGGACGATGCCGGCCACGATGCTGGCTGAAGCCCGACGCTCCCGGGTGTTGGCTGAAATTCGTGGCCTCATGTCCACGGGATCCGGGGGCATTTTCGCTGCGGCGATGACCGCTCGCCGCCGGAGCGAGGCAAGTCGCGATCGGAAGTCGGTCCGATCAGGCCGTCGCTCCCGATCGCGACTTACGTCGCTCCTACAATTACAGCCACAGCCACAGCCACAATCGAAGTCGCGGTCACGGTTACGGCCGCACCACGTCCACGCGCCCGGGGTCGTGGCACTCGCATCGCTGTCGCTCATTCATCGCCCACGAAAAAACCCGGCCGGAGCCGGGTTTTTTCTGCTGTCGCACCTGCCGTCCCGGGAGCCATCGCCGAAGCGACGGCGGCCGGTGTCGCAGGATTGTCAGGCAGCCTTGAGCGCCTTGATGCGGGCGGTCAGGCGGCTCTTGTGGCGGGCAGCCTTGTTCTTGTGGATCAGGCCACGCGAGCTGAACCGGTCGAGGATGGGCTGGGCAACCTTGAAGGCGGCCTCGGCGCTGGCGGCGTCGTTCTCGCCGAGTGCCTTGAGCACCTTCTTCACGGAGGTGCGCAGCATCGAGCGCTGGCTCGCGTTGCGGGCGTTGCGCACGACGGTCTGCTTGGCGCGCTTCTTGGCGGACTTGATGTTTGCCACGGCGTATTCCTGGAAAATTGATTGGAGCTGGAAGAAGAAAATATGATACGGCGGAAAATCAGACAGGAAAGTATGGGCGATTCAGTGGCTTGCGTCAACAATGAAGCTGTCAAGGCCCCGGGTTCGGGGCCAGTCGCCGCGCACGGGTGCCGCGGTCATTCCGGGAGCCGTCCTTGAGCGTTCGCGAGCCGGGCCGCGCCCGTCGCCAGGGAGGCATGCTGCGCTCCACTGCCGTTTTCAGCGTGATGACCTTCATCTCGCGCATTGCCGGCTACCTGCGCGACTGGCTGCAGGCCACCCTGTTCGGCGCGGGCCCGGCGGTCAGCGCGTTCGTGGTCGCCTACCGCATCCCCAACTACCTGCGCCGGATCTTCGCCGAAGGCTCGTTCTCCTCGGCGTTCGTGCCACTGCTGTCGGAGCTGAAGCAGAAGGGCGACGAGAAGGCGTTGCAGGACTTTCTCGACCATGTCGCCGGCGCCTTGCTGGCGGTGGTCGTGGTGGTCAGCGGGCTGGGCATCCTGGCCGCGCCGTGGGTCGCGCGGTTGTTCCTCGCGTTCGCCGACCAGTCCGAATCCGAGCTGGTGCCGCTGACCGCGCAGATGCTGCGGGTCACCTTTCCGTATCTGGTGTTCATCTCGATGACCGCCCTGGCCGGCTCGGTGCTCAACAGCTTCAAGCAGTTCGGCCTGCCGGCGCTGACACCGGTGCTGCACAACCTGGCGATGATCGGCGCGATGCTGTTCCTGGCCGGTTATCTGGACGTGCCGGAGAAGGCGCTGGCCTGGGGCGTGTTGCTGGCCGGCATCCTGCAGATGCTGGTGCTGTGGCCGGCGATGTCCCGGCTGGGCCTGCGCACGCGGTTCAAGTTCAACCTGCGCCACGAGGGCGTGCGGCGGGTGATGAAGCTGATGCTGCCGACGATCTTCTCCTCGTCGGTATCGCAGGTGAACCTGCTGGTCGGCACCGTGTTCGCGTCGCTGCTGGTGCCTGCCGCGCAGTCGTGGCTGTACTACTCGGACCGGCTGACCGAGCTGCCGCTGGGCCTCTTCGGGGTGGCGATCGGCACAGTGATCCTGCCGCAGCTGTCGCGCCTGCATGCCGACAAGGACGCGGGTGGCTACTCGCGATCGCTCGACTGGGGCTTGCGGATGGTGCTGCTGGTCGGTCTGCCGGCGGCGCTGGGTCTGGCCTTGTTGGCCGAGCCTCTGACGGCGTCGCTGTTCCGCTACGGCAAGTTCACCCCGGACGACACCCGGATGGTGGGCTACGCGCTGACCGCGATGAGCGTCGGCATTCCGGCATTCATGCTGAGCAAGGTGTTGCTGCCGGCGTTCTATTCACGCCAGGACACCCGCACGCCGATGCGCGCGGCGATCATCACCGTGGTCGCCAATGTGCTGCTGACGGTCGTCATCGTGACCCCGTTGTGGTGGCTGGACGTGCCGTTCGCGCATGCCGGGATTGCCGGCGCCACCGCGATCGCCGGCATCCTCAATGCAGCGTTGCTGTGGCGCTACCTGAGGCGCGACGGCATCTACCAGGCGCAGCCGGGCTGGGGGCGCTGGCTGTTGCGGATCGCGCTGGGTCTGGTCGCGATGGCGGTGGTGGTGATCGTCCTGCGCGGGTGGATCGGCGACTGGTCGGTGATGACCGGCTTGTGGCGCTGGGCATGGTTGTTGGGCGTGATCGCCGCCGGCGCGGTCGCCTACGGCGTCGTCCTGATCGCCGCCGGGTTGAGGCCGCGGCATTTGAGGCAGTAAGCGCCGGCGTCGACCCGGCGGCGCAATGCGCTTTGCTTATTGCGCCCTTGTATCTTCAACCCACCAGCAATGGGCTGGTGATCCGGGGGCACTCGGATCGGTGCAGGGAGAGACTGCTTGCGCCCTGAGACTGCGAGTCTGAAGCGTAGATCAGCTCCCTGCACCGCCACGACTTTCGAGGCCGAACGGTATCTACGGGCTGAACCGGCGGCCCGGCTATACTTCGCGACGATGAGCAGGCTGTTCAGGGATATCGATGGCGAGGCCCGATGTCCACACGGGAGTGTGGTCTGTATCGGTGCGTTCGATGGCCTGCATCTGGGGCATCGGGCGCTGGTGAAGCGGGCTGTCGCCCGGGCGCACGCGCTTGACCTTCCGGCGGTGGCATTGAGCTTCGAGCCGCTCCCGCGCGAGTTGTTCGCCCGTGGCGCGCCGCCGCCCCGGCTGTTGTCGCCGCGCGCCAAGGCGGAAGGCCTGTTCTGCCTTGGCATCGACCAGGTCGGGCTGCTGCGGTTCAAGGCGAAGATGGCATCGATGAGCGCGGAGGACTTCGTCCGCCAGGTGCTGGTCCGGCTGCTGGACGCGCGTGAAGTCTGGGTCGGGCCCGGATTCCAGTTCGGCAAGGGTCGTGGCGGCGATCTGGCGTTGCTGCAGCAGATGGGCGCTGACGGAACCGCGCGCCCTCACGATTTTGTCGCCACCGCCATCGAGCCGGTACTGCTGGACGGCGAGCGCGTCTCCAGTACCCGCATCCGTGCCGCGTTGCAGGCGGGCGATTTCGCAACGGCCACGCGCTTGTTGGGGCGGCCGTATGCCATCGGCGGGCGGGTGGTGCGTGGAGCCCAGCTGGGCCGCACGCTCGGTTTTCCGACCGCGAACCTGCGCTTCGCCGGCAAGACGCCGCCGCTGTCGGGCATCTACGCCACGCGCGTTCACGGTATCGGCGAAACGCCCTGGGCCTCGGTCTCCAGCCTCGGTACCCGGCCGACCGTGGACGGCACCGAGCCGCTGCTGGAAGCCCACCTGTTCGATTTCGACGGCGACCTGTACGGTCGGCGGATCGAGATCGAGTTCGTCGCCAAGTTGCGCGACGAGGAAATGTTCGATGACCTGCCGGCCCTCACCGCGCAGATGCACTGCGATGCCGCCCAGGCACGCGCACTCCTGATGCAACCCCAACCGCGAGTCACTGCGTGAGCGATTCCAAAGCCCCCAATCCCTACAAGTCCACCCTGAACCTGCCATCGACGGATTTCCCGATGCGCGGTGATCTGCCCAGGCGCGAACCGGTCACGCTCGCGCGCTGGGAGAAGGACGGCCTCTACGCCCGTATCCGCGACAAGGTGAAGGACCGTGAGCGCAGCTTCGTGCTGCACGATGGACCGCCGTACGCCAACGGCGTGATCCACATCGGCCACGCGGTCAACAAGGTGCTCAAGGACATGGCGGTGAAGTCGAAGCTGCTGTCCGGCTTCGACGCGCCCTACGTGCCGGGCTGGGATTGCCACGGCCTGCCGATCGAGATCGCGATCGAGAAGAAGTACGGCAAGGTCGGCGTCAAGCTGGATGCCGCCGGATTCCGCCAGAAGTGCCGCGAATACGCCGCCGAGCAGGTCGACCTGCAGCGCGCGGACTTCAAGCGACTGGGCGTGATCGGCGACTGGGAAAATCCCTACCTGACGATGAATCCTCGCTACGAGGCGGACATGCTGCGCGCGCTGGCGAAGATCATCGACCGCGGCCACCTGCTGCGCGGCGCCAAGCCGGTGCACTGGTGCTTCGATTGCGGCTCGGCGCTGGCCGAGGCGGAGATCGAATACGCCGACAAGGTCTCGCCGGCGGTCGACGTGGCCTATCCGGTGACCTCGGCAAGCGAGCTCGCCAGTGCGTTCGGCGTTGCGCTGGACGACGGCGTCGAGATCGCGGTGCCGATCTGGACCACCACCCCGTGGACGCTGCCCGCCAGCGTCGCGATCAGCCTGGGCGCGGACCTCGACTATGTGCTGGTCGAAGGCCCGAAGACGAAGGACGGCGGTCGCCGCTGGCTGGTGCTGGCTGAAGTGCTGGCCGCCCGCTCGCTGGCCCGCTACGGCATCGAGGAGGTCGTGATCCACGGCCATGCCAAGGGTGCGGCGTTGGAGAACCTGCTCACCCGCCACCCGTTCTACAGCGACCGCGAGATTCCGCTGCTGCTCGGCGAACACGTCTCCGACGAGGACGGCACCGGCGCCGTCCACACCGCGCCCGGCCACGGCCAGGAGGACTTCGCGGTCGCGCGCCACTACGGCCTGCTGGATCGCTACGAAGACGGCCAGCTCACGCCGGTCGATGGTCGTGGCGTGTACCTGCCGGGAACTCCGCCGGTCGAAGGTGTGGCGCTGGAAGGCGTGCACATCTGGAAGGCGAACGACCTGATCGTCGAGGCGCTGCAGGGCAACGGCTCGCTGCTCGCGCTGGCCCGCCTCAACCACAGCTACCCGCATTGCTGGCGGCACAAGACCCCGGTTGCGTTCCGGGCCACGCCGCAATGGTTCATCTCGATGGATCAGGCCCACCTGCGCCGCGATGCGCTGGCCGCGATCGATGAAGTGAAGTGGTTCCCGGAGTGGGGCCAGGCACGCATCGGCGGCATGGTCGAGGGCCGGCCGGACTGGGGCATCAGCCGCCAGCGCACCTGGGGCGTGCCGATCGCGCTGTTCACCCACCGCATCACCGGCGAGCTGCACCCGCGCTCGGTCGCGCTGATGAACGAGGTGGCGGCGCTGGTCGAGGTCGACGGCATCGATGCCTGGTACGCGCTGGATTCCGCCACGCTGCTGGGCGACGAGGCCGGTGACTACGAGAAGGTCACCGACATCCTGGATGTCTGGTTCGACTCCGGCGTCAGCCACGACTGCGTGCTGGCAAAGCGTCCGCAGGACGGTCTGCGCAAGCCGGCCGACCTGTACCTGGAAGGCTCCGACCAGCATCGCGGCTGGTTCCAGTCGTCGCTGCTGACCGCGGTGGCGATGGACGGTGTCGCGCCATTCAAGCAGGTGCTGACGCACGGGTTCACGGTCGATTCGGCCGGTCGCAAGATGTCCAAGTCGGTCGGCAACGTGGTCTCGCCGCAGAAGGTCATCGACGCGATGGGCGCCGACGTGCTGCGGCTGTGGATCGCCTCCGCCGACTACAGCAACGAGATGGCGGTGTCCGACGAGATCCTGAAACGCAGCGGCGACGGCTACCGCCGCATCCGCAACACCGCGCGGTTCCTGCTTGCCAACCTGCACGGTTTCGACCCGGCCACGGACCTGCTGCCGATCGACGGAATGGTCGAGCTGGACCGCTGGATCGTGCACCGCGCGCACGAGTTGCAGGGCCGCATCATCGAGGCCTGCGAGGACTATGACTTTCCCGAGATTGTGCAGATCCTCGCCAATTTCTGCAGCGTCGACTTGGGTTCGCTGTATCTGGATGTCACCAAGGACCGCCTGTACACGATGCGCGAGGACTCGCCCGGCCGGCGCTCGGCGCAGAGCGCGATGTACCGCATCGCCGAGGCCTTCGTGCGCTGGATCGCGCCGATCCTGAGCTTCACCGCCGAGGAAATGTGGGAGCACCTGCCGCCGGTCACCGCGGACGGCCCGCGCGCCGGCAACGTGCTGTTCACGACCTGGTACGACGGCCTGGCGCCGTTGCCCGATGACGCGCCGCTGTCGGCGGCGGACTTCAAGCGCCTGCTGGCCCTGCGCGAGCAGGTCAGCAAGGTGCTCGAACCGATGCGCGCCGAAGGCAGGATCGGCGCTGCGCTGGACGCCGAGATCGGCCTGCGCTGCGGCGTCGCCGACCAGAACTGGCTGGCGCCGTTCATCGACGAGTTGCGCTTCCTGTTCATCAGCGGCGACGTGCGCATGGTGGCCGACGACAAGCTGGCCGAGATGGAGGTTATCGCCGAGCCTTCGACCAAGCCCAAGTGCGGCCGCTGCTGGCACCACCGCGCCGATGTCGGTACCCACGCCGCCCATCCGACCCTGTGCGGGCGATGTGTCGATAACGTCGACGGCAACGGCGAACACCGGAAGTGGTTCTGATGCGTCCGGTCAAACCCAATGCGCTTGTCTGGCTGGCCTTGTCGGCGCTCGTCATCGTCCTCGACCAGTGGAGCAAATACTGGGTGCTGACCGCATTGCCCGAATACACCGCCATCCCGGTCATCGAGGGCGTCTGGAACTGGTACCGCACCTACAACACCGGTGCGGCCTTCAGCTTCCTCAGCGACGCCGGCGGCTGGCAGAAGTACTTCTTCGTGGTACTCGCGGCGGGCATCTGCGGTCTGCTCGCTTACTGGTTGACCCGGACGGCGCGCGGCGACTGGAAAACCGCGCTGCCGTATGCGCTGGTGATCGGCGGTGCGGTCGGCAATGTCATTGACCGCCTCATCCACGGCCATGTCGTCGACTTCATCCAGTGGCACTGGCAGGACTGGTACTGGCCCGCGTTCAACATTGCCGACGCGGCCATCGTCGGCGGCGCGATCGGCATCGCCCTGTTCGGGCTGCTGGGCGGTCACGCGGACAAGAAGGCCTGAGGCGCGGTTACAGCGTAAAATCGCCGGATGGACCTGATTCTTGCCAATCCCCGTGGTTTCTGTGCCGGCGTCGACCGCGCGATCGAAATCGTCAACCGCTCGCTGGAACTGTTCGGCGCGCCGATCTATGTGCGCCATGAAGTCGTGCACAACAAGTTCGTGGTGGACGACCTCAAGCAGCGCGGCGCGGTATTCGTCGAGGAACTCGATGAGGTGCCCGACGGCGCCACCGTGATCTTCAGCGCCCACGGCGTCTCCCGCGCGGTGCGCGAGGAGGCCGATCGCCGTGGCCTGAAAGTGTTCGACGCGACCTGTCCGCTGGTGACCAAGGTGCACCTGGAAGTCTCGCGTGAGTGCCGCGCCGGTCGCGACATGGTGCTGATCGGCCACGCCGGCCACCCCGAAGTCGAGGGCACGATGGGCCAGTGGCGGACGGGCGAGGCCAAGGGCCGCATCTACCTGGTCGAGAACCTGGAAGACGCCGCAACGCTGGTGGTCGACCAGCCGGATCATGTGTCCTACACCACCCAGACCACGCTGTCGGTGGACGACACCCGCGCGATCATCGCCGCGCTGCGCGAGCGCTTCCCGGCCATCGAAGGGCCGAAGAAGGACGACATCTGCTACGCCACCCAGAATCGCCAGGACGCCGTGCGCGAGCTCGCCGGCCGTTGCGACCTGGTGCTGGTGGTCGGTTCGGTCAACAGTTCCAACTCCAATCGCCTGCGCGAGCTGGCCGAGCGCGAAGGCGTCCAGGCCCACCTGATCGACGGCGCCGACGAGATCGACCCCGCCTGGCTCGTGGGCCGCAAGCAGATCGGCATCACCGCCGGCGCGTCCGCCCCGGAAATCCTCGTGCGCGGCGTGATCGACCGCCTGCGCGAGCTGGGTGCCGGCAACCTGGTCGACCTCAAGGGTGAGCCGGAGAACATGGTGTTCGCGTTGCCGAAGGAGCTGCGCGAGCGCGCCGTCGATTGACCGGCAGCCCTTGCCAACACTACAATTCAGCCCCTCGCCGGAATAGCTCAGTTGGTAGAGCGGCGCATTCGTAATGCGTAGGTCGTAGGTTCGATTCCTATTTCCGGCACCACGTGATTTCCGCGGCATCCCGACCGTCTGGAAAATGATCTGCAGGCTCTCGCCTTGCCGGATCCACAAAGCCCGCCTCGGCGGGTTTTTTTGTTGCCCGGGTTTTACACGCCGGTTCGACCGACCGTCCATAGCCAATGACTCGCTGGCCTTCGTCGCTCTCGGGTAACCGGATGATGGCCGGGCCGAGGTCGGATACGTCGTTTTCGGATTGAGGCTCGCAGAACGGCAAGGTGCCGTCGGCGCAGCGGCTTGATCGCGCATAATCGATCGCGGCGCAATGTGCGCCACGGCATGCGGCCAACGGGGACCACACCATGCAGCACCGCTTCGCGCTGGACACAGCGAACATCGCCATCGTGGGCCTGGGCTATGTCGGCCTGCCGCTGGCGGTGGAGTTCGGCAAGCAGTACGACACGGTCGGTTTCGACTTGAACGCGGAGCGGGTGGCTGCCTTGGCGGGCGGTGTCGACAGCACGCTGGAAGTCGAACCGGAGCTGCTGGCCTCGGCCACGCGCCTGCGGTTCACGACGCAGCTGGACGATATCGCCGCCTGCAACGTCTACATCGTGACCGTGCCCACGCCGATCGATTCAGCCAAGCGGCCGGACCTGGGCCCGCTGATCAAGGCCAGCGAGGCGATCGGCAGCGTGCTGCGCGATGGCGACGTCGTCATCTACGAGTCCACGGTCTACCCCGGCTGCACCGAGGAAGTCTGCGTGCCGATCCTGGAGCGGGTGTCGGGGCTGAAGTTCAACCAGAGTTTCTACTGCGGCTACTCCCCCGAGCGCATCAACCCCGGCGACAAGGCCCACCGCGTCACCACGATCCTCAAGGTGACGTCCGGCTCCACGCCCGAAACCGCGACCTTCGTCGACCGCCTGTACGCCAGCATCATCACCGCCGGTACCCACAAGGCCAGCAGCATCAAGGTCGCCGAGGCCGCCAAGGTGATCGAGAACACCCAGCGCGACCTCAACATCGCGCTGGTCAACGACCTGGCGATCCTGTTCAACAAGCTCGGCATCGACACCCTGGAAGTGCTGGAAGCCGCCGGTACCAAGTGGAACTTCCTGCCGTTCCGCCCGGGTCTGGTCGGCGGCCACTGCATCAGCGTCGACCCCTATTACCTGACCCACAAGGCGCAGGAGGTCGGCCACCATCCGCAGGTGATCCTGGCCGGCCGCCGCACCAACGACGGCATGGGCGGCTACGTGGCCGACCAGGTGATCAAGCTGATGGTCCGCAAGGGCATCAACCCGGTGCATGCGCGGGTGCTGCTGCTGGGGCTGGCGTTCAAGGAGAACTGCCCGGACCTGCGCAATACCCGCGTGGTCGACATCGTCGCAGCGCTGCAGGACTACAGCGCACAGGTGGACGTGTTCGATCCGTGGGTGGACGCGGCCCAGGCGCAGCACGAATACGGGTTGATGCCCATTTCCGGACCGGGACAGGGTGTCTACGACGCGGTGGTCGTCGCGGTGGGCCATGACGAGTTCCGCGCCCTCGGCGCCGCCGGCATCCGCGCGTTCGGCAAACCGGAAACCGTCATCTACGACGTCAAATATGTGCTGCCGCGCGAAAGCGTGGACGGTCGGCTTTGAAGCGTAGGAAGGGCAATTAACTTGCATTGGGACTCGTGTCAATGTAATTTAATTTGATATGGTCAAGCGGGTTCCTCCAACTCATCCGCACGCTCGGCGCCAGGTCGTGGCGTTGGGTAAGCGCTTGCGCGCGGCGCGCTTACGGCGCGCGATGACCCAGGGACAGCTCGCGGAACGCGTGGGCGTAAGCACCCCCACGATTGGGAAACTTGAAGGTGGCGATCCGTCGACCAGCTTGGCGACCGTGTTGCGGGTGTTGACCGTGCTGGGTCTGAACGAGGACGTGGATTTGCTGGCAGCGGAAGATTCGCTGGGCCGCAGCCTGCAGGACAGCCAACTCAAGCCGCCGAGGCCGAAGTCGACGCAGACACAGGCACAGGCAGAGAAACAGACGCTCACTCCCCGGGTTGCCAAACGGTGAGCCGGTTGGAGGTGTGGATGGAGGATGACTCGTTGGGCGGCCGTGCATTGGTGGGCCACTTGACCAGATCGTCCAGCAAGACCGGGGAAGCGGTGAGCTTCGAGTATTCGCCGCAGTGGCTTGATGGGCAGGATCCCATCGCGGGTTTCCAGCTGGATCCACAGCTCTATCTCGCCGGCGGGCAGATCTATTCCCGTGCCGGCGCCGATCGCCTGAGTGGGAGTTTTGTCGACTGTTCTCCGGACCGTTGGGGCAAGTTGTTGATGGATCGGAGGGAGGCCATCGAGGCGCGGGAGCAGGACCGCCGGGTGCGCAACCTGCGCGAATGGGATTACCTGGTCGGTGTGAACGACGAGTCCCGCATGGGGGCGTTGCGATTGTGGGACAACGAGGAACAGGTCTACCGCGATGCGCGCGGCTTGAGCTCTCCGCCCATCACGGACCTGCGCGAGCTCGAAGCAGCAGCCGAGGCGGTGGAACGCGGCGATCCGGCCGACACCGCGCTGATGCGCAAGTGGCTCATGCAACTGATAGCGCCGGGCGCTTCCTTGGGCGGTGCACGCCCCAAGGCGAGCTTTCGCGACGTGGACGGCTCGCTCTGGTTGGCCAAGTTCCCGTCCACGGAGGACCGGCGCAATGTGGGCCTTTGGGAGCTGCTGGCATACCAGTTGTCCCTGGATGCCGGGATCGTGATGCCGCCGGCGAAGGTGCTTCGACTGTCCGGCCGTGGACATACCTACGCGGTGACGCGCTTCGATCGCATGGCGGGATCGCGCCGCGCGTACGCCTCGGCAATGACACTGCTGGATGCTACCGAAAGCGAAGGGTTCTCCTACCTCGACCTGGTGCTTGTGATCGAGCGCGAAGGCGCGTCAACGACGATTGCCGCAGATCTGGAACAGCTGTTTCGGCGCGTGATGTTCAACATCCTCATTGGCAACCGCGACGATCACCTGCGCAACCATGGGTTTCTTCGCCAGGGCAATGGCTGGCGACTGTCCCCGGCCTTTGATGTCAATCCCAATCCCGACAAGCACGACCATGTGCTGGCGATCGATGAGTCCGATACGAGCCCGGACACGGCGCTGCTGTTGTCGAGTGCCGACTATTATCGTCTGGGAAAACGCGTCGCCGATGAAATTGCCGAACAGATCCGCGCGGTGGTGCGTGGTTGGGAAAAGCGCGCCGAGACGCTTGGGCTGAGGGGGCATGAGGTAGATGTCATGCGTGGTGTGATTGATCCGGAAAGATGATGTCATCGATCATTTTCGACGCCAAATACAGATGCGGCCGCGTGAGTGTGTCGATGGGCGTTCGGGAGCTTGATGTGGTCTACAGATAGTGTCATTACCTGACATCTTCTGTTGACTCGCGATAGTCCAGTCGCAGGGCCGGGAGAAAAATCCTGGCCGACAAGCTGGTGGCGTTAGCGTTGTAAAAGAAGAGCCTCGCCGCACCAGGACCGGTTGACGGTACGGCAAACAACTAATGAGTGGATTAACTTGAAAATTCTGGTCACCGGCACCGCCGGCTTCATCGGCTCGCACGTCGCCCTCAAGCTGCTTGAACGCGGCGACGAGGTCATCGGCTTCGACAACCTCAGCGATTACTACGACGTGACGCTGAAGCAGGCGCGGCTGGCGCGCTTTGCCGACCACCCGCGCTATACCCACATCCAGGCCGACCTGGCCGATCGCGAGGCGGTCGAGGCGGCGTTCGCGACCCACAAGCCGCAGCGCGTGATCAACCTGGCCGCGCAGGCGGGTGTGCGCTACGCGGCGCAGAACCCGCATGTGTATGTGAGCAGCAACGTCACCGGCTTTCTGCACATTCTGGAAGGCTGTCGGCATCACGATGTGGAGCATCTGGTGTTCGCCTCGACGAGTTCGGTGTACGGCGCGAACACCACGATGCCGTTCTCCGAGCACCAGTCCACCGAGCACCCGCTGACGCTGTACGCGGCGACCAAGAAAGCCAACGAGATGATGGCGCACAGCTACGCGCACCTCTACGGCATCCCGAGCACGGGGCTGCGGTTTTTCACCGTCTACGGCCCGTGGGGCCGGCCGGACATGGCGCTGTTCCTGTTCACCAAGGCGATCCTGGCGGGCGAGCCGATCAAGGTGTTCAACCATGGCCACCACAAGCGCAGCTTCACCTACATCGACGACATCGTGGAGGGCGTGATCCGCTCGCTGGACCACCCGCCGGCGGTCAACCCCGGCTGGAACGCCGCCGCGCCCGATCCGGCGACCAGCAACGCGCCGTACCGCCTGTTCAACATCGGCAACGAAAGCACGGTGGAACTGCTGCGCTACATCGAAGTGCTGGAACAGTGCCTCGGCCGCAAGGCGCAGATGGAGTTGTTGCCGCTGCAGGCCGGCGACGTGCCCGATACCGAGGCCGACGTGTCCGAGCTGGTCCATGCCGTCGACTACCGACCGCAGGTATCGGTGGAAGAAGGCGTGGCGAACTTCGTGCGGTGGTATCGGGAGTATTACGGCGCGTAGGGTGTATTAGCCGAAGGCGTAATACACCACCGGGATGGCGGGGCGGTCGATGGCGCAATGCGCGTTGTTCGTTGCTTCTCCGGCGCAATGCGCTTCGCTTATCGCGCCCTACGTGCCGGGTCGTCGTAGGGCGTGAGCCGAAGGCGTAATACACCATCGGGGTGTCTCGCGCGGTGCGACGGGGGGCGGCTAAAGTGGCGATCGGTTCAGATTCGAGCTCCGCGCATGTCCACGTTTTCCGCCAAGTCCTCTGTCAAGCCAGCCGCGAAGGCGAAGGTTGCCTACGTCTGTTCCGAGTGCGGGTCCGACCACAACAAGTGGCAGGGGCAGTGCGCCGACTGCGGGGAGTGGAACACGCTGAGCGAGTTCGTGATCGAGTCGGCGGCGTCGATGAAGGCGGCGGCACCGGCGCGTCGCAGCGGCTGGGCCGGCAAGGTCGATCCGCCGAAGGTCACCGCGCTGAAAGACGTCAGCCATTCGGGCGAGTCGCGGGTGTCGACCGGTATCGGCGAGCTGGACCGGGTGCTCGGCGGCGGCATGGTGGCCGGCTCGGTGGTCCTGGTCGGCGGGGATCCGGGTATCGGCAAGTCGACCCTGCTGTTGCAGGCGGTATCGAAAATGGCGGCGTCGCTGCCGGCGCTGTACGTCACCGGCGAGGAGTCGCTGGCGCAGGTCGCCGCGCGTGGTGCGCGGCTGGGTTTGTCGCTGGAGGGCGTGAACGCGCTGGCCGAGACCGGGGTCGAGCGGATCCTGGAACAGGCCGTCAAGACGCAGCCGCGGCTGGTCGTCGCCGACTCGATCCAGACCCTGTGGACCGAATCGCTGACCGCCGCGCCGGGTTCGGTCAGCCAGGTCCGCGAGAGCGCCGCACGCCTGGTGCGCTACGCCAAGGAGACCGGCACCGCGGTGTTCCTGGTCGGCCACGTGACCAAGGAGGGCGGCATCGCCGGCCCGCGCGTGCTGGAGCACATGGTCGATGCGGTGCTGTATTTCGAGGGCGAATCGGGCAGCCGGTTCCGGGTGCTGCGGGCGTTCAAGAACCGCTTCGGCGCAGTCAACGAGTTGGGCGTGTTCGCGATGGGCGACAAGGGCCTGCGCGAGGTCTCCAACCCGTCGGCGATCTTCCTGTCCGGCAGCAACAGCCCGCAGCCCGGCAGTTGCGTGATGGTCACCCGCGAGGGTACGCGGCCGTTGCTGGTCGAGGTGCAGGCGCTGGTGGATGCCTCGCCGCTGTCGAACCCGCGCCGGGTTGCAGTGGGCATGGAGGGCAACCGGCTGGCGATGCTGCTGGCGGTTCTGCACCGGCATGCCGGCGTCGGCGTGGGCGACCAGGACGTGTTCGTGAACATCGTCGGCGGCATCCGCGTGCAGGAAACCGCGGCGGACCTGCCGGTGCTGCTGGCGGTGCTGTCGAGTCTGCGTGACCGGCCGCTCGGTGAGCAGACGATCGCGTTTGGCGAGGTCGGCCTGTCCGGCGAGATCCGCCCCGTGCCCAATGGCGAGGACCGCCTGAAGGAGGCGGCGACCCACGGCTTCCAGCGCGCCATAGTGCCCAAGGGCAATGCGCCCAAGAGCGGCAGGATCGGCGGCATGCAGGTGATCGCGGTGGAGCGGTTGTCGGAGGCGGTGGAGGCCGCGGGCTGACGGTCCTGCAAGAATGTATTGCGCCGTAGAAGTTCCGCAGACCGGGGCGATCCCACTTTTCAGACGCGGTTTCAGGGGGCGATTTTCAGCACCAGCTCAAGGACGAACTTGCTGCCGAAGAACCCAAGCACCAGCAGGATCATCGCCGCCAGGGTCCAGCGCACCGCGACGGCGCCGCGCCAGCCGTAACGCCAGCGCCCCAGCAGCAGCGCGCCGAACGTCAACCACGACAGCACGCTGAGCACGGTCTTGTGGACCAGGTGCTGGGCCAGCAGATTGTCCACAAACAGCACGCCGGTCAGCAGGGTCGCCGAGAGCAGGACGAAGCCGACCTTGATGGTGCGGAACAGCAGTGTTTCCAGCTCGACCAGCGGCGGCAGCGCACGCAGCCAGCCGTGGACTTCCCGGCGGCGCAGGGCGCGCTCCTGCAGCCACAGCATCACCGCCAGCAGCGCGGCGATCGCCAGCGTCGCGTAGGCGAGCAGGGCGGTCCAGGCGTGCAGTTGCAGCCGCCAGTCGAGCGGCTCCGGCGGCAGGTGCCCGTGCAGGTGATAGCCGACCAGGGTGATCGCGGCGAGCGGAAACACCACCACCCCCAGCGCCGCCATCCGGCCTTTCGCGCCGACGATCACGGTCAGGCCCGCCATGCCGAGCGCGATCAGCGACAGCGCGGCGAAGAAGTGCATGTCCGCACCGCCCGCGCCGCGCCAGGCCAGCAGGTGCGCGCAGGCGTGCAGCGCGACCGCGGCAATTGCCGGCAGCAACCAGTTTCGCCCCGGCGTCTCGTCGCGGCGGACGTTGGCCACCAGCAGACCGGTGGCAAGCAGGTACAGCGCTACGCTGATGAGAACGATTGTCATCGCGGAAGTGTCGCATATCGCCGCGCCGGCGATGCCGCCATGTCATGGCAGTGGTCGTTGGTAAACGTCCTGCTATTCTTCCGGCGACACCACGGTGAGTGCAGGGCCATGCAAAGTTCGAGTCTCATCCATTCCGCCGGACGCTCTTCGTTGTGGAAGGTCTTCTGGATGTACGGGGTCATTCCCAGCAACCTGCTGTGGGCTGCGATCCTGCTGATGATGCAGCAGGGCGGTATGGTCGGTGCGGTGCGCGGCCTGTTGCTGTTTCTGCTGGCCTATACCGCGTGGATTGTGTTTGCCGTCTGGCGGGCGGCACCCAACGCCAAGGATCCCCGATACGGCGTGCTGGCACGCGCGTTGACCGTGGTGTGGGCGATCAATACCGTGCTGTTGGTGTTTTTTCTGGAACTGCAACTGCTGCGTTGAGCCAGTTCCGTCTCACGCGCGTGGGCTCACTGCGCGAGTGTCCGGCGAATGTCAGCCGAACCGCAGCGGTTCGCCCGCCCGGTCGAATGCGGCGAAATCGCTGACCCGCCCGTTGTTGATCGCATTGACCATGAACTGCAGCGGCTGGGTGGCCTCGTGGGTGCCCGGGGCAACCCCGGCATGTCCGCCCAGACTGGCGACGAACACGATGTCCCAGTCCTGCCCGGTCGCGGCCGACTCTTCGGCCAGCGCCTGGAAGGAAGCGATTTCCGATGGTGCCTTGTCGACGCAGGTGACCGGTGAAATGGTGCCGCCTTCGCTGGCCTCGAAGCGTTCGCGTTGAGCGTCGGTGGCCGCCTCGGGCAACTCGACCCGGGCGAACACCATCAGCAGGCGCTGCGGTTCGGGCTGTCGGTGGGAAGCGTCAAGCAGATCCTGGAAGCTGAGCAGACTCATGGGGCCCCGGGCGCGGCGTGGGAGGGAAGTGAAGCTATCACGGGCGTCCCGCGAGCCGGGCGACAGGACTTGACGACGATCAAGCGGCGGTCAAATCACCAACGTTATGCTGCCTGCGGCAAGCGGGTCGATACGTCCCGCGCAACTCCCAGCCGCGTCGCCTGTGTCCGGTGGATATGGCAGCGCGGCCGTGGTCTTCGTGACCACCGGGCCGGTCTGGAAACGCACCGGTCTCCCGTATTTGGAAAGGAGTCACATGAAAAACCTCGTCGACCGTCATGGGCGGACGTTCCCCTACCTGCGCCTGTCGCTGACGGAGGCCTGCAACTACCGTTGCAGCTACTGCCTGCCCGACGGATACCAGGCGGACGGTCGACCGCAGTTCCTTGTCATGGACGAGATCGTGCGGCTGGTGCGCGCGTTCGCGGCCCTGGGCATGAGCAAGATCCGCCTGACCGGTGGCGAGCCGAGCCTGCGCAAAGACTTGCCGGAGATCATCGCGGCGGTGGCGGCGATTCCGGGTGTCGCCCGGATCGCGCTGACCACCAATGGCTGCCTGTTGCCCCGCCACGTCGGTGTCTGGCGCGCTGCCGGACTGACCGCGCTCAACGTCAGCCTGGACTCGCTTGATCCGGAGCGTTTCCAGCGGATCACCGGGCATGACCGTTTTGCCGAGGTGACCGAAGGTGTGGATCAGGCGCTGGGCCTGGGCTTCGAGTCGGTGAAGTTGAAC
This sequence comes from Lysobacter concretionis Ko07 = DSM 16239, assembly GCF_000768345.1. Lineage (GTDB taxonomy): Bacteria > Pseudomonadota > Gammaproteobacteria > Xanthomonadales > Xanthomonadaceae > Novilysobacter > Novilysobacter concretionis. The sequence continues at coordinate 54,599 of NZ_AVPS01000003.1, read as the reverse complement.
GCGGTGCTGCTGCGTGGTCTGAACGACGACGAGATGCCTGCGTGGCTGGAGTACCTGCGCGACCGCGACCTGGCGATCCGCTTCATCGAATTGATGCGGACCGGCGAAAACCGCGAGTACTTCGAGCGCCACCACTACCGCGCCGACGAGGTGGAAGACCGGCTGATCGAAGGAGGCTGGCAATTGCGCCCCCGGGCCGCCGATGCCGGGCCGGCGCGCGAGTATGCCCATCCGGACTATCGCGGCCGCATCGGCATCATCGCGCCGTATTCGAAGGACTTCTGCGCCGGCTGCAACCGCCTGCGGGTCACCGCCCGCGGCGACCTGCGGCTGTGCCTGTTCGGCGATTTCGGGATCGCGCTGCGACCCTTGCTGCAGGACGACGGCGACCATGACGCGTTGGTGGCGCGCATCGCGACCCAACTGGGTTTGAAGGCGGCCGGTCACGGCCTGCATGAGGGGCTGACCGGCCTGACGCCCCATCTGGCATCCATAGGAGGTTGACGATGCAGGACACACCCGACCAGGCCGCATTCCATATGGCCGATATCCGCGACAAGCGTTCCACCCGTCGCCGCGCGGTGGCCATCGGCGAGCTGTATGCCGGGCCCGTGGCCTATCCGCTGATCGTCGAGCGCCGGTTGCCCAAGGGCGACGCGCTGGTGATGGCCGAGGTGGCCGGGCTGCAGGGCGCCAAGCACGCCTCGATGCTCATGCCGTTGTGCCATCCATTGCCGCTGGAACTGGTGCGTATCCGCTGCGTTGCGATTCCCGAGCGGCAGGCGATCCGGGTGTACTGCGAATGCGCAACCGAGGCCCGCACCGGGGTCGAGATGGAGGCTTTGGCGGGCGCGAGCGCGGCGTTGCTGACCTTGTACGACCTGAGCAAGCCGGTCGAGCCGGCGCTGGGAATCGGCGGCGTGCGGCTGCTGTTCAAGGAGGGCGGCAAGAGCGGCCTGTGGCTGCATCCCGATGGCATGAGCGAGCAGGAGCGCGCGCTCTATCGTCCGCGCGATCTGGCCCGGCTGGATGGCGTTGCCTGCGCTGTGATCACCCTGAGTGACAGCGCCAGTGTCGATCCCGCCCCCGACCGTTCCGGGCCGCTGGTGCTGGAAGGCTTGAAGCGCCTGGGCGCGAGCGTCGACGCGATGGAAATCCTGCCCGATGGCATCGATCCGCTCGCCACGCGTCTGCGTGCGCTGGCCGATGCCGGTATCCGCCTCTGCGTGTGCACCGGCGGCACCGGTCTGGGGCCGCGTGACCTGACGCCCGAGGCGCTGCATGCGGTGGCCGACCGGACCGTGCCTGGCCTGGCCGAGATGTTCCGCAGCCTGAGCAGTCAGCACACGCCGCTGTCCTGGCTGAGCCGGGCGGAGGTGGTGCAGGTCGGCTCGATGCTGGTCGTGGCGTTGCCGGGCAGCCCCCGAGCCGCGAAGCAGGGGATGGACATCCTCTCGCCGGTTTTCGCCCACGCGCTCGCGATGATCGACGGGCAGGGCCACGCATGACCGGCTATCAGCAGGCGCTAGGTGTGATCCTCGACGCCGCCCGGCCGCTGGCGGCTGAGCCGTGCCGCACCGTGGATGCACTCGGCCGGATAACGGCCGGACCGGTCACCAGCAACGAAGACCTGCCGCCGTTCGACAACTCCGCGATGGATGGATTTGCCCTGCACGCGGGCGGTCAGACGCTGGCTGCAGGCACGTCGTTCGAGGTTGCCGGTTCGCAAAGTGCCGGCGATGCCCATCAGCGCGCGGGCAGTGGCGCCTGGGAAATCATGACCGGCGCACGGATGCCGGACGGGCTGGATACCGTGGTTCCGGTGGAGCAGGTCGAGATCCTGCAGCGCGATGCCGGCGGCCGTCCGTCGCGTATCCAGCTGACGGTCGATGTGGAGCCCGGCCGGCATGTGCGAAAGCGCGGCGAGGACGTGCGGCGCGATGCCACGATCATGGCGGCCGGTACGCTGATGCAAGCCCAGCACCTGATGCTGCTGGCGGGGCTTGGGATATCGGAAGTGGCCGTGGTCCGCCGTCCGCGGGTCGCCCTGATCAATACCGGGCGCGAGCTGGTGGACGACCCGGCACAGCCGCTGGCGTCCGGCCAGATCCGCAACAGCAACGGGCCGTTTCTGGCCACACGCCTTGCCGCCGCTGGTGCGGAGCTGGTGTACCGGCAGACGGTCAACGATGAGCCGCAGGCGTTCCACGCCGCACTGGCTGCCGCGCGGCAGGCCGGCGCCGAGGTGGTGATCAGCACCGGCGCGGTGTCGATGGGGCGGCATGACTTCATCCCCGACGCGCTGCGGGTCATCGGCGCGGAGATCGGTTTCCACAAGGTCAAGATCCGTCCGGGCCGGCCGCTGCTGTTTGCCCGCCTGGTCGATGGAATGCTGTTTTTCGGCCTGCCGGGGAATCCCGTATCGAGCGCCGTGGGCCTGCGTTTCTTCGTCGAGCCGGCCCTGCGCAAGATGCTCGGCCTGCCGCCGGAGCGCCCGTTGCGGTTGCCGCTGGCGCAGGACTTCAGCAAGAAGGCCGGCCTGCGTTTCCACCTGAAGGGGCAAGTGCACTGCGATGCCGGTGGCCGCTTGCAGGCCCGGGTACTGCAGGGGCAGGAGTCGTTCCGCATCCAGCCGATGCTGGCATCCAACGCCTGGGTGGTGGTGGACGAGGACGTTGCGTCCCTGCAGGCGGGCGAACTGGTGGATGTGCATGGGCCGGGACATCTGCAAGCCGTGTCGATATCCGCCGGTCCCGATGAAATCCTGTTGCCTGAAGAGGCTTGAGCATGAAGGTCGAAGCATGAAAGTTGAAGTCAGTCTGTTTGGTGCGTTCCGCGGCCACGAACCCGGCGACCGGGTGGCACTGACGCTGCCCGAGGGCGCGCGCGTGGCCGAGTTGCGCGAGGCATTGACGCAGCACGCCCAGGTGCATTGGCCGGCCGCCGGCTCGGCGCTGCTGAAGTACTCGGCATTCGCCAGCCAGAGCGACGTGCTGCGCGAAGCCGATGCGCTCCCGGCCGATGGCCAGATGGCGGTGCTGCCACCGGTAAGCGGAGGTTGAACGTGTCCTTCCATGACTGCGTGGTGGTCGATATCGCCAACGGCCGGTTGGATCCCACCGCTGCGTTCGACTTCGTGTCCGATCCGGGGTTCGGCGGGTTCGCGATGTTTGTCGGACGGGTGCGCGACCTCAACCACGGCCGGGTCGTGACCGGCGTCAGCTACGACATGTTCGATGCGTTGGCGCTGAATGGATTTCGTCGGATCGTCGATGCGGCGTACGAGGAGTTCGGACCGGGAATCAGGATCCACGTCGGCCACGCCAAGGGTCGGCTGGGGGTGGGAGACCTGGCGATGGTGGTCGCCGTCGGCACCCCGCATCGTGACGAGGCCTTCCGCGTGTGCCGGCAGGTGGTCGAGGCGGTCAAGCACACCAGTCCGATATGGAAGCAGGAGCACTACGCCGATGGCGACAGCCAGTGGAGCGAAGGTTGCTCACTGTGCGAGTCGCATGGATCGGCCGGCTGACCGTGCCCGTTGATCGTGCTGGTTGGACCGGCGTTGTTCTCGCCGGAGGGCGCTCGTCCCGGATGGGGCGCGACAAGGCGCTGCTGGACTGGCATGGCCGTCCGTTGCTGGAGCACATGCAGGCATTGCTGCGCGAGGCCGGCGCGGCCCGGGTGATCGTCAGCGGACCGTATGGCGGACTTGCCGTACCCGACCGGGCACCCGGCAAAGGACCGATGGGCGGCATCGCCAGCATCGCGGCCACGCTTCCGGATGGTGTGCTGGTACTGGTGCCGGTGGACATGCCGCGACTCACGCCGACGATGCTGTCGACATTGGCCGGCACGGAAGAATCCCGTTGCACTCATTACGCCGGGTATGTATTGCCGATGCGGCTTTTGCTGGATCGACGGACCCGCGCCGTACTGGCCGAGTTGGATGTCGCTGCGGATGACCAGAAACCGGGCAGGGGCGGTTCGCTGCACGCCCTGCACGAGCGCCTGCATGGTGTCCAACTGGTGCCGGCTCCCGGGAGCGACGAGGCCTTCGCCAACTGCAACACCCCCGATCAATGGCAGGAGATGCATCAATGAAACTGCAGGTCCAGGCGCAGACACTCCGGTTCCGCATCGACGAGGCGGAGCTGGCCGTGCTGCTGGCGGAAGGGCAGGCAGGCAGTCGTACTGTTTTGCCGCAGGGTGCCGCGTTCGAGCTTGTCATCAAGCTGGACGCATCGGCCGCCCCGACGCTGGACGTGGCCCCGGGAGTGTGGCGACTTGTCCTGCCACGTGATGCGGTGGTGGCCTACGTCGATACGCTGCCCTGCCGGGAGGGGCTGGCATTCGAGTTGCCGCTGGAGGCGGGCGATCAGCGCTTGACGCTGGCTTTCGAGGTGGACGTGCGCGACAGCGTACGCGCCCGTGGCGTGATCCGGCGCTCGGGAAATCCGACGCGTCCGACTTGATCTGGGTCAAGCACGGGGAAGCAAAAACCGGGATTTGATCCTGATCAAATCGTGAGCGCTGCGTTGGGCCAATCTGTAGGCATCGCGATCTCCTCCTGTCGGTGACAACGCTGCGGTCGAGTGAGTGTCGCAACGGATTTCCCGTTCGCCAGATGGCTCCATGCACCCTTCCCAGGATGTCTCAAGCAAGAAAAAAGCCGCAGTGATCCACGAATGGCATCCAGAAGATGCCGCTTTCTGGGCACGTACCGGCAACCGCGTCGCCAATCGCAACCTCGCCATCTCCATTCCCGCGCTGTTGCTGGCATTCGCGGTGTGGATGATGTTCTCGGCGGTGACGGTAAGCCTGCCGCTGGTCGGCTTCACCTTCAGCACCGACCAGCTGTTCTGGTTGACGGCGCTGCCGGGACTGTCCGGCGCGACCTTGCGGATCTTCTATTCGTTCGTGGTGCCGTTGTTTGGCGGGCGCCGCTGGACCGCGATCGCCACCGCCTCGCTGCTGATTCCGGCGGTGTGGCTCGGGTTCGCGGTGCAGGACGTGTCCACGCCGTACTGGCAGTTTGTCGCGATCGCGATCCTGTGCGGCTTTGGCGGCGGCAACTTCGCCTCCTCGATGTCCAACATCTCGTTCTTCTATCCCAAGGCCCGGCAGGGTTTCGCGCTGGGCATGAATGCCGGCCTGGGCAACCTGGGCGTGTCGGCAACCCAGTTCGTGATCCCGCTGGTGATCACCTTCGGCCTGTTCGGCGCGATCGCGGGCGGACCGCAGATCACCGCGCAGGGCGAGGCCCTGTTCCTGCAGAACGCCGGCTTCATCTGGGTGCCGTTCCTGCTGCTGTGCAGCGTGGTGGCGTGGTTCGGAATGAACGATCTGAGCGCGGCCCGCTCGTCGTTCGCCGAGCAGGCGGTGATCTTCAAACGCAAGCACAACTGGCTGATGTGCTGGCTGTATATCGGCACGTTCGGCTCGTTCATCGGCTTCTCCGCCGGCTTCCCGATGCTGATCAAGACCCAGTTCCCCGACGTCAATCCGATGACCTACGCGTTCCTCGGGCCGCTGGTGGGTGCGTTGATGCGCTCGGCGGGCGGCTGGCTGGCGGATCGGCTCGGTGGTGCGGTGCTGACGTTCTGGGTGTTCGCGCTGATGATCGCCGGCGTGTTCGGCGTGCTGCACTTCCTGCCTGTGGACGGCAGCGGGGGGAGCTTCACCGGCTTCCTGGCCTGCTTCATGGCGCTGTTCGTGCTGACCGGGATCGGCAACGCCTCCACCTTCCGGATGATTCCGGTGATCTTCCGCACCATGCGCGAACGCGAGTCCGCCAATGCCGACGCCGCCGGCAAGGCCGCCGCGATGCGCCAGGCCGGCATCGAGTCGGCGGCGGTGATCGGCTTCAGCTCGGCGATCGGCGCGTACGGCGGCTTCTTCATTCCCAAGAGCTACGGCTCCTCCATCGCATTGACCGGCGGCCCCGAAATGGCGCTGTACGGATTCATTGCTTTTTATGCCACCTGTCTGGCGATCACCTGGTGGTGGTACTCCCGACGCGGGGCCGAAGTGCCGTGCTGATGGCCCGGACGACACCGTTTGCACGACACGACGACGTCATTGACTACCCAGAGGTTTTTTCATGAGCTACTTCCTTGATCGACTGCAGTTCTTCAAGCGCAGCACGGAGACTTTTTCCGACGGCCACGGGATGACCCGCAGCGAGGACCGCAGCTGGGAAAACAGCTACCGCTCGCGCTGGCAGTACGACAAGATCGTGCGCTCCACCCACGGCGTGAACTGCACCGGTTCGTGCAGCTGGAAGATCTACGTCAAGAACGGACTGGTCACCTGGGAAACCCAGCAGACCGACTACCCGCGCACCCGGCCGGACCTGCCCAACCACGAGCCGCGCGGATGCCCACGTGGCGCCAGCTACTCCTGGTACCTGTACAGCGCCAACCGGCTGAAGTACCCGCTGGTGCGCGGCGCGTTGCTGCGTATGTGGCGTGAGGCGCGCAAGACCATGAAGCCGGTGGATGCGTGGGCCAGCATCGTCAACGATCCGGTCAAGGCCAAGGCCTACAAGACCAAGCGCGGCATGGGTGGTTTCGCGCGGGTGGACTGGGACGAGGCGAACGAGATCATCGCCGCGTCCAACCTGCATACAGTCAAGGAATTCGGGCCTGACCGGGTGGTCGGTTTCTCGCCTATCCCGGCGATGTCGATGGTCTCCTACGCTGCCGGTTCGCGGTACCTGTCCCTGCTGGGCGGCGCCTGCCTGTCGTTCTACGACTGGTACTGCGACCTGCCGCCGGCATCGCCGCAGGTGTGGGGTGAGCAGACCGACGTGCCCGAGTCGGCCGACTGGTACAACAGTCGCTACATCATCGCCTGGGGGTCGAACGTCCCGCAGACGCGCACGCCGGACGCGCACTTCTTCACCGAGGCCCGCTACAACGGCACCAAGACCGTGGCGATCACACCCGACTACGCCGAGGTCGCCAAGCTCACCGACCACTGGCTGCATCCCAAGCAGGGCACCGATGCGGCGCTGGCGTTCGCGTTCGGCCACGTGATCCTGAAAGAGTTCCACGTCGACAACCCCTCGCAGTACTTCACCGATTACTGCCGCCAGTACTCCGACATGCCGCTGCTGGTGCGACTGGAAAAGCGTGCCGACGGACGGCTGGTGCCGGAGCGCTTCCTGCGCGCCAGCGACCTGGGTGGTCTGGGCGAGGCCAACAATCCCGAGTGGAAAACGCTGGCGTTCGACGAGAACACCGGTGCACTGGCGGTGCCGAGCGGATCGGTCGGATTCCGCTGGGGCGAGAAGGGCAAGTGGAACGTCGAGGAAAAGGACAGCGCCGGCCGTGACACGCGGCTGCGTTTGAGCTTCAAGGACTTCAACGAGGGCATTGAGGCGGTCAGCTTCCCGTACTTCGGCGGTATCGAGCACGACGCATGGACGGCGTCGAAACACGACGAGATCCTGGAGCGCAACATCCCGGTGCGCAGACTGGAGCTTGCGGACGGTAAGCAGTGGGCGGTGGCGACCGTCTACGACCTGCTGCTGGCGCAGTACGGCGTGGACCGCGGCTTCGGTGGCGGCAACGTCGCGTCCAGCTTCGACGAGGACGTACCGGGCACGCCGGCCTGGCAGGAGAAGATCACCGGCGTATCGCGCGCCGAGGTGATCGAGATCGCGCGCGAGTTCGCCCGCACCGCCGACAAGACCCGCGGCCGCAGCATGATCATCGTCGGTGCCGGCCTGAACCACTGGTTCCACAACGACATGAACTACCGCGGCCTGATCAACATGCTGATCATGTGCGGCTGCATCGGCCAGACCGGCGGGGGCTGGGCGCACTACGTCGGTCAGGAAAAGCTGCGACCGCAGACCGGCTGGCTGCCGCTGGCGTTCGGTCTGGACTGGAGCAAGCCGCCGCGCCAGATGAATGGCACCTCGTTCTTCTACTTCATGTCCGATCAGTGGCGTTACGAGAAGCTGCAGGTGAGCGAGCTGCTGTCGCCGCTGGCCGATCCGGAGAAGTACACGGGCAGCCTGGTCGATATGAACCTGCGCGCGGTGCGCATGGGCTGGTTGCCGAGCGCGCCGCAACTGGATCGCAACCCGTTGAAGGTCGCCGCCGCGGCCGAGCAGGCCGGGCAGACGCCAGCCGACTATGTGGTCGACCAGATGCAGTCGGGGGCGATGGACTTCGCCTACGCCGATCCGGATGCGCCGCAGAACTTTCCGCGGGTGATGTTCATCTGGCGCTCGAACCTGCTGGGCTCCTCCGGCAAGGGCCACGAGTACATGCTGCGGCACTTCCTCGGCACCCGTCACGGCCTGCAGGGCAAGGACCTGGGCGAGGTGGGCGCGATCAAGCCCGAGGACGTGGTCTGGCGCGACGAGGCCCCCGAAGGCAAGCTCGACCTGCTGGTCACGCTCGACTTCCGCATGTGCACCACCGCGCTGTATTCCGACGTGGTGCTGCCGACCGCGACCTGGTACGAGAAGAACGACCTCAACACCTCCGACATGCATCCCTTCATCCACCCGCTGTCGAAGGCGGTGGACCCAGCCTGGGAGTCGCGAAGCGACTGGGACATCTTCAAGGGCGTGGCGCGCACGGTCAGCGACATGGCGCCCGGCGTGCTTGGCGTCGAGAAGGACGTGGTGCTGGTGCCGACCCTGCACGACACGCCCAACTCGCTGGCGATGCCGTTTGGCGTGCAGGACTGGAAGAAGGGCGAGTGTGCGCCGGTCCCCGGCAAGACCATGCCCTCGATCACGGTGGTCGAGCGCGATTACCCCAACCTCTACAAGAAGTTCACCTCGCTCGGCCCGCTGCTGGACAGCCAGGGCAACGGCGGCAAGGGGCTGAGCTGGGATACCAGGGACGAGGTCGAGTTCCTCGGCCAGCTCAACCACCAGGTGCTCGATGAGGGCGTCAGCAAGGGCCGTCCGCAGATCGAAAGCGCCATCGATGCCTGCGAGGTTATTTTGCATCTGGCGCCGGAAACCAACGGTCACGTGGCGGTCAAGGCCTGGGAGTCGCTGGGCACGTTCACCGGCCGCGACCACACCCATCTGGCCAGGGGCAAGGAGCACGAGGCGATCCGCTTCCGCGACATCCAGGCGCAGCCGCGCAAGATCATCTCCTCGCCGATCTGGTCCGGGCTGGAAGACGAGCACGTCAGCTACAACGCCTGCTACACCAACGTCCACGAGCTGATTCCGTGGCGCACCCTGACCGGCCGCCAGCAGTTCTACCAGGACCACGAATGGATGGTGGCGTTCGGCGAGGGCTTCATGAGTTACCGCCCGCCGGTGGATACCCGCACCGTCGAACCGCTGTTGAACCAGCGCGGCAATGGCAACAAGGAGATCGTGCTGAACTGGATCACCCCGCACCAGAAGTGGGGCATCCACAGCACCTACAGCGACAACCTGCTGATGCAGACCCTGTCGCGCGGCGGCCCGATCGTGTGGCTGAGCGAGGACGACGCGCGCTCGGCCGGCATCGAGGACAACGACTGGATCGAGCTGTTCAACGTCAACGGTGCGATCGCCGCGCGTGCGGTGGTCAGCCAGCGGGTGATGAACGGGATGGCGATGATGTACCACGCGCAGGAACGCATCATCAACGTGCCCGGCTCGGAGATCACCGGTACCCGCGGCGGCATCCACAACTCGGTGACCCGCACGGTGGTCAAGCCCACCCACATGATCGGCGGCTACGCGCAGCTGAGCTACGGCTTCAACTACTACGGCACCACCGGCACCAACCGGGACGAGTTCGTGATCGTGCGCAAGATGAAAAAGGTCGACTGGCTGGACGGCGAAGCCGTGCCGGCTTCCGCGAAGGAGGTGGTGTGATGAAGGTCCGCGCACAGATTGCGATGGTGCTGAACCTGGACAAGTGCATCGGGTGCCATACCTGCTCGATCACCTGCAAGAACGTCTGGACCTCGCGCGAGGGCGTCGAGTACGCCTGGTTCAACAACGTCGAGACCAAGCCCGGTATCGGCTACCCGAAAGACTGGGAAAACCAGGACAAGTGGAACGGCGGTTGGGTGCGTACCCGCGCTGGAAAGCTGGTGCCGCGCGCCGGTGGCCGCTGGCGGATGCTGTCGAAGATTTTCGCCAACCCCGACCTGCCGCAGATCGACGACTACTACGAGCCGTTCGACTTCGACTACCAGCACCTGCACAACGCGCCGGAAGTGAAGCACCAGCCAACCGCACGGCCGCGCTCGCTGATCACCGGCCAGCGCATGCAGAAGATCGAATGGGGTCCGAACTGGGAGGAGATCCTGGGCACCGAGTTCGCCAAGCGGGCTAAAGATCGCAACTTCGACGGCATCCAGAAGGAGATCTACGGCGCCTTCGAAAAGACTTTCATGATGTACCTGCCCCGCCTGTGCGAGCACTGCCTCAACCCGGCCTGCGTCTCGGCGTGCCCGTCGGGCGCGATCTACAAGCGCGAGGAAGACGGCATCGTGCTGATCGACCAGGACAAGTGCCGCGGCTGGCGCATGTGCGTGTCGGCGTGTCCGTACAAGAAGATCTACTACAACTGGAAGAGCGGTAAATCCGAGAAGTGCACCTTTTGCTACCCGCGTATCGAGATGGGCGAGCCGACGGTGTGCTCGGAAACCTGCGTCGGCCGCATCCGCTATCTGGGCGTGATGCTGTACGACGCCGACCGTATCGAGGAAGCGGCGTCGGTACCGGCGGAAAAGGACCTGTACCAGGCACACCTGGACATCTTCCTGGACCCGTTCGACCCGCAAGTGATCGCCGCCGCGCGCAAGGAAGGCATCACGGACAGCTGGCTGGAGGCGGCCAAGGGCTCGCCGGTCTACAAGATGGCGATCGACTGGAAGCTCGCGCTGCCGCTGCACCCGGAATACCGCACGCTGCCGATGGTCTGGTACGTGCCGCCGTTGTCGCCGATCCAGTCCGCCGCCGAGCGCGGCCGCATCGGCATGAACGGCGAATTGCCCGACATCGCCTCGCTGCGCATTCCGGTGCGCTACCTGGCCAACCTGCTGACTGCCGGCGACGAGGCGCCGGTGGTGCGTGCGCTGGAGCGGCTCATGGCGATGCGTGCCTGGCGCCGGGCCAAGAACGTCGATGGCATCGAGGACCTGGCGGTACTGCAGCAGGCCGGACTGACCGCGGCCCAGGCTGAGGAGATGTACCGCTATCTGGCCATCGCCGACTACGAGGACCGATTCGTGATTCCGTCAGCCCACCGCGAGTACGCCGACGATGCCTTCGGCGAACGTGGCGGTTGCGGGTTCACCTTCGGTGACGGCTGCAACGGCGACAGCCCGGCGGACCTGTTCGGTGCGCGCAAGACGACCCGTTACGTGGTGCATCCCAACCGGCAGGAAGACCAGGAGGTGACGTCATGAGCCTGCTCAAACTGGTGGGCGTGCTGATGGACTACCCGCAGGACGCGTTGTGGCAACACCGCGAGGAGTTGCTGGAAGCGGCCAACGATCCTGCGCTGTCGCCGGCACGTCGGCGCGCATTGGCCGACTTCGTCCGCGGGCTGCTCGATACCGATCCGTTGACCGCACAGGACCGCTGGCTGCGCCTGTTCGACCGTGGCCGCTCGATGAGCCTGTTGCTGTTCGAGCACATCCACGGCGAGTCGCGCGATCGCGGCCAGGCGATGGTCGACCTGATCGAGGCCTATCGCAAGAACGGCTTCGAGCTGGCCGCCAAGGAGCTTCCGGACTACCTGCCGCTGTTGCTGGAGTACCTGGGCCACCGGCCGGAAGCCGAAGCGCGTGATTGGCTGCAGCACGTCAGCAACATCGTCGGCCTGCTCGCGGCCCGCGCCGCCGAGCGCGAAAGCCCGTACGCGCTGCTGTTCGAACTGCTGGTGGAATACGCCGACGGAAAGCTCGATCTGGGCGTGTTCCGCAAGCGTGCCAGCGAAGAGCCGCGCGATGACACGCCGGAGGTCATGGATCGTCTGTGGGAGGAAGAGGCGGTGCGTTTCGGCGCCGAAGCCCCCGGCGAGGATTGCCCGCCCACCAGTCGACCCGCCGGTCGTCCCAAAGCTGCCGCACAGGTGCAACCATGAGTGATCACATCAACCAGTTCGCGTTCCAGATCTATCCCTACATCGCACTGGCGGTGTTCTTCATCGGCAGTTGGGCGCGGTTTGACCGGGCCGCCTACACCTGGCGTACCGGCTCCAGCCAGATGCTGTCGGATCGCGGCATGCGGCTGGGCAGCAACCTGTTCCATGTCGGCATCCTGGCGATTCTCGCTGGCCATCTGGTCGGCCTGCTGACACCGCATGCGGTGTACGAGGTATTTGTCACCGCACCGCAGAAGCAGTTGCTGGCGATGGTGGTGGGCGGCGTGTTCGGCGCCATGTGTTTCGTCGGCATCGTCATCCTGCTGGTGCGCCGGCTGTTCAATCCGCGCGTGCGTGCCACCGGTACCCGTGGCGATGCGGTGATCCTGATGCTGCTGTTCGCGCAACTGGTGCTGGGCCTGGTCAGCATCGCCATCTCGACCCAACACCTGGACGGCAGCGTGATGGTCGCGCTGGGCGAATGGGCGCAGCACATCGTCACCTTCCGCGCCGGCGCCGCCGATTTCGTCGCCAACGTGCACTGGGTCTACAAGGCGCACATCTTCCTCGGCATGACCCTGTTCCTGGTCGCACCGTTCACCCGGCTGGTGCATGTGTGGAGCATTCCGGTGAGCTACCTGTGGCGGCCCTATCAAGTGGTGCGCCGTCGCCAGGCGGCGTGGCGCTACGGCCCGAGGAGCAAGTGATGAGCCGGAACGGACTGCCGTCCCGCATCTTGCCGATCACCGTCATCGATTCGCAGAATCCGGTTTCCGCCGATGCCGACGGCCATCGACACGACGAGGCGGGCGAAGGCCCACGCAGCCTCGGCCAACCCGCGCCATGCTACCTGTTCGTCGGCGATGCGCCGATCAGCGAGGCCGAGATCGCCCAGGAAATGCAGCACCATCGCGCGATCACGCCGGAGCACTCACGTGCCGACGCCGCCCGTGCGCTGGTGGTGCGCGAATTGCTGCGACGTGAGGTCGAGCGACTCGGGCTGGCGGCCGAGGCCGAGCCGGTCGGCCGCGAATCCGCGGAAGAGGCGCAGATCCGCGTGCTGCTGGAACGCGAGATCGAGGACCGGGTTCCGTCCGAAGACGACTGCCTGCGCTACTACGAGCAGAACCGCGAGCGCTTCCACAGCCCGGACCGCATCCGGGTGCGGCACATCCTGCTCGGCGCGCCGGCCGACGACATCACCGGCCGCTTCAATGCGCGCAGCGAGGGCGAGCGGCTGATTGCCGAATTGCAGGCCGATCCGGTGCTGTTTGCCGATTTCGCGATGCGTCACTCCGACTGTCCGTCGAAGGAGCAGGCGGGCGAGCTGGGCTGGCTGGAACGCGGCCAGAGCACGCCGGAGTTTGATCGCCAGGTCTTCCGCCTGCGGGTCGGTCTGGCCGCGTTCCCGGTGGAGTCGCGCTGGGGCTATCACGTGGTCAGCGTGGACGGGATTGAAGCCGGCGAGCCGCTGGCGTTCGACCAGGTCCGCGAGCGGATTTCCGACTACCTCGAACTCCAGGTCCGGCAGCGTGAACTCCAGCATTACCTGGTGGAACTGCAGGAGCGCTACGAGGTGCGTGGCCTGGACGCCATCGAGGCGCTGGCGGCCTGAGGCCGCGCGGTCGTGATCCCAAGCCGGCTGCCATCGGGTCGCCGGCTTTTTCTACCTACCGGAAGCATCAGCATGCAAGACCTCTCCCTGATATCCAGCGGACAACAGCAGCGGGCCCTGTGGCTCAGCACGTTCGCCTTCACCACCTGTTTCGCGGTGTGGATGATCTTTTCGATCATCGGCATCCAGATCAAGGAGCAGCTCGGGCTCAACGACACCCAGTTCGGATTGCTGATCGCCACTCCGGTGCTCACCGGGTCGGTGATTCGGGTGTTCCTGGGGATCTGGGCCGACCAGTTCGGCGGTCGGCGGGTGCTCGCGTTGGTCATGCTATGTGGCGCCGCCGCCACCTGGATGCTGACGTACGCGGAGACCTACCCGCAGTTCCTGGTTGCGGCCCTGTTCGTGGGCATCTCCGGCGGCTCGTTCTCGGTCGGCGTGGCCTACGTGTCCAAGTGGTTCCCGGCCAACCGGCAGGGCACCGCACTGGGCATCTTCGGTGCCGGAAACATCGGCTCGGCGGTGACCAAGCTGCTGGCCCCGCTGGTGATGGTCGCATTCGGCTGGATGATGGTCGCCAAGGTCTGGGCGGTGGGGCTGGCGGTGGTGGCCGTGGTGTTCTACCTGTTGACGGACGACGACCCGTCGCTAGCCGAGCGCCGCAAAAGTGGCGTCAAGCCGATGCCGTTCCGGGAGCAGATGGCGCCGCTGAAGAACCTGCAGGTGTGGCGTTTTTCGCTGTACTACTTCTTCGTGTTCGGTGCGTTCGTGGCGCTGGCATTGTGGCTGCCGCGCTATCTGATGGGAGCCTATGAACTCGATCTGAAAACCGCCGGACTGCTGGCCGCGTGCTACTCGATTCCGGCCAGCCTGTTCCGCATCGTCGGCGGCTGGATGTCGGACAAGCTCGGCGCACGCACAGTGATGTACTGGACCTTCGGCGTGTCGGTGGTGTGCACCTTCCTGCTGGCCTACCCGGACACCCAGTACGTGGTGAAGGGCATCGAGGGCGACATCAGCTTCCGGCTGGCGATCGGCGTGGTGCCGTTCACCGTGCTGGTGTTCGTGCTGGGGTTCTTCATGTCGCTCGGCAAGGCCGCCGTGTACAAGCACATCCCGGCCTATTACCCGCATCACGTCGGCGCGGTCGGTGGCGTGGTGGGCATGATCGGCGGGCTGGGCGGGTTCGTCCTGCCGATCACCTTTGGCGCCCTGAACGACCTGACCGGCATCTGGAGCAGCTGTTTCATGCTGCTGTTCCTGCTGGTGGCCGGAGCGCTGGCATGGATGCACTTCGCGATCCGCCGCATGGAGCGTCGCAGCTTCCCGCAGATCGATGGCCAGACCGACCTGCCGGAAATCATCGACGCCGTGGCGCTGGACCGGGTCCGCGGCTGAGTGCAGCGCGCCGGGATCAGCGTTTGGCGGCGGCGTGCCGTTTGCCGCATCTATTCAGTCATCGCGCGCTGGTAGCGGCGGACGGCGCGAACCGGCCTGGATTTACTTCCAGGCCGGGTTGGTGGCTGACGTGATCACGACCCGCACGGCCTGCCGCATCGCACCGGTAAAGGCGCCCAGCCACGCCAGCAGGGCCACGCCGAGGAACACCGTCGGCAGCGGCTCCAGGAACGGCAGATCCATCACCCGCGCCAGCTCGTGCGTGCATGCCGAATACATGCCCAGCGGGAACACCGCACCCCAGTACAACGGGTCGTACCGCAGCGGGTAGCGCTTGTAGACATGCCGCCAGACGGCCAGCACCACCAGCATCGGGATCCACCAGGTGCCGGTGGCCCAATAGAAAATCGTGAAGCCCTTGATGAAGGGCAGCAGCGACCGCAGGAACGGCGCGTCCGGCGCGTTGTGCACCAGCAGCGCGCCGGCCAGGGTCGAGATCGCCATCGCGCCCATGTTGATCCAGTACGGCGGCGACAGATCGCCCGGCTGGAACCGGAAAAAGGCGTAGCGGTAGAAGATCAGCGCCATCATCCAGATGTAGAGCATCCCGCCCCAGAGCCACATCGACAGCGCGAAGAAGTTCAGCTCCAGTTTCCATGGCTGGTCGATGCGCGCGGCCAGCAGGGCGCTGAGCACGGCCAGCGACTGGGTGGCGACCACCGCCAGCAGCCAGCCGCCGTTGATGCCCTGATCCAGCGGCGGCTTGTCCTCCTTGACGGTGAGGATGGTGAAGATCGTGTAGGTCAGCAGCAGCCACAACGCGACCGCCAGCCCCCACAGCATGACCGCCATCTGCAGCTGGTTTCCCAGCAGCAGGAACTGTGCTCCCAGCACGCTGCTGGCGGCGACCGTGGTGAAGAAACCGGCGCCGCGCAGGTGGTCGCCCAGATCCTGCAGGAATGCGTCACGATGCCGCCACAGGCGGATCAGATACAGCACCCACAGGGTGGCGTACATGGCGACATTGAGTGCGAACAGGACGTTCGCCAACCGCGGCAGGCCCTGCATCGACGCCGCCAGCGAGACGATGCCGGTGGCCATGACCATGCCGAAATACGCCGGCGAGAGGCCGGCCAGTCCAGCGTGTTGCGTCACTCGGTGGGGCATGCAGCCTCCGTAGGCCTGCGGGGTGTCCGCATCCAGTGGATCAGAACCGATACCGTCACACCAGCAGCGCGACCGCCTTGATCTGGGCCCACAGCTGCAGTCCCGGTCGCAGGTCGAGCCGTTCGACCGAGCGGTGCGATACCCGCGCCAACAGCAGTTGGCCGCCGGCATCCAGGCGGATCTGCACCTGCCCGCCCGGTAGCGGCGACAGGGCGGTGATGGTCGCCGGCAGCAGGTTGAGCAGGCTGGTGTCGGTGTGCGCCTGCAGGGCCAGGCTGACATCGCGGGCCTGTATGCGTACCCGCAGTGGCGTGCCGGGGCGGTGTCCCACCCGTGCGGCCGGAGCATGGGCATGCAGCCTGCCAGCGGGAGTGTCCAGTTCGATCAGCCCATGCTCGTCCTGGTGGCATGCCCGGGCTTCCAACACCACGCCGGCGTCCTCGCGCAGCGCCAGGGGCAGGTCGGGTCGGTTGAGCACGTCCAGCGCCGCGCCGCTGGCGGTGACCCGTCCGGCATCCAGCAGCACCAGATGATCGGCCAGCCGGGCCACTTCCTCCACCGAGTGGGTGACGTACAGCATCGGGATGCCGGCATCGCGCTTGATGGCTTCCAGGTACGGCAGGATTTCCGCACGTCGCGCCCCATCCAGTGCGCTGAGCGGCTCGTCCAACAGCAGCCATTGCGGCCGTGATACCAGTGCGCGGGCCAACGCCACGCGCTGCTGCTCGCCGCCCGATAGGGTCGCGGCACGGCGTGCAAGCAGGGGGGCGAGCTCAAGCTTGTCGATCCACTCTTCCAGCAAGGCCGCCGTCCCGCCCGCACGCCGCCAGCCGTAGCGCAGGTTGTCGAGTACTGACAGGTGCGGCAGCAAGGCCGCGTGCTGGAACACCACGCCGCCCCGGCGCTGGTGCGCGGGTAGGCGATGGTGCTCGTCCTGCCAGACCTCATCCCTCAACCGCACGATCCCGCGTGCCTCCGGTTCCAGCCCGGCGATCGCACGTAACAAGGTGCTCTTGCCGCAGCCCGATGGACCGAACACCACGCTGACCCCGTCGGCCGGCAGGTGAAGCGCAACGTCCAGCGAGAAGTTGCCGCGGCGATGCTGCAGCTCGATCTCGATCCCCGTTCCGGTATCCGTCTGACGCTCGTCACTCATGGGCCAGTACCGTGCGTCTGCCCATGCGCTGCATCAGCAACAGGGCCAAGAACGAGAACAGCAGCAAGCCGCCCGCCAGCAGATGTGCATCGCCATAAGCCATCGCCTCGACCTGGTCGTACAGCAGCACCGACAGCACCCGCGTCTCGCCTTCGATATTGCCGCCGACCATCAGCACCACGCCGAACTCGCCCACCGTGTGCGCAAACCCGAGCAGGGTGGCGGTGACCAGTGCCGGGCGCGACAACGGCAGCACCACGCTGACGAAGCGGTCCAGCGGCGATGCACGCAAGGTCGCGGCCGCGTCGAGCACCGCCGCATCGATGCCGGCGAATCCGGCCTGCAGCGGGTGCACCACGAACGGCAGCGAATACAGCACCGAGGCCAGCAACAGCCCTTCGAAGGTGAAGGCCAGCGTGCCCAGCCCGAGCGCGCCGGTGAGTTGTCCCAGTGGCCCGTGCGGGCCCATGCCGAGCAGCAGGTAGAAGCCGAGCACGGTCGGCGGCAGCACCATCGGCAACGCCACCACGGCGCCGATCGGTACCCGCCACGCCGAGCGGGTGCGCGCCAGCCACCACGCCAGCGGCATGCCCAGCACCAGCAGGATCAAGGTCGTCAGGCCGGCAAGCCGGGCGGTGACGAGGATTGCGGGCCACAGCGGACTCATGTCCCACAGGCTCCTGTCCCGCGAGCTCTGCTTCCGGGGATTCCGCTAGTCATAGCCATGGGCGCGGATGACGGCACGTGCCGCGTCACCGCGCAGGTACTGCAGGAACCCGACGGCGGCGGCGTTGTCCCTTGCCCGCGACAGCAGCACCGCACTTTGCACGATCGGCCGGTACTGTTCCTGCGGCACCAGCCAGGACGAGCCGCCGACTTTCTTCTCCGCTTCCATCGCCAGCGAGCGCGGCAGCAGCCCGACATCGGCATTGGCGGTGAAGGCGAACTGCATCGCCTGGCCGACGTTCTCGCCCAGCACCAGCTTCGGTTGCAGAGCGTCCCAGCGGCCGAGCCGCGTCAGCAGTTCGCGTGCCGCCGCCCCATACGGGGCCAGCTCCGGGTTGGCGATCGCCAGCTTGTTGAACGTGCCTGCACGCAGCAGCGCCTCGCCGTCGCGCACCAGTTCCGGCCGGCGACTCCACAGCACCAGCCGCCCGGTGGCGTAGTCGTACAGCGACGCCTCGATCGCCAGGCCCTCGCGGACCAGCTTCAGCGGTGTGGTGTCATCGGCGGACAGCAGGATGTCGAACGGCGCGCCATGGCCGATCTGCGCATACAGCTTGCCGGTGGACGCGGTACTGACCTGGATGGCATGACCGGACCGACGGCTGTAGTCATCCGCCAGCAGCCGGGCGACCTCGCCGAAGTTGGAGGCCACCGCGATGCGTGCCTGCCCCGCACGGGCCGGTGACACGGCCAACAGCAGTGTTGCCAACAGCAGGGATATCAGTCCGCGACGCGTCATAGGCTTCGTTATAGGGCGAGGCGGAATTGTAGCGTTTCCGCCAGTGCCTGCCTGCCCACCAGGGCCAGCCGGCTATACTCTGCGACCCCTCTACTGACCGCCCCTGGTGGCACTTCGCATGTTCGAATCCCTGACCCAGCGCCTGTCCGGCACCATCGAGCGCCTGCGCGGCCGCGGCCGCCTGTCCGAGGAGAACATCCGCGAGTCGCTGCGCGAGGTGCGTATCGCGCTGCTGGAAGCCGACGTCGCGTTGCCGGTGGTGCAGGCACTGATCGAGCGCATCAAGGTGCGCGCTGTCGGCCAGGAAGTGCTGAAGTCGCTGACCCCGGGCCAGGCGCTGATCAAGGTCGTGCGCGACGAGCTGACCGCGGTGATGGGTTCGCAGGCGACCGACCTGAACCTCAACGTGCCCGCGCCGGCGGTGATCCTGATGGCCGGCCTGCAGGGCGCGGGCAAGACCACCACCGTGGCCAAGCTCGCCAAACACCTGAAGGACAAGCGCAAGAAGAAGGTCATGGTGGTCAGCGCCGACGTCTACCGCCCGGCCGCGATCGAGCAGCTCAAGACCCTGGCGGAGCAGGTCGGCGTGCTGTTCTTCCCGTCCAGCGCCGACCAGAAACCCGAAGCGATCGTGCGCGCCGCGATCGACGATGCACGCAAGTCGTTCGCCGATGTACTGATCGTCGATACCGCCGGCCGCCTCGCGATCGACGACGCGATGATGGCCGAGATCAAGGCGCTGCATGCCGCCGTGAATCCGGCCGAGACCCTGTTCGTGGTCGACTCGATGACCGGCCAGGACGCCGCGGTCACCGCCAAGGCCTTCGGCGAGGCACTGCCGCTGACCGGCGTGGTGCTGACCAAGACCGACGGTGATGCCCGCGGCGGTGCGGCCCTGAGCGTGCGCTACATCACCGGCAAGCCGATCAAGTTCATCGGCGTCAGCGAGAAGCCCGACGGCCTGGATGTGTTCCACCCCGATCGCGTCGCCAGCCGCATCCTCGACATGGGTGACGTGCTGTCGCTGGTCGAGCAGGTCGAGCAGCAGGTCGACCAGGACAAGGCCCAGAAGCTGGCCGACAAGGTCGCCAAGGGCAAGAAGTTCAACCTGGAAGACATGCGCGACCAGCTCGAACAGATGCAAAGCATGGGCGGCATCAGCAGCCTGATGGAGAAGCTGCCCGGCATGGGGCAGATCCCGGATTCGGTGAAGGCCCAGGTGACCGGCAAGGAAGTCCCGCGGCTGGTGGCGATCATCAACTCGATGACCAAGAAGGAGCGCCGCAACCCCGCGCTGCTGAACGGCTCGCGCCGCGCCCGCATCGCCCGCGGCTCGGGCACCAGCCCGGCGGAAGTCAACAAGCTGATGAAGCAGTATCAGCAGATGGAAAAGATGATGGGCAAGCTCGGCCGCGGCGGCATGAAAGGCATGATGCGCGGCATGAAGGGAATGATGGGCGGCCGCGGGGGTATGCCGTTCTAGCGTGCCCAAGGCTTCCCTCAGGCACAAATCCCTATATAATTGGCGGCTTACCTCGCCATTCCGGCGACTGGGCAACACAGGACACAACAGACCATGGTCAAGATTCGACTGGCCCGCGGCGGCGCCAAGAAGCGCCCCTTCTACCACATCATCGTCACCGACAGCCGCAGCGCCCGTAACGGCCGCAACATCGAGCGGGTCGGTTACTACAACCCGGTCGCCACCGGCGGCGAGAAGCGCATCGAGCTGAACACCGAGCGCGTCCAGCACTGGGTGGGCAACGGCGCGCAGCTGACCGACAAGGTCGCCATGCTCTACAAGGAAGCGTTGAAGTCGGCCGACGCGCCGGCTGCGACTGCTGCCTGAGTGACTGGCCGCGCGCCCTGCCGCGCGGCCTTTTCATGATGAACGACTCCGGGCACCGCATCCTCCTTGGCAGGGTGCTTGGTGCCCTTGGTTTGCGTGGCGAGGTCCGGCTCGAGTCGTGGACCGAGCCGCGCTCCGCGATCTTCCGCTACCAGCCCTGGACGCTGCGCGATGCCCAAGGCAACGAGCGGACGGTCACTGGCGTGCAGGGCCGTGAAAGCGGCAAGCACGTGGTGGCCGTGTTTCCCGACGCCACCGATCGCGATGCCGCCGAGGCCTTGAAGGGCCTGGAGATCTACGCCCCGCGCAGCGCCCTGCCGCCGGCTCGTCCGGGCGAGTTCTATTGGGCCGATCTGGAAGGCCTGCGCGTGGTCACCGTCGAAGGTGCCGACCTGGGCACCGTCTCGCACCTGTTTTCCACCGGCGCCAATGACGTGCTGGTCGCCCGTGATGCCGAGCGCGAGCGCATGATCCCGTTCGTGCAGCCCCAGTACATCACTGCGGTCGATCTGGAGGCCGGCATCGTCACCGTTGATTGGGACCCCGAGTTCTAGTCGCGTGCGCATCGATGTCATCAGCCTGTTCCCCGATTTCATCGCCCAGTGCGCCGCCTTTGGCGTGACCGGGCGGGCGATCGAGCGCGGGCTGTTGTCCGTGCACGGCTGGAACCCGCGAGACCATGCCGAAGGCAGCTACCGCCGGGTCGATGACCGCCCGTTCGGCGGCGGCCCGGGCATGGTGATGCTGATCGATCCGCTGCGCGCCGCCCTTCGCGCCGCCCGCGACGCCGACCCGGCGCCCGTCCGGACGATCTACCTGACTCCGCAGGGCGCCCCGCTGACGCAAGCCAAGGTGCACGAGCTGGCCGAGCGCGGGCGCATCCTGCTGCTGTGCGGCCGGTACGAAGGCATCGACGAGCGTCTGGTCGAAGCCGAGGTCGACGAGGAAATCTCGATCGGCGACTACGTGTTGTCCGGTGGTGAACTGGGCGCGGCGGTGATCATCGATGCGGTGGCGCGGTTGCAGGAAGGCGCGTTGAACGATGCCGATTCGGCGGCCCAGGACAGCTTCGAGAACGGCCTGCTGGACTGCCCCCATTACACCCGCCCGGTCGAGCACGAACTGGGCGCCGTGCCGCCGGTGCTGATGTCCGGCAATCACGCGGAAATCGCCCGCTGGCGGCGACAGCAATCATTGGAGCGGACCTTGCGGCGGCGCCCCGAGCTGCTGGACGGGGTCGATCTTTCACCCGCCGATCGGCAGTTTCTTGCCGGTGTGAAAGGTGCTGGCCGCCACGGGTAAGGCGGGCGCATGCGTGCATCGAAGTGACTTGCATGGCGGCAATGGTGCATTTGCCAATGCACCCTACATTCGACCGCGGTGCGTAGGGTGCATTCCGGGATTGGCTTTGCCGGCGGATTTCCCGCTATAATTCCTCGCTTAGCTGCAATCACGCCAGACGCGGGTCCACGTGCACTCGCGCTACAACTACTCCAACAGGCCGCACCCATGAACAAGCCCTCGATCCACACGCTGCTGCAGAACTTCGAATCCGAGCAGATCGTTCGCGAACTGCCTGCTTTCGGCCCCGGCGACACCATCGTCGTCAACGTCAAGGTCAAGGAAGGTACGCGCGAGCGCGTCCAGGCCTATGAAGGCGTGGTCATCGCGAAGAAGAACAGCGGCCTGAATTCCGCATTCACCGTGCGCAAGATCTCCCACGGCTTCGGCGTCGAGCGCGTGTTCCAGTCGCACAGCGCGGTCATCGACTCGGTCGAAGTCAAGCGCCGCGGCAAGGTCCGTGCGGGCAAGCTGTACTACCTGCGCGGTCTGGAAGGCAAGAAGGCGCGCATCAAGGAAGATCTCGCCGGAGCGGCCAAGTTCAAGGCCGAGGCGAAGGCTGCCGCTGCTGCCGCGACCGAAGCCGCCAAGTAATTCCGGATCGGCTTCCGCTCGGGGCTTTTGCCCGGGCGCTGTTGATCCAGCGACAGGAAAGCCACCTCCGGGTGGCTTTCCTGCATTCCGGCCCCCGTATTTGTCGTGCCGCGTGCCATCTGCGGGGCGATACTTCGTTCTGCTTCCGTCCTGATATGTACTGCCTGCAATGACCCGGTCCGCTTCTTCCGCAACAACAACGACCGCCACGGTGCGCCTCGACCTGTGGTTGTGGGCCGCGAGGTTCTACAAGAACCGGGCGCTGTCGAAGCAGGCGATCGAGACCGGCAAGATCGAGGTGGATGGCCAGCGCGCCAAGGCTTCGCGCGCGGTGAAGGTCGGTGACGCGTTGAAGATCACGCGGGCCGAGGAGACGTTCCTGGTGACGGTGCTGGCGCTGAGTGCCAAACGCGGGGCGGCCGTTGTGGCGCAGGGGCTGTATGAGGAATCCGAGGCATCGCGGCTGGCCCGGGACGAAGCCCGGGCTCTGCGCGCGGCCGCGCGTACCGGTTATGAAGCGCCCAGGACCAAGCCGGACAAGCGTGCCCGGCGGCTGATCCGGGCTCTGGGCGATATCGACGCGCTGTAGGGCAGGCGTATCGGGGGAGGCTGCGTCGATGGCCTCCCGTCGATGTGCGTTCCACCAGAGCTTTCCTGTTTGGACTCCTGCAAGAGCGCCTGCAAGAGCAAGGGGGTCAGCGCTTTCCGCCGAACAGCGAGCCGCCGATCTTCAGCAGGTCTGACAGACCGGTCACGCCGTCGCCGTCCTGATCGAGCACCGCGCCGAGCAGGCCGCCACCGATGCCGCCCTGCTGGCGGATCTGCTGCTGTTCCTGCCCCAGCAGGCCGCCGAGCGCCTGCGGGGTCGCATCTGCACCGCCACCACTCATCTGCTTGGCGAGGAACGCCATCACCAGCGGTGCGAGCATCTTCAACAGCGCACCGGCACGGTCGCCATCCAGTCCGGTGGCGGCGCCCAGCCCCTGCGCAGCGGTCTGCTGTCGCGCGCCGAGCACGTGGCCGAGGATGTCGCCGCCGCTGCCCCCACCGCTCATCACGGCGCCCAGCACACTGCCGAGATCGAGCCCGCTGTGATCGCGCTGCAGTGCGCCCAGGAGCTGTTGCGCGCCTTGCGGCTGGCTGGCGTTGCGGCCCAGGGCACCCATCAGCAGGGGCAGTGCGGCCGATACCGCACCGGAGGTCTGCTCGGGGCTGAGCCCGAGTCGCTGGCTCAACTGGGCCATCGGTTGGCCCTGCAACTGCTGCAGGAGATCGTTGGTGAGCGAGGTCATGTCGGGATCCATCACGGTCGTCGGGAGGATTGATCCTAGCGGCAAACGCGGGCGGTGGCGTCTGTCTTCCCGGTGAAAGACATCGTTGGCGAAAGAGGTCGGCTCTTGCGGTTCCGGCTTACCCCAGTGCCTTGATCCGGTACAGCGCTTCCAGTGCCTGCCTGGGCGTGAGTTCGTCGGGGTCCAGCGCTGCCAGCGCGTCCAGCGCGGCAGAGCGGGGTGCAAACAGGCCGATCTGCTGGGGCTGGTCGAGCGCGTCGGCGGACATCGCGGGCTTTGGCGCGTCGCGGCTTTCCTGCTCCAGTTCCGCCAGCCGGCCACGTGCCTGGCTGATCACCGATTTCGGCAGCCCGGCCAGCGCGGCCACCTGCAGGCCGTAGCTGCGGTTGGCCGGGCCGTCCTTCACTGCGTGCATGAACACCAGTGACTCGCCGTGCTCGACTGCGTCCAGATGCACGTTGGCGATGCCGCTGCCGGGCTCGGCGAGGGTAGTCAGTTCGAAATAATGGGTCGCGAACAGGGTGTGGGAGCGGTTGCTGCCGGCGAGGTGGCGCGCGCAGGCCTCGGCCAGCGCGAGGCCGTCGTAGGTCGAGGTGCCGCGGCCGATCTCGTCCATCAGCACCAGCGACTGCCCGGTGGCGTGATGCAGGATGTAGCTGGTCTCGCTCATCTCGACCATGAAGGTCGACTGGCCGCGCGCGAGGTCGTCGCCGGCGCCGATCCGGGTCAGGATGCGGTCGATCGGGCCGATCACCGCACGCGACACGGGCACGAAGCTGCCGATGTGGGCGAGCAGCACGATCAGCGCGTTTTGCCGCATGTAGGTGCTCTTTCCGCCCATGTTCGGGCCGGTGATGACCAGCATCCGTCGATCCTCGTGCAGGACCAGGTCGTTGGGTTCGAACGGCTCGCTGCGCACCGCTTCCACGACCGGGTGGCGACCGCGCTCGATGTGGATGCCGGCCTCGTCGGACAGCTCCGGGCGCGACCAGTCCAGCGCCTGCGCGCGTTCGGCCAGGCAGGCCAGCACGTCGAGCTCGGCCAGCGCGGCGGCGCAACGTTTCAGCGGCTCAAGCCGTCCGCCGAGCTGGTCGAGCAGTTGCTCGTACAGCAACCGCTCGCGCGCCAGCGAGCGCTCGCGCGCCGACAGCACCTTGTCCTCGAAGGTCTTGAGCTCCTCGGTGATGTAACGCTCGGCGTTGGTGAGGGTCTGGCGGCGGGTGTAATGGGTCGGTGCCTTGGCCGCGTGGGCCTTGCTGACTTCCAGGTAATAGCCGTGCACGCGGTTGTAGCCGACCTTCAGGGTCGGGATGCCGCTGGCCTGGCGCTCGCGGGTTTCCAGATCGACCAGGAACTGGTCGGCCGTGGTCGACAGCGCGCGCAGCTCGTCGAGCTCCGTGTCGTAGCCTTCGCTGAACACACCGCCATCGCGGGCCAGCACCGGTGGCTGGTCGACGATCGCGGACTGCAGCAGGTGCGCGTGTTCGTCGTGTTCGCCCAACTCGGCGGTCAGCGCGTTGAGCAGGGGCGAATCCAGCGGCGCCAGCACGCCACGCAGGCCCGGCAGCAGGCCGAGGCCATCGCGCAGGGTCGACAGGTCGCGCGGGCGGGCGCTGCGCAACGCGATGCGGGTGAGGATGCGTTCCAGGTCGCCGAGCGCGCGGAAACGCTCGCGCAGCGCCTGTTCCGCGTTGGAGGCGGAAGCGTCGCCGGCCGCCGATTCGATCAGCGTCTCGACCGCGTGGTGGCGCTGGCGCAGTACCGTCTGGTCGCGCAACGGGCGATGCAGCCAGCGTCGCAGCAGGCGACCGCCCATCGGGGTCACGGTGGAGTCGAGCACGCCGAGCAGGGTGTGCTTGCTGTCGCCGTCGATGCGCGAATCGAGTTCGAGATGGCGGCGGGTGGCGGCGTTCATCGCGATCGCGCCGTCGCCGGATTCCACGGCGATGGACGTCAGGTGCGGCAGGCGCTGCTTCTGGGTCTCCTCGACATAGCCGAGCAGGGCGGCGGCGGCGGAGATCGCCAGTGGTTTGCCGTCCAGGCCGAAGCCCGACAGGTCGTGCAGGCCGAAGAACCTGAGCAATTGGCGGCGGCCGCTGTCGGCATCGAACAGCCACGGCGCGCGCCGACGCAGGCCGCTGCGTTCGGACACGAACGCCGGCCAGCCTTCCTCGTCGGCGCACAGGGTTTCCGCCGGTTCCAGCCGCGCCAATTCCGCTTCCAAGGCGTCGTCGCCGGTCACCTCGTTGACCAGGAACCGGCCGCCGGCCAGATCGGCCCAGGCGATGCCGTAGCCGTGCCTGTTGCGCGAGAGCGCCACCAACAAGGTGTCCCGGCGCTCGCTCAGCAGGGCCTCGTCGGTGACCGTGCCCGGGGTGACGATGCGCACCACCTTGCGTTCGACCAGGCCCTTGCTGGCGGCGGGGTCGCCGATCTGCTCGCAGATCGCGACCGATTCGCCCAGGGCCACCAGCCGGGCCAGATAACCCTCGGCCGCGTGATGCGGCACGCCGGCCATCGGGATCGGCTGTCCGGCCGAGTTGCCGCGCTGGGTCAGGGTGATGTCCAGCAGCCGTGCCGCCTTGCGGGCGTCGTCGTAGAACAGCTCGTAGAAATCGCCCATGCGGAAGAACAGCAGCACGTCGGGATGTTCTGACTTGGCCGCAAAAAACTGGCGCATGAGCGGGGTGTGAGTCTCCAAGCCCTTGTCGCTGCTGCTCTGAGTCTTTTTATTCAACAAGTTATCGCCATTTCCGGACTCTGGGTGAGGGTGAGTGTGGACATCTTTGCACAACTTTTGACAGGCCAATGTAGCTCCCGTGTTCGGAGCTACGTTATCTTTCGCTCCTGAACCGATTTCACGGAGCTACACATGGCCGGCAAGCTCAATCGCAAGCTCAAGCTCACGGCCACTATCGTGAAGGAACGCCTGTCGTTCCAGAAGATCCCGGTAGCCAACGACAAGGGTGCCATTGTCGATTTTGACGAGAACACCGACGAAAAGCGCTATGTGGTGTTCGACATCGACCGCGACGCTCCCGTGGGCTTTGGAGTAGCCGTGAACCGCACCAACATGTCCTACATCTTGCAGCGGCGGGTGGGGTCGCGGGTCATCAAGGCCACGATTGGCAACACCCGCAACCTGGCCCTGGCCGACGCCCGAGCCCGGGCCAAGGAGGAGCTTGCCAAGATCGTGGAGACGGGCCGCAGCCCCGCCGAGAACAAGGTGCTGGAAGAAGACTCGTTGCAGGTTGCGGACATGACCGTGGCCGAGTGCATCGCGCTCTACCGCACTTACTTGACGGAGAAGTCCCGACCGGCGAAAGACAGCAGCCTGCGAGGCCTGGAGCAGGCGTTGAACCGGATCAAGCGGCCAGAGATCAACCTGGCCGATACCAAGGTGGGCGATCTGGCGGGGGAGAAGCGGATCAAGGAGGCGTTCGAGACCTTGAAGGCTGGCAGGCGGAAGCTGCGGGACGGCACCAAGCGGGCCAAGCACGACAGCCAAGCCTACGACACGCCGACCATCACCACGGCCGAGCTCACCTTCCGGTGGGTTACGCGCGCGGTGGACTACTGCTGCATCAAGGAGAACCGGGTGGCGGCCAACCAAAAGCGCCCCCCGTCGCTGCATCACAATCCCTTCGTCGTCATCAGAGAAGAAGGGATGTATCGCTCGCGCCAGGAACTGGAAGAGCATTACGCATTGACCAATGCCCGCAATCCCTTGCAGATCCGCGACGGGTCGCTGGGGCGGTTCCTCGATGCGTTGTGGGATCGGCGCAAGATCGCCAACTACCGGACTGCCTGCGACTACCTCTTCCTGACCCTGCTATGGGGCACCCGACGCGGCGAGGCGGCGCCGTTGCGGTGGAAGCCAGCCGATGCGACCGTTGCCAAGACGTGCTCGTGGGTGGATCTGAAAGGTGGCTTGGTGCAGTTCTTTGATACCAAGAACCGCTTCAACCACACGCTTCCGCTGGCACCTGCTGCCCGACGCATCCTGCAGTTGCGGTTCGACGAGCGCGACAAGGGGCTGGAGTGGGTGTTCCCGGCGCGGAGCAAGCGGGCGGCGCAGGGGCACTATCTGGACAGCAAGGCGATCTTGCAGGGGTTGAGGAAGACTGGTGGGATCGAGCAGTTGCGCACGCACGACCTGCGGCGGACCTTCGCCACGGTGGCTGAGGAAATGTGCTCGTATCTCATGGTCAAGCGGCTGCTCAACCACCGGAGCCTGCGGGATGTCACGGAGTCCTACCCGCAACTGGCCTATGACCGGATCTTGGAGGAGTTGACCCGGATCGAGCATGCGATGCTCTCCACGGCCCCCCTGGTTGCCCTGGGATTGCTGCCCGTGGAAACATCGACCCAGCCCATGAAGGCGTCGCCCAGGCGCCACTGAGCTATATCCATGGCCATTGACGTCTACGAGATCCCCAAGCGACTGACCAAGCCCGAATACGAGCGGCTGACTTCCGAGCAACTGGAAGTAGTCCGCCGGCGGCTGCACCAGCGGGAGGCGGACGACGACTTCAATAGTGTCGAGGCCGCGATCTATACGGGCGTTAGCGTGCGCACCATCAAGCGCGCCATCGATGCGGGCAAGGGTCCCGAGCGCGGAAAGACCCCGAACACCACGGGAAGCAATGCCGTTAATCAGCACACCCGCTATCGCAAGGTGGATCTGGATGCCTGGCGTGCGAACAATCGGTCGTTCGATACCTTCACCGGGGCGTTCAACGCTTTCGATGATCTGGTGGTCGATGAGCCTTGGATCATGGCGGGCAATCGCGTGGTGGGGCATCTGTTCGATGTCGGCGACATCGACGATTTGATGGCCATCCTGGCCTCAGGCGAGGTCGAGTTCTTGCGCTTGGATGAGGCGTTGCGCGAGCGATGGATCGACATATCCTTGCGCAGTTCCTATCGAGCCAAGCTCGCGTCGATCATGGAAACCACCCTAGCGGATGTGCAATCGGCCGCCGATCGAGACGCGTTAGACGTTGAAAACGCTGGAGTTTCCCGCGATAGCGAGCGCCGCGGCCTCTAGGAATCGGCTTGTTTTCCGTTTGTCGGATGCGGACTACCGCACGTCCGCCGTAGTGTCATTGCTTGTCCACACTCGGTCGAACATGATCGCAGCTGTTCGTAAAAACGCCTTTAGAACCAATGGCATAGCTTTGATCTTGCTACTGGCGGCTCTGTAGGGTTCACCCCGTTCCAGCGCAATCGTGTGCTGGACGAACCTAACGGAGACTACCAATGAGCAAGCACGAAACCATCAACGATCTGGCACAGGCCATCTACGCCATTCGTCGCACCCCGAGCGCACCTTTTGAGCCAGATTGGGCCATGCACCAGTTCGTGAGCTTTGGCGCGAGCACGAACTTTGGCAACTTCGCCACGGCCGCGCGCGTGTTTGATCCTGAGTTGCAGTGCGCGGCAAACCCGGCGTTGTTTGTGTCGATCGGAACGCCTGATCCTTCAAGTCGCGAAGTTCACGCGGCGGTTGATGCTTACAACTTGGCCGCACTCGTTCACGGCCCGTATGGCGACGTTCTTGCGAAGGCCAATCAGCGTTTGGTTGAACAGCACCGTTGCCGTCTGCCTGGACAGTTCCTTACCGGCAAGGAGCGACGTGGCCTGGTAGAGCAGTCCAAGAAGCGTTTCGCCGACAATGGAAGACAGTTGGACGTGTGCTGCTTGGAAACGAAGCCTGGCGCTGGCGCGAGGGTGCTGGCCGTATTGGATGGGGTCAATCGAAGCCCGAAAGACTTGGGTGCGTTGAGTGTCTATGTATCCACTGGCGACCCGTGTGATTTGCTGCTGACGATGATGCAGCTTGGGCTTGTCATGATCGCGTTTCCTGGTGCCATTCAAGAGGTGGTCTTCGCCCTGGATCAATCAGGCCAGGAACTTCCTGTGGCGGGAGTTCGTCGAGTCCCGGCTGTGCAGGAGGCCGCGTGATGAAGACGTTCGAATTTCGGGTCCATCAGACCATCGTGGAAGCAGGCTTGGGGGGCGGTTGAGGCCGACACACTGGACGAGGCCGAAGAGAAGATCCGGGACTTGTTGATGTCCCAAGGTGCCGATGCCGTCCACTGGGAATGTGTTGATGCGGTGGATTACGTTCGGGAAGCCGAAGTGTTTGAGGAGAACGAGCTCGTCAACACGATTGATGTGGAGATGTAGTGGAAGGGCGTGTGCGCACACGCCCCTTCTGGGTCTTCGACGTTCTGTTCGAAGCGTTGGTCGGTCCCAAGAGTCCGCAGTCGTCCCAGATTTGGGTGGTTCGACGCTGCAGCATGCTTAATTGCGTCAGGTAGGCGAAAATCGAGGTCGGTTCGGGCAGGGCCCCGGCCGAATTGAGGGGTCCCAAGGGGCCGTAGGCGCCCCGCGGGGAGTAATTCAACTGATAGGGACGGCATGAGCAAGAAGAAGCAGCAGACAGATGAGGGGAAGAGCGAAGCATCTGGGGTCCCTGGTGAAACGCCGGACGGACAGGCCGACCTGCTCGCGCAACTTCGAGACCTGATCCCTGGAGCCTTCCCTGATGGCGAGCTCGACCAGGGCGCGCTGTTGACCGCTCTTGGGCTGGGTGAGGCCTCCCAGTCGTTCTCCTTTATCTGGCCGGGCATGGACCAAGCCCGCAGCGAAGGTCGGGCGCCGACCACCGCGACACTGGTGCCGGATCCGGACGCGTCGGTCAAGTGGGGCGAGGCGGGGGATGTTCTGATCGAGGGCGACAACCTTCAAGTCTTGAAGCTCTTGAAGAATGGCTACGCCGGTGCGGTGAAGCTGATCTACATCGACCCGCCTTACAACACGGGCGACAGCTTCACCTACAACGACGACTTCTCCGTGCCTGAGCGTGAATACCTGATTGCCACGGGTCAGGCCGACGAACAGGGTCAGGCGACGACCGCCAAGCAAGAGCGTGGGGGGCGCAAGCACGCGCCGTGGCTCACGATGATGTCAGCCCGGCTTGCGGTGGCGCGACACCTGTTGCGCCGGGACGGCGTGTTCCTGGCGTCAATCGACAACAACGAAGTTCATCACCTTCGCTTGCTGTTGGACGCGGTGTTCGGTGCCGAGAACTTCGTGGACATGATCACTTGGCGCGGTGCGCGCAAAGGTGACGCCAAGCTCATGGGCGGTGGCCAAGACTACATCTTGGCTTACGCGCGAGATCGAGCGTATCTGCGCGAGAAAGACATCCGATGGCGCGAACACAAGGAAGGCTTGGAGCCGATCTACTCCAAGGTCGATGAGCTCATGGCCAAGCACGGCGAGGACTACGCCGCGGCCACGACAGAACTCAAAAATTGGTTCAAAGACCTTGCGGATGAGGACCCCTCCAAGGCGCACGCCCATTACTGCGTCATCGACGAACGGGGCGCGTTCTTCCCGGGGGATATCGCGAGCCCTAACCCACGACCCAACTTGATGTTCGAGTGGAAGGGCTATTCCATCCCTGACAACGGTTGGCGCTATGAAGAGAAGGAAATGCAGCGCCTGCATGACGACGATCGCTTGGTCTATCCCGCTACGAAAGACATGCGTATCCAGGTCAAGCGCTATTTGAAGGAGCATGAGGAATGGGCGCCAGCATCCGTGTTGTATCGCGACCGTCGCGCTGCATCGTCGGCTTTGAAGACGCTCATGGGCGGGAAAGTGTTCGACGACCCCAAGAGCACGGACGTGCTTGCCCGGTTGTTCCACGCCATCACCACTGACGGCGACCTGATCCTCGACTTCTTCGCAGGTTCAGGCTCTTCGGGCCAGGCGGTGTGGGAGCAAAACCCGAAGGACGGGAACACCAGGCGGTGGATCCTGGTGCAGCGACCCGAGCGGCCTGATGCGTCGACCGAGACTGGGAAAAACGCGCTAGAAGCCGGCTACGAAACAATTTTTGAGATCACGGCCGAGCGCCTTCGCCGGGCCGCTGCGCAACTTGGCGAGGGACTTGGCTTCCGCTTGTTCCGGACACGCGAAACCAATCTGATCATCGAGAAGCAAGTCGTTGCCAAAGAAGGACAGGACGCCGCCGAGCAGCTGACGATGATGTTGGCTCACGCTTCCGAGCCACCGGTAAAGGAAGGTGCTGACGCGGTCGCGGTTGCTTGGGAGGTGGCCTTGAAGGCCACGAACACCCGGCTCGATGCGCGCGTGTCCAAGCATGAGCATGAGGGCGTGGCGGTCTACGAGTTCAGTCCCTTCGATGCCGAGCCATCTACTGCTGGCAGGCTCTTCATCTGCCAGGATGCTTTCACCCTGGATACGGCAACGCACATCGGCTTGAAGGACGGCGACACCCTAATCTTGCGAGGTGACAAGGTGGACAACGCGGTTACCTTGACGCTTGCGCCCCGCCTTCGCTCCAAGCTGATCTTGCTGGAAAGGGTGGCTCGTGAAGTTTCGCTTTGACGATCAGCCCCACCAAGCGGCGGCCATCGATGCGGTGGTGGACCTGTTTGAGGGCGCATTGCTACCCCCGCCCAATGTGGTTGCTGGCGTGGCAGCAGGAGCGGAAGGCCACGATGGCTTCCAGCTCAATCGCAAGCTGCTGGCTGAGAACCTCAAGGCGGTGACGGCAAGGGAGGATGTCGACACGCAGGATGCTCTCGAGCTGCTGGTCGAGCAGGATCTGTTGGATATGGATCGTGAGTTCCCCAATCTCTCGGTGGAAATGGAGACGGGGACGGGCAAGACCTATGTCTACATCGCCACGGCTTTGCGTCTCGCCGAAGCCTACGGGTTGCGAAAGTTCGTCATCCTGGTCCACTCGGTAGCCATTCGCGCGGGAGCGTTGAAGACCTTAGAACAGACCTTTGATCACTTCCGCAGCAAGTTCCCGAGCCTGCCTTACAGCTGGAGCACGATGGGCGAGAGCCGGGCGGTGGACGACTTCGTTGACCCGTCCAGCACCGTCCAATTTCTGGTGGCCAGCATTCAAGGCTTGGACAAGCCCGATAGCAACACGCTCTACGCGTCGCCTGAGCAGGCGCGCATCTGGGGTGAGTCGATCTCGGGGATCAAGCAGATCGCCAATGCACGCCCCGTCGTTCTGATCGACGAGCCGCAGAACATGGCAACGCCTCTGCGTAAGAGAGCCATCGCAACACTCAACCCGCTGGTGGCGCTGCGATACAGCGCGACGCACAAGGAGCCGTTCAACCTCGTTCATCGCCTGAGTGCCAAGAAGGCGGCGGAGATGGGTTTAGTCAAGCGCGTAGCCGTGAAAGGCGTGGTGGCGGGTTCGGACGGCAAGCCCTATCTGCACCTCAAGAAGGTCGCGAGCAAGAGCAAGAAGCTGTTTGCCACCTTGATGATTGAGAAGGCCGCCAAGGACGGATCGGAACGCACCGAGATTGTGGCTCAGGTGGGAACTGATCTGTTCGATGAGTCCGGTCAGTTGGCGCAATACCGCGGCCTGACGGTCGACAACATCCTGCGAAAGCCCGATCGGGTGGAGTTTGAGAACGGGTTCGCCATGAAGGTGGGGCAGGAGACGGGAGTGGATCAGCTCGCGACCTGGCGCGATCAGGTTCGCCAGACGATCCGCGTGCATCTTGCGCGCCAAGCAACGATTGATGCAGCAGGAGAGAGCGTCAAGGTCTTGTCTCTGTTCTTCGTCGAGCGCGTGGCCGACTACGTGGGCGCCGATGCGCCATTGCCGGACATGTTCGACAGCATTTTCCGGGAGGAGTGGGCGAGGGCGAACCTGCCGCAAGAGCAGCTGCCCGATCCTGCGGAGCTTCGGGTCTCATACTTTCCTTCCACCAAGACAGGCATCTTGAAGGACACGAAGGGTGGCTTGGCATCGGATGCGGAGTTCGAAGCCAGAGCCTACAAGGAGATCATCGAGCACAAGGAACTGCTGCTAGACAGGGCGAACCCGAGGGCCTTCATCTTCTCCCACTCGGCGCTGCGTGAAGGTTGGGACAACCCGAATGTGTTCCAGATCGGCTTCCTGCGTCACACGCGATCCGACACGGAGCGGCGCCAGCAGATTGGTCGCGGGCTGCGGCTCCCGGTGGATAAGGACGGCAACCGTGTTGTCGACCCCTCACTCAATCGTCTGACCTTGGTGGTTGATGAGTCGTTTGCGGAGTTCCGCAAGGGTCTCAACGCGGAATACATCGCGGCGGGTGGAAAGACCGGCACTGAACCCGATGTCGAAGACGCGGACTCGGAGGTTGTGATCAGGCGTCGCCCGGCGATGTTCGCCAGCCCTGAATTCAGCGAGCTTTGGAACCGCATTCGCTATCGAGCCGTCTACCGAGTCTCGGTTGACACGCCAACGCTAGTCGAAGCAGTGGCGGCGTCCGAGCACCTAGACGATCTGAAATTCATCAAGCGGCGAGCCAATGTCGTGCAGTCCGCGGAGCTGGTCTACGACGACAACGGCTTGGTAGTCACCGAGGACAGTTCCGTAAGCGAGGGTGCAGGCGAGCGGATCATCCTGGTTGGGCAGCGGGTGCCCAATGTTGTTCAGTTGATCGAAGACCAGTTGCTCTACGGCAAGTTTCCGTTGCAGCTGACCCGGCCCACTGTGGTTGCAATCCTCCAAGCCATTCCCGATGACAAGAAGGCTGGGGTCATTGATGACCCGGACCGTTGGGCTCGCGTGGTGGCCCAGGCCATCCGTGTCGTCGTTATCGAACAGATGGTGCAGAACATCACCTACGAGCCGATGGACGAGCTGACTTGGTGGGATGCCAACGTGGTGTTCCTGGAAGTGGAGTCCAAGAGCGTGCCGAAGGCAGAGCCTGGCAAGCCGGCCCCACCATCAGGAGTGGCACCAGCTCCGGATGGCGGAGTGAACCTGTTCGATCATGTGGATTACGACAGCCACGTAGAACGGCACTTTGCCGAGCAGTTGGAGAACGACACCGATCGGATCAAGTTCTTCACCAAGTTGCCGCGACGGTTCAAGGTTCGAACTCCGGTGGGCGAATACTCGCCCGACTGGGCGATTGTGTGCGATGAGAATGGAACGGAGCGCTTGTATCTGGTGCGTGAAACGAAAGGGACGTTGAACCTTGCCGATCTGGAATGGGACGAGGCCATGCGTATCCGCTTTGCCGCCAAGCATTTCGAAGTGGCGCCAAACGGCGAGGTGGACTTCAACTACACCACGGACAAAGACGGGTTGCGCATCGCAACAGCTTGATAAGGGGGGAACATGGACGCAAAAACGCACCAGCTCGATGCGCTATTTGACGGCAACAAGTTCTACCAGGTGCCACTGTTCCAGCGGCCCTATGTTTGGGATGAGAAGGAGAACTGGGAGCCGCTTTGGGAAGACATCCAGTCGCTCCTGGATAAGCGACTTCGGACCGGTAAGGCGCACCCGCATTTCATGGGTGCCATCGTGCTGGAACAAGTGCCCAACCCGGCCGGATCCATTGAGACCCGAATGGTCATCGATGGCCAGCAGCGCTTCACTACGCTCCAAGTCTTCCTCATGGCCGCTCGCAACCTGTGCGCCGGGAAGGGGGCCGAGAAGTTTGCTGGGCGCTTCACTGGCCTGATCGAAAACGCGGCCAACCGTGCTGAGACCGAGGAGGAGAAGTTCAAGCTTCTCCCTACCAATTCCGACCGCCCTGCTTTCAGGTTGGTCTGTGAATCCGCATCCGACGCGGAGGTTGAGCAGGCGGTTAAGGGCAAACCTGACCTGCACGCCAGCAACATCGTTGGAGCCTACCGCTATTTCAGCAAGCGCCTGGCTAATTGGGCAGCCGGTAAGCTGGATGACGAGTCTGATGCCGAGGCGCTGTCCGAAACGACCCTTGAAGACCGCCTGGAATGCATCTGGCTCGTAGTGCAAGACGGGCTGCAGCTCGTCGTGATCAATCTCACTGCCGGCGACGAAACTCAGGTCATCTTCGAAACGCTCAATGCCCGTGGAACTGAACTCTTGCCGGCGGACCTCATCAAGAACTACCTGTTTCGCAAGGCGGCGAGTGTGGCGGGGGCAACCGAGAAGGACGTCGAAAAGCTGTATGCCAAGCATTGGGAGCGTTTCGACAGCAAGTTCTGGCGTGAGCCAGTCCAGCAAGGTCGCATCTACCGCCCCCGAATTGATCTCTTCATCAATCACTACCTCTCGATGATGACGCGAGATGAGGTGAAGTCCACGCACCTGTTCAATGCTTACAAGAGCTTTGTAGAGAGCGCTGAGGCTGATCCGAACGCCAGCATTCCTGTCCCGACAACGCCCGCTGCACATATCCAGCAGTTAGCTCAGTTCGGGGATGTGTTCCAGGCGTTTTACGAGCCGAAAGACCATGACTCTCTGGCGCTTTTCCTGCGGCGGCTCGAAGCGGTGGACACGGCAACGGTCTACCCGTTCCTCCTGTATGCCTATGCCAGCTTGATGCCAGACGATAAGGACGAATTCGACAAGATATTAGGCGTGCTGGAAAGCTTCCTGATGCGACGACTGATCACCAACTACACGACCAAGAACTACAACCGCCTGTTCGTGGATCTGATCAAGGCCGTGGAGAAGGCCGGTGGCGTATCAGCGGCCGCGGTGGCCGAGCAGCTTGGCAAGGGCACTGGCGAGAGCACCAAGTTCCCGACCGATGAGGAATTACTCACGGCCGTATTTGAGCAGGAGCTTTATGGCCGCTTGGCGCAGAAGAAGGTGCGTGCCGTGCTAGAAGCCCTGGATGCTTTCTCCATGTCCAGCAAGAGTGAAGCGATCGCGATGCCGACAAAGCTCACCATTGAGCATGTGATGCCGCAGACCTGGCTCACCCATTGGCCGTTGCCAGATGAGGCCAAGGTCGATCTGATGACCGAGCAAAAGGCCATGGTTCGTCGTAGTGTCATGCTGAACACCTTGGGCAACCTGACCCTGATCACTGGCAAGTTTAATTCGTCGTTACAGAATGCAGCCTGGGCCAACAAGCGCCCTGAGCTACTGAAATATTCCAAGATGAACTTGACGCGCTACTTCCATGGCCCCGAGGCAGACGAGTGGCACGAAGAGGCAATCCGGAAGCGCACTGAGCACCTGTTTGGACAACTGCTGAAAATCTGGCCGGCGTCCAAGCCGTCCGCTTTGCATCATGCTGATGATCTGGACGTCGAGTTGGCGAAGGAGACGGCGTGAGGCACAACCCGCTCCCGAAGAAGAAGAGCAAGCTGCCGCCGCTTGGCAAGGCATTGATCGCGGCCAAGGTGTTGCTCGAGGTCCGCGATGAGAAGCTGGACGGCAAGGAAGCCGGCGCGCTGCTCCGCCGTGAAGTGGGATTGCAGTGGACCGTGCTGACCGCGGCGCAATACCTCACTGGCAAGGAAGCGATGGGTGCCCTGGACAGCTTGGCGGCCCACTGGTCCGATGGTGACTGGACCAAGAGGCAGATGGTTGAAGCGGTCTTGTTCGCCAACTTGTTCTGCGCCCAGGCGCACCCCAAGGGATCGGCGATGAGCGCGGGAACGCTTGTGCCCGCGTTCAAGCCTGGTGGCGAATTCGGAAATCTCCTACAGGAATTGCAGGCTCGGGCTGACGGGTTGGTCCCAGACGCGAAGCCACACCGATCCTGTCGCTAGCCACCTACACCCAATAAAGAAGTCAGATCGGAGGATTGCCTGACCGTTGATACGGTTGGCGCCGTGAAGGGGGCCGGGGAGCTAACACACCCCTGCAATTCGCCGACGACAGTAAGGGCCCTTCGGGGCCCTTGCACCTTTGAGGTTCGAGATCCGCCGACTTGGGATAGAGCAAAGACGGGGCTTCCCTGTTCTTAGTTGACCCAGACCTGGGCCGACCTGGTTGCAGCAGCGTCGCAGGCGCCGGCAGCTGTGAACGGGTCAATCGCCATAGGGGCTCCGAAGCGCGAGCCAGCTTTGCGAGCTACCACTACGTCGTGCACTGCAAGCATTTCGGCCATTGGCTCCAAGCGTGGAAGGAGCTTCTTGCATGCATTTCGTTGGCCTACTTGTTATGTCTGATCAACTTGCGCGCCTCCAGGTGATCCAGCCCGCGTCGCTTCATTTGCTCGGCCCGTTCTTCATTGCGTTGGGCCTGGTAAGCAAGCATCACGCCGATGATTTCTGCCGGGTTGTAGTCGCCGACACCCGACGCAATAAGTAGGCCGCCCAGTTCAATCTTCCGGTGCGCATCCTCCCGGCGTGCCTTGTCGCGGGCTTTGGCTGCTTCGCGTTGCTCGGCTAAGAGCTCCCTCGCTTTCAGGCGGGCGAGCTTCTCAGTGGCGGCATGGATCTGATCGTGGAGGGCTTTGCTCATGAAGATCGGTGAGGGGTGAGTTAAAGAGATATATCGTTTCGGTTACGGGCAGCGGCGAGAGTCCGATTGGC
This sequence comes from Lysobacter concretionis Ko07 = DSM 16239, assembly GCF_000768345.1. Taxonomy (GTDB): domain Bacteria; phylum Pseudomonadota; class Gammaproteobacteria; order Xanthomonadales; family Xanthomonadaceae; genus Novilysobacter; species Novilysobacter concretionis. The sequence goes on along the minus strand of NZ_AVPS01000003.1, from coordinate 16,320 downwards.
TCGGTCAAGCTCCCATTCTTGATCTCGCTGGATGAGTTGATCGGCCAGATCTAAAACACGATCGATGGTTGAGGGATCGGCGAGCTCCTCACGATTTCGTTCTTGGCTGAGCACGCCTGCCAGTAGTTGTGTGGCTATCTGTAGTCGAAGCTTTTCGTCATTCATAGGTGTCGGCGAATTAGCGGGCGGCCCAATCGGCTCCCCTTACGTCTACCTCGAGTTAGAAAAAAAGCAACTCAAGGCGCGCACTTTCATTGACCGGCGCCTATGTAAGGCCAAAGGCCAATCACCGCGAGCGTTAGCGAGTGATTGCTCTTGCTCTTATCGAACTGGCTTTGGCTTGTGACGTTGCCAAGTTCCGACGTTCTGCCACCCTGGTAACTAAGGGGGGCGAGCCATAGGCGAGCCCAGGCCGGGGAAGGCCGAACGCAGCGAGGACGACCCGGTTCTATTGCCCGAGAAAGGACCCGTGAGGGGCCTCGATTGGAAAGCAATAGCGCACTTAGTGCAGAGACTTCGTCTCTGCGTGCGTTGGGGCTGCGCCCCAAACCCCCGAGCACTGTCGTGCTCGCCCCCCGATGCTAGTCCCCCTAGGGGGACGTCGCTGTTATCGCTATATGGAGTCGCGTGGTTGTGTGAAATGTGGACATTGCTGGCGCTGTCGATGGCTCCCCGAGGAGCTCGCGGCGCTTCAGCAGGATGTCTACATCGTTCGCGTGTTGCTTGTGTGGTGGAGAGCGGCTAATGGCCATCTACCACCTAAGCGCAAAAGTGGCTGTCCAGAAGACCGACGGTAAAACGTCCACGGCTGCGGCTGCCTATCGTGCGGGCGTGTCTTTGACCGATGAGAACAACGGCGAGGTTCACAACTATTCGCGCAAGAAGGGTGTTCTGCATTCGCGCCTGATGCTGCCTGGTGGAAATACGGCGGAGCGGGGAGAGTTCTGGTCCAAGGTCGACAAGAAGAACTACCGCCAAGGCGCCGTTTGCGCTCGAGAGTTTGTCGTTGCCCTGCCTTCTGAGCTTTCGGACGACGAGAAGATCAAGCTCGCCCAGGACTATGCGTCTGATCTCATCGAGCGATATGGCGTTGCTGTGGACCTGGCCGTCCATGCGCCCAGTGCGCGAGGCGACGACCGCAACACCCACGCCCACCTGTTGCTGACTTACTGTCGCGTCAACCTCGATGGAACGCTGGGCAGGAAGTGCGAGGCACTGGACCCGCACTCGTGTGCTCGCCAGAAGCCGGCGCTCCCCAACCCGATGGAGGTTGAACGTCCGCTGTGGCAGGAACGCTGCAACTCTGCCTTGGAGGCTGCTGGCTATGAAGATCGGATCGACCACCGCTCCCTGAAAGCCCAGGCCGAGGAAGCCGAGGCCCAAGGCGACTACACCAAGGCCATTGTCCTAACCCGCACACCCACCAGGCACATGGGCAAGGCGGCCACGGCTGTTGCTCGCAAGCAAGACGACTGGATCGACCGCGGGATCTTCCAGCGCGAGACGATCATCGACAATCGGAAGCTCCTGAACGACTACCTGGACAAGGCGGAGAACGAAGGGCGCCTCATGGATGAGTCGCGGTTGCATTCGCGGATTGCCGCTTTGGCGGAGCGCCAGCGAGAGGCCCAGGCGCGCGTGCCGCTGCAACGGTTCCTGGACCAGTTGGCGACGATGGAGACCGAAGCCGACACCACGCCGGTCGACGACGACAACATCTTCCGACGCAGCTCGGGCATTGATCCGTTCGCCGAGCCCAAGCCGGGTGGCATCGAGGAGCAATACGCCAAGGAGTTCGAAGCGCAGACCGAGGCGTTCGATCTCGAGCAGCTGCGCCCGCCGCAAGACCCTTCAACCGCCGGGGACGTGGCCACGGGCGACATCCTGCCTCCACCCCCCAAAGACGCCGATGACATCCTGCCGCCTCCACCCAAGGATGACATCGAAGTGCCGGCCCCCAAGGCCGCCATCGATGTGTTCAAGGAGCACATCAAGAAGGCGCCCAGTGGGTCCAAGCGCAAGGGCGGCAACAGCACTGCACCAGCCGCTCGCCTTAGTAGCAGCAAGCTTCGCTTGACGCGAGCAACAGGGGCGGGGGCTGAGGTGATCAACGCCCAGACCGCAGCCATCGAGGAGTGGTTGGCGAGCATGCTGGAAGCGAGCAAGGCCTACCTGGACAGCATTCAGGACATCGGTGGCGTGCCTGAGATCCAGTTCCTCGATGCGGTGGACGCGATGAACATCCACCGGGTGGGCGGCTACTGGCACAAGCCTATGCTTCGTGAAGACATGGAGCGTCTGGTGGGGGCGACTAACACCTACATCCATGCCGTAACCCGGCTATCCAGGAGGGAGGATGCCGCTCGTCGTGCACTGAACCATCTGTCGGAGGTGCAAACCGAGGTCAACCAACAGCTGATCGCCCACCCTCGTCCTGGGCGCGATGCCACGCGTAAGGAGGTCAAAGCCTGGGAGAAGTGGAAGGGCGAGTTGAAGGCGCGCTGGGAAGCCGCTTCCAAGGCCTACCGCGATGCCAAGCGAATGCTGGTGGACAAGGCCAAGCGCTACTACGAGAAGCAGACCGACCTCGCACGCACGGACATGGTCGATGAGACGCAGCGCTTCGAGCGGCTGTATCCCATTCCCATCCCGATTGCGCCAGAGGATGAGATCTACTTGCAGCCGTTCAAGCCCGCGCCGGACAGTGATCGGACGGGCATGGATCACAAGCCGCAGGGTCCTCGATCCAAGCCGGATACCAGCCGCTATCCGAAGTTGAGGCCGCCGCACTGACGTTTCGCCGTTCATGGCGGTAGGCCGACCGCAGGTCTTGCCGCACTTGCCCATTCAGCCAGTTCAGGCTACTTGGTTATACTTCTACGGTTTACCCGCTCCGTGCCCATGCCCCAAGTCCCCGCTCCAATGCAGTCCGCCATCCTAGCCGTCCTTCGGGAAGCCCGGGAGGCAGGTGTTGGGCGGATCACGCGCACAACGTTGTTCAAGCTGGTCTACCTCCTCGATTGCCTCCATGCCGAAGCACACGAGGGCGAGACCGTTAGTGGGTCGGATTGGTATTTCCACTCCTTTGGCCCGTTTGCCGTCAACCTCGCTGGTGGCATTGACGAGCTTGCTAGCCGCGGCCTCGTTCAATCGTTGTCTGATGAGTATCGAGGCAAGGACTTTTCGCTCTACTGGTTGGGCGAGTATCCCCAGGGTCCCTCGTTGAGCGAAGTGGGCGTGGTTGGCACGGGAGCCGCGCGGTTCGGATCGATGGTCCGAAAGTTCGCCAAGGATCTGAGCAAGTTGCTTGATCATGCGTATTTCAAGACGCTACCGATGCAGGGCGCAACGCCGGGAAAGCGTATCGATTTTGGTGTGCTGAAGGACGCAGGACAGGTGCAAGCGCACAAGCACACCAGCATTTCCGATCACGCAAAGATCTTGAAGCTGGCGCAGTTGGCTGAGCGGGTAGCGCAGACCTATACGCGCGGTAAAGGCAACGCCCGGGCGATGGCGGCGCATCGACCGATTTACGATCTTGCATTTGTTGAGGCTTCGGCGGCAATGGATGCCGAAGATGCCGACCGCGATCCCATCGCGTTCACTGCTCAATTGGCCTGAGGTCACGTCATGGGATTTGGCAACGGAACGGACATCCACGCCATCTTGCAGCCCTACGACGAGAAGCATCGGCCACCCACCGAAGGGACGCCCGAGGTGGGGCAGGTCATCCAGACGGTGGTGCCTGATATTGGGCAGACGTGGCGGGTTTTCGATGCGCAGCGATCCGACCAGACGTCGCATGCGTCAGCGTCAGGCACCATCCGAAATGTCGAGCCCGATAAGGATTACCGACACAAGCCTAACCGCCTGCCGCTGTTCAAGGAGAGGCTTGGAGACTGCCAGGAGTTGCTGGCGCTCACTTCGAAGGTGCGGCCCTGCGTAGTGCTGGCCATCGCCGACGGTATCGCTGACAAGCGCCTGCCAGAAGCACAACGAAACCGTGCCAGGAGCGCGTTCATGCGTCCTGCGGCTCTCGTTGCTCCGATGTATTCAGTGTCAACGCCCAACGAGCCTCGGTCGGTTACGGCGACCATCGCGGCAAGAGCGGAATGCCTGGTCTATCCGCAGCTGGTGTTCTTGCCCAGGAGCGGCGGGATCGTTCGCAACGACAGTGTTCTTCGACTGGATCGGGCGTTTTGGACAACGCTTCCCAAGCCTACGGAGCTTTGTGCGCTGTCATTAAGCCAGCTTCGCCAGGCCATCATGCATGGGCAATTGCTCACGCTACAGGGGAGAGGCGTGGACCAGGCCTACATCGACATGGTGGAGCTACTTCGAGGCGAATTGGCTCCCGAACACGCCGAGAACCTCGCCTAGATGCCGCAAGGCGGCGGTGTTCCGTTCAGTTGACCGAGCTGCGCCGGTTACGCTCGAATGGGCTATGGACGAGCCCATCCCCACCGTTGTCGCTGACCGGTTCGCGGTCCTGACAGGCGAAGTCGTGTGCTTCAAGTGCGCGGCCAAGACGCCCGTAGCGGCACTGGCCGTGGGCGAGCATCGCGAGGGCATGGAGCTGGGAGAGGATGGCATGGATCTGGTATTCGAGCGCTGCTTTGAGCCTGCCTTGCTTGGCAACATCACCTGGATCGACCCGGACACACTGCGCGCGGTCAAGGCAGTTGCGCCGTGGATGGACTTGATGGCGTCGGCAACGGCCGGAGAGGTCTACTTGGGCAACAGCTGCACTCATTGCGGAGTGCTGCAGGGGGACTGGTTCCTGCGCGAGCCCGAGGCCCCGTTCTTCCCAATGACCGACGAAGCCGCTGACCTGCTTGTTGTGGTGTGGCAGGACGTGCAGCTGCAAGCCGTGGCCGATTACGGCATGAGTAGCTGGCTCGATGACCTGTTGGAACGGCGGGGCGAGTATGTGTCGCCGCTGCGCTCTAAGCGACCTCGCGGAGCCAAGGGGGCATGACCGTGAGAGTGTCCAGTGTCGACGTGCTGCGTGAGGCGTTCCCAGGGCGCGTTGCGCTCTCCCCCAGCGAGATCGCCCTGGTCCTGTATGGGTCGGCCACCAGGAAGCGCGTAGAGCGCGTCAGGAACGAATTGGACGCCGGGGTGCTGGTCCCAGGCCTGACCAAGACGGGAGCGCGCTGGCTGGTGCCTGTGGTGGCCCTGGGCGCGGCGCTGGATGCGAGAGCACGCAACCGGGTGGCGACACCAGCCCCAGTGGTGTCCAGTGGCGGGGTGGGGCGCAAGTGTCGAAGTTCGATCGGTCCCCGCCTGTTCTAAGGCCGACCACGCGCTTCGCGCGCGATCGGGAAAAAGCGGTGAACGGGCTTTCGCCCGCATGGCTCCGCTTTCGCGGCGGGGACCTCTGACGCTGCGCCTGGTATTGGAGCGATGTAGGCCGTCAGGCGGCCATTGGCCGCCACGGCGAGAGGATGGGCGTCAGCCCAGAAAACAGCGAGCGTCAGCGAGCGTAGGGGTGCGCAGCACCCCCGCTGTTGCTTCTGGGCGCGTAGCGCCCGCTGTTGCTCTTGACCTGGCTTTTGGGTCGCGTAGCGACTGCTTTTGCCCTTGATTTTCCATGAGCGAAAGCGAAGATCTGCGCACCCCGTGCGCCCTTATCCTTTCTTAAGCCTAAAAGCCTACAGAAGCGAAAACGGCGAAAATCTCTTGCAAAATCAGCACTTACAAGAACACCCCCGCGTGTGATTGCCACGGGTTTCGCGCGTGATTGCCACGGGTTACCGCGCGTGATTGCCACGGGTTACCGCGTGCGATTGCCACGGGTTACCGCGTGCGATTGCCACGGGTTACCGCGCGTGATTGCCACGGGTTACTGCTCAGGGCGAGAAAACGAACAGCGCTGCTGGTCAGCGTGGTCCTTGACGGACAGGCGCTCTCCCTTAGTTTCTAGGCATGAGGCCCTCCACCGCTCAACAGCTTGCACAAACAGATCTCGCGCCACCCATCCCAATGGGGTTGCTCCGATCGGCATTGTTTAGCGCGTCGATCCTGCCCAGAGGCAAGGAGAAAGAAGCGCCGTTATTGAATAACGTCCCTGTGCGCATCGATGGTGGTGCGCTGGGAGGAACTCTCCTCTATTCGGGGCCCCGCCTTACTCAGCGGCATTCACTGGTTTGGCAAGCGGTGATCTGTGCAGCAAGGGCGGCGGGCGTTGGCGACAACGACCGGTTTTTGGTGCCAGCGGACCAGTTGCTGTCCATGATCGGATCTGCCGCGGATGATCAGCATCAGCGGCGGCGGTTATGGCAAACCCTTAGTGACTTGAGCAAGGCTCACATCGCTTATACGAGCAAGCGGGTGGACTACGCGGGCACGCTCGTGTCGTCTGTCGTTCACGACACGAAGCGCAGATCGAAGGACGAAACTCCGACGGGATGGCTTGCAATCAGACTGAATGCTGACCTGACCCCCTATCTTTCCGATGAAGTGCTGTTCAACGATCTGCGAAGGAAGGCTCGCCTGGGTAAAAACTATCTTGCTTGCTGGCTGCACGACTATATCGCTACCCACAAGGTTCCGCCCGCGAAGAGCGTAGCGGCTATCCGGACTGAGTGTGGGTCGACCACCAAGCAGCTGCGCGACTTCCGCAGTCGCCTCAAGGCGGCGATGAACCATTTGATGGGGGGAGATGAAGCGCTGGTGCAGTCGTGGTCGCTTGATGAACAAGACCGGCTGGTTGTCGTAAAAAAGGCTGAGACCAAGGTCAAGCTCTTGCCGATCATTAGGCACGAGACCAGCGCGACGCCGAAGAAGAAGAGCTGGCAAGAGCAAGCAGCGACGGCGGCCCGGGAGCGGAGAGCGGGGCTTAATCTGTGATCGCCGCTAATCGCCGTGAGCTCGAGGTGCCGAGACAGACCTCCGAAGCGATAGCGCATCGCGGTGAAAGTCAGTCGAGTCAATGGCTGCGGGTCGCACACCTCCCGGTCCACGCATCGCGGAGTGCATCGCCCTAAAAGCGTTGCGGCTCCCGGTTCCTTGTTGCCTTTTCACACCACCCGCGCATCACGGGAGGTGCGGTTGGTGTGTAAACGAAAACTCTTCTGTAAGAGATTACGTTCGGCCTGAAAATTGTGAGCGTTGCTGACGTCAAGTGCTCATCAGTCGTGCAGGAAACGGGACCAAGAGTGCGCGAAGGTTGACGAAAATTTACCCTCTGCTTTGATGGCCAGGTCAATCGATCTGGGCCCAACATGTCGGACAATGCACCAACTGATCATAGGAAAATTGTCGCCGAACGCAATCGTCGGTGGCGGGAAAATAATGCGGACGTCACTCAACAGGTGACGGTCTTCATGCCAAAAACCGCGCACCAAGTCTGGAAGGATGCGGGAGAAAAGTCGGGCCTGTTCATGCCGGGCTTGATGATGGGAGTGCTCGATTTTCTTGAAGACACCCCGGGCGAGGTATTGCGGGAACTTGCCAAGAGCCAAGGACGGGAGCACGGACTTCGTGTGCGCTATATCGATCCGGAGACCGATCAACTCAAACGAATTTCCACGGAAAGTTATCGACGAAGCAAGCCGCGCTAACGCTCAGCTTGACGGTGCCGGTGGAGCGGCCGGTCCGTGTTTTTCATCGGGACCTGGGTGTGCCCCTAGCGAAATGTGGCTGCGCTGTCCGAACACGATCAGATGTTCCCCAGCCAGAAAATGTAGGGCAGCTCGTCGTGGCGGCGATCAAAATTGAAGGCTCGTTGGCGGCGAGTGCGAAGCCGACGCTCAACTTTTTTCGGCTTCTCCTCGATTTCATGTTTCGTCGGCGTGGCCAAAAATCAGGGCTGCACCAGGGGCCCCTGCTGAAACCCGCTTAGGTCAAGGGTTTGCGGTCATTACGCGGCAAAAAGCGGGCACGTTGGACGTGCACGTCCTCAAACCGTTGACAGGCAAGGGTTTGCGCGCGATTCATCGCTTAAAGCGGGCCCGTCTTCTACCCCACCAGTGGTGCGTGTTGTGTATGCCTAAGAACCTCGCTGCTCCGGCCGCCGACCAACCCCGAAAGACGACCAACCCCACCCGCCTGCGCTGCTGCTTTTGCTCTCAAGCTCACGACTCCCAGCGCGCCAGCCCCGAGCTTTTCGCCGTCGCCGTTCGCCGAGTCTTCCTCTTGGCCGCTTGCGACTCGCCAGCTTGTCTCGCCAGCACACCACTCTTTTTACCTCGACGCGTTGCTGACCCCGGTGACTACTTCCTGCTCACTTGTGAAAAAACTCTTCGTCGAGGGTGAGTCTCCTGCACGAGGGTGCCGGTGCGTGCAGGGCGGATCGCAGCTGGTTGGCGGTTGCTTGCTGTTTAGCTCGCGGGTGAGAAAGAAGGGCTTGCCCGGGAGGTTCCCTGGCCGCGCGCTAGCACCAGATATCGCCTCGGGGCGCGTGACCTTGCGCCGCTATGGCGATGACCGCGATGTTCTACGGAGCGCGCAGCGTATCCCACCACGCTCGATGTGGGCTCTGTGGGGGTGGGATATAACGTGCCAACAGTTCGACCCGTCGCGCAATCTCGCCAAGGCGTGGTTTGCGCGACGCATCCAGACTAGACCACTCGGCCAGGAGCTGGATTGAAGATACGGCGGGAACGCCTTCGTTGGCGGCATGGACAACCGCCAACCCATCATCTGACACGAGGATCAGCCCGCGATGCTTGGCAATGGCTAAGCATTCCGCCTCGCCATCGTCTACGGCCATGGTGAGGCGCGAAAGCGTGGCAAGTTCATCGTCCCCTGTGGCGACGTGCACAGCTAACGGTGAGCCATCGCAAATGGCGGCCCCATCGATCGGGCGCCTGACGATCGAGCCATCTTGGCACCACTCGCGAACCTCGGTGAACTCGGAAAGTGCTGTCCGAGAGGTCGACCAAGAGTCGCCGAATGCATGGAGCTCCTGGATCCCGCCCCATCCACAAAACAGATTGATGAGGGAGCAAGCATCCAAGCAGTAATGCGTCATGCGCGCGGTTGCTCCTTGTGAACCAATGAATCCCCCAGCCTCAGGTTGATGACGGACTGCATGCCGTCAGTTTGTTGGGAAAGCTTCTGGCCAAAGTCTCTGGCTTCGATGATGGGCTTTCGGATTAGCTTTGCAAACTGGCTGGTCGTGATTGCTTGGGACGACCAAGCCTCAACCGCGAGGATGAGATACCGGTCAGGGAATATCTCCGCGGAGTCCTTGACTTCGACTTCCTCCACTCCAGAGGCGGCGCGAATATCCTGGACGCGAGCTCCTGAGTCCTTGATGGCGTCCCAGCTTCCCCTCTTCACCAGTCCCAAGGACTCCAAACGCAGCACCATCGCCATCAGGGACACACCGTAGTAGTCCGCGATCCGAAGGACGTCGCCGACATTGACGTCGCCCTTCTGCTGATAGGTGTCGTGGAAGCGCCGCTGCACGCCATCCCCGGGCATCAGGAAGTGCATGGCAAAGGCATCTGCGAAGCGCTCGTTCTCCGGCTTGCGCTTCATCGGCTGGACGAAGTCGACGCCGCGGCGGTCGCGGTCGAACAGGAAATGCCCATACTCGTGGGCAATCGTCCATCGGCGCCTGGCTTGGGGGTGCTTGCGATTGACGAGGATGCAGTAACCGAAGTTCTCGATATACGCATAGAGCCCGGCGAGCTTTGAGTCCAAGCCGTCGATGAAGACATGCACGCCCTTCTCATCAAGCGTCTTGCGCAGGGAGCTCACCGGCTCTCGATCGCCAAATCCGAGCTCTTCTCGCTGCTTTGCGGCACAGATCTCGGCGAAACGCTCTACAGGGATGGGCGAGCGGGCCGGCTGGGCGGGCGGGACAGGCATGACATAGCCCTGCACCTTGTCGCGCAGGAACATGTAGTCATCGACGAACTCGCTGAGCTTGGCCACGGCAGCTTCAAGCCCTGCATCCTCGCCTTGGCGCTCGACCACTGCGCGAAGATGTGGCGCGACCTCGGTGGGAGGGGCGCTCTGTCGCATCAGGCGGTTGAGTGACGTGTGATACAGGCCTGCGAGAGCGACTAGTTCTTCTGGCTTGACATCGCGCGAGCCCTTTTCGATGGCGATGAAGGTTGGCCGGCTGATGTTCAAGTGCTCAGCTGCAGAGGCTTGGGATACCCCTGCGGATTTTCTGGCTGCAATGAGCCGTTGGACGAGTGCGTTCATGGGCGTTCCAGTTCAAGGCGGGGCGGAGGCTTATGCAGCCTCGAGGAGCTCGACGCCCCCGTAAGTAAGTAGCGACTCGTTCGCATGCCGCACGAGCATGCTTTCGATCTGATCGATGGGCACGTGCGTGCTGTCGGTCAGGATGCAATGCCGCGCCAGGCGACTTTTCACGCGCGCATGGCCAGTCGACCACCAGCGGGCGTTTTCCAGGTAGGACATGAAATAGGCGAAGTCCTTGGGCACCCCGCCGGAAAACAGGTCAACTTCGTAATCCTTGGCGCCCTCTTCGATGCCGCCACCACGAAAGGCTTGCCGCCTCTCAATACACGCTGGGCAGTGCCCGCAATGACGCTTGCCGCGGACTCGCAAAGAGGTATGGATGCACGAACACGACTGCTGCAGCCACTCGGCTAGGAGCGGACGGGCCACCAAGGGTTGCACCATTTCCGCTTTCGTGGCGCTGAGGAAGGGCAGTGAGAACCGAAGTGGGGTTTCCAGGACTGCGCTGACAAGAGCCCCCATCTTCGCCAGAAAGCCCGGGTGTGCGCCCCGCGTAGAAAGGCCGTCGGTCAGGCCACCTTCGGTAAGCGGGAGATTGATCGCGCCAACGCCATTCTCAAACAGTTCGATGTCTTCGATATCACAGGCATCGGCCAGTAGGGCAGCAGCTGCACAGAAGAGGAAGCCGCGTGCCCGCTGGCTCTTCTCTTGGGACTTCATCTTGCCGGCAACGCCACCGTCAAAGCGCACCATAAAGGAGGCATGGTGCAGCATCGGCGTGCGCAAAATCTGGCGCAACTTCTTCACCTGGTCCAGGCACTTCGAACGGACGGCCACGTGGTGCCCAACGGTTAGAAGCATGTAGGTCTGGTCATTGGCAACTAGCTGGTTGGCCAGTCCAGCCGCGGAGTCGAGGCCACCGCTGTATAGCGCCACTCGCGTAGGCAACGGCTGCTGGAGGTCAAGCGACCGTTGCACGGCCGTCGTTTGATGCGGCTCGCTTCGCTTGGCGAACGAAACGAGCCACGTATCGCCACTGAGCACGCAGAGGATGTCCGTCAGCTGTTCGACGATGTCCGGTTGCTGCCAGAAGGCAAGATCAGACACTTCGAACACCACTCGAAGCGTGCGCACGCCGCACTCGTTGTGGCGAGTCAGCTTCCGCTTGCAAGCGCGATCGATGGCATAAATGCCCGTGGCAATCGCCACCAGGTCTATGGAGCGCTGGCTGGCCGTCTCGAGCAAATGATTGAGCATGCTCTGGGCCGTGATCGTCACGTCTTGTTCGACCGCACCACTGAGCGCGACTCGACCAGGCTCGTAGCGCACGACAATGGAAGAGAGGTCAGTGGGCACGGGGGCGCTCCTGAGGCGGCACCGAGACCAGCGACATCCTGGCTACTTCCGTCGGGCGCATACGGCGTGCCCGCGCAGTGAGAGTCTTGACTTGCTTGATAGGCGTGCCACGAAGCGAGGACTCAATCGTTTCGCATATGGGAGCGATGTAAGGCGCGAACTTGCTGGTCAATGCCCCACGCAGAGCCGTCTGCTCCTCGGGCGAGCAGAAGCGCTTCTCCTTCATGGCTCGCGCTGAGATCTGATCGACCAGCATTTCAACCATCGTCTCGGCCGCGGTCTTGGCAACCGAGTGAGGATGGCCATTTGGGTTGCACTTGGCCGCCGCGATCACCACGTTCGCCAACCGCTTCTCGGTGAACGCGGCAACTACTTCCTGCAATCCCGTGACGGAGGCCCGTAGAGCCCTGAGAAGGATGAGTAGCGGAGGACCCTTGCGGAGGGCGGCGGGCAGTCTCCTGACGGCCTCCCGGCATTCGTCATCGGCGACTTCGACGAACTCCGAGAACGTGCTCGCAGAGTCCCGCAGCACACGCCTGCTGAGCTTCCACCGTTGGTGGTGCCCGAAATCCAGAACTTCGTTCTCGGCCATGTATAGCCTCCTGTGAGGACAGAGGCTACGTCACGGTTGCGAGCTATGTCAAATATTAAAATGGCTAATATGAAAAAATGTAAAGTCTCATTGCCTGGCGAGACTGACGTCGTGCGACGGCCCCGCCGCCAGTGTCATCAGGTCTTCGCTTCCAGATAGTGGAAGAGGGAGCGGGTGATGTTGACCATCAGCATCGCCTCGGGCTCGCCTAGGAGTGCTTCGTTGGGATGTGCCACCGATGCCCGATTGCGCAGGGTGTTCAACGCATCCACGGTGGCCGCCATTGACCCGAGCACCCGCGCCATTTCCTGATCTTGTGGGCCAAGGTTCTTGAAGCTCGGATGCTCAGTGCGGAGTAGCTTGAAGAGCGTGGTCAGCGATGCATCAGGCGCGAAGGTAAGGCCGGCCTTGCCACATAGATCCCGGAGGTAGCCGTGCAAGGCGGTATGCAGGCGATCTACGCAACTGACGGGTCCGCGGGTATGGAGGAGGTGGTCCGCGTCCTTAAGGGCGCGATCGACAACCTCTGAGCTACTCAGGGTTCTCAACGGCCCAACGACGTGCGCCTGGCCCAGGCCAAGTTCCAGGGCGGCGTCGGGGGCGTTCTCTTCGATCCAGGTGCGGATCTTCGGGCGTTGGGCGAGAGCGCCCAAGGCGCTGGGGCGATTGTTCTGGAGATGCCTCACAACCTGAAGCACGCACTCGCCATAGTCGGTGTCGCCGAAACTGAGGGAGCGCAGCAGGCGAGGGTGGTTGCAGATGAGGTTCGCCTCGTCGACTTCGTAGGCGAACTTGGTCCAGTCCGTCGAGTCGAATTGCGCCTCTGCGGCTTCGCCGAGAGCGAGCAGAGTCTTGCCCGAAAGGGGCGGGCCGAAGGAAGAGAAGGGAAGGTTCATCAGGCGACGATAAGGTTCAGCCGACCTCTTAGCCAGCGCTCGCGAAGCGGATGCGAATGGCGCGCAGCTGGCCCGCATCTTTCATGGAAATATTTGTGCAGAGCGCGAGGCGTTTTGCGCGTGCGTCGGCGGCGTCAATTTGCAGGTGCCAACGCGGGCTTTCAGAGGGGGCGTTTTGAGCGGAATCACTGCCAAAAAGACCCTCAAAACGGGGCGAAAAAGTAGCTCGGAGTGTGGACAAATGGGAGTCGAATTCTGCTGCTCCCGTGTAGCTCCATGATATTTCTGTAAGAAGAAGAGGCCAGAAAAGGCCTTAAATAAGTGTTTCCCGTGGAACGCCGAAGTAATGCTTCATCAACGGTGTATGGGCATCGACGTTCAGGGCGGCTGCGGTGTTCGTATTGGGCACGGAATTCAACGGTCTGGGGGTGGGGTCTGACGGGCAGTCAAGGCGGCCCGCCAAGGATCGGCAAGTATGCCAGCCGCCTGTCGACATCCCGGTTCCGGCGGGCACAGTTCCATCGCGTATGGAACATGCTACGTTCCGTCAACGGGTTGCCCTCAACGTCGCCACCGGCCGAAGTCCCCCACGTCGGCCAGTGGCAAGGGAAGCCCGTCCATTGCCGCCATCGACATGGCGAGCGCTTGATCTGATTGCCACTTGGGAGGGGACACCATGGGAATTGCAAAGCCTGCACGTACGTTGCTTGCATCGGCGGTAATGGTTGCGTTGGCCACGTTGAGCGTCGCGCCGGTCATGGCGCAGGACGCTTCGCAGACATCGGCGTCGACGACGCCTGCGGAAAACGAGCGCACCACCACGCTGTCCAGCCTGACGGTCACCGCGCAGAAGCGCGAGGAGGCCCTGCAGGATGTGCCGATCGTGATCAACGTGCTCGACGAGCAGTTGCTGCAGGACACCGGCGTGCATGACATCAAGGACATGCAGGTGCTGGTCCCCGGCCTCACGGTCACCAGCACCCAGAGCGCGGCGCAGACCACCGCGCGCATCCGTGGCATCGGCACCGTCGGCGACAACGCGGGCCTGGAGTCGTCGGTCGGCGTGGTGATCGACGGCGTCTACCGCTCGCGCAACAGCGTCGGCTTCGGCGATCTGGGCGAGGTGGAGCGCATCGAGGTGCTCAAGGGCCCGCAGGGCACCGTGTTCGGCAAGAACACCTCGGCGGGCGTGATCAACGTCATCACCCGCAAGCCCAGCTACACCCAGAGCGCCGAAGCAGAGGTCACGGCCGGCAACTACGGCCTGTTCGGCGTCTCGGGAGCCTACAACGACGCGCTTGGTGAGAACGCCGCGTTCCGGGTCTTCGCCACCAAACGCAAGCGCGACGGGGTCGACAATGTCCGCGTGGGCGGGGGCCCCCGGACGGAAACCGACGATGGCGACCAGAACTACCACTCCTTCCGCGGCCAACTGCTGTTGGAGCCGACCGACACCCTGTCGGTCAATTTCGTCGGTGATTTCAGCAGCCGTGAGGAAAACTGCTGCGTCACCGTCACCACCCATCGCGGCCCGACCGCCGCGATCATCAACGCCTTGACGCCGGGCGGCGAAGGCATCATCCCGGCGGTCGACCTGGACCGTCGCCTGGCCTACAGCAATCGCCCGACAACGCAGGACCTGAAGGACAAGGGCGTGGCGATGAATATCGACTGGGAGACGCCGTGGGCCGGTGGCGCCACGCTCAACTCGGTCACCGCAGTCCGTGACTGGAAGGCGATCAACGGGCTGGACTTCGATTACAGCGCTGCCGACATCCTCTACCGCGCGCCCGATGCCGATGAATCCCTGACCCATTTCGAGACCTTCAGCCAGGAGCTCCGGTTGACCGGTGCGAGCGATCGGGTCGACTGGATGGTCGGCTTGTTCTATTCCGATGAGGATCTGAATCGGAACGATTCCTACCGCTTCGGCCCCGCCTACGAGCCCTACCTGTCGACCTTGGTCGGCAGCCAGGTGCTGGCCGGCATCGCCGCGCAACTGGCGCCACTGGGGCTGACAGTGAACCAGTCCAATCCGGCAACCTTCCTCTCGCAGGTCAGCGGGCTGCCTTTCGGCACCAACTACACCGGCCTGGCCTCGCTGGATCGCCACAAACAGAATGCGCGCAGCACGGCGATCTTCACCAACAACACCTTCCACGCCACCGATGCGTTCGCCATCACCGTCGGCGCGCGTTACACCCACGAGAAGAAAACCCTGCACACGCTGTACGACAACCCCAATGGCGGCGCGGCGTGCGGATCGGCGCTGAGCAACCCCGCCGCACGCGTCGGTGGCGCGCTGGCGGCGCGGATCAACGGCTTTGCCAGCCTGCCGCCCGCGTTGCAGCAGCAACTGCTGGCCGGGCTGGTTCCGGCGGTGGCGCCCAGCGTGGCCGGCTACATGTGCCTGCCGTGGGCCAACATCGCCCACGACGGCCGCGACGTCTCGCAGGTGCGTACCGAAAAGGAATGGTCCGGCACGTTCAAGCTCGCCTACGACTGGTCCGATGAGCTGATGACCTACGCCTCGGCGGCCCGTGGTTACAAGGCCGGGGGCTTCAACCTCGATCGGGTGCAGTCGCTTACCGGCCTGTCCAGTGACGTGCAAGGCATCACCCCGGTGGACGACACCTCGTTCCCGGGCGAGTTCGTCGACAGCTACGAGTTGGGCCTGAAGACCACCTGGATGGGCGGCAACCTGCTGTTCAATACCGCGCTGTTCTACCAGAAGTACGAGGACTTCCAGCTCAACAGCTTCCTGGGCACCAGTTTCGTGGTGCGCTCGATTCCTGAAGTGGTTTCCCAGGGTTTCGAGGCCGACGTCATGTGGCAGCCCGCGGTGGCAGGACTGATGGTGCAGGGCGGCGTGACCTACGCGCAGACCGAGTACGGCGATGACGTGCTGCCCGATGCCGATCTGAAGCTGTTGCCCGGCAACCAGATGAGCTTTGCGCCGAGGTGGTCGGGCAATGCCTCGGTGACCTACGAGTGGGATGTCGGCTCCGAACTGTTGGGGCGGTTCAATATCGGCGGCAAGTACATGTCCAAATACAACACCGGGTCCGACCTCGATCCGGAGAAGATGCAGGACGCCTACA
The DNA here is from genome assembly GCF_000768345.1 of Lysobacter concretionis Ko07 = DSM 16239. GTDB lineage: Bacteria > Pseudomonadota > Gammaproteobacteria > Xanthomonadales > Xanthomonadaceae > Novilysobacter > Novilysobacter concretionis. The sequence goes on along the minus strand of NZ_AVPS01000003.1, from coordinate 211 downwards.
CACTGTTGAATGCCCGGGTGGGCTTCGGCAGCAAGGATCGCCGCTGGATGGTCGAGCTCTGGGCCCAGAACCTGACCAACGAGACCTACAAGCAGGTAGGCATCGACGCCCCGATCCAGGCGGGTTCGTGGAACGCGTTCCTCGGCGCACCGAGAACCTACGGCGCCACCCTGCGTCTGCGTTACTGATCGACGCCGGGCCGGTTGAAGTC
>NZ_AVPS01000026.1 GCF_000768345.1 Lysobacter concretionis Ko07 = DSM 16239 | reverse complement strand
GGAAACAAGGCCTAACACCAGAGTTAAGCCGAGCAGCGTAGTGAAGCAAAGCACATGGCAAGCTGTACCTGCCATGTGTTTTGCGTAACGAAGCGGATTCGGCTTGAACGACTTGTTAGGCCGCCGCTGCCCGGCACTTACGCCCGACCCGCGACGGCCCAACCCCTGAGCCGAACAGTACAACAAGTCTTGCTGGAGAGCTTGACCTGGCACGTAGCGCGAGCGGAGCGTAGAAGATCAAGTCGCGCGGCTAAGAACTCTCACCGCGCACTGCCCGAGGCCGACGCGACGGGTCGAATCTTGCGGAGAGTTGCGCCTGGCCGAAGCCGAGGTGCTGCAGGGGTGACTGCCGATGCCTGCACCGCGCGTGCGAGTTGCAAACGCTGCGGATAAGCGAGGCGCTGCA
>NZ_AVPS01000025.1 GCF_000768345.1 Lysobacter concretionis Ko07 = DSM 16239 | reverse complement strand
GCTCCGGCCCCGGTGGCCCCGAGCTGCGCGGACCTGGACGACGACGGCGACGGCGTCAACAACTGCGACGACAAGTGCCCGGATTCGCAGGCTGGCCAGACCATCGGTCCGGACGGCTGCCCGGTGCCGGTCTCGATCGACCTGAAGGGCGTGAACTTCGACTTCGACAAGTCGACCCTGCGTCCGGACGCGGTGTCGATCCTGAGCGAGGCGACCCAGATCCTGCAGCGTTACCCGGAGCTGAAGGTCGAAGTGGCCGGTCACACCGACTCCAAGGGCACCGACGCGTACAACCAGGCGCTGTCCGAGCGTCGCGCGACGGCGGTGTACAACTACCTGACCAGCAACGGCGTGGACGCCTCGCGTCTGGTGGGTCCGAACGGTTACGGCGAGAGCCGCCCGATCGCGCCGAACACCAACCCGGACGGTTCGGACAACCCGGAAGGCCGCGCGCTGAACCGCCGCACCGAGTTGAACGTCCAGAACTGAGTGTCACGTGAGTGACAGGCGGCTC
>NZ_AVPS01000024.1 GCF_000768345.1 Lysobacter concretionis Ko07 = DSM 16239 | reverse complement strand
AAGAACATGACCCTGGCCAGCTTCGACCCCGAGCCCCTCGCCGGCAGCCCGGTCATCGACAAGGCCATCGCCATTGATGGCATGCACACCGACTTCCGCAACAAACCCCGGCCTTCCGGCCCATCCAGCGACATCGGGGCGATCGAAACACAGCGGAAAAAGTGACGCAACAGGGCAGGTTTCATCCCTTTGATTCACTCATATCCGGTTACGTACGGAATCGAGGCAAACGAGTTAAGTGACTGTTTATAAAAATGAATCTTCCTTTTACCCACCAACACCAGCGTGACGACGGTCACATCGGCCGTGACGCAATTGTGACGCAATCGACAAAATCAGGCACTGAAACACGAATACTCCCCGGGCGGATCACAAGGAGGCGACGCAAACCATCCTTTCTTTGCCCGGAGTCCACTCCTCAATGTCCTTCACGTTGTCTCATCCCCTGGCATCACCTCCTTCTTCCCGATCCCTGCTGAAGCCTGCCTTCTCGGCCCTGCTCTTTTTCGCGGCCATCGGATCGGCGCAAGCCGCCACCAC
>NZ_AVPS01000023.1 GCF_000768345.1 Lysobacter concretionis Ko07 = DSM 16239 | reverse complement strand
GATTCGTGTAAAAACGGGCCGAAAGTGAGCTAACTGCCTGTCGCAGCTGGCTTTCTTGGCCGCTCCAGAAAGTCGAGGGTTGGGCAGCACTCTCCCGTCGGCACTTGGGCGCACCGCGCTATTTTCTGTTCGAGATCCCTCTCCAGCTGTCGCAGCTCGCGGATTCGTAGACGGACATCGACGAGCTTTCGCTCGGTCAGCTGACGGGTCTGCTCGCAAGAACGTTCGCCTGTGATCTCTAGCAGGCCAGCGATCTCGTCGAGGCTGAATCCCATCATCTGAGCGCGCCGGATGAACTGAAGCCGATTGACATCGTTTTCGTCGTAACGACGCACGCCTCCTATGGGTCGCTCGGGTTGACGCAGCAGCCTACGTCGCTGGTAGTAGCGCACGGTTTCGACGTGCACATCGGCCGCCGCCGCCAGCCGGCTGATCGTAAACGTGTTCGGACGCACGGCTTGACTCCGTACCTAGGTACAGAGGCTAGTATGCTCTGATGCAAACAACCCCGGCCAAATCGTCTGTTCCAGCCATTATTGGCGCGAGCATCGCCGCCATTGGCGCATCGGTCTGCTGCGTCGTGCCGCTGG
>NZ_AVPS01000022.1 GCF_000768345.1 Lysobacter concretionis Ko07 = DSM 16239 | reverse complement strand
ACCGGGGACAACAGCCTGGCCAGCGGCAGCAGCAGCCAGGCGGATGGCGACTCAAGCACCGCGATCGGCGGTCATCTGTACTACGAAGAGGGCGGCGAGGTATTGCTGGATGCGCAGACCACGGCCAGTGACTTCGGTGCCACGGCATTGGGTGCGGGGGCGCAGGCGGACGGCTTCCTGAGCCTTGCGGCCGGTGCTGCGGCGTCCGCCGTGGGCGGGCAGTCCGTTGCGGTCGGTTACAGCAGCACCGCCGACGACGATTACGCCACCTCGGTCGGAAGCTTCTCTTCCTCGGCCTATTTCGGATCCGCATTCGGCTACGGCGCCGAAGCCACCGACCTGGCGACAGCGGTCGGCGCATTCAGCTCCGCCAGCGGCAGCGACAGCACCGCGATCGGCAGCCAGAGCATCGCCAGCGGCATCAACAGTGTTGCCGTGGGCGGCGCGCTGTTCGGGTTCCTGCCGTCGGAGGCCTCCGGCAACTACTCCACCGCCGTCGGCGGCGGGGCCTGGTCGAACGGTGTCAACAGCACGGCGCTGGGTAACGCGTCAATGGCACTTGCCGCCAACAGCGTTGCGCTGGGTGCGGACTCACTGGCCGACCGCGCCGACAGCGTGTCCGTCGGCG
>NZ_AVPS01000021.1 GCF_000768345.1 Lysobacter concretionis Ko07 = DSM 16239 | reverse complement strand
CCGCGCAGCTCGGGGCCACCGGGGCCGGAGCAACGGCAGCAACCGGGGCGGCACCCAGCGGCACGATCACGCCCACCGAGGCCAGCAGGTCGCCGAACCAGTTTTCACTGGGATTGGCCACGCTCTGGTCATCGAAGTCACCGCGGTAGGCCAGCTCGGTGCGCACACCGACGCGACCCAGGTCGGCCTGCAGACCCACGCCAACCTTGGCAGCCAGGTTGCCGTCTTCGCGCTGACCCGGCGAATTGACGCTCGGGAAGTTGTCGAACTCTTCTTCAGCGCGCTGGTAGCCCAGGCCGACCACGGCATACGGGTTCCAGTTGCGGCCTTCGGTCAGGAAGTGGCGACGCAGGTCGAGCGAGACGCCGTACTGGCTCCAGTTCAAGTCCTGGTTGGCGCTGTTGTTCGGGTTCTGGTAGTTCAGCTCGCCATCAATCGACCAGTTCGGGCTGACGAACTTGCCAACGCCCAGGGTGAGAAACGGGGCGTCATTGGTGCCGCGGTCACTGTCCTGCAGGTTGAAACCAGCCGAACCGGTGAGATACCAGCGATCGTCAAAATCCTGTGCATTTGCGGCCGACGCAAACGCCAGGCCCGCGAGCAACGCAGTGCTCAACAAGCGAATCTTCATATCAAACTCCTTCAGTGATATCGGGGGATTTCTTTGGCGATGCCTTGCCGAAAAATTGGCGAGTCACTGTGAAGGCCGCCCGGCGCTCCACAGTCACGAACGTGATGATACACATTCGACAACAATTCATTAACAGGGGGGTCCCGCGGGATAAACGGCCGAAGCCCGGTATGACACCGGGCTTCGGTTTACCGCAGCGGCTCCGAAGAGCCGCCTGTCACTCACGTGACACTCAGTT
>NZ_AVPS01000020.1 GCF_000768345.1 Lysobacter concretionis Ko07 = DSM 16239 | reverse complement strand
CGCGGCACGGCTTAACTCTGGTGTTAGGCCTCAGGGGGAAGTTTCGTGCGGCGACCGCGTTCAATCATTCTGCTAATCGTCTGGTTCCTTTGGGCCACGGGCAAAGACCTCGATGGCCTTGCTCGCTTCGGCACCACCGCTGACTACTACATCTTCGCAAGTATCGGTGCCGCTTGGGCATACTTCGCCCTGGCTGGTGTCGTGTTCCTGTTCAACGCAGCCGCGGTCTTTTACTTGTTTCGGCCACAGCTAGTCGGGTATGGAGTTTTGTTTGGCGCCTTGGCGGCCGGGATAGGTCAGAACTTGGTCACGACCCTACTAGCAGTCCGGGACATTCAGGGCGTTCGCGAGGCCTACGAGATCGGCCGTGAGCTTCGTGGCTTACCGGTGCGGCAAGAAGCCATGGACATGATCTTCAAGCCTTCCGCTCTTTGGCTCGCGGCTGGGCTTGCAGTTCTCGTGTACGTTGCTCTTGCGTTACTGGTTCGCCGCAATCGTTCGTACTTCGTAGGCCCGGCGGCGTATGCAGCTGAGGCCTAACAATGCGTTCAAGCCGACACCGCATCGAGGCGCAAACCACATGGCAGGTACAGCTTGCCATGTGCTTCACGCCCCGCTGCGGCGCGGCTTAACTTAGGCGTTAGGCCTTGTTTCCCGCACTGTTGTTGTCGGGTTCCAGGCAATCTGTAACGCCTCGCTTATCCGCAGCGTTTGCACCTCGCACGCGCGGTGCAGGCATCGCCAGTCAGCCCTACAGCACCTCGGCTTCGGACGGGCGCGACTCTTCGCAAGATTCGACTTGCCGGGTCGGCTTCGGGCCGTGCGCGGTGAGAGTTCTTGGCCGCGCGCATGGTGCGTTTCGGCAGCACCAGACACGGCGCTTGTTGTACTGTTCGCCTCAGGGGTTGGGCTGCCGCACGTCGGGC
>NZ_AVPS01000002.1 GCF_000768345.1 Lysobacter concretionis Ko07 = DSM 16239 | reverse complement strand
CCCTGCCGGTGTTGCCGGCGGGCGGATTCCTTCGGCCGATCGCCAGCAGGCGGCAGGGGCGGGGCGGTATAGTCCGCCGATGAGCAAAGACGTCTCCGATACCGCGCTGCAGCGCCTCGCCGGGCAGGTCGCCAAGGCCGCCCTCCAGCACCATCACCGCCTGGTGACCGCCGAGAGTTGCACCGGCGGCTGGATCGCCAAGACCCTGACCGACATCCCCGGCTCCTCGGAGTGGTTCGAGTGCGGCATGGCGGCCTACAGCTACGAGGCCAAGCAGGCGATGCTCGGCGTGCAGGCCAGTACCCTGGAAGAACACGGCGCGGTCAGCCGGGAAACCGCGATAGAAATGGTGTCCGGTGCGCTGGTGCACTCCGGCGGCAGCCTCGCGGTGGCGGTGACCGGTATCGCCGGGCCGGGGGGCGGGACCGAGGACAAGCCGGTGGGGACGGTCTGGATCGCCTGGAAGCGCCGGGGCGGATATCCCACTGCGCTGGTGTTCCATTTCGATGGTGACCGCGAGGCTGTGCGTCGCCAGACCGTCGCGGCGGCGCTGCATGGACTGCTGGACCTGGCCGCCTGATTGCAGTGAGCTTGCATCGAGATGAAAGTTGTTAGTAGTATTACTACTAATGAGCGCATTGACCGACACCCAGCAAGCCATCCTCGCCCTGATCGGCGAACGCCTCGCGATCGAAGGCGTGCCGCCGTCGCAGACCGAGATCGCCCGCGCGATGGGGTTTTCGGGCGTGCGGGCGGCGCAATACCACCTGGAAGCACTGGAAGAGGCGGGCGCCATCCGCCGGATCCCGGGCAAGGCGCGCGGCATCCGCCTGCTGCGTGCCGCACAGACGGAGCCCCCGATATCGCTGGACTCCCTGCCGGACGCTGCGGAACCGGCATCCGGCGACGAGGTTGAAGCCGGGACGACACGGGAGTCGGAAGACGCATTGCGTTTGCCGATTCTCGGCCGCGTGGCTGCAGGCTCGCCGATCGGTGCGGACGCGGGCGCGGACGACTACGTGCTGCTCGATCGCAACATCTTTTTCCCGTCGCCGGACTACCTGCTCAAGGTGCAGGGCGACTCGATGCGCGATGAAGGCATCTTCGATGGCGACCTGATCGGCGTGCATCGCACTCCGGAGGCGCGCAGTGGGCAGATCGTGGTGGCGCGCATCGACGACGAGATCACCGTCAAACTGCTGAAGATCGGCAAGGACCGCATCCGCCTGCTGCCACGCAATCCCGATTATCAGCCCATCGATGTCCAGCCCGACCAGGACTTCGCGATCGAAGGCCTGTACTGCGGACTGGTACGTCGTGGCCGTTGAGCGCCACGTTCTTCCGACCCGCGGGGTGGGGTATTCCGATCCCCGTCCGCGAATCCGGCCGATACCCGGCGGCAATCGTCGCGCCTAATTTCTTACCCGGATCCCGGTCGCAACCTGTGCGACAGGCCCAAACTACTCTGGATGCACTCACCGATGGCTACAAGGAAAACCCCAATGGACGAGAACAAGAAGCGCGCTCTTTCCGCGGCTTTGGGCCAGATCGAAAAGCAGTTCGGCAAGGGTTCGGTCATGCGCATGGGCGATCGCGTGGTCGAAGCCGCCGAAGTGATCGGTACCGGCTCACTGATGCTCGATATCGCCTTGGGCATTGGCGGCTTGCCCAAGGGACGCGTGGTCGAGATCTACGGCCCGGAATCCTCCGGCAAGACCACCCTGACCCTGCAGGCGATCGCCCAGTGCCAGAAGAATGGCGGCACGGCGGCCTTCATCGATGCCGAGCATGCGCTCGACCCGATCTATGCCGCCAAGCTGGGGGTCAACGTCGACGACCTGCTGCTCTCCCAGCCGGATACCGGCGAGCAGGCCCTGGAAATTGCCGACATGCTGGTGCGTTCGGCCGCAGTCGACATCGTGGTGATCGACTCGGTCGCCGCACTGACCCCGCGCGCGGAGATCGAAGGTGAGATGGGCGATCAGCTGCCGGGCCTGCAGGCCCGCTTGATGAGCCAGGCGCTGCGGAAGCTGACCGGCAATATCAAGCGGTCCGGCACGCTGGTGGTGTTCATCAACCAGCTGCGGCACAAGATCGGCCAGATGATGCCGGGCCAGAGCCCCGAGGTGACCACCGGCGGCAACGCGCTGAAGTTCTATGCCTCGGTGCGCCTGGACATCCGTCGCATCGGTTCCGTCAAGAAGGGCGACGAGATCATCGGCAACCAGACCCGGATCAAGGTCGTCAAGAACAAGCTGGCACCGCCGTTCAAGCAGGTGGTCACCGAGATCCTCTATGGCGAAGGCATCTCGCGCGAAGGCGAGCTGATCGAGATGGGCATGGAAGCCAAGCTGGTCGAGCGCGCAGGCGCCTGGTACAGCATGGGCGAGGAGCGGATCGGCCAGGGCAAGGAAAATGCCCGCCAGTACCTGAAGGACAACCCGGTACTCGCCGAGCAACTGGAAGCGGAGTTGCGCAAGCGGCTGGTGCCTGTTGAAGCGGCCCCTGCTGCGGTGGATGGCGATGCCGATGATGAGTCGGACGAGGCTGTCAAAACCGGCAAGGCCGGGAAAGCCGCCAAGGCCGAAAAGCTCGAGGCCTGATCCAGCAGCTATCTGAAGCGATGCAGGACGACAGTTCCCATGATGCTGATGGGCCCGGGAGTGGCCTGTTTGATACCGACCCGGCCGCAACGCCGGGTCGGCGCCGGAAGCGCGAGCCGGCAACGCCCTTGCAGCGCGCGCTGGGCCTGCTGGTCCGGCGCGAGCATTCACGCAAGGAACTCACCCGCAAGCTGACTTCGCGGGGGCTGGACGCCCACGAGGTGGAGGCGGCGGTGGAAAAACTGGCCGACGCCGGCTGGCAGGACGACACCCGTTTTGCCGAGAGCCTGGTGCGCAACCGGGTCAGTGGCGGTTACGGCCCGCTCCATATCCGTGCCGAATTGCGTACCCATGGTCTGGACAGTGATGCGATTGCTGCTGCGCTGGAGACCTTCGAGGGCAATTGGACCGAGAACGCACGCGATCTGGTTCGTCGCCGTTATGGCGATTCGATCCCCGACGATCTGGCGCTTCGCCGCAAGGCCGCCGACATGTTGATACGCCGTGGATTCCCCGGCGAGGTGGTCCAGGAGGCCACCCGGTACGGCCCGGACGATCAGGATTTTTCTTGAGACCACCGGGAGGTGCAGTGCATGTCTGGCCATGCACGCAGGTCCCTCGGGTACCTGAAGCTCAAGGCGTCTGCGTGTGACGTCGAAATGGCTCCCCTGATACGCTAAGCGGCTTTCCGCAGTTGCCTCCGCTGCCGATCGTCGCCATTGTGCGGGGATCGGTGCGGCGATGGCCTGCACAGCCCTTTCGACTTCCCGTGCCAGGCATGAACGCTCCCACATTCAGCACCAACGACATCCGTCGCGACTTCCTCGAGTTCTTCCGTGAACGCGGCCACACCATCGTGCCTTCGGCGCCGCTGGTGCCCGCCAACGACCCGACCCTGCTGTTCACCAACTCCGGGATGGTCCAGTTCAAGAACGTGTTTCTTGGCAGCGAAAAGCCGGGTTTCGTGCGCGCGGCCGATGTCCAGCGCTGCCTGCGGGCAGGCGGCAAGCACAACGATCTGGACCAGGTCGGCTATACCGCTCGGCACCACACCTTCTTCGAGATGCTGGGCAACTGGTCGTTTGGCGACTACTTCAAGCACGACGCGATCCGCTGGGCCTGGCAGTTGCTGACCGAGGTCTGGCAGCTTCCTGCCGAGCGTCTGCTGGTCACCGTGTATGACACCGACGATGAGGCGTACGGAATCTGGCGTGACGAGATCGGCGTGCCTGCCGAGCGGATCGTCCGGATCGGCGACAACAAGGGCGCGCCGTACGCCTCGGATAATTTCTGGCAGATGGCCGACACCGGCCCCTGCGGCCCGTGTACGGAGATCTTCTACGACCACGGCGAGCAGCACTTCGGTGGTCCGCCGGGCTCAGCCGATGAGGACGGCGATCGCTACATCGAGATCTGGAACCTGGTGTTCATGCAGTTCGACCGCCAGCCCGACGGCAGCCTCGCGCCGCTGCCGGCGCCGTGCGTCGACACCGGGATGGGCCTGGAGCGGCTGGCCGCGATCCTGCAGGGCAAGCACGGCAATTACGAGATCGATATCTTCCAGCACCTGATCGCAGCGGCGGCCCGGCTCACCGGCACCGGCGATATCGACAACAAATCGTTGCGCGTGATCGCCGACCATATCCGCGCCTGCAGCTTCCTGATCGCCGATGGCGTGCTGCCGTCCAATGAGGGGCGCGGCTACGTGTTGCGCCGGATCATCCGCCGTGCCCTGCGTCATGGCTGGATGCTGGGCCAGAAGCAGCCGTTCTTCCATCGCATGCTCGATCCGTTGATCGACGTCATGGGCGAGCCGTATCCCGAGCTGGTCGAAAAGCGCGAGTTGATCGCTCGCGCCTTGCTGGCCGAGGAAGAGCGTTTTGCCGAGACGCTCGATTCGGGGATGCGCATTTTTGACGAGGTCGCCGCGCGATCCGACGGCACGATTCCCGGCGCCGACGCCTTCCGGCTGTACGACACCTACGGTTTTCCGGTCGATCTGACCGCCGACATCGCCCGTGAGCGCGGATTGTCGATCGAGATGGCCGGCTTCGATGCCGCGATGGCGCACCAGAGGGAAACCGCGCGCGCCGCCGGCAAGTTCGGCAATGCCACCACGATGCCGGCGGAACTGGCCGCGCAGCTCGCACCAACCGGATTCCTCGGCTACGACCGTCTCGATGAGGGCGGGCTGACCGTGGCGGCGCTGCTCAGGGATGGCCGGCCCGTGGACAGGATCGAGGCAGGCGACGAGGCCGTGGTCATCCTGGACCGCACCCCGTTCTATGCCGAGAGCGGTGGCCAGGTCGGGGATGCCGGTGCGCTGGAGGGCGAGGACTGTCGCTTCGCCGTGCGCGACACGCTCAAGTTCGCCGGGCAGTTCCACGGACATCTGGGCACGCTGGAAAGCGGCGTTCTCCAGCGCGGGGATCGGGTGTCCGGGTCGGTCGACCGTGCTCGCCGCGGCGCCACCGTGTTGAACCATTCCGCCACCCACCTGCTGCATGCCGCGCTGCGCAGTGTGCTGGGCACCCATGTCGTCCAGAAGGGCTCGCTGGTGGCACCGGAGCGTCTGCGCTTCGACTTCTCCCACTTCCAGCCACTGACCAGGGCAGAACTCGCCGAGATCGAACGCCGCGTCAACGCGGAGATCCGCGGCAACCACGAGGCGGAAGTCCACCAGATGGAGATGCAGGAAGCGCTGGATTTCGGCGCCATGGCGTTGTTCGGTGAAAAGTACGGTGACCGGGTGCGCGTGTTGCGCATGGGAGCCACCTCGACCGAGCTGTGCGGCGGTACCCATGTGGCGCGCACCGGCGATATCGGGGTCTTCAAGATCGTGTCCGAAGGCGGCGTTTCGGCCGGCGTTCGCCGTATCGAGGCGTTGACCGGGCAGGGCGCGCTGGACTTCATCAGTGGCGAGGAGCAGCGCCTGGAAGAGGCGGCCCATCTGCTGGGTGGCAGCGTCCCGGATGTGCCCGACAAGGTGCGTCATCTGCTGGAGCGGCAGAAAAAGCTCGAGCGCGAACTCGATGCACTCAAGGCCAAGGCGGCATCCGGTGCGACCGCGGATCTGGCCGGCTCGGCGATCGAGGTGGCGGGAATCAAGGTGCTGGCGGCCCGGCTGGAAGGCTTCGATGCCAGGGCATTGCGCGATGCGCTCGATCGCCTCAAACAACAGCTTGGCGATGCGGTGATCGTGTTGGCTGGCGCCAACGATGGCAAGGTTGCACTCGTGGCCGGTGTCAGCGGCGCGGCGACGGGCAAAGCCAAGGCCGGGGAACTTATCGGGCACGTGGCGCGTCAGATCAATGGCAAGGGCGGTGGCCGGGCGGACATGGCGCAAGGCGGCGGCGATGACAGTCCGAATCTGGTGGACGTTCTTGCCGGAGTTGCCGATTGGGTCGGGCAGCGGCTTGGCTGACCGGACCATGACTTCCTTCGCTTGTGGCGGTTGTCCGGACAGGTTGATAATCGCCGTTCAACGGGTTGGAAGTGCTTCCGGCCGGCCGGAAGCACAAACGCTGGCGCACTGCGTTGGCAAAAGGAGAATTTACAATGCTTATCCTGACGCGTCGCGTCGGTGAGACCCTGATGATCGGCGACTCGGTGACTGTCACCGTGCTCGGCGTCAAGGGCAACCAGGTACGTATCGGCATCACTGCGCCCAAAGACGTAGCCGTGCACCGCGAGGAGATCTACCAGCGCATCCAGCGTGGTGAAGAAGCAGGCGACACCGCAGAAAAAGGCACGGCAGACTGACAAAAGGTTTGCCGCGGAGCAGATGAGCCGTTATGCTTCCCGCCCGCATCGTTCAGAGTGTTGCGGAGAGTTGCCCGAGTGGCTGAAGGGGCTCCCCTGCTAAGGGAGTATGGGGGTTAAACTCCATCGAGGGTTCGAATCCCTCACTCTCCGCCAGTTTGCGTCGGCGTCGAGTCGGGAGGACCGGACTCAGCGCCAGTTGTAGACCACCTTCGGGTGGTTTTGTCTTGCAGGCCATCGCGTGATCGGGATGGCTCGAACGAGGCAACAGCGGTACCGGAAAAGGTTTGACGGATCTGCAATTGCTCGTCATAATTCTCCGACTGCGCGCCCGTAGCTCAGCTGGATAGAGCACCAGGCTACGAACTTGGGGGTCGGAGGTTCGAATCCTTCCGGGCGCACCACACAAAACACAAAGGCCGATGAGTGGACACTCATCGGCCTTTGTGTTTTGTGTGGCTTCCATCGGAACGGTGATGCCGCTCATTCGCAATGAAATGGAGCATAGGCGCGACGGGGCTTGGTCGTCCTTGCAGGTCGCCGTCAGGCCAGCGCCGATTCGTGCCGGAAGTAGAAGCCGTAGTAGCGATCGATGCTGTAGTCGGGTTCGAACGGGAGCCGCAACTGGCGTTCGAATGATTCCCATCGGTCAATGACGGAATAGCCGAGTGCCTGCATGTCGGCGATGAACCTTGGTACGGCGCTGATCCGATACGGACAGATGGCCGTCCCCAGGTTCTGCAAGGTGAAATAGCTTCGTTCCGGATGCATGGGGGTCAGGTTGACCAGCACGTGGAGCGGTGGTCTGCGCAGGCGTTCAAGCAGCTCCGCCAGGCTGTAGTCGAGGTACTGCAACGCTCCGCTGGACATCAGTACATCGCAGCCATTGGCATCGTCACGGGATCCGCAAAAGCCCAGCTGTCCCGATGGGTCATGGGAGTTTGCCCATCGGTGGCCGGCATCCATCACGCTTGGCATGTCATGCACGAGCCAGCGCATGTCGGCGGGATATTCGAGGTAATGCCGAAAGCCGTAATAGCTGATGCCGATGTGCCCACCGAGATCAAACACCCGGCGATGGCCAGCGGCCAGGAGCCGGGACAGCCAGTGGAGCAATGGATAGTCGCTGACCCGCACCTGATCGAGGCGATCGTGGTACAGCTCGCTGGACGCCGCGTTGTCATAGCTGCTCGGCAGTACTGCGGGTGCATGCGCCAGCGCCTGTTGATAGGTCGGATATACCCCCAGGTAGGCATTGCCACTGCGGCTGCGGCGGAACATGCGGCGGTAGATGGGCTTGGCGATCAGGCGGATGCCGGGAAGTTCCGCGCTGTCATTGGCGATCCGTCGGAGGTTCCTGCCGAGGTGGCTGGCTGGATGGTCGACCATTGTCGTTGTGGGTCCATTGCTCCTGGTTGCAGGTTGTTACGTGTTTTTTCCCCTGGCCCGGTCACCGTCGGTTGATCGGTCGCGATCCGGTGTCCGACTGCTGCGCGGCACCGCGTTGTCTGGATTGGGCATTGACGACGAGACGTTGGGGGATGCATGTCGCGGTCGGGAACGGTGGAAGGGATCGGCAGGCTTGCCGGTTCCAGACGGATGGACCTGCGTGCGGCCTTCCGGGAGGCTTTGCCGTCACCCGGATGGCCAGCCTCGTCCCATTCGCAGGTCGCCGTCGCGCTGTTCGAGTTGGCCGAGTGGCGATCATGGCTGGCGGATGCGGCTGGATTGCTTGATGTGGCCGACACCGCGCGTGCTATGCGGCAGCGAAACGCGGCCCACCGGGACGATCTCGTGTTGACGTATGCGCTGCACCGGTTGCTGCTGGGTGCGCGGATTGGCGTGGATGCCGTGGCGGTGCCGCTCGTGCGCGATGCGTTGGGTTGTCCACGTTTGAGGGATTCTCCAGTGCACACCAGCTTGAGCCATTCCGGAAGATGGGCTGCGGTCGCGGTAACGGCCGCGGGTCCGGTGGGCGTCGACATGGAGCCGGTCGATCGTCGTGCGGTGATGCCGGGGATCGCCGAGCGCCTATGCCATCCGAGCGAGCTTGCGGCTCTGGCGGCGCTTGCCCCGTCCGAGCGCGCCACCGCGTTGCTGGAGTTGTGGGTGCGCAAGGAGGCGCTCCTGAAGGCGGCGGGTGTCGGGATGGCGCGCGAGATGGACACGTTCTGTGCGCCCGATGACAGCGTCCAGCAGTTGTCGCCGCCGGAACCGGTAGAGACGCGACTGCGAATGCTTGGCATGGGGCCGGACGTCGTCGTGGCGGTGGCTGCGCCGCCGCAGGCCGACGTCGAGTGTGTCTGGCTGCGGCCGCGTATGGAGGCGGGTGCGGCTTGAGCGGCCGGAAGTAGGCGTTACGCGCGTTTGATAGTCCGGAAGACCGGTGGTCGTGGTAGCTGGACGACAGGGTCGGACGTGCGTTGGAAGACCGGCGGGAAGTCAGATGAAACGTCATATTTCAAGCTTGAAGAATCGTGCCGCTCTGTGGCTGTGGCTGCTGGAGTTGCTCTTGTTGATGTTGGCCGTGGCAGCGGCAGCTTGGCTGCGCTTCATGCAGGACTCCGACTCCTATCTGTTCTTCGTCGGCACCGCGCCAATCCGCATCCTGGTGGTTGCGGTATTCATCACCACGGCGATGGCGGCATTCGGGTTGTACCAGGTGCATGTGCGGCACAACCGCATGGATTTTTTCCTGCGCTTGCTGCTGTCCTTCGCGTTCGGGGGCATCGGGTTGTTGGTGCTGTACTACCTGGTTCCGTCTGCCTATATCGGTCGTGGTGTGCTGGCTTTGGCATTGATGTTGGGATGGGTGGTTGTGTTCCTCCTGCGCCTGGCTATGCAGCACCTGGGGCATTCGGAGAAATTCCGGCGCCGTGTGCTGGTGCTCGGAGCCGGGCAAAACGCGGACCTGATCAACAGCCGCTTGCGGCGCCGTAGCGATCGCAGGTCTTTTTCCCTGATGGGCTTCGTGGCGGTACCCGGACAACCGGTGTTGGTTCCCAACGCGTTGTCGTTGGAACCGGGAGTCGGGTTGGCCGATCTCGCGCAACGGCTGCAGGTCCACGAGATCGTGGTGGCCCTGGATGAGCGCCGCGGCGGTTTGCCGATGGAAGCGATGCTGGAGTGCATCCAGCGCGGCATCGACATGACTGATTTGTCGACCTTCTTCGAGCGCGAAGCCGGCGTGGTCAGCTTGAGCATTGCCGATCCGTCCTGGCTCGTGTTTTCCGGTGGCTTCGACCATTCGATGCCGCGCCGTCTGAGCAAGCGTCTTTTCGACCTCGTGGCGGCATCCGCGCTGCTGCTGGTAGCGTGGCCGGCGATGGTGGTGGTAGCGGCATGCGTGTGGTGGGAGTCGGGTTTGCCGATCCTCTACCGACAGACGCGGGTGGGCGAGGACGGCCGGTCGTTCGAGCTGGTGAAGTTCCGCAGCATGCGCAACGACGCGGAAAAGGACGGTGTCGCCCGCTGGGCCGCCGCCGACGATGACCGCAGTACCCGGGTGGGGCGTTTCATCCGCATGACCCGACTCGATGAGTTGCCGCAGCTATTCAATGTCCTGCGCGGCGAGATGAGCTTTGTCGGCCCGCGTCCGGAGCGGCCGCAGTTTGTGGATGTGTTGAGCCAGGACATCCGCTATTACAGCGTCCGCCATTGCATGAAGCCGGGCCTGACGGGGTGGGCGCAGCTGCGCTACCCCTATGGCGCGTCGGTCCGCGATGCGGAGGAGAAGCTCAAGTTCGATCTGTTCTATGTCAAGAACCATGGCCTGCTGTTCGACCTGATGATCCTGCTGCAGACGGTGGAGGTCGTGCTGTTCCGGCGTGGAGCGCGCTGACAGCGCTGCGGTTCTATTGGGAAGCTGCGTCTTGCGCTGACCGGTCCGGCGACGGGGTTGCGGTATCCAGGCGGCGCAGCGGCGAGCTGTGCCAATCCACCAGTCGGCCGTCAGCAAACCGGAGCCAGGAGGGCCCGTAGTCCCAGCGATCGCCATTCACGCTTACCGGCTTGCCCTGGATGGCCAGCACGCTGGCCGGGTCCATCCCCAGTTCGAGTTGCGGGCGACTCTGCACGCTGGTGGCGCCATCGATGGCCGCCGGGGAGGTCGTCGGAAAATCTTTTGTGGCAACTGCCTGCATGGCTGTCTCGGCCCGCCAATCCCACGACAAGGCCAGCACGGTGACGGTGGCGACCAGCAGGGAAGCAAACAGCAGAGGTCGTTGTGGATGCGGCTCGGTAGCGCTGGAGGACCGCCGGTTTCCGGGTTCCGGGCCGGTATCGTCCGCCGCTGCGTTTGAACAGGTAGCCCCTGCAGTCGGGCGGCTCAGCGCCGCGGGTCGGGATCGCGCACCGGGCAGGCGGCCGTGTCGCCGATGGAATCGGGTGGCCGTCGTGTACAGGCGGATCAACTCGGTGAGCTCGTCGTCAGTTTCAGGTCCGCCGATTGCGGGGCCTTTGTCGGGATGCAGCTTGCCGATGCGCAAGCGGTAGGCGCGCTTGAACTCGGCCAGCGTGCAGTCCGGTCTCAGACCGAGACGAGAGTAGAGCAGGGCGAAATCGCCTTTCATTGTGTCCCCCGCTTTTGGGAAGCCATCCTAGCTTTTTCGACGATGGATTTTCACGTTGGAACGGATGGCGCAACGCCACGGCCAATGGCCGCGGCATGGGCTGGTACGCGTTGTTGTCAGTAGCCGGTTCCCTGGAGCCGCGACCTGACAAGCAGTGGGGGACACCAGATGTCTGCGGCCAGTGTGGAAATGACGCCGGATGAAAAAAAGACGTGGCGCGCTCCGATGATGGCGGTCGAGATCGACAAGGCCTCGTTCGACCCGTGGCGCATCCAGCCGGTCCGGCATTCGCTGGTTGGCCATCCATTGCTGCAGCCGGCGGCGCTGGTCGCGTTGGGTGAGCGTCTTGAGGTTCGAGGCAGCATCCGCACCCACGGCAACGACGCCACGGCCGGTACTTCCTTTGGCGATGCGCCATCGGCACATCCCAACAGATTGTCGGCGGCACAGACCCTGGGCGCGATCCAGGACGCCAAAGCCTGGATGTCGTTGCTCAATGTCCAGGTGGATCCCCTGTACCGGGTGCTGGTGGGCGACGTGCTGGATGGTGTCCAGGCCCGGGTCGGGCATCGCGATCCGGGCATGTGCTACCGCGCCGGCTGGATCTTCGTGACCTCCCCACGCACGGTGACGCCGTTCCACTTCGACAAAGAGCACAACTTCATCCTGCAGGTCAGCGGCAAGAAGCGCATCTACGTGTGGGACCACACCGATACCGTCGTCGCCAGCGAGCAGGCCCGCGACCGCTTCCACCACACCCACGGCCGCGAACTGCTGGCCTGGCGCGAGGAGTTCCGCGAGCGGGCCCATGTCTTCGACCTGCTGCCGGGCGAAGGCGCGTACATGCCGTCCACCAGCCCGCACATGGTCGAGACCGGGGACGAGCCGTCCATCACGATCAGCTTCACGTACTACACCGACGCGACCCGGCGCGACGCGCTGTTGCACAAGACCCATGAGCTGGTACGCCGGTTCGGCATCGCTCCGCCGCCGGTGGGGCGGCTGCCGGCGCTGGATGCGGTGACCCACGCCGGCATTGCCGCGTTGGTCGGCATCCGCGGAGTCGCCCGGCAAGTCGCCGGCCGGCCAGTGCATCCCGGCAACTTGCGCTTTGCCGGAGTCCCCTTGACGTGAAACCGGTGATGGCCCGATGAGGGCGGCGAGGTTCCGATGAACGCGAAAATTGCCCCAGCGGCAGAGCAAACCGGCCTGCTGGATCTGTTGCCGTTGCAGGCGACCCCGGCCGGAGACGAACTGCGACGCCAGCGTTTTTCCTTGTCGACAGACGATTCGTTGTGCGCCGCTTTGTGCGGGCGCGGCGTGACGGCGGGCGATGTGCTCGTCGCGGCGCTGGCGCTGGTCGAGTCGCGTCTGACGGGCGCGGATGGCGTGCTGGCGACGCGGATCACGGGTGCGGATATTTCCCAGTGCGTCGTCGATCCGGCATCGCGGGATCGCGTGGCTGCCGTTCACGCTCCATCGGGGCACGGGTCATTGGAGCCTGCGCCTTCGTCGTTGGCAGCGACCCCGCCAAGGACGGTCGCATGGGCCGTGCTTGATGACGATACGCCGCCGGCCGCGCTGCAGGACTGGGCAACATCGGTCTGGCAATTGCGCGCGGGTTCGCCTCCATGGATCGAGGTGAGCTATCGCCCGTCGTTGGCCGATGATGTCGTGAACATGCTCGGGACTCGCGTGCGGTTGGCGATCGCGTCCTGGATCGCCGGGGATGAGGTTCCCGATCTGCTGGATCCGGACGAGCGGCAACGGCAGCTGGTGGACTGGAACCGGACCAACCGGTCCCGTCCGCCGTATCCCACCGTGCAGGGGATGTTCGCCGCGATGTGTGACGCCTCGCCCTCGGCGGTCGCGGTGGTGGATGGCGCCACGTCGTTGACCTATGCCCAGCTCGACCGGCGATCACGGGAAGTGGCTCGCCGTCTGCGCGCGCAGGGGGTCCATCCTGGCGATGTGGTGGCGGTGGCGATGGAGCGTTCGGCCGCGGCGATCGTGGCGCTGCTGGGAGTGTTGAAGGCCGGAGCCGCCTATCTTCCGCTGGACCTGAAGCACCCGGCCGAACGTCTGGCCTTCATGCTCCAGGACGCGAGCGCAGCGGTAGTGCTGGTCGACGACACCGATACCTGCGCGCTGCCCGGATCCGTCCTGCGCATCGTCGTGGCTGCCACGCAAACGGATGGCGACGAGTCCGGCAACGCGGTCGGGCCTGATGACGATGCGATCGGCGATCGCGAGTCGCTGGCCTACGTGATGTACACCTCCGGCTCGACCGGCCAGCCCAAGGGTGTGGAGATCCGCCACTGCTCGATCCTTCGACTGGTGTGTGGCGTGGACTACATCGAACTGGGCCCGCAGACGCGCTTCCTGCATGCCGCGCCTTTGGGTTTCGATGCCTCCACGCTGGAGATCTGGGGTGCGCTGCTCAACGGCGGCTGCGTCGTCGTGCACGGCGAGGCAACGCCGACCGGTACGGGCCTGGCGACGTGCATTGCCGGACACGACGTCACCACCGCGTGGCTGACGGCGGCGTTGTTCAACGCGGTGGTCGATGAGGATCCGCGCCAACTGGCCGGGCTGCGCCAGTTGTTCACCGGCGGCGAGGCGCTGTCGGTGGCGCATGTCCGGCGGATGCTCGCCGCCGCGCCGGGCACGCGCCTGCACAACGGTTACGGGCCGACCGAATGCACCACGTTCACCTGCACCTGGGAGATCCCGGTCGACTTTCCGGCCGATGCGGCAAACGTCCCGATCGGCCGGCCGATCGCCAACACCCGGGTGTACGTGCTCAACACGCGCGGCGAGCCGGTGCCCGTCGGCGTGATCGGTGAGCTGTACGTCGGCGGCGAGGGATTGGCGCGCGGGTATCTCAACCAGCCCGGACTGACCGGTGAGCGCTTCGTGCCTGACCCGTTCGGAGCACCGGGCGCGCGCTTGTATCGCACAGGCGACCAGGTGCGCTACCGCCCCGACGGAATCATCGAATTCGTTGGCCGGGTCGATACCCAGGTCAAGATCCGTGGCTTCCGCATCGAGCTGGCGGAGATCGAAGCGGCGCTCGCCAGCCATCCCTCGATCCGGGCTTGCGCCGTGCTGGCGTGCGCCGACCCGGCGGGCGACAAGCGGCTGGTGGCGTATTGCGTGGCGGCGGGCAACGGGTTTTCCGAGCCGGCCTTGCGCGTGTATCTGGCCGCGAAACTGCCCGAGTTCATGCTGCCGGCGCGCTATGTCCGCATGGATTCGCTGCCGGTGACCGCGAACGGCAAGCTCGATCGGCGCGCGTTGCCGGCGCCCGATCGAAGCCGTCCCGAACTGGCGTGCGCCTACGAGCCGCCAGTCGACGACGCCGAGCGGCGAATCTGCCGTGCGTTCAGCGAATTGCTGGATGTCGACCAGGTAGGCCGGCACGACAACTTCTTCGAACTGGGCGGCAACTCGTTGCTGGGCCTGCGCCTGCTGGAGATGATCCGCCCGGCCGGATCCGCGGCCTGCATTCCGGCCACGACGCTGTTCCACAGCCCGACCGCGGCCACCCTGGCGAAGGCCATCGAAGGCCGGGACGGAGCTGCGATCGATCCGTCGCGCCTGGCGCACCGGGTCCGGCCCGCCGGCCACGACGCAGCCGACGACCCCATCGCCATTGTCGGCATGGCGGGACGGTTCCCCGGTGCGGCGGATGTCGAGGCGTTCTGGCAGAACCTGTGCGAAGGGCGCGACTCGATCACGGTCTTCGGCCTGGACGGGCTGGACCCGGCGGTGAGCGAAGCCGATCGCGCGAACCCGCTGTATGTGCCGGCGCGCGGTGTGATCGACGACGTGGAGCAGTTCGACGCCGGGTTCTTCGGCATCAGCCCGCGGCAGGCCGAGTTGATGGACCCGCAACAACGGATCTTCCTGGAGATGTGCTGGGAGTGCCTGGAGCGCGCCGGCCACGTGCCCGATGCGAGCGCGGGTCCGGTGGGCGTGTTCGCCGGGATGTACAACGCGACCTATT
Source organism: Lysobacter concretionis Ko07 = DSM 16239 (assembly GCF_000768345.1). Lineage (GTDB taxonomy): Bacteria > Pseudomonadota > Gammaproteobacteria > Xanthomonadales > Xanthomonadaceae > Novilysobacter > Novilysobacter concretionis. The sequence continues at coordinate 16,469 of NZ_AVPS01000002.1, read as the reverse complement.
TCCAGCGCCATGTGGCCGCGCACCCGGAGCTGGTTGACCGGGTCGGCGCGTTCCAGGTGATGCTCGACAACGAGAAGGACTACATTGCCACGCGGGTGGCGCACAAGCTCAACCTGACCGGTCCCGCCATCAGCGTGCACACCGGCTGCTCGACCTCGCTGGTCGCCATCTGCCAGGCGGTCGACAGCCTGCGCGCCGGGCAGTGCGATATGGCCCTTGCCGGCGGCATCGCGGTGACCTGTCCGCCGCGCAGCGGCTACCCGTACCAGGAGGGCGCGATGCTCTCGCCCGACGGGCACACGCGCACATTCGACGTGCAGGCGCAGGGCACGGTATTCAGCGATGGCGGGGCGGTGGTGCTACTCAAGCGACTGTCGGATGCACGGGCCGATGGCAATCCGGTCTATGCGGTCATCCGCGGGAGGGCGGTCAACAACGATGGCGGCGACAAGGCCAGTTTCACCGCGCCCAGCATGCAGGGGCAGGCGGCGGTGGTATCGATGGCGCTCGACGACGCGGGCGTGGAGGCACGCACGATCGGTTACATCGAGACCCACGGCACCGCGACGCCGTTGGGAGATCCGATCGAGATCGAGGGCCTATCCACGGCGTTTCGTCGCACGACGCCCGACATCGGTTTCTGCCGCATCGGCTCGCTCAAGAGCAACGTCGGCCACATGGTCACCGGCGCCGGTGCGGCGGGCGTCATCAAGGCTGCGCTGTCGCTCTCGCGGCAGTGCATTCCGGCCAGCATCCATTTCAGCCGGCCGAACCCGGCCATCGATTTCGCCGCCTCGCCGTTCGTGGTGAATGCGGCACTGCATGACTGGCCCGCCGGCGACCTGCCGCGTCGCGCCGGTGTCAGTTCCTTCGGCGTGGGCGGCACCAACGCGCATGTCGTGCTGGAAGAGGCGCCGCCGCAAGGGCCATCCGAACCTGCCAGTGGTCCGCAGTTGCTGGTGCTGTCGGCACGTACGCCGGCCGCACTGGGGAGAGCTGTCGGACTGCTGGCGGACCACCTTGATGCACGCCCCGATGCGAACCTGGCCGACGTGGCTTGGACGCTGGCGGTCGGCCGCAAGGGCTTTGCCCATCGCGTGTCGGTCGTCGCCGCGGACACACCGGCCGCGGTTGCCGCGCTGCGCAGTCAGGAAGTCGCCGCCAGCGCGGCCCGCAGCCGGCCGGCGCGGGCGGCCGACGTGGTGTTCCTGTTCCCGGGGCAGGGCGCGACCTATCCGGGCATGGGCCGGGGACTGTACAAGGCCGAGCCGGCCTTTCGCGCGGCGTTCGATGCGTGCAACGACCTGCTGGGCGACTCCCTCGGGTTCGATTTGCGGGAGCGGGTTTTCAGTGACGACCCGCAGGCGTTGCTGCCCACTTCGGTGATGCAGCCGGCGACGTTTGCGGTCGAATACGCGCTGGCGAAATGGTGGATGAGCCTGGGCATCGTCCCGGCGGCGATGGTCGGCCACAGCGTCGGCGAGTTCGTGGCCGCGACCCTGGCGGGCGTGTTCACCCTTGCGGATGGCCTGCATCTGGTGGCGAGGCGCGGCGCGTTGATGCAGGCGCAGCCGACCGGCGCGATGTTGTCGGTGCGCCTGTCGCTGGAAAAACTGCAACCGCGCCTGTCGGGCGGAGTGTCGCTGGCGGCGGAGAACGCGCCCGGTGCCTGCGTGGTGGCCGGAACGCACGAGTCGGTCGCCGCGTTCCAGGCCCAGCTCGACAGCGAAGGCGTCGCATGCAGGCTGCTGGAGACCTCGCACGCCTTCCATTCGGAAATGATGGAGCCGGTGGTCGAGCCTTTCCGGGCGGAAGTCGCCGGCCTGTCGTTGTCGGTCCCGGCGATCCCGCTGGTGTCCACGGCCACGGGAACCTGGCTGGGCGCCGATGCGGCGACTTCGGTCGAGTACTGGGCCCGCCATCTGCGCGAGCCGGTGCGTTTCGCCGCGGCGCTGGGTCAGGTAATCGATCAGCAGCCTGCGCGCGTCCTGCTGGAGGTCGGCCCCCGCGCGAGTTTGAGCCGTTTGTCGCGGCAGCACCCCGAGGTGCAGAAGAGCCAGGTCGCGAGCATCGCGTCGCTGGACGCCACACCGGACGCCGAGGTGGCGAGCGTGCGCCAGGCCGCCGGCCAATTGTGGAGCCGTGGCGTGGCGCTGGATCCCGCGGTATTCGACCGGCGCGGTCTGCGCCACCGCGTACGACTGCCCACCTATCCCTTCGAGCGCAAGCGTCACTGGGTTGAAGCACTGGCGGCACCGCGCACGATTTCCCTGTCAGTCGTCGCCCCGGGCACGACATTGGAGTCCGTCATGTTGAACCCGACATCCTCCCCCGGCGTTGCTGCCCCTGCTGCGGGTAGCGACGCACAATCCGGCAACAGCGCGCGTCGGCAGCGGTTGGCGGCACAGGTGAACGACGTGGTCGAGGACGTTGCCGGCTTCGACCTGGCCGATGCCGATGCATCGACGAATTTCATCGAGCTGGGGCTGGACAGCCTGATGCTGACCCAGGTCGCGTTGCAGTTGCAGAAGACCTTCCAGGTGAAGGTGACGTTCCGCCAGTTGATGGGTGAGTGTTCGAGCCTGGAAGGACTGGTCGCGATGCTGGACGCGCAGTTGCCGGCCGACGAGCTGCCGTCAGTGCCAATGCCTGTCGCGCCGACCGCCCCTGTTTCTGCACCTGCACCTGCACCTGCGGCTACGGTCGCGATGGCCGGCCCGGCGATGCAGGCATCGATGGCGACCTCATCCGATGGCGGAGAATTCGCCCGTCAGGTGATCGCCCAGCAGATGCAGTTGATGGGCCAGCAACTGGCGCTGCTGTCGGGCGTCGGCGTGGCGGCTCCGGCATCGGTCGCCTTGGCATCGCCTCCGGCGGCCGTTGCCCCGGAGGCCGCACCCGCACCCGCACCCGCACCCGGCGTGGCCGTTGCGGCATTGGCGACGACAACCACCGACGGCGCCGACGAGGAAGCCGCGCTCGCCCACACCACGTACGACGTCAAGAAGGCCTTCGGCGCGATCGCCCGCATCGACAACAACGCGCGCTTCCAACTCACGGCGCGGCAGCGGGAAAAACTCGACGCCTTCATCGACCGCTATGTCGCCCGCACCCGCGCATCCAAGGCCTACACCCAGCAACACCGGCCGCACATGGCCGATCCGCGCGTGGTCAACGGCTTCCGTCCGCTGCTCAAGGAGATCATTTACCAGATCGTGATCGAGCGCTCGAAGGGCGCGCACCTGCAGGATCTGGACGGCAACGACTATGTCGACGCCCTCAACGGTTTCGGCATGAGCCTGTTCGGCTGGCAGCCGGATTTCGTGCTCGATGCCGTGCGCGCGCAGCTGGAGCTGGGCTACGAGATCGGCCCGCAGCATCCGCTGGCGGGCGAAGTCGCCCGACTGGCCTGCGAGGTCACCGGCCACGACCGCGCGGCTTTGTGCAACACCGGATCGGAAGCCGTGCTGGGCGCGCTGCGGATCGCGCGCACGGTGACCGGGCGCGAGACGGTGGTGCTGTTCACCGGTTCCTACCACGGGATCATCGACGAGATGATCGTGCGCGGCACCAGGAAGCTGCGTGCGGTGCCGGCCGCGCCGGGCATCCTGCGCAACACCGCCGAACACGTGATGGTGCTCGATTACGGCACGCCCGAATCGCTGGAGATCATCCGCGCCCACGCCGGCGAGATTGCCGCGGTGCTGGTGGAACCGGTGCAGAGCCGCCGCCCGGATTTCCAGCCGGTGGAGTTCCTGCACGAGCTGCGCACGCTCACCCGCGAGTCGGGGGCATTGCTGGTGTTCGATGAGGTCGTGACCGGCTTCCGCGCGCATCCGGCCGGCATCCAGGGGCTGTTCGGCATCCGGGCCGACCTGGCCACCTACGGCAAGGTCGTCGGTGGTGGATTCCCGATCGGCCTGATCGCCGGCAAGCGCAAATACATGGACGCGCTCGACGGCGGCCAGTGGCAGTTCGGTGACGACTCGGTGCCGACCGTCGGCGTGACCTATTTCGCGGGCACTTTCGTCCGCCACCCGCTGGCACTGGCGGCGGCGAAAGCCGTGCTGACCCATGTGCAGCAGCACGGACCGCAACTGCAGGAGCGTTTGAACGCGAGGGTCACCGCGATGGCAGACGAGCTCAACGCGTTCTGCGCCGATGCCGGGGCACCGGTGGCGGTCAAGCATTTCGCATCGGTGTGGAAGACCCAGTTCCTGGAAGACCACCCGCTGCAGGACCTGCTGTTCGCGATGATGCGCAGCCGCGGCATCCACATCCTCGACAACTTCCCGTGCTTCCTGACCACCGCCCACAGCGAGGCGGACTTCCAGCGCATCGTGCAGGCGTTCAAGGACTCGATCGTCGAATTGCAGGAGGCCGAGTTCCTGCCGCGTCACCTCGTTACCCCGCGCACGGCAATGGATGCGACCAGGCCACCGGTGCCCGAAGCGCGCATCGGCCGCGGCCCGGACGGGCGTCCTGGCTGGTACGTGCCCAATCCCGATGCGCCCGGCAAATTCCTGAAGGTAGGTTGATCATGAGCACCCGTTACGTTTCGACCCAGGTTGCCGCGGTCGATTACGACCCGTTTGCCAGCGGGCAGGTGGCGCGGGTGGTGCCGACCACCGAGCCGCAGCGGGAGATCTGGCTCGCCGATCAGCTCGGCACGGAAGCGTCACTCGCGTTCAACGAGTCGGTATCGCTGCGGCTGCGCGGGGCACTGGATGCGGATGCGCTGCAGGAGGCTTTGCGCGGCCTGCTGGACCGACACAGCGCGCTGCGCACCAACCTGGGCCCGGACGGTGAAACCCAGTGCGTGCTGGACCGGGTGGAACTGGCGCTCGATTGCGTGGACCTGACGGGCTTCGGTACCGACCAGCGCGATGCGACGGTTGCCGAGCGTCTGCGGCGGGCGGTGGAGACCCCGTTCGACCTGCGGCACGACCGCCTGTTCCGGGCCGAACTGCTGCGCCTGGCACCCGACGAACACCTGCTCGTGCTGACGGCCCACCACATCGTCTGCGACGGCTGGTCCTGGTGGGTGCTGGTGCAGGACCTGGGTGCGCTGTACGCCCGGCACTGCGGCCGTGATGCGCCGCCGCTTCCGCCGGCCGACTCCTTCGCCGATTACGCCCTCGCCGAGGCCGGCGATGCCGCGCGCGCGATCGGTGGCGACGACGACGCGTCGTACTGGCTGTCGCGCTTTGCCGACAGCGTGCCGGTGCTTGAGCTGCCGACAGATCGTCCGCGCCCTTCACGACGCACCTTTGCCTCCCGGCGCGAGGACCATGTGCTCGACACCGAGCTGGTCGCCGCCGTCAGGCAGGCGGGCGCCAGTCGCGGGGTGAGCATGTTCGCCACATTGCTGGCGGCTCTGGCCAGCCTGATGTCGCGTCTGGCGGGGCAGTCGCAGGTGGTGGTCGGCATCCCGGCCGCCGGGCAGGCGGTTGACGGGCACGACCGTCTTGTCGGGCACTGCGTGAATGCGCTGCCGTTGCGGTTTGATTTCGATCCGGCGCAGTCGTTCGAGCAGGTCCTGGGAGAGGCCCAGGACACCCTGCTGGATGCCATCGAACACCAGCGCTACACCTTCGGCACGTTGCTGAAGAAGCTGAAGGTGGAGCGTGATCCGGCGCGGCTGCCGCTGGTCAGCGTGATGTTCAACATCGACCAGGCGCTGGAGCGGGAAACGACCAGCTTCCCCGGCCTGTCGATGACGTTCGACAGCAATCCGCGCAGCTTCGAAAACTTCGAGATCTTCATCAACGCCGTCCATGAACACGGCACCTTGAAGCTGGAGTGCCAGTACAACACCGACCTGTTCGATGCGGCCACGATCCGGCGCTGGCTGGCCGCGTATGAATCCCTGTTGCGCGCCGCAGTGGTCGACCCCACCGCGGTCGCGGCAAGCCTGCCATTGGTGGATGCCCAGGCGTATGCCGAACTGGCGGCGCTGCAGCCTGCGCCGGTTGCGTTCGACCGTGAGCGCCGCATGCACGAGTCGTTCGAGGCCCAATGCGACCGCAGCCCGGAGCGGGTGGCGCTGGAGTTCGCGGGTGAGACGCTGACCTACGCGCAACTGGAGGCGCGGGCCAACCGTATCGCCCGGCTGTTGCGCGCGCGGGGTGTCAAACGCGGCGGGCTGGTTGGCATCGCGCTGGATCGCGGGACGGACATGGTGGCGGGGGTGCTGGGCATCCTGAAGGCCGGCGCCGGTTATGTGCCGCTGGACCCGCAGTTTCCCGCCGAACGCCTCGCCTACATGGCCGGAGACGCCGGCTTGGCCGCCCTGCTGACCCAGCACGCGCATGCGGCGAAGTTCGACCTGCGCGGCCGCGCGGTGCTGCTGCTGGACCGGTTGGAGGATGAACTGGCGGCAATGCCGGCCCTGCGGCTGGGTCGCGACGCGGATGCCGCCGAACCCGAGTCGGTCGCGTACGTCATCTACACATCCGGCTCGACCGGCAGGCCGAAGGGCGTGCAGGTGCCGCATCGCGCGGTCGCGAATTTCCTGACCGGCATGCTGCGCACGCCGGGCATCGACGCGGAAGACCGATTGCTCGCAGTGACCACGCTGTCGTTCGATATCGCAGTGCTGGAGCTGATGCTGCCGCTGTGCGTGGGCGCGCGGGTGGTGCTCGCGGACCGCGACACGGCCATGGATGGCGTGGCACTCAACCGCATGCTGGTGTCGTCGGGGGCGACCATGATGCAGGCCACGCCGGCAACCTGGCGGTTGCTGCTGGAAGCCGGTTGGGCGGGCACTCCGGGATTCATCGTCATATGCGGCGGTGAGCCCCTGCCCACGGACCTGGCGAGTGCGTTGTTGCAGCGCTGTGGCGCCTTGTGGAACGGCTATGGCCCCACCGAGACGACGGTGTATTCGACCATCGCACGGGTTGAGCAGGCACCCGGCCGGTCGGTGCCGGATATCCATATCGGCCGTCCAGTCGCCAATACCCGCATCTGGATCCTCGATGAGCGGGGCGGCCTCTGCCCACGTGGCGTGCCCGGCGAGATCTGCATCGGCGGCGAAGGTGTGGCCCTGGGCTATCTGGACCGCCCCGAGTTGACAGCTGAACGGTTCGTCCCGGATGGCTTTGCCGGCGCGTCGGCCGCGTCGGTTGGAACCGCGGCGCCCCTGCTGTACCGGACCGGCGACCTTGGCCGCTGGCGCCCTGATGGAAACATCGCGCACCTCGGACGACTGGATTTCCAGGTCAAGGTGCGTGGCTACCGTATCGAGCTGGGTGAAATCGAAAGCAACCTGGCTGGCCATCCGGACGTCGCACGGGCGGTGGCGGCGGCGCGCGAGGACCGCCCCGGCGATGTGCGCCTGGTCGCTTACGTGGTACCGCGGGAACGATGCAATCCGGAGCCGGCGGTACTGGCCGCCCACCTGCGCGACTACCTGCCGGAGTACATGATTCCACAGCACTTCCTGCTGCTGGATGCGATTCCGCTCATGCCCAACGGCAAGGTCGACCGCAAGACATTGCCGGCCCCGGATCTCGCCCGCGCTCCCGAGCCGGAGGACGGATCGCCGCGTGACGGACTGGAGCAGTCCATTGCCGATGCGATGGCGAAGGTGCTCGGACGCTCCAGTGTCGGTATCCATGAAGGATTCTTCGAGCTGGGCGGTCATTCGCTGCTGGCGGCGCAGTTGTGTGCGCGGCTGAGTCGTGAACTGGACATGGAAATCCCGCTGCGCAGCCTGTTCGATGCACCGACGGTGGCGGCGCTGGCGGCGTTGTTGCGCTCGCGCGAGAGCGCGCAGCCTGGTAGAGGCGCCCCGGAAGTGCCGCGTCGAGAGAACCAGGCGACCGCACCGATGACGCTGATGCAACAGCGGCTTTGGGTGCTCGACCAGATGGAGCCGGAAAGCGTCACCTGGAACACGCCCGCTGCCCACAGGCTGAAGGGAGAACTGGATCGGACTGCGCTGGAAGTCGCCTTGCAGGAGATGGTAAGGCGCCAAGCCTCGCTACGCACCAGCTTCGCGGCCTGCGGCGACGGTGACGAGGTGGTGCAGCAGGTGCACGAGACGATCGATGCCCCGTTGCTTGCCTTCGAGGATCTTTGCCGGCTACCGGTGGAGGAGCGCGAACCGGCGCTGCGCACGCGCCTTGATGCATTGATCGCGACGCCGTTCGAGCTGGATCGCACGCCGCTGTTCCGGGCCGCCCTGTTCCGGCTGGCCGAGCAGGAGCACGTGCTGTTTTTCATGGTCCACCACATCGTCTGGGACGGCTGGTCGTTCGATCTGTTCTACGACGAAATGACGGCGCTTTACACCGCTTTCAGTACGGGCGGTCATTCGCCGTTGCCCGAGCTGGAGGTGAGCTACGGTGACTTTGCCGATTGGCATCACCAGCGCCTGGCCGGCGACGAGATGGGTCGGCAGCTGGACTACTGGAAACGGCAACTCGAAGGTGCGCAGGAACCGTTGGACCTGCCAACGGACTTTGCCCGGCCGCCACAGATGTCGGGCCGGGGAAGTACCGAGTGGCTGAACTTCGACCACGACACTGCCGATGGCTTGCGTGCGCTCGGTGCGCAGGCGGGCGGCACGCTTTTCATGACCTTGCTCGCGGCTTATTGCGTACTGCTTTCCCGTTTCACGGGTCAGCGCGAGCTGACCATCGGCGTGCCGGTGCGGAATCGCGATTCGGCGGCACTGGAAGGGGTCATGGGGCTGTTCGTGAACATGCTTCCTCTTCGTTTTGCGGTGGATCCGGAACGGCCTTTCAGCGAATTGGTCAGTCACGTGCGCGAACGCGTGCTCGAAGCGTTCTCGTATCCGGACGTACCGTTCGAGCAACTGGTGCGCGAACTGCACCTGCCACGTGATCCCAGTCGCTCGCCGGTCTACCAGGCCATGTTCTCGTTCCAGGATGTCCGCCAGCGGCCAGGCAAGTGGGGGGAGCTGAAGCACGAGCGCTTCCCGGTGTTCCAGCCGGGCGTGGCCCAGGATTTGGGCCTGTGGTTCGTGGAGACCCGACACGGCCTGAGCGGCGGTCTGGCCTACAACACCGACATCTTTGCCGACGATACGGCGGTCCAGTTCCATCGGCGCTTTGCCGCGCTGCTCTCGTCCCTGCAGGCCCAGCCGGATGCGGCCGTGGGCGACCTGGACCTCTTCAGCCCGGAGGATCACGCGTCGCTGGAGGAGTGGAACAGCACGCAGGCCGAACTCTCGGGCGCATCGACCGTGCACGAACTCCTGCAGGCGCAGGCACGACGGACACCGGAGCGGGTCGCGTTGCGTTTTGGCGAGGCCACGCTTAGCTATGCCGGGCTGGATGCACGCAGCAACCGCATCGCCCGGGTGTTGCGCGACCGCGGGGTGCGGGTGGGCGATCTGGTCGGCATCTGCCTGGACCGGGGGCTGGACCTGGTGGCCGCGATGATCGGCGTCCTCAAGGCCGGAGCCGGCTATGTGCCGCTTGACCCCGGATATCCGCCGGCGCGCCTGCATTTCATTGCCGAGGATGCCGGCCTTGCGTTGATCGTGACCGGGGAGGAGCCGGGCCGAGCCCTGGACTGGCCACGGGAGCGACTGCTGTTGCTGGATGAGGAAGCCGACCGGATCGCAGCGGCACCGGCGGAGCCGCCTGCGGTCGAGGGTGTCGGTCCGGAATCAGTGGCGTATGTGATCTACACCTCGGGCTCGACCGGCCAGCCCAAGGGCGTCTGCCTGCCGCATCGCGCGGTGCTGAACTTCCTCGCCAGCATGGCGCGGGAACCGGGCCTGGACGAGCACGACCGCCTGCTGGCGGTGACGACGACGTCGTTCGATATCGCCGTGCTGGAACTGTTCCTGCCCTTGGCGGTAGGCGCCGAGGTGATCATGGCGAGCCGCGAGCAGGCGCTGGACGGCCACCTGCTGGCCGAACTGATGGCTGACGCCGGACCCACGGTGATGCAGGCGACGCCATCGACCTGGCGGATGCTGTTCGAGGCCGGCTGGCAGGGGGATGGCCGCTTGCGGGTGCTGGTCGGTGGCGAGCCGCTCGCTCCGGAACTCGCCGCCCGCCTTTGTGCCGGCTGCGCGACCGTGTGGAACATGTACGGCCCGACCGAGACCACGGTCTGGTCGACCTGCTGCAAGATCACCCGCCCGCAGGACGGCATCTCGATCGGCCGTCCGATCATGAACACGTCCGTCCACGTACGTGATGAGCGCGGACGGCTTTGCCCGGTGGGTGTGTCCGGAGAGATCTGGATTGGCGGCGCCGGTGTGGCGCTGGGCTATCACCGCCGGCCCGAACTGGACGCCGAACGCTTCATCGATGATCCGTACACGTCGCAACCCGGGGCGCGGCTGTATCGCACCGGCGACCGCGGCCGCTGGCGTGCGGACGGCACGCTCGAGCATCTGGGACGCCTGGACTTCCAGGTCAAGATCCGCGGCCACCGGATCGAGCTGGGGGAAATCGAGGCCCGGGCCGCGGCCGATCCTGCGGTCGCCGAGGCGATCGCCGTCGTGCGGGAGGACCGCCCCGACGACCTGCGGCTGGTGCTGTATCTGACGGCCCGGGCCGGCATGGAGATCGATGTGGCCGGCATGCGGGCGCGGCTGAAGACCGTGCTTCCCGACTACATGGTGCCGCAGCACCTGGTGGTGCTGGATGCCATGCCCCTGCTGCCGAACGGCAAGCTGGACCGCAAGGCGCTTCCGGCGCCTGTCGCGCCGGTCGTGGCGCCTGGCATGGTCGTGAACGAAGCGCCGGACGCACGGGTGGCCTACCTGATCCAGGTCTGGTCGGACCTGCTGGGGGTCGAGGTGGGTTCCGATGACAACTTCTTCGATCTGGGAGGGCACTCGATGCTGGCCGTGCAGATGGCGAACCGGGTCGCGCGCGACACCGGCGTCCGCCTGAAGCTGATGCCCATGGCCACGCAGACACTGGGCCAGATTGCGGTCGATATGCCGGACATGAGCACCCAGGCAACTGCAGCACGGCTGGGGTCGCGGATCACCCACGGCTTGAAGCGCCTGTTCGCGCGCCGCGAGGTGCCAGCCCCGTGATCGAGCCGCTCTATTTCGGCGAACCGCAGCGGTCGCTGTTTGGCGCGCTGCATCGGGCGCGGCGATCTCAACGCCGGCCAATGCTGATGTGTACGCCGCTGCTGCAGGATGGCATCCGCAGCCATCGTGTGCTGCGCGTGATCGCCGAAGGGTTGGCCGAGGCCGGCGTGGACACCTTGCGCTTCGATTGGTACGGCAGTGGCGATTCGGCCGGCGATTCCGGTGAGTTGTCATTGCCGGGTTTGCTTCTCGACATCAGGGAAGCGAATGCTCTGCTGGGCTCGGTCGTGGGCGGTGCCCGCCCCCGCGGGTTCGCCCTGCGCAGTTCGGCCGTGCCGCTGCTGCTGCACGCGGCCGGCCAGACGGAGCCCGCAGAGCTGATCCTGTGGGACCCATGCCTGTTGGGGCATGAGCTGGTAGCGGACTGGCGCGGGCAGCATTCCCAACAGTTGGAGAAAGCCGGGCGCTACCCCGGCGGGCATGCGGAACCTTCGCCGGACGACCTTCTGGGTTTTGATGTCCGTCCGGGACTGTTGGCATCGATCGATTCCTTCGATGGCCGCTATTTCCCGTTGCCGCCCGGCAGCAGGGTGCTGATGGCGGTGTGGGAGTTCCGGCCCGAGCACGAACGGTTCGTCGACAGCCTGCGTGGCGCCGGCACCGCCGTGGAGTGGCGGACGCTTGAGATAGACGACAGGCCCTCGTTCGACGATCCGAACCGGTTCGAGAGCCAGGCACTTCCGCGACGAAGCGCGGCCCAGTTGGTGCGATGGCTGACTGACGGCGATTGGTCATGACCACCGTGAACCCGATTCCACCTCCGGCATCCTGGCTTGGCCAGGCGTCGAATCGCATGGGCGAGAGCGTGCACTGCTTTGGTCCCGGGCTGGTCGGTGTGTTGCACCATCCCCGCGCCGCCGTGGCGCAGCGAACGGCGGTGATCCTCATGAATGCCGGGCTGGTGCACCGGATCGGTCCGTTCCGCAGCTACGTGCTGTTGGCGCGGGTGCTGGCCGCGGCCGGCTTTCCGGTACTGCGTTTCGATCAGGGCGGCCTGGGTGACAGTGCAGCATCGAAACTGGGATCGGTCGAGCGGAGACAGGGCGAGATCACTGCGGCGATGTCCTTGCTTGTCGCCACGGGAGAAGCGGATCGGTTCGTGCTTGGTGGCATCTGCTCCGGCGCGGACGACGCTTTCCTGCTCGCAGGACTGGAGACCCGAGTGGTGGGTCTGATCCTGCTTGACGGACTGGCCTACCGCACCCTCGGGTTCTGGTGGCGCCATTTGCTTGCGAAGCTGCGGATGCGCGATCGGTGGAAGCGGCTGCTGCGTCTGCGGTGGCGGCTCGCAATGGACGAATACCGGGAACACCCGTCGCGGGCGGAAGCCGCGAAGCAGTTGGCCCGATTGGTGGCGCGCGATGTGCGCCTGCTTCTCCTCTATACCGGCGGCAGTGAGCGTTACTTCAACTACCGTGGCCAGTTGTCCGCCTGCCTCGGGCGCGCGGCATGTGCGCGCCAGGTGACGCTCGAGCTGTGGAAAGACTGCGATCACACCTTCTACCTCCAGCGTGACCGGCAACGCCTGCAACAGACGTTGGTGTCCTGGATGCAGCGCGAATTCGGCAGTGATGATGAAAGCTCCCCGCCCAGGCGGGAAGGATGATGGCCATGACCATGGAACCGCCACTGGTCAGCGTGATCATGCCGGTCTACAACGGCGAGCGATTCATCGAAGCCGCTCTGCGCAGTGCATTGGGGCAGGACTTCAGCGATTTCGAGATCGTGGTCCTGGATGACGGCTCCACCGACGCCAGCGCCGGGATTGCACGTGAATACGCCCGCATGCATCCGCGGCACGTGCGATATTTCCGGCAGGAAAACGGCGGCTTCTGTGCCGCACGCAATGCGGCCATTGCAGCTGCCCGAGGGCGATATCTTGCGTTGCTGGATTGCGATGACCTGTGGATGCCGCAGCACCTGTCACACGCTATTGAGGCACTTGAATCCGATCCGCAAACCGTGCTGATCCATGCCAATGTCCGTTTCATTGATGAAAACGGAGCGGTGCTGGCGGAGTTCCTCCACAAGGAGCGCTGGGCGCAGTGGGGGCATGACCCGTTCAAGGCCATCTTGCTGCGATACGAACACGTAGCGTGCGCGACCACGGTGTTCCCCCGGGCGCTGGCAGTAGAACTGGGTGGATTCGACCTGCGTTACTCGGGCCTCGGTTGCGAGGATCGTGATCTGTGGTTGCGCCTTGCGCTGCGGGGGAAGGTGCGGCACCTGCCTTATCACGCCGCCGACTATCGCGTGCATGGCGGCGGAGTCAGTCGCAGGCGTGAACGGATGTTGTGCGGACGAAGGTTGCTGGTGGAACGCATGACCGACTTTTCCGAGGGCCGGCGTCTATATCCGGCGGCTTTGGCGGCACTGGCATTGAGCGAGGCGGAGGAGTGCGTGCCCGGATCGGAGCGTGGACGAGTGCTGCGCGCCTACGGCACTGCCATCCGCTTGAACCCGCGTGACCTGCGCGGTTGGCGTGGCCTGGCACGGGCTTTGCTGCCCAGTCGCGTGCGCGCGGCCCACCCGTGAATGCGATGACAGCCACGCATGTGAAGGCACCCGGCATCGCCACGCACTACCTGCGTTATTCCGCTGGCAGTCTGCTGGTGATCGTCGCCGGCCTCATATCGTTCCCGATATTGACCCGCCTGCTGGACAACACCCAGTACGGCATCCTGGGTTACGTCGACACCTGGGTGGTGATGGCGGTGTCGGTGGGCAAGCTGGGTGCGCAACACGCCCTGCTGCGCCTGTATCCGCATGGCGGCGACGCATCCCGCATGGTCGCCTTTTCCACCAACCTGTTCTACGTGCCGCTGGCCATCTCACTGACGCTCTGGCTGGTGGTGGCGGTGGTCCTGGCCGGGTTGAATTGGGTGGCGGGCCTGCACCATTCGCCGATGTTCTGGCTGGCTCTGTTTCTGGTGCCCATGCTGGTGTCGGCCAGCATGGTGGAGATGGTGCTGCGGGCGACGGAAAATTCGCGGTTGGTGATGTTCACGCGGATTGCATGGCGCTGGCTCGAACTGGTGCTGGTGCTGGGCTGCGTATTGCTGATCCAGCACAGCGCCCTGGCCGCATATGGAGGAAGGTTTCTGGCGTCCGTGCTGGCGTTCGGATTTTTTTACGTCCGTTGGACACGTCGGAACATGAGCTTTTCGCGCGCAGCGGTCGATCTGTCGGTGCTACGTCAGGGAATGGCGTACGGCCTGCCGCTGGTGGCCAACGAACTCGCGATGGTCGCTCTGGTCTCGGTCGACCGGCTGATGCTCAAGGAAATCCTCGGCGACTATGCGTCCGTGGGTATCTACACCATCGGTGCTTCGTTGGCGATGCAGGTCAATGTGTTCCTGGGCATCACCATGTTCGAGGCGTTCTCGCCGATGGCCAACCGCCTGTTCGACACTGCGGGTGCCGAGGCGGTACGGGCGCTGAAGTCCCGGGTGTTGCTGGTCATGACGTACGCGGCCACGGGTATTGCGGTGTTGCTGTGGTGCTTGGGAACGGATCTCATCATCGCTCTGAGCGGGCCGGACAAGGCTGCATCCGGGCCCGTGTTCGCGATGATGGGGATTGTCTATGCCCTGCAGCCGGTACTGTTGGTTGCCGGCTATGGGCTGTTGTTGGAAAAGCGATCGCTCAAGGTCCTGTCGCTGATGTGCGGCGCCTTGCTGATCAACGTGGTCGGCAATCTGCTCTGGATCCCGGCGTACGGGGTGATGGGTGCGGTGTATGCCACCGTTCTCAGCTCGGCGACCCTGTCAGTCGCGCATTGCATTTTTGTCCAGCGCTCGCTCCTGCAATTGCCGCGTTTGCGTACGGTGGTGATCGCGCTGGCAGTGGCTGGCGTCGCCGCCCTTATCAGCGTTGGCGGCGACCGGCTCGGTCTGGCACCCGGGTGGCCCAGGTTGTTTGCCTTGGGGCCGGCGATGGCGGGGGTCTATGTGGTGCTGGTGCTGCTGCTGGATGGCGGGCTGAGGTCCCTGCTGATGGAGTGGCGGCGTGATCGCGGCCGCCGGGCTGCCTCGGTGGCTTGAGAGGTACCCATGCCGATACCCGGAACAAAAAATGGGCGCCCCGTAAAGGGCGCCCATTGGTTGGTGGATCAATGGCGGTCTGTGGACCAACGAGTCGGGGACTCGTCCCTCATGACTCAGCGCGCCGTGAAGTTGGCGTAGGCAGAGATCGTGTCAGGGCCGCTGGTGGCGTCGGAGCGCATGAAGTAGCTTCCCGCATTGGCTTTGGTCCGGCCAATTGAAAAGCTGGCCTTGGCGTACCCGTTACTGGCAGTGGTCGCGGAAATCTTCACCACCTGCCCGTTGGGCTGGGTCACGTTGAAGACCACACGGGCTCCCCTGATCGGACTGCTGCCCTTCATCGCACGAGCGGTGAAGTAGGCCCTTTCGCCGAGCGCATAGGTGCTCTTGTTGACCGTCAGGGTGTGGGTGAAGCTGCCGGTCGGCGGCGGAGTGACGGTCGGGCTGGCCACGGTGTAGCTCGCCGATGCGTTGGCGGTGTGGGTGCTGCCGGCGGCGCTGCTGATACCGGCGGCAATGGCGTACTTGCCGGCGGCGGCCGTGGTGGTGGAGGTGACCGCCAGAACCGTGGAGCTGCTGGCGCCAGGCGCGAGCTCCATGGTGCTGGCGAGGCTCGAGGTCCAGCCGGCCGGGACGGTCTTGGCAAGCTGGAAGTTGGAGCTGGCGCACGCGGCACTGTCATTGTTGCGGACCGACAGGGTGTAGCTGGCCTTGATGCCGGCCTGCAGCGAGCCCGTCGGGCCGGTCAGGCTGACGGTCGGTGCCGAACGGGTGCAAACCGGCGGCGGAGTGACGGTCGTGCTGGCCACGGTGTAGCTCGCCGATGCGTTGGCGGTGTGGGTGCTGCCGGCGGCGCTGCTGATCCCCGATGCAATGGCGTACTTGCCGGCGGCGGCCGTGGTGGTGGAGGTCACCGCCAGGACCGTGGTGCTGCTGGCACCGGGGGCCAGGGCCAGCGTGCTGGCAAGGCTTGATGTCCAGCCTGCCGGAACGGTCTTGGCAAGCTGGAAGTTGGTGCTTGCACAGGTGGCGCTGTCGTTGTTGCGGACCGACAAGGTGTAGCTGGCATTGCTTCCGGCCTTCAGTTCGCCGGTGGGACCGGTCAGGCTGATGGTCGGTTTGGCCCGGGTGCAACTCGGCGGCGGCGTGACGGGCGGCAGAGTGGTACCACCTCCGGCCTGGAGCTCGATCGCTCCGATATCGGGGCCGGCGCCGACCGGGCGTGGTTGCAGCAGGAAGTCCTGGTTGAAGCCGCTGAGCGCGATGGCCTTGTCGATGATCGGGCTGTCGGCGAGGGGCGCGGGGTCGAAGCTGGCCAGGGTCATGTTCTT
>NZ_AVPS01000019.1 GCF_000768345.1 Lysobacter concretionis Ko07 = DSM 16239 | reverse complement strand
GCGCAGATGGACGGCGCGATCCTGGTGTGCTCGGCCGCGGACGGCCCGATGCCGCAGACGCGCGAGCACATCCTGCTGGCCCGCCAGGTGGGCGTGCCGTACATCGTGGTCTACCTGAACAAGGCGGACATGGTGGACGACGCCGAGCTGCTCGAGCTGGTCGAGATGGAAGTGCGCGAGCTGCTGAGCAAGTACGACTTCCCGGGCGACGACACCCCGGTGGTGACCGGTTCGGCGCTGAAGGCGCTGGAAGGCGACCAGAGCGACATCGGCGTGCCGTCGATCATCAAGCTGGTGGACGCGCTGGACACCTGGATCCCGGAGCCGGAGCGCGACGTGGACAAGGCGTTCCTGATGCCGGTCGAGGACGTGTTCTCGATCTCGGGCCGCGGCACCGTGGTGACCGGGCGCATCGAGCGCGGCATCATCAAGGTCGGTGAGGAAATCGAGATCGTCGGCATCCGTCCGACCGTGAAGACGACCGTCACCGGCGTGGAGATGTTCCGCAAGCTGCTCGACCAGGGCCAGGCGGGCGACAACGCCGGTCTGCTGCTGCGCGGCACCAAGCGTGACGACGTCGAGCGCGGCCAGGTGCTGTGCAAGCCCGGCTCGATCAAGCCGCACACCAGCTTCGAGGCCGAGGTGTACGTGCTGAGCAAGGACGAGGGCGGCCGTCACACGCCGTTCTTCAAGGGCTACCGTCCGCAGTTCTACTTCCGCACCACCGACATCACCGGCGCCTGCGAGCTGCCGGAAGGCGTCGAGATGGTGATGCCGGGCGACAACGTGAAGATGGTGGTCGAGCTGATCAACCCGATCGCGATGGACGAAGGCCTGCGTTTCGCGATCCGCGAAGGCGGCCGCACCGTCGGCGCCGGCGTGGTGGCGAAGATCATCAAGTAACAGCGATACCGCGGCGCGTCCGTCCTGGTGGCGGA
>NZ_AVPS01000018.1 GCF_000768345.1 Lysobacter concretionis Ko07 = DSM 16239 | reverse complement strand
CGGGGTCGAAGCTGGCCAGGGTCATGTTCTTGAGCTTGGGATCCTTGTCACAGACGCTGCCGGGGGGGCACTGGCCCTTGGTCTGCCAGACCAGGTTGCCGGCGAAGTTGGGGATGGCGCTGCCGCCGTCGGCGTAGTGGGCGCAGGTCTGCTCGGGCCAGCCGCTGCGGGTGGCCAGGAAGTCGGGCTTGCCGACCAGGACGTTGTTCTGGATGTTGAGTTTGGTGGTGCTGGTGCCGCCGCCGGTGAGGATCAGGCAGTCGCCTTCGCCGACGATGGTGTTGTGGCGGATGTTGGCGGTCTGGCCGGCCACCAGGCCGACGGAAAGGGTGTTGCCCATGGCCCGGCACTGGTCGCCGTTGAGCATGAAGTCCTTGCCGTTGAAGTAGGCGCAGTTGCCGTTCACGACCGAGTTTTCGATGGTGGAGTTGCCGTGCACCTTGAGCTGGTTGCCGGCGTTGCCGACCGCGTAGACGCGGCGGACGGTGACCGAGGAGCTGGCCGCGCCGTCCATGTACAGCAGGTCCAGGCCGTCGGAGGTGTTGTGGTGGATGAAGGAGTCCTCGATCAGCCACTGGCCGCCGGTTTTTGCCGTGCCCAGGCCGTCGCCGTAGCCGCCGCCTTCCTGCGCCCAGCAGGCCCAGGGCGCGCCGGTCTGCCAGCGCTCACCGCAGCCGTTCCAGCCGATCTCGACCTCGCGCAGGACGATCTGGCCGGCGTTGGAACTGGCCGCGCCGATGTCGCCGTCCCAGCCGACCCAGCCGTTGGCGTTGATCTTGACGCGCTCGACGAGCCAGTCGGTCAGGCCGCCGGCGTGGATACCGCTGTGGGCCAGACCGTGGATGTTGAGGTCATGCAGCCAGACGTTCTTCGAGTTGGAAGCGACCAGTCCCGCGGATGCCCATTGGCCGTACGGGGCCGTGTTGCGCTCGCAGCGGGCGCCGGCATTGCTGTGGCCTTCCACGCAATCGCTCTGGTCGGTGATCTCCAGGTTGCCGATCTCGACGTTGGAGCTGCCGTTGAGGTTGAGGATGTGGGTGACGCGCTCGGTGCCCCACAGCTTGGGCGGGTTCTTGGCGTCCTTGCCGAGGATGCGGGTCTTGGCGGTGGGGGAGGGGCCGCTTGGGATGGGCGGCAGGTAGCAGTCATAGGGACCGCCGGCGTAGCAGCGGCCGCTCTTGTCGGCGGCGCCGGGGGCGCCCCAGCCGATCATGTAGCTGCCCGAGCCGATGATGAGGGTATCGCCGCCGGCGATGCGGGCGGTTTCATTGGGGGGCAGGGCGTAGTAGGGATGCTTCCAGGCGCAGGCCTGGCTGGTGCCGCTGCCGGAATAGGCTGCGTCGGCCTTGCCGGTGCACTGGGCGGCGGTGCCGCCGTCGGTACGCACGTAGTAGGTGGTGGCGGCTTGCGCCGATCCGATGGCCG
>NZ_AVPS01000017.1 GCF_000768345.1 Lysobacter concretionis Ko07 = DSM 16239 | reverse complement strand
TGGGACGGATCGGCATCGGGTGTTGACGTTGTCGAAAAACCCGCTAAGATGGTCGGCTCGCTGCAGCGGAATCGCGGCGAGGCAGCGGCAGGTTGGGACGAAACGAGTTGTTGACGTTCCCGCAAAGCGCTGTATGATGTGCGGCTCCCTCGGCCACTGCGGTGGCGAGGACTGGGACCAGGCGCTGAGGCCGGTTCCGCAGATCTTTGACAGTGTGCGCAGGTGACTTGTGCGGGCGTCTGGCCGGTGGATGGTTGTCCATTGGCAGATGTTCGACACAGTCCAAATGAAACAGATACAAGCATCGCAAGATGCAGGTAACCGAGACATTTGGGTCTGGGTAGACACTGCACTCAAAGCATAGGCGTGGCCTTCGGGTCATGTCGCAATACTTAAGTGAAGAGTTTGATCCTGGCTCAGAGTGAACGCTGGCGGCAGGCCTAACACATGCAAGTCGAACGGCAGCACAGGAGAGCTTGCTCTCTGGGTGGCGAGTGGCGGACGGGTGAGGAATACGTCGGAATCTGCCTTTTTGTGGGGGATAACGTAGGGAAACTTACGCTAATACCGCATACGACCTACGGGTGAAAGCGGAGGACCTTCGGGCTTCGCGCAGAAAGATGAGCCGACGTCGGATTAGCTAGTTGGAGGGGTAATGGCCCACCAAGGCGACGATCCGTAGCTGGTCTGAGAGGATGATCAGCCACACTGGGACTGAGACACGGCCCAGACTCCTACGGGAGGCAGCAGTGGGGAATATTGGACAATGGGCGGAAGCCTGATCCAGCCATGCCGCGTGTGTGAAGAAGGCCTTCGGGTTGTAAAGCACTTTTGTACGGGAAGAAAAGCCATTGGTTAATACCCGATGGTTCTGACGGTACCGTAAGAATAAGCACCGGCTAACTTCGTGCCAGCAGCCGCGGTAATACGAAGGGTGCAAGCGTTACTCGGAATTACTGGGCGTAAAGCGTGCGTAGGTGGTTTGTTAAGTCTGATGTGAAAGCCCTGGGCTCAACCTGGGAATGGCATTGGATACTGGCAGTCTAGAGTGCGGTAGAGGGTAGCGGAATTCCCGGTGTAGCAGTGAAATGCGTAGATATCGGGAGGAACATCCGTGGCGAAGGCGGCTACCTGGACCAGCACTGACACTGAGGCACGAAAGCGTGGGGAGCAAACAGGATTAGATACCCTGGTAGTCCACGCCCTAAACGATGCGAACTGGATGTTGGGGACACTTAGGTCTTCAGTATCGAAGCTAACGCGTTAAGTTCGCCGCCTGGGAAGTACGGTCGCAAGACTGAAACTCAAAGGAATTGACGGGGGCCCGCACAAGCGGTGGAGTATGTGGTTTAATTCGATGCAACGCGAAGAACCTTACCTGGCCTTGACATGCACGGAACTTTCCAGAGATGGATTGGTGCCTTCGGGAACCGTGACACAGGTGCTGCATGGCTGTCGTCAGCTCGTGTCGTGAGATGTTGGGTTAAGTCCCGCAACGAGCGCAACCCTTGTCCTTAGTTGCCAGCACGTAATGGTGGGAACTCTAAGGAGACCGCCGGTGACAAACCGGAGGAAGGTGGGGATGACGTCAAGTCATCATGGCCCTTACGGCCAGGGCTACACACGTACTACAATGGTGGGGACAGAGGGCTGCAAACCCGCGAGGGCAAGCCAATCCCAGAAACCCCATCTCAGTCCGGATTGGAGTCTGCAACTCGACTCCATGAAGTCGGAATCGCTAGTAATCGCAGATCAGCATTGCTGCGGTGAATACGTTCCCGGGCCTTGTACACACCGCCCGTCACACCATGGGAGTGGGTTGCTCCAGAAGTAGCTAGTCTAACCGCAAGGAGGACGGTTACCACGGAGTGATTCATGACTGGGGTGAAGTCGTAACAAGGTAGCCGTATCGGAAGGTGCGGCTGGATCACCTCCTTAGAGACACAAAGACAGCAGATTGCCTGTCAGGCGTCCGCACAAGTGACCTGCATTCAGAGTTCCGGTTGATCGCGAGATCAGCGCGGGAGCGTCCTGTTTTTGCGTCGTGCCTTCGGGTGCGGGGTAGAGACGCCTGTTGAAGGCATGGGGCTTTAGCTCAGCTGGGAGAGCACCTGCTTTGCAAGCAGGGGGTCGTCGGTTCGATCCCGACAAGCTCCACCACCTGGGAAAGACTTTTGGGTCTGTAGCTCAGGTGGTTAGAGCGCACCCCTGATAAGGGTGAGGCCGGTGGTTCGAGTCCTCCCAGACCCACCAACCAAAGCTCCCGAGTTCCCGGGCACCTTCCAGGCACGCCTGGCTCTGAATGAATCTGCGCACACACACAAGATTAGAAGCGACCCGGCGTTGAGGCCAGGTGGCGTTCTTTGAAAATTGGGACGTAGCGAGCGTTTTGAGACGGAATGTCCATGACGTGTCGTAGAGGCTAAGGCGGGGGACTTGATCCCCTGAAATTTGAAGTGAGACGTTGTGATCGCGCAACGTATGACTCCGAGGCGACTTGGGGTTATATGGTCAAGCGAATAAGCGCACACGGTGGATGCCTTGGCGGTCAGAGGCGATGAAGGACGTGACAGCCTGCGAAAAGCGTGGGGGAGCTGGCAATAAGCATTGATCCCGCGATGTCCGAATGGGGAAACCCACTCCGCAAGGAGTATTGCATGGTGAATACATAGCCATGCAAGGCGAACCCGGTGAACTGAAATATCTAAGTAACCGGAGGAAAAGAAATCAACCGAGATTCCCTGAGTAGTGACGAGCGAACGGGGAACAGCCCTTAAGTTGATTGAGTTTTAGCAAAACAACCTGGAAAGGTTGGCCATAGACGGTGACAGCCCGGTATGCGAAAAGGCTCTTTCAATGAAAACGAGTAGGGCGGGGCACGAGAAACCCTGTCTGAACATGGGGGGACCATCCTCCAAGGCTAAATACTACTGACCGACCGATAGTGAACCAGTACCGTGAGGGAAAGGCGAAAAGAACCCTGGTGAAGGGAGTGAAATAGACCCTGAAACCGTGTGCGTACAAGCAGTAGGAGCTCGCAAGAGTGACTGCGTACCTTTTGTATAATGGGTCAGCGACTTATTGTTCGTGGCAAGCTTAACCGTATAGGGGAGGCGAAGGGAAACCGAGTCTGAATAGGGCGCATAGTCGCGGGCAATAGACCCGAAACCGGGTGATCTAGTCATGCCCAGGGTGAAGGTACCGTAACAGGTACTGGAGGCCCGAACCCACTCCCGTTGCAAAGGTAGGGGATGAGGTGTGATTAGGAGTGAAAAGCTAATCGAACCCGGAGATAGCTGGTTCTCCTCGAAAGCTATTTAGGTAGCGCCTCGGACGAATACTGCTGGGGGTAGAGCACTGTTATGGCTAGGGGTTCATTGCGAATTACCAAACCATGGCAAACTCCGAATACCAGCACGTACTATCCGGGAGACACACGGCGGGTGCTAACGTCCGTCGTGAAAAGGGAAACAACCCAGACCCACAGCTAAGGTCCCCAATCAGTGCTGAGTGGAAAACGATGTGGAAAGGCACAGACAGCCAGGAGGTTGGCTTAGAAGCAGCCATCCTTTAAAGAAAGCGTAATAGCTCACTGGTCGAGTCGGTCTGCGCGGAAGATTTAACGGGGCTAAGCATTGAACCGAAGCTTGGGGTGCATACTTTGTATGCGCGGTAGAGGAGCGTTCCGTAAGCCGATGAAGGTGGATTGAGAAGTCTGCTGGAGGTATCGGAAGTGCGAATGCTGACATGAGTAACGATAATGCGGGTGAAAAACCCGCACGCCGAAAGCCCAAGGTTTCCTTGCGCAATGTTAATCAACGCAGGGTGAGTCGGCCCCTAAGGCGAGGCAGAAATGCGTAGTCGATGGGAAGCAGGTTAATATTCCTGCACCTCGCGTAAGTGCGATGGAGGGACGGAGAAGGTTAGGTATACCGGGCGTTGGTTGTCCCGGGGAAAGCAGGTAGGTGGATCCCTTAGGCAAATCCGGGGGGTCATCAACACCGAGCAGCGAGACGAGTCCATTGGGACGAAGTTACCGATACCACGCTTCCAGGAAAAGCTCCTAAGCTTCAGCTTACGCAGACCGTACCGTAAACCGACACAGGTGGGCAGGATGAGAATTCTCAGGCGCTTGAGAGAACTCGGGTGAAGGAACTAGGCAACATGGCACCGTAACTTCGGGAGAAGGTGCACCCCTGATGGTGGCTCATGCGAGCTATAGCTGTCGGGGGTCGCAGTAACCAGGCCGCTGCGACTGTTTATCAAAAACACAGCACTCTGCAAACACGAAAGTGGACGTATAGGGTGTGACGCCTGCCCGGTGCTGGAAGGTTAATTGATGGGGTCAGCCGCAAGGCGAAGCTCTTGATCGAAGCCCCAGTAAACGGCGGCCGTAACTATAACGGTCCTAAGGTAGCGAAATTCCTTGTCGGGTAAGTTCCGACCTGCACGAATGGCGTAACGATGGCGGCGCTGTCTCCACCCGAGACTCAGTGAAATTGAAATCGCTGTGAAGATGCAGCGTTCCCGTGGCAAGACGGAAAGACCCCGTGAACCTTTACTATAGCTTTACACTGAACGTTGAGTTCGTCTGTGTAGGATAGGTGGGAGGCTATGAAACCAGGACGCCAGTTCTGGTGGAGCCATCCTTGAAATACCACCCTGTCGTGCTTGACGTTCTAACCTAGGTCCGTTATCCGGATCGGGGACCGTGTATGGTGGGTAGTTTGACTGGGGCGGTCTCCTCCCAAAGTGTAACGGAGGAGCACGAAGGTACGCTCAGCGCGGTCGGACATCGCGCACTGTGTGCAAAGGCATAAGCGTGCTTGACTGCAAGATCGACGGATCAAGCAGGTACGAAAGTAGGTCTTAGTGATCCGGTGGTTCTGTATGGAAGGGCCATCGCTCAACGGATAAAAGGTACTCCGGGGATAACAGGCTGATACCGCCCAAGAGTTCATATCGACGGCGGTGTTTGGCACCTCGATGTCGGCTCATCACATCCTGGGGCTGTAGTCGGTCCCAAGGGTATGGCTGTTCGCCATTTAAAGTGGTACGCGAGCTGGGTTCAGAACGTCGTGAGACAGTTCGGTCCCTATCTGCCATGGGCGTTGGAGATTTGAGAGGGGCTGCTCCTAGTACGAGAGGACCGGAGTGGACGAACCTCTGGTGTTCCGGTTGTCACGCCAGTGGCATTGCCGGGTAGCTATGTTCGGAAGCGATAACCGCTGAAAGCATCTAAGCGGGAAGCGCGCCTCAAGATGAGATCTCCCGGGAGCTTGACTCCCCTGAAGGAACCATCAAGACCAGGTGGTTGATAGGCAGGGTGTGTAAGTGCAGCAATGCATTGAGCTAACCTGTACTAATGATCCGTGTGGCTTGACCATATAACCTCAAGTGGCCTTGGACTCGACGATACGTCGACATTCCAGACCTTATAAACTGACTCGCTACGTCCCAACCCCCTGCAAGCGGGCGCATCCGTGCGCTGCTTCACCCCCTTGCTCAGTGACAATAGCTGTGTGGCACCACCCGATCCCATCCCGAACTCGGAAGTGAAACGCACACGCGCCGATGGTAGTGTGGCTTAAGCCATGCAAGAGTAGGTCATCGCTGAGCATTTACACCGAAGGCCGGACCCCGCAAGGGTCCGGCCTTCTTCTTGGGCGCCATCCGGAAACACCACTACCGTGAAACAGCACCACGGCGCCCCGGAACGAGGCGCCTGGT
>NZ_AVPS01000016.1 GCF_000768345.1 Lysobacter concretionis Ko07 = DSM 16239 | reverse complement strand
ATGCCTTTTCCGGCTTGAGGTTGATGACGGTTTCGAACATCTCCAGCGGTGCCGGATCGGTGGCGGTCAACGCACGGCCGGCCTTGCCGAACACCGACTCCACCTCAGGGAAGGTTTTGATGATCCGATCCTGCTGCTGCAGCAGTTCGGCGGCCTTGGTCACCGACATCCCGGGCAGGGACGCGGGCATGTAGAGCAGGGTGCCCTCATTGAGGGTTGGCATGAACTCGCTGCCGAGCCGGGAGGCTGGCCACAAGGTCAGCACCAGCGCCAGCGCGGCGACCCCGAGGGTGGCGGTCTTGTGCCTCAGCACGACCGCAATCACCGGCCGGTACATCGCGATCAGGAGCCGGTTCACCGGGTTTTTCTTCTCCGGCATGATCTTGCCGCGCACAAACAGCAGCATCAGTACCGGCACCAGCGTGACCGAGAGCAGCGCACCGGCGGCCATGACAAAGGTCTTGGTGAATGCCAGCGGCTTGAACAGGCGGCCTTCCTGGTCTTCCAGCGCGAAGACCGGCAGGAACGCCACGGTGATGATCAGCAGGCTGAAAAACAGCGGGGGGCCGACTTCGCGGCAGGCATCGATGATCAATTGCCGGTGTGAGCGGCTGCCGTCGCTGTGTTCGATGTGCTTGTGGGCGTTCTCGATCATCACGATGGCGGCGTCCACCATCGCCCCGATCGCAATGGCAATGCCGCCCAGGCTCATGATGTTGGAGTTCATGCCCAGGGCGCGCATGGCGATGAACGCGATCAGCACGCCGACCGGCAGCATCACGATGGCGACCAGCGCGCTGCGGACGTGGAACAGGAACAGGATGCACACCAGCGCGACAATGAGGCTTTCCTCGATCAGCGTGGTGCGCAAGGTGGCGATCGCGTGCTGGATCAGGTCGGAGCGGTCGTACACCGCCCGCAGGCTGACCCCTTCCGGCAGGCCGGTCTGGATCTCGGCCATCTTCTCCTTCAGGCCCTGGATGACGGCGAGCGCGTTCTCGCCATAGCGGGCGATGGCGATGCCGGCGACCACCTCGCCTTCGCCATTGAGTTCGGCAATGCCGCGCCGCTCCGCCGGAACCAGTTCGACCTGCGCGATATCGGCGATCAGCACCGGCGTGCCGACGTCGCTCTTGACCACGAGGTTCTCGATGTCATCGATTCCTCGCAGATAGCCGCGGCCGCGGATCATGTATTCCGTTTCGGTCATCTCAATGACCCGGCCGCCCACGTCACGGTTGCTCTGTGCGACGACCTCGGAGACCCGTGACAGCGTCACGCCGTACTGGCGCAGTTTGCCCGGATCCACGGTGATCGAGTACTCGCGGACGAAGCCACCGACACTGGCGACTTCGGCGACGCCGGGCGCCTTGGTCAACTGGTAGCGGACGTACCAGTCCTGGATGGCGCGTAGTTCGTCGAGGGACTTCTGTTTGCCCTCCAGAACGTACTGGTACACCCAGCCCACGCCCGTGGCATCCGGCCCGAGCGTCGGCGTCACCCCGGCGGGCATCTGCTTGGACGCGGAGTTGAGGTATTCCAGTACGCGGGCGCGTGCCCAGTAGATGTCGGTGCCGTCCTCGAAAATCACATAGACGTAGGAGGCGCCGAACATCGAGATGCCGCGAACCACCTTGGAGCGCGGCACGGCCAGCATCGCCGTCGACAGCGGGTAGGTCACCTGGTCTTCGACCACTTGCGGGGCCTGTCCCGGCACGTCGGCGTACACGATGACCTGGACGTCGGACAAGTCCGGTTGGGCATCGAGGGGGGTATTGAGGAGTGCGTAGATGCCGCCACCGGTCACGGCGATGGCCATCACCAGCACCAGGAAAACGTTACGGACGGACCATTCGATGAGACGCGCCAGCATGTCAGTGCTCCATCGCGTGCGAATCGTGGGAGGCGTCCGCATCGGGTGCGGGGGCGGGTGTCAGACCAGACGCCGCCGTGCCTACGTGGCTGCCGTGATCCGATTCAGAGGCCGATGGTGTCTCGTGTTGGGGGTCGGGCGGTGTGGCGCTTTCCGTCGGCCGGGCATCGGAAGCGTCCGAACCGGTATCGCCGGCGTCATGGTCATGCGATGAAGTCAGGGCCTCCAGCGCCGCTTGCAGGTTGCTCTCGGCATCGATCAGGAAGTTGGCCGAGACCACCACGCGTTCACCGTCGTGCAGCCCTTCGAGAACCTCGGCCCGATCGCCCGAGCGTTCACCCAGAACCACGGCTCGCGGCTCGAAGCGACCTTCGGCGACTTGTACGAGTACCAGCTGTCGCACACCACTATCGAGGACCGCGGAGCGCGCAACGGTCAGCGCTTCCCGGGAGGGGTTCTGGCTCAGGATGACGTCGCCGAACAAGCCGGGACGCAGGCTGCCGTCGGGATTTGGTAACTCCACCCGTACCGCCAAGGTGCGAGTCTGAGGGTCGATGATGGGCTGGATGAAACCGACCCGGCCCTCGAAGCTGCGGCCCGGCAGGGAGGGCGACTGGAAGTGGGCCTGCTGGCCGACCGACACGAGCCCAGCGCTGGTGGCGGGTACGGTGGCGATCAGCCACACCGTCGACAGGTCGGCCAGGCGGAGGATGGTGTCGCCGGCGGCAAACCGATCGCCCTGCACGATCGGCTTTTCGACCAGCACGGCGTTGGCGGGCGAGTGGATCACCAGACTGCCGATTTTCCCGTGCCCGATAGTCGCCAGTTGCGCGTCGTTGATGCCCCAGTTCTTCAGGCGTTGCCGGGCGGCATCGCGCAGGCGGGTCATCGTGGCGGCGCTTGCGGCATCACCCGCGGCAAGTTTCCTGGCGGCGGCATCGGCCACCCGGTATTCGTTCTGTGCAGCGAGCAGTTCGGGGCTGTACACCGACAGCAGGGGCTGGCCCTGCTGTACCGACATGCCGGTCTGGTTGGCCTGTAGCTGCTCGACCCAACCCTCGAACTTCGGGGCGATCACGTACTGGCGGGTCTCATCGACCTGCACGGTGGCGCTGGCGCGGATGCTGGGTGACAAGGCCTGCACGCGAGCCGCTTCGGTGCGCACGCCCAGCTTCTGCACCTTCTCCGGCGACAGCACCACGGTTCCTGGTGCGGCGGGCGCCTCCCCGCCTTCATAGACGGGCACGTAGTCCATGCCCATCGAGTCCTTCTTGGGCACCGGAGAGGTGTCGGGCAGGCCCATCGGATTGCGGTAGTAGAGGATCTTGCGGGGCTTCTCGGCCTGGCTGGCCGTTGGCTGCGAGGGTGTTTCGGAACGGAAGTGACGGCCGCTCCACCAACCGGCGGCAAGGGCGAGCAGGACCACGACAAGGCCCACGAGCCAATGGGAAGTTTTCATTGCGTATCTCCGCTGATGGCGCGCACGGCGGCGGCGCCCAGAAATTCGTCGCGGGTGGCATCCACCCGAGCCAGGTCGGCGCCCTGCCATTCGCGCAGGGCTTCCAGCAGGGTCGCGAAATCGACTTCGCCGACCTGATAGCTCGCCAGTGCCGACTGGAAGTTCGCGTCCGATTGCGGCAGCAGGGTCTGCTCGATCAGTTCGCGCTGTTCGCGCGCGCCTTGCCAACGTCCCCGGGCTACTCCCAGGCGGCCTTCCAGTTCGTTCCGGACCGCTTCCGTGCGTGCCAGCGCGGACTGCTCCAGCAGGCGTGATGCGTTTTCCCGTCCTCGACGTGCCCGTTGCTGGAACGGAATTTCCACCTCCAGCATCAACGCGTAGCTGTCCACGCGATGGCCCATCTGCATGGCACCGACGCCGAGGGTGATGTCAGGAAGTCGCTTGCGTCGTTCCAGTTCGACGTTGCGGTTGGCCGCCGCGGCCAGCGCGCTGCCGGCTTGCAGGGAGGGATGGGCGCCCGAGGCAATCCGCTCGCGGGCGCTGTCCAACGTGCTCTCACTGATGACCAGCGCGGGTGGCGACACCGGCTCGGCCAGCGGCGCATCGGCGCGGCGGCCGAGCAGGGCATTCAACGTCGATGTGGCCTCGCGCCGCAGCGCCTGACGCTCCAGTCGCTGCCGCTGCATGGCGGTGCGCTCGACCTGGGCGCGGATTGCATCCTGCTGGGCGGCCAGGCCGAGCGCATAGCGGACCCCGGCGATTTCCTCCACCTGTTCCAGCAACCCGATCAACCGGTCGATGACCACGATGGCCTCGCGGGCGTGCCAGTAGCGCACGTAGGCATCCTCGGCGTTCGCCAGCAGGTCCAGCGCAGCGGCGTCATGCTCGTGACCGGCCGCACGGGCCTGTTCGCGGGCGACATCGCGTGACAGACCGCGCTTGCCCCAGAGCGGGAAGGTCTGCTCCAGCATGTAACTGGTGGCCCCCACGTTGGCGGGCAGCACGTTGGGGTGGGCGGGGTTGATGCCCTGCCATTCCACCGTCGCCATCGGGTCGGGCAAGGCGGCGGCTGGCAGGATCATTGCCTCGGCAGCCTCGGCCTCGGCCTGCAGGGCGCGCAGTTGCGGGTTGTGCTCGATCAGCCAGTTGCGGATCGAGGCAATGTCGCTGCCGGGACTTTCCGGTTCCGCCGCGAAAGCACTGGTGGAGTAGCCGGCGAAAGGCAGTGCCAGGGCCACACCCAGCACCAGCGCTTTGAATGGATGCGATTGCCGGGATGGGGTGCCGAGCATCGGACGGGTGCGCGGTTGTGCCAACACCCGGGAACGGGTGCAGTACTGTTTCAGATCTGAATAAGTCATGTCTCTGCCTTGCCGTACCGCCGTCGATGAGAGGACGGTACTGCTGCGGAGGCGACATGCCGTGCGAAGACGGCTGCGCCGACGGAAGTGGCGTCAGGCGCAGCGGAGCGCCCGACGGACCTCAGTCGGCGATCAGATCAACAGGATGCTGGCGGGATGCAGGGTAGGTCGATGCCACGACACTACAAGTGGCGTGGCACGGTAGATCGTGGTGCTGTCCACCGGCGCGGCGATCAACGCCATCGAGTAGACCGGAGCCGGCAAGGACGCGGGAACGGGCGGGATGCGAGTGGCATCCCGGCTTTGATCGCCCTGGGTGCAGTGGGGGGCGCAGACCGCCGCGTCGTCGGACGGCGTGGGGTGTTGGCAACCATGCTGCAAACCGGCGGGTGGGCCGGCATCCAGCGCCGCGAACGCCATCGAGGCGGCCGGATGCCCCGCCAGCGCGAACTGCGACCACAACAGCGCCACAATCGTGAAGATCGTGATCCGGTGGCGCAGGCGCTGGCGACGTGATGATTTCATGAGTTCTCCCAGATTAGGCGCAGCACGGTGGCTGCGCCTTGATTCAGGTCAATTTCCAGAGTGCTTTCTGCAGGTGACGGCATGTTTGACTTGTCGCACCCGTCAACCATGCCGCTTCCGGCCCAGCCGCAACGCATTGGCGACCACCGACACCGAGCTCAGGCTCATCGCCAGGGCGGCGATCAACGGGCTGAGCAGCAGGCCGGTCAGCGGGTACAGCACGCCGGCCGCGATCGGCACGCCCAGCGCGTTGTAGAGGAATGCAAAGCCCAGGTTCTGCTTCATGTTGGCGACGGTATCGCTGGAGATCGACCGTGCCCGCACGATGCCGCGCAAGTCGCCCTTCACCAGCGTCACCTGTGCGCTCGACATCGCCACGTCGGTGCCAGTGCCCATCGCGATGCCGACATCGGCGCCGGCAAGCGCGGGTGCGTCGTTGATCCCGTCGCCGGCCATCGCGACCCGGTGCCCCTTGGCTTGCAGCTGCCGCACGAGGTCGATCTTGTCCTTCGGGCGGACCTCGCCGTGGACTTCGTCGATGCCCAGCGTGCGGGCGACCGCATGGGCCGTGGTGACGCCGTCGCCGGTAGCCATCACGATGTTCAGGCCCGCCGCGTGCAGCGATGCGATGGCGTCTGCGGTGGTCGCCTTGATCGGGTCGGACACCGCGAGCAGGCCGGCCAGGACGCCATCGACCGCCAGGTACATCACACTGGCGCCGGCCCGGCGCAGCTCCTCGGCCGGGATGGAAAGAACCGAGGCATCGACCCCGACCTCGTGCATCAGCGCGGTATTGCCGATCGCCAGGGTGGCGCCTCCCACCTTGCCGCGCACGCC
Organism: Lysobacter concretionis Ko07 = DSM 16239; assembly: GCF_000768345.1. GTDB lineage: Bacteria > Pseudomonadota > Gammaproteobacteria > Xanthomonadales > Xanthomonadaceae > Novilysobacter > Novilysobacter concretionis. The sequence continues at coordinate 974 of NZ_AVPS01000016.1, read as the reverse complement.
GATGCCGGTGGACGACTCGAAGCTCTCCGGCGTCTCCAGCGTCAGACCACGACGGCGGGCTTCGGCGACGATCGCGTCGGCAAGCGGGTGCTCGCTGCCCTGGTCGAGGCTGGCTGCCAGGCGCAGCACTTCTTCCGCGGTGAAGCCATCGGCCGGCAACACGGTATGGAATGTTGGACGGCCCTCGGTCAACGTGCCGGTCTTGTCCACGATCAGGGTGTCGATTTTGCGCAGGTTCTCAATCGCCTCGGCATCGCGGAACAGCACGCCCTCGCCGGCGGCCCGGCCGGTCGCCACCATGATCGACATCGGCGTCGCCAGTCCCAGCGCGCACGGGCAGGCGATGATCAGTACCGAGATCGTATTGAGCACCGCGAACGTCCACGACGGCTCCGGGCCGAGCAAGCCCCACACGAAGAAGGTCGCGACGGCGATCGCGAGGACCGCCAACACAAACCAGTAAGCCACCTTGTCGGCCATGCGCTGCATCGGTGCGCGCGAGCGTTGCGCCTGCGCGACCAGCTGCACGATCTGCGCCAGCACCGTCGCCGAACCGACCTTTTCCGCCCGGATCACCAGGCTGCCGGTGCCGTTGAGGGTCGCGCCGATCACGCTGGAACCAGTGGTCTTCTCGACCGGGATCGGCTCGCCGGTCAGCATCGATTCGTCGACATGGGAGCGGCCTTCGATCACTTCGCCGTCGACCGGCACCTTTTCACCCGGACGTACCCGCAGACGGTCACCGACATGGACGTGACTGAGCTCCACATCCTCCTCGCTGCCGTCGTCGCGCAGGCGGCGTGCGGTCTTGGGTGCCAGTCCCAGCAGGGCTTTCAGCGCGGTCGAGGTCTTCGAGCGGGCACGCAGTTCCAGCATCTGGCCGAGCAGGGTCAGCGAGACGATCACCACGGCAGCCTCGAAGTAGACGCCGACGCGGCCGTGTTGGTGGAATGACGCCGGGAACAGCTCCGGTG
>NZ_AVPS01000015.1 GCF_000768345.1 Lysobacter concretionis Ko07 = DSM 16239 | reverse complement strand
GGCGCATCGGTCTGCTGCGTCGTGCCGCTGGCGTTGGTCCTGCTGGGCATCAGTGGTGCCTGGATCGGCAACCTGACCGCGCTGGATCCATGGCGCCCTTGGTTCAGTGCTGCCGCCCTGCTGTCGCTGGGGTTAGCCTTCTGGGGCCTGTACGGACCATCCTCTCGATGCCGCGTCGAAGGCCATTGCGTGGATCCGGGCACCTTGAGCCGCCGGCGGCGCTGGCTTTGGTTGGCCACGGTCGTGATCGCCTTGTTGTTGTTGTTTCCGTATTACGTGATCTGGCTTCTGTAGGAGACGATCGATGCGCAAGTGGACATTGGCCTTGATGGCCGTCATATGGGCCGGAACGGCGGGGGCCGCCCCGACTGAGACGGTGGTGTTGCAGGCCGCGAACATGACCTGCCCCACGTGCAGCATCACAATTGAGAAGGCGCTCGAGAAGGTGCCCGGCGTAGCTGACACCGCGGTCGATACCAAGGCAGCCACGGTAACGGTGACCTTCGATTCCGAGCGTACAAGTGCTTCGGACATCGCACGGGCCATCACCGAAGCAGGCTTCCCGGCCAAGGCACGGACAAACGGTGGCTGATCTGCAACTGCAAAGCATGCTGACCTGCCCAGAGTGCAGGCACCAGGCCAGCGAGATGATGCCTACCACGGCCTGTCAGTTTTTCTACAAGTGTCCAAGCTGCGGCACGGTACTGCGGCCCAAGCCGGGCGATTGTTGTGTGTTCTGTTCGTACGGCACGGTGCCGTGTCCACCGATCCAACAACAGAATCCCTGCTGCGGATAGCGGTCGTGGCCAATGGATGCCGATCATCAGCCAACTCGGCGAACGAACGCCCCGGCAAGGGGGCGTTTCTTCTCTTGGGCCGGGCAACCGGGCCGCAACTTGCTATTTCGCCTCGTCCCGGTAGCTCCGCCAAGCCATACGGAGTACCCGCCAGGCGGACCGCAGAAACATCAGCAACAGTCCACCGGCGATGACCAGATCGGGCCAACCTGCATCGAACAGCCACACGCCGGCGGCCGCCAGCAGCACCGCAACACCCTCGTACAGATCATTGCGCGAACACTCCCACGCCGATGACATGTTCACATCGCCGAAGCGGTACGGTGTCAACAACCACAGGCACAATGCGTTGAACGCAAGGTTGATCACCGCAGCAATGCCGATGGCCTCGAAGATCGGCACCTCCGGATGGGTCAGGCGCCAGCCGATCTGGATGGCGACCGCCACAGCGGCGCCGAAAATCAGCAGTCCCTTGATCAGCGCTACTTTGGCCTTGGCGCGCAAGCTGGCGCCGATCACCACCAGGCTCAGCAAGTAGGTCAGCGCATCGCCGAGGTTGTCGAGGCTGCCTGACAGCAACGAGGACGATCCGCTGTAAATCGCCGCCGCGATCATCATCACGAAGGTGGCGATGTTGATCGCCAGCACGATCATCAGCACGCGCCGCTGTCCCGCCTCCAGGGCGCGAACATCCACCGTGCTTCCGCAGCCGCACGAGTCACCCATGGTCAAGTCTCCATATGCGAGCGGACGCAGGGATTGCGGACCGCTGTCAGGTCGGTGATCCTAAAGCCTGTAGTCGCTACAGGGTCAAGCCCATGAAGGCAGGCTCATGAAGATTGGAGAGGTCGCGACACGGAGCGGGTGCCATCCGGAAACCGTGCGCTACTACGAACGCATCGGGTTGTTGCCTGCCCCTCCACGCACGTCGAGCGGATACCGCGAATACCAGCCTACGGACGTGGATCGATTGCGCTTCATTAGCCGCGGTCGCGACCTGGGCTTCTCCCTGGCGGAGATCCGCAGCCTGCTGGGTCTGGCCGAGGACGACGGATTGTCTTGCGAGGATGTCGACCGGCTCGCCCGCGTGCACCTGGTGGACATCCAGGCCCGGCTCGGTGACCTGCAGCGGATGGCCGCGGAGCTCGAACGGGTGATCGGTAGCTGCAGTGGGGGCGAGCGCGGCCAATGCGCCATCCTGGACACGTTGCGGCACCCGCCGGCGGGCACCTCAAAGTAACAGCGATCTGTTGCCGACAGCCTGCAGTCAGCGAGTGGCCACCCTTCGTATCAGCGGTATGTAGGCCAGCATTGCGATCAGTTCGACCAGCGTCTGGGTCACGATCACCGCCGGTACGATGGGAAGTGCGCCGGGGATCGACAGGGCCAACGGCAATATCACCAGTGAGTTACGCGTGCCCGACGCGAACGCCACGGCCCGTTTCGCCGGAACCGCCAGCTTGAAAATCCGTGCTACTGCGAGGCCAAGCAATGGTGCGATGATCGCGAAGGCAATGTAGAACGGCAAGACCGAAACCGCAGCATTGCCGGCCGGTCCAAGCTGCGGTGTCACCGCTGCGATCACGACGAAGAGCCCCCCCCGCGGTGGCAGGTACCGGCATGACGCCACCCAAGCCGGCAATACGGGCCGCCACCGGCGAGCGCGATGCGGCTGCCTGCAGGCCCGCCGCGAGCAGTAGCGGGACCGCGATCAGCCAGACGAACGCATGCAAGAACGGGCCTGCCCGGACCAATGACGCCGATTCTGCCCCCATCAGAACGCCGAGGTAGACCGGTAGCAACAACATCTGAACGAGCAGTAGAACCGGCGTCGCGGCCAGCAGCAGCGAGGAGTCCGCTTTGCCCAAGTGGGAAAAAGTGACCACGTAGTCGATGCATGGGCACAGAAGGACGAAGAGGACGGCGATGCGGATCAAAGGCTCTGCTGGCAGCAGCGGTAGCATGGTCGCGACAAGCAGTGGCACGACCACGAAGTTCGCAACCAGCAATGCACCCAGAAAGCGTCTGTTCGCCAACGCGGCTCGCAGCTTGACCAATGGCACCTGCAGGAAGGTAACGAACAGCATCAATGCCAGCGCAGGATTGATCAGGACTTCCAGCCTTCCGGTGCCGGGTACGGTCAACGCGACGGCAAAACCGAGCGGTATCGCCGAAAAATAGATCGGGATCTGGCGCCGTTCCAGCCCGTCTCGTACATCGTCCAACCCCCTCACGACTTCACCGCCACCGCCTGCAGGAGGCCTCGGCCACCTGGATGACCAGCGCCCATCCGGCGGAGACATTGCAGCAAGCAGCCTTTGCTAACCATTTTCTTCACCACGCGCATCCCGCAGGATCTCGATGCCACCTTTCAGAGCGATCGCTGCCACCGCAAGACCCACGACCAGATCGGGCCAGGCCCGCCCGGTCCAGAGCACCAGTCCGCCACCCACAAGCACGCCCGCGTTGGCGACGAGATCGTTGGTGCTGAACGTGGTCACGGCACGCACGTTGACGTTGGCCTGTTGGATCGTCTTGAGCAGCCACACGCATGTCGCGTTCACTATGGCTGCCCCCAGTGCCATCACCATCATCGTCGTGCCAATGGGTTCGGCATCGTCGAAGAATCGACGACCCACGTCGATCAGGATCCCCGCGGCAAACAGGATCAGCAGCCAGCCAGAAACCTTGGCCGCCGACCGTTTCCACGCTGCTGAACGACTGAGCGCGAGCAGGGTGATGATGTAGACGGCGCTGTCGGACGCATTGTCCAGTCCATTTGCAATCAGGGCGCTTGAGCTCGCGGCGAGGCCTGTGGCCCAGAACCCCGCGGCGAGCGCGAGGTTCAGGGCGAGGACGATCAACAGGATCCGTCGCTGGTGTGCGTCGCGTATCTCGATGTTGTCGTGGCTCACCTCAGCGGGCCTCCGGCTGCAGATCTGCTGGCCCGTCGCGGTGCAGCCAACGGTAGAGCGCAGGCAGCACCAGCAGCGTAAGCAGCGTCGACGACACAATGCCGCCGATCACGACCGTGGCCAGCGGCCGCTGCACCTCCGAGCCGGTGCCGACGTTGAACGCCATCGGCAGGAAGCCCAAGGAGGCGACCAGCGCGGTCATCAACACCGGGCGCAGGCGGCCGAGCGCGCCGTCGACGATGGCATCGTCCAGCGGGTCGCCCTGTTCGCGCAGCTTGCGGATGAAGGCGATCATGACCAGGCCGTTGAGCACCGCCACACCGGACAGCGCGATGAAGCCGACGCCGGCGGTGATCGACAACGGAATTCCGCGCAGTGCGAGTGCGAACACGCCACCGGTCAGCGCCAGCGGCACGCCGCTGAACACGATTGCCGCATCCCTGGCCGAGCCGAACGCCATGAACAGCAGGCCGAAGATGAGCACCAGCGTCATCGGAACCACCACCGCGAGCCGCTTGGACGCCGAGATCAGCTGCTCGAACGTGCCGCCGTAATCGACCCAGTAGCCTTCCGGAATGTCGACTTGCTGCTGCACGCGTTGTTGCAGTTCGGCAACGAAGCTGCCCAGGTCGCGATCGCGCACGTTGGCAGTGACCACCACGCGGCGTTTGCCGTTCTCGCGGTTGATCTGGTTCGGCCCGAGGACCTTCTCGATCGTCGCCACTTCGCGCAAGGGAATGGTCTGCGGAGTGTCGTCCGACCATGCGGGATCGCGGCTGGACTCGTCGGCGTTTGCATTGCCGCCCAGGGGGATGGGCAAGTCTTCCAGCGCTGTTGGATCCACGCGCATCTGCTCAGGCAGTCGCACCACGATGTCGAAGCGCCGGTCACCGTCGTACAACTCACTGGCGACCTGGCCACCCACGGCCGTGGCGACGGTCTGCTGCACCACGCTCGGGTTCAGCCCATAACGAGCCAGCGCTTCACGGTCCGGAACCACCGTCAGCAGCGGCAGGCCGGTGGCCTGTTCGGTCTTGACGTCGGCCGCGCCGCTGACTCGCTTGGTCACCGATTCGATCTGCTCGGCCACCTCGACCAGCGTCTCCAGGTCATCGCCGAACACCTTGATCGCCACGTCCGCGCGGACGCCGGAAATCAACTCGTTGAAGCGCATCTCGATCGGCTGGGTGAACTCGTAGTTGTTGCCGGGGATCTCCGACACTGCCGCCTCGATCTCCGCAATCAGCACCTCTTTCGGTTTGCGCGGATCGGGCCACGCGTCTCGCGGTTTCATCATCAAGAACGTGTCGGCCACGTTCGGCGGCATCGGATCGGTCGCGATCTCGGCGGTGCCGATCTTGCTGAACACCCGTTCGACCTCGGGGATCTGCATCACGCGCTCCTCCACCGCGATCTGCATCTTCACCGCCTGTTCGATACCGGTGCCGGGGATGCGCATCGCATGCATCGCTATGTCGCCTTCATCCAGACTGGGGATGAACTCGCTGCCCAGCCGCGTTGCCAACAGGCCTGAGACCACGACCAGCGCCAACGCGCCACCCAGCACCCACTTGCGACGACGCAACGACCACGCCAGCGCGGGCGCGTAGCGGCGCTTGGTCCACTGCATCACCCGGTTTTCCTTCTCCTCGACGCGGCCGCCCATGAAGATCGCGATCGATGCGGGAACGAAGGTCAGCGATAGGATCATGGCGCCGGTGAGGGCCAGCACTACCGTGATCGCCATCGGGTGGAACATCTTTCCTTCGATCCCGGTCAGCGCAAAGATCGGCAGGTACACCGCCGCGATGATGAACATGCCGAACAGGCTGGGCCGGATCACCTCGACCGTGGCGGTGGCCGTCAGGTCGTTGCGTTCCTCGTCCGTGAGTGCCCGTCCGAGTCGGTGCTGCATCTCACCGAACCGGCGCAGGCAGTTCTCGATGATGATGACCGCGCCATCGACGATCAGGCCGAAGTCGATCGCACCCAGGCTCATCAGGTTTCCCGAAACGCTGCCGCGCACCATTCCGGTGAGGGTAAACAGCATCGCCAGGGGAATGACCGCTGCGGTGATGAGCGCGGCGCGGAAGTTCCCCAGCAGCAGGAACAGCACCACGATCACCAGCAGCGCGCCCTCGATCAGGTTCTTCGAGATGGTCTGCATGGTGCGTTCGACCAGCTCGGTGCGGTCGTAGACGGCGGTCGCCTCGACCCCGGCCGGCAGGCTCGCGTTGGCCGCTTTCAGCTTGACCGCAGCAGACTGGGCCACTTCGCGGCTGTTGGCGCCGACCAGCATCGCCACGGTGCCGAGCACCACTTCCTCGCCGTTCTGGGTCGCCGCACCGGTGCGTAGTTCCGGACCTTCGCCGACCTGGGCGACGTCCCGCACGCGGATCGGCAGGCCGTTGCGGCGGTCGAGCACGATGTTGCGGATCTCGTCGAGGCCGCCGACCTGGCCGGGTACGCGCACCAGGTACTGCTGCCCGTTGCGCTCGATATAACCCGCGCCCATGTTCTGGTTGTTGGCGGCCACCGCGTCGACGATGTCCTGCAGCGTGAAGCCGAGCGCGACCAGTTTGAACGGGTCCGGGGTGATGTGGATCTGCCGCTCGTAGCCGCCGATGGTGTTGACCTCGGTCACCCCGGGCGTGTTGCGCATCTGTGGCCGGATCACCCAGTCCTGCAACGTGCGCAGGTCGGTCGCGGTCCACGGCGTGCCATCGGGTTTGCGTGCCTCTGGCGCCGCGTCGACCGTATACATGAAGATCTCGCCCAGGCCGGTCGAGATCGGCCCCATCTGCGGTTCCAGCCCTTCCGGGATCTGCGACTGGATCTGCTGCAACCGCTGGGCCACCTGCTGGCGTGCGAAGTACAGGTCGGTGCCGTCCTCGAACACCACGGTGACCTGCGACAGCCCGTAACGCGACAGTGATCGGGTGTAGTCCAGTTGCGGCAGGCCGGCCAGCGCGGTCTCGATCGGCCAGGTGACGCGCTGTTCGGACTCCAGCGGCGAATAGCCGGGTGCCTCGGTGTTGATCTGCACCTGGACGTTGGTGATGTCGGGGGTGGCGTCGATCGGCAGCCTGGTGAAGCTCCACAGGCCCACGCCGATCAGTCCCAGGGTCAACACCAGCATCATCCAGCGGTGGTGGATGGAGAAACGGATGATGCTTTCCAGCAATCCGCCCTCGCCGGAACCGCGCTCAGTGCTCATGCGAGGCTCCCTCTTTCTCGATGTCGGCCTTGATGAGGTAGCTTTCCTCGACCACGACCTGATCGCCTTTGTTCAGGCCCGACAGGATTTCCACCCGTTGGCCATCGCGTTGGCCAACCTCCACCGGCTGCGCCTGGTAGGCGTCGCCGACGCGCACGAAAACGACCTCCTCACCGTTCATGGTCTGCAGCGCCGACAGCGGCACCATCAACTCGACCGGCTGCTGCTCGACCGTGATCCGCGCCTTGACCGCTGTACCGGGTCGCCACAGTCCGTCGGCGTTATCGATCGTGGCGCGGGCGACGGTGCTCTGGCTGGCGGTCGCCATGCCCGGCAGCACGCGTTCGAGCACGGTCTCGACCGTCTTGCCGTCGCTCATCCGGGTGACCGCCACCGGCACTCCCGGCTGGATGTGCTGGGCGTCGGCACCGAAGATGTGCAGGTCGACCCACAATTCCGACAAGTCGGCGATCTCGAACAGCGGCGCCCCTTCGCCGGCCAGGCCGCCGACCGAAGCACGACGCGCGGTGATCACACCGGAAATCGGCGCGGCGACGCTGTAGTTGCTCAGACTGAGATTGCTTTCGATCGTCGCCAGCGTCTGCCCGGCGCGCACCTGGTCGCCGACATTGGCGCGCAGCGAGCGAATGGGACCGGGGAAACGTGCGGTGATCTCGGCGACCCGACCCTCGATCGGCGTCAGCAGGCCCTGCACCTCGTGCTCGTCGGCAATCACGCCGGCGCCGACGGGCTGCACCTTGATACCGGATTTTTCCGCGGTAGCCGCAGTGATGACCGTGCGGCCCTCATAGCTCGGGTACTCCCAGCGCAGCATCTTGTCGCCGATGCTGGCCAGCACCTCAACCTCGAACGAATGGGGTTCTGCGACGGTGTCTGCGGCAGCCAGGCTACCGTCTTCCTGCGGGATCAGCGTGTAAGTCGCGCTTTCGCCGCCCAGGCGGGTTATCCGCACCTCGACCTTGCCGGCCGTTGCCGGCAGCGGCTCGCCGTCCTCATACAGCCAGGCCTGGAACCGCGGCGGCGTGCCGGCGTCGGCCATCGCCAGTTCCACGGTGTAGCCGCCCTGTTGGAGCAGACGGCCGCCGTGCTCGCCAGTTGCGGCTTCCGCTTCAGCGTGTTCGCCGGATTTTTCCGCGGCATGCTCGCCGGCGGCCTCGTTGGCGTGGTCATCGCCGCCGGACTCTCCGCCGCAGGCGGCCAAGGACAATGCCAGCGCCAGCGCGCTGATCAGGTGGATGGGCTTCACGGTGAAACTCCTTGTTCGGTATTGGACCCGGTGCCGGCAACGAACGCTTGGCCAGTGAGTCGCTGGATTTCAATCAAGGCACGCTGGGCATCCAGCGCGGCCTCCAGTTGTTGCTTGCGCGCGGCGGTGCGCTCGGCCTGCAACGTCGCCCATTCCAGATAACTGGCGGCCCCGGCGCGGTAGGCCGCACGTGTGGCGGCTTCGGCCTTGGTCAGCCGGGGCAGCACGTCGTTCTGCAGGCGCTCGACCTCCACCTCGGCGACGCGGTAACGACCGTGGGCTTCAGCCAACGTCGAGTACAGCGACAGGCCCTTGGCTTCCCGTTCGATCTCCAGCCCGGCCAATTCGGCCCGGGCGGCCCGGATCGCCGGTTGAGCCCGGCTTGTACTCCCCAGCGGGATCGAGACGCTGCCGATCAAACCGAAGTCGTCGCTGCCCTGGAGCCGGCGTACGCCGACCTGCCAGTCCAAATCCGGCGTGGCCTCGCTGCGGGCGAGCTGTAGGCGCGCTTCACGGATGCGCGCGGCGCCGACGAACTGTGCCAGCTCCGGCGTCCGCGCCAGCCAATCAGCGAGCACCGCGAAATCGGCCACCTCGGGCAGCACCAAAGGATCGCCGCCGGCCACCTCAAATGAGGGGGCGCGTTCACCCCACAGCGCTGCCAGATGCTGGCGTGCGGCCGTCTCGCGTTGCTGCGCCCGTGCGTGGTCAAGTTCTGCACGGGCCAGTGCGGCTTGGGCGGTCAGCACCACCGATTCGGGCGAGGCACCGGCTTGCAACCGCTTGCGGGCTTCGGCGACGGTGCGCTCGCGCTGCTCGATATCGAACTGCGTGATCGCGGTTTGCTGCTGCGCGGCCACGACCGCCAAATATCGACGCGCCACTTCGGCCAACAGGTCCAGCCGCTGCGTCTCGCGCTCGACGGCCAGCGCATCGATCCGGCTTTGCGCCAAAGTCCGGCGCGCATCGAGCTTGCCACCGCGCTCCAGCACCGAAGCCAGGCTCAGGGTGATCTCGGCGCCGTCCAGGCCGCTGGCCGCGCCGGTACCGAACGCGTTCTCGATGCTGGTACCGGCAACCAATGCCGGCCGCAAGGAGACGCGATCCAGTTCGGCCGCCAGCACGTCGCGGCGGGCGCCGAACAGGCGCAGGTTGGGATGGGTGTTGGCGACGCGTTGAAAGGCGTCGTCCAGGGTCAGGGGGTCGGCGGCGTGCGCGGGAAAGGCCACGGCACACACGACGACCAATGCAGCCAAAGCCGCAAGTCGCAAACGCATGGGGATTGCTCCGGGTTATTCGGATGACAGGTGCCGGCGTCAGGCCGGCGGCGCGGTCACACGAAAATCGGAGGCTTGAAAGGAGAGGTCAGGCGCGCTTGCAGCAGGATCGGAGCCTTCGCGATCGCCAGCCGGCCAGACGCCGGGACGGCCGGAATCGGCTCAAGCACGGGCAGCGTGGCCGCGCTTGCACCGCAGCAGTGCGAGAAATCCAGTAGCACGTGCAGGGTCTTGGCTCCGCCCTGGTCTTGCTCATCGGCCGCGGCCGCCCCCGCGTCCAACTCGTCGGCGTGCAGGTTGTGGCTGTGCTTGCCCGAGGGGTCGTGCGCAAGTTCGTGCATCTCTCCGGCGGCCGCCAGAACGGGTTGCACCACCAACCCCAACGCAAACAGCGCCAGCACGAGAACGCGCAGGAACGGCAACAAGCGGCGGGGGCGGAAACGGGTCATGGCCGCGCAGGGTACCTGTCAGGCGTCGGGTTATACAATTCCACTGTGGCGCAGGGCGGGGGGCACCGAGGCGCGCACGCTCCCGGTCGAACGAGGACATTTGATCGAGCGAGAACTTTCGACCCAAGGCGGAGGCTCTGCTCAGCGCTGCGCTCCTGACGTATCGCTCCCGCTATTTCGTGAACTGCAGAACCGCGGTGGTGCCGTGCTTCGGGTCGGAATGCAGGTCGAGACGCCAGCCGAAGTGTTCGCACAGGCGTGAAATCAGCTCCAATCCGATACCTGAATCACCACGACCACCGCCGCCGCGCGCCATTTGCGTGTAGATCGCGCTGATCTGTTCAGGGCCCATGCCGTGGCCGGGGTCGTGAATGACGATGGTGGCATCGTCCTGCAGGCGGATGTCGATGCGGCCGTTGTCGCTGTTCTCGATGGCGTTGCGCAGCAGGTTTCCGACTGCGGCGCGGACAATGCCCGGTGGCGCGTGGACCTCACAAGGCGGGGGCGGCTCCAGGCACAACTGCAGCGACTTGCCCGCGGTCAGGTGCTGGTGATCGTCGATTATCTGGGGCAGCAGTGCGTCCAGCGACAGCGGCTTGTTGGTCTTCACCAGTCGCGCCGGGTCCTTGGCCAGGGCCAGCAGCAGGATGATCAGCTGTTCCATCTCTCGCGCGCTGCGCTGGATGCGCTGCAACTGGTGATGCATTGTCGCCGGGTCGGCATTGAGGGTCGGCAGAGATTCGTGTAAAAACGGGCCGAAAGTGAGCT
>NZ_AVPS01000014.1 GCF_000768345.1 Lysobacter concretionis Ko07 = DSM 16239 | reverse complement strand
CCGAGCGGCTGACCGGCGGCTACTACCTGGATATCCAGCCCGACGCCCGCCAACTGGCACGCTACGGACTGACCGTCGGCGACGTGCAGGGCGTGATCTCGGCAGCGCTGGGGGGAGAGCTGGTGACCACCACGATCGAGGGGCGCGAACGGTTCGGAGTCATCGTGCGCTATCCGCGTGAACTGCGCGACGACCCGCAGACGATCGCCAGCGAGGTACTGGTCGCCACCGCGGACGGCGCGCAGATCCCGCTGGGCGAACTGGCGACGCTGTCGATCAACCGCGGCGCGACGGAGATCCGCACCGAGAACGCTTTGCTGTCCGCCTACGTCTACGTGGATACCCGCAACAGCGACCTTGGCGAATACGTCCGCCTGGCGCAGGCCGCCGTGGCGGAGGCGGTCGAGTTTCCGCCGGGCTACTACGCCACTTGGAGCGGCCAGTACGAGTACATGCAACGCGCCGCCGCGAAGATGAAAATCGTCGTGCCAGTAACCCTGATGCTGATCTTCCTGCTGCTGTACCTGAACTTCCGGCGGGTGACCGAATCGCTGATCGTGATGCTGTCGGTGCCCTTCGCGCTCGTCGGCGGCATCTGGTTGATGTGGGCGCTGGACTACAACATGAGCGTTGCGGTCGCGGTGGGCTTCATTGCATTGGCCGGCGTGGCCGCCGAGACCGGGGTGATCATGTTGATCTACCTTGACCAGGCATTGGAGGCGATGGCGAAAACACGGCAGGCGCAGGGACGCCCCGTCAGCCTGGAGGACCTGCAGGAGGCGATCGTCACCGGCGCGGTGGATCGTGTACGGCCGAAGATGATGACCGTCGTCGCCATTACCGCCGGGCTGCTGCCGATCATGTGGAGCACGGGAGCCGGCTCCGAAGTGACCCGCCGCATCGCCGCTCCGATGGTCGGCGGCATGGCATCGTCGACGGTGCTCACGCTGGTGGTGATCCCGGTGATCTATGCGCTGGTCAAGCAGTACCAGCTGGCCAGAAAGGCTTCTGCGCCCACCGCACTTCCGGCAGAACTGCCGTGATGTGGCCCACTTTCAACGCACCTGAGCACAGGCGGTCCGCGTACGCGCGGACCCGCTCTCCCGGCCGCCCGCGGCGCGTCCGGGCAATGTCAGTCATCAAGCTTCAATCGCAGGGCCTCAAGGTCGGCATGGTTGACATGGTTGGCGCCGGTATCAACGACGCACCGGCGCTCACCCAGGCCGACGTTGGCTTCGCGATAGGCGCCGGCACCGACGTCGCAATCGAAAGCGCGGACGTCGTGCTCATGCACAGCGACCCCTATGACGTCGTGCGCGACCACCATCGCCCGCGCCACCCTGCGCAGATGCACCAGAACCTGGGTTGGGCCGTGGGCTACAACGTCCTGGCGTTTCCGCTGGCGGCCGGCGTGCTCTATCCGGTTGTGCTTTCGCCGGAGATCGCCGCCCTGTCGATGTCGGGAAGCTCGGTCATCGTGGCGGTCAACGCAATGCTGCTACGCCGTGTTCGGCTGGTCCCGCGCACCGCCGCGACCCCCTCCTCTTCCTCTCTCGACACCGCGGCGTAGCCGCCGGCCCATAGGAGCACCCATGAACAACGAAACCAGTCCCACCCTCCAGTTCCTCGGTGCCGCGGGCACTGTGACCGGCTCGCGCTATTTGGTCGAGTCCAATGGCCAGCGCGTGCTCGTCGACTGCGGCCTCTTCCAGGGCTACAAGCAATTGCGCGACCGCAACTGGGCTCCGTTTCCCGTCGACCCGGCCTCAATCGATGCGGTGGTCCTGACCCACGCCCACCTGGACCATTCGGGCTACTTGCCGGCTCTGGTCAAGCAGGGGTTCCGCGGCCGGGTCCACTGCACCCATGGCAGCGTCGCCCTGTGTGGCCTGCTGCTTCCCGACAGCGGGCACCTGCTCGAAGAAGAAGCGAAGTACGCCGCGCGCAAGGGCTACTCGAAGCACAAGGAGCCGCGACCGCTCTATACCGAGGATGATGCTCGCCGCAGCCTGAAACAGCTCAAGGGAAATGACTACGGGCGCGACATCGAGGTATGCGCAGGGGTTACGGTCCGCTTCCATCCCGCTGGCCATATCCTGGGCGCCGCCCACGTCAGTCTGGACGTCCAGGGCCAGCGTCTGCACTTCAGCGGCGACCTGGGACGGCAGCAGGAGTCGCTGATGAATCCCCCGACGCCCCTGCCCGCCTGTGACGTACTGGTCTGTGAGTCCACATATGGCAATCGCGAACACGTTCCGATCGACCAGGAGGCGGAGTTGGCCCCCATCATCCGCCGCGTCGCTGCCCGCGGGGGCGTGATCGTCATCCCCGCCTTTGCCATCGGCCGCGCCCAGGCGCTCATGCTGCATATCGCCCGGCTGCGTGAGCGCAAGGAGATCCCTCGCGTGCCGGTCTACCTCAACAGTCCGATGGCGATCAATGCCACTCGGCACTACCACGCCCACCATTCCGAGCACCACGTGTCCGAAGAGGACTGCCAGCGGATGTTCGATGTGGCCACCTTCGTCAACACGGTGGAGGAATCGAAGGCGCTCAACCGCCAGCGCGGCCCGATGATCATCATCTCCGCCAGCGGCATGGTGACCGGCGGCCGGGTGCTTCACCACATCGAGGCGTTCGGCCCGGATGACCGCAACGCGATCCTGCTGGCGGGCTACCAGGCCGGCGGAACACGCGGTGCCGCGCTGGCGGCAGGAAAGCGCACGCTGCGCATGTTCGGCCGCGAGGTGCCCATCCGCGCCGAGGTAGTGCAGCTGGAAGGCTTCTCAGGTCACGCCGACGCCGGGGAATTGCTGGACTGGATGCGCACCGCGCCGTCCGCGCCGCGCATCGTCTACCTCACTCACGGCGAGCCCGACGCAGCCGACACGCTGCGCGGGCGCGTGCAGCGTGAACTAGGCTGGCGCGCACGCGTGCCGGAGCACCTGGAGCGCGTTGAACTGGAGGATGGGCGATGACCCCACAGGCCCCAGGCCACACTCGCCTGCGGGTCACCCGTGCCGGCATCGACACCTACCAGCAGCCGGTGGTCTACATGCACCGCGACTGTGAAGTCTGCCGCTCGGAAGGCTTTGCTGCGATGACGCGCGTGAGGCTGGACGTGGGCACGCGCACGTTGGTGGCGACGCTGAATGTGGTCGTTGACGATCGGCTCGGCCTGGACGAGGTAGCGCTGTCGGAGGTCGCGTGGACGTTGCTCGATCCCATGTCCGGTGCCATGGCCGGGATCCGGCACGCTCAACCCGCGGCGTCGGCAGGTGCGCTCCGCGCCAAGGTGTTCGGTGCAAAGCTGGACGACGCGCAGTACCTCGCCCTGGTGCAGGACGTGATGGAAAGCAGGTTGTCGGACCTGGAGCTTGCCGCGTTCGTCACGGCCAGCGCGGGCGACCGCCTGGACCATGCGGAGACGACCGCGCTGACGCGGGCCATGATCTTCGTGGGCCAGCGCCTGGACTGGGGCGAAGGGCCGGTGCTGGACAAACATTGCGTGGGCGGCCTGCCGGGCAATCGCACCACCCCGATCGTGGTGGCCATCGTGGCTGCGCTGGGCTACCGCATTCCGAAGACCTCATCGCGCGCCATCACGTCGCCCGCGGGCACCGCCGACACCATGGAAGTCATGGCGCCGGTGGCGCTCGACCTGCCGGCGATGCGGCGGGTGGTGGAGCGCGAGGGCGGCTGCATCGTCTGGGGCGGCAACGTGCGCCTGAGCCCGGCCGACGACATCCTGATCCGGGTCCAGCGCCCGCTGGATTTCGACAGCGACGGCCAACTGGTCGCCAGCGTGCTGTCGAAGAAGATTGCCGCTGGCTCAACCCACGTCCTGATCGACATGCCGGTGGGTCCGACCGCCAAGGTGCGTGGTGAGGCTGCGGCCCACAGCCTCACCACACGGCTTGCACACACCGCAGGTGCGCTTGGATTGCAGTTGGGCATCCATCGCTCCGACGGAACCCAGCCGGTGGGTCGGGGAATCGGCCCGGCGCTCGAGGCGCACGATGTGCTCAAGGTACTGCGCAACGCAGCCGATGCACCCGCCGACCTTCGCGAACGCGCACTTACGCTGTCCGCGGCACTGTTGGACATGGCACCGGGCAGCAGCGCCGGCACCGGACTGGAGCGCGCGCGCAGCGTGCTGGATTCCGGGGCGGCGCTGGCCAAATTCTTGGCGATCTGCGAGGCCCAGGGAGGCTTCCGCGAACCGCCGCGGGCAGCATTCACCGCCGACGTCCCGGCAAAAGCATCGGGCCGGATCGCGGAGATCGACAACCGCAGGCTGGCCAAGCTGGCCAAACTGGCCGGCGCACCGACATCCCCCACCGCCGGCCTGGAGACCGGTCTGCGGGTCGGCGATGCGGTCGAGCGCGGACAGCCCCTGATGACCCTGCATGCGGAGTCGGCGGGAGAACTGGCTTACGCCCTTGAGCACGCTGCGGCGTTGCAACCCTTTGTCCTCGCGGAGATCCCATGAACCGTGTACTGATGCCGTTCCCGGCCGATGCGGCCTTGGCTGGCACCTTCGCCACGCCCCTACAGGCGCGGGTTTCACCCGTGGCCTGGCGGCACTTCCCCGATGGCGAGTCGCTGGTCACCCTGGACGACGCGCTGGACGGCGCCGATGTGGCGATCTTGGCCAGCCTGCGCAACGCAGATGCCCTGGCCCTCCCGTTGCGCTTCGCCGCCCGGGCCGCGCGCGAGTTCGGGGCGCGCTCGGTCGGCCTGATCGCACCGTACCTGGGCTATATGCGCCAGGACACCCGCTTCCAGCCCGGCGAGGCGGTCAGTACGCCGCTGTTCGCGCAGTTTCTCGAGGAGGCCTTCGACTGGCTGGTGACCGTGGATCCGCACCTGCATCGCGTCGAGCGCCTGCAGTCGCTGTACCGGATTCCGACGGCCCACGTGTCGGCGACGCCAGCCGTGGCCCGCTGGATCGCAGAGACGGTCCCCGACGCGGTGCTGATCGGACCGGACAGCGAGAGTGAGCAATGGGTCGCCGATATTGCGGCCCGGTGCGGTATGCCCTACCAGGTGCTGGCCAAGGAGCGGCACGGCGACTACGACGTGCGCGTGAGCCTGCCCGACCCGCAAGCCGTGGCCGGCCGGACCCCGGTCCTGATCGACGACATCGTGTCGTCCGGCCACACGATCCTGGAGACCCTCGCGCACCTGCGGCGGCTGACCCTCCCCCCACCGCTGCTGGTCGCCATCCATCCAGTGTTCGCGGGCGACGCCTATGCCCGTCTGCAGGAGGCGGGCCTGGCCCGCATCGTCAGTACCGACACCATTCCCCACCCGTCAAACGCGATCGCGCTGGGCGCGGACCTCGCTGACGCGGCCTCGGCCTTGATGACCGCTTCGACCGACTCCCCGGAGGACCCATGAACCTGCATCTCAACTGCTGCACTGCCGACCAGCTGTCGGCCGCCGAGCGCCAGAGGATCCTTGAACTGGCCGACGCCCACCGGCAGGCTGATCCCGCCTTCGCCCACTGGGCTGCCGGCTACGGCGTGATCCGGCATGACCCGCTCACCCAGCTGCGGGTCCGTCAGATGGTCGACGAGCTGGTTGCCCTGGGCCGCACGCCCGATGCCGGCACCGCCTGGCAGCGGCTCGCTGCGGCCGATCGCGTCACCAGCGCCGGCATGTGGCTGGTGGCGCACATGACCTACAGCCAGCGGGTCCGTACCGACGGTGTGGCCCTCGAGACCGATGACTTCAAGGCCACGCCCGAAGGCCACACCGGCGGATCCCTCAACATGGTGCCGGCCTACGCCGGTTACCTGCTGATGGACGCTCTGGACGGCGTCACTCGCGCATGGATGATGGGCCAGGGGCACTGTGTGGCTGCCATCGACGCGCTGAACCTGCTGGTTGGCAACATGACGGCCAGGCACGCGGAACGCTATGACCGGTCCGACGCGGGGCTGAGCCGGTTCGTCGGCGACTTCTACGCCTACACCCTCAATCCGGACGGGACGCCGGCGTCACCCCTGGGCTCCCACGTCAATGCGCACACCGCCGGGGGCGTGATGGAAGGCGGCTATCTCGGCTTTGCCGAACTGCAGTACGTGCATGCGCCACTGAAGGACGAGCGTCTGGTCGCCTTCCTGAGTGACGGGGCGTTCGAGGAACAGCGCGGCAGCGACTGGGCGCCGCGCTGGTGGCGTGCCGAGGACAGCGGGCTGGTCAGCCCGATCATCATCCTCAACGGGCGGCGCATCGAACAACGCAGTCAGATCACCCAGCAGGGCGGCGAGCGGTGGTTGGACCGGCACCTGCGATTGAACGGCTTTGATCCGATCGCGCTGGACGGGCGCGATCCTGCCAGCATCGCGTGGGGTATCCATGTGATGGAGGCGCGCCTGCAAGCTGGCGCCGCAGTCCCCGATACCGACGTGCGGCTGCCCTATGGCATCGCCGAAACCGTGAAGGGCTTCGGCTTCCCCGGCGCCGGAACCAACGCTTCGCACAACCTGCCCCTGCCCGGGAATCCAGCGAAGGATGCCGAGGCACGCGCGCTGTTCAATGAAGGCGCCTCGGCGCTGTTCGTGGCCGCGTCCGAGCTTGAGGAGGCCATTGCCGCACTCAACAGCCACGATCTCCAGCAGCGGGTGCGCGAGCGCGACCATGCGTTGGCCGATCGCCAAGTGGATCCGCCTCGCGTTCCAGCGATCGCCGACCGCGGCGCCGGAGGCGAGAGCTCGCCAATGACCGCACTCGACGAGCAGTTCGTCGCCATCGCCGAGGCGAATCCGGGACTGCGGGTGCGCGTGGGCAATCCCGATGAGCTGCGCAGCAACAAGCTCGACCGGACCCTGGACGCGATGAAGCACCGGGTGCACGAGCCCGAGCCCGGCGTCGCCGAATCGCCAACCGGCGCGGTCATCACTGCGCTCAACGAAGAAGCCGTGGTCTGCGCGGCGCTCGGCAACAAGGGCGGGCTAAACCTGGTGGTCACCTACGAGGCGTTTGCACCGAAGATGCTCGGCGCCGTACGTCAGGAACTGATCTTCGCCCGCCACCAGGCCCAGGCCGGGCGCCCACCCGGCTGGCTGGGCGTGCCCCTGGTGCTGACCTCGCACACGTGGGAGAACGCGAAGAACGAACAGTCCCACCAGGATCCGACCATGGCCGAGGCACTCATGGGCGAAATGGCCGACATTTCGCGCGTGGTGTTCCCGCCGGACGCCAATGGCGCTGCCGCCGCCCTCGCCCGCGCCTACGCGCAACGGGGCACGGTCACCACACTGGTCGTTCCCAAGCGTCCGGTGCCTCATGAGCTGACCCCGCAGCAGGCCCAGGCACTGGCCGAGACCGGCGCAACATGCCTCGCCGGCGATCCGGAGACGGCGGCGATCCTGCTGGTGGCCACCGGCGCGTACCAGCTGCAGGAAGTGCGCCGCGCACAGGCGCGTCTGGCCGCACGCGGAATGTCGGCCGCGATCGTCTATCTCGCCGAACCCGGCCGATTTCGCGCCCCGCGCGATCCGGGGGAGGCAAGGTACGTGCACTCCGACAGTGCGGTCCAAGCGCTGTTTCCGGTGGGCCGGCCGCGCGTATTCGTTACCCACACCCGTCCGGAGCCCTTCCTCGGTGCGCTGCGCCGACTCGACACCGGCCCCACCACCACCGCGGCGCTGGGCTTCGTCAACCGGGGCGGCACACTGGACGTGCCGGGCCTGCTGTTCGCCAACCGCAGCACCTGGGCGCACGTGGTTGACGCGGCTGCGGGCGTCCTCGGCGAGTCCCGCGACAACCTGCTGTCCGAAGCGGAGCTGGCGGCCGTGGATGGTCGCGGCGATCCGACCGCCATCCTGCGCGCGGAAGCGGGGCCGGCATCGTGAGCCGGCCGGCCAGGACCTCGCGCTGATGGCGGGCACGGTGCGCCGCGGAGGCCAGATCGCCTGGGCCGGACTGACTCTCGGGGTCGCGGTGTTGCGCCTGCGCCGACGCAGACCCGAACGGCTTCCCGCGTACGTCAGCGCCACCCTGGTGGGGCTGGGTACCACCTTCGTCAAGCTGGGCCAGGGTTTGAGCCTGCGCTGGGACCTGCTGCCGGCGCCCTATCGCGAGGCATTGTCGCGGTTGCACAGCGACGTGCCGGCATTTCCTGCGGACCAGGCCAGACACATGGTCGAGCAGGCGTTCGGCGCCTCCGTCGAAGAGCTTTTCGCCAGCTTCGATGACCATCCGCTGGCCGCCGCGTCGGTGGCTCAGATCCATCCGGCACGCATGCATGACGGTCGCGACGTGGTCGTCAAGGTCACCCGGCCCGGCATCCACGCTCAAGTGCAGGCTGACCTGCGGCTGCTTCGACGCACGCTGCGCGTAGCCCAGTGGATCTGGCCGCCTCTGAAGCGACACCGCCCCCTCGAACTGGTGGACGAGCTGGGCGCATTCCTGCGCGATGAAATCGACATGCGTCACGAGGCGCAGAACATGCGCCGCATGGCGAAGGTGCTCGATGCCCTGCCCGGCATCACACAGCCACATGTCGTTGAGCCCTACGCCACCCGCGACGTGCTGGTCCAGGATCGTAGCCACGGCACCCGCCTGGAAGCCGCTTATGGAACGGCGGCGGCTCCCGCACTGGCAAGGGCGCTGCTCGGTGCCTACGTGCATCAGCTCTTCGGCGCCGGCGTCTTCCATGCCGACCCGCACCCGGGGAATCTGTTCTTCTTTGACGACGGTCGCCTGTGCCTGCATGACTTTGGCTCGATCGGCGTGCTCGACCCTGCATCCCGGCTCGCGCTCGGCGGCATGGTCGAGGCCATTGCGGCCGACGACGCCGAGGGCGTGCTGGATGCAGCGATCGCCATGGGCTTCTTCCCGCCGCAGGTCGACCGCCGCTCGCATGTGCGCGAGATCCACCTGATCCTGGCCGAGATGGCCAGCCGTCCGCTGGCGCAGTGGTCCATTGCCGAGGCAATCTGGCGCGTGGCACGCATTGGGCAGGGCGCTGGCTTCCGGCTTCCGGCCCACCTGCTGTCCCTGATCCGGACGCTGTTCCTGGTCGAGAACACGCTGCGGGCGCTGGATCCGGATCTGGACCTGCTGGGGACGCTGTCCGCGCAGGCGGCCGCGATCGCCGACATTGCCGAAGCCAGCCGCCCCAGCGGCAACAGGCCGCTTGCCATGCGGCTGGCCCGCACTGCGCGCCAACTGCCACAGATCGCCACCGACCTGTTGCGGCAGGCGCAACTGAGCGACGGACGACCCGCCTTCTCCGTACACCACCATGGCCTGAGTTCCACGCAGGAGGCAATCGCGCGCACGGGCAACCGGCTGGCGTTGGCCCTGGTCACCTTGGGCCTGTACGTAAGCGGTGCGCTGTTGAGCCTGCATTCCGACGGCCCGCAAGTGTTCGGTCACATGCCTTTCCTGGCGATCGTGGCCTTCGCTGCTGCGGGATTGCTCTCACTGCGGCTGGTGATGGCCATCGCCAGATCGGGACACTTGTAACAGAACACTGATCTATCTCCCCGCTGGTGCCCGGTGCATCAGTGCATTCAGGAAGGCAGACCCATGACGCAACGCAATCATCATCATCAAGATCATCAGGCGCACGGCGAGCAACCGCCGCATCCCCGCACGGGTGCTGAAGGTGACGTCCATGCCGGGCACGACAAGCATGCCGGCCACAGCGTGGCGAGCTTCCGCGACAAGTTCTGGTTCACGCTGCTGCTGACCATCCCCACTCTGATCTGGAGCGGGATGATCCAGCATTGGTTCGACTACACCGCACCACAGTTCCCGGGGTCGGCGTACATCCCGGCGGTGTTCGGCACGATCGTGTACTTCTACGGCGGCTGGCCGTTCCTCCGCGGCGGATACCACGAGCTGAGAAATCGCCTGCCGGGCATGATGACGCTGATCTCGCTTGCGATCACCGTCGCCTTCCTTTACAGCGCGTTGGTCACGCTCGGCGTTGTCGAGGGCTTGGACCTGTGGTGGGAGCTGGCGACGCTGGTGGCGATCATGTTGCTCGGCCACTGGATCGAGATGCGTTCGATCAACCAGGCACAGGGCGCTCTCAAGGAACTCGCGAAGCTGCTGCCTGATATGGCGGTGCGGTTGGATGAGGCCGGTACCGCGAAGGAAGTCCCTGTCGCGGAACTGAAGCGCGGCGACCTGCTGCTCATCAGGCCCGGCGCGAGCATTCCCGCCGACGGCGTCGTGAAGGAAGGGACCAGCGCCGTCAACGAAGCGATGATCACCGGCGAGTCCAAGCCGATGGACAAGTCGACGGGCGACCGGGTGATCGCCGGCACCGTCAACGGACAGGGCTCGTTGCGTGTCGAGGTGACGGGAACCGGCGACGAGACCGCGCTCGCGGGTATCATGCGGCTCGTCGAGCAGGCCCAGACGTCGCGCTCGCGCGCCCAGGCCCTGGCGGACCGGGCGGCGTTCTACCTCACGATCATCGCCATCGTCTCCGCCGCGGTTACCGCCATTGTCTGGCCACTCCTCGGTCGACCGTGGAGCTTCACGATCGAGCGCGTAGTGACCGTGCTCGTGATCGCCTGTCCCCATGCGCTGGGCCTGGCCATTCCGCTGGTGACCGCCATCTCGACCACGATTGGCGCACGGAACGGCCTGCTCGTGCGCGATCGACGCGGCCTGGAAGAGGCCCGTTTGCTGAACACGGTCGTGTTCGACAAGACAGGCACGCTCACGCTCGGTTCGCACCGCGTCGTGAAGACCACTGCCGCCGATGGACTCACCGACGACGAGGTGCTTCGCGTGGCCGCGTCGGTCCAGCGCGACGCTGAACATCCGATCGCGCAGGCGCTGATGACCAGCGCCAAGGAACATGGCATCGACGTTCCGATGTCGCAGGACTTCGAGTCCATGCCGGGACGCGGCGTGCGCGCAGTCGTCGAGGAGCGCTCGCTTCACGTTGGCGGGCCGGGTCTGTTGAGAATGCTCGCGGTCGAACCGCCGGAGACGCTTCGGCGGGCTGCCGAATCAGCGGCAGCCGATGGTCAATCTGCAACCTACCTGGTGGAAGGCGACCGGGTGCTCGCCGTATTTGCGATCGCGGATGCCATCCGTCCCGAATCGTTCGACGCGGTCAAGCGGCTGCACGACGAAGGACTGGAGGTTGTCCTGCTGACGGGTGATTCCACGGCGGTCGCAAACGCGGTCGCGAAGGAACTCAACATCGACACCGTCTTCGCCGAGGTATTGCCCGAGGACAAGGTGGCAAAGATCGAGGAGCTGCAGGCCCAGGGCAAGCGCGTCGCGATGGTGGGTGACGGTGTCAATGACGCTCCGGCGCTGCTCACGTCCGACGTCGGCATCGCCATCGGCACAGGGACGGACGTCGCGGTCGAGGCCGGCGACGTCGTACTCGTGCGCAGCGACCCGCGCGACGTGCCAGCGATCATCGAATTGAGCAAGGCCACCTATCGCAAGATGATCCAGAACCTGTGGTGGGCCGCCGGCTACAACATCGTCGCCATCCCTCTCGCCGCTGGCGTTCTCGCCGCATGGGGGATCCTGCTGCAACCTGCGCTTGGGGCAGTGCTCATGTCGCTGAGCACCGTCGTTGTGGCAATCAATGCGCAGTTGTTGCGCCGGGCGGTGCGGTCCCCATGAACATGATTCGGGGACACCTGTGACCACGCGCCGGCTTCTTGCACTCAACGTTGGCTCGTCCACCCTCAAGGGCGCGTCCTATCTGTTCAACACTGAGGGACACGGCGCGCAGTCTCGTCTGCTCGAGCGCTCCCGGGCCGAAATTCCAGTCGGCGTGGATGCGCAGGAGCGCCTTGCCACCCTGCTCGAGGCATTGTCGGAGCCGTGGCCCAGCCCCGACGTGGTGGTGCACCGAATCGTACATGGCGGTGACCTGCACGACGCCCGCGAGCTCGACGAAACCGTGCTCGCGAAACTGGATGCATTGGTGCCGTTCGCACCCTTGCACCAGCCGGTAGCCCTCGCTTTCGCGCGTGCCGCGCGCATGCGTTGGCCGCACGCGCGCCAAGGCGTGGCCTTCGACACCGACTTCCACGCGTCGCTCGCGCCCTGGAGCCGGCGCTTGCCTGTCCCTGAAGCATGGGATGCGCTGGGCATCCGCCGCTACGGTTTCCATGGACTCGCCTTTGCCTCCGCGCTCCGCATAGTGGCCAGCCACGACGCTGGAATCCTGAAGGGCCGCGCTGTCTTCGCGCATCTGGGGGGTGGCTGCAGCGTCTGCGCCGTCGAGGGCGGCCGCAGCCGCGACACCACCATGGCGCTCACTCCGCTGGGTGGAATCCCGAGCCCTACCCGCTCCGGAGATCTCGATCCCGGCGCGTTGCTGTATCTGCTGAGGCATGAACGCCTGGATGCGCAGGCGCTTGAAAACGGCCTGTACCGCAGTGCAGGCCTTGCCGGAATCGCCGGCCATGGCGACATGCGCGTGTTGCTGACGGATCCCGGCCCGCAGGCCCAGCTTGCCGTGGAGCTCTTTGCAGTCCGGATTGCGCAGTCCATCGCGGCCATGGCCACGGCAATTGGCGGTCTCGACCATGTCGTCTTTTCCGGCGGCATCGGCCATCGCGCGCCGGTTTTGCGGGCTCGCATCGTCGCGCGACTGGCCTGGCTCGGCCTGGCGCTGGCACCTGACGTCAACGATGCTGGAGCCACGCGGATCGACCGCGGGGGCGGGCCGAGCATATGGAACGTCGCGATCGATGAGGAGCGCGAACTGGCTGAATCGGCACTCGCCTGGCTGTAGCCACGACACGCCCCAAGGGTCGGCTCCGGTGGGGAATCACTCCTCGATCCGTGACGACGTGAGCACCGCTGCGAATCCACCACCGGGGGTGCGCATGTTCGTGGTCTGGCCCTGGTACAGCCTGGCCGCGAACAACAGGACACCCGCCTCGGACGCGAAGCAGCGCACATCCGCCTTGAGGGACTGGCCCCCATGCACGATCCGCATGCTCGGTGGCGCGAAGGCCTGTGCGATGTAGGTCGCCGACGCCATAGACGCCCAAGTCCGCCGGGTCAACTTGTCGCCCCGATAACTCCCACGGCTGCCAAACCCTGCTGCAGGCTTGAAGAAATATCCGTTGCGCACTGCCCACAACGCATCCCGGTTCGCGGGCACGAGTTCGACCGTGGGCGGGATCACCTGGCCCAGCAGTGCCGTCGAACCCGCATCGACCCCGAACCCGCCGAGCAGAGCCGGGTCCCCGAGCACCGCAAGGTTGCGCTTGTCGGCAAACAGCGCGTGTGCTCGGGGATGCGGCATCAGCGCGACGTCCCCTGCCAGGTAAGCCTCACGAATGTCTGCATGCGAGGCATCCTCGAGCGCGAAATCGGTCAACCGGTTGTAGACAGTGTCGATTCGACCGTGGGCATCCTCAAGCCCGTCCGAACCAAACGACAAATCCTCGGGAGCGCTGATCACGCAGTCCACGCCATGGTCCCGAAACGCGTTCGCGTACAGCTCAAACTCGGGGTAAAGGAACTGCGCTCGCGGAGTGCTGTCCACGATGGCCAGGCGCGACGGCGTGCGCCCGGATTGCTGCCGAGCATCCTCCATCCAGGCCGTGACGGCCGCATCACGCGCTTGGGCCGCGTTGGTCCAGGTGGCCCATGCTGGCGGCGCGCAAGACCGCACGGCATCGAGCAACAAGGCATTGAGGAGCAGACCGCCTGGATTGGTGTTGACCTCGATCAGCCGCGGCCCATCGACCGTCAGGTGAAAGTCCAGACCCAGGACGCCCCCCGCCGAACCCGGATCATGGGTTGCAATGTCAGGGGCCCATTGCAGGACCCGTTGGCTATATCCCGGGTTTCCTGCGACGTCGAAGACCGCCGCCGCGACTCGTCCCATGGCCTCCAACGCGGGCCGATCAACGAACAAGGCATAGGGTGAAAATAAGTGCGCGTGTACGGCGGGATCAGTCGTGAACTCCGGAAAGGCACCCCGGATCGACTCGTGCAGACGGAGGATGTCGACCACTTCGCATGCACACCGCTGGTTGAGCGGCGCGCTTTCCAGGGTGGCACAGTCGATCTCGCAGCCTGTCTGTCCAACTATTATCGGAGTCCGCGGTTCAACCACAACAGGGATTGTTCTGTTGGATCGGTGGACATGGCACTGTTCCGAACGAGCAGAACACACAGCAGTCGCCTTGATGCGGACGCAAAACCGCTCCACAGCCCGTGCACTCATAGAAGAATTGACACGCTGTGATGGGCATTGTCTCGGTCGCCCGATGGCCGCACTCCGGGCAGGTCAAGATGCTTTCCAGCTTGACGTCACTCACCGCCAGTCCGCACCTTGGCCGGGAAGCCTGCTTCCGTGACTGCACGCGCGATTCCGGCTGCATCCGTCTGGCTCGATTCGAACGTCACCGTGACTGTTTCAGCCCGGGTGTCCACCTTCACATCGGCCACGCCCGGCACCTTCTCCAGCGCCTTCCTGATGGTGATGCCGCAGGCGGGACAGGTCATGTTCTCAGCATCGAGCATCACTACGGTTGCGGGCGTCGCAAGAGCGGCACCGACCGACAGAGCAGCCACCAGGGCCAGTATCCACTTGTGCATCGCGCCTCCTACAGAATCCAGACGATGTAATAGGGAAACAGCAGCAACAGGACGATGAGGGCTGTCGCCAACCAGAGCCAACGTCGCCTGCGTCGCAGAGCGTCCGGGGCGATGCAACTGCCATCCACACCGCACCGTGCCGCCGGTCGATACAGCATCCAAAACGCCACGGCCAAGGACAGTACGGCGGCGGCGCTGAACCAGGGCCTCAAGGGATCGAGAGCTGTCAGGGTGCCGATCCAGGCGCCACTGATGCCCAGCAGGACCAGCACCAGCGGCACGACGCAGCAGACCGATGCGCC
>NZ_AVPS01000013.1 GCF_000768345.1 Lysobacter concretionis Ko07 = DSM 16239 | reverse complement strand
TCACGTGCGGCTTGGTGCGCTCGAATTTACCCTTGGCCATGATTGTTACCTCTGGAATCGTTTGTTGATCTTGTTGGGAGCTGGCCGGCGGGCGCCGGCCGGTGCATCAGTTCTTCTTGACCACCGCGTCGGCGATGTTGGCCGGCGCCTCGGCGTAGTGGTCGAACTCCATCGTGAAGGTCGCCCGGCCCTGCGACATCGAGCGCAGGCTCGTGGCGTAGCCGAACATCTCGCCCAGCGGCAGGATCGCATCGATGATCTTGCCCGAGAGGCTGTCTTCCTGGCCCTGCAGGATGCCGCGTCGACGACTGACGTCTCCCATCACGTCGCCGAGGTAATCCTCCGGCGTCACGATCTCGACCTTCATCATCGGCTCCAGCAGCACCGGACTGGCCTTGTGGAAGCCTTCCTTGAAGCCCATCGAGCCGGCGATCTTGAACGCCATTTCGGAGGAGTCGACTTCGTGGTACGAGCCGTCAACCAGCCTCACCTTGACGTCGACGATCGGGTAGCCGGCCAGCAGGCCATTGGCGACCGCTTCCTGGATGCCCTTGTCGACCGCCGGGATGTATTCCTTCGGGACGACGCCACCAACGACTGCGTTCTCGAAGGTGTAGCCGCTGCCGGTTTCGCCCGGCTCGATCTCGAGCCAGACATGGCCGAACTGGCCCTTGCCGCCGGACTGGCGCACGAACTTGCCTTCGGCCTTGACCGCCTTGCGGATGGTCTCGCGGTAGGCGACCTGCGGCTTGCCGACGTTGGCCTCGACATGGAACTCGCGACGCATGCGGTCCACCAGGATGTCCAGGTGCAACTCGCCCATGCCGGAAATGATGGTCTGGCCGGACTCTTCATCGGTATGCACGCGGAAGGACGGATCCTCCTGCGCCAGGCGACCCAGCGCCGTACCCATCTTTTCCTGATCCGCCTTGGTCTTGGGCTCCACCGCCATCGAGATGACCGGCTCCGGGAACACCATGCGCTCGAGGGTGATGATGTGGTCGATCGCGCACAGGGTGTCACCGGTGGTGACGTCCTTCAGGCCCACTGCCGCGGCGATGTCGCCCGCGCGCACTTCCTTGATCTCGTGCCGATCGTTGGAGTGCATCTGCAGGATGCGGCCGATGCGCTCCTTCTTCGACTTGATCGGGTTGTAGACCTGGTCGCCGGAGTTCAGTACGCCCGAATAGCAGCGGAAGAACGTCAGCGAACCGACGAACGGATCGGTCATGATCTTGAACGCGAGCGCCGAGAACGGCTCGGAGTCGGCGGCCTTGCGGCTGTCTTCCTTCTCGTCGTCATCGATACCGGTCACCGGCGGCACGTCGATCGGCGACGGCAGCAGCTGCAGCACGCCGTCGAGCATCGCCTGGACGCCCTTGTTCTTGAACGCGGTGCCACAGAAGACCGGAATCACTTCCACCTTCAGGGTGCGCTCACGCAGACCGGCAAGGATCTCGGCCTCAGACAGCTCGCCGTCGTTGAGGTACTTGTCCATCAGCTCTTCGCTGGCTTCGGCGGCAGCCTCGACCATGAATGCGCGGGCGGTGGTCGCCTCGTCAAGCAGATTGGCCGGAATCTCGCGGTACTCGAACACCGTGCCCTGCGACGCGGTATCCCAGTGGATCGCCTTCATCTTGATCAGGTCGACGACGCCCTCGAACCCTTCCTCGGCACCGATCGGCACCTGCATCGGCACCGGGTAAGCGCCCAGGCGAAGCTTCAACTGGTCGACGACCTTGTTGAAGTTGGCACCGGTGCGATCCATCTTGTTGATGAACGCAAGACGCGGTACCGAATACTTGTTGGCCTGGCGCCACACGGTCTCGGACTGCGGCTGCACACCACCGACCGCACACAGCACGAACACCGCGCCATCGAGAACGCGCAGCGAACGCTCCACCTCGATGGTGAAGTCGACGTGCCCGGGGGTATCGATGATGTTGAGGCGATGCTGCGGCATGGACTTGTCCATACCGCTCCAGAAAGCAGTCGTCGCGGCGGACGTGATGGTGATGCCGCGCTCCTGCTCCTGCTCCATCCAGTCCATCGTGGCGGCACCCTCGTGGGTTTCGCCAAGCTTATGGTTGACACCGGTATAGAACAGGATGCGTTCGGAAGTGGTGGTTTTTCCGGCATCGATGTGGGCCATGATGCCGAAGTTGCGGTAACGCTCGATGGGAGTGGTGCGAGCCACGGGACCCTCTCGTTTAGGTTTGCTATTTCCAGAAGGCCGGACGCCGCCTGATGGCGGCACCCGGTTCGTTCAGGCAGCCTGGACTGCCCGGCGGGACTTGATTTTCGTGCTTTCCGACCGGCCCCGTTACCCGGGCCCGCCGTTCACCAGCGGTAGTGCGCGAACGCCTTGTTCGCTTCCGCCATCCGATGCGTTTCCTCACGCTTCTTGACGGCGCCGCCACGGCTTTCCGCGGCATCCAGCAATTCGGCGGCCAGCTTGCGCGGCATGGTGTTCTCGCCGCGCTTGCGCGCCGCGTCGATCAACCAGCGCATCGCCAGGGCGACGCGGCGCGATGCGCGCACCTCGACCGGCACCTGGTAGGTGGAGCCACCGACACGGCGGGACTTGACCTCGACCGAGGGGGAAATATTGGCCAGCGCCTTCTCGACCACTTCCAACGCGTTCGGGTTCTTTTCCCCGATCACGTCCATGGCGCCATAGACGATCCTTTCAGCGACGGACTTCTTGCCGCTGTACATGACCATATTGATGAAACGCGCGATCGTCTCGCTGCCATGCTTGGGATCAGGCAGGATCGAACGCTGCGGTGCGGAACCTTTACGCGACATGGGTCAAGTCCTCAGGATTTCGGGCGCTTGGCGCCGTACTTGGAGCGGCGCTGGCGACGCTTGGCGACGCCGGCGGCGTCGAGCGCACCGCGCACGGTGTGGTAACGGACGCCGGGCAGGTCCTTGACGCGACCGCCGCGGATCAGCACCACGGAGTGCTCCTGCAGGTTGTGGCCTTCACCGCCGATGTACGAGATGACCTCGTAACCGTTGGTCAGGCGCACCTTGGCCACCTTGCGCATCGCCGAGTTCGGCTTCTTCGGGGTGGTGGTGTAGACACGGGTGCAAACGCCGCGCCGCTGCGGGCAGTTCTCAAGCGCCGGCGAGGCACTGTTGTATGTCGCTGCCTGCCGCGGCTTGCGGACCAGCTGATTGATCGTCGCCATCTGGAACTCTTTGGTGAGAGGCCGACCAGGAATGCCGCGCCTCTGTGAATAACGAACGACAAGCCGGGCGCACCCGACTCACCGAGACCGAAAAGTATAGCCTGCATTTGACGCTGCCGTCAAACGCAAATCCAACACGAAATCGCGGGAGCCGGAAAACTTCACCGGCCCCGCGAAACGTTCCTGATCCCGCCCTTCCCTGGGCCCAACACGAGGCGCTCCGTGCGCCTCTTTTGGTGATCTGGGGCGGCCCTCGGGACCGCCGCGATTACTACGGTATTACGAAGCGCTCGACTCTTCGCCGACCTCGGCGACCACCGGTTCAACCGCCACCGGCGCCGACAATGCGGCCATCTCCGAATCGGTCAGACCCGACGCGTTCTTGCGGCGTTGCGCATGATACGCCAAGCCGGTACCGGCTGGAATCAACCGGCCGACAATCACGTTCTCCTTCAGGCCACGCAGGCCATCACGGGTACCGCGGACAGCGGCTTCGGTGAGGACCCGGGTGGTCTCCTGGAAGGACGCTGCGGAGATGAACGACTCGGTCGCCAGCGATGCCTTGGTGATGCCCAGCAGCACCGGGTTGTACTGCGGCACGATCTCGTCGCGGGCGGCCACGCGGGCATGCTCCTCGACGAAACGCTGCCGCTCGACCTGCTCGCCGTGCAGGAACTTGCTGTCGCCCTGGTCGCTGATCTCGACCTTGCGCAGCATCTGGCGAACGATCACCTCGATGTGCTTGTCGTTGATCTTCACGCCCTGCAGGCGGTAGACGTCCTGGATCTCCTTGGTCAGGTACACGGCCAGCGGCTCGACACCCAGCAGGCGCAGGATGTCCTGCGGAGTCGGCTCGCCGTCCACCACGGTCTCGCCCTTCTCGACGTGCTCGCCCTCGAACACGATGATCTGGCGGTACTTGGGAATCAGCTCCTCGTGCTCGGTGCCGTCGGAGTCCTTGATCACCAGACGCTGCTTGCCCTTGGTTTCCTTGCCGAAGCTGACGATGCCCGAACGCTCGGCCAGGATCGCGGGATCCTTCGGCTTGCGCGCCTCGAACAGGTCGGCCACGCGCGGCAGACCACCGGTGATGTCGCGGGTCTTGGACGCTTCCTGCGGAATCTTCGCCACCACGTCGCCCACGCCGACGGCCGCGCCGTCCTGCAGGTTGACCACGGAGCGCGGCGGCAACTGGTACTGCGCCGGCAGGTCGGTGCCCGGAATGTTCAGGTCGTCGCCGTTCTTGTCGACGATCCGCACGATCGGGCGCAGGTCCTTGGACGCGGAGCCGCGACGCTTGGGATCGGTGATCTCGCGCGAGGCCAGACCGGTCAGCTCGTCGGTTTTCTCGATCACGGTGACGCCATCGACGAAGTCGATGAAGCGCACGAAGCCGGCCACTTCCGACACGATCGGGTGGTTGTGCGGGTCCCAGTGCGCGACCTGCTGGCCGGCCTTGATCTCCGAACCGTCCTTGGCGTCGATGGTGGCACCGTACGGCAGCTTGTAACGCTCGCGCTCGCGACCGTGGACGTCCAGCACCGACAGCTCGCCCGAGCGAGACACCGCCACGATGTGGCCGTCGCTGTGCTCGATGTGCTTGAGGTTGTTGAACTTGATCGAACCGGTGGTCTTGACCGTGACGTTGTCGATCGCCGCCGCACGCGATGCCGCACCACCGATGTGGAACGTACGCATGGTCAGCTGGGTACCCGGCTCGCCGATCGACTGCGCGGCAACCACACCCACCGCCTCGCCATGGTTGACGAGGTGTCCGCGGCCGAGGTCACGGCCGTAGCAGTTGGCGCACACGCCGAACGAGGACTGGCAGGTGATCGTCGAACGCACCTTGATCAACTGGACGCTGGCGTCCTCGAGCTTCTGCACCCAGGCTTCGTCGAGCAGCGTGTTGCGGGTGACGATCGGATCCTCGTCGTTGCCCGGCAGGAACACGTCCTCGGCCACCACGCGACCCAGCACGCGGTCGCGCAAGGGCTCGACGACGTCGCCGCCTTCCACGATCGGGGTCATCATCAGGCCATCGAGGGTGCCGCAGTCGTCCTCGGTGATCACCACGTCCTGCGCCACGTCGACCAGGCGACGGGTCAGGTAACCGGAGTTCGCGGTCTTCAGCGCGGTATCGGCCAGGCCCTTTCGTGCACCGTGGGTCGAGATGAAGTACTGCAGGACGTTCAGACCCTCGCGGAAGTTCGCGGTGATCGGCGTCTCGATGATCGAGCCGTCAGGCTTGGCCATCAGGCCACGCATGCCGGCCAACTGGCGGATCTGTGCCTGCGAACCACGCGCGCCGGAGTCGGCCATGATGTAGACCGAGTTCATCGACTTCTGGTCGACCGTCTCGCCCTTCGCGTTCTGCACCTGCTCGGTACCGATCGCTTCCATCATCGCCTTGGCCACGCGCTCGTTGGTGCGCGACCAGATATCCACCACCTTGTTGTAGCGCTCGCCGGCGGTGACCAGACCGGACTGGTACTGCTCCTGGATCTCCAGGACCTCGGTCTCGGCCTCGTCCAGGATGCCCTTCTTGGCGCCCGGGATGATCATGTCGTCGATACCGATCGACACACCGGCGCGGGTTGCATAGGCGAATCCGGTGTACATCAGCTGGTCGGCGAACACGACCGTGTCCTTCAGGCCCAGCATGCGGTAGCAGGAGTTGATCAGGCGGCTGATGTTCTTCTTGGTCAGCTCGACGTTGGCCAGCGCGAACGGCAGGCCCGACGGCAGGATGTCGTCCAGCAACGCGCGGCCGACGGTCGTGTCGACGATCGACGACTGCTCCACCCGCGAACCGTCCTCCTGGATCACCGACTCGGTGATGCGCACCTTGACCTTGGCGTGCAGTTCCACCACGCGGTTGTCGTAGGCACGCTTGACCTCGGACACGTTGGCGAACGCCATGCCCTCGCCCTGCTTGTTTTCCAGCGCGCGGGTCATGTAGTACAGGCCCAGCACGACGTCCTGCGACGGCACGATGATCGGCTCGCCGTTGGCCGGCGACAGGATGTTGTTGGAGGCCATCATCAGCGCGCGCGCTTCCAGCTGGGCTTCCAGCGAAAGCGGCACGTGGACGGCCATCTGGTCACCGTCGAAGTCGGCGTTGAACGCGGTGCAGACCAGCGGGTGCAGCTGGATGGCCTTGCCCTCGATCAGCACCGGCTCGAACGCCTGGATGCCCAGGCGGTGCAGGGTCGGCGCACGGTTCAGCAGCACCGGGTGCTCCCGGATGACTTCTTCCAGGATGTCCCAGACTTCCGCCTCTTCACGCTCGACCAGCTTCTTGGCGGCCTTGATCGTGGTGGCCAGGCCACGGCGCTGCAGCTTGGCGAAGATGAACGGCTTGAACAGCTCCAGCGCCATCTTCTTCGGCAGGCCGCACTGGTGCAGCTTCAGGTACGGGCCGACCACGATGACCGAGCGGCCGGAGTAGTCGACGCGCTTGCCGAGCAGGTTCTGGCGGAAGCGGCCCTGCTTGCCCTTGATCATGTCGGCCAGCGACTTCAACGGACGCTTGTTGGTGCCGGTGATGGCGCGGCCACGGCGGCCGTTGTCCATCAGCGCATCGACCGACTCCTGCAGCATGCGCTTCTCGTTGCGCACGATGATTTCCGGCGCATTGAGCTCGAGCAGGCGGCGCAGGCGGTTGTTGCGGTTGATGACGCGGCGGTACAGGTCGTTCAGATCGGAAGTCGCGAAGCGGCCGCCGTCCAGCGGCACCAGCGGACGCAGGTCCGGCGGCAGCACCGGCAGGACGGTCATGACCATCCACTCGGGCTTGTTGCCCGACTCCAGGAACGCCTCGACCAGCTTGACGCGCTTGGTGAGGCGCTTGAGCTTGGTCTCCGAACCGGTGGCGGCGATGTCTTCCTTCAGCTGCACCATCTCGCTCTGCAGATCGAGCGTGCGCAGCAGTTCGAACACGGCCTCGGCGCCCATCGCGGCGTCGAAGTCGTCGCTGTGCTCCTGGCGCGCCTGCATGTACTGCTCTTCGTTGAGCAGCTGGCCGCGCTCGAACGGGGTCAGGCCCGGCTCGGTGACGACGAACGCCTCGAAGTACAGGATCCGCTCGATGTCGCGCAGGGTCATGTCCAGCATCAGGCCGATGCGCGACGGCAGCGACTTCAGGAACCAGATGTGTGCGACCGGCGAAGCCAGGTCGATGTGGCCCATGCGCTCGCGGCGCACCTTGGCCAGGGTCACTTCGGTGCCGCACTTCTCGCACACCACGCCACGGTGCTTCATGCGCTTGTACTTGCCGCACAGGCACTCGTAGTCCTTCACCGGTCCGAAGATCGCGGCGCAGAACAGGCCGTCACGCTCGGGCTTGAAGGTGCGGTAGTTGATCGTCTCGGGCTTCTTGACTTCACCGAACGACCACGAGCGGATCAGGTCCGGCGAGGCCAGTGCGATCTTGATCGCATCGAAGTTGAGCGCGGGACGCTGCTGGTTGAACAGGTTGAGAAGGTCTTTCATTTTTCTTTCTCCGTGGAGGAGTAAATCGTCGAAGGGCTGGGATTACCGACTCTGTGGGCCGGGGAGCGCGCGGTTCGCGGCGTTCCCCGGTCCGGTTCCTCAGTTCTCTTCCAGCTCCATGTTGATCGCGAGCGAGCGGATTTCCTTCACCAGCACGTTGAAGGACTCCGGCATGCCGGCGACCGTCTCGTACTCGCCATCGACGATGTTCTTGTACATCTGGTTGCGGCCCTGCACGTCGTCGGACTTCACCGTCAGCATTTCCTGCAGGGTGTAGGCCGCGCCGTAGGCTTCCAGTGCCCAGACTTCCATCTCGCCGAAGCGCTGGCCGCCGAACTGCGCCTTGCCGCCCAGCGGCTGCTGGGTGACGAGCGAGTACGGACCGGTCGAGCGCGCATGCATCTTGTCGTCGACCAGGTGGTTCAACTTCAGCATGTGCATGTAGCCGACGGTGACTTCGCGGTCGAACGCCTCGCCGGTGCGGCCGTCGTACAGCGTGGTCTGGCCACTGGTCGGCAGGTCGGCGAGCTGGAGCATCATCTTGATCTCCGACTCTTCTGCACCGTCGAACACCGGCGTCGCCATCGGCACGCCGTCGGTCAGGTTGCCGGCCAGCGCCAGCAGTTCCTGGTCGCTGAACTGCTTGAGGTCGACCCGCTGCCCGACCAGCTTGCTGTCGTGGTTGTAGATCTCGTCGAGGAACTTGCGCAGCTCGGTGACCTTGGCCTGTGCGTCGAGCATGCGCTGGATCTTCTCGCCCAGCCCCTTCGCCGCCCAGCCCAGATGGACCTCCAGCACCTGGCCGATGTTCATGCGGCTCGGCACGCCCAGCGGGTTCAGCACGATGTCGACGGTCTCGCCGTTGGCCATGTACGGCATGTCCTGCTCCGGCACCAGGATCGATACCACACCCTTGTTGCCATGGCGGCCGGCCATCTTGTCGCCCGGCTGGATGCGGCGCTTCACCGCCAGGAACACCTTGACCATCTTCAGTACGCCCGGGGCGAGGTCGTCGCCCTGGGTGATCTTGGCGCGCTTGTCGGCGAACCGGCGCTCGAACTCCTTCTCGTGAACGTCGATCTGCTTCTGCGCACGCTCGATCGCCTCGACCGCCGACTCGTCCTTCATCCGCAGGCTGAACCAGTCCTTCCGAGACAGGCCGTCCAGCACCAGGCTGGTCACGGTCTCGCCCTTCTTGAGGCCGGCGCCGCCGTTGGCGACCTTGCCGATCAGCTGGCTGCGCAGGCGGTTGTAGATCGCCGCCTCGAGGATGCGGAACTGGTCGTCGAAGTCCTTCTTGACCCGGCGGATCTCGGATTCCTCGATCTGCTTGGCGCGCTTGTCCTTCTCGATCCCGTCGCGGGTGAAGACCTGCACGTCGATGACGTTGCCGTCCATGCCCGGCGGCACGCGCAGCGAGCTGTCTTTCACGTCGCTCGCCTTCTCGCCGAAGATCGCACGCAGCAGCTTCTCTTCCGGGGTCAGCTGGCTCTCGCCCTTCGGCGTGACCTTGCCGACCAGGATGTCGCCGGCACGCACCTCGGCACCGATGTACACCACGCCGGACTCGTCGAGGCGGTTCAGAGCCTGCTCGGAGACGTTCGGGATGTCCGCGGAGATCTCCTCCGGCCCCAGCTTGGTGTCACGTGCGACCGCGGTCAGCTCCTCGATGTGGATCGTGGTGTAGCGATCCTCCTGCACCACCCGCTCGGACAGCAGGATGGAGTCCTCGAAGTTGTAGCCGTTCCACGGCATGAACGCGATGAGCATGTTCTGGCCCAGCGCGAGTTCGCCGATATCGGTCGAAGGACCGTCGGCCAGCACGTCGCCGCGGGCGATCACGTCGCCCACGTTGACCAGCGGGGTCTGGTTGATGCAGGTGTTCTGGTTGGAACGGGTGTACTTGATCAGGTTGTAGATATCGACACCGGCATCGGTCTCGCTGCTGATCTCGTCCTCGTTGACTTTGACCACGATGCGCGCCGCATCGATCTGCTCGATCGTGCCGCCACGCAACGCATTCACGGTCACACCCGAGTCACGCGCCACCGCGCGCTCGATACCGGTACCCACCAGCGGCTTCTGCGAACGCAGCGTCGGCACGGCCTGGCGCTGCATGTTCGCGCCCATCAGTGCGCGGTTCGCGTCGTCGTGCTCCAGGAACGGCACCAGCGCGGCGGCGACCGACACCGTCTGCATCGGCGAGACGTCCATGAAGTGGACCTCGCTGGGCGGCTTCAGCATCGACTCGCCCTGGTAACGGCAGTCCACGAACAGCTCGCTCAGCACGCCCTTGTCGTCCTGCGGCGCGTTGGCCTGGGCGATGACGTACTCGTTCTCCTCGATCGCCGACAGGTACTCGACCTCGTCGGTGACCTTGCCGTCCACGACCTTGCGGTACGGCGTCTCCAGGAAGCCGTACTCGTTGGTGCGGGCGAACACGGCCAGCGAGTTGATCAGGCCGATGTTCGGGCCTTCCGGGGTTTCAATGGTGCAGACGCGGCCGTAATGGGTCGGGTGCACGTCGCGCACCTCGAAGCCGGCGCGCTCGCGGGTCAGGCCGCCCGGCCCAAGCGCGGAGACGCGGCGCTTGTGGGTGACCTCGGACAGCGGGTTGTTCTGGTCCATGAACTGCGACAGCTGCGAGGAGCCGAAGAACTCCTTCACGGCGGCGGCAACCGGCTTGGCGTTGATCAGGTCCTGCGGGGTCAGGCCATCGGCCTCGGCCATCGACAGGCGCTCCTTGACCGCACGCTCCACCCGGACCAGGCCGACGCGGAAGGTGTTCTCGGCCATCTCGCCGACCGAGCGCACGCGGCGGTTGCCGAGGTGATCGATGTCATCGACGATGCCGCGGCCGTTGCGGATCTCGGTCAGCACCTTGAGCACGTCGAGGATGTCGGAGCCCTCGCCCATCTCGGCGGCGAGACGCTTGGACTCGTCGTCCTTGCGCTGGGAGAAGTAGCGGGCGTCGTACAGCACCGACGCGCCGGTGACTTCCTTGCGGCCGATGCGGCGGTTGAACTTCATCCGGCCGACGGCCGACAGGTCGTAGCGGTCGAAGGTGAAGAACAGGTTGTGGAACAGGTTCTGTGCGGCGTCCTTGGTCGGCGGCTCGCCCGGACGCATCATCCGGTAGATCTCGACCAGCGCCTCGAGCTGGGTCTTGCTCGGGTCGATGCGCAGGGTGTTGGAAATGAACGCGCCGCGATCCAGGTCGTTGGTCCAGATCGTGCCGACGGTCTCGATGCCGGCCTTGCGGAACAGCGCCAGCTGCTCCTCGGTGATCTCGTCGTTGGCCGCGGCGATCAGCTCGCCGGTGCTGGCGTCGATCACGTCGTGGGACAGGGTGCGGCCGACCAGGTACTCATCCGGCACGGCCAGCGCTTCGATGCCCGAGGCCTCCAGCTGCTTGACGTGACGCGCGGTGATGCGGCGGCCGGCCTCGACGATGACCTTGTCGCCATCGGCGAGGTCGAAGTCCAGGGTCTCGCCACGCAGGCGCTCGGCCACCAGCTCCAGCTGCACGCCTTCCTTGGGGTCGATGTGGAAGGTGTTGACCTCGAAGAACTCGGCCAGCATCTCTTCGTTGTTGTAGCCCAGTGCACGCAGCAGGATCGTCACCGGCAACTTGCGGCGACGGTCGATGCGGGTGAACAGGCCGTCCTTCGGGTCGAACTCGAAGTCCAGCCACGAGCCGCGGTACGGAATGATGCGGGCGCTGTACAGCAGCTTGCCCGAGCTGTGGGTCTTGCCGCGGTCGTGGTCGAAGAACACGCCTGGCGAACGGTGCAGCTGGGACACGATGACGCGCTCGGTGCCGTTGACGATGAAGGTGCCGTTGCCGGTCATGAGCGGAATCTCGCCCATGTAGACCTCCTGCTCCTTCACGTACTTGATGGCCTTGGTCGACGACTCGCGGTCGTAGATCACCAGGCGCACGGTCACGCGCAGCGGCGCGCCGTAGCTCATGCCACGTTGGCGGCACTCGCGCTCGTCGAAGGCGGGCTCGCCCAGCTTGTAGCCGACATATTCCAGCGCCGCGTTGCCGCTGTAGCTGGCAATCGGGAACACCGACTTGAGCGCCGCGTGCAGGCCGCGATCCGCGCGCTTGGCCGGTGCGATGTCTTCCTGCAGGAACCGGCGATAGGAATCGACCTGGATCGCAAGCAGGAACGGCACCTCGAGGATCGAACGGCTCTTGCCGAAGTCCTTGCGGATGCGCTTCTTTTCAGTGAACGAATAGGTGCCCTTCGGGCTCATGGTCGTTTTGGAAGCTGTGGTCATGGTGAGCTACCGCCTCGGTGTTCATCGGATCGCGCGTCCGCGGTCCTGGGGGAAACGTGAAAGGGGAGATGCAGATTGGCGCTTGCAAAATCGGGTTTGCAAAAACCTGGTGCAAAAGGGGCTTGCAAAATTGCCAGTGGGAAGTCGCTGGTATTGCCGGCACCAGCACGCCATCTCCCGCTACTTCCGACTGTCAACTCGTTACCGGTGTCTCAACCGGCCTTTCAGACAACGCCACAACGGCCAAAGGCCGGGAGCTTTCGCCCCCAGCCCCGGCTGGTCGCCCACAGATAAGCAGCGACGCAAGTACGGCTTACTTGACTTCGACGGTCGCACCGGCGGCTTCGAGATCCTTCTTGATCTTCTCGGCCTCTTCCTTGGTGGCGCCTTCCTTCACGACGCCGCCGGCCTCGGTGAGGTCCTTGGCTTCCTTCAGGCCGAGGCCGGTGATGCCGCGGACCGCCTTGATCACTTCAACCTTCTTGTCGCCCGGCGACTTCAGGATGACGTCGAACTCGGTCTGCTCTTCGACAACGGCGGCCGGGCCGGCAGCGGCAGCGGCAGCGACCGGGGCGGCGGCGGAAACGCCAAACTTCTCTTCGATGGCCTTCACCAGCTCCATCACTTCCATCAGCGACTTGGTGGCGACGGCGTCGACGATTTGCTCGTTGGACAGGGACATTGTGTTACCTCTGGATTGATTCGATGTTGAAAGGGAAACGTTGTCTTTTCGCTGGATCAGGCCGGTTCGGCTTCGGCAGCGGCTTCCGCCGGTGCTTCATCACCGCCCTGCTGGTCGCCAACGGCCTTGACCGCGCGGGCGAACATCGCCGCGGGTTCGGACAGCACGCGGGCCAGCATGGCCAGGGCCTGGTCGAGGGTCGGCAGTGAAGCCAGCACGTCGACGTGGCTGGCCGGATACTGCTGGCCACCCACCACGACGAGCTTGGGCTGCAACTTGTCGTTGCCCTTGGCGAATTCCTTGATCAGGCGACCGGCAGCGCCGGGCTCCTCGGTCGAGAACGCGTACAGCAGGGGGCCGACCATCGAGTCCTTGGCGCACTCGTAGTCGGTACCCGTGACGGCGCGTGCAGCCAGGCTGTTCTTGACAACTTTCAGGAACACACCGGTTTCACGTGCCTGCTTGCGCATCGCGGTCATCTGGCTGACCGTGGTGCCGATGTACTCGGCTGCGATCAGGGAGTGCGCCTTGGCGGCAACTTCTGCCACTTCGGCGACAACGTTCTGTTTCTGGGACAGATTGAGAGCCATATGTCACTCCTCTTATGAACTCCGCCTGCGGCTCCAGCCGTTGGCGGTCCTGGGCGATACCGGTCCCTGGCATCGGGGATGCAGTGCATCCCGGTGGTGGCCGTCCAGAGGTGTCTTGAACCAAAACATTCCAGAAGGGCATCACCATCTACGCAGGCCAGCATCCTCATCGGATGCGGATTAAGCGGTTCCGCCTTCGGCAACGGCGATTCCATGCCATGTGAGCGTCCATGCCCGTCGTTGCCACGCGCGAACCGCACCTGCGGTCTTTGACGGCTATCGCGCTGGCCGAAGCCTTGCGATGCCTTCAAATCCTGCGGGTACCGG
Organism: Lysobacter concretionis Ko07 = DSM 16239; assembly: GCF_000768345.1. Classification (GTDB taxonomy): domain Bacteria; phylum Pseudomonadota; class Gammaproteobacteria; order Xanthomonadales; family Xanthomonadaceae; genus Novilysobacter; species Novilysobacter concretionis. The sequence goes on along the minus strand of NZ_AVPS01000013.1, from coordinate 2,586 downwards.
GCGCGAACCCGGTACCTTTGAACGTCATTCCCGTTGAGGCGGGAATCCGGCGGCTTTGGCTTTCATGCGCAAAGCTGCCGGTCAAACAAAATCAAAATCAAAATCTACGTCCCTGGATCCCCGCTTTCGCGGGGATGACGGATTGGCAAGGCCGCGCTAAAGCGCGGGCCAATCCATCACTTCAGGGTCAGCGAGGCCTGGTCCACGGCGACACCGGGGCCCATGGTCGAGCTGACCGAAATCTTCTGCAGGAACTGACCCTTGGCGGTTGCCGGCTTGGCCTTGATCAGGTCGATCAGCAACGCTTCCAGGTTGCCCTTGAGCGACGCGTCGTCGAAGTCGGCCTTGCCGATCGTGCAATGGATGATGCCGGCCTTGTCGGTGCGGTAACGCACCTGGCCGCCCTTGGCGTTCTTGACCGCCTCGCCCGGGTTCGGCGACACGGTGCCGACCTTCGGGTTCGGCATCAGGCCGCGCGGGCCGAGCAACTGGCCCAGCTTGCCCACCACGCGCATGGCGTCGGGGGTCGCGATGACGACGTCGTAGTTGAGGTCGCCCGCCAGCATCTTCTCGGCCAGGTCGTCCATGCCGACCGCCTCGGCGCCTGCGGCCAGGGCCTCGTCGGCCTTGGCGCCGGCCGGTGCGAACACCGCCACGCGCACGCTCTTGCCGGTACCGGCCGGCAACACGGTCGAGCCGCGCACCTGCTGGTCGGACTTGCGTGCATCCACGCCGAGCCGCACGGCCACGTCGACGGACTCGACGAACTTCGCCTTGGTCGCGGTCTTGACGATCTTGATGGCGTCATCGAAGCCGTAGGACTTGCCCGGCTCGGTGGCGGCCTTGATTGCTTTCTTGCGCTTGGTCATCGCCATGTCTTAACCCTCCACCGCCAAACCCATGCTGCGGGCGGAACCCGCAATCGTGCGCACTGCCGCTTCCAGGTCGGCGGCCGTCAGATCGGCCTCCTTCGCCTTGGCGATCTCCTCGAGCTGGGCGCGGGAAATCTTGCCCACCTTCTCGGTGTTCGGACGCTTGGAACCGGTGGTGACGCCAGCGGCCTTCTTCAGCAACACGGCGGCCGGGGTGCTCTTGGTAATGAAGGTGAAGGTGCGGTCGGAATACGCGGTGATGATCACCGGCGTCGGCAGTCCCGGCTCCAGCTTCGACGTCGCAGCGTTGAATGCCTTGCAGAACTCCATGATGTTCAGGCCGCGCTGACCGAGGGCGGGACCCACCGGCGGCGACGGATTGGCCTGACCGGCCTTGACCTGCAACTTGATGTAACCAACTACTTTCTTTGCCATTGCTCAGCTCCTGCGAGTGCAAACGCCTGCGTGTCTTTCGACAGCAGGCTCCTCGCGATTGTTGCCGGGACGAACCACTCGTCCCGGCGAATGTGTTTCGCGTCAGGCCTTCTCGACCTGACCGAATTCCAGCTCGACCGGAGTCGAGCGACCGAAGATCAGCACTGCGACGCGCAGGCGGCTCTTCTCGTAATTGATTTCCTCGACCACGCCGTTGAAGTCGTTGAACGGACCGTCGACGACGCGGACCATCTCGCCCGCCTCGAACAGCACCTTCGGACGCGGCTTCTCGACGCCTTCCTGCACGCGGTCCAGGATCTGCGCGGCCTCATGGTCGGCGATCGGCAGCGGACGATCGGCGGTTCCGCCGATGAAACCCATCACCTTGGGGGTTTCCTTGATCAGGTGCCAGCACTCGCTGTCGATGCGCGGAATGCCGCCTTCCTCGTGGGTGGCGATCTGCACCAGCACGTAACCGGGGAAGAACTTGCGCTCGGAGCGGCGTTTCTGGCCGGCGCGCATCTCCACGACTTCCTCGGTCGGGACGAGCACGTCGCCGAAGCGGTCCTCCATCTCCTCGCGGACGATGCGATCACGCAACGCCTGTGCCACGGTCTTCTCGAAGCCCGAATAGGCATGGACGACATACCAGCGCTTGTTGCTGCTGGCGCTGTTGTCGGCCGGGTTGCTGTCTGACGTCTGCACTTGTGTCATCTCCTCAACGTCCAAGCAGCCACTTCACGGCCGCCTGGATGACCACATCGAACCCGGCCAGGATCAGGCTCAGGATCACGACCGCCAGAATCACCACCCACGTGGTGCGCATGGCTTCCTGGCGCGTCGGCCAGACCACCTTGCGCAACTCGAACTGCGACTCCGAGAGGAATTCACGCGTCTGGACACCCAGGTGGCTGACCAGGAATACCGCCGCACCAGCGACCAGGCCTCCGGCCACGAACAGGGCGCGGACACCGCCCGGCAACTGTTCGAACCAGTAGAACGCGAACACGCCGGCCGCGACCAGCAGCACCGCGACCACGTACTTGAGGATGTCGCCTGCGTTTTGTTCAGCCTTGCTGTTCAATCGACCTTCCGCATTTGGCACGCCAGGAGGGACTCGAACCCCCAACCTGCGGTTTTGGAGACCGCTGCTCTGCCAATTGAGCTACTGGCGTATTGACTGGTTCCGAAAATGGCAACGGCGGCTGACGCCGCCCTGCCGGGAATCGCATCTGAATCGGCAACCCGTCCGCCACCAGGACGGACGCGCCGCGGTATC
>NZ_AVPS01000012.1 GCF_000768345.1 Lysobacter concretionis Ko07 = DSM 16239 | reverse complement strand
GATACCGCGGCGCGTCCGTCCTGGTGGCGGATGAGTTGCGAGGCGCTTCGAGAGAGGCGCCGATTACCGCGAAATGAGGCGCAGGAAGCGCCTCGTGTTCGCCCGACAGGGAAATGTCGCGTGGCAAGGGTCGTCGGAAGTTCCGGTTTGTTCTGGACTGCTTGACGGCGTCATGGCACGCGCTTTATACTTTTCTGTCTGGGCAGGCCGGGTAACCGGCCTGCCTTGTTTTGCTAAAGATTTTCGCATCCGGACAGCGGGTTTCCGGGTGCGGGATGTGTCCATCGGGGTTCGGCGCACCCAGCCGCCGGCCCGTCGCTCTTTAACCAAGGAACACCGTCATGGCGGACCAAAAGATCCGAATTCGGCTGAAGGCATACGATCATCGTCTGATCGACCGCTCGGCCAGCGAGATCGTCGAGACAGCCAAGCGGACCGGCGCACAAGTGCGTGGTCCGATTCCGCTGCCGACCAAGATCGAGCGCTTCACCATTCTTACTTCTCCGCACGTCGACAAGGACGCGCGCGACCAGTACGAAACCCGCACGCACAAGCGCGTGCTCGACATCGTCGACCCCAACGACAAGACCGTGGACGCGCTGATGAAGCTCGAGCTCGCGGCGGGCGTCGACGTACAGATCAAGCTGACCTGAGGCGGACATCATGACGACGAAGAAATATTCGTTGGGCATCGTCGGTCGCAAGGCCGGCATGAGCCGGTTCTTTACCGAGGACGGACGCTCCGTGCCGGTGACGCTGATCGAGGCGACCCCGAACCGTATTACCCAGATCAAGAGCGTCGACAGCGACGGCTACAGCGCGGTGCAGGTCACCGTCGGCGTGCGCCGCGCAGCACTGGTCAACAAGCCCGAGGCGGGTCATCTCGCGAAGGCCAAGGTCGAAGCCGGTCGTGGCCTGTGGGAGTTCCGCGTGGCCGACGACAAGCTCGGCGACTTCAATGTGGGCGGCGAGATCAAGGCCGACATCTTCGAGGTTGGCCAGATTGTCGACGTCCAGGGCGTGACCAAGGGCAAGGGCTTCCAGGGCACCGTGAAGCGCTGGAATTTCGCGATGGGCGATGCCACGCACGGTAACTCGCTGTCGCACCGCACGCCGGGTTCCATCGGCCAGCGGCAGACGCCTGGCCGCGTGTTCCCGGGCAAGAAGATGTCCGGTCACATGGGCTTCGTGCAGCAGAGCACCCAGGGTCTTGAAGTGGTCAAGGTGGACGCCGAGCGCGGCCTGATCGCGATCAAGGGCGCGGTGCCGGGCGCGCCGGGCGGCGACGTGATCGTCCGTCCGACGACGAAGGGAGTATGACGATGGAACTTGCCATCAATAACAGCAGCAAGACGCTGGCGGTATCCGACGAGATCTTCGGCCGCGAGTTCAGCGAGGATCTGGTCCACCAGGTTGTCGTTGCCTATCGCAACGCCGGTCGCGCGGGCACCAAGGCGCAGAAGACCCGCGCCGAAGTCGCCGGCACCACCAAGAAGTCGAAGAAGCAGAAGGGCGGTGGCGCTCGCCACGGTGCACTGACGGCTCCGATCTTCCGTGGCGGTGGCGTGACGTTTGCGGCCAAGCCGCGCAGCTTCGCGCAGAAGGTGAACCGCAAGATGTACCGCGCCGCGATGGCGTCGATCCTGTCCGAGCTCAATCGCCAGGGCCGCATCACTGTCGTGGAGACGCTGGAGCTGGATTCGCCGAAGACCTCGGGCATGGTTGCCATGCTCAAGAGCCTGGACGCCGGTCGTCGCCCGCTGCTGGTCACCGAGGACGCCACCGAGAACCTGTACCTCTCGGCGCGCAACTTGCCGTATGTCGAAGTCCGTGACGTGCAGGGCCTGGATCCGGTCGCGCTGGTTGGCGCCGACTCGGTCGTGGTCACCGCCGACGCGATCAAGAAGATCGAGGAGTGGCTGGCATGAACGACGCCAAGCTCTACAACGTGATCCGTGCGCCGCGTGTGTCCGAGAAGACCGCGCGCCTGCAGGAAGTTTCCAATCAATACGTCTTCGAAGTAGCGACGACGGCAACCAAGGCCGACATCAAGGTTGCAGTCGAGAAGCTGTTCGACGTCAAGGTCGAGGCGGTCAACGTGCTCAACGTGAAGGGCAAAGCAAAAGCCTTCAAGTTCCGCATGGGCCGTCGCCCCGACTGGCGCAAGGCGTACGTGACGCTGGCCGATGGCCAGTCGATCGACGTGATGGCCAAGGCTTGAGGATCGACCCATGGCATTGATGACATTCAAACCCACTTCGCCCGGTCGCCGTTCGGCGGTCCGCGTGGTGACGCCCGACCTGCACAAGGGCGCGCCGCACGCTCCGCTGCTCGAGCCGCAGAGTCGGACCGGTGGTCGTAACCACCACGGCCGCATCACCACCCGTCATATCGGTGGTGGCCACAAGCAGCACTACCGCATCATCGATTTCAAGCGCAACAAGGAAGGCATTCCGGCGCGCGTGGAGCGGATCGAATACGATCCCAACCGCACCGCCCATATCGCCCTGCTGTGCTACGTCGATGGCGAGCGTCGCTACATCATCGCTCCCAAGGGCCTGAAGGCCGGTGACCAGGTGATCGCGGGCCGTGATGCCCCGATCCGCACCGGCAACACCCTGCCGCTGACCAATATTCCGGTCGGCTCCACCGTGCATTGCATCGAGATGAAGCCGGGCAAGGGCGCGCAGATCGCCCGCGCCGCCGGTGCCGGTGTGCAGCTGGTGGCACGCGAGCAGGGCTACGCCACGCTGCGCCTCCGCTCCGGCGAAATGCGCAAGGTGCCCGTCGAGTGCCGCGCCACCATCGGTGAGGTCGGCAACGACGAGCACAGCCTGCAGAAGCTCGGCAAGGCCGGTGCGAAGCGCTGGCTGGGCATCAAGCCGACCGTTCGCGGCGCGGCGATGAACCCGGTCGATCACCCGCACGGTGGTGGTGAGGCCAAGGCTGGCCAGGGCAACCCGCATCCGGTCACCCCGTGGGGTGTCCCGACCAAGGGTTACAAGACGCGGCACAACAAGCGTACGCAGCAGTTCATCGTTCGCGATCGCAGGAGCTAATCGGCAATGGCACGTTCACTGAAAAAAGGCCCGTTCGTCGACCACCATCTGCTCAAGAAGGTGGAGGCTGCGGCCAACAACAAGCGCCCGATCAAGACTTGGTCGCGTCGTTCGATGGTGTTGCCGGAGATGGTGGGTTACACCATCGCCGTGCATAACGGTCGCAACCACATCCCGGTGCTGGTCAACGAGAACATGGTTGGCCACAAGCTCGGCGAATTCGCCCTGACGCGGACCTTCAAGGGTCACGTCGGCGACAAGAAGAGCCGATAAGGAGATGACCATGGAAGCTAAAGCCATCCTGCGCAGCGCGCGCATCTCCGCCCAGAAGGTTCGCCTGGTCGCAGACCAGGTGCGGGGCCTGACCGCCGAACGCGCTGTCAACCTCCTCAAGTTCTCCGACAAGAAGGCTGCCGATCTGGTCCGCAAGGTCCTGGAATCGGCGATCGCAAATGCCGAGAACAACCAGGGTGCCGACATCGACGAGCTCAAGGTCACGACGATCATGGTTGACGAAGGTCCGACGCTCAAGCGCTTCATGGCGCGGGCGAAGGGTCGCGGCACCCGCATTCTCAAGCGCACCAGCCACATCACTGTGGTCGTGGGCGCCGGCAAGCAAGGCGGAGTCTGATTATGGGTCACAAAGTTCATCCGACCGGCATCCGTCTGGGCATCTCCAAGGACTGGAATTCCAAGTGGTTTGCCGGCAAGAAGCAGTACGCCGAATACCTGATCGCCGACCTCAAGGTCCGCGACATGCTGCGCAAGAAGCTCGCGCAGGCAGGCATCTCGAAGATCTTCATCGAGCGTCCGGCCAACAACGCCCGCGTGACGATCCACACCGCCCGTCCGGGCGTGGTGATCGGCAAGCGCGGCGAGGACATCGACAAGCTGCGTAAAGAGGTCAGCGACATGATGGGCGTTCCGGCGCACATCAACGTGACCGAAGTGCGCAAGCCCGAGCTCGATGGTCAGCTGGTCGCCGAATCGATCGCGCAGCAGCTGGAGCGTCGCATCATGTTCCGCCGCGCCATGAAGCGTGCGGTCGGCAACGCGATGCGCCTGGGTGCCCTGGGTATCAAGGTGAACGTCGGTGGCCGCCTCAACGGGGCTGAAATCGCCCGTTCGGAGTGGTACCGCGAAGGCCGCGTACCGCTGCACACCCTGCGCGCCGACATCGACTACGGCTTCGCTGAAGCCAAGACGACGTACGGCATCATCGGCGTCAAGGTCTGGGTCTACAAGGGCGAGATCTTCGATTTCTCCCAGGTCGGCCAGGAAAAGCCGGACGACAGCCCGCGCAGTGACCGCGGTGATCGCGGCGACCGTCGCGACCGCTCGCCCCGTCCGCCGCGCGAATCGAGGTAACGGATCATGTTGCAACCAAAGCGAACCAAGTACCGCAAGGTACACAAAGGCCGCAACGACGGCCTGGCATGGAGCGGTAATGCTGTCAGCTTCGGCGAGTTCGGCTTGAAGTCGACCGCCCACGGCCAGATCACCGCACGTCAGATCGAGGCCGCGCGCCGTTCCATCAGCCGTTACGTGAAGCGTGGCGGCAAGATGTGGATCCGCGTGTTTCCCGACAAGCCGGTCACCAAGAAGCCGATCGAAGTGCGTATGGGCAAGGGCAAGGGCAACGTGGAGTATTGGGTTGCCCAGATCCAGCCCGGCCGCATGATCTACGAGATCGAAGGCGTGGCTGAGGACGTGGCGCGTGAAGCGTTCCGTCTGGCCGCCGCCAAGCTCTCGGTGACCACCACTTTCGTGACCCGGACGGTGCGGTAATGGAACTCAATAAATTGCGCGAGAAGTCGGTTGGCGAGCTCCAGGCCCACTTGACCGAACTGCACAAGGAGGGCTTCGCCCTTCGTATGCAGAAGGCCACCGGCCAACTCACCAAGACCCACGAGGCCCGTCGGGTGCGTCGCGAGATCGCTCGCGTCAACACCTTGATCGGACAGGCTCAGGCGAGCCAGTCCGGATCGGGCGAGAAGAAGTAAGGACCCGCCATGACCGACAACAATACAGAGAAGGCGCTGCGCACGGTCGAAGGACGCGTGGTCAGCAACAAGATGGACAAGACCGTCACCGTGCTCGTCGAGCGCCAGGTCAAGCACGCGTTGTACGGCAAGTACATCCGCCGCTCGACCAAGCTGCACGCACACGATGCGGACAACTCCTGCAACGAGGGCGACGTGGTCCGGATCACCGAGATCGCGCCGATGTCGAAAACCAAGAACTGGCGTGTGGTGGAAGTCGTCACCCGCGCGGCCGAATAAGAGGAGGCTGAACCATGATCCAGATGCAAAGCTACCTCACGGTGGCAGACAACTCCGGCGCGAAAGAAGTGATGTGCATCAAGGTGCTCGGCGGTTCCAAGCGCCGTTACGCCGCGATCGGCGACATCATCAAGGTGACCGTCAAGGATGCGATCCCGCGTGGCAAGGTCAAGAAGGGCGACGTCTACGACGCCGTCGTGGTGCGTACCCGCAAGGGTGTGCGCCGTCCGGACGGCTCGCTGATCCGTTTCGACGGCAATGCCGCGGTCCTGCTGAACAACAAGCAGGAGCCGATCGGCACCCGCATCTTCGGGCCCGTGACCCGTGAACTGCGTTCCGAGAAGTTCATGAAGATCGTCTCGCTCGCCCCAGAAGTGCTCTGAGCGGAGGAATTGACATGAACCGTATCAAGAAGGGCGACCACGTGATCGTCACTGCCGGCAAGGACAAGGGCAAGAAGGGTGATGTGGTGCGAGTGGCCGGCGACAAGGTCCTCGTGTCCAACATCAACATCATCAAGCGCCACACCAAGCCGAATCCGCAGGCCGGCCAGCCTGGCGGCGTGATCGAGCGCGAGGCGCCGATCCATATTTCCAACGTCATGTTGTTCAACCCGGCTTCCGGCAAGGGTGAGCGCATCGGTATCAAGGTGCTGGAGGATGGACGCAAATTGCGTGTGTTCCGCTCCAGCGGTGAGGCGGTCGACGCCTGAGGAATGCTGAAATGACCCGGCTTGAAAAATTTTACAAAGAAGAAGTGGTTCCGTCGCTGACCGAGAAGTTCGGTTACACGAACCCGATGCAGGTGCCGCGTCTGTCCAAGATCACCCTGAACATGGGTGTGGGCGAGGCCGCCACCAACAAGAAGGTGCTGGAGAACGCGGTCGCCGACATGACCAAGATCTGCGGCCAGAAGCCGATCGTGACGAACAGCCGCGTGTCGGTGGCCTCGTTCAAGATCCGTGATGGTTGGCCGATCGGCTGCAAGGTCACCTTGCGTCGCGCCAAGATGTACGAGTTCCTGGATCGCCTGGTCAACGTCTCGCTGCCGCGCGTCCGCGACTTCCGTGGTGTGTCGGCCAAGTCGTTCGACGGCCGCGGCAACTACAACATGGGCATCAAGGAGCAGATCATCTTCCCGGAGATCGATTACGACCAGGTCGACGCCTTGCGCGGCATGGACATCGCGATCACCACGACGGCGAACACCGATGCTGAAGCCCGCGCCCTGCTGGAAGCGTTCCGCTTCCCGTTCCGTAATTAATCAGTAAGACCTCATTCAAGGATCTAACTATGGCTAAGACCTCCATGGTCAACCGCGACTTGAAGCGGGCCAAGCTGGCGGCGAAGTACGCGGTCAAGCGCGCAGAGCTGAAGAAGACCATCGCCAGCCCGACGGCCTCCTACGAGGAAAAGGAAGCGGCGGTGATCAAGCTGCAGAAACTGCCGCGCGACTCCTCGCCCTCCCGCCAGCGGAATCGCTGTGCCCTGACCGGACGTTCGCGCGGTGTCTACGCGAAGTTCGGCCTGGGTCGCAACAAGTTGCGCGAAGCGACCATGCGCGGTGACGTGCCGGGTCTTCGCAAGGCCAGCTGGTAAAAAAGTGGCAATCGCGGCCGGCAAGTCTGCTAGACTTGCCGGCTCGCAATGTTTCATGCGTTGCCGCCATCCGGTCGCAGCGTCACAACTGAATTCGCAATTGAGCGGATATCGGTGCACTCATCAGGTAATTACACATGAGCATGACTGATCCCATCGCCGATATGTTCGTCCGCATCAGGAATGCGGCGGCGGTCGGCAAGCCCACGGTGAAGATGCCGTCGTCCAAGATCAAGGTGGCCATCGCCAAGGTCCTGAAGGACGAGGGCTACATCCTGGACGCCACGGTCACCGATATCGGTGGCGGCAAGAACGAGCTCCAGATCCAGTTGAAATACTACGAAGGCAAGCCGGTGATCGAGCAGCTCAAGCGCTTCTCCCGCTCCGGCCTGCGCCAGTACCGCGGCAAGAATGACCTGCCGAAGGTTCTCGGCGGCCTCGGTGTTTCCATCATTTCCACCTCCAAAGGCATCATGACCGATGCGCAGGCGCGCCAGCAGGGCGTCGGCGGCGAAGTCTTGTGCTTCGTGGCTTAAGGGAGTAACGACCATGTCCCGAGTTGCCAAGAAGCCGATCGCCCTCGCCAAGGGCGTGGAGCTGAACATCCAGCCGGAAATCGTGACCGTCAAGGGCCCCAAGGGCACCCTGTCGATCGCCAAGCCGGAGTACATCCAGGTCAAGATCGAAGACGGGCATGCGCTCCTGTCGGCCAATGATCCGGCCCAGGTCGCACTGACCGGCACGTTGCGTTCGATCATTGCCAACATGGTCCACGGCGTCTCCGAAGGCTTCGAGCGCAAGCTCGAGCTGGTCGGCGTCGGTTACCGTGCCGCGATGCAGGGCAAGGATCTGAGCCTGTCGCTCGGCTTCTCCCACCCGGTCGTGTTCGCCGCTCCCGAAGGCATCACCATTTCGACCCCCACCCAGACCGAGGTCGTGGTGCAGGGCGCCGACAAACAGCGTGTCGGTGAAGTGGCTGCCAAGATTCGTGGCTTCCGTCCGCCCGAGCCCTACAAGGGCAAGGGTGTGAAGTACGCCGGCGAGACCATCATTCGCAAGGAAGCCAAGAAGGCCTGATCCCCTTGGGGATTCATCCGGGTTTTCAGCTTCCAAGGACCAGACAATGAACAAGAATATCGCTCGCCTGCGCCGCGCCAAATCGACCCGTGCGCACATCCGCAAACTTGGCGTGCCGCGCCTGACGGTGCTGCGCACCGGCCAGCACCTGTACGCCCAGGTCTTCACCGCCGACGGCTCGCAGGTACTGGCCGCCGCTTCGACCACCCAGGCCGAGGTCATGGAAGGTCTGAAGAACGGCAAAAATGCCGATGCCGCCGTCAAGGTCGGCCAGGCAATCGCCGTCAAGGCCAAGGCCGCGGGTATCGAGAAGGTTGCTTTCGACCGCTCCGGCTACCGTTACCACGGCCGGGTCAAGGCATTGGCCGACGCCGCCCGCGAGGGTGGTCTGCAGTTCTAAGCCGGAGGGTGGGGCGATCGCCCCATCCTCACCCCGCCGGCGCGGGTTGCGCCGGGCGCGGTGGCGGGTTCCCGTCCCCGTGATGCATCCGAACGAGTCAACAATCATAAGCGGCAGTGCCGCAAATCCTTTTTCCAACTCCAGGTATCAACAAGATGGCTAACGAACGCGATTCGCGGGGGCGTGGCAACCGCGAAGAAATCGATGACGGGATGATCGAGAAGCTGATCACCGTCAATCGTGTGAGCAAGACGGTCAAGGGTGGCCGCCAGTTCACCTTCACCGCATTGACGGTGGTGGGCGACGGCGCCGGCAAGGTCGGTTTCGGCTACGGCAAGGCGCGTGAAGTGCCGATGGCGATCCAGAAGTCGATGGAATATGCCCGCAAGAGCATGCAGAACGTCGATCTGAACAACGGCACCCTGTGGCATTCGGTGAAGTCCGGTCACGGTGCGGCGCATGTGTACATGCAGCCGGCGTCGGAAGGTACCGGTGTGATCGCCGGCGGCGCGATGCGCGCGGTACTCGAGGCGGTGGGCGTGAAGGACGTGCTGGCCAAGGCCACCGGTTCGCGCAACCCGATCAACCTCGTCCGTGCGACCCTGCGCGGTCTGTCGGAGATGCATTCGCCGGCCAAGATCGCGGCCAAGCGCGGCAAGAAGGTCGAGGACTTGAACCATGGCTAAGTCGTCTGAAAACAAGAGCGGCACCGTCAAGGTGCGTCTGGTCAAGGGTCTGCGTGGCAGCCAGGGGCGTCACCGTCTGTCGGTGAAGGCACTGGGTCTGCGCAAGATCAATGACGTGCGCGAGCTGAAAGACAGCCCGCAGGTCCGTGGTCTGATCAACACGGTCCATTACCTGGTCCGGGTCGAGGAATAATCATCATGCGTCTCAATACACTGTCTCCCGCCGAGGGTGCCCGCGAAGACCGCAAGCGCGTCGGTCGCGGTATCGGCTCCGGCCTGGGCAAGACCGCAGGTCGCGGTCACAAGGGTTCATTCGCGCGCTCCGGCAAGGGCAAGATCAAGGCCGGGTTCGAAGGCGGGCAGATGCCGATGCAGATGCGTCTGCCGAAGGTCGGCTTCCGCAGCAAGACCAAGAACGACACCGCCGAAGTGATGCTCTATCAGCTGGATCAGCTGGAAGCCGGCGACGTCGATTTCGCCACGCTGCTTGCCGCCAAGCTGGTGTCGACCAAGGCCAAGCGGGCCAAGCTGGTCGTGAAGGGCGAAGTCACCAAGAAGTTCGTGTTCAAGGGCGTGCTTGCCACGGCCGGTGCCAAGGCCGCCATCGAAGCGGCTGGCGGCAAGGTCGAGGAGTAAGTCAGGCATGGCGCGCAGCAACAACGCGATGGCCGGCATGGGCGGCGGGCTCGGCAAGTTCACCGAGCTCCGCCAGCGCCTGATGTTCGTGCTCGGAGCATTGGTCGTCTATCGGATCGGTTGCTACATCCCGGTACCGGGTGTCAATCCCGAGGCGATGCTGCGGCTGATGGAAAGCCAGCAGGGCACCATCGTGGACATGTTCAACATGTTCTCCGGTGGCGCGCTGGAGCGCTTCAGCCTGTTCGCCCTGAACGTGATGCCCTACATCTCGTCCTCGATCATCATGCAGTTGATGGTGCAGATCCTGCCCAGCATGAAGGCGATCCAGAAAGAGGGCGAATCCGGCCGACGCAAGATCAACCAGTGGTCCCGGTTGGGTGCGATTCCGCTGGCGGTGTTCCAGGCATGGGGTATCGCCACGGCGCTGCAGGCCGGTGGCGCCAGCCAGGGCATCCCGGTGGTCTACAGCCCGGGTGCCGGGTTCGTGCTGACGGCGGTGATTTCGTTGACGGCGGGCACCCTGTTCCTGATGTGGCTGGGTGAGCAGGTGACGGAGCGGGGCATCGGCAACGGTGTTTCGTTGATCATCTTCGCCGGTATCGTTGCCGGGCTGCCTTCCGCTTCGTTGAACATGTTCGAGCAGGTCCGCAACGGCGAAATGGGCACGTTGACGGCGATGGCGGTGACGGCGATCGTGTTGGGCTGCACCTTCTTCGTGGTGTTCGTGGAGCGCGGCCAGCGCCGGATCACGGTCAATTACGCACGGCGACAGGGCGGTCGCAGCGCGTACATGAACCAGTCCTCGTTCCTGCCGCTGAAGCTCAACATGTCGGGCGTGATCCCGCCGATCTTCGCGTCGAGCATCGTGATGTTCCCGGCCACGGCGGCGACCTGGTTCAGCCAGGGCGACTCTTCGTCGTTCATGCTCAAGGTCAGCCAGTGGTTGAACCCGGGCGAGCCGCTGCACATGATCCTGTATGGCGGTCTGATTGCCGGGTTCACGTTCTTCTATACCGCGCTGGTCTTCAATTCGCAGGAAACCGCCGACAACCTCAAGAAGTCGGGCGCCCTGATCCCGGGCATCCGGCCAGGCAAGGCGACCGCCGATTACGTCGACGGGGTGCTGACCCGGTTGACCGCGGCGGGTGCGACCTACCTGGTGCTGGTGTGCCTGTTGCCGGAAGTGATGCGTACCCAGATGGGCACCTCGTTCTACTTCGGTGGAACCTCGCTGCTGATCGTGGTGGTTGTGGTGATGGACTTCATTTCGCAGATCCAGGCGCATTTGATGTCGCATCAGTACGAGAGCCTGTTGAAGAAGGCGAATCTCAAGGGATCCAGAGGCGGCCTCGCCGGGCGCTGACGGGTTCAAGGCTTCACCGGCAGATGCCGGAAGGGCCGGTCCGGAGCGAATCCGGACGTGACAGGCAGTATCGGAACCCCGGCTTACACACCGGGTTCCAGCAGGGCGACTCGCGCGGTGTCTCGCGCGCGGGTGGGTTCGGACCGATCTGCGCGCCAGAGTAGCGCGCGGTGTCGGGGAGGGCGGCTTGACACCGCCACCTCCGGCAGTCCGGATTCGTCGCCGGAGCATGGGCACACTCCCCATGCCGTGGCAGTGCTGTGCCTCTGGCGCGGCAAGGCTTCCTATTAACCCGAGACCTTGATAAAATTTCCGATTCACTTTCGAGTGATCCTTTCTGCCGAGTTGTCAGGACTCGGCTGCCAAACCAGTTGGAGATCGCGTTATGGCGCGTATTGCAGGCGTCAACCTGCCTGCCCAGAAGCACGTCTGGGTCGGGTTGCAAAGCATTTACGGCATTGGCCGTACTCGTTCCAGGCAAGTCTGCGAGTCGGCCGGCGTCAACACGTCGACCAAGATTCGCGATTTGTCGGAGCCGGAAGTCGAGCGTTTGCGCGGCGAGATCGGCAAGATCGTCGTCGAAGGCGACCTTCGCCGCGAGATCGGCATGTCGATCAAGCGCCTGATGGACCTGGGTTGCTACCGCGGCCTGCGTCATCGCCGTGGCTTGCCGCTGCGTGGTCAGCGCACCAAGACCAACGCACGTACCCGCAAGGGTCCGCGTCGGGCCATCCGGAAGTAAGGGGTAGATCATGGCCAAGCCAACCGCTGCAAAGACGAAGAAGAAGATCAAGCGCGTCGTCACCGACGGCATCGCCCACGTCCACGCTTCGTTCAACAACACCATCATCACGATCACCGACCGCCAGGGCAATGCGTTGTCGTGGGCGACTTCGGGCGGCGCGGGTTTCCGCGGTTCGCGCAAGTCGACCCCGTTCGCAGCACAGGTCGCGGCCGAAAAGGCCGGCCGTGCCGCGCTCGACTACGGCGTCAAGTCGCTGGAAGTGCGCATCAAGGGCCCGGGTCCGGGTCGGGAGTCCGCCGTTCGTTCGTTGAACAACGTCGGCTACAAGATCATCAACATCATCGACGTAACGCCAATCCCGCATAACGGTTGCCGTCCGCCGAAAAAGCGTCGCGTCTGAGGAGCTGAAGAAGAATGGCTCGTTATATTGGTCCCACCTGCAAGCTTGCCCGCCGCGAAGGCGTCGACCTCGGCCTGAAGTCGGCGTCGCGCGCACTCGATTCAAAGTGCAAGCTCGAGCAGAAACCCGGTCAGCATGGCGCGACGCTTCGTCGTGGCAAGCTGTCCGATTACGCCAACCAGCTCCGTGAGAAGCAGAAGGTCAAGCGCATTTACGGCTTGCTCGAGCGCCAGTTCCGGAACTACTACAAGAAGGCCGCGGCCAAGCGGGGCAACACGGGCGAAATCCTGTTGCAGCTCCTGGAGACGCGCCTCGACAACGTCGTGTACCGCATGGGCTTCGCAGTGACCCGGCCGGCCGCGCGCCAGCTGGTTTCGCACCGTGGTGTCACGGTCAACGGCAAGTCGGTCAATCTGCCTTCGTATCAGGTCAAGGCCGGCGACGCGGTCGCGTTGTCCGAGCGCGCGCAGAAGCAGTTGCGTGTGCAGGAGTCGTTGACGGTGTCGCAGCAGATGGATCTGTCGCCGTCCTGGATCGAGGTCGACAGCAAGAAGTTCGCGGGTGTGTTCAAGGCGGTTCCGGATCGTACTGATCTGCCTGCCGACATCAACGAAGCACTGATCATCGAGCTGTACTCGAAGTAATTCATCTGTTCTTGAGCCTCGGCCCCCCGGCCGCAGGCTCGCAGGAGACTCCACAACATGACGGTTACCGCCAATCAGGTACTGCGCCCGCGCGGTCCCCAGATCGAACGCCTCACCGGCAACCGCGCCAGGGTAGTGATCGAGCCGCTGGAGCGCGGTTATGGCCACACTCTGGGCAACGCGTTGCGTCGCGTGCTGCTGTCGTCGATTCCGGGTTTTGCGATCACCGAAGTCGAAATCGATGGCGTACTGCACGAATACACCACGGTCGAGGGGCTGCAGGAGGACGTACTTGAAGTCCTGCTCAACCTCAAGGACGTTGCCGTCCGCATGCACACCGGCGAATCGGCGACCCTGTCGCTGACCAAGCAGGGTCCGGGCATCGTGACCGCGGCCGACATCAAGACCGACCACAACGTCGAGATCATCAACGGCGAGCACGTGATCGCGCATCTGACCAAGGATGCGACGCTGAGCATGCGCGTCAAGATCGAACGCGGGTACGGCTATCAGCCGGCCACCGCGCGACGTCGCCCGGACGAGGAGACCCGCACCATCGGTCGCCTGATGCTGGACGCCAGCTTCAGCCCGATCCGTCGGGTCGCCTATTCGGTCGAGGCTGCCCGTGTCGAGCAGCGCACCGACCTGGACAAGCTGATCCTCGATATCGAGACCAACGGCACGATCGATGCGGAAGAAGCGGTGCGTACTGCGGCCGAAGTCCTCAGCGATCAACTGTCGGTGTTCGGTGACTTCACCCAGCGCGAGCGTGGTGCGGCCAAGCCGGCGACCAGCGGCATCGATCCGGTGCTGTTGCGTCCGATCGACGATCTGGAACTGACGGTGCGTTCGGCCAACTGCCTCAAGGCCGAGAGCATCTACTACGTCGGCGATCTGATCCAGAAGACCGAAGTCGAATTGCTGAAGACGCCGAACCTCGGCAAGAAGTCGCTCACCGAGATCAAGGAAGTGCTTGCCCAGCGCGGCCTTTCCCTCGGCATGAAGCTCGAAAATTGGCCGCCAGCGGGTATTGCCTCGCACGGCATGATGGGCTGAGCCGCGGCTTACCCGCTGCGCGTACAGACAACCAGGAAACAAGACCATGCGCCACCAGAAATCAGGACGCAAATTCAACCGTACCAGTGCCCATCGCGATGCGATGTTCACCAATATGGCCGCGTCGCTTATCAAGCACGGAGCCATCCGTACCACCCTGCCGAAGGCCAAGGAGCTGCGCCGCGTTGCGGAACCGCTGATCACCCTGGCCAAGACGGATGGCGTCGCCAACCGTCGCCTCGCCTTCTCGCGCCTGCGCGACAAGGAAGCGGTGGGCACGTTGTTTGTCGAACTGGGCCCGCGTTACAACGCGCGTCCGGGCGGCTACCTGCGCATCCTCAAGTGCGGTTTCCGCGCTGGCGACAATGCGCCGATGGCCTACGTCGAGCTGGTCGATCGTCCGCAGGCTGTCGCGGAGTAAAGATCGACGAATTGGTGGGGCGGCCGCAAGGCATGCAACATCGAGGTTGCATCAACCCCGGCCCGGTGCCGGGGTTTTTGCGTTGGTGGGATGCGCGCCGAATGCGAGTCCCGTCCGAGGTGGCGCAGGAGGCGCCTGCGCGTTGTTGTCTCGTTTCGCGCTTTGCATGGCGGGCGCGAGCCCGTATCGTGTCGGCCCATGAACCCCTCCCGAAAATCCGCCGTGTCCTTCCGTCGCCGTTTCCTGCTCGGCTTTCTCGCCTGCGCCGGATTGATCGGCTACGCCCTGTATACGCAGTTCCACGGTGGCCTGCTGCCGTGTCCGCTGTGCATCTTCCAGCGGGTCGCGTTTGCCGCGCTTGGAGTGGTTTTCCTCGTGGGTGGCCTTCATGCGCCGAAGCGGGTGGCGGGTCAGCGTGTCTACGCGGCGCTTGCCGTGGTGGCATCGATCACGGGAATCGCGATCGCAGGCAACCACGTGCGCCTGCAACACCTTCCCGCCGACCAGGTGCCGGCCTGCGGCCCGGGTCTGGACTACATGTTGGATGCGATGCCGCTCACCGGCGTGATACGCAAGGTGATGACCGGTTCAGGCGAGTGCGCCAACGTCGATTGGTCGTTGCTGGGATTGTCGATGCCGACGTGGAGCCTGTTGTGCTTCATCGTGCTGGGTGGCTGGGCGGTTTACGCGGGCTTCCGCCGCCATTGAGGGCCCGTGGCAGGCGGGGAGGCCATGCATTGCAAGACGCGGCGGCGACGTGGATGATGGATTGCTGCTTCGCAACAAAATCAAGTGTCCGACATGCCCAGCGCCGACCGTAATCTGCATCCCGTCAACCTGCCCGCCAACTGGCATCCCGCTTCCTGGCGGGGCTTTACCGCGCTGCAGTTGCCCCGTTACGACGATGCCGATGAGCTCGCCGGCGTGCTGCAGGAGTTGCGCACGCTGCCGCCGCTGGTCACGTCCTGGGAGATCCTCGCGCTCAAGCAGCAATTGGCCGATGCGCAGGAAGGCAGATGTTTCCTGCTGCAGGGCGGGGACTGCGCCGAGACGTTTGATGCGTGCTCCTCCGATGTGATCTCCAACCGGCTCAAGGTGCTGCTGCAGATGAGCCTGGTGCTCGTGCACGGGCTGCGCAAGCCGGTTGTGCGGGTCGGGCGGTTTGCCGGCCAGTACGCGAAGCCGCGTTCGGCCGATACCGAAACCATCGATGGCGTGACGGTGCCCAGCTACCGCGGCGACATGGTCAACGCGCCGGAATTCAATGCCGCTGCACGCCGCCCAGATCCGCGTCGCATGATCAAGGCGCACGCGCGTTCGGCGATGACGATGAACTTCGTGCGGGCGTTGATCGACGGCGGATTTGCCGACCTGCGGCATCCCGAGTACTGGAACCTCGATTGGGTCGGGCATTCCCCGCTGGCGGAGGAATATCGCCAGATGGTGGACTCGATCGGCGGCGCGGTGCGTTTCATGGAAACCCTGTCGGGCGGGTCGGTGAGGAACCTCGACCGGGTCGATTTCTACACCTCGCACGAAGCCTTGCTGCTGCCGTACGAGGAGTCGTTGACCCGGCAGGTGCCGCGTCACTGGGGCTGGTTCAACCTCAGCACCCACTATCCGTGGATCGGCATGCGTACCGCGGCAATCGACGGAGCCCATGTCGAGTACTTCCGCGGCATCCGCAACCCGATTGCGTTGAAGGTCGGCCCTTCGGTCACGCCGGACCAGTTGCTGCGGGTGGTCGACGTGCTCAATCCGGAGGACGAGCCGGGCCGGTTGACCCTGATCCATCGCATGGGTGCCGCGCAGGTCGCGGAGAAGCTGCCGCCGCTGCTCAACGCAATGCGCCGGGACGGGCGCCGCGTGCTGTGGGTGTGCGACCCGATGCATGGCAATACCGAAGGGACCGCGAACGGCTACAAGACCCGCCGCTTCGCCAACATCGGCAGCGAGCTGGAGCAGGCGTTCGATCTGCACGCGGCGGCCGGTACGCGCCTGGGTGGCGTGCACCTGGAGCTCACCGGCGAGGACGTCACCGAATGTCTGGGCGGTGCGCGCGGGCTGACCGAGGTGGATCTGGAACGCGCCTACCGTTCCACCGTCGATCCGCGGCTGAACTACGAGCAGGCGCTGGAGGTGGCGATGCTGATCGTGCGCAAGCAGGCGCAGTTGACGGCGGCAAGCTAGTGCCGCCAGTCCGGTATTTGCTGTAGCGGGAATGGGTCCGCTCTGATGGCGGGCAGCCGCTTTCAACAGCTGCGCGGCGTGGCACCCGTCATCAACGCCTGACAATCCCCCCGCCTACCGCGCCAATGAAAAATGCCCGCAACCTCTCAGTTGCGGGCATTGTTTCTTTTCCGATCTGCCGCGGCGCACGGGCCGCGGGGCCCGTATCGACGCTTCAGCTGCTGGAGCGGCTGGCGCGTTTGCGGTCGGTCTCGGTCAGATGCTTCTTGCGCAGGCGGATTTCCTTCGGCGTGACCTCAACCAGCTCGTCGTCCTCGATGAAATCCAGCGCCTGCTCCAGCGTGAACTTGATCGCCGGAGTCAGCTTGATCGCATCGTCCTTGCCCGAGGCGCGCATGTTGGTCAGCGGCTTGGTCTTGATCGCATTGACGGTCAGGTCGTTGTCCTTGGAGTGGATGCCGATCAGCTGGCCTTCGTAGACGTTGTCGCCTTCGGCGGCGAACAGCTTGCCGCGCTCTTCCAATGGCCCCAGCGAGTAGGCCGGGGTGGCACCGGCGGAGTTGGAGATCATCACGCCGTTGGGGCGCTTGGCGATCGCGCCGACTTCACGCGGGCCGTAATGATCGAACACGTGGAACAGCAGGCCGGTGCCCTGGGTCAGGGTCTTGAACTCGTTCTGGAAACCGATCAGGCCGCGGGCCGGGATCATGTAGTCCAGACGCACACGTCCCTTGCCGTCGGATTCCATGTTCTTCAGCTGGCCCTTGCGGATGCCCAGCTTTTCCATGACGCCGCCCTGGTGCTGCTCCTCGATGTCGACCACCAGCTGCTCGACCGGCTCCATCATCTGGCCGTCGATCTCCTTGATGATGACTTCCGGGCGCGACACCGCCAGCTCGAAGCCTTCGCGGCGCATGGTCTCGATCAGCACCGACAGGTGCAGCTCGCCGCGGCCGGAGACGAGGAACTTGTCCGGATCGGAACCTTCCTCGACCTTCAGCGCGACGTTGTGCAGGGTCTCGCGCTCCAGTCGCTCGCGGATCTGGCGGCTGGTGATGAACTTGCCACCGCTGAAGTCCTTGCGGCCTGCGAACGGCGAGTTGTTGACCTGGAAGGTCATGCTGATGGTCGGCTCGTCCACGGTCAGCGGCGGCAAGGCCTCCGGAGCCTCCACCGCGCACAGGGTGTCGGAGATGCTCAGGCCCTGGACGCCGGAAATGGCGACGATGTCACCGGCCTCGGCCTCCTCGACCTCGACCCGCTCCAGGCCCATGAAGCCGAGCACCTGCAGCACCTTGGCCTGGCGCTTCTTGCCTTCACGGTCGATGACGGTGATCGGCATGTTGGTGCGGACCTTGCCGCGCTGGATGCGGCCGACGCCGATCAGGCCGACGAAGTTGTTGTAGTCCAGCTGGCTGATGCGCATCTGGAACGGACCGTCGGGATCGACGTCCGGAGGCGATACGTGCTGCATGATCGCTTCGTACAGCGGGGTCATGTCGCCACCGCGGACGCTGTCGTCAAGGCCGGCGTAACCGTGCAGCGCCGAGGCGTAGACGATCGGGAAGTCGAGCTGCTCGTTGGTGGCGCCGAGCTTGTCGAACAGGTCGAACACCTGGTCGATCACCCAGTCCGGACGCGCGCCGGGGCGGTCGACCTTGTTGACCACCACGATCGGCTTGAAGCCCATCGCGAACGCCTTCTGGGTCACGAAGCGGGTCTGCGGCATCGGGCCATCCATCGCGTCGACCAGGATCAGCACCGAGTCGACCATCGACAGCACGCGCTCGACCTCGCCGCCGAAGTCGGCGTGTCCCGGGGTGTCGACGATGTTGATACGGTTGCCGCGCCAGGTGATGGCGGTGTTCTTGGACAGGATCGTGATGCCACGTTCCTTTTCCTGATCGTTGCTGTCCATCACGCGCTCGGCCAGGACCGTGCGTTCGGACAGGGTGCCGGAGTGCTTGAGCAGGCAGTCAACGAGGGTGGTCTTGCCGTGGTCGACGTGGGCGACGATGGCGATATTGCGCAGGCGTTCGATGGACATGGAGTAGAGCGGCGCGGGCGCTGCTTTCATAAGGAAGTCAGCCAGTATATAGGGTCGGCATCGCGACGCGGGGTCCGGCCCATCCTTGGGGTAAACTTGCGGGTCTGGCGTTCATCCAACGCACCCCACAACTCCGGAGCAGATTCCATGAGCCTGATCGCCACTTTCGACACCGACCGCGGCCCGATCCGCGTAGAACTCGCCGCCGACAAGGCGCCGCTGACGGTTGCCAACTTCGTCAACCTGATCAAGCGCGGCTATTACGACGGTCTGAACTTCCACCGCGTCCTGGCCGACTTCATGATCCAGGGCGGCTGCCCGCAGGGCACCGGTACCGGCGGCCCGGGTTACCGCTTCGAGGACGAGGCCAGCAACGGCCTGGGCCATGAGCGCGGCGTGCTGTCGATGGCCAATGCCGGCCCGGGCACCAACGGCAGCCAGTTCTTCATCACCCACGTGCAGTGCCCGTGGCTGGACGGCAAGCACACCGTGTTCGGCAAGGTGATCGAAGGCCAGGAAGTGGTCGACAGCATCAAGCAGGGCGACAAGATCAAGTCGGTCACGCTGGAAGGCGACGTCGATGCCGCCCTGGCCGCCAAGGCCGACCGTGTGGCCGATTGGAACAAGACGCTCGACGCAAACGCGTAAGCCGGCCTGTAAACCGGTGGCGCGACGCCCGCGCGGGCATTCCGTGGCGGGCGTCCACCTCTCGATCCCTTTTTCTTCGAGGTTGTTGCGAATGCCCCAGTTTGCCCAGCGCATCGGCCGTGCCAGGCCCAGCGCGATCATGCAGATCGCCGAAAAGGCCAAGCGGCTGAAGGCCGAAGGCCGCGATATCGTCAATTTCTCGATCGGCGTGCCCAACTTCCTGCCCGGCGAGCATGTCTACCAGGCCGCGCGCGAGTCGCTGGCGAGCGACAGCGGCCAGTACGGCAGCAACCGCGGTTCAGATGCGTTGCTGGACGCGTTTCTGGCGCACATCGAAAAGATCGGCTTGACCGGCTACAGACGCGCCAATCTCGGTATCGGCATCGGTGCCAAGCAGGTGCTGTACAACCTGGCCGAGGCGCTGCTCGACGAGGGCGACACCATCGCCTTCGCGGTGCCGTACTGGACCAGCTACCTGGACATCGCGCAGATCGTCAACGCCAGGGTCGAGCTGCTGCCGTGCCCGCCGGAGCAGGACTACAAGCTGACCCCGGCGCAGCTGGAAGCCGCCTTGGCGAAAAAGCCGCGCGTGTTCCTGTTCAACAATCCGTCCAACCCGACCGGGATGGTCTATGGCAAGGATGAGATAGCCGCGCTGGCCGATGTGCTGGTGCGCTACCCGGACACCTGGGTCATCACCGACGACATCTACAACGCGATGGTGTTCGACGGGCTGGGTTACCACAATTTCGTGCATTCCCGCCCCGAGCTGCGCGAGCGGGTGATCTTCGTCGACTCGCTGTCCAAGACCTACGGCATGCCGGGCTGGCGGGTCGGCCTGATGGCCGGTCCCCAGTCGGTGGCGAAGGCCGTGGCGACGCTCAACTCCAACCACATCACCAGCATCCCGGAGGCGGTCCAGGCGGCCGCGGTGGCGGCATTGACCGGGCCGCAGGACGTGCCGGAAGCCAAATGCCGCGAGTTCCAGGCCAAGCGCGACCAGGTCATGCAGGCCATGGACGCGATTCCCGGCTTGGTCTGCCCACGACCGCAAGGCGCGTTCTACGTGTTTCCCGACATCAGTGTGGCGTTCGGCAAGACCCATGCGCCGAGCGGGCTGAAGATCGATGACGACCTGTCGTTCTGCAGCGCGTTGCTGGAAGCCAAGGGCGTGGCCTGCGTGCCCGGCTCGGCGTTCGGCGAGCCGCGCGGGATGCGCATCAGCTACACCTGCCCGACGCCGCAGCTTGCGCCGGGTCTGCAGCGCATCCAGGAATTCTTTGCCGAACTGAGCTGAACCGTAGCGCTGTTCCACTCCCACTTTCCGTTGCAACAGGAGCCCCCCATGAAGAACCCCGTCCGCGTTGCCGTCACCGGTGCTGCCGGCCAGATCGGCTATTCCCTGCTGTTCCGTATTGCCGCCGGCGACATGCTGGGCAAGGACCAGCCGGTCATCCTGCAGATGCTCGAACTGCCGATGGAGAAGGCCCAGGCCGCGCTGAAGGGCGTGATGATGGAGCTGGAGGACTGTGCGTTCCCGCTGCTGGCCGGCATGGTCGGCACCGATGACGCCGAGGTCGCGTTCAAGGACGCCGATATCGCCCTGCTGGTCGGTGCGCGCCCGCGCGGCCCCGGCATGGAGCGCAAGGATCTGCTGCTGGAGAACGCCAAGATCTTCACCGCCCAGGGCGCCGCGCTGAACAAGGTCGCCAGCCGCGACGTCAAGGTGCTGGTGGTCGGCAACCCGGCCAACACCAATGCCTGGATTGCGATGAAGTCCGCACCGGACCTACCGGCGAACAACTTCACCGCGATGCTGCGGCTGGACCACAACCGCGCGCTGAGCCAGCTGGCGGCCAAGTCCGGCAAGCCGGTCGGCGACATCCGCAAGCTGGTGGTGTGGGGCAACCACAGTTCGACGATGTACCCGGACTACCGTTTCGCCACCGTCGACGGTGCCTCGCTGAAGGACGCCATCAACGACGCGGCGTGGAACGCGGACACCTTCATCCCGACCGTCGCCAAGCGCGGCGCGGCGATCATCGAGGCCCGCGGCCTGTCGTCAGCGGCTTCGGCGGCGAACGCGGCGATCTGCCACGTCCGTGACTGGCTGCTCGGCAGCGACGGCGAGTGGGTGACGATGGGCGTGCCGTCCGACGGCAGCTACGGCATCCCCGAAGGCATCATCTACGGCGTGCCGGTGATCACTGCGAACGGCGGATACACCCGCGTCGCCGACCTGCCGATCGACGACTTCAGCCGCGCCGCGATGGACAGGACCCTGGCCGAACTCGAGGAAGAGCGCGCCGGCGTCGCCCACCTGCTGTAAGGCAAACCACGAAGGCGGCTCCGGTCGCCTTCGTCGCGCAGGGCGGGCTTCAACCCGCCTTCTGTGCCACCCATGCGGCGGGTTAAAGCCCGCCCTACGAGGTACATGATGTCGCAAGTTTCAACGGGCACCCGTTTCCGCGCAGCCATTGCCGAAGAGTCGCCGCTGCAGGTCATGGGCGCCATCACGGCCTACGCAGGCCTCATGGCCAAACGTGTCGGCTACAAGGCGCTGTACCTGTCGGGTGGCGGTGTTGCCGCCAACTCGCTGGGCGTGCCGGACCTCGGCATCAGCACGATGGAAGACGTGCTCACCGACGCGCGCCGCATCGTCGATGCCACCGGCATGCCGTTGCTGGTCGACAGCGATACCGGCTGGGGCGGGGCGTTCAACATCGCCCGCGCGATCAAGTCGTTCGAGCGTATCGGTGTGGCCGCCGTGCACATGGAGGACCAGGTCGGGCAGAAGCGCTGCGGTCACCGCCCCGGCAAGGAAATCGTCACCACGGCCGAGATGGTCGACCGGGTCAAGGCGGCGGTCGATGCACGCAGCGATGCGGGTTTCGTCATCATGGCGCGGACCGATGCCGCGGCCACCGAAGGCGTCGACGCGGCGATCGAGCGTGCGGTGGCCTACGTCGAGGCCGGCGCGGACATGGTCTTCCCCGAGGCGATCAAGACGCTCGGCGACTACGCGCGTTTCAAGGCGGCGGTGCAGGTACCGGTCCTGGCCAACCTGACCGAGTTCGGTTCCACGCCGTTCTTCACCACGGACGAACTGCGCGACGTGGGTGTGGACATCGCCCTGTACTGCTGCGGCGCCTATCGCGCGATGAACAAGGCTGCCCTGCATTTCTATGAAGCCGTGCGGCGCGACGGCACCCAGAAGCAGGTCATCGATACCCTGCAGACACGCGACGCGCTCTACGACTTCCTCGGCTACCACGCCTACGAAGACAGACTCGACGAACTCTTTGCGAAGAAGTGAGAACACAGGCATGAACGAACAGACCCTCCCCAAACCCAAGAAATCCGTGGCCCTGTCGGGCACCGCCGCCGGCAATACCGGGCTGTGCACGGTCGGCCGCAGCGGCAACGACCTGCATTACCGCGGCTACGACATCAAGGACCTGGCTACAAAGTCGAGCTTCGAGGAAGTCGCCCACCTGCTGGTGCACGGCACGCTGCCCACCCACGCGCAGTTGGCCGCCTACAGGACCAAGCTGCAGCGCCTGCGCGGCCTGCCCGCGATCGTCACCGAGGCGCTCGAGCTGATTCCGGCCGCTGCCCACCCGATGGACGTGCTGCGCACCGGCTGCTCGGTGCTGGGCACGGTGCTGCCCGAGCGCGACACCCACCCGGCCGCCGAGGCCCGCGACATCGCCGACCGGCTGATCGCCAGCTTCGGATCGATGCTGCTGTACTGGTGGCACTTCACCCACAACGGCCGACGCATCGATGTAGAGACGGAGGACGATTCCGTCGCTGCGCACTTCCTGCACCTGCTGCACGGCCAGCCGCCGAGCGCGCTGCATGCCGACGCGCTGGACAAGTCGCTGGTGCTGTACGCCGAGCACGAATTCAATGCCTCGACCTTCACCGCGCGGGTGATCGCCGGTACCGGCTCGGACCTGTTCTCGTGCCTGACCGGTGCGGTCGGCGCGCTGCGCGGTCCCAAGCACGGCGGCGCGAACGAGGTGGCGATGGACATCATCAGCCGCTACGCCAGCGCCGACGAGGCCGAGGCCGACATCCGCGCGCGCGTGGAGCGCAAGGAGATCGTGATCGGCTTCGGCCACCCGGTCTATACCGTGGGCGACCCGCGCAACCCGATCATCAAGGAGATCGCGCGCAAGCTGTGCGCGCAGGGCGGCAACCAGGTGCTGTTCGACGTGTCCGAGCGCATCGAGAACCTGATGATGGACACCAAGAAGATGTTCCCGAACCTGGACTGGTACAGCGCGAGCGCCTACCACATGCTGGGCATCCCGACCGCGATGTTCACCCCGCTGTTCGTGATCGCCCGTACCACCGGCTGGAGCGCGCACGTGATTGAACAGCGCGAGGACGGCAAGATCATCCGCCCGAGCGCGAACTACACCGGCCCGGAAGACCGCGAGTACGTGGCGATCGAACACCGCTGAATCCTCGTACCGAAGCAGATGTCGAAAGGCCACGCGCGAGCGTGGCCTTTTTGCGTCTGCGTCATCGTCACGTCACTGGTGACGACCGGGATGCACCGGATCGGCGTCGTTGCCATGGAACCGCAACGCGTCCTCTCAGCGGGAGCGGTGGACGGCGGTCAGCTCAGCCCTTCGGCCTTCAGCACCGCCTGCACACCCGCGTCGGCTTCCATGCGCTGCTTGAAGGCGGCCAGATGGTCCAGGCCCGACAGATCGATACCCAGCGCGCCTGCCCAGCGCAACGTGATGTAGAGGTAGGGGTCGGCGAAGCTGCGGAAGCCGGCGAGCCAGGACTTGCCCTCGAGTTGCCTGTCCGCCGCCTGGAACAGCCCGCGCAGGCGCGTGCGCGCCGCGTCGCGGATCGTTTCGTGCTGGCTCGCGTCGGGATGGAACTTGGCAGGTGCGAACAATGGGACGAATGCCGGATGCAGATCCGAGTTGACGAATGCCAGCCAGCGGGTGGCCTGCGCACGCTGTTGCGCGCTGCCGTCGCCGCCGAGACCCGCCGCCGGGTAGCTGTCGGCGATGTAGCCCATGATCGCGGCATTCTGGGTCAGCCGGAAATCGCCATCGACCACTGCGGGGACCGCACCGGTCGGATTGATCGCCAGGTAGCTTGGCGACTTCAGCGTTTCCGCCGTCATCACTTCCACTTCGTAGGGCTGGCCGGTCCATTGCAGGGCGATGTGGTCGGCGGTCGAGCACGCGCCGGGTTTGGTGTAGAGCTTCATGTGATCTCCGGAGGACAGGGCGGGAAACGTGAAACGGGCCGGTGCGATATCACCGACCCGCCGTGGAGTTTCCGCCATACCGCCGTAACGCGGTGTCTTGACGTGGATCTCGATGCTCGGGGGAGCGTGCTGCTCAGGTGCCCTGCGGAGCCAGGTTCTGCACCTTGAGGAAGGTGTGGTCGCCGATCTTGGCCACCTGGTAGGCGTTGCGCCAGTTGGGGCTGGCGATCGCAAGGGCGGCGAAATGGCTCGCCCCGGGCACGATCTCCTTGCGCTCGCCCGGAGGCAGGGCCCAGTTGCGCTGGGCTTCCAGGGCGACGGTGACCGACTCCGCCCACGCTTCGGTATTGCTCAGGCGCGTATTGGGCGACACCAGCGTCGGCGCGAACTGCTTGCGGGCGGTCACCACCTCGCAGACGCTGTCGCCCCAGATGCCGCTGTCGCGACGACGCAGGGCGACTTCGGCGACCGCCTGCTGCCCCTGGACGGACTGGTTGCGTGCTTCCAGGTACAGCGTCGTGCTCAAACACAGCGAGTCGGCGCTTTGTGGTGACAACACCGAGGCCAACCACAGGATCCAGGCCAGTTTCATGACGAACTCCTTGCTCCGTTGCGCCGGCAACATCCAGGCCCGCCGCCCCGGGGAAGGGGTGGATGATCTTGACGCACCGACATGGCGTACTGGGGAGGGCGGCGGCTCTGTGGCGCGCTTTGCCCGGTCACCGGAACCTCGCAGAGGGCGAGGGCGGCGGGGGTCACCGGATGGGTGACTGGAAAAGTTGCGGCACGGTAGCGACCGTTATCTAAACCTCGTCTGAACAGGGGTGCCTGTTCAGTTTCTCAGGCGGCTTGTTCAGGGTCGCTCGATCGCGTCCGCGCCAAGTGCTGGCAAGGGTGTTGATGAAAGATGAACGTCATTGGAAATTCGTCTGTTCAGGTTCGTCGGCCGGCGTATTCAGTGCGGCAGTGCGCGCCGTTTTGCTAGAAGGACGCGGCCAGCCGGCTGCCCTGGTCGATCGCGCGCTTGGCGTCGAGCTCGACCGCCAGGTCCGCCCCGCCGATCACATGGATCTGCGCGCGATGGCCTTCCAGTTGGGCCTGCAGTGGCTTGAACGGCTCCTGCCCCGCGCACACCACCACATGATCGACCGGCAGAACCTGCTCGCGGCCGTCGATGCGGATCCGCAAGCCACCATCATCGACCCCGAGGTATTCGACCCCGCCGAGCATGCGGACCTGCTTGGCCTTCAGCGTGGCCCGATGGATCCAGCCGGTGGTCTTGCCCAGTCGCGCGCCGAGCTTGCCGGTACTGCGTTGCAGCAGCCAGACCTCGCGCGCGGGCGGCTCGGGACGGGCGGCAGCGAGTCCGCCCCGGCGATCGCCGTAAGCCAGGTCGACGCCCCATTCGCCGCGCCAGCGGGCTGCGTCCAGACTCGGCGAAGGACCCTCATGGACGAGGAACTCGGCGACGTCGAAACCGATCCCGCCCGCGCCGATGATCGCGACCTTGCGGCCCACCGGCACCTTGCCGCTCAGAACATCGATGTAACTGGCCACCTTCGGGTGTCTGGCGCCGGGAAAATCCACTTCGCGCGGGACGATGCCGGTCGCGAGCACGACGTGGTCGTAGTCGGCCAGTGCGGTCGGGGTCGCCCGCGTGTTCAAGCGCAGCTCGACGCCGGTGAGTGCGATCCGGCGGTCGAAGTAACGCAGCGTTTCGTGGAACTCCTCCTTGCCGGGGATCTGTCTGGCCAGGTTGAACTGGCCGCCGATCCGCGCAGCGGCCTCGAACAGCGTGACCCGATGGCCGCGTTCGGCGGCGACGGTCGCGCAGGCCAGACCGGCGGGTCCGGCGCCGACGACGGCGATGCGCTTTGCGGCAGTGGTCGGCGTGTAGCGCAATTCGGTCTCGGCGCAGGCACGCGGGTTGACCAGACAACTCGCCCGCTGGTTGGCGAACACGTGGTCCAGGCAGGCCTGGTTGCAGGCGATGCAGGTGTTGATCTCGTCGCCGCGCTGCGCGTACGCCTTGGCGACCCAGGCCGGATCGGCCAGCAGCGGCCGCGCCATCGAGATCATGTCGGCCTCGCCGTCGGCAAGAATGCGCTCCGCCGTCGCCGGCATGTTGATCCGGTTGGTGGCGATCACCGGCACGCGCACTTCGGGCTTCAGCCGGGCGGTGATGGCGCTGAACGCGCCGCGCGGTACCGAGGTGGCGATGGTCGGCACGCGTGACTCGTGCCAGCCGATGCCGGTGTTGATCAGGGTCGCGCCGGCCGCCTCGACGGCGCGTGCCTGCGCGACGACTTCGTCCCAGGCCAGGCCGTCGTCGACCAGGTCGATCATCGACAAGCGGTAGATCAGGATGAAGTCCGGCCCGCAGGCTTCGCGGATGCGCCGCACGATTTCAATTGCAAAGCGCATGCGTCGCAGGGCATCGCCGCCGAATGCGTCATTGCGGCGGTTGGTGCGCGGCGCGGTGAACTGGTTGAGCAGATAGCCCTCCGAACCCATCACCTCGACACCGTCATAACCGGCCTCGCGCGCGAGTTGCGCAGTGCGCACGAACGCCGCGATCTGGCGTTCGACCCCGCGCGCCGACAACGCCCGTGGGGTGAACGGATTGATCGGCGACTTGATCCGGCTCGGCGCGACCTGCAGCGGGTGGTAGCCATAGCGGCCGGCGTGCAGGATCTGCAGGCAGATGCGGCTGCCGTGTTGATGCACGGCACGGGTCACCTGGCGATGTTTTCGCGCTTCCCACGACCGGCTCAATTTGCCGCCGAACGGTTTCAGCCAGCCCACGATGTTCGGTGCGAAGCCGCCGGTGACCATCAGGCCGACCCCGCCGGCCGCGCGTTCGGCGAAATAGGCGGCGAGCTTCGGGAAGTCCGCCGCCTTGTCCTCCAGCCCGGTGTGCATCGAGCCCATCAATACCCGGTTGGGCAGGGTGCAGAAGCCCAGCTCGAGCGGTGTGAACAAGTGCGGATAGAGCGGATGCGGGTCGGCGATGGTCATCGGAAATACGCGTGCGTATGGAGAAGGCCACGATGCCGGGAAAGCCCCGGTGCGGCAAGGCTGCCGTCGCGTACGGGCGCGACCGGGGAGCATCCACGCCTCGCGAACACCGTGACTGGCAGAGTGGACGGACGTTTGGGAGATTGCCGATGAACCAGCACGACAGCCGTTCCGCCATCCGCCCGTCGCCGGACCAGCCGATGCTCGACATCGCCGACTACGTTGTTGACTACGCCATCGATTCGCAAGAGGCCCGGGACACCGCGCGCTACATGCTGCTGGATTCGCTGGCCTGCGCCGCGCTGGCGATGGACCACGGGGAGTGCGTGAAGCACCTTGGCCCGGTGGTGCCGGGAGCGGAAATGAAGGGCGGGGCGCGCGTGCCGTTCACCTCGCACGAGCTCGACCCGGTGCAGGCCGCCTACAACATCGGCGTGCAGATCCGCTGGCTCGATTTCAACGACACCTGGCTGGCGGCCGAATGGGGCCACCCGTCCGACAACCTCGGCGCGATCCTCGCGGTCGCCGACTACCTGGGCCGCAAGGCCGAGGCCGAAGGCGGCAAGGCGCTGACCGTGAAGGATGTGCTCGGCTACGCGATCAAGGCCCACGAGATCCAGGGCGTGTACGCGCTCGGGAACTCCTTCAACCGCGTCGGCCTCGACCACGTCATCCTCGTCCGCCTGGCGTCCACCGCCGTGGCCACCCGGATGCTCGGCGGCGACAGGGACGCGATCTGGACCGCCATCTCACACAGCTGGATCGACAACGGCGTGCTGCGCACCTACCGCCACGCTCCCAACACCGGACCGCGCAAGAGCTGGGCCGCCGGCGACGCCTGCCGCCGCGCCGTCACCCACGCCCTCAACGCGGTCAAGGGCGAGGTCGGCTACCCGAGTGCGTTGAGCGTGCCGGGCTGGGGCTTCCAGGATGTCGCCTTCAACGGCCAGCCGTTCGAGTTCGATCGCCCGTTCGGCAGCTACGTGATGGAGAACGTCCTGTTCAAGATCAGTTATCCGGCCGAGTTCCATGCCCAGACCGCAGTCGAATGCGCGATGCAGTTGCACGCGCAGGTGAAGGCCCGTATCGACGAAGCCGGTGTCGATGCCATCGAGCGGATCGAGTTGCAGACCCAGGAGGCGGGCGTGCGCATCATCGACAAGACCGGCCCGCTGCATAACTACGCCGACCGCGACCACTGCCTGCAATACATGGTGGCCGTGCCGTTGCTCTTCGGCCGCCTCACCGCCGACGACTACAGCGACGCGATGGCGGCCGATCCGCGCATCGATGCATTGCGCGCAAGGATGACGGTCAGTGAGAACCCGCAGTTCACCCGCGACTATTTCGACCCGGACAAGCGCTACATCGGCAATTCGATCCAGGTGTTCTTCAAGGACGGCAGCCGCACCGACCGGGTCTCGGTCGACTATCCGGTCGGCCACCGCAAGCGCCGCGCCGAAGGCATCCCCTTGCTGATGGAGAAGTTCGCAGGCGCCGTGCGCGGCAAGCTGGCGGCAGATAAGGCCGAGCGGTTGATCGCGCTGGCGGCTGAGCCGGAACGGCTGGAGGCGTTGCCCGTCACCGGATTGATGGCGCTGCTTCAAGCCTGAATGGCGCTTGACGAGAGCTGCCGCCCTGGGGGAACTCTTTCATTTGTTAGGCGTTCGTTAACACGGCCTTCACACACGCAAATCTACTCTGCGCGGGATGGCGTCATACCGGCAGCCGTCTTGTAACGGTACGGAACCACGCAGACGCGGTTTCCAGTTGAATCCATACGGAGATACATGATGAACAAGAAACTCCTTTGCGCAGCCCTGTTGGGCGGCCTGACCCTTGCCGGCGTTGCCAACGCACAAGAGTTCGATGATCGCTGGTACCTCACCGGCTCGGCCGGCATGAACATCCAGGACAACAATCGGGATACCCGTGATGCGCCGTTTGCGGCCATCGGTGTGGGCAAGTTCCTGAGCCCGAACTGGTCGCTTGACGGCGAGCTCAACTATCAGAACCCGAATGCCGACCGCAACCAGGACCTGAACTGGAGCCAGTACGGCATTTCGCTCGACGCGCGTTACCACTTCCTTGCCGAAGGCCGGAGCTGGAACCCGTATGTGCTGATGGGCCTGGGCTACCAGCGCGCCGAGGAAGAGTACGCACCGCAAGACGTGGGAAGCACCAGTCCCAATGCACCGTTCGAGCGCAAGGACGGTCACGTGGCCGGCAAGCTCGGTTTCGGCGCCCAGGGTGATGTCGGCCGGGTCAAGATCCGCACCGAACTGGCTTACCGCATCGACGCCGACAACGACAGCATTGGTGCGTTCCTGACGGACGACGTCCCGCGTGATGACGGCGCCGATTGGTTCGGCGACGTGCTGGCTTCAGTCGGCGTGGTCGTGCCGCTGGGCCCTGCCCCGGTTGCTGCAGTCGCTCCGGCCCCGGTGGCCCCGAGCTGCGCGG
>NZ_AVPS01000011.1 GCF_000768345.1 Lysobacter concretionis Ko07 = DSM 16239 | reverse complement strand
AAGCCGAGCGGATCGAAGCCGAGCGGATCGAGGCCGAGCGTGTCGAAGCCGAGCGGATCGAGGCCGAGCGGGTCGAGGCCGAACGTGTCGAAGCCGAACGAATCGAAGCTGAGCGGATCGAAGCTGAGCGCATCGAAGCCGAACGCATCGAAGCCGAGCGCATCGAGGTCGAGCGGATCGAGGCCGAGCAGCGCGCAGCAGCCGAGGAAGAGGCGGAGTACGCCGCTCTGGAAGCCGAGTACGCCGAGGCGGATCGTCGCGCGCGGGCCACGGCGGCGGTCGAAGTTTCTGGTTCGTCGCTGCCAGAGGCCGAGCTGGGGCTGGAAGTTGCCGGGCCGTTGCAGGATCAGGCGAGTTCCGATGTCCCGCCTGATGCCGGGCTGTCCGAGCATGACGAGGTTTCCGACGCAGTCGAATCGGTTGTCGAACCGGATGCCATCGAAGCCGAGCCGGCGGCCAGCGCCATCGATCCCGTCGTTTCCGCGCTGCTGGTCAACATCGCGGCGGTCGAGGATCCCGATGAGGCCCTCGATCTGACCGACCTGGATCCCGAACTGGTCGATATTTTCGTCGAGGAGGCCGGCGACCTGCTGGATCACTCCGACGGCCTGCTCGCCCAGCTGCGCGAAACCCCGGATGAGCGCGAGCCATTGATCGGATTGCAGCGCGATCTGCACACCCTCAAGGGCGGCGCCCGGATGGCCGGCATCCTGGCGATCGGCGAGCTCGGTCACGCGATGGAGTCGTTGCTGGAAGCCGTCGTCGATCAGCGCTGCGAACTGGGCCGCGATGGCGTGCCGTTGCTGGAGCGCGGTTTCGATCGCCTGCACGCGATGGCCACCCGGGTCGGCGAGCGTCGTGCGATCGCGATGCCCGAAGCACTGATCGCCGAGTTCGACGCCCGTGCACGTGGCGAGTCGACGGCGACGCCGACGGCCGCCGCGGAGTCTGGCTCGATTCCGGCCGCCGCCGGGGCGTCGCCTGTTCCGACCTCCACGCCTGTGGGTACCGCGGCCGTGGACCTCGCTCCCCTGTCGGCACCGATCAGCGATCAGCTCGACGACGAGGACGACATCGGTGTCCGCGCGCCCCAGGAGCAGGTGCGCATCCGCGCCGACCTGCTGGATCGACTGGTCAACTACGCAGGCGAAGTGGCGATCTATCGCGCGCGACTGGAGCAGCAGCTGGGTGCGTTCCGTGGTGCGATCGGCGAAATGGCCGCCACCAATACCCGCATGCGTGACCAGTTGCGCCGTCTTGAGATGGAGACCGAGGCGCAGATCGTCGCCCGCTACCAGCGCGAGGGAGAGGACGTCGAGCAGGCGTTCGATCCGCTCGAACTCGACCGCTTCTCCAACCTGCAGCAGCTGTCCCGTGCGCTGTCGGAATCGGCGGCCGACCAGAACAGCCTGCAGGAAACCCTGGACGACCTGACCCGCCAGTACGAAACCCTGCTGCTGCAACAGTCGCGCGTCAGCTCGGACCTGCAGGAGGGCCTCATGCGCACGCGCATGGTGCCGTTCGATGGTCTGCTGCCGCGCCTGCGCCGGGTCATCCGCCAGGCATCGGGCGAACTGGGCAAGCAGGTTGCGCTCAAACTCGACGGCTCGCAGGGCGAGCTGGACCGCAACGTGCTGGAGCGCATGACCGCGCCGCTGGAGCACATGCTGCGCAACGCGATCGCGCACGGGCTGGAAACCCCGGCCGAGCGCGCGCAGGCCGGCAAGCCGGAAGAGGGCACGGTCCGCATTGCGATCCGCCGCGAAGGCTCCGAAGTGGTGCTGGAGGTCGGTGACGACGGTCGCGGGCTCAACCGCGCGGCGATCCGTCGTCGTGGCGAGGAGCGTGGACTGGTCACCAGCGATGCGGTGCTGAGCGATTTCGCGCTCGATGCATTGATCCTGGAACCCGGCTTCTCCACCGCCGATTCGGTCAGTCGTCTGGCCGGCCGCGGCGTCGGCATGGACGTGGTCGCCAGCGAGGTCCGTCAGCTCGGCGGCACCCTGGACATCGTGTCGCAGCCGGGCAAGGGCACGACCTTCATCCTGCGCCTGCCGCAGACGTTGGCGGTCACCCAGGCGGTGTTCGTCAAGATCGGCGAGACCAGCTTCGCGGTGCCGATCGCATCGGTCCGTGGCGTCGGTCGTATCGCCCGCGGCGAACTGGTCGACCAGCACGGGCATCCGCGCGATGCGGTCTACCCGTACGGCGGCGACGATTACATCGTCCACGACCTCGGCCAACTGGTCGGGCAGGGCATGGCGAAGGCCGAAGGCCAGCTGCAGATGCCGGTGTTGCTGATCCGTTCGGGCGACCTGCATGCGGCCGTCCTGGTCGACCAGGTCATCGGCAACCGCGAGATCGTGGTCAAGCCGGTCGGCCCGCAGGTGGCTTCGATGCCGGGCATCTTCGGTGCGACCATCATGGGCGACGGCCGCGTGGTGGTGATCCTGGATATCGCCCCGCTGGTACGCCGCCAGGCGGCCCTGCCGACCGGCTATATCGCCGCGCCGGTGGAGGTGGTCGAGTCGCGGCCGGTGCCGTTGGTGATGGTGGTCGACGACTCGGTGACGATGCGCAAGGTCACCGGCCGGGTGCTGGAACGCCACAACTTCGAGGTCGCCACCGCGAAGGACGGCATCGATGCGCTGGAGCGCATGGTCGATGTCGTTCCGGACCTGATGCTGCTGGATATCGAGATGCCGCGGATGGACGGCTACGAGCTGGCGACCCACATGAAGGCCGACCCGCGCCTGAAGGACGTGCCGATCGTGATGATCACCTCGCGCACCGGCGACAAGCATCGCCAGCGCGCGATGGACATCGGTGTCGACCGCTATCTCGGCAAGCCCTACCAGGAGCCGGAACTGATGCGCAACGTCTACGAGTTGCTCCGGATCGAACGCCGCCATGACGGCTGATGCGCTGAAAGTCGCGTTGCTGGCGCGTCCGGGCGTGGCGTGCGACCGCCTGCGCGGCGTGCTCGAGCAGGCCGGCGCGCAGTGCGTGTTGCTGGCCGACCCGACCGAGCTGACGTTGCCGCAGCTGGTCGAGGCGGCTCCGAAGGTGGTGCTGGTAGCGCTGGACCCGCAGACCGAGGACGTCCTGGACCGCTTCGACGACGTGCTGCTGTCCGACGCCGGCGTCGAGGTGATCTACGAGGAAGCCAGCCTGGCCGCGGCGCGCGAGGGCTGGGACGTGGCGCGCTGGCAACGTCACCTGGTGGCCAAGCTGCAGCAACACGGCGATGTATTGCCGCCGGGAACCGAGCCCGAAGAGGTGCCGGAGCCGGACTCCTCCGTGGATGCCCGCGCCCTGGATATCGATGACGGTGGGATGTCCGACGCGGTCGTCGAGGGCACTGCGACGCCCGCAGCGGAAGTGGTGGAGCCGCCGGCGGCCGGGTTCCAACCGCGCCCCGACTTCGAGGCCCAGCCTGAGGCGCCAGGCCCCGTTCCTGGCTGGACGCCCGAGGCCGCGTTCGAGGTCGCTCCCCCAGTAGAGGCCGAGCCCTGGCTGGAACCGGCATCGACCGGGATGGCCGAGCCGTTTTCCCCCGCCGCGCACCCGTTTGACCCGGTGGTGGCGGAAGCGGATGGGGACGTGTCGGCCGCGTGGGCGAGCGATGCCGGTTTCGATATCGCGGACACCGTCGCGGGTGCCACTCTGGATGGCGAGTCCGGCCTGGGCCTCGTGGATATGGTCGAACCTGCGGCGGTCGCGGCCGAACCTGTCGATTCGCAAGAGGCGGAAAGGCCAGCCGGGATCGCGCCGGACATGTCGGGCAGCACTCCGACGGGCGTCCCGGAAACCGGGCCTGCGGGTGGTTTCGGCACACTCACGCTGGACGACGGCAGCGCACCGGTGACTACGCTGGACAACGATGATGCCAGGAGTCGTTTCCAGCGCGACATCAGCGATCTTGAAGTCCGGATTTCCGGCCTGTCGCTGGTCGACGATCTGCCTGCCACGGCACCTGTGCAGACCAGTGGCGCGGTACTGGTGCTGGCGGGGCTGGGCGGTCCGGATGCGGTCCGCCAGCT
This sequence comes from Lysobacter concretionis Ko07 = DSM 16239, assembly GCF_000768345.1. Taxonomy (GTDB): domain Bacteria; phylum Pseudomonadota; class Gammaproteobacteria; order Xanthomonadales; family Xanthomonadaceae; genus Novilysobacter; species Novilysobacter concretionis. The sequence continues at coordinate 66,853 of NZ_AVPS01000011.1, read as the reverse complement.
GCTCGGAGCGATTCCCGATGGTTTTCCCCGCCCGGTGCTGGTCCAGCAGCGGCTGGATGGCGGCCGTTACGACAAGCTGGTCGCGCAGATGCAGCGCGCCACCACCGTGCCGGTGCGACTGGCCGAGCCGGGGCAGTACGCGCATGCCGGCGTCATCTACATCCTGCCGGCGGCGGTTGGCGTGGACATCGGCGATACCGGCATCCGTTTCAATCAGGGTGGCGAGTTGCTGACCGCCCTGCCTTCCAGCGACAGCGCCGTCCTGCTGCTCAGTGGCAGCGACCCGGCCCAGGTCGATGCCGTGCTGCGCCACGGCTGGGCCGGCGCGTTGATCGCGGGCCAGGCAGCGGACGGCTGTTATGACGCTGCGGCACCCAACGCGCTGGCGGCACGCGGCGGAGATACCGGCAGCGCGGCCGAGCTCGCACAACGCCTTGCCGAACGCTGGCCGGCCTGAGGAACGAACATGTCGAAACATTCCCGAAACACCGCGACGCCTGCGACGGCCCAGGCAGTGACGCCCGCCGCGGAGCAGGCACCACCGCAGGACATCCGCGGCGTGCTGATCCAGGTCGCCGGCGGCCGTCTGCTGTTGCCCAACGCGACCATTGCCGAGGTGATGTCCTTTGCGCCGCCGGAACCGGTCGAAGGCGCGCCGGCGTGGCTGCTCGGGCTGACCCGCTGGCGTGGCTGGCAGGTGCCGTTGATCGGGTTTTCGCAGCTGGCCGGCGTGGCCGATGAGCGAGGCGGCCTGAGCAGCAAGGTTTTGGTGCTGAAAGCCCTGGGTGGCAACGCCAAGGCGCCGTATTTCGCGATCCTCAGCCAGGGTTTCCCGCGGCTGGTGACGGTGTCGCGTTCCACGCTTGCGGTCGAGACCGGAGCGGGCGAACTGCCGGCGATGGTGCAGGCGCTGGTGAGGTTGAACGAGGACGATGCCTTCGTGCCGGACCTCGCCGCGATCGAAGCGCTGGTCGTGGAAACGCTCGCCCAGGCGGCCTGAATGCCGGATCGCGGATCCGGAGTCCCGGAATTCCGTCGCGGAGTTTCAGCCCAGATCGCCGAACTGCGCCTGCACGGCCGCGATGGCGGCCAGACCGGCGGTTTCGGTGCGCAGGATGCGTGGGCCCAGCCGTAGTCCGCGGAAGCCGGCATCCTGCAATTGTTGACGGTCGCCTGGCGACCAGCCGCCTTCGGGGCCGACGGCGAGCACCACGCGCGTGTCGGCGGTAACCGGCAAGCCCGCGAACGTCAGCTCCCCTTCCGGGTCCAGGATCAATCGCAGTCCGCCGGCCGGCAATCCGTCCAGCGCCGCGGCCAGCGGCACGGGCGCGGCAACCGCCGGCACCACCGCGCGCCCGCTTTGCTCGCACGCGGCGATGACGACATTGCGCCAGTGCTCCAGACGCTTGCCGGCGCGCTTCTCATCCAGCTTGACCTCGCTGCGTTGCGAGACCAGCGGGTGCAGCGCGGTGACGCCGAGCTCGGTCGCTTTCTGCAGGATCAGGTCCATCTTCTCGCCGCGCGCGATGCCTTGCAGCAGCACGATCGGGAGCGGCGACTCGCGCCGGACCGCGACGGGTTCGTCGACCACGACCCGCAGTTCGCGCTTGCCCGCCGCGACCACCCGCGCCGGGTAATCGAAGCCGTTGCCGTTGAACAGCACGCAGCCGTTGCCGATGCCCAACCGCAGCACGCGCGACAGATGCGCCGCCGGCCCCTCCGGCAGCGCCAGTTCAGTTCCGGCTGACAGCGGCAGATCGACATGCACGCGGGTCAGGCGCATGCGGCCTCCGCGATTGCCAGGTCGATCGCTTCGCGGGTGGTGGTCGCCAGCAGCTGCAGGGCGTCTTCATCGACCGTGTAGGGCGGCATCCAGTACAGGACGTCGCCCAGCGGACGCAGCAGCACGCCCCGGTCCAGCGCGGCACGGTAGGCGCGCAGGCCGATGCGGGCGGCGGCATCGAACGGCGTGGATCTGTCGCCGTTGCGGGTCAGCTCGAACGCCACGATCATCCCGGCCTGGCGCACGTCGGCGACGTGGCGGTGGCTGGCCAGCGGCAGGGCGAGTTCGGCCATCCTCGCCGCGGTGATGCGGTTGCCGGCAATCACGTCGTCGGACTCGAAGATGTCCAGCGTCGCCAGTGCGGCCGCGCATCCCAGCGGATTGCCGGTGTAGCTGTGCGAATGCAGGAAGGCGCGCTCGCGCGAATCGTCGAGGAAGCCGTCATACAGCTCCTGGGTCGCCAGTACCGCGGCCAACGGCATCGTGCCGCCGGTCAGGCCTTTCGACAGGCACATCAGGTCGGGCGCGATGCCGGCCTGTTCGCAGGCGAACATCGTGCCGGTGCGGCCGAAGCCGACCGCGATCTCATCGGCGATCAGGAAGATGCCGTGCACATCGCACAACTCGCGCGCGCGCTTGAGGTAGACCGGATCGTGCACGCGCATGCCGCCGGCGCATTGCACCCGCGGCTCCAGGATCAGCGCGCAGATCTCGCCGGGGTGGTGGTCCAGCAGGCGGGCCAGCGCATCGGCGGCATCCTCGGCGTGGCCGGCGGCGCTCTGGCCGGGCTGGGCCAGATAGGCGTCGGGCGAGGGTGCGAACAGCGCTTCGGCCAGCAGGGGCGCGTACACCCGGCGATACAGCGGAATGTCGCCGACCGCGAGCGCGCCCAGGGTCTCGCCGTGGTAGCCGCCTTCCAGCGCGACAAATTTGGTCCGACGCGACTCGCCACGGTTGCGGAACCAGTGGAAGGCCATCTTCAGCGCGACCTCGACCCCGGCCGAACCGTTGTCGGCATAGAACACCTTGCTCAATGGCGGGCGGCCGGGCTCGCGCGGGGCCAGCGCCAGCAGCCGCTCGGCCAGCTCGACCGCGGGTGCATGCGAGCAGCCCGCCAGGATCACGTGCTCCAGGGTGTTGGCCTGCCGGTATATCGCCGCGGCCAGCCGGGGCTCGGCGTGGCCGAACAGGTTGGTCCACCAGCTGCTGACCGCGTCGAGATAGCGGCGGCCGTCGCGACCGATCAGCCAAGGGCCTTCGCCGCGCTCGATCGGCAGCAACGGGAGGGTGTCAGGATGTTCACGCATCTGCGTGCACGGGTGCCACAGCACGGCCAGATCGCGCGCGCGCCACTGTGCGGCCGAGCCTGCGCTGGAACCCGATGCGCGGTCACCGGGCTCTGCTAGCATCGACGTATCGTGAGTCTTCTTCTGCATCCCGCCATTATCGCCCTTCCGCCATTGCCGATTCCTGCCGCAGCCACATCCCCGGCGCCTGTGTGCCGGCCGGGAGCGCGGCCATGAGCCGCAGGCTGCCGATCATCCACCGCATCGTGGAGGACGATTCCGGCCCGTACCGGGTCGAGGATCTCGACCTGGAGTTCAGCAACGGCGAGCGACGGCGCTTCCAGCGCATGCACGGCCGCGGCCATGGCGCCGTCGTGGTGGTGCCGATGCTGGATGCGGATACCGTGCTGCTGGTGCGCGAGTACGCGGCCGGCGTCCACCGCTACGAGCTGGGCCTGGTCAAGGGGCGCATCGATGCCGGGGAAGCGCCGTTGCAGGCCGCGAACCGGGAGCTGAAGGAGGAGGCCGGTTATGGCGCGCACTCCCTTGTCGAGCTGCGCCAGTTGACCCTCGCGCCGACCTACATGAGCCACGCCACCCACCTGGTGCTGGCGCGCGACCTGTACCCCGAGCGCCTGCCCGGCGACGAGCCCGAGCCCCTCGAACTGGTGCCCTGGAAGATCGACGCGTTGCACGAGCTGATCCTGCGCGAGGACTTTTCCGAGGGCCGCAGCATCGCCGCGTTGTTCATCGTGCGTGAGTGGTTGCGGATGCACGGCTGACGGCGTGCCGGCCGTTGCCGATGACGGAGGCACCAGCACCAATGCGTCAAGGATCCCCATGCCATGAAAATCGACGAAGCACTGCGCGAAGGCGTGATCGCGATCGCGCGCGCCGCCGCCGCCGAGATACTGAAGGTCTACGACGGTGAGTTCGCGGTCGATCACAAGGACGATCGCTCGCCGGTCACCGCGGCGGACCTGGCCGCCCACCACTGCATCGTCGACGGGCTGAAGCGGTTGACGCCGGATATCCCGGTGCTGTCGGAGGAGTCGGTCGGGATCGCCGCTGCCGAACGCCGGCAGTGGCGGCGGATGTGGCTGGTCGATCCGCTCGATGGCACCCGCGAGTTTGTCAAGCGCAATGGCGAATTCACCGTCAACATCGCGCTGGTCGAAGACGGGGTCGCGACCTACGGCGTGGTGCAGGCGCCAGTCACCGACACGCTGTGGCATGGCGGCGCGGAGTTGGGCGCCTTCCGGCGAGTCGGTGGAGGTGAGGAGCGCGCCGTGCATGCGCGGGCGCCCGCACACCCGCCATTGCGGGTGGCCGCCAGCCGTTCGCACCGCGACCAGCGCACCATCGGGTTCATCGAGCGGATGGGTGAGGTGGAGCCGGTCGGGTTGGGTTCCTCGCTGAAGTTCTGCGCCCTCGCCGACGGCGGGATCGACGTCTATCCCCGCTTCGGGCCGACCAGCGAATGGGATACCGCCGCCGCCCAGGCGGTACTGGAAGGAGCGGGCGGCGGCGTGCTCGACCTGCAGGGGAGGCCGCTCCGCTACAACCGCCGCGACACCCTGCTCAACGGCGAATTCATCGCCCTGGGCGACCTGTCGTTGCCCTGGAAAACCTGGGCGGGTCTGTGAGCGGGTCGGCTGGATTTCCGGACGACGGAGCCGATGACGGCGACATCCAGCGTCTGCTGGAGATCATGGCGCGCCTGCGTGATCCACAACACGGTTGCCCGTGGGACCTGCAGCAGACGTTCGCGACGATTGCGCCGTACACGATCGAGGAGGCCTACGAGGTCGCGGACGCGATCGGTCGCGAGGACCTGGACGCCATCAGGGAGGAGTTGGGCGACCTGCTGTTCCAGGTGGTGTTCCATGCCCGGCTGGCGCAGGAGCAGGGAGCATTCGGGTTCGCCGATGTGGTGGCGGCCATCAGCGACAAGATGGAACGACGGCATCCGCACGTGTTCGGAGACGCGCCGACCATGGAGCTCACCGCACAGGCGGCGTCCTGGGAAGCGTTCAAGCGTGACGAGCGCGAGGCCGCGGGCGAGCGCGATACCTCGGCGCTGGCCGGCATCGCCCGCGGCCTGCCCGAGTGGCAGCGCGCGGTGAAGCTGCAGAGCCGCGCGGCGCGGGTCGGCTTCGACTGGCCCGGTCATGCTCCGGTGATCGCCAAGCTGCACGAGGAGATCGGCGAGGTGGAGGCCGAGTTCGCCGCCCTCGAGCGCGGGCCCGATACGGCGGCCGCACAGGATCGGCTGGAGGATGAGATCGGCGATCTGCTGTTTGTCGCCGCCAACCTGGCGCGTCACGCGAAGGTCGATGTCGGCAGCGCGATGCGCCGGGCCAACCGCAAGTTCGAGCGGCGCTTCCGCGCGATGGAAGCACTGGCAAAGCACGAGGGGCAGCCGCTGGAAACGCTGTCGCTGGAGGCCCAGGAAGCCTGTTGGAACCGGGTCAAGGCGCAGGAACGGTAGTGGTCCGGCGCGGCCCTGATTTTCCATCGATGTCGGAGCACCCGGTGCAGCCGATCTTCACGTCGCGTCGACCCGCCGGCCGTCAGCCTTCACAAAACTGAAGGGAGGGAATAATCATGCAGGGCACCCGCGACGGAGGTCTGGTCCTCATCATCGAGGACAACCGCAATATTTCCGAAATGGTCGGCGAGTATCTGGAAGGCAAAGGCTTCGAGGTGGACTTTGCCGCCGACGGCCTGGACGGCTACCGGCTCGCCGCCGAGAACAGTTACGACGTGATCGTGCTGGACCTCATGCTGCCGCGCCTGGACGGCATCGAGGTCTGCAAGCGTTTGCGCGAGGAGGCCCGCAAGTCGACGCCGGTGTTGATGTTGACCTCGCGCGACACGCTCGATGAGAAGCTCGCCGGCCTGTCCGTCGGCGCGGACGATTACCTGACCAAGCCGTTCGCCATCCAGGAACTGGAAGCCCGCCTGCGCGCACTGATCCGTCGCGACCGCCGCCAGGTGGGTGGCGAGGTGCTGAAGGTGGCCGACCTGGTGCTCGACCCCGCCAGCCTGCGGGTGACGCGTGCCGGCACCGAGTTGCAGTTGTCGCCGATCGGCCTGCGCCTGCTGACGATCCTGATGCGCGAGTCCCCGCGCGTGGTCAGCCGGCAGGAAATCGAGCGCGAGATCTGGGGCAATGGCCTGCCGGATTCGGACACCTTGCGCAGCCATCTCTACAACCTGCGCAAGACCATCGACAAGCCGTTCGACAAGCAGCTGCTGCATACGGTGCAGTCGGCCGGTTACCGGGTGGCGGATATCTCGCAGCCGCACGAATGACATGACGGCGCGGATTTTCTTCCCATGACCGAAGGCCTGCCGCGGCGGATCAAGCTCGCTTTCATCCTGCAGGCGCTGTTGGCCAGTGTCGCCATCACCGCCGGGGTGATGCTGACCGGTCTGGCGGTGCGCCACAGCGTGCTTGATGAACGCCTGCAGCGTGAGGCCGATGCGTTCTGGACCGGCCGCGCCGCCAGTCCGGCCTATCCGCTGCCGCGGACCTCGACGATGACCGGCTATCTGTATCCCGCCGCGGCAGGAGACCGCACCGCGCCGCGCTACCTGCGTGAGCTGGCGCCGGGCCGGCACCGTGTCGCACTGCCGGGCACGACCATGCGCGCGGATGTGCTGGTGGATCGCCGCCCGCAGGCGACGTTCTACCTGGTCTTCGAATCGGGGCACATCGACCGGGCGATCGGCCTGACCGGACTGGTGTCATTGCTGCTGTCGCTGCTGGCGACCTATCTGGTGTCCTGGTGGACCTACCGCACGTCCAAGCGGCTGGTGGCACCGGTCAGCTGGCTGGCCAACGTGGTCACGCAATGGGACCCGCGTGATCCCGATGCCAGCGTGATCAAGCCGCACAACCTGCCCGCGGAAGCCGGCAGCGAGGTGCATCGACTGGCGCGGGCATTGGTGGGGCTGGCGGACCGGGTGGCGGACTTTGTCCAGCGCGAGCGCGACTTCACCCGTGATGCCAGCCACGAATTGCGGACGCCGCTGACGGTGATCCGGGTGGCGACCGACATGATGCTCGCCGATCCGGCCACCTCGTCCGCGATGTTGCGTTCGCTGGCGCGGGTGCAACGTGCCGGGCGCGACATGGAGGAGGTGATCGACGCCTTCCTGATCCTCGCGCGTGAAATGGACATCGCCCCGCAAAGCAGCGAGTTCGAGGTCCGCGACATCATCCAGGACCAGATCGCGAGGATCCGGCCGATGCTGGCCGACAAACCGGTCGCGATCGAACTGATCGACAACGGCGCACCACGCCTGTTCGGCCCGCCGCACGTGCTGGCGGTGATGGTGGGAAACCTGCTCAGCAACGCGGTCCATTTCACCGACCACGGCAGCATCGAGGTGCGCTTGTCGCCGGACGCGATCGAGGTGCGCGACAGCGGCATCGGCATGAATGCGAACGCGCTGGCCAAGGCGTTCGACCCGTTCTACCGAGCCGACATCACGCGCGAGGAAGGCCGGGGCATGGGGCTTTCGATCACGCGTCGGCTGGGCGACCGGATGGGCTGGCCGGTCAGCCTGCAGAGCCTGCCCGGCGAGGGCACCACGGCGACAATCCGGTTCCTCGGCTGATCGCGCGACGCCGTTTGCAAGTGACTGGGGTGACTGCCGTGACCGGCGAGCCGTGTAGACCATTCCGGTGGCCTGGCGGCCGGTTCCGGGCGTCAACCAAAGGCGACCCCGAGCGTTGACAATGCCAGTCTCCGAACCGATCGCCCCTTCCGATGAATGCAGCCGCCAAGTCCGTCTCCTCCTTTCGCCGTGCCCCCAGATGGCAACGTCCCGTAGTGGCAGGTGTGGTCGTTGTCGCGCTGGTCGCCATCGGCGGCTATCTCTGGCAGCAGCGCAGCGCCGCGTCGTCGGCGGGCAGCTACCGCACCGCCACGGTCGAGAGGGGCGACATCCGGGTCAGCATTTCCGCCACCGGCTCGCTCGGTGCGATCTCCACGGTGGATGTCGGCAGCCAGATTTCCGGGCTGGTGACCGAGGTGCTGGCCGACTTCAACGACACCGTCACCAAGGGCCAGGTGATCGCGCGCATCGATCCGAGCACGTTCAACGCCCAGATCGCCCAGGGCAATGCGGCGATCCATGCCGCCAGGGCCGGGCTGGCCACCGCGCAGGCGAGCCTGCGCAATGCCGAGGCGGACTACCGGCGCAAGGCCGCGCTGGGAGCCACCCGGCTGGTGTCCGCCAGCGATGTCGATGTCGCCCGCGCCGCACGTGACCAGGCGCGCGCGCAGGTCGATTCGGCACAGGCGCAGATCACCCAGCAGACGGCGTCCACCCGGACCTCGCAGCTCAACCTGGAGCGCACCGTGATCCGCTCGCCGGTCAACGGCGTGGTGCTGACCCGTACTGTCGAGCCGGGCCAGACCGTGGCGGCGAGCCTGCAGGCGCCGGTGCTGTTCCAGATCGCCGAGGACCTGTCGAAGATGGAGATCGTGCTGGCGATCGACGAGGCCGACATCGGCCAGGTCAAGACCGGGCAACCGGTCTCGTTCGGCGTGGACGCGTTTCCCGATCGCCAGTTCCGCGGCGTCGTGCAGCAGGTCCGCCTGTCGGCGACCAACACCAACAACGTGATCACCTACCCGGTGGTGGTGGCGGTGGACAACGTCGACCAGGTCTTGTTGCCGGGCATGACCGCCAACGCGGAGATCGAGGTCAGCCGTCGCGACGACGTGTTGCGCGTGCCCAACGCGGCGCTGCGCTACAAGCCGGCGGAAGCCGATCCGGCCGCCGCCTCGGCGCCGGCCCAGCGCGGCGGAAGCCCGGTCGACGAGCTTCCCCGCATTGCCGCCGGGCTGCAGCTGGATGCCGCCCAGCAGGCGGCTTTCGATACGGCGCTGCAGGCCATGCGTGAGCGTGCCGCAGCGCGCACCGCCGCCCCGGTGGCCGCCCCTGCCGGGCCGTCGATGTTCGGTGGCCCGCCCCGTGGCGGCAATGCCAATCGATCTGCCGGCAACAGCGGTGCGATGCGGCAGCGCATGCAGGAGCGCTTCAATCAGCAGTTTGCGGGCTTCCGGGACACCTTGTCGGAGAGCCAGCGGGCGCGTTGGAACAGTGAGTTGACGTCGCTGCTGGCCGCCCGCCGTGCGCCGCTGTACAAGCTGGTCGATGGCAAGCCGACGCCGGTGTCGGTGCGGGTCGGCGTCAGCGATGGCAGCTGGACGGAGGTGTCCGGAGAGGTGGTCGCCGGCGACCAGGTGGTCATCGGCAGCGGGCGACCGGCCGAATGAACGCCGAGGTGGCGGTGATCCAGACCCACGACCTGGGCAAGGTCTATTCGCCCGGCACCGAGGCCGAGGTGGTGGCCTTGCGCGGAGTCAACCTGCGGATCCAGCGCGGGGAGTTCGTGGCGATCATGGGGCCGTCGGGATCGGGCAAGTCGACGCTGATGAACCTGATCGGATGCCTGGACAGTCCCAGCCAGGGACGCTACCTGTGCGATGGCGTGGATATCGCCAGCCTGGATGCCGAGGAGCGCGCGATCCTGCGTCGCGACAAGATCGGCTTCGTGTTCCAGGGCTTCAACCTGCTGCCGCGGATGAGTGCGCTGGAGAACGTCGCCATGCCGATGGGGTACGCCAACGTGCCGGCGCATGAGCGTGCCCAGCGGGCGCACGATGCGCTGGCGGCGGTCGGTCTAGGCAGTCGCGAAAGCCACCGGCCCAGCGAGTTGTCGGGCGGCCAGCAACAGCGCGTTGCGATTGCCCGGGCACTGATCAACCGCCCGCCGATCCTGCTGGCCGACGAGCCCACCGGCGCGCTGGACAGCAAAACCGGTGAGGAGATCCTCGGTTTGTTCAAGCAGTTGCGCGATGACGACCACACCGTCGTGCTGATCACCCACGATCCGGAAGTGGCGGCGCACGCCGACCGCACGTTCGTCATGCACGACGGCGAGCTTCGTGAGCAGGAGGCCGCGCCATGAATTTCCGGGAAGTGGTCCGCACCGCGATCTTCGCCCTGCGCGGCAACTGGCTGCGCAGCGCCTTGACCTCGCTGGGCGTGATCATCGGCATCGCGGCGGTGATCGTGATGGTGTCGGTCGGCCAGGGCACGAAGGAGCAGATCGACAAGCTGGTCTCCGGGCTGGGCTCCAACCGCCTGGACATCAGTTCCAATGCCGGCCGCGGTGCCGGCGGGGTGCGCATGAGCGCGAGCAGCTTCTACACCCTGAATGAAGGCGATGCGGAGGCGATCCGGGAGGAGGTGCCGGAAGTCCAGTACGTCGCCGCCACCCTGCGTGGCAACGCCCAGGTGGTGTTTGCCGAGAACAACTGGGCGACCAGCTGGTACGGCGTGCAGCCGGATTACTTCGCGCTGGAAGGCTGGAGCATGGCGTCGGGGGCGGAGTTCGACGTGCGCGATTACGGCGGTGGCAGCAAGCCGGTGATCCTGGGCGAAACCGTGCGGCGCTCGCTGTTCGGCGACGAGGATCCGCTCGGCCAGAACGTGCGGATCGGGCGGGTGCCGTTCACCGTCGTCGGCGTGCTGGCGGCGAAGGGCCAGGGCGGTTTCGGTCAGGATCAGGACGATGTGATCCTGGTGCCGCTGGAAACCGGGCGGAGGCGTTTGATGGGCGCGATGGGCCTGCCACCCGGCGCGGTGCAGCAGATCGCGGTCGGTGTCGGCCGGGCCGACGACCTGGCCTGGGCGCAGGAGCAGATCGAGTCGCTGCTGCGCCAGCGCCACAAGCTGCAGCCGGGGGCGGACGACGATTTCCGGGTCCGCAACATCGCCGAGATCGTGGCCGCGCGCAGCCAGACGACGCGGTTGATGTCGTTGCTGCTGGCGGCGGTGGCGACCATTTCGCTGATCGTCGGCGGCATCGGGATCATGAACATCATGCTGGTGTCGGTGACCGAGCGGATCCGCGAAATCGGACTGCGGATGGCGGTCGGCGCGGGGCCGTCGGACATCCGGGCGCAGTTCCTGGCCGAGGCGATGCTGATCTCGCTGATCGGCGGCGCGCTGGGCATCGCGATCGGGATCGCCGGAGCCTTGCTGGTGGGCAAGTTCGGTGCACTGCCGGTGGCGTTGAACGCCCAGGTGATCGGGCTGGCGGCCGGGTTCTCGATCGCGACCGGCCTGTTTTTCGGCTATTACCCGGCGCGCAAGGCCTCGTTGCTGGATCCAATCGAGGCGTTGCGGCAGCAGTAGGTACGCGCCGTCCCTTTTATCCGCCTGGCCTGGCGCTGCTGCGAGCCGAGTGCAGGAAGGGCGTCCGTCGCAAGTCGTCGATTCGACCGCGGCTGATGCCAAGCCTGCGGGGCGCGACGTCGGCAGCGGCGCTATCCTCAATGGTCGCCAACCGCGGAGCCTTCCATGCGCTTTTCTGCCTTGCTGCCTGTCCTGATGTTCACTTTTGCTGCGCCCGTCCACGTCCACGCCCAGGAGGCCGATCCGATGCCGAAGACCGCGCTGGTGATCCACGGCGGTGCGGGTTATGTCGCACGCGAGTCGCTGAGTGTGCAGGACGAGCAGGACGCACGCGCGGATCTGAACCGGGCGCTGGATGCCGGTCACCAGGTACTCGCGGCCGGCGGCAGTGCGCTGGATGCGGTGCAGGCGGCGGTGCGGGTGCTGGAGGAGTCGCCGCGCTTCAACGCCGGCAAGGGCGCGGTGTTCAATGCCGATGGCGGACACGAGCTGGACGCGTCGATCATGGAAGGCCACACCCGCCGCGCGGGTGCGGTGGCCGGGGTGACCACCGTCCGCAGCCCGATCACGTTGGCGCGCGCGGTGATGGAACATTCCCCGCACGTCATGCTGGCCGCGCAGGGCGCTGAGGCGTTCGCCGATACGCGGCCGGAAATCGAGCGGGTGCCCAACGACTGGTTCGACACCGACAAACGCCGCCAGCAGCTCGATGCCGCCAAGCGCAAGGAGCAGGCGGCGCGCAGCGCCGGGACCGATGCGGCCGATGAACCCGGCAAATATTTCGGCACGGTCGGTGCCGTCGCCCTCGACCGGCACGGCCATATCGCCGCGGCGACCAGTACCGGCGGCATGACCAACAAGAAATGGGGCCGGGTCGGGGACGCTCCGATCATCGGCGCCGGCACCTGGGCCGACCGGCAATGCGGCGTGTCGGGCACGGGCTGGGGCGAGTTCTACATCCGCAACGCGGTCGCCCATGACATCTGCGCACGCGTGGCCTATCGCGGCGATTCGCTGGGCGATGCGGCCGAGGAAGTGGTCAACAGGATCGTGACCGCGGCCGGCGGCGACGGGGGCGCGATCGCGCTGGACGTCGACGGCAATATCGCGATGCCGTTCAACAGCGGCACCATGTATCGCGGCTGGATCCACCCCGACGGCAGCCGCGGCGTGGCGATCTTCGAAGACTGAGCGGACCCGGTTCTGCCCGATGATGCCGGCGCCTCGCCGGTCGGTTTGCTGCCGGCGCAAACGGGGCGTGATGACGGGCGTTGTGTCAAAATCCCCCGTTTGTCGCGGCCGCTGGCAGTATCCACCCGGCCTGGCGGTATGACCCTGAGACCTCCGGCTCCATGTTGATGCCCCGAATCCTGATGCCCCACCAGTCTGGTTGTCCTTGTCCGTCTCGCGCGCCGGTTTGTCGACATGGCCGATAAGTTCGGTCACCTGCCGCGTGGGCCGGGACGGGTGCTGAAGGCGGCGAAATGGTCGATCCAGGGGCTGGCTGCCGCGTGGCTGCACGAATCCTCGTTCCGGCTTGAAGTCTGCCTGTTCGTGGTTCTGGCGCCGATGGGCATCTGGTTGGGCCAGACACCGGTGGAACAGGTGCTGCTGGTTGGCGTGCTGATTCTGGTGCTGGCCGCCGAGCTGCTCAATTCGGCGATCGAAGCGGTCATCGAGCGTTTCGGCAATGAGCTGCACGATCTGGCCGGACGCGCCAAGGACATGGGCTCGGCGGCGGTGTTCGTGCTGATGATGAACGCGCTGCTGGCCTGGGGCCTGATCCTGGGGCCCCGTCTGTTCTTCACGTGATGCGACAGGTCGCTGCGAGCGCTTGATCGGGTCGCGACGGCCTCTGGTCGATACTTCTTTTCATGCCATTTTCTCCAACCAATCTGGAAATTCCCCGTGATTGAAATGCTGATGGATCCGGAAGTCTGGATCACCCTGGTCACCTTGAGCGCGATCGAGATCGTGCTCGGCATCGATAACCTGGTGTTCATTTCGATCGCGGTCAGCCGCTTGCCTATCGCGGTGCGGGAGAAGGCGCGCAAACTCGGCATTGCGGTCGCCTGTCTGACCCGCATCTGTCTGTTGTTGACCCTGGCCTGGCTGGCCGGGTTGACCAGCGACCTGTTCCAGCTGTTCGGCCAGGGGATATCGGTGCGCGACCTGGTGTTGATCCTGGGTGGCGCGTTCCTGCTGGTGAAGGGGACGATGGAGATCCGCGACGGCATCGTCGGCGAGCACGAGTCCAGCGATGTGCATGCCAGGCCGGTGGCATCGTTCGGCATGGTACTCGGGCAGATCGCCGTGATCGATCTCGTGTTCTCGCTGGATTCGGTGATCGCCGCGGTCGGCATGGCCAACCACACCTGGATCATGGTGACGGCGATCCTGCTGGCGGTGGTGGTGATGCTGGCCGCCGCGACCCCGCTGGGCCGTTTCATCGACCGCAATCCGACCGTGAAGATGCTCGCTTTGGCGTTCATCGTCCTGATCGGCGCGTACCTGGTGCTGGATGGCTTCGGTCTGCATATCCCGAAGGGATACATCTACGGTTCGATGGGTTTCTCGGCGCTGGTCGAGGGTCTCAATCTGTGGGCAAAGAGCCGCGCGTCGAAGCACGTGCTTGCCGAATAAGGCGGTGCCCGGCCCCGGTATCTGCCGCGCATCGCGCGCGGCCGGACACCGGGGATGACACGACGCCCGCCACCGTCCGCGGTCTGAGCGGGCACAATAGCCGGATCGCCATCGACCGGAATGCCTCGATTCATGATCATCCTGCACCAGATCGATCCGATCGCCCTCAGTCTGGGGCCGCTGCAAATCCACTGGTACGGAATCATGTACCTGCTCGGATTCGGCATCGCCTGGTGGCTGGGTGTACGCCGCATCCGCGCCGGCCGATTGCCGGGGGTGACCGAGCAGGCGTTTGGCGACCTGCTGTTCTACGGCATGCTCGGTGTGGTGCTGGGCGGCCGGATCGGGTACGTCCTGTTCTACGGGTTCAAGGACCTGCTCGATGATCCGCTGATGCTGTTCCGGATCTGGGAAGGCGGCATGAGCTTCCACGGCGGCCTGTTGGGGGTGGTGGTTGCGGCCCTGTGGTGGTCGCGCCGGCAACGCCTGCATTTCTTCGATGTCGCCGATTTCATCGTGCCGCTGGTGCCGGCCGGACTGGGGCTGGGCCGGGTGGGCAACTACATCGGCGGCGAGTTGTGGGGCAAATTCACCGGAGGCGGCTGGGGCGTGCTGTTCCCGCGTGCGCCGGAGTTTGCCGGCTGGAGCCAGGAGCAGCTGCAGGCGCAGTTCGCCAGTGGCGCCCTGGACCGCTTCGCCCGCCATCCCTCGCAGCTGTATCAGGCGCTGCTGGAGGGATTGGTGACGTTCGGCGTCCTGTGGTGGTTCTCGCGCAAACCGCGCCCGCGCTACGCGGTGTCGGGGTTGTTCATGCTGCTGTATGGCAGCTTTCGATTCCTGGTGGAGTTCGTGCGGGTGCCGGACGTGCAGCTGGGCTACCTCGCGTTCGGCTGGCTGACCATGGGGCAGGTGCTGAGCCTGCCGTTGATAGCGCTCGGCCTGTTCTGGCTGTGGTGCTCCCGCCGTTCCCCAACTATCCAGCCCGCGCCGGTCGCGGGATCCTGACATGCGCCAGTACCTCGATCTGTTGCGTCACGTCCTTGAGCAGGGCACCGAAAAATCCGACCGCACCGGCACCGGTACCCGCAGCGTGTTCGGCTGGCAGATGCGCTTCGACCTGGGCCAGGGGTTCCCGCTGGTCACCACCAAGAAGCTGCACCTGCGCTCGATCGTGCACGAGCTGCTGTGGTTCCTGAAGGGCGAGACCAACATCGCCTACCTGCGCGACAACAAGGTTGCAATCTGGGACGAGTGGGCCGATCCGGACGGCGAGCTGGGACCGGTGTACGGCAAGCAGTGGCGGCACTGGGCGGGCGCAGACGGAAGCGAGATCGACCAGATCGAATGGGTGGTGGGCGAGATCAAGCGCAACCCGGATTCGCGCCGGTTGATCGTATCGGCATGGAACGTCACCGACCTGCCGAAGATGGCCTTGATGCCCTGCCACACGATGTTCCAGTTCTACGTGGCCGACGGCAAGCTCAGCTGCCAGCTGTACCAGCGCAGCGGCGATATCTTCCTCGGGGTGCCGTTCAACATCGCCAGCTACGCGCTGCTGACCCACATGGTGGCGCAGGTGTGCGGCCTGGGTGTCGGCGACTTCGTGCACACGTTGGGCGATGCGCACCTGTATTCGAACCACGTTGATCAGGCGCGCGAGCAGCTGTCGCGTCAGCCGCGTGCGTTGCCGACGTTGAAGCTCAACCCGGCGGTGTCGGACATTTTCGGGTTCAGCTTCGATGACATCGCGATCGAGGGCTACGATCCGCTGCCGGCCATCAAGGCGCCGGTGGCGGTGTGAGCGTGGAGTTGGTGCTGATCGCGGCGCTGGATCGCCATCGCGCGATCGGTCGCCACAACGACCTGCCATGGCGGCTGCCCGACGACCTCAGGCGTTTCAAGGCGTTGACCCTGGGCAAGCCGATCCTGATGGGTCGAAAGACCGCGCAATCGCTGGGACGCGCGCTGCCGGGGCGGCGCAATCTGGTGCTGACCCGCAGCGGCCAGGTGCCCTTCGGGCAGATGGAGCCGGTCGCGTCACTGGATCAGGCCCTGGAAATGGTGTCCCACGGCAGCGATGGGCAGGCAGCGGCGGCGGAGCTGTGCGTGATCGGCGGCGGCGAGGTCTACGCCCTGTGCCTGCCGCGCGCCACCGCCATGCACCTGACCCATGTGGATACCGTGGTCGAGGGCGCCGATGCGTTCTTCCCGGCATTCGATCCGGCCGCGTGGCAGGTGCTGGCGCGCGATCCGCATGCGGCTGATGCACGGCATGCGCATGCGTTCGAGTTCATCGACTACCGGCGCATGCCACTTTTGTAGCCCCTGTAGGAGCGACGTGAGTCGCGAACGCGCAGAGACCGTGCGCTGGAGGGATTCCCTTCGGTGTGGAGCGTGGGATGTCGATGTCGCCACGTCCCCGTTCGAGGTCACTCGGTCGCGGGCGAGGATGGCCGGGTCGCGACTGACCGGTGGAGGCATGCCTCCACCACGCCTACGACCGAAAGAAGTCCAGTCGGGCGACCACATCGACCCGGTACGTCTCAACGGCGACGGCGGTGGCGTGGCTTCGGCGGGTTCGCCGGTACCGTGCGGCCGGGCACCTGCACCACCCGCAGTTCATCGGTGTCGAGTTGCAGCGCGGTGAGCTTTCCACCCCATACCGCACCGGTGTCGATCGCATGCACGCCGTGGCCGATGAACAGATCCAGCGCGGACCAGTGGCCGCACACGATTTTCAGGTCGCGCTCGACCCGGCCGGGGACTGCGTACCAGGGATACAGCCCGGGCGGCTGAGTCCCCGGCACGCCCTTTTCCTCGTACGAGATGCGTCCACGCGGCGAGCAATAGCGCAGCCGGGTCAGCAGGTTGATGATCGCGCGCTGGCGATCGATCCCGACCAGTCGCGGGTTCCACACGGGGCCATCGCCGTACATGTTCTTCAGCAATCGCTGGTACTGGTCCCCGCGGAGCACGGCCTCGATCTCGCGTGCGTGCTTCTCGGCCAGCTGGGTCGTCCACTTCGGGGCGAGGCCCGCATGCACCATCATCCAGCCCAGTTCGCGGTCGACGTGCACCAGCTCCTGCATCCGCAGCCAGGTCAGCAGGGTGTCGCTGTCCTGGGCGAACACCACGCGCTGCAGATCGGGATTGACCTTGCGCTGCTCCTCCTCGCGGCGATCGCCGACGGCGAGCAGTGACAGGTCGTGGTTGCCGAGCACCACGGTCGAGTTCGCGCGCAGCGAATGCACCAGGCGCAAGGTCTCCAGCGACTGCCCGCCGCGGTTGACCAGGTCGCCGCAGAACCACAGCCGGTCGCGGGCCGGGTCGAACGCGATCTTTTCCAGCAACCGCTGGGTGACGTCGTAGCAGCCCTGCAGGTCGCCGATGGCCCAAACACTCATGTCCAGCCCGCCATCAGTGCAGCGTGCGCGGCACGGTCAGGGTGAAGGCGGGAATCGGCACCTCGAAGCGGGTGCCATCGTCGGCCACCATCGTGTAGCTGCCTTCCATGGTGCCCAGGTCGGTCTCCAGCACCGCGCCGGAGGTGTATTCGAAACCTTCGCCCGGACGCAGCCGCGGCTGCTCGCCGACCACGCCGTCGCCTTCCACTTCCTGCACCTTGTCGTTCGCGTCGGTGATCAGCCAGCGGCGCGAGAGCAAGCGGGCGGGCACCTTGCCGCTGTTGCGGATCTGGATGGTGTAGGCAAAGACGAAACGGCCCTGTGCGGGCTCGGATTGCTCATCGAGATAGCGGGTGGCGATGTCAATGATGAAAGCGTGATCGGTGTGGCGTTCCATGCCCGACAGTGTAGTGGCTGGTTGGCGGAAGCGGGGACGCAACGCGCATCGCCGCGGTGTGCGGCTTTAATCGACCAGCGAATTGCTCAAGGCGACGAAGTCGGCGACGGCCACCTGTTCCGCACGCGCCTGCGGCGACATGCCGGCGGCTTCGATGGCGGCGGCATCGCAGATTTTCGACAGGGCGTTGCGCAGGGTCTTGCGACGCTGGCCGAACGCATCGCGGACCACGCGGGCGAACAACCCGCGATCGCGGACGTCGATGCGATCCGCCGGCAGCGGCACCAGCCGCACCACCGCCGAGTCCACCTTCGGTGCCGGCCGGAACGCCCCCGGCGGCACGATGAACAACGGCGTGACCGTGCAGTACGCCTGCAGCATCACGCTGAGCCGGCCGTAGACCTTGCTGCCGGGCCCGGCCGCCATGCGGTCGACGACTTCCTTCTGCAGCATGAACACCATGTCCTCGATGGCCGGCGCGTGCTCGAGCGCGTGGAACAGGATCGGCGAGGACAGGTTGTAGGGAAGGTTGCCGACCAGCCGGATCCTGCTGCCGGGCATCGCCGGATGGCCGTCGTCCGCGCCGGCGGCCAGCGCGCTGAAATCGACCTGCAGCACGTCACGGTGGATCACCGTCAGGTGGCCATGCGCGCGCGCGGCTTCGGTCAACGGGGCGATCAGGTCGCGGTCGAACTCGATGACGGTCAACGCGCCGTGGCGGTCGAGCAGCGGGAAGGTGATCGCGCCCTGGCCGGGGCCGATTTCCACCAGGCGATCGCCGGGCTTCGGGTTCACCGCCTGCACGATCTTGTCGATGATCGTGCGCTCGTGCAGGAAGTTCTGGCCGAGGTGTTTTTTTGCCTTGGCGGAGAAACCGTCGCCGTGGCCACTGGAAGGATGCTTGGCGGGAGTCATGGCGCGATTATGCGGGAGCGTGCGCGAGCGATCCGCGCGCAGGTGTCGGCGGCGGCGATCAGGCTGGAGGGATCGGCGACACCCTTGCCGGCCAGGTCCAGTGCGGTGCCGTGGTCGACCGCCACGCGCGGGTAGGGCAGGCCGAGGGTCAGGTTCACCGCGTGTTCGAAGCCGCTGAACTTGAGCACCGGCAGGCCCTGGTCGTGGTACATCGCCAGCACCGCGTCGAACGTCCGCAGTTTCGCGGGCAGGAAGGCGGTATCGGCCGGCAGCGGTCCGACCAGGTCCATGCCCTGCGCGCGCAGTGTGGCCAGGACCGGCTCGATGACCTCGATCTCCTCGTGTCCCAGGTGTCCGGCTTCCCCGGCGTGTGGGTTGAGGCCGAGCACGGCGATCGAAGGCCGGGCGATCCCGAAGTCGGATTGCATAGCCTGATGCAGGATCTGCAATGTGCGTGTGAGCGATCCGGCGGTGATCGCATCGGCGACCGCGCGCAAGGGCAGGTGGGTCGTGGCCAGCGCGACACGCATGGTCGGATTGGCCAGCATCATGACCACGTCGCAACCGGCCTGCCTGGCCAGCAGCTCGGTGGTGCCGCTGTACGGAATGCCGCCTTCGTTGATCACGGCCTTGTGCACCGGGCCGGTGATCAGGCCGTGGAATTCGCCCCGCAGGCATCCGTCGGCGGCGCGCTGCATCGCCTCGATCACCGCGGGCGCATTTCGCGCATCGGGCTGGCCGAAGGGGGCGTGGACGGCATTCGGCGTGTCGATCAGCACCAGTTCGCCGGCCTGGTCGCCGGCCTGGTCGGGCTCCAGCAGCCGCAGCGGGAGCCCGAGGACGGCAGCGGCGGCCTGCAGTGTGGCGCGGTCGCCGAATGCAACGAGCTGGTAATCACGCGGCAACTGGGCCAGCCGCACACACAACTCGGGGCCGACGCCGGCCGGCTCACCCGGAACCAGCGCGAGCCGAAGCGGCATCACTCAGTTGCCGTTGGTGGTGGAGTCAGCCTGCTCGGCGTCCGCGGCACCGGTGCGGAAGTCGACGAAGGCCTCGCCGCGCATTTCGCGCAGGAAGCGGTTCCACTCGTCCTCCAGCTTGCGCCGGCCGATCGTCTCGCGGATCTGGGCGCGTTGCGACTCGTCGCCGACGTCCGCCTGGCGGCTGCCGGTGCGCTTGACGATGTGCCAGCCGGCCTGGGTGCGGAACGGCGCGGAGATGCCGCCGTCGCTCAGGGCCGCGACCTGGCTGCCGAAATCGGGGCCGAACTGGTCCTGGGTGAACCAGCCCAGGTCGCCGCCACGGCTCTTGGAGCTGGGGTCTTCGGAATTCTCACGCGCCAGCGCCGCGAAATCGGCACCGCCGACCAGGCGCGCATGGAGGGTGTCGGCTTTGGCTTTCGCCTTGGCGACGTTGGCCGGGTCGTCGGCGCGGATCAGGATGTGGCTGGCCTGGTACTGCGTCACCAGGCTGGGGCCGGCCTGCGCGGCGTCGCGGCTTTCCACCACCTGCAGCAGCTGGAATCCGCTGGGGCCGCGGATCGGCTCGGTGACCTGTCCCGGGCGCATGCCCTTGACCATGTCAGCAAACGCGGACGGGATCTCGTCCGCCGAGCGCCAGCCCAGATCGCCGCCTTCCAGCGCGTTGGGGCTGTCGGAATACCGCACCGCGGCGGCGGCGAAATCCATCTCGCCGCGCTGGATCAGGTCGCGGACGCCCTCGATCTTGGACTGCGCGGTGGCGATCTGTTCCGGCGTGGCGCCCTCGGGCAACGCCACCAGGATGTGGGCGAGGTGGTACTGGCTGCCGGCACCTTGCTGCGCTGCCAGCGCGGCGTCCACTTCGGCGTCGCTGACCGAGATCTGGGTCTGTGCCAGGCGCTGGCGCAGGCGCTGGACCAGCAGCTCGTCACGGATGGAATCGCGGAACTGCGGCATGGAGGTGCCGTCGCGTGCCAGCTGGGCGGTCAACTGGTCGACATTCATCTGGTTCTGGGCCGCGATCGCGCCGATGGTCTGGTCGACCTCCTGATCGCTCACGCGCACGCCGGTGCTTTTGGCGCGGGCGACCTGCAGCTTGAGCAGCACCAGCCGTTCGGCAACCTGGCGCTCAAGCACTCCCGGCGGCGGCAGCTGCTCGGTGCGGCCCGCATATTGACTGCGGATGTTGGCCACCGCGCGGTCGAGCTCGCTTTGCAGGATGACATCCTCGTCGACCACCACCGCGATGCCGTCGATCGGCGCAAGCTGTTGTGCGTAGGCGGGCGCGATCAGAAACGCGCCGACAAGGAGAGACGCGAGTAGTTTCTTCATGGAGTCGGATCGAGGGAGTTGGTGTAATCGTCGCCATCCAGAGAGGACGGCGGCACAAGATAGAGATCGTCACGATCGTAGCCGAGGATAGCACGGCTCAAAATGCTCTCGGTCTTCTGTCCGGCCGAGCCCAGGCCCTTGAGTTCGAACTCGAGCCGCAGCGAGTCGTCGAGCTCGCCATTGCGTTCGCGGATGTAGCGTCGGGCGATCAGGCGCACCGCCATGCAGCAGCTTTCCCACTGCACGCCGGCGATCGACTCCAGCAGCTTGCGGTCGTCGATCGAGTAGTAATAGCGACCCACGACGCTCCAGCTCGGGTTGAGCGGGTACAGGAACGAGAAGTCGGCCTGCTCGGTCAGGTCGCGGCGGTAGCGATAGCCCAGGTTGACCACGCCGCTGTCGCCGATCAGGTAGCGGGTGCGGATGCTGGCCAGGTCCTGGCGGCGGTATTTCGGGTCCCATTGGTAGGCGGCGTTGATGCTCCAGCGTTGGCTCGGCGACACGCCGACGTCGGCCACCCACGCCGATTTGCCGCGCTCGACGGCGGTCTCGCCGGGGACCACGACGCGGCTGTCATCGAAGTACTGGATCTGGCCGAGACTGGCCGACAGGCGCTCGCGGCCGTCCGCCTCGTTGATGAAGCGGGTGGTGACGGCGGTGGTCAGCTGGTTGGCGTCGATCTGCCGGTCCGGCCCGGTGTAGCGGTTGTCGCGGAACAGCTGGCCCCAGCTGAAGGTCATGGGGTTGGTGTCGAAACGCGGCAGCCCGCCCTGGTCGCGGTATGGCACGTTGAGGTAGAACACCCGCGGTTCCAGCGTCTGCAGATAGGAATCGCCACCGAAACTCATCTTGCGGTCGAAGAACAGGCCCGCATCCACCGAACTGATCGGCAGGCTGCGGGTCGGCGCGCTGTCCCCGCCATTCGCCGCAGCGAGGGCGTCATCCAGTTGGTAGGCGGTGTAACGCCAGGCCAGTTTCGGCGTGACAAACCAGCTGGCGCCTTCCAGCGGCATGCTGATGTAGGGCTTGAGGTCGAGCCGGCTGCCTTCGTTGCGGACTTCATGACGGAAGCGCACCGCTTCGGTCGTTACGCCAGCTTCAAACCAGCGACCGAACGGCTGGCTCCAGTTGAGGTAGGCGCGCGGCATCCGGTCGTAGCGCAGATTGCGTTCGGTGAGGGTGTAGTCGGCCAGCTGGTTGTGGTCGGCCATCAGGCCGGCATCCCAATATCGGCCACGACCGTAGAAGCCTGCTTCGCTGCGAATTTGCCAGTTGGACAGGCCATAGAGGCTGTTGCTGAAGTCCTCCAGATAATGACTGTCGCTGATCCAGCCCAGGTTGGCCTGCGCGCGCCAGCCGTGACCAAGTCCGTGTACACCATTGAACTTGAACTGCCCGCGGTCCTTGTCCGGCAACGTCGCGCCGGCAATGGGACGTCCGTTGAGATCATTGAGATAGCGATCCGGCTCGTTCTCGGGCAGTTTGTCCTTCGGCATCCATTCGCCCGACAGTTCGCCCCGACCACCTGCATACAGCCAGCGGAACTCGCCGCCCAGCTGGACGCCGCGCTCGGTCATTATCCGCGGGGTGAGGGTGGCGTCGTAGTTCGGCGCGAGGTTCAGGTAGATCGGCTGGCGCCAGTCGAATCCGTTGCGCCCGGAGATCTTTACCGCCGGATACAGCAGGCCTGTGCGGCGACGGTCGTCGATCGGGAACATCAGCCACGGCACGTACAGCACCGGGACCTTGCCGATGCGTACGACGGCGTTGCGGGCCACGCCGATACCCTCTTCGGTGTCGAAGTCGATCTCGCGGGCGCGAAGCTCCCACGCCCGTTGTGACGGGGGGCAGGTGGAATAGGTGGAGCCGACCAGCTTGCCCACATCGCCATCCATGTCGATCCGCTCGGCGCCGCCGTTGCCACGCTGCTCGATCAGCTGGTAACGAAGGTCTTCGATGGTGTGGGTGTCGGCGTCCTGGTCGCCACGCGCACGCTCGGCGACGATGCGCATCCCGGAATCCTGGTAGCGCACGCTGCCTTCGGCGACGTACGTGCCGTCCTGGTTGTAGGTCATCTTGTCGGTGCCCAGGAACTGGTCGCCGCGCCGGAGCGCGACATTGCCCTGGAACACAGTGCGGTCGCTTTCGCTGGCACTGAGCGCGTCGCCGCTGATGTCGGTCGGCAGGTCGATGCGGTTTTCCGGGGTGCCGGTGGGCTCCGGGGCATCGATGAACGCGGGAACGGCGTCCTCGATCGGACACATCCCCCAGTTCTCGGAGTCGCGGGCTTGGGCCGGCAGGGCCAGCGCGATGCACATCGATAATGGGAGCAGGCGGAAACTGGTGCGCACGCGGCGATCCGGAGAACGTGAAACGGCCGTTAGCTTGCCGCATCGCTCCAGTGGCGGCAACGAGGCCTTGTCGGGGGGCGGTTCATCATTCATGTTTTCGCGCCAGCGTGTGAGGGGAGCCCTGTGGCCACGATCGCCGGGTCCGGAGCCCGGCAGTGTGAATGGCCGGACGCCCCGCCGTCGGGTTTTGCGCGAACGGCCCTCGTCAGTGCCCGGTGCCGATGATCGGGTGAGCCTGCATGTCGCAAAGATGCGGTGATCAAGCCGACAGCAGGGCATCGATGTGGGCGACGCTGCATTCGCGCAGGGCCACCAGGTCGTATCCACCTTCCAGGGTCGACACGATCCGGCCGGAGGCGTGTCTGTCGGCGATCCCCGCCAGCTCGGTGGTGAGCCAGCGGAAGTCATCGGGTTCCAGTTCCAGCCCGGCCAGTGGGTCGCGTCGATGCCCGTCGAAGCCGGCCGAGATGAACAGCATCTGCGGACGGAATCCGTTCAAAGCAGCCAGCAGGCTGTCGTGCCATGCCGCGCGAAAGTCCCGGCTGCCGGTGCCGGGTGGCAGTGGCCGGTTGATCACATTGCCGATGCCGTGCTCATTGGCGGAGCCGGTGCCGGGAAACAGCGGCGACTGGTGCGACGACAGGTACATCACCCGCGCGTCGCTGCTGAAGATCGCCTGGGTGCCATTGCCGTGATGGACATCGAAATCGATGATCGCCACCCGCGTCAGTCCATGCGCCTCGCAGGCGTGGGCGGCGGCGACGGCCACATTGTTGAACAGGCAGAACCCCATCGCCCGGTCAACGCTGGCGTGGTGGCCCGGTGGCCGTACCGCGCAAAAAGCCCGGCGCGCGTGTCCTGCCATCAGCGCATCGACCGCGGCAACGCCGGCGCCGGCGGCGTGCAGGGCGGCTTCGGCCGAACCGGCGCCGAGCAGGGTGTCGGTGTCGATGGCAAGGGGTCCGGCGCCGGCCGGGATCGGCGTGTCCAGTACCAGCCGCAGCAGGTCGTCGTGGTGGACGCGCAGGAGCTGGGCACGCGTTGCCGGCGGTGCCTGGTGCCAGGCCAGTTCCGGCCAGGTGGCGGCAATCGCGTCGATGACGGCTTCAAGGCGGGCCGGGCGTTCGGGGTTGCCGGTGCCGGGCTGGTGGGTCAGGCAGGCTGGGTGGGTGTACAGGCGCAGCGCGGACGCGCTCACGGCGGCAATGGACTCAGGCCTTGCGGCGTTCGTGGTGCCACACCACTTCGCCGTGGCCGCTGGCGCGGGCCAGCACCCGCGAAAGCACGAACAGCAGGTCGGACAAGCGGTTCAGGTAACGCACCGCCTCCGGCCGCACCGGTTCCAGCCGGGACAGGGTCACGGTTTCGCGCTCGGCACGGCGCACCACCGTGCGGGCGATGTGGCAGCGCGCGCCTGCTTCGCCACCGCCGGGGAGAATGAACTCCTTCAAGGGCGGCAGGTCCTGGTTGTAGGTATCCAGGTGCTGCTCCAGCCGGTCGATATCCGCATCGACGATCGCGGCGTGACCGGGAATGCAGAGCTCGCCGCCGAGGTCGAACAACTGGTGCTGGATCGCGGTCAGCAGGTTGCGGACGTCATCGGGAACCTCGCTGGCGAGGATCAGCCCGATCGCCGAATTGGCCTCGTCCACGGTTCCGTACGCATTGACCCGCGCGGAATCCTTGGCGACCCGGCTGCCGTCGCCCAGGCCCGTGCTGCCGTCATCGCCGGTGCGGGTGTAGATCCTGGAAAGACGGTTGCCCATGCCGAGCGGTCAGGCGGTATGGGCGCGCAGCGCCGGCAACTGCGAGCGCAGCAGCGCGAATCCGCCGAACAGCACTGCCGAATACACCAGCGTGCCCAGTACCGTCCATTGGAAGAACGGGATCCCGGCGGCGTAGGCGGCCGTCAGCCCCGTCGCGGTTTTCGGGTACATCGGATCGAACAGGAACGCGCCGAAGTTGGTGACCAGGAAGAACAGCACCGAGCCGGCCAGCGAAAAGCCCAGCACGGAGGCGCCACCAACCTTGCCGCGCATGCCGAAGCCCAGGACCGTGGTCAGCGCGATGCAGCCGTACACCATCCAGATGCCGGTGCTGGAGAACCAGCTGGCGTAGAGGCCGCCATTGAGCGACGCGAGCACCAGGTCGGAAAGGAACAGGCCGATCAACGGCACGACCAGCGCCCAGCTGCGGTTGGCGAAATACGCGCCGCCGAACAGCGCGATCGCGGTCACCGGCGAGAAGTTCGGCGGGTGCGGCAGCACCCGGGTCAGCGCCGCAAGCACGATCAATCCGATCAGCACGAGCGGGCCGGCGGCGAGAAGGGGAGAGGAGACGGGGTTTTTCATCGTGACTGGGTGCGAACCGACGGAGCCGTTAGCATAGCGCAATGGCCGCCCGTCCCAAGTCTCCCGAAGCCTCCCCGTCGCCCGCGCCATTGCACGATGTGTTGATCATCGGCGGCGGATTGGTGGGTTCCAGTCTGGCGATCGCGCTGGAAGGCATCGGGATCGATGTGGGTCTGGTCGAGGCGGTAGCGCCGCAGGCATCGCGGGATGTTGCGTCGTCCGCCGCGACAAGCGGTGAGCCGACGAGCGTTTTCGACGGGCGCAACCTCAGTTTTGCCGAAGCCACCATCAATGCACTGACCGCGCTGGGCGTGATGCAGAAGCTGTCGGTGCCGGGCGGGGCGATCGAGCGGATCCACGTCAGTCGGCAGGGCGATTTTGGCCGCAGCGTGCTGGCCGCTTCCGAGCACGGTCGCAGCGAATTCGGGCGTGTCGTGGTCGCCCATGACTTCGGCCAGGCGCTGGAGGCGCGGCTGGACGAGCTGCCGCGACTGACCCGTTATCGACCGGTGCGTTTCGTGGGTTTGGCCGACAGTGACGACGCCGGCTGCCGGGCGGTCCGTATCGCCGACGGGAATGGCGAACGTGTAGTGCGTGCACGGTTGCTGGTCGGCGCCGACGGTACCCGCAGTGGCGTGCGCGACGCGCTGGGTATCGGTACCCACAGCCACGACTATCGGCAGACCCTGTTTGTCACCCGCCTGCGGACCGATCGTGCGCCCGATGGAACCGCCTACGAACGGTTGACCGACCACGGGCCGACCGCACTGCTGCCGCGCGGCGATCGTCATTACGGACTCGTCCATGGCGTGGCGCGCGCCGAGGCCGACGCGGTGGCGGCGCTCGACGAAGCCGGTTTCCTTGCCCGCGTGCAGGCCGCGTTTGGCTGGCGCGCCGGCCGCTTCCTGTCCTGCGGGCCACGCGTCGCCTATCCCGCGATCCGGGTGCTGGCCGATCGCGCCACCGCGACGCGCGCGGTGCTGGTCGGCAACGCGGTCCAGACCATCCACCCGCTGGGCGCGCAGGGTTTCAACCTGGGGCTGCGTGACGCGCTGACGCTGGCGGAGCTGATCGATGAAGCCCGGCGACAGGACCCGGCGGCGGATTGCGGGGGTGCCGGGCTGCTGGCCCACTATGTCGGACGCCGCAGTGAGGACCGCCGCCGCACGCTGGAATTCTCCGACGGACTGGCGCGACTGACGGCCAATCCGTCGTCGCTGTTGCGGCCCTTGCGCAGCTTTGGCTTGCTGGCGATCGATCAGCTGCCGTCGCTGCAGGCCGGAATCGTCGCCGGTGCGCTGGGTTATCGCGCCGACGTACCGGCGCTGTGCCGTCCGCCGGCCCTGCGCGCATGAGCCGCCGCGGAATGCTCGATGTCGTGGTGGTCGGCGCCGGCGTGGTGGGCGCCGCCGCCGCGCTCAGTTTCGCCCGCCAGGGATTCCAGGTGGCGCTGGTCGAGGGCCGGGAGCCGGCGCCGTGGCAGCGGGAAGCGCCGGATCTGCGCGTGTTTGCGTTCGCGCCCGACAACGCCGCGCTGCTGGCGGAACTCGGCGTCTGGGACGCCATCGTCGCCGCCCGGGCGCAGCCCTATCGGGCGATGCGGGTCTGGGATGCGGCCGGCGGCGGTGAGCTTGCGTTCGATGCCGACCGGTTGGGACGGCGCGAACTGGGCTGGATCGTCGAGAACGGGTTGCTGATCGATCGACTGTGGCATGCGGCGATCGCAGCCGGTGTGCAGCAGTATTGCCCGGACAGGGTCGTCGGCCTGGATACGGGGCCAACCTCGGACGAAGGCAGCGTAACGGTCGAGTTGGCATCGGGCGTCCGCCTGGTCACCCGGCTGGTGGTCGCCGCCGACGGGGCCGACTCGCGGCTGCGTGCGCTGGCGGGAATCGACGCGCCGCGGCACGACTACCACCAGCGCGGCCTGGTCGCCTTCATCGAACATGAATTGCCGCACCAGGCGACCTGCTGGCAACGCTTCCTTCCGGGCGGGCCATTGGCCTTCCTGCCGTTTCCGGACACGGACGACGGCCGGCCGCGCAGCTCGATCGTCTGGAGCCTGCCCGAGGACGAGGCGGTGCGCCTGCTGGCGGTCGACGATCAAGCGTTCCTGCACGAACTCGGGCGCGCATTCGATGGCCCGCTGGGGGCGTTGCGGGCGGTATCCCGGCGCGCGGCCTTCCCGTTGCGTCGGCAACTGGCAGACAGCCAATGGGCCGGGCGGGTGATCCTGGTCGGCGATGCCGCGCATGCCGTGCATCCGCTGGCGGGACAGGGCGTGAATCTGGGGTTGCGTGATATCGCCGGGCTGCGTGCCATCCTCGCCAGGCCCTTGCGCGGCGAGGTCGATCCGGGGTCGCCGCACCGGCTGGAACGCTGGAATCGCCAGCGCCTCAGTGACAGCGCCGTGTCGGCCTACGCCTTCGAAGCACTCAACCGGGTGTTCTCCAACGACGCGGTGGTCCCGACTTTGTTGCGTGGCCATCTGCTTGGCCTGGCGGGGCGCGCGCCACCGCTGACGCGGGCGTTGTGGCGGCACGCGGCGGGCCTGTAAGTCCTCTCACGGCGCGCGGATTCCGGGATACGACAACGCCCCGCGGGGCGGGGCGTCGGGTGTTGTGTGGCGGTGGCTACCTCATCTTCCTTGCGCTCACTTGACCGTACTCATTCGATCCAGCCTTTCAGTTCGGCCTTGCTGAGGCGGCCATTGTGGTCGTTGTCCACCGCAGCGAATTCGGCCGTCAGGGTCGGGTTGGTCCTGGCCTCGGCACGACTGATGTTGTCGTTGTGGTTGGTGTCCATCGCGGCGAAATCGATCGAGTAGTCGCCGACGATCGAGTCCGGTTCGCTCGAGGTGACGGTGACCTGGGATGTGTCGGTCATGCCGGCCGCGGCGGGTGAGGGCAGCACAGGGGTGGGCGGCATCGTGGCAGCGTCTCTGGTTGCCATCGCTGCGGCTTCGGCCGCGGCAGCTGCATCGGCGGCGTTCATGCTGGCCACGTCAGCGGCGGCGGCGCGTTGTGCCTCATCCAGGCTGCCGACGGGCTGGTTGCCGTAGTCGGTTGCCGTCTTCGCCCCGAGTGCGGCTTTGGCGGCGTGCGAGGCTTGCTGGGAGGATCTTTGGGCATCCAGGGAGGATTGCTGGGCAATCTTGCTGGTGGCGGCTGCGGTGGCGGCACCTTGTGCGGTCAGCGCTCCCTGCCTGGTGATCATGTCGGCGGTCTTGGCCGACTCGCGCGCGGACTCCGCGTCGGCGTGCGCCGTGTGGGCATCGTCCACCGCCGCGTCTGCGGCAGCCGTGGCCTGGACCTTCTCCTTTACGCTCAGCGCTGCATCCTGCGCCATCGCTGTGCCGCAAGCGCCCAGCGCGACCAGCAGGGCCAGGCTCAGGGTTCTGGATGGCTTCGTTTTGGACAACACGTTCATGGGATGGCCTCGCGGCTGGGATTGAGGCCGTCAGCGTGGTCCCTGGGAAGTAAACCCATCGTCAAAAAAGGGCCGTGTGCCTGAACCTCGCCGATATGCCTGCCGTACCAGGACGAGCCGGTTCCCGTCAGCGTTGGGGCATCGCGAACACGGTGATTTCCTCGCGATCGTGGAACAGCTGGCGCGCGCGGATGACCATCGGTCGATGGGTCTGCAGCTCGAACGCCTCCAGGCAGATGCGGGTTTCCTCCCAGCGCTTCTTCATCGGCAGCTTGAGGTTGAACACCGCGTACTTGCACCAGTCCTCGCGGAACCAGGTGGCCATGCGGTCGGCGACCCGGCGCGGTTGCTCGACCATGTCGCAGACCATCCAGTCGACCCGCCGCCGGGGCTGCCACTGGAAGCCGTCGGCGCGCACGTGCTCGACGCGGCCGCTTTCCAGCAGCTGTTCGCGCATCGGACCGTTGTCGACGGCGGTCACCAGCATGCCGTGGCGGACCAGCACCCAGCTCCAGCCGCCAGGCGAGGCGCCCAGGTCGGCGGCCTGCATGTTGTCGCGCAGCAGCAGCTCGCGTTCCTTGTCGTCGAGCAGGGTCAGCAGGGCTTCCTCGAGCTTCAGCGCCGAGCGGCTGGGTGCGTCGGGATGCATCCGCAGGCGCGGAATGCCCAGCGGCCAAGGGGCGCTGTCGCGCGGGTTGCTGGTGGCCAGCACGACGTGATGCCCACCCAGGAACACCACGTGCAGCCGTGGCCGGCGCGGGTCGTCCTTCGGGGTCAACCAGCCGGCCTTGCGCAGCGCCGGACGCAGGGCATTGCCGAAGCTGCGGGCCAGTCCCGCCAGCGGCTTGCCGGTGTCCGAATCGGGGTGTTCCATCCACAGGTCGCCGAAGCGCTCCTGCCCCTCGGCGATGTCGCCCTGGCCGCGCAGGGTTTCCAGCGCGGCCAGGATCGGGGTGATCCGATCGGTCGGGTCGAGGCTGTGAAGGTCGGCCAGACGTACCAGCTTCTGGCGCGCGAACACCAGCCGGTCGAACGGCAGTGCGCGCGACAATGCGGCGGCGTCCTCGACCTTGAACTCGACATAGCCGTTGCCGCGTTCCGCGCGGGCGTAGCCGGGGTGGCCAGCGAGTGCGGCCCGCTCGGTCAACTCGGCGGCAAGCTCGGGCTCGAAGCCGGCGCGGCACCAGCAGAACAGGGTGTCGGTCATCTCAGTACCCCGGCCCGCCAACCTGCCCGTAGTGCTTGAGCACCTCGCAGGCGGCGTCGCGGTGGATGTCGCGGGCGACCTCGATGCCGCGCCGCGCGAGTTCGCCGATCCAGTCGGCCGGCAACGGGCCTTCGTCGAACTCGGTCAGCGCTTCCACGTCCTCACTGCGGGCGCCGATCAGCAGGCGGTCGATGCCGGCCCAGACGGTCGCGCCGTAGCACTGGCAGCAGGGCTGCGCGGAAGTCGCCATGGTCACCGGGCCGACGCTGACGCCGGGCTCGCTCTCGTTGAGGCGGATGCGCTGGGTGCGTTGCTGCGCCAGCATGAAGGCCATGGTTTCGGCATGCGCGAGCGAGCAGGCCTGTGGCACCACGCGGTTGACGCCGACCGCGATGATGCGGTCGTCGCGGCCGAATATCGCCGCCCCGAACGGGCCGCCACTGCGGGCCTCGATGTTGCGCCGGGACAGCTCGATCGCCAGCGCGACCTTGGCCTCGTCACCGGAATAGACCGCGTTGGTGTCGATTCCCTCGTGCACCCACGCCGGCAGGGTGAGGTGGACTTGTGCGTACAGCATCAACAGATCTCCATCAGTTCAACATCTTCTTGCTGCTGCCCTGGCACTGCCGGGCCACGCATTGGCAGTGGCTGATTGCGGGAAATCCGCATACCGAAGCTCGGCCATCCTTCGCGCATTGCGCCCGCACCGCGGCCGGGTCGGTGGGGCTGTCCACGTTGACGCAGGCGGGGTAATAGCCGCAGCAGTTGCCGACATCCTTGACCGTGCAATCGGCATCGGTGGTGCAGCTGCGGTCAATCCGGGCCGGTCCGGCGACGATGGCGGGTGCCGCCCCGGAAGCCGGCAACTCCGGCAAGGGCGGCGAGGCGGCGTCGGGTGCGGATGCGGCGATGCAGCCGGTCAACACCAGCAAGGCCGGCAGGAGCAGGGCAAGCAGCAACGGCAGCATCCGCCGCCGCACCGGCAGCGTTGTCGCGCTGGATTGCCGGGCGTTGCTCAAGCCTTGTTCGCCCAGATGTCGCGCAGGGTGACGCTGCGGTTGAACACCGGCTTGCCGGCGGCGTGGTCGTGGCGGTCGGCGACGAAATATCCCAGACGTTCGAACTGGAACGATTGTTCCGGTGCGGCCTGGGCAGCGGACGGTTCGATATAGCCGGTCACCGTGCGACGCGAGTCGGGGTTGAGGTGGTCTTCGTAGCTCTTGCCGTCGCTGCCGTCGTCCGGATCGGCGACCGAGAACAGGCGGTCGTACAGGCGGATTTCGGTTTCGATGGCAGCCCGTGCGCAGACCCAGTGGATGGTGCCCTTGATCTTGCGGTTGGCGCCTTCCATGCCGGGGCGGGATTCGGGATCGAGCGTCACGCGCAGTTCGACCACATTGCCGTCGGCGTCCTTGACGACCTCGTCGCAGCGCACGATGCCGGCGCCGCGCAGGCGCACCTCGCCGCCCGGGATCAGGCGCTTGAAGCCCTTGGGCGGCACTTCGGCGAAGTCGTCGCGCTCGATCCACAACCGGTTCGAGAACGGCACCTCGCGCGTGCCGAAGCCCTCGTCCTTGGGGTGATTCGGGAATGCGAGCGATTCGACGTGGTCATCGGCCAGGTTGGTGATGACCAGCTTGAGCGGATCGATCACCGCCATCCGGCGCGCCGCCGCGGCGTCCAGGTCCTCGCGCAGGCAGCCTTCCAGCACCGAGAAATCGATCATCGAATTCTGCTTGCTCACGCCCAGCCGGTCGACGAACAGGCGCAGCGATGCGGGTGTGTAGCCGCGACGGCGCAGGCCGAGCAGGGTCGGCATGCGCGGGTCGTCCCAGCCGTCGACCAGGCCGGACTGCACCAGCGCCATCAGCTTGCGCTTGCTCATCACCGTGTAGTTGATGTTGAGCCGGGAGAACTCGATCTGGCGCGGCTTGGCGGCCTCCAGCGGCAGGCCGGCATCGGTCAGCGGCTTCAGCAGTTCCGGGTGGCCGGCCAGGTCGACCTTGTCCACGCACCAGTCGTACAGCGGCCGGTGGTCCTCGAACTCCAGCGTGCACAGCGAGTGGGTGATGCCCTCGACCGCGTCGCCCAGCGCATGCGCGTAGTCGTACATCGGGTAGATGCACCAGGCATCGCCGGTGTTCTGGTGCGCCATGTGCTTGATCCGGTAGATCGCCGGGTCGCGCAGGTTGATGTTGCCGCTGGCCATGTCGATCTTGGCCCGCAGCGTGCGCATGCCTTCGGCGAACTCGCCCGCGCGCATGCGGCGGAACAGGTCCAGGTTCTCCTCGACGCTGCGGTTGCGGAAGGGCGATTCGCGGCCCGGCTCGGTCAGGCTGCCGCGGTATTCGCGCACGTCCTCGGCGCTCAGGTCGCAGACGAAGGCATCGCCCTGCAGGATCAGTTTTTCCGCGCCGAGGTAGAACACCTCGAAGTAGTCGGAGGCGTGGCGCAGCTCGTTCCACTGGAAACCCAGCCAGCGCACGTCGTCCTGGATCGCGGTGACGTATTCCATGTCCTCGCGCGAGGGGTTGGTGTCGTCCAGGCGCAGGTTGCAGACGCCGCCGAACTCGGCCGCGATGCCGAAGTCCAGGCAGATCGCCTTGGCATGGCCGATGTGCAGGTAGCCGTTGGGCTCGGGCGGAAAGCGGGTCTTGATCGCCGTGTGCTTGCCGCTGGCGATGTCGTCACGGACGATCTGGCGGACGAAGTCCTGCTTCAGCGGGGCGTCGGAGTTGTTGGAGGAAATAGTGGCAGTGGAGTCGGACATGCGGCGCGCTGACAAGCGGGGGGAAGCGCCCAGTCTAGCCGGTGTCGCGCCGCGACTGGCCGGTGGTGCAGCGGTGCTGGATGACGGCGGCGTATGCTCGGTCCAGACGCCGCGCAGCCACCGGGCTGCGGGTTCGCCGACGAGGCCTGCCGATGAGAGTTGTCTACGAAGCCGCCGGCATCATCGATGCCCACCTGATCCGCCACGCATTGGAGGCGGCGGACATCCCGGTGTTCGTGAAGGGTGAAGCGCTGCTGGGCGGCATGGGCGAGTTGCCGATGTTCGGGCTGGTGCAGGTCTGCGTGCCCGACTCGGCCTGGCGGCAGGCGCGCGAGGTGGTGGAGTCGGTCGGGCTGGGAGCGCCGGTCGCGCTGTCCGAGGATGAGGCGGCCTGGGAGGATGGCCCGTTGCCCTCGGTCGGATAGCGGTTGCCGGCGCTGCAGGGGCTTTTGTCGGACTGGACTGGCTTCGGTCGCAGGAGCGGCTTCAGTTGCGAACCGGAGCCGGTTCGCACACAACGCCCAGACAACCTCGTGCAGGAGCGATGTCAGTCGCGACCTGTACATCGCCTCAGGGATTCAGTGGGTCGCGACTCACGTCGCTCCTACAACGGAACCTGTTTCTCTGCGATCAGATCCCGTAGCTCACGGCAGCAGCAGCTCCTGTGACGGCTGTCGTGGCGGCTGCAGCCGTCAACCCACCTCGGGCGGACGCAGCAGTTTCGCGGGCATCTGCCGGAGCACATGGGACAACTGCTCCAGCAGCGGACCCAGGGCCGAGCTTTTGCGCCAGACCATCGCGATGCGGCGGTGTGGTGCTTCGCCACGGAACTGCAGCAGGGCGATATCCGCTGACGGCGGCACTGGCGGCTGCACCGCGAGCACCGGCAACAGGGTCAGGCCGACTCCGGAGGCGACCATCTGCCGCAGGGTCTCAAGGCTGGTGGCGCGGAACCCGTCCCGCTCGCCGGCGCCGGCCATCCGACACACATCCAGCGCCTGGTCGCGCAGGCAGTGGCCTTCCTCCAGCAACAGCAGCGGAACGTGATCGAGCTCGTGCAGGTCCAGTGTCGTCTGCGCGGCCAGCGGATGTTGGCTCGGCACGGCGAGCAAAAACGGCTCGTCGAATAGGGGCTCGACCTGCAGTTGATCGTCGTGGATCGGCAGCGCCAGCAAGGCGGCGTCCAGGCGACCTTCGCGCAGGCGCGTCAGCAGCGCGTCGGTCTTCTCCTCGACCAGCAGTATTTCCAGCCGGGGGAAGCGCTCGCGCAGGTCGGGCAGCACGTGCGGCAACAGGTAGGGGCCCAGGGTCGGGAACATCCCCAGCCGGATCGTGCCGGCCTCGGGGTCCTGGCTGCGGCGGGCGATCTCGCCCAGCTGATCGATGTCCGACAGCACCTTGCGTGCGCGCTCGACGATCTCGCGGCCGACCGGGGTCAGCATCACCTTGCGCGGCGCGCGCTCGAACAGCGACACGCCCAGTTCCTCCTCCAGCTTGCGGATCTGGGTGGACAGGGTGGGCTGGCTGACGAAGCTGGCCGCCGCCGCGCGACCGAAGTGCCGATGCTCGGCCAGCGCCACCAGGTATTTGAGATCGCGCAGGTTCAATGCTGGGGCCTCGGTGAAGGCAGGCCGGACCGATCCCGGGGAAGTTTTCCCGGAACCGGCCCGGCCCGCGACATGGCGTGATCAGGCGACGGCGGATTCCGCATCGTGATGGGCTGCCGTTGCGGGCGCCGGCGTGCGGATCAAATGGTCGAACGCGCTCAGCGCGGCGGTCGAGCCGGCCCCCATCGCGATCACGATCTGCTTGTATGGCACCGTGGTCGCGTCGCCGGCGGCGAACACGCCCGGCATCGAGGTCGCACCCCGCTCGTCGATGACGATCTCGCCGCGCGGGGACAGCGCCAGGTCGCCCTTCAGCCAGTCGGTGTTGGGCAGCAGGCCGATCTGCACGAAGATGCCGTCCAGCTCGATCCGGTGGCTGTCGCCGCCCTCGCGGTCCTGGTAGACCAGCGCGGTGACCCGCTTGCCGTCGCCCTGCACTTCGGTGCTCTGCGCGCTGACGATGATGGTCACGTTGGGCAGGCTGCGCAGCTTGCGTTGCAGGACCTCATCGGCGCGCAGCTGGCTGTCGAACTCGACCAGGGTGACGTGCCTGACGATGCCGGCCAGGTCGATCGCGGCCTCGACGCCGGAGTTGCCGCCGCCGATCACCGCCACGTCCTTGCCCTTGTACAGCGGGCCGTCGCAGTGCGGGCAATAGGCCACGCCCTTGTTGCGGTATTCCTCCTCGCCGGGCACGCCCATCTGGCGCCAGCGCGCGCCGGTGGCCAGGACCACGCTGCGCGATTTCAGCGAGGCGCCGTTGGCCAGCTGCACCTCGACCAGACCGCCGGGCTCGCTCGCCGGGATCAGCTTTGTTGCCTGCTGCAGGTTCATGATGTCGACGTCGTATTCGCGCACATGCTGCTCCATGGCCACCGCGAATTTCGGGCCTTCGGTGTACGGCACCGAGATGAAGTTTTCGATCGCCATCGTGTCCAGCACCTGGCCGCCGAAACGCTCGGCCGCCACGCCGGTGCGGATGCCCTTGCGGGCGGCGTAGATCGCCGCCGCTGCACCGGCCGGGCCGCCACCGATCACCAGCACCTCGAACGGTGCCTTGGTCCTGATCTCCTCGGCCATGCGCTTCTCGGCGCCGGTATCCAGCCGGGCGACGATCTGCTCGACCGTCATCCGGCCGGTGTCGAAGGCTTCGCCGTTGAGCAGCACGGTGGGCACGGACATGATCTCCCGCGCCTCGACCTCGTCCTGGAACAGCGCGCCGTCGATCGCGACGTGCCGGATGTTCGGGTTCAGCACGCTCATCAGGTTCAGCGCCTGCACCGTGTCCGGGCAGCTCTGGCACGACAGCGACATGAAGGTCTCGAAGCGGTACTCACCTTCCAGGTCACGGATCTGGTTGGCCTGCTCCTCGGAGATCTTCGCCGGGTGGCCACCGACCTGCAGCAGCGCCAGCACCAGCGAGGTGAACTCGTGACCGAGCGGGATCGCGGCGAAGCTGACGCCCACGTCGGTGCCGATGCGGTTGATTGCGAACGACGGTTTGCGCGGCTGCGAATCGTCGCGGCGCACGCTGATCTTGTCCGACAGCCCGGCGATCTCCTGCAACAGGATGTCGAGCTCCTGTGACTTGGGGCTTTCATCCAGGCTGGCGACCAGCTCGATCGGCTGGGTCAGTTTCTCCAGGTAGGACTTCAGTTGGGCTTTGAGGTTGTCATCGAGCATGGCGACGGCTCCATCAGTGGATCAGGGGAAGAAGGCGGGGTGCTTGCAGGAGCGGCCTGGGCCGGGGGAGGGAGCCGGAGAGGGGAGCCGATCAAGGCATCCGGCGCAGCCCAAGCCGCTGATGCAAGCAACCTGAGACAACAGATGTGTTGAAAAAACCCGGGGAAGCGGGGCGAAGCGGGAAGGGCGGTGACTCGCGGGCGTCGGACCGGTGTCGCGTATCGGGTTGCTTCGCGGTGCTGCCGTTGCGGGTGCCGCAAACGGTGGCCCGCGCGGACTTGTGCCTGTGGCATCGGAATCCCGGGCGACACGCGCCCGGGTTCCTTATCAAGTGTTCGTCACTCCCGTAGCGGGAGCCCGGGACATTGCCAATTGCCGGCTTGACGTCCATGGATCCCCGCCTTCGCGGGGATGACGAAAAGTTCAGGTGTACTTAGATCTTGCCGACCAGATCCAGCGACGGCGCCAGGGTCTTCTCGCCTTCCTTCCACTTGGCCGGGCAGACCTCGTTCGGGTGCGCGGCGACGTACTGGGCGGCCTTGACCTTGCGCAGCAACTCGGAGGCGTCGCGGCCGATACCGCCGGCGTTGACTTCCACGATCTGGATCTTGCCTTCCGGGTCGATCACGAAGGTGCCGCGATCAGCCAGGCCGGCTTCCTCGATCATCACATCGAAGTTGCGGCAGATCGTGCCGGTCGGGTCGCCGACCATCGTGTACTCGATCTTCTTGATCGCCTCGGAGGTGTCGTGCCAGGCCTTGTGGGAGAAGTGGGTGTCGGTGGAGACCGAGTAGATCTCGACGCCCAGCTTCTGGAACTCGGCGTAGTTGTCGGCCAGGTCTTCCAGCTCGGTCGGGCACACGAAGGTGAAGTTGGCCGGGTAGAAGAACACCACGGACCACTTGCCCTTCAGGTCGGCGTCGGAAACCTTGATGAACTTGCCGTTCTTGAACGCGTCGGCGGTAAACGGCTTGATTTCGGTGTTGATCAGAGACATCGATGAATCCTCGGTTGGAGTGGATGGGAGGAAGAGTGCAGCCATCCTAGTGCGGTCTATGGAATCATTCAAATCGATTGATTTTATGTATTCAATAGGCTTCAACTATCGAGCTGCAGTGTTGGTTGGCCGGGCGGATCGCAATGCCGCTGGGCCATATCAGGCCTGGGGACGTGCAGCAGGGTCGCATCTGACGTCGGCACGAAGTACCGCAGACACGCGGATGCGGTGTCGTCCACATCGTGGCGATGGCCGCACTTATCAAGCCCGTTCGGGGCAGGCGGCGGTTCGGACGCGTGCGCCCGTTGGCATCGCGTACGATTCGCCGCGTTGAAAGCCGTCCGTGCGCCGACAATGGATGCGAGGCGGTCACCGGAAATCCGCTGGGGAATCAAAACCGCATGGCCCGGATAGATGACAGTTTGCGCGCGGCGCGCTCACAAACCGGGCCGGGCGACGCGGAATGGTTGCTCGCCCACGTGCTGGGGCAGTCGCGTGGGTGGCTGTATGCGCACGGCGACGACGAGCTCGACGCCGCCGCGGAGGCGCGTTTCGCCGAGTTGCTCGCACGCCGGATTGCCGGGGAGCCGGTGGCGTATCTGGTGGGGCGGCGTGGATTCTGGTGCTTCGATCTGAAGGTCACCCCGGCGACCCTGATCCCCCGGCCGGAAACCGAATTGCTGGTCGAACTGGCACTGGAGCGTTTGCCGCCCGGCCGCGCGTTGAACATCGCCGACCTGGGCACCGGCAGCGGTGCGATTGCGCTGGCATTGGCGCACGAACGTCCCGATGCGCGGGTCATCGCCACCGATGCCAGTGCCGCCGCGCTGGCGGTGGCCGACGGCAACGCGCGCGCGCTGGGGCTGGAGAACATCGGCTTCCTCCAGGGCGACTGGCTTGTTCCGCTGAGGGGCGAGGCGTTCGACCTCATTGCCAGCAATCCGCCATACATTGCTGCCTCCGATGCGCACTTGGACCGGGGCGACCTGCGCTTCGAGCCGCCTGGCGCGCTGGCATCGGGCATCGACGGGCTGGATGCGATCCGCGTGATCGTGCGCGATGCGCCGGCGCACCTGGTGCCGGGTGGATGGCTGCTGCTGGAGCACGGCTGGGACCAGGGTGAAGCCGTGCGCGAACTGCTCACTGGCGCCGGTCTGGTCGATGTCGACACAGCGCGTGACCTGGAAGACCGCGATCGCGTCAGCTTCGGCCGGCTTGGCGGGGCGGCGCCGGATGCTGCGGGCGCGCACGGCGCTGGTTAGACTCGATGGCCCCGTTCCCGTGGAGCCCCCATGCGCACCCTGTACCCCGAGATCCAGCCCTACGACACCGGCACCATCCAGGTCGATGACCGCCACACGCTGTATTACGAGCAGTGCGGCAACCCCGACGGCAAGCCGGTGGTGCTGCTGCACGGCGGCCCCGGGGGCGGTTGCAACGACAAGATGCGCCGGTTCCACGACCCGGCCAAGTACCGGATCATCCTGTTCGACCAGCGCGGCAGCGGCCGCTCCACGCCCCACGCCGACCTGGTGGACAACACCACCTGGCATCTGGTGGAGGACATCGAGAAGCTGCGGGTCAGGCTCGGCATCGAGCGCTGGCAGGTGTTCGGCGGCAGCTGGGGCTCGACCCTGGCCCTGGCGTATGCGGAGAAGCATCCCAAGCGCGTCACCGAGTTGGTCCTGCGGGGCATCTTCATGCTGCGCCGCTGGGAGCTGGAGTGGTTCTACCAGGAAGGCGCCAGCCGCCTGTTCCCGGAACCCTGGGAGCACTACCTCGCGGCGATCCCGGTCACCGAGCGGCACGACCTGATCAGCGCGTTCCACCGTCGCCTGACCAGCACCGACGAAGCGACCCGGCTGGCCGCGGCCAAGGCGTGGAGCGTGTGGGAAGGCGCGACCAGCTTCCTGCACGTCGACGAGGATTTCACCACCAGCCACGAGGACCCGCAGTTCGCCCTGGCGTTCGCGCGGATCGAGAACCACTACTTCGTCAACGGCGGTTTCTTCGAGGTCGATGACCAGCTGCTGCGCGACGTGGGCGCGATCGCCGACATCCCCGGCGTGATCGTGCACGGTCGCTACGACGTCGTGTGCCCGGTGCAGAACGCCTGGGACCTGCACAAGGCCTGGCCGAAGGCCGAGCTGACCATCACCCCGGGTTCCGGACATTCCGCCTTCGAGCCCGAGAACATCGACGCCCTGGTCCGGGCGACCGACGGCTTCGCCGGATAAGGCCCCGTCGGACAGCTGGCCTCTCCGCGACCCCGCCGCATCCCGGCGGGGCCGCACCTGGTGCCTAGGGCCTGGCCGGTGACCCGTCCGGATTCCGGTCGATCATCCACAGCCCCGCCCACAGTTTCAGGTCCAGTTCGAAACCTTCGCGCTGTTTCTCCATCAGCCATGCCGGTGCCTGCTCGCGCGGCACCTTGTGCACGGTGATGTCCTCGCTGTCGGTGCCGCCGCCTTCGCCGACCTGGGTCAGCTCCAGCGCACGCACGAACGCGATGCGCTCGCTGCTCATGCCCGAGGAAGTCGGTCCGGTCAGCAGCAC
Source organism: Lysobacter concretionis Ko07 = DSM 16239 (assembly GCF_000768345.1). Classification (GTDB taxonomy): domain Bacteria; phylum Pseudomonadota; class Gammaproteobacteria; order Xanthomonadales; family Xanthomonadaceae; genus Novilysobacter; species Novilysobacter concretionis. Next base: position 26,936 of record NZ_AVPS01000011.1, on the reverse strand, counting down.
GTCGACGCGACCGGGCTCCCAGCCGGTTTCCTCGACCAGTTCCCGGTGCGCGGCGCTGGCCAGGGTGTCATCGGCGTGGTCATCGCCCACCAGGCCGGCGGGCATCTCGATGGTGCGCGCGCCCAGCGGCACCCGGTACTGCTCGACGAACAGCACACAGTCGTCGGGCGTGACCGCGATGATGATCACCGCCATGCCCTTGCCGTGGGTGCGCTCGGCGTATTCCCAGCGGCCGCGGCGGATCATGCGCAGCCACTGGCCGTCATAGAGGATTTCGGGCGTTTCGTCGTAATCGTTCATGGGCTGGTACCGACCTCGATGCATGGGCCGTGGATTGTCGAATCATGACCGCCGCTCGCGCCGGGGCACCATGCGAGGCGGCGACGTTGCCAGCGATATCTGATGCCGATGCTACGCCGGCAAAAACGCCAGTCCGGCGGCATCGTGCAGCCGTCGCCGGGTCATCGGGCCGAAGCGCAGGTCCTCGCACAAGGCCGCCAGGCCGGCGCCGTCGGCATCCCCGCGGGCGAAGTGGGTGTCGCTGCCAGCCAGCGGCACGTCACAGGCGATCGTCGAGAGTTGTCGGCACAGCAGGGCGAGTTCGCGATTGGCCCGCAGTCGGGTCGCACAGCTCGCCGCGCCGCGCAGGCGCAGGTACGGCACCTCGTCGATGCGCTCCAGCAGGGCGTCCAGGGTGTCGAAGTGGGCCAGCAACGCGGCCGCGGTCTTGGAGCCGATGCCGGGTACACCGGGAATGTTGTCGACCGCATCGCCGGTGAGGGCGAGGTAGTCGGCTATCTGCCGTGCCTGCACCCCGTGCCGGGCGGGCACGCCGTCCGCGCCCCAGCGCTGGCCGCGGGCGAAATCCCACTGCTCGTCGTGATCGCCCAGCAGCTGGGACAGGTCCTTGTCGGCCGACACGATCACCGACCGGAAGCCCTGTGTGCGTGCCCCGATGCAGGCGCTGCCGATCAGGTCGTCGGCCTCGTACTCGCGGTGACCCAGCACGCTCAGTCCCAGCGCGGCACACAGCGCGCGGCAATGGCCGAACTGGCGTTTGAGTTCTTCCGGCGCCGGGTCGCGATTGGCCTTGTAGGCCGGGTACAGGGTGTTGCGGAAGCAGGAGTCCAGCGCCTCGTCGAACGCGATGGCGATGTGCTGCGGCCGCGCGCGGTCAAGCAGTTCCAGCAGGAAACGGGCGAAGCCGTGCACCGCGTTGGTGGGCCAGCCGTCGGCACCGCGGAATTCGTCGGGCATCGAATGCCAGGCGCGGAAGATGTACAGGCTGGCATCGACCAGATACAGCGTGCGCGCCGGCGCGCCGGCCGTGTTGCTCAAGGTGTCCACTCGGCCAGCAGGGTGGCCGGGTCGGGACGCTCGCGCTCGGCCACGTCACGTTTTGGCGTGCCCAGGTGGATGAAGCCGATGACGTGTTCGTCCCCGTCCAGTCCGAGCAGCGCGGCCACGCCGCGGTCGTAGGCGGCCCAGCCGGTCAGCCAGCAACCGCGGAAACCCGTGGCCTGGGCCGCCTGCAGCAAGGCGAAGCCGGCACAGCCCGCGCTCAGCAGGCGTTCCTGTGCGGGAATCTTGTCGTCGGGGCCGAGCCGGGCGACCAGCACCACGATGACAGGTGCGTGCAGGTAGCGATCGAGATCCTTGGCGATCGCGCTCTCGCTGGCAGCGGGGTCGGCCTCGCGATGGCGCGCGGCGAGGCGTTCGCCGAACACGCGCCGGGCCTCGCCACGAATGCTCAAAAACCGGAAGGGCACCCGCCGGCCGTGGTCGGGCACCCGCACCGCGCTGGCGAGGATGCGCAACAGCGTGGCCCGATCCGGGCCGGGTTCCTGCAACAGCATGAACGGGACGGACCGGCGCGCGTCCAGCGCGGCCAAGGCATCCATTGGTGAGGGAATCGTGACGGCGTCACTGGCCGGGGTGGAGTCGTTGGAGTGCATGGATCACAGTTCGCGAAAATTGTTAATAAGCTGACCCATCTTGCCACTATGCTGCCCAGTACGTTCCCGGCGGCGTATTAACGTCACTCCGGATCTGGAGCCCACGTGCCTATCCCATCCCACCGAGGCGTTCTCGCCAGGCCAACCGATCCCACGCGCTTGCTTGAGGAGATCAAGCGGCTCGTGCTCGAGCAACTGGGCGGCTTGCCGGGTGAATTCTACGGGCCGATCGAGGCGGCACTGAGCACCACGGTGCTCAGCGGTGAAGAGGCGCGTTCGCCGCAGGTGCTTTACCAGAGCCAGGCCGCGTTGTGGGTGCTGCGACAGCATCATGCCGCCCATGTGATGCGTTACCGGCAGCAGATCGCACAGGGCTTCGATGATTTCCGCTCGTTGCGCATCCGTCACAGCGGCGACCTGCCGTTGGGGTTGATCGACGAGAGCCAGATCGACTTCCACCTGGCCGGCCAGTCGCTCGCCACGACGCTGGAGCAGCGTTACAACGTCCCGCTGGAAGTGATGGATGCGCGCCTGGCGATGCTGGCTGCGGCGCTGGGCGCGGAGCCCGCGCTCAATCCGCTGGGCGCCAGCCGGCTGGCGACCGCGTTTGTCGAGACTTTCCGGGACGAGCAGATCCCGGAGATCCTGCGCCGTTTGCTGTTCGAGCATTACGAAAAGGCGCTGGGCCGCGTCCTTGCCGAACTTTATGAGAAGGCCAACGCCCTGTTGTTGAACGCCGGTTATGGCGTGCCCGCGAACGCCCGGTCCGCCGCGCAGGCCCCGCCACATCCGCCGCGTCCGCCGGCACCGGCAGGTTTCGGCGATGCCGTGCCTGGCGTTGCTGATGGGCAAGGCTTCGCCGGTGCGGATCACGGTGTGCCGGGGACCGGGGCTGGTTACAGGCACGGTGCCGGTGGGTATGGCTCGGGCGGAGCCGGCCAGGGCGGCTATGGCCAAGGCGGGAATGTCCCGGGTGGCCACAGGCAAGGCGGGCACGCCCCAGGTGGGCTTGGCCACGGCAATGCGCATCCAGGTGCGGGACTTGGTGCCGACATGCCGACGTCGGCCGAGTTGGGTGAGCTGCGCAGCCTGCTGCACGCCTGGCGGGAAGGCGGTTTGGGCAATGAGGCCGCGGCCGGGGCACGTTCGACCAAGGCGGCCTCCGGGCAGCGCCGTGAACTGCGGCTGGAAGAGCTGGTCAGTGTCGCCTCGCTGCTGCAATCCGAACCGGCGGACGTGTTCGCGCGCGCGCTGGCCGGTTCCGGCACGCTCGCCGGTGTGATCCGTGAGCAGCTCAATGACGGTTCGCGCCGGTTGGGACTGGATCCGGAGCGCACCCGTCTCAGCGTCGAGGATGAGGATGCGATCGACCTGGTGGGATTGCTGTTCGATTCGCTGTTCAGCAGCCAGCAGTTGCAGGAGCGCGCGCGCCGGCTGTACGCCCGGCTGGTGCTGCCTTTCGTCAAGGTGGCGCTGACCGATCAGCAGCTGTTCGTGCAGCCCGCCCATCCGGCGCGGCGCCTGTTTGATTCGATCACCGAGGCCGTTGCCGGCAACCGCGGCGAGACGCCGCAGGAGCGGGAGTTGCTCGATCGTGCCGCATCTATTTCGCAGCGCGTGGTGGCCGAGTACAACGAAGACCTGACCATTTTCGAGACCGCCCATCGTGAACTTGATGCGTTGCTGCACCAGCAGCGTCGGCGGATCGAACTGCAGGCCGAGCGCGCCGCGAAGGCGACCAACGGCCGCGAGCGACTCAATTACGCGCGCGAGCAGGCCGACGCGGTGCTCGCACGCCGCCTGGCCGCACCGCCGCTGAGCCCGGCCATCGCCGAGTTCCTGAGCACGTCGTGGCGTCATCATCTGGTCCAGACCTGGCTGCGTGATGGCAGCGACAGCGAGCGTTTTGCCCAGGCCATTTCGCTGGGTGACGGTCTGGTCGAGGCCGACCGCATCGCGGCGGCCGGCCGCGGGAATGACCTGGCCAACCACCTCTTGGCGCTGGAGCCGATGATCGGTGCCTGCCTGGCCAGCTCCGGCCTCGACCAGAGTGCGGCCGAGCATGGCTTGGCCATCCTGGTGAAAGGGCTGGTCTACCCGAATACCCCGCGAGACCTGCACCCGCCGCCGCCACGCCAGGCGGAAGAGGATGCCGAGGAACGCGGACTCTGGCTCGACGCAACGGTGGATTCATTGCGCCTGGATCCCGCCGACCTGGAACATCTGGGCTCGCTTCCGGCAGGTGCGTGGTTGCAGGTGACCGATGTCCGCGGCGAATCCATGGCGGTGAAGATCGCCTGGATCAGTCCGCTGACCGCACGTCGCCTGCTGGTCAATCGGCGCGGTCTGCGGGTGCTGGTGGCGTCGGTGGAGGAGTTGGCGGCGCTGGCCGCGAGCGGCCGTCTGCAGATGGGCGCCGAGCCCACCGCCTTCGAGCAGGCGATGCGGCACGTGCGGCAACAGCTCGATCTGGCCGCTGCCAGACGCTGAGCCGGAGTTGAGTGGGCGGGCCGCAGCAGCGCCCAGCCCGTCGCCTGATCCTTCGTGCTTCGCATCGGTGCGTGTCCTTCGTTACGATGCGGCGACCCCGGCAAAGGAAATGCGTCCATGGCGACGGCAATCACTATCGGTGTGGCGCGGGAAACCGCAACCGGTGAACGCCGGGTTCCGCTGACTCCGGAAACCGCGAAAAAACTGATTGCACTGGGCGCACGGTTGCAGCTGCAGCGCGGCGCCGGCATCAGTGCGGGGTTTAGCGATGAGGCCTACGCCCAGGCGGGGGTGGAGCTGGTGGACGATGCTGCGGCTGCACTGTCATCCGCCGATGTGGTGTTGTGCGTGCAGTCGCCGCCGGTGGCGATGCTGGAAGGCCTCCGCGAGCACACCGTGCTGGTCGGCCAGATCGCGCCGCAGGCCGATCCGGCCCGCGCCGAGGCGATCGTCTCGCGCGGACTGGTGGCGTTCCCGCTGGAGCGCCTGCCGCGCACCACGCGCGCGCAGGCAATGGACGTGCTCAGCTCACAGGCCGGCATGGCGGGGTACAAGGCGGTGCTGCTCGCCGCCCAGCTTGCGCCGCGGTTCTTCCCGATGCTGACCACAGCCGCCGGCACGATCCGCCCCTCGCGGGTGCTGATCATCGGCGCGGGTGTCGCCGGCCTGCAGGCGGTGGCGACGGCGAAGCGGCTGGGGGCGCAGGTCGACGGGTTCGACGTGCGCCCGGAAACCCGCGAGCAGATCGAATCACTGGGCGGCAAGTTCCTCGATCTGGGCGTCAGTGCCGTGGGGGAGGGCGGCTATGCGCGCCAGCTCACCGATGACGAACGTGCGGAGCAGCAGCGTCGGCTCGGCGAATATCTGAGGCAGGTCGATGTGGTCGTGACCACCGCGGCGGTGCCCGGCAGGCCGGCACCGAAGATCGTCACCGAAGCGATGGTGGCGGGAATGAAACCCGGCAGCGTGATCGTCGACCTGGCCGCCGAGACCGGCGGCAACTGCGAACTGACCCAGCCCGGGGACACCATCGAGACGGGCGGGGTCACCATTGCCGGCCCGCTCAACCTGGCCAGCAGCGGCGCCACCCACGCCAGCGAGATGTTCGCCCGCAACGTGTTCAATTTCGTCAGCCTTTTCCTGCAGGAGGGCGCGATCGCGTTCGACTGGGATGACGAGTTGCTGGCGAAGACGGTCTGGCCGGAGCGGTCGTCGTCCGGATCTTCCTGAAGATGGCACCGGCTGGCTGACCGCTGCGGGCGGCCCTCCCACCACGCTCGCGTTATTTGTCGCCGGTACCGGATCTGTCGCGGCTGCGGGGCGGCGCCGGGTTTGCCTCGACCCAGGCCTTGCGTTGTTCCGGGGTCATTGCGCGCCACTTCTCTTTCAGTGCGGCGCGTCCATCGGGATCGAGGCTGCGCATCTTGCCGTACAACGCCCGCGCCTCGACGCGCTGCTCCGGCGACATGTGTTGCCAGCGCTCCATCCCGTGATGGGCATGTCTGCGTTGCGGCGGTGTCAGCGTGTCCCAGCGCCTGGCATGTTCGAGCATGCGCGCGCGTTCCTCGGGCTGTGCGTTCCAGCGTGCCCGGATCGGCGCCGTCAGTTGCTGCTGTTGTTCGGCGGTCAGGTGGTCCCAGTCGGGCAGGTCCGGTTCGGCGGCCAGTACGGGGTTGGCCAGCAAGGGGCCGATGAGCAGCGCAGTCAGCAACAGCGCAGTGGGGAAACGGAAATGAAGGGCCATGGTCATTGCTCCGAGGGAGGCGGTAGCGCGCTGTCGTTGGCGGCCAGCCAGAGGTAGAAGTCGGGGTTCTCGTCGAGCGCGGCGAGCATGCTGGCGACTTCGTTGTCGATTGCCGCCTGTTTGTTTACCGGGTGGTTGTCCGCCGGGACTGCAGCCAGCGGTGTGGCCGGCGGGAGGTCGATCGGGGCGTGGCGCAGTTGCAGGCCGACGATCAGGGACAGGACCGCGGCACTGCCGGCCCAGGCCCAACCGAGGCGGTGGCGCTTCGGGCCGGGAGCAGCCTGGGTCGCGGCATGGCGCGCCTGCTGCAGACGCACGCGCACGGCGGGCGACAGGTGTTCGAGCGCCTCCGTGTACCGGGCGCGGGCGGTCCGGTCGAACGACGCGTTGCGGGCGTCCGGGCTGTCCATTCTGTTCTCGGGTGTAGTGTTTTGGGGTCGAGGGGTGGTCATTTCCAATCCTCCAGTTGCCGTTGCAGCGTCTCGCGCGCCCGCGACAGATGGGTCTTTACCGAGCCTTCGCTGCAGCCCATCGCCTGCGCGGTGGTCGCCACGTCGAGCTCCTCCAGGATGCGCAGGCTGAACGCTTCGCGCTGGCGTCGGGGTAGCTGGGCCACGGCGTCGGTCAGCCGGGCATAGGCTTCGCGGCCATCGTGGGTGCGTGCCGGGTCGGGGCCGGTGTCCGGCCAGTCCGGCATGCTGCCGTCCTTGCGTTCGTGCACCGGCAGCATCCAGCGCAACCGGAACGTGCGGCGGCGCTGGATGTCGACGATCCGGCTGCGCAGGATGCTCCAGAACAGCGGTGTCCATTCGGCGGCCGGCCGGTCCTGGTAATTGATCATCTTCATCATCGCGTCCTGCACCGCATCGAGGGCGTCGTCGCGCTGGCGCAGGCCGATCTCGGCGAAGCGGAAGGCGCGGGTGCCCACGCCGGCAAGGAACTCGTCCAGGGTTGCCGGCTCGCGCGCCACCGGGACGACGCGATCCATCTCCGCAACCGCGTCGGCGAGGGATGGTGTCGGGCTGTCATTGGCGTCATTGGTCACGAAATCGAGCATATACGGCCGGCATCCGGGCGTCCGCGACAAGCCGGTCGCGGTGGTCCGTCGCAGCGGTTGCTGCAGGAAGGGGAACGCCTGAGATGCGGGGCGGTTGACACGTCGCGGATGGCGGCAGCCCAGGTCATGACGCTTGGCGGGGTCCGTCACGGCACGGTTATGATGCGGTGAACACCGGCTGGGGAAGCAGGCAATGGGCGACGGGCTGATGGTGCAGGCGTTTACGATGCTCTACATCTTCATGCTGGCGGCCATTGCCGGCCACGTGATCATCTCGCGGGTGCCGGTGATCCTGCATACCCCGCTGATGTCGGGCTCCAACTTCATCCACGGCATTGTGCTGATCGGGGCGATGGTGGTGCTCGGTCACGCCGACACCACGCTGGAGAAGGTCATCGGGTTCATCGCGGTGCTGCTGGGGGCGGGCAACGCCGCCGGCGGTTATGTGGTGACCGAGCGGATGCTGGAGATGTTCAAGCCCAGCACCAAGCCGGCCAAGCCCTCCGGCGATTCGCCATGAGCGCGGCGGAGTGGCAGTCGCTGGCCGCGGCGACCAGCTATTTCATCGCCGCGACGTTGTTCCTGCTGGGCCTGCAGCGCATGGCCTCGCCGCGCACCGCGCGCAGCGGCATCCGTTGGGCCGGCGCCGGCATGCTGGTCGCCACGTTCGCGACCTTCCTGCTGCCGGAACTGCACAACATCGGCCTGATCCTGGTCGCACTGGTGATCGGCACGGTGGCGGCGTGGGTGTCGGGCAAGAAGGTCGCGATCACCGACATGCCGCAGATGGTCGCGCTGTACAACGGCATGGGCGGCGGCGCGGCGGCGGCGATCGGCGCGGTGGAACTGCTGAAATTCTCCGCGTCGGCAGCCGGTCATCCGGGACTGGAATCGGCCGGAGGGCTTCAGGCGTCCACGATGGATCTGGCGCTGCATCCGGCGACCCTGACCCTGGGCCTGGCCGTGCTGGGGGCGGCGATCGGCGCGGTCTCGCTGTCGGGTTCGGTCATCGCCTGGGCCAAGCTCGACGGCCGGCTGGACCGGCGGGTGGTGTTCCCGGTGCAGCAGGCACTCAATGCGCTGGTGTTCATCGCGATGGTGATGGCCGGCGGCTGGGCGGTGCTGACTTTGGACGTGCCGGTGATCGTCGCGTTCTTCGCCCTGGCGCTGCTGCTGGGCGTGCTGATGACGCTGCCGATCGGCGGCGCCGACATGCCGGTGGTGATCTCGCTGTACAACGCGTTGACCGGACTTGCGGTCGCGTTCGAGGGCTTTGTGCTGGGCAACCAGGCGTTGATCATCGCCGGCACGATGGTCGGCGCGGCCGGCATGCTGTTGACCCGGTTGATGGCCAAGGCGATGAACCGGCCGATCAGCCGCGTGCTGTTCTCGCATTTCGGCGGCGCTGGCGAGGCACAGGAGATCGCCGGCTCGCAGAAGCCCATCGAGGCCGGCGATGTCGCCGCGATGATGGCCTTCGCCGAACGCGTGGTGATCGTGCCCGGTTACGGCATGGCCGTTGCGCAGGCCCAGCACAAGGTCTGGGAGCTGGCCCAGCGCCTGATCGAGCGCGGGGTCAAGGTGAAGTTCGCGATCCACCCGGTCGCCGGACGGATGCCTGGCCACATGAACGTGCTGCTCGCCGAGGCCGGCGTGCCGTATGACCTGATCGCCGACATGGACGACATCAACCCGGAATTTCCGCAGACCGACGTGGCGCTGGTGATCGGCGCCAACGACGTGGTCAACCCGGTGGCAAAGACCGACCCTGCCAGTCCGATCTACGGCATGCCGATCCTGGAAGTGGTCAATGCGAAGAACGCGGTGGTGGTCAAGCGCGGCAAGGGCCGGGGATTTGCCGGCATCGAGAATGCGCTGTTCTACGCCGACAACGCCCGGATGCTTTATGGCGACGGCGCGGAGGTGCTGGGCGCGCTGGTGACTGAGCTCAAGCTGCTCGACAACTGATGACGGGGGCAGGCGCGTGGGGGTGTCAGCGGGGCTGGTCAGCGGATACTGGTTTAACGGGTGCTGGTTTAGCGGGTACTGATCGCCGCGACCAGCCATGCCGCCGCCAGCCACGCCAGGTCGCCGGTGCCATTGGCGAGGGTGGCCAGCGTCCAGGCGTGGTGGCTGCCCAGGCGCAATGCCGAGTCCCACGGTGACAGGCCGAGCATCGCGCCCAGCTGCGCGGCGATGATGGTCCAGTTGGCCAGGATGATGATGGCGGTGGTCGCCAGCACGGCCAGCGTCACCCGCCCGGGGCCCGGACGCCAGCTTCCCAGTCGCAGGATGATGGCGACATCCAGTGCGCCCAGGATGGCCATCACGCTGCATTGGCGGCCGGTGTACAGCGCGAGCATCACCCACACCGCGGCAAAACCGCAGACGCCCAGCACCAGCAGCAGCCAGGACAGGAGCTGTCGGGGCAGCCGATTTTGATGACCGGAGGTGCGGACGGAGGCGTGCATGGGAAGCGTCGAGGCGGGCAGCCCGCCAGCATAGCGGCCCGGCGGCAAACGGCATATTGGACTAGAATGGTCCTACTTCATTACCGTGACCCCAAGGCCGGCCAAACGTATGTACTCCCGCAGCAGCGAACCCGTCCGTTTCGAGCGTGACTGCCCCGCCGTCCTGGTGCCGCAAGGCGACGAGGTCAACCTGCCGGCCGGCACCGCCGGCTACATCACCCAGGCGCTGGGCGGCAGCTACACCGTGTTCGTCGACGGCAACCTGTTCCGGATCGCCGGGCAGGATGCGGACGCGATCGGCAAGGAGCCGGCCGAGCCGTTGGAGTTGCCCGAGGGCGCCGATGACGAGATGGTCGAGCAGATGGTCTGGAAGCAGTTGCGGACCTGTTTCGATCCGGAAATCCCGATCAACGTGGTCGATCTCGGGCTGGTGTACGAGGCCAGGGTGCTGCCCCACCCCGAGCAGGAAGGACAACGTCTGGTGGAGGTCAAGATGACGCTGACCGCGCCGGGCTGCGGCATGGGCGAGATCCTGGTGGCGGACGTGAGCGACAAGCTCAAGCTGATCCCCACCGTGATCGACACGGACGTGGAGCTGGTGTTCGAGCCGCCGTGGAACCGCCACATGATGTCCGAGGCGGCGCGGCTGGAAACCGGCATGTTCTGAGTGAGCGGCGCCGAGTGAGCAGCGGCAATCCGGCAAGAGTCTGGAGGAGGAACCCATGCATGCAGCAGACATCATCTTCCGCGGCGGGTTGGCGGCGACGCTGGTCGCGGCCATGAGTGCGTGCGCAGCGGGTCCCGTCGGCCCGGGCACACCGCCGGCAGGTGCGGAGTCGGGCGTCGCCGCAGGCATGGCGCGGATTGGCGACCTGCCCGGCGATAGCCAATACCAGCGCTTCATCGTCAAGTACCGTCCGGCCAGCGAGCCGGGGCGGAGCTCGGCTGCCGTGCAGCAACGGCTCGATGCCGTGGCATCCTCGGCGGGTTTCGCGGGCGGGCCGCTGAGGCTGGAATGGCAGCGACGACTGGCGGTCGATGCGGACGTGTTCAAGGCCAGCCGGCCACTGGATCGCGACGAGGCGGCGGCACTGATGGCGCAGTTCGCCCGCGATCCGCAGGTCGAATACATCGAGGTCGATGGCGTGGTCACCATCCGCCAGGGCGTGGACGTGCCACCGGTAAAGCCCTTGGGCGACGGTTAGCGGGCGATGCTCAGAGGCCTCAGCAGGCGGTGCTCAGGAGCGCGCCTCAGAGCGCCTCGAAACGGTTGGCATCGACGTTCTTGCGTACCGCGGCCGGGTCCCAGATCCGCCCGTTCATGGCGATATAGACGCCTGCCGGCAGCGACTGCACCGCGCCCACCGCGGTGCCGATATTGAATTCCGCATCCGACCCGCGGAAGCGCGCCGGGTTCAGCGCGCCGGTCAGCACGATGGTCTTGCCCGGAATGCTGGCCAGCACCTTGGCGGTCTCCACCATGGAATCGGTGCCGTGGGTGACCAGCACGTGCGGCGTGTCCTGGGCGGCGATGGTGGCGCGGATCAGTTCGCGGTCACCGTCGTTGATGTGCAGTGAATCCTTGCGCAGGATCGGGATCACCCGGTAACGGAACGCCACGCCCAGCTCTTCCAGGATCAGCCCGATCTGCGGCTCGCCGATCTGGTAGTCCGACTTGTCGTCGAAATAGATCTTGTCGATCGTGCCACCGGTGGTGACGATGCAGAGCTGGTCCATGGGGCTTCGCGTGACGGGAAAGCCCGTGATTATAGGCGTTGGCGTCGTCCGGCCGGATCTGCCAACGACCGGGCCGCGATTACTGCGCCGGAGGCCGCTTTTTAGCGAACCGCGCGCGCAGCCCCGGCAGGTTCGCGGCGTACACCACCACCAGCGCCAGCAAGGTTTCCAGCAGGCCGAAGGCCAGCTCGGGCGGACGCGTCCAGGACGCCATGATGCCGTGGCTGAACCACGCCAGCGCCAGCACCGAGGCCCAGAATGCCGCCGTGCGCGAACGCAGCATCGCGGCGATCCCCAGGGCCAGCGGCGGCAGGGCGAATACTGCCAGCGCCGCCCAATCCCGTGCCGGCCCGAACCAGACCGCAAACAGCAGCGCCAGCGCGATCAAAGCAGCCACCAGCGTGCGCGAGACCGGCGGTCGTCCGGGTGACGCCGGGGGTGTCGCCGGGCTGCTCATGCCAGCCTCCGCGCGGTCAGGGCCAGACGCTTGCCCAGCGCCCGCGCCAGATGCGCTTCGTCCTCGCTGGGTTGCGGATCATCGCCGATCCCGCTGACGTGGCTGGCGCCGTAGGGCGTGCCGCCGGTGCGGGTGGTGCTGAGCCGCGGCTCGGTGAACGGGATGCCCATCAGCAGGCAGCCGTGGTGCAACAGCGGCACCATCATCGTCAGCAGGGTCGACTCCTGGCCGCCGTGCATGGTGGTGGTGGAGGTGAACACCGCCGCCGGCTTGCCGACCAGCGTGCCGCTGGCCCACTGCGCGCCCAGCCCGTCGAGCCAGTGCTTGAGCGGCGCGGCCATGTTGCCGAACCGGGTCGGGCTGCCGATCACCAGGCCGGTGCATTCCTCCAGATCGCGCGGCTCGACATACGGTGCGCCGTCCTCCGGCACCGACGGCGCGATCGCCTGGGTGACCGCCGTGACCGGTGGCACCGTGCGCAGACGCGCGCTCATGCCGTCGACCTCGCCGATGCCGCGCGCGATCTGCCGCGCGAGCTGCGCGACCGAGCCATTGCGGCTGTAATAGAGCACCAGAATCTCGGCCATCGCCTCGTTCAACCCCCACCATCGAAGCCGCCAAGGATAGAGGATGCGCGCGATACCGAGTCGCGAGCCTCTGTGCCAGCTGCGGTCATCCGACCGCGGCCCATCCCGCGCCGGCCGGTCGCCGCGTGCGTTAACCTCCCCACGATGGAACCGCTGGACACCCTGTACCGCTGGAGTGAACGTGTGCGCGACCGCGCGCGGGTGGGCTCGTTCCTGCGGTTCCTCGCCCGGCGCGTGCTGGATGACAACCTGTTCCAGGCGGCCGGTGCGCTGTCGTACACCACCGTGTTCGCGCTGGTGCCGTTGTCGATGGTGGTGTTCGGGGTGTTGTCGGCGTTTCCGGTGTTCGCGGTGTGGAGCGAGCGCCTCAGCGATTACATCTTTTCCAACTTCGTCCCTTCCGCGGCGCGCTCGGTCGAGGACTATCTGCTGCAGTTCTCCACCAATGCCGGCCAGCTCACCACCGCCGGCATCGTGGCGCTGGTGGTGTCGCTGCTGATCACCCTCAACGGGGTGGAGACGACGTTCAACCGGATCTGGCGGGTGAAGGCGGCGCGACCGAAGTTCAGCCGGTTCCTGGTGTATTGGACCGTGCTGACCCTCGGCGCGATCATGGCCGCGGCCAGTCTGGCACTGTCGGCACGCATTTTCGCCCTGTCGATATTCGCCACCAGCGCCGGCCACGCACTGCAGGACATGGTGTTGCGCGTGGCGCCGATGGCGCTGGAGTTGCTGGCGTTTGCCGCGATCTACCGCGTGGTGCCGCATCGCACCGTGCAATGGCGCCATGCGTTCGCCGGCGCGCTGCTGGCGACCTGCGCCTTCGAGCTGGTGCGCTGGGGGCTGGGCGTGTACCTGGGCACCTTCGGCAACTATTCGAAGATCTACGGCACCCTCGCGTTCGTGCCGATCTTCATGATGTGGATCTTCCTCAGCTGGGTGGGCGTGTTGATGGGCGCGTCGCTGGCGTCGTCCAGCTCGGCATTCCGCTACCAGCCGGTGGCGATGCGGCTGCCCGTGGGCTACGAGATGTACGGCCTGTTGCGCCTGCTCGCCCGCTTCAACGAGGCGCGCGGGCACGGCAACGGCCTGCACACCGACGACATCCTGCGGCTGGAACCGATCCTGACCGACGCGCTGGTGCAGGAAATGCTGGCCCAGTTGTGCGACATCAACGTCGTGCGCCGTGCCGAAGACGGCGAATGGCTGCTTGCCCGGGATCTGGACACCCTGTCGCTGGCGGAGCTTTACGAGGCCTGCCAGTTGCGGATTCCGATCGCCGAGGCGCGCCTGCCCTGCGGCGACGATGCGTTCGGCCGGTCGGTCGCCGCCACCCTGGACGAGCTGCGCCTGCCGCTGCGTGACCTGCTCAAACGCCGTGTTTCCACCATCCATGCCCAGGAGTGACTTTCCCATGCGTACCGTTGTTGCCGCAGCGCTGCTGGCCGGCCTGCTGAGCGCCTGCCAACCCTCGACCGCGCCTGATACGGAAGACGCCGTCGCCCCGGCCCCTGCCACACCGCCGTCCGCATCGGAAGAAGCCGCACCGGCTGGGACGAAGCCGGCGCCTGCCGGAGACGTGACCCATCCGAAGCTGGTGCTCACCACGCTGGATGGCGCGACCTACGATCTGGCGGCCCATCGCGGCAAGTGGGTGGTGGTGAATTTCTGGGCGACCTGGTGCGCGCCCTGCCTGAAGGAGATGCCCGAGTTGTCCGCGCTGGATGCGATGCGTGAGCACATCGAGGTGGTCGGCCTGGCGTACGAGGACATCGAACCGGCGGAGATGAAGGCGTTCCTGCTCGAACACCCGGTGGTGTATCCGATCGCGATCGTCGATACCTACGACCCGCCGGCGGATTTCGATACCCCGCGCGGCCTGCCGATGACCTACGTGATTGCGCCCGACGGCAGTGTCGCCAGCAAGATCCTCGGTCCGGTGACGGCGCAGGACATCGAGGACGTGGTCGCTGCGGCCGACGCCGCGCAACCCGCGCGCGCCACCGCGCCGGAGTCAACGTGAGCGGCGCGGCCCGTTTCATCGTCGGCGGCAAGGTGCAGGGCGTGTTTTTCCGCGCCTCGACCCGCGAACAGGCCAGCGCGCTGGGCCTGCGCGGCTACGCGAAAAACCTGCCCGACGGCCGTGTCGACATTCTCGCCGTCGGCGATGCCGAGGCCATCGACCAGCTCGCCGACTGGCTGCGCCGGGGCCCCCCGCAAGCCCGGGTGGACGAGCTGGAGCGCGTGGAGGTGAGCGAGGACGAAATGCGCGACGGCAGCCTGGGCGAGCGTTTCACGATCCTCTGAACCTGGGTCGATGTGGCCACAACCCCACCGGTCCGACAGGGCCGACCTCCCGCCGCGAAGCCGCCGGTCCGGACTGGCTTCCCACAATGCCGCCCGCCGGGCTGGCGCGACGTCGGTCGCGACCTGCACCTCACATCCAACATCCGCAGGTTCGCGGCTGAACCTCCTGCGAAAGCGGTATCCATCCCACGGTAGGAGCGACGTGAGTCGCGAATGCACTGACGTCCGGTTTCGGCGTGCTGTCGCGACCGACGTCGCTCCGCCGCGCGGCGCATTGAGCGCCCGGCTGTCACGTCGACACGCCGGGTGACGGGGGCATCCGCGACCGGCCGCCTTGCGCCATCAACTCCACCGCATCGATGAAATCGCGAGCGAATCCGGCCATGTCGAACAGCCCGCTGTCGCGACGTTGCCGCACCAGTTCGGTCCGCAGCGAATCGAGCAAGGCCGGGTCGCGGCCGCAGTCGATCGCGCGGGCGATGAATTCGGCGTCGCTGGCGACATTCATCGACGCCATGCCGAGGTGGTGGTTGAGGCTGCCGGCAACGCGGGCGGCGAAGGTCTCGCCGGGGCGGGTCAGCACCGGGCAGCCGGCCCACAGCGCGTCGGAGGCGGTGGTGTGCGCGTTGTAGGGTTCGGTGTCGAGGAACAGGTCGGCGTGTTGCAGGCGTGCCAGGTACCGGGGGTGCGGCTGCTTGGGCATGAACACCAGCCGGTGCGGATCGATGCCTTCGTCGCGGGCGACCGCGCGCAGGCGCTCGTCGGCGCGGCCGGGGCCGGACAGCAGCCACAGCACGCTGCCGGGCACGCCGCGCAGCACCGCCAAGGCGCGCGTCACGCTGCGGGGATTGAGCTTGTAGCTGTTGTTGAAGCAGCAGAACACCACGCCATCGCCGCGTTCGGGCAGGCCGCATTCGGCGCGCGATGGCGGCATCGACAGTTCGCGGCGGGTGTCGGAGGGCTGGAAGCAGCGCGGCAGCCGCAGCACGTTTTCGCTGAAATGCGGTGCCAGCGACTCGGGCAGGACGAAGTGGTCGGCCAATACGAAATCAATCCAGGGCGCGCCGGAGGTGCCGGGGTAGGCGAGCCAGTTGACCTGTACCGGCGCCGGGCGCATCGCCAGCACCTGCGGTGCACCGCCGCCGCCCCAGCCGCGCAGGTCGAACAGGACGTCGATCGCGGCATCGCGGATGGCCATCGCGACCTGGCCGTGGCTGCGGCCGGCGACGTCATGCAGGCGGGTCGCCGTCTGCAGGCGCTGGCGGATCCCGCTGCCGTCATCGGGATTGAGCGCGAACAGGTGCAGGTCCAGCGTGGCCTGCGCGGCCAGCGCGTCGAACAGCGCTACGGTCAGCAGGCCGGTCGGGTGCGCGCCGAAGCCGTTGGACAGGAACCCGACACGCAGGGCCTTTGTGGCATCGCGCGGAGGCGGGGGTGGCAACGGCCGTACCGAGCGGGCGACGGCGGTCGCGCGCAACCGCGCACAAAGCAGTTGTTCGGCGGCGCTGCTGTCCTCGCTCAGGAACGCGAACGGCTCGACCGCGGCGTGACCGTCACGGACCGCGCTGCGGACCTGCTTCGACAAGGCTTCCAGGTCGCGCCAGTCGCACAGCTTGCGCCGCCAGGCGAGCAGGTAGGCGGCCAGCTGGGGCTCGTCGGGCGCGAGCGCGTGGGCGCGGGCGTATGCCTCCGACGCGGCTTCGGCCTCGCCGATGTCCTCCAGCACATGGCCGAGCCAGACCGCGATACCGGGGTGGTCGGGGGCGTTGTTGGCGGCGGCGCGCAGGCTGGCGGCGGCGTCCCCGTGGCGGCCCTGCATCCACTGCGCGCGTCCCAAACGGGCCAACGCTTCGGGGTGGCCCGGCGCCAGCGCCAGGGCGCGCCGGCTTGCCGCCTCGCCGGCCCGGGCGTCACCGCTGTCCAGTTCGGCTTCCGACAGCAGGATCCAGGCCAGCGGGTTGTCCGGCTCGCGGGTGACGGCGTGGCGGGCTTCGGCGCGGGGATCGGTGAATCGCATGCCGTTCACGTCCCCTGGGTGAGACGGGCGAGCTCGTCGGCCTGGTGTTCCTGCTGCAGCCGCGCCACGAGCGCGTCGAGGTCGCCGGTCAGCACGTTGGGCAGGTCGTACAGGGTCAGGCCCTCGACGCGGTGGTCGGTGATCCGGCCCTGCGAGTAGTTGTAGGTGCGGATGCGCTGGCTGCGGTCGCCGCTGCCGACCTGCAGCTTGCGGTCCTGGGCGACGGCGGCGGCGGCCTTGTTGGCCTGCTCCTCGGCCAGGGTCGCGCGCAGGCGCTTCATCGCGGTGTCGCGGTTGGCGTGCTGGCTGCGCTCGGTCTGGCTCTCGACCACGATGCCGCTGGGCAGGTGGGTGATGCGGATCGCCGAATCGGTCTTGTTGACGTGCTGGCCGCCGGCACCGGAGGAGCGGAAGGTGTCTATCCGCAGGTCGGCCGGGTTGATCTCGACCGGTTCGCCTTCGGGTTCGACCGCGATGATCGCCACCGTCGCCGCCGACGTGTGCACCCGGCCCTGGGACTCGGTTTCCGGCACGCGCTGGACGCGGTGGGTGCCGGACTCGAACTTCAGCTTCGAATACGCGCCGCGGCCTTCGACCCGGGCGATGACCTCCTTGAAACCGCCGTGCTCGCCCTGGCTGGCCGATTCGATCTCGACCCGCCAGCCTTGGCGCTCGGCATAGCGCGAGTACATGCGGAACAGGTCGCCGGCGAAGATGGCGGCCTCGTCGCCGCCGGTGCCGGCCCGGACTTCCAGGTACAGGTCCCCTTCGTCGCGCGGATCCTTCGGCACCAGGTGGGCCAGCAACTCGACATCGAGTTGTTGCAGGCGCGCGGTCGCGGCGGCGATTTCCTCCTCGGCCAGCTCGCCCAGCTCCGGGTCGCCGCGCATTGCCTGCGCCGCGGCCAGGTCGGCTTTCGCTGCCGCCTCGTCGGCCAGGGCGGTGGCGACCGGCTCCAGCTGTGAGAACTCGCGCGAGAGCTGGCGGAAGCGCGGGTTGTCGCCGATCACCTGGGGGTCGGCGAGCAGGCGCTCCAACTCCTCGCGTCGTTCGACGAGGGCTTCGAGCTTACGGCGCAGGCTGGGGGTCATCGGAGGCTCGGTCGATCGGGAAAGTCGTCCGCGGGGCGGGCGTGAGGCGGTGCAGGGCGGGGTCGGAGCGAGGCGCGTCGGCCGGACCGGTTCCAGTGAGCGGCGCTACTTGCGGCCGGTGCCCGGAGGCGGGTCGGCAGGCGCAGCGTCATCGCCGCCCGGGAACAGCCGGTCGGCGGCGCGTGCGAGCTCCGCGTTGCCGCTCAGCGCCGCTTCGCGCAGGGCGATGGTCGGGGCGTGCAGCAGGCGGTTGGTCAGGGTGTGGGCGAGGAAGTCGAGCACCGCGGACGGGTCTTCGCCGGCGGCCAGTTGCGCCCTGGCCTTGGCCAGCGACTCCGCACGCGCCGCTTCGCCGTGGGCGCGCAGGCGCTTGAGCGGGGCGGTGCGGGTGCGGGCGACAAAACTTTCCATGAACCGGGCGACCTGCACCTCGACGATGGCTTCCGCCTCGCTGGCCGCCTCGCGACGGCTGCGGCGGTTGTCCTCGATCGAGCGTTCCAGGTCGTCCACCGTGTAGAGGTAGACGTCGCGCAAGCCGGCCACGTCGGCGGCGATGTCGCGCGGCACGGCCAGGTCCAGCAGCAGCATCGGCCGGTGCTTGCGGTTGGCCAGCGCGGCGCTGACCTGGTCGCGGTGCAGGATCGGCGCGCGCGCGGCGGTGGCCGACAGCACGATGTCGGCCTCGCCCAGGTGCCGGTCCAGTTCCTCCAGCGGCAGGGCGACGCCGCCGTGACGGCTGGCCAGTTCCTGCGCGTGGGCGAGGGTGCGGTTGGCGATCAGCAGGCGCTTGGCCTTGGCCTGCACCAGGTGGCGCGCGGCCAGCTCGATGGTGTCGCCGGCGCCGATCAGCAGCACGGTGGAATCCTCCAGCCGGGCGAACGACTCCTGCGCCAGCCGCACCGCCGCGGAGGCGACCGAGACCGGGTTCGCGCCGATGCGGGTGTCGGTGCGCGCACGCTTGGCGGTGGTGAAGGTGTGCTGGAACAGGCGGTCCAGCTGGCTGCCCAGGCTGCCGGCGGCGCGTGCGCTGGCCCAGGCGTCCTTCACCTGGCCGAGGATCTGCGGCTCGCCCAGCACCAGCGAATCCAGTCCGGTGGCGACCCGGAACAGGTGGCGCACCGCGTCGGCACCGGCGTGGCGGTACAGGTAGGCGTGCAGGTCTGCGGACTCGCCGGGCTGGTTGGCCAGCCAGTCCGCCACCGCCGCCCCGTCATCGTCGACGACGGTGTAGATCTCGGTGCGGTTGCAGGTCGACAGCAGCGCGGCCTCATGCACCTGCGACAACCCACGCAACGACATCAGAGCGGCCGGCAGGCTGTCGGCCGAAAACGCCACCTGCTCGCGCAGGCTGACCGGCGCGGTCTGATGGTTGATGCCCAGCACGTACAGGCTGGTCGAAGCGCGTGTTGTCGCCGGACTCATTGGAAATGCGCTACCCGTTCAGGTGCTTGCGATAAGCTGCTGGCTGCTGAAAGCCGACATTCTACCGGCCTCGCGAAACTCAGGGATTCCCGCCCGATGCCCGCAATCCTGCGTGTGTTCACCATCAGTATCGTCCTGCTTGTCGCGTGCGCGGTTTCCACGCCGATCGCCCAGGCGGCGCAGACGCCGCCGCAGGACGATGCCGTCGTGCGGACACTGGAACCCTTGATGGCGGCCGAATTCGCGCTGCAGGCCGGCCGCCTCGACGAGGCCGCGCGCTGGTACCTGCAGGCCGCCTTGGCCGCGCAGGACATGCCGCTGACCGAGCGCGCGACGCGGATCGCCTTGCTGGCCCGCGACGACGACAGCGCCGACCGGTTGCTGTCGCTGTGGCGCAGGCAGGGCGGGCAGGGCGTCAATTTCCTCGCCGCCGAGGCCAGTCTGGCATTGCG
The DNA here is from genome assembly GCF_000768345.1 of Lysobacter concretionis Ko07 = DSM 16239. Taxonomy (GTDB): domain Bacteria; phylum Pseudomonadota; class Gammaproteobacteria; order Xanthomonadales; family Xanthomonadaceae; genus Novilysobacter; species Novilysobacter concretionis. The sequence continues at coordinate 7,149 of NZ_AVPS01000011.1, read as the reverse complement.
TCACGGCAACGAACGCCAGGCGCGCAAGTACCTGGTGCAACTGCTGGACATGCCCGGTGACGAGGGCTGGCGGCAGGTGCTGGGGGTGATCGTCGCCGGTGCGCGCGACCCTGCGCAGGCCGCCACCGTGCTGGAAACACTGGTCAGGCAAGGGCGCATCCCCGGCAAGCTGCAAGCCTGGCTCGCGTTCGGCGGCCTTGCCCAGCGGCTGGAACAGCCCGAACTTGCCGAGCGCATCGTCGCCGAGGTGGTCAAGCGGTTCCCCGGCGAACCCCGGGTCGCCCTGTTGCGTGCCAGCCAGCTGCGCGAGGCCCGCAAGAAGGACCAGGCCCGCGACGTGCTCGCCGGGGTGGTCGAGCAGGCCGGCGGCGACAGCGACCTGCGCCTGGCCATTGCCTACGAGTACGACGCGCTCGGCGATCTGGACGCCGCGGCGGCGACCCTCGCGCGCGGCCCGCAGGACGAGCAGACCTATGCCTTGCGCGCCTCGTTGCTGGCGCGCGGCCAGGACAAGACCGCGCTGGTCGCGCTGTATGACGAACTGCGCCGCCACGCCGACACGCCGGATCCGCAGCGCCGCCTGCTGCTGGGCCAGATCGCCGAGTTCCTGGACCGCTTCGACGAGGCGCTGGGCTGGTATCAGGGCGTTCCGGGCGGTCCCCAGCGTTGGCCGGCGAGCCTTCGCAGCGCGAACGTGCTGTACGAGCTGGGCCGCGCGCAGGAAGGTTTCGCCCACCTGCACGACATGCAGGCCGATGCCGGCGCGCCCGACGACGCCCGCCGCGATGCGTACCTGCTGGAAGCGGCGCTGCACGAGAAAGCCAGGGACGCCGTGGCCGAGAAGGATGCGTTTTCCCGCGGACTGGCCGCGTTTCCGGACGACCTGGAAATCCTCTACGCCCGCGCACTGAGCTGGGAGCGCGCGGACGACATCGCCCGTGCCGAGGCCGACCTGCGCCGGATCCTGGTGATCGATCCCGAGTCGGTCGCCGCCTTGAATGCCCTGGGCTACACCCTGGCCGATCGCACCGACCGCTACCAGGAAGCGCTGGAACTCATCAACCGCGCGCGCGCCGCGCAGCCCGACAACGCCGCGATCATCGACAGCTACGGCTGGGTGCTGTACCGGCTGGGCCGCAACGAGGAGGCGCTGGGCGAACTGCGCCAGGCCTTCGCGTTGCAGAAGGACGCCGAGATCGCCGCCCATCTGGGCGAGGTGCTGTGGGTGCTGGGCAAGCGCGACGAGGCCCGCAAGTATTTCGAAGAAGCCCGCCAGATCGACCCGGACAACCGCTCCCTGCAGCGCGCGCTGGAGAAGACGGTGCCGGAGAAAAGCACGCCATGACGGGACGCCTTGTCGCCGTCGCCGCGCTGGCCCTGTTGTTGGCGGCCTGCGCCGGCGCGCCCGTACGGCCGGAGCTGACCCCCGCCGCGCTGGCCGCCGCCGAGGCTGCCCAGGCAGGCCGCGAACAGGCGCTGGGTGCGCAGTCGGACTGGTCGCTGGCGGGGCGCATCGCCGTGTCCAACCAGGGCAAGGGCGGCAGCGGCCGGATCGAATGGACCCAGGCCGGCCCGGACTACCGCATCACCCTGAGCGCGCCGGTCACCCGGCAGGGCTGGCAGTTGTCCGGCAATGCGGATTCGGCCCGGCTGGAGGGCCTGGAGGGCGGGCCGCGTTCGGGTCCGGACGCGCAGGCGTTGCTGCTGGCGGCGACCGGCTGGGACATCCCGGTCGACGCGCTGGCCCAATGGGTTCGCGGCGCGCGCGCCCCGGCGCTGGGTCCGGCGCGGATCGATTACGGCAGCGACGGGTTGCCGTGGCGGATCCGGCAGGCGGGCTGGTCGATCGAGTACCGCTGGCCGCCGGCCGATCCGGCGATGCCGGCGGCGCAGATCCGCCTGCCGAGCCGCCTGGATGCCAAGCGCGACGAGGCAGGCGTCCGTCTGGTGGTCGACGAGTGGGGCGTCGATGAATGGGGAAGCCGCAACCCGTCCTCTCCGCCGTGAAAAGCAGCATCGAAGCAACCGGCGCCGACCTGGACGCAACCTGGAGCGTCTGGCCGGCCCCGGCCAAGCTCAATCTGTTCCTGCGCATTCCGGGCCGGCGTCCGGACGGGTATCACCGGCTGCAGACCGTGTTCCGCCTGCTCGACTGGGGCGACACGATCCGCTTGCGGGTGCGCCGGGACGGCCGGATCGTGCGTCATGGGGTGTCGGTGGCCGGCGTCGCCGAGGCCGACGACCTCACGGTGCGCGCGGCGAAACTGCTGCAGGCGGCGTCGGTACCTGCGCTGGGCGCCGACATCATGGTCGAGAAGCGCATCCCGGCCGGCGGTGGTTTCGGCGGCGGCTCCTCCGATGCCGCCACCGTGCTGGTCGCGCTGGACAGGCTGTGGGAGACCCGGCTGGGGGTGGACGCCCTGGCGGCGCTGGGCCTGCAACTGGGCGCGGACGTGCCGGTGTTCGTGCGCGGCGACAACGCCTGGGCCGAAGGCGTGGGCGAGTTGCTGACACCGCTGGCGCTGCCGCCGGCCTGGTACCTGCTGGTCGACCCGGGCGTCCACGTGTCCACGGCTGAACTTTTCCAGTCGCCCGAATTGACGCGCGATGCGCGGCCCGCGACAATGTCCGACTTCGTTTCGGGCATCCCGCTCGGGAACGCGTTCGAGCCGGTGTTGCGCGGCCGCGAACCGGCCGTCAACGCCGCGTTTGCCGCCCTGTCGCCGTTCGGCACGCCGCGTCTGACGGGCTCCGGCAGCGGTTGTTTCGTCGAGTTCGCGACCCGCGAATCCGCCGAGGCGGCACTGGCGGCGTTGCCGACCGGCCTCAAGGCGTGGTTGGCGGCAGGCGCGGCGCGGTCACCGTTGCACGCCGGGTTCGGCGGGGCCACGGACTGACTCCCGGCGCGATGCAGTCGAAACCCTGCCGGCAACGGCAGAAACAGTTACACAGGGGCGTCGCCAAGAGGCCTAAGGCACCAGGTTTTGATCCTGGCATTCGTAGGTTCGAATCCTACCGCCCCTGCCAATCCTGAAACACATCCGCCGCAAGGCCGGAGCCAAGCGGAAAATGACCGTCCAAACCGATCGCAACCTGTTGGTCTTTTCCGGCAACGCCAACCGCCCGTTGGCGCAGGCCGTCTGCAAGGAACTCGGCATCCGCATGGGCAAGGCGCTGGTCAGCCGCTTTTCCGATGGCGAAGTCCAGGTCGAGATCGAGGAGAACGTGCGCCGCCAGGAGGCGTTCGTGATCCAGCCGACCTGCGCGCCCAGCGCGGAGAACCTGGTCGAGCTGCTGGTGCTGATCGACGCGCTCAAGCGCGCCTCCATCAGCAGCGTCACCGCGGTGGTGCCGTACTTCGGCTACGCCCGCCAGGACCGCCGGCCGCGTTCGTCGCGGGTGCCGATAACCGCCAAGGTCGCGGCCAAGATGTTCAGCGCGGTCGGCTGCGACCGGGTGCTGACGATCGACCTGCATGCCGACCAGATCCAGGGTTTCTTCGACATTCCGGTCGACAACGTCTACGCCTCGCCGCTGCTGCTGGCCGATATCTGGCGCGCGCACGGCACCGACAACCTGATCGTGGTCAGTCCCGACGTGGGCGGCGTGGTGCGCGCCCGCGCGATCGCCAAACGCCTGGATGACGCCGACCTGGCGATCATCGACAAGCGCCGTCCGCGCGCCAACGTCGCCACGGTGATGAACATCATCGGCGACGTGTCGGGCAAGACCTGCGTGCTGGTCGACGACATCGTCGATACCGCCGGCACCCTGTGCGCCGCGGCCGCCGCGCTCAAGGCGCAGGGCGCGATCAAGGTCGTGGCCTACTGCACCCACGCGGTGCTGTCGGGCGCGGCCATCAGCAACATCCGCGGCTCCGAGCTCGACGAGCTGGTGGTGACGGACACGATTCCGCTGACCGATGCGGCACGCGAGTGCGGCCGGGTGCGCCAGCTCAGCGTGGCCGAACTGCTGGCCGAGACGATCCGCCGGATTTCGGGCGGCGAGTCGGTCAGCTCCCTGTACGTGGATTGAGCGATAGCGACATCCGACGATTTTTGACTCGCCTGGTCGCGGGCGAGTCTTCCGGGTCACCGCGAGGTGGCTTTCCAATGCAACAAAGCGAGTAACCAAGCAATGTCCAACAAAGTCATCAAGGCCACTGGCCGCAGTGTCGAGGGGAAGGGTGCGAGCCGCCGCCTGCGTCACGCGGGCAAGATTCCGGCCATCGTCTATGGCGGCACCGCCGCTCCGCAGCCGGTCCTGCTGGATCAGGAAAAGATCTGGGTCGCCAGCCAGAACGAGTGGTTCTATTCCACCATTCTCGACCTGGACGTCGACGGCAAGGTCGAGAGCGTGCTGCTGCGTGACATGCAGCGCCACCCGTACAAGCAGATCATCATGCACCTGGATTTCATGCGGGTGAACCAGAAGGAAGTCCTGCGCGCCTCGGTGCCGCTGCACTTCATCAATGAGGACATCTCGCCGGCCGGCAAGAACGCCGACGTGATCATCATGAAGGAGCTGGTGCAGGTCGAAGTGAGCTGCCTGCCGAAGGATCTGCCGGAGAACCTCCAGGTCGACCTGAGCGAGCTGGAGCTGGGCGACATCATCCACCTGTCGAAGATCCAGTTGCCCGAGGGCGTCGAGATCCCGAGCCTGGCGCTGGGTGCCGAGCATGACGTCGCCGTCGTGGTCGCCCGCAAGGGTCGCGTCGAAGCCGAGCCGGAAGTCGCCGATGAAGAAGCGACGGATGCCGAAGTGCCGGCGACCAAGGCCGAGAAGGACGCCGAATAAGCCCGCGTCGGGCCGAGGCGCCTGCCATCGCGGGCGCCTCGGCACGCGGCTTGTTCGCCTGCAATGGCCGGTTTGCGACTTATCGTCGGGCTGGGCAATCCCGGACCCGAGCACTCCCGGACCCGGCACAATGCCGGGTTCTGGCTAGTTGACGCCCTGGCGGAAAAGCTGGGTGCGCGTTTCGGACTTGAATCCAAGCTGTTCGGCCAGACCGCGAAGGTCGAGATCGCCGGGCAAGCGGTGTGGTTGTTGAAGCCGGCAACCTTCATGAACCTGTCGGGCAAGTCGGTCACCGCGGCGATGCGCTACTGGAAAATCGAGCCCGAAGAGGCCCTGCTGGCGCACGACGAGCTCGATCTGCCCACGGGTACCGCGCGGCTGAAGTTCGATGGCGGCCACGGCGGCCAGAACGGCCTGCGCGACACCATGCGCCTGCTCGGTCACGGCGGGTTTCACCGCTTGCGGATCGGCATCGGCCATCCCGGGCACAAGGACATCGTCACCCCATGGGTGCTGGGCCGGCCGGGTCGCGAGGATGAAGCACTGATCCTGCGCGCGATTGACGATGCGATCGACGTGTTGCCGCTGGCGGTGGCCGGCGACTTCAACGAGGCCATGAAGCGGTTGCATACGCCCCGGGTCTGACCAGTCACCACACAAGCTCCACGTTCCACCCCTATCAACGAAAGCGAGTACAGCGTCATGGGCATCACCTGCGGCATCGTCGGATTGCCGAACGTCGGCAAGTCGACCCTCTTCAATGCCCTGACCAAGGCCGGCATCGCGGCGGCCAATTTTCCGTTCTGCACGATCGAGCCGAACGTCGGCGTGGTGCCGGTGCCGGACCCGCGCCTGAATGCGCTGGCCGAGATCGTCAAACCGCAACGGTGCCTGCCGACGGCGGTCGAGTTCGTCGATATCGCCGGGCTGGTCGCCGGTGCCGCCAGCGGCGAGGGCCTGGGCAACAAGTTCCTCGCCCACATCCGCGAGGTCGACGCCATCACCCATGTGGTGCGCTGCTTCGACAACGACGACATCATCCACGTCAGCAACAGGATCGACCCGATCGCCGACATCGATACGATCGATACCGAGCTGGCGCTGGCCGACCTGGATTCGGTCGAGAAGGCCTTGCAGCGCGCCGAGCGCAGCGCCAAGACCGGCGACAAGGACGCCAAGGCGCGCGTCGAGGTGCTGACGCGGGTGCGTGATGGTCTGGATGCCGGCAAGCCCGCGCGTGCGCTGGGGTTGTCCGAGGACGATCGGCTTGCCGTGCGCGACCTGTTCCTGTTGACCCTGAAGCCGGTGATGTACGTCGCCAACGTGCTCGAGGATGGCTTCGAGAACAATCCCCACCTGGATGCCGTGCGTGCCCGTGCGGCGACCGAGGGCGCGGAAGTGGTGCCGGTGTCGGCCGCGATCGAGGAGGAACTGAGCCAGCTCGAGGACGAGGACCGCGACGCGTTCCTGGCCGACCTGGGTCTGGAAGAGCCCGGCCTCAACCGCGTCATCCGTGCCGCCTACAAGTTGCTGGGCCTGCAGACCTACTTCACCGCCGGCGTGAAGGAAGTCCGCGCCTGGACGGTCAAGGGCGGATCCACCGCGCCGCAGGCCGCCGCGGTGATCCACACCGACTTCGAGAAGGGCTTCATCCGCGCCGAGACGATCGGCTACGACGACTTCATCCAGTACAGGGGCGAGGCCGGTGCGCGCGATGCGGGCCGGATGCGCAAGGAAGGCAAGGAATACATCGTCCAGGAAGGCGACGTGCTGCACTTCCTGTTCAACGTCTGACCCGGTCGGCCAGCCTGGAAAAGCGGTTTCCGGCATTAATCTGCAATTTGGCGTCGGAATGCGTTGACATCCGCCGCAAGGCCATCCAGAATTGCGGGCTCTTTGGAGGGATACCCAAGCGGCCAACGGGGGCAGACTGTAAATCTGCTGGCTTACGCCTTCGGTGGTTCGAATCCACCTCCCTCCACCAGCATTGCTGCAGTCGCGATGCCGGTAGACGAAACGCAGTAAACCGATAGACTTACCATCCGTCGGCGCAACACCCAAGCAGGTCAGTCCGGCGCGGGAGTAGTTCAATGGTAGAACCTCAGCCTTCCAAGCTGATGGTGCGGGTTCGATCCCCGTCTCCCGCTCCATTGATGCCGCGACGTTTGTAATGCACCTGCTGGAACAATCTGCTCACGTAGCTCAGTCGGTAGAGCACCTCCTTGGTAAGGAGGAGGTCACTGGTTCGATTCCAGTCGTGAGCACCACACATTCCACCGAAGCACACCGTCCCACAGCGAGAAGCGACAGCCATGGCCAAAGGTAAATTCGAGCGCACCAAGCCGCACGTGA
>NZ_AVPS01000010.1 GCF_000768345.1 Lysobacter concretionis Ko07 = DSM 16239 | reverse complement strand
CAACGTCAACACCCGATGCCGATCCGTCCCACCACCCCGCCGAACCTCGTGCCGACACCCCGGCGGGCCGCGCATTGTGCACACCTTCCGCGACGCTGGGAAGGGGTAGATGCGAAATATATCCCCGGGAGGGTGAAATAGCCGTCACTTGACGGGCTGCTCCTGCTGCTCGAAGGTCGCCGGATACAACCTGTAGGGAGCGGACAACGGTGCGGGCGAATCGAGTGGCAAGTGGAATGGCGCTGGCCTGTGGCTTGTTGCTGGCCGGCTGCGCGTCCGGCAACGGCCTGTGGGTTGAACTGGGCGGCGCACGCTATGCGGTCGAAGTGGCGGACGACAACGCCAAGCGGGCGCAGGGACTGATGTTCCGTGACGGGATCGCCGAGGACCACGGGATGCTGTTCATCCACGAACGCGAGGAGCCGCAGGCGTACTGGATGAAGAACACCCGGATCCCGCTGGACATCCTGTACTTCGACAACGAGCGCCGACTGGTCTCGCAGCAACGCGATGTACCGCCGTGCTCAGCCGGCGACCGCTGCCCTCCCTATCCCAGCGGAGCCGCGGCGCGGTTCGTTCTAGAGCTTAATGCCGGACAGGCGTCGAAGCTGGGCCTGGAAGATGGCGCGGAACTGCATTTCGGCCCCGCGATCCCGACGACACGATAGCCCGCCTCAGAGCTCCATCATCTCGAAGTCGTCCTTGGTCACACCGCAGTCGGGGCAGGTCCAGGTGTCGGGAACATCCTGCCAGCGCGTCCCGGGCGCGATGCCTTCTTCCGGCAAGCCCGCCGCTTCGTCATAGATGAAGCCGCAAACGACACACATCCAGCTACGGTACTCGACGGTGGTGGTGCTCTGGGACATGTCGTTACGGGGCATGGACGGATAATGGGTTGCCGGAATGACTCCGGATTGTCCCACCCCGCCCCCACAGGTGAAAGCGCCCACATGAACAAGACTTGGCCCCGACAGGGGCTGTACGCGATCACGCCCGATGAATCCGACACTGCACGTCTGCTGGCGAGGGTCGCGCCGGTATTGCAGGCCGGCGCGGCATGGCTGCAATACCGCAACAAGCCGGGCGATGCGGCCTTGCGCCGTGAACAGGCCGCTGCATTGCAACCTTTGTGCGCCCAATACGGGGTGCCGCTGATCATCAACGACGACTGGCGTCTGGCGGCGGCACTGAAGGCCGATGGCGCGCACATGGGCGAGGACGATGGCGAGCTTGCCGCGGCGCGTACAGCGCTGGGCCCCGGTGCGATCCTGGGAGCTTCCTGTTACGGCAACCTCGAGCGGGCGGAGCGTGCGGTGGCGGCCGGTGCCAGCTATGTCGCGTTCGGCGCGTTTTTCGTATCGCCGACCAAGCCGCACGCCCGGGCCGCATCGCCACAGGTGTTGCGCGATGCCGCCCGGCTTGGCGTGCCGCGGGTGGCCATTGGGGGCATCACGCCGGACAATGGGTGGCTGTTGGCGCAGGCCGGCGCCGACCTGCTCGCAGTGATCAGCGGCGTGTTCGATGCACCCGACCCGGCACTTGCCGTGCGCGCCTATCGCGCCTGCTTTACACACGACTGAAACGTCCCGAGATGAGAACCCTTCAATGAATCACGACCGTTCGCACGCCCTGTTCACCCGCGCTTCCGAGCTGCTTCCCGGCGGCGTCAATTCGCCGGTGCGCGCGTTCAAATCGGTCGGTGGAGAACCGTTCTTCGCCCAACGTGCGCAGGGGCCGTATCTGTTCGATGTCGATGGCAACCGTTACATCGATTACGTCGGCTCATGGGGACCGATGATCGCCGGCCATGCGCACCCGCAGGTGCTCGACGCGGTGGCCCGGACGATGCGCGACGGCCTCAGCTTCGGCGTGCCCAATCCGCTGGAAGTGACGATGGCCGAGGCGATCACCTCGATCGTGCCGAGCTGCGAGATGGTGCGCATGGTCAACTCCGGCACCGAAGCGACGTTGTCGGCGATCCGGGTGGCGCGCGGCGCGACCGGGCGCTCGCGGATCGTGAAGTTCGAGGGTTGCTACCACGGTCACGGCGACAGCTTCCTGGTCAAGGCCGGCAGCGGCGCGTTGACCTTCGGGCTGCCCAATTCGCCGGGCGTGCCGAAGGCGTTGGCGGACCTGACCCTGACGCTGCCGTACAACGACTTCGAGGCGGCGACCGCCCTGTTCGACGAGGTCGGCATTGATATCGCCGGGCTGATCATCGAGCCGATCGTCGGCAACGCGAACTGCATCCTGCCCCGCGAGGGCTACCTGCAGCACCTGCGCGAGCTGTGCACGAGGCACGGCGCGCTGCTGATCTTCGACGAGGTGATGACCGGCTTCCGCGTGGCGCTCGGCGGTGCACAGCAGCGTTACGGCATCGCTCCGGACCTGAGCACGTTCGGCAAGATCATCGGCGGCGGCATGCCGGTGGGTGCGTTTGGCGGCCGCCGCGACCTGATGCGCCAGGTCGCGCCGAGCGGGCCGATCTACCAGGCCGGCACGCTGAGCGGCAATCCGGTGGCAATGGCCGCCGGCCTGGCGACTCTGGAGTTGATCCAGGCGCAGGGCTTCCACGACGCACTGGAAGCCAGCACACATGCGCTGTGCGGTGGCCTGGAAGCCGCTGCGAGGGAGGCGGGCGTGGCCTTCCACACCACCCGCGCGCCGGGCATGTTCGGGCTGTATTTCCGCGAGGGGCCGGTGGAGAGTTTTGCCGATGCGCTGGGGTCGGATGCGGCGAAGTTCGGCCGTTTCTTCCACGCAATGCTCGAGCGCGGGGTGTATCTCGCGCCGTCCGCGTTCGAGGCCGGCTTCATGTCCAGCGCGCACTCCGAGGCGGACATCGCGGCGACGGTGGATGCAGCGCGTGCGGCGTTCGCCGTGGTCGCGGCGGCCTGAGCCAAGCCCGCCGCGTCGGGGCGCGGTGCCTGACGCCCGTTCCGCGGCGGTCCGTCCAGCATGACCGCTGACGGCGCGCAGGTCGCCGCTGGTGCGGAGAGGCGGCAGGCGCAGTACGAACCGTTGCCGGTCCGTCTCAGACGGCATCCCGCGTGCGGGCATCGGGCCCCGCGCCCACAAAGTCCGCCAAGGCGGCCTGCAGCCGCTGCAGGCCTTCGGCGACATCGGCATCGGCGATGTTCAGCGCCGGAACGAAGCGCAGCACGTCGGGGCCGGCCTGCAACAGCAGTAGTCCGTGCTCGATGCAGCGGTCGAGGATCGCGCTGGCCTGACCGGCGTGCCCGGGCCGCAACTGGGCCCCGATCATCAGGCCGCGACCGCGGATCTCGCTGAACATCCCCAGCCCCGCATCCATCGCGGCCAGTCCATCGCGCAGCGCTTGCGCCTGCCGTTCGACATTGGCCAGCAGGGCGGGCGACGACAGTTCACGCAGGGCGACGGAGGCGACCGCCGCCGCCAGCGGATTGCCGCCGAAGGTGCTGCCGTGCTGGCCGAACGCCATCGCCTGCGCCGCACGCGCACCGACGAGCATCGCGCCGATCGGGAACCCGCCGCCCAGCGCCTTGGCCAGCGTCACCACATCGGGCCGCACGCCGTAGTCATCGCAGGCAAACAGGCGGCCTGTACGACCCATGCCGCACTGGATCTCGTCGAGCATCAGCAAGGCTTCATGGCGGTCGCACAAGGCACGCAGGCCGTGCAGGAACGCCTCGGTCGCCGGCGTCACGCCACCCTCGCCCTGCACCGGCTCGACCAGCACCGCGCACACGTCGCCGGCCGCCATCGCCGCTTCGGCCGCCGCCAGATCGTTGAAGTCGCTGTAGCGGAACCCGCCCGGCAGCGGCTCGAAACCGGCCTGGTATTTGGGTTGCGCGGTCGCGGTGACGGTCGCGAGGGTGCGACCGTGGAAGCCGCCGCGGAACGTCAGGATCACCCGACGCGCCGGGTCGCGCCCCTGCGCACTCGCCCACTGCCGTGACAGCTTGATCGCGGCCTCGTTGGCCTCCGCGCCGGAGTTGCAGAAGAACACCCGCTCGGCGAAGCCGGCCGCATCCACCAGTGCCTGCGCCAGGCGCAACGGCGGTGCGCTGACGAACGCGTTGCTGGTGTGCCAGAGCTTGCCGGCCTGTTCGGTCAGCGCGGCGACCAGGGCCGGATGGGCGTGGCCGAGTGCGTTGACCGCGATGCCCGCACCGAAGTCGATGTACTCGCGACCCTGCTGATCCCAGACGCGCGAACCTGCGCCCCGCTCGAGCACAATCCGGCGCGGCCGATACACCGGCAGGTAGTAGCGCTCGCACAGGGGGTAGAGATCGGTATCGGTCATGGCGCAAGGGGCTGGTTCGGGCGAGCGGTTATTCTCCCCGATCCACCCGCCGTCCGGCATGCCCGCCATGTCCGCGCGCGATGGCCCGGAGAATCACCATGCGCCTGCTGTTCACGCCACAGCTCAACCCTGCTGCCGAAACCGGCTGGCGGCAACGCTGGTTCGAGATCATCTATCGCCACGACACGCCGCCGTCACACAATTTCGACCTGCTGCTGATCCTGGCGATCCTTGCCAGCGTGGCGGTGATCATGCTCGACAGCGATCCATGGCTGCACATCGACCATGCCGTTGCGCTGTACCGGATCGAGTGGGGCTTCACCCTGGTATTCACCGCCGAGTACGTGCTGCGCCTGCTGGTGGTGCGCCGGCCCTTGCGCTACGCGCTGAGCCTGTGGGGAATCATCGACCTGCTGTCGATCCTGCCGACGTACATCTCGATGTTCGTGCCCGGCGCGCAGGCCCTGCTGGTGGTGCGCATCCTGCGCGTGCTGCGGATCTTCCGGATCCTCAAGCTGACCCGCTATGTGGATGAAGGCAGCCTGCTGATGGGCGCGCTGTGGCGCAGCCGGCGCAAGATCTTCCTGTTCGTCAGCGTGCTGCTGACCATCGCGATGATCTTCGGCGCGCTGATGTACGTCATCGAAGGCCCGGAGTACGGCTTCAGCACGATCCCGACCGGGATGTACTGGGCCATCGTGACGATGGCGACCGTGGGCTTCGGTGATCTCGCGCCGCAGACCGCAGGCGGACGGCTGATCACCTCGGTGCTGATCCTGATCGGCTACAGCATCATCGCGGTGCCGACCGGCATCTATACCGCCGAGCTGGCCAGCGGCCTGCTGCGGAGTCCAGACAAACGCCACGACAACCGCGGCTGTGCGGCCTGTGGACTGGAAGGGCATGAGCCGGAAGCGGCGTATTGCCGCCAGTGCGGGAGCGCCCTTGCGGCGCCGATGGAGTAGTAGATCCCGGGTGGACGACGACGGTTTTTCAGGCCTTGGAACTCACCACTGCCCGACATTCGGCATCGACGCCCACGGCTCGGTCACCGGCAACCGCTCGCCCTTCTGCAGCAGCTCGATCGAGATCAGGTCCGGGGAGCGCACGAACGCCATGTGGCCGTCGCGTGGCGGCCGGTTGATGGTGATGCCCATCGACTGCAGGTGCGCGCAGGTGGCGTAGATATCGTCGACCTCGAACGCGAGGTGGCCGAAGTTGCGTGCGCTGCCGTAGTCCTCGTCGGAGCCCCAGTTGTAGGTCAGTTCGATCTCGACCTCGGGGTTTTCCGGCGCGCCGAAATACACCAGGGTGAACCTGCCGGCCTCGTTGTCCAGCCGGCGGGTCTGGCGCAGGCCGAGGCCTTCGACAAAAAAGCGGGTGGTGGCTTCCAGGTCGTGGACGCGGATCATCGCGTGCAGGTATTTCATGGTGTGCTCCTCAATGCATGTGTCTCGACGTGCGTGGATCAACACGCCTTGATCGATGTGTCCCGACCAACAACGGGGTTTGCAGCGCGTTCGGTCACAGGAACAGGTCAGGCAGCAGTGGCTGGGTGGGATCGACCGCATAGCCGGAAAAATCCGCGACGCCCGCCTCGACCAGCACGTCTTCGTCGATCAGGAACCGGCCGTGGAAACCCGCCGCCTCGCGCACCAGCACCGCGTGGGCGGCGTCGGCGACGATGTCCGGCTTGCGGCAACCGGCGGTGTCGATGCCGGGAATCATGTTGAGCGCATCGGTGGCGATGATCGTGCGCGGCCACAGCGCGTTGACCGCGACGCCCTGCGGACCGAACTCCGCCGCCAGCCCGATCGTCACGAAACTCATGCCCATCTTCGCCAGCGTGTAGCCGGTGTGCGGCGCCCACCATTTCGGGTCCAGGCTGGGCGGCGGCGCCAGGCTGAGGATGTGCGGATTGGGCGATTGCAGCAGGTACGGCAGGCACGCCTGCGCGCACAGGAAACTGCCACGCGCGTTGACCTGCTGCATCAGGTCGAACCGCTTCATCGGCGTGTCCAGCGTGCCGCGCAGCCAGATCGCACTGGCGTTGTTGACCAGGATGTCGATACCGCCGAACGCATCCACCGTGGCTGCGACCGCCGCGCGGACCTGCTCCTCCTCGCGGATGTCGCATTGCAGCGCCAGCGCCTGGCCGCCAGCGGCCTCGACCTCGGCGGCGACGGTGTGGATGGTGCCCGGCAGCTTCGGATTGGGCACGGAGGATTTGGAGGCGATCGCGATGTTGGCGCCGTCGCGCGCGGCGCGCAGCGCGATCGCACGGCCGATCCCACGCGAGGCACCAGTGATGAACAGGGTCTTGCCGGACAGGGTGGACATGGAGGGCTCCTGATAACGGGCGGGCAGCGGCAATCAATCAACTGCAATGGCCATTGTAGGCAACGGCTCCCGACGCGACGGGGCGCGGTGGACGTGGCGCATGCGGAAACGGGAATACGTGTGGGCGGACGTTGATTCGACCTTCAAGCGATCACGGCTTCGGCCCCTGCCCCTCATTGTCCTCCCACTTCAGCAGCCGGCGGGTCACGAAGCGGTACACCGGTTTGCCGGTCGCGAACCACGCATCGCGCACCCAGGAATGCCGCTTCAGCACGCGACGCTCGACCGGGGTCAGGAACTGCGGGCAGTACGTGCGTTTGTGCTTGAGCAGGTGGCGCAGGTCCTCGCGCGCGAGCAGGCGCATCCAGCGCGAGCGCGCGTCGCCGCGAACGGCAAGCTGGAAGTCGATGATCGCCGGGCGGCCGTCGGCCAGCACCAGCCAGTTGGCCTCCTTGGCCAGGTCGTTGTGGGCCAGGCCGCGACGATGCAGTTGCTGCAGCAGGCGACGGGCCTGGCGGAAGTACGCCAGGTCGCCGTGCGGGGGCGCCTGGTACATCGCCGCGCCTTCCATGTAGCTGCGATCGAGCCGGCGGCCATCCCAGCGCAGCAGTTGGGGGACATCGTGCAGGCCGTCGACCCGCCGCAGGCCGCGCGCTTCACGACGCGCCAGCCACCAGGCGGGCAGCCGCAGCCACAGCGGCACGTGGGCCAGATCGCGACGCACGAACAGGCCGGTCGGGTCGCGCATCAGGGCAATGCGGCCGAAGCTGTCGGCCTTCAAAGCGGCGACTTCGGCCGCCTCGGAAACATGGGAACGGGACATGCCACCAGTCTACGGAGTTCGACCCATCCGCTGTGGGCCCGCATGGGTGCATGAGCCGATGAACTGATGCGGAACCCATCTCCGCACGACGCGCGCAAAACGGTGCTTGGGGGCGGCGGGCCGCTGCCATAATGCCGCGATGAATCCTGCCTGGCTCGACAGCATCACCGCGTGGATCGCGACCCATCCGATCGCCGCCGGTGCGCTGATCTTCCTGATCGCCTTTTGCGACGCACTGGTCATCGTCGGCATCGTGGTGCCCGCATTGCCGTTGCTGTTCGCCGCCGGCGCACTGGTCGGGCTGGGTCACATCAGCGGGCCTTACGCGCTGTTGTGCGCGGCTGCCGGCGCGTTCATCGGCGATGCGCTCAGCTACTGGTTCGGTCGCCGTCTCGGCCCGCAGCGGCTGCGCGGGTGCTGGCCGTTCGTGCGCTACCCGCAGTGGCTGGATCGCGGCGAGACGATGTTCCGCCGGCATGGCGTGAAAAGCATCCTGATTGCGCGTTTCGTCGGCGCGGTGCGGCCGTTCGTGCCGGCCATCGCGGGCATGCTGCACATGCCCATCCGCCGTTACGCCCTGCCCAGCGCGTTCGCCAGCATCACCTGGGCGGCCTTGTTCCTCGCGCCCGGCTGGGTGCTGGGGGCTTCCTACGATGCAGTCGCTGCGGTGGCCGACCGGCTCGCGCTCGCCCTGGGCGGCCTGGCGGTCGCGATCGCACTGGCCTGGGCAGGCGTTCTCTACACCTGGCGCTGGTTCGCGCAGAACGCGGATCATCTATTGGCGCGCCTGTTGCGATGGACCCGTCGCCACCCCCGGCTGGGCCGCTACGCCGGTGCGCTGGTGGATCCGAACCGGCCCGAATCCGCGTCGCTGGCGATGCTGGCGGTGTGCCTGCTGGCGATCAGCTGGATCTGTTTCACCCTGTTGGCGATCCTGCTGGCCAGCGGCGGGCCACTGGCGCTGGACCACCATCTGCACGACCTGATGTGGGGTCTGCGCAATCCGCTCGCCGATCGCCTGATGGCCGGACTGGCCAGCATCGGCGATGCGCAGGTGCTGGGCGCGGCGGCGGCCGTGGTGATGGCGTACCTCTTGTGGCGCCGGCGCTGGATGGCCGCCGCGCACTGGCTGGCCGCGCTGGTGTTCGGACTGGTGCTGACCTCGCTGCTGGAAGCGGTGGTCGACATGCCGCGGCCCTCGACCGCGCCGGCCGGCTTCGGCTTCCCCTCCGTCGCGGTCACCATGACCACCATCGTGTTCGGCTTCTTCGCGGTGCTGATCGCGCGCGAACTGCCCGGCCGCAAGCGGGTCTGGCCCTACCTGCTGGCCGGGGTGGTCACCGCCGTGGTGGCCTTCGCCCGCCTGTATCTGGGCGCGCACTGGCTGAGCGACCTGATCGGCGGCACCTTGTTCGGCCTGGTCTGGCTGCTGATCCTGGGCATCGCCTACCGCAGCCACGTCGCGCGGTCGTTCTGGATGCGCCCCCTGGCGGCGCTGTTCTACGGCAGTTTCGTGATCGCCGCGTTATGGCATGCGCCATCGGCCTCGGAACGGCTGCTGGCATTGTTCCAGCCCGCCCCGCCGGGCGTGCAGATTGCCGTCGACGACTGGTGGCGCGACGGCTGGGAGAAGCTGCCGGCGCAGCGCAACGAAAACGACCCGCGTCGCCGTTGGCCGCTGGACATCCAGGTCGCCGGTCCGCTGGCGTCATTGCAGACCGCGATGGAGGCCGCCGGTTGGCGCGTGCAACCGCAGGCCGACTGGACCGCGACGATCAGCCTGCTCGACGACGACGTTCCCGGCGTCGACCAGGCGGTACTGCCGGCGACCCTGGACGCGCACGCGGAAGCCCTGCTCATGCTGCACCCCGGACCGGGCCCTGACGATCAATACGCACTGCGCTTGTGGCCCGCGCCGGTCGCGCTGGCCGACGGTACTCCGCTGTGGCTGGGCACCACCCAGACCCTGCACCTGAGCAAGCCGCTGGGTGCGGCGGTGCTGTGGTTGCCCAAGCCCCACGACGGTCACTCGCACGCCCAGGTAGGGGCCGCGCTGGCAGGCTTCGAGACGGCCCAGGCAGTGCATCCGCTCAACGGCGTACCGGTGCTGCGGGTGCGGGTCGCGGAGTAATACTGGCCGGCAACCAGCGGCCGGCAATCGCAGGCCACCAACCGCAGGCTGCCAATCGATCCGCGGTCAGGCCCGCGGATCAGGGCTCGTCGGGCAGCAGCGCCAGCAGATGGTCGAGTCGCTCGTGCGGATCATCGATCTGCAGCAACTGCTGGCGCTGCTGATCCAGCAACGGCAGCAACTCCGCCAACCGCCAGCCGACCCAGGCGGCATCGTCGAACCGCGCCTCGTCGGCCTTGGCGTACTCGCCGCCGAACCGGTCGATCACGCCATGCAGCAGGGTCGACAACAGGCCGTGCTCGGGCCGCAGGGGTTCCACCGGATCGGGCTCGCACCAGGTGATCCGGGCCACCTGCAAACCGTTGTCGCGAACCCGGACCTGGTTCACGTGGAAGCGGCGCGCGCCACGCACCTGCAAGGTCAGCAGGCCATCGTCGCCGGTACCGAAATCCTCGATCAGCGCCTCGGTGCCGTAGGCGGCCGCCGCACCGTGGACGCCGGGCTCGCCGCGCGCGTCGTTTCCCGGTCCGTCACTTTCGAGGGCATCGCTTTCGAGGGCATCACTTTCGAGAGCATCACGTTCGAGAATCAGACAGATCCCGAACCCGCAGCTGTTGCGGCCGCACTCGCGCACCATGTCCAGATAGCGCGGCTCGAACACGCGCAGGCCCAGCGTCGCGCCCGGCAGCAGCACGGTCGGCAAGGGGAACAGCGACAGGGTCTCGGGCTGGGGATCGTTCGCCATCGTCGTGCCAGCCTACCCCAGCGCGGTGCGGTCCTGCAGCGCCGCCAGGAACCGTCGCGGCGCGCCATCGAAGCCGCCGTTGGACATGAAAACAACGTGGTCACCGGCACGCGCCCGCGACACCAGCATTGCGATCAGCGCATCGACATCGGCCGCGGCCATGCCCTCGCCGCGCAGGTCGGCCACCACCTTGCCGGCGTCCCAGGCCAGTTCGGGGCGGTGCAGGAACACCACCGCATCGGCCTCGTCCAGCGACGGCGCCAATGCGTCGGCATGTGCACCCAGGCGCATCGAATTGCTGCGCGGCTCCATCGCCACCACCACGCGCGCATCGCCAACCTTCGCGCGCAACCCGGCCAGCGTGGTCGCGATCGCGGTGGGGTGGTGGGCGAAGTCATCGTAGACAGTGATGCCGGCATGCGCGCCGACCATCTCCATCCGCCGCTTGACGCTGTTGAAGCCGGTCAACGCGGACAGCACCTCGGCCACGTTGACACCGACGGCATGTGCGCCCGCCAGTGCGGCCAGCGCGTTCATCACGTTGTGCCGGCCCAGCAGCGGCCACTGCACTTCGCCCACGTCGACGCCGTCATGCACGACCACGAACGCACTGCCATCCGCGGCCAGCAGGCGCGCGGTCCAGTTGAACGCCACGCCCGCATCGACCGGCTTGATTGCCAAGCCGGCATCGAGCCCGAACGTCTGCACCGGCGTCCAGCAGCCCATCGCCAGCACCTCGGCCAGATGACGGTCCTCGCCATTGACGACCAGCCGGCCGCGACGCGGCACGGTGCGCACCAGATGGTGGAACTGGCGCTGGATCGCCGCCACATCGGGGAAGATGTCGGCGTGGTCGAACTCGAGGTTGTTGAGGATCGCCACCAGTGGCCGGTAGTGGACGAACTTGCTGCGCTTGTCGAAGAACGCGGTGTCGTACTCGTCGGCCTCGACCACGAAGTCACGGCCGCCACCCACCCGCGCCGATACCCCGAAATCCTCCGCCACGCCGCCGATCAGGAAGCCCGGCGCGCGCCCGGCCGCCTCCAGCAGCCAGGTCAGGATCGAGGTCGTGGTGGTCTTGCCGTGGGTGCCGGCCACCGCCAGCACGTCGCGGCCGGGCAGCACGTTCTCGGCCAGCCACTGCGCGCCGGAGATGTACCTGCGGCCATCGTCGAGCACCTGCTCCACCGCGGGATTGCCCCGCGACAGCGCATTGCCGATGACGATCTCATCGCAATCGGCGGAGATGTTCGCCGGGCCGTAACCCTGGCGAAGTTCGATCCCGAGCGTTTCCAGCAGGGTCGACATCGGCGGATACACCGCCTGGTCGCTGCCCTCGACCTGGTGACCCAACTCACGCGCGAGCGTCGCGACACCGCCCATGAACGTGCCGGCGATGCCGAGGATATGCAGTTTCATGACCCGGTCAGCCGACTGCCGGCACCGGCTGCAACGCACTGATGATGCGCGTGAAGACTTCGTCCAGCGAACCCACGCCGTCGACCACACTGAGCTTGCCGCGCTGGCGGAAGAAATCCACCACCGGCGCGGTCTGGTCACTGTAGACCTTGAGCCGGGTGCGCACCGATTCGGGCGTGTCATCGGCGCGGCCCTCGGCCTGGGCACGGCCGGCGATCCGCTCGACCAGCAGTTCGCTGGGCACGTCCAGCTGCACCGCCGCATCCATCGGCTGGCCGATGCGCTCCAGCAATGTGTTCAGCGCATCAGCCTGGGCCAGGTTGCGCGGGTAGCCATCGAGGATGAAACCGCCCTTGGTGTCATCGCGCGAGAAGCGGCTTTCCAGCATGCCCAGCAGGATCTCGTCGGACACCAGCTCGCCGCGGGCCATGACGGCGCTGGCCTCGCGGCCGAGCGCGCTGCCGGCGGCGACTTCCGCGCGCAGCAGGTCGCCGGTGGAGATGTGCGGCACCTGCAGGTGCTCCTTGAGGCGGACCGCCTGGGTGCCCTTGCCCGAACCGGGCGGGCCGAGAAGTACCAATCGCATCGCTGTCTCCTGAGTCGGGAACCTGCGCCTCACGGGGCCGGCGCTACACTCGCAGCTGCCTGTCAACCTGCCGGGGCAAACGGCGCTCAGCTTAACGCATCCGCGCGCGTTCCCCGGCATTCCCAATGGAAATCCCATGTCATCCGGAACCCTGCTCTACGCGCAATCCGGCGGCGTCACCGCCGTCATCAACGCCACCGCTTCGGCCGTCATCCAGACCGCGCGCGCACACAAGATCAAGGTGCTGGCCGCCCGCAACGGCATCCTGGGCGCGCTGCGCGAGGACCTGATCGACACCTCGAAAGAGCCGATCGCCGCGATCCGCGCGCTCACCCACACGCCCGGCGGCGCGTTCGGCTCGTGCCGGTTCAAGCTCAAGTCGCTGGACGAGGACCGGGCGAAATACGAGCGCCTGCTCGACGTGCTGCGGGCGCATGACGTGCGCTGGTTCCTCTACAACGGCGGCAACGATTCGGCCGACACCGCGCTGAAGATGTCGAAGCTGGCGACCGAGTTCGACTACCCGCTGGCGTGCATCGGCGTGCCCAAGACGATCGACAACGACCTCGCCCTGACCGACTGCAGCCCGGGCTTCGGCTCGGCCGCGAAATACACCGCGGTCTCGGTGCGCGAGGCGGCGCTGGATGTCGCGGCGATGGCCGACACCTCGACCAAGGTGTTCGTGTACGAGGCGATGGGCCGCCACGCCGGCTGGCTGGCCGCCTCCGCCGGTCTGGCCGGGCATGGCCCGGACGAGGCGCCGCACCTCATCCTGTTTCCCGAGCGGCCGTTCGACGAGGCCGATTTCTTCGCCCGCGTGAAAGCCGTGGTCGAGCGCGTCGGCTATTGCGTCGTGGTCGCCAGCGAAGGCATCCAGACCGCCGATGGTTCGTTTGTCGCCGACGCCGGCGGCGGCGTGGACTCCTTCGGCCACTCGCAGCTGGGTGGCGTCGCCTCCCATCTTGCCGGCCGGGTCCAGCACGTGCTCGGCTACAAGGTGCACTGGGCATTGCCCGACTACCTGCAGCGCTCGGCCCGGCACCTGGCATCGAAGACCGACCTGGAGCACGCACAGGCGGTCGGCAAGGCGGCGGTGGAGTTCGCGCTGGCAGGCATGAACTCGGTGATGCCGGTGATCGTGCGGACCAGCGATGCGCCCTATCGCTGGAAAATCGAGGCCGCGCCGCTGTCGAAGATCGCCAACCGGGAAAAGAAGCTACCGGCAGGATTCCTGCGCCGCGACGGCTACAGCATTACCGAAAAGGCCCGTACCTACCTGGAACCGCTGATCCGTGGCGAAGCGCCGCCGCCCTACGGAAACGATGGATTGCCGAAGTACGTGACGCTGAAGAATGTGCCGGTGGCAAGAAAGCTGGAGCGCTGGTCGGAGGAGTGAGCTGGGTTCGGCGACCCAGGCCACCGGCGTAATTGTCGCGCTCGGGAGCCGCGGTGCGGGGTAGTTGCTACACCCCTCGGTCAGGGCGTCCTGCCCTGACTCGGGGCCGCAGGCCATCCATGGCCTGCTTTCCCGCAACCACCCCACACCACGCCTCCCCCGGGATGCTCCACCGCTTGCGACTGGATCAAGACGCTGCTTCGGCGTAGCCACCCGACAACCAGTCACCCCAGCGCGTCATGACGTTCGCATCAGCCTGGTGTCTCACGTAAGGCGCATTGACAATGCGCCGGTCCGACACGCGTCCGGTCACGCGCCTCGCCTGCAATGGCACGTCACCCGGCAGTCGATGATTCCGCGGCGGTCGATCACTCCGGCGGCGCAATGCGCTGCGCTTATTGAGTCCTACGGCCGTCATGGGTGAGCGTTGCGCGCGCGGGCCTCTGCATCAGTTGCAGGGCTTTCCCTCGACCGCCATCGCGGCGGAAAACACCGTCACCGCCGACAGCGGGTCGGCGCTCTTGGCCCGCTTGGAATCGTCCAGATAGATCCGCGCACGGCCCTGCGCATCGAGCTTCGGCGGATCGGCCTGGCCCGGCTTTCGCCACACCTGCACGACGGCCAGTTGCGATGCGCAGCCCGCATTGGGGACGCGGATCAGATCATTGAGCACCCAGCCTCCCGCCCCGGAAGGTTTCACCTTGGCGGCATCGACGAACCGGGCGCGCGGCTGGCACGTCGGGCTGGTGCGGACCACCGCGAATTGATACGGGTCGGCGGCGACGCCGGTAAACACGCCTTCCAGACGGGCGCAGGCCTCCGGAATCGTGCGCAGCGTGTGAGCCGCGCCGACGGCCTGCGGGGCCGCTGGCGCGCGGTCGATCTCAGGCTTCGATTCGGCGGCGAACGCTGTGGCCGGCAGCGCGGCAATGGCGATCAGCAAGGGCATCAGGCGCATGGGAACTCCCGGGGGACGAATGGCGAAAGCCTCGCACGGGGCGACTGAACCCCGTCGGTAGGAGCCGCGTCAGTCGCGACCTGACCATCACATCCAACCTTCGCAAGTTCGCAGCTGAGTCCCTACGACCGAAGGACGTCCCCGTGGGACAACGGCACTGCACAAGCACGCGAGGCACGTGGCCTCGCCCTGATAGATAGGACCGACGTCAGTCGCGACTTGACCATCGTGTCCAGCATTCGCGGTTTCGCGACTCATGTTGGCTCCTACGACAACACGGCTCCCGCAAGTCTCCACGCCGCCGTCCCGCATGTGTAGGAGCGACGTGAGTCGCGACCTGTGCATCGTCCCCATCATTTGTAGTTTCGCGACTCATGTCGCTCCTGCAAAACCGCTGCGCGCGCTTCCCGCCGGCGCGGGGAATGCGTGGGCGAACCGATCGCGGGCGAAGCTGCCGGGCGCTACGGTGCCGCGGCGTCCTATGCCATAGTCGTCGCGTTGCCGGCTCGCACCGTCTGGCCGGCAACCACAACTCGAAGCAGGTAATCCGAAATTCCAAGTCGTCCACTCTAAGGGGAGGGGTCCATGCTGGAGCAGTACGGTTTGACCTTGGCGCTCGTGTGCGCCGTCATCGCGATCCTGTACGGGATCATCTCGGCGCGCTGGATCAGCGCGCAGCCCGCCGGCAACGAACGCATGCAGCAGATCGCCGGCGCGATCCAGGAAGGCGCACGCGCCTATCTCAACCGGCAATACCTCACCATCTCGGTCGCCGGCGTGGTCCTGTTTGTCCTTATCGGGGTTTTCCTTGGCTGGTCCACCGCGGCCGGCTTCGCGGTGGGTGCGATCCTGTCCGGCGGTGCCGGTTATATCGGCATGAACGTCTCGGTCCGCGCCAACGTGCGCACCGCCGAGGCGGCCCGGCGGGGGATCGGACCGGCGATGGACGTCGCGTTCCGCGGCGGCGCGATCACCGGGATGCTGGTAGTCGGGCTGGGCCTGCTGGGTGTCGCCGGTTACTGGCTGGTGCTGGCGAAGGTCGGCATCGTCGGCGAACCGGCGCTGCACGCGCTGGTCGGGCTGGCGTTCGGTTCCTCGCTGATCTCGATCTTCGCCCGGCTGGGCGGCGGCATCTTCACCAAGGGCGCGGACGTCGGCGCGGACCTGGTCGGCAAGGTCGAAGCCGGCATTCCCGAGGACGATCCGCGCAACCCGGCGGTGATCGCCGACAACGTGGGCGACAACGTCGGTGACTGCGCGGGCATGGCGGCCGACCTGTTCGAGACCTACGCGGTGACCGTCATCGCCACGATGCTGCTGGGCCACCTGATGGCGGCCACGGTCGGCGGCAACGGCGCGCTGTTCCCGCTGGTGCTGGGCGGCGTGTCGATCATCGCCTCGATCATCGGCACGTTCTTCGTCAAGGTGAAGGCTGGCGGCTCGATCATGGGCGCGCTGTACAAGGGCGTGATCGTGTCGGCGGTGCTGGCGGCGATCGCGTTCTATCCGGTGACCATCTCACTGATGGCCGACTTCGACGGCGGCCCGCTGAACCTCTACTTCTGCGCCCTGGTCGGGCTGGCGCTGACCGGGGCGATCGTCTGGATCACCGAGTACTACACCGGCACCCAGTTCGGGCCGGTGCGGCACATCGCGCAGGCTTCCACCACCGGCCACGGCACCAACATCATCGCGGGCCTGGGCATCTCGATGAAGTCGACCGCCTGGCCGGTGCTGGCGGTGTGCGCGGCGATCTGGATCTGCCATGAGCTGGCCGGCCTGTACGGCATCGCGATCGCGGCCACGGCGATGCTGTCGATGGCCGGCATGATCGTCGCGCTGGACGCCTACGGACCGATCACCGACAACGCCGGCGGCATCGCCGAGATGGCCGACCTGCCGCCGGAAGTGCGCGAGATCACCGACCCGCTGGACGCGGTCGGGAACACCACCAAGGCGGTGACCAAGGGCTACGCGATCGGCTCGGCGGCGCTGGCCGCGCTGGTGCTGTTCGCCGACTACACCCACAACCTGCAGGCCAACAACCCCGGCGAGATCTTCACCTTCGACCTGTCCGACCACCTGGTGATCATCGGCCTGCTGATCGGCGGCCTGATCCCGTACCTGTTCGGGGCGATGGCGATGGAAGCAGTCGGCCGTGCGGCCGGTGCCGTGGTCGAGGAAGTCCGCCGCCAGTTCCGCGAGATCCCCGGGATCATGGCCGGGACCGGCAAGCCGGACTACTCGCGCGCGGTCGACATGCTGACCAGGTCGGCGATCAAGGAAATGATCGTGCCCTCGCTGCTGCCGGTCGCGGTGCCGATCGTGGTCGGCCTGCTGCTGGGGCCGAAAGCGCTGGGCGGCGTGCTGATCGGCACGATCGTCACCGGCCTGTTCGTGGCGATCTCGATGACCACCGGCGGCGGTGCGTGGGACAACGCCAAGAAGTACATCGAGGACGGCCACCACGGCGGCAAGGGCAGCGAGGCACACATGGCGGCGGTGACCGGCGACACCGTCGGCGACCCGTACAAGGACACCGCCGGCCCGGCGATCAACCCGCTGATCAAGATCATCAACATCGTCGCGCTGCTGATGGTGCCGCTGCTGTAAGGCGAAGCGGTTTCCTCACGGCGCCCGAAGTCGCCCCACCGTCCACACCCGACAGCCCCGCACCTCGCGGGGCTGTCGGCTTGTGGGACCTCGTCAAGCGCAGACGGGCGGCGGGAAACGGCTCCAATTGACAAGGATCAAGCCGTCGGAACCGGGCCCACTTATCCTTGCCGCACCGGCCCTCCCTCTTCCCGGTCAGGTGACCCTGCGATGTCCATGCACCCGCTCGATTCCATTTTTACCGCCCGCCCCGCCGGCTCCCGCCCTGCCGCCAGGACCGTGCTTGCCACCCTCCTGCTGGCGATGACGGCCCCGGTCGCGATGGCACAGGACGCCGATTCCGCCTGGAAGTTCAGCGGCGACCTGCGCGGCGGCTACTTCGCCAGCGAGCGCACCGCCCGCGATGGCAGCCAGTCCGATGACGACGCCTTCAACGCACGCCTGCGGGTCGCGCTGCAACGGGGCTTCGCCGGGAACTGGACGTTCCGCACCCGCGCCGCCGGCCGCTTCAGCAGCGAGCAGGACGGGACCGACATCTACCTGCGGGGCTACGCGCCCACCAACGTCGGCACCGAGTTCGGCGACGTCACCCTCGACGAGGCCTACCTCGGTTACAGCGCGCCCAGCGACGGCATGCGCGTGCGGATCGGCCGCTTCCAGACCGGCTTCGCGGTTCCCGGCGTGGCCTCCAAGGGGCTGGACCGCAACGACAGCCCCAACATCGACGTCAACTGGACCGACGGCGTGCACCTGGACCTGCCGGTCGCCAACGACTGGCGAGGGCACGTGATCGCCCAGTACCGGCATCGCCGCGGCAGCGGCGGCGTGGCCCGCTCGCCGCTGGATTTCAGCGACTCCGACAGCCGCACATCCCTGTTCCTCGGGCTGGAAAACAACCAGCGCCTGGGCCCGGTCGACCACCGCATGCTGTCGCTGACCTGGATGCCGGCGAGCCTGGCCGACCAGGGCACGGCGAACGCCTCGCGCGAGGACTACCTGGCCATCGATGCGCGGGTCGCCGGCACCTGGCCGATCCACGATGACGGCCTGCGCCTGGTCGCCGGCGCCGAAGTCGGTTACGCGCTCAACACGCCGGCCTCCGCCGTCCTGGGCACCGGCCAGCGCGGCGACAGCGACGGACTGGCGTGGCAACTGCAGGCCAGCCTGTACGACATCGCGCCGGGGCATCACCTGGGCGTGGCCTATGGCCGCGCCGGTGCCGGCTGGCTGATCTCGCCCGACTTCCGGCCCAACGACGCCCTCGCCGAAATCCGCTACCAGTGGCGGGTCAACCCGAAGCTGTCGTTCGAGGCGCGCATCCGCGAGCGCAAGGAGATCGAGATCCCCGCCACCGCCCGGCGCGCCCGCGTCGATGACGACTTCTATCTGAGGGCGTCGATCAAGTTCTGAGCCGGCCGCGCACCGGCCGACGACAACCGCCGCCAGCCCCGTCCGGGCGCTGGCGGGTGGCTTCGATCGCCTCCGATGCTGCGCCGCAGCAGCCGGGAGGGTAAAATGGCCGGCTTTCACGGCCGCCGTCCGGCGCGCCCCACCCCACTTCGGAGCAACCATGGGCCTGGACCACGTCACCACCGGCAAGAACCCGCCGGAAGAAATCAACGTCATCATCGAAATCCCGAAGGATGCCGAACCGGTGAAGTACGAGGTCGACAAGGAGTCCGGCGCGATCTTCGTCGACCGCATCCTGTCCACCCCGATGCGCTACCCCTGCAACTACGGCTACGTCCCGCGCACCCTGTGCGGCGACGGCGATCCGGCCGACGTGATGGTGATCCTGCCGCTGCCGCTGATCCCCGGTTCGGTGATCCGCTGCCGCCCGGTCGGCGTGCTGAAGATGAGCGATGAAGCCGGCAGCGACGAGAAGATCCTCGCGGTTCCGGTCGAGAAGGTGTTCGCCGGCTACGCCCACATCCACGACATCGACCAGGTCAGCCCGCACTGGTGCGAGCGCATCGGCCACTTCTTCGAGCACTACAAGGACCTGGAGAAGGGCAAGTGGGTCAAGCTCGACGGCTGGGGCGGTGCCGACGAGGCCAAGGCCTTGCTGCTGGACGCGATGAAGCGCCATGCGGCCGAGGAGAACCAGAAACAGGCCTGAGCCCAGGCCATCCGCATCACCCAGAAAGCCGCCTCCGGGCGGCTTTTTCATGCCCGACACCCAGGTTCTGCACTGGCGGATCCACGATGGGAGACGGCGCCCGCTGCGGCTGCGCTGGCCGGCAAAGGGAATGGAAAGTGCCCTCGAACCGGCTTGCCCAGCCATGTCGCCAAACAATCCCGCAATAAAAAAGCGGCCCCGTTTCCGGGGCCGCCTTGTTTACTGCTCAACCAATCGACGGATCGATCAGAAGTTCTGCTGGTACTTCATGTACACGAAGCGGCCGATGTCATGACCACCGTAGTACGAGTAGTTCGCATTCGGCTGGTCGTACTCCGGCGCCGCATAGTGACCGAACACGTTGTTCGCACCCACGGAGACCTTGCCATTCCACGGCGCCTTCCAGGAAACCTGGACGTCGTGGAAGGTGTTCGCGCCGATACGGTTCATCGGAACGATCGTGCCCTGGGTGTCCGGAGCTGCGTAGTTCGGATAGGTGCAACGCTCATCAAACGAGCACTCTTCCTTCACGCCGGAGGAGTAACGCACGCCCCAGTTTGCGGCAAAGTCACCCTTGCTCCAGTTCAGGTTGGCGTTGGAACGGATGCGGAAGTTGCCGCTGAACCCGTTGCTCACCGCTTCCGGCGTACCGACGTCGTTGGTGGACTTGGACACCAGCTTGCTGACGTAGGTGGTCTGCCAGTTCAGGCCGAAGCGGCCGTAGTCGGTGTCCATGCGGTAGCTGAGGTCGACGTCGAAGCCTTCGGTCTCGACATAACCGGCGTTGCGCAGGCCGTAGGTCAACTCGTTGACGATCCCCGTGACCGGATCACGCTTGAAACCGGCGCAACGCGATTCGATGAGGGCGACATAGCAGTCGCTCAGCATCGCGTTCGGGCTGTCGGAGACCATCGTGTTCTCGATGGTGATGTTCCACCAGTCGATACCGACGGTCAGGCCCTGCACGTAGCTCGGGGAGTACACGAAGCCAAGGGTCTTGGACTCCGAGGTCTCCGGCTGCAGGTTGATGTTGGAACCGCTCATGAACGGCACCGGGGTCTGCATGCCAGGCGCCGTGGTCGGCACGAAGCCCTGCTGCAGCTGGCGGTAGCCGGCGGCCACGTCCTTCAGGCAGCGGGCGCTGCCGGCAGCGTTGCCGTATACCGAGTCGCACGGGTCACGGAAGCCGGTGGTGAAGGTCTGCGAACCGCCGCCGTACAGGTTCGAGATCGTCGGCGCACGGAAGCCCTCGGACCAGGTACCACGGACCAGCAGGTCGTCGATCGGACGCCACTTGAAGCCGAACTTGTTGTTGGTGGTGTCACCAAAGGTGTCGTAGTCCGAGTAACGGCTGGCGACGCTGAAGGTCAGCTCCTTGGCGAAGGCCACATCGGCCAGCACCGGGATGCTCAACTCGCCGTAGAACTCGTCCAGCGTGTAGCGGCCGTAGGTGTTGCCGGACGCCAGGTTGGTCGAGTCGCCCGACTGCGCGATCGCATCGGGAGCGAAACCACCTTCCTCACGACGGGTCTCGTAACCGACCGCGAAGCCCAGGTCGCCGGCCGGCAGGGTGAACAGCGAGCCTGCGAGGTTGGCGAAGTAGCTGGTGGTCTTGGTCTCGCCCAGTGCGTGCTCTTCCTTGAACAGGTACTTCACGACGTTCGGGTCGTCCAGCGAGTTGGCCACCGCGCCGGTGCCGAAGCCCGCAAACGGGTTCCACGGCACGCAGCCGGCAATCTCGGCGCCCGGGACGCCGCAAACCACCTTGCCCTGCGCGTTCGTGAACGACGGGCCGACGGCCTTGCGCACGTTCGGGATGAAGAAGTTGCCGTTGTTGACGACGCGCAGGTTGGTCTCGTTGAACAGCGTGCCAACGTCCCAATCGAAGTAGCGGTCGGCGAGCTGGAACGAACCTTCAATGGCCGCGGTGAAGCGCCAGGTGGTCAGGTCGCTCTGGGTCGTGCGCGGCTGCTCCCAGCCACGACGGCGCCAGTTGACCTGGGTACCGGGAACCGGGTTGAACGCGCTGTCGGGCGACATCGGCGCGTTGATCGCGGTCGACTGGGTCGGGTAACCGGCGATCTGGCGGAACGAATCACGCTGGTTGTACGCCATGTCGGAGACAAAGCGCACGTCGTCGGTGATGTCCCAGTTCGCGCTGGCGAACAGCGAACGACGCTCCTGCGGGGTGCGCACGTGCATCTGGTCGGATGCCTTGCTGGTATCGGCCGGGTTCTGCTGCGGATGGAACTGGTCGGCACCGATGGCGGTGCCGCCACGGTTGGGGGCCTGCCACGCACCGGTGGAGCCGGTCGGACGCCAGTTGCCCCACTGG
The DNA here is from genome assembly GCF_000768345.1 of Lysobacter concretionis Ko07 = DSM 16239. GTDB lineage: Bacteria > Pseudomonadota > Gammaproteobacteria > Xanthomonadales > Xanthomonadaceae > Novilysobacter > Novilysobacter concretionis. The sequence continues at coordinate 99,816 of NZ_AVPS01000010.1, read as the reverse complement.
CCGACAACCGTCTGGCTGTACTGCGGGTAGCGCGGGTAGCTGTCGTTGGAGAACCAGCGGTCCTTGGCCCAGACCTCGTCTTCCTTGTGGTACTCGGCACCGATGGTGACCGAGCCACGGTCGCCGGCGAAGCCGGTGACGAAGTCGTAGTTCTGGATGGTGCCGTCGCCCTGGCTGTACTGGCCGTAGTAGGCGTTGACTTCCGCACCGTCGAAGTTGCTGCGGGTGATGATGTTGATCACGCCGGCCATCGCGTCGGAGCCGTAGATCGACGAGGCGCCGTCCTTCAGCACTTCAATGCGCTCGACCACCGCGGACGGGATCGTCGAGATGTCCTGGTAACCGGCGGTGCTGATGCCCAGGCGCTTGCCGTTGACCAGCACCAGGGTGCGCTGTGCGCCCAGGTTGCGCAGGTCGATGTAGGAACCACCGGCTTCGGCGTTGGCGGTCAGCGGCGAGGAGCGGCTGAACGCCGGGGAACCGGCGGCGGAGATGTTCTGCAGGATGTCGGCAACCGAGCTGAAGCCCTGGTTCTCGATGTCCTCGCGGGAAATCAGCAACACCGGCTGCGCGGTTTCAACGTCGACCTGGCGGATACGCGAACCAGTGACTTCGATGCGGTCCAGAGTGGTGGCCTGGGAAGCCGGGGCGGCGTCCTGAGCACCGGCAATGGCCGGTACAAGTGCCACTGCAATGCCGGCCGGCAGCAGGCCGAGTCGGATTGCGGGGCGCAAATTGCGGTAATTCATCTATCTCTCTCCAATAACGTTATGGGCGTGTTAAACGCGCCGTCAACGCTACGTCCCAAGCGCGCCTGCTGCTTTGCTGCAACCGCCGCCTGACTTTGCCGAATCTGGCCTGAGCCATCAGGGGGCCATCTTTTTCCGATAGCTGGTCGCGGACATCTGGTAGCGCGCCCGGAATGCCCGCGCGAAGCTGCAGCAGTTGTCGAAGCCGCACGCCGCGGCGACTTCGCCGATCATCATCTGGCTGCTGCCCAACAACTCGGCGGCATGCTCCAGCCGCATCCGCGCCGATGCCGACTGCGGGCTTTCGCCATAGAGGCTGTGGAAGGTCTTGGAGAAGTACCAGCTGGAGAAGCTGGTCAGTTCCGCCAGTTCGCTGATGCGCACCACGCGGTCGCGGTTGCCGTCGAGATACATCCGCGCGCGCTGCAGGCGGCCGAACACCTGCCGCTTGCGCATGCGCGAGCGCCCGGGGCACAGCGGGATGTTGGCGGTCATCTCGCCCTGGATCGCCGCCAGCTGCAACAGCAGAGGACGCAACGTGCCGACGATGGTGGTGGTGTCGGCACCGGCGAGGGTCGACAGGCGCGTGCTGGAGGAGCGCCACAACCGCAATGCCATGCGGGCGTCATGCAGCTCGATCTTTCCGCGACCGGCATACAGCCCCGGATCGGCCAATGCGCCAGCGGCGCGCAATGCATCCGCGCCCAGGGTCAGGCCGATGCAGACGCCATGGCGGTCGGCCTGCACGTGGGGGCGCGAGTCGCGCTCGAACGCGATCCAGTCGCCCCGGCGCAGGCGGAACTTGCCCTCCCGGCCTTCCACCCAGGAACTGCCGCGCAGCTGCATCCATACGCTGAACGCATTGGCGGGCACCTGCATGCTGCCCAATCGCGACACCCCCACGCACGTGGCCTGGGGTTCAGTCTCTGATGCTTCCCCCGGCAATTGCTGGCCGCGATCGGCCCATAACGTGTTGTCCATGCTGCACCCCTGTACTGATAGAGGCGCGGATGTTTGCCCAATCGGCCGGAAGAGTCCTGAGCTATTTGCGAAACCCCATCCGAAATTTTGCCGATTCTGGCGGAGATAAAGTTACGAAAGACTTTATCCGTTACAAATCAACTACTTGCTGACTTTCGGCCAGGACGCTTCAGGGAGCGGATCGAAGCTCGCAAACCCGATGTCGCCACCGTCGTACTCGGCCAGGGTGATGTAGAGGCGCTCCGCGCGCGGATCGAAGCTGAACGCGGTGGTCGCCGCGCGGCGATCGGGGTCGAGGCAGCGGGACTCGGGCGACAGGGGCGCCGAGCCTACCGTCGATTCCTGGGCGGGTTGATACGACAGCAGGGCGGGGCACCCGGGGGTGCGCCGGGTGCGGTAGATCCCGCCGTCGCGCGCCACCGCCCACGCCTGGTGCCACGGTGTCAGGGGGATGCCAAGCTCCAGCGCTTTCAGGCTGGCCGGAGCAAGCTGCAGATCGATCTGCCACAGGCCGGGCTGCCCGGTGCGGACGAACAACAGCCGCTGGCGCTCCGCATCGAGCTGGACCCGCGCCACATCGTCCAGGGTCGCCAACGCAGGCCCGGCGTACGAGGTCTGCCCGCGCTCCGACCGGAACAGGCTCAGGCGCGGCCGCCCATCGCCTCCATCGGCCAGGACCAGCAAGCGTTCCTGCCGGCCGTCGGGGTCCGGCAGGTACACCGCCTGGAGCGGGTCGCGCACCGGCAGCGACAGGCGCGTCACGCGGCCACTGGCCGGAATCACCTCATACACGCCGCCCTGGTCTTCCGGTCCGTTCGCGGCGGTGGCGCCGATCACCAGCACCCGCGAGCTGTCGGCCGACCATGCCGGCAGGTGACGGGATTCCGGCTGGACCCCTTCAAGCAGGCGCAACGATCCGGGCTGGTCGACATCGGCCCACCAGAGCGCGAACGGGCCGGAGCGGTCGGAAGTGAACACCAGCTGGCGCCCATCCGGGGCGATCGCCGGCAGACGGTCGCGGCCGGATGACGCAAACAGGCGCTCGCCCGGCATGTTCTTGCCCAGATCGAACCGGTAGATGCCGAAGCGCGTACGCCGCAGGACATAGGCCAGTGCCGGCACGTTCCGGGCCGTTACCGGCTGCTCGCCGTCCTCGACACCCAGATCGACATGCGTGCTGGTGCCCAGTTCGTACCGGTACAGGCGGCTGACGCTGTCGCTGCGACGGGCGTACACCAACGCCTTGCCACTGGGCGTCCAATCCCAGCCCCGGATCTCGGCATTCATCCGGGTCAACCGTTCCGCCGGGCCTCCGCCGGCGGGGATGCGCCAGAAGTCGCCCAGGGGCGAATTGCGCACGAATACGATCCACTGCCCGTCCGGCGAATACCTCGGCGCGGTGTCGATGTCATCCGGGTTGGTGCGGTAATCGATCGAGTGCACACGGCCGGCGGCGAGATCCAGCACCTGCAGCCCGGACCGGTTGCCCTTCGGACCGGCACCGTCAAAAACCAGGCCGCGCCCATCCGGGGTCCAGTCGAAGGCCGGCAGATTGTCGGGATCGCAACTGCCGGCCGTCCTTTCGGGCCCGCCGTTCGCGGGAATCACCAGCAGATGGCATTCCTTGCCTGGCACAACCCGCAAAAACGCGATCTCGCGCCCGTCCGGCGACCACTCGGGACGCACGTCATCGGCCATTTCCGCGGGATGGGTCAGCTGACGCGCGGCGGTCGGCGTGGTCGTCTGGACCATGATCGCGATGTTCCGCTGCCCTTCCGGGATCGCCATGTAGGCGACCATGGCGCCTTCCGGACTCAGCGTGGGGCCCAGCTCGAACCCCGGCGCCGAGGTGATCAGGTGGGGCTTGAGCCGGTAACGCTCCGGCGAGATCGCTATGCCTGCGCCTGAAGATCCGGCGGGCACCGGCACGGGAGCCGGCGGTCGCACCCACCACAGCAGCGTGGCTACCAGCAGAAGCACCACGCCCAGCACACCGAGCAAGGATTTCCAGCCGCCCCGCAGCGCTTTGGGCTGGTGGATTGCCGGTTCACTTGCCGGTTCACTTGCCGGTGCGGGATCGCTCGGCCGGCTCTCGACGCTGGCGGTGGCAGTGCGAGTGGCGGCATCGCGACGGGAATCCGGTCCGGATCCATCGCCCCGGCCTTCCACGACCGCCTCCCCGGACGGCGGGGCATCCAGCCACTCCACCTCGGCCAGCAGGCGGTAGCCGCTCTTGGCAATGGTTTCGATGTACTGGGGGTCGTCGCGGACGTCGCCAAAGGCCTTGCGCAACTGGGTCACTGCCTGGGTGACGACGTCGTCGCCGGGCAGCGTATCGGGCCAGACACTGGCCAGCAGCGCATCGCGGCTGACCACCCGGTCGGCATTGGCGACCAGTGCCAGCAACACGCCCATCGACTTGGGGGTGATACGGCGCGGTCGACGCGCGCCGGGCGCATGCACCTCACGCGACGGAATATCGACCGTGCATTGGCCTACGCGCAGCTGTTCAGGGACGGGTGAATCGGCATAGTTGGGCATGAATGCGGCCAATTATCGCCGCAAACCGGCCCGCAGGCATGTGCACAAAGTCGCCAAATGCCACGCACGGCAAACAACCATCGCCGGATGGGCAAAGAAAACCTGCCGCATCCCCGCCGGTCCAGCGCCTCCGGGCGGCCGAAAATCACTCCGCCGCCATCATGGGCGGCCGCGCGTCACCGGCGGCCGCCCACGCAGGCATCACTCATCAAGCCTTGGCGTAGACCTCGACACCGGCCGCGCGGAACTCGGCGGCCTTCTCCTGCATGCCGGCTTCCAGCGCCGCCTGTTCGTCCAGCCCCTGGGTGGCCGCGAAGTCGCGCACGTCCTGGCTGATCTTCATCGAGCAGAACTGCGGGCCGCACATCGAGCAGAAATGCGCCGACTTGTGCGCGTCCTTGGGCATGGTCTCGTCGTGGTATTCGGTCGCGCGTTCAGGGTCCAGACCGAGGTTGAACTGGTCTTCCCAGCGGAACTCGAAGCGGGCCTTGCTCAGCGCGTTGTCGCGTGCCTGCGCGCCGGGATGGCCCTTGGCCAGATCGGCCGCGTGAGCGGCGATTTTGTAGGCCATCAGGCCCTCGCGCACGTCGTTCTTGTTCGGCAGGCCGAGGTGCTCCTTGGGCGTCACGTAGCAGAGCATCGCGGTACCGAACCAGCCGATCATCGCCGCGCCGATCGCCGAGGTGATGTGGTCGTAGCCCGGCGCGATGTCGGTGGTCAGCGGGCCGAGGGTGTAGAACGGCGCTTCGCCGCAGACCTCCAGCTGCTTGTCCATGTTCTCCTTGATCAGGTGCATCGGCACGTGGCCGGGGCCTTCGATCATGGTCTGGACGTCGTGCTTCCACGCGATCTTGGTCAGCTCGCCGAGGGTTTCCAGCTCGCCGAACTGGGCGGCGTCGTTGGCGTCGGCGATCGAGCCCGGACGCAGGCCGTCGCCCAGGCTGAAGGCGACGTCGTAGGCCTTCATGATCTCGCAGATGTCCTCGAAGTGTTCGTACAGGAAGCTCTCGCGGTGATGGGCCAGGCACCACTTGGCCATGATCGAGCCGCCGCGGCTGACGATGCCGGTCACGCGGCCGGCGGTCAGCGGCACATAACGCAGCAGGACGCCAGCGTGGATGGTGAAGTAGTCCACGCCCTGCTCGGCCTGCTCGATCAGGGTGTCGCGGAAGATCTCCCAGGTCAGCTCCTCGGCGCGGCCGTCGACCTTCTCCAGCGCCTGGTAGATCGGCACCGTGCCGATCGGAACGGGGCTGTTGCGGATGATCCACTCGCGGGTCTCGTGGATATGCTTGCCGGTGGACAGGTCCATCACGTTGTCGGCGCCCCAGCGGATCGCCCAGACCAGTTTCTCGACCTCCTCGGCGATGCCCGAGGACACCGCCGAGTTGCCGATGTTGGCGTTGACCTTGGTCAGGAAGTTGCGGCCGATGATCATCGGCTCGCTTTCGGGGTGGTTGATGTTGCACGGGATGATCGCGCGGCCGCGGGCGACCTCGTCGCGCACGAACTCCGGGGTGATGACCTTCTGGATGTTCGCGCCGAAGCTCTGGCCCGGATGCTGCCTGAGCAGGTGCGCCTCGGTGATCGCCTCCAGCCGCTGGTTCTCGCGGATCGCGACGTATTCCATCTCCGGGGTGACGATGCCGCGGCGGGCGTAGTGCATCTGGGTGACGTTGGCACCGGCGACGGCACGGCGCGGCAGAGGACGGTTGCCGAAGCGCACCGCGTCCAGCTTCGTATCGCCTTCGCGCTGGCGGCCGAACTGCGAGGTCAGGCCGTCGAGCGCTTCGGTATCGCCGCGTTCGGCGATCCAGGCCGCGCGCAACGGCGCCAGTCCACGGGCCAGGTCGATGGTGGCCGACGGATCGGTGTACGGCCCGGAGGTGTCGTAGACGGCCAGCGGCGCGTTGTCCTCGCCACCGAACAGGGTGGGCGTGGCGGCGAGCACGATCTCGCGCATCGCGACCTGCAGGTCGGGACGCGAGCCGGGCAGGTGGATCTTGCGCGAGCCGGGGATCGGCCGGACCACGTCGGCCGACAGCTTGTCGGCATCCTGGACCAGTTGGGAGGGCACTGCATTCATGGCATTCATCCGCTTCGGGTGGAGTGTCCGCACGGGGGTGCGGGCCGTTGCGAACCTGGTCGCAACACGAAGCGAAGGCGCACGGCCCCACGGGGAACCGGTGCGAAGCTTCCCTACGGCGGTATCAACCGCGTCAGGTTCGAAGGGTCTGTCTCAACCGGCGCCGGGACGGCGCGCGGTACCCCCGCTTCAGTCGCGCATTGGAGCATGTAACCGCTCCGGCGGCCAACCGTGGAGCCGCAGGAACACCGGGGCGGCACGGCGATAATGTCGCCACGCCGCGGGTCGCAGGACCCGCGTCAACCCGGTGGCGGCCAGCGGCCGCGGAGCATGTCGATGGCACAACAGGGAAACCGACCGGCACGCCAGGCGAGCGCCTTCGCCCCGGCCGGCGTGGGCAACATCGGGGTCGGCTTCGACCTGCTCGGGCACAGCATCCACGGGCCGGGCGACCGCGCCACGGTGCGTCGCATCGATGCACCGACGGTCCGCATCGTCGCGATCGACGGCGACAGCGCGGGCACCGGCGACCTGCCGCTGGAGCCCGCTCTGAACACCGCCGGGCGCGCGCTGATCGCGCTGCGCGAGGAGCACGGGATCACGCATGGCTTCGAGCTTTGGCTGCACAAGGGCATCGCGCTGGGCTCCGGGCTGGGCGGTTCGGCGGCCTCCGCCGTGGCCGCCCTGGTCGCCGCCAACCACGTGCTCGATGCCCCGCTGAGCCGCGAGCAGCTGTATCCGGCGGCACTGGTGGGCGAGTCGGTCGCCAGCAACAGCCTGCAGGGCGACAACGTCGGACCGATGCTGTTCGGTGGCGTGGTGTTGGCGACCCGCACGCGGGTGATTGCGTTGCCTGCGCCGCCGCTGTATTGCGCGGTGGTACACCCCCACTACGTGCTGGAAACCAGGCGGTCGCGCGAGGCGCTGGTCGCGCCGTACCGGATCGGCGAGTTCGCCCGCCAGAGCGAATACCTCGCGCTGTTCCTGACCGGCCTGGCGCGCGGCGACCGTGAACTGATCGCGGCCGGGTTGCGCGACGTGCTGGTCGAGCCTCGCCGGGCCGCGTTGATCCCGGGCTTCGCCGGCGTGCAGGCTGCGGCGCTGGCCCACGGCGCGCTGGGGGCGAGCATCTCCGGGGCCGGACCGAGTGTGTTCGGCTGGTTCGACGACTCGGCCGACGCAAGCGCTGCGGCCCGCGCGATGCAGGCCGCGTTCGCCGACGCGGGGCTGGGCAGCGACGCCTGGGTGTCGCCGATCAACGGCCCGCGTGCGGAACTGCTGGACTGACATATTGAGCATCGGCAAGGCCTGTCCGGTTGGCATTTGCGCCCGCGGCGGTTAGCGTCGGTGGATGAATAGAATCCAGCTCCCCATCCTCGCCACGGCGCTTGCCGTCGTCCTGTCCGCCTGCACACCCGCGCCCACCACCGCGCCGGAGGCCGCTGCCACCTCCGCGCCCTCGGCGTCCACCACGCCCCGGGACGCGTTCTTCAATCACCTGACCGCCCTGTGCGGCCAGGCCTTCGCCGGCGAGGTCGAGGTCGACCGTCCCGGCAGCACCGGCCCCAACCCGTTCGCCGACCAGGCCCTGGTGATGCACGTGCGCGAATGCAGCGAGCAGGAGATCAAGATCCCGTTCCACGTCGGCGAGGACCGCTCGCGCACCTGGATCGTCACCCGCACCGGTGACGGCCTGCGCCTGAAGCACGACCACCGCCTGGCCGACGGCAGCGACGACCCGGTCACCATGTACGGCGGCGACACCGCAGCCGAGGGCACCGCCAACCGCCAGGAGTTCCCGGTGGACGCGTTCTCGCAGGAAATGTTCACCCGCGAAGGCATGCAGGTATCCAACACCAACGCCTGGGCGATCGAGATCGAGCCGGACGTGCACTACACCTACGAACTGGCACGCACCGACACCGACCGCCTGTTCCGCGTGCGCTTCGACCTCACCCGGCCCATCGACGCGCCGCCGGCCCCGTGGGGTGCCGCCGACTGACACGGCGCATCGACACGGCGACACACATCAGGGCGGCCCTCGACGGGCCGCCTTTTTATTGGTTCTTCTCCCATCCAAGGGGAAAGCGCGACATCTGCGGGGTGGCCGGGGTGCCGGGAGCGAATGCCCTTGTGTGCGAATGTCCCCCGGCACCGATGAAGCCGGTGCCTCCTCCTTTATTTCACACCCAAGGGCATTCGCACCCGTCGTTCCAGCGTGGCGGGGGTTCCAGAAGCGCAGGCCCGGCTGCCGGGCTGTCCGCGTACCTCTGCGATCCGACAGCACCGACGTGACCTGCAGGCCTTCGGGGCGAAATAAAGGGGGAGGCGTCCGCCGCAGGCGGGGCCGGGGGACATTCGCCGCGAAGGCCTGCAGGTCGCGCCCCGGCCCGTCTTCCCGACTTCCCCGGAGTCGGGAGATGAACCTTTTTGTTTCTATTGCAGTTCCTGCGGTACCTTGACCCGGAACCACGCCGCATACAGCGCCGGCAGGAACAGCAGGGTCAGCACGGTGGCCACCAGCAGGCCGCCCATGATCGCCGTCGCCATCGGGCCGAAGAATGCGCTGCGCGAGAGCGGGATCATCGCCAGGATCGCCGCCAGCGCGGTCAGCACGATCGGCCGGAACCGGCGCACGGTCGCCTCCACGATCGCGTCCCAGGTCTCGTGCCCGTCGCGCCGGTCCTGCTCGATCTGGTCGACCAGGATCACCGAGTTGCGCATGATCATCCCCGACAGCGCGATCGTGCCCAGCATCGCCACGAAGCCAAACGGCACCCGGAACACCAGCAGGAACAGGGTCACCCCGATCAGCCCCAGCGGCGCGGTCAGCAGCACCATGATGCTGCGCGAGAAACTGCGCAGCTGCAGCATCAGCAGGGTGAACACGACGAACAGGAACAGCGGCACGCCGGCGGCGATCGAGTCCTGGCCGCGGGTGGAATCCTCCACGCTGCCGCCGATGTCCACGGAGTAGCCATAGGGGAGGTCGGCGCGGATGCCGTCCAGGTTCGGCGAGATCTGCGCCATCACCGACGCCGGCTGGGTGCCGTCGTAGATGTCGGCGCGTACGGTCATCGTCGGCTTGCGGTCGCGGTGCCAGATGATGCCTTCCTCGAAGCCGTATTCGAGCGTCGCCACCTGCGACAACGGCACGCTCTGGCCGCTGGCTGTGGGCACCATGAGGCTGCCGAGCTGGTCCAGCGCAATCGGCTCGGCCTCGCCGCCGCGCAGCATCATCCCGATCAGCTCGTTGCCCTCGCGGTAGGTGCTGACCTGGATGCCCGACAGCGACCCGCCGAGCACCTTGGCCAGTTGCGCCGAGCTGATGCCGAGCGCACGCGCGCGGGCCTGGTCGACCTGCAAACGCACCACCTTGCCCGGCTCGTCCCAGTCCAGGTTGACGTTGGCGACGTGCGGGTTCCTGCGGATTTCCTCACGCACGGCGTAGGCGATCCGGCGCACCTGGTCGATGTGCTCGCCGGAGACGCGGAACTGCACCGGGTAGCCGACCGGCGGCCCGTTCTCCAGCCGCGTCACGCGCAATTGCAGCTCGGGGAAGCGCGGCACGACTTCCTCGATCATCCAGCTGCGCAACTGCTCGCGCGCTTCCAGGCTTTCGGGCATCAGCACGAACTGGGCGAAGTTGGCCGCCGGCAACTGCTGGTCCAGCGGCAGGTAGAAGCGCGGCGAACCGGTGCCGACGTAGGCGGTGTAGTTGACCAGGTCCTTGCGAGTGGCGAGCAGTGCTTCCAGCCGCTCGGCCTGCGTCCGGGTCGCGCGCAGCGAGCTGCCTTCGGCCAGCTCCATGTCGACCATCAGTTCCGGCCGCACCGAGTCGGGGAAGAATTGCTGCGGCACGAAACGGAACATCAGCAGCGAGGCGACGAACGCCGCGACGGTGATCGCGATGACCAGCCAGCGATGGCGCACGCACCAGATCACCCAGCTGCGGAAGCGCTGGTAGAACCGGGTGCCGTACGGGTCGTGCGCGTGGCTGTGATCCTTCGGCAATGGCGCGATCACATCGGCGAACGCCGGATGGCGGTCCGCCCAACGGTGCCGCCGCGCCTGCCAGCGCGCGGCCAGCGAGCCGGGCTTCGGCGCGACCGGGTGCCCGTTCGCGCCGCGCTCGATATGCGGCAGCAGCTTGTCGCCCAGATAGGGCACGAACACCACCGCCGCGACCCACGACACCAGCAGCGCGATCGTCACCACCTCGAACAGCGAGCGGGTGTACTCGCCGGTGCTGGACGCCGCGGTCGCGATCGGCAGGAAGCCCGCCGCGGTGATCAGGGTGCCGGTCAGCATCGGGAACGCGGTCGACTCCCACGCGAACGCCGCCGCCTTCAGGCGGTCGAAGCCCTGCTCCATCTTGATCGCCATCATCTCCACCGCGATGATCGCGTCGTCGACCATCAACCCCAGCGCCAGCACCAGCGCGCCCAGCGAGATCTTGTGCAGGCCGACGCCGAGGATCTCCATCACGGTGAAGGTCATCGCCAGCACCAGCGGGATCGACAGCGCGACCACCAGCCCGGTGCGCAGGCCCAGCGACAGGAAGCTCACCAGCAGCACGATCGCGACCGCCTCGGCAAGCACGCGTACGAACTCGCCGACCGAGTCCTGCACCGCGGCCGGCTGGTCGGACACCTTGTGCAGTGCCATCCCGGCCGGCAGGGTGCGTTGCAGTTCGGAAAACTCGGCTTCCAGGGTCTTGCCCAGCGCGAGGATGTCACCGCCATCGCGCATCGCCACGCCGATGCCGATCGCGTCCTCGCCCATGAAGCGCATGCCCGGCTGCGGCGGGTCGGAAAAGCCACGCTCGACCGTCGCCACGTCGCCCAGCAGGAAGGTGCGGTCGCCGACCCGGATCGGGAACTCGCGGATCTGCTCGACCGACTGGAACTGCCCGCTCACCCGCAACGGCACCCGGCTGCCCGGGGTCTCGAAGAAACCGGCCGGCACCACCGCATTCTGCTGCTGCAACGCGTCCTGCACCGCCGCGGCCGACACCCCGAGCGTGGCCAGCTTGGTGTTCGACAGCTCGATCCAGACCTTCTCGTCCTGCAGGCCGAACAGCTCGATCTTGCCGACGTCGGGAAGGTCCTGCAGCGCCAGCTGGACGCGGTCGGCGTAGTCCTTCAGCACTGCGTAATCGAACCCCTTGCCGGTCAGCGCGTAGATGTTGCCGAAGGTGTCGCCGAACTCGTCATTGAAGAACGGTCCGACGATGTCCGCCGGCAGCTCCGGCCGCAGGTCCGCGACCTTCTTGCGCACCTGGTAGAACAGCTCGGGGATCTCGGCCGAGCGCATCGAGTCGCGCGCGGCGAAGATCACCTGCGATTCGCCGGCACGCGAATACGAGCGGATGAACTCGTACTCGCCGGTCTGCATCAGCTTGCGCTCGATCCGCTCGGTGACCTGCCGGCCGACCTGCTCGGCGGTGGCGCCGGGCCAGACGGTGTGGACGACCATCACCTTGAAGGTGAACGCCGGGTCCTCGCTGCGACCCAGTTTCAGGTAGGAAAACGCACCGGCGATCGCCAGCACCAGCATCGCGTACACCACCAGGCTGCGGTGTCGGAGGGCCCACTCGGAAAGATTGAATCGCATGGATCAGGGAATCCCGGTCTGCTGCCTTTCGCCACGGGCGGGAAAGGGAGGTTGACGCCAAATGCGAGAGCGGAGCGTCGCGATGGCGGTCGGCTTCAAGCCGGCGGTGCCTCAGTTGGCCGCGCTTTCAGCGGGCATGCTTCCAGTCGGCTTGCCTTGAACTTGCGCGCTTTCGATCGACAAGGGCCGGTTGTCGCGATCCACCGGGCTGACCTTCTGTCCCGCACGCAGCAGATGCCCACCGGCCGCCACCACCCATGCATCCGCGGACAGGCCGGACGTGACCGGCACGCGATCGTCGCCGTAAGCCCCGACGGTGACCGGCTGCAGCACCAGGGTCGAGGTCTTGCGATCCACCACGAACACCGCCACCGCATCGCCATCGCGCTGCAACGCGGTCAGCGGGACGCTCAGCACGGCCGTCTGGCCCGACGGGCCGGCGTCGATGAACACCCGTGCACTCTGGCCCAGTTGCAGCGCCCCGACTGGCGCATCCAGTGTGGCGCGCGCGGCATAGGTGCGTGATGCCGGGTCGGCGGCCGGCGCGACTTCGCGCACGGTACCGGGCCACTGCTTGCCGGGAGCGGACCAGACCTCGACCCGTACCGTCTGCCCCGGCCGGATGTCGGCCTTCTGGCTTTCCGCTACGGCGAACGCCACTTCCCTCGCGCCATCGACGGCCAGGGTGAATACCGCCTGCCCTGCCGCGACCACCTGCCCGGCCTCGGCCTGGCGGTCGGTGATGACACCGTCGGCCGGTGCCAGCAGGCGGCTGTAGGCTGCCTGGTTGCGGGCCACGTCGAGCTCGGCGCGGGCCGCGTCGACCTGTCCCTGCGCGGCCGTGGCGCTGGCATTCTGTGCATCCAGCGCCGAGCGGCTGACCAGTTGGTCCTTCGCCAGCGCGGCGAAGCGGGCCTGATCGGCGCGGGCGCGTCCCAGCTCCGCCTCGGCCGCCGACAACCGGGCCTGGACTGCCCGCACCTGCGCCTGCTGGTCACCGGGATCCAGTGTCGCCAGCAGGTCGCCCCGCTTGACCTGATCGCCGATGTCCACCTGCCGCGCCAACAGTTTGCCGCCGACCCGGAACGCCAGCGGACTCTCCTCGCGCGCCCGGATCTCGCCCGTCAGCGAAGCCACGCCGACGTCCGCCTTGCCCGGCAGGACCACCAGCACCGGCCGCGTCTCCTGCGATGCGACTTCGCCGGAGCCACAGGCGGTCAGGAAAAAACCGGCCAGCGTCACCGTGGCGAGGATCGCCAGCCGGGCGGCGCGGCGACCGGATGGAGTGCGGCTGCGCATAGGGGTACGCCTCGCGGGATCAATTAATGGACCGGAGCGTACTGTATGAATATAAAACCCGCTGGTCTAGTATTTCCGGTCATGTCGTCATCCCGCTCCCATGCCCGCCCCCGTGCCCATCCACTCATGCCCGTGCAGACGGCCAAGCCTGCAGGGAGACCTGCGGAAAATCCTGCGCGCAAGGCGACCACAAAACGCGCCGTGACCGGTTCGTCGCTGACGACCGCAGACGCTCCCGATTCCGTGGCGACACCAGCCCCACCTGCGAAGGCGCCCGCCGGCCCGGGCCGCCCGAAGGATCCGGCCAAACGGGCGGCGATCCTCGATGCCGCCCGGACGATGTTCATCCGTCACGGCTACGAGGGCGTCAGCATGGACCAGATCGCGGCCCAGGCCGGCGTCTCCAAGCTCACCGTGTACAGCCACTTCGGCGACAAGGAAAACCTGTTTTCTTCCGCCGTCGCCTCGTACTGCGAGCAGCAGTTGCCGCACTCGCTGTTCGCCGGTTCGGCCGGCACGCCATTGCGCGAACGCCTGCTGAAGATCGCCCGCGCGTTCCACGCCCTGGTCAGCAGTCCCGAGGCGATTGCCGCCCACCGGATGCTGTGCACGCCGCAACTGGCGGGTTCGCCGCTGGCGCATGCGTTCTGGGACGCCGGCCCCCGGCGCGTGCAGGACGAATTGGCGAGCCTGCTGCACCGGCGCATCGCCGCCGGCGAACTGGTGATCGGCAATACCGATCCGGGCCAGGTCCGGCTTGCAGCAAGCCAGTTGCTGGTGCTGCTCAAGGGCGACCCGCACGCGATGCTGCTGTTCGGCTGCACCGACCCGACACCGGCGGAAATCGAAGCCCATCTGGCATCGGCGGTGGACCTGTTCCTGCGTGCGTATGCACCCGGCGGTGCGCCAGCCACGGGCTCCGACGATCCATGACCTAGGTCGCGGTGACTTCCGGCACTCAAGCCCGGCCCACGCTGAACGCCATCCTGTAGGCGCTGCAACCGCGCGGACGGCCCGGAACGACCGGCGCCCATGTTCCGGACGTCGGCCCACGGGGCCAGTACAATAAGCGGTTGACACGAACAACCCGAGATTCCACGCATGAGCATGATTGATTTCGCCAAGGCCCGCGAGTTGATGGTCGAGCAGCAGGTACGGCCCTGGAACGTGCTGGATGCGCGCGTGCTTGACGTTCTGACGGCGATGCCGCGCGAGGAATTCGTGCCCGCCGAGCACCGCAACCTGGCGTACACCGACACCAACCTGCCGCTGGCCCACGGCGAAGCCATGCTGAAGCCGGTCATCCAGAGCCGCATCCTGCAGGCACTGCTGTTGCAGGCGGGCGAGGACGTGCTGGAAATCGGCACCGGCACCGGTTACCTGACCGCCTGCCTGTCACGGCTCGGGCGCGACGTGGTCAGCCTGGAACGGCACGCCGATCTCGCCGATGCCGCCCGCGCGCGCCTGATCGCCCAGGGCCTGGCCAATATCGAGGTGGTCGCTGCCGATGCCTTCGCCTGGCAGACGGAGCGCCGCTTCGACACCGTCTGCGTGACCGCTGCGGTGGACAGCATTCCGTCGGCCTTCCTGAAATGGCTGAAGCCCGGCGGCCGGATGTTCATCGTGCGTGGCCGCTCGCCGGCGATGGAAGCGGTGCTGCTGCACAACGATGTCAACGGACCGCGCATCGAATCGTTGTTCGAGACCGACCTCCCCTACCTCGCCGGCGCGGCCCCCGTGCCGGCCTTCGAATTCTGACCGCAAGGACTCCGCATGATTTCCCGCCCACTCGTTCTCGCCCTCGCCTTCGCCCTGCTGCCGGCCACCGCCGCGGCGGAAGACCTGTTGCAGACCTACGAGCTGGCGCGCGCCGGCGATCCGCAGTTCGCCGCGGCGGAGTCCGGCCGCCTGGCCACGCGGGAAGGCGCGGTGCAGGCGCGGGCGGCGATGCTGCCGCAGATCGACGGCAGCGCATCGCTCAACCGTTCGCGCAGCGAAGGCCCGGCAACCTCGAACCAGTTCGATCCCGTGACCGGGCAACCGGTGACCTTCCGCGGTGATGTCAATACCGAGACGACCTCGCGCCGAATGGGGGTGAACGTCAACCAGATGGTCTTCGACCGCTCGCGTTTCAGCACGCTCAGCAGCCAGAAAGCCCTGAGCCGGGCCAGCGACTTCCAGCTCCAGGCCGCCGGCAACAGCCTGATCACGCGCACTTCGGCGACGTACTTCAACGTACTGGTGCAGCTGGAAACCCTGGCCGCCGCCGAAGCCGCGGAAACGGCGCTGCAGAAGCAGTTCGACTTCGCCTCCAAGCGGCTGGAAGTCGGCCTGGCGCCGATCACCGACGTCCATGAGGCGCGCGCCCAGTACGACAGCGCGCGCGCGAACACCATCCTGGCCCGCAATGCCGTCGCCGACGCGTACCAGGCGCTGGCGGAAATCACCGGCCAGCCGGTGCGCAACCTGCAGGGGCTGCCGCAGGATTTCCAGCCCGCACTGCCGGTCGCCGAAGGGGCCGACAGCTGGGTCCAGACCGCGATCGAGAACAATCCGGCGTTGCGCGCCCAGCAGTACCAGGTGCAGTCGGCCGAGGCCAACATCACCACCGCCCGTTCCGGCCATTGGCCCACGCTGTATCTGGGCGGCGGTTATTCCGATGGCAAGACCTGGGGCGACCGCACGTTCAGTGCCAGCGGTCTGCCGGGATCGGTCACCAGCCCCATCGAAAGCGAAAGCCGCGGCCCGGAAATCGGCGTGACCCTGTCGGTGCCGATCTTCTCCGGTGGCGCCACCCAGTCGCGCGTGCGCCAGGCCGTCGCCCAGCGCGATGTCGCCAGCGACCAGCTCGAGCAGCAGCGCCGCGCGCTGGAGCGCAACACGCGCAATGCGTACCAGACCCTGGTCGCGGGCGTCAGCGAAGTCGAAGCGCGACGCCTTGCGCTGGTCTCGGCGCAGGCCGCCTACGACGCCTCCCAGGTCGGCCTGGAAGTCGGCACCCGCACCGTGCTGGACGTGCTGATCAACCAGCAGAACCTGTTCGGCGCGCAGCAGGCTTATGCCGTGGCGCGATACAACCACCTGCAGCAGCGGCTGGTGCTGGAAGAAGCGGCCGGCACGCTGGACATCAACGACGTGCAGGACATCAACCGCCTGCTTACCGTCGACGCCGAATCGCAGGTCCAGTCGCCACTTCAGCGGTAGGCGATGCCGGTGCTGTCGTCGGGTTTGCCGACAGCACCGGTTGCAGCAACACCATCGTCTGCGCCAGCGCACCCCGTCCGGTCTCCACCAGGGTGCGGCCGGCCTCGGTCATGGCCGAACGCAGTTGCGGGTCGGCCAGCAGGGCCTCCAGTGCTTTTTCCACGCCCTCGGCATCGGCGCCGACCCGCAGCGCGCCGGCGTCATCGAGCTGGCGCGAGATCTCGACGAAGTTGTGCAGGTGCGGGCCGGTCACGATCGCGGTGCCCGCCGCGGCGGGCTCCAGCAGATTGTGGCCACCGATCGCCTGCAGACTGCCACCAACGAAGGCCACGTCGGCACACGCATAGAAGTGCACCAGCTCGCCCAGGGTGTCGACGACGAAGACCTCGTCCGCCGCCGTCGGCCACTGCGCTCGCGAGCGCGTGGATACTTTCCAGCCGGCGGCGCGCGCGTAGTCGGCGACCATCCGGAACCGCTCCGGATGACGCGGCACCCACACCAGCAGCAGGTCGGGAAACCGCGCGCGCAAACGGCGGTGGATCAAGATCACGGCCGCCTCTTCGTCCTCGTGGGTGCTCGCCGCGATCCAGACCGGACGGTCCCCACAACGACGACGGCACTCGGCGGCGAAGCTCTCCAGCCCCTCGGGCACCATGACGTCGAATTTCAGGTTGCCCAGGTCGACCACCTGCTCCGGCCGCGCGCCCAGGCGCACGAACCGCACCGCGTCGGCCAGCGATTGCGCGGCGACCATGGTCACGGTACGCAAGGCGCGACTGACCAGCGGCGCCAGCACCCGGTAGCCGCGCAGGGAACGTTCCGACAGCCGCGCGTTGAGGATGTACACCGGCACCCCACGGTCGCGGCAACCGAACAGCAGGTTCGGCCACAGCTCGGTTTCCATGATCAGCCCGGCGCACGGACGGTAGTGGTCGATGAACCGGCCCACCGCGCCCGGCAGGTCGTAGGGCAGGTAGACGTGCTCGACATCGTGGCCCCACAACGCGCGCACGCGCTCGGAACCGGTCGGGGTGATCGTGGTCACCAGCAGTTGCAGGTCGGGGCGGCCGCGGCGCAGCGCGTCCACCAGCGGCACCGCCGCGTTGACCTCGCCGACCGATACCGCATGCACCCACAGCGTGAGCCGATGCGGGTCGTCGTGATAGCGTGCGTAACGCTCGTTCCAGCGCTGGAAATAGGCAGGCTGGCGAAAGCCGCGCCAGATCAGGTGGTACACCGTGAGCGGCACCAGCAGGTACAGCGCGGTCGAATACAGGCCGCGCAGAAGGCGCTCGATCAGGTCTGTTCGCATGCGCGAAGGATACTGTACGGCCCGGCCGGCGCGGCCGGCGCGGGAGCGCTGCACGGCCGTCCCCGGCGAGGGACCGCCCGGTAGAATCGCGGGCATGTCCGATACCGCTTCCCCCGCATCCGATTCCGTTCCGGCCAGCCCGACCTCCGCCGGAGCCGCGCCGCTGGGGCCGCGCCACTGGCCGATGTGGTTGGCGCTGGGCGGGATGTGGCTGGCCGCGCGCCTGCCGTGGTCGTTGCAGCGCGTACTCGGCGCGGGCATCGGGGCGCTCGCGCTGCGCCTGGCCGGCGAGCGGCGACAGGCGGCGCGGATCAACTTGTCACTGTGTTTTCCGGAGCTGGACGAGGCGTCGCGCGAGGCCTTGCTGCGCGCAAGCTTTCGCGACCTGGGCATCGGCCTGTTCGAGTTCGCGCGCGCCTGGTGGGGCTCGGTCGCGCCGATGCGCCGCACGACACGGATCGAGGGCGTGGAGGCCATCGAGGCGATCCGTGCACAAGGGCGAGGTGTGCTGCTGGTGTCCGGCCATTTCCTCACCCTGGAGATCTGCGGGCGGCTGATGTGCGACCACCTGCCGCTGGCCGGCATGTACCGTCGCCATCGCAGTCCGGTGATGGAATGGGCGGTCAAGCGCGGCCGCCTGCGTTATGCCAGCGCGATGTTCGCCAATGCCGAACTGCGTCCGGCGATGCGGCACCTCAAGCAGGGCGGCCTGCTGTGGTACGCGCCCGACCAGGACATGCGCGGCAAGGACACCGTGTTCGCGCCGTTCTTCGGCGTGCCGGCGGCGACGATCACCGCGACCCACCAGTTCGCCCGCCTGACCGGCTGCGCGGTGGTGCCGTTCTTCCATCGGCGCGAGGGTGCGGATTACGTGCTGCGGCTGGGTGCGCCACTGGGGGATTTTCCTTCCAGCGATGCCGCCATCGACAGCACCAAGGTCAATGCCGCCATCGAGGCCATGGTGCGCGAGGCACCCAGCCAGTACCTGTGGATCCACCGCCGGTTCAAGCGGCGCCCGCCGGGAATGAGCTCGCCTTACCGGCGCGGGTAGACCTGCCCGGTGCCAGCATATGAAATAGCGTCTGCCTGAGTCGGTAAGTCAGAGCCGAGCGCGTGAGGAAGGAGGCTGCGCCTGTCGGGTATCCCGATCAGTCGCTCCACGATATTCGCTTGGTGATCGGGACACCCGACAGGCGCCACCGGAATTTCTCGCTGGTCGAAGGAAGAACAAAAGCTGGCGGGCCTTTTCGACCGCAGTAACGTTGCAGCGCGCTCAAGTACACGTGGTCCCGATGCCAATAAGCGACGGCCTTTGTCCCGGGCCGAGCCCAGAGCCATGGGGCTTGGATGGCGCAGGCGGCGCCTGCCGAAATTTCTCGGTGGCCGAACAGCAGCCATGCGGATTTTCCGCCGTGGCCTGCGGCGGTGAGTACGGGCATGGGTGAGTGCAGGCGGCTTGCGCGGCACTGCCGCGCGCCTGCGCGAACGGCCGGTGCGCTGCGCCGGACCGGGCCGCGGAGCGGGCTGCTCGAACCGGGCAGCAAGCACCCCGACAGGGCGACGCTGCATCCGAAGCCCTCGCTACATCCCGCTCCGCTGTTGCTGTTGCTGTTGCTGTTGCCAGCTACTTCTGCTCCGCCGCGTCAGGCAAGGCCAGCAAACTGCCGGCATACAGGGCTGCCAGCAGCAGGGTCAGTCCACCCCAGAAAGTTGAATAGAACGCGAGGTGGGTATTGAGCGGGAACACCGTGACCACCAGGGCGAGCATCGCCGGACGTGCCCGCCTGCGGGCGGCGGCATCGGCGAACCGCCAGGCGCGCCAGGCCAGCGCGCCGCCGGCCAGCCACAACAGCAGGCCGAAAACTCCGGTCTCGCTGAGGATTTCCAGCACGATCTGGTGGGCATGCAGCGCCGGCCCCTCACCCCATTGAGCGACCTGCCCCGACTGCGGATCACACTCCGGGAATGCCTCGCGGAAACCGCGGGCACCCACACCGTTGATCGGGTGGTGGCCGGCCATGCACAGCGCCGCGCCCCAGATCCGGGTGCGCCCGGACAACGCCCGGTCGACCCCGGCTTCGTTGGCCGCCAGCACGTGGGTCGTGCGCTCCAGTCGCTGGCGCACGTCCGGTGAGACGATGCCAAGCACCACGAGCATGACGGCGCCGAAGGCGAATACGCCCAGCAACTTCTTCCAACCCAGCAGGCGCCAGCCGGACAAGACCAGCACCAGTGCATAGGTGATCCACGATGCGCGCGAGCCTGCCAGCACCACCACCACGCCGATCGCAGTGGCGCCCAGCAACCAGCCGGCGATTCCGAACCGACGGCTCATCGCGTACAACGCGAACGGCGACAGGCTCGCCAGGACCAGACCCAGCTTGAGGTTGCACGGCCCGAGCACACCGCTCAGCCGATCCCGACCCGCGACCTCGATGGCGGTGCACATGCCGTGACCGCTGATCGCCTGCTTGATCGTGTCGATACCGAAAAACAGCGGACTGGTGCCGGTCAGCGCCTGCAACAGGGCATCCACCGTCCAGACGCCGACGATGATCGCCAGCCCGCCCAAAGTGTTGCGACGTCCACGCTGGTTGGCGACGGCCGAAGCCACCAGCCACAGGAACGGCAGGTAACGCAGGTCCGCGGCCGCCTCGCGCAGCGCGCGGCCGGGATCCACCGCATCGAACGAGGACACCAGTTCGGGCAGCCAGTAGGCGAAGAACAGCACGCTGGTCAACGCCCAGGCCGCGCCACTCAACAACTGGCTGCCGCCACGGAAACGCGAGCCGATCAGCTTGACGATCGCCAGCAGCGCACCGAGCACGAGGACGCCTTCGGCATAACCGGGCGCGGGCCACAACGCCACATAGGCCAGCACCCACGCCGGGGCCCAGCGCCACCCGTGGCTCGACTGCCTGTGTGGGACGTTCGCGGCTGGGCGCGCTGACGCAGGCGGGTCAGTCGATGAGTTCGGCATAGACATCCAGGGTCGCTCGTTGCATGGCGTGCAGGGTGTAATCCGACAGCAGGGGCATCGTAACGGCTGCCACCGACGGCCGGGCCAGCAGGCCGCGGGCGCGCTGGTGCAGGACCGCCTCATCGAATGCGGGCACTGCGCCCGCGGGCTGCAGTTGGCCGAGCAATTCGCCCACCCCGCCATGGTCCCAGCCCAGCACCGGACGACCGACCGACAACGCCTCGATCACGGTGCGACCGAACGCCTCGGGCTTGCGCGACAACTGCAGCACCAGGTCGCTGGCGGCATAGGCGCGGGCGATGGCATCGGTGGGCGCGGTGAACGCCAGCGCACCTTCGATGCCCAGCACCACCGCCCGGGCTTCGAGTTCGGCGATATACGCCTCGCGTCCGGACTCGCGCGCACCGGGCAACCACAGCCGGGCATCCAGGCCGTCGCCGCGCAGCCGCGCCAGCAGTTGCAGCGCATCGGCATGCCCTTTCAGGCGGGTACCGCGGCCGGGCAGCAGCAGCAGCGGGCCACTGCCGACCAGCGCCGGATGCTGCGCGGCGGCCCATTGGCGCGCGGCGCGATCCGGCAACGGCGCGTGCGGAAAGACCGCCGGATCGATACCGCGCGGGATTACCCGCAGGCGGTCGGGACCGGTTTTCGGGTAGTGCCGCAGCACATGATCGCGCACGCAGCCGGACACGCAGATGACCCGCTCGCCGCGGGTCATGACGGCGCTGTAGGCCGAAACCGAGTTGAGGCCGTGCACGGTGCTGACCAGCCGCGGCCGCGTCGCGGCGGCCATGCCGCGCAGGGCGAACCTCGCGATCCAGGCCGGCAAGCGCGAGCGCACATGGACGATGTCGACGTCGCCACCGGCCAGCAAGGCGCGCAGCGGCCTCACCTGACGCAACGTCAACAGCGACTTGCGACCGATGTCGAGCGTCACATGCTCCGCACCGGAAGCCAGCAGACATGGCACCAGCCGGCCACCCGCGGAAACCACGATCGCGCGATGGCCCGCATCCACCAGGGCCCGGGCGATTTCCAGCGTGGAACGCTCCACCCCACCCGATTCCAGCGCCGGCAACAGCTGGACGACGGTCATCCGGCGCATCGTGGAAGGGTCAGTCCTGGAGGACGAAATGCGCGCCGCAATACGGGCAGTCGCTCTCGCCCTCGGCCTCGATCGGCAGGTACACGCGCGGGTGCGAATTCCACAGTGCCATCGACGGCATGGGGCAGCTCAGCGGCAGGTCGGCGCGGGTAACGACGTAGCGACGCTCGGCGTTGGCCTGGGTGGGATGGACTTGGACTGCGGTCATGGCGGGTATCGACGGATGATGCGAGGCGGCCAGTTTACCAGCCGCCCCGCCGTGCTTACCGGGGCAGCTCGAACAACAGCACATCGGTGCCGTCGGCCACGGCTTCCAGCATCAGCGTTCCGGCCTCGTCGACCATGCCGACCGCATCGCCGGCCAGCAGGCGCTGGTCACCGGACGCGACCGCACCGGCGGCGACGTGCAGCCAGTAACGACGGCCGTCATCCAGATCGAACGCGGCGGCCTGCCCGTCCGCCAGCCCGGCGCGGTACAGCCGGGCCTGCTGGCGGATCGCGATGCTGCCGCTGGCGCCATCGGGCGAGGCCAGCAGCTGCCAGCCCTCGCCCGCCGTCGCGGGCCGGTGGGCATACCCCGGCGCGGCGTTGACCCGGTCGGGCTGCAGCCAGATCTGCAGGAAGTGCACCGGCTCGGTGGTCGAGGCGTTGAACTCGCTGTGCTCGACGCCGTGGCCGGCACCCATCCACTGCAGTTCACCGGCCCGGATCACGCCTTCGGCGCCACTGCTGTCGCGGTGCGAGAGGGCACCCGACAGCACGTAGCTGAGGATCTCCATGTTCGCGTGCCGATGCGGGGCGAACCCTGCACCGGGGGCGACACGGTCCTCGTTGATCACCCGCAGCACGCCGAAGCCCATCCATTCGGGATCGTAATAACCGCCGAAGGAAAACGTATGCCGGCTGTCGAGCCAGTCGATCTGGGCCGGACCGTGACCGCGGCTGTCGGAAGGGCGCTGGATGATCATGGATCGTCTTATTCCGCCTTCGGCACGGAGGCTTCGGTGGTGATGCGGATACGCACCTCGTCGCTCACGGCCGGCGCGTACATGCCGACGTCGAAGTCGGTGCGCTTGATGGTGGTCACCGCGTCGAAGCCGATGGTCGGCTGTTTCATCATGTTCTCGCCGACCTTGTTCAAGGTGACATCCAGCACGACCGGCTTGGTGATGCCTTTGATGGTCAGCTCGCCGGTGACCTTCAGCCTGCCTTCGCCGGCCGCTTCGACCTGGGTGCTCTTGAAGCTGGCGCTGGGGAATTTGGCCGCGTCGAAGAAATCGGCGCTGCGCAGGTGCTCGTCGAACTTGGCGGTAAAGCTGTTCATCGACGACAGCGGCAGGGTCACCTGGACGCTGGAGGCGGCGACGTTGTCGGCGTCATACACCAGCACGCCATCGGCCTGGCCGAAGTGCATGCTCGGGTTGGAGAAGCCGAAATGGCTCCACTGCGCGATCACGTCGGTATGCGCGGGATCCATCTGGTAGGTGACGGGAGCGGCAAAGGCGGCGGTGCCGGCGGCGGCCAGGGCGGTGGCAAGGATCAGTCGCTTGAACATGGTGTGTCTCCGCGTAATGTCGGTTGGTATCGCTGTATCGGGTCAGTGGTGTTGAGTCGGCCGGCGCATCGGGCGTGCCGACTCAGAGAATCCGCGCTGCCTCATCGAAGGACAATCGCGGCGAACGGGGGAACAACGTATCGGCGTCGCCATGACCCAGGTTGACCAGGAAATTCGACTTGATCGTGGTGCCCTTGAAAAACGCCTCGTCGACCATCGCGTTGTTGAAACCCGACATCGGGCCGGTGTCCAGCCCCAGCGCGCGTGCGGCCAGGATCAGGTAGGCGCCCTGCAGGCTGCCGTTGCGGAACGCGGCGGCGCTGCGTCCATCGCGCGGGCCGTCGAACCAGCTCTTGGCGTCGGTGTGCGGGAACAGGTACGGCAGCTTCTCGTGGAAATCCTCGTCGAAGCCGACAATCACCGTCACCGGCGCGGCCATGGTCTTGGCGTGGTTGCCCTCATCCAGCGCAGGGCCGAGCTTGGCCTTGGCCTCGGCGGACTTCACGAACACGAAGCGCGCCGGGCTCATGTTGGCGCTGGTCGGGCCCCACTTCACCAGCTCGTACAGTTGCCGCAAGGTCTCGTCGCTGACCTCGCCGCCGAGCTGGTTGTGGGTGCGGGCGGTACGGAACAACTGGTCGAGTGCTGCCGGGTCGAGGGCTTCGTGCCGGGTCTGGGGCATCTATGATCTCCGCAAGGGCAATGGATTGAATGGGTGCGGCAACGCACATCGCTGCCAAGGCGGCAATTGTAGGGCATGGCCGGATTCGCAACAGGCAGTCACTTCGGAACGGATTACAGTCGAATATGGAACACTCGGGCACCCGTTCGGCGACCTGGACGCTCTGCGACGGCCACGCCGGCAACCTGCGCCAGGTCCTCGCGCTGGCCGCGGCACTGGGCCGGCCCGCGCGCGAATGGACGCTGCACACGCACGCGCCGTGGCGCTGGACCGCGCCGCGCGGCGCGTTCGCGGAGCACGCCTTCGGCGCCAGCTTCGCCCTGGCCCTGCGCACGCCGCCGGAGCTGGCTATCGGGTGCGGGCGGCAGGCCGCGCTGGCGACGCGTGTCCTGCGCCGGCGGGGCGCGCAAACGGTGCAGATCCTCGATCCGCGCATCCCGACGCGGCACTGGGATCTGGTGATCGCCCCCGAACACGACCGGCTGGACGGCGACAACGTGATCGCGATGCTCGGCAGCCTGCACCCGGTCGATGACGACTGGCTGGCCGCCGCGCGCGTGCACTTCGGTGCGCTGGCCACCCTGCCGCAGCCCCGCACCGCGCTGTTGCTGGGCGGCGCCAGCGCGCACGCGCGATTCGACCCGGCACTGCTGGAGACCATCGTCACCGGCGTGCAGCGCACGACCGAAGCCGAAGGCGGCTGCCTGCTGGTGACCACGTCCCGCCGCACGCCCGCCGCGCTCGCCGAGCGTCTGCGTCACCACGTCGCCGGTCGCAGCGGACTCGTGTGGAGCGGCCCGGGCGATGGCGCCAACCCCTACCCCGGTCTGCTCGCCTGCGCCGACCGCATCGTCTGCACGGCCGACTCGGTCAACATGCTGTCGGAAGCCTGCGCCACCGACGTGCCGGTGTTCGTCGCCGGCCTGGCGCAACTGTCGGGCCGACCGCGACGGTTCGTCGAGCGCCTGCTCGAACTGGGACGGGTGCGGCCGTTGGATGACACCCTGGCACCGTTCACGGTGACGCCACTGCGCGAAACCGCGCGCGTGGCCGCGGAAGTGAAGCGTCGGCTCGGGCTGTAACGCCCGGCTGGCCGGCAAGTTGCTGTTGCTGTTGTAGGAGCGGCCTCAGCCGCGAGGCTACGGATGTTGGACACGATCTACAGGTCGCGACTGACGTCGCTCCTACCTGTGCGGGACGGCGGCGTGGCAACTTGCGGAGCCGTGCTGTCGCAGGAACCATCGGCGACTCGCCGTCCTCGATCGGCGGTTCTCAGCCAGTGCTGAAATCCAGCCCGTGCGCCAGTACCGCCGCCCGGATGTCCGCGCGTGCCTGCTGCACCGCCTCGTCCCGGCCCACCCGGCGTGCACGACGGTCCAGGGTGCAGTCGAGTCCGCGTGACAGCAGGGTGGCGTGGGCCGCCTGCAGGCGCTCATGGGTGTCGGGATCGAACACCCCAGCGGCCTGCATCGCCTCGATCAACCCTGGCGTATCGCGCGACAGCAGCAGTTCCGGCGCGGCGTCGGCGTGATCGAGCACGAGCGCCTGCAACAGGAACTCCAGATCCACCAGTCCGCCCTCGCCCTGCTTGAGGTCGAACACGGCGGCATCGCTGCGGTCCAGTTCCGCGCGCATCCGCAGGCGCATTCCGGCGACATCGGCGCGCAGCTGCTGCGGATCGCGCGTGCGCGCCAGGATCTCGCTGCGGATTGCCTCGAATTCCGCGCCCAGACCCGGATCGCCCGCCACCGGGCGCGCGCGCACCAGCGCCTGGTGTTCCCAGCTCCATGCGCGGCTGCGCTGATAGTCGGCAAAGCTGGCCAGGGTCGATACCAGCAGCCCCTTCGCGCCGTCCGGGCGCAGGCGCACATCGACGTCGTACAGGCGTCCGGCCGTCGAGGGCGCTCCGAGCAGGGCAACGATTTTCTGCGCCAGGCGCGCAAACCAGCGTGAGGCGTCCAGCGGGCGCACGCCATCGGACAGCACGCTGTCGCCGCCGACCTCATCACCTGGGTCGTCACCCGAGTCATACAGGAACACCAGGTCGAGATCGGAGCCGAAACCCAGTTCGCCGCCGCCGAGGCTGCCGTACCCCAATACCGCGAACCGCGCCCCCGACAGACGGCCGTGGACGGTACGGATCTCGCGTTCGGCCAGCGTAAGCACCCGCTGGATGACGCCGTCAGCGAGCCAGGTCAATTGCCGCGCGGTATCGACCGCCGGCTGGCGAGCGTCACGATGCGCCATCGCGATACGGAAACTCAGCGCCTGGCGCACCTCGTTGAGTGCGTTGAGGACCGCTTCGACATCATCGCCGGCGGTATCGTCGCCGGCTCCGGCCACACCGACGCAGGCGGCGATCAACTCGTCACGGCCCGGCAGCGGCCCGGTGACGCGCGAGTCGAGCAGTTCGTCCAGCAGCAACGGGTGGACCGTCAGTCGCTCCGCCAGCATGGCGCTCTGGCTGATGACCTCGACCAGCCGCGCCAGCGCTACCGGCTGTTCGTCGAGCAAAGCCAGGTACGCGCTGCGACGCAGGATGTTGTGCAGCAGCGCGAGCAGGCGCCGCAGCGCGAGCAGTGGCTGGCGGGAGCGGGCCACGCCCTGCAGGAACGCCGGCAACACCCGGTCCAGACGTGCGCGGGTGCTGTCGGACAGCCCGCACACGCCAGGGCGGCGGACGAAATCGCGCAGCAGGCCATCGGCTTCGTCAACCTCATCAAAACCCGCATCCGCCAATGCAGCGGCATTGCCGCCATCGGGCAACGCAAGCCAGTAATCGGCCAGTGCACCGGGCGCCTGCTGGCGTTCACGTGGTGCCAGCAGGGCGTGGAACTCCTCACTGATGACCTCGCGACGCCGCTCCAGCGCGTCAAGCAACTGGCTCCACTCCCGATAACCCAGACCCTGCGCGATGCGCGCCCGGTCGATGGGATCAACAGGCAGGGCATGGGTCTGCTCGTCGCGCAGCATCTGCAGCCGGTTTTCCAGCCGGCGCAGGAAGCGGTAGGCCTCGGCCAACGCGGTGCCGGCTCCGGGTTCGATCTGATGGGCTTCCACCAGCGCCGCCAGCGCCGGCTGCAGGGCGCGTTGGCGCAGCCCCGGCTCGCGGCCGCCGCGGATCAGCTGCAGCGCCTGGGCGAGGAACTCGACCTCGCGGATACCGCCCGGGCCGCGCTTGATGTCGTCGGCCAGCTCCTTGCGCGCCACCTCGGCGGCAATCGCCGCCTTCATCGCACGCAGTCCGTCGAGCGCCCCGTAGTCGAGATACCGGCGATACACGAACGGGCGCAGCGTCTCCAGGAAGTGCTCGCCGGCCTGGAGATCGCCGGCGACCGGTCGCGCCTTCTGCCAGGCGTAGCGCTCCCAGTCGCGCCCCTCGCGCTGGAAGTACTGCTCCATGGCCGGGAACGACCACGCAATCCGTCCGGCGTTGCCGTAGGGGCGCAGGCGCAGGTCGACGCGGTGGCAGAAGCCGTCGCCGGTGACCTCGTCCAGCAGCTTGGCCAGTTGCTGGCCCAGCCGGGAAAAGTAGTTCTCGGCCGCGAGCGGGCGCGCACCGTCGCTGGTCTCCCGCTGCGGATCGACCGGTTGCTCGTAGCCGTAGACCAGATCGACGTCGGAGCTGAAATTCAGCTCGCCGCCGCCCAGCTTGCCCAGCCCGAACGCGACCAGTCGTTGCGCGCTGCCGTCCGCACGGCGCACGAATCCGTGGCGGGCGCCGAACTCCTGCTCCAGCGCCTCCAGCGCGAGCCGCAGGCAGGTTTCGGCCAGCGCCGTACTGCCCGCCAGGGTGGCATCCACATCGTCCATCCCGTGCACGTCACGCCAGACCAGCCGGGTCGACTCGGCGGTGCGATAGCGCCGCAGCAGCGACGGCCACTGGTCGCGGTTGTCGGCGACCAGCCCAGGTACCGGCAACGCCGCATCGCCGTCGTCCGCCAGCAGCCGGGCCAGCAACGCGGGTTGGCGAACCAGGGTGGCGATCGCGAAGTCGCTGGCGATCGCCACCGGCCTCAGGCGTGCACAGTCGGCCTGGTCGAGGTCGCCGACGGCACGCAGGCGATCGAGCGCGCGAGCGACGATGGCATCGGGGTCGAAGTCGGGTACGTCTTTCATCGACAACGATGATGGCACGCGCGACACGAACCAAAACGGCCGCCCTCACGGGCGGCCGTTGGTTCAGTCCAAGCGGCTCAATGCCGGGGCACGGCTCAGTCGGCCACAGCGCGCGCGGCGTTGACCCGGCCGCTGCCGTAATGGCTGTCGTTGCCGGGCTTGCCGAGGTCGTCGGCGGACTGGCGCAGGATGCGCTCCACTGCCTTGGGCGACATTTCGCCGCCGTACTTGCCGACGATCAGCGCGGCCACGCCCGACACATGCGGCGCCGCCATGCTGGTGCCAGCGCTCCAACCGTAATAGCTATCGCCGCCAATAACGGAGGTCGAACTCATCACATAGTCGAACACGAAGCAGTAATGGAACACGCCGCCGACCGTGCATAACTCGTTGCCCGGATAGACGAAGTCGCCACCCGGCGCAGCGAAGTCGATGGCCGACTGGCCGTAGTTGCTGTAACTCGCCAAGTGGTCCAGGTCGGTTTCGAAGTCGGTGGCCCAGCCGGTCGGCGCGGTCGCCGAAACCGAGATCACACCCGGCAACCCGGCCGGAAATGCCTTCAGGTTGGCGCGGTAGCACAAGCCGTCGTCATCGCAGACCTCGATCCCGCTGGCGTGGTCCAGGTCGCGGCCGTCGTTGCCGGCCGAAGCGACCACCAGCGCGTTCTTGCTGGCCGCGTACTGCACCGCACGCTTGGTCGCATTGACCAGCTCGGCCACGGCATTGCCCCGCGAGTCCAGCCCACCTCTCACGCCCAGGCTCATGTTGATGACGTCGGCGCCGTGTTCGGCGGCGTGGACGATGCCCTGGATGATGCCGCCGAAGCTGCCGCTGCCAGTGGTCTCACTGAGTACCTTGACCGCGATCAGCTTGGCCTCGGGGGCGACACCGATGGTGCCGGCGCCGTTGTCACCGGCGAGGATGGTGCCGGCGGTATGGGTGCCGTGGGCGCTGCCGACGGTGTTGCAATAACCCTCGCCTGGTACGAACGAGGCCGAGTCGGCCGCCAGCAAATTGTCGGCGAACTCCAGATGGTCGCAGTACAGGCCCGAATCGAGCACGGCGACGGTCGCGCCTTCGCCGCGGTAACCGGCGTTCCAGGCGCCGGCCGCGTCGATCGCGGCGTGGCCCCACTGCAGATCGAAGAAGCGGTCGTCGTCAGTCGAGTTCGGCGGGTTGGTGAATGCGTCGGGGTCGAGCTGCTGCGGCTGGGGCTGTTCGAACTGCAGGGTCACATCGGCGACTGCCGACCGCACACCCTGCACTTTGCCGGCACGGCTGGCGAAGTGGGGGTTGTCGGACTCGACAATGACCACGCCGATCTGAGGCAGGCGCGCGGTGATGGTGCCGCCGGCGGCCTCGACCTTCGCGGCCAGCGGGCGGTCGAACTTGTTCTGGTGGGCGGTCACCACGTAAGTGGCGGCATGGGCGGAGGTGACGCAGACAACGGAACCAAGCGCCACTGTGATGGCGCGGGCAAGCATGCTCATGGAATACCCCTTCATTGCAAGGACAGTGAGTGGAGGCGTCGACGGGAGTCGCCGCCCACGCCCGAGCCAAGGCTGGACCGGGGCTGAACGCCTTTTGCATCGCCGCCAAGGGATAAACGCTTCAGCGACGCCTGAGCGGCCAAACCCGCGAACCGCCACTGCACCCATAAAAAAAGCCCGCACCGGACGAACCGGTTGCGGGCCTGCTCCCTCCCCCACGTCGGGATGCGGATCGACTGTGAAGGAGTTGTTAGTGCGGTTGCACGCTGCAGTGCAAAATAGAACCAACGGGTACATAAACGAAGCGCGGACTGAAAAGCCTGGACAAACCCGCGACGAAGGCTGAGAAAGAAGAGGCCGGGGGAAACAACCAGTACCGCGAACGGGTCACCCACGGCGGTATGGATGGACTCAACGGGTGCGATGGAATCGTTCGCAAGATCCCGCAGCACCACCGCCACCGCCACCGGCCTGGGCCGCGACGTGCGGGGAACCTGGCCGGCAAGGACGGTGGAGGTCAGCGTGCCAACGCTGCTATTTGATGTGCGGCCGAGGCCCGGGATCTAACGCTCGCGCGTCTACCCAACGGAAAAGACATGAAAAAAGCCCCCGCATCGCTGCGGGGGCTTTTTCGTCTTGGGATACCGCTCAGGCGGGAATTAGAAGCCCATGCCGCCCATGTCGCCCATGCCACCGGCCGGCATCGCCGGCTCGTCCTTCTTCGGCAGCTCGCCCACCATTGCTTCGGTCGTGATCATCAGACCGGCGATGGAAGCGGCGTTCTGCAGCGCGGTGCGGGTGACCTTGGTCGGGTCCAGGATGCCGAACTCGAGCATGTCGCCGTATTCGCCATTGGCAGCGTTGTAGCCGTAGCTGCCCTTGCCTTCCTTGACCTTGTTGAGGATCACCGACGGCTCTTCGCCGGCGTTGGTGACGATCTCGCGCAGCGGGGCTTCCATCGCACGCAGGGCAATGGTGATGCCGTGGTTCTGGTCTTCGTTGTCACCCTTCAGACCGGTGACCGCGGCCAGTGCACGGATCAGGGCGACGCCGCCGCCCGGGACCACGCCTTCTTCCACTGCGGCGCGGGTGGCGTGCAGGGCGTCTTCGACGCGGGCCTTCTTTTCCTTCATTTCCATCTCGGTCGAGGCACCGACCTTGATCACCGCCACACCACCGGCCAGCTTGGCCACGCGCTCCTGCAGCTTCTCGCGGTCGTAATCGGACGAGGTCTCCTCGATCTGCGCCTTGATCTGCTTGATGCGCGACTCGATGGCAGCGGTATCGCCGGCGCCGTCGATGATGGTGGTGTTCTCCTTGGAGATCTGCACCTTCTTGGCACGGCCGAGGTCGGCGATGGTCGCCTTCTCGAGCTGCAGGCCGACTTCCTCGGAGATCACGGTGCCGCCGGTGAGGACGGCCATGTCTTCCAGCATCGCCTTGCGACGGTCGCCGAAGCCCGGCGCCTTCACGGCGCAGACCTTGACGATGCCGCGGATGGTGTTGACGACCAGGGTCGCCAGCGCCTCACCTTCCACGTCCTCGGCAACGATCAGCAGCGGCTTGCCGGCCTTTGCGACGCCTTCCAGGACCGGGAGCAGGTCACGCACGTTGGAGATCTTCTTGTCGTACAGCAGGATGAACGGGTCATCCAGCTCGGCCTGCATCGACTGCTGGTTGTTGATGAAGTACGGCGACAGGTAGCCGCGGTCGAACTGCATGCCCTCGACCACGTCGAGCTCGTTGTCCAGGCCCGAGCCGTCTTCCACGGTGATCACGCCTTCCTTGCCGACCTTGTCCATCGCCTTGGCGATCAGGTCGCCGATGTTGGCGTCGGAGTTGGCCGAGATCGTGCCGACCTGGGCGATTTCCTTGCTGGTGGACGACGGCTTGGAGATGTTCTTCAGCTCGGCAACCGCGCCGGAGACGGCCTTGTCGATGCCGCGCTTGAGGTCCATCGGGTTCATGCCCGCGGCGACCGCCTTCATGCCCTCGCGGATGAACGCCTGGGCCAGCACGGTCGCGGTGGTGGTGCCGTCGCCGGCGTCATCGGAGGTGCGCGAGGCGACTTCCTTGACCATCTGCGCGCCCATGTTCTCGAACTTGTCGGCCAGTTCGATCTCCTTGGCGACGGACACGCCGTCCTTGGTGATCGTCGGGGCGCCATAGCTCTTGTCGAGCACGACGTTGCGGCCCTTCGGACCGAGAGTCGCCTTGACGGCATTGGCGAGCGTGTTGACACCGCGCAGCATCTTGGAGCGCGCGTCTTCGCCGAAACGAATTTCCTTGGCAGCCATTGTCTAGAACCTCAAAAAACGTGATTTGGAATGGGAAATTTGGTGTGTGGAACCGCGGATTGGAAGCCGGCTTCCTGGCCGGGCATGCCGGCAATGTCTCGGATCAGCCGAGGATCGCGAAGATGTCGTCTTCCTTGACCACCAGCAGGTCGGTACCGTCCAGCTTGACCTCGGTGCCGCTGTACTTGCCGAACAGCACCTTGTCGCCGGCCTTGACCTTCGGCGCGCGCACGCTGCCGTTGTCCAGGATCTTGCCTTCGCCGACGGCGACGACTTCGCCCTTGATCGGCTTCTCGGTGGCCGAATCCGGGATCACGATGCCGCCAGCGGACATCTTTTCTTCTTCCATGCGTTTGATGACCACGCGATCGAACAGCGGCTTGATATTCATTTTCAGCAACCTCTAGATGGTTGAAAGGGTCGATAACAGCGCAATGTGGGCGTCTGCTGCCGATGACGAGGGCGTATCGGGCAGCCAACGCGCCCGGCGAACCGGGACTGCGAAGGAAGATGGGGCACGCCGTCGGGCTTTCAAGGGCCGGGGCGCAGATTCTTTGCCGCCAATGAGGCGACCCGGCCGGCGCGCGGCGCGGCACGGCCCGGTGGCAGGAAAAGAAGGAGCGCGCTCCCCGGGGAAACGCGCTCCTTCTGGTTCGGGAATGGCATCCAGCTCGGCACGTCCTGTGCCCCTCCCCTGACCTGACCCCCTCGTCGCAGCCAACTCCTGTCAGCCCGCGGCTATGTTTGCCCATTTTGGTCACATTTACCAGAGGTGAAGGCGGCCGGACCGCGCCTCGCGGCCAATTGCACCGGGCCACGCCCGGGGCGAGAGGTCAACGGCTGCAAACCGCCGCCAACCCCGTCAAACCGGCACCAGAGCGAAGCATCGGGAAGCTTGGCTATGATCGGAACGACATAAGGACATGGCGCAAGCCGGGAAGCTCGGAAAGAGCACACCCGGTCAGCGCCAAAATCGGGGAAAGGAAGATGCACGATTCGGAGCACTGGCTGCGGGTATGGGAGCTGTTCGACCGCATCGTCGAGTTGCCGTCAGCTCAACGCGCGGATGCACTGCGGGAACTGGAAGACGACGAGGCCGTCCGGGCAGAAGTGGCGGCCCTGCTGCGGGCCAACGACAGCCACGGTGAAAGTTCGCCCGCAGCCGACGGCAGCGAACAGGCTCCGCGGCTGTGGCCGGGCACCGAAGTCGGGTGCTGGCAGGTGCAATCCCTGCTCGGCCGCGGCGGCATGGGCGAGGTGTACCTCAGCCACCGGGTCGGCAACGACTTCCAGCAGCGCGCCGCGCTGAAACTGCTCATGGCGTTCGATTCCGCTGAAGACCGTGCGCGTTTCGCGGCGGAGCGGCGCATCCTTGCGCGCCTGGAGCACCCCGGGATCGCCCACCTGCTCGACGGCGGCGAGCACGAGGGCATGCCCTACGCGGTGATGGAGTACGTGGAAGGCGTGGCCCTGACCGCGCACGCGCGCGGCTTGCCGCTGGCGGCGCGGCTGGAACTGGTGCTGCAGGCCTGCGCCGCGGTGAGCCATGCCCACCAGCACCTGATCATCCACCGCGACCTGAAGCCGGCAAACATGCTGGTGACGCCGGAAGGTCGCCTGAAACTGCTCGATTTCGGCATCGCCAAACGGCTTTCGCCCCTGTCCCGAGAGGCCGAGGAGGCCACCCAGGTCATCCGCGCCTCGCCGGACTACTGCGCGCCCGAACAACTCAGTGGCGAACCGGTCTCCACCGCCACCGACGTCTATGCGCTGGGCGTGGTGATGTACGAACTCCTCGCCGGCCAGCGGCCGTGGCAACTGGGCGGACTGCCGATCATCCGCGCGATGGAGCGCCTGTCGCTGCAGGATCCGGTGCCGCCCAGCAAGCGCTTGACCGGCAGCGAGCGGCATGCCGTGCGCGGCGACCTCGACAGCATCGTGCTGAAGGCCATGCAGGTGAACCCCCAGCACCGCTACCCGACCGTCGACGCGTTCGCCGACGACCTGCGCGCCCACCTGGAACAGCGGCCGGTGAAGGCCCGCAATGCGACCTTCGGCTACCTGCTCGCGCGCCGGCTGCAGCGGCACCGCACGGCATTCGCACTCACCGCGGCACTGTTCGCCAGCCTGGCGATCGGGCTGGTGGCGCTGACACTGCAGACCCGGGAAACCGCGATGGAGCGCGACAACGCACGCCGCGAAGCCGCCCGCAACGACGCTGTCCGCCAGTACCTGTCACTGATGTTCCGCAGTGCCGGCGAGCGGGAGGCCAACGACGAGGTCTCCGCCAGGGACGTGCTGAACGAGGCTGCCCGGCGCATCCACGAGCAGTTCGCCGACGACCCCGACAGCCGCGCCGACATCAGCCTCGCGCTGGCCGAACTGTATTTCCAGCTCAACGACTACACCGGCGCCCGCCCCTTGCTGGAGCAGCTGCTCGAGGAAGACGACGTGCGCGCCGATGTGCGCGCGATGGCCATGCACGACCTGGCCCAGGTCAACTTCCGCGAAAACCACAAGGCCGACGCGGCCGAACTGCTGCAGCAGGCGCAGGCGTACTGGATGCAGGAACCCGGATTTGAGCCGCAATTGCTGGACAGCCGCCTGCTGCAGGCGCAGCTCGAACAGGCCCAGGGCGACCCGCAGCGCGCGCTGGCGACGCTGAAGGACACGCTGCCCGGGCGGATCGCGCTGTCGGGCCGGGAGCATCGGGATACGGCGGTGTTGATCAACAACCTGGGGACAGCCTATTACCAGGCGGCGCAGTTTGAAGAAGCCGTTACCTACCTCCAGCAGGCCTACGACATCTGGACCGCGCTCGGGCAGGACCGCAGCGCCGACGCCCTCAACACGCTGAACAACTGGGCCGGCGCCGAAGTACAGCTTGGCCGTGCCGTCCAGGCCGTGGACATATTCCGGCGGGCACTGGCCTTGCGTCGCGACCTGTACGGCCCTTCCGCCGCACTGGCGGCGCTGATCAACAACCTCGGCAAGACGCTCAACGTGCTGGGCCATCATCTGGAAGCCCTGCCGCTGCTGCGCGAGGCGATGGCGATGGCGACCGAACACGCCGGCGGAGACGCCAACACCATCACCCTGTCTG
The DNA here is from genome assembly GCF_000768345.1 of Lysobacter concretionis Ko07 = DSM 16239. Classification (GTDB taxonomy): domain Bacteria; phylum Pseudomonadota; class Gammaproteobacteria; order Xanthomonadales; family Xanthomonadaceae; genus Novilysobacter; species Novilysobacter concretionis. The sequence continues at coordinate 64,697 of NZ_AVPS01000010.1, read as the reverse complement.
CAGGACTGGGGTTGGTGGACGCGCTGGCCGCCACTGCCCAGCCACTGCAGGCGCAGGAAACCCTGGACTGGTTGCAGCCCCGGATCATCGACAACTACGGCGAGCAACATCCGCTGGCGGCGATGCTGGAAGTGTCCCGCGCACGCGCACTGCACGCGGCAGGCAACACCACCGGGGCCCGCCAGTCGCTGGCATTGGCCAGGCAACTCATGGAGGCATTGGGGCCGGCGGGCAAACGGGCGCTGGAGCAGATCCGCGAGCTCGAACAGCAATGGGACCCGTGAGCCCGGCGGAACAGACAGCCTGCTACGGCCCGCGCTTTCCGCCGTCGACCGCTACCCGAAATACTCGCCGGGCACCCAGTCGGCCGGAAGCTCCGGCCGAATCGCCTGTTCCAGCCACGCGCGTGCCTTCACCCAGTCGCGGCGGATGGTGCGCTCCGTCACGCCGAGGATGTCGGCGGTCTCGAGTTCGGTGTAGCCGGCGAAGAAGCGGCACTCGACCACACGCGCCAACCGGGGATGCAGGCCCGCCAGGACATCGATGGCCTCGCCCAGCGCAACGCTGACCTCGCTGCTGTCCGTCGAGAAGGCACCCTGGTTCTCCGGCTGGTGATACGCCTCGTCCAGCGGCACGGCGGACACACCCTCGCCACGACGCAGGCGCAGACGCGCACGCGCCTGGTCCACCAGCACATGGCGCATCGCCACGGCCGCGGCCGCGAGGAAATGGCGGCGACTGCTCCACTGGCCGCCGCGCGCGAGCTTGAGATAGGCCTCGTGGATCAAGGCGGTGGTCACGATCGTTTCGCTGCGCGGCATCCGGGCACGGATCCCGCGGGCCGCCTGCCGCAATTCCGGATACAGCAAGGGCGCCAGCTCCACCGCGCTGGCGCAGATCTCTTCCGTCAGGCCGGCATCCGGCCCCGGTGGGTTGTACATAGGCGCATCGTTCCCTGAAAAGTGCGCCAGTCCTGTTGTGTTGCCGGCGCGTGATCACCTGAGCATACGTCAGGAGATGACGCGCCCGCAGCCTCGTCAGAAGCCGGACTTCCAGCGTCCGGTGTACTCCGTGCGGAACTCGCACTTGTACATCCCGGCCACTTGCGGGATGTCTTTCATGAGTTTGTCCATGTTCGATCTGTAGCTGAGCGATCCACGGATCAGGTCGTCACGCACCAGAGACGAGTGCAGGACGACGGAGAGGATATCGACTGCGGCCGTGGTGTTGACGCCGTCGAGTTCGCCGCGCCAGTTCCTGTCGTCGATCCGGATCCAGCGGAGCGCGCCCGGCACCTCGGGAAAGTACTTGCCGGGATGGAACTGCCCGCCCCAGCGAATGGGCACGTCCCCTCCCTTCGGACCGTCGATCTCGGCGCCAGCGATTGCGCCGCCCATCTTCATCAGCGGGCATCGCGACATGTCCGCCGGGTGATCCTCGAACACCCAGATGCCGTCGCGCGGGCCCCTGGCGTTGCCCGCCGCGGGAAACACCTCGATCGGGCACTCGCCGCTGCCACCGAATATCCGGTGGAGCTCCTTTGGCGTCTTCGGGCTCCAGACCATTTCGTCGAAGGCCACCACCAGCGTCATGCCCGCTGCGCCAGGCGGCGCCGCCTGGCCGGTCAGGGTCTCGATATCCATGACGGTCGTGGCGGAAAGCATGCAGCGACAACCGCCCACCCCGCAGTCCGCGACCATCACCTTTTTCTGCGCCTGGGCGCCGGGTGCGGCCAACAGGCCGGCCAGTCCAAACATGACCGCCGACAGGACGCGGATATCGATCATCGGTCAGTCCTCGGCCGGGGGCGGTGCGATGCGGGACAGCAACTCGGCCGGCGTCAGGGCGCCGGTCCTGACCGGAATGCCGTCCAGCCGGGCCACGAGTTCCCGGCCGGTGGTTTCCGGACCGATGACATCGGTGGAAATGGCGCCGGATGAAGCGGCGTCCATGGAAGTGCTCGCCGTCTGCTGCGCGGCGTTGGCTTCCAGCATGCTCCGCGCCATGTCCATCAAGCCCGCCAGGGCGGCACCGGAGAGCCGGGACGCGTCATCGGTATCGGCACCGGCCCCGGCCCCGATGACAGCGGCATCGTCCATGTCCGCTTCGGCCAGCTGGCGCCGGGCCTCCCGGGGCAGTTGCCGAAGGACTTCATCCAAGGCCTTGACCACCTCCCTGGACTCCTTGTCGTCACAGGCCGAACTGCGTTTGCACACCTGCTCCAATGCCAGGTTCCGCGCTTTTGCCATCAGGCCGGTGCCTTCGCCCGGCTCGACCCTGGACTGCGTTTCCGCATCGCGCCCGGACCCGCACGCCGCCAGCAGCGCCACCAGCCCGGCCACGCACAACAACCGGAACCCACCGGTTGCCCACCCGATGCGACGCATCGATCCATTCCCCCCGGACATGACTCCCTCCCCTGGCCTAGCCGCCGCTGCAGTCGATGCGGATCGGCGCTTCCACCGTCAGGCGGGTGCTGCTGTCCGTGCTGAACACCACGCCGGCCAGGGTCACGACCTGGCCGTCGATCTGCCCCGTCGCCGGGGCAACGCCCAGTGCATGCGCCATGCCATCGTTCGCGATCCACTGCGGATCGCCAGGCTTGAACGCCCGGTCGACACCGACGTTGATACGCAGGTCGGGGCCGTCGGTCTGGCTGCCGTCGTCGCCGGCCAACTCCACGAAGACCGGTTGCCCGTCGGGCGCGCTGCCCGCACCGGAAATCATGTAGCTCACCACGTCGTTGTCGGGCCCCACCATGCAACGCGATGGGGCGAACCAGAACGTGCCGGCATCGGTCACGATCCCGACCTGTGCCGACGGCGACGCCGCGGCGGGCGGCACGCTGTCGGCGACATCCAGCGCACCCATCGCCAGTGGGGCGTCGGCTTCACCGTTGGCACAGCCGGCGGCCAGCAAGGCCAGAGCGGCGAGGGTCGATCCCAGAATGGACATTCGCATCCACAGACTCCTTTGATTGATGAAAAGCACTTCCGTGACGGGCCGGTCGCCGGCACGTGGATTCATGGCGCGCGGCCTCGTTGCGGGCACGCTCTCGCGCTGCGCAAGACGCGCGCGGGCAGTCATTCGCGCGGCTGCATGAAGGTGCTGATGTCCACCGGCAGGCCGGGCATCTGCAGCGAGCGGACCCACATCGTGCCGATCTCGTCGTCAAACACCACCGAGTTGCGGCCCAGCGCCGTGGTCATCAGGTCCTGGCCTTCCGCATTGGCCGACACCACGAACACCAGACGCGGCGAGCCGGCGACGAACCCGGTCGGCTGCTCGGCGTCCTCACCCATTACCGCGAGCAGCTCCTCCACCACGCGGGCCGGATTCGGGCTTTCGTCGATCGACAGCCGGTACTTGACCGGCAGCGACGGCGCGTCCTGCGGCGTCCATGCGCCCTGCGGGCCGTCCGCGGATGCCTGTCCGTTGCACGGCACTCCGAGGCAATCCATCGCGGCGGCTTCGGCCACCGACAATTCCTTCCGGCTGGCCCGATCGATGCCGGCGGTCATGGCGCGCATCGGCGACATCTCGAAACGCCAGCTGACATCCGGCCCGACCCCGAACTCCTCCGGCCCCGCCAGATGCTCGGCCGGTACCGAATCAAGCAGTGACTCGCGGAACGCCGGGCCGAGGTTGAAGCGGGTGACTTCGACATGACTGCGCGTCAGGTCCGGATCGTCCGCTGCACTGGTCAGCTGGTACGTGACCCGGTATCGGGCGTGCGGCAACAGGCCCTCGCGGCTTTCCACCAGCAACATCGCGCGCACCGGCGCGGCCAGGTCGGCATCGGGAAGGAACACCGATCCGGCCATGTCTGGGAAGCGCGCAGGCGTGTAGTACGCCTCGCCATCCAGCGCGTCCACATCGACCTCGGCATAACCGGGGCCCGGCAGGAAGGCGGCATCGCCCCCTGCCGCACACGCCGCCATCGACGAGGCCAGGACCACGCCGCCCAGGATTGCCGCCAACCACCAGTGATTTCGCTTCATGCCCGCTTTCTCCTGTTCCTATGTCCAGTACTGCCCCGACGGGCGCCTGCGGTCCGCCCCTGCCACCGGCAGCGGCCGTGAGAATGTCTCCACTCCCCTCATACACGACGCGCTACCCGACAGCCGGACATTCGGGTCGCGGCACCTGCCCACCGAAGCATGGCGAAGGGTGTCGACGCGGACGGCATCAACGCCGGCAATCCCGCGTCGGTACAATCGCCGCCATGTCTGTCGTCATCGCGTACTGCTCCTGCCCGGATGCCCGCAGCGCCGGCGTCCTCGCCCGCGCCCTGGTCGAGGAGCGATTGGCCGCCTGCGTCAGCGAGTTGCCGTCCGTGCGCTCGACCTACCGCTGGCAGGGCAGCGTCGAGCAGGGCGAGGAAGTGCTGCTGATGATCAAGACCACCTCCGACCGGCTGGACGCGCTTGGCGCACGGCTGGCCGCGCTGCATCCCTACGAATTGCCCGAACTGATCGCGGTCGAGGCCATCGGCGGCCTGGCCCCGTACCTGGCCTGGGTGGCGCAACAGACCCGAGACGATGACTGAAACCAACGCGCTTCAAACCAACATGCTTCAAGCCGACGCGCTCCCACGCCGACCTCCACACGCCCCGGCGCGCGCCCGATGGCTCGCCGCCTGCCTCACCGGTCTGGCCCTGCTGGCCGTGCTCGTCTTGCCCGCCGGCGCTGCGATCAACCCCGACGACCTGTTGCCGGTCGACCAGGCATTTGCGCTGGATGCGCGCGCCGACGGCGACGGTGCGATCGCGATCCACTGGAAGATCGCCGACGGCTATTACCTGTATCGCCACCGGACGTCCGCCCAGACCGATGCCGGCTTCGAGGCCGGGGCGCTGCAGTTGCCCAAGGGCGAGGCGTATGAAGACGAGTTCTTCGGCAAGGTCGAGACCTACCGCAAAAGCCTCACCGCCCGGTTGCCGGGCCAGGCGCACGCGGCCAGCACCACGCTGACGGTCAAGTACCAGGGTTGCGCCGATGCCGGCATCTGCTACCCGCCGCAGACCCGCAAGCTGACGGTGGCCCTGCCCGCCAGCGCCGCAACGCCCGCGGCGGCACCGGCGACCTCACCGACCGCCACGGGCAACGCCGGCCTGGCCCGCCTTGGCGTACCCGGCACCAGTCCGCTGGTGGGAAACGCACGCCCTTCGCTGCTCGGAAATCTCGGCGGCACCGGCACCGATGCGCTGCCCTTGCCTCCCGGGCAGGCGTTCGGGTTCGAGGCGATCGCGGGCGATGGCAACACCCTGCTGCTGCGCTTCACTCCGGCGCCCGGCTACTACCTGTATCGCGACAACACCAGCCTGACGCTGAGCAGCGATCCGGCCGGCATCGCACTGGGCAAGCCGCAATGGCCGCGCGGCGTCCGGCACCGTGACGGCTACTTTGGCGACACGGTGGTGTATTTCGACCAGATCGACGTGCCGGTTCCGCTGCAGCGCCGACAGGCCGATGCCGCCACCGTGCGCCTGACTGCCAGTTTCCAGGGCTGCCAGAACGACGGCATCTGCTACCCGCCGATGACGCGCACGGTCGAGATCGCGTTGCCGGCCGACACGGCTGGTGTTGCAGCGCCCCCGCAGCCGGCTGCAGGAGCGGCTGCAGCCGCGATCAACGCAGCCGGCGTAGCGCAGGACGCGGAGGGTGCTGCGGACAATGCAGGCCCCATCGCTTCGACGTTGAATGACGGCAGTAAAGTCGCGACGGCTTCGGGCGGGCAAGAGGTCGCGGCTGAAGCCGCTCCTGCAGGAGTGGACGCGCGCGGCAGCACCGACGCGGAAACCACCAACCTCGCCGAAGACAGCCTGCTGGCCGCCGCCCTGTCGGGGCCGGACCGCTGGTGGGCGTTGCTGAGTTTCTTCGGCTTCGGCCTGCTGCTGGCGTTCACGCCCTGCGTGCTGCCGATGATCCCGATCCTGTCGGGACTGATCGCGGGCGCGTCGGCCGGTCACGAGCGCGGTCTGGGCGCGGCGCGCGCGTTCGGCCTGTCGTTCGTGTACGTGTTCGCCAGCGCGCTGGTATTCACCGTGGCCGGCGTGGTCGCCGGACTGGTCGGCGCGAACCTGCAGATCGCGTTCCAGAACCCGTGGGTGCTGGCGGCGTTCGCGGCCGTGTTCGTCGCCCTGGCGCTGTCGAGCTTCGGCCTGTTCGAGATGCAGTTGCCGTCCGGCCTGCGCAACCGGCTGGGTTCGCTGAGCGACCGGCAGCGCGGCGGTTCACTGGCCGGGGTGGCGGTGATGGGTGCGTTGTCGGCGCTGATCGTCGGGCCCTGCGTGGCGCCGCCGCTGGCTGCGGCCGTGCTGTACATCGGCCAGACCCAGGACCCGGTGTTCGGTGGTGTCGCGCTGTTCCTGCTGGCGATGGGCATGGGCGTGCCGCTGCTCGCGTTCGGCGTCGCCGCCGGCAAGGGCCTGCCGACCAGCGGGCCGTGGATGGTGGCGGTGCAGCGCGTGTTCGGCTTCGTGTTCCTCGGGCTGGCGATCTGGATGCTGGCGCGGGTGCTGCCAGGGCCGGTGACCCTGGGCCTGTGGGGCGTGCTGCTGCTCGGCTCGGCGGCCACCCTCGCGCTGGCCGCGAGCAAGCCCGCCGCGCACGAGGGGCTGCGCGTGCTGACCTGGACCGCCGCCGCCCTGTTCGGCGTGGTCGGCGCGACCCAGATCGTCGGTGCCATCGCCGGCAGCAACGACCCGATGCGGCCACTGGCCGGTCTGAACACGGGCGTCGCCGCGGAAACCCGCGAGCTGCCATTCCGCAGGATCAAGTCGCTGGACGACCTCGACCGCGAAGTCGCCGCCGCCCGGGACGCGGGCCAGCCGGTGATGTTCGACTTCTATGCCGACTGGTGCGTGGCCTGCAAGGAGATGGAGAAGTACACCTTCCCCGAGCCTCAGGTGCACGCCGCGCTGGACGGCTTCGTCCTGCTCAAGGCCGATGTCACCGCCAATGACGCCATCGACCAGTCATTGATGAAGGCGCTCGGCATCATCGGCCCGCCGGCCACGCTGTATTACGTCGACGGCGTTGAACGACGCGAACTGCGGCTGTTCGGCTTCGAAAAGGCCGACAGGTTCGCCGAGCGTGCAAGCCGCGCCCGCGCCGCCGCGGAAATCTCGCAATGAAGTCGAACACCCGCATCGTGTTGGTGGCACTGGCGGCCGGCGTGATCGGCGCCGGGGTCGGCCTGTGGTTCAACGGCGCCGCACCACTGTTGCGCAGTGAAGTCGGCCAACGCGCGTTGCAGGACGTGCTCTCGGCTACCGCCCCGGCCGCACCCGCCGGGCTGGCGGTCGCCGAGCGCGGCCAGGTGATCCCGACCCTGCAGTTGCCGGACCTGGACGGGCAGCCGCTCGCATTGCCCGCCGCCCACCTCGGCCGCCCGCAACTGATCAACTTCTGGGCCAGCTGGTGCGGCCCCTGCATCGAGGAGATGCCCGAGCTGGACCGTTTTGCCGCCAGCCAGGACGGCAACGGCGTGCAGGTGGTCGGCATCGCGCTGGACGACGCCGACGCGGTGCGCGCCTTCCTGCAGCGGATCCCGGTCGATTACCCGATCCTGATCGACGCCGCCGGCCCGGCCGATTCCGGCGTGCAACTGGGCAACCTGAAAGGCGTGCTGCCTTATACGGTGCTGGTCGATGCGCAGGGGCGGCTGGTCAAACAGAAGATCGGCCCGTTCCAGCACGGCGAGATCGACGCGTGGGCCCGGCCCTGACACCACCCCGCAACTGCTGCCGGAGCGCACCGGGCGAATTTCAAACGGTCGTTTAAAACGCGATAACTTCGGCGAAACGACGCTTAAATTCTGGACAGCGGCGTCCCGCTCCGCCACACTCCCGAGCTTTCCACCGTTCCGGCACCCGCCGACACCCCATGGCAAAGCTGCTGGTCCTGCACGGTCCCAACCTCAATCTGCTGGGCGAACGCGAGCCGTCGATCTACGGCCGCACCACCCTGACCGAGATCGACGCGGCCCTGCGCGCCACCGCCACGGCGGCCGGCCACCAGCTCGACAGCCTGCAGTCCAATGCCGAGCACGAACTGGTCGAGCGGGTGCAGGCCGCCGGCGCCGACGGCACCGCACTGATCCTGCTCAACCCGGCCGCGTTCACCCACACCAGCGTGGCCCTGCGCGATGCGCTCGCGGCGGTCGCGCTACCGTTCTACGAGATCCACCTGTCCAATCCGCACACCCGCGAGCCGTTCCGCCACCACAGCTATTTCAGCGACCTGGCGGTCGGCGTGGTCGCCGGCTTCGGCGCCGACAGCTACCGTTACGCCCTGGATGCCGCCTTGGCACGCCTGGCCGCCACCGCGGCCTGAACCACCCCATCCTGCCGCCCCGTGCGGCTCCCTGGACCAACCGAGAGGCCCACCATGGACCTGCGAAAGATCAAGAAACTGATTGACCTGCTGGAAGAGTCCAACCTGTCCGAGATCGAGATCAAGGAAGGCGAAGAGTCCGTCCGCCTGGCCCGCACGCCGCGTGGCGGTGTCGCCGCGGCGGTCAACTACGCCGCCGCCCCGGCCGTGCCCCTGCAGCCGATGCCGATGGCCTCGCCGGTGGACGCCGCCACCGGCGGCGGCAAGCCGTCCATCGCCGCCGTCGCGGCCGGCAGCGACCTGCCCGATGGCCACGTCGTGCGCGCACCGATGGTCGGCACCTTCTACGCGTCTCCCGCGCCGGACAAGCCGCCCTTCGTCACCGTCGGCCAGACGGTCGCCGCCGGCGAGACCATCGGCATCATCGAGGCGATGAAGATGTTCAACCCGATCGAGGCCGACGCCTCCGGGACCATCCTCAAGGTCGTCGCCGAGAGCGGCCAGCCGGTCGAGTTCGACCAGCCCCTGTTCGTGATCGGCTGAGGCCGGGTCGATGCTGGATAAAGTCGTCATCGCCAACCGGGGCGAAATCGCGCTGCGCATCCTGCGCGCCTGCCACGCGCTGGGCATCCACACGGTCGCGGTGCATTCCACCGTCGACCGCAACCTCAAGCACGTCGCCATGGCCGACGAGTCGGTCTGCATCGGCCCGGCGCCGTCGACCGACAGCTATCTCAATATGGCCTCGCTGATCGCCGCGGCCGAAGTCACCGACGCCCAGGCGATCCATCCCGGCTACGGCTTCCTGGCCGAGAACGCGGACTTCGCCGAACGCGTGGAGGAGTCGGGCTTCATCTTCATCGGCCCCAAGGCCGAGACGATCCGCCTGATGGGCGACAAGGTCGAGGCGATCCGGGCCATGAAAGAAGCCGGCGTGCCCTGCGTGCCCGGCAGCGGCGGCCCGCTGGGGGACGACCCGCAGACCAACATCAAGATCGCCCGCGAGATCGGCTACCCGGTCATCGTGAAGGCCTCCGGCGGCGGCGGCGGACGCGGCATGCGCGTGGTCCACACCGAGGCCGCGCTGGTCACCGCGATCCAGACCACCAAGGCCGAGGCCAAGGCCGCGTTCGGCAACGACATGGTCTACATGGAGAAGTTCCTGGAGAACCCCCGCCACGTGGAGATCCAGGTCCTCGCCGACGGCCAGGGCGGCGCGATCCATCTGGGCGAGCGCGACTGCTCGATGCAGCGCCGCCACCAGAAAGTGGTCGAGGAAGCGCCGGCGCCCGGCATCAGCGACCAGCAGCGCGCCGACATCGGCCAGGTCTGCGTCGATGCCTGCATCCGCATCGGCTACCGCGGCGCGGGCACGTTCGAGTTCCTGTACGAGGACGGCCGGTTCTACTTCATCGAGATGAACACCCGCATCCAGGTCGAGCACCCGGTCACCGAGATGATCACCGGCATCGACCTGATCCGCGAACAGCTGATGATCGCCAGCGGCCAGAAGCTGCGGATCAGGCAGGAAGACATCGTGGTCAACGGCCACTCGATCGAGTGCCGGATCAACGCCGAGGACCCGGAAACCTTCATGCCCAGCCCCGGGCTGATCCAGGAGTTCCACGCCCCGGGCGGCCCGGGCGTGCGCGTGGACAGCCACATCTACGCCGGCTACCGCGTGCCGCCGAACTACGACTCGATGATCGGCAAGCTGATCGTGCACGGCCCCGACCGCGAAACCGCGATCGCCCGCATGCGCGTGGCGCTCAGCGAGATGGTGATCGACGGCATCAAGACCAACATCCCGCTGCACCAGCGCATCCTGGCCGACGTCGGCTTCCAGCAGGGCGGGCAGAACATCCACTACCTGGAAAAGCGGCTGAAGGAGCAGAAGGAGAAGTCGCTCTCGATCACCTGAGCCCGGGCCCCGCTCCCGCCTCCAATCCAGGGGCGGGGAATGCCACGTCCCGGACTTCCTCCATGCACCCACCCCGGACCCCACGATGCGCCTGTTGATCGCCCTGATCCTGCCCTGGCTGACCTTCTTCACCATCGGCCGCCCGATTGCCGGCCTGGTCTGCCTGTTGTTGCAGATCACCGTGCTGGGCTGGCTCCCGGCCACCCTCTGGGCGGTGTATGCGCTGAGCCAGTACACGACCGACCAGAAGATCGCGCGCGCGATGCAGCGCTGACCGCCATGCCCTTCCTCGAACTCACCCTGCCCTGCACCCAGGCCGACCAGCCGCGTTACGAGCGCGCACTGGAAGACGTCGGCGCGCTGGCGGTCACCCTGACCGACGCCCACGCCGATGCCGCCGACGAGCAGGCGATCTTCGAGCCCGGCGTCGGCGCGATGCCGCTGTGGGCCGAACTGACCCTGACGGCGCTGTTCCCCGGCGGCACCCTGCCGGAGTTGCTGCTGCACGCACTGGCGGCGGTCGACGAGGGCGTCGACTGGTCGCATGTGGAGTTCCGCGAGGTCGCCGACCAGGACTGGGAGCGCTCGTGGATGGACCAGTACGAGCCGCTGAAATTCGGCCAGCGCACCTGGATCGTGCCGTGGAACCACGACCTGCCCGAAGGCGCGGATGCACCCGACGCGGCCGTCGTGCGGCTCGACCCCGGCCTCGCGTTCGGCTCGGGCACCCACCAGACCACCGCGCTGTGCCTGCAGTGGCTCGACGGCCTCGCCGGCGAAGGGCTGCTGCGCGGTGCGACCGTGCTGGACTTCGGTTGCGGCTCCGGCATCCTCGCGTTGGCGGCCCTGAAGCTCGGCGCCGCCGGCGCGGTCGGGGTCGACAACGATCCGCAGGCGCTGACCGCCACCGCCGACAACGCCCAGCGCAACGATCTGGCCGCGCGCCTGGCGGTGTACCTGCCCGAAGACGAGCCCGCCGGCATCCGTTACCCGGTGGTGGTCGCCAACATCCTCGCCTCGGCCCTGGTCGCGCTGGCCGACGCGCTTGCCGCACGGGTCGCGCCGGGCGGGAGGATCGCGCTGTCGGGCATCCTCGCCGGGCAGGAGGACGAGGTGCTGGCGCGCTATGACGCCGACTTCGAGCAGTTGCAGGTCGCGCAGCTGGACGACTGGATCCGGATCAGCGGCGTGCGGCGCCGCTGACGGCAGCGTGGAATTGTGACAGGCGTCGCGAAAGCACGGTGCATCCCACCGCGCAGACCAGCGGGCGGCCTCGGCTAGACTGGCCCGATGTTCGTGCCCTGCCCCCACTGCGGTTTCCTGGTCGCCCTGATCATCGCCGCGGACGGCCCGCCGCAGCGCTGCCCGCGTTGCGACAACGAACTGCTGCGGGAGAACGACGGCGACGGCACCGGCGTCGCTCCTGCCGGCGAAACGCCGCTTGAAGCCACCAGCAACGAGCTGCCGTCGGCCGGGCCGGAAGCCTCCTCATCCGATATGCCGCCGGCTGCCCCCGTGGCATCGGTGCGCGACATCACCTCGTCGCAATCACGCCGCGACAAACGCCACGCGCCCAGCTTTGTACGCACCCTCCGGCGCCCCCGCAGCACCGGCCCACGCTGGCCAGGCCTGCTGGCCGTCGGCCTGTTGGCGGTCCTGCTGCTCGGCCAACTGCTGCTGGCACAGCGCAATGAACTCGCCGCCGATGCGCGCTGGCGGCCCACCATCGGCACCGTGTGCAAGGCAATGGCCTGCCGGCTGCCGCCCTGGCACGAGCCGGCCGCGTACACGATGCTCGCGCGCAGCGTGCAACCGGCCAGCGGCAAGCAAGGCGTCCTCAACGTGCAGGCCAGCTTCCGCAACGACGCGCGCTGGCCGCAGGCCTGGCCGGCGCTGCAGCTGAACCTGTCGGACATCAACGGACAAACCGTCGCCCGGCGGGTGTTCACGGCGCAGGACTACCGACCCGCCGATGCGGCCCTGTCGACGGAGCTCGCCCCCGGCCAGAGCGCCAGCGTGAACTTCGAGATCCTGGAACCGGCATCGCCGATCGTCGCCTTCACTTTCGATTTCCGCTGACACCCCGTCGCGGCCCCGCAACCGCACGGAACGAAATCCCGGCGAAACTCCGGCCAAACCGCGGTGGTAGACTTCCAGACCGCCGTCGCCTCGCGCACCACGGCGGGCATCATCAGCACACTCGCTCGACCGTCATCCGATGTCTGGGGGGACAGACTTGAACGCAGCCGCCAACCGCACCGACCCTGCCCGCCCCGGACCGCGCGTACCGCTGCGCGACCATGTCGCCACCTCGATCCGCCGCTACCTCGGCGACCTCGACGGCTCCGACAACGGCGACCTGTACGAGATCGCCCTGCGTGAACTGGAAATCCCGCTGTTCGCCGAAGTACTCGACCACTGCGAAGGCAACCAGAGCCGCGCGGCCACGATGCTGGGCATCCACCGCGCCACGCTGCGCAAGAAGCTGCGCGAGTACGGTCTGGCCTGAAGCACGTCAGGCTTGAAGCACGTCAGGCTTGATGCACGTCAGGCTTGAAGCACGCCAGGCCTGAAGCACGTCACGTTTGAATGGCCTCCGCTCCCGACTGCCCTACCCCGGTGCGCGGGTAGCCCATCACGCGTGACCCACCCGGCCTCGGCCCGGACCACCGCCGGTATAATCGGCGGCTTTCCCGCTCGAAGCTGCCGCCATGACCTCCGCTCCCGCCTCCAGCCCGGTGCACGACCGTCCGGTCAAGATCCGCCGCGCCCTGTTGTCCGTCTCCGACAAGACCGGCCTGATCGAACTGGCCACCGCGCTGGCCGGCCACGGCGTGCAGCTGCTGTCCACCGGCGGCACCGCGAAGGCGATCCGCGAGGCGGGTCTGGCGGTCATCGACGTATCGGAGGCAACAGGCTTTCCGGAAATGATGGACGGCCGGGTCAAGACCCTGCATCCCGTCGTGCACGGCGGTCTGCTCGGCCGCGCCGGCATCGACGAGGTGGTGATGGCGCAGCACGGCATCGACGCGATCGACCTGCTGGTGCTGAACCTGTACCCGTTCGAGAAGGTCTCCGCCGACCCCGACAGCTCGATGGAACAGATCATCGAGAACATCGACATCGGCGGCCCGGCGATGCTGCGCTCGGCGGCGAAGAACTTCGCCCGCGTCGCCGTCGCCACCGACCCGGCCCAGTACCCCGGACTGCTCGACGAACTGGCCGCCCATGACGGCGCGCTGTCGGCGAAGACGCGTTTCGCGCTCTCGGTCGCTGCCTTCAACCGCGTCGCCTTCTACGACGCCTGCATCAGCAATTACCTGTCGGCGATCAACGACGACGGCAGCCGCGCGCTGTTCCCGGCGCAGAACAACAGCAATTTCGTCAAGGTCATGGACCTGCGCTACGGCGAGAACCCGCACCAGGCCGGCGCGTTCTACCGCGACCTGTGGCCGGTGCCCGGCACCCTGGCCACGTTCACCCAATTGCAGGGCAAGGAGCTGAGCTACAACAACCTCGCCGATGCCGACGCCGCGTGGGAATGCGTGCGCCAGTTCGACGCCCCGGCCTGCGTGATCGTCAAGCACGCCAACCCCTGCGGTGTGGCGGTAGCCGCCAACAACAGCGACGCGTACGAGGCAGCCTTCGCCACCGACCCGACCTCGGCCTTCGGCGGCATCCTCGCGTTCAACCACACCCTCGACGAGGCGACCACGAAGTCGATCCTCGACCGCCAGTTCGTCGAAGTGCTGATCGCACCGGACTTCGATCCCGCCGCGCTGGACTACTGCACCAAAAAGGCCAACGTCCGCGTGCTGAAGATTCCGCACGGCGACGGCCGCAACAACTTCGACGTCAAGCGCGTCGGTTCGGGCCTGCTGATGCAGACCAGCGACATCCGCGAGGTGACCCGCGACGAGCTGGAAGTAGTCACCAAGCTGGCACCGACCGAGGCGCAGATGGCCGACCTGATGTTCGCCTGGCGGATCGCGAAGTTCGTGAAGTCCAACGCGATCGTCTACGCGAAAGACCAGCGCAGCATCGGCATCGGTGCCGGCCAGATGAGCCGCGTGGTGTCGGCGAAGATCGCCGGACTGAAGGCCGAGGAAGCCGGGCTCGTGGTGCCCGGTTCGGTGATGGCCAGCGACGCGTTCTTCCCGTTCCGCGACGGCATCGACGCCGCTGCAGCCGCCGGCATCAAGGCAGTGATCCAGCCCGGCGGCTCGATGCGCGACAAGGAAGTGATCGCCGCCGCCGACGAGCACGGCATCGCGATGGTGTTTACCGGGGTGCGGCACTTCCGGCATTGATGGATCGCGGCGGGCCGGCACGGTAGACAACCCCGGCAGCACCGTCCGCAGTCCTTGTGAACCTGCCGGCGATTGAATTCAGATCGCTCGCGGCCGCAGCCGGAGACTGCCGAGGATCCCGTCCCACACCTCAAGCGCCTCCTTGTCATCCACGAACGGCGCTTCCATCGTTTCGCCGTCCGGGCCGCTTTCGTCGGTGGTACTCATTCGCAGCGACAGGAACGGGTGCTCGATGGATGCGCGCTGACCCTGGCTTTCCCACAGGAACTCGTAGCTGCGCGTGCCGTCGCTGTCCCCGCGTACCAGCAACTCCTGCCCGCGGATCGGCCCGATGTGGCGCTCTCCACGCCGCAGCGTTTTCATTGCCGCCACTGCGCCCTCGTAGCCCGGTGGCACGCCGGAAACCCGCTGCAGGAGATCGACGTCCGGCTTGCCCGTCACATAGGCGGTGTAGCTCAGCATCAGCCCCGGCCGACCCGGAACGCGGATCGTCGCGGAGACCTCTTCCTGGTTCAGCGCACTGCGGGCCACCAGAACCGAATCGATGCAAAAACCCGGTACTGAAGGGATTTCAGCGGGGACGCGATCGCGCAGGCTCTGCGCAAGCGATGAAAAATACTGGAGCGTCTTGTCGTGCAGCTTGGCGCTGGATTCCCCCTCCACCACCACCAGAACCTGCGATTCTGGCAGCAGCGCATACAGCTCGGTCAGGTACATCCGGGTGCTGTTTGGACTGAGCCAGGAAGTGATCAACACCCGGTCGTCGGAAAACTCCCGCCGGTCGACAAACCGCTGGCCGGTCGGGGTGTGAGGCTGAGCCATCAGACTCGCTTCGCGGCCAGCGCGCAGATCGCCGAACTCCTCCCGCGATATGCCGCGCCGGGTACTGATTTTCGCCCCGCCCACCTTGAAGGTCGCATCCACTGTCGATCCAGTCGGAAGATCCAGCAGATGTCGTCCGAGGCAATGCATGACCGGTTGCCCGGAGTTTCCATACTTCATGACATCTCCTTCCTTCTGTATGGCCGCAGCAGCCATTGACGAGAGCAGCGCAAACACAAGAGCCACGGTCCAGCGATGAACATGGTTCATGCCCAATCCGCCCCGCGAGACAGCCTCACCACGCTATACAGCGTCGCCCATTGGCTGCGCACGTCGTTGTAGCTGTCCTGATGCTCGTAGCCTTTGTCCTTGCGTTTCCCATTTAACTTCACGTGCTCGCCCTCGCCTTCATCGCCCTGACGGAAACATGCCTGTACGGCAACCAAGCCGGGCGCAGCGCCCGACACAGTGGGAACCGTGCCGTCGCCCGGTTGGGTTGCGCTTCCGAAGCGCAACCGGAAGTCGGCTGAGCCATCGGTGACGCGCAACTTGCCGTTGCCGTCGTCATCTTCCAAGCGGATACGAGCCGGATCGACCACCTCGGGCCCTTGCCAGTGCACGTCGGTCCAGCCTTGCCTACGCGTATCGGCACCGTAATGGACATAAGCCGGCTCCGGGTACTTGCCGCTGATGGAACTGTGGAACGATTTGACGTCATCCACCTTCAGGTCAAAGCGGTCAAAAGGATCCACGCCAATACCTTCGACTCCCTCGATCCCGTTCAACCCGGCCGGATCCAGCATCTCCGCATTCACTTCCGGCACCAGCCCATACCATTCACGGCTCTGGTAAATCTCTACATATGGATCCGCGACCGGTAGCGCGTGGGAAGGCCGGTCCGCTGGGCCGCCCAGCTTCAGCCAGGCCCGGCCCTCGCCATAGTCGGTGCTGGGTAGAAGTTCGAGGGCACCGGGAGCATTGGCGACGATTGCGGTGACTTCCTTGGCATTGCGTCCAAGAATCAGTTGGGAGACGCCTTCGTATCCGCAACGGCAATGGTGATAGGTGGCGGGTGCGCCGGTGGCCGGCATGACACCGTGCACAACACCCAGCAATTTTCCGTAGTCGTGAAGCCTGGCGATAGACCGACCCACCAGACCACCCATCGAGTGGGTCACCAGGATGACCTTCTCGGCCGCTTCGCCCAGCGAGTGATGGTGGGCCAAGACTACGTCCTCGATGTAGTCGATCAGGTCCTGCCCGGAGTCCTCGTTGGACTGCAGCCAGTTGTATCCGCCTCCCCAGACCTCATAGCGGAAGGTCGCAGCATGCTTCAAATCGTCGACATCCAAGGCAGGATTAACTTTTTCGTCACCGTAATCGGCTGGCACTCTTTGCGCCTCCGCGTTCCACCATTCCAGCAGCTCACAGGACTCCATGATGTTGTTGAGCCTGCGTTGCATCTGGCTCATCACGGGGTGGTAGGCCGATCGCATCAACGCCCCCCAGCCACGATCCCTTGCGGCCTGCTTGTCGAGACTTCCTTCCGTGTCGATCGCGCCGCGACCATCCACCTGAACCGTTTCGGGATCGAGCATGCGCTGCCGGGTGGCCGGCCCCCGGAAGATATAGGCAAACATCTGCCCGATGGCACCGAGAACCGGAACGACGCCATCCGTGTTCGGCGGTCGCCACACCTTGGATCCGGTATCCGACATCAGGTTGGTGCCCATGATTCCAGGCAGAAAAACCACTGGTATCACGGCGGTTGGCTGGGCCAGGATGGCGCACTGGCGCACGTCGGCAGCCGGGGTCAATCGGGTCTGTAGGGCTGGACGCCCGCCCCGGTCAATTTGATCGGATGTAATCCGTATTTCATCATTCCTTGGCATCGCTGTTTCATCCCTTTCCGATGAGCTTGATCACCACCTGCTCAGGGCCCATTCCCTTCTGGACTGGCAGCCTCCCTGCCGCGTCGGTCATCAACGACAATCGCGCTCCGTCGGCACGGACTAGCTCCACGCGCATGTTTGCCATCGGCTCACCTGTCGCACGATGGCGGACCACGTACTTCTGATCGAACTTCGTCTCGGGCCAGGCATTCATTTCCCGACTCAACTGCGTCGGTCCCACGAACGACTTCTTCCCCGCATGCACGGTGATGGTGCCCGGACAGACGATGCGGATGTTGCCGCCTTCAATGGTGATGCCTGCTCCGCCGCTGGTGGCGAGGTGGACGGTTTTGCCGGCGGCGAGTTCGACTTCGGCATTGGCGCTGATGACGGCCAGTGGGTCTTTCGACTGCAGCGCGATGTCGCCTTGCTGGGCCTGCAGGTCCAGCTCGCCTTCACCGGCGACCAGCGCCAGCGCGTGTTTGCAGGTGACGTTGCCGTCCCCGGCACCGGCCAGCCAGCCGATCGCCTGGCCGGCGTGGATGCGCAGGTCGCCGGCGATCGCGGCATTGCCGGCCTGGCCGCTGGCAACGGTCAGGGTCTCGCCGACGCTCCAGTGCAGGCTGGTTCCCGCGACAAGACCGATGCCGGCCGGTGCGGTCAGGCCCAGCAGGGCGTCGCCGGTGTGCGGTACCCGGCCTTCGCCGGCGGCACTGCTGCGCTCGGGTACTTCGGAGACGGCATCGGCGTGGTTTTCGCCCGCCACCACGGTGCTGGCACTGGTCAACAACGCCGCCAGCGGTGATTGGTCGGCGATCAGGCGCGACCGGTTCGCCGCCGTCTCGCCCTGATGGGCGGCCAGCCGGACGGTGAGATGGGTACCAGCGGCATCATTGAACACCTCAGCCAGTTGCCCGGCCTGCCGGATCAGGGCGGTGGCGGCGATGTGTTCACCGGCCGGGGCTTCGGCGTCGTTCGCGCTGGCGCTGATCCACAGGCCGCGCTCGCCGCGCACCGCGCCCCACTGGTCGGTGCGCAGCTCGAAGCCCTCGCCACGGAAGCTGCCGCGGTAGTTGTCGGCCTGATGGATCAGGTGACCGAGATTCAATTCACTGGCGGCATGGGTGGTCGCCAGTTGCAGCCGCAGCTGGCCGTCGCTGTCGTCGAACACCAGCCGGTTGTGGCCACTTCCGCCAAATTCCTTCGATTTGACCCCGCTCAGCGCCGCCGCGTTGCGGTGGCCGTCGGCGTCGCCGCTCATGCCGTGCCACGGCGGGGCGTTGCCGCCGGCCCGGTTGCCTTGCGCGCTGGGGCGATGGTCGCCGGCCTGGGCGAACAGGTCGGCTGTATTGGCGGCGGCATCGGCGCCGCCCGGGGTGGGCGCGATGCCGCCCTCGCCGTGGCCGTTGTACAGCGCACCGACCACCAACGGCCGATCGATATCGCCATCGAGAAAGCCGACCAGCACTTCCTGCCCGATCCGCGGCAGGAACTGGCTGCCCACGCCGGAGCCGGCATAGCGCTGGCTGACGCGCAACCAGCAGCTGTCGTTGGCCGCGGCATCGCCTTGCTCCGCCGACTGGAAGTGAAAGCGCACGCGAACCCGGCCCAGCGCGTCGCTGTGCAGTTCCCGGCGGTTTGAGGGCTGCGTCGCGCCGTCGTCGCCAACCACAATGGCGCTTTGGTAGCCGTATGCGGTCGGCCGCGGGTTGAGCAGCGCGCCAGTGCCGTCATGGAGAACCCGCCGCCATGGCAGTTCGCGCGGGACGGCGGTAAAGGCGTTGGCGTAGCCGACCCGTTCAGCGGACGCCAGCACTTCGGCCCAACTGCTGTCCGACACGCCTTCAAGCGGCGTGAGCGACCCGGTTTGCAGGACGACGCCATCGTCCTGCCACAAGGCCAGTTGCTCCCGCACGACGTCGGGCAGGTTGTTGACGCCCGCATGCTGCACGCCAGTCAGCAACAGTCCGATCGGGACGCCAACCGCCGACGGCGCACCGGTGACCTCGAACCAGTGCCCTTCGCGGAAACTTCGCACCGTGGAGCGGCCCAGCCAGCACCGGCCTGCGGCGTCACGCGCCTGTGCCAGCAGCCGGGCGTAGCGGCCGGCCTCGTCCTGACCGGCGAACGCATACGCGCCCGACGGGTCGTAGACCTCCAATGACGCAGCGCCGTTACCGGCATCGGCCAGCGACACCTGCGCCGCAACCACACCGCCCTTGTAGTCGTGGCTGAGCAGGCTCAGCGCGGTCGATCCGATCGCCTGCATCGTGCCCAGCGCCTGCACGGTATCGCTGGACTCGGTTCCGTCGGCACGGTGGAAGCGGATGCCGCCGCCGGCCTCGGCGCTGGCATCCTGCGGACCGTCACCGCTGCCGGCGAAAATCACCATCCGGTGTCCGCCGGGTGCATCGGTCGCCTCTTCCAACCGCCAGCCCAGGCCCTCCTCGGCCAACAGGCGGCTTACGAACGCAAAATCGGTTTCGCGGTATTGCACGCAGTAGCTGCGCGGGCGGGCCTCGGACAGGAACGGGCCGACCTCATCGCCCAATTGCCAGCTCGCCAGCGGCGCGTAGTCGGTGAATACCGTCTCGACGATCCCGAGGACGCTCCGGTCCTGGAATACCCGGCTGTGTCGGCCCTGGGTCAGCAGCCACGTCCACGGCACCAGGTGCAGCCGGTAGCGCGCCAGCCCGCCGTCGGAGCCGACGCACTCGGCTTCGCGTACCAGACCGGACCGCGGGATCGACTCGCCACGGGCGCCGCGGGTGGTCAGCGTGGCGCACTGGCCGAGCCAGGCGTCCAGCGACAGGTGGGCGTCGGTCGACAGTGCGTCGACCCGCCATTCGTACCCGGACGACAACGATTCCCGGCCCTGCCAGCGCTCCACCACCAGATCGGCGGCGAACCCGTCGACCTTCAGCGCATACAGCCGATCGGCGTCCCGGTACCGCGACAGCGCGGCCAGCAGCCCGCGCGCAACAGAAGCTCCGCTGTTCATTCGTCTCTCCATAGACTGCGCGAATCCTAGCGCATGGGCGAACGCCGGGCACCTCGGCGCTTTCGCTATCGCGGCACGCCTGGCGCGTCCTGCTTCGCCAGCGGCTCGCGCCAGATCCCGTGATCCACGCCGTCGCCCAACTCGGGGTAATCGGCGATGTGGAACACCGGCGACTTGCCCGCGTCCAGCTGGCGGTCGTAATCGCGGGTCAGCTTGATCACCACGCCCGACAGCATCACGATCGCGACCAGGTTGATCGACGCCATCAGCGCCATCGCCGCATCGGCCGCATCCCACACCAGCTGCACCTTCGAGTACACGCCCCAGACGATCACGCCCAGCGCCGACACCCGCAATGCGAACAGCCCGACCCGCCCGCCGCCCAGGTACAGCAGGTTGTTCTCGGCATACGTGTAGTTGCCCAGGATCGTGGTGAAGGCGAAGAAGAACAGCGCGATCGCGACGAAGTAGGTCCCCGCGCCGCCGAAGAACACCGTCATCGCCTGCTGGGTGACCAGCACGCCGTCGCTGCCGTCCGCGCCCAGCACGCCCGACAGCAGGATCACGAAACCGGTCGCGCTGCAGATCAGCAAGGTATCGATGAACACACCCAGCGCCTGCACCAGTCCCTGGCTGGCCGGGTGATGCGGCACCGGCGTCGCCGCCGCGGCGATGTTGGGTGCGCTGCCCATGCCCGCCTCGTTGGAATACAGGCCGCGCTTGACGCCGTTGAGCAACGCCGCGGCAATGCCGCCGAACACGCCGCCGGTCGCCGCATCCAGACCGAACGCGCCGCGCAGCACCAGCGACAGCACCGCCGGCACCTCGGCGATATGGGTGAGCACCACCCAGCCGGCCAGCCCCAGATACCCCAGCGCCATGAACGGCACCGCCCACTCGGCAAACCGCGCGACGCTGCGCAGGCCGCCGAAGATGATCGCCGCGGTCAGCACCACCAGACCGGTCGCAATCTGTGCACGGCTGAAGCCGAACGCATCGCCCAGCGCCTGCGCCATCGCATTGGCATGCACGCCACTGAAGATCAGCCCGTAGGTCAGCAGCAGGCACAGCGCGAACGCCACGCCCATCCACGGCTTCTTCAGCCCGAGCGTCATGTAGAACGCCGGCCCGCCGCGGTACTGGCCGTTCTCGTCGCGCACCTTGTACAGCTGCGCGAGCGCGCTTTCCGCATAGGCGGTCGCCATGCCGAGCACCGCCGTGCACCACATCCAGAACAGCGCCCCCGGGCCACCGACGCCCAGCGCAATCGCCACGCCCACCAGATTGCCGGTGCCGACCCGCGCCGCCAGGCTCGTGCATAGCGCCTGGAACGGCGAGATGCCGGCATCGTCGCCCGCGGTGCCGCGGCCGATCACGTGCAGCATGTGGGGGAAGCGGCGCAGCTGCAGGAACCGCAGGCGCACGGTGAAGAACACCCCGACCGCGAGCAGGCCGTACACCAGCACGTAGTTCCACAGCACCTGGTTGATCAGGCCGATCACCGGCGCCAGCAACGCCTCGATGCCGCCGAGCAGGAATTCCATCGGATCGTCGTTCCAGTTCGAAACGACCGATCCTAGCAGCCGGTTTTGGCGATCCCTCCCGCCGGCCAATGCCGGCAGCCGGCCGCGACCTCCCGGGCTCCGGTAAAATCGAGCGGACCGTCCCGTTTGCAGGAGCGGCTTCAGCCGCGATCGGAAGGTGGCTTGTCCGCACCGATCCCAGACCGCGGCTGAAGCCGCCCCTACAGACCGCAGGACATCCCGTCGGACTACTGCACCGCCGGCGGACCAGACCCACCCATCAAGGACCACCACGCAATGAAAATCCTCGTCATCGGCTCCGGCGGCCGCGAGCACGCACTGGCCTGGAAACTCGCGCAATCGCCGCGCGTGGACGAGGTGCTGGTCGCCCCCGGCAACGCCGGCACCGCGACCGAGGGCAGGTGCCGCAACGTGGACATCGCCGCGACCGACATCGACGCCCTGCTCGCACTGGTCGAGCGCGAGGGCGTTGCAGTGACCATCGTCGGCCCCGAGGCGCCACTGGTGGCCGGCGTGGTCGATCGCTTCCGCGCCGCCGGCCACCGCATCTTCGGCCCCACCGCCGCCGCCGCGCAGCTGGAAGGCAGCAAGGCGTTCGCCAAGGACTTCCTCGCCCGCCACGGCATCCCGACCGCCTACTACGCGGTGCATACCGAGGTCGATGCCGCATTGGCCTACGTCCGCGCCAAATCCATTGAGAGCGGGGGCGCACCGATCGTGATCAAGGCCGATGGCCTGGCCGCCGGCAAGGGTGTGATCGTGGCCATGACTTTGGCCGAGGCCGAGGCCGCGATCATCGACATGCTCGACGGCAATGCGTTCGGCACGGCCGGCGCGCGGGTGGTG
Organism: Lysobacter concretionis Ko07 = DSM 16239; assembly: GCF_000768345.1. Taxonomy (GTDB): domain Bacteria; phylum Pseudomonadota; class Gammaproteobacteria; order Xanthomonadales; family Xanthomonadaceae; genus Novilysobacter; species Novilysobacter concretionis. The sequence goes on along the minus strand of NZ_AVPS01000010.1, from coordinate 42,021 downwards.
ATCGAGGAATTCCTCGACGGCGAGGAGGCCAGCTTCATCTCGATGGTCGACGGCACCACCGCCCTGCCGATGGCCACCAGCCAGGACCACAAGCGGGTGTTCGACGGCGATACCGGCCCCAACACCGGCGGCATGGGCGCGTACTCGCCCGCGCCGGTGGTCACCGACGCCGTGCACGCGCGGGTGATGCGCGAGGTGGTCGAGCCGACCGTGGCCGGCATGATCAAGGACGGCATCCCGTTCACCGGCTTCCTGTACGCCGGACTGATGATCGATGCCGAGGGCGCGCCCAAGGTGATCGAGTTCAACGTGCGCTTCGGCGACCCGGAAACCCAGCCGATCCTGATGCGCCTGCAGTCCGACCTGCTCGAGCTGGTCGAGGCCGCGATCGACGCGCGTCTGCACGAGGTCACCGCGCACTGGGACCCGCGCCCGTCGCTGGGCGTGGTGATGGCCGCCGAGCATTACCCCGACACCCCGCGCACCGGCGATGTGATCCACCTGCCCGCGACGGATGCGGCACACGGGCCGGCAAGCGCCAAGGTCTTCCACGCCGGCACCCGGCTCGTCGATGGCCAGATCGTCACCGCCGGCGGCCGCGTGCTGTGCGTGTGCGCGCTGGGCGATACCGTCGCGGACGCGCAACGACGCGCCTACGAAACGGTGGCCGAGATCTCCTGGCAAGGCGAGTTCCACCGCCACGATATCGGCTGGCGTGCGATCGAGCGGGAAGTCGCCAGGGGCTGAATCGGTCCACTGCATTGGCTGCAAGCCGTCTCTGCACGCGAAAGCCCACCTGTAGGAGCGACGTCAGTCGCGACCTGTACATGGAGTCCGAGCAACCGATCGCTCACCTGTGTCGTGCCACGGGATCTGCCTTCCCGCGTGCACGAACGATGGCGAGCCCGTCGCCCTCGCCAACGCCGCGCGTTCGCGGCTGACGTCGCTCCTGCAGGTGTGGCTGGCCGCCGACGCCGCGGTTGATGGGATGCGTGTTCGCGGCTGACGTCGCTCCTGCAAAGGCGCTCCCGTGAAGCGTCTGGTTGGCCGTTGCCGCCACACTCGCGTCTGCTAGGCTCGCGCCGGGCTTCCGGGGTCTCGCATGTCGCACAACCAGTACGCGTTGCTTGGGCAACGCCGCTTTCTGCCGTTCTTCCTGACCCAGTCGCTGGGGGCGTTCAACGACAACGTCTACCGCCAGGCGATCATCGGGATGCTGTTCTGGCTGGGGGTCAGCAGCGCCGACAAGACGCTGTACACCAACCTCGCGCCGGCGCTGTTCATCCTGCCGTACTTCCTGTTCTCGGCGCTGGCCGGGCAGATCGCGGAGAAGGTGGAAAAGTCGACCCTGATCCGGATCACCACGGCGATGGAGATCGCGATCATGTCGCTGGCGGCGGTCGGCTTCGTGACCCAGAACCTGATCGTGCTGCTGGCGGCGCTGTTCTGCACCGGGTTGCAGTCGACGTTGTTCGGGCCGGTGAAGTATTCGATCCTGCCGGCGGTGCTGCACCCGCGCGAGCTGACCGGCGGCAACGGGCTGGTCGAGATGGGCACGTCGATCTCGATCCTCGCCGGGATGATCATCGGCGGCATGGTGTTCAGCACCGCCGGCGACAGCGGGCCGTGGGTGGCGGGGTTGCTGGTGGTCACGCTGGCGGTCACCGGGCACCTGGTGAGCCGCGCCATTCCGAAGGCCGGTGCCGGTGCGCCGGAGCTGACGGTCCGCTGGAACCCGATCCCCGAATCGTTCGCGGTCCTGCGGCTGGCTAAGAAGCAGCTGGCGGTGCGCAACGCGGTGCTCGGGGTGTCGTGGTTCTGGTTCGTCGGCACCGTGCTGACCTCGCAGTTGCCGACCTACGCCGAGGTCAACCTGGGCGGCTCGGCGACGCTGTACATCTTCGCGCTGGCGTTGTTCTCGGTCGGCACCGGGGTCGGCTCGATGCTGTGCGAAAAGCTGTCGGCACGGACGGTCGAGATCGGCCTGGTGCCGCTGGGTGCGTTCGGCATGACCGCCTTCATGCTCGACCTGGCGCTGACCCGCACCGGCGCGGCGACGCTGACGGGCCTGGACGTTGCCGGCTTCCTGCAGCAGCCCGGCGGGTGGCGCACGGTGGTCGACCTGCTCGGCATCGGCCTGTTCACCGGCTTCTTCGTGGTGCCGCTGTTCGCGCTGATCCAGAGCCGCACGCCCAAATCCGAAATGTCGCGCGTGTTCGCCGGGCTCAACATCCAGAACTCCGGCTTCATCGTGCTGGCGGCGGTGCTCGGGCTGGCATTGCAATTGCCCTCGTTCGAGCTGGGCGGGGTGCGCGTGCCGATGCCGGAGCTGGACATCCCGCAGGTGTTCCTGGCGCTGGCGATCGCAAACGCTGCGGTGGCGATCTGGATCTTCACGATCGTGCCGGAGTTCCTGATGCGCTTCCTCAGCTGGGTGCTGGTGCGCACGCTGTACCGGCTGCGCCCGGGCGGCATCCACCACATTCCCGACGAGGGCGCGGCGCTGGTGGTGTGCAACCACGTCAGCTACATGGACGCGCTGATCCTGGCCGCCTGCATCCCGCGGCCGGTGCGGTTCGTCATGTATTACCGGATCTTCAACGTGCCGGTGATGCGCTGGATCTTCCGCACCGCCAAGGCGATCCCGATCGCCGGTGCGCGCGAGGACCCGGCGCTGATGCAGCGCGCGTTCGACGAGATCGATGCCGCACTGGCCGAAGGCGAGATCGTGTGCATCTTCCCGGAGGGCGCGCTGACCCGGGACGGGGAGATCTCGGCGTTCAAGTCCGGCGTCGAGAAGATCCTGGAACGGCGACCGGTACCGGTGATCCCGATGGCATTGCGCGGGATGTGGACCAGCATGTGGAGCCGACGCGATGGCCGGCTGGCCCGGATGCGTGTGCCGCGCCGCTTCCGTGCTCAGGTCGGGGTCGTTGCCGATGCGCCATTGGATGGCATGCAGGTGGACGCCGCGATGCTGGAAGCCAGGGTGCGTGCGCTGCGTGGCGACGCGGCCTGATCGGCTCGGCTCAGCTCACAAAGCCGGCGATCACGAACAGCGCCAGCACCGCCAGCCACGCCAGCAGGCTGCGCCAGACCAGGCTCATCGCGTCGCGCAGTTCGGGCAGGTCGGCCAGTCCCAGTCCGGCTGACGCCGTACCCGACCCGCTTCCGCTGAAGCTGTCATCGTCGATGCCGCCATCGCCGACGGCGTAGTCGCTTCCCTCATCGGCCATGCCCTCATCGGTCCTCCCGTCATCGGCCATCTCGCGGCGAACGCTGGCGCGCGCCGCGGCACCGAGGAAGCGGTTGTCCACCCCGAACGATGCCCCGCCGGCCGAACGCCACGCGCCCAGCACGGCGTCGAAATTGCCCACCAGCGCGAGCGCGAGGGTCATCAGCTGGGCGACCGGCCATTCCAGCACCGCCAGCCAGGTGCGCGCGCCCTGCCGGGTGGTGGCCGGCACCCGGGAGGCGATGTCGCCCACCGCGGCCAGCGCGCTCAGGCGATACAACACCGCGCCCACCGGGCCGAGCACCAGGAACCAGAACAGCACGCCGAACCAGCGCCGCAGGGCATTGCGGAACACGGCTTCGACCAGGTCGGAGCGTCCGCCCGATCCGTCCGCGCTGTCCGTCAAACGCACCATCCGCTCGCGCCGGCTGGCCGCATCGGGGGCGTCGAGGATCGCATCGACATCGCGGTCGAGGTCGCGCGGGCCCCACACGAAAAACAATACCGCGATGCCGAATACCAGTTGGGCGATGCCCAGCAAGCGCCCGTCCAGGGCCAGTTGGAAGAAGCCGACCACCAGCACCGGCGGCAGCAATGCCAGCACGATGCCCCAGCGCCCGCGCCAGAAACTGCCTTCGCCAAAGCGGTCGTTGAGCCAGCCGACCAGGTCCGCGTACCAGCCGAACTGGCGCACCGCGACGGCGAGCGACGGCGCCAAGTGGCCGAGCACGAGCGCCACGATGGTGGCGATCAGGGTGATGGACATGCTGGTTTCCCTCCCGGGATCGCGATGCGCGCGGTCGAACACGCAGATGACCCGATTCTAACGGCTGGAAGTGTCCTGCAACGCCCCTCGACGAGGCGGGGATTCCACCGATGGCGCCCGGCCTCAGCGGGACCTGGACGCCATCGCCGCCAGCCAGCAATCGGTCAGCCAGCGAGAGATCGAGATCGTCGGCGACAGCCGCAGGCCCACGCCGTCGTCACTGTCCGCGGCGCTGGCCGCGCGCACCTCATCGGCAGTGAACCAGCGCGCGTCTTCGAGCTCGTCGTCCACCTGCGGCGGGTCGGGATGGGCCAGCGCGATGAAGCCGAGCATCAACTGACCCGGGAACGGCCACGGCTGCGAGGCCAGGTAGCGGCACGCGCGCACGCGCACGCGCGACTCCTCCAGCACTTCGCGCGCGACGGTCTGCTCCAGCGTTTCACCCGGCTCGACAAAACCTGCCAGCACTGAATACCGCCGTGGCGCCCAGCCCGGCTGGCGCCCCAGCAGCAGGCGCTCGCCATCGGTCACCGCCACGATCACCGCCGGATCGGTGCGCGGATAGTGCTCCTGGCCGCACTGGCCACAACGGCCGAGCCAGCCACCGCGCTCGAACCCGATCTCGCCCGCGCACACGTTGCAGTACCGGTAGCGGCTGCGCCAGTGCTGCAGCGCACGCGCCTGCGCGTACACGCTGGCGTGGAAGGCCGACCAGTGCGCGGCGGCGGTGCGCAGGTCGACCCGGCCGGGCGCCTCGACCGCGGTCAGGCGGGCGTCCAGCGCGAACCAGCCGCGCCGCTCGCCATCCAGCCCCAGGAAGATCGCCGCGCCGGTGCCGCCCGGCCCCTGGCTGATCTGCTCGCCCAACGGCGCGAACACCGCGCCGGCCTCATCGGCAAGCGCGAAACCGGCCTCGTCAAGCAGCAGCACCCGCGATTGCGCCCACAGCGCCGACAGCGCCTGCGGATCAGCGCGCAACAGGTCGGCGCGATCGAGCGCGCCGTGGCAGGACGGATCGTCTCGGGCGGGAATCAGCGCCGACCAATCACCGGAAAAACGCGCATCGACGTCGGTGAACGCGCCGGCTTCGACGAACGCGAAGGGCGCACCGTCCGCTGTCACGCAGCGAACGACGAACCGCAGCCGCAGGTGGTCTTCGCGTTCGGATTGCGGATCACGAACTGCGCGCCGTGCAGGCTTTCGGTGTAATCGACCACCGCGCCCATCAGGTACTGCAGGCTCAGCGGATCGACCAGCAGGGTGACGCCGTCGGTCTTCACCGCAAGGTCGTCCTCGGCCTGTTCCTCGTCGAACTCGAAGCCGTACTGGAAGCCGGAACAGCCTCCACCCTGGATATAGACCCGCAACTTGAGCGCCGGATTGCCCTCTTCCACCACCAGCTCGGCGGCCTTGGCGGCAGCGGCGGAGGTGAACTGCAGGGGGCTGTCGAGCGATTGGTAATCCGGCGCACTGTCGAGGCCGGGCAACGGGATGATCTGGCTTTCCATCTGCTCAGGATGGGGGGTTCGCGCCGGGCATTCAAGCGCTTGGCGGGCGACGATTCATTCCATCGCCGTCGTTGCGGCGGGCGGATTCGCCGCGGTCACCTCGGCCCAGGAGAAGGATTGGGTGATCGCAGCGCCCGAGCGCGGCTGCAGGCTCACTGTCACCCGCACCGGGCTGAAACCTTCCGGCAGGAACACATCGCCCTTCACCTGCTGGAAATACTTGAACGAGAACGGCACCCGCTCGGCCTTGTCGTGCTGCCGCAGACCGTCCCAGTCCAGCGTCTGCAGCTTGCCGTTGCTGGAGCCTTCGATCGACAGGCTCAGCTGGCCGCTGCTTACCGCACCGCGGTTGAGGTTCTGGGTCAGGGTCGCCTGGAACTGCCACGCGCTGTCATTCTGCGGTTCCATCTTCAGCGCATGCACGGTCAGGCCGCGGCGCTGCGAGGTCGCACCGACCAGGCGCTCGTAGAACGCGACATCCGCGCGCAGGCCGGCGATTTCCTCGTCGCGCTCGGACAGGGTTCCCTGCAGGTCGCGGTTGGCGTCGCGGCTGATCTGGTCGGAGCGGCCGAGGGTCGCTACCTGCTGTTTCAGATCATCGAAACGGGCCTGCAACTGCCCGTGCGCGTCTTCGCTGGCAGCCAGCCGGGCCCGCACATCGGTCGAGGCCGGTGACACGGTCCGCCACAGCCCCCAGCCGCCGAACACCAGCGCGAGCACGAAGACTCCCAGCAGCACAGCCGGCCCACGGGCAAACCAGCCGGCTAGCGGTGGATGGACCGCGGGCTTTTTGGCGGCACCGGGCGGCTTGCCGCCTGGCGGACTGGAAGCAGGCTGGCTGTCGTCGCCGGATTTTTCGGAGGCCGATGCAGGTTCGGTGGGGATCATGACGGCTGCGGTAAGCGCGCGACGTGGTGCGCGGCGACCAGCCTACAACGCCACCAATACCCCGGTCAGCCGGCGGCGACGGCGAACCCGGCGATCCCTTCAGCTTCGGACAGCTCGGCGATGCGTGCTTCGGCGGCTTCCACGTGCAGCAGGCGACCGGTGAGAACCGAGCCGGCCGTCATCTGGACCACCTTGTAGTAGACGTTGCCTTCCACCCTCGCCTTTGCACCCAGCTCGATCCGCTCGCTGGAATGGATGTCGCCATCGACCCGGCCATTGATGACCATCACCGGCGCGCGCACCTCCCCTTCGATACTGCCGTTGTCGGCCAGGGTGAGCATCGCCTTCTGGCCTTCCTCGGCGATCAGTTTGCCGATCACCCGGCCTTCGACATACAGCCCGCCGCTGAAGTGGAAATCACCGCGGATCACCACTTGCGGCCCGATCAGCGTATCGATCTGGCTCGCCGGCAGGCTGGTCTTTTTCTTGGACAACATCAGGTGTCTCCTGTTTGCGAAGGTTGGGTCCACGCCAGCGCCTGGTCGACGGAGGGGGAGGAACCCTCGCCCCGCAACGACACCCGCACCCGCTGTGGCGTAAAGCCTGGCGGCAACATCACGCTGCCCTTGAGCTGTTGGAAATAGCGGAACGAATACGCCTGCGACGGCGCACCCGCACGCTGGTGCAGGTCCTCCCAGGGGATGCTGGCGAGCTTGCCGTTGCGCACGCCTTCAACCGCGAAGCGCAGCTTGCCGGCGCTGATCGCCCCGCGCTGGAGGGTCTGGGTCAGCACGATCTGATAACGCCAGGTGCCGCCTTCCTCGGCGCTGAATTCCGCCGAATGCACGTTCAGGCCCTTCGGCTGTCCCGTCGCCCCGGCCAGGCGCTCATAGAACGCCAGATTGGCGCGCAGATCGCCGATCTCCTCATCGCGCTCGGCCAGCGTCTGCTGGACCTCGAGGTTGGCCGCCCGGCTGATCTGATCCGAGCGCTCCAGGATGGCCTGCCGCTGGCTCAACGCCTGCAACTGGCTGCGGGCCTGCTTCAGCTCGCTGCGGGCGGATTCCAGCGACGAGCTCAGGCCCGGCAACTGCGGCGCGGCGTACCAACTGGCGGCCAGCCAGGCAGCCGCGAGCGTCAGCAGCCATGCCAGCACCAGCACCGCCAGCAACAGCGGACGCCGGCCGGGCCGATGCGGCACGATCACATAACGCGGATGGTCTGTTTTCCCCATGGTGCAATGGCGATGCCGCCGCCGAAGCTCCCTATACTCGTAAGCGCCCCCGAGTCTACCGAGGTTGCCCGATGACGGATGCGCACCTGTTCGCAATTGGCGTGGTTCTCGCGTGGCTGGCGGGCATCCGGGTCTACATGACCGTATTCGGCATCGGCCTGGCCGGCTTTTTCGGCTGGCTGGACCTGCCGCAGGCGCTGGAGGTCACCGCCTCGCCCTGGGTCATGGGCGTGTCGGGCGTGCTGGCCGCCACCGAATTCTTCGCCGACAAGATCCCCGGCGTCGACTCCCTCTGGGATCTGTTGCAAACGCTGGCCCGGGTGCCCGCCGGCGCGTTTCTCGCCGCTGCCACCCTGTCGCCCGACGGCAGTCTCGGGGCCGGTGCACTGGCGACCGGTGCCGGCGTGGCATTGACCAGCCACCTGTTGAAATCCGGCTCCCGTGCCTTGCTCAACACCTCGCCGGAGCCCGTCACCAACTGGACCGCGAGCCTCACCGAAGACGTCGCCACCGTTGGCGGGCTGGCACTGGTCTTCAGCTATCCGTGGGTCGCGTTGGCGATCGCGGTACTGATCAGCGCGACCATGGCGGCGGGCCTGTGGTGGTTGTGGCGCAAGCTGTTCCGCCGCCGGCCCAAACCCACCCATCCCTGACCACACCAAGGCTTGAACCGCATCGCGATGACAACGCAGGCGCCGGCCTGACGACCCGGCCGCAGGCGCGGATCATCTGGTGGAACGGGAAATCCGATCAGCTCCCGGTGCGGGTCAGCAGGTAGTTCTGGTCGCCCAGGCGATCCATCAGGCTGAGCTGCGTCTCGATCCAGTCGATGTGCTCTTCCTCGGACTCCAGGATGTCGACGAACAACTCGCGGCTGACGTAGTCGCTGACGCTCTCGCAATGCGCGATCGCCTCGCGCAGCAGCGGCAACCCGTCCAGCTCCAGGGCGAGATCGCAGTTGAGCACCTCACGCGGGTTCTCACCGATGCGCAGCTTGCCCAGCGCCTGGAAGTTCGGCAGGCCGTCGAGGAACAGGATCCGCTCCGACAGCTTGTCGGCGTGTTTCATCTCGTCGATCGATTCCTCGTACTCGTGCTCGGCGAGCTCCTTCAGGCCCCAGTTCTTCAGCATCTTGGCGTGCAGGAAGTACTGGTTGATCGCGGTCAGCTCGTTGTAGAGCGCCTTGTTGAGAAATTCGATGACCTTCGCGTCGCCCTTCATGGTCATGCTCCATCAGCTGGGGATGACCCACTCTAGACGGTTCCGGCCACGTCGGCTAAACGCGTATCAGATGCGACCGCAAGCGCGAACCATTGGCGTTTGCAGGGGCGCACCCACCGCCGGAAGACCTCGAGCTGATCAGGCGGCCTGGCGCAAGACCGGTAACGGCAGACTGCGGGTGACGCAGGCCTCTTCCAGCAAGGCGGTCGCCATGTCCACGCAACTGCCGCAACAGGAGCCGGCGCCGGTGCGCATGGTCAGTTCGGCCATGGACTTGCAACCGGCTTCCGCCGCCTGGCGGATGTCATGGTCGGTTACCCCGTTGCAGATGCAGACGTACACGTTGACTGGACCGGACAAGCAGCCGGATCGGCTGCAGGCGCCATTCAACTACGAATGAGAATGATTGTCAATTAGAATTGTCGCCTTTGCCGCCGCCCCGCAACGGCGCCCGGAATGGCCGTCCTGTGCCCATGGTGCGTGGGCGTTGCCGGTTCCAGCCCGTCAAGGTCGGCCCCGGCAGCGGCACCGCCTGGTCGCCGGCCACGTGCTGGGCAAACGGCGCCAGATGCTGCAGGGCACTCGCGTAGACATCGCGCTTGAACAACACCACATGCTCCAGCGGGTACCAGAAATCGACCCAGCGCCAATGGTCGAACTCGGGCTTGTCGGTCACGTCCAACTGCAGATCGGTCTCCTGACCGGTCAGGCGCAACAGGAACCAGACCTGCTTCTGGCCGATGCAGACCAGCCGGTCATTGCGGCGGATGGAGCGCTGCGGCAGCCGATAGCGCAGCCAGCCCGGCGTCGCGCCCAGCACTTCGACGTGCTCGGGACGCAGCCCGGTTTCCTCGCGCAGCTCGCGGTACATCGCCTCCACCGGCGTCTCGTCGGTGTTCATCCCGCCCTGCGGGAACTGCCAGCCGTCGCGATGCACCCGCCGCGCCCAGAACAGGCGACCATCGGAATGCATCAGCACGATGCCTACATTGGGTCGATAACCGTCCGGATCGATCACGATGCGGACTCCGAATTGACTGCCTCCGACTCTGCCACGCGCTTCCGGCCACGACAAGCCGACGGCCGATCCGGCGGGACGTTTGACAACGCCGGCCGGCCCAAGCAAAATTTGCGGCTCGCCGCGGTTCCGTGGCGGCAGATCGTCGGCTATGTAGCTCAGCCGGTTAGAGCACAGCACTCATAATGCTGGGGTCGGTGGTTCGAGTCCACCCATAGCCACCATGCGGCGATCACTCCGGAGCGAGACCGGAAACACAGCCAACCCCGCGTAACTGCGGGGTTTTTTGTGCGCGCTGGATCTCCGGCTTTCCTCGCCAGCCTCCACTTCGCCGCATCTCGATCGGTGATGAAATCGCTCTTGCGCCCTCTGCGCCCGATTCCATGCCCAACTCTGACGGGGAAAGCCGGACAAAGGCCATGGAAATGACCAGATCCGACCGGAGCTGGCACTCCACTTCTCGTCGTAGCAACCGGTTTGGCTAGCAGTAACCGTTGCGTCCATGCGCTTTGGGCAGACGGACGTCTTTCGGTTTGTGCCGGCCCCTGCTCGCACCGGTTTGTTACTACAATTAGCACCATGAACCTGACCGATACCCAGCGCCGCCTGCTCGCGTTCCTGCGCGAACACATCGCCCGACACGGCTATCCGCCCTCGCAGATGGAGATCGCGGGGGCGTTCGGATTCCGCCAGAACCGCTCGGCGCGCTACCACCTGGAAGCCTTGGCCCAGGCCGGGTTGATCGAGCTGTCGACCGGGCGTGCGCGCGGCATCCGGCTGACCTTCTCCGACTCCGAAGCGGCTGCGTCAGCCATGCCTGACGGGCTCCTGCAGGTGCCGCTGCTGGGCCGGGTCGCGGCGGGCTCGCCGATCGGCTCGGATCCGGAGGTGCGGCGGGAGCTCACCCTGGATCCGTCGCTGTTCCGCCTGCGCCCGGATTACCTGCTGGAGGTCGAGGGCGAATCGATGCTGCTCGATGCGATCCTGCCGGGCGACCTGATCGGTGTGCATCGCACGCCGCAGGCGCGCAACGGCCAGACCGTGGTCGCGCGCATCGAGGGCGAGTTGACGGTCAAGCGTCTCGACAGCGGCCCCCGCCACCTGCGCCTGCTGCCGCGCAATCCGGCGTATGCGGCCATCGAGATCGACCGGACCGTGGTCGATTTCGCGATTGAAGGCCTGTTTGCCGGACTGGTCCGGCCCGGCTGATGGGCAATGTGTTGGCCTTGGATGCGTTGCTGGAATCGCGCCAGGTCTGGCGCGGCCAGCCGGCACCGCGTGCGCCGTCAAAACAACCCACCGGCTTTGCCGCACTGGACGACGCCCTGCCCGGTGGCGGCTGGCCCGACAACGCGCTGACCGAGCTGCTGCTGGCCGCCGATGGCGTGGGCGAGTTGCGCCTGCTGTGGCCGACCCTGGCGCGGCTGTCGCGCGCTGACGGCATGGTGGTGCTGATCGCTCCGCCCTACCTGCCGTTCGCGGTCGCGTGGGCGCAGACGGGGGTGCAGTTGAGTCGCTTGCAGGTGATCCGTGCCGATGCACGCAATGCGTTGTGGGCGACCGAGCAATGCCTGCGCTCGGCGGCCTGCTCCGCCGTGCTGTGCTGGCCGCAGCAGGCCGACGATCGCGCCCTGCGCCGGTTGCAGGTCGCCGCGGAGGCCGGCCAATGCCTGGGTTTTGCGATGCGGCCGATGAAGGCGGCGGCGAACCCGTCGCCGGCGGCGCTGCGGATCGCGGTCGAAGCCGAGCCGTCGCAGCTACGCGTGCTCAAGTGCCGCGGCGGCAATCCACCGACCCGGCCGATTGCGTTTCCGCCAGCCGGGCGTGGATCGACGCGGTCGCCAATGACCATCGGCCAGCCCCTGCGCGACCCCGCCACAGCCGGAAGCCCCCTGTTCCGCCCCCACCTCCTGCCGATCCGGACGCAGTGAGGCCCGACGATGCTCTGGGCCTGCATCCTGTTGCCGCAACTGGCGCTCGACGGCGTCCTGCGGCGCCATCCTGATCCCGCCTCGCCGCTGGCGCTGGTGACCGGGCCGGCGCAGCGGCGTGTGCTGCGCGCGGTCAATAACGCAGCGAAAGCCGCCGGCCTGCGTGCCGGACAATCGCTCGGGGCCGCCCAGGCCCTGTGCAGCCGGTTCGACGCGGTCGCGCACGATCCCGCCGAGGACGAGCGCTGGCACGATTTCCTCGCCGCCTGGGCGTACCGCTACAGTTCGCTGGTCAACCGCACGATGCCCTCGGCGCTGCTGCTGGAGGTCGAGGCCAGCTTCAAGCTGTTCGGTCCGTGGCCCCGGTTCGAGGCGCAACTGCGCGCCGAGCTGGGCGAGCTGGGCTTCCGCCACCGCATCACCCTCGCGCCCAATCCGTATGCCGCCCGCGCATTGGCGAACGTGCATGACGGCCTGGCGATAACCCATGACACGCCGCTGCACAACGCGCTGGGGCAGTTGCCCGTCGAGCGCAGCGGGCTGGCGACGGACGTGTCCACCAGCTTGCGCCGGATGGGCCTGCGCAGACTCGGTCAGGTGTTGGCGCTGCCGCGTGCGGCACTGGGCAAACGGGTCGGCAAGGACGCGCTGGCCCACCTGGACCGGCTGACCGGCGCACTGCCGACACCGCTGCGCTATTACCAGCCGCCGGATGCGTTCACGTCGCGGATCGAGCTCAATTACGACGTCGAATCCAGCCAGGCGCTGCTGTTCCCGCTGCGGCGGCTGACGGGCGACCTGGCCGCCTACCTCGCCGGCCGCGACGGCGGGGTGCAACGTTTCAGTCTGGTGCTGGAGCACGAACGCTGCGCCGACACCGAGGTGGTGGTCGGTCTGCTGGCACCGGAGCGGCAACCCGCGATGCTGTTCGAGCTCGCCCGCAGCCGGCTGGAGCAGGCGCGGGTACCGGCACCGGTGCGCGGCGTGCAACTGGTCGCCCGCGAGCTGCCGCCGTTCGTGCCGGCCGGGCGCGATCTGTTCGACGCGCGTCCGCAGCAGGCGGTGCCCTGGGAGCAGTTGCGCGAACGCCTGCGTGCGCGCCTCGGCGACGACGCGGTGCACGGCCTGGCGGTGCGCGCCGACCATCGCCCCGAACGCGCGTGGCAGGTCGAACCGGGCCGTGTGGTCCAGACGGCACCCGACGTACCGCGACCGGGCTGGCTGCTGCCGCGGCCCGTGCCGTTGCGCGACCACCATCTGCGCGTCCTCGCCGGCCCCGAGCGCATCGAGACCGGCTGGTGGGACGGCGACGTGCGCCGCGACTACTACCTGGTCCAGACCAGCCTCGGCCAGCGGGCCTGGGCATTCCGGCCGGCGGGTGACCCGGTCGACGAACGCGGCGGCTTCATGCTGCATGGCTGGTTCGGATGAACCGATACCCCCTCGGTCACCCGTGCGAAGGCGGAGATCCAGTGCCTCTGCTGCCGGCAGCGCCAATGACGCTGGACTCCCGCCCCCGCGGAAACGACGGGTGAGAGCACGCACATGACCACCCTCCCCGCCTATGCCGAGCTGCACTGCCTGTCGGCCTTCAGTTTCCAGCGCGGCGCCTCGGTCGCGGCGGAGCTGTTCGAACGCGCGAAGCAACTGGGCTACACCGCGCTGGCGATCACCGACGAAGGCTCGCTGGCCGGAATCGTGCGCGCGCTGGAGGCCTCGGAAAGACTCGACCTCAAGCTGATCGTCGGCAGCGAGGTGCGGATCGAGGACGGCCCCAGACTGGTACTGCTGGTCGAGGACCAACAGGGTTACACCGCGCTGTGCCAGTTGCTGACCCGCGCCCGCCGGCGCGCGCCCAAGGGCGAGTACCGGCTGCTGCGCGAGGACTTCGCGGCCACCGCCGGCCTGCTCGCCCTGTGGGTGCCGGACGCGAACATCGACGAGGGACACGCCCACTGGCTCCGCGCCACGTTCCCCGACCGCAGCTGGCTCGCGGTCGAGCTGCACCGCGGCCCCGACGACGAGGCCCGCCTGGCCGAGCTGCGCGCCGCAGGCCGCCGCCTTGGCCTGCCGCTGGTCGCCGCGGGCGATGTCCACATGCACGCGCGCGGCCGCCGCGCGCTGCAGGACACCCTCACCGCGATCCGCCACCGCACCACCGTCGCCGAGGCCGGCCACCTATTGTTTCCCAATGGCGAGCGCCACCTGCGCAGCCGTCGCGCGCTGGCGGCGATCTATCCCGACGACCTGCTCGCCGAGAGCGTCCGCATCGCCGCACGCTGCCACTTCAGCCTGCGCGACCTGCGCTACGAGTACCCGCACGAGCTGGTCCCGGCCGGGCACGACGCCACCAGCTGGCTGCGGCATCTGGTCGAGCAGGGCGCCCGCTGGCGCTGGCCGGACGGCATCACCGCCGAGGCCCGCCGGCTGATCGAGCACGAACTGGAACTGATCACCTTCAAACGCTACGAGTCGTACTTCCTGACCGTGCACGACATCGTCCGTTTCGCGCGTTCGCAGCACATCCTCTGCCAGGGCCGCGGCTCGGCCGCCAACTCGGTGATCTGCTACGTGCTGGGCGTGACCGAGATCGACCCGGTGCTGATGGGCATGCTGTTCGAGCGCTTCATCTCGAAGGAGCGCGACGAGCCGCCGGATATCGACATCGATTTCGAGCACGAGCGCCGCGAGGAGGTGCTGCAGTACGTGTTCAACCGCTACGGCCGCGAGCGCGCCGCCTTGACCGCCGTGGCCACGCAATACCGCGGCCGTGGCGCGGTGCGCGATGTCGGCCGCGCACTCGGCCTGCCGCAGGACATGGTCGGGGAGCTCGCCGGCACGATGGACCGCTGGAGCGGCGAGGCACCCATCGCCGAGCACCTGCGCGAGCGCGGTTTCGATCCCGACTCGCCGGTGCTGCGCCAGGTGATCGCGCTGACCACCGAGCTGATCGGCTTCCCGCGCCACCTGTCGCAGCATCCCGGCGGCTTCGTCATCTCCGAGCACCCGCTGCACACCCTGGTACCGGTGGAGAATGCGGCGATGGACGACCGCACGGTGATCCAGTGGGACAAGGACGACCTGGATGCGATCGGCCTGATGAAGGTCGACTGCCTGGCACTGGGCATGCTGACCGCAGTGCGCAAGACCCTGGACCTGCTGCGTTCCAGCGGCCGGCGCGACCTGACCGTGGCCGACATCCCGATCGAGGACAAAAAGACCTACGACATGATCAGCCGGGCCGACACCATCGGCGTGTTCCAGATCGAATCGCGCGCGCAGATGGCGATGCTGCCACGACTGAAGCCCAGCACTTTCTATGATCTGGTGATCCAGATCGCGATCGTCCGCCCGGGTCCGATCCAGGGCGACATGGTCAACCCGTACCTGCGGCGACGCACTGGCGAGGAGGCGGTCGAATACCCCTCCGCGGCGCTCAAGGAAGTCCTCAAGCGCACGCTGGGCGTGCCACTGTTCCAGGAGCAGGTGATGCAGATCGCGATGGTCGCCGCCGGCTATTCGGGCGGTGAAGCCGATGAACTGCGGCGCTCGATGGCGGCCTGGAAGCGCCGCGGGGGACTGGAGCCGCACCGCGAGCGGCTGACCACCGGCATGCTCCGCAATGGCTACAGCATCGACTACGCCGAACGCATGTTCGAGCAGATCAAGGGCTTCGGCGATTACGGCTTTCCCGAATCGCACGCCGCCAGCTTCGCCCTGATCGCCTACACCAGCTCGTGGCTGAAATGCCACGAACCGGCCGCGTTCGCCTGCGCGCTGATCAACTCCTGGCCGATGGGTTTCTATTCGCCCGACCAGTTGCTGCAGGACGCACGCCGGCACGGCATCCGCACGCTGCCGGTGGACGTGCGCTACAGCGATGGGGACTGCGGACTGGAGACGGCCTCGCCGTCCCCGCCTCCACCGTCGCTCCCACGAAGGCAGGAAGCCATCGACGTGCGGCGGCAGACTCCCGATACGGGGCAAACGTCCATGGATCCCCGCCTTCGCGGGGATGACGAAAGCCGGTCACCCGCCATTCCCCCGCAACCCGCCATCCGCCTCGGCCTGCGGATGATCCGCGGCCTCCCGCCGGAGGCGGCCGAACGCATCCGCCGTGCCCGCGCGCAACGGCCGTTTGCGGACATTCCCGACCTGTGCGCCCGCGCCCGCCTCGACCGCCGCGAGCAATCCCTGCTGGCCGACGCCGGCGCCTTGCGCGGCCTCGCCGGCCACCGCCATCGCGCTCGCTGGGCGATCGCCGGGGTCGAACCACAACTGCCGTTGTTCGCGGATCCGTCGACGCAGGCCGAACCCGAACGCATCGTGCTGCCGTTGCCCACCCCCGCCGAGGACCTGCGTGCCGACTACGCGCTGACCGGCACCACCCTGGGCCGGCATCCGCTGGCGATGCTGCGCAAGACGCTCAATGCACGGCGCTGGCGCAGCTCGGGCGAGATCGCGACCCTCGCGCACGGCCGCAACGTCCGCGTCGCCGGCCTGGTCACCCTGCGCCAACGGCCGCAGACCGCCAGCGGCGTGGTCTTCCTGACCCTGGAAGACGAACACGGCATGACCAACGTGGTGGTGTGGCGCGACCTCGCCGACCGCCAGCGGCGAGAATTGCTGGACTCGCAACTGCTCGCCGTCGAGGGCCGGCTGGAATGCAAGGACGGCGTGCGGCACCTGGTCGCCAGGCGACTGGAGAACCTCACCCCGCTGCTCGGCGCGCTCGACACCCGCTCGCGGGATTTCCATTGATCTTCAACTGGCCCTCGCCGTGAAGTCCAAAATCAGCTGAAAAGCCGGGGGTCAAAACCTCCCCTCGATCCGAAAACGCACGGGTCACAAGCAAGCCCAATCAATCACGCTGCTCCACCAGATACTCCGCCACCGCCGCAAACGCCGGCAGCGTGGTCGGGTCGTTGATGGCGTTGCCGGCAACCGGGTGCGAGCTGAAGCGGGCGATGACCACGTCGGCCGTGGGGTCAATGTAGAGGGCCTGCCCGTGCACACCGCGGGCCATGAACGCACCGTGCCGGTTGTGGGTGACCCACCACATGTTGCGGTAGCTCCAGCCCTTGAGCAGCGGGTAACCGGCCTTCGTGAAGGCGGCCTTGTCGCCGCCACTGCGGATGTCGTCAATGGCGGCTTTGGGCAGCAGGCGCTGGCCGTTGACCACGCCGTCGTCGAGCAGCAACTGGCCGAGGCGGGCCATGTCGCGCAGACCGGCGTTGAAGCCGCCACCGGCGAAGGGCGTGCCGATGGAGTCCACGGTGTAGTACCCGTCCTGCTCGGCGCCCATCCGGCTCCAGATACGCTCGGACAGCAGTTGCGCGACGGACTTGCCGCTGACCCGCGCGATGATCCAGCCGAGCGCATCGCTGTTGATCGTCTTGTAGCCGAAGGCCACGCCGTGCCGGCCTTGCTTGCGCACGGTTTCGAGGTACTCGTAGTAGGTACGCGGGCCGGTGTAATCGGCAGGTTTGGGCAGCGGGTTGCCGGCGGCCGCGTAGCGCCAGACTTCCGACTCCGGATCGGCGTAGTTCTCGTCGTAATGCAGCCCGGTGGCCATGTCGAGCACCTGCCGGACGGTGGCATCGCCGAACGCGCTGCGGGCCAGTTCGGGCACGATCGTGTCGACCTTCGCGGTGGCATCGAGCGTGCCCTCGGCCACCAGCATTTCCCCGAGCAGTCCGGTCAGCGATTTGGTCACCGACATCGCGCCGTGCTGGCCGGCTTCGTCGAGACAGCCGTTGTAGCGTTCATAGACCACCACGCCGTGGTGGAGGACGACGATGCCGTCGGTGTAGTTGGCCGCCAGCGATTGCTCCCAGGTCATCGGCGTGTCACCGCCCAGCGGGGTGAAGGTGACGGCGTCGATCGCGTCGTCGATGCTGCGTTTGAGCGGCACCGGTGCGCCCAGTCCCCGGCTGACGTTCACCGTCGGCATAAGTTGGCGGAAGTGGCAGACGGTCCAGCGCAGCTTGGGAAAGCTGAAATAGTCCGGGTCGGAAAAGCGGATGATTTTGTCCGCCGGTGGCGGCGAGCCCACCATCCAGCCGAGCTTCGCCGGGTTGGAGTCGGCAGCGGACAGCGGCGCCGCCGGCTGGGCCTGCGCGATGAGCGGTATCAGTGTCACGCCGACGATGGCGGCGTAGAGCAACGAAAGCACTGATGTGCGGGGCCTTGCATGTCTGGCGATGGACCGAGGATCGAACGCTGGATACGGCATTGACGGAACCTCCTGTCCGGATCGACGCGAGGGGCCTGTCCGAACTGGTCCAGGCCGGGAGCCGACCCGTCGATTGGTACCGACAGGCGCGTAGCGCAGCGTGAACGGTTCACGCCTGCCCGGCGATGGAGGCCGATGTCGACCACTTGAAGCAGGTCACGAGCATGACCGCCCATAACCTTGTCGTTCCCTCCAGCTTACGACCGGTGCCGGTGTCCACGAATGGAACCACCGGCACCCTCGCCAGATACAACTCCGCGGCTAGATCTTGAAGTCGTCGTAGGCAATCTGCTCCTCGGCAATGCCGAGACGGTTCAGCAGGTTGCGGGTCGCGGCAAGCATCGCCGGGGGACCGCAAAGGTAGAACTCGCAGGACTTCAGATCGGGATGCGTCTGCAGCAAGCCTTCATCGGTGGCTTCGTGCACCAGTCCCCGGATCAGGCCCGCGCCATGTTCCGCGGCCTCGGACAGCACCAGGTGCCAGGTGAAGTTCGCATGCTTCGCGGCCAGCGCCTCCATCTCCTCGACATACGGCGCCTCCCGCAGGTTGCGCGCGCCGTACCAGAAGTGGATGCGCTCCTGCGCGCCGGATTCGAGCAGGGAATGCACCATCGCCCGCAGCGGCGCCATGCCGGCCCCACCGCCGATGAACACCTTCTCCCTCGCGCCGGGCTTTATCGCAAAATCGCCAAACGGTCCGCTGAAACAGACGCGATCGCCCGGCTTCAATGAGTAGAGGTAGGTCGATCCCTTGCCGGCGGGCTGTTGCTTCCTGTCCTGCCGACCGGGGCTGAACCGCGCAAGCAGGGTGACATTCCCGCCGGCCTGCTCCACCGGAAGCGACAACGAATAGGAGCGGCGGACCGGCTCCTTGCAGACCAGGTTGTCGGGCAGGCTCAGACCGAACCAGTCCTGCCGGTGGTGCTCCGGATGATCCAGATCCTCGCGCTGCAGGCGGTAACCGGGGACATGCACCTGCAGATAAGCACCGGGCTGGAATTCCGGTCCCAGCGGCTGCTCCGGCGCCAGCACGAACTCGCGCAGGAACGGCGTCACCGCCGTGGCGCTGACCACTGTGGCGACACGTTCCGTCCACAGCGCCGCGCCTCCGGCCACCTCGATCTGGCCATCCGACGTCACCGGCAGGTTGCAGGCCAGCCGATAGCCCGACCGGAGGCGGGTCGCGTCGATATGCGCCCGGTCGGCGCTGGTCGGCGGCGGTGCATGGCCCCGAACGCGCACCACGCACAGTCCGCAACTCTGGCCCCCGCCGCAGTTGGACGGCAGTTGCAACCCGTTGCGTCCCAGCGCGAGGTACACCGTGTCGCCGGTGTGTGACTCCACCGAGCGCAACTTGCTCCCGTCGGCGCCATACACCGCCAATTCGCGGCGTGGCCGCCAGCGGGCCGGAACGAATTCGCCGAGGCGGAAACTGGCGAAGAACAGCCAGATGCCGGACAGCGCGAGCCACAGCCCACCCGCACCGGCCATCACGATCAGCGGATTGTTGAAATCCTGCTGCCTCGTGTAATCCATGAAGTGCAGCATCATGGCGAAGTCGAACAATCGCCACGTGTCATTGCGCCGCTCCAGGATGGCGCCGTCCTGCCCGGACACGTACAGCGTGGTCGCATCGTCGTCGGAGAACGCAACGCGCCATATCGGCCCGTCGCGCTTGCGCGTTTCCCATGTGGGTTCGCGCATCAGCTCCGGCACTCCGGCGCGTCCATCGCCGACGTAATCCCGGGTGGCGATGGCGGCGACGTCGGCCGCGGTCACGGGCACCGGGCTGCCATCCCGGATATCAGCCAGCCAGCTGACCGTGCCGTCGCTCAGGCGATAGACCGGCCGCTCGGCCAGCCAGCGGGTCTCGACGGTCTGGATCGCGCGACTCTCCCGGTCGACGATGGCGGCGGGCGAGATCGTCGCCGCCGGCCATGGCCGCGCCTCGGCCACGGGCGCCAGGTGGTGCAGGTTGTTCACGGTCGCCGTGTCCAGCAGGCTCATGACCAGACCGCTGGCCGTCCAGATCACGAACTGCAGTCCGATGATCAGGCCGACCCATTTATGCAGTGTCCGCATCCAGGGAGTCATGCCGCCGACCTCCTGCGGAAGCTGTAGAACAGCAACCACACGCCGCTGAGCATGAACAGCAGGCCGACGGTGGACGCAACGCGCAGCAAGGTGTTGTTGACGTTCGAGCGCTGCTCGTAATCCATGATGTGGAGCATCCAGAGGAAGTCGAACACCCGCCAATAGGTATGCCGGGTCGCCAGCAGGTTTCCGGTCTGTGGCGAGAAATACAGCGCGGTATTGCCGCTGTCATCGAACTTCGCCTGCCACATCGGCACCGGCCGGGTGCCCACTTCCTGCGGCGCCTTGTCGAGCAACTGCAACGATTCCAGCGGTCCGTTGCCCTGATAGGCCGACAGCGCCAGTTGGCTGGCCTTTTCCTCGTCGACCGGACCGGCTGGCCGACCGGTGACCGCATCGACCAGGTCGACGCCACCGGCGTGATGGACCTCGTAGACCGGTTCACCGAGCAGCCGCTTGAGGCGGAAGCCGGTCATGGCCGGATAGCGCGCGGCAACCACGGCGGGATCGACCAGGTCGGCCTGTTGCGGGAGCGGTTCGGCCGCCACGTGATTGAGGTGGTCGCCATGGATGAAGTCGATCGACATGGCGGTCATGTACAGGCCGCCGATCGACCACAGCAGCGCCTGCACGCCGATGACCAGGGCGATCCACTTGTGGGCCCGACGGGCCCAGAATGCGGGTTTCATAAAAAGGGGTTCCTGCCGGTATGGGCAAAGGGAAACCTGTTTCTCCCCGGCAGGCGTGTGCCGGGGAGAAACAAGCCGGTTACCAGCTGTAGGAGAAGCGAAGGTTCCAGCGACGTCCGAGCAGGTCGTAGGTCATCGTGTCCGTGTTGGCATCGGTGTAGCTCTGGATGAAAGGCGCGGACTTGTCGAACAGGTTGTCAATGCCGGCCGAGACCTTGATCGCTTTGGTGAGCGAGTAGTCGGCCTGGAGGTTGTGGTAGAAAATATTCCCCACGGATGCGCCGATATCCCCCTTGCTGGCATTGATGTCCTCGGCTTTGCCGATGAACTGGACGGTGTAGTTGCCCGACCAGCGGTCGCCCGTCAGGCCGAAGGTGCCCAGGCCACGCCAATGCGCGTAACTTCCTCTCCCGCCGGTGATCTTCCCGGCATATTCGATCAGGTTCGCGTTCGCATACGGACGGACGCTGTATTCCTTGAGGTAGGACATATCCAGATCGACAAGGGCCTGCAGGCCGCCGATGGGGAATTGCCACACCAATCCCAGATCGACGCCAGAAGCCGTTTCATCTGCAGCGTTCACTGGCCGGCTCGACAGATAGTCGATCTCGCCGGTCACCGGGTTGCGGGTGAAGTTGCTGTCCGAACAGAACGGATGGGCCATTCCTGGCGTGTTGTAGCAGATCGCCAGCTTGGTTGACCCCGCCACACTGGCGACGGCGTTGCTGATATCGATCTTGTAGTAATCCAGGGTCAGGGTCAGGCCGTCGGTGAAGGTGGGCGTCCAGGCCATGCCGACAGTGAGCGTCTTGGCGTCCTCCGGCTTCAGGTCGATGTTGCCACCGCCATAGGTCAGGACCATATTGCCCAGCTGCGTATAGCCTGGCGGCACTCCGTCGGCCTTGCAGTTCTGCGCCACGACCGAAGAAGACGGCATCGAGGACCAGCCGCTGCAGGGATCGGTGGTGGTGAGGTTGCCGGTGGTCACGCCACCGAACAGCTGTGGAATGCTGGGAACGCGGAATGCGGTGGACGTGGTCCCCCTGATCTTGAAGCTGTCGGTCATCTGCCAGTCCAGACCGAGCTTGTAGTTCGTGTCATCGCCGAACAGCTCGTAATCGGAATAGCGAACCGCCGCACTCAGGTCCAGGCGCTGGACCAGCGGCATGTCGGCGAGCAGGGGAACCAGCCATTCGACAAACGCCTCCTTGGCCTTGTATTCGCCGGCAATGATGTCGGCCCGGTTGGTATTGGCGATTCCCTGCTGGGTCAGGATGTCGGGATTGCGCCAGCCCCGTTCCGTGCGCACCTCCACACCTGCTGCCATGCCGACTGTGCCTGCCGGCAGCTCGAACAATTGGCCCGAGACCTTGCCCTGGAAGGCCATCATCGAGTTGCCACCGTTGTTGATTGACTTGTACGTGATGTAGTCGATGGCCTCCTGGGTGAGATCGCCATATCCAAGATAGTCGGCGCACGGGATCGCGGCGCCCGGCGTGGTGCTGCAGCGGCTGCGATCCAGCGTGGCATCGAACCGGTCCAGGTTGACCACGTTGGTGAAGCCGTCCTCTGCGGTGTTGCGTCCGTAGTTCATCGACGCATCCCAGGACCATGTTTCGCCAAAGGCGCCTTCCAGCCCGAGCACTCCACGGAACGTATCCACGTCCTGGAATGCGATGCGCGGACCGGCCTCCTTCAGGTTGCGGCGGATCAGGGTCAGGTCCTGCCCGGTGGGGTTGGTCGGGTGATTCGCGCCGATGCGGATGGTGCGGAAAGTGCCGACCGTGCCCGGTGCCGTCGACTGGTGGGAACTGCGGTTGGTGTAGAGAAATTCGCCATACAGCCGCGTATCTTCGGTGAGGTCGTACTCACCCAGAGCGGTGACGCCATAGCGCTTCACCGGATTGACCGCATTGAGGTAGCCATTGTTGTTGACGTTGTGCTTGCTGCCGTCATACCGCTCATAGGCGTCTCCGTTGCCGCCCGGTGTCTGGTTGAAATTGACCATCGTGCCGTCGGCAAGGACGGCCCGGCCTCCTGTGGTGGCTGAGCTGCCCACGCACACCAGCTCACCCCCTCGCTCGGCCAGGTTGCATGGCGCACGACTGGCCATCGGAACCGCCTTGCTTTCGTTGTAGGTGACGCCCAGCAGGATTGAACCGCGCTCACCGTTCGTCCCGAAGGTCAAATCAGCACTGGTCTCCTCGCCGTCGCCCTGGGCGGTCTGCCCGTACATGACGGCCAGCTTGGCCCCGTCGAACTTTCGCTTGGTGATGATGTTGACGACGCCGGCGACCGCATCGGCGCCGTAGATCGCAGATGCGCCGTCCTTCAAGACCTCGATCCGCTCGATCATGGAAAGCGGGATCGTGTTGAGGTCCACGGCGCTGTTGGCGCCAGTGCCGCCGTTGACCATGCGCCGGCCATTGATCAGGACCAGGGTCCTGGACGCACCGAGACCACGCAGATTCACCTGCGCAGTGCCCCAGCCATCGCCCGTCCAGTACGCACTGGTCTGGCTACCGGCGGACCCCGCTGATGCGGGGATACGCTGCAACAGGGTTTCCACCGAGATCGCACCGGAGCGCTCGATCGCTTCGGCATCGATGATAGAAACCGGACCCACACCTGAAATGGCTGCGCCCTTGATGTTGCTACCGGTCACGGTGACTGAATCCAGCGTGGCCGCCACAGACTTTTCAGCGGCATCAGCGGACTGGGCAGAAGCAGGGGTCGCGATACCGGCGGACAGCAACACGCCGATTACCAGCGCGAGATGGTTGCGCTTACAGAACATGGTGAACTCCCCAAACGGTGATTGTCAGAACTTGTCGGCATGGCTCGGGCCGGCTTTTTGCAGCCGCACCCGCAACTGAAGAAGGCCACCACCCGGGCAGCCTGACAAGATCAACCGATGGGAGGTCGAAAGAGCGAGGACGGTACGCCTCTGCCGGCAGTAGTCAGATCACCGGAGATCGGCACAAAACCGATCCAGGGCGCATCGACAAGCGGAAGACCTCTGGCCAGCGCCAAGGTAACGAAGCCGCATGCACAGTCGCATCCGGTTTCCGTGCAATCGCAATTTTCATGGATGACACCCCGAGAACCAGCCTCGGCATGCTCCGAACCATCCGCCAGAACCGCGACCGGATCCGGCTCGTGACCGGTCGTTCTATGGCCGTCACTGGTGACGTGGGTGTCGTGCCCATGATGCACGGCTCCCGCCGCCATGGCGCTCTTCTGCCACGCCATGGCGCTGCCGTCGAGGCAGAACGCCAGGACGATCAGGCAACGGAGCAGTAGCGGGAGATGGCGCATCGGGAAAGGCGGGATTTCCAGTTGTCTATACCACCAAGTACCACGCCCGTAGCGAAGGTGTCAATCAGATTCCCGATGAACTTTTCCAGACCCCTGCGAATGGTTCCGGCAGGACCTTCCACAGGATGTATAGACATGCCATGCTGAGCTCATGGAAAAGCCACAGCCCGAATACGCAAAGCTGAAACAGTACATCCTCGGGCAGATCACGAGCGGCGTCTGGCCGCCGCACAGCCGGATCCCGAGCGAGAACGATCTGGTCGTCCAGTTCGGTGTTTCGCGCATGACCGTGAACCGTGCGATCCGCGAGCTCAGCGACTCCGACGTGGTCATCCGGGTGCAGGGCGTCGGCACCTTTGTCGCCGTGCCGAAAGTCGAGTCGCCGATGTTCGAGGTCCGCTCGATCCGCGACGATATCCGCGCGCGTGGGCAGCTCCATGTCGTCAACGTCCTGGTACGCGAAACGATCGAGGCGCGGGCGCCGTTGGCACGGGAATTTTCCCTGGCGGCGGGCAGCGAGCTGTTCCATTCACGGCTGCTCCACCTCGCGGACGGCAAGCCCCTCCAGCTGGAGGACCGCTTCGTCAATCCTGCCAGTGCACCGGAGTATCTCGAGGTGGATTTCACCATCGAGACCCCGCACGAATACCTGACCCGCACGGCGCCGCTGGAGCGGACCGAACACACGATCGAAGCCGAGCTGGCCAACAAGGGCACCGCAAAACTGCTGCAGATCAGTCCGGGCGATCCGCTGCTGTCACTGACCCGGCGGACCTGGTCGCGCGGGCGGGTGGCCAGCTTTGTACGTCTTGCACACCCCGCTGCCAGCTACCGCTTCGTTGGCACTTTCCACGTGGGCAACACGCCCCATTCGTAATGGAGTTATCGATGGACACTGGCCTCACTCCGGCCGTTCCGGGCCCGCGCACCGTGCGCAGTCCACGGGGCGCCGCGTTGTCATGCAAGTCATGGCTGACCGAAGCGGCCTACCGGATGCTGCAGAACAACCTGGACCCCGAAGTCGCCGAGCGTCCCGAAGAGCTGGTGGTCTACGGCGGCATCGGCAAGGCGGCGCGCGACTGGGCCAGCTTCGACCGCATCCTGTCTTCCCTGCGGGCACTGGAAGGCGACCAGACCCTGCTGGTCCAGTCGGGCAAGCCGGTGGGCGTATTCCGCACCCATGCCGACGCGCCGCGCGTGCTGATCGCCAACTCCAACCTGGTGCCGCACTGGGCGAACTGGGACCACTTCAATGAGCTCGATCGCAAGGGTCTGATGATGTACGGCCAGATGACGGCCGGCTCGTGGATCTACATCGGCTCGCAGGGAATCGTGCAGGGCACCTATGAGACGTTCGTCGAACTGGGACGCCAGCATTACCAGGGAGACTGGTCGGGCAAGTGGATCCTGACCGCCGGTCTGGGCGGCATGGGCGGTGCGCAGCCGCTGGCCGCGACCTTGGCCGGTGCGAGCAGCATCGTCATCGAGTGCGAGGAGTCGCGGATCGATTTCCGGATGCGCACCCGTTACCTGGACCACAAGGCGCACTCCATCGAGGAAGCGCTGGCGATCGTCGAGAACGCCACCTCGCCGGTGTCGGTCGGCCTGCTCGGCAACGCCGCGGAACTGCTGCCCCGCTTTGTCGAGCTGGCCCGGCAAGGGCGGGCCACGCCAGCGGCGGTCACCGACCAGACCTCGGCGCACGATCTGGTCAACGGCTACCTTCCCGCCGGCTGGTCGACGGCGCAGTGGCAGGCTGCACGCAGCAATGCTTCCGCGCACAAGGCATTGCAGTCGGCTGCCGCCGCGTCGTGCGCCGAACACGTGCGCGCGATGCTCGATTTCCACCGCATGGGCGTGCCGACGATCGACTACGGCAACAACATCCGCCAGGTTGCGCTGGAGCAGGGCGTCGCGGACGCGTTTGACTTCCCCGGCTTCGTCCCGGCCTGCATCCGGCCGCTGTTCTGCCAGGGCAAGGGGCCGTTCCGCTGGGTGGCGTTGTCGGGCGACCCCGAGGACATCTACCGCACCGACGCCAAGGTCAAGGAGTTGTTTCCCGACGATGCCCACCTGCATCACTGGCTCGATCAGGCGCGCGAGCGCATTGCCTTCCAGGGCCTGCCGGCGCGCATCTGCTGGCTCGGTCTGGGCCAGCGCCACCTCGCCGCGCTGGCGTTCAACGAGATGGTCCGCACCGGGGAGCTGAAAGCACCCGTGGTGATCGGCCGCGACCACCTCGACTGCGGCTCGGTGGCCAGCCCGAACCGGGAAACCGAGGCGATGCGCGACGGCTCCGACGCAGTGTCCGACTGGCCGTTGCTCAACGCGATGCTGGCGGTGTCGGGCGGCGCGACGTGGGTGAGCCTGCACCACGGCGGCGGCGTCGGCATGGGATTCTCCCAGCACTCCGGCGTGGTGATCGTCTGCGACGGGACCGAGGAGGCCGACAAGCGCCTGGCTCGTGTGTTGTGGAACGACCCTGCCACCGGCGTCATGCGCCATGCCGATGCCGGCTACGACGAGGCGCTGGCCTGCGCCCGGGACAACCACCTCAACCTGCCCTCGATCAACGGATAGCCGACCCATGCCCATGCTGACCCCCGGACGGATTCCACTGTCCCAGTTGCGCTCCATTGCCAGGCAGTTCGATCCGGTTTCCCTACCGCCGACGGCGAAGAGCCGGGTGGACGAGGCGGCTTGCACGGTCGCGGCCATCGTCGCCACCGGCGCGCCGGCCTACGGGATCAATACCGGATTCGGCCTGTTGGCCAGCATCCACATTCCCTCCGACCAGTTGGAACAGCTGCAGACCAACCTCGTGCGCTCGCATGCCGTCGGCGTCGGGTCCTTGCTGGACGACGACACCGTCCGCCTGATCCTCGCGCTGAAAATCGCCTCGCTCGCGCGCGGGCATTCCGGCGTGCGCTGGGAACTGCTGGAAAGCATGGTCGGGCTGTACAACGCGCAGGTCTGGCCGTGTATCCCGGCCCAAGGCTCGGTCGGCGCATCCGGGGATCTGGCCCCACTGGCCCATCTGACCCTCGCGCTGATGGGCGAGGGTTCGGTCCGCGTCGACGGCGAGGTCATGCCCGCCGACGAAGGCCTGCGCCGTGCCGGCCTCACGCCGATCCAGCTGGGCGCCAAAGAGGGTCTGGCGCTGCTCAACGGCACCCAGGTTTCCACCGCCATCGCACTGGTCGCGCTGTTCCGGGCGGAGCAGGCGTTCGCCGCCGCGGTGCTGGCCGGCGCCTTGACGGTCGATGCCGCCCGCGGCTCGGACACGCCTTTCGACGCACGCATCCACGCATTGCGCGGACAGCCCGGCCAGATCCACGTCGCCGGCCTGTACCGCGACTTGCTCACCGACAGCGCGATCCGTGAGTCCCACCGGACCGGCGACTCCCGCGTGCAGGACCCGTACAGCCTGCGCTGCCAGCCGCAGGTGATGGGCGCGTGCTGGGACCTGCTGGGGCAATCGGCCAACACCCTGTGGATCGAAGCCAATGCGGTGTCCGACAATCCGCTGCTGTTTCCGGACACCGGCGAAGTCCTGTCCGGCGGGAATTTCCACGCCGAGCCGGTCGCCTTCGCGGCCGACCAGATCGCCATCGCGACCTCCGAGGTCGGCGCGCTCTCCGAGCGCCGCATCGCACTGCTCGTCGACGCCCATCTGTCGGGGCTGCCGGCGTTCCTGGTCGCCAACCCGGGCATCAACTCCGGCTTCATGATCGCCCACGTGACCGCGGCGGCACTGGCCAGCGAGAACAAGACCCTGGCGCATCCGGCCAGCATCGACTCGATGCCGACCTCGGCCAACCAGGAGGACCACGTCAGCATGGCCACGTTCGCAGCCCGCAAGGCAGGCGATGTGGCGATCAACGTGCGTCGCATCGTCGCCATCGAATTGCTGGCAGCCTGCCAGGGCATCGATTTCCTGCGTCCGCTGCGCTCCTCCGCCCGGCTCGAACAGGCCTTCGACCTGGTGCGATCCGTCGTCCCCCGATATGACGAGGACCGCTATTTCGCGCCGGAAATCGCCGCCGCCGATACCCTGATCGCCAACGGCCGGCTCGCCGAACTGGTACGCACCGAATTTCCGGATGAGGGGAACTGATTGATGGACAAGTGGACCGGTCGAGTCGACGACGAAGCGGATCCGGAAACCTTCCGCTGGCACCAGATCGTGCGTCCCGTGGAGCGCCACGCCGAGCCGGGCATCGCCCTGCTGGGATTCGCCAGCGACGAAGGCGTGCGCCGGAACCAGGGCCGGACCGGCGCGGCGCAGGGGCCGGCGGCGCTGCGGCAGGCGCTGGCCAGCCTGCCGGTCGCCCATTCGCGCCCGTTGTATGACACGGGCGACATCGCCTGCACCGACGGCGACCTCGAAGGTGCGCAACAGCGCTACGCGGACCGCATGACGGAGCTGCTGGCGGACGGCCACTTCCCGGTCGGCATGGGCGGCGGACATGAAATCGCGTTTGCCAGTTACCTGGGACTGGCAAACAGCTCAGGTGCCGGACGCATCGCCATCGTCAACCTGGACGCGCACTTCGACCTGCGCGACAGCTCCGTCGCCACCTCCGGCACCCCGTTCCGGCAGGCCCTCCGCCACGCCGCGGAACACGGCATCGCGCTGGATTATTTCTGCCTCGGGGTCAGCAAAGCCTCCAACACGCGCCGCCTGTTCCACACCGCCGCCGAGACCGGCACACGGTTCCTGATGGATGTGGACATGACACCGGCCAACGCCGCCGCGCAGGTCGAGCAACTCCTGCAGTGGCTGCAGCCGGCCGACTCGATCTACCTGACCGTCTGCCTGGACGTCCTGCCACATGCGGTGGCGCCGGGTGTCAGCGCCGCGAATCCGCGAGGCGTCACGCTGGAGACGCTGGAACCATTCATCGCCGCCGTCGCGGGAACGGGCCGCTTGAAGCTCTGCGACATCGCGGAACTGTGTCCACCGCTGGACCGGGACAACGTCACGGCCAAGGTCGCAGCGCGGCTGATCCACGGGCTGGCGCAGTGAATCCCCGTTCACCGGTATCCGCACGCTCCCGGTTAGAGTAGCCGGTCATGTCCGCCCGCCTGCTCCTGCGTGTCCTGCTCTGCATCGCCCTGATCCTCAACGGATCGGGACTCGCGGTGGCGGCCACGCAGATGCAGGTGCAGCATGCCGCGATGGCCGCTGCGACATCGGACCCGCTGCCCGCCCCGACCGATCACGCGACCTGCATGGAGCATTCGAGCGCGGCAACGCCCGCGACCGGAGCGCCGTTGTCCGACAACCATTCCGCCACAGCCGATTGCTGCACAGGCACGTCCTGTGATGTCGCCTGCCCGGCCGGGTTGCTGGCGACGCTGACGGCACCGGCCCAGGGATGGCGGATCGCTCCACAGATCCTGGCGGTGCGCCCGACCCTGGCCGACCATCCGGCCCCCGCGCTCCACGACCGCTACCGACCTCCGATCCGCTGAGTCCGGGTGCCGTTGTCCGGCGCCCGCTACCGCCTGCCTGACGACGCGCCCTTGCCGGTGCCGACGCGGCAGAAGGCGACAGGTTCCGTCCTTCCGGCGGAGCCCGACTTTCCCGAATTCACGGAGTGTTTCCATGTCCACCGATTCTTCCGGCCTCCCCCCGGCAGCGCCCTCCCGCCGTCGTTTTGTCACCGGCCTGGCCGTCGGCGGCCTCGCTGCCGGCATGGGGCTCTGGCGCTTGCCGGCGCTGGCCGCCAGCGGCACTCCCCGGCCGTTGCAGACCCTGAGCGGCACCGACTTCGACCTGTCCATCGGCGGCTCGATGGTCGACTTCACCGGTCGCGCGCGTCCCGCCGTCACCGTCAATGGCACGCTGCCGGCCCCGCTGCTGCGCTGGCGCGAGGGCGACACCGTGACCGTGCGCGTGGCCAACCGCCTGCGCAATGCATATTCGTCGATCCATTGGCACGGCATCCTGCTGCCGGCCAACATGGACGGCGTGCCCGGCCTGAGCTTCGACGGCATCGCGCCCGGCGAGACCTTCACCTACAAATTCCAGCTGCAGCAGTCCGGCACCTACTGGTACCACAGCCATTCGATGTTCCAGGAGCAGGCCGGTCTGTACGGCCCGATCATCGTCGAGCCGCGCGCACCGGCGCCTTACCACTACGACCGCGAGCACGTGGTGCTGCTGTCGGACTGGACCGACATGGACCCGGGCGCGCTGTTCCGGCGCATGAAGAAGAACGCCAGCTACGACAACTACTACCAGCGCACCGTCGGCGACTTCGTGCGTGACGCACGCCGCGATGGCCTGTCGGCCACGGTGCAGGACCGCAGGATGTGGGGCCAGATGCGGATGACGCCGTCCGACATCTCCGACATCAACGGCCACACCTATACGTTCCTGATGAACGGCACCGCGCCGGCCGGCAACTGGACCGGCCTGTTCAAGCCCGGCGAGAAGATCCTGCTGCGCTTCATCAACGGCTCGGCGATGACCTATTTCGACGTGCGCATCCCCGGCCTGAAGATGACCGTGGTCGCCGCCGACGGGCAGTACATCCACCCCGTCACCGTCGACGAGTTCCGCATCGCGGTGGCCGAAACCTTCGACGTGCTGGTCGAGCCGGCCGGCGCGGACGCGTTTGCGATCTTTGCCCAGGACATGGGCCGGACCGGCTACGCCCGCGGCACCCTCGCGGTGCGCCAGGGCCTGCAACCACCCGTACCACCACTGGACCCGCGCCCGCTGCTGACCATGGACGACATGGGGCATGGCGGCATGGGGCATGGCGGCATGGATCACGGTGGTATGAATCATGGCGCGATGGACCACAGCAGCATGGGGCATGGAAGCACCAGCCAAGCCGGCACGGACCATGCGGCCATGGGGCACGCCGGCCACGACATGCAGGCCATGGACCACTCGGCCGGCGGCATGCAGCAACACCCCGCCAGTGAGACCGGCAACCCGCTGGTCGACATGCAGGCGATGTCACTGGCGCCGAAGCTGGACGACCCCGGCATGGGACTGCGCGACAACGGCCGCACGGTGCTGACCTACGGCGCGATGAAGAGCCTGTTCGACGATCCGGACGGCCGCGAACCCGGCCGCGAGGTGGAGCTGCACCTGACCGGCCACATGGAGAAGTTCGCCTGGTCGTTCGACGGCCAGAAGTTCGCCGATGTCGAACCGCTGCGGCTCAACTACGGCGAGCGCATGCGGATCGTGCTGGTCAACGACACGATGATGGGCCACCCGATCCACCTGCATGGCATGTGGAGCGACCTGGAGGACGAGAACGGCAATTTCCACCTGCGCAAGCACACCGTCGATATCCCGCCGGGCACCAAACGCAGCTACCGCGTCCGCGCCGACGCCCTGGGCCGCTGGGCCTTCCACTGCCACCTGCTGTACCACATGGAAGCCGGAATGATGCGCGAAGTGAGGGTCGAGGAATGAGCCGTTTTCTTTCTCCCGCCAGCACCGTACTGGCAGCCGCACTGAGCCTGGCCCTGCATGGCGCCGCCATCGCCCAGGATCATCACGGCCATGCCGCGCCCACGCCGGTTGACCACTCGGCAATGAACCACGGCGACGACACCAGCCGGAAGGACACCGACCACACGGGCATGGACCACGCCGTGCATCACCCGGCTCCGGTTCCACCTGCCAAGGCCTCCAGCCACTCGGGCATGGATCACGGCGCGATGGATCACGCCGCAATGGAGCACGGCGGCTCCGATCACGCCGCGCATCAGGCGGTGCCGGCATCGCCTGCCAAGGCTTCCGATCACTCGGGCAAGGATCACGGCACGGTGGATCACGCCGCCATGGGACACGGCAGCACCGACCACGCCGCGCACCAGCCCGCTCCGGCATCGCCGGCCAAGGCTTCCGATCACTCGGGCATGGACCACGGCGCGATGGATCATGCCGCCATGGGACACGGCAGCACCGACCACGCTGCGCACCAGTCCGCTCCAGCATCGCCGGCCAAGGCTTCCGATCACTCGGGCATGGACCACGGCGCGATGGATCACGCCGCAATGGGGCACGGCGCGCCACCACGCACGGAACCGATCACGCCGATTCCGGTGGTGACCGATGCCGACCGCGCGGCCGCCTTCCCGGTACTGAAGCTGCCGATGGCGCACGCGCCCGAGATCAACCACTACGTCGCGTTCAACCGACTGGAAGCGTGGGATGCCGAGCCCGGTTCGGGCGAGCTGTGGGAAGGCCAGGCCTGGGTGGGCAGCGATCTCAACCGGTTGTGGCTGCGCACCGAAGGCGAACGCACCGGCGGCAAGACCGAGTCGGCCCAGCTCGAAGCGTTCTACGGGCGCAGCGTGTCGACCTGGTGGGATGTGCTGGCCGGCATCAAGCACGACTTCAGTCCGGGTGGCTCGCAGACCTGGGCCGCGTTCGGCGTGCAGGGCCTGGCGCCCTACAAGTTCGAGATGAAGGCCACCGCCTACGTCGGCGAATCCGGCCAGACCGCGGCCAACATGGAGGTCGAATACGAGCTGCTGCTGACCAACCGGCTGATCCTGCAGCCGCTGGTCGAGGTCACTGCCTTTGGCAAGGATGACCCGGCGCGCGGCATCGGTTCCGGCCTGAGTTCGGTAGAGGCCGGCGTCCGGCTGCGCTACGAGATCGACCGGAAGTTCGCCCCGTACATCGGCGTCGTCCACGAACGCGCGTTCGGCAACACTGCGGACTTCCGCCATGCCGAGGGCGAGGACACCCGCGATACCCGCGTCGTGGCGGGCGTGCGGATCTGGTTCTGAGGGAAACGACCATGAAGCCTGGAACACGCAAAGCAGTACTTGCCGGCTCGATTTTCCCAGCTGCAGCGATCATTGCCGGCGGAGCGATCTGGTCGGGGGCCTACAACGTGGCCGCCGACGCGCCTCATATCCGCCCCGTCCATGCCCTGCTGGATATTGCAAGGGAGCGATCCATCCGCACACGGGCCAACAGACTTACGGTTCCGATGGGCTTGGGCACGGAAGCCCAGATCCGCGAGGGCGCAGGCAACTACGATGCGATGTGCGTCGCCTGCCATCTGGCTCCCGGGGTATCCCGGACCGAGCTAAGCCGCGGGCTTTACCCCGCCCCGCCCGACCTCACTGCAAACACGGTCGACCAGGCCGAGGCGTTCTGGGTGATCAAGCACGGGATCAAGGCGTCTGGCATGCCCGCCTGGGGCTTGAGCATGGGCGACGAGTACATCTGGAACATGGCTGCGTTCCTGCAGGAGCTTCCGGGTCTCGATGCGAAGGCTTACCACGATCTGGTGGCCAGCAGTGGGGGTCATTCACACGGTGGCGGCGAGACCAACCTGCATGGTGAAGCGGGCGGTGCTGATCACCACGCCGGCGACGCACACGGCGACGGAAATGAAGCCGGCGGGCATCACGACATGGAGAACATCCACCATGGCGCTGCCCAACCCGATCCCCACGACGGCCGGGGGCCAGAGCATCGACAGCCACCCACTGCCAAGAAGGTCCCGAACGACGCAACTGCGCCCGAAGCGCCCGGCCCCGACGACCATGCCGATCATGATCACCAGCACTGAGTGAAGCACGGCCTTCCACAAGGCCCCCATCGTTCGCCCAGCGGCCGTCGTGTCAAGCCAATCACCGAGTACTACCCATGAAACGCAATCAACCCATCTTCGTCATCCTCGCGCTGGCCTCTGCATATGCACTTACGGCATGTGCCGGTGCACCTGATGGCGGTGTCGCCAGCAGGTCGTCTTCGACACCTGCACTCGCAACCCACTCCGCCTTGGACGCCCCCGGACAAAGTCCGGTACCCGCCCAGCCAGCCCTGCCTTTGATGGTCGTCAGCAAGAGCCCCAACTGCGGCTGTTGCCAGTTGTGGGTGGAGCACATGGAACACGCCGGTTTCACGATCCAGGTCGTGAATACCGACAACGTGAATGCGATCAAGGAGCGGGTGGGCATTCCGTATGGCAAGGGCTCCTGCCACACCGCGGAAGTGGATGGCTATTTCGTCGAGGGGCATGTTCCGGCGGATGACATCAAACGCCTGCTGACCGAGCGGCCCGAGGGCAAGGGGCTGGTCTTGCCGGGCATGCCGGCCGGCTCACCGGGAATGGAACTGCCCGATGGCCGCGTCCAGCCCTATGTCGTCGAGCTCGTCGCCCGCGACGGCGCCACGTCCGCGTTCGCTCACCACGCGGATTGACGCACTGCTCCAGCGCCAGCCATTGCCATCGTCACGGGAGGATGCATGAACACCAACCATCACCATACGGACGCCAACAACGGCGGGAATCACACTCACGCCACTGAAGGAACCACCGTGGCCGATCCGGTTTGCGGCATGCAGGTCGACCCTGTCCAGACCGCCCATCACGCCGTGCATGACGGGGTAACGCACCACTTCTGCTCGGCGCGTTGCCTGGAACACTTC
The DNA here is from genome assembly GCF_000768345.1 of Lysobacter concretionis Ko07 = DSM 16239. Classification (GTDB taxonomy): domain Bacteria; phylum Pseudomonadota; class Gammaproteobacteria; order Xanthomonadales; family Xanthomonadaceae; genus Novilysobacter; species Novilysobacter concretionis. The sequence continues at coordinate 7,455 of NZ_AVPS01000010.1, read as the reverse complement.
GAGGCGGATCCGGCCAGGTATCTGGCCCCGCGATCCGACGACGCTCCCGTGCAGGCACCGGCGGGGACGATCTACACCTGCCCGATGCACCCTCAGATCCGCCAGCAAGGCCCCGGCATCTGCCCGATCTGCGGCATGGCGCTGGAACCGGAAATGCCGGGGCTGGACGACGGGGACAATCCCGAGCTGCGGGATTTCAGCCGCCGCTTCTGGTGGACTTTGCCAGCCACCGTAGTGGTAACGGTGCTGGCGATGTTTGGTCACTATTTTCCGCAGTTGCCGGTGGTCACGCGGACCTGGATCGAACTGGTACTGGCCCTCCCGGTGGTGCTGTGGGCAGCCGCACCGTTCTTCGTCCGCTGCGTGCAGTCGGTCCGCAACCTCAGTCCCAACATGTGGACCCTGATCGGCATCGGCGTCGGTGCGGCGTTCGGCTACAGCGTCGTCGCCACCGTCGCACCGGAGCTGTTCCCGGCGTCATTCCACCAGCACGGCCGCGTCGGCGTCTACTTCGAGGCCGCCGTGGTGATCGTTTCGCTGACCCTGCTTGGCCAGATGCTGGAGCTGCGTGCCCGCTCGAAGACCTCGACCGCGCTGAAAGCCCTGCTGGGGCTCGCACCCAAGACTGCGCGCCGCCTGCGCGACGACGGCAGCGAGGAGGATGTCGAGCTCGGCCACGTCCATGTCGGTGACCGCCTGCGGGTGCGTCCCGGTGAAAAGGTGCCGGTGGACGGCGAAGTGATCGAAGGCCGCTCCCATGTCGACGAGTCGATGCTGACCGGCGAGCCGATCCCGGTCGAGAAAACCATCGGTTCCAGCGTGATCGGCGCAACCCTCAACGGCACCGGCAGCCTGGTGATCCGGGCGGAAAAAGTCGGTTCGGCAACGGTGCTGTCGCAGATCGTGCAACTGGTCGCGCAGGCGCAACGCTCGCGCGCACCGATGCAGCGCATGGCCGACAAGGTGGCTTTCTGGTTCGTACTGGCGGTGCTCGCGATCGCCGTCACGACCTTCTTCGTGTGGGGATTGTTCGGCCCGGAACCGTCATGGACGTTCGCTGTTCTCAACGCGATCTCGGTGCTGATCATCGCCTGCCCCTGCGCGCTGGGACTGGCCACGCCGATGTCGATCATGGTGGCGACCGGCCGGGCCGCCGGCGAGGGCGTGCTGTTCCGCGATGCCGAGGCGATCGAGAACCTGCGCAAAATCGACACCCTGATCGTGGACAAGACCGGCACGTTGACCGAGGGCCGCCCAACGTTCCACACCGTGTTGCCGGCCGAGGGTTTCAGTGCGGAAGAAGTGCTGCGCCTGGCGGCCAGCCTCGACCAGGGCAGCGAGCATCCGCTGGCCGACGCGATCGTCGCGGAAGCCCGCCGTCGTGATCTGACGCTGGAAACGCCGGAAAGCTTCGAATCGGCCACCGGCATTGGCGTACGCGGCAAGGTCGGAGGCGCCACCCTGGCGATCGGCAATACCGCGCTGATGGACGAGGTCGAGGTAGACGCCTCGGTGCTTTCCATCCCGGCCGAGGAGCTGCGACGGGCCGGCGCCAGCGTGATGTATCTGTCGGTGGACGGCCTCCTGGCCGGCCTGCTTGCGGTGTCCGACCCGATCAAGGCGACCACCGCAGACGCCATCGCATCGCTGCACGCTGCGGGCCTGAACATCGTGATGGCCACCGGCGACGGCGTCACCACGGCGCATGCGGTCGCCCGCACGCTGGGCATCGACGAAGTCCATGGCGAGGTCCGCCCGCAGGACAAGATCGACCTGGTGCGGGAGCTGCAGGCCAAGGGCCACCGGGTCGCGATGGCGGGCGACGGGATCAACGACGCCCCCGCGCTTGCCGGCGCGGATGTCGGCATCGCGATGGGCACCGGCACCGACGTGGCGATGTCGAGCGCGCAGGTGACGCTGGTGAAGGGCGACCTGCGCGGCATCGTGCGGGCCCGGTCGATCTCCAGCGATACCGTCGCCAACATGAAGCAGAACCTGGGCTTTGCGTTCCTCTACAACGCACTGGGCGTGCCAGTCGCAGCCGGTGTGCTGTACCCGCTGACCGGCCTGTTGCTGAGCCCGATGATCGCCGCCCTGGCGATGAGCCTGAGCTCGGTGTCGGTGGTCGCCAATGCGTTGCGGTTGGGCCGGAAGCGGCGGGGTTGACGGTGCAGCGGATGGGACATGCCGCCACCTGCGGAAAGCACTCCATGAATTGACCTGGATCAAGGCGCAGCCAGCGCGTCGCACCTACCTTCGGATAGTCCATGAAACCCTCCCGCCACCAGCGTCTGCGCCAACGGATCACGATCTTCACGATCCTGGCGCTGCTGTGGTCGCAGTTCGCGCTGGCGGGGCATCCGGCCGCCTCGATGGCATTCGCGGCACTGGATGCCGGCCCACCCGCCGGACTGGAGCATGGCTGCCAGCACCCCACACCGTCCGACGACACGCCGTCCGACGACACGCCGTCCGACAACGCAACAGTCTGCGAGCCCCACTGCAGCCAGGGCGACCAGAGCCGGGATATCACCCGCATCCCGCCCGTTCCTGCTTCCCTGCCGGCTCCGGTCTATGCGATCGCCTTGATCGCGGCGCCGGTAGACCACACCGCGATCTACCACGCCACGCCGCTGGTGGTGTCGTGGAACCGGCCTACGCTGCACCCCGCCAGCATCCTGTTGATCTGATACCGACCGAGGTCCGTCGGGCGCTTCGCTGCGCCTGACACCACTTCCGTCGGCGCTGCCGTTTCCGTACGGCAAGTCGCTTCCGCAAGCCCTGCCGCCTTCCGTCGACGGCGGCCCTGGCAAGGCAGAGACATGACTTCTCCAGATCCGAATCCGCACGGCGTCCGCTCCCGGGCGTCAGTGCGACCGCGCAGCCCGGCACCCGGCACGCGCTCCCGACAATCACATCCGCTCAAGACGCTGGCGCTGGGCATGGCCCTGGCGCTGCCATTCGCCGGCTACACCGCCAACACCTTCGCGGCGGAGCCGGAAGCCCCCGGCGGCGACATCGCCTCGATCCGCCACTGGCTGGTCGACCACAACCCGCAACTGCGCGCCCTGCAGGCCGAGGCCGAGGCGGCCGAAGCGCTGATCCTGCCCGCCGCCGCCCTGCCCGACCCGATGGCGACGGTGGAATGGCAGGGCATCGACCCCGCCAACCCCAACGTGCTGCCCGCCAACGTGGGGGCCACCAGCTACATGCTGGAGCAGACCTTCCCGCTGTGGGGCAAGCGTGGTCTGTCGCGCGACATCGCCCGTGAGCAGGCCCGAGCGGCCGGTCACGGGCACGACGCCGCCGCGCTGGAACTGCTGGCGGACGCCGAGGATGCCTACGTCCGCTACTGGCATGCGCGCGAAGCCACCGTGGTCATCGACCGGCTGATCGGATTGCTGGAACAGGTGGAGGAAATCGCCGGGGTCCGCTACGCGTTGGGCCTGGCCGCCCAGCAGGATGCGATCCGCGCCCAGGTCGAACGCACCGCGATGCAGCGGCAACGGTTGGAGCGCCAGGCATTGCGGCGCGAAGCCGCATCGACATTGAATGCCCTGCTCGGCCGCCGCGCCGATGCACCGCTGGCCGAGCCGGTTTCCGCTCCCGCCCTGGCCATTGGGGAAGGCGCGTTCGACACCGCCCGCGAGCGGATTGCCTCGGGCAGCCATCCCGCCCTGCAGGCCGGCACCGCGCTGGCCGCCGCGGCCAACCGCAACGCCGAACTGGAGCGGCGCAAGCGGTTGCCGGACATCACCCTCGGCGTCGGGGTCATGCAGGCCGGCCATCGCGTCGACAGCTACGCGCTGTTGCTGCAGGTGGAGATCCCGTTTCAGCAGCAGGCACGGCGCGGGCGTGAAAACGCATCGCGGCTGCTGGAATCTGCCGCGCTGGCACGCACCGAAGCCGCACAGACCGAGCTGGAGGGCCGCCTCGGCAGCGCCCGGGGACGCTGGCTGGGTGCGCGCGAGCAGCGCGAACTGATCGAACAGACCCTGCTGCCGCAGTCGGACGCGAACTTCCAGTCGGCGCTGGCGAGCTATCAGGTCGGCGAAGTCGATTTCGCAACCCTGCTGGAAGCCCTGCGCGAATGGCAGGGCGCCGACCTGGCCCGGGTGGATGCCACCCGTGACGAACTTCTGGGCGCCGCCGCCGTGCGCGCCATCAGCGGAGATACCCCATGAAAACCTCCCATTGGCTCACCGGCCTCGCCGTGGTCCTGCTCGCCCTTGCTGCCGGCTGGTGGGGCGGCCGCCACTTCCGTTCCGATGCACCCTTGCCGTCAGCGGCCGATGGTGCCGAGCAGCCCCGCAGGATCCTCTACTACCGCAACCCGATGGGCCTGGCCGACACCTCGCCGGTGCCCAAGAAGGACTCGATGGGCATGGACTACCTGCCCGTCTACGAAGGCGGGGAAGCGCCCGCCGCGCCGGGCACCGTGGTGCTGTCGCCGGAGAAGGTGCAGAAGCTGGGTGTGCGCACCGAAGCCGTCCGCGCGCAGGCCCTGTCGCCGAGCATCCGCGCCAGCGCCACCGTGCAGGTCGATGAGACCCGCCAGTACGCGATCGCACCGAAGTTCGAAGGCTGGGTCGAGCAGTTGCATGCCAACCAGACCGGCATGGCGGTGCGGCGGGGCCAGCCGCTGCTGTCGGTGTACAGCCCCGAACTGCTCGCCGCACAAAACGAATACCGGGTCGCCGACGACGCCGCCAGAAAGCTGGCCGCGGGCGATGCCGCCAGCGCCGCCACGATGACCCGCCTGCGTGATGCCGCCCGTCAACGCCTGAAGAACTGGGGTATCGACACCACCCAGTCAGCAAACGGCGCACACGGGGATGCGGGCAGTCTGGTGATCCGTTCGCCCGCCGACGCTGTGCTGATCGAAAAACCGATCGTGCAGGGTGACCGCTTTGCCGCCGGCGACACCATCCTTCGCCTGGCCGACCTGTCGACGGTGTGGCTGATCGCCAACGTACCGGCCACCAGCGCCGGGCTGGTATCGGTCGGCCAGCAGGCCCGCTTCCAGTCGCCGTCTTTGCCGGGTCGCAGCTTCGAGGGCGAAGTCGCCTTCATCCAGCCGGTCATCGACCCGCAGACGCGCACCCTGGCGGTGCGGGTGGCGTTGCCGAACCCCGACGGCAGCCTGCGTCCCGGCCTGTTCGGCGATGTCGTGCTGAGCCGGGACAGCGCCGGCGAAGCGCTGACCGTTGCACGTTCCGCGGTGCTCGACAGCGGTGTGCGGCAGGTGGTGCTGGTGCAGGTCGGCGAGGGCCGCTTCGAGCCACGGGACGTGGTTCTGGGCGAGCGCTCGGGCGACCGGGTCGAGGTGCGCGAAGGCCTGCACGAAGGTGAGCGCGTGGTGGTGTCGGCCAATTTCCTGATCGACGCCGAGAGCAACCTGCAGGCCGCGCTGGAGGCACTGACGGCCTCGCAGGCGCATGACGCAGGCGATACCGGCTCGGGCTCGCCCATGCCGGCGGAAATCGCCGCTCAGGACGCTCACCAGCACGAAACGCCACCGGCCTCCGAGCCCGCAGCCGACGCGGACGCCTCCCACGACTCGCACGCGATGGAGCACTGACATGCTGGCGCGTCTTATCGAATGGTCCGTCCGCAACGTCTTCCTGGTGCTGGTGATGGCCATCGCCGTGACCGGCGGCGGCATCTACGCACTGCTCAACACACCGCTGGATGCCCAGCCGGACCTGTCCGATGTGCAGGTCATCGTCTACGCCGACATGCCGGGGCAGGCCCCGCAGGTGGTCGAAGACCAGGTGACCTACCCGCTGTCGACCGCGATGCTCGCCGTCCCCCACGCCAAGGTGGTCCGCGGCATCTCGATGTTCGGCGCCTCCTACGTCTACGTGATCTTCGAGGACGGCACCGACATCTACTGGGCCCGCGCGCGCGTGCTGGAATACCTCAACACCGCGTCCAAACAGATGCCCGCCGGGGTGACGCCGACGCTCGGGCCGGATGCGACCGGCGTGGGCTGGGTGTACCAGTACGTCCTGCAGGGCAAGCAGAAGTCCCTCGACGAACTGCGCGCCATCCAGGACTGGTATGTCCGCTACCAGTTGACCAAGGCACCCGGCGTGGCCGAGGTCGCCAGTGTCGGCGGCTTCGTCCGCGAGTACTCGATCACCGTCGACCCGGGCAAGCTGCGCCAGTACGGCGTGCCGCTGTCGCGGGTCTCCGAGGTGGTCGCGCAGAGCAACCGCGACGTCGGCGGCCGGGTCATCGAGATGACCGAAACCGAGTACATGATCCGCAGCCGCGGCTATCTGCGCGGGATCGATGACATCGAGAACCTCGTGCTCAAGAGCGACGCCGGCACGCCGGTGCTGGTCGCCGATATCGCCCACGTCGAGCTGGTCCCGGCGGAGCGGCGCGGTATCGCCGAACTCGATGGCGAAGGTGAGGTGGTCGCCGGCATCGCCATCGCCCGCTACGGCGAGAACGCGCTTGCCGTCATCGAGGGCCTGAAGGAGAAGATGGCCGAGATCCAGTCGGGCCTGCCGGAAGGCGTCAGCCTGCAGACCGTGTACGACCGCTCCGAGCTGATCCAGGAGGCGATCGCCACGCTGCGCACCACGCTGATCGAGGAAAGCCTGATCGTCGCGCTGGTGTGCATCCTGTTCCTGTTCCACGTCCGCAGCGCGCTGGTCGCGATCGTGATGCTGCCGGTCGGCGTGCTCATCGCGTTCATCGCCATGCGCGCGCTGGGCATGAACTCCAACATCATGAGCCTGGGCGGCATCGCCATTGCGATCGGGGCGATGGTCGACGCGGCGATCGTGATGATCGAGAACGCGCACAAGCACATCGAACACAGCGACGGCAGCCGCTCGCACCGGCAGCTGATCATCGACGCCTGCCGCGAAGTCGGGCCGCCGCTGTTCTTCAGCCTGCTGATCATCACCGTGGCGTTCCTGCCGGTGTTCGCGCTGGAAGACCAGGAGGGCCGGCTGTTCAAGCCGCTGGCATTCACCAAGACCTTCGTCATGGCCGCCGGCGCGCTGCTCTCGGTCACGCTGGTGCCGGTGCTGATGCTGCTGTTCGTGCGTGGCAAGATCCTGCCGGAGAAGAAGAACCCGGTGAACCGGTTCCTGATCGCGATGTACCGGCCGGTCATTGCGGTCGTGCTGCGGCACAAGACCGCGACCCTGGGCATCGCCGCGCTGGCACTGGTGCTGACCCTGTGGCCGGCGTCCCGGCTCGGCAGCGAGTTCATGCCGACCCTCAACGAAGGCACCCTGCTGTACATGCCCGCGTCGCTGCCCGGAATGTCGGTGACCAAGGCCGCCGAACTGCTGCAGCAGCAGGACCGGATCATCAAGACGTTTCCCGAGGTGGAATCGGTGTTCGGCAAGGCCGGCCGTGCGCTGACCGCGACCGATCCGGCACCGCTGGAGATGTTCGAGACCGTCATCAACCTCAAGCCGGAAAAGGCAT
>NZ_AVPS01000001.1 GCF_000768345.1 Lysobacter concretionis Ko07 = DSM 16239 | reverse complement strand
GATGCGTTCGGCTTCGATGCGTTCGGCTTCGGCGCGCTCGATTTCGCTCCGTTCGGCCTCGAGGTCCACGTCGTCTGCAGCGGTGTCCGCATCGAGATCATCGACACCGGAGACGTACGCGGTGAGGTCGACCACCGACAGGCCCGCGGTGGGAGCGCTCGGCAGCGGCACTTCGATCTCGTCCGCCGGCAGCTGCACGCGCGCGGCAGGCAGGCTGTCACGCAACGCGGCGAGCCGTTCGGAGACGCCTGAAAACTCCGGGATCCGCGGGCGGCTGGATTGCAATGCGGCCAGGGTTCCGGCCACCGCCGTGCACACTTCGGCAATGCCGGCGACACCTTCCGTGCTGGCCGGCGTACCGGCCGCGAGCAGCCGCCTGACATACGCCTCGGCCGGGGTGGTGATCTCGGTGATCACCGGCACTTCGGTCATCGCGAAAGCGCCATTGAGCGTGTGGATTGCGCGCTGCAACTGGTCATCGGCCGGCTGCGGCTCATCCTGGCTGGCGGCGAGCCAGGCCCGGATCGTCGCCAGATGCCCGGTGACTTCGGATCCCAGGATCTCCAGCAGCACCGGGTCGACCGATGCCGGAACTCCGCCCTCTGCCAATGCCGCCTCGAGGGTGGCTTCCTCAACAGAAGCGGTCTCCGCGACGGGCTCCGGGTCGGCAACGACGGCCGTTTCAACTACGTTGTCGGCGGCATCGGCCTCGACCACGTCGGCCTCGAGCACGGGCGCCACGTAGAACGCTTCCTGTCCCTCGGCTACCCGGTCCGCGACCACGGCGATTCCTGCGAGGTCGGCGCTGATCGCCTGCGTGCCTTGCAACGCCGCGTGCAGCTGCGGCAACACGGCATGGGCGTGATCGACAACCGCCACCACCGCGGGACTGGCCAGTCGCGAGCCATCCAGCACGCGGTTGAGCATGTTCTCGATCTTCCAGCTGAACTCGCCCAGGGTCTTGGCGCCCACCAGACGGCCGCTGCCCTTCAGGGTGTGGAACACCCGGCGGATCGAGCGCAACTGCTCCATGTTTTCCGGTGCCTGGCGCCAGTTGCCCAGCATGCTGCCGAGATTGGCGATCTCCTCTTCCAGTTCTTCCAGGAACACCTCGCGGATCTCGTCATCGATATCCGCGCTTTGCTCGAACCCGTCGACACCCTGGTCGACCAGGGTGCTGGTGGCCTTGGCCGGCGCATCCTGGCTGACGGGAAGCGGTTCGGCTGCGGGCTCCACTTCCGCGGTTTTCTCCGCGAGCTCCGCGCCCACTGCCGGTTCCACCAGGTCGGCGGCGCGTGGCGGCGCATCCATCTCGCGCGCAGTGACGGCCCACTGGTCGAGCGCGGCGGCGGCGTTGTCCTCGTCCTCGTAGGACAGCGGCGAAGGAACGTGCTGCTGCTCCGGCTCGGCGTCGCTCGGCAGCGGCCAGTAGCCAAGCGCCTCCAGGCTGTGGCGGGCGATTTCCAGGATCCGGTCGCGATTGGGCCGCTGCTCGCGCAGCGCTTCCAGGTAGTACTCCACGCTGGCCAGCGCATCGGCCATGGTGTCCAGCTGCTTGCCGTTGGGCACGCGCTTGCGCTCGATCAGCTCGACTTCGGTGTAGCGCTTGACCCCCAGCAGGTAGTCGGCCGGCAGGTGCAGGTCGAGGATGCGCAGGGCACCGCCGACTTCCTCCAGCAGGCGGGGGATCTCCACCAGTTCGGCGTGATCCCAGTTGGTTTCCACGAACGCGACGAACGACTGCCGCGCATCGCCGAAGTTCGCGATCGCTTCGCGCACCACCACCTCGAGCACCTTGCGCGATTCGCTCGCCAGCATGTCCTCGTCGGCGCGGTCATCCGACAGGCCCAGCCGTGAGACCTGCTCGTCCAGCGAAGCCTCGACATACAGCAGCGCACCGGCGACATCGAGAAGCGCCGACTCGTCGGCGGCACGGTTGCCGGCGACGATTTCGTGCATCGCGTCGCGTTGCTGCATCACCACGCCCCGCGCGATGCCCAGGCCCATCATGCCGAGTGTGTCGCTGACCCGGCCCAAGGCCTCGACCTGCGGGCGCAGGTCCTCGACGCCGGTCTGGCCGGTCCGCAGGTGCAGGTCCAGCGCGTCCTTCACCCGCAGCAGGTCTTCCTTGATCGCGGCGGAGACGGTATCCAGCAAGGCCCGGTTGCGCCCGCTGAGGCTGCCGCGGGCGTGGTCGAGTTCCGACTCGCTGGGCAGCTCGGCATCCAGCTCGAACGTCCTGCGCAGGCTGTCCAGCGCCGGGTGGCCGCCTTCGCTGTGGGCCACGTGATACAGCAGTTGCCGGGTCGGCTCCGCGTTGGGCTCGATACCCGGCGCGTTGTAGCCGTTGTCATACAGGATCTGTCGCGCCTCGCGCTCGACCCCGCCGAATGCCAGGCGCAGTGCGCGGGTCGGCGGCAATGCGCCATCGCGCAACGCACCGGCCACCGACGACGCCACCCACAACATGCGTCGCAAGGGCTCGACCGCCACTTCAGCGAGCAGGCCGTCCACAACGGTCGCCAGATGCGCGGCATCCGCGGGCACCCCGCCTTCGGGCCACTGCGCCAGCGCGTCGCGCAGGGCGGTCAGGTTGCTGCTGACCGGCCGTACGCCGGTGCGGATCGACGTGCTGGCGACCTCGGGCGCCGGCAGGTCGCCGGGCAACGGGCGGTCCAGGTTGGGCGCAAACAGCACGCTTTCATTCAGGCCGGCCTCACCACGGGTCGCGCGCAACTCGTTGAGCAACGGCAGCAACACGATCGGGATGTCGCGATGCCCGCCCTGCAGCCGCTCCAGGTAATCGGGCAGCTGGACCGCACCGCGCATCAGCATCGCGCAGGCGTCATCCCGGTCGGTGATCTCGCCATGCAGCAATCCCAGCGCGAGACGCTCCATTTCCTCCGCCACCATCGCCGGTGCGTACAGCTCGACCATGCGCAGGGTGCCGTGCACCTGGTGCAGATGGCCGGCGCACACGCGCATGGCGCTGCCATCGCCCGGGGATTCGGCGTAGGCCTCGATTTCCTGGCGCGCCTGGCGCAGGGTCTCGTCCAGCTCCGGCTTGATCCAGCCCAGCGTGGTGGTGTCGATCGCGTCGCGCATCACCGTCATGGCGCGACACTCCGCTGTTCAGGGCAGTGGCGCAGCGGGTGCGGGCGGCCGGGGGTCAGGCTGTTCATCCTTCGATCCAATTCTTGCCTCAGGCCGGGAGCTTGAAGTCGGCGACCGAGCGGCGCAGGTCGGCGGCCAATTGCGCCAGATTTCCAATCGATTGCGCGGTCTGGTTGGCGCCTTCGGTGGTCTGCGAGGTGATCTGCTGGATCGTGTTCATCGTCAGGGTGATGTTGGCCGCCGCACCGGACTGCTGTTGCGCTGCGGTGGAGATGCCCTGGATCAGCCCGGACAGATCCGACGACACCTTCTCGATCTCGCCCAGCGCGGTACCCGCGTCCTCGGCCAGGCGCGCACCCGCGACCACCTCGGTGGTGGTCTGCTCCATCGAGCTGACCGCCTCGTTGGTATCGGCCTGAATCGTCTGCACCAGCGACTCGATGCGCTTGGTCGCGTTGGAGGAGCGTTCCGCGAGGCGCTGCACTTCGTCGGCCACCACCGCGAACCCGCGGCCGGCCTCACCGGCCGAGGCCGCCTGGATCGCCGCGTTCAGCGCCAGGATGTTGGTCTGCTCGGAGATGTCGTTGATCAGTTCAACGATCGAGCCGATCTCCTGCGAACTCTCGCCCAGGCGCTTGATGCGTTTGGAGGTTTCCTGGATCTGGTCGCGGATGCTGTCCATGCCCTGGATGGTCTGGCGCACCACGCCGGCACCGGCCGTCGCGATCTGCACCGAGCGCTGCGCCACGTCGGCGGACTCGGCGGAGTTCTTCGACACCTGGTCGATGCTGGCCGCGATTTCGCTGATGCGGCTGGAGGCCGAAGTGATCTCCTGCGCCTGGTGCTCGGCCGCCTCGGCCAGATGCATCGCGGTGGCCTGGGTTTCCTGCGCGCTGGAGGCGACCTGCACCGAGGTATCGGTAATGGTCTGCACCAGGCTGCGCAGCTGCTCGACGGCGAAGTTGATGGAGTCGGCAATCGCGCCGGTCATGTCCTCGGTCACGGTCGCCTTTACGGTCAGGTCGCCTTCCGCCAGCGAGCCCATCTCGTCCAGCAGGCGCATGATCGCCTCCTGGTTGCGGTCGTTGAGTTCCTTGGTGGTGTTGTAGCGGACCTGCTGCGCCTTGTTCAGCGAGATCAGCAAGCCGGCGATCGCCAGCAGGGCGATGAAGCCGGAAATGATCGAGACCCACAGGTTGCCCAGGATGCTGGTGTCCTTCAGCGAGCCGAACGCGTTGAACGCGCTGAACAGCGACTCACTGTCGGCCAGCAGCTTGTCCGAACCGGTGGTGATCGCGTCCGCCGCGGCCTGGGCGCGGAACAGGTCCTGCGAGCTGTTCAGGATCGCGTCCAGATCGGTCTTCATCGTCTCCCACAGCGCTTCGGCCTGGCCGAGCGCATTCACCGCGCCGGCGTTGCTCAACGCGGTGATGCCGGTCGTCTCGTCGCCCTTGCGCAGCCCGGCCAGCACGTTGCCGAATACCGCGGCGTCCCGCGCCAGGCCTTCGCCCGCCGCCTCGGCGGTACGGCCACCCGCGCGGATTTCGGTCACCCGGCGCGCCATGGTGCCCGACAGCACCACCTGGCGAAGTGCGTAGTAGACCTGCGAGGAAGGCGAACCGCTGCTCGACATCGCGCGCACCAGTTCGTCCAGCCGCGCCTGCAGGTCGGGAACCTGCTTGTCGAAGTTGTTGGCGTTCTTGGCCAGTCCCAGCACCGCCTTCTCACTGGCGATCACCTGCTCGGCGCTCTTGCCCAGCGGCGCCCAGGTCTTGCTGGTGGTGGCGATCGGGCCGGACACCCCCGGGGTGTCGCCGAAGTTGCTGTTGAGATCGCCGATGTCGGCCTCGATTTTCGCCTTGGTCGCCTTGAACGCGCCGAACGCGGCGCTGTCACCGCCGACCGCTTCGCGACCCTGCACCGCCAGGCGCTGCGAGAGCACCTGCAGACTGGATGCGGAGGAACTCGCGCCACCCAGGCGTGCGGTTTTCCAGGTGGCATATGCGGTATTCAGGCCGAAGATCAGCACCGACACGCCCAGCACGACCAACCAGGTATTGACCCCGATGTTGCGGGCCTTGCCGGCGACGGAATTCATCTCAGTGCTCATGTTCGACCTCAATTGCGTTGCTGGCGTGGTTTTCAGTGGCGCGGGTTTCGAGCCTGGGCGGCTCGAACGCGGCTTGTCGGAACTCGGGGGTGCGCGCCAGCCGGTCCAGGCTGAAGATTCCCCAGGTGTGGTCGTCCGGGCGATAGGCCCGGTCGATGAAATGCGAGTAGCGGCCATCGGCCAGGCCAGGCGTCTGGAGGCCATCGGATACGAGCTGGGATTCGTTGAAGCTGCGCTGGCCGAACAGCTCGTCGATCAGCACCGCGACATCGCCGCCGGGCTGACGGACCAGCAGCATGCGCTGGCCTTCGTGCAGGACCGTGCGCTCGCCTTCCAGGAACTGTTTCAGATCGACCACCGGCAACAGGTTGCCGCGTACGTTGGCCAGACCGAGCAGCCAGGCGCGCGCGCCCGGGACCGGCGTGACCTGCGGCAGCGGCAGGATCTCCAGCACCTCGTCGAAGCCCGAGGCCAGACGGCGGTTGCCGATCCGGTAACCCACCCCGCGCCACAGGCCCGGGGCATCCAGCTGCTCCGGCAGGCCGGCAACGTGGGCCAGGCTGCGACGTTCGTAGTCGACCAGGATCGCGAACGGGTCAAGCCCCGCGACTGGCGGATTCACGACTCCAGCAGCTCGTTGATGCGCGCGATCAGCTCGTCTTCGCGCGGTGGCTTGACGATGTAATCCCGGGCCCCCTGACGCAGCCCCCAGGCCTTGTCGGTCTCCATGCCCTTGGTGCTCACGATCAACACCGGGATGGCTTTGGTCTGCTCGTCGCGCGACAGCGCGCGGGTCGCTTGGAAACCGTTCATGCCCGGCAGGATCACGTCCATCAGGACCAGGTCCGGTTGCTCCCGACGGCAGATATCGATGCCGTCCTCGGCGTTGCCGGAAGCCAGTACGTCGTGCCCGTTGCGTTCCAGCAACTGGGTCAGGACCGCCGTATCGGTCGGCGAATCCTCGATCAGAAGAATACGTGCCATGTGGTGCCCTACCCCCCCGGTCAGGCGTTGTTGACGTGCGTTCGTATGGCGTCGAGGAGTTCCCCGCGCGTGAATGGTTTGGTGAGGTACTGCTCGGAACCCACGATACGGCCACGCGCCTTGTCGAACAGGCCGTCCTTGGAGGACAGCATGATGACCGGCGTGTTCTTGAAAACCTGGTTGTTCTTGATCAACGCGCAGGTCTGATAGCCATCCAGTCGCGGCATCATGATGTCCACGAAAATGATCTGCGGTTGTTGGTCGGCAATCTTTGCCAACGCTTCGAAGCCGTCGGTGGCGGTGACCACCTCGCAACCTTCGCGCTTGAGCAACGTTTCAGCGGTGCGGCGGATGGTCTTTGAGTCGTCGATCACCATGACTCGCAAACCATCGAGGCTGCCGTTGCGGACCTCGTCTTGCATTTTCCAGTATCCCCAGTGTTGCGAAGCGCTGACGCGAAACCCCGAGTCCGCGTCGCGTAGGCTCCCTTTATTCCAAGCCGGATGCAAGCTGTCAAGCACGCCATCCATGCACAGCGATGATGAATGCGCGCTGCCGGGCCAGGACGGCGGACCTGCCTGCTACCATCCGTCGCGCCCCCTATGACCTCCCACCACCATGCCACTTGACATCGTCGTCGTGATGGATCCGATCGAGTCCATCAAGATCGCCAAGGACTCCACCTTCGCGATGCTGCTCGAAGCACAGCGCCGCTCGCACCGGCTGTGGTACGTGGTCCCGGGAGGCCTGGGCCTGCGCGACGGCAACGCGGTCGCCACGATGGCGCGGCTGGCGGTCCGTGACGACCCCGACGGGTGGTTCGAGCTTCAATCGCCGTCGCAGTACGAGCTGGGTGCCGGCCATGTGCTGCTGATGCGCAGGGACCCGCCGGTCGACAGCGAATACGTCTACGACACCCAGATCCTCAGCCTGGCCCAGCAGGCCGGCGCGCTGGTGGTAAACGACCCGCAGGGCCTGCGCGACTACAACGAGAAGCTCGCCGCGCTGCTGTTCCCGCAGTGCTGTCCGCCCACCGTCGTCAGCCGCGACACGGTGGCGCTGAAGGCGTTCATCGCCGACCAGGGCGAGGCGGTGCTGAAGCCGCTTGACGGCATGGGCGGACGTTCGATCTTCCGCGTCGCCCACGGCGACCCGAACACCAACGTGATCCTGGAGACCCTGGTCGGCGATGGCCCCAACCTGGCGATGGCGCAGCGTTACCTGCCGGAAATCGCGACTGGCGACAAGCGCATCCTGCTGGTCGATGGCGTGCCGGTCGACTATTGCCTGGCGCGGATTCCGCAGGGCGACGAGTTCCGCGGCAACCTCGCCGCCGGCGGCCGCGGCGAGGGCCGTCCATTGAGCGAACGCGACCGCTGGATCGCCGCCCAGGTCGGTCCGGAAATGAAACGACGCGGGATGTTGTTCGTCGGCCTGGACGTGATCGGCGACTACCTGACCGAAGTCAACGTCACCAGCCCGACCTGCATCCGTGAACTCGACGCGCAGTTCGGCCTCAACATCTCCGCCGGCCTGTTCGACGCGATCGAGGCACGGGCCGCCAAGGCATGGGCCACCGCCGCGACATGAGCGCGGTAGCGGCACCCCCGGTCATCGACGAGCGGCAGCGCCTGGGCGCGACGATGGTGTTGTCGCTGCTGGTCCACGGCGTGCTGCTGCTCGGGGTCGGTTTCGCGCTGGAGAGCGCGGCACCGGTGATCCCGACCCTGGACGTGATCCTGACCCAGACCACCAGTGCGCTGACGCCGAAACAGGCCGACTTCCTCGCCCAGGCCAACAACGAGGGCGGCGGCGAGCACGACAAGAGCACGCGCCCGCGCGAAAACCAGTCCGGCCCGCTGCCGCAGGCCAACGATGGCGTCGCCCCGCGCGAATTGCGGGCGCAATCGCCGGCGCCGCAGCCACCGCCGCGGGCGCGGATCATCGCCAGCACGCGCGGCGATACTGCCGTCGCCACCGCGCAGGCTACCCCGGAGCCCGAAGAGCGCCCGTTGCCTCCGGGTCAGGAAAAGATCGATCGCGACATGGCGATGGCGCGGCTGGCGGCGGAAATCCACCTGCGCTCGGAACGCTACGCCAAGCGCCCCAAGCGCAAGTTCGTCTCCGCCAGCACGACCGAATACGCCTGGGCCGGCTACCTGCGTGACTGGGTCGACCGGGTCGAGCGGGTGGGTAACCTCAACTATCCCGACGAGGCGCGCCGTCGGCGGATGGCCGGGCAGGTGGTGATCAGCGTCGCGATCCGCCGCGACGGCAGCGTTGAGCGTTCCGAAATCGTGCTGACCAGCGGCATCCCGCTGCTCGACGCCTCCGCTCTGCGCATCGCCAAGCTGGCCGAGCCCTACCCGCCGCTGCCACAAACCGACGAGAACCCCGACGTGTTGCACGTGACCCGGACGTGGGCGTTCCTGCCGGGCGGGGAGTTGGTGGATCGCTGAGGGATCGGCCCTGCCGCGACTGCAGGGGGCAATCGATCGCGGAATACCCGCGTCGCAATGGCCCGGTCGATGGCGCCGCCGATGCGCTACTGGTCGCGCGAAGCACGCAGTGCTTTCTGCTCGGCAATCGTCAACGCGACGTTGTTGCGCAGGTAGGCCGGCTCGACCTGTTCCGGCGCGAGCGCCTCGCCACGGGCGAATGCGGTCGCCGCCAGGTGCGCCACGGCCGCCGCGTGCGGCAACGCGGCCGGATCGATCGACGCGAAGCGCGACTGCCAACGCGACGACAGCGCGCCGTCACACGCGGCGAAGCCGGTACCGATGCCGTGCCAGTCGTTGCGATCGTCCGGCAGTTCCGCCTGTTCGGGGGCGAGCACGGCTTCGGCGCTGACCGCGAAGACATCGTCGCCGTGCAACTCGAAGGCGCCGGTGTAGATCTCGCTCATGCGCGCGTCGATCGAGGCCAGCACCCGCCGGACGGGCGCATCCGGTCCGGACATCCGTGGATATTCGACCGCACACCCGACCAGCGGCCCGGCCGCGAGTGCGGCCAGCGTGGAGACCGGCACGATCGGCCGATCCAGCGCGAGGGCGACGCCCTGCCCGATCGCGATCGCCAGCCGCACGCCGGTGAACGCTCCGGGACCGCGACCGAGCGCGATCGCGTCGAGCTGGGATTTCTTCAGCCCGGCTTCGGCCAACAGCTGCCCGGCCCAGGGCAGAACCAGCTCGGCGTGCCGGCGCGGGGCGATCTCGAAGCGCTCGCGTACATCGCCGTCGATCCACAGCGCCACCGAACAGGCCTCGGTGGCGAGCTCCAAGGCGAGCAACTTCATGGCGCCACTCCATCGAACGCTTCCGGCGCGGGGGCCGGCTTGTCTGCCGGTTGCAGGTGCAACTGCGGTTGCGACGCCGTCAGTCCCGGCTCGGCTGCTGACCCGGCGATCGAAGCCGGGGCGAAGAACGCGACGGCATCCTCGATCCGGCGGGTTTTCGGCAACGGTGGCAGCGAATCCAGGAACACCTTTCCGTAGCTCTTGCCCACCAGCCGCGGATCGCACAGCACCAGCACGCCGCGATCGGTCTCGCTGCGGATCAGGCGGCCGGCGCCCTGCTTGAGCGCGATCACCGCCTGCGGCAACTGCTCGTCGCGGAACGGGTTGCCGCCGCCGCGCCGGATCGCCTCCAGCCGGGCTTCGAACACCGGATCATCCGGCGCGCCGAACGGTAGTTTGTCGATGATCACCACGCTGAGCGCGTCACCCGCCACGTCCACGCCTTCGCGGAAGCTCGCCGAGCCCAGCAGCACGCCGTTGCCGGATTCGCGGAAACGCTGCAGCAGCAACGAGCGCGGCGCCTCGCCCTGGACGAACAACGGCCACGGGCCGTCGCGCAGCAGGGTCGCCGCCTCGCGCAACGCGCGGTGCGAGGCGAACAGCACGAACGCACGCCCACCGGAGGCTTCCAGCACCGGCCTGATCGCGGCCACGACCGACTCGGTGTAATGGCGGGCGGACGGCTCGGGCAGGCCCGGCGGCAGGTAGCACAGCGCCTGCTGCGGCCAGTCGAACGGGCTGGGGGCGAGCAAAGTGGTCGGCTCCTTCAGGCCCAGCTTGATCGCGTAGTGCTCGAAGCGGCCGCCGATGGCGAGCGTCGCCGAGGTGAACACCCACGCTGCATGCGAGCGGGCGCGGTGCTGGGCCAGCGGGCCGGCCACATCGAGCGGGGTGCGGCTGAGGCGGAAGCCGCGCGCCGTGAGTTCATACCACAGCACGCTGGGCTCGCTGCCGGTCGTCAGCGGGCCGCGGTCGTCGGGGTCGGCAGGCGGCGTCTGGTCGAAATCCGGATCGTTGCCGGCATCGATGAAATCACCCGACTCGTCCGCTTCCTCGTTGTCTGCATCCTCACCGTCGCCATCACGCCAGCGGCGCAGGCGGTTCTCGAACTCCTTGGCGCGCGCGGTGCAACTGTCGAAACCCGGCGCCGCTTCGCGCAGTGGCAACAGCGCCGCGTGCAGGTCGCGTAGCCCCAGCAGCAAGGCATCCAGGCCGGCTTCGGCATTGGCGTCCTCCGCAGCGCGGCGACGGGTGCCGCGCACCGGCAATTCGTCCATCGCCGCGCGCAGGCCGCGCACGGCCTGCTCGAGGGCGCGGGCCGGTTCCTGCAGCACCGCCAGCGCACTGGGCACCTGCCTGCATTCGGCCAACGCATCGCGGGCCAGTTCGACCAGCGGCCGCGCACTCAGCGCCTCGCCGAAGAACTGCGCGGCCAGCTCGGGCAACTGGTGCGCCTCGTCGACCACGAACGCCTGTGCGCCCGGCAGGATCTCACCGAAGCCTTCCTGCTTCAGGGCCAGGTCGGCCAGCAGCAGGTGATGGTTGACCACCACCAGGTCGGCGGCCTGCGCGCGCTGGCGCGCCTGCACGACGAAGCATTCGGAGAAGAACGGGCACTCGCTGCCGAGGCAGTTGTCGGTGGTGGAGGTCACCATCGGCAGCAGCGGCGAGTCGTCCGGCAACGCTTCCAGTTCGGCCAGGTCGCCCATCCGGGTGCGCCCGGCCCAGGCGACGATGCGCTGGAACTGGGCGGCCATCTCGCGGCTGTGGAAGCGCGGCTCGCCCTTGGCCTGCTGCAGGCGGTAATGGCACAGGTAGTTCGCGCGGCCTTTCAGCAGCGCGGTCTTCAGGCCGATGCCGAGCGCATCGCGCACGCGCGGCAGGTCGCGGTGATAGAGCTGGTCCTGCAGCGCGCGGGTGCCGGTGGACACGATGGTCTTCAGGCCCGACAGGATCGCCGGCACCAGGTAGGCGAAGGTCTTGCCAGTGCCGGTGCCCGCTTCGGCCAGCAGCACGCCGCGGGAATCGAAGGCGTCGGCGACCGCGGCGGCGAGGTCCTGCTGGGCGGCGCGCGGCGCGAACGCGGCGATGTTGCGGGCCAGGTCCCCGCCTTCGCTCAAGGCGGCGCGACTGGCGTTGCCCAGGCGGCTTCCGGTTGCGTCCATGTCAGAACTTGTCGTCCATCTCAGTAGCGCGGCGGCGCGGTGACGGTGCAGGCATCGCGCTGGGCCCGGGCGGCGGCAAGCGCATCCGCAGCCTCGGTGTGGCCGGTTTCGGCTGCCGCCGGTGCGACCTCGACAGACGCGCGGACGGCCAGCACCTGGACGACGGTTTCCCAGTGCCGGCGGCATTGCGGGCCGACCTCGGTGCCGGCGGCGATCGCCTGGCGCGCCAGCCGCTCCGCCGCGTCGAGGTCGTGCAGCAGCAACGCGATCTCCGCACGCGCCTGCAGCAGGCCCGGATCGCCCGGCTGGATCGCCAGCGCCTGGTCGATCAGGCCGGCGGCCTCGTCGTACCGGCCCTGCGCTTCTTGCCGGGCGGCATCTTCCTGCAGATCGCCGACCTGCGGATCGCCCAGCGACCGGACCACCAGCTCGCGCTGGTCGGCGGCGCCCGCGGCGCGGATGGCGAGCACCATGGCGCTCGCGTCGAAGACCGGTTGCGGCGGTGGCGCCGGCGGCGCGGTGGTGCAGGCGACCAGCGCCGATGCCAATACGGCGGCGAAGGGAAGATGACGCCAGTTCATTGCATGTCCTGCGGCTGTGGTGCCGGTGCGGGGGCCGTCCCGGCGGCGGGCGCGGGCTCGGTGCGGGTGCGGCCGATGCCGAACCATTCGCGCCAGCCGCTGCGGCTTTCGCCCTCCGGATCAAGGGTCGGATCGAATGCCGGTTCCGGCGGCTGGCAGGGTTCGTACGCCGGTGCAAAGCCGGCCACAAAGGCGAACCGCGCCGCGCCGGGACAGCTCGCGTCGGTGGTGTTCGATCCGGTCACCCACTGCCAGTCCAGGCCTTCGTCGCCGACCTTCAGCGGCGCGCTGGGCAGGCGCTTGAACAGGTGCGACCACACCCGCATGCCGCCGGTGGAGCCGTACAGCCCGGTCGGCTGGTTCTGGTCGTTGCCGACCCACACCACCGCGAGGTGGTCGCCGGTGTAACCCGCAAACCAGCTGTCGCGGCTGTCGTTGCTGGTACCGGTCTTGCCGGCGGCGTTGAGGCGACCCAGGCCATCGGACACCAGTTGCCGTCCGGTGCCGCTGGAGACCGCATGTTGCAGCGCGATGGTCACCAGCCGCGCGGCCACCGCATCGCCGTCCTGCGCGGGCGCGGGCCGGGTGTCGTAGCGGTTGAGTGCCTGGCCGTTGGGGTCGAGCACGCCGCGGACCGCGTGCAGCGGCTGGATCTCGCCGCCCGACGCGAGGAACTGGTACAGCTGCGCCATCGCATACGGGCTCTGGTCGAGCGAACCCAGGATCAGCGCCGGGTTCGGTTCGGCCTTGATGCCGGCCAACGCCTGGGTCAGGTCGGCGATCCGGCGCGGATCGACCTGCATGCCGATCCGCACGGTGGCCTGGTTGTAGGAGCGCGCCAGCGCGTCGATCACCCGCACGCTGCCGTGGCTGCGGCCATCGGCGTTGCCGGGCGTCCAGCGCTTGCCGTTGCTGAGCGCGACGGTGACCGGGGAATCATCGACCCAGCTGGCCAGCGACCATTGCCCCGGCGTGGCGAGCGCGAGCAGGTACACGAACGGCTTGAGCAGCGAACCCACCGGACGGCGCGCCTCCACGGCACGGTTGAAGCCCGGCTGCGAGGGCGTGCCGCTGCCGACCACCGCCAGCACCTCGCCGTGGTGCACATCGGTCAGCACCAGCCCGGCTTCCAATGCGGGCCGGTTCTTGCCGGCCAGGCCCTTCAGCGTCGTGGTCACCGCGCTTTCGGCGTAGGCCTGCGCGGACGGCGCCATCCCGGTCATCACGCTCAGGCCCGCACCGGCCAGGGCGTCGGACGAGTAATCGCTTGCCAGTTGGCGACGGACCAGGTCGACATACGCCGGAAAGCGGTTGGCCGAGGTGCTGCCCGGATCCTGGGTGATGCCCAGCGGAGCCTTGCGCGCGCGCCGGTATTCGGCATCGTCGATCAGGCCGGTTTCAAGCATCTGCTCGAGCACGAAGTTGCGGCGCTCGGTCGCCCGTTCCGGATTCCGGCGCGGGTCGTAGTACGACGGACCGCGCACGATGCCGATCAGCAGCGCGATCTGCTCGGTGCCCAGATCGGACAGGTCGCGGCCGAACCAGAATTCCGACGCCGCCGCGACCCCGTGGATCGCCTGCGCGCCGCGCTGGCCCAGATAGACCTGGTTGAAGTAGGCCTCGAGGATGACCTTCTTGTCGTAACGCGCCTCGATCAGGAGCGCGTAGATGATCTCGTTGAACTTGCGGGTGAAGGTCTGCTCGCGCCCGATCCCGAGCAGGCCACTGCGCGCCAGTTGCTGGGTCAGCGTGCTGGCGCCCTGGCGCGCCTCGCCGGAACGCAGGTTGACCCAGGCCGCCCGCACGATGCCCGACAGGTCGATGCCGTGGTGGTGGGCGAAGTCGCGGTCCTCGACCGCCTGCAGACCGGTGACCAGCAGCTCGGGCACCTCGTCGAGCTGCACCAGCCGGCGCTCTTCCTGCTTCTGGCCGTACAGGGTGGCAATCCGCGCCGGATCCAGCCGGATCTCCCTGGAGGAGCCCTTGGCTCCGGTGGCGCGCAACGTGCCGACCCGGCCACCCGACAGGCTCAACTGCACCATCCGGGGGGCCACCGGACCATCGACATCGTCGAAGCCGCGACTGGAAATCTTCCAGTTCCCGCCCTCGTGTGCATAGGTGCCGGGGCGCTCGCCGTCACCGGGGTGGTAACCGGCAGCCTGCAGCTCGGTCTTCAAGGTGTTGGCGTCCATCGCCAGACCCGGGGCGAGCGCCAGCGGCCGGCCGTAGACCCGGGTCGGCAACTGCCAGCGCAGCTGGTCGAAACGCTGGCCGACCTCGTGGTTGAGGTAGAGCGAATACGGAATCAGGAAGCCCAGGCCCAGACCCACCGCCGCCAGGGCCCACGTGGCCAGGCGGCGTCGCCATCGCGGCGAGCGGGTGTCATCGGGGTTCACATCGTCTTCGTCGTAATCGATTCGGGCCACGGCATGGGACAATGACAGGGCTGTGCCCTCGCAGACCCGAGTTTAACGCAGCCGGCACGGGCTTCCCTGCGGGTGTGCCAGGCCCGGTTCGATACCAGTTCAGGCCCTTGCCGGAGCATGCTTGCCGAAGCGTGGCCGCGGGCCTTATCACCGTTGGAGTTGTAAAGCATGCCGATGTCGCGGGCCGACCTGCGGTTCCTGTTCGACCGCAGCACCGGGCTGATCCAGCGCGGCCTGACCAGCCTGCGTACGCGGGGGGTGCAGGCCTCGTGGCGGCGACTGATCAAGCACTTCCGGCGGGTCCCCGGGTCGCAGCGCGCGAGCTTGTACCTGCCCGAAGCGGAACCGTTCGCACCGTTCGCGGTACCGGCCAGCGGGGCACCGCGCGCCAGCATCGTGATCCCGGTCTACAACCAGTTCACGCACACCCTGGGCTGCCTGCGCGCGCTGGCCGCGCACCCGCCACACGCGGCGATCGAGATCATCGTCGTCGATGACGGCAGCAGCGACGAGACCGAAGCCGCGCTGTCGCAGGTGACCGGCCTGCGTTACCACCGTCGTGCCGGCAACGGCGGCTTCATCGCCGCCTGCAACGACGGCGCGGCACTGGCGCGTGGCGAGTTCGTGGTGTTCCTCAACAACGACACGCTGCCGCAACCGGGCTGGCTGGACGCGTTGTTGGCGACCTTCGAGCAGCATCCGGACACCGGGCTGGTGGGCGCGCAGCTGCTGTACCCCGATGGGCGGCTGCAGGAAGCCGGCGGGTTGGTGTTCGCCGATGGCAGCGGCTGGAACTACGGCCGGTTCGAATCGCCCGACGCCCCGCCCCATGCCTTCGTGCGCGACGCGGACTACTGCTCCGGCGCGGCCATCGCCATTCCGCGGGCACTGTTCATGCAATTGGGCGGCTTCGACACGCGGTATGCACCGGCGTACTACGAGGACACCGACCTCGCGTTCTCGGTCCGCGCTGCCGGGCTGACAGTGCGTTACCAGCCCGAATCCCGCGTGGTCCATCTGGAAGGCGCGACCTCGGGCACCGACATCACCCAGGGGCCGAAGGCTTACCAGGCACGCAACCAGTCGATTTTTGCCGACAAGTGGCGCGACGCGCTGGCCGGCCGGCCCAGTGTGGGCAGTTGCGCCGATACCGCGGCATTGAGCCGCTACCCGCGCAAGGTGCTGCTGATCGACGCACTCACGCCCAGGCCGGACCGGGACTCAGGCTCGCTGCGGCTGGTCAACCTGATGCGCATGCTGCGCGAGGAAGGCGCGCACGTGGTGTTCCTGCCGGCCGACCGCCGGCACGGCGGCGCCGATACCCGCGCGTTGCAGCAACTCGGGGTCGAGGTCTGGTACGCGCCGTTCGCGGCGCGACTGCCGGTGTGGTTGCGTGAGCATGGGTCACGCTTCGACACGGTGCTGGTATGCCGCCATTACGTCATGCGCGAGATGCTGCCGCTGCTGCGCCGGCATGCGCCGCAGGCCCGGATCGTGTTCGACACGGTCGACCTGCATTACCTGCGCGAGCGCCGGGGCGCCGAACTGGCCGACGACCCCGCGCTGACCCGTGCGGCCGGGCGCACCCGCGCCCTGGAACTCGACGTGATTGCCCGCAGCGATGCGACGCTGGTGGTCAGCGAGATCGAACTGGAACTGCTGTCGCAGGATGCACCGCAGGCACGCGTGGACGTGCTGTCCAACCTGCACCGCCTGGGTGGCGAGGGACTGCCGTTCGAGCAGCGCCGCGACCTGATGTTCGTCGGCGGCTTCCGCCATCCGCCCAACGTGGACGCTGTGTGCTGGTTCGTCGAAGCGGTCTGGCCTTTGCTGCGCGCGCGCGAACCCTCACTCCAGTTCCACTGCATCGGCGGCGACGTGACCGCGGAGGTCGGCGCCCTGGCCGCGCAGCCCGGCGTGATCGTGCACGGCCATGTGCCGGATCTCACACCCTGGCTGGCGGGGGTGCGGCTGTCGGTTGCGCCGCTGCGCTACGGCGCGGGCGTCAAGGGCAAGGTGAACCAACCGATGGCCCACGGCCAGCCGGTGGTGGCCACCACCTGCGCCATCGAGGGCATGCACCTGCGCCCCGGCCTGGATGTGCTGGTCGCCGACGATGCCGCGGGCTTCGCCGAGGCGGTATTGCGCGGCTACCACGACGCCGCGCTGTGGCAGCAGCTGGCCGACAACGGGCGGGCCAATGTCGAGCGCCACTTCTCGCTCGACGCCGGCCGCGCGGTGGTGCGTCGGGTACTGCTCGGGCGGGACTGAGCGCGCCAGCCCGGCGGATCCCTAATCCGCCGGTGCCGACAACGACGCCGCGCGTACCCGGTCGGCGAACGCCTGCAGGCCGTCGGCAGCGGGATCCAGCGCGCGTGCCGTGTCCAGCGCATGTCGGGCCGACTGCAGCTCACCCGCCCCGAGGCGCTCGTCGCCGACTGCGATCCATCGCAACGCCAGTTGCCGCCGGGCGTTGCGGATGATGGCGTCCTCGCCCTCCAGCAAGGCATAGGCGTCCAGGCAGCCCCCCGCGGTGGTCAGGCGGTTGCCGCGCAACGCGCGTTCGAAGCAGTCATGGGCCGCCGGCCGCAGCCGGGCCGCCATCGCGATCACCTCCGGGTCGTTCGGTGCGATCGCCCGTGCGGTGCGCAGCTTGTCGTAGGCGCTGTCACCCGGCGGCAGCAGAAAGTCGCCACGGGCCTCCGCCGAACTGGCGGCCTGCAGCAATTCGCGCACGCGCTGTTTCCGCTGGGCCGACGGCAGGTCCCTGTGCAACCGTTCCTGCGACAGGCGCGCCTCTGCCAGATGCCGGCGCGCGGCCAGTACCGCCGGCGCATCGGGTGCAATCGCCTGCGCTTCCAGCAATTCGCTCTGGGCCTGGCGGATCCGCAGGTCGGCCGCGTGGCGACGGCTCAGCGCCGCGTGCGCATTGGCCACCCGCACCTGCCCGCGCGCGGCTTCCGCATTGTCGGGATAGATGCCGCCCACCTGGCGGTACCCATCCAGTGCCCGGGCGAGACGGCCACGCCGCAGGTCGTCGTCGGCCTTGCGCAGGCGTTGCTCGATCCGCGCGCCCAACATCGCCAGCGTCTGCGGCAGATCCATGTGCCCGGGGTCGGCCACCTGCACCCGCTCCACCAGCGTGGCCGCACGCGCCAGATCACCGTCCTCCATCGCCCGGCGGGCTTGCTGCAGCAGATCCGCCAGGGTGTCCTCCCGGCCTTCCAGCGCGATCACGTTGTTGGGCTGCAATACCAGAACCCGTTCGAACAACGGCAGCGCGCTGTCGGCACCGCCGTCCAACTGCCCCGCCGCCCGTGCTGCGGCGGCGGCCGCCAGCAGCCGGTCCACTCCGGTCGCATCGCGTTCCAGCTCGCGCAGGCGCAGGTCCAGCGCATCGACGCGGGCCCGCGGCATGGTCAATTCCCGCGCCAGGTGCAGCGACTTGCGCGCATCGTCAAGCCGGTGTTGCTCAAGCGCCACCTGCGCCTGCACCAGCGCCGCATCGCCGACCCGGACCAGCCCGTCGCGTGCGCCGTCGCGATCGGGATCCAGTGCCAGCGCGGCTTCGTACAGTTCGCGGGCGCCAAGGCCGTCGGCACGGGTCAGCTCACCGGCCTGCAGCGCCTGCGCCGCGTCGGTCCGCAGTTGCTGGATCCGGGTATCGGGCCACAGCCACTCGGAGATCGGCCGCCGCAGCACCAGCAATCCCGTCAGGACTCCTACCACAAGGGCGGCGGCCAGCCAGCGCCGCCAGGCCGCAACGGGGACTGGTGACGAAGGCGGCGGCCGGCAAGGAACACCGCCAGCACCGCGCGCGGACGGGTCCAGCCACGGCTCCACCCGCGGGCGCGATGGCGCGCGGTCGTTGTGGCGTGTCATGGGAGAAGGCTGCCGCTGCGCATGCTTCAAGCATAGTCCGGGCGGTGAGCGACCTCGAGGCGGGCCACCCGTCGCAGCCACGCCACATCAGCTGCGCCGCGCGTGCTCCACGCCGGGCAGGGCGGCGAGCTTTCCGAGCAGCGACGACAACTGGTCGAAGTCGGCCACCTTCAGCCGCATCCGGATGCGCATCACGTTGCGCCGCGAGTCGCTGCGGATGCTGCCCATGTGCACGTTGGCCTGGGCGATCAGGTTGGTCACTTCCTTCAGCAGCCATTTGCGATCCACCGCCATGACTTCGACATCCACCTCGTAGCCGCCGCCCGCGCCCCACTCCACCGGCAACACGCGCTGGGGCTCTTTTTCGGCCAGGCGTTGGAAGGTCGCGCAGTCGGCGCGATGCACCGTGACGCCGCGTCCGCGCGTCAGGTAGCCGGCGATGGGTTCGCCCGGCAATGGCTGGCAGCAACGCCCCAGCTGCGCCAGCAGATTGTCGATGCCCTGCACGGTGAAATCGCGGGTCTTGTTGGCCGCCGGTCTGGGCAGCGGTGCCGATGGCAGCACCACCGGCGGCGGCGCGGTCAGTGCGCGCTGATGGTCCTGAAGCAGCCGGGCGACCTGGTGCGGGCCGACGTCGCCGAGCGCCACGAGAACCTGCAACTCGCCATCGCTGGCGAGGCTGAAACGCTCGCGCGCCGGCGTGAGGTCGGCGCCGAGCAGGCCCAGCTTGCGCAGCTCCTTGTCCAGCAGTTCCTTGCCGGCGGCCTCGTTGCGCTCGCGGTCCAGCCTGTGGAACCAGTTGCGCACCTTCTCGCGCGAACGGCTGCTGGCGAGGAAGCCGTTGGCCTCGATCAGCCAGTCGCGCCGCGGCTCGCCGGTCTTGGCGGTCATGATCTCGACCCGGTCGCCGCTGTGCAGGCGGTAGTCCAGCGGCACGATGCGGCCGTCGACCTTCGCGCCGCGGCAGCGGTGGCCGACCTCGGTGTGCACGCGGTAGGCGAAATCCAGCGGCGTGGAACCCGCCGGCAGGTCGATCACCTCGCCCTTCGGGGTCAGGACGTAGACGCGGTCCTCGACCAGCTCGGTATCCAGCTCGCGCGCCAGCGCGGCATCGTCGGCCACGCTGTCGTCGGCAGGCTCCAGCAGCTTGCGCATCCAGGCGATCTTGCGGTCGAACGCGGCATCGCCGCCGCCTTCCTTGTAGCGCCAGTGCGCGGCCACGCCGAGCTCCGCCTGCCGGTGCATCTCGAACGTACGGATCTGCACTTCCAGGGTCTTGCCTTCCGGACCGATCACCGCGGTGTGCAGCGATCGGTAGTCGTTGCGCTTGGGACGGGCAATGTAGTCGTCGAACTCGCTGGGAATCGGCGTCCAGGTGGCGTGCACCACGCCCAGCGCGGCGTAGCAGGCGGCCAGGTCGTCGACCAGGATGCGCACCGCGCGCAGGTCGTACAGCTCGCTGATCGGGGCCTGCTTGCGCTGCATCTTCTTCCAGATGCTGAAGATGTGCTTCGGCCGGCCGGCGATGTCGGCTTGCAGGCCTTGCGCGGCCAACGCCTGGCGCAGGGTCTGCTGGACCTCGTCGATGTAACGCTCGCGATCGATGCGCTTCTCGTCCAGCAGCTGGGCGATCTGGCGATAGGTGTCGGGCTGCAGGTAGCGGAACGCGAGGTCTTCCAGCTCCCATTTCAATTGCCAGATGCCGAGCCGGTTGGCCAGTGGTGCATGGATGTCGCGGGTCAGGGTCGCCAGGGCGACGCGGCGATCCTCGGGCAGCGTGGCGGCCTGCTGCATGCGCGCCAGTTGCCGGGCCAGCAGGATCGGCACCACGCGCATGTCGCGCACGATCGCCAGCAACAACCGGCGCAGGCCCTCGCTGCCGCTGCGCCCTTCCTGCTCGGCATGCAGCGCCCACACCTGGGCGGCGGCGCGCTGGCCATCCAGCAACGCGACCAGTGCGGGATGCTCACGCTCGAATTTCGGTCCCAGCGCCGCCTGCAGGCCCGGATAGGTGTGCAGGATCGCCGCGGCGAGGCTGTCGCTGTCGGCATCCAGCCGCTGCAGCGCGGCGAGCATCGCCTGCACGGCGGCGGGCGGATCGCGCGGGTCGTTGCCGACCCCGGCGTTGCCCGTCGCCGCTTGCACCATCTGCTCCAGCAAGGGCGCGGCGATCGTGTTCGCCGGCGCCTGCCGCAACATCGCCAGCAATGCCTCGGGCGATGCCGCGACCCCAGTGCCGCCGGCCGGCGCACCGTCGGATGCCGTAGCGGGGGAAGCAGTCGGGCTCATCGCAGCGGGCAATTCATTTCGACGCAGGGGAATGTCTACACTAGCGACCAACCGTCCGCAGGAACAGCCCATGCCTTCGACCAGCCACGCGCCCGCCAAGACCCCGCGCCGCTTTCGCCCGCTCATCCTCGTCAGCGCACTGTTGCTGGCGCCGTTCGCGCTGGCGCAGGACGCGAACCGGATCGAACAGCAGATGACCGCCGAGCAGTTCCGCAACGCCGGCCTGGACCAGCTCACACCCGGGCAACTGGCCAACCTCAACGCCTGGCTCAACCGCACCCTCGACACCGAGACGGCCAAGGCGGCGCGGATGGCCGAGGACAAGGTTCAGCATGAGAATCGCGGCTTCTTCGGTGCCGGTTCCAAGGAGCCGGTGACCGGGCGCCTGCAGGGGACGTTCGCGGGTTTTGCCAAAGGTCGCAGCTACACCCTCGACAACGGCCAGATCTGGCAGCAGACCGACAATGCCACGTTGTCCGGCGCGCAGATGGACAGCCCGCAGGTGCGTATCGCGCCGGGCCTGCTGGGCACCTGGTACCTGCAGATCGAGGGCTACAACACCCGCGCCAAGGTGCAGCGGGTCAAGTAGCGCAGGCATCGATTGCGCCGGCGGCTACCGGCGCAACTGCGACAAACGCGCGGCGAGTTTCTTCGGCGACACGCCGCGCGAGCCCAGTTCCTGGGCAAACAGCGACACCCGCAACTCCTCCAGCTCCCAGCGCAGCGCCTGCCACCCGGGCTCGGCGCTGGCGCCGCTGGCCTCGGCCTGGGCGAGCGCGGCGATGAAGGGTGTCAACTCCAGCATCCGGGCCTGGTCACGGACGGGATCGCGCAGGGCGCGCTCGCCACGCAGGGCCAGCGCCTTCAGGTAGCGCGGATAGTCGCGCAAGGCCGTGGCCGGCACGTCGCGCAGGAAGCCCGGCGGGGTCAGCGCCGCCAGTTGCGCACGCATGTCGTCCAGGTTGGCGCTGGCCCAGCCCATCAAGGGCGATTCCAGACTCGCGCGCGCCTGCGACACGGCGGCGAGGATGACCTCGGCCTGCTGCAGGCGCTCCATGGATTCGGCGAACAACCGTTTGGCCACGTCCTCACGGCGCGCGTCGAACGCGGCGGCATCGCGGATCCCGTCCAGCCCGTCGGCCACCAGCGCGGCGAACGCGCCGTCGACCAGATCGGCGCGCAAGCGATCGCCATCGCGGCTGCCCTGCGCGCGTGGCGCGGCCGACTCGATCGCCGCGTACAGCAGGCCGGTCTTCGGCGAGATCGGCAGTTGCCTGCGCGCCTGCTTGCGCGCATCAGACAGCGCCAGCCACAGCAGCCGCCGCACACCGCGCGGATGGTGGCGCCGGGCCGTCTCTTGTTCGGCATGCACCTGCAACGACACGCTGTCGCCATCGTCATGCAAGGCCGGATACGCCGGCATGCCGGCTGCGCCGGGCAGGCTGGCCGGAATGGGTTCCTCGGGGAAGGCCAGCAGTCCGCGCTGGCCCAGGCCATCGGCGGCGTGGGCCGCGAATGCCCGTGCCGCGCGCTCACCGAAGCGGGTCCGCAACTCGGCCAGGTCGCGCGATTCGGCCAGCACGTTGCGCTTGCCGTCACGGCCCGGGGCATCCAGCAGACGCAGGTTGGCGCGCAGGTGCGGCTCCAGTGCGGATTCGTCGAACTCGTCCGCCGCCACCGCGGCACCGGTGACCTGCTGCAGGAAGCGCGCCAGTACCTCGGCGAACGGCGCTTCCTCGGGGCCGGGATGCGCCTCGTGGAACGCACGCGCAAAGTCCGGTGCGGGAACGAAATTGCGGCGCTGCGCCTTCGGCAGGCTGCGGATCAGGGCCATCGCCTTGTCCTGCGCGAAGCCCGGCGCCAGCCAATCCAGCCGCACCGGGTCCAGCGCGTTGAGCAGGTGCAGCGGCACCGATACGGTCATGCCGTCATCGGGTGCGCCGGGCTCGAAGCGGTAGCTGACCGCCAGTCGCGCATCGCCCAACGCGATCTCGGGCGGGAAGCGGGCGGCGTCGGTCTCGTCGCCGACCAGCAGATCGTCCAGCGACCACTCCAGCGCGGCCTTCCGCGGCGCCGGCAACTTGCCGTACCAGGCGTCCAGCGCCTGCGCGTTGTGGACATCCGGTGGCAGCCGCTCCAGATACCAGGCGGCCATCCAGTCCTCGTCGACGACCAGGCCGGCGCGGCGCTGCTTGGCTTCCTCCTCGCGCGCCTTGTCGAGCATCGCCAGGTTGCGCTGCAGGAACCCGCTGCGGGTGTTGATCTCCCCGGTCACCAGCGCATCGCGGGCGAAGATCGCCCGGCTTTCTTCCGGATACAGGCCGCCGTAATGCACCGGCCGCTTCGGTGCCAGCACCAGCCCGAACAGGCTGATCTGCTCGCTGCCGACCACGCGGCCCTGCGAACGCGACCAGCGCGGGTCGTAGTGGCGCCGCGCCAGCAGTTGGCCGAGCTCGTCGATCGCCCATTGCGGCTCGATCGCGGCATTGGTCATCGCCCACACCTTTTCGGTGTCGAGCAGGGTCGCCGACAGCACCCACGGCGGCGGCTTGCGGATCAGCCAGGAGCCGGGAAACAGCTGGAAGCGGCGTCCGCGTGGGCCTTCGTAGCCGCCGCCGGTCTTCCTGTCTCCGGCCTTGCGCTCGCCCGCCTTCCTGTCGGCAGGCGGCTTGCTGTCGGCCGGCTGCACGCGGTGGCCGATCTGGGTCGGCAAACCGGTGAGCAGCGCGCGGTGGAGGTTGGCGTAGGCGGTCGCGTCAAGGCGCAGACCCGCGTCTTCGCCCACGCCCGCAACAGCCGCAGACTCCGCCCTGCGCCCGCGTGGGGGACGAGCAGTCACAGACCCGCGTTTGCGCGGGGAGGTTGCTGTCGCGGGCGATGATTCTCCGGTAGATGATTCCGCAGCCGTCATGGCCCAGCCCAGGTCGGCCGCCATCAGCTTGAGCTGGCGATGCAGCTCGCGCCATTCGCGCATGCGCAGGAAGCCGAGGAAGTGCTTCTCGCACCAGCGCCGCAGCTGCGACTGGGTCATCTCCTCGTGCGCGGTCTGGTAGGCGTCCCACAACTTCAGGATGCCGACGAACTCGGAGCGGTAGTCGACGAACTGCGCATGCGCGTTGTCGGCCGCGGCGCGCTGATCGGCGGGACGCTCGCGCGGGTCCTGGATGCCCAGGAACGAGGCGATCGCGAGCATCTCGCGCACGCAGCCGCGCGCGTTGGCCGCCACCAGCATCCGCGCCAGCTTGACGTCCACCGGCATCCGCGCCATCAGGCGGCCGGTCGCCGTGAGTTTGCGCTGACCCTGCTCGGCAGCTTCGACCGCGCCCAGCTCGGCCAGTTGCGCCCAGCCATCAGCAATCGCGCGCGGGTCGGGCGGTTCCAGGAACGGGAAACTTTCGATATCGCCCAGACCCAGCGACAGCATCCGCAGGATCACGCCGGCCAGCGCGGCGCGGCGGATTTCCGGATCGGTATACGCCGGCCGCGAGTCGAAATCAGCCTCGCTGTACAGCCGGTAGCAGGTGCCCTCCGACACCCGCCCGCAGCGGCCCTTGCGCTGGTTCGCGCTGGCCTGGCTGACCGGCTCGATGTGCAGCCGGTCCAGCTTGCTGCGCGGGCTGTAACGCTTGATCCGCGCCAGACCGGGATCGACGACGTAGCGGATGCGCGGCACCGTCAGCGAGGTTTCCGCGACGTTGGTCGCCAGCACGATGCGGCGCTGCGGGCCGGGGTTGAACACCCGGTCCTGGTCGCGCACCGACAGCCGCGCATACAGCGGCAGCACTTCGGTGTGGCGGTACTTGCGTCGCTCCAGCGCCTGGTGCGCATCACGGATCTCGCGCTCGCCGGGCAGGAAGATCAGCACGTCGCCCTGCGGGTCCTCGCGCGCGATCTCGTCGCAGGCGGCGACGATCGCATCATTGACCGTACGCTCGCCGTCGCGGCCTGCCGTGCCATCGCCGTCGTCGTCCTCGCCGCCACCTTCGAGCGGCCGGTAGCGCACCGACACCGGATGCCCGCGGCCCTCCACGTCCACCACCGGGGCGTTGTCGAAATGCCCGGAAAAGCGTGCGGTATCGATCGTCGCCGAGGTCACTATGACCTTCAGGTCGGGACGTTTCTTCAGCAGCTGTTTGAGGTAGCCGAGCAGGAAATCGATGTTGAGGCTGCGCTCGTGCGCCTCGTCGATCAGGATCGTGTCGTAGCGCGACAGCCAGCGGTCGGACTGGATCTCCGCCAGCAGGATGCCGTCGGTCATGAACTTGATCGCGGTCGAATCGCCGACGTTCTCGTTGAACCGGACCTGGTAGCCGACCAATCCGCCCAAGGGGGTGTTCAGCTCCTCCGCGACCCGTTTGGCGACCGCACGCGCGGCGATCCGGCGCGGCTGGGTGCAGCCGATCATGCCGGCGGCGCCGCGACCGGCGGCCAGGCACAGTTTCGGCAATTGCGTGGTCTTGCCCGAACCGGTCTCGCCGGCGATCACCACCACCGGATGCTGGCGGATCAGTTCGACGATGCGCTCGGCCTCGCTGGCGATCGGCAGCGACGGATCCGCCGGCACCTGCGGCAGGCTCGCGGCACGCGCCTCGCGCCGGGTCACCGACGTTGTCAGGGCCTGCTCGAATGCCGACCGGGCATCCGCATCGCCCGGCCGGCCGCGCCAACGCGACCACAAGCCGTGCAGGCGGCCGCGATCCCGGCTTAATCCGCCGTCGATCGCCCGACGCGCCTGCTCCAGGTCAATGCGCGAGGCGTCAACGGGTCGTAACGTGGCTTTGGCAACGGGGTTGGTAGGCTTCATCGACTCATTCAAGACAAACAACGCGTTTCACGCGGTAACCCACGGCGACCTATTGTCGCTGCAACATTCCAGAACAGGAGAGCACCATGGCCAAGCCAGCGCCTGCAAAGGCAAGCAAGACCAAGAGCAGCACCTCCGGCAAGAACACGTCCAGCAAGAGCATGAAGCCGGTTTCCACCGGTGCCGGCGCCCCCGCCATCGATATCGGGATGGGCGCCGGCGATCGCAAGAAGATCGCCGACGGCCTGTCGCGTTTTCTCGCCGACGCCTTCACGCTGTACCTGAAGACCCACAACTTCCACTGGAACGTCACCGGGCCGATGTTCAACAGCCTGCACCTGATGTTCGAAACCCAGTACACCGAGCAATGGGCAGCGCTGGATGAGATCGCCGAGCGCATCCGCGCGCTGGGCTTCAACGCCCCCGGCTCATACGCGGAGTTCACCAAGCTGTCGTCCATCCCCGAGGAGGCCGGCCGCACCGATGTCCCCGACTGGCACGAGATGGTGCGACAGCTGACCATCGGCAACGAAGCCGTCTGCCGCACCGCGCGCAACGTGCTGGAGACCGCCGACGACGCCAGCGACGACCCGACCGTCGACCTGCTGACCCAGCGCCTGCATACCCACGAGAAATACGCCTGGATGCTGCGCTCGTTGTTGCAGTAACCGGAGCTCTTTGGCTGACGAGGCGCCAGTGGATGCCCGGTGGCCAATGAGAAAAGCCGGCCATGGATGGCTGGCTGAGTTCGACTCTTTCTGGATCCGAAACAAAGACCGCTGTTTGCTGTTGCGCAGGCAGCGCCTGCCGGGCATCCCGATCAGTCGCTCCACGATATTCGCTTGGTGATCGGGACACCCGGCAGGCGCCACCAAACCTTCCCAGCGGCCGAAGGAAAATCAAAAACGGGTTGAGCCCGTGAAACGCCCCGACCGCGAAATGCGCCCAGTTTCGCGAGCAGCGCCCGCCCGTTACCCGATCAGGTACATCCGGATTACTCATGTAGCCGAAGGAAAGCCCCGCAACGCCATGTCGGTAAATGACCGATGTGGCGTCCTGGACGGGTGTTGCGTAGAGCGGGCATGGATGCCCGCGGCGGCGAGTCGGCCATGGATGGCCGACCGAGCCGAGGAGCAATCCCGCCCAGGGCGCTGCTCAATCCGAAGCCGGCGTCCCGCTGTTGCTACTACTTGACTTGCGCTGCCACTACGCACCCCGGTGAACAAAACCGCATCGTCCGCCCGGTCGCCGAGATCGCCGCTTGTTACCCTAGCGCGATGGAAAACGCCGCACTCGATCTGCTTCGCACCACCTTTGGACACCCCGAATTCCGCGGCGAACAAGCCGCCATCATCGACTGCGTGGTCAACGGCGGCGATGCCCTCGTACTGATGCCCACCGGCGGCGGCAAGTCGCTGTGCTATCAGCTGCCGGCCATGCTGCGTAAAGGCTGCGGCATTGTCGTCTCGCCGCTGATCGCCCTGATGCAGGACCAGGTCGAAGCCCTGCACCAGCTTGGCGTGCGCGCCGCCTTCCTCAATTCGACCCTGGATGCCGCCACCGCCGGCGACATCGAGCAACGGTTGCTGGCCGGCGAACTCGACCTGCTCTATGTCGCCCCCGAACGCCTGCTCAGCCCGCGCTGCCTGAATCTGATCGACCGCGCCCACGCGGGGCCGGGCATCGCCCTGTTCGCCATCGACGAAGCCCACTGCGTCTCCCAGTGGGGCCACGACTTCCGCCGCGAATACCGCGAACTGACCGTCCTGCACGAGCGCTGGCCCGACATCCCGCGGATCGCGTTGACCGCCACCGCCGACGAGCCGACCCGCCGCGAGATCGCCGAACGGCTGGCGCTGGAAGACGCACGCCAGTTCGTCAGTTCGTTCGACCGCCCCAACATCCGTTACCGGGTCGCCCAGAAGGACGGCAGCGGCCAGCGCGCGCTGCTCGACTTCCTTGCCGGCCATCGCGGCGACAGCGGCATCGTGTACGCGTTTTCCCGCAAACGGGTCGAGAAGACCGCCGAGCAGCTGCAGGCCGCCGGCATCAACGCCCTGCCCTACCACGCCGGCATGCCGGCGGAAGTGCGGGCCGCCAACCAGCGCCGCTTCCTGCAGGAGGACGGCGTGGTGATGGTCGCCACGATCGCTTTCGGCATGGGCATCGACAAGCCCGACGTGCGCTTCGTCGCCCACGTCGACCTGCCCAAGTCGATCGAGGGCTACTACCAGGAGACCGGTCGCGCCGGCCGCGATGGCGAGCCGGCCGAGGCCTGGCTCAACTACGGCCTGGGCGACGTGGTCAACCTGCGCATGCTGATCAACCAGGGCGAGGCCAGCGACGAGCGCAAACGGCTGGAACTGCGCAAGCTCGACGCCCTGCTGGGCTATTGTGAGTCCACCCGGTGCCGCCGACAGGCGCTGCTGGGATGGTTCGCCGAAAGCCATCCCGGCAACTGCGGCAACTGCGACAACTGCCTGAACCCGCCGGAAAGCTGGGACGGCACCGAGGTCGCCCGCAAGGCGCTGTCCTGCGTCTATCGCACCGGGCAGCGCTTCGGTGCCGGCCACGTCATCGACGTATTGCGCGGCACGCCCACCGACCGGGTGGTCCAGTTCGGCCACGACAAGCTCAGCACCTGGGCGATCGGCGACAACCTCGATGCGCGCCAGTGGAGCAGCGTGTTCCGGCAGCTGGTGGCCGCCGGCCTGCTGGAAGCCGACCACGAGCGCCATGGCGCCTTCCGCCTGACCAGCGACGCCGGTCCGGTGTTGCGAGGCGAGCGCCAGTTGCACTTCCGTCGCGATGCACCCAAACCGGCCAACACCCGCAAACGCAACGGTTCCGCCCCGCCGCCGATCGACCTGGCCCCGGAGGAAGCCGCCCGCTTCCGCGCCCTGCGCGGCTGGCGCGCGGAAACGGCCCGCGAACAGAACGTCCCCGCCTACGTGATCTTCCACGACGCGACCCTGCGCGCGATCGCCGAATCCGACCCGGGCGACCTCGACGAACTCGGCCAGATTCCCGGCATCGGCGCCAGCAAGCTGGAGCGCTACGGCGAAGCGGTGCTGCAGCAGTTGCTGGATTGCGACGTGGCGTGAGCGCGCGGCCACGACAAGACGGCGTGAGACTTCAGCCCCCATCGAGCACCTGCGGACGCAAATCGAGGCAGCACAGTTTCAATCAGGCGAACAAGCCGTGGGTGCAGCCGTGCGATCAAGGCAGTTCCGACAGCGAGCGCGAATGCAAGCCGGAGATGGTGGGCCGTGATGGATTCGAACCATCGACCAGCGGATTAAAAGTCCGATGCTCTACCGACTGAGCTAACGGCCCACACGCACCCGGCCTTGCGCCGGGGGCGTGAATTCTAACGCAAGTCCCCCGCCCCGTGCGAAACAGTGACGGACGATGCGTCATGCGTACCGTGTCGGGTCCGGGATGCCCGCGCCGGCAAAGCCTTCGGCTCGCAGGCGGCACGCGTCGCAGTGCCCGCAGGCGCGGCCTTCGTCATCGGCTTTGTAGCAGGACACGGTGTCGGCGAAGTCCACCCCCAGGCGCAGGCCTTCGCGCACGATGTCCGCCTTGCTCATGAATTGCAGCGGCGCGTGCACGCGGATGCCAGCGCCCTCCACGCCGGCCTTGGTGGCGAGGTTCGCCAGCTTCTCGAAGGCCGCGATGAATTCGGGGCGGCAATCGGGATAGCCGGAGTAATCCACCGCGTTGACGCCGCAGAACAGGTCGGCCGCACCCAGCACTTCGGCCCAGCCCAGCGCGACGGACAGCATGATCGTGTTGCGTGCCGGCACGTAGGTCACCGGGATCGCGTCGGCACCGGAGGCCTCGTCGAGCGGGACGTCGATCTCGTCGGTCAACGCGGAGCCTCCGATGCTGCGCAGGTCCACGCTGACGGTCTTGTGCGCGACCACACCGAGGGCCTTGGCGACCCGGTCGGCGGCCGCAAGCTCGGAGGTATGGCGCTGGCCGTAGTCCAGGCTCAGCGCATGGACGGCGAAGCCCTGCTCGCGCGCCATCGCGATGACGACGGCGGAATCCATGCCTCCGGAAACGAGAACGACGGCGTTTTTCATGAGCGGGTCAACTTTTTTGAGGAGTGCGGACGGGCCGCGGGCTCGGCATCAAGGGCCGCGATCCGACGCAGGCCGGAGGGACGGGCCGTGTAGCGCCCCGCGATGCCGTTCTGGGGAGTAACCCGCCACGTCTAGTTGTGGGCGGAACAGGCCTGACTTCGCCGAGGTCAGCGGCCGGGCTCGTCATCCCACAGGATCTTGTGCAGCTGCAACTGGAAGCGCACCGGCAGGTGGTCAGCGATGATCCAGTCGGCCAGTTCCCGCGGACGGATCTGGCTGAAGCTGGGGGAAAACATCACGTCGCAACGATCGGTCAGGCGGTGCTCCTCGACGATTCCACGCGCCCAGTCGTAGTCCTCGCGCGAGCAGATCACGAACTTGACCTGGTCGTGCGGGGTCAGCAACGCGATATTGCTCCACAGATTGCGCGCGACCTCGGCGGAGCCCGGCGTCTTGATATCCAGCACCCGCGATACCCGCGGATCGACCTCGCCGATGTCGAGCGCGCCGGAAGTCTCCAGCGACACCTCGTAACCCGCGTCGCACAGGCGTTCGAGCAGGCCGATGCAGCGCTTCTGCGCGAGCGGCTCGCCGCCGGTGACACAGACATGGCGGGCACCGTGGCGGGCGACCTCGGCCAGGATGCCGTCGACATCCCACCACTGGCCTCCGTGGAAGGCGTAGGCGGTATCGCAGTACTGGCAGCGCAGCGGACAGCCGGTCAGGCGGACGAAGACCGTCGGCCAGCCGATGCTGCGCGACTCGCCCTGCAACGACAGGAAGATCTCGGTCAGACGCAGGCGATCGGGCGACAACGGGGCCGCCTCGGGGAGTGCAACGTTCATCACGATATTTTAGCCGACCCGGTGGCCGGCGGGCGCTGCCGCTACTGCAGGCGACCCAGCTGGATCGCACCGAGGCGGTCGGTCGCGATGCGCGCCGCATCGGTTCCCGGATAGCGCGTGGTGACTTCGGTCAGGGTGCGTTCGGCCGCATTTTCCTGCTTCAACCCCTGCTGCGACAGGCCGACCTTGAGCAATGCGCCCGGGGCCTTGTCGTGGGTCGGGTAACGCTGCAGCAAGGCCTGGAACTGGTCCAGGGCAAGCTGGTAATTCTGGGTGACGTAATAACTCTCGCCCAGCCAGTACAAGGCGTTGGGCGCATAGACGCCGCCCGGGTAATGGCCGAGGAAGGAGTGGAAAAGACGTGCGGACTCCGCGTAGTCGCCACGCTTGAGTGCATCGAACGCGACATCGTAGGCGCTGCGTTCATCGGCGCTTTGCGCCAGCTTGCCCGCATCGCCGTACACACTGGGGGCCCGGTCTGCAGGGGCATTGACCGCGGTCGGCGGAGCTGCCGGGCGTTCCGGAGTCAGCCCATCCGGCGTGCCATCGCCCTCGATCCGGTTGATCCGACCGTCCAGATCCAGGTACTGGGCGCGCGTGGTGCCCTTGAGCTGCTCCTGCTCATGGCCGAGTTCCTCGATCTGGGCCCGCAGCGAAGTCACTTCCTCCTTGAGCAGGTTCACCTGCCGCAGGAGGTCGACGGTCGCCTGGTTGTTGCCCGCCTGCTGCTCCAGCAGACCGACCCGTTCGGCCAGGCTCATTCGCTGGGCGAAGGCCGGTGCGGCGGCCACGAGGGCCGCCGCTGCAACCAGCGATGTCGCAACTGCAATCGACAATTTGCGCATCATGGA
Organism: Lysobacter concretionis Ko07 = DSM 16239; assembly: GCF_000768345.1. Taxonomy (GTDB): domain Bacteria; phylum Pseudomonadota; class Gammaproteobacteria; order Xanthomonadales; family Xanthomonadaceae; genus Novilysobacter; species Novilysobacter concretionis. The sequence continues at coordinate 548,128 of NZ_AVPS01000001.1, read as the reverse complement.
TTGCCTTTCTTACTTTTCGGTGTAGATGATCTCGACGCGACGGTTCTTGGCCCAGCAGTCCTCGTTGGACGCCGTGCACACCGGGCGCTCTTCACCGTAGCTGACCACGGTCTGCTGGCTGCCCGAGCCGCCGTTGGCCTGGATCGCCGAGGACACCGAGTTGCCGCGGCGCTCGCCGAGACCCAGGTTGTACTCGCGGCTGCCGCGCTCGTCGGCGTGGCCTTCCAGGGTCATGCGCGAGGTCGGACGGTCGCGCAGGTACTTGGCGTGGCAGCCGACCAGGGCCTGGAATTCCGGACGCAGGGCGTCACGGTCCAGGTCGAAGTAGACCACCCGCTGGCGCAGGCAGGCATCGCTGTCCAGATCGCCGGGGCCGTACACGCCCGAGGTGGCTGGAGCCGGCTGGGTGACCGGAGCGCTGGCACCGCTGTCGACCGGCGGCGCTTCCTTCACCTTCTTGGAGCAACCAATGGCCGCGGCACACAGCAGTGCGGCAATCAGGACACGTGTGGTGGTGTTCATAGTCATTTCCTCGTCTTGGCGGTGCAGATAAAACGGTGGGTGGGAAACGTTGATGGTACGAAAATACCCGGGTTTGAAGCCGCCGGGCTTGAGGCTGCCAGATTCTAGGCTGGCCGGTCTGGAACTACCGGGTTGAAGCTGGCTGTTTGCACAAAACGGGTCGAACGGCCGGTTCAGGCAAACAACCCGGGGAAATCATCCGGAACGAAACCCGGAAAACCCAATCCGGAAACCCGAAAACGGGCAGCACATCGCGGGAGAATGTCGGCTGATCAGGACGACTTTCACTGCGGTGTGCGGAATGGCCCCCAAGCCGGTTCACGGACATCGCCATCGGCCAGGACCAGACGCTGGCGTACCCGGCCGTCGGACGACACGGCATACAACACGCCACGCGTACCTTCCCTGGCAGCATAGATGATCATCGCGCCATTGGGTGCAAAGCTCGGGGACTCATCCAACGAACCCGGCGACAGCGTGCTCCACCGCGGCGACCCGAGGCTCGAATCCATAATCGCGATGCGATAGGTATTGCCCGCGCCCTGCGCCGTGGCGATCTTCTTGCCATCCTTCGACACCGAGGCGCTGGCGTTGTAACTGCCCTGGAACGTCGCCCGGCTGGCGCTGCCACCGGCGGCGGAAACCCGGTAGATCTGCGGTCCACCGCCGCGGTCGGAAGTGAAATAGATCGAACTCCCATCCGCACTCCATTCCGGCTCGGTATCGATGCCGAAATGGTTGGTGAGCTGGGTCAATGCCCGGCTGCCCAGATCCATCACGTAGATTTCCGGGTTGCCGCTGCGCGACAGGGTCAGGGCCAGCTTGCTGCCATCGGGCGAGAACGCCGGTGCGCCGTTGATACCGCGGAATTTGGATACCACCTCGCGGCTGCCGGTGCTGATGTTCTGGATGTAGATCGCCGAATTGCCGCTTTCAAAACTGACGTACGCCAGCTTGTTCCCGTCCGGACTCCAGGCCGGTGACAACAGCGGTTCGGGCGAGCTGACCACGGTCTGCGGGTTGTAACCGTCCGAGTCGGCCACCATCAGCGCGTAGCTGGCACTGGAGCCGACGCCCTTGGCGGTGATGTAGGCGATGCGGGTATAGAACGCGCCCGGCACGCCGAGGATCTTCTCGTAGATCGCGTCGGCGATCTGGTGGGCGACATCGCGCATGGCGTTGCTGCGCGCGGTCATCGCAAAGCCCAGCAGGCGCTGCTGGGTGGCAACGTCGAACAGTTCGTACTCGACCCGGTAACTGCCGCTGCCGCCGTCGGTCACCCGACCCACCACCAGGTAATCCTGGTTGAGCGCACGCCAGGTCGGGTAGTTGACCTCGCTGCCACGGGTGGGACGCTCGATCAGGTCGGATTCGCGCAGGCTGCGGAACTGCCCGGAGCGGTTGAGGTCGGCGGTGATGACCGAGGCGATGTCGGTCTGCGGCGCGGCACCATTGCCCTGGTACGGCATGGGCACCACCGCGATCGGCAGGGCCGATGCGTTGCCGCCCACGATGTCCAGCTCCAGCCCGCGTTGCTGGGCAAGCGCGGAGAGCGGGACGATCATCAGGAAGGCCAGCACCGCGAACAACGCGGCCAGTCTCGGGGTCAATCGGTTCATTGGTAGATCCTGGCGGAGAGGCTGAAGGTGTAACAGCATCCGTGTGAACGCTTTCTCAAAGCTGAACACGCGGATTGTAGAGACTCGGGACCGGTCAGCGGTCGCGCGCCTCGAAATTCAGGGTCAGGGTGCGCACGAACACCTTTTCAAAGCCGGCGTACGGCAGCGGTTGCGCCTTGAGCACGGCGGCCTCGATCGAGCGTCGACCCTGTTCATCGTAGGCGCAAGGGGAGGAAACTTCCGCGCTCATCACCTCGCCGCCCGGCAATTGCTTGATCACCAGCCGGCACCGCGCGCCCACCGGCACCGTTTCGGGACGGGTCCATTTCGACAGGATCGCTTCCTGCAGGGCGGCGGCGTAACGCGCTTCCAGCCCGGTATCGGTGCCGTTGTTTCCCGGCGGCGGGCTGGCGCTGGACGCCCCAGCCGCAGTCGACGCGGGGCCGGCCTGGGCAAGGGCACGCGCATCGGCGATCTGCTTGAGCCGCTGCTCCGCCAGTTCGATTTCACGCGCGGCGGCGGCGCGCTTGCGCTGGATTTCGGCCAGCTTGCGCTCACGTTCCGCGGTTTCCTGCGCCTCCTGGGCGAGCCGGCGCTTGCGCTCCGCTTCCTCCTGACGCTTCTGCTCGGTCAGGTCGACCTGGGCCTGGCGGCGTTTTTCCTCCTGCAGCTTCTGCTCGTCCGATGGCGTCGGCGTCGGGGTAGCCACGACTGCGGCCTGCTCGGTGGTGTCGGGTTTGGGGATGAAATCCTGCGGTTTCGACTGCGGCGGCGTCGGCGCGTCCTCGGGCACCGGTGCCGGCAACGGCTGCGGGGGTGGCGCCACCGGCTCCTCGACCGGCTCCGGCTCGGGTTGCGGCTCCGGCAACGGCGCCGCCGGCTCGGGGCGATCGCTGAGCACCTTGCGCATCGAGGCCGACAGCGCATTGGCGTCGACCAGTTCGGCCTCCACCGGCGCGCCGGCGGCCGACACGGTCACCGCCGTCCGGGTCCACCACAGGCCGGCGAACATCAGTGCAAACAGCACCACATGCAGGGCAATCGCCAGCAGGATGGCCTGCTGGGTATCGGCGCGGGTTTCCCTCACTTGCGCACGGTCTCCGCGGGCTTGGTCAGCAGCGACACGCGCGGCACCTTGGCGGCCTGCAGCAGCTCCATCGCATTCAGCACGACCTCGTAGTTGGCGGTGCGGTCACCGGCCACATACACCGGCACATCCGGATTGTTGTGCACGAACGCGGCGACCTTGGCCGACAGCTGCCCGGCATCCAGCGCCTCCTGCGGCGCGCCCTGCAAGGTCAGGAAGTAGTTGCCCTGGGCATCCACGGAGACGATCACCGGCTCCTGCTTCTGGGAAATGCTCTTGGCGTTGGAGCGGGGCAGCTCGACGTCGACGCCCAGGTTCATCAGCGGTGCGGTGACCATGAAGATGATCAGCAGCACCAGCATGACGTCGATGTAGGGGACGACGTTGATCTCGGCCTGGAGCTTGCGCTTGCGGCGACGACCGTTGGAGGCGGACATGGCGTGTTTCCGGATTGAAGGTTGCGGGATCGATTCGGGCCGGTTCGGCGACGGGGCCGATGGATCGCACGGCACTCAAGCGGCCGCGCGGCGCCGGATCATTCCTGCGGAACCTGGCGCTCGAGGATCGAGGAGAACTCCTCGGAGAAGGCGTCATAGCGCACCGCGATGCGCTCGACCTTGGTCGCGAACCGGTTGTACGCCCACACCGCCGGGATCGCCGCGAACAGGCCCATCGCGGTGGCGATCAGCGCCTCGGAGATGCCCGGCGCGACGCTGGCGATGGTCGCCTCGGTGACATTCGCCAGGCCCTGGAAGGAAATCATGATTCCCCACACGGTGCCGAACAGGCCGACATACGGCGCGATCGAGCCGACGTTGGCGAGGAATTCCAGGTTGCGCTCCAGGCCGTCCAGCTCGCGCGCAGTGGCGACCCGCATGCCGCGCTGGGCGGTTTCCAGCTGCATGCGCACGTCGGCGACGCGGCGCTGGCGCGAATACTCGCGGAAGCCGGCCTCGAAGATCGACTCCATGCCGCCGGTATCGCGGTTGCGGCTGGTCGCGCCGGTGTACAGCTTGGTCAGTTCGGTGCCGGACCAGAAGCGCTCCTCGAAGGTCTCCGCCTCGCGTTCGGCGCGATTGAGCACCTTGGTCTTGCGGAAGATGATCACCCACGAGGCGATCGACGCGAACAGCAGCAGCACCATCACCAGCTGCACCGGCAGCGAGGCATGCAGGACCAGTTGCAGCAGGTCCAGACCGCCATCGCCCGCCACCGCGGCGGGCAGACCCTGGACGGCGTTGGCAGCAACGTCCTCGGGCAGGGGTTCAACAACGGTGGCGGCCTGCATCAGGCTCAGCAATGGGGTCATGCCAGGGTCTCCGGTGCCCGTGGTGCGGGGCGAATGGTTCGTGGAAGTCGGTTGAAAGTCGGGAATGTGTCGGGGAGGTCAGCTGGTGGTCGCCTGCAGCGCGACGAGTTCATCGAGCAACGGTTGCGGGATCGCACGCGGCCGGAAATTTTCCGCATCCAACGCCGCCACGCGCACCGTCGCGGTCAACAGCAGCACGTCGCCGCAACGGACTTCCTGCACGAACACCGCGCTGGCGCGGCGGCACTCGTGCAGGACGACACCCACCTCCAGCGCATCGTCCAGTCGCGCGGGCCTGAGGAAATCGACCTGCATCGCCCGCACGGCGAATACCAGACCGTGCTCACGCCGCAACAGTTCCTGCCCGTAGCCCTGCTCGCGCATCCACTCACTGCGTGCGCGCTCCAGGAAGGCGACGTACTGTGCGTGGTAGACGACCCCGCCAGCGTCGGTATCTTCCCAGTAAATGCGGATCGGAAGGCTGAACGAAGACATAGCAGGAAGCTCCTGAGACAAGGATGGGCGAGCGGCGCGGGTCAGTCTTCGCCGGCCGGTCCCGTCGCGGCATCGAGCAGTTCGGCCGTCGTGCCGCGCGGCGTCAGGCCGATGTGCCGGTAGGCTTTCGGCGACGCCATCCGGCCGCGGGCGGTGCGGATCAGGTAGCCCTGCTGGATCAGGTAGGGCTCGATCACGTCCTCCAGGGTGCCGCGTTCCTCGCTCAGTGCGGCCGCCAGCGACTCGACCCCGACCGGGCCGCCATCGAAGGACTGGATGATGGTGCGCAGCAGACGGCGGTCGAGCTCGTCGAAACCCTCCGGATCGACCTTCAGCATCTCCATCGCCGCGTTGGCGGTAGCCAGGTCGATGACCCCGCCGGCGCGGACCTGGGCGAAGTCGCGCACCCGTCGCAGCAGGCGATTGGCGATACGCGGGGTGCCGCGCGAGCGCCGGGCGATCTCGGCCGCGCCTTCCGGTGCGCAGGCGATGCCGAGGATGCTGGCCGAGCGGCGCACGATCCGGGTCAGCTCCTCGGCGCTGTAGAACTCCAGCCGCTGGACGATGCCGAACCGGTCGCGCAGCGGCGCGGTCAGCAACCCCGCGCGGGTGGTCGCACCAATCAGGGTGAACGGCGGCAGGTCGAGCTTGATCGAGCGCGCGGCCGGACCCTCGCCGATCATGATGTCGAGCTGGTAATCCTCCATCGCCGGATACAGCACTTCCTCGATCGCCGGCGACAGGCGGTGGATCTCGTCGACGAACAGCACATCAAACGGCTGCAGGTTGGTCAGCAGCGCGGCCAGGTCGCCGGCCTTCTCGATCACCGGCCCGGAGGTCTGGCGCAGGCCGACCCCAAGCTCGTTGGCGATGACGTGGCTCAGGGTGGTCTTGCCCAGCCCGGGCGGGCCGAAGATCAGCACATGATCGAGCGCCTCGCCACGGCCCTTGGCGGCCTCGATGTAGATCTTCATCTGCTCGCGCACCGGTACCTGGCCGAGGTATTCGTCCAGCCGCCTGGGCCGGATCGACGCTTCCACCGCGTCGTCTTCAAAGGTCGCGTCAGCCGCGATGATGCGCTCGTTCATCGCGCTATGGTCGCATGGGCCACCGCACGCCGGCAGCCCGGACATGGCGGATGGGCGTGATCCGACGCGGCGTGAACCGGGCCGACCTAGATCTCCACCTGCGCGCCCAGTTCCACCAGCCGGTTGCCGGGGATCCGGAAAAAGCTGGTCGCCGGTGCGGCATTGCGGTGCATGAAGGCGAACAGCTTGTCCCGCCACACCGGCATCCCACGGCGGGCGCTGGCCACCACGGTTTCGTGGCTGGCGAAGTAGGTGGTTTCCATCGGATCGAAATAGATGCCGCCCTGGTCGCAGCTGCGCATCAGCGCCACCGGTACGTCCGGGGTCTCCATGAAGCCGAACCGGATCGATACCTGGTAGAAGTCATCGCCGATCGCATCGATCTTCAGACGCTGGTCCGCCGGCGCATGCGGCACCTCCAGCGTCTTCACGGTCAGGAACACATTGCGCTCGTGCAGCACCTTGTTGTGCTTGAGGTTGTGCAGCAGCGCGTGCGGCACCAGGCCAAGCTGCGCGGTCAGGAACACCGCCGTGCCCGGCACCCGCACCGGCGGCGCCAGCATCAGGCCGGGCAGGAAGCTGTCGAGCTGGATGCCCTCCTTGCGGATCTCGGCATTCAGCAGCTCACGGCCGCGGCGCCAGGTGCGCAGCATGGTGAATACGGCCAGGCCGAGCACGATCGGGAACCAGGCGCCATCGAAGAACTTGACCCCGTTGGCAACCAGGAAGCCGATGTCGATCACCAGGAACACCACGCACAGCGGCAACACCCACTTGCGCGCCTTCAGCCAGGTCGCCCGGGCCACCAGCGCCAGCAGCAGGGTGTCGATCAGCATCGTGCCCGACACCGACACGCCGTAGGCCGACGCCAGCGCGGTGGAGCTGCCGAAGGCCAGCACCAGCGAGATCACCGCGATCATCAGGGCCCAGTTGACCCATGGGATGTAGATCTGGCCGATGGTGTCGCGCGAGGTGTGCTTGATCGCCATGCGCGGGATGTAGCCCAGCTGGATGGCCTGGCGGGCCACCGAGAACGCCCCGGTGATGACCGCCTGCGAGGCGATCACCGCCGCCGCGGTGGCCAGCCCGATCATCGGCATGCGCCCCCATTCGGGCACCGCCAGGTAGAACGGGTTGCGCACCGCGCTGGGATCGCCGAGCACCAGTGCGCCCTGCCCCAGGTAATTGAGCATCAGCGCCGGCAGCACGAAGTAGTACCAGCCGTGGCGGATGGGCTTGGCGCCGAAATGGCCCATGTCGGCATACAGCGCCTCGCCGCCGGTCACCGCCAGCACCACCGCGCCGAGGATGAAGATGCCGCCCCAGCCGTGGTCGATGAAGAAACGCATGCCGTACCAGGGGCTCAGTGCCTTCAGCACTTCCGGGCCCTGGACGATGTTGGACAGGCCGATCGCCGCCAGGGCGACGAACCACACCACCATCACCGGGCCGAACAGCCGCCCCACCTTGTGGGTGCCGAAACGCTGGCTGGCAAACAGCACCACCAGCACCACGATGGTCAGCGGCACCACCCACGCATGCAGCTGCGGCGCGCCGACCTCCAGGCCCTCGATCGCCGACAGCACGGTCATGGCCGGGGTGATCACGCTGTCGCCAAAGAACAGCGACGCCCCGAACACCCCCAGGATGCCGACCGCATAGACCGACCGGCCGCCCTTGGGCAGCGTGCGCTGGGCCAGCGCCATCAAGGCCATGATGCCGCCCTCGCCGTCGTTGTCGGCGCGGATGATGATCGACACGTACTTCACCGTGACCACCATCATCAGCGCCCAGAACACCAGCGACAGGATGCCGAGCACGGTGTCGTGGTTGGCCACCAGGCCGTAGTGCGGACTGAAGGCCTCCTTCAGCGTATACAGCGGGCTGGTGCCGATGTCGCCGAACACGACGCCGACCGCGCCCACCACCAGCGCGGCCAAGCCGGGTTTGCCGTGGCCGTCGCGCGCGGAGGAGTGGGTCGGGGATTCGGGCACGGATGAAGGCATTGAAAAACTCGGATCGGAACCGGGAATGCCCGGCCGTACGTCAGCGAAGGGCGGACTGTAGCGCCTTGCGGATGATGGAGGCAGCATCGTCGTCGGCCGCCGGCGCGGCATCGCGGACCATGCGGGCCGCCTCGGCCGGCTTGTAGCCCAGTTGCTGCAACGCGATCACCGCCTCGCTCTGCGGGTCGCGCGGCACGCCCTCGGGGGCGAACAGCGCCACGCCGTCGCCGACCATGTCGCCGGCGCGGTCGCGCAGTTCCACCACCATCCGTTCGGCGGTCTTCTTGCCGATGCCGGGAATGCGGGTCAAGGCGGCCACGTCGCTGGCCTGGACGGTGCGCGCGAACTCGTCGACGCTGACGCCCGACAGCACGGCCAAGGCAATCTTCGCGCCGATCCCCTTGACCTTCTGCACCTCGCGGAACAGCCGCCGCTCGGAATCGCGCAGGAAACCGTACAGCGAGACGCTGTCCTCCTTCTGCGCGTAATGGGTGAACAACGACACCTCGCGGCCGAGTTCGGGCAGGTCGTAGAAGGTGCTCATCGGCGCCTCCAGCTCGTAACCCACGCCGTTGACGTCCACCACCAGCCACGGCGGCTGCTTGTGGATGACGATGCCCTTGAGCCTGCCAATCATGGCTGTCTGCCGATCATGTACCGCGTCTCCGTAAATCCGTCACCGCCAATCCGGTGCGGATCGCGGTGGCGCTCATGTGCGCGTGGGTCAGGGCGACCGCCAGTGCATCGGCGGCGTCGGCCTGCAGTTTCATCTCCGCCAGGTTCAGCAACAACCGCACCATGTGCTGCACCTGCAACTTGTCGGCCGCACCGCGCCCGACCAGCGACTGCTTGATGACGCGCGGAGCGTACTCGCTGATCACCAGCTTGCGCCGCACCACCGTCGCCAGCGCCGCGCCGCGCGCGTGGCCGAGCTTCAGCGCCGACATCGCCGACTTGTCCATGAACACGGTCTCGATCGCGACCTGGTGCGGCTGCCAGGCGTCCAGCACCCGCTCCAGACCCTCGCACAGCAAACCCAGCCGCGAAGGGAAGTCGGGCGCGTCGAGCAGCTTCAACGCCTCGCAATGGACGAACCGGCAGCGCCCGTCGGCGGCCACATCGATCACGCCGATGCCGGTGCGTTGTGAACCGGGGTCGATTCCAAGGATCCGGACCACCTTGCCCGGGATCGCCTTGCCGGGAGCCATCTTGTCCGGAATCGCCTCGTTGGGAACCACCTTGCCGGTCTGCTTACGCCGTCAGGCGTAGGCACCCTCGCCGAGCTCGGCGTTGGAGTAGACGTTCTGCACGTCGTCCAGGTCCTCCAGCCAGTCCAGCAGCTTGACCACCTGCTGCGCCACCTCGCCTTCGACGGCAATGTCGTTGTCGGCGCGGTAGGTGACCTCGGCGTGGCCCGGCGCGTGGCCGGCCGCGACCATCGCGTCCTTGACCGCCTCGAACGTCTCCTGGCTGGTGAAGACCTCGATCGCGCCATCCTCCGGATACACGACGACATCGTCCGCGCCCGCCTCGATGGCGGCCTCGGTGATGCCGTCCTCGTCGGCATTGGCCGCGTAGGTCAGCACGCCGACCTTGTTGAACATGAACGCGACCGAGCCGTCGGTGCCCAGGTTGCCGCCGAACTTGCCGAACGCATGGCGCACATCGGCGACGGTGCGGACCTTGTTGTCGGTCAGGCAGTCGACGATCACCGCCACGCCGCCGGGGGCATAGCCCTCGTAGCGGATCTCCTCGTAGTTGACGCCTTCCAGCTCGCCGGTGGCCTTCTTGACCGCGCGCTCGACCACGTCCTTGGTCATGTTGGCGCTGTAGGCCTTCTCGATCGCGGAGCGCAGGCGCGGGTTGCTCGTGGGGTCGCCACCGCCGGCCCGGGCCGCGACGGAGATCTCGCGGATGAGCTTGGTGAAGATCTTGCCGCGCTTGGCGTCCGAGGCGTTCTTGCGACCCTCGATCGACGGTCCCCTACCCATGAGAGTGTCCAATAAGTGAGCTGTGACAGCCGGCTACTTTACTCGAACCGGCGGTGTCCGGCGGAAACGCCGCCACCCGCCAGCCCGCGCCGATGCCCGCTGCAGGGCCCGCCCGGCAAGGATTCAGCGCCGGTGCGCAAAGTGGCCGTGGGCGAGGAAATGGATCGCCTGGGCGGACACGTCCGGCGACAGCAGCATGCCGCTGTGGCTGGTCGGCAACACGATGTGGTCGGACTCGCCCGGCAGCCGGGTTTCATCGACCGCAACGGTGCCGTCGTTGCCGCCCTGGAAATGGCCGAACACCCGCCCCAGCCCGAGGCCGAGATTGCCGGCCACCACGCCCAGTTGCGCCGGGCCGCGCCACGGCTCACACCCTTCGCGCAGCAGGCTGGCGGCGCGCCCCAGCGAGATGCTGCCCAGGCCGAACCGGGCCATCCCGCGGGCGGCCGCGCTGCCGCACAGCGGCGAGCCGAGGCAGACCACCCGCTGGACCGGCAATCCGGGGTCCTGCTCCAGCGTCCGCACCGCGATCAATCCGCCCAGGCTGTGGGCGAGGATGTCGGCCGGCTCGCGCAGCAGGGCCCGCAGCCCCGACATCGCCGCCTCGGGCCCTCCGGCGACGCCCGCGTAACCGAACACGACGGGGTGGAAGCCGGCCCGGCGCAACTGCCGGGCGTGCCAGCGCATCGACACCCGCGGCATCCACAGTCCGTGCAGGACCACCACCCGTCGGCCGGCGCCCGTCGTCGAGGCAGGCTGCGTGGTCGCGGGGCCCTCCGGCGCGGCATCCGCAGCGGGCCTCACGGCGTCTTGAACTCCCGGCGCAGCCAGTCATCGAGCAGCTGCTTCTCGTACCGCAGCGGATCGTCGCTGCGGGTCAGGGTCGAGCGCGACAGGTAGTCGCTGCCGACCAGGTGCCGCTCGCCCCCGGCCAGCACCTGCCCGCCCGCATCCAGGCGGCGGAACTCCAGCCGGATCCGCGGCGGGTAGATGTCGCGCATGATCCGCACATCGTCGTACCGCGGGCCGAGCCAGGGTTCGTACTCGCCGGCCCGGTCGATGTCGATGAACGTGACCTGCAACCGTTCGCCAGGCGGCAACCGGCGCTCGGCCTGGCTGCGCAGGTACTGCGCCAGTTGTCGCACCCAGCCCCCACGCAGGGTCTCGACCCGGTCCTGCCCGTAGGTGATTTCACGGAACCCGGCCGGATCCCGCCAGGCCACCTGCACCGTTCCCTCGTCCGCCAGTTGCCCCGGACCGCTGCCGACAAGCGGTGTGGTGGCGCAGCCGGCCAGGGCCAGCGACAGCGCAAAAGCCCAGGTCATGGCGATCGGGGATTTCATGGCGGATTCCTCGCAACGGCAGAGCCCGCATTCTGCCCTGATCCCGGTATCCGCGATGTCCGGCTCATCGCGCTGGCAGGCCACCCGTCAGGCCGAACCTGCATGCCGATCCGGCGTTGCCGGCTTCAGCCGGTCCAGTCCGCGCGTCGGCGCAGGATGAACTCGTGGTCGCGCACGCGGCCGACCGGAAACCCGTAATCGCCGACGTGCTCGAAACCGTGCCGCGCGTAGAAACGTTGCGCGCCGAAGTTCCGCGACCACACGCCGATCCACAGCGTGCGCGGGCCATCGCGCTGCAACCAGTCCAGCGCGGTCTGGAACAGCTTCCCGCCCCAGCCGCCGTTCTGCGCGTGCTGCAGCAGGTACAGGCGTTTGAGCTCTCCGTCCGTGCTGCCCACCTGCGGATGCGGCAGACCGCACGGGCCGGCCGCGGCGTGGCCGATCGCCACGCCGTCGCGCTCGAGCAGCCAGACCGCGTAATCGGGATGGGCCAGGATCGTCCGCTGGCGTTCGACCGCGTAGCTCTCGGCCAGAAACGCCTGCAGGTCCGCGTCCGGGTACAGGTGCCCGAAGGTTTCGACGAAGGTTCGCCTGGCCAGTTGCGACAGCACCCCGGCATCGGCCGGCGTGGCGCGGCGGATGACGGGGTCCGGCGCCACTTATTCCGCCGCGGGCTCGTCGACCTTGGCCGGCTTCGGCCGGACCGACACGTGCACCTCGGCCAACTGCGCGTCGGGAATCGGCGACGGCGCGCCGGTCATCGGGCACTGCGCGCCGGTGGTCTTCGGGAACGCGATCACGTCGCGGATCGACTCGGTGCCGGCCATCAGTGCGGCGATGCGGTCGATGCCGAACGCGATGCCGCCGTGCGGCGGTGCGCCGTATCTGAGCGCGTCGAGCAGGAAGCCGAACTTGGCCTGCGCCTCCCCGGCATCGATGCCCAGCAGTTCGAACACCGCCGACTGCATCGCCGGGCGGTGGATGCGGATCGAACCGCCGCCGATCTCGTTGCCGTTGAGCACCATGTCGTAGCCGCGCGAGACCGCGGTCTTCGCATTCGCCTGCAGTTCGGCGACGTCATCCACCGCCGGCGCGGTGAACGGGTGATGCAGGGCCACGTAGCGCTGCGCTTCGTCGTCCCACTCGAACATCGGGAAGTCCGTCACCCACAACGGTGCCCAGCCCTCGCGCACCAGTCCCAGATCCTTGCCCAGCTTGAGCCGCACCGCGCCCATGAATTCCGAGGCGGTGTTGTAGGCGGCCGCGCCGAACAGGACCAGATCGCCTCCCTGCGCGCCGGTCGCCTGCAGGATCGCGGCGAGGGTCGCGTCATCGAGGAACTTCGCGATCGGCGAGTTGACGCCCTCGCGGCCCTGCGCGGGGTCCTCGATCTTCATCCACGCCAGACCCTTCGCGCCGTACTTGGCGGCGTGCGCGCCGATGTCGTCGATCTGCTTGCGCGACAGGCTCGCCGCTCCGGGTGCGCGCAGCGCGATCACGCGGCCGTCCTCGGCGTTGGCCCAGTCGGTGAACACCTTGAATTCGCAGCCCTTGACCAGCTCGGCGATGTCGGTGAACTCCATCTCGATGCGCAGGTCCGGCTTGTCGGAACCGAAGCGGCGCATCGCCTCCGCCCAGGTGATGCGCGGGAACGGCTGGGCCAGTTCGACCTGCATCACGTCGCGGAATGCGTCGCGGATCATCGCCTCGGCGGTGTCCTGCACGTCGGACTCCTCGACCCAGGCGAACTCCATGTCGAGCTGGGTGAATTCGAGCTGGCGGTCGGCGCGCAGCGCCTCGTCACGGAAGCAGCGGGCGATCTGGTAGTAGCGGTCGAAGCCGGCCACCATCAGGATCTGCTTGAACAGCTGCGGACTCTGCGGCAACGCGTAGAACTCGCCCGGGTGCATCCGCGCCGGCACCAGGAAGTCGCGCGCACCCTCCGGCGTGGCCTTGGTCAGGATCGGGGTCTCGATGTCCTGGAACCCGCGCGCGTCCAGCCAGCGCCGCAGCGCCTGTACCAACTTCGTCCGGGTGCGCATCTTGCGCTGCATCTCCGGCGTGCGCAGGTCCAGATAGCGGTACTTCAGACGGATGTCCTCGCCCGGGTTCTCGTGGGCGTGGAACGGCAGCGGCTCGGCCTTGTTCAGCACCTCGATGTGCGTGGCCACCACTTCGACCTGGCCGGTCGGGACCCTGTTGTTGACCGCCTGGCGCTTGCGCACCGTGCCGGTGATCCGCAGGCAGTCCTCGTAGCCGACCTGGGCGGCGGTGGCGATGACCGCGGCATTGCCTTCGGCGGCGCTGTCGGGCTCGGCGACCACCTGGACGATGCCCTCGTGGTCACGCAGGTCGATGAAGCACAGGCCGCCGAGGTCGCGGGCGACGTCGGCCCAGCCGCACAGGGTGACGCTCTGGCCGATCATCGATTCGTCGATCAGGCCGCAGAAGTGGGTACGCATGAGGGCTCCGGGGTGCGATGACAGCCGGTCCAGGCCGGCTAGCCGGGTAGTTTAGCGGGGCTGCGGGTGTGCGCTTGTTTGAATGCAAGGGGAGCTTGTGGTCTTCGGATGGGCGCCGCCCGGTGTGGGGGTTGCTCCCCGGTTCGGTCAGGGCGTCCTGCCCTGACTCAACGCCGCAGGCCATCCATGGCCTGCTGTCCGCAACCCCCACATCAGACGCCGCGTCGGCGTGTGAGTGGCTTCGTCTTCGGTATTCACTTGAAAGCGCCCTGCAAGACCAATCGTGGCGGAACGTTGTTGCTGTTGCTTTAAGCGTCGGCAGCCGGAGAGAGGGCGTGGGCGGAGGGGCAGTGCCACTTCCTGACGCCGCTCAGGCAGCCGGTTTCGGCTCTGATTTGGCTTCGGCCGGCTTCGATGCGGCCGCCGCGTCACTCTTGGACTCCGACGGCTTCCCCGCACCATCACCGCCGACCAGGTTGCGCTTCTTCTCGCCGTCCTTCTTGAAATCGGTCTCGTACCAGCCCGTGCCGGCAAGGCGGAACTGCGGGGCGGTCAACTGGCGCTTCAACTGCGGCTGGGCGCAGGCCGGGCAATCGGTCGGATCGGCATCGGAGAGCTTCTGCAGACGGTCGAACTCGTGCCCGCAGGCGGCGCATTCAAAGGCATAGATCGGCATGGAGACGAAAATCCTGGTTGATCGAAGAGGCGACCAGATGCGCATCTGATCGACCCGGTTCGAGAGTGTGTCGGTGGCGGTGTCGCGGCCAGCGCGAAGGGTGGGGACGACCCGGGCCAAATCAAGGCCCCGGGGCCGCGTGGGGCTCGTCGATCCATGCCGCTCCCGCACTTTGCCGGTACGCTGGTGAGCCCGTCCCACCGGATCACCGCGATGCCCCTGCATACCGTCCGACCCGTCATCCTGATTGTCGCCGCCGCGCTGCTCGCGATCGGCGTTGCCGGTGCCGGCTGGTTCGCCGCCCAGGGCATGGCCCGGCTCAAGACCGCCGACCGCTACGTCACCGTCAAGGGCTCGGCGGAGAAGATCGTCGATGCCGACCTGGTGGTCTGGCCCTTGCCGCACAGCGTCGGCGGCAACGACCTGGCCGATGTGCAGCGCCGGCTCGATGCCAATACCGCGATCATCCGCGAGTTCTTCACCGAGGCCGGCTTCCAGCCCGGGGACATCGTGGTCGCCCCGCCCGGACTGGAAGACCGCTGGGCCTGGGCGTATGGCGACAACCGGCCGCCCGAGCGCTACCGCTACTCGACCACCGTGAGCCTGCGCACGGGCAACGTGCCGGCGGCGCTGGAGGCTCTGCGTCGCACCGGCGAGCTGGTCAGCCGCGGGGTGATGATCGGGGAAGGCAGCTCGCCCGAGTTCGACTACACCACGCTGAATGACATCAAGCCCGGCCTGATCGCCGAAGCCACGGCCGCCGCACGCGACTCCGCGGTCCAGTTCGCCAAGGATTCCGACTCCCGCCTGGGCGGCATCCGCAGCGCCAACCAGGGTGTGGTCAGCATCAGCAACCGCGACCAGAGCAGCCCGCAGATCAAGCGCGTGCGCGTGGTGACCACGGTGGAGTATTTTCTGCGTGATTGATGGCGATCGCCGCCGCGCGGCGCACGAACGCGTGGTACGAGCCAGCGGCGCGCGGCACGACCCCGAGGCAACCACCCAGTGGTAGGAGCGACGTCAGTCGCGACCCGGCAGGAACACGGCAGTCGACGCGGGCGGGGCGGCCAGTCCACCCACAAACCGATCTGTCCTCCGGCATGGATGGACGCGGATCGGTCAGCCGGGTGCACGATTTCCTGCGCGTTCGCGACTGACGTCGCTCCTGCCGGGGGGCGTGGCTACGTGTCGTGCGGGAACTTCCCTCGGCTGCAGGAGCGGCTTCAGCCGCGAACCTACGTATGTTGGCGATGGACAGGTCGCGGCTGAAGCCGCTCCTGCAATCGCTTTGGCCGAGGCAGGACAACGGAGTGCGAACGGCAGACACGCCCCTCTGGACTCAGGCGGCGTCGGCTTCGTACAGGGCCAGCAGTTCGGCCTCGGCCTGATCCAGCTCGGCACGCAATTCGGCTTGCTGGCGAGCCAGCTCCACGCCGCGGGCGCCGCCATCGGCGTAGGTCGCCGGGTCGGCGAGTTCAGCGTCCAGTGCGAGCAGTTGTGCTTCCAGCGCCGTCACGCGCTCTTCGGCCCTGGCTAGCTTGTACGGGTTGGCCTTGCCCTTGCGCGGCTTCGCGGGCGGTTCGGCGACCGCTGCGGGCTTGACGCTGCCCTTGCCGTCATTGGAACTGTCGCGTGAGCGCAACCAGCTCGCGTACTCGTCCAGGTCACCGTCAAACGGCTGCGCGACGCCATCGGCGACCCGCCAGAAGGTGTCGCAGACCAGGCCGATCAGATGCCGGTCGTGCGAGACCAGCACGATCGCGCCTTCGAACCCGTCCAGCGCCTCGGCCAATGCCTCGCGCATGTCCAGGTCCAGGTGGTTGGTGGGTTCATCGAGCAGCAGCACGTTCGGCTGCCGCCACGCGATCAGCGCCAGCGCCAGGCGCGCGCGTTCGCCGCCGGAGAACACATCGACCGACTCGAACGCGCGGTCGCCGGGGAAATTCCACTTGCCGAGGAAATCGCGCAGCTGCTGGGTCGCCACGCCGGGCGCGATGTCGGCCAGGTGGTCGATCGCGCTGGTGCCGGCACGCAGGGACTCCACGGTGTGCTGGGCGAAATAGCCGATCCGCAGGTCGGGATGGCCGCTGCGCTCACCGGCCAGCAGGGGCAGATCGCCGACCAGGCTCTTCACGAGGGTCGACTTGCCCGCACCGTTCGGGCCCAGCAACGCCACGCGGTCGCCGGCCTCGAGGATGAAACCGACGTCGTGGAGGATGAGGGCGTGCTGCTCGCGAGCCACCGGCTCGCGCACGCCCGAATGCCCTGCGCGCTGCGCAGGGCCGGTCGAGGCTCCCATTTTCGCAGGAGCGGCTTCAGCGGGCACCGGATCCGACGCCGGCGGATGATTCTGGTTCGCAGCTGATGCCGCTCCTCCGCCGCGCAGCAAGTCCCCTTGGGGGACAGCATCAGCAACGACATAGCCACAATCCGCATGCGCCAGCCGCAGCAGGGCATGCGGCAACTTGGCCGGGGCGGGGAACTCGATCCGCAACGCGCGCTCGATGCGCACCGCCTCGGTGCCGGCCATCTTCGCCAGCCGCTTGACCCGCGACTGCGCCTGTTTGGCCTTCGCCGCGCTGGCGCTGAAACGGTCGATGAAGCTCTGCAGGTGGGCACGCTCGGCCTGCGCCTTCTCGTGGGTGATCTGCTGCAGCCGCAGGTGCTCGGCGCGCTGGCGCTCGAAGGCCGTGTAGTTGCCGCTGTAAAGCTTGGCCTTGCCATCGTTCAGATGCAGCGTGTGGGTGGTGACCTCGTCGAGGAACTCGCGGTCGTGGCTGATCAGCAACAGGGTGCCGGGGTACTTCAGCAGCCATTGCTCCAGCCACAGCACGGCATCCAGATCCAGGTGGTTGGTCGGCTCGTCGAGCAGCAGCAGGTCGGACGGGGTCATCAGGGCGCGGGCGAGGTTGAGGCGTACGCGCCAGCCACCGGAAAACGTGCTGACCGCGCGCCCGTGGGTGTCGGCGGAAAACCCGAGCCCGTGAAGCAACTTGCCTGCGCGCGCACTGGCGTCGTAACCGTTGAGCTCCTCCAGCCGGTGATGGGCCGCGGCGACGCCTTCCCAGTCCTCGTTCGCAAACGCATTGGCCTCGGCCTGGATCGCCGCGTGCACGGCGGCATCGCCTGACAGCACGAAGTCCAGCGCAGGGTCCGGCAGCGACGGGGTTTCCTGGGCGACGGCGGCGATGCGCACCCGGCTGGGGATGCCCAAGTCGCCCTGGTCGGCTTCCAGCTGGCCCTGCATGGCGGCGAACAGCGAGGATTTGCCGGTGCCGTTGCGGCCGATCACGCCCACTCGCCAACCGGCCTGAAGGACCAGGTCGACTTTGGACAGCAGCAGGCGTTCGCCGCGACGAAGGGCGAAATCTTTGAAGGCGATCATGCCGTCATTGTACGGGTGCGGCCGGAAGCACCGGCTTTTTTGCTTGTACCGGCCGGCGCCGACCCACATGATTGGGCGGCTAAGCCGACCGGATCCCCGATGCCCCACGAAACCGACCTGATCAGCATCATCGCCGTGGGGCTGCTGCTGGCCTTCCTGTTCGGCGCGCTGGCCAATCGGTTGCGGCTCTCGCCGCTGGTGGGTTACCTGGTGGCGGGCATCGTCGCCGGCCCGTACACGCCCGGCTTCGTCGGCGACCAGGACCTGGCCAGCCAACTGGCCGAGATCGGCGTGATGCTGCTGATGTTCGGCGTCGGCCTGCATTTCTCGATCAAGGATCTGATGGCGGTCAAGTGGATCGCGATTCCCGGCGCGATGGTGCAGATCACCGTCGCCACCCTGCTGGGCTGGGGGCTGGCCTCGCTGATGGGCTGGTCGACCCTGCACGGCCTGGTGTTCGGGTTTTCGCTGGCCACCGCCAGCACCGTGGTGCTGCTGCGGGCAATGGAGGATCGCCGGCTGCTCGACACCAAGCGCGGCAAGATCGCGGTCGGCTGGCTGATCGTCGAGGACCTGGCCTGCGTGGTCGCGCTGGTGCTGATGCCGGTGCTGGGCTCGATCATGCATCCGGTCGCCGGCGGCGAGGTGCATACATTCGGGTCGATCGTGGTCGCCATCGCGCTGACGATGGTGCAGGTGGCGGCCTTCGTCGCGGTGATGCTGGTGGTCGGTCGGCGGGTGATCCCGTGGGTGCTGGAGCGCACCGCCGGCAGCGGCTCGCGCGAGCTGTTCACCCTGGCGGTGCTGTCGATCGCGCTGGGCGTGGCCTACGGCTCGGCCGAACTGTTCGGGGTGTCGTTCGCACTGGGCGCGTTCTTCGCCGGCCTGCTGCTCAACGAGTCCGAACTCAGCCACAAGGCCGCCAGCGACTCGCTGCCGTTGCGCGATGCGTTCGCGGTGCTGTTCTTCGTCTCGGTCGGCATGTTGTTCGACCCGCGGATCCTGGTCGAGCACCCCCTGCACGTGCTGGCGACCGTGCTGATCATCCTGTTCGGCAAGTCCGCGGCCGCGTATGTAATCGTGCGCGCGTTCGGCTACCCGAACATCACCGCCATCACCATTTCCGCCAGCCTGGCGCAGATCGGCGAGTTCGCGTTCATCATCGCCGGCCTCGGCGTGACGCTGCAGATCATGAACAAGGAGGCGCAGGACCTGGTCCTGGCCGGCGCGCTGATCACGATCATGCTCAACCCGCTGATCTTCGTGCTGGTCGACAAGTGGCAGGCGCGGCACGCACGGCTGGCCGAGGAGCAGGCCGACCTGGGTCCGCTGCCGGGGCCGTCGCTGGACGTGAGCAACCACGCCATCGTGATCGGCTACGGCCGCGTCGGCGCCGAACTGGTCAACCTGCTGCGCAGCCACGACGTGCCGGTGGTGGTCATCGACGACAGCGGCCATCACGTCGACCGCGCGCACGCCGCGGGCATCCCCGCGATCCGCGGCAGTGCCGCCGCCGACCGGGTACTGGTCGAGGCGCACCCGGAAAAAGCCACCATTGCGATCCTGGCGATCCCGCAGCCACTGGAAGCCGGCGAGGCGCTGGCCAAGCTGCGCGCGATCAACCCGTCGCTGACCCTGCTGGCCCGCGCGCACACCGATGCCGAGGTCCAGCACCTGCTGGAGCACGGCGCCGACGGGGTGGTGATGGCCGAGCGCGAACTCGCCCACAGCCTGGCCGAGATGGTGATCGCCACGCCGTCTTACCGCGGCGACCACCATTTGCCACGGCTCAGCCCCGGCTGACGCCAGGGGGCTGTCTTTCGGCTTTCCCTGCCAGCCACTGCCGCATCCGGAAGCGCCTGCCGGGTGTCCCGGACACCAAGCGAATTTCGTGGAGCGACTGGCCGGGATACCCGGCAGGCGCACTCGTGTCGCAGGCGAGAAGCGTCCTGAAAAATTGCCGGCCGACCGTCTCTGCCCGACTGCAAACACGCTCGTCGTCGACTACGCGACAGCATGCGATCGCCGCACTTCATTCCAGCTATGTCGTCCGACCATTCCACCAAGGTCTATTTGACGACCGCGCTATTTTTGCGTTAATCGGATGTCACGCCGTATACGCGGCCACTCCGGGGAACCACAATGACGCCAAGCCGCCTGCACCTGGCCATAGCTCTCGCACTCGCTGCACCGGTCGCCTTCGCACAGACCGCGCCGACGCCAAAAAGTGATGCCACCACGCTGGACCAGGTCATCGTCACCGGCACCAGGGTCAGCGACCGCACGGTCGCCGAGTCGACCTCACCGATCGACATCATCACGCCCGAGGTCCTGCAGTCGACCGGCACCACCGAGCTGGCCACCGCGCTGTCGCGTGCCCTGCCCTCGCTGAACTTCCCACGCCCCGCACTGACCGACGGCACCAGCGCGATCCGTCCAGCGCAGCTGCGCGGCCTCGCTCCCGACCAGGTGCTGGTGCTGGTCAACGGCAAGCGCCGCCACACCACCGCGCTGTTGAACGTCAACGGCAGCCAGGGCCGCGGCTCCTCGCCGGTCGACCTCAATGCGATTCCGGTTTCGGCGATCGAACGCGTCGAAGTGCTGCGTGACGGCGCCTCCGCGCAGTACGGTTCGGACGCGATCGCCGGCGTGGTCAACATCGTGCTCAAAGGTGCCGGCAGCGGCGGCAGCATCGATGCCACCTACGGCCAGTACTCCGCCGGCGACGGCAAGCAGTGGCAGCTCGCGGGCGATACCGGCATCGCGCTCGGCGATACCGGCGGCTTCCTGCATATCGCCGCGCAGGTCGGCGACCAGGATTCGACCAACCGCGCCCGCCCGTTTGCCGGCACGCCGAGTCCGACCCAGCCCGCGCTGGGCCAGAAGGCCTTCGTCTACGGCGATCCCGAGGTCGAAAGCTGGGCGCTGTCGCTGAATACCGTGGTGCCGCTGTCGGACACGATGGAGCTGTACGCATTCGGTATGGCGAGCGAGCGCGACATCACCTCGTTCGCGTTCTTCCGCGCGCCGCGCAACCCCAACCAGAACATTCCGTCGATCTACCCGGACGGCTTCCTGCCGCGCATCAACAACATCGCCGATGACCGCTCGCTGGTGGCCGGCCTGCGCGGCGACGCCGGCGACTGGAAGTGGGACCTGAGCTACAACTACGGCTACAACCACCTGGACTTCCATACCCGCAACACGCTCAACGCGAGCCTCGGGCCGAGCTCGCCGACCTCGTTCTACGACGGCGCGCTGGAGGTCACCCAGAACATCGTCAACTTCGATCTCAGCCGGCAGTTCGACTGGGGGCTGGCGTACCCGGTCAACCTCGCATTCGGTGGCGAATACCGCGAGGAAAAGTGGAACCAGTCGCCGGGTGAGCCCGACTCCTGGCGCCAGGGCCCGTTGCCGCCCCCGATCGCGTCGGGCGCGCAGGGCTTCCCGGGTTTCCGCGCCAGCGATGCCGGCCATTACTCGCGTGACAGCTACGCGCTGTACGCCGACCTGGAGGCCAGCTTCACCGAGCGCTTCTCCGGCGGCGCCGCCATCCGATTCGAGGACTACAGCGATTTCGGCAACCAGACCTCGGGCAAGCTGTCCGGCCGCTACGAGTTCACCGATGCGGTAGCCCTGCGTGGCACGATCTCCACCGGCTTCCGCGCACCGTCGCTGTCGCAGCAGAACTTCCAGACCACCAGCACCACCTTCATTGCCGGCATCACCGACCCGTTCGAGATCCGCACCTTCCCGGCCGCCGGCGAGATCGCGCGCGCCCTCGGCGCGGAACCGCTGCAGCCGGAGGAGGCGACTTCCTACAGCCTCGGCCTGGTGCTGCAGCCGGTCGACCGCCTGTACATCACCGCCGACGCCTACCAGGTCGACGTGGATGACCGCATCGTGCTGTCGTCCAACCTCACCGGTGATGCGGTGCGCCGGTTCCTGGAGGCGCGCGGCATCTTCGGCGTCACCGGCGGCCGCTACTTCACCAACGCGATCGACACCCGCACGCGCGGCATCGACATCGTCGGCAGCTACCGCTGGGATCTGGCCAACGGCAGCTTCAACCTGACCGGCGGCTACAACTATTCCAAGACCGAGATCACCCGGGTCGCGGCGAACCCGCCCGAGCTGGAGACCGGCGGCCTGAACCTGGAGCGCCTCGACCGCGCCGAGCGGGGCCGGATCGAGAAGGGCTTCCCGCGCGACAAGTTCGTCCTCAGCGGTACCTGGAAGGTGCAGGACTGGACGTTCCTTGCCGGCACCACCCGCTACGGCAGCTTCCAGACCACGCCCAACGCTTCGGCCAACGACCAGACCTACGGCGCCAAGTGGCTGGTCGACCTGGCTGCGACCTACCACCTCGACCGCTGGAGCTTCACCCTGGGTGGCGACAACGTGCTCAACGAGTACCCGGACGAGAACATCTTCGGCAACTCGACCAACGGCCAGTTCCCGTACAACTCGGCCTCGCCGTTCGGTTTCAACGGTGCGTACATGTACGCGAAGATCGGCTACCGCTGGTAAGCGCCGCCGCGGTGCCTGTGTGACACAAAGCCTCCCCGCCTTATTGGTGGGGAGGCTTTTTCATGCGTTCTCGAAAGTGCGCAGTTGGGGGCCAAGGGCTTCGGCAGCAGCGACGCCCTGCCGGGGGATTGCTCCTCGGCTCGATCGGGCATCCATGCCCGACTCGCCGCCGCGGACATCCATGTCCGCTCTACGCAACACCCCGGCAGGACGCCGCATCGGCAAGTAATTGACAACGTTCTGTAGAAGAAGAACGCAAGAAGCGAAGCCCACCAATCACATTTACCGTTGCAACCACCCTCACACCCCAAGGGTGCTTCCTTCGGGGCGTCCGCCCTTCGGCACCTTCTCAGCTCCGCATACCCTTCGGGCGCCACCGCGGGAGAAGGGGTGCCTGATCGAATCTCCCAACTCGGCACACGCCGGAAAAATCTCCGAAGTCCTGCTCGCCGAAGCCAGCTCAACTGTCCGCGGGTGTCGGGGTGCGGGGGTATTGCGTAAATCAAACCATGGATGGTTTGCGGCCCCGAGTCAGGGCAGGACGCCCTGACCGAGGGGTGAGCAATCGCCCCCGCGGCCCGGCACCCGCAGCGTGCAAATCATCGAAGCTGCTGTTTTGCTGTGTCGCCATTCAACTGCCCGATGCTTCACGGTTCGACAGGGCCCGCTTTTAACTCCGGCCCAGCCGACACCGCGCACCGGGCGTTCGCCCAGCCGCGCGGCAAAGCCGCGCAAGCCGCCTGATTCAGTCCGGCCCGGCCCGACGCAGCACGCCGGGCGTTCGCCCAAGCGCGCGGCAGTGCCGCGCAAGCCGCTTGATCCAGTCCAACCCGGCCCGGCGCGCTGCACCGGGCGTTCGCCCAAGCGCGCGGCACTGCCGCGCAAGCCGCCTGCGCTCACCCCTTCCGGAAGACCAGTGCGCCGCCTTCGGCATCGACATGGATCGTTTCGCCGCTGGCGAATTCGCCTGACAGGATCTTCGTCGCCAGCGGATTCTCCAGCTGCTGCTGGATTGCCCGCTTCAGCGGCCGCGCGCCATACACCGGGTCGAAGCCGACATCGGCCAACAGCGACAACGCACCGTCGGACAATTCCAGCGTCAAACCACGCTCGGCCAGGCGCTTGTCCAGACCGTGCAGCTGGATCCGGGCGATCTCGCGGATCTGCTGCTTGTCCAGCGAGTGGAACACCACGATGTCGTCGAGCCGGTTGATGAATTCCGGACGGAAGTGGCTCTGCACCACGCCCATCACCGCCGCCTTCATCTGGGTGTAGCCCTCCGGGCTGTCGTCAGCGTCCATCTCCTGGATCATCTGGCTGCCCAGGTTGCTGGTCATCACAATCACGGTGTTGCGGAAGTCGACCGTGCGGCCCTGGCCGTCGGTCAGGCGACCGTCGTCGAGCACCTGCAGCAGGATGTTGAACACGTCCGGGTGCGCCTTCTCGACCTCGTCGAGCAGGATCACGCTGTACGGCCGGCGGCGCACCGCCTCGGTGAGGTAACCGCCTTCCTCGTAGCCGACATAGCCCGGCGGCGCACCGACCAGCCGGCTGACCGCGTGCTTCTCCATGAACTCGCTCATGTCGATGCGGATCATCGCGTCGTCCGAATCGAACAGGAAATTCGCCAGCGCCTTGCACAGCTCGGTCTTGCCCACGCCGGTGGGGCCGAGGAACAGGAACGAGCCGGACGGCCGGTTCGGATCGGACAGCCCGGCGCGCGAACGCCGCACCGAGTCGGACACGACCTGGATCGCCTCCTGCTGGCCGATCACGCGCGCGTGCAGGTGCTGCTCCATCTGCAGCAGCTTCTCGCGCTCGCCTTCGAGCATTTTCGCCACCGGGATGCCGGTCCAGCGACTGACGACCTCGGCGATTTCCTCGTCGGTCACCTTGTCCTGCAGCAGGGTGAAACCGCGGGTCTCGGCCTCGTGCGCGGCCTGGGCCTGCTTCTCCAGCTCAGGCAGGCGGCCGTACTGGATCTCGCTCATCTTCGCGAAGTCCTGCTTGCGCTGGGCGGCCTCCAGTTCCAGCTTGGCGGCCTCGATCTGCTCCTTGATCCTCGTCGCGCCCTGCAACATCGCCTTCTCGGCCTTCCAGACCTCTTCCAGGTCGTTGAACTCGCGCTCCAGGGTGTCGATTTCCGCCTGCAGGTCGGCCAGGCGCTGCTTGCTCGCGTCGTCCTTTTCCTTCTTCAACGCCTCGCGCTGGATCTTCAGCTGGATCAGCCGGCGCTCCTTGCGGTCCAGTTCCTCGGGCTTGGAATCGATCTCCATGCGGATGCGGCTGGCGGCCTCGTCCATCAGGTCGATCGCCTTGTCGGGCAGCTGGCGGTCGGCGATGTAGCGGTGCGACAGCGTGGCGGCGGCGACGATCGCCGGGTCGGTGATCTCCACGCCGTGGTGCACCGCGTACTTCTCCTTCAGCCCGCGCAGGATCGCGATGGTGTCCTCCACGCTCGGCTCGCCGACCAGCACCTTCTGGAACCGGCGCTCCAGCGCGGCGTCCTTCTCGATGTACTGGCGGTACTCGTCGAGCGTGGTGGCGCCGATGCAATGCAGCTCACCACGCGCCAGCGCCGGCTTGAGCATGTTGCCGGCGTCCATCGAGCCTTCCGCCTTGCCGGCGCCGACCACCGTGTGCAGCTCGTCGATGAACAGGATCACCTGGCCTTCGTTCTTGGCCAGGTCGTTGAGCACGCCCTTCAGTCGCTCCTCGAACTCGCCGCGGAACTTCGCCCCGGCGATCAGTGCGCCCATGTCCAAACTGAGCACGCGCTTGCCGCGCAGGCCCTCGGGCACCTCGTTGTTGATGATGCGCTGGGCCAGCCCTTCGACGATCGCGGTCTTGCCCACGCCGGGCTCACCGATCAGCACCGGGTTGTTCTTGGTCCGGCGCTGCAGCACCTGGATGGTGCGGCGGATTTCCTCGTCGCGGCCGATCACCGGGTCGAGCTTGCCGGACTCCGAACGCGCGGTCAGGTCGATCGTGTATTTCTCCAGCGCCTGACGCTGGTCTTCGGCATTTTCGGATTGCACGGTCTCGCCTCCACGGACTTTCTCGATCGCCGCTTCGATGCGGGACTTGTCGCCACCGGCGGCCTTCAGGGCGCGGCCCGCCTCGCCGCCGTCCTCCAGCGCCGCGAGCACGAACAGCTCGGTGGCGATGAACGCATCGCCGCGCTGCTGGGCGTACTTGTCGGTCAGGTTGAGCAGCCGCGACAGGTCGTTGCCGACGCTGACACTGCCGGCCTGGCCGGACACGGTCGGCAGCCGGTCGAGCGCCTCGCCCAGCCGCTCGCGCAGCACCGGCACATTGACGCCGGCCTGCGACAGCAGCGGGCGGGTACTGCCGCCGGACTGGTCGAGCAGGGCGACCAGCAGGTGCGCCGGTTCGATGACGTTGTGGTCGCGCCCGACCGCCAGCGACTGTGCGTCGGCCAGCGCCTGCTGGAAGCGCGATGTGAGCTTGTCCATCCGCATGACGGGATTCCTCGTGAGGGCGGCCCCCGGGGCCGCGATACACCCCAGATGCGGTCCTTCGGCGCGGGTTCAAGCCAGACCGGGTCGCCCGCATCCGGGTGCCGTCGAGGCTGTCATGCGAAGGGGCAGGACGGCGTGTATGGACGGCGTGTACGGAAGACACTGCAAAATCAGCGCACGGAAGCCTGCATCCAGACCAGCGACGCCATGCGCCCGGCGCGTTGGTCGCGACGGTGCGAGTAGAACCGCTGCGGGTCGGCGATCGTGCACAGGCCGCCGCCATGGATGCGGTCGGGCGCGATGCCGGCCGCCGCCAGTCGCTGCCGCGCCAGCGCGTACAGATCGACCCGCCAATGGCCCGGCCGGGTGGCGGTGAAAGCACGGGCCGCGGCGGCGTCCTGCGATACGAAGGCCTCGTACACCTCGGTGCCGATCTCGTAGTGCTCCGGTCCGGCGGCCGGGCCCAGCCACGCCATCACCTGCGAAGGCGGCGTCCGCATCGCGCCGACGGTGGCTTCCAGCACGCCACCGGCCAGCCCGCGCCAGCCCGCGTGGGCGGCGGCGACCTCACGGCCGTCGTCGGCGCAGAACAGCACCGGCAGGCAGTCGGCGGTCAGGATTGCGAGCACGGCGCCGGGCGTGGACGTGACCGCGGCATCGGCTTCGGCCTCGGACGCATGGCCCCCGCCCGCCGCGTCTCCCGCCGCGTCGACGCGGAAGACACCCGCCCCGTGCACCTGCCGCAACCAGTGCGGGGCGGCGGGCAGGCCGGCCAGCGCGACCAGCTCGGCGCGGTTGTGCTCCACCCGCGCCGGGTCGTCGCCATCGGCGGCATAGCGGTTGCCCATGTTGAAGGTGTCGAACGGTGCGGGCGAGATCCCGGCGCCGTGACGCAAGGTCGTGAACGCATGGATGCCGCGCGGCGCGGGCCAGTCGGCTGGCAGCAGGGCACGGCTCATCGCTCAGCGCTCCCGCCCGGCCGCTTTGCGGGTGTCGTCCTGCAGCGCCTTCACCAGCGCCTGCATGTCGGCCGGCATCGGCGCACTGCAGCGCACCGGCTCGCCGCTGACCGGGTGCACGAACTCCAGCGTCTCCGCATGCAGCGCCTGGCGCTTGAATCCCTTCAACGCCGCGACCAGCGCGTCGTTGGCCCCGCGCGGCAGTTTCAGCGAGCCGCCATACAGCGAGTCGCCGATGATCGGATGCTTCAGGTGCGCCATGTGGACCCGGATCTGGTGGGTGCGGCCGGTCTCCAGCCGGCACTCCAGCAGGGTGTGGGCGCGGAAGCGCTCGCGCAGCCGGTAATGGGTGATCGCATCGCGGCCGTCCTCGCGCACCGCCATCCGGACGCGGTCGCGCGGGTGGCGGTCGATCGGCGCGATCGCGGTGCCGCCTGACACCAGCGCGCCCGACACCACGGCCAGGTACTGCCGGTGCACCTCGCGCGAGGACAGCTGGTCCACCAGCGCGGTGTGGGCGACCAGACTGCGCGCGACCACCATGACCCCGGAGGTGTCCTTGTCGAGCCGGTGGACGATGCCGGCGCGCGGCAGGGCGTTCAGGTCCGGGTGCCGGTGCAGCAGGGCGTTGACCAGCGTGCCGTCCGGATTGCCCGCGCCCGGATGCACCACCAGTCCGGCCGGCTTGTCGATCACGATCACGTGCTCGTCCTCGAACAGCACGTCCAGCGGGATGTCCTCCGGCTCCGAGTGCGTCTGCACGTCGGGGGTCGCGTGCAGGGCGACCGTCTCGCCACCGCGCACCGGATCGCGCGGACGCACCACGTTGCCGTCCAGCAGCACCTCGCCGGACTTGATCCAGCTTGCCAGGCGCGAGCGCGAATACGACGGAAACAACTCGGCCAGCACCGCGTCGAAACGACGTCCGGCGGCAGCGTCGGGCACGACGGCCTGGAGGGTGATGGCGGGCTGATTCATTGAAAGGACACGGTTAAGGGCACACGGCGCGGGACTGCTATTATCGGCGCTTCGTGCCTCCGGCGCCCGTGATCCCGACCATGACCGATCGTTCCGCCCCGCTGCGCTTGTTGTCGCTGATGCTGATTGTGCTGTTCGTCGGCTCCGGCTGCGCCATGTTCAAGAAAAAGGAAGCCCCGGAGACCGCGCCGGTGGAGCAGCTGTACGAGAAGGGCCACGCCTCGATGAAGCGCGGCAACTGGTCCGCCGGTGCGACCACCTTCAAGAACCTGGTCGCCCAGTACCCGTACGGCCCCTACACCGAGCAGGCGTTCATCGAGACCGCCTACGCGCAGTACAAGGCCGGCACCCACGAGGAGGCGATCAGCACCATCGACCGCTTCATCCGCACCTACCCGACCCATCGCAACATCGCCTACCTGTACTACCTGCGCGGGCTGGTGAACTCCAGCCGCGACACGGTGTTCCTGCAGAAGGTATGGAAGCTGGATTCCAGCCGTCGCGACCTGGCCACCCCGACCCAGGCCTACAACGACTTCTCGATCGTCGCCGACCGCTACCCCAACAGCCGCTACGCCGCCGACGCGCGCCTGCGCATGGCCGAGCTGCGCGACACGTTCGCCCGCCACGAGCTGGAAGTCGCCTTGTACAACCTGCGCCGCACCGCGTATGTCGCCGCCGCCGAACGGGCGACCTACCTGCTGGAAACCTACCCGCAGAGCGTCTACCAGAACGATGCCGTGGCCACCCTCGCCGCCGCCTACGTCGGCCTGGGCAACGACACCCTGGCGGCCGATGCCCGCCGCGTGCTGGAAAAGAACGACCCGAACCACCCGTACCTCAGCGGCAACTGGCCCCGGTTCCCGAGCGACTGGCGCAAGCTGAACCCGTTTGCCCGCGAGAAGTCCGCGCTCGACAATTGAGCCCGGCTGCGGGTGCCGGGAACGGCCAACGAATCCGCGCCACGCAATAACGACAACGCCGCCCGACCAGGCGGCGTTGTCGTTCGTGCCCTTCGGTGACACCGGCGCAGTACTTGCTGGCCCGCACGGTCCGCGATCAAAAGCCCGGCGCGGTGCGCTCGGTCGTGGCTTCAGCCGCGGGTGGCGGTCGCCACGTCATCGTCCGCGGCCACCTCACCAGCACCTTCCAGCGACTCCGGCAGCACCGTGCGGTAACCCAGCGCGTCCAGCCGTTGCAGCAATCGCTGCAAGGTGTCCACGTTGCGGCCGTGACGCGCGCCTTCGTGCATCAGCACGATCGTGCCGGGGGCCAGGGCGCGCTCGATCCGCGCGACCACGGTCGCCGGATCGGCTGCCACCGCGTCGTATCCGCGCGCGCTCCAGGCCACCCGCGCCAGACCGTGCCCGCGCAGCGCGGCGGCCAGGAACGGGTTCGCCATCCCGACCACCGCGCGGAACCAGCGCGGGACGACGCCACTGATATCGATCAGCTCCGCCTGCGCCGACCCGACCTCATCACGCATCCGCGCCGGACCCAGCGCCCAGAACACCGATTGCGGATGGCCGTGGCTGTGGTTGCCGATGCCATGCCCGCGCCGGACGATCTCGCGCACCAGTTGCGGCCGCGCGCGGGCGCGCTCGCCAACCAGAAAGAACGTCGCCTTCGCGGCATGCGCATCGAGCAGGTCGAGCATCGCCGCAGTATCGTCCGACGGGCCGTCGTCGATCGTCAGCCACACCACCGGTTCGGTGGTCGGCAGCCGCGTCAGCACCGGGCTGAACAGCCGCGACCCCGGCCTCAGCGTTCCCCACAGGAACGGCACATGGCTGGCCAGCATCAGCGGCAGGCCGAGTCGCCAACCCCACTGCCACCAGACCGCCGCGACCAGCGCCTGCGACAGTCCCAGCGCGATCCACCAGGCATGCGGATGGCGCGGAACGCGGTGCGGGCCAGGGGATGGACCCGGGTGCGGGGCGGGAGACGGCATGACCTGGATCATGCCAGCGTCAGCCGGCGCTCGGTACACTTGGGCCCTTCATCGGGCCCCGCTCGGGACACCAGCCCGTATTCCACCCGCCTTACGGAAACCTTGCCATGTCGCTCGACCCTGCCCTGCGTTCGCGCATCGAACACCTGCTCACCACCCACCGCGTCGTCCTGTTCATGAAGGGCGAACCGGGCGCGCCGCAATGCGGCTTCTCGGCCAAGGCGGTCGGCGTGCTGGGTTCCACCGGCGTGGCCTACCAGCACGTCGACGTGCTGTCGGATCCGGAGATCCGCGAGGGCATCAAGGTGTACGGCCAGTGGCCGACGATCCCGCAGCTGTACATCGGCGGCGAGCTGATCGGCGGCAGCGACATCATCGAGCAGATCGCCAATTCCGGCGAGCTGTACACCGCGCTCGGCGTGCCGGCCCCGGACCGCACCCCGCCGCCGATCACCATCACCCCGGCCGCGGCGAAGATGCTCGGCGACGCGGTCGCCAATGCCGGCGCCGGCTACGCGCTGCAGGTCGAGATCGACCCGCGCTTCAACGCCAAGCTGCAGCTGGCGCCGGTGGACGCCGGCGCGATCGCCAGCGAGGCGGAAGGCCTGCGGGTGCAGTTCGACCTGGCCAGCGCCCAGCGCGCACGCGGGCTGACGATCGACTGGGCCGATGATGCCCGCGGTCGCGGCCTGGTGATCGACAACCCGAACGCGCCGCCGAAGGTCGGCTCGCTCGACGTGACCGAAACCGCCGCCCGGGTCGCCGACGGCAGCCTGATGCTGGTGGACGTGCGGCCGGCGGCCGAGCGCGCGCAGGCATCGGTGAAGGTGCCCTTCAAGACCCTGGAGGACGGCGGCAGCGCCGCGCTGGAGGCCCTGCCCAAGGACACCGCGCTGGCATTCCTGTGCCACACCGGCGGGCGCAGCGCACAGGTCGCCGAGCACTTCCGCAGCCTGGGCTTCACCCGCCTGTTCAACGTGGCCGGCGGCATCGCCGACTGGAGCGCGACGGTCGATCCAAGCGTGCCGACCTACTGATCGGAGCGGTTGGTTGGAGCAGAAACTGATCGCAGCCTGGGTCTGGGGCCGGTAGTTCCGGAGCGGTCGATCCTGGAGCGGTCGATCCCGACCGTTCCGGGGCTGCCTCACCGCATCGCGCGGTCAGGCGTGCCCGCCCCGCCCGACCTGCTCAGCCGCTGAAACCGCCTTCGTCCAGCCACGCCTGTTCGCCGGGCGTGGTGGCGCGGCCGAGTACGCGGTTGCGATGCGGAAACCGGCCGAAGCGCTCGATGATCGCCTGATGGTGCAACGCCCACTTGTCGGGCTCCTCGCCCGGCATCGTGCGGTGCAGTTCCACCGAGCGCTGCTGCTCCATCGGGTTCTCGCTGTGGGTGAACGGCAGGTAGAAGAACCGGCGCAAGGCCGGATCGACCTGGGTGTCGAACCCGTGGCCGACCGCGCGCGTGGCGACCGCGCAGGCCAGCGGATCGGTCGCATAGGCATGCGCGCTGCCGCGGAACACGTTGCGCGGCACCTGATCGAGCAGCAGCACCAGCGCCATCGCACTGTCCGCCCACTCGCCCCAATGCTCCAGCTCGCCGCGCGAGGCCGCCATGTGCGCATCGAGCAGGCGCTCGCGGCATAGCGCATCGAAATCCGGCCCACCACGGAACCAGCGCTCCGGCCCGGCCTCCAGCCAGAAATCGAAGACATCGCGCGCAACAGCATCCATCACGTCACCTCATGACCGGTCGGGATGCCGACGGTAGCAGGAAGCCGGTGCAGGGCCGATGCATCGAGGCATGGGCCCGGGAATCTACGCGACTGCATCGCCGCTGCGAATCCAGTGCGTTCGCGACTGACGTCGCTCCTACGATGGCGTCTCCACGACTATCGCGGCCCAGGCATCTGTCCCACGGGGACTTCCTTCGGTCGTAGGAGCGGCTTCAGCCGCGACCTCTACATCGATGCCCAGGCCACTGAGCGGCCACTCGCAGTGAACGGCGGGTAACAAAAGGTGCGTCTCGGAGACTTCCAGGCCCACGGGAACGCGTCGTCGTTGCGGATTCCGTGCGTTCGCGACTGACGTCGCTCCTACCCTCACAGCGTGCCTTTGGGCGTTACGCCTCCTCCTCGTCATCGTCGCCATCGCCCAGCTGGGTCTCCAGTTCGGTGATCCACGCCGCGGTGATGCTTTCCAGGGTGACGGCGTGGATCAGCGGCTGGATCGCGCCGCCGGAATAGGCTTCGGCAATGAAGCGGGCGTAGCGTTCGCGGTAGCCGAGCCAGCCCAGATGCACGGCGTCGAACGCGGCCAGGCTGGTGCCGTCCAATGCCGCGCGCAGGCGCGTCACCAACCGGTCCAGGTGGTCATCGACCTGCTGGAACGAGGCGATCGCGCGCCGGTTCATCGCGGCCTCGTCCAGCACCGGCTCATCGCTTTCGCGTGCGACCTGCTCGGCCTGGCTGACATAGCGGTCGGCGATCCGTACCGCCGCCTCGGCCTTGCCGATCAGCCGGCGTTCGAACCGGCGCAACTCGTCCAGGCTGGTGCCAGCGCCTTCCAGCCCCTGCTTGAGCGTCAGCAGCTTCTGGTTGCGCTCGATCGTGTCGACCGTGTCGCGGCGCTCGATCCGGCGCTGGACGAAATAGAACGCCCAGGTCAGCGCGGCGCCCAACAGCAGGTACAGGGCTTGTTCCATCGTGGCTTTCCTCCGGTCGGATGCAGTGTGCCGATGCAGGATCGCAGGGGGTGCGACCGGGCCCCGTGTTTCCGTGCCGGCGGTCGCTCCGGCATGACCATCGTCAGGGTTGGCAGCGTCGCGGGACACGGCTACGGTCTGGACAGACTGCCACGCGACCGGCCACCTGCCGTCGCGTCCAACCGGGGAATCCCAATGCTTCGTCCACACACCGCCGCGCTTGCGGCTGCGCTCGGGCTGGTGCTCGCCGGCGCGGCCCACGCCCAGGGCGACCGACCCTCGTCGTTCGCCCACGACCCCTACCCCAGCACCTATGAGCGGATCGCCTCGCCGGCGGTGCTGATCCACGGCGCGACCGTGCTCACCGGCACCGGCGAGCGGCTGGAGGGCGCCGACGTGCTGATGGCCGATGGCCGCATCGTCCAGGTCGGCCGGGGCTTGAGCCTGCCGGCCGGCGCGACGCGCATCGACGGCAGCGGCAAGTGGGTCACGCCCGGCATCATCGACATCCACTCGCACCTGGGCGTGTACCCCAGTCCGGGCACGCGCTCGCACAGCGACGGCAACGAGATGACCGCACCGGTCACCGCCGCGGTCTGGGCCGAGCATTCGGTGTGGCCGCAGGACCCCGGCTTCGACGCCGCGCGCGCCGGCGGGGTGACCTCGCTGCAGATCCTGCCCGGCTCGGCCAACCTGATCGGCGGCCGCGGCGTGACGCTGAAGAACGTGCCGGCGGTCAGCTACCAGGGCATGAAATTCCCCGACGCGCCGTGGGGCCTGAAGATGGCCTGCGGCGAGAACCCCAAACGCGTGTATGGCGAGAAGGGCGGCCCGGCGACGCGGATGGGCAACGTCGCCGGCTACCGCGCGGCCTTCATCGACGCGGCCGAGTACCTGAAGAAGAACGGCCAGGGCGACGGTGACAAGACCGGCGCGTCGAGGAAGCGCGGCTGGTGGCAGTCCGCCGACAGTGCCGGCAACGGCGGCAAGGACAAGAACGGCAACGGCAAGCGCGACCTGAAACTGGACACCCTGGCCGGCGCGATCAACGGCGACATCCTCGTCCACATCCACTGCTACCGCGCCGACGAGATGACCACGATGCTCGACCTGGCCGACGAGTTCGGCTTCAAGGTCGCCGCGTTCCACCACGGCGTGGAGGCCTACAAGATCGCCGACCGGCTCGCCGCCTCGGGCACCTGCGCGGCGCTGTGGGCCGACTGGTGGGGCTTCAAGATGGAGGCCTTCGACGGCATCCAGGAAAACATCGCCATCGTCGACCGCCCCGCCAACAGCTGCGCGATCGTGCACAGCGATTCGGACGAGGGCATCCAGCGGCTCAACCAGGAGGCGGCCAAGGTCATGGCCCACGCCCGGCTGGCCGGCATCGAGATTGCCCCCGAGCGCGCGATCGGCTGGCTGACCGCCAACCCCGCCAGGGCCATGGGCATCGCCGCCCGCACCGGCACCCTGGAGGCCGGCAAGATGGCCGACGTGGTGCTGTGGAACGGCAACCCGTTCAGCGTCTATGCCAAGGCCGAGCAGGTCTATGTCGATGGCGCGCGGGTGTTCGATATCAACGATCCGTCGCGACAGGCCACGTCCGACTTCATGCTCGGCCAGTCGGCTCCGGGCCGCGCCGCTACCGGAGGTGTGTTGTGAACCGTCTTGCCATGAAATCGTTGGCGGTCGCCGCGCTGGCGCTGCTCGCCGTATCGGCCAACGCCCAGGACCCCGGATCCAGTCCGGGGCAGGCCCTGCTGATCCGCAACGCCACCGTGCACACCGGCGGCAGCCAGGGCACCTTGACCAATACCGACGTGCTGGTCAGCGGCGGGACCATCCGTGCGATCGGCGCCGCCCTGGCCGCACCGGCGGGCGCCGAGATCGTCGACGCGCAGGAGCGGCGCCTGACGCCGACGCTGTTCGGCGGCATCACCGGCATCGGCATCGAGGAGGTGTCCGGCGAGCGCTCCACGGTCGACAGCAGCCTGGCGCTGGGCGCGAAGGACGGCCCGATGATGGTGCGTCCGGAGTTCGACGTGAGCCTGGCCTACAACCCCGAGTCGCTGCTGGTGCCGGTGGCCCGCATCGAGGGCATCGGCTGGACCCTGCTGGGGGCCGGGAGCAGCGAGGGCGGCTCGATCATCGGCGGTCAGGGCGGCGTGATGCGGCTCGACGGCAGTGCCGATCCGGTCGGCCCGAAGGCGTTGTTTGTCGACCTGGGTTCGGACGCCGCCGGCCTCAGCGGTCGCTCGCGTGCCGGCCAATGGATGATCCTCGACCAGCTGGTCGATGAAGCGCGCGGCAGGATCGCGGCCGACGCCAGGGTCGCCCTGCTGACCCCGGCCGGACGCACCACGCTGGCGAAGTACCTCGACAACGGCGGCCGCGTGGTGGTAGGCGTCGACCGCGCCGCCGACATCCGCCAGCTGCTGCGCTGGTCGGCCCGGCACAAGGTCAGGATCGCGATCGCCGGCGGTGCGGAGGCCTGGAAGCTGGCCCCGCAACTGGCGGCGGCGAACGTGCCGGTGTTCGTCAATCCGCTGGACAACCTGCCGGCGGGCTTCGACCAGATCGGCGCGACGCTGGAAAACGCAGGGCGGCTGGCGGCCGCCGGCGTGGCGGTGGGTTTCAGCCAGGGCGGCGACGCCTCCCACAACGCGCGCAAGGTCCGCCAGCTGGCCGGCAATGCCGTCGCCAACGGCCTGTCGTGGGAGGCGGGGCTGGCCGCACTGACCTCGGTGCCGGCGCAGGCGTTCGGCGTGGCCGACACGCTGGGCAGCATCGCGGTCGGCAAACGCGCCGACCTGGTGCTGTGGAGCGGCGACCCGCTGGAAGTGAACGCGGTGGCGACCCAGGTCTGGTTCGACGGCAGGCCGATCGAGATGCGCAGCCGCCAGACCGAGCTGCGCGACCGCTACCTGCAGGCGCCGGTTCCACGCGCCAATGGCGGCCTGCCTGCGGCGTATCCGGCGGTCAGCCGCTAGGGAAGCTCCGAGCAACTGCGGCAGCAAAGGCTCTGGGTTCCCGCCCTCGCGGGAATGACGGGCAAAAGCCGGGTTGCTCAGGCCCTTCCCAGGCAACGAGCCACAATCGCTCGCACGCCCCTTCGATCCGGTTCGCAGAGGGCGCTTTTCCACGACGGCGGTGCCGTCGCGTTGCCGGGTAAGTTCGCCCAGCCCACCCCCTCACCCAACAACCAGGACACCGACCATGCCCGCCTTGCCGCAACTCGACCTCAACTGGTTTGCCGTACTCGCCGCCGCGCTGTCCGCGTTCGCCCTGGGCGGACTCTGGTACGGGCCGCTGTTCAAGAAAGCCTGGTGCCGCGAGGCCGGTGTCGACCCGGACGCGGCTCCCGCACATCCCGCCAGGATCTTCGCGACCGCCTTCGTCTGCAGCCTGCTCGCCGCGCTGGTGTTCGCCAGCATGCTGCCACCGGCGGCGAGCGTCGCCGACGGGTTCGGCATCGGCTTCGTGGTCGGCCTGTTCTTCGTGTCGATGAGCTTCGGCATCAACTACGCCTTCGCCGGCCGCAGCCTGAAGTTGTGGATGATCGACAGCGGCTACCACATCGTCCAGTTCATCGCCTACGGGGTGATCCTCGCGGCGTGGCGCTGACCGCGTAATCAAATGGGCCCGGAGGATATCCGGGCCCGTCGGGTCGATCGGATCACACGGCCGTCAACCGGCCTTTTTCCCGCTCGCGATCCACTGGTCGATGCGCCGCTCCAGCAGGGTCAGCGGCATCGCGCCGCCACCGAGCACGGCGTCGTGGAAGCCGCGGATGTCGAAGCCCTCACCGAGTTCGGCTTCGGCCTTCGCGCGCAGCTCCTGGATCTTCAGCATGCCGATCTTGTAGCCGGTCGCCTGGCCCGGCCAGGTGATGTAGCGGCGCACTTCGGCCTGGATCGCCGGCAGCGGGATCGAGCTGTTTTCGGAGAAGTACGCGACAGCCTGGTCCTCGGTCCAGCCCTTGGCGTGCAGGCCGGTATCGACCACCAGCCGGATCGCGCGCCACATCTCCGAGGTCAGGCGGCCGTACTCGGAATACGGGTCGGTGTAGGTGCCCGGCATCTCGCGTGCCAGCCACTCCGAGTACAGACCCCAGCCCTCGGCATAGGCGTTGAAGCCGGCCTGCTTGCGGAACTCCGGCACGCCCTCCAGCTCCTGCGCGATCGCGATCTGCATGTGGTGGCCGGGCAGACCCTCGTGGTAGGCGATGACCTCCAGCGTGGTTTTCGGCATCGCGCTCATGTCCGACAGGTGCGCGTAGTACACGCCCGGGCGCGAACCGTCCGGCGTGCTCGGGTAGTAGTGCTGCGCGGCGCCGTCCACCTCGCGGAACGCCTCGACCCGCTTGACCACCAGGTCGGCCTTCGGCAGCAGGCCGAAGTAGTCGGGCAACTGCTGCTTGATCGTGGCGATCGCCGCGGTGGCGTCGTCGATGTAGGCCTGCCGGCCGGCGTCGGTCTCCGGGTACTTGAACCGGGGGTCGGTATCGACGAAGCGGAAAAACGCCTTCAGGTCGCCGTCGAAACCGACCTTGTCCTTCAACGCCTCCATCTCGCCACGGATGCGCGCGACCTCGTCCAGACCGATCTGGTGGATCTGCCCGGCGCTCAGGTCGGTCGTGGTCGAGGCGCGCAGGCGCTCGGCGTAGTACGCGGCGCCGTCGGGATGCGTGCTGCCGACACCGCTGGGATTGACCGCGGCGTTGGGCAGGTCGGCGGTGTACCAGGCGATGACCCCGGCGAAGGCCGGCTGCACCGCCTCCACCAGCGCCGCGCGGGCGTCGTCCTTCAGTGCCTGGGCGCGCGCCGCATCGATCTTGCCTGCGGCCACGAGCGCATCCGCCTTGGCCTGCGCGTCGGCCCACAGCGCGCTGTCGGGGCCGTCGGTGAACGGCGCGCCGGTGACGACCTTGCCGGCCTGCTCGATCACACCCTCATGGGCGAAACGCGGCGGCCGGATGCCGAGCCCGGCGGACCGCTTGACCTGCTCCATCAGCTGCCCGAACGCCCGCGGCACCTCGCGCAGGCGCGCGACGTAGGCGGTGTAGTCGGCTTCGTCCTCGACCTTGTGGAAGTTGATCAGGAACGTCGGCAGGAACGACTGCGCGCCGCCCATCTGCTCGAACGGATAGCCGTGATCACTGAAACGGTCGGCGGCCTTGGCTGCTTCGGCCTGGTAGGCGAACAGGTCCCATGACAGCCTGGCGTCGGCGCCCAACGCGTCGTAGTCGAAGCTCGCCTTCATCTCCTCGACCGCCGCGACCCGCCACGCCAACTGCTTCGCCGCGCCCTCGCGCGACATGTCGTCGAGTTCGGAATAGCGGTCCTTGCGGCCCAGGAACGTCATGCTGACCGGACTGAACTGCAACTGCTCCTCGTACTTGCGCTCGAACCACGCATTGAGGCGCGCGTCCTCGGCGGCGGCTTGCGCAGAGGTGGCCGCGGGAGCCGTGGCGGTGGTCGGCGCGCCCGGCGAGCAGGCCACGCACAGGGCCAGGGACAACGCGGAGACGGCAAGGATGCGGCGCATGGGCACTCCGAAGGTGGATGGGAGCGTGGCTCCCGGGGAATTGATGATGCCGCAAGGATGGCGGGCGGCACACCGTGTCGAAAGACCCGACAGCCACGGCGTTGTCAGGCATCGGCGGCCGGTCGCCGGGCACACGCGCCATGCCACGCCAGCGGAGACCGCCTGCGAAGACCGGTACTGCAGATCCGCCCCACCAACGCTATGCTGCAGGCGTTTTGTGACGCCGTCTTCATTTCCTTTCCGGGGGGATTCATGCGCATTGGACTGGTTGTCGATTCGGCATGCGACTTGCCGCTGGAATACCTGCAGCGCCACGAGGTGACGATCCTGCCGATCACGGTGCGGATCGGCGAGGCGGTGCTGGCCGATCACCGCGACGAGCAGGCAACGCTGGAGTTCCTGCACGCGCACGTGGCCGAGCGCGGGGCGGAGGCGGAAACCATGCCGTACACGGTGCAGCAGATCCAGGAGCTGTTCATCAACCGGCTGGTGATCGATTACGACTACGTGTTCTGCATGACGATCACCAAATCGCGCAGTCCGATCTTCGACCATGCGCAGCAGGCCAGCTTCGCGATCCTCAACGAGTACAAGGCCGCGCGCTCCGCAGCCGGCAACCCGACCCCGTTCGCGCTGCGGGTGATCGACACCCAGAACCTGTTCGCCGCCCAGGGCATCGCCGCGGTGGAGGCGGTGCGCCTGCGCGATGCCGGCGAAGGCGCGCCGAAGATCCGCGCACGGCTGGAAAACCTCGCCCTGCACACGCATGGCTACATGATCCCGCGCGACCTGTACTACCTGCGCGCCCGCGCCCG
Source organism: Lysobacter concretionis Ko07 = DSM 16239 (assembly GCF_000768345.1). Classification (GTDB taxonomy): domain Bacteria; phylum Pseudomonadota; class Gammaproteobacteria; order Xanthomonadales; family Xanthomonadaceae; genus Novilysobacter; species Novilysobacter concretionis. The sequence continues at coordinate 509,182 of NZ_AVPS01000001.1, read as the reverse complement.
CAGCAAGGGCGACCGCAGCGTCGGCCTGCTCAGCGCGGCACTGGGCAGCGCGCTGGACATCAAGCCGGTGCTGCATTGCAACCGCGGCGAGACCGGTGCGGTGGCGAAGATCAAGGGGTTCGAGCCGGCGGTGGAGAAGCTGTTCGCGTTCACCATCAAGCGCATCCACGCGGGCCTGATGACCCCGACCGTGTGCCTGAGCTACGGCGGCGAGCTGGACGAGATGCGCGCCCTGCCCGGCTACCCGGAGCTGCGTGCGGCCTGTGCGGCGAACAACATCGAGCTGTTCGAGAGCGTGATGAGCCTGACCGGCATGGTCAACGTCGGCAAAGGCGCGCTGGTGGTGGCGTTCGCGGCCGAAGGCCAGGCCAGGTTCGAGGAGTGATCCGGACCGGATGACGGCGCCGCCGCGGCGCCGGATCCGGTGCGTGGTCAATTGCGCGTCAGCGCCGACACCCGCTCGACGGGCGCGATACGAAGCGCCGCGAACACCGCAACCCAGACCAGCCTCACGGCCCGCCCAAGGCCAGCTTCAGCACCCATGCCGTCAGCGGATTGGCCGGATCCGACAGCAGCTTCGCGGTCAGCGCCAGCGCGATCACCACCAGCAGCGGGCGGATCATTTTCCCGCCGACCCGCAGCGTCAGATGGGCGCCGACCTGCCCGCCGGCCACGCTCGATATCGCCATCAACAATCCGATCGTCCACAGCACGTGGCCGCCGATCATCAGGGTGATCAGGGCGGCGATGTTGCTCGACAGGTTCAGCAGCTTGGTATGGGCGGTGGCCGACACCAGCCCCATGCCGAAAAACGCGACCAGGATCGTGGTCAGGAACGTGCCGACACCGGGGCCGAAGAAGCCGTCGTAGAAACCGGTGGCGATCACGATGCCGACCAGCACGCCGGGGCCGAAGCGGCTGTGGCGGTCTTCCTCGGAGGCCTTCGGCCCGAAGGTGAAGTAGATCACCATCAGGACCAGCAGCACCGGCACCAGCCCGGCGAGGAAGGCCGGGTCGACGCGCTGCAATGTCCAGGCCCCCAGCACCGAACCGACGAACGCGCCCATCGCCGGCCTGGCGAAACGGCGGAAGTCGATGCGTCCCTTGCGGGCGAAGGCGACGACCGCACTGGCGGTGCCGAAACTGCTCTGCAACTTGTTGGTGGCCAGCGCCTGGACTGGCGATACGCCGACCGCCATCAACGCGGGAATGGTCAGCAGCCCGCCGCCGCCGGCGATCGCGTCGATGATGCCTGCAACAAAAGCCACGCCCATGAGCAGGGCGATGGCCTCGATACCGAATTCCATGATGGGACGTGCCCCGCTGGGTGACGCGTGCAAAAAGCGGCCGAAGCCGCCGAAGTCCGCCATGGTAGGCGGGGCTGTCCGGCACTGACCAGAAATGCCGTCCAGCCAGCCGGCCAGCCAAGCCGGCCAACAATGACGGCAAGGAGCGCCAGCCACAGGCGGGCGCAGGACTTTGTGCCCACGACCGCGGGGCCGGCGGGACGATACCCTGCGCGACCCACTCCCGCGTGTGCCTTTCGATGACCCGTCGCCTGCTTGTCCTCGCGCTGTCCAGCGCCCTGTCCGCCTCCTTCGTGCTGCCGGCCTTCGCCCAGGACCCCGCGCCACCCGCGCCGCCGACGCCACAGCCGGCCCCGCCGGTGGATCGCGACGCCAGCGAAGACCCTGTCCAGCTCGAACAGGACGCGCTCGACCCGGTCGCCAACGATCCGGCCCAGGCCGCAGCCGAGGTCGCCAAGGGCATCTCGCGCCCATCGGCGGACGCCAGGGACGCGGAGAAGAAATGGGACGTCAACGCGCCCCACGGGCCGACCAAAACGGTCAGCTTCAGCACCGATGAAGGCACCTGGATGGACGTCGATGTCTCGCCCGACGGCCGCCAGCTGGTGTTCTCGCTGCTGGGCGACCTCTACCGCCTGCCGATCGCCGGCGGCACCGCGCAGCGCATCACCTCCGGCCCGGCCTGGGACGTGCAGCCGCGCTGGTCGCCCGATGGCCGCCAGATCGCCTTCACCTCCGACCGCCGCGGCGGCAACAACCTGTGGCGCGTCGACACCAGCGGCGGCAATCCGGTGCAGGTCACCAATGAGGATTTTCGCCTGCTCAACAACCCCGCGTGGACGCCGGACGGGCAGTTCATCATCGGTCGCAAGCACTTCACCTCCGGGCGTTCGCTGGGCGCCGGCGAGCTGTGGATGTACCACGCCAGCGGCGGCACGCAGGGCCTGCAGCTGACCGAGAAGAAGAACGAGCAGCAGGACCTCGGCGAGCCGGCGGTGTCGCCCGATGGCCACTACGTGTACTACTCCGAGGATGTCAGCAGCGGCGGCGCGTTCGACTACAACCGCGACCCGCACGGGGTGATCTACGCGATCAAGCGGCTGGATCGGCAGACCGGCAAGACCGACACCATCGTCGCCTCGCCTGGCGGCGCGGTGCGGCCGCAGCCGTCCCCGGACGGCAGGTCGCTGGCGTTCGTGAAGCGCGTGCGCGAGAAGTCGGTGCTGCACCGGCTCGATCTGGCCAGCGGCGAGGTGCGCCCGGTCTGGGACGGTCTCAGCCACGACCAGCAGGAAGCCTGGGCGATCTTCGGCCCGTACACCGGCTTCGACTGGACACCGGACTCGAAGGCGGTGGTGATCTGGGCCCAGGGCAAGCTGTGGCGGGTCGACATGGCCAGCGGCCAGCCGGCGGAAATCCCGTTCACCGCGCAGATCGAGCAGACCGTGGCCGAGCCGCTGCGGTTCAAGCAGCAGATCGACGAGGGCCGGTTCGCGCCGAAGATGATCCGCGACGTGGCGACCTCGGCCAACGGCGACGCGCTGGTGTTCCATGCGGTCGGCAAGCTATGGCGCAAGCGCCTGCCCGGCGGCGAGCCGCAGCGCCTGACCGCCAACGAAGGCCTGTACGAGTACGAGCCCAGCTTCAGCCCCGACGGCAGCAAGCTGCTGTACACGACCTGGTCGGACGAGGCGCTCGGCGCGATCTACGTGCGCGGCGCCAGTGGCGGCGGCAGCGGCACGCGGCTGACCCGCGACAAGGGCTTCTACTACCACCCGCGGTTCTCGCCCGACGGCAAGCGCATCGTCTACAGCAAGTCCGGCGGCAGCAGCCTGACCGGCAGCCTGTGGTCGGGCGACCGCGGCATCTACGTGATGCCGGCCGGCGGCGGAGCGGCGGTGCGCGTGGCCGAGCACGGCAGCGCCCCGCAGTTCAGCGCCGACGGCACGCGCGTCTACTACCTCACCGGCGGCGGGCTGGAGAAGAAGCTGATGTCGGTCGGCCTCAACGGCGAGGACCCGCGCGAGGTGTTCAACCTGAAGTACGTCGACTCGGTGCAGATCAGCCCGGACGGCCAGTGGGTCGCGTTCACCGAACTGTTCAACGCCTACGTCGCGCCGATGACCGCCACCGGCAAGCCGGTCGAGCTGGGCAAGGACAGCAAGGCGATCCCGGTCGGCCAGGTCAGCGCCGATGTCGGCAACTACCTGCACTGGGCGGCGGACTCCAAGTCGCTGCACTGGATGGTCGGCGACAGGTACCACTCGCGCGCGCTCGACCAGAGCCTGGCGTTCCTGCCCGGCGCCCCGGAGGAGATCGCCAAGCCGGTCGCCGGCGGCGGCATCGCGGTCGGCCTGAGCATCCCGGTGGACAAGCCGACCGCACTGGTCGCCTTCACCCACGCCCGCATCATCACCATGCGCGATGCGGAGAACAGCCAGGAAGTGATCGAGGACGGCACGATCGTGCTGCGCGGCGATCAGATCATCGCGGTTGGCCCCAGCGACTCGACCACGGTGCCGGCCGGCGCGAACGTGATCGATGCGACCGGCAAGACCATCCTGCCGGGCTACATCGACGTCCACGCGCACGCCTCGCACTTCGGCCAAGGGGTGATCCCGCAGCAGAACTGGGCGTACTACACCAACCTCGCGTTCGGCGTCACCACCCTGCACGACCCCTCGGCAACCACCGAGTTCGTGTTCTCCGAGTCGGAGCTGCAGAAGGCCGGCAAGATGGTCGGCCCGCGGGTGTTCTCCACCGGCTCGATCCTGTACGGCGCCGACGGCGACTTCAAGGTGGTGGTCAATTCGCTCGACGATGCCCGCAGCCACCTGCGCCGGCTGAAGGCGAACGGCGCGTTCAGCGTCAAGAGCTACAACCAGCCGCGCCGCGAGCAGCGCCAGCAGATCAACACCGCCGCGCGCGAGCTGGGCATGCTGGTGGTCGAGGAAGGCGGCAGCACCTTCCACCACAACATGACGATGATCCTCGACGGCGTCACCGGCATCGAGCACAACATCCCGGTCGCGCCGCTGTACAAGGACGTGGTCGGGCTGTGGTCGCAGACCGACGTGCGCAACACGCCGACGCTGGTGGTCAGCTACGGCGGCCTGTCCGGCGAGTACTGGTGGTACGCGCGCGACAACGTGTGGGAAGACCCGAAGCTCAACCGCTTCTTCCCGCGCGAGACGCTGGACGCACGCAGCATCCGTCGCGAGACCGCACCGGACTGGGACTACTGGCACATCGAGGTGTCGAAGGCCGCCAAGACCCTGCGCGACGCCGGGGTCAGGATCCAGGTCGGCGGCCACGGCCAGCTGCAGGGCCTGAGTCCGAACTGGGAAATCTGGATGCTGGCCCAGGGCGGTTTCAGCCACTTCGAGGCGCTGCGTGCGGCGACCATCGACGGGGCCGATTATCTCGGCCTGTCCGACCACATCGGCTCGCTGGAAGTCGGCAAGCAGGCCGACCTGGTGGTGCTCGACAGCAACCCGCTGGAGAACATCCGCGCCACCATCGACACCCGCTACGTGATGGTCGACGGCCGCCTGTTCGACGTCGCTGCCGACATGGCCGAGATCGGCAACCGCAGGGAAGCGGCGCCGAACTTCTACTGGCAGCGCCACCGCGAAGGCCAGACCTTCGGCAGCCAGTTCGGCCCGACCGCGGTCTGCCATTGCCCGAAAGGCGACGGCGCGCACGTGCATCTGGACTGAGCGCCGGAACGACGCACGCGGCCGCTGTGGGGCGGTCGCGCTCTGCCGGGGAATGTTCTACCGGGACCTCGGGGTCTTCCCGTAGGAGCGACGTGAGTCGCGACCTGTGCTTCCTGGCTGGGTTCGAAGGCTCGCGACTCACGTCGCTCCTACAAAACCCGGGCCACCCCGTTCACGAAACCCCCATGGAGCGCTGCCTACGCTGCAGCCATCTTCAGGAGAATTTTCAATGGCCACCCGCTACTACATCACCCTGCCCGACGGCGCGCTGGCCCGCGGCGCCGATCCGGACCTGTCCTTCACCGCCCTCAGCGGCGAAGGCTTCGCCAGCGAGCTGCAGGCCGCGCTGCGCGGCGACCGCCTGTTCGACAAGTGGCGCCGCAAGCAGCCCGAGCCCGACGAGGTCGACCTTTCCCTGGCCGCGACCGACCCCGACGCCACCGTCGAAGGCGCGCAGGACGACCTCCACATCGACCTGATCGTCACCACCAGCATTCCCGGCACGGTCCTGAAACAGCGCCTGCGCCTGCTCGCCGGCAGCGCCTGGGAGCTGCGCGACGTCAAGACGGCCTGAAGCGGCCCCTGCAACTGGACAGCGCGCCCCCCTGACCTCGTGCAGGAGCGACGCAAGTCGCGACCTGTACATCAATCCAACATTTGCAGGTTCACGACTCACTCAGCGGGCATGCCGCCGCCACTCCTGCGGTCGTAGGCGGGACAAGCGCGCAGCGCGCAGATCGTCCGAAAGGACGACCCGCAGGGCGAGCGCAGCGGGTCGTCCAAGGACATTGCCAATCAACGGCTCGAAGTCCATGGATCTCGCGATCCCCGGCCCGCGCGCATAGCGCTTGGGCGTTCGTTCGGACGCGAGCCAGTGGCTCGCAAACCTCCGACCTCACCCCCGCCTTCGCGGGGATGACGATAATTGTTCAGACCTTCCTTGACGAGACCCCAGATGACCAAAAACATCCTGCTCGCCTGGAGCGGCGGCAAGGACGCGGCCTGGACGCTGCACCGCCTGCGCCAGCGCGACGATGTCCACGTCGTCGGCCTGCTGACCACGCTCAACAGCGACTTCGACCGCGTCGCCATGCACGGCATCCGCCGCGACGTGCTGCTCGCGCAGGCGGCCGCGACAGGGCTGCCGCTGCTGGAGTCGGTGATCCCGCACGGCAGCGACAACGACACCTACGAAACCGCGTTCGCCGGCAGTCTGGCCACCGCGCGTGAACGCTGGCCCGGCATCGACACCATCGCCTTCGGCGACCTGCTGCTGGCCGATGTGCGCCAGTGGCGCGAGGCACTGTGCTCCCGCCACGGCTGGAAGATCCTGACGCCGCTGTTCGGCGCCGACACCGCGGCACTGGCGCGCGAGATGATCGCCGGCGGCCTGCGCACCCGACTGTGTTGCATCGATACCGGGCAGTTGGACGCAAGCTTCGCGGGAAGGCTGTTCGATGCCGACTTGTTGGCCGAGCTTCCGCAGAACTGCGACCCCTGCGGCGAGAACGGCGAGTTCCACACCCTGGTCGAAGCCGGTCCGATGTTCGCCGCGCCACTGCACCTGGAACAAGGGGACACCGTGCTGCGCGACGGCCGGTTCGCCTTCACCGATTTCCGCCTGGCCGGGTCGCCGCACGGCGTGGGCGACGCTCGCGCGTAACCCACCCGTACCTGTCGCGGAACGCCGCCGCTACGCAGCCACCTTCCCGCGCTCCCAGTCCGCAATCGGCCCGGGCACCGTCTCGAAACACGGATGGCAACGCGGGCCGGCGTGCGCCTGCTGGGCGTCATGCCAGTCCGGACTGCGACGGGACAACTTGCCCATCAGGTGCTGCCACTCGAAGTCGAGCTGCCCCTGGCTGACCTCGATCCGCGGCCGTTCATTCCCGGGCCCGGGCACTGGCCCGAGTTTGCTCCGGTCGTACCGGTAACCCCGCGCGTCGGCTTCGTCGACCACGGCCGCGAGGTAGGCGTCGAGTGCCGCGACCGGATCGGGCCGGGCCCGGAAGCGCTCCAGCTGCGGGTGGTGGACATAGCCGCGCGTGCGGCCGAGCAGGACCGCACGCGCGAGCAGGCCTTCGCGCCAGAGCGCGGTGAGTCCCTGCCGGTCCAGATGCTGCGGATGCAGCGACCACAGCCTCATGGTTCAGCCCTGCATCGCCTTCGCATGGTGGGCGATGTGCTCGCCGATGAAGCTGGCGATGAAGTAGTAGCTGTGGTCGTAGCCGCGCTGCATGCGCAGGGTCAGCGGGTGGCCGGCCGTTTCGCAGGCATCGCGCAGCAGGTGCGGCTTGAGCTGGGTTTCGAGGAAGTTGTCGGCATCGCCCTGGTCGACCAGCAACGGCAGCCGCTCGGTGGCCTTGGCGACCAGCGCGGTCGCGTCCCATTCCAGCCACGCCTCGCGGTCGTCGCCCAGGTAGGCGCTGAACGCCTTCTCGCCCCACGGCACCTGGCTGGGCGCGACGATCGGCGAGAACGCCGACACGCTGCGGAACATGCCCGGATTGCGCAGCGCGATCACCAGCGCGCCGTGGCCGCCCATCGAATGGCCGCTGATGCCGCGCGCGGTGGTGGTCGGGAAGTGCGCATCCACCAGTGCCGGCAGCTCCTGCACGATGTAGTCGTACATGCGGTAATGCGCCGCCCACGGCTCGCGCGTGGCATTGAGGTAGAAGCCCGCGCCCTGGCCGAGGTCGTAGGCCTCGTCGTTGGCGACACCCTCACCGCGCGGGCTGGTGTCGGGCGCGACCACGATGATGCCGTGCTGCGCCGCGTAGGCCTGGGCACCGGCCTTGGTGATGAAGTTCTGCTCGTTGCAGGTCAGCCCCGACAGCCAGTACAGCACCGGGCACGGGCCCTGCTTCGCCTGCGGCGGCAGGTAGACCGCGAAGTCCATGTCGCAGCCCAAGGTGCTGGACGCGTGTTGCCAGACTTCCTGACTGCCGCCGAAGCAGGCGTGTTGTTCGATCTGTTTCATGTGATCTCCTTTTCAGCCACGAGGACCGGCCTCAATACGTGATGACGGCCCGGATGGACTTGCCTTCGTGCATCAGGTCGAAGGCCTCGTTGATGCGCTCCAGCGGCAGGGTGTGGGTGACGAACGGGGCCAGGTCGATCTCGCCGGCCATCGCCTGCTCGACCATGCCCGGCAACTGGCTGCGGCCCTTGACTCCACCAAACGCGGTGCCCAGCCACTTGCGGCCGGTGACCAGCTGGAACGGCCGGGTGCTGATTTCCTGCCCCGCGCCGGCCACGCCGATGATCACGCTCTGGCCCCAGCCGCGGTGCGCGCATTCCAGCGCGGCGCGCATCACGTTGACGTTGCCGATGCACTCGAACGAGTGATCCACGCCCCAGCCGGTCATCTCGACGATCACCTGCTGGATCGGCGCCTCGAAGTCCTTCGGGTTGACGCAATCTGTCGCGCCCATCTGCCTGGCCAGCGCGAACTTGTCCGGGTTGGTGTCGATGGCGATGATGCGCCCGGCCTTCGCCTGCACCGCGCCCTGGATCACCGCCAGACCGATCGCGCCCAGACCGAACACAGCCACGCTGTCGCCTTCGGCCACCTTGGCGGTGTTGTGCACGGCGCCGATGCCGGTGGTCACGCCGCAGCCGAGCAGGCAGACCTGCTCCGGGTTGGCGTCGGGGTTGATCTTCGCCAGCGAGACCTCGGCCACCACGGTGTATTCGCTGAAGGTCGAGCAGCCCATGTAGTGGTAGATCGGCTCGCCGTTGTACGAGAACCGGGTGCTGCCGTCGGGCATCACGCCCTTGCCCTGGGTGGCGCGCACCGCGACGCACAGGTTGGTCTTGCCGGACTTGCAGAACAGGCACTCGCCGCACTCGGCGGTGTACAGCGGAATCACGTGGTCACCCGGCTTGACGCTGGTGACACCCTCGCCCACTTCCACCACGATGCCCGCGCCCTCGTGCCCGAGTACGGCCGGGAACACGCCTTCCGGATCGTCGCCCGACAGGGTGAACGCATCGGTGTGGCACAGCGCGGTGTGGGTGATCTTGACCAGCACCTCGCCCTTGCGCGGCGGCTCGACGTCGATCTCGACGATCTGCAGGGGCTTGCCGGCTTCAAAGGCAACAGCGGCGCGTGATTTCATGGCGTTCTCCAGGTCATTTCAGGTAGGCGCGCACCAGGGCCACGGCATCGTCGATGCCCGCCTGGCGGCGGGTGGGGTCGTCAACAGGGCTTCCCAGCTCTTCCCGCAGATGGCTTTCCAGCACCTGCGACATCAGCCCGTTGACCGCGCCGCGGACCGCGGCGATCTGCTGCAGTACCGGGCCACAATCGGCACCGGCCTCCAACGCGCGCTCGAGCGCTTCCAGCTGCCCCCGCACGCGGCGGACCCTGCCCAGGACGCGTTTTTTTTCCTCGGGGGAATGCGGCATGGCTCGGCGCCTCAGATACTGGGGGACAGTATACACCCAGGCATCGGACCGGCGCTGCGCTGCTGCTATTCGCGAAAGCCGTTGCTGATCGGATAGCGCCGCTCGCGGCCGAACGCGCGGCGCGACACCTTCGGCCCCGGCGCGGCCTGCTGGCGCTTCCATTCGCTGATGCGCACCAGATGCAGCATCCGGTCCACCATCGCCGCATCGAAACCGGCGGCAACGATTTCATCGCGCGATTGCTCCTGGTCGATATGGCGGGCCAGCACGGTGTCTAGCACGTCGTACGGCGGCAGCGAGTCCTGGTCCTTCTGGTCGGCCCGCAGCTCGGCCGACGGCGGGCGCTCGATCACACCGACCGGGATCACCGGGTCGCCCACCGTGTTGCGCCAGCGCGCCAGCTCGAACACCTCGGTCTTGTACAGATCCTTGATCGGTGCGTAGCCGCCGGCCATGTCGCCGTAGATGGTCGAATAGCCGACCGCGTATTCGCTCTTGTTGCCGGTGGCCAGCAGCAGGCCGCCGAACTTGTTGCTCAGCGCCATCAGGATCGCCCCGCGCGTGCGCGACTGCAGGTTCTCCTCGGTGGTATCGACCTGGTGGCCCTCGAACAACTCCGCCAGCGCATCCAGATAGCCCTGGAACGGCTTCTCGATCGGCACCTCCAGCAACCGCACGCCCTGCTCCGCGCATTGCTCGGCCGCCAGATCGTTGGACAGGCTGACGGTGTAGCGCGACGGCATCCGCACCGCGGTGACGTTGTCGGCGCCCAGCGCATCCACCGCGATCGCCAGCACCACCGCCGAGTCGAGTCCGCCCGACAATCCCACCCACGCCTTGCCAAAACCGTTCTTGCGGCAGTAGTCGCGCGTGCCGGTCACCACCGCGCGCCAGGCCAGCGCGTCGCGGCTCTCGTCGCCATCGCCCTGCCAGACCACCGGATGGAAGCGACGCGCGGCCGGATCGAAATCCACCACCAGCCACTGCTCGGTGAACGCCGCCGCGGCCGGATGCACGCAGCCGTCGCCATCGGCCACCAGCGACGCGCCATCGAACACCACCGCGTCCTGCCCGCCCACGCCGTTGACGTAGGCAACCGCCACCCCGCTGCCGCGGGTCGCATCCTCCAGCAACTGGTCCCGGCGGCCATGCTTGTCGCGCTCGAACGGCGAGGCGTTGATCGACAGCACCAGCTGCGCACCGGCGGCGACGGTCGACGCGAACGGCTCGTGGAACCACAGGTCTTCGCAGATCATCAGGCCCAGTTTGACCCCTTTGAGCTCGAACACGCAGTCGCCGCCATCGGGATCGACGACGAAATACCGGCGCTCGTCGAACACCCCGTAATTGGGCAGTTTACGTTTGCGATAGGTCTGCTCGATCCGGCCCTCACGCAGGATGCTGGCCGCGTTGTAGACCACCGAACCGGCCGTTTCCGGCCAGCCGACCACCGCCGTGATCCCGCTCGTCGCCTGCGCGATCCGCGCCATCGCCGCGTCGCAGGCATGCAGGAACTTCGGCCGCAGCAACAGATCCTCGGGCGGATAACCGGACAGCGCCAACTCGGGGAACAGCACCAGATCCGCGCCGTACTCATCGCGCGCCTGGGCGATGAGCTCGACGATGCGGCGCGCGTTGTCCTCGACCGCCCCGACCGGGAAGTCGAACTGGGCGAGCGCGATGCGGATGGGTGGGGTCATGTCAGTCTTCTGTCTGGGAAGTGGGAACCAGTGCGTGGCAGATACGGGCCAGCACGGATCCGATGTCGGCCAGGACGTCATTGTTCCAGAACCGCAGGACGGAAAATCCCTGCGCTCGAAGGAAACGGTCGCGCGCCGCGTCGGGGGAGGGAGTCATTGTGCTGGCCGCCATCGATCTCGACGATCAAGCGCGCATCGAGGCAGATGAAATCCACGACATATCGACCGATCGGGAGAAGTCGGGAAGACGGGCCGGGACGTGACCTGCAGGCCTTCGCGGCGAAAGTCCCCCGGCCCCCGCCTGCAGCGGGTGCCTCCTCCTTTACTTCGCCCCGAAGGCCTGCAGGTCACGTCGCTGCTGTCGAATCTCGGACCACCCGACAGCCGGGCCTGCGCATCCGGAACCACCGCACCCTGGAACGACGGGTGCGAATGCCCTTGGGTGTGAAATAAAGGAGGAGGCACCGGCTCCATCGGTGCCGGGGGACATTCGCACACAAGGGCATTCGCTCCCGGCGCCCTGCCCCCTCTGGAACCCCCGCCACGCTGCAACGAGGGGTGCGAATGCCTTGGGTGTGAAATAGAGGAGGAGGCACCGGCTCCATCGGTGCCGGGGGACATTCACACACAAGGGCATTCGCTCCCGGCACCCCGGCCCCCCGCAGATGTCGCGCTTTCCCCCTGGATGGGAGCGACACAAGAAAGGCCACCCGAAGGTGGCCTTTCTTGTGTCGCTCCCATCAATCACGTCAGCCAGCCTTGCCGCCGACGCAACCGACCGGGACGGTTTACTTCGCCAACCGCTTCGCGATCGCCGCGCCCAGGTCGCCCGGAGACTTGACCGTGGTGACGCCGGCCTTCTCCATCGCGGCGAACTTGCCTTCGGCCGTGCCCTGGCCACCAGAGGCAATCGCACCGGCGTGGCCCATGCGCTTGCCCGCCGGGGCACTGGCGCCGGCGATGAAACCCACCACCGGCTTGGTCACGTACTGGGCGATGAACTCGGCCGCCTCTTCCTCGGCGCTGCCGCCGATCTCGCCGACCATGATGATGCCTTCGGTCTGCTCATCGTCCTGGAACAGCTTCAGGCAATCGATGAAGTCCAGGCCGTGGATCGGGTCGCCGCCAATACCGATCACGGTCGACTGGCCCAGACCCACGTCGGTGGTCTGCTTGACCGCCTCGTAGGTCAGCGTGCCGGAGCGGCTGACGATGCCGATCTTGCCGACGGTGTGGATGTGGCCGGGCATGATGCCGATCTTGCACTCGCCGGGGGTGATCACGCCGGGGCAGTTCGGGCCGATCAGGACCACGTCGTCGTAGCCCTCCAGCACGTTCTTGACCCGCAGCATGTCCAGCACCGGAATGCCTTCGGTGATGCACACGATCACGGTGATGCCGGCATCGGCCGCTTCGAGGATCGCGTCGGCGGCGAATGCCGGCGGCACGTAGATGACCGAGGCGTTGGCGCCGGTCTGGTCGACGGCGTCGGCAACGGTGTTGAAGACCGGCAGGTTCAGGTGCGTGGTGCCGCCCTTGCCCGGGGTCACGCCACCGACGACCTGGGTGCCGTACTCGAGCATCTGCTCGGCGTGGAAGGTGCCCTGCGAGCCGGTGAAGCCCTGCACGATCACCTTGGTGTTCTTGTTGATCAAAACGCTCATGTGTATCGGATCCTGGTTTTCCGTAGGAGCGACGTGAGTCGCGACCTGTACGTCCTGGCTGGGTTCGGCGGGTCGCGACTCACGTCGCTCCTACAACGAAACCGTCAGGTAGCTGATTAAGGGATCAGGCGACGGCGGCGACAGCCTTGCGGGCGCCATCGTTGATGTCATCGGCGGAAGTGATCGCCAGGCCGGAGTTCTTCAGCAGCGCCTTGCCGGCTTCGACGTTGGTGCCTTCCAGGCGCACGATCACCGGCACCTTGACGTCGACTTCCTTGACCGCCTCGATGATGCCTTCGGCGATCATGTCGCAGCGCACGATGCCGCCGAAGATGTTGACGAAGATCGCCTTCACCTTGTCGCTCGACAGGATCAGCTTGAACGCCTCGGTCACGCGCTCCTTGGTGGCGCCGCCGCCCACGTCCAGGAAGTTCGCCGGCTCGCCGCCTTCCAGCTTGATCACGTCCATCGTCGCCATCGCCAGGCCCGCGCCGTTGACCATGCAGCCGATGTTGCCGTCCATGGTCACGTAGTTCAGGTCGTGCTGGCTTGCCTTGACCTCGGTCTCGTCCTCCTGGCGGATGTCGCGCATCGCGGCCAGGTCGGGGTGGCGGTAGGTCGCGTTGTCGTCGGAATCGACCTTGCCGTCGAGCACCGCCAGATCGCCGTTGGTCAGGATCGCCAGCGGGTTCAGTTCAACCAGCGCCAGGTCCTTCTCGTGGAACAGCTTGAACAGACCCATCATGATCTTGGTCAGCTGATTGGTCTGCTTCGCGGTCAGCCCCATCTCGAAGCCGAGTGCGCGGCACTGGTACGGCTGCAGGCCTTCCACGTAGTTGACGTGGACGGTCTTGATCGCCTCGGGCTTCTCGGCCGCGACCTGCTCGATGTCCATGCCGCCTTCGGCGGAGGCGATGAAGGTCACGCTGCGCGTGCTGCGGTCGACCAGCACCGACAGGTACAGCTCCTTGTCGATGTCGGTGCCTTCGCAGATCAGCACCGAGTCGATCGGCAGCTCGACGCCGGCGGTCTGGTAGGTCGCCATCGAGGTGCCCAGCATTGCCTGGGTGTACTGCTTGACCTCGTCGTACGACCGGGCGAGCTTCACGCCGCCGGCCTTGCCGCGGCCGCCCGCGTGGATCTGCGCCTTGACCACCCACAGATCGCCGGGGATGGACTTGGCGGCTTCGACCGCTTCTTCAGGAGTGCGCGCGAGGCGCCCGGCCGGCACCGCGATGCCGTAGTCGGCAAACAGCTGCTTTGCCTGATATTCGTGAAAATTCATGCGTCACCGAGGGGAGTGGAAGACATCCCATGCGGAGGCGACCGACAAGCGGCGCGGGCGCGATGGGGCCGGGCATTGTCGCCGATCGGGAGCGGTCCGGCAAAACCCGGGGTCGCCAGCCGTCCGGCAGGTGTCCCGGGGCCGTGCAATTTCGCCCGCGGCGACCCCGCCCCCCCTGTAGGAGCGACGTAAGTCGCGATCGCACGGCGAAATCGGGTTGCGTCGTGATCGCGACTTACGTCGCTCCTGCGTGTGCCTATACTCCGGCAGGGATCCATGGGGATACATGCTTTTGCCGCCAGCCAACGCCGCCAATATCGCCCCCGACGACGCCGACAGCGCCCTGCGACGCGAACTCTACTTCTACACGCTGTACCGCCTGCTTGAAGCATCGATGCTGATCCTGGTGCTGTTCGGCCCGGTCGCGGACATGATCGAGGGGCCGCGGCACGAGCTGGTCGCCCGCGCGGTCGCCATTTCCTACCTGTTCCTGGCCGCGCTGCTGTTCCTGTTCGGCCGCCGCGGCGAGCTCCGCGGGCAGGCGCTGGCCGGCATCGCGGGCGACCTGTTCTTCGGCATCCTGGCCATCCACACGATTCCCGCCGCCGGCACCGGCATCGCGCTGATGCTGATGTTCAACGTCGGCGCGGCGGCGCTGCTGCTGCCGACACGGCTGGGACTGGGTGTGGCGCTGGTGGCGGTGGCCGGCATCGTCGGCGAGCACCTGTGGAGCGTCGCGCTGGAGGGCAGCGACCGCACGATCGCCGAACCGCTGATGTTCGCCGTCGGCTACCTCGCCACCGCGACCATCACCAGCATCCTCGGCCGGCAGATGCGCGACAGCTACGACCTGGCCGAAACCCGCGGGGTCCAGACCGCGCACCTGACCGAGGTCAACGAGCTGATCATCCGCCGCCTGCGCACCGGCGTGCTGCTGGTCGACGGCCACAACCGGGTGCAGCTGGCCAACGAGGCCTCGACCCTGCTGCTGGGCGATGCCGGCGACGGCCACCGCGACCTGGGCGTGGCGCTGCCCGAGCTCGCCCGCCGCCTGACCGCCTGGCGCGAGCATGGCCAGGTCGACGAGACGCCGCTGCAGGTGGCCAGCGACCAGAACGACGTGGTGCCGCGCTTCACCCGCCTGCTCGCCGGCAGCGACCACACCCTGATCTTCCTCGACGACACCTCGCTGCTGTCGCGCCGCGCGGAGTCGATGACGCTGGCCACCCTGGGCCGGTTTTCCGCCAGCCTCGCCCACGAGATCCGCAACCCGCTGGCCGCGATCAACTACGCGGTCCAGTTGCTGGAAGAGTCCGACGACATCGCCACCGCCGACCGCCGCCTGCTGCAGATCATCCGCCAGCAGGGCCAGCGCATGAACGGCATCGTCGAAAACGTGCTCGGCCTGGCCCGGCGCGAACCGGCCAAGCCCGACTACGTCGACCTGGTCGCACTGACCCGGCATTTCGTCGACGACTACCGCGCCGGCCATCCGCTGGAGGAAGACAGCCTGCTGGCCAGCGCCACGCTCCCGCGCGTGCCCGCACTGGTCGACTCGCGCCAGCTGCACCAGATCCTCACCGTGCTCGTCCACAACGCACTCACCTACGGCCGCATCCCCGGCCAGCCCGCGCGGGTGACCCTGCACGTGCACCTGGATCACTACCAGCAGCCCAACATCGACGTGATCGACCACGGCCCCGGCATTCCCGAGCGCGTCGCCCAGCAGTTGTTCCGCCCGTTCTTCACCACCTCCGGCCACGGCACCGGACTGGGCCTGTACATCGCCCGCGAGCTGGCCCGCGCCAACCAGGCCTCGCTCGATTACGTCTCCCTGCCGGCCGGCGGCAGCTGTTTCCGCATCCGCCTGTCCTCCACCTCCGCCCGCAAGAGCGTGCCCATGCCGCGCGAAGCCCCTCTGCCTTGACCGGACCCGATCGCTTAAGCTAGCGCGATGAGTGGAGGATCGGATGGCTGAGACACGTAGTGCATTGGTGGTCGACGACGAGCGGGACATCCGCGAATTGCTGGTCATGACCCTTGGCCGCATGGGCCTGCGGTGCGATACCGCATCCAGCCTGTCCGACGCCCGGGCCCAGCTGGCACGCAACAGGTACGACCTGTGCCTGACCGACATGCGCCTGCCGGACGGCTCGGGCATCGACCTGATCGCCGAAATCAGCCAGCAGCACCCCCAGACCCCGGTCGCGATGATCACCGCGTTCGGCAACGTCGACGCCGCGGTGGAAGCCCTCAAGGCCGGCGCGTTCGACTTCGTCGCCAAGCCGGTCGAGCTGTCCGTGCTGCGCGACCTGGTCCGCCATGCGCTGGAGCTGAAGGAAAAGCCCGCCGTCGTCCACAGCCCGGACACGGTCGCCACCCGCCTGTACGGCGAGTCGCCCGCGATGGAGCAGCTGCGCCAGACCATCGCCAAGGTCGCCCGCAGCCAGGCCCCGGTCTATATCGCCGGCGAATCCGGCGTGGGCAAGGAACTGGTCGCCCGCACGATCCACTCCGAAGGCGGCCGCGCCACCGGCCCGTTCGTGCCGGTCAACTGCGGCGCGATTCCATCGGAGCTGATGGAAAGCGAGTTCTTCGGCCACAAGAAGGGCAGCTTCACCGGCGCCCATGCCGACAAGCCCGGCCTGTTCCAGAGCGCCGACGGCGGCACCCTGTTCCTGGACGAGGTCGCCGAACTGCCGCTGGCAATGCAGGTCAAGCTGCTGCGCGCGATCCAGGAAAAGTCGATCAAGCCGGTCGGCGCCAATGCCGAGATCGTGGTCGACGTGCGCATCCTGTCGGCCACCCACAAGAACCTCGCCGCGATGGTGGCCGATGGCCGCTTCCGGCAGGACCTCTACTACCGCATCAACGTCATCGAACTGCGCGTGCCGCCGCTGCGCGAGCGTCTGGAAGACCTGCCCGGCCTGTGCGCGAAGATCCTCCAGCGGCTGGCCGCCGACCTCGACCGCCCCGCTCCGAGCCTGTCCGGCGATGCGGTCGAGGCGCTCCGCCATTACGCCTTCCCGGGCAACGTGCGCGAGCTGGAAAACATCCTCGAGCGCGCCCTGGCCCTGGCCGACGGCGACCACCTCGACGCCCACGACCTGCGCCTGCCGAACCACCCGGCAATTGCCTCGTCGCATGGCACGCCGCCGCTGAGCACCGGCCCGTTCGCCACCACCACACACCACCCCGTACCCGGCAACAGCCCACAGCCGCCGCACACCCCCCAGGCCGCTGCCGCCGCGGCCGGCATCGACCCGCGCACGATCGACCCGCGCGACACCGCCACCAGCGCCCTGCCCTCCTACATCGAGGAGATCGAGCGCGCCGCCATCCAGCACGCCCTGCAGGAAAACCGCTACAACAAGACCCGCACCGCCGCCGCGCTGGGCATCACCTTCCGCGCGCTGCGCTACAAGCTGAAGAAGCTCGGAATCGACTGATCCCGCCCCGCGGCCGGGCATCTCGGCCGCCGTAGCAAGGTGCTAACCTGTCGCGGCCGTTGCCGGACCGCACCGGCAAAACCGGCCCGCCGGAGTCGCGGGCACGTGCCAACCAATGGAATGGGATGGACCCCATGGATACGGATATCCAGTCGCTCGCCTCGTCTACCCGGCACCTGCTGGCGGGGCTGCAACACCAACGCCTGATCCAGATCAGCACGCCTGGAATCGACACCGCACTGCCCGACGCGCTGGTGGTCGAGCGCTTCCGCGGTCGCGAAGCGGTCTGCGAGGATTTCCACTTCGAGATCGACTGCCTCTCGACCTCGGCCTTCCTCGACACGAAACCACTGCTCGGCCGGCCGCTCTCGCTGCGGCTGCAGCAGCCTGCCGATGCCAACGGGTTGCCGAGCACATCCGGCTCCCGCCGCCACTGGCACGGCCACTGCACCCGGGTCGCGGCCTTGGGCAGCGACGGCGGGCTGGCCCGCTACCGGCTGACGATGGAGCCGTGGACGGCATTCCTGAGACTGCGCCGCAATGCCCTGGTGTTCCAGGACCTGGATGCGCTGGGCGTGATCGAGCGGGTTCTCACCGACTACCCGCAAGCGGTCTGGCGGGTGGATGCAGCCCGGTCGCTGCCGAGCTTTCCGATCACCACCCAGTACCGCGAGAGCGACCACGCTTTCGTGTTCCGCCTGCTCGCCGATGCTGGCCTGGCCTGGCGTTTCGAGCACACCCTCAACAACGTGACAGAAGGGGCATCGGCGGGCGTGCACGCGCACACGCTGGTGATCTTCGACCGCGACGCCGAAGCTCCCGCATCCAGCCCGGATCGCGTGCGTTTCCACCGCATCGATGCCACCGAGTCGCGCGATGCGATCAGTCATTTCACCGAGCAGCGCCAGACGACCGCGAACGCCTTCACCACCGCCAGCTGGCAACCCGGACACGTCCAGGCGACCGCG
This sequence comes from Lysobacter concretionis Ko07 = DSM 16239, assembly GCF_000768345.1. GTDB lineage: Bacteria > Pseudomonadota > Gammaproteobacteria > Xanthomonadales > Xanthomonadaceae > Novilysobacter > Novilysobacter concretionis. Next base: position 490,680 of record NZ_AVPS01000001.1, on the reverse strand, counting down.
GCGACCCTGACCGCCGACCCGGCCGGCCCGCACCTGCCCACACGCGAGGTCTACACCGTCCCGCGCGCCAGCCGCTTCGCCCGGCGCGAGCACGCCGAACGCACGACCGGACCGCAGCTCGACGCCCTGCGCCTGCCGCAACGCCTGCATGCCGGCGCGGGCAGCGCCCGCGGTCTCGCGCCGAGCCTGGCCTTCACCCTGACCCAGCACCCCGATCTGGACGGCCAGCGATTCATCCCCGTGGCGGTCGAACACGTGGCCGCCAACAACCTGGACAACGGCATCACCGCACTGCTCGACCCGGCCGGCTCCGTCGAGCGCGGCAGCTACCGCAACCGTTTCCTCGCCGTCGCCGCCGACACGCCCATCGTGCCGACCTCGCGTTTCAAACCCACCGCGCCGGGCCTGCAAACCGCCCGCGTCGTCGGCTTGCCGGACGCGGCCATCACGTCCACCCGCGACCACCAGGTCCGCATCCAGTTCCCGTGGCAACGCGGCGTACGGCCCAACCGCGGCGGCCTGCTCGACACCGGCTCCAGCGCCCACCCCGATGGCCACGCCCCCGGCGACCATACCTCCGGCACCTGGGTCCGCGTCGCCGAATGGCAGGCCGGCCCCAACTGGGGCAGCCATGCCCTGCCGCGGGTCGGCAGCGAAGTGCTGGTGGAGTTTTTGCATGGCGACATCGACCAGCCCGTGATCGTCGGGCAGCTCTACAACGGCGAAGTCTCACCGCCGTTCGCTCTCGCCGACGCCAGCAACCACCCCGGCACCGTCAGCGGCCTGCACAGCCAGAGCCTGGACGGCAGCGGCACCCAGCACTGGCTGCTCGACGATGCCCCCGGCCAGCTGCGCCAGCGCCTGCACACCAGCCTCGCCGACAGCCGGCTGGAGCTGGGCTACCTGATCGATCACGACAACCAGCGGCGCGGCGGCCTGCGCGGCCAGGGCTTCGACCTCGCGACCCTGGGCTGGGCCAATCTGCGTGCCGGACAGGGCGTGCTGCTATCCGCGACTGCGCGTAGCGGCGCCGCTTCGACTCAGTTCGACATCGCTGAGGCCGTCGCCCAACTCAAGGGCGCCGAACACACCGCCCAGGCTCTGAGCGACGCCGCCGACGCCAGCGAGGTCGCCGCGCTGTCCGCCAATGCAGCCCAGACCGATCTGATCAAGGCAATCGACCCCGGACAGGACGGCCGCCACGAGGGCCGGGGCAACGGCCAGCCAGCCACCACACCGCATGGCGACCAACGTCACGGCGGAGCGCCGGTCGAACGCTTCGCCAAACCACTGCTGCTGATGGAAAGCCCCGATGCCATCGCCCTGACCACCCCCAACAGCGCCCTCGCCTACGCCAGCGGCAACACCCACCTCACCAGCCAGCACGACGCCCACCTCGCCGCCGGCCACACCTTCGCCGGCGTCAGCGGCGGCCACCTCGCCCTGTTCGCCCGGAAAGGCCCGCTCAAAGCCATCGCCGCCAATGGCCCGCTGAGCCTGCAGGCCCACACCGGCCCGCTGGAGCTGCTCGCCGACCGGAGCGTGACCCTCACCGCCACCGACAACCGCATCGACGTGTTGGCAAAAGAGAAGATCGTCCTCCAGGCCGGCCAGACCCGGATCACCCTGGAAGGCGGCGACATCAGGTTCGCGTGCCCGGGGGAGTTCACGGTGAAGGCCGGCGAAATGCCGTTCAAGGGCGGGGAGAGCACCGCGGCGGAAATCGACCTGCTTCCCCACGGCACGACACGCGTCAAAAGGAAAGTCTCCTTCTCAAGGTAGAGAGCCCATGATCATCAGCCCACCTTTCCTTCCCGCTCGTGGCGCCACCGCGGACGATGCGGCGTATTTGAACGATGCGATGCGAGTCGGAGCGCATGGCCGCTACCCGGTCGGCGACAAGCTCGGATGGCATGGCGGTGTGCACTTGATCGCGCCTGCGGGCGCGAACAATACGCGTTTGCCGGTGCGCGCCATCGCCGACGGCACGGTGGTGTACGTCCGTCCACCCACGACGATGCCCGCCAACACCGACAGTCATGTGCTTGGCTACAACGGCTGGACCGACGATGGCTGCGTGGTGATCCGGCATGACACCGCGATCGGCGCTGCCGACATCACCGAAACCCAGGTGCGGTTCTTTTCCATCTATATGCACCTGAACCGCGTACTGCCTTCCGTTCGCCAGGGTCAGCCTATCCAGCGCAAGGCGGAAATCGGTCGCGCCGGCATGTTCGAAGGCGAAGCGGGCATGATCCATTTCGAAATCATCTGCGACGACGACAATCTCGAGCGCCTGCTCGGCCGCCGCAGCGGCGACCTCGACACCGGACACGATGGCCGTACCGATGCGGTCTTTGGTGATATGCACTTCAAGCTGTCCGCACAGACGCCGGTCTATCCTCAACGCCCGGCTTTGAACCACACCACCGGCACCGGAGGCAGCCCATCGGGTGAGGAGCTGTTTGTCGGCATCCGCTATCAACGCGGCAGTGCGTCCGTCACCACCTGTCGGTCCGACGCCACAACGCTGGGCACTCCGCTCATCGAAGCGGAGGCCGAATACCAGCTGTACCGAGATGCCGGACGGATCGTCGCAGCCTATCGAACCGCAGGAGCCGACCAGGTTCCTGCTCATAGCGCCGTCTACGAGCTACTGCGCTTCGGCCGAGTGCTGGGTCCGGATGCATTGAACCCCAGCGACGTGCCGCACTGGCGACAAATCCGGACCCCGACGGGGCTGGGCTGGGTCAACCTCAACGCCGATGGCGTGACCCGATTCAGCGATGCGGATGCCCCGCACTGGGCTGGCTGGTTCCTGTTGCAGGACTTTCAGGACGGCGACAGCCGTTGCAGCCTGAATGTCATCCGCAACCTGCTGGATACCAACAACGATCACGTCACCACCGAAGCTGAAGCGCGGTCGCGGATGGAACAAGACGCGGTTCAGCGATTCATGCGAGGCGTGGTAGCCAAGTTTCCGACCGAATGGCATCGGGGCAGCGTGGCACGGCGCTGGAACTGGCTGACCCGCGAGGGACCCGGTGGGACCGCGCAATCCAGCACCTATCTGACCCGGAACGATTTCCCGGACTTCCAGCGTTATGCCGAAGCACTGTGCTTCTGGGAAGACGCCAACACCGGCCTGCCCGAAGCCCATTGGCACTTCCATCCCGTTCGCTTCATAGAACACTTCAGGAAGTGCGGGTGGCTGAGTCGAGACGAACTCGCCAAGATATACCCGGATGCCAACTACCCGGTCACGGCTCTGGCAACCGAAGGTAGAGGGAGAACCCCGGATTCGATCCGGGAAACTTACAGGGTCGTCACGAACCGGGTTGCAAGGAAATATCTGATTGACACTCCAATCAGGATGACCCACTTCTATGGCCAAGGCGCAGTCGAATCGATGATGTTTGCCTTGATGGTGGAAGGCTCCGCAAACTTCAATCGAAATGCCAGGCACGCAAGCTTTCAGCCTGAAACCGACGGTTACTACGTTCCGGCGAATCAAAACGATTACTTGTACTATCTGGAAAACAGGCTGGGCAACATCGAAATCGGAGATGGCCCGAAATTCAGGGGCCGCGGCATGAAACAGCTGACCGGCCGCGAAAATTATTCGAAATACTGGTTGTATCGGGCCTGGCTAGATCCAGGCACATTCACATCGCCGTGGTGGAGCCCTCCACGCCCCGGTCGAGCACCGAGGATAGACACTCCTCAAGATCTCAGCACAAATGAATACAACTGCATCGATGCGGGCGGTTGGTATTGGGAAGCTGGAGCGGCAGGCAACAGGTTCCGCTCAATAAACTCCGCAATCATGACAAGCACTATTGACCGAGCCTCTGTTTTTGCGGTGTCTCGGGTCATAAACGGCATAAACAGGGCAACTGGCGAGCCAAATGGCCTGGCTCAAAGAATCACAGCTTCCCAGCGCGCCGGAAGCATACTCTTGGACACCCTATGAAAAACGGAATACTGACATTCGTACTCCTTCTGCCTGCTTGCGCCTTTTCGTGCGAAGTGGACAAGGCGAACGCAATCATTGCAGACAAGTCAGGACTTCACGGAATTACATTCCGTGAAGATGCAACCTTCCAAAGCAGGCGCCCAGCGACGAGATGCCTGAGCGTCATTGCACAAAACAATAAGAAAGCAGGCCTGATTTGCAGATCGCGAAGCAGCGACTTCCTCATAGAAAACGGAATTGACACACAAAATTCGCCTGACTCCGTCCAGTCGATCAAGTTTGTCACGATAAGTACGTCAATCTCGCTGTACCGGATGAAAAAGAGGATCGTAGGTGGGAAGACTCTCTACACCGCCGACATAGATTGCGATGAGGAAAATGGAACCATTTACAGACCAACCTCGACTTGCAGTGCCGCATATTGGCCATTAAGCGACGGGGGATTTATCTACACGAACATGACCATCGAGAATCACATTTCAAACCAACAAGTTCTTTCCAAGGAAGATATAGATCTAATCATCAGCAAGATTGGAGAGTAGATCGACAAGCCAGCTGATCAACCATCATATCTGTCGATCTGCAGATACGAACATTACCCGCACGATCAATGACCGCTCCAACCCCTTGAAGCAGAGAGCCTTTCACACACAACATGTCCGGCCGTTCCGAGCGCCTGCTTCTAAAGGCCGATTTGCGTCACGCGCCCCGCAATTAAAGGCCTGACAGCCCGCCCAAGCCAGCGCGCAACGGGATGGGGCGGCTTGATCGACGACACCCGAAGGGCAGTGGGGGGGCAAGGAGCAGGCCGCACGCCAATAACGGAGGCCAGGCCACGGACTCACGCCTTCCTGGCCGCGATCAACCCCGGCAGGGCGGCGCGAAATGTTCTCTGACCCTATTGCCCAGCTTCATGCTCTTGATCAACGCGCCCTGCGGGCGAATCGAGATCAGCTGCGGGCCAAATACGTCTGATATCCGGCTACGCCGCCTGCAGCCGCTGCACGGCCGGCTGCCCTCGCTGCTCGGCTCGCGACAGCTCGTAGTTGGTCTGCAGCGCCATCCAGAACCGGGCCGTGCTCACTCCAGCCCGCTCCAGCCGGATCGCCAGATCCGGGCTGATGCCGGCATGACCGTTGATGACACGCGACAACGCAGTGCGGGACATGCCAAGCCGCTGCGCGGCGTCGGTGACTTCGATTCCGAGCGGCAACAGCACGTCTTCGCGCAGCAGCTCGCCGGGGTGGGGGTGGCTCTTCATCATCATGATTGCGACCTCATTTCAGTGGTAGTCCTGATAATCCACCAACTCCACGTCGGCACCGACAAACCGGAACGTGACCCGCCAGTTGCCATTCACCCAGACCGACCAGTGGCCCTTCAGCCCTCCCTTGAGGGGATGGAGCTTGTAGCCGGGCTGGCTCAACTCCGCTGGAGATGCCGCCGCATCAAGCGCGGCCAGGATGCGTACCAGCTTGGCGACATGCGCCGCTTGCACCCCCCGGACAGACCCTGTGCGATACAGGGTTTCAAGCCCTTTGTGGCGGAAGCCGATTATCATGCCGCAAGTGTAGCGCGTAACGGTACGCGACGCGACGGGCCTGCCAACCCACTCACCACCCCGCCATCCCCGCCCTTCCCCCGTCATGCCCGCGAAGGCGGGCACCCAGGGACGTCGCTTTCCGACCATGAGCAGCCATGCGCGCCCGCCCTCGCGAACCCTGCCTCGATGCGGCGCGAGGGTGACCGCCTCGAAAAGTGACGCAATACGTCACTTAACCCGAAGAAAGCGACCATTACCGTCACCTTAACCGGTCACACGCACCGGCCAAACGTGATCCTCGCTTCAGTTTCGCAGAAAACTCCCCGCAAACCGCCCATTGGCACGCTAAATGCTTAGTCTTACAGGCACGTGCCAACCAGGCGCGGCAGCCCGAGGACCGGAAAGCCCGGCCCGGACGGCACGTGAACCACCATCACTCCTAGGGGAAACACCATGCAGAACCAGAAAGGCTTCACCCTGATCGAACTGATGATTGTTGTTGCGATCATCGCCATCCTGGCCGCGATTGCGCTGCCGGCTTATTCCGACTACACCAAGCGCGCAAAAATGACTGAGGTCATTGGCTTCGCTGCGGCCGCGAAAACATCAGTTGCCGAGTACCACCAATCCAAGGGCGCATTGCCGGCAACCAACACCGAAGCGGGAATTGACACGACTGCGACAAACATCAAGTCAACCTACGTAGAGAGTGTAACGGTGACAAACGGTGTGATTGCTGTCGCGGTTCAAGGTACTAATGATACGGCCCTGGACGGCGCATCGGCTACTTTCACCCCTTATGAGGACGACGGCGCGACGCCAGTTGCCGCAACCTATACCGGCGCGCTCGTGTGGAAGTGCACCGTTACCGCAGGTGTAGAGAAGTACTTCCCCGCTGAGTGCCGCGGCTAAGGCAGGAAAGGGGTCAGAGAACATTTCCACTTGAATCGGCAACCCTGAAGTAAAAGGCACCCGATTCACTCGACCTCGCCTTCCTGGCAACACAAAAACCCCGGCACCCGCCGGGGTTTTTTGTTGGCCGCACTCCCGCTTGCGTTCGGGATACCCTCGGTGCGGCCCACTCGCCCAGGAGAATCGACATGCCACCGCCCTATCCGGTCTTTGAACCCGGCATCACGCCGCATACCAAGGCAGCCGCCACCGCACAGTCCTGGCCAGGGGTGAAGAACGCGACGGTAATCTCGGGAAAGGTCGTGGACGATATCCGCGCATGAAAACCTCCGCCGTGATTTCCGCTTGCGGGCAATACCGCTATCAGCTGCGTCGCGTCTGGGACAATGCGCGCCGCTGGTACTGTTCATCGGCCTCAACCCATCGACGGCGGACGCTTCAAACGACGACAACACCTCGCGTGTGTGCATCAACTACGCAAAACGCTGGGGCTATGGCGGGCTATTTCTGGGCGACCTGTTCGCCTACCGCTCGAAGGATCCCGCCGCCCTCTACACGGCGCAGGACCCCGTCGGCCCCGACAACGACGTCCACCTCAGGATGCTCCAGTCGCAGGCCGAACTGGTCGTGTGCGCCTGGATCGATACCGGCGCGTACCTGGGCCGTGAGCTCGCGGTACTGCCATTCCTTGCAGCCCCGCATTGTTTGGTCAAGCTGAAAAGCGGCCGGCCCGGACACCCGCTGTACAAGCGCGCGGACCTGCGGCCCGTCCCGTTGTGAAGGCAATAAGTCGGTGGCAGGGAATGTCTCAGGCCATCGCGCTGTTCAGGCTGCGTGCTCGTAGGGCTCGATATGGGCCAGCACATCGGCCAGTTCATCCCTGGCCTGCGCAGCGTCGTGACCGACCTGCAGGTTCATCCAGAAGCTATCGGACATGCTGAAGAACCTGGCCAGGCGCAGGGCCGTATCCGCCGTGATGCTGCGACGGCCGGCGATGATCGCGCTGATGCGCGTCTGCGGCACATCAATGGCCTTGGCGAGCTTGTATTGGCTGATTCCAAGAGGAACCAGGAACTCTTCAAGCAGAATTTCGCCCGGATGGGGATAGGGAACAGAACGCATGACGTTGCCTCAGTGGTAGTCGCAGATTTCGACGTTGGTAGGGCCGGCATCGGCCCAGATGAAACACACACGAAACTGGTCATTGACCCGGATGCTGTGCTGGCCCTCCCGGTCACCCCGGAGAGGCTCCAGCCGATTGGCTGGCGGAACTCGCAGATCATTCAACGCCTTGGCGGCGTCGAGCATGGCGAGTTTTCGCATTGCAACCTTTTTAAAACCCTCAAATTTTTTGACCGTTCTTCCGTTGAAAAAACTTTCGGTCTCGGCGCACTGGAAGGACTGAATGGACATTGGCTTTCCTTGGCATTGCGAAAAACAATACCGCCCCCCATTACTGACGTCAAGCGTCACTAACGCAAATCGTCAGTAACGGAGCCGGGTGGAACAGGCTGCGCCCTTGAGGGGTGCTGCGTCGTCCTCGTCAGGGCCCCATCCGGGGTCGGCCAAAGACAAGGCATCTTTTTCTTGCGGCCACGACTACGCAAGGAACCTTGCAGGCAACCCTCTCGCCCGCCGGCCGTGCGCGTGTTTGCAGTAAAGTTGTCCGCACGGAACCACAGGGGATCACCATGAACGCTGTCGCCACTCCCAACCTGATGGGCATCACCGGTATCGCCCGCCGTCTGGTGCAGGACGGGGCGCTGACCGAGGCCTCTGCGCGCGAGGCGATGGCCGGGGCGACGGACGCGCGCAAGCCGTTGGCGACCTACCTCACCGAGAAGCGGTTGGTCGCGCCGGCGCATCTTGCCGCCGCCAATTCGATCGAGTTCGGGGTGCCGTTGTTCGATGCGGCGGCGATGGACCCGGAGCAGTCGGCGGTCAAGCTGGTCAACGAGGAGCTGCTGCGCAAGCACCGCGTGCTGCCGTTGTTCCGGCGCGGTAACCGGTTGTTTGTGGGCATTGCCGAGCCAACCAACACCCACGCGTTGTCGGAGATCAAGTTCCAGACCAACTTCACGGTCGAGGCGATCCTGGTCGACGAGGAGAGCATCAAGCGCCACCTGGACCGCTGGCTGGAAAACGCGGATGCTCTCGGCGATGCGATGGGCGGGGACGACGAGGGGCTGGAGAACCTCGATGTCGGCGGCGACGACGACCTGTCCTCCGACGATGGTGTCGAAGCCAAGACCGACGACACGCCGGTGGTCAAGTTCATCAACAAGGTGCTGGTCGACGCGATTCGCCGCGGTGCGTCGGACATCCACTTCGAGCCTTACGAGACCGAATACCGGGTGCGGCTGCGCATCGACGGTCTGCTGAAGCAGGCGGCACGGGTGCCGGTGAAGTTGCAGGCCCGTATTTCCGCGCGCTTGAAGGTGATGGCGCAGTTGGACATCGCCGAGAAACGGGTGCCGCAGGACGGCCGCATCAAGCTCAACCTGAGCAAGACCAAGCAGATCGACTTCCGCGTGAGCACCCTGCCGACGCTGTTCGGCGAGAAGATCGTGCTGCGTATCCTGGACGGCAGCGCGGCCAGGCTGGGCATCGAGAAGCTCGGTTACGAGGACGACCAGCGCGACCTGTTCCTGGCGGCGGTGAAGCGGCCCTACGGCATGGTGCTGGTGACCGGCCCGACCGGCTCGGGCAAGACGGTGTCGTTGTACACCGCGCTGAACATCCTCAACGACGAGACCCGCAACATCTCCACGGTCGAGGACCCGGTGGAAATCCGCGTGCCGGGCATCAACCAGGTGCAGATGAACCCCAAACGCGGCATGACGTTTGCCGCGGCGCTGCGCAGCTTCCTGCGCCAGGATCCGGACGTGATCATGGTCGGCGAGATCCGCGACCTGGAAACCGCCGAGATCGGCATCAAGGCCGCGCAGACCGGCCACATGGTGCTGTCGACCCTGCACACCAACGACGCGCCGCAGACCATCGCGCGCCTGATGAACATGGGCGTGGCGCCGTTCAACATCACCTCGTCGGTGTCACTGGTGATCGCCCAGCGCCTGGCGCGACGGCTGCACGACTGCAAGCGGCCGGTGGAGCTGCCGGAGCATGCGCTGCTGGCCGAAGGCTTCACCGCCGAGGAGATCGCGGCGCCGGAGTTCCGGATCTACGAAGCCGTGGGCTGCGCGGACTGCACCGAAGGCTACAAGGGCCGTACCGGCGTGTACCAGGTGATGCCGATGAGCGACGAGATCCAGGCCATCGTGCTGGCCGGCGGCAACGCGATGCAGATTGCCGAGGCCGCACAAGCCGCCGGCGTGCGCGACCTGCGCCAGTCCGCACTGATGAAGGTGCGCAACGGGGTGACCAGCCTGGCGGAGATCAACCGGGTGACGAAGGATTGATCGGGCTTCGGCGCAGGGCTCTGGGCCGGGACTCCATGTGACACCCGCGCGTTCGCGGCTTACGCCGCTCCTGCAGGGAGCATGGGCAACGCAGGAACGGTTTCAGCCGCGACCCGACCCGCGGCGCAGTTGTGACCGGCGTTGCTATCGCGACATGGAAGGTCAGGATATGCTGGCCAGCGGCATGTTCCGATGGTGAGCTGCGGAACGTGCCGGGCATCCGGTGCCGGGGAAGGCCACGGATGCCCGGGGATGGCGGGCCGGTGACGGCGCGCCGCATTGCTCGAACTTTCAAGTGTCACTGGGGACCCACGCTATGTCCGTTACCCGTTCTGCTGCCAAGAAGCCCGACGTCGCGGTGCGCCGCGCGGAAGCGACACCCTTGTTCGTCTGGGAAGGCACCGACAAGCGCGGCGTCACCATGAAGGGCGAGCAGACCGCGAAGAACGCGAACTTCGTGCGCGCCGATCTGCGCCGCCAGGGCATCACGCCCAAGGTGGTGAAGGTCAAGCCGAAGCCGTTGTTCGGCAGCGCCGGCAAGCGGGTCACGCCGCTGGACATCGCGATCTTCGCGCGCCAGATCGCCACGATGATGAAGGCCGGTGTGCCGATCGTCGGTGCGCTGGAGATCATCTCCAGCGGCAACAAGAATCCGAAGATGCAGAAGCTGGTCAATGCGATCCGCGCCGACGTGGAGAGCGGTTCGTCGCTGAGCGAGGCGCTGGGCAAGCATCCGGTGGAGTTCGACGAGCTGTTCCGCAACCTGGTCAGGGCGGGTGAGTCCGCCGGTGTGCTGGAGACGGTGCTCGACACCGTGGCGACCTACAAGGAAAACACCGAGGCGCTGAAGGGCAAGATCAAGAAGGCGATGTTCTACCCGGCCGCCGTGGTCGCGGTGGCGCTGATCGTCAGTGCGATCCTGCTGGTGTTCGTTGTGCCGATGTTCGAGGACGTGTTCGCCAGCTTCGGCGCCGAGCTGCCGGCGTTCACCATGCTCATCATCAAGCTGAGCCGGTTCATGGTGGCGTGGTGGTGGTTGCTGCTGCTCGCCAGCGTGGGCGCGGTGGTGGCCTTCATCATGGTCAGGAACCGCTCGATCGCGTTCCAGTACTTCCTCGACCGCCTGATCCTGAAGGTGCCGGTGGTCGGCCAGATCATCCACAACTCGGCGATCTCGCGTTTTGCCCGCACGCTGGCGGTGACCTTCAAGGCCGGCGTGCCGCTGGTCGAAGGCCTGACCACCGTGGCCGGCGCGACCGGCAACATCGTCTACGAGAAGGCCGTCAACCGCGTGCGCGACGACGTCGCCGTCGGCTATTCGGTCAACATGGCGATGAAGCAGACCAACCAGTTCCCGCACATGGTGGTGCAGATGGTCGGCATTGGCGAGGAGGCCGGCGCGCTGGACACGATGCTGTTCAAGGTCGCCGAGTTCTACGAGCAGGAGGTCAACAACGCGGTGGATGCGCTGTCGAGCCTGCTGGAGCCGATGATCATGGTGTTCCTGGGCGTGGTCGTCGGCGGCATGGTGATCGCGATGTACCTGCCGATCTTCAAGCTCGGCGCGGTGGTGGGTTGAGGGACTTTTCGCAGATGGCACGTTTCCCGACGACCCGCTTCCAGATGGCACGCTCCTAGATGGCATTCCTCGACCAGAACCCCGAAATCGGCTACCCGCTGGTGGCCGGTTTCGGCCTGCTGCTGGGCAGCTTCCTGAACGTGGTGATCCTGCGCCTGCCCAAGCGGATGGAGTGGCAGTGGCAGCGCGACAGCCGCGAAGTGCTGGGCCAGCCGGACGATTACGATCCGCCGCCGCCGGGCATCGTGGTGGAGCGATCGCACTGTCCGCACTGCAAGCACCAGTTGTCGTGGTACGAGAACATCCCGGTGTTCAGCTGGCTGGCCCTGCGCGGGCGCTGCCGCAACTGCAAGGCGCGGATCTCCGTGCAGTACCCGCTGGTGGAGCTGCTGACCGCGGTGCTGATGGTTGCCTGCGTGGCGCGCTTCGGCTTCGGCTGGCAGGGCTTCGGGGCGATGGTGTTCACCGGCTTCCTGATCTCGCTGTCGGGCATCGACCTGCGCACCCAGTTGCTGCCCGACCAGCTCACCCTGCCGTTGATGTGGCTGGGCCTGATCGCCGCGGTCGACAACCTGTACATGCCGGCCAAACCGGCGCTGATCGGCGCGGTGGTCGGCTACCTGAGCCTGTGGGTGGTGTGGTGGCTGTTCAAGCAGATCACCGGCAAGGAAGGCATGGGCCACGGCGACTTCAAGCTGCTGGCCGCAATCGGCGCCTGGACCGGGCTGTCGGGCATCCTGCCGACGGTGCTGCTGTCGTCGCTGGTCGGGGCGATCATCGGCTCGATCTGGCTGGCCGCGAAGGGCCGCGACAAGGCCACGCCGATCCCGTTCGGCCCCTACCTCGCCGTCGCTGGCTGGATCGTGTTCTTCTGGGGCGAGCAGATGGTGGACGGGTATCTGCGGCTTGCCGGACTGGGCTAAAGCCGTCGTCCCCGCGAAGGCGGATTGTCCAGCGCCGCCCGGGAAGGACCGCCCTTCCATCGTCAGGGATGCGATCTCCGGGCACGCTTTGCCGGACGCCTCTCTGCAACGCTTCTCCGGCATGGCATCCTGCGCGGCATGAGTGAATACATCGTTGCCGTCACCGGCGGAGTCGCATCCGGAAAGTCCGAGGTCACGCGCCGGTTCGAGACGCTGGGGGTCGTGGTCGCCGATGCCGACGTCGCCGCGCGCGAGGTGGTCGCGATCGGATCGGAAGGCCTGTCCGAAGTGGTCGCGGCATTCGGAGCCGGGGTGCTGGCCGCCGACGGCAGCCTGGACCGCGCGGCCATGCGGGCGCGGGTGTTCGCCGACGCCGGGGAACGCCGCCGCCTGGAGGCCATCGTGCACCCGCGCGTCCGCGCCCGGGTGGGGACCTTGTGCCGGCAGGCCGGCGGCGACTACGCGATGGCCGCGATCCCGCTGTTGGCCGAGGGCGGCGGGCGGGAAGTCTACCCGTGGCTGTCGCGGATCCTGGTCGTGGATGTTCCTGTCCAGGTGCAGCACGCGCGTTTGGTACGCCGCGACGGCGTCGATGCCACGCTGGCGGAAGCGATGATCGCCAGCCAGGCCACCCGCGCCGAACGGCTGGCCATCGCCGATGACGTGATCGTCAACGATGGACCGTTGGAGGGTTTGAGCAAGCAGGTGGCGGCGCTGGACCGGCAGTACCGTGCACTGGCGGCGGGCGGTGTCGCCGCCGGGTCCGATTCGCGATAGCGCGGGGAAGCAACTGGGCAACGGGCAACCTCCGCGCGTTCGCGACTCACGTCGCTCCTACAGAGCGGGCCGACCCGCCAAGGCGTCCTGCCGCGGCCGTAGGAGCGACGTGAGTCGCGACCTGTAGATCTTTTCCACCGTCCGGAACGCAACGACGAGCGCCGTATTTTTGATGCGCGGCGACGTACACGCAGGCAAGGGTGGGATGCGTCGATGTCACGACTCCGCGCGTTCGCAACTCACGTCGCTCCTACAAAACATCGCGATTTCTGGGCACGTGAGTCGCGACCTGTACTACCGCGGTCGTAGGAGCGACGTGAGTCGCGACCCGTACGTCACCTCCTGTCTCCATCTGCTCCCCGATTCACGGCGTCCGGCTTCGGATCTGGAACGGGGCAACGGCAATGCCTGCGCATTCGCGGCTGAAGCCGCTCCTACAGGAAACAACGGCGGCAGGCAGCTCAGTCCGTCGCGACCGGCCATAGCGCGCGGATGGCGGCGATTCCCTGCGCGCCGTGCTGCCGGGCCTGGGGGAGGTCGCCGGCGCCGAGGCCTCCGATCGCGTACAGCGGCAGGCTGATGTGTTCACGCAGGCGGGCGAAGTGGTCCCAGCCGATACCGGCGGCGCCAGGGTGGCTCGCGGTGGGCCGGATGCTGCCGACGACGGCGAAATCGCAGCCGAGGGATTCGGCGGCGCGCAACTCCTCGACGGTGTGGCAGGAAGCGGCCAGCGGCACGTCATCGGCCACCGGGCGGCGGTCATGGGATGCGAGTTGATCCGCGCGCAGGTGCAGGCCGACCCCCAGCGAACGCGCCAGCGTGGCATCGCCATTGACCAGCACCTCCACGTTCGCGGCGCTGCAACGGGCAGCCGCGGCGGCGGTCAGTAGCGGCCAGCGCGTGGGATCGGCCGTTGGAGCGCGCAGCTGCACCCGACGGATGCCTTGCGCCAGCGCGCGGTCGAGGGCATCCAGCCATCGGCGTTCGGCTGGGCTGAAACCATCGCCACCTGCGGGCATCTGCGGGGCTTCCGCCGAAGACGGCGCAGTCGCCTCCCCGGCAACCAGTCCGTTGACGTCCGGCGTCACCAGATAGAGCGCCGGCTGCTGCAGGGCCGCGACCACGGGACGGTCGGCCGGTGGCATCGGGTAGCGGGCGAGTTTATGCGGAGGAACCCACGCCAGCGCCTGGCCTTCGCGGCCCGTGGCGGTCCCGGCCCATTGGCCGATATGACGGACGTCCAGGGTCAGGCGCTTGTCGGGGTAGAGCTGCGGCACGGTGATCAACGGCACGCCGATGTCGGCCCGGATGCCGAGCTCCTCGTGCAGTTCACGCGCAAGTGCGGCCTCGGGCGACTCGCCCGGATCGATCTTGCCGCCGGGAAACTCCCACAGGCCGGCCAGATCCCGGCCCTCGGTGCGTCGGCTCAGCAGGATGCGGCCGCGCACGTCACGGATGACGCCGGCGACGACCTGGACGATGCGGGCGGGCGGGTGCTCAGTCATTTGGTGACAGCGGTGCCGGTGCGCATCCCAGAGGTCGAACAGCTTCCCTTCCTGCGGGCAGGAGTAGGTGCCCGCAGAGCCTGCCCCGGACTTGATCCGGGGGCGGGCGGGACGACGGATGCGTCGCAAGTTCCGTTTGGCGCGCCCTCACCCCGATCCTCTCCCGCAAGCGGGAGGGGGAGACGAGCTGCGGCAACACCACACCCCTTCCTTCTCCCGCGGGCGGGAGAAGGTGCCCGCAGAGCCTGCCCCGGGCTTGATCCGGGGGCGGATGAGGGTGCGCGCAAGCGCCTGGGTCAGGCCAGCTGTCCATGGCAGTGCTTGTACTTCTTGCCGCTGCCGCACGGGCACGGGTCGTTGCGGCCGACCTTCGGGAAGCCCTGTGCGCCGGCCTGGGTGGCCTGCGCCTGCGCGGCTTCCTCGTCGGCGCTGTAGCCGCCGGCGCTGGCGTGCTGGAACTGCATCTGCTGGGCCTTGGCGGCGGCCTGGGCGCGCTCCTGGGCTTCCAGCGCGGCGACTTCCTCTTCGCTGCGGATGCGCACGCGGGCAAGCAGCGAGATGACCTCGTGCTTCACCTTCTCCAGCATGGCCGAGAACAGGATGAACGCTTCCTGCTTGTACTCCTGCTTGGGCTGCTTCTGCGCGTAACCGCGCAGGTGGATGCCCTGGCGCAGGTAGTCCATCTGCGCGAGGTGCTCCTTCCAGTTCTGGTCGAGCACGTTGAGCATGAAGTGCTTTTCCAGCATGCGGGTCGTTTCCGGCCCGAGCTGCGCCTCGCGCTCGGCCACCTGCCTGGCAATCCCGTCGATGGCGAAGTCGGTGACGGCTTCGTAGTCGATCTCCTCGCGGCCGTTCACGAAGCCCTGCACGTCGAGCTGCAGGTTGAAGTCCTCGGCCAGCGCGGCCTCCAGCCCCGGCAGGTCCCACTGCTCGTGCATCGAGTTGAGCGGGACGAAGCGGGCCACCAGCTCGGCGACCACGTCCTCGCGGATGCCGTCGATGTTGTCCTTGACGTCCTCGGCCTCCAGCAACTCGTTGCGCTGGCCGTAGATGACCTTGCGCTGGTCGTTGTTGACGTCGTCGAAGTCGAGCAGGTTCTTGCGGATGTCGAAGTTGTGCGCCTCGACCTTGCGCTGCGCGTTGGCGATCTGCTTGCTCACCAGCGGGCTTTCGATGATGTCGTCTTCCTTCAGCCCCATGCGCTCCATCACCCGCTGCACCCAGTCGGCGGCGAAGATGCGCATCAGGTTGTCTTCCAGCGACAGGTAGAAGCGCGAGGAGCCCGGATCGCCCTGGCGACCGGCGCGGCCGCGCAGCTGGTTGTCGATGCGGCGCGACTCGTGGCGTTCGGTACCGACGATGTGCAGGCCGCCGGCGGCCTTGACGGCGTCGTGGCGGACCTGCCATTCGGCCTTCAGACGCGCCCTGGTGGCCTCGTCGACGGGCTCTCCGGTCTCCGCTTCCAGCACCGCGATCTCGTTCTCCACCGAGCCGCCGAGCACGATGTCGGTACCGCGGCCGGCCATGTTGGTGGCGATGGTGATCGCGCCCGGACGGCCGGCCTGGGCGACGATGGTCGCCTCGCGCTCGTGCTGCTTGGCGTTGAGCACCTCGTGGTGGATGCCGGCTTCGCGCAGCTGGTCGCTGAGCATTTCCGACACCTCGATCGAGGTGGTGCCGACCAGCACCGGCTGGCCCTTGGCGTGGGCGGCTTTGATCTCGGCCGCGACCGCGCGGTACTTGCCGGCGCGGTTGAGGAACACCGCGTCCGGGCTGTCGATGCGTTGCACCGGGCGATTGGGCGGGATCACCACCACTTCCAGTCCGTAGATGCTCTGGAACTCGAACGCCTCGGTGTCCGCCGTACCGGTCATGCCGGCCAGCTTCTTGTACATGCGGAACAGGTTCTGGAAGGTGATCGAGGCCAGCGTCTGGTTCTCGCGCTGGACCGGCACGCCCTCCTTCGCCTCCACCGCCTGGTGCAGGCCGTCGGACCAGCGGCGCCCGGCCAGGGTGCGGCCGGTGAACTCGTCGACGATCACCACCTCGCCATCACGGATGATGTAATCGACATCGCGCTGGTAGATCGCATGCGCGCGCAGGGCGGCGTTGAGGTGATGGACGACGGCGAGGTTCTGCGGCGAGTACAGGCCGTCCTCCTCGTCCGGGCCGAGGATGCCGGCGCCGCGCAGCAACTGCTCGGCGTGCTCCTGGCCTTCTTCGGACAGGTGGACCTGCTTGCCCTTCTCGTCGACCCAGTAGTCGCCCTCGCCGTCTTCTTCCTTCTGCCGGGTCAGCGACGGCACGATGCGGTTGACCTTGATGTACAGGTCGGGCGAGTCGTCGGCCGGACCGGAGATGATCAGCGGAGTGCGCGCCTCGTCGATCAGGATCGAGTCAACCTCGTCGATGATCGCGAAATTCAGGCCGCGCTGGTGGCGGTCCTCCTTCGACAGCGCCATGTTGTCGCGCAGGTAGTCGAAGCCGAACTCGTTGTTGGTGCCGTAGGTGATGTCGGCCGCATACGCCTCGGCCTTGTCGCCGTGCGGCATGCCGGGGTAGACCACGCCGACCGACAGCCCGAGCCAGTTGTACAGCTTGCCCATCCAGGCCGAGTCGCGCCGGGCCAGGTAGTCGTTGACGGTGACCAGGTGCACGCCGTCGCCGGTCAGGGCGTTGAGGTAGACCGGCAAGGTGCCGACCAGGGTCTTGCCCTCACCGGTGCGCATCTCGGCGATCTTGCCCAGGTGCAGCACCATGCCGCCGACCAGCTGGACGTCGTAGTGGCGCATCCCCAGCACGCGGCGCGAGGCTTCGCGGCAGACCGCAAAGGCCTCCGGGAGGATCTGGTCGAGGGTCGCGCCATCTCCCAGGCGCTGCTTGAACTCGGGAGTCTTGGCCTGCAGCTCGGCGTCGCTGAGCTTCTCCATCTCGGGCTCGAGCTCGTTGATCTTGACGACGGTGCGTTGCAGCTGGCGCAGCAGGCGTTCGTTGCGGCTGCCGAAGACACGGGTAAGCAGGTTGGTGAGCATTGATGGGTCCAGGACGGGTCAGGCGGTCAAGCCGGAGCAGGGTAAGAGGCAAAAACTGGCCACACACCTGCCAGGTTGCACGACCGACAGAAACGGGAACGACGGGCGCAAAGACAGGAGCGAAAACAACAACAGGACGCCGTGCGCCCTGTCTTGGCAAACACCCATTCTAGCGTGGGGGCGGACGAGCGCCTATCAAGGGCGGGCGCACGCCAGCATCGGATGTGGAAGATGGGCGGCATTGCCGGGCCGCGCCGATTTCAGGCGGGTCTCGCGCGCAACCGGCGGTTTCGCCGTGGGAACGACGCCAGCCGTGAGCCCGCGAATGCAGGATGCGCCGTAGGGGTCGCGACTGACGTCGCTCCTACGCGAAGCCAGGGCTGCGCTGTCCATCGCTGACTGCCCTTCGCGACATGCTTCGGTCGCAGGAGTGGCGGAGGCATGTCTCCGCCGGTGAGTCGCGAACGCGCAGGACCCACAGCATCGTTGTGCTCCCCTGTCTCCCGCGGCCCTGGCCACGCGGGCCGGCCCTCCGCCGCACGTCACGGGCGATCGTCCGGCCTCGGGCAACGATGCACAGGTCGCGACTGGGGTCGCTGCCGGAAACCGGTCCTCGCGAGGGAACCCGGTCGCCATGGTCCGCAGCCTCGCAGGCTCCTCGTGCCGGGCACCGCAGCGCCCCGATCAGCCGCGCAGGGGCGAGCGCTGGCTGAGGAACTTGTTCGGGTTGACCACGTTGCCGTTCTGCCACACCTCGAAGTGCACGTGGGCACCGGTGGAGCGGCCGCTGGAACCGGCCTTGGCGACTTCCTGCCCGGCCCGCACCAGACCGCCGACCTTGCGGGTCAGCCTGGAGTTGTGGGCGTAGCGGGTGACGTAACCGTTGCCGTGGTCGATCTCGATCGTGTTGCCGTAACCGGAGCGCACGCCGGAGAAACTGACCACGCCATCGGCCACCGCCATCACCGGATCGCCGACATTGGCCTTGAAGTCGATGCCCTTGTGGAACGCGCGACCGCCGCGGAAGGGATCGGCCCGGCCGCCGAAGTTCGACGTGATGTAGCTCTGGATCGGCTCGCGTGAAGGCACCGCGTTCATGTCGAGCTGGCGGTTGAACAGCAGCGATTCCAGCACCGACAGCTGCTCGCCGGAAGCACGGAACTGCGCGCCCAGCTCGGAAAGCCCTTCGTCCAGCTCGCTGCGCGGCATGTCCTCCACCGGGCCGACACCACCGACGCCGACCGGCTCGTTGAAGTCGAACTCGCCATCCTGCAGCTGGCCGATGCGGGTCAGGCGGTCCCCCAGTGCGTTGAGCCGGTTGGCCTCGGCCTGCAGTTCGCCCAGACGGGCTGCCAGCGCATTGATCTCGCGTTGCGCATCCGCCTGGGCGGATTCGATCAGGACCTGCTGGTCGGCCACCTGGTGGCGCAGACTGGCGTTGGCGGCAAACCCGCCACCCAGGCCCATGGCCAGGCCACCGCCGAGCAGCAACGCCGCGGCCAATACGGGCCGCTGCCCGCCGGCCTGCAGGACGCGGTGGCCCAGGGAAGCCCAGGTACCGCGCGATTTGTTTACGATGTCTTGATAGGTCATATGTCCGATGTCTGAATTCCGATCCCACCCGCCGCGTCGCCCTTCGACCCCCACCGCTGCGCTCGATGCGCTGCTGGCGGAGCCCGCTGGCGACCCGATTCGTCGCGCCCTCTGGCTCGACGAGCTGGACCGTCGGTTACGCCCACTCCTGCCGTTCCCGCTGGCCGCGCATGCGCGACTGGCGAATCACGAGCGCGGCAGGCTCGTATATCTGGTTGACTCCCCGGTGTGGCGGGCGAAATTGCGCCTGCTCGCTCCGGAACTGCTGGTTGGCGCCCGTTCCATGGGACTGGACGCGGCCGAGTTCGTCATCAAGACGAGCCTCGCTCCCGGCGCACCGCCCCAACCGGCACCCCGGAAACCCGTGACCATGTCTGCGGCTGCGAAAGAAGCATTGCAGTCCGCACTGGCGTCCCTGAAACCCGCCGACCCCCATGGGCCGGATGACGCCGGATGACTCGGTGGCCGGCTATTCACGCTTTTTACGTGAAGGCCGGGTGAGCATCGACGGGGAATCCTAAAGCCCCAAAACCCTCGATTTGTTAAAAATCCGGAAGGGTTCCGCATATCGGATGTCATATTCAGGTGAAACATCCATATCCGTGACGGGCCGCACGCTCGGGCGGAATGGCGATGACGGAGGCGCAAAAAGCACGGTGCTGGACGGCTGCAGGGCCGTCACGCCGGGGTATCAGGCCGTCGCAGGGCTGCCGAAAGCGGTATCGATGGCGACCGGGTGCTCGTCGTCGGTGTAGCTGACGATGTCCCAGGCGGACTGGTCGGCCAGCAGCGCGCGCACCAGCTTGTTGTTCAGTGCGTGGCCGGACTTGAAGCCCTCGTAGGCACCGATGACCGCATGGCCCGCCAGATAGAGGTCACCGATCGCATCGAGGATCTTGTGGCGGACGAACTCGTCGGCATAGCGCAGGCCGTCCTCGTTGAGCACGCGGAACTCGTCGAGCACGATCGCGTTGTCCATCGAGCCGCCCAGGCCGAGGTTGCGCTCGCGCATGTATTCCAGGTCGCGCATGAAACCGAAGGTGCGCGCGCGGCTGACTTCCTTGATGTAGTTGACGGTCGAGAACTCGACCTCGGCGCGCGACTGCGAATCGGGAATGGCCGGGTGCTTGAACACCACCGTGAAGCCGATCCGGAAGCCGTCGTAGGGTTCGAAACGGGCGACCTTGTCGCCGTCGGTCACTTCCACCGGATGCTTGATCCGGATGAAACGCTTGGGCGCGTCCTGCTCGGCGATGCCGGCGGACTGCAGCAGGAACACGAACGGTCCCGCCGAGCCGTCCATGATCGGCACTTCCGGCGCGGACAGGTCGATGATGGCGTTGTCGATGCCCAGCCCCGCCAGGGCGGACATCAGGTGTTCGACGGTCTGCACGTTGGCCGGGCCGAGGCTCAGGCCGGTACACAGGGTGGTCTCGGTGACCAGCTCGGCCTTCGCGGGGATCTCCACCACCGGGTCGAGGTCGATGCGACGGAACACGATGCCGGCGTTGACCGGGGCCGGACGCATGGTGAGAAAGACCTTTTCGCCGCTGTGCAGCCCCACGCCGGTGGCGCGGATCACGTTCTTGAGGGTGCGCTGACGCAGCATGGGTATGGAAAGACCTTGGAATTCGGAAAAAAGCGGGCCACGTTAACATGGGCGCGGTTCGGCCCGGATCAATCCGACCTGAACCGGCCTGGCCGGAAAATGACCGGCCACCCGCCGATCAGGCAGGCGACCGGTCCAAACGCCCCGCGCCACAAGGACGCGGGACCAAGACGAACCGGACGTTGGCGTTACTTCACTGGCGGCGGATCAATCCGCCTGCCGGCGCAGGAACGCCGGGATATCGAGGTAGCTGTTGTCGCTGCCGAAATCGGCGGCGGCGGGCGCCGACGACGGCATCTCGGACTGGCTCGCGCTGCCCCGCAGGCTGCCGCCGAAGCTCGGCTGCGACGGTGAGTACGCCTCGTCCAGCGGGAACTCGGGCTGGCCGGTGGTGGCGTTGCGGACCAGCTGGATCGGCGCGCGGTGGCTTTCCCCCGACTTGCCCTGGCGGGCGGGCGCCCGGTTCAGGCCGGTGGCGACCACGGTCACGCGGACCTCGTCCTGCATGTCCGGGTCCAGCACGGTGCCGATGACGATGGTGGCGTCCTCGGACGCGAACGCCTCGACGGTGCGGCCGACCTCGTCGAACTCGGCCATGGTGAAATCCGGACCGGCAGTGATGTTGACCAGGATGCCGTTGGCGCCCTGCAGGTTGACGTCGTCCAGCAGCGGGTTGAGCACCGCCGCCTCGGCCGCGGCTTGGGCCCGGTCGTCGCCGCGCGCCGCGCCGCTGCCCATCATCGCCAGACCCATCTCGGACATCACGGTACGCACGTCGGCGAAGTCGACGTTGATCAGGCCCGGACGCACGATCAGGTCGGCGATGCCCTGCACTGCGCCCAGCAGCACATCATTGGCGGCGCGGAACGCCTGCACCATCGTGGCGTTGCGGCCCAGCACGGTGATGAGTTTCTCGTTCGGGATGGTGATCAGCGAGTCGCAGTGGTGGCTCAGCTCCTCGATGCCCTTGAGCGCGACCTGCATGCGGCGACGGCCTTCGAACGGGAACGGCTTGGTGACCACGGCGACGGTCAGGATGCCCATCTCCTTGGCCAGCTGGGCCACGACCGGCGCCGCGCCGGTGCCGGTGCCGCCGCCCATGCCGGCGGTGATGAACACCATGTCCGCGCCTTCCAGCGCATCCATCAGGCGTTCGCGGTCTTCCAGTGCGGCCTGGCGACCGACTTCCGGGTTCGCGCCGGCGCCCAGGCCCTTGGTGACGTTGGTGCCCAGCTGCAGCTGCAGTTTCGCGCCGCAGTTCTTGATCGCCTGCGAGTCGGTGTTGGCGGTGATGAATTCCACCCCATCGACGTTGTTGCTGACCATGTGGGCGACGGCGTTGCCGCCACCGCCGCCGACCCCGATCACCTTGATGATCGCGTTGGGTGCCATGTTTTCTACCAGTTCAAAGTGCGCCATGTCCGTGTCCTCGTTGGTCTAGTTATGTGTTGCCGGGTGTCGCTGGTGCCGCGGGTTGTCGCTGTCTTGCGGGGGAACTCAGAAGTGGCTCCGGAACCAGCCACTGAGCTTGTTGAACATCGATCCGGCCCGTCCGGTGTTGATCACCGGACGGTGCGGGCTTTCCAGCTGGCTGCCCATCAGGAGCAGGCCGACGCCGGTGGCGTGGACCGGGTTGCCGACCACTTCGCCCAGGCCGGTGACGTGCTGCGGAATGCCCACGCGCACCGGCATCTGCAGCATTTCCTCGGCCAGTTCGACCACGCCTTCCATCTTTGCCGCGCCGCCGGTCAGGACCATGCCGGCGCGGACGTGCTGCTCGAAGCCGCTGCGCCGCAGCTCGGCCTGGACCATCTCGAAGATTTCCTCGTAGCGCGCCTGCACCGCCTGCGCGAGCGAGGCGCGCGGCATCCGGCGGGGCGGGCGGTCGCCGACCGACGGCACCTGGATGGACTCCTCGGCGGTGGCCATCTGCGCCAGCGCGCAGGCGTAGCGGACCTTGATCTGCTCGGCTTCCGGGGTCGGCGTGCGCAGCATGTGGGCGATGTCCTCGGTGACCTTGTCGCCGGCGATGCCGAGGCTGGCCGAATGGGCGATCGCGCCCTGCACGAACACCGCGATGTCGGTGGTGCCCGCGCCGATGTCGACCAGCACCACGCCCAGCTCGCGCTCATCGGAAGTCAGCACCGCGTTGCTGGAGGCCAACACGCCCAGGATCAGGCTGTCGACCTGCAGGCCGCAGCGCTGCACGCACTTGCTGACGTTGGCCGCGGCCGATTGCGCGCAGACCACCAGGTGGGCGTGGACTTCCAGCCGCACGCCGGTCATGCCGATCGGGTTGCGGATGCCTTCCTGCGAATGGTCGAGCACGTAGTCGCGCGGGATCGCATGCAGGATCTTCTGGTCGGCCGGGATGGCCACCGCCTTGGCCGCCTCGAGCACGCGGTCCAGGTCGGCCAGGCTGACCTCGCCGTCGCGGATCGGCGCGATGCCCTGCGAGTTGCGGCACTGCACGTGGCTGCCGGAGATGGAGGCGTAGACCGAGCGGATCTCGCAGCCGGCCATCAGCTCGGCCTCCTCGATCGCGCGCTGGATCGACTGCACGGTGGACTCGATATCGACCACCACACCCCGGCGCAGGCCGCGCGATTCGTGCGAACCGATGCCGATCACCTCGATCGGGTTGTCCGGCCCGCTGTGGCCGGGCGTGTACTCGCCCACCAGTGCGACGACCTTGGAGGTGCCGATGTCGAGGCCGACGATCAACGATTTGTCACCCTTGCGATTCATGTGTTTCCCTGCTTGTCCGCGGCCGGGCCCTGCGGTGTGGATGGAGTACTCGCGGCCCAGATCAGTGCGAAACCATTGGTGTAGCGAAGGTCGGCGCGGGTCAGCACCTGCGCCTGCTGGGACAGCAGTTGCGGCATCAGGCGCACGAACCGCCCGAGCCGGCTGCGGGCCTCGTTGCGGCCGACGATCACCTGCGCGCCGTTGTCCAGCCCGAGCGTCCAGCTGCCGCGCGGATCGAGTTCGACCGCCAGCACGTGCAGGCCGATCGGGACGAACAGGGCCTGCGATTCGTTGTAGAGCGCGACGATCTCGCTGACGCGCGACTCCGGCCCAGCCAGGTGCGGCAGTCCGGCCGGCACCTCGATGCCCGCGGCCGGGAACAGCTTTCCGTGCTCGGACAGCAACTGGTCCTCGCCCCAGCGCGCGAACGGCACGTGCTCGACCACCTGCACTTCCAGCACATCCGGCCAGCGCTTGCGCACGTCGGCGTGCTCGACCCACGGCAGCGCGGCAACCGCGGCGCGGGCGTCGTCCAGCTGCACCGCGAAGAAGCCCTGGCGCGCGTACGGCAGCAGGGTCTGGCGCAGCAGCGCCTCGTCCACACGCTCGAACTGCCCGGTCGCCCGCAGCCTGGTCAGCGGCCAATGGTCGGCGCCGACCCAGCCGTTGAGCAGGCCGACCACCGGCAGGACGACCAGCGCCACCGCAAGCAGCCAACCCAGCAGGCGCAGAAGGGCATTCACCGGTCGGCGACCTCCGGCATCGAGGATTCCAGCACGCGCCAGCACAGCGCCTCGAAGTCGATTCCGACCTGACCGGCGGC
This sequence comes from Lysobacter concretionis Ko07 = DSM 16239, assembly GCF_000768345.1. Lineage (GTDB taxonomy): Bacteria > Pseudomonadota > Gammaproteobacteria > Xanthomonadales > Xanthomonadaceae > Novilysobacter > Novilysobacter concretionis. The sequence continues at coordinate 466,241 of NZ_AVPS01000001.1, read as the reverse complement.
CTTGGGCACCAGCGAGTGGCTGGTCATGCCCGGCGCGGTGTTCACCTCCAGCAGATGGAACGCGCCGCTGGCACGGTCGCGCATCACGTCCACGCGGCCCCAGCCCCGGCAGCCGGCGGCTTCGAACGCCGCCAGTGAAATGCGCCGGATGTCCGCCTCAGCCTCGCCCGCCAGGCCGGGACACAGATACTGGGTGTCCTCGGCGATGTATTTGGCGTTGTAGTCGTACCACTCGCCCTTGGGCACGATGCGGATCGACGGCAGCGCGCGGTGGCCGGAACCATCGGCGAGGATGCCGACGGTGAGCTCGTCGCCGACCACCATCTGCTCCATCAGCAGTTCGCCGTCGTAACCGGCCGCGAAGGCCTCGGCCGCGGCGAGGTCGTCCTCGTGCAGGATGCGGAATGCACCGACGCTGGAACCCTCGCAGGAGGGCTTGACGAACACCGGCAGGCCGAGCGTCTTCGCCGCGGCGTGCATGTCGTCGCCGGCCGCCAGGCGCACGAAGCGCGGCGTCGGCAGGCCGAGGCTGAGCCAGACCTGCTTGGTGCGGATCTTGTCCATCGACAGCGCGGAACCGAGCACGCCGGAGCCGGTGTACGGCACGCCCAGCGCCTCCAGCAGGCCCTGCAGCACGCCGTCTTCGCCACCGCCCTTGTTGCCGTGGAGAATGTTGAACACCCGGTCCACGCGGCCGTCACGGATCAGGTCGACCAGCGCCGGAATGCCGTCGACCGCGAACGCGTCGACGCCGCGCGCCTGCAGCGCCTCCAGCACGTTGCGGCCGGAATCCAGCGACACCTCGCGCTCGGCGCTGGTGCCGCCCATCAGCACCGCGACGCGGCCGAAGGCGGCCGGATCGGCGATCCGTGGCGGAGCGAATCCGGCGGACAGCGGCGTGTTCATGCGTCACCTTCCTGCGGGGCCACAAACCCCTGGGTGGAAATCTGTTGCGCGGCCTGGCCGATGTCGCCGGCGCCCATCAGCAGCAGCAGGTCGCCGTCTTCCAGCACGTCGGCCAGCACCGCGGCCAGCTCGCCGGCGGGGCCGACCACGACCGGGTCGATCCGGCCGCGCGCGCGGATCGCCCGCGCCAGTGCCTTCTCGTCGGCGCCGGCCAGCGGCGCTTCACCGGCCGCATACACCTCGGTCAGCACCAGCGCATCGACGCTGGACAGCACCGCGGCGAACTCGTCGAACAGGTCGCGGGTGCGGCTGTAGCGGTGCGGCTGGAAGGCGACCACCAGCCGCTTGTCGGGCCAGCCGCCGCGGGCGGCGGCGAATACCGCCGCGAGCTCCTTGGGGTGATGGCCGTAGTCGTCGACCACGGTGACCGTGCCGCCCTCGCGCCCGTCCTTTGGCGGCAACGGCGTCTGCGAGAGCACGTTGAAGCGGCGACCGATGCCGGCGAAACGCTCCAGCGCGCGCGCGATCGCGGCCGGCTCCACCCCCAGCTGCCAGCCGACCGATGCGGCGGCCAGGGCGTTGAGCACGTTGTGCACGCCCGGCAGGGCGAGGGTCGCCGGGCAGCGCGCGCCGTCGGGCAGGCACAGGGTGAAATGCATCCGCTCGCCCTGCTGGCTGACATCCTCGGCGCGCACGTCGGCCTCGGGCGCCAGGCCATAGGTCATCACGTGGCGCGGGGTGCGCTCGGCCAGCGCGGCGACCTCGGGGTCGTCGATGCACAGCACCGCCAGGCCGTAGAACGGCAGGCGCAGCATGAATTCGCCGAACGCCGCCTGGACGTTGGCGAAATCGCCGCCGTAGTTCTCCAGATGGTCCGCATCGATGTTGGTCACCACGGCGATCTGCGGGCTCAGGCGCAGGAAGCTGCCATCGCTCTCGTCGGCCTCCGCCACCAGCCAGTCGCCGCTCCCCAGGCGGGCGTTGGCACCGGCGGCGAGCAGTTGGCCACCGATCACGAAGGTCGGGTCGATCCCGCCCTCGGCCAGCACGCTGGCGGTCAGCGACGTGGTCGTGGTCTTGCCGTGGGTGCCGGCCACCGCGATGCCGCGCTTGAAGCGCATCAGCTCGGCCAGCATTTCCGCCCGCGGCACCACCGGGATGCGCTGCGCGCGCGCCTCCAGCAGCTCCGGGTTGTCGGCCTTGATCGCGCTGGACACGACCACGCAATCGGTGCCCAGCACGTTGGCCGCGGCGTGGTCGCGATGCACGGCGATGCCCAGCCGCGCCAACCGGCGGGTCACCGCGTTGTCGGCCTTGTCCGAACCGGACACCTGGTAGCCCAGCGTGCACATGACCTCGGCGATACCGCTCATGCCGGTACCGCCGATGCCGATGAAGTGCACGCGCGGGAAGGCTTTGGCGAGATCGCCGCTGTGTTGCAGGCGACGGCGCACGGTACTGCTCATGCAGCGGGCTCCTGAGGGGAATGGGATGAGTCCGGGGTCGAGCCGGAAGCGCCGGACTGGCGCAGGACGATGTCCGCGACGCGTGCGGCGGCATCCGGCCGGGCCAGAGCGCGCGCGGCCTGGGCCAGGCGCAGCAGGTCGGCGCGGCCGGCGAGGCCTTCCAGCGCGGTCGACAGTCGCACGGCCAGGTCCGTCTCCGGCTCCTGCTGCAGCAGTTGCGCTGCGCCGCGATCGACCAGGTACTGCGCATTGCGGGTCTGGTGGTCGTCGACCGCCTGCGGGAACGGCACCAGCACGCTGCCGACGCCGGCCGCGCACAACTCGGCCAGGGTCAGTGCGCCGGCGCGGCACACCACCACGTCGGCCCAGCCGTAGGCGGCGGCCATGTCGGCGATGAAGGGCTCGATGCTGGCGCGCACACCGGCCTGCGCGTACAGCCGCTCGGTCTCTTCGACCTGTTGCTGGCCGCACTGGTGGCGCACCTCGACGCCGTCGATGCGCTGGCGCAAGCCGGCCAGCGCCTGCGGCACGGCGGCGTTCAACGCGCGCGCGCCCTGGCTGCCACCCAGCACCAGCAGCCGCAGCGGGCCGCGGCGACCGATGAAGCGCTGCTCCGGCGCGGCGATCTGGACGATCTCGTCGCGGACCGGATTGCCGACCACGGACTCGCGCGGAAAGGTGTCGGGAAATCCGGTCAGCACCCGCGCCGCGAAACGGGCCAGCACCCGGTTGGTCATGCCTGGCGCACGGTTCTGCTCGTGCACGATCAACGGCACCCGCGCCAGCCGCGCCGCCAGACCGCCGGGGCCGGCGGCATAGCCGCCAAAGCTGATCACCGCACGCGGCCGGCGCGCCCGCAGCACCCTGGCGGCCGCACGCACGGAACCGAGCAGCTTGAACGGCGCCGCCAGCAGCGTCGCCAGCCCCTTGCCGCGCACGCCGCGCACCGCGATGGTGTCGATAGCGATGCCGTACGGCGGCACCAGCCGGGTTTCCATGCCGCCCTCGGCGCCCAGCCAGGTCACCGGCACGCCGCGCTCGATCAGCGCCTTGGCCACGGCCAGGCCGGGGAAGATGTGCCCGCCGGTGCCGCCGGCAAGGATCATCACCGGACCGGAATCACGCACGGCGCTCATGCGATGCCTCCGAAGGTCGGCTCGACCCGCTGGCGCAGACGGCTGGTGCCGCGCGCCACCGCAGGCGGGACGGAGGCGGGATCGCGGGCAGGAGGCTGCGATGCGGACTCCGCCGGCCGGGACGACATGGAGGCCGGAGCCGACGCGACCTGCACCGGCGCCACCCGCTCCGGCCCGCGCCGGGCCGAGCTGGCGCGCACCGGACTGACACGGGCCGCCGGTTGGCGTCCGCTCGCAGCGGCCACCGGGTCCTGCACCTCGCCACGCAGACGCGCGACCTGCCGCCGGGCGCGGTCGAGCTCATAGGACACCCGCAACAGCAGCCCCATCGCCGCGCAGGTCATCAGCACGCTGGAACCACCGGAGGAGATCAACGGCAGGGTCAGGCCCTTGGTCGGCAACAGACCCAGGTTCACGCCGATGGAAACGAAGCTTTGCAGGCCGATCCACAGCGCGATGCCGAACGCGCAGTAGCCGGAAAAATGGCGGCGCATCTCCACGCACTGCAGCCCGAGCCACAGCGCGCGACCGACCAGCAGGCCATACAGGGCGATGATCGTGCAGACGCCGACAAAGCCGAGTTCCTCGGCGATCACCGCCATGATGAAGTCGGTGTGCGCCTCGGGCAGGTACGACAGTTTCTGCACCGAGCTGCCCAGTCCGACGCCCAGCCACTCGCCACGGCCGACCGCCATCAGCGCGTTGGTGAGCTGGTAACCGGAGTTGAACGGATCCGCCCACGGGTCCATGAACGAGGTCAGCCGGCGCATCCGGTAGGGCTCGGCGATCGCCAGCGCGGCCAGGCCGACGATGCCCAGCAGGACCGGCATGAACATCCGCGGCATGTTGACGCCGCCCAGCCACAGCATCCCGCAGGTGATCGCCAGGATCAGGGTCGCCGAGCCGAAGTCCGGCTGCGCCAGCAGCAGCACCACCAGCCCCAGCGCGACGCCCAGCGGCTTGAGCATCGCCGGCCAGGTCGCCGCGACCTCTTCGCTGTAGCGCTTGAGGTAGCTGCCCAGCCAGACGATGTAGAGCAGCTTGACCGCTTCCACCGCCTGGAAATTGGACACCACCAGGTTGATCCAGCGGCGCGCACCGTTGACCGACATCCCCAGCCCCGGCACGAACACCGCCAGCAGCAGCACGAAACAGCCCAGCAGCAGCCAGTGGTTGTGCTGTTCGACCGTCTTCAGGTCGGTGTGCATGAGGACCGCGCCCAGGATCCCGCCGACCACCAGGAACATCAGGTGCCGGGCGAGGTAGTGGAACGGTCCCACGCCGTAGTCGATCGCGATCGCGATCGAGCTGGAACCCACCATCACCACGCCTACGCACGCCAACGTCCCGATCGCCAGCAGCAGCCACGGATCGAACCGGCCGCCGATGGCGTCAAGACGTGTGGCCTGGCGCGTGGTGTCGGTCATCAGCGCACCTTCAACGTGGCCAGGCCGACCAGCACCAGCACCACCGAGATGATCCAGAAGCGCACGATCACGCGCGGCTCGGGCCAGCCCTTGAGCTCGAAGTGGTGGTGGATCGGCGCCATCCGGAACACGCGCTTGCCGGTCAATTTGAACGACGCGACCTGGATCATCACCGACAGGGTTTCGACCACGAACACGCCGCCCATGATCACCAGCACCAGCTCCTGGCGGACGATCACGGCAATGGTGCCCAGCACCGCGCCCAGCGCGAGCGCGCCGATGTCGCCCATGAACACCATCGCCGGGTAGGTGTTGAACCACAGGAAGCCCAGTCCAGCCCCGGCGATCGCCGCGCAGATGATCACCAGCTCGCCCGCCCCCGGCACCGGCGGGATCTGCAGGTACTCCGAGAACACCGCGTTGCCGGAGACGTACGCGAACACGCCCAGCGCGCAGGCGACCAGCACGGTCGGCATGATCGCCAGCCCGTCCAGGCCATCGGTCAGGTTGACCGCGTTGGAGAACCCGACGATCCAGAAGTAGGCCACCACGATCAGCCCCGCGCCCATCGGGAACGCGAGCGCCTTGAACATCGGGATGTAGAACGTGGTCGCCGCCGGCACGTCGGCGGTCATGTACAGATAGACGCCGGCGGCCAGGCCGAAGAGCGACTGCAGCAGGTACTTCCAGCGCGACTTCAGGCCGTTCGGGTCGCGGTGGACGATCTTGATCCAGTCGTCGTACCAGCCGATCGCGCCGAACGCGAGCATCACCGCCAGCACCACCCAGACGTACTTGTTGCGCAGGTCGCCCCACAGCAGCACCGCGGCGAGCACCGACAGCAGGATCAGGCCACCGCCCATGGTCGGCGTGCCGGCCTTGGAAAAGTGGCTCTGCGGACCGTCCTGGCGGATCGGCTGGCCGCCCTTGTACTGGGCCAGCTTGCGGATCGCCGCCGGTCCCCACCACAGCGACAGGCCCAGCGCGGTCAACGCGCTGAGGATGCCGCGGAAGGTCAGGTAATTGAACAGTCCAAACAGGCTGTCCAGCTGTTCCAGCCAGCGCGCCAGTTCAAGCAGCATCGGTACGGTCCCCCGGCCCTTGCGGGCGTTGGCGCGACAGCAAGGCCGTCACAATCTTGTCCATCGCGCTGCCGCGCGAGCCTTTCACCAGGATCCGGATGCCAGCGCCCGTTTTTTCGGGGTGCATTGCATCCGCGTCCGGATCGCGGTCACCCGCACATGCCTTTTGCAGGGCTTCGACCAGTGCGGCGTGGCTGTCATACACGCTGCCGCCTTCGCCGAACGCCTCGGCCGCCGCCGCGCTGAGTTCACCAAGCGCGAACAGCCGCCGGATCCCGGCCGCCTTCGCGTGGCGTCCGGCCTGCGCGTGCATCGCGCGCGCGTCGTCGCCCAGTTCGCGCATGTCGCCGAGCACCAGCCAGCCCTCGCCCGCTGGCGCTGCAAGCGATTCGGCCAGGGTGTCGATCGCCGCGGCCAGCGAACCCGGATTGGCGTTGTAGCTGTCGTCGATCAGCACCGCGCCGTTGTCCAGTTCGTGGGCGACCAGCCGGCCGGCGACCGGCCGGGCCGCGTTCAACCCCTGCGCGATGGCATCCAGCGACACGCTCAGCGCCAACGCCAGCGAAGCCGCGGCGAGCGCGTTGCGCACGTTGTGGCGTCCGCGCAGGGCCAGCTCGATCGCGACCTCGCCCGCCGGCGTGACCAGGCCGAACCGCGACCCGGCAGCGGTCGCCACGATGTCGCGCGCGCGGATGTCGGCGGTCGCCTCCAGCCCGAAGCGGATCAACCGGCGCCCGTGCGCACGCTCGGCGAAATACGGCGCGAACGCATCGTCGGCGTTGATCACCGCCACGCCCTGCGGCGGCAGGGCGTCGTAGATAGCGGCCTTGGTGTCGGCGACGCCCAGCAGGCTGCCCATCCGCTCCAGATGCGCGGGCGCGATGTTGTTCACCAGCGCCACGTCGGGACGCGCGATCGCAGTCAGGTAGGCGATGTCGCCGGGCTTGCCGGCGCCCATTTCGTAGACCGCGTAACGGGCGTCTTCCGGCGCGTCCAGCACCGCCAGCGGCAGGCCGATCTCGTTGTTGCGGTTGCCCGGATTGGCATACGTCGAGCCGGCGCGGACGAGGATTTCCAGCAGCAGCGCCTTGACGCTGGTCTTGCCGTTGCTGCCGGTGATCGCGGCCACCGCGGTGTGGCGATCGCGCTGCACGGCCGCGGCCAGGTCGCCCAGCGCGCGCTCGGTATCGGCCACCAGCACCTGCGGAATATCGACCTCGACCAGCCGCGACACCAGGGCCGCGGCTACACCGCCCCTGGCGGCTGCGGCCACATGGTCATGGCCGTCGAAGTTCCCGCCCTTCAGGGCGACGAACAAGGCCGCGCCGGCGCCCGGCAACGCACGGGTATCGGTGGCCAGCGCATCCACCGGCAGGTCCCCGCCTTGCAGGCGGCCACCGGTCATGCGGGCGATGTCGGACAACGACAGACGTTTCATGATCGCTCCTGCGCATCCGTGCACGGTGCGCGCCGTCCCAGTGCCGTGCGCGCGACTTCGGTGTCATCAAAGGGGTGTTGCACGCCGGCGATGTCCTGCCAGGCCTCGTGGCCCTTGCCGGCGATCAGCACGATGTCGTCCGCACCGGCCTCGCCCACCGCGCGGGCGATCGCCGCGGCGCGGTCGCGCTGCACGGTCACCGCGGCGGTGTCGATGAAGCCGGCGAGGATGTCGGCCACGATCGCGTCGCCGTCTTCGTGGCGCGGGTTGTCGTCGGTGACGATCACCACGTCGGCGTGGGTCTGGGCAATGGAGGCCATCTGTGGCCGTTTGCCGCGGTCGCGCTCGCCGCCGCAGCCGAACACACAGAACAGCCGTGCCGCGGCATGCGCGCGCAACGAGGTCAGCGCCTGCTCCAGCGCATCGGGGGTGTGGGCATAGTCGATCACCACCAGCGGCTGGCCATCGCGGCCGCCGAGGCGGTTCATCCGGCCGTGGATCGGCTGCAACCGCGACAGCGTTGCGGCGATCTGCACCGGCGCGGCGCCCAGGCCCAGCAGGGCACCGGCGACCGCGACCAGGTTGTCGACATTGAAACGGCCCAGCAACGGCGAACGCACCGCATGGTGCTGGTCCCCGGCCGGCAGCCGGAAGACCAGCTCGAAAGCGATGCCGGCGTTGTCCAGCTGCAGTGCCTGCGCGCGCACCACCGCCTCCGGATGGCCACGCGAACTCAGCCCGATCATGCGCACGCCGGACGGCAGCGCCGCCTGCATTACGCGACCGTGGGCGTCATCGAGATTGATCGCCGCCGCCTTCAGGCCGGGCCAGGCGAACAGCCGCGCCTTGGCCGCGCCGTAGCTGGTCATGTCGCCGTGGTAATCGAGATGGTCGCGGGTGAGGTTGGTGAACACCGCGACATCGAAATGCACGCCGTCCACGCGACCCTGGTCGAGCGCGTGGGAGCTGACTTCCATCGCCACCGCCTGCGCACCCGCGTCGCGCAGGCCGGCCAGCAGCGCATGCACTTTCAGCACCAGCGGCGTGGTGAAGCCGGTCGGCACCAGCGCGCCGCCGATGCCCACGCCGAGCGTGCCGATGCTCGCACCGTGCACGCCCTGCAGCTGCCAGGCCTGCGCCAGCAGTTGCACGATGGACGTCTTGCCGTTGGTGCCGGTGACGCCGACCATCTGCATCGCCGCACTGGGCCGGTCGTGGAAGCGGTCGGCCATCCCGCCCATCCGCGCGCGCAGATGCGGAACGGCAATCGCATCGGCCGGCGCGGGAATGTCGGCCGATGCCGGCGGCTCATACAGGATCGCGCTGGCCTGGGCCGCATGCGCCTGCTCGACGAACTTCAGGCCGTGGGTGCCGAAGCCGCCGATGGCGACGAACGCATCCCCCGGCCGGATCTCGCGACTGTCCTGGACCAGCCCGCTGATGACCAGATCCGGCGGGATTCCGGCGACATCCGGCAACAGGTCGCCCAGCCGCATGTGGCGCGGCCGGGCGCTGTCGATCACGCTGGTCACGGCACCCGTCATGGCGCGCCTCCGATCGGTACCGGGGCCGGCAGGCTGTGGGAGTGCACCGGCGCCGCAGCGACTTCCGGCAGCACCGGGACGTTCCGGGCCGGGCTGCCGCCATTGGCGCGGATGCGCTTGCTGCGGGCTTCCGCCTGTGCCGCGAGCCAGGTCTCGATGTCGTCCGGCGGCACGTCCATCAGACGCAGCGTGCCTTCCATGACGCTCTTGAACACCGGTGCCGCGACCGCGCCGCCGCCATAGCCGAAGCCTGCGCTCGCGTCGGGCTCGTCGATCACCACCACCATCGAAAACCGCGGGTTCTCCACCGGCACCACGCCGGCGAACAGCGCCACGTATTGCTTGGAATAGCCGCCCGTGCCGCTGAACTTGCGCGAAGTGCCGGTCTTGCCGGCCACGTGGTAGCCCAGGATCGCCGCGCTGGTGGCGGTGCCGCCGGTCTCGGTCACGGTCTGCATCGCGTGCAGGACCTGGCGCGAGACCACCGGATCGATCGCCTGCCGCGCCTCGTTGCGCTGGCCCTTGACGAAGGTCGGCGCGATCACCCGCCCGCCGTTGGCGATCGCCGCGTAGGCCACCGCGATCTGCAGCGGCGTGGCCGACAGTCCGTAGCCGTACGACATCGTGGCCTTGGTGGTGCCGCTCCACTGGCGCGGCGCGGCGAGCAGGCCCGAAGCTTCGCCCGGGAACCCGCTGCCGGGCTTGCTGCCGTAGCCGAAGCCGTGGATGAAGTCGTAGAAGTACTGGTCCGGCAATGCCAGCGCGAGCTTGGCGGCGCCGACGTTGGAGCTCTTGGTGAGTACGCCGGTGACCGTCAGCGCGCCGTAGTTGCGGAAGTCGCTGATGGTGTAGCGGCCGTTGCGCATCGTGCCGGGCGAGGTGTCGACGATGGTGGCCGGGGTGACCGTGCCGGCGGTCAGCGCGGCCGCCATGGTGATCGGCTTCATCGTCGAACCCGGCTCGACCACGTCGGTGACCGCGCGGTTGCGGCGCGTGTCGCTGCGGCCGCCGTCGAGCTGGTTGGGGTTGTAGCTGGGCAGGTTCGCCATCGCCAGCACCTCGCCGGTGTCGATGTCGAGCACGACCACCGAACCGGCCGAGGCACCGGCCTCGTGCAGCGCGCGGCGCAGCTCACGGAACGCCAGGTACTGCACCCGGCGGTCGAGGGTCAGGGTCAGGTCGTGGCCCGGCTCGGCCGGCCGGATCAGGTCGACGTTCTCGATGATCCGGCCCTGGCCGTCGCGGATCACCCGCTTCGCGCCGGGCGTGCCGCTGAGCCAGTCGTCGAAGGCCAGCTCCAGCCCTTCCTGGCCGCGGTCGTCGATGTTGGTGAAACCCAGCACGTGCGCGATCGCATCGCCCTGCGGATAGAAGCGGCGGAACTCGCGCTGCGAAAACACACCGGGAATGGCGTGGTCGATGACCTCTTTCGCCCGGCTGGGATTGATCCGCCGCAGCAGGTACATGAACTCCTTGTCCGCGCGCTGGCTCAGCTTGCGTGCCAGTTCGTCGGCCGGCACGCCGAGCACCTGCGCCAGCTCGGGAATGCGGTCGGGGTGCTTCAACAGTTCTTGCGGGTTTGCCCACAGCGACTCGACCGGCGTCGACACGGCCAGCGGCTCGCCATTGCGGTCGGTGATCATGCCGCGCGAAGTCGCGATCGGGATCTCGCGCAACGAGCGCGCATCGCCCTGGCGGACGTAGAAATCGCTGTTCAGCACCTGCACGTCGAACGCCCGCCCGACCAGCGCCAGCGAGCACGCCACCAGGGCGCCGCCGACCAGCACCATGCGTTTGCGGACGTTGTAGCGTGCGCGACCCCGCGCCGCCTGGCGGTCGGTGTTGCGGCCCAGCACGGACTGCAGCCACGCCCGGTACGAGCGCGCCGGGCTGCCGCCACCCCGTGTCTGGCCGGCACGCCCCCTCATGGCCGGATCACCACGATTTCCTCGCCTTCGGGAAACTTCATCCCCAGACGGTCACGCGCGACCTGGTCGATGCGGTTGCTCTCCGACCAGGTCGCCTGCTCCAGCTGCAGCCGGCCGAAATCGATGTCCAGCTCGTCGCGCGCCTTCTCCAGCCGGCTGATCTCGACGAACAGCACGCGATGGCGATGGCGCGCATGCACCACCGCCAACGCCGTCGCCAGGTTCGCGACCACCAGCAAAGTGAGCAGCAGGCGCAGGGTCATGCGGCCTCCTGCACGGGAAGCTTCTCGGCCACGCGCAGCACGGCGGAACGCGCGCGCGGGTTGACCGAGGTCTCGTCGAAGTCGGCCTTCTGCGCCCCACCGATCGCCAGCAGCTGCGGATCGAACGGGATCTCGATCGGCATCCGGCGGTTCGCCGGCGGCGCCTTCGCGTGCCGGTTGATGAACTGCTTGACGATGCGGTCTTCCAGCGAATGGAAGCTGATCACCACCAGCCGGCCGCCGGGCTTCAGGCGCGACAGCGCCGCATCCAGCCCGGCTTCCAGATCCGCCAGCTCGCGGTTGATGAAGATGCGGATCGCCTGGAAGCTGCGGGTGGCGGGATGGATTTTGTCCTTGCCGCGCGGCATCACCGCGGCGATCAGCTCGGCCAGCTGGGCCGTGCGGGTGATCGGCTGCTCCTCCCGACGCGCAACGAGGGTGCGCGCGATCTTGCGCGACTGGCGCTCCTCGCCGTAGGTCCACAGCACGTCGGCGATCTCACGCTCATCGGCCGTGGCCAGCCATTGCGCGGCGCTCTGGCCCACGTCGGGGTCCATGCGCATGTCCAGCGGGCCGTCCTTGCTGAAACTGAAACCGCGCTCGGCGACATCCAGCTGCGGCGAGGACACGCCCAGGTCCAGCAGGACGCCGTCCAGGCCGGCCCCGGTCGCACCCCAGCGCGCCATGTCGGCGAAGCTGCCGCGGAAGATCGCCACCCGCGCGTCGCCACCGAAATCACGCTCGGCCACCGCGATCGCCTCGGGATCCTTGTCCATCAGCAGCAGGCGGCCGTTCTCGCCCAACAGATCGAGCACGCCGCGCGCGTGACCGCCTCGACCGAAGGTGCCGTCCAGATAGGTGCCATCCCCGCGCACCTGCAAACCGTCCAGGGATTGCCGGTACATCACGGGGAGGTGGCCGGAGGTCGCTGTGCGCTCCACGCCACCGCCCGTCATAGGTTCAGGCCGAGCAGTTCGTCGCCCAGATCGTCGACCAGGGTCTGACGGATCTGTTCGTGGTGAGCCTGCTCGCTCCACAGTTCGAACTTGTCGCCCATGCCCAGCAGCACGGCCTTCTTTTCGATGCCGATGGCCGCGCGATGGCTGGCGGGAACGGTGATGCGGCCGTTGCCATCGAGCTCGACGATGCTGGCGGCACCCACCAGCTTCAACTGCAGGGCCCGGTTGATGCGCTTGCCCTTGGGCAGCTTGTTGACCTGGTCGCGGATCTCCTGCCACTTCTGCAGCGGATACAGATAGAGGGAGCCGGCCTCGAACGGGTTGTAGGTAATGACCAGGTGGTTGCCGCAATCACGCACGACCTGATCGCGGTAGGCGGTGGGCACCGCCATCCGGCCCTTGTCGTCGATCGTGATGGCGGTCTCGCCCTGGAACATTGCGCACCTTTGCGTGGGCCCGCCTCTCTGGGCGGTTCTGCCTGTCGGGCAACCGGGAAAATCCGATTGCAGCCATTGAAAACCACAAAAAACCCGGTTTTCCCTCCGAACACCACCTTAGGGACGGCTCCAGGTGATGTCAACGAATTTCAAAAGGAAATTCATCAACGGGATCAATAGCTTGCGTAACACTTCAGAGTCTTATTCAAGACTTGTCGGCTAAGCCTTGTTTCGTCTCATATTTTGAGACGCAGCTCACTGCGGTGGCGGGCCCGGAAGCAACGCCAGCCTTCACGCAGCCTTCATGCTGCGACGCAGCAATTGCGCGGTTCGAGCACGCCCCCGGCAATCCTGCGCGGGTCGAACCGGGCGAATGCGCCCTGGGCGGGTCTCGGTGCGGAAAAAAGTGGCGGAGCCGGCCGATAAGCCGGGTTCTGTCGTGGACAGTCATTCCTCTAGGCGCATCGTCACCGATACGCTCAAGCAACCTACCCGGACCCGACGCGGGCAGCGCCATGAGGTCCCTATTTGGTCTTGCTCCCGGTGGGGTTTGCCGTGCCGGTCTGTTGCCAGACTCGCGGTGCGCTCTTACCGCACCGTTTCACCCTTGCCACGCGCCCGGCATTCTTTCGAACACCGGACCGTTCGGCGGTCTACTCTCTGTTGCACTTTCCGTCGGCTCGCGCCGCCCAGGCGTTACCTGGCACCGTGCCCTGTGGAGCCCGGACTTTCCTCGGCACCGTCGCGGGCGAACCCGCTGCGATGACGCGACTGTCTGGCCGACTCCGCCGCGCGCAGTCTACCGGTTGCCGGAAGGTCGCGGGGGCTTGTCTCGCCCTCGACGGGTGCTGGAATTCAGCTGGAGGGCAGACCGGCGGCGCAGCTTATCTCTGCTTGCGGTGGCGTAGCGCCCTATCCGGAGCCAGATCATCCGTTTGATGCGCCTGTCAGTTTCACGGGCAGCGCCTGCCGGGCATCCCGATCAGTCGCTCCACGATATTCGCTTGGTGATCGGGACGCCCGACAGGCGCCATCGAATTGTCTCGGTGGCCGATGGAACAGAAGACTCACAACACGCGACGTCAACGAAGCGCCGATGCGGCGTCTTGGCGGGGTGTTGCGGACAGCAGGCCATGGATGGCCTGCGGCGGTGAGTGCGGCCATGGATGGCCGCCCGAACCGGGCAGCAAGCACCCCGACAGGGCGACGCTCCTGCCGGAGTCGACGAACTCGCCCCATGTGGCAGCCCGCCAGGCGCCTGCTTCGTCTTCTACGGCTCAACGTAACTACTTGCCATTTGCCGACGAGCAAGCGTCCATGGATTCCCGTCTTCGCGGAAATGACAGACAAAAATGAGTCGCTCAGACCGTCCCTGACGAACTCCGCCGATGTGGCCGTTACGCCTCAGCGCCATCCCGGTCGCCACTGCCATACAGCGTTTTGCGGGGGGCGCCGCTCAGTTCGGCGGCGAGTTTCGCCGCGGTCGAGGGTGGCAGGTGCGCGGACAGCATCAGATACAGCCGGCGGCCTTCGACCAGCTTCGCCTCGGTGTCATCGCCGATGCCTTCCACCACCAGCACGAACTCGCCCTTGCGCTGGTTGGGGTCGGCCTGCACGTGCGTCAGCAGTGTTGCCAGATCGCCATCGAGCACGGTCTCGAACAGCTTGGTAAGTTCGCGCGCGAGCACGGCGCGGCGGTCGGGGCCGAATGCGGCGACGAAATCGGCCAGGGACTCTTCGATGCGGTGCGCGGACTCGTAGAAGATCAGCGTGCGCGTTTCCGCCGCCAGTCGCGCCAGCCGCTCGCGCCGCGCGCCGGATTTCGCTGGCAAGAAGCCCTCGAACGCAAACCGGTCGGACGCGATGCCCGCCACGCTCAGAGCGGCGATCGCCGCGCAGGCACCGGGCACGGGCGATACCCGCACGCCGGCCTCGCGGGCGGCGCGTACCAGCCGGAATCCGGGGTCGCTGACCAGCGGGGTGCCGGCATCCGATACCAATGCCAGCGAATCGCCGGCCTGCAACCGGGCCACCAGTTGCGCGGCCTGGGCGTCCTCGTTGTGCTGGTGCAGGGCCAGCAGCGGACGCTCCATGCCGAAGTGCGACAGCAGTTGGCGGGTGTGGCGGGTGTCCTCGGCGCAGATGGCATCGACGCGGGCGAGCACCTCCAGCGCGCGGGCGGAGATGTCGCCGAGGTTACCGATCGGGGTCGCGATGATGTGCAGGGTGCCGGGCTTGTGCATCGTGACGATGGTAGGGATGCGGCCGGCGGAAGTCTTGCGCCGATCCGCGTGCGCGGCTCATTCAGCCCGCCGGACCCGCTGCAGCGCGTCGACGCGGTCGGCGGCGGTGCCGGTAGAATCGACGGCGGTCCCCACTGGAACGCCGCCCCGCGGCGAGCGCATGCCGATGAGCTTTCACATTCCACGTCCCCGGCGCAGCTGGTTGTTCGCCCTCGCCATGGCTGTCGTGCTGCTGGGCGGCTGCGCCTCCCTGTCCAGCCCGTCATCGACACACCTCGGCCCGCACCCCGTCGTCGCCGAAGCCGGCGAGCTGGTGCGCAGCGGCGCCGGCAACAGCCCGATCGATGCGCTGTTGGCGCAACTGGACAACGCCACCCTCGCCCGCGAGGCGGCGGCGTTGCCGGTCGGCGATCCGGTCTACAACCATCTGGCGCGTGCGCTGCTGGCGCGCGGCCTGCCGTTGCCGCGCCCGCTGGATCGCACGCCGTGGCGGTTCGATGCCGGCAACCGGCCGACTGCCGACCGGGACGGCTATCGCCCGCCGGTGAAACTCGGCGTGTTGCTGCCGCTGTCAGGCGAGCTGGCCGTCGCGGCGGCCTCGGTGCGCGACGGATTCCTCGCCGCGTATTACGCCGAGTCGCGGCGCCGGCCGGAGGTGGCGTTCTACGACACCGAGGGCGGCGGCGGTGCGGTGGCCGCGTACGACCGCGCGGTCGCGGCCGGCAACGATTTCGTGATCGGCCCGCTGTCGCGCGAGGGCGTGGATGCCCTGTTCCGCCGCGGCGCGCTGCCGGTCCCGGTGCTGGCGCTCAACCACGGCACGGTGCCACCGCCGGCCGGCAACGCGAGCTTCTCGCTGTCGCCGGAGGACGAAGGCATCGCCGCCGCCGATCTGCTCATCCAGCGCGGCGCGCGGCGGGTACTGGTGGTGGCTGCCGGCGATGACAACGCGCGGCGCTCGGTGGATGCCCTGCGCACCCAGTTGGCGGCGCAAGGCGCGGTGGTGACCGACGTGGTCCACCCCGGCATCGTCGATCTCGCTCCGTTCGCGCAGAAGGAAGGCGGCATTGATGCGGTCTTCCTTGCCGTGCGCGGCACGGCCGCCCGCGAACTGATGCCGAAGCTCGCCATGGCCGGCCTGGCGGGCAAGCCGCTGGTCGCCACCTCGCAACTGCTTTCCGGCACCGGCGATGCCGGCGAGGACCGCGTGCTGGACGGCATCGCCTTCCCCGGCGAGACCTGGACCAGCGGCCGCCACGTGCCGGGCCTGCCTCCGGCCGCGAGCGCCGCAAAAACCACGCCCACCGCGCGCGGTCCGGCCGCCCGCCTGTTCGCGTTCGGGTACGACGCCTGGCTGCTGAGCGCCTACATGGAGCGGCTGGCGCAATCGCCCGATGCCCATGTGGCCGGCGCCACCGGCATGCTCGGCATCGACTCGTCCGGCAACGTCCGGCGTGTGCCCGCCTGGTCGACGTTCCAGGGCGGCGTGACGGCCGCACTGCCCAGTGCCGCCGGTCGCTGACCGCCGCAGCCGGGGCACGGCGGTCGAGGCCGCCGCGCGCGGGTACCTGGTCGAAGCCGGCCTGAGTCCGGTCGCGACCAACGCCAGCTACCGCCTGGGCGAGATCGACCTGGTGATGCTCGACGGCGACACGCTGGTGTTCGTCGAGGTGCGCTACCGGCGCGACGCCCGCTTCGGCGGCGGCGCGGTTTCGGTCGATGTCCACAAGCGACGCAAACTGGTGCGCGCCGCGCAGATGTTCCTGCAGCGCCACCGCCGCTACGCCGACGGCGCGTGCCGGTTCGACGTCGTCGAAGCCGACGGCGACCCCGAAGCGCCGCGCCTGAACTGGCTGCGCGACGCGTTCCGGGCAGACGACTGCTGAGCGCCGGCCGCGCGATTTCCCGATCATGACCACGCCCCTGCCCTCGTCTTTGCATCGCGACATGACCGACCTGCTCGGTGCGGGCTGGCTGGTCGATGACAGCGAGCGGCTGGCCTACGCCTACGACAACTCGCGGCGGCTGGCGCTGCCCGACGCGGTGGCGCTGCCGACCTCGACCGCGCAGGTGATCGCGCTGGTCC
Organism: Lysobacter concretionis Ko07 = DSM 16239; assembly: GCF_000768345.1. Lineage (GTDB taxonomy): Bacteria > Pseudomonadota > Gammaproteobacteria > Xanthomonadales > Xanthomonadaceae > Novilysobacter > Novilysobacter concretionis. The sequence continues at coordinate 449,326 of NZ_AVPS01000001.1, read as the reverse complement.
GCGCCTGCCGCGCGCACCGCATCCCGCTGGTCGCGCGGGGCCGCGGCACCAACACCACCGGCGCGGCCGTGCCCGTCCAGGGCGGCGTGGTGGTGTCGTTCGAGCGCATGGACGCGATCCTCGACATCCGTCCCGGCGACCGCTGCGCGGTGGTCCAGCCCGGCGTGCTCAACGGCGACCTGCAGACCGCACTCGCGCCGCACGGCCTGTTCTGGCCACCGGACCCGACCAGTGCCGCGTTCAGCACCGTCGGCGGCAACCTGGCCTGCAACGCCGGCGGCCCGCGCGCGGTGAAGTACGGTGCCAGCCGCGACAACGTCCTTGCCCTGACCGCGGTCACCGGCGCGGGCGAGCTGATCCACTGCGGCACCGCGACCACCAAGGGCTCGACCGGTTACGACCTGCAACGGCTGCTGGTCGGCAGCGAGGGCACGTTGGCGCTGATCGTCGAGGCCTCGCTGCGCCTGACGCCGTTGCCCTCCGCCCGGCGCGCGCTGCGGGCGATCTACCGCGACGTGTCCAGCGCCGCGCGGGCGGTCGCGCGGCTGATGGCGCAGCCGGTGACCCCATCGATGCTGGAGTTCATGGACGCCCAGGCGGTGCGCCTGGCCCGCGATGTCGGCGGCGCCGAACTGCCGCACGATGCCGGCGCGTTGCTGATGATCGAGGCCGATGGCGATGCCGATCGCCTGCCACACGACATCGAGGCCCTGATGCGCGCGGCCGAAGGCGACGGTCTGGTCGCCCTCGACGATGCCGCCGATGAAGCCGCACGCGCGCAGCTGTGGGCGGCGCGCAAATCGCTGTCGCCGGCGCTGCGCACCCTCGCCCCGGGCAAGATCAACGAGGACGTGGTGGTGCCGGTATCGCGCATTCCCGAACTGGTCGATGGCGTGCAGCGGCTGTCGCGCGAGTGCGGCCTGCCGATTGTCTGCTTCGGACACGCCGGCAACGGCAACCTGCACGTCAACCTGATGTACGACCCGGCCGACGGGGATCAATCCGCGCGCGCCAACGCCACCATGGCCGAGGTGTTCACGCTGGCCATTTCGCTCGGTGGCACGCTGTCGGGCGAACACGGGATCGGTCTGGCCAAGCGCGACTTCATGCCCCGGGCCGTCACCCCGCCGACGCTCGCCCTGATGCGACAGATCAAGACCGCCTTCGATCCCGACGGCATCCTCAACCCGGGAAAACTGCTGCCGCCGTGAGCCGCGAACTCGACGAGCTGCTGGTCCGCATCCGCGCCTGCCGGATCTGCGAAGCCCACCTGCCGTTGGGGCCGCGCCCGGTACTGGCCGCCAGCGCCAGCGCCCGCCTGCTGATCGCCAGCCAGGCGCCCGGCCGCAAGGTGCACCTCAGCGGCGTGCCCTGGGACGATGCCAGCGGCAAGCGCCTGCGCGAATGGCTGGGGATCGATAGCCAGACCTTCTACGACGAGCGCCAGGTCGCGATCGTGCCGATGGGCTTCTGCTACCCCGGCAAGGCCGGTTCCGGCGACGCCCCGCCGCGTCCCGAATGCCGCGCCACCTGGCACCCGCAATTGCTGCCGCTGCTGCCGGACATCGGCCTGACCCTGCTGATCGGCCAGTACGCCCAGGCCTGGTTCCTCGGCCCCCGGCGCGGCGACAGCCTGACCGCGACCATGCGTGCGTGGCGCGACTACCTGCCGCACTACCTGCCCCTGCCCCATCCCAGTCCGCGCAATGTGGCCTGGTTCAAGGCCAACCCGTGGTTCGAAGGCGAGGTGCTGCCGGTGCTGCGACAGCGCGTGCACGAGGTGTTGTCGTCACCGCCGCCGAAGGGCGCGCCAACGCAGTAACCGCGGGCTGGCGTGCGCCCGGTTTGCTGGACGCCGCCTTTTCATCAATCGCCCTTTCCCGCGCGCCCGTGACGGAATCGCTTGCCGGTCGCCGGCAGGAAGCCTCGCAAGGATGGCAAACCGAACGGGCGACGGTCCATTTGGCACCACCGGGTCGCAACGTGCTCCGGTACGGTCACTCCGCAAAGTGCGTGTAGCCGGGACGCGGCGGATGCCACTGCCCGCCACCGGCGTCCCGTGCCCGCACGCCTTCGCCAGCGATCACCCGGCCGATGCGGGTGATCGCGGTGGCGGTCTGTACCGCCAGGGCATCGATCGATTCGCGTGCGCGCACCGGGGCGCTGAAGCACAGCTCGTAATCGTCGCCGCCGGTCGCCTGCAACACGCGGCGCTGCCGCAGCTCGAATGCGCGCGCCAAGGCGGGCGAACACGGCAGGGCATCCAGCTCGATCTCGGCCGCAACGCCGCTGGCGCGACAGATGTGGGCGAGATCGGCGAGCAGGCCGTCGGAAATATCGATCCCGGCATGGGCGAGGCCACCCAACCGCCGACCCACGGCGACGCGCGGCGTCGGCCGGTCCAGGCGCGGACGCAGGAGCTCGATCGCCTCGGCGCGCGCACTTTCCAGCGGCGATGGCGGATCAGATGCCGGGTGCGAAGCTCGACCGCGTTCATCCTCGTCGCGCTTCAATGCCGGAAGACCCGCGCCGGGCAGCAGCAGTGCCAGCGCCGCCGCCGCATCACCCAGCGTGCCGGTCACCCAGAGGTCGTCGCCCACCTGCGCACCGTCGCGACACAATGCGCCGCCCGGCTCGACCAGACCGTGCGCGGTCACGCTGATCGACAACGGCCCGCGGGTGGTATCGCCGCCGATCAGGGCCACGGCGTGCTGCGCCGCCAGGCCAAGGAAGCCGTCCAGAAAGCCGTCCAGCCAGGCCGGATCGTCGGCCGGCATCGACAACGACAAGATGCACCATGCCGGCTCGGCGGCCATCGCCGCCAGGTCGGACAGGTTGACCGCCAGCGCCTTCCAGCCAATGTCGGCCGCCGCCGTGTCGAGCGGGAAATGCACGCCGGCGTTGAGCGTGTCGGTGCAGACCACCAGCTGCCGACCGGCAGGCACCTGCACGATCGCAGCGTCATCGCCGATGCCGAGCACCACGTCCCCGCGCGTCGCGGCGCGCGAACGGATGCGATCGATGAGGTCGAACTCGGCCAATGGGGTTACCTGCAGATTGGGCGCGGCGTGCTGAAGCCCGCATCGCGCAATGTGATCCGGAACACCGGCCTGGCCGGCCTCACCCTGCCGCAACCACCGGACTGTCCCATGGCGCCGGTCGGGAGGCCCGTCCACCAAGCGAATTTCGTGGAGCGACTGGACGGGCCTCCCGGCCGGTGCCCCACGGGTCCCGCCCCTGCTCTTTCGCCCTACCGCTTCCGCGACGCACTCACCTCGACCGCGCGCCACTGCGCTGCGGCATGGTCGAGCACCCCGTTGACATACGTATGCCCGTGCTCCGCACCGAAACGCTTGACCGACTCGATCGCCTCGTTGATCACCACCCGGTACGGCACGTCCGGCCGGTGGTGCAACTCGTAGGCGGCGATGCGCAGCACCGCCAGCTCGATCGGATCGACCTGCTCGATATCGCGGTCCAGGAACGGCGCCAGCGCCTTGTCCAGCTCGACCCGCTGCTTGGCGACCCCGCGGACGAGCTCCTCGAAGTACGCCAGATCGGCGACTTCCCGCGCCTGCTCGTGGGCGAACTGCTCCACCACGTCGCTCACGCCGGAACCCGACAGCTGCCAGGCGTAGACGGCCTGCAACGCACGCCGGCGCGCGCGCGAACGCATGACCGGATCGATCCCGCCCGGACGACGACGCTGGTTCATGCCAGCTTCTCCATCAGGTTCGCCATCTCCAGTGCGGCCAGCGCGACCTCCTCGCCCTTGTTGCCGTGGCTGCCATCGGCGCGCTTCTCGGCATCCTCGTGCAGTTCGACCGCGAGCACGCCGTTGCAGACCGGCACGCCGGAATCCAGCGCGACCCGCATCAGCCCTTCCGAGCAGCCATCGGCGACCTGCTCGTAATGGCGCGTGTCGCCGCGCACCACGCAGCCCAGCGCGACGATCGCGGCGTGCGCGCCGGCGGTCGCGATACGCGCGGCGGCGACCGGGATCTCCCAGGCACCGGGCACCCGGATCACGTCGATCGCCGTTTCGGCCACGCCATGCTCGGCAAAGGTCTTGCGCGCACCGGCGACCAGGGTGTCGGTGATGCGCGGGTTCCAGCGGCTGGCGATGATCGCGAAACGCGCGCCGTCCGGGCTGCGCAGGTCGCCTTCGATATGGGGCATGTAAGGAAAAGCCTTGAAAGGGAAGGATTCGCGAACGACGCGACGGCGCAGTTTACCGTGCGGCCGCGCGCGCCATGTGCATGGGCTCAGACATACTCCACCACTTCCAGCCCGAACCCGGCCAAGCCGACCTGCTTGCGCGGCGTGCCCAGCACCCGCAGCTTGCCCAGGCCCAGGTCGGCGAGGATCTGGCTGCCGGCGCCGTTGCGCCGCCATTCGGCCAGGCCCTGTCCGGCGCCGGGACTGATCTCGTGCGCCGTGGTTTCCGCGGCCTGCGGCTCGGTCCGGATCCGCGCCAGCAAGGTGGCGGCATCGACGTGCTCGGCCAGCAGCACCAGCGCACCGCGGCCCTGCGCGGCGATCGCGGCCAGCACGTCGCCCACCGCCGGGCCGAAGTCCTGCCGTCGCCAATGCAGGCCATCCGCCAGCGGGTTCTGCATCTGCACCCGGACCAGGGTCGGCACGTCCGGATCCGGCTCGCCGAGCAACAGGGCGAAATGCAGCGCGTGGCTGAGACGGTCGCGGTAGGTCACCAGCTGGAACGGCCCGTGGTCGGTCCGGATCACCCGGCTGTCGACCCGTTCGACGGTGTGCTCGGTCTCCAGCCGGTAGCGGATCAACTGCTCGATCGAGCCGATCTTGAGGCCATGCTCGACCGCGAACCGCTCCAGCTCCGGCCGCCGCGCCATGGTGCCGTCGGCATTGAGCACCTCGACCAGCACGCCGGCCGGCTCCAGCCCGGCCAGCAGCGCCAGGTCGGCCGCCGCTTCGGTATGGCCGGCGCGGTTGAGCACGCCGCCGGGCTGGGCCTGCAACGGAAAGATGTGGCCGGGCTGGTTGAGGTCGGCCGGCGCCGCGTCCGGCCGCACCGCGGTGCGCACCGTGTGGGCGCGGTCGTAGGCGCTGATGCCGGTGGTGACGCCCTCGGCGGCCTCGATGCTGACGGTGAAGTTGGTGTGGTGCTGGGAGGTGTTGTCGCGCACCATCGGCGGCAGGCCGAGCTGGTGGCAGCGCTCGCGGGTCAGCGACAGACACACCAGGCCACGCGCGTGGGTGACCATGAAGTTGATGTCGGACGGCTTGACCAGCTCGGCGGCCATGATCAGGTCGCCTTCGTTCTCGCGGTCCTCGTCATCGACGATCACGACCATGCGGCCGGCGCGGATCTCTTCCAGCAGTTCGGGGACAGTGGCAAAGCTCATCGGAGTGGTTCCTGTGGTGTGGGCCGGCGGCAGGGACGCGCCGCGGGCCCGTGATCGTCGTTTCCGCACGGACGGAAACCGGTGGTGGAGGCAAGCGCGGACGGAAGGCCCGCGACGTCAGCCTTCCGCACGGCCCTGCAGCAGGCGTTCGACATAGCGCGCGACCAGATCGACCTCCAGATTGACCGCATCGCCCGGCCCGGTGTCCGCGAAGGCGGTATGGGCCACCGTGTGCGGCACCAGCGCGACCTCGAAGCCGTCCGCATCGACCTCGTTGACGGTCAGGCTGACGCCGTCGACGCAGATCGAGCCCTTTTTGGCGACATAGCGCAGCACGGCGTCCGGCGCGGTGAAGCGCCAGCGCTGCGCGCGCGCATCCTGCGCGATCGCCGCGACCGCACCGACGCCATCGACGTGCCCGCTGACCAGGTGGCCGCCAAGGCGGTCGGTCGGGCGCATCGCGCGCTCCAGGTTGACCGCCGCGCCGACCGGCAATTGGCCGAGCGTGGTGAGCGCGAGCGTCTCGTTGGATGCATCGGCCTGGAACGAGGCCGCATCGAATCCGACCACGGTCAGGCAGGTGCCATTGACCGCGATGCTCTCGCCCAGCGCGACCTGCTCGAACGGCAGCGAGCCGACCTCGATGATGAGCCGGGCGTCACCGCCCAGCGACTCGCGCGCGGCCAGCCGGCCGACGCCCTCGATGATGCCGGTGAACATCAGCGCGGCTCCCGGGGAAGGGAATTGACAGGGGTTTTCATGGCATTGGACATGGATCGTTTCCCGCATGGATGGTCAGCGAAAAACGCCACAAGGCAATGGCGGGCAGCCGGCAAAATGCCAGCTGCCGCCGTCTTCTTTCATCCGGACTATGACCGTCGGCTCCGGCATCGGACCGGATCTGCTGACCCTCCACGGCCACGCCGAAGCATGCCGCCGGAGGCGCTCGCGGGCTTGTCGCGCTGGCTGGTTGCCACCGAAACCTACCGCCGGTGGGGAGTTGCACCCCGCCCTGAAGACGTTACGTGTGCCACCGCTCGGCGGCAGCCCGGCGATTCTAGCAGCCGCAAAAGCCGCCACCATTCCGGCTTGTGGAACGCTGTGGCACGGTTGACGGCCTTGGGGACGGTTGTGGAACGGGCGGAACGGTTGTGGAACGGGCGGATTTGCATGGCGGGGCAATGCCGCCCAGCCAGGAATTGAAAAACAACGGCAACAGCAGCTCAATAGCTTCGGTTGCAGCGTCGCCCTGCCGGGGTGCTTGCTGCCCGGTTCCGGCGGGCCGCTCCGCGGTCCGGCCCGGCGCAGCACGCCGGCCGTTCGCACAGGCGCGCGGCAGTGCCGCGCAAGCCGCCTGCACTCACCCATGCCCCACTCACCGCCGCAGGCCGCTCCGCGGTCCGGCCCGGCGCAGCGCGCCGGGCGTTCACGTGACCCGCGCGACAATGCTGCGCAAGCGGGTCACGCTCACCCATGGCCTGCTGTCCGCAACACCCCGCCCGGACGCCGCATCGGCCATTCATTGGCATCGCATGCGGTGCCATGCCATCAAGTCGCGTGAACCTGCTTTTCCCGTCGGCCACCGAAAGATCCGGGTGGCGTCTGCCGGGTATCCCGATCGCCAAGCGAATATCGTGGAGCGACTGAGCGGGATACCCGGCAGGCGCTGCCCGTGCAGTTAAACGTACTTCGCTGTTGGAACTGCCCTCGACAGTCGCCGAACCCTCATCCGCCCTTCGGGCACCTTCTCCCGGGGGAGAAGGAAAAGTCCGCTGAATGCCGTCGCCGGTCGGCTTTATTCCTTTGATTTCCCACGGCCACCGGACAGTCCGGTAGCGCCTGCCGGGTGTCCCGATCACCAAGCGAATTTCGTGGAGCGACTGAGCGGGGTGCCCGGCAGGCGCACCCGCGCTACCGCAGCTTTTCAATCCCAACCGAACAGAAAAAGCCTACTCACCATCGAATCCGAAGCTCAGATCCGACCCGTAAGCCACGGCACCGCCTTTGATTTCCCACGACCACCAGACAGTCCGGTAGTGCCTGCCGGGTGTCCCGATCACCAAGCGAATTTCGTGGAGCGACTGAGCGGGATACCCGGCAGGCACACTCGCGTCGCCCCGGCCCTTGATAACCGACCTCAGGTCACCGGCCGCCGGACGCTACGACCGCATCGTCGCGGCGTGGCTGCAGCAGCACCCGCATGTCATCGCCCAGACGGCGCGTCTCGATGATGTCCAGCTGCAGCTTGTCGGTCATGTGCTCGATGTTCAGCCCATCGAACAACGGCCGTGCCTGAGATCCCATCAGCACCGGCGCGATGTAGAGCAGCAGCTCGTCCACCAACCCGGCCTCCAGGAACGCCGCGGCGAGGGTCGCGCCGGCCTCCACCTGGACCTCGTTGATGCCGCGCCCGGCCAGCAACGCCAGCACCTCGTGCAGATCGAAGCGCCCGCCCTTCACCGCCACCGTCGCCAGTTGTGCACTGATGCCGCGGCTGAGCTTGGTGTCGGGAGCATGGATGTACAGCGTCGGCGCATCGCCCTCGCGCACGCGGCCGCGCGTGATCGTCGCCAGGCCGGCGTCAAGCACGACCCGCAACGGCGGCTCGAACGGGGTGTCGTCGCCCAGCCGCACGGTCAACGAAGGGTCGTCGGCCAGCACGGTGCCGGCCCCGGTGATGATCGCCCCGGCGCGCGCGCGCCAGTGCTGCACGTCGTGGCGCGAAGCCTCGCCGCTGATCCACTTGGACTCGCCATTGGCCAGCGCGCTGCGCCCGTCCAGGCTGGTCGCCAGCTTGACCCGCACCCACGGCCGGCCGCGCACGAGCCGCGACAGATAACCGCGATTGAGCTCGCGCGCCTGGGCTTCCATGAGGCCGTGGGTGACCCGGATGCCGGCCGCTTCCAGCGTGTCGAAACCGGCCCCGTCGACCTGCGGGAACGGGTCGCGCATCGCCGCGACCACCCGCGCCACTCCGGCGGCCACCAGCGCATCCGCACACGGCCCGGTGCGGCCCGTGTGCGCGCACGGTTCCAGGGTCACGTAGGCGGTCGCGCCCCGGGCCCGCTCGCCGGCGGCCTGCAGCGCCAGCACTTCGGCGTGGGCTTCACCGGCGCGCTGGTGGTAGCCCTCCCCGACCACTTCGTCGCCGTGCGCGATCACGCAACCGACCATCGGGTTCGGCCGGGTCGTGTAGGCGCCGCGCTCGGCCAGGCGCAACGCGCGGGCCATCAGCAAGTGGTCGGTGGCGGTGAATTCGGACATCGGCCAAGGCTCCTCGTCGTATTGGTTTCCGGCCGAAAGCGGTATCAACCGTCGGCCTGGCGAAAAAATCGGGGCGACAGAGACTGCCGCATCCCTCAGCGTTTGCGCCCCTTGTCGAACGCTGGCGTCTTGTCGGACAGCGGGAATGCCCCGCCCAGCAGCGGCAGCTGGTCCTCGCCGGAGCTGTCGCTCTCCAGCCGGTCGAGTTCGTCGCGGAAATCCGCCACGTCCTGGAACGCGCGATAGACCGAGGCGAAGCGGACGTAGCCGACGTGGTCGAGCTTGCGCAGCTCGCCCATCACGAACTCGCCGACCCGCATCGACGACAGCTCGCGCTCGGTGGTACGGCGCAACTGGTGCACCACCGCGCGTACCGCCGCCTCGATCTGCTCCTCCGCCACCGGCCGCTTCTGCAGCGCGCGGTCGAAGCCGGCGCGCAGCTTGCGCGCATCGAACGCCTCGCGGCGGCCGTCGGACTTGATGATCACCGGCAGCTTGAGCTCGATGGTTTCCAGGGTCGAGAACCGCTCGCCGCAGGCCTCGCACACGCGGCGGCGGCGGATGGTCGCGCCATCGTCGGACACCCGCGAATCAATGACGCGGGTGTCGACGTGCTGGCAGAAGGGACAGTGCAAGGCGCAGGGCGGGTTCTAACCCGCCGCCCCCCCGACTTGGACCTGGCGGGTCGAGACCCGCGCTGCGGACACGGGCTCAACCATAGACCGGGAATTCCGCGCACTGCCGGGTCACGTTCCCGCGCACGCCGGCGATGACGGCCTCGTCGTTCGGGTTGTCGAGCACGTCGCAGATCCAGTGCGCCAGCGCGACGCAGTCGGGCTCGCGGTAGCCGCGCGTGGTCACTGCCGGGGTGCCGATGCGCAGGCCGGAGGTCACGAACGGCGAGCGCGGATCATTCGGCACCGCGTTCTTGTTGACGGTGATGTGCGCCTGGCCGAGCGCGGCTTCCGCGTCCTTGCCGGTGAGGTCCTTGCCGATCAGGTCGATCAGCATCAGGTGGTTCTTCGTACCGCCGGAAACAATCCGGTAGCCGCGCGAGATCAGGGTCTCGGCCATCGCCTGCGCGTTCTTCACCACCTGCGTCTGGTAGGCCTTGAACTCCGGCTCCAGCGCTTCCTTGAACGCGACCGCCTTGGCTGCGATGACGTGCATCAGCGGGCCGCCCTGCAGGCCCGGGAACACGATGCTCTGCAGCTTCTTGACCAGCTCCTCGCTCGGATCCTTGGCCAGGATGATGCCGCCGCGCGGGCCGCGCAGGGTCTTGTGGGTGGTCGAGGTCACCACGTGCGCGTGCGGCACCGGGTTCGGGTACACGCCGGCGGCGATCAGGCCGGCGACGTGGGCCATGTCGACGAAGAACACCGCACCCACCGCATCGGCGATCTGGCGCATCCGCGCCCAGTCGACCACCTGCGAGTAGGCGCTGAAGCCACCGATCAGCATCTTCGGCTTGTGCTCGTGCGCCACGCGCTCCATCTCGTCGTAGTCGATCATGCCGCTGTCGTCGACGCCGTACTGGACGATGTTGAATAGCTTGCCGCTGATGTTGACCTTGGCGCCGTGGGTCAGGTGGCCGCCGTGGGCCAGGTTCATGCCCATCACGGTGTCGCCGGGCTGCAGCAGCGCGAAGTACACCGCCTGGTTGGCCTGCGAGCCCGAATGCGGCTGGACGTTGGCGTAGTCGGCGCCAAACAGTTGCTTGAGGCGGTCGATCGCGAGCCGTTCGGCGACGTCGACGTATTCGCAGCCGCCGTAGTAGCGCTTGCCCGGGTAGCCTTCGGCGTACTTGTTGGTCAGCACCGAACCTTGTGCCTCCATCACCCGCGGGCTGGCGTAGTTTTCCGACGCGATCAGCTCGACGTGGTCTTCCTGGCGCCGCGCCTCGTTGGCGATGGCCTGGGCAAGTTCGGGATCAAAACCTTCGATACGTGCGTCGCGCGGGAACATTGCCACTCCGGGATCAGATGGGGGAAAGAGACCCGGAGTTTAGCCCCGCGGGAGGGTACCGGGCCACGTCGGGGAATCCGGCTGTTGTCGCAGTCAAAGGCGCTGAGAGCATGAAGTAGTGCCTTCCGGGCATCCCGAACAGTCGCTCCACGATATTCGCCTGGTGTTCGGGACGCCGGAAGGCACCACCGGAAGGTCTCGGTGGCCGATGGGAAAGCGGGTTCGCGACACGTCAATTAATGAGCGGGCAATGCAGCGTTTTGGCGGGATGGCAGACAGCAGGTGATGGCCGGCTGGTCGACGAGACCCTGTTTCCGAGCCGAAAGATCAAGTCGTTGCTTGCCATTGCGCGGCCAGCGCCTGCCGGGTATCCCGATCAGTCGCTCCACGATATTCGCTTGGTGATCGGGACACCCGGCAGGCGCACCCGAACTTCTCGGTAGTCGAGGAAAAGCGGGCCCACGCAAACCGGAAGCCGTTGTCCCGCAGAACCAAGTCAACGAATCGCCGATGCGGCGTCCTGGCGGGGTGTTGCGGACAGCGGACCATGGGTGAGCGTGACCCGCTTGCGCGGCATTGCCGCGCGGGTCACGTGAACGCCCGGCGCGCTGCGCCGGGCCGGACCGCGGAGCGGGCCCGCGGCGGTGAGTGCGGGCAGGAAGCCCGCCCGAACCGGGCAGCAAGCACCCCGACAGGGCGTCGCTGCAGCCGAAGCCGTGAAGCCGCTGTTGCTTCTATCGCCACGCCCAGCGAACCCCAACCCTCCCTGACCCGCCCCCATGCAGGAATCTCCGGTATCCGGGATAATGGCCGGCTATCGAATCTTCCCGGCCCCTGCCTGCACGCAGGGCGTCGCCGTCTGCCTGCGGAGCCCCCGAATGTCGCAATACATCTACACCATGAACGGTGTCAGCAAGACCGTTCCGCCGAAGCGCGAAATCATCAAGGACATCTCGCTGTCGTTCTTCCCCGGCGCCAAGATCGGCCTGCTGGGCCTCAACGGCGCCGGCAAGTCGACCGTGCTGAAGATCATGGCCGGCGTCGACCAGGACTTCACCGGCGAGGCGCGGCCGGCCAAGGGCATCAAGGTCGGCTACCTGGCCCAGGAGCCGCAGCTCAACCCCGAGCACACCGTGCGCGAGGCGGTCGAGGAAGGCCTGGGCGAGGTCATCAACGCGCAAGCCGCGCTGGACAAGGTCTACGAGGCCTACGCCGACGAGAACGCCGATTTCGACAAGCTCGCCGCCGAGCAGCAGCGCCTGGAGGCGATCCTCGCCACCGGTGACGCGCATACGCTGGAGCACCAGCTGGAAGTCGCCGCCGACGCGCTGCGCCTGCCGCCGTGGGACGCGGTCGTCGACAAGCTGTCGGGTGGCGAGAAGCGCCGCGTCGCGCTGTGCCAGCTGTTGCTGCAGAAGCCCGACATGCTGCTGCTGGACGAGCCGACCAACCACCTGGACGCCGAATCGGTCGAGTGGCTGGAGCAGTTCCTGGCCCGCTACACCGGCACCGTCGTGGCCGTCACCCATGACCGCTACTTCCTCGAGAACGCGGCCGAGTGGATCCTCGAGCTTGACCGCGGCCGCGGGATTCCGTGGAAGGGCAACTACACCGCGTGGCTGGAGCAGAAGGGCGAGCGCCTGAAGCAGGAAGAGTCCGGCGAGAAGGCGCGTCAGAAGGCGCTGGCCAAGGAACTGGAGTGGGTGCGCAGCAACGCCAAGGGCGGCCGCACCAAGGGCAAGGCGCGCATGGCGCGGTTCGAGGAGCTCAACTCGGTCGAGTACCAGAAGCGCAACGAGACCAACGAGATCTTCATTCCGCCCGGCGAGCGGCTGGGCAACTCGGTCATCGAGTTCAAGAACGTGTCCAAGTCGTTCGGCGACCGCCTGCTGATCGACGACCTGAGCTTCATCATCCCGCCCGGCGCGATAGTCGGCATCATCGGCCCCAACGGCGCCGGCAAGTCGACCCTGTTCAAGATGATCACGGGCCAGGAAACACCGGACAGCGGCGAGATCATCAAGGGGCCGAGCACCAAGATCGCCTATGTCGACCAGAGCCGCGACAAGCTGGAGGGCAACCACAACGTCTTCCAGGAAATCTCCGGCGGCGCCGACATCCTCAACATCAACGGCATCGAGATCCAGTCGCGTGCCTACCTGGGCCGGTTCAACTTCAAGGGCCAGGACCAGCAGAAGCTGGTCGGCACGCTGTCGGGCGGTGAGCGCGGACGCCTGCACCTGGCCAAGACCCTGCTGCAGGGCGGCAATGTGCTGCTGCTCGACGAACCGTCCAACGACCTCGACGTGGAAACCCTGCGTGCGCTGGAAGACGCGCTGCTGGAGTTCCCCGGCTGCGCGGTGGTGATCAGCCATGACCGCTGGTTCCTGGACCGCATCGCAACCCACATCCTCGCCTTCGAGGGCGACTCGCACGTGGAGTACTTCCAGGGCAACTACCGCGAATACGAGGAAGACAAGAAGCGTCGCCTCGGCGAGGAAGGCGCCCAGCCCAAGCGCCTGCGGTTCAAGGCGCTGAAGTGACGGATCGGCCCGCACCGCAGGTGCGGCTTTGCCGATCCGTCATCCTCGCGAAAGCGGGGATCCGGGGACGTTTGCGATTCGTTGGCTCGCCACCGGCTCGCGCCCGATCGAGCGCCTGAGCGCCATGCGCGGGGGCCGGGGATCGCAGGATCCAGGGACGTCGCCTTTGCTGTTGCGTTGCTGTTGCTGCCGTACGGATTCTGCAAATGAATGAAGCCGAAGGCGCGATCCCCGCGCGCTCGAGGAATGCACCGGTCGCGACTGACGTCGCTCCTACGCTCCAAGCCAGTGACACGTTGGTGATCGTTTGATCCCGGAGAAACGAACATGACCTTCATGCAGGCCCTGAAACAACGCTGGTCCGATGCCGACTCGCTGGTCTGCGTCGGCCTCGATCCGGAGCCGGCGAAGTTTCCGGCGCAGTTCGCCGACGATCCCGAGGCGGTGTTCCACTTCTGCCGCGACATTGTCGACGCGACCGCCGAGCACGCCTGCGCGTTCAAGCCGCAGATCGCCCATTTCGCCGCGCTGGGCGCGGAGGACGCGCTGGCGCGGCTGATCGCGCACATCCACGCCACCCACCCCGGCATCCCGGTGATCCTGGACGCCAAGCGCGGCGACATCGGCAGCACCGCGCAGCATTACGCCAGCGAGGCGTTCGACCGCTACCGCGCCGATGCGGTGACCGCGAACCCGTATCTGGGCCGCGACTCGATGCAGCCGTTCCTGGACCGCGCCGACCGCGGCGTGGTGATCCTGTGCCGCACGTCCAACCCCGGCGCGAGCGACCTGCAGGACCTGCTCGTGACCGGCGGCGGTATCGAACGACCGTTGGAGCGCCCGCTGTACCAGCACGTCGCCGAAACCGTCGCGCGCGACTGGAACGGCCACGGCAACTGCGCGCTGGTGGTCGGCGCGACCTGGCCGGAGCAACTGCGCGAAGTGCGCGCGATCGTCGGCGACCTGCCCTTCCTGGTGCCCGGCGTCGGCGCCCAGGGCGGCGATGTCGAGGCGGTCGTGAAGAACGCGAAGACCAATGATGGCACCGGCCTGATGGTCAGCTCCTCGCGCGCCGTGCTGTATGCCTCGGCTGGCGGGGACTTCGCCGAAGCGGCCGCGGACGTGGCCCGCAAACTGCGCGGGCAGATCAACCGCTACCGCTGATCCTGCGTCGACCGCCTTTACACCGGTCGATCTGGTTCAGACCCTGGCCGGTCCCATCATGCTGTCCGCACGTTGCGCGGGACGCACATTCGTTTGTCCCGCCTGATCTGGCTTGGTCGTTTTACTTGTCCGCTGCCTGTCGCTACGACCGGTTCCGCAGCAACGCCCGCGTCACCGCAAACGGGAAGCGCGACCAGATCGCGGTGAACACGGCGGCGCGCAGGAGTGGACCGCGCCGGTCGGCCTCGAATTTGCTGAAGTAGCGCCACAGGCCGCGGTGCTTGTGCCACTCCACGAACCACGGGTTCGAGCGGCTGGACACGCCGCGGACGTGGACCACCCGCACCTGGTTGGCCACCGCAACCACGGCGCCGGCGGCGGATGCGCGTCGGCACAGGTCGAGATCCTCGGCGTGCAGGCGGTAGCCCTCGTCGAAGCCGCCGATCCGCTCGAACAGGTCGCGCGACAGGAACATCAGCGCGCCGGATACCGCATCGACCCGCTGCAGCAACTGCGTGTCGTCGGGTGCGATCGCCAGCGGGCGGTCGCCGCGACGAGGTGCGCCATTTGCCGATCTGTCAGGAGAGATAGCGCGGCCACCACGCAACGCGTCGGGGAACCGCCGCAGCAGCGCACCGGGCATTCCGGCGAACATCGCCACGAAATCGGGATTGCGCCGACGCGCGGCCGGATCGCGCAGGCCGTCTTCATCGACCAGATCGGCGCCGAGCAGGATCCCATTCGCCACATCGGCGCGCGCTATCGCCAGTGCCCGCAGCCGGATGAGGGTGTCGGTTTCCACCAGCGCATCGGGATTGACGAAAGCCAGCCAGCGGCATGCGCCTGCCCCCGAACATGCCCCCAAACCAGCCACATCCGCTGCGCCCTGGTTGCAGGCGAGCGCGAAACCGGGGTTGTCGGGATTGGCGATGAAGCGCACGCGCGGGTCGGCGGTGGCGTGGCGCTGGACGATCGCCAGGCTGCCGTCGCTGGACAGGTTGTCCACCACCCGGATCGCGGCCACGCCATGCGCGGCACGCAGGCGCTGCAGGCAGTCGTCGATGGTGGAGGCACTCTGGTAGGTGACGACGACGACGGCGATGTCGGCTTCGCCGGGCAGTGCGAAGAAAGGGTCGGTCATGGAAGCGGAAGGGCGGGCGTCGCTCGATGGTCGGCGCCAAGGCGCGATTCGTCCACCGCGGATTGCTCCACGGGGGATTGCTCCACGGGGGATTGCTTCACGGGCGATTGCTCCAGCGGGGAGTGCTCCGGATCCGGATTCGGCGAGGTCAGCGGCCTTTTCCCGCCATCGCCGGACACCCGATCGCCAGCCACCGGCTCGGCCGGCTCCAGCGGGTCGGGGAACAGGTCCGCCTGCGGCACGGGCGGGCCGACCGTAGCCAGCCGGTGCTCCAGCTGGCGGCGCGCGGCCTGCAACGGGTCGCGCATCAGGAAGCCGGCCAGGCGCGGATGCCAGTCGGGCCAACGGACGGCCAGGCGGTCCATGTCGCCGTCGAACGGCGCGCCCTCCGCCGCCCGGGCCACGAACGCCGACTCGCACAGCACGTTGCGCCAGCCCAGTCCCGACAACCGCAGCGACAGGTCGATCAGGGCCGCATACCACGACCCGTAACTGGCGCTGTCCAGACCCCGTGCACGCTGGCGCGCGGTGCCGCGCAGCAGCACTGCGTGGCCGACCGCGGCAGGCAATTCGGGATGGGTCGCCGGCATCCGGGCGGCGGCACGCGCGAGGCGTTCCGGGTCGGCGGGCACCGGGTCGACTTCTCCCATGCGTGGCCAGCCGGCGGCTTCACCGGCGTTGCACCACGGAGTCACGGTGGCAATCGCACCGTCTCCGGCCAGGCAGGCGGCCATGCGCTCCAGCCAGCCCGGCAGCGGTACGGCGTCGGCCGCGAGCACCGCGACGTCCGCATCACCGCAGGCGGTAAGCACCTCGTCGAGGTGGGCGAGCTCGCCGATGCTGCGCTGGCGACGCGTGTAATCGGCCTTCAGTGAGGTACGCCCCATCCAGCGTTCGATGATCGCGTAACCGCGCGGGCCAGTCTGGGCGTCATCGGCGAGCCAGACCCGAGTACCGGCCGGGGTGCCGGCACCCAGCGCGGCCAGGCAGGCATCCAGCGCATCGTCATCGCTGCCGACCGGCACCACCACGATCGGCAACTCAGTCATGCCGCCGATCCCATGCCGGTGGAAAAGCCCCGCCTCGCACGGGCAATGCCGGATTCACGGTTTCGACGGGCGGTGCAGCGGCTCCAGCGCACGGAAACGCCGGCCGTATTCGTCGGTCAGGTCGCGCGCGTCCTGCGGGTTGCGCACGATGGTGGGCGTCAGCAGCACGATGGTTTCCTCACGCCGGGTTGCGGACGTCTGGGTGCCGAACAGGCCGCCGATCACCGGGATCCGGTTCAGCCCCGGGAAACCCTTGGAGCCGCGGACCACGCTGTCGCGGATCAGGCCGGCCAGCATTACCGTGTCGCCGCTCTGGATCGCCGCCTCGGTCTTGAGCTTGCGGGTGTCGATGCGCACGTTGCCGAAGCGGT
Source organism: Lysobacter concretionis Ko07 = DSM 16239 (assembly GCF_000768345.1). Lineage (GTDB taxonomy): Bacteria > Pseudomonadota > Gammaproteobacteria > Xanthomonadales > Xanthomonadaceae > Novilysobacter > Novilysobacter concretionis. Next base: position 432,448 of record NZ_AVPS01000001.1, on the reverse strand, counting down.
CTTCATCGCCGCCGGGCGCGCTGACCTCCTGCACGATCTCCAGGAACACCATGCCGTCCTTGCTCACCCGCGGGCGCACCTTGAGGATCACGCCGGTATCGAGGTACTGCACCTGGCTGTAGCTGGTGTCGTTGCCCAGGCCGGGGTTGACCGTCACCGAGGACACCGGAATCCGGCTGCCGACGTTGAAGGTCGCCTCGGCGTTGTTGCGCACCACCACCGACGGCGTCTGCAGCATGTTCACGTCGGTCACCGAATCCAGTGCCTTGATCACCGCGGCAGCGTTGCGGCCCAGGAAGGTCCAGGCCACGCCGCCGGGATTGCCGACCGCCTGGCCGACGCTGCCCGACAGCGTGCTCCAGGTGTCGCGCCCCACGGCGTCGGGCAGGCCGTTGTCGGTCACCGCGTTCTCGAAGAACCAGTTGACGCCGTATTCGAGCGCGCCGCTGAGCTGCACCTCGACCACCTGGGCCTCGATGTGGACCTGCATCGGCATCACGTCAAGCTGGACGATCACGTCCTTGATCGATTTCCAGGCCTGCGGGCTGGAGCGGACGAGCAGCGCATTGGTCTCCTCCACCGCCGACACGCCGACCTTGTCGCCCTCGACCTCCAGCGCGACGCTGGCGTTGCCGCTCTGCTTGGCGCCCAGTGACAGCTCGCCTTCGCCGCCACCCTGACCGCTTCCGCCCTGGCTGCCGAAGCCCATGCTGGAGCCGGAATCGCCGGAGGTGATCTCGGCCGACTCCAGGCCCGGCATCAGGCTGGGTGCGCCGCGATCCGCGTTGCCGCCATTGCTGCCCGAGCCGCCAAACACTTCCGCCAGCCGGTCGGCCAGGTCGCGCGCCTTGATGTACTTGAGCGGGTAGGAAAACAGCTGCACCGAGCCGCCGGCGTTGTCGATGCGCTCCAGCCACTGCTGGATGTCGCCGAGGTAATCGGGTTGGGAGGTGATCACCATCACCGCGTTGGCGCCTTCCAGCGGCATGAAACGGAACATGCCCGCCACCGGCGACTTGCTGCCCTCGCCGAACACCTTCTCCAGATCGGCCACCACCTGCGGGGCCTTGCCCGACTGCAGCGGGTACACCCCGACCGACATGCCCGACAGCCAGTCGACGTCGAAGATCTCGATCGTGCGCAGGTAGTTCTGCAGCTCCGCGCGGGTGCCGCCGACACTGATCACGTTGCGTGCGCTGTCGGTGCCGACGATCGCGTTGGGGCGCGCGTAGGGTTCGAGGATCTTCTTCATCTCCTCGGCCGAGATGTAGCGCAGCGGCACCGTGCGCACCTCGAAGCCGCGCGCATTGGCGGCGCTGCCGGTGCGCGGCGCGACGGTGCCCGCCAGCGCCTGGTCGGCCGGCACGATGGTGTAGCGCCCGCCGCTGTAGGTCATGCGCGCGTTGTTCCAGCCCAGCACCTGGTCCAGCAGGCTGATCGCCTCGGCCGGACTGACCGGCTTGGGCGTGGCCAGGGTCACCGTGCCCTGCACGCCCGGCGCGATCACATAGTTCTGCCCGAGCATGTCGCCCAGGATCGCCTTGACCACCGCCTGCAGCGATTCGCCCTCGAAATTGAAGGTCGCCTCGCCGGTGGTCGCGCCAAACCCCGGCGGCGGCGCGGCGGCAGCGGCGCGGTTGATGAACTGCCCGGTGCCGCGACGGACCTGCGGCTGCGGGCCGGTCTCATCAGCCGGCAAAACCTGCGTTTCCACGCGGTCCGGCGTATTGAGCGCCGCGGTGCCGTCGGTGCGGATCTGCACCCCGGCCGAGCCCGGCGGATGCAGCGATCCCTTGCGCTGCACGCTGGCGACCGGCGTGCTGGCGCACGCGACCAGAGTCGCCACAGCCAGGCCCGCAACGAGCTGGCGCGCGACACGCAGCATCCGGCTTCTCACGGGCACAGGGTGAGGCGATGAATGGGGGCGATCGAGGGAGGATGGCTTCATTCCGGACTCTATCGGCCGTTGGCCGGTGGTTGCGGTGGCGGTGGGGGCGGCGAGGATTGCTCGCGTAATTGGGCACGACGCGCTTCGATGCGCTGGCGGATCGCGTCCATCTGCTCGCGTTCTGTCGCCGGCGTCGCTGGCGCGGCATCGGTTACGGGCGGCGTCGCGGGCGATGGCGCCGGTTTTGCTGTCTCCCCTGCGGCAGGCCCACGGGGCGCGAGCGGAGTGGCGGATTGCACCTTGCCATTGGCTGTCGGGGTTGCCGCCGGGGCATCGCCCGGCGGCTCGCCGCCCATCCCGTCAAACACCCGCAACGGCAGTGTCCGCCGGCCCTCCGGCCCTTCGAAGACCGCGCTGCGCACGTCCAGCTCGACCAGGCGCCAGGCGGATTGCGGATTGACCGGCTGGTCCAGCTTGACCCGCAGGGACTCGCTTCCGTCCGGCGGCTGGACGATCGCCAGTTTCAGGCCCGGAGTGATCAGCACGCTGGTCAGGACGTAGTCGAAGCCCTCGGTCCGCGCTTCGCCATCGCCACCCTCCAGAAAGAACGGGTGCGGGCGCCGGTCGGCCGCAAACAACGGACGCGCGGCGATCTCCGCATACTGCTCCGCGGGACCGAGCACCAGCGCCGGGGTCGCGACCTGTGAGGGCAATGGGGTCAGCAAGGCGGGATCGGCGGCCGGCGAACCGAGCCGGCTGCCCATGCCTGCCAGCGCCAGCAACCAGCCCAGCACGGCCCACGCGGCCAGGCCGGCGAGCAACCAGGTGCGCGGGCCGACATCCTCAACGCGCACGCGGCACCTCCGTCGGCGACGGCTGGCCGGAGGGGGTCAGGTACCCGTACAGATCGAAGGACACATCCAGCCCGCCGCTGTCGGCCGACTCGCCGCGACCGAGGTAGCTGCGCTGGGTCAGCAGGTTGAGGTTGTCCACGAACAATCGGGGCGCACCGCTTTCCAGCAGGTACAGCACCCGAGCCGTTTCCGGGGTACCGCAACGCAGGCGCACCTGGACCACCACGCGGGCATAGGCCTCGCGGTTGTCCGGCTCCAGCGGCGAGCGGTTGACGATCGCACAGCTGCGGTTGCCCGGGCTGGCTTCGGCGACCACGGTTTCCAGGCGCTGGATCAGGCTGGCGATCGCCAGTTCGGGATTGTCCTCGGGCAGGAAGCCCGGGCGCTGGTCCTGCAGCGCACGCACCTGCTGCAAGCGCTCGGCCACCTGCGGCGCCTGCCGCAGCTGCGTGCGCAGGCGCAGTTCGCGCTCCTGCAGCGATACGATGCGGTCGCCCGCCTCCCGCATCGGCACCGTCCACCACGGATGGATCAGCACGGCGTAGGCGAGGCCCAGCACGACCAGCAACAGCCCCAGTGCGAGCCAGCGGTCCCGGTACTGCGCGGCGTCAGCGGGCCGGCGGGGCAGGCGCATCGGTCGTCTCCGTGGCAGCCGGCGGATTCGCCGCCGGTTGATTGGCCGCGGCGGTGACCGCGAGGTTGGCCGTCAGGGTGAAACGGTCGCGCCCGCTGTCGGGATCCGGTTGCAGGGCGCCTGCCAGCGCGGGCGACCGCCACTGCCGGGCACCCTGCAACTGGCTGATCAGGCCCGCCGCCTTGCTGCTCAGGCCGATCAGCATGAGCTGGTCGTCGGTGATCGAGAGCTTTTCCAGATACGTATGGTCGGGCAGGCGGCGGGTCAGCTCATCGATGACCTCGACCGTGGGCGGCCGCTGGGCACGCTTGCGATCGAGGAACGCCTGGCCTTCGACGAGCCGGGTCAGTTGCTGGCGTTGCGCGGCCGCACGCCGGCCCGCATCGGCCTGGGCGGCGATGGCCTGCTCCAGCGTGGCCGCGGCGGCGCGCCGGTTGTCGAGCAACTGCCACAGCAGCGCCGTGACGGCGACCACGGCGAGCAGCACCAGGGCGACATTCCAGACCGTCGCTGGATCGCGCTGGCGGCGTCGTTGCGAGGGCGGCAGCAGGTTGACGCCGAGCGCCGTGCCATCGGCCGCGGCGACGTCGATCCCCGCCAACCCGGAGGCCAGCGGCCCCAGCGCGGCCAGTTGCGGATCCAGCACCTGGCGCGGCACCGCGACCAGTTCGACATCGAGCTGGCCGTCGCTCTCGCGACGTCCCAGCACCCGCGCATCGAACGCGACCGCGTCGGCCGCAAACGGCGTCTGCCGGTCGATCTCGAAGCCGACCACATCGCGCAGGCGCTCGGCGGCGGCGGCGGGCAGACCCATGCGGCGACGCAAGCCGCTGGCGGCCGGCAGCAGCAGCCAGCGCGGCAGATCCTCCAGCCCGTTCGCCAGTACCGGCGCCAGCGGATCGTCGGACCGCGCGGACTCGCCGGCAAGCGCCCCCCCGAGCAGACCCGCCAGTGGCAGCCGGGCAAGATCCTGCACTTCATCCGCGCGCTCGCGGCGCAACTGCAGGTCATCGCCGTCCACCTGCAGCAGCAGGCGGCCGCGGCCGAAACCCAGGGTCCGCCGCATGCCGGGCGGCAGCCAGGTCGCCAACGCATGGCCCCACCACGAGACAAAGCCGCCCGCACCCGGCTGCAGGCGGGCGCCGAGGTGACTCAGGCGACCGCCGACGCGTTCGCCCAGGCTGGGACCCCTTTGACTCATCGTGGCGAAGCTCCTTCTTCCCATTGCAACGCGATGTACGCCGTGGCCGGGCCAGCGTAGCCGTCCGCGCGTACGACGGCGCGCAGCAGCGACTGCCGCCCGTCGGCCAGCCGGGCCAGGCTGTCGATACTATACGTACCGCTGCGGCTGGCCCCGGATCCGCCGAGGCCTGGCGCGACAAGCCCGCTGCCACTGGCCGGACGACCGGTCAGCGGATCGACGCCGCGCTGGGCAACGATCGCCGCCCCGTCCATGCCCAGCGCATCCAGCACCGCCGCCGAGGCAGACGCCGGGTCCGGGCGCGGCAGGCCGCTGTGGACGGTCACGTGCGGGGCCAGCCGGGCATACAGCGCCGGGGTGAAACCCAATACCTGCTCCAGCTCGGCGATGCTTTCGAAATCCGCATCCTTGGCCCCGTAGGCGCGACCGGCCGCGGCGTAGTCGGCGTCCTCCGCGCCACCGACGGGCTGGGTGAGGGAGTCGAGGTCGCGCCAGTCGATGATCGCCGCCGCCAGTTGCGCGGCCTCGGCCCGGTCACTGCCGAGCACACGCACCAACTCTGACAGCAGGGTCGCGTCGGCCTGGTTCAGATCGACCTTGCCGTTCTCGTCGACGATCCGGATCTCCAGCTGCGCGCCCTGGTACTGCCATGCGTACGGCCGGCCGTCGGGTTGCCACTGCAGCTGCGGATCGGTCATTCCGACCCGGTGGATCGCGTACTCCAGCCCCGCACGCGCGGCGCTGTCGGCCGCGAGCCCGCGCACCAGCACCTGCCCCTGCATGTGCTCGACGCGGGCGACCAGCGCGAAGCTGCCGACCAGCGCCGTCAACAGCACGATCAGCCACAGCACCAGCAGCAAGGCCGCGCCGCGTCCGCGGCCGGAACCCGGTCTCCGCGTCCGTGCCGTCATCGCCGGCCACCCACAATGCCGCGGCCGTTCTCGATGCCCAGCGCCTGCGGCAGCGCAACCACCAGCGTCGGCCAGGTACCGCCGCCCACGTCGGTGAATGTCACCTCCACCAGCAGCGGCAACCGGTCGGAGGTCTCCCAGCGGTCCTGCCATGCCCCCAGCCCACCGGACACGGCGTCCAGCCCGCGGTAGCGGAACCGCGCCGACGCCAGTCCTTCCACCAGCAGCTCGGGGGCGCGCTGCCGGGGGTCTTCGATGGTTTCCCCGGCGGACACGATGTCGAGCACAAGTTCGATCCGGGTCGTCCCGTTGCTGCGCTGGATCCGGACATCGTGCGAATACGGACCGCCGCGGCCGAGATAGTCCGGCAGATCGGCGACGAACCGCATCCGCTCGGGCTCGCCGAGGAACCGTTGCGGCAGTGCATTGCCCTGGCCGGTACTGAACGCGATCGGCCGCGCGGCCGCCAGCCGTTTGCGCAGGAATCCCTCGACCGCGCGCACCCGTTCGCTGCGCGCGGCCAGCGATTCGCCGCGGGTCGCGGTCTGGCTGGCGGCCGACAGGGTCGCGAACGCCAGCGCCAGGCCCGCCGCCAGCAACACCGTCGCCAGCAGCACCTCGACCAGGGTGAAGCCGCTCGCTTTGGCGGCACTGCCGCCAGAGCGGCTGAACGCCACGCAGCTGTGCTGCGTGGCCGGATCGAAACTGTTCGCTTGGGCAGCACTGCCGCCAGAGCGGCTGAACGCCGCGCAGCTGTGCTGCGTGGCCGGATCCAAACTCTTCGCTTGGGCGGCACTGCCGCCAGAGCGGCTGAACGCCGTGCAGCTGTGCGGCGTGGCCGGATCGAAACTCTTCGCTTTGGCGGCACTGCCGCCAGAGCGGCTGAACGCCACGCAGCTGTGCTGCGTGGCCGGAATGCCAACCTTCTCCGTCCCCACCCAAAGGATGCCGCCGCAACGGTTCGCAGTCGCCCATCGCCGGTGCCCGCCGTTCCCCTCGCCCACGGGGCGGGAAACCGGCCCGCATCGGCCCGCGGCGTCCGCACGGCGCGTCACGGTGCAGCTCCCGCCGAATCCGCCGATCCCAACCGCAGGCTTTGCAGTTGCAGGTGCTCGCGCGGACCGCCGTCGCCCCAGCGCACGTCGAGGTCCAGCTCGTACAGGATCGGACCCACCGGTTCGCGCAACCGGTTGGCCAGCGCCGCGTCCTCCCAGGGGCTGACCCGCAGCGACCAACGATAGCGCCCGTCATCGAAGTCGCCTTGGCGCTCGCCGGCCTTCAGCGGTTCGGTGATGCCCACCGTGTCCAGCAGCGACTGCGCGTGCAGCGCCGCGCGGCCCGCATCGCCGGACCAGCGCACCTGCCGGGTCGCGCCCGACAGGGTTCCCAGCAACAAGGTCAGCGCCGCCGCGAGCAGGGCGAACGCGACGATCACCTCGATCAGGGTGTAGCCCCGTTGTGAGCGCGCAGGCCGAAGACCGACGGGCGGCGGGCCGTCATGTCGCGAGTCGCGCGGCGAATCCATGCGGTCGGCGCGCGCGCGCATCAGCGTCCAGCTCCGGTCCGCTGCAGGGTGACCTGCCCGGTCAGCCAGGCCACGTCGACCTCCCAGCCGGCGTCGCCGCGGCTGAGCTGCACCCGCCCGCCGGTCGCCGCGCCGTCGGCGAAGAACATCACCGCGCCCTCGTTGGCGTTGGGCTGCAGCTCACGCGCACCGGTGAAGCGGACCTGCAGCTCAGGCGGGATCGTTCCGTGGTGGCCGTTCGGCGCCTGCCAGGTGCGGCCCTGCGGGTCGATCGTGAAACGCTGCGGCTGCCCGGTCGCGATCGCGTGGGTGCGGGTGTAGCGCAGCTCGGCGGCGACCTGCTTGGCCGCCGCGCGCAATTGCGTTCCCTTCATGCCACCACTGAACGCGGCCACCGCCAGCAGACTCGCGGCGGCGATCAGGGCGACCACCAGCAGCATCTCCAGCAGCGAAACGCCTGCCTGCCGCCGCAGATCCGGGACTGCGGAAGGCATCACCACGCCGGCCTCCGGGCATTCATGGTTCCGACTTCGTCACTCGTAGCGGATATCGCTGTCGACACTGGTGCCGCCGACTTTGCCGTCCTTGCCCAGGATGACCAGATCGAACGGCCCGTTCTCGCCGGGCGCGCGGTATTCCACCGGATGGCCCCAGGGATCGCTGAGTTCGGCGGCCTTGGCGTACGGGCCGAGCCAGCCGGCGGCATTGCCGGGTTCGACGACCAGCTCGTTCAACGTGGTCGGCAGGCGGCCGGTGTCCATCTGGAACGCGTCGACCTTCTGCGCCAGCGTCATCACCTGCGACTTGGCCAGGTTGGCCTTGGCGCGGTCGGCACCGCCGAGCACGCGCGAGCCGACGAAGGTCAGCACCGCGCCGATCAGCACGATCACGATGATGATCTCGATCAGGCTCATGCCGGCCTGTTGCGCGGCGGACGGCGAGCGGGTGATGGAGCGGTTGTTTCGCATGGGGAAATCCTCTTTTCTGGTGTGTCTGCAGGGGCAAAGGGTGGTTGTAGGAGTGGTCGTAGGATCGACGTTAGTCGCGAATGCACTGACATCCGGTTTCGACGTGCTGTCGCGACTCACGTCGCTCCTACGACCAGAGGAAGGCCAGTCGGACAAAAAAAGCGCGCCGTTTGAAAAGACAGTTGCTCCTGCAGGTACCGGGGTTGTCGTGCACCTCTCATCCAATCGAACTGGTCAGGTCGTACAGCGGCGTCAGCACCGCCATCACCACCATCCCGACCAGACCGGCCAGCACCACGGTGACGATCGGTACCAGTGCCGCCAGCATCCGGTCCAGCGCCAGCGCGGTCTGGTGCTCGAAGGTTTCCGCGGTCTTGACCAGCATCGTGTCCAACGCGCCGGACTCCTCGCCGACCTGGATCATCTGCAGCGCCAGCCGCGGGAAACGCTTGCCACGCGCCAATGCGGTCGACAGCGCCACGCCGTTCTTGACCTCCTCGGCCGCCGCGGCGACATCGGCGGCCAGCACCCGGTTGTCCATCACCTTCTGCGCGATGCCCAGCGCCGCCATCAACGGCACGCCGTTTTTCACCAGCGTGCCCAGGGTGCGCGCCAACCGCGCCGTCTCGATCTTCGCCACCAGCCCGCCGAAGAACCGGCGCCGCAGCAGCCAGCCATCCAGCGCCTCGCGGAACACCGGGTCGCGACGCTTGCGGTCAAACCACAGCAACAGCAACGCGGGCACCACCAGCAACACGATCCACCAGTCGCGCACGAACAGGCCGACCCCGAGCACGACCCGGGTGAACGCCGGCAGCGGCGCATCCAGGCTTTCGTACATCTGCGCAAACTGCGGCACCACGTAGCCGAGCAGGAACAACAGGCTCAGGCCGACCATCACCAGCAGGATCGCCGGATAGATCAGCGCATTGATCACCCGCCCCTGCATCGCGCGCGAGCGCTCCAGGTAATCGGCCAGCCGCGACAGCGTCTCGTGCAGGCTGCCGCCCACCTCGCCGGCGCGGACCATGTTCACGTACAGCCGCGAGAACGTGCCGTGCTGGCGCTCCAGCGCGGTCGACAGCGAGGTGCCACCGCGCACCGCATCGCGCACATCGCTGACCACCCGCCGCGCGGTCTCGTCCTCGGGCAGTTCCAGCAGGATCGTCAGCGCGCGGTCCAGCGGCTGCCCTGCACCGAGCAGGGTCGCCAGTTGCTGGGTGAACTGGACCAGCCGCTCGCCCGCAAACGGCCGCGGCTTGAACAGCCGCCGCCACACCGGCATCCCGCCACCCTCGCTGGCCAAGCGTGCTTCGACCGGCAGGTGCCCCTGCTCCTGCAGGCGCACCGCGACCTCGGCATTGCTGGCGGCTTCCATCTGACCGTCCAGCATCTCGCCACGCGCGTTGATCGCTTTGTAGGTGTAGAGGGGCATGGGTAAACGCGTTCTGCCTCGGTTTGTCTGGTTTGGTTCGTCATCCCCGCGAAGGCGGGGATCCATGGACGTTCGCCGTGGGTACCGCGCCGATGATCTCAGGCCACAGGTCCCGCCACGAGGGATTGGAGGAATCGATCAAACGGAGCTTCCATTCACGGTTCCACTTCTTGATGCGCTTCTCCCGCTGGATGGCCGATTCCATGGCGTCATGCTGCTCGTACCAAACCAGCCGCGTAACGTCGTGGCGTGCGCTGAAGCCTCCGGCGACATGCTCGCGGTGCTGCCAGATACGCGTAACCAGGTCGCTGGTGACACCGACGTAGATCGTTCCGTTGCGAGCACTGGCGAGCAGATAAACGCAGGGTTGTCTCTCCATTGCATTCCTTCCCTGGAATAAAAAAAGCAGCGTCCATGGATTCCCGCCTTCGCGGGAATGACGATGTTGGCTGATGTCGCAGGGATTCCCGCCTTCGCGGGGGATGACGGTAAGGGGGACCTCACGCATCCTCGGTCACCCGCAGCACTTCCTCGATCGTGGTCAGTCCGGCCATCGCCTTGAGGATGCCGTCCTCGTACATCGTGCGCATGCCGGCGTCGCGGGCGATCTGCTCGATCTCGCCCATGCCGGCGTGGCGCATCACGGCGCGGCGCAGGTCGTCGTTGATGACCATGAATTCCATGATCGTGGTGCGGCCCTGGTAGCCGGTCGGGGCCAGTGCCGAGGCACGCGGGCGATACAGGAAGATCTCGCCGTCGGGCTGGTAGCGGCGCAGCGAGAAGCGCTCGATCTCCTCCGGCGACGCCGGGTATTTCTCCGCATGGGTCGGCTCCAGCCGGCGCACCAGGCGCTGGGCGAGGATGCCGTTGACGGTCGAGGTCAGCAGGTAGTCCTCCACCCCCATGTCGAGCAGGCGGGTGATGCCGCCGGCGGCGTTGTTGGTGTGCAGCGTGGACAGCACCAGGTGGCCGGTCAGCGCGGACTGGATCGCGATGCGCGCGGTTTCCAGGTCGCGCATCTCGCCGATCATGATGATGTCCGGGTCCTGGCGCACGATGCTGCGCAGGGCGTTGGCGAAATCCAGCCCGATCTGCGGCTTGGCCTGGATCTGGTTGATGCCCTCGATCTGGTACTCGACCGGGTCCTCGACGGTGATGATCTTGACGTCGGGCGTATTGAGCCTGCTCAGCGCGGTGTACAGCGTGGTGGTCTTGCCCGAACCGGTCGGGCCGGTCACCAGCAGGATGCCGTGCGGCTGCTGCAGCACGTGCTCGAACTGCGGCAGGAACTCGTCGGTGAAGCCCAACTGGTGGAAGTCCAGCACGACCGATTCGCGGTCCAGCAGGCGCATCACCACCGATTCGCCGTGGGCGGTCGGCACCGTGCTCACGCGCAGGTCCAGCTCCTTGCCCTGCACCCGCAGCATGATCCGGCCGTCCTGCGGCAACCGGCGCTCGGCGATGTTGAGCTTGGCCATGATCTTGATGCGGCTGATCACCGCCGCGGTCAGGTTGACCGGCGGGCTCTCGCCGTCGATCAGCACGCCGTCGACGCGGTAGCGCACCTTCAGCCGGTTCTCGAACGGCTCGATGTGGATGTCGGAAGCGCGCAGCTCGACCGCGCGCTGGATCACCAGGTTGACCAGCCGGATCACCGGCGCCTCGGAGGCGAGGTCGCGCAGGTGCTCGACGTCGTCCAGATCGCCGGTGGCCTCGCCTTCGGCGGTCTCGACGATGGTGCCCATCGCGCTGCGGCCCTGGCCGTGCCAGCGCTCGATCAACTCGTCGATTTCCGAGCGCAGGCCGACGCTGGCGTGGACCTCGCGTCCCGTCGCCAACCGCACCGCATCCAGGGTGTAGGCGTCCTGCGGATCAGCCACCAGCACCTCGACCGCCGGGTCGGTTTCGGCCACCGCCACGACCGCGAACTGCTTCATGAACTTGATCGTGAGCGCCACGCCTTCGGGCGGCAGCTCCGGCATGGCCTTGGCGCTGACCAGCGGCAGATCGAGCACCTCGGCGACGGTCTCGGCGTGGTCGCGCTCGGACACCAGCCCGAGCCGGGTCAGCAGCGCGAGCAGGCTGCCGCCGGTCTCGGCCTGCAAGCGGCGCGCGCGGCCGAGGTCGGCTTCCTTGAGCCGGCCTTTCGCGAGCAGGGCGTCGACGATCCGCTCTTCCACGGGATTGCCCTCGACCCGATTGCTGTCGATGCCGCGGTCATCCGTGCCGCCCGCGAGTGTGCCTGCTGTTGCGTTCACATCGCTCTCCGAGTCCTTCAACGGCCGACTTTAACAGGTCGGCGGAGGTGTCTATTCGCTCGCGGTTCAGCCGGTTTTCGCGGGCTCGAAACGTGGTGCCGATAGGGGTGGAAGGCACTGCAGCAAGAGCGGGGAGCAAAGGCCGGCGTCGGGTGGGAGCGGCGCCCTGTCGGGGTCGGGCTGCCCGGCTCGGTCAGGCCATCCATGGCCTGACTCGCCGCCGTGCGCCATCCATGGCGCACTGCTCGCCCGACCCCGGCAGGACGCCGCGCCGGTGGTTGGCTCCAAAGGCTGCTTGTAGGAGCGGCGTCAGCCGCGATCGGAAACCGCGCGCACCGACTCCGGATCGCGGCTGACGCCGCTCCTACACATAGCCGGTCACGCAAGCCAACGAAAGATGGGGCGGGAGGCGGCCGGCGGGGGTATGGCGGAAAGTCGGCCATGGACGACCGGCGGCCCCGAGTCAGGGCGGGAAGCCCTGACCGCGGGAGCAGCCATACCCCCGTCGGCCGCCTCCCGCGGCGCGCCAATCACCAGCGCGCGTCTACGCCAATCAGCCCACGAACACCCGCGCGTTGCGGAACATCCGCAGCCACGGGGAATCCACGCCCCAGTCGGCCGGCGCCCAGCTCAGGTTGGCCGTGCGCAGGGTGCGCTCGGGGTGCGGCATCAGGATGGTGGCGCGTCCGTCGGCGCTGGTGACGGCGGCGATCGCATCGGCGGAGCCGTTCGGGTTGGCCGGGTACAGGCTTGCGGGAGAACCGTCGCCGTCCACGTAGCGGGCCGCAGCCTCAATGGCCGAACGGTCGAGCGGGTTGTCGAAGGCCGCGCGGCCCTCGCCGTGCGACACCACCACCGGAATCCGCGAGCCGGCCATGCCGCGCAGGAAGATCGACGGGGACTCGACCACTTCCAGCAGGCTCAGCCGGGCCTCGAACTGCTCGCTGCGGTTGCGCAGGAAACGCGGCCAATGGCCGGCGCCGGGGATGATCGGCTTGAGCTGGCTGAGCATCTGGCAGCCGTTGCAGATCCCGAGCGCGAACGTGTCGTCGCGCTGGAAGAATGCGGCGAATGCATCGCGCAACGCCGGACGCTCCAGGATCGAGGTCGCCCAGCCACGGCCGGCGCCCAGCACGTCGCCGTAACTGAAGCCGCCACCGGCGGCGAGGCCCTTGAAGCCGGCCAGATCGCTGCGGCCCGCGATCAGGTCGCTCATGTGGACATCCACCGCCTCGAAGCCGGCGCGGTCGAATGCGGCGGCCATCTCGATCTGGCCGTTGACGCCCTGCTCGCGCAGGATCGCGACCTTCGGGCGATGGCCCAGGTGGATGTACGCCGCCTCGATCTCTTCGGCCGGGTCGAAACCCAGCTTCGGCTGCAGCCCCGGCGCGTTGAAGTCGCGCATGGCCGCACGCTCCTCGTCGGCGCATTCGGGGTTGTCGCGCAGTTTCTGCATCGCATGGCTGGTCGACCACCACGCGTCGAACAGCGCTTCCCAGCGCCACTCGGCCAGCACGTTGCCGTCCTCGTGGACACGGATGGTCGGCGCGGTGGTCGTGCGCGCGATGCGCTGGGCGCAATCGATCAAGCCATGCAGCTCGACCAGGTCGGCGAACTCGACCCGGTCCTCGGCCGCCACCTGCACGACCGCGCCGAGCTCCTCGTTGAACAGGGTGCGCAGCGCGTCCTCGCCCCAGCCGTCCAGACTGATCTCCAGCCCGAGGTGCGAGCAGAACGCCATCTCGCACAGGGTCGCGAACGCACCGCCGTCGGAACGGTCGTGATACGCCTGCAGCAGACCGGCCTGGCGCGCATCGCGGATCAGGTTGAAGAAATCCCGCAGGCGCTTGGGGTCGTCCAGATCCGGCACGCCGGCATTGCGGCGGCCGTCTTCGGAGCGCTGTCCCGCGAACGCAGGCAGTTGGCTCTGCGTACCGTCGGCCACCGCGTCCGGGTACACCTGCGCCAGCACCGAGCCGCCCAGCCGCTGCTTGCCGGCGCCCAGACCGATCAGCCACAGCTCGGAATCGTCATCGCGGCTCAGCAGCGGGGTCAGCTGCGCGCGCACGTCGATCACCGGTGCGAACGCGCTGACGATCAGCGAGACCGGCGATACCGATTTCTGCGCCTCGCCATCGGCCTCCCATTGCGCCTGCATCGACAGCGAGTCCTTGCCGACCGGGATGCTGAGTTCGAGTTCCGGGCACAGCTCCATGCCGACCGCCTTGACCGCATCGAACAGCAACGCGTCCTCGCCGTCGTGCCCGGCCGCGGCCATCCAGTTGGCCGACAGCTTGATCCGGTCGAGCGATTCGACCGGCGCGGCACACAGGTTGGTGATCGCCTCGCCGACCGCCATGCGCGCGGCGGCGGCGGCGTCCAGCAGGGCCAGCGGGGTGCGCTCGCCGAGCGCCATCGCCTCGCCGGTGAAGCCCTGGAAATCGGCGAACGTGATCGCGCAGTCGGCCACCGGCACCTGCCACGGACCGACCATCTGGTCGCGCGCGGTCAGGCCGCCGACGCTGCGGTCGCCGATGGTGATCAGGAACTGCTTGGCCGCGACGGTCGGATGGGACAGCACGCGCAGCGCGGCGTCGTGCAGGTCCAGCCCGCTCCAGTCCAGCGACGGCCACGCCGGCCCGGCCGGACGACGGGTGTCGCGATGCATCTTCGGCGCCTTGCCGAACAGCACGTCCATCGGCAGGTCGATTGCCCAATCGGAAGATCGGGCTTCCTGCCCGACTTCCGAGGACGAATCGAAAAGCGTGGTTTTCGATTCGTCCCGTGGATCGGCTGCGCCACTCCCCGCTCGGCCATCCATGGCCTCGTTCGATGCTTCGCCGTATACGGTCTCGATGGTCGCGCCGTACCCCACCACCAGCCGCTCCTCGGCCGTGGCGTAACCCACCACCGCGAACGGGCAGCGCTCGCGCTCGCAGATCGCGGCGAACTCGGCCAACCGGTCCGGCGGCAGGCCCAGCACGTAGCGTTCCTGCGACTCGTTGCACCACAGCTGCATCGGCGACAGCGAGGGGTCGTCGCTGGGGACTTTCGCCAGGTCGATCACGCCGCCCAGGCCGGAGTCGTGCAGCAACTCGGGGATTGCGTTCGACAGGCCGCCGGCCCCGACGTCGTGCGCGCTGTCGATCGGGTTGTCCGCGCCGAGCGCGACACAACGGTCGATGACTTCCTGGCAACGGCGCTCCATCTCCGGGTTGTCGCGCTGCACGCTGGCGAAATCCAGCGCCTCGTGGCTGTCGCCGGACGCCACCGAACTGGCCGCGCCGCCGCCCAGGCCGATCAGCATCGACGGGCCGCCAAGCACGATCACGGCGTGGCCGGGCTTCAGGCCGAGTTTCTCGACCTGCACCCGGTCGATCGCACCCAGGCCGCCGGCGAGCATGATCGGCTTGTCATAGGCGCGGGTGAGCGTGCCGGTCAAAAGCCGGCCTTCATCCAGTTCGAAACTGCGGAAATAGCCGGTCAGGTTGGGCCGGCCGAACTCGTTGTTGAACGCCGCTGCGCCGAGCGGGCCGTCGAGCATGATCTCCAGCGCGGTGGCCATGCGCGGATTCAGCGCGCGCCCGCCTTCCCACGGCTGCGGCAGGGTCGGGATGCGCAGGTGCGAGACCGAGAACCCGCACAGGCCGGCCTTCGGCTTGCCGCCACGGCCGGTCGCGCCCTCGTCGCGGATCTCGCCGCCGTTGCCTGTGGAAGCACCGGCAAACGGGGAAATCGCGGTCGGGTGGTTGTGGGTCTCGACCTTGATGCAGAACGCCGACTCGACCGGCGCTTCGGTCCGGTAGCGGCCGCTCAGCGGGTCGGGGCGGAAACGCTGGCCGGTGTAGCCGGCGACCACCGCGGCGTTGTCGCTGTAGGCCGACAAGGTGTGCTGCGGCGTGGTCGCGTGGGTGTGCTTGATCATCTTGAACAGCGACATCGGCTGCTCGATACCGTCGATGGTCCAGCTGGCGTTGAAGATCTTGTGCCGGCAATGCTCCGAGTTGGCCTGCGCGAACATCATCAGCTCGACGTCCGACGGCGCACGTCCCAGCTCGCCGTAGCGCTCGCGCAGGTAGGCGATCTCGTCCTCGGCCAGGGCGAGTCCGAGCCGGCTGTTGGCGGCTTCCAGATCGGCCAGCGCGATGCGCTCCAGCGCGACCTGGGCGGGCACCTGGAACAGCGCGGCCGCATCCTCGCTCGCGGCGAGCAGCGACTGGGTCATCGGGTCGTGCAGCACGCCGGCCAACGCAGCCTGGCTGGCGGCATCGGACGGCCAGCCGGCCAGGTCGTAGCGGATACCCCGCTCCACCCGCTTCACCGACAGCCCGGCACCGCGCAGCAGCTCGGTGGCCTTGCTCGCCCACGGCGACAGGGTGCCCAGACGCGGCGTGGCGAAGCGCGAGACCGCGCCATCGGCGCGCGCGGCGATCTGCGCGTCGGCCTGCAGGATGCGCCCCAGCGCAACCGTGTCCACCTGCGCCCCGGCATCGGGCTCGGCCCAGTACACCGGCCACGCGCCGATCAGGCGCACATCGGGATGAAGCAGCTGGAGACGGGCTTGCAGGCGTTCGCGACGGAACGCAGACAGGGCGGAAGCGCCCTCGAGGACGATCATGTCCGGGTACCACAGGTCGACGGGCCGGCTATTGTAAGCCAGCCGAGGTACCCGCATGCAGGCGTGGGAAGCTTGGTGGGCAGCCCGTTTATCCGACCGGATTTTCCGCCCGATATCCCGTCGACGTGCCGCTGGGGGGCGACCGGCGGAACGCTTTTCGTTACTGCGTCTGGCCAGCCGCGGCGGTACAGTGGACCTTGATCGCGGCTTCGGCCAGCTGCTTTTGCGCGCCGCGCTGGTCGGCACTCATCTCGTTGTCGGGCTTGCCGTCGCCATCGTTGTCGATACCGACCGGGCCGTCGCCTTCCAGCAGGGCGAGGTTGGCGCGCGCGGTGGTGCACTGGCTGCTTTCGACCGGCGCCTTTCCGCTCGCCTCGTTGGCGCTCCCGGCACTGCCGCCATCATGGATGCGGCGGTTCTTGTAGTCGCCGCTGGGTGGCGGCGCGTCGGAGTAATGGGTGACGCCGTTGGCATCCTTCCACTGGTACAGCTCTCCGGCTGCGAGCGGCAGCGCCACCAGCAATGCGGCAGCGGCGAGGCAGGGAAGAAAACGGGCAAGGAGGAACGCACGCGAAGAGGACATGAGGGCTTCCGATGCAGTGATGACGACGTCAATGGCCCGATTGCAGCACCGCGTCGCCGTGCAAGCAAGCGTTAGACTGCGGAAATGGAACCCACGCACCCGCTTTCGACCCCGCCACGCCCGCGCCCGCGCGGTATTTATCTGTTGCCCAACCTGTTCACCACCGGCGGCCTGTTCGCCGGTTTCTACGCGATCATCGCCGCCACCCAGGGTCATTTCGACGATGCCTGCATCGCGATTTTCGTGGCTGCCATCCTCGACGGGCTGGACGGCCGGGTGGCGCGGCTGACCAATACCCAGAGCGAGTTCGGCGTGCAGTACGACTCGCTGGCCGACCTGATCAGCTTCGGCCTGGCCCCGGCGCTGGTGATGTACCACTGGTCGCTGGCGTTCATGGCGCTCGATGGCGTCACCGCGCGCAAGATCGGCTGGGTCGCGGCCTTCCTGTATGCCGCGTGCGCGGCGCTGCGGTTGGCGCGGTTCAACTCGCAGGTCGGCCAGGTCGACAAGCGCTGGTTCATCGGCCTGGCCAGCCCGGCGGCGGCGGGACTGGTCGCCAGCCTGGTCTGGACCTGCTACGTGCTGGGCTACCAGGGCGACCAGCTGCGTTACCTGGCGCTGGCGGCGACCGTCGCGGCGGCCCTGCTGATGGTCCTGCCGGTGCGCTATTTCAGCTTCAAGGGCGGCGGTCCGCAACACGACCGGATGCCGTTCCTGACGGTGCTGGTGGTGGTCGCGGTCGTGGCCGCCATCGCGATCGATCCGCCGCGCGTGCTGCTGGCGATCACCGCGCTGTATGCCGTGTCCGGCCCAGTGCATGCGGCGTTCCGGCGTCTGCGGAGGACGCCGGCGGACTCCACGCCATGAGCCTGTGGACCACGCAGCAGCACGAATGGCTGCAGGCGCTGGGCCATCCGGTGCTGTTGCTGGCCGGCGATCCGGCCCTGGTCGAACCGGCGGCGGCCCCAACTGCCGAGCCCGACCCGGCGCAGACGCCGTCCGCGGCGCACTCCGCGCGCGACGCAGCACCGCGTGCCGGGTCGCCCCCCGCGTCGCCCGACCCCGCAGCGCCCCGGCGTGCCGACGAGCAGACCGCATCGGTTTCCCCGGCACGGCCGCCGCGTCAGGCACCGGTGGCCAATCCGGTCGAAGTCGCGCCATCGACCGGCGCGGCAGTTCCGCGCCCGCCAACCGATGTGGCGGCCAAGAAGGCGGCACTGGAGGAGGCCCGTCGCGCCGGCCAACGCGCCCGTCCGCCGGAACCCGTCCCGGTTGACCCCCTGCTCGCTGCGGTTCTGCGCGTGTCCGGACGCGATGCCGATCAGGCCGAGGAGGCATTGGCGATGCTCGACATCGATCTGGACCGTCTGCGGAGCGATCCGCTCGCCAAGCGCGCCTTGTGGGTTCGCCTGCGGGCGCTGCGACGGGGCCGCGACGGGTGAGCGCGCAGGCGGCCGATGCTGCTCTGCCGGAACTCCATCGCCGGCCGATGCGCGCCGACGACCTCGTCGCCGTGCACGCGCTGGAAATACGCGCGTATGAATTCCCGTGGACACTCGGCATTTTCCGCGACTGCCTGAACGCGGGCTACCCGGCCTGGGTGCTGGAGGACGAGGGGCGGATCGTCGGCTACTTCCTGATGAGCCTGGCGGTCGGCGAAGCGCACATCCTGAACATCTGCATCGCCCCGGAACTGCAGGGCCGCGGCCACGGTCGCGCGCTGTTGCGCGTGCTGCTGCAACTCGCCCGCGCGCGCCGTGTGCAGCGGGTGTTCCTGGAAGTGCGGCCGAGCAACACCCACGCGATCGCGCTGTACCACGACGAAGGTTTCAACGAGATCGGCCGTCGCCCGCGCTACTACCCCGCCCACCAGGGCCGTGAGGACGGGCTGGTGATGGCGCTGGAGCTGCTGCCGGAAATGTAGGAGCGACGTCAGTCGCGAATGCACGACGCACCGCACCGACATGACCTGACACCGTACCGGATGCCATGGGTTGCGATCTGATGCTTGCGTCGCCAGGGGCTGCCAGCGTCCCGGACCCGGTTGCGGATTTCGCGACCTGCGTTGCTCCTGTATTGGGGCAGTTATCGGGTCGGGGGCAGTCCAACTTCAGGCAGGGACGTCAGCCCAGCTTGGCGCGTTGTACCGCCAGCGCGTCGCGCTGCAGGTTCCAGTCGAGCAGGCGTTTGCGCTCCTGCTCGACCACGGCCGGCGGCGCGTTGTTGACGAAGGTGTCGCTGGCCAGCTTGCCGTTGCACTTGCCGATCTCGACCTCCACCCGCTTGAGTTCCTTGTCCAGCCGGGCGCGCTCGGCGCCCAGGTCGACCAGGCCTTCCAGCGGCACCAGCAGTTTGAGCTCGCCGACCACGGCGGTGGCGGCAGCCGGCGCGGTGGACGCGTCGTCGATGAATTCGATCCGCTCCAGCTTGGTCAGGAAACGCAGCGAGCCGTCAAAGCGTGCGGTGCGCTCGCGGTCACGGTCGGTGGCACCGGCGAGCAGCAGCGTGACCTGCCGGGACGGCGCCACGTTGAGCTCGCTGCGCACCCGGCGCAATGCGGACACCATCGCCTTCAGCCATTCCACATCGGCCTCGGCAGCGGCATAACCCGCGGTCGCGATGTCGCCAGCCTGCGGGTAGGGCTGCAACATGATGGTGTCGCCGTCGATGCCCAGACGCGGGGCGACTTGCTGCCACAACTCCTCGGTGACGAACGGAATCAGCGGATGCAGCAGGCTGAGCAGGCGCTCCAGCACGTACAGCAGGGTGTGGCGGGTGCTGCCCGCGGCTGCCTCGTCGTCGCCGTGCAGGGCCGGTTTGGCCAGCTCGACGAACCAGTCGCAGAAGTCGTTCCAGGCGAACTCGTACAGCGACTGGGCGAGCAGGTCGAAGCGGTAGCCGGCGAAGTGCTGCGCGGCCTGCGCGGCGGTCTTGTCGAGCTGGGCGAGGATCCAGCGCTCGGCATCGGTCTTCGGCTCGGGCGCGCCCGAGAAACCCGTGTTCCGGCCCGCCGGCGCAGCCGTCGGGCGTTCGTCGGGGCGCGAGCCAGTGGCTCGCGAGCGCCCCGCCTCACCCTCGGTGTTCATCAGCACGAAGCGGCTGGCGTTCCACAGCTTGTTGCAGAAGTTCTTGTAGCCCTCGGCGCGGCCCATGTCGAAGCGGATGTCGCGGCCGTGGGTGGCCAGCGCGGCGATGGTGAAGCGCAGCGCGTCGGCGCCGAACGCCGGGATGCCGTCGGGGAATTCGCGCCGGGTCGCCTTCTCGATCTTCGGCGCGTCCGTGGGCTTCATCAGGCCGGTGGTGCGCTTGACGACCAGGTCCTCCAGCGAGATGCCGTCGATCAGGTCGATCGGGTCGATGATGTTGCCCTTCGACTTGGACATCTTCTGGCCGTGGGCATCGCGGATCAGGCCGGTGATGTAGACGTCCTTGAACGGCACCTCGCCGGTGAAGTGGTCGGTCATCATGATCATCCGGGCGACCCAGAAGAAAATGATGTCGAAGCCGGTGACCAGCACGGAGGACGGCACGAACCGGTCGAAGCCGCGCTCGGCCATCCGGGCCGGGTCGGGCCAGCCCATGGTGCTGAACGGCCACAGCGCCGAGGAGAACCAGGTCTCGAGCACGTCGTCGTCCTGCCGTAGGGTGGGTCGCGACCCACCGCTTTTCGTCGCGGCCTGGGTGAACGCTTCCTCTTCGCTGCGCGCGACGTAGATGTTGCCGGCCTCGTCGTACCACGCCGGAATCCGGTGGCCCCACCACAGCTGGCGGCTGATGCACCAGTCCTGGATGTTCTCCATCCAGTGGCGGTAGGTGTTGATCCAGTTGCCCGGGACGAACCTGACGTCGCCCTTCTCCGCGAGTTCGAGGCCACGCGCGCCGAGGGTGTCCATCTTCACGAACCACTGGTCGGTCAGGTACGGCTCGATCGCCACCCCGCTGCGGTCGCCGCGCGGCACCTGCAGCTCGTGCGGGACGGTTTCCACCAGCAGGCCGGCGGCTTCCAGATCGGCCAACACGGCCTTGCGCGCGTCGTAACGGTCGAGGCCGCGGTATGACGCGGGCACGACATCGTTGGTCGTCGCCTCGTCGGTGAAGATGTTGATCAACGGCAGCGAGTGCCGCTGGCCAACCGCGTAATCGTTGAAGTCGTGCGCCGGGGTGACCTTGACCACGCCGGTGCCGAACTCGCGGTCGACGTAGGCGTCGGCGATCACCGGGATCTCGCGGCCGGTCAACGGCAGGGTGACCTTTTTCCCGATCAGACCGATGTAACGCTCGTCGTCCGGATGCACCATCACCGCGGTGTCGCCGAGCATGGTTTCCGGGCGCGTGGTCGCAACCACCAGCGAGCCGCTGCCGTCACTGAGCGGGTAGCGGATCGACCACAGGAAGCCGTCTTCCTCCTCGTTGACGACTTCCAGATCGGAGATCGCGGTCTTCAGCACCGGGTCCCAGTTGACCAGCCGTTGGCCGCGGTAGATCAGGCCTTCCTCGTGCAGCTTCACGAACGCCTCGATCACCGCCTCGGCGGCCATCGGGTCCATCGTGAACACGCTGCGCGACCAGTCGCCGGAGGTGCCAATGCGGCGCATCTGGCGCTCGATGGTGTCGCCGGAATGCTGCTTCCAGTCCCAGACCTTGTTGATGAAGCCCTCGCGGCCGAGCGAGTCGCGGGTCTCGCCGTTGCCTTCCAGTGCCAGGTTGCGGGCAACCACCATCTCGGTGGCGATGCCGGCGTGGTCGCTGCCCATCTGCCACAACGTGTCGTAGCCACGCATGCGGTGGTAGCGCACCAGCGCGTCCTGCAGCGTGTGCTGGAACGCATGCCCCATGTGCAGGGTGCCGGTGACGTTCGGCGGCGGCAGCAGGATGGTGTAGGGCTCGCCCTCACCACGGGGCTGGAACACGCCGCTGGCCTCCCACTGCTGGTACAGCCGGGTTTCGAACTGGGTCGGGTCGTAGCTGGAGGCGAGGGTGTCGGTCATGGTCTTGGCTGGCTGATTGCTCCCTCTCCCGCTTGCGGGGCTGTCCGACTCGTTTGCGAACCGCAGGTTCGCGAGGCGGGCAGCGCCCGAGCGGAGCGAGGGCCGGGGGCTGCTTGGCGAGGCGGAGCCGAGCTTAGCAGCGGGCTGGGGTGAGGGTCTGCGGAACGGGCTTGCGTCGGTTGTCATGATGTCGCGCGCCCCCACACCCCAAGGGTGCTTCGTTCGGGGCGTCCGCCCTTCGGGCACCCACGACTGAAGCACTCGGGGGCAGGCTCTTCCCCCGCGGGCGGGGGAAGGGAGTCCGTTACATGTCGTGCTTGTTCAACTCGAGCCCGCGCGCCTTGTACTGCTTCCAGCGCTCGCGCAACGGGCCACGGGCCGAGTCGTCGGCGGGCACCACTTCCAGCACGCGGTCGAAAGCCCCCTCGACCGCGCCGTCGCGCAGGTTGATCACCAGCGGCCGCAGCGCGATGTCGTGCTCCGGCGCGGCGATCAGCACCGCGGCCTCTTCCTCGTCCATGTCCTCATCGACGATCTGGTGCGGCACGAAGGCTTCCGGGTCGAACGACCACAGCAGGTCGTCCAGTTGCTCGGCCTGGGCCATGTCGCGCGCCAGGATCACGCACGGCAGGCCCGCGTCGCTGGCCTTGCGGGCCAGTTCGCACACCAGCAGCAGCGGCTCGTTGCGGAACCGCGGCTTCTGGATCAGGTAGAAATCGGCGCGCATGGCGGCAGGCGGCTACTTCGCCGCCCGGTCCAGCAGCCACTGGCTCAGCAGGCCGACCGGCCGGCCGGTGGCCATGCCGCGCTTGCCTTCGTCGCTGGCGCTGCCGGCGATGTCCAGGTGCGCCCAGCGCTGGCCCTCGGTGAAACGCGACAGGAAGCAGCCGGCGGTGACCGCACCGGCCCAGCGGCCGCCGATGTTGTAGACGTCGGCGAAGCTGGATTCCAGCATCGTCTGGTACTCGTCCCACAGCGGCAGGCGCCAGGCGCGGTCGAAGGCATGCTCGCCAGCGGCCAGCAGCTCATCGGCCAGGTCGTCGTGCTTGCTCATCAGGCCCGAGGCGTACTTGCCCAGCGCGACCATGCAGGCACCGGTCAGGGTGGCGACGTCGATCAGCGCGGCCGGCTCGAACTTGCGCGACCAGGTCAGCGCGTCGCACAGCACCAGGCGGCCCTCGGCATCGGTGTTGCCGACCTCGATGGTGATGCCGGCCATGCTGGTGAGCACGTCGGAGGGGCGGTAGGCGTCCGCGTCGGGCATGTTCTCGACGGCGGCGACGACGACCACCAGGTTGACCGGCAGCTTCATGCCGACGGCGGCGACGAAGGTGCCCATGACGGTGGCGCCACCGCACATGTCGAACTTCATCTCCTCGATCCCGCCCTGCACCTTCAGGTTGATGCCGCCGGTGTCGAAGGTCAGGCCCTTGCCGACCAGCACGTAGGGCTTGCTGTCGTCGCCGGCGCCGTTGTACTTCATCGCGATCAGGCGCGGGCGGTTGGCCGAGCCGCGGGCCACGGCCAGCAGCGAGCCCATGCCCAGCTTCTCCATCTCCGCGTCCTGCAGCACTTCGCAGCTGGTGACGTCGGAGCGGCCGGTGAACTCGACCGCCCGGTCCGCCAGGTAGGCGGGGTTGCAGACGTTCGGCGGCAGGTTGCCCAGCTCGCGGGCGAACGCGACACCGGCGGCGATCGCGCGGCCTTGGTCCAGCGCCGTCTGCGCATCGCCCATGCCGGCCGGCACGTGGACCGAAACCTTGCGCAGGCCCGGCTCGCCCGCCTTGGCCTTGTTCTTCTCGCCCAGCGTGGCGGTGTAGGTGTAGCTGGCGTGGTTGGCGGCCACCGCGGCCTGGCGGATCGCCCAGGCACTGTCGTGGCCCTTGATGGCGACATCGGCCATGGCGAACACCGCGTGCGTGACAGGACCGGTCTTCAGCGCGCGGGCGGCATCCTCAATGGCCTTGAGGTACTGCGCCGCGCCGAACTTGTCGGCCTCGCCCAACCCGACCACCAGCACCCGCGGCGCGGTCACGCCGGCGAGGTCGTGCAGCAGTGCGGTCCTGCCTGCCTTGCCGCTGATGTCGCCGCGCTCGACCAGGGCGGCCAGGCGGCCACCGCTGGCGGCGTCCAGCGCCTTCGCGGCGTCGGTCAGTGCGTTGTCAAGAAACACGCCAACGACGATGCAGTCCGCCTTGGCAGTGGCGAGCGCGTCATGATTCAGGTCGAATTCGAGGGCCATGCAACAGATTCCGGGAAGTGAAGGAGCGTTCGTGATGGTTTCCGGCGGCGAAAATGACCGATCCGGGCGACAATACCGGCCGGATCGCGCCTGGCGCGGCGGGCACGATGTCGTGCGAACGAACCTGCAAGTCTAAAGCAAGCCCCTGTTTTATTGAAAAATGCGCGTTCATATCGCGCCATCACCAAGGCCGCCGATGCCCAAGCTCGACCGTTACCTGCTGAGCGAACTCGCCCAGACGACCTTCGCCACCCTGGTGGTGCTGCTGATTGTCAGCGTCGGCGGCGTCATCACCGACGTGCTCAAGGACATCGCCTCCGGTCGCCTGCCGGCCGGCCTGATGCTGGCCCAGCTCGGCCTGGTGCTGCTCAGCTGGCTGCCGCTGATCCTGCCGCTGGCCCTGATGCTGGGACTGATGCTCGGCGTCGGCCGGCTGTACCGCGATTCGGAAATGCCGGTCATCGCCGCCATGGGTATCGGCCCGCCACACCTGCTGCGGCCGCTGATGGCGCTGGTGCTGCCGGTGGTGGTGGTGGTCGGGCTGTGCTCGCTGTGGCTGGGGCCGATGGCCGAGCGCACGTCGCGGCTGATGATCAACGAGGCCAACCGCAACCTGGTCATTTCCGGTCTGTCGCCGGGCAGCTTCACCGAGATTCCGGGCGGCGGCGGCGTGGTGTACGTCGGCGCGATGCCGGGCGACGGCAGCCGATTCGAGCGCATCTTCATCTACCGCCATTCCGGCGACCGGCTCGACATCACCACCGCCAACACCGGTTCACTCAGTGTCGATGACGGCGGCGAGCGCTATCTGACCCTCGACAACGGCTTCCAGGTCGAGGGGCCGATGGACGCGGGACTGGATTACCGGTTGATGCGCTACGCCAGCAACGAGGTGCGCCTGCCTGCCGGCAAGGAGCGTTATGACCCGAACGACCCGAAGGTATTGCCGACCACGCAGCTGGTGGGCGACCCGCGCCGGGCCGCCGGTGCGGAGCTGCACGCGCGTCTCGCGCCGCCGCTGCTGACCCTGGCGTTCGCGCTGATGGCAATACCGCTGGCACGCAGCACCCCGCGCCAGGCGCGTTACGGCGGCGCGATGATGGGCTTCTTCGCCTACCTGATCGGCATGAACCTGGTGCAGGTCGGCCAGGGCTGGCTGGCCAGCGGCCGCATCGCCCCCGGACTGGGCCTGTGGTGGCTGGTGCTGCCGCTGCTGGCTGGCGCGGTCTGGCTGTATTTCCGTGATGGCCGCATGCGCCGCAGCCGCACGCCGACGCTGCAGGAGGCAGGCCGATGATGCCGTTCCCGAAGATCCACGACCTCTACCTGGGCCGGACCGTGCTCGGCACCGTGCTGCTGACCTGGGCCGTGCTGCTGGGCCTGGACATGATGCTGGCGATGGTGTCGGAGTTCGGCAACGTCGGCGAAGGCAACTACGGCATCGTGGAAGCGCTGGTCCACGTGCTCTATACAGTGCCGCGCCACGCCTACACCTTGTTTCCGACCGCGGCGGTGATCGGTGCGCTGATGGCGCTGGGCCAGCTGGCCGCGACCTCCGAGCTGACCGCGCTGCGCGCCATCGGCCTGTCGCGCCGGCGCATGACCATCACCGTCGGCGTGGCGCTGTCGCTGCTGACGGCGCTGATGGTGGTCAATGGCGAGACGCTCGCGCCCTGGGGCCAACGGCGCGCGGATGCGTTGAAGGCCTCGTCCCGGTCCAACGACCTGATCGTCGCCCGCTACTCCGGCGTCTGGGCCCGCGAGGGCGCGATCATCCTCAATGCCGAGGGCGGCGAGGAGCGCGGTGAAGGCGGCGATCGCTGGCTGGAGCTCAACGACGTCCGCCTGTACGAGTTCGAGGACGACGGCCGCCTGAAGTCGCTGGCACTGGCGAAGATCGCCGAGCACCGCCCGGGCGGCTGGTTGCTGCGCGACGTGACACGCACCACCTTCCAGCCCAATGCGGTGACCCAGGCCCGGGTCGCCGAGGAGCGCTGGGAGTCGCAACTGGACGCAACCGCGTTGAGCGCCGACATCGACCGGCCGCGTTATCTGAGTGCCCGTGAACTGGACAATGCGGTGGAGTACCGGCAGCGCAACGGACTGGATGCGAGCGATTTCCAGGAGCATTACTGGGGCCGCTGGTTCTACCCGATCAACGTGCTGGCGCTGTGCCTGGCGGCGATCCCGTTCGCCTTCGGCAGCCTGCGCAGCGGCGGCCTGGGCAAGCGGTTGTTCATCGGCATCGTGTTCGCACTGGGCTTCTGGTTGCTGCAGACCCAGTTCGTGAAAATGGCCAGCGCATTCAAATTCGACTTCCGCCTCGCCTACGCCCTGCCGACCGCGATCATGGTGGGCGTGTCGATGCTGCTGTTCAAAAAGCGTTCCGGGTGAGCTTCA
This sequence comes from Lysobacter concretionis Ko07 = DSM 16239, assembly GCF_000768345.1. Taxonomy (GTDB): domain Bacteria; phylum Pseudomonadota; class Gammaproteobacteria; order Xanthomonadales; family Xanthomonadaceae; genus Novilysobacter; species Novilysobacter concretionis. The sequence continues at coordinate 405,943 of NZ_AVPS01000001.1, read as the reverse complement.
GCGCGCCGGCTTTGGCTCCCGCCGCAGCCGGGTGCCGCTGGTGCGGTCGTGCCAGGTGAGGCGGTCGCGGTCGACCCAGGCCCACCAGAAACCCAGCCCGCCCAGCAACAGCGACGCATTGCCGACGGCATAACGGATCAGCAACGCGCGCCATGTCGGCACCCCGCCATCGACCGCGACCACCCGCAACCGCCACGGCCGCATGCCCAGGGTCTGGCCGCCGCGACGCCAACTGGCCATCGCGTACGCGCCGGTGACGCTCCACAGCACGATGAATTCGAGCAGGCCGAGCACGCCGCCGATGACCGCGTCGTGGTGCAGGGCCACGAAGATCGCCGCCACCAGCAACCACAGCCCGAGCGCGGCGAAGAAGTCGTACATCAGCGACAGCAGCCGCCAGCCGACCAGGGGCGCAGCCATCGGCACCGTAGCGCTTGATCGCCGGGGCGGGACAGCAGTCGGGTTTCGGCTCATGCAGGCAGGTGGCAGGACGGCGGGCCAGTTTATGGCACGCGTACGTCCAGGTTCCCGGGTCTGCGGCCGCCCCGCTTCTCCGCAGCGCCGCCGTTTGTGAAACGACATCAGTCGCACCTGACCATCGCCTCCCGCATTCGCAGGATGACAAGTCACAGCGCTGCATCGGAACTGCCGATTTCCCTGCCGCGTATGGCTGACAGCAGGGATCGGCCAGAGGCCCCGCTCGGCTAAGCTGCGACGATGATCTCGCCCACTCCCGCCGACCGCCGTCGCCAGGCCATGGCCCTGCCGCCGGTTCCCGACGCGGACGCCGCCGCCATCAACCGCTTCCTGGATGCGATCTGGGCCGAAAACGGGCTCGCGCAGGCCACCCTGGCAGGCTATCGGCGCGACCTGGAAGGCTACGCGCGCTGGCGCAATGACCGAGCTGGCGGACTGGCCGGAGCCGATCGGGCCGGCCTGTTCGACTACCTGGCCTGGCGTACCGCACAACGGTATTCGCCGCGCAGCAACGCCCGCCTGCTGTCGGCGCTGCGCGCATTCTTCGCCTGGCAGGTACGCCGCGGCGAGCGTCGGGACGACCCCACCGCCCTGCTCGACCCGCCCCGGCTGCCGCGCTCGCTGCCCAAAGCGCTGGCCGAAAGCCAGATCGAGGCCCTGTTGGCCACGCCGGACGTGGAGACCGACACCGGCCTGCGTGACCGCGCGATGCTGGAGTTGATGTACGCCTGCGGCCTGCGCGTGAGCGAGCTGGCGAACCTGCCATCGACCGCGATCAACCTGCGCCAGGGCGTGTTGCGGGTGACCGGCAAGGGCAGCAGGGAGCGGCTGGTGCCGCTGGGCGAGGAGGCTCAGCACTGGCTCGAACGCTATCTCGCCCGCGCCCGGCCGCGGCTGGCCGCGGGTCGCAGCCTGGCCCCGCTGTTTCTCGAACCCGACGGCGACGCACCCAGTCGCCAGCAACTGTGGCAACGGGTCAAACGCTACGCCGCCGCGGCCGGCATCGACCCGGCCCGGATCAGCCCGCACGGCCTGCGCCACAGTTTCGCCACCCACCTGCTCAACCACGGCGCCGACCTGCGCGCGCTGCAGATGCTGCTCGGCCACAGCTCGCTGTCGACCACCCAGATCTACACCCTGGTCGCGCGCGAACAGCTCAAGAAGCTGCATGCGAAACACCACCCCCGGGGATAGCCAGCCCGGATGGCCCGGACGGTCTGCCCGGTCCGCACCGGCCCCAGGTGCGTTCCCCGGTCCGAACGGGTGCATCGCGGCTGAAGCGCGGGCGGACCCGAAACCCGGGCGACCGGCCGCACATGCAACAATCCGCGCTTCCTTCCCGGGGCGGCGTGCCCGCCGTCCCAACCGTCAGGACCGTCCATGAAGCGTTTTCTCCTTGTCGCCGCGCTCGGCGCGATCAGCCTGTCCGCCTGCGCGCAGACACCCCAGCCGGCCAGCCAGGCGACCGTCTCTCCCGCTGCCCCCGCCCCGACCGCCTCCACCGCCGGCACCGCGGATGCACGTGCGATCGCCGCGATCGCAGGCCTCAATCCGGATGTGAAAGTGGAGCATGTCGGTGCCGCGCCGATGCCGGGCTTCCGCGAGGCGATCGTCGGCGGGCAGGTGATCTATGTCAGTGACGATGGCCGCTACCTGTTCCTGGCCGGCGCCGGCGGCGCGCTGCTGGACACCCGGACCCAGAAGAACCTCAGCGAAGGCGCATTGGGCAAGATGCGCATCAAGCTGCTGGCCACCATTCCGGCCAGCGAGCGGATCGTGTTCGCGCCGCCCAACCCCACCCATACCGTCACCGTCTTCACCGACGTGGAGTGCGGCTACTGCCGCAAGATGCACAGCGAGATCAAGGAATACAACGCGCAGGGCATCGCGGTGGAATACCTCGCGTTCCCGCGGATGGGCATCGGCAGCGAAGACTTCAACAAGATGGTCTCGGTCTGGTGCGCGCCGGACCGCAAGGCGGCGCTGACCCTGGCCAAGAGCAACGGCCAGGTCGCCAGCAAGAGCTGCAAGAACACCGTGACCATGCAGTACAACGTCGGCCAGCGGGCCGGCCTGACCGGTACCCCGATGATCCTCGCCGCGGACGGCACCCAACTGGGCGGCTACGTGCCGCCCAAGGCCCTGCGCATCGCGCTGGACAAGCTGGATGCCGACCGTACGGCCGTCAGCGGCAGCTGAGCCACGCTGTAGCGAAAGCGGGGTGAGGAGGTTTGTGAATCGCGCCGCCTGCAGGCGATGAGCGCACGGCATTTCGCCGGCGCCCCTTCCACAGGCCGCTTTGGCTCCGCCTGCAACCGGCATCGCGGGGCATTGGCCATCGCGATGAGCTCGCAACCACCGGAATCCCGCTTTCCAGAAAAGTCGGCCGCGCGGTCATGTGTGCGGTCATGTGTGTTCCGGTCGCATGCGGCCAGTGGCCAAACGTACGCTTCGGTCGGACGGGAGGCGCGCGGTAGACTGGCGGCATCTCGTGCAAGGAGTTGTCCCATGGCCCAGGCCAGTGCCGCGTCGCCGCGTGTCGGCGGTGCAAAGAGCAAGCTCTATCCCGATGCGAAGACCGCGCTGGAAGGCGTGGTCGCCGATGGCCAGACCCTCGCGGTCGGCGGTTTCGGCCTGTGCGGCATTCCCGAGGCGCTGATCGAGGCGCTGCGCGATTCCGGCGTCACCGGCCTGACCGCGATCTCCAACAATGCCGGCGTCGACGGCTTCGGCCTCGGCCTGCTGCTGGGCACGCGCCAGATCCGGAAAATGATCTCGTCCTACGTCGGCGAGAACAAGGAATTCGAGCGCCAGTTCCTGGCCGGCGAGCTGGAACTGGAATTCAATCCGCAGGGCACCCTGGCCGAGCGCCTGCGCGCCGGCGGCGCCGGCATCCCGGCCTTCTTCACCGCGACCGGCTACGGCACCGTGGTCGCCGAAGGCAAGGAAACCCGCGAGTTCAACGGCAAGCACTACGTGATGGAGACCGCGCTGGTCGCCGACGTCGCCCTGGTCAAGGCATGGAAGGCCGACACCTCCGGCAACCTCGTGTTCCGCAAGACCGCGCGCAACTTCAACCCGGCCTGCGCGATGGCCGGCAAGGTCTGCATCGTCGAGGTCGAGGAAGTGGTCGAACTGGGCCAGATCGAGCCCGACCAGGTCCACCTGCCGGGCATCTACGTGGACCGCATCGTCCACAACCCGCACCCCGAGAAGCGGATCGAGCAGCGCACCGTGCGTGCGACAGGAGCACAGTAATGGCCTGGAACCGCGAACAGATGGCGCAGCGCGCCGCGCAGGAACTCACCGACGGCGCCTACGTCAACCTCGGCATCGGCCTGCCGACGCTGGTCGCCAACTACATCCCCGACGGCATGGACGTGTGGCTGCAGTCGGAGAACGGCCTGCTCGGCATCGGCCCGTTCCCGACCGAGGACGAGCTCGACGCCGACCTGATCAACGCCGGCAAGCAGACCGTCACCGCGCGTGCCGGCGCCAGCTATTTCGGCAGCCACGACAGCTTCGCGATGATCCGCGGCGGTCATATCGACCTGGCGATCCTGGGCGCGATGGAAGTCACCGACAAGGGCGACCTCGCCAACTGGATGGTGCCCGGCAAGATGGTCAAGGGCATGGGCGGGGCGATGGACCTGGTCGCCGGCGTGCAGCGCGTGGTGGTGCTGATGGAGCACACCACCCGCCAGGGCACGTCGAAGATCCTGCCCGAATGCACCCTGCCGCTGACCGGCGTCGGCGTGGTCAGCCGGATCATCACCGACCTGGCGGTCATGGACGTGACGCCAACCGGCCTGAAGCTGGTGGAACTGGCACCGGACGTGACCGAGGACGAACTGCGCGGCAAGACCGGGGTGGCGTTCACCCGCGCCTGATGGCATTGACCGGCGTGCGACGGCCGCCGGAAGACCATCGTGAAGCCGCTCGAACGGGCGGCTTCACGATATCCGGAAAGCATGCAAGCTAGGCGCGCATCGGCGCACGCAGTAGCATCGTGGGCCCTTTGATCAGCCACGGATCGATCCGCCATGGATCGTCCCTCGAACCGGACCGGCATGCCCGAGCAGCACTCCCTCTCCCACCTCGATCGCCTCGAAGCGGAGAGCATCCACATCCTGCGCGAGGTTGCCGGCGAGTTCCGCAACCCGGTGATGATGTATTCGGTCGGCAAGGACAGCTCGGTCCTGCTTCACCTATTGCTCAAGGCGTTCTACCCGGCCCGGCCGCCGATCCCGCTGCTGCACGTCGACACCGGCTGGAAGTTCAGCGAGATGATCGCCTTCCGCGACCGCCGCGCCCACGAGACCGGCGTCACGCTGCACACCTGGATGAACCCGGAAGGCGTCGAACAGGGCATCGGCCCCGTGAGCCACGGCGCCACCGTACACACCGACGTGATGAAGACCCAGGCGCTGAAACAGGCGCTGGACCGGTGGGGTTTCGATGCCGCGATCGGCGGCGCCCGCCGCGACGAGGAGAAATCCCGCGCGAAGGAACGCATCTTCTCGTTCCGCAGCGCACAGCACCGCTGGGACCCGAAGAACCAGCGCGCGGAACTGTGGGACCTCTACAACACCCGCATCCACAAGGGCGAATCGGTCCGGGTGTTTCCGATTTCCAACTGGACCGAGCTCGACATCTGGCTGTACATCTACCGCGAGAACATCCCGGTGCCTTCGCTGTATTTCGCCCAGGAGCGCCCGGTCGTCAAACGCGACGGCACGCTGATCCTAGTCGACGATGATCGCCTGCCGTTGCAGGAGGGTGAAGTGCCGATGCGAAAAATGGTCCGCTTCCGCACCCTTGGCTGCTACCCGCTGACCGGCGCAATCGAGTCGGAGGCCACCACGCTGGAAGCGATCATCGCCGAGATGCTGGTCTCCACCACCTCCGAGCGCAGCGGCCGGGTGATCGATCACGACCCCGCCGCGTCGATGGAGAAGAAGAAGCTGGAGGGCTACTTCTGATGCAGCCCCTCAATCCCGACGCATCCGCCACGGTCGCCGCCTACCTGCGCCAGCACGAGACCAAGAGCCTGCTTCGCTTCATCACCTGCGGCAGTGTCGACGACGGCAAGAGCACCTTGATCGGCCGACTGCTGCACGATGCGCGGCTGCTGCTCGACGACCAGGTCGCCGCGCTCGCGGCCGACAGCCGCCGCCACGGCACCCAGGGCGACGACACACACAGTGACGGCCTCGACTTCGCCCTGCTGGTCGACGGCCTGGCCGCCGAGCGCGAACAGGGCATCACCATCGATGTCGCCTACCGCTTCTTCGACACCGACCGGCGCAAGTTCATCGTTGCCGACTGCCCCGGCCACGAGCAGTACACCCGCAACATGGCCACCGGCGCCTCCACCGCCGACCTCGCCATCGTGCTGGTGGACGCCCGCAAGGGCCTGCTGACCCAGACCCGCCGGCACAGCTACATCGTCTCGCTGCTGGGCATCCGCCAGGTGGTGCTGGCGGTCAACAAGATGGATCTGGTGGGGTACGACCGGAGCGTGTTCGACGCCATCGCCACCGATTACCGGGCGCTCGCCAAGCCACTCGGTATCGCCGAGGTCACCTGCATTCCGGTGTCGGCACTCAAAGGCGACAACATCCTCCAGCCAGCCAGCGCCATGCCCTGGTATCGCGGCAAGCCATTGCTGGAACATCTGGAAACCGTCGACATTCCAGCGCCCAATACCAGTCCGGGTTTCCGCCTGCCGGTGCAATGGGTATGCCGGCCGGACCAGGATTTCCGCGGGTTCGCGGGCACCGTCGTTTCCGCCCCCGTCAGGGTTGGTGAGGAAATCACCGTGCTGCCCGCCGGCACCCGCTCGCGGATCGCGCGCATCGTTACCGCCGACGGCGATCTCCCGCAGGCCGACGCCAACCGCGCAGTGGTGCTGACGCTGACCGACGAGATCGATGTGAGTCGCGGCGACATCATCGCCGCGGCATCCGCGCCGCCGGAGGTCGCCGACCAGTTCGCCGCCCACCTGCTGTGGCTGGACGGACAGGCCCTGCTGCCGGGTCGCCCGTACTGGCTGAAGATCGGCGTGCGCACGGTCGGCGCGACGGTCACCGAAATCAAGTACCAGGTCGACGTCAACACCCAGAAACACCTGGCGGCCAAATCGATCGGGCTGAATGAGGTCGCGTTCTGCAATCTCTACCTCAACGAGCCCATCGCATTCGAGCCTTACGCCGACAGCCACAAGCTCGGCGCATTCATCCTGATCGACCGCCAGAGCAACGCCACCGTCGCCGCTGGAACCCTGGATTTCGCACTGCGCCGGGCGAGCAACATCCGCTGGCAGCATGTCGATGTCGACAAGGCCGCGCGGGCGCAGATCAAGCACCAGCAGCCCCGCTGCCTGTGGTTCACCGGCCTGTCCGGCGCGGGCAAGTCGACGATCGCCAACCTGGTCGAGAAGCGGCTGCTGGCCATGGGCCGGCACACCTATCTGCTGGACGGCGACAACGTCCGCCACGGCCTGAACAACGACCTGGGCTTCACCGACGAGGACCGTGTCGAGAACATCCGCCGCGTGGCCGAGGTCGCCCGTCTGATGGTGGACGCCGGGCTGATCGTACTGGTCAGTTTCATCTCGCCGTTCCACGCCGAGCGCGCGATGGCGCGCCGGATGTTCGAGCAAGGCGAGTTCCTGGAGGTGTTCGTCGACACGCCACTGGAAGTGGCCGAACAACGCGACGCGAAAGGCCTGTATGCGAAAGCGCGGGCCGGCCTGCTGCAGAACTTCACCGGCATCGACTCGCCCTATGAAGCTCCGGAGAACGCGGACATCGTGCTCGACACCGGCAAGCACAGTGCCGAAAGCCTGGCCGAGCGGCTGGTGCAGGCCATCGATCCGGACTGACCCGGCAGCCGGGCAAGGGCGCCATTCCGGCTCATCTTTTCCGTACGCTTGAGCCCGCTCAGTCGCGATCCGCGTACCGGTAATCCTCCTGATCGGTGGAGGCTGACTCACCACAGATGCTCGCGGCATCCATCACTTGCAGACCCTGGTCTCGCACGCACAGGGCAAAAACCCGCTCGATCGCGTGCGCCAAGGTCCCGTCCAGTTGGGCGGCTTCCGTCTCGAAAGCCTCATCGTCCAGATGCGCGTCCAGCAAAGGACGCAGCGCTTCCAGACGCACCCAGAACATGCTGCCGGATACGAAGTCATCCGTGTCGGCTTGCGGCGGGGGAATCCCGATCCGGGTCGCCAGATGGTTCACGTTGTCTTCGTTGGCTCCCCAGTAGTAGTGCAGCGGCTGGATATGGCCTTCCGGCGCCACCAGCCCGAGTGTCGGGTCATCGTTGAAGGCCTGGAAAATCCACGGCGCACGTTGCGGCGCCACCAGACGGTCAAGCAATTCGGTACGCCAGCGCGCACCGTCCTGGCGGTGGGGCGAGTGCTTGGTGTGCAGTTTGAGGACGAACGCCTCGCCTTCATCCAGCAGCCGATCGGCGAGATGCAGGAACGGCAGGATGTCGCGGCCCCGGTTTTTCCTGATATCGATCTCGGCGGACAGACCTCGGCTTTCGAGTACGGCGCGGATCGACGCCGCCTTTTCCGGTGCCGTCGTGACCACCAGACGTAGCGGCAACCCGCAATTTCCCAAGGTGTCGAGAATGTCCCCGAACGCCTCCGGGTACCACGCGTGGATGACCACGCACAGACGCGTTGCCGCTTTGACCGTCGGCGCTATGGCTGAACGCTGAAGCGCCGAGCCGGTGGCCTGCAGCCAGGCATGGCCCAGGCGGCTGTCGGGTTCAAGCACGGCCCCCTCGGCCCATTCGTTCCATGCGTTGATGAAGACCAGCCGTTCCGACGCGGGGACGGAACGCAACCGGGAAGTGATGGTGTGCTGGAGCCAGTCGCGGTACCGCCGCGGCGACGCATGCAGGTAGGTACGCCCCTTGCCCGGCTGGCGGGGCTCGTTGTCCCAGCCACAATTCACCGCCGGGAACAGCCGGTATGCCGGCGCGACGCGGTCGCGATATTCGGCCGCCAATTGCCGCCAGTCCAGCACCTGGCCCGAATACTCGTGATTGAGCAGCCATTGCGATGCGGTGATGTCGATCGGAACCGCAAGGTTGGGCGGAAACTCCACCGCCGCATCAAAGCCCAGACGTTGCGGATCCGGTCGTTCGAAACTCTGTACATAGGCGATGAAGATTTCGCCCACGCCATTCTCCATGCACCAGCTCCGCCAACGCGCCGCCGTCGCTTTCGCATCGGGCAACAGGCCGGGCCGATACACCAGCAGCATCGGCTTGCCATCCACGCGCAGGTAGCGGGCGTCGCGCAGATAGGGGGCGATGTGCGAGATGAAGGCCAGGTCATCATCGGCGCCGTGCTGTTGCCCGATCAGGATGTCATCGGCGCGACCATCCCATCGTCTGGACCAGTTCTCGTTCGCCCAGCACAGACAGAAAGACAGCGTGATCGAAGGGTCGGACAGCCATTGCTGCAAGGGCTTTTCGAGCAGCGTCTTGCCGTGGAACCAGTAGAAATAGAAACAGAAAGCACCGATGCCATATGCCTGTGCCAGCGCGGCTTGCGCGCGCATCGTTCCAGGATGGGAAAGATCGTAATAGCCCAGCGCTCCCGGCAACCGGGGTTGGCAATGCCCCTCGAACTGCGGCAACGCGCGCCCCACGTTGCGCCATTCGGTGAAACCTTCCCCCCACCACTCATTGTTCTCGGGAATGGCATGGAACTGGGGCAGATAGAACGCCACCAGCGTCGCGGGCAATGGCGACGGCAGGACTGGCGGGCGGTGGCGACGGTAGCCGATCGCACGGGCGCCGGCAGCGATACGGGCACGACGCACAGGCCCGGCTGTCGGCAGTCGGCCTTGTGCCGCGCTGGGACGAATGGCCGAGAAGCGTTGCAGGAACCATTGTCGCAAGCGATCGCGCGAACCTTCGCGCATCGGCACGAGCCGGAAGGCGAATCGCAAGGCATGGAACAGCGCGTTCCTGATTTTTCTGGGGAAATTTCGGAAGCAAAGCATAGCGCGCAGCTTACCGCTTCCCGGCTTGAGCCCAGCCGATATCACGCCCCCCCGACTCGCAGGACGACAAGCCGACCGGAGGTTCGAGGCGCTGCATCGTCACGGCCTGGGTGACGTTGGATCGCATCAATCCCGCATCGCCAAGAAGCGCGGTTCGAAACCGCGGCCAATCTGGTACGGGCGGCCTTCAATCCGCGCGATCTTTCCGGCTGCCACTGCCCAGCACCCAGCCGACGAGCTCGCCGGTGACTGCCTGCAGGCCACGCTCGAAGGCGGCGACCACGTCGTCGATCCCGGCGCTGGCTGCAGGATTTTCCTGCAGGAAGGTGCGTGATGCGACAACCTGCTGGTCGGCGCTGCGCAGCAGTTTGGCGTTGAGTTCGATCCGCACGGTTGGGGGCATGTCCGCCGCGGTATAGGCGGACTCGAACCGGCGCAGGTCGAGCACCAGCTTGTACTCGGCGCTGATGCCGCTGCCCTGGCGGGCGACGGCGGCGATCCTGCCGGAGTCTTCCAGCGTGCGCAGGATCGCGGCCTCGACCATGTCGGTCGGAGACCGGGACCAGACGGCGCCCTTGTAGACCTGCAACTCGTTCGGCGTCGGCCGCACCGCGATGCGCAGGCTGTCGGTGATCCGCGATGCGGTCGCACTGGGCAGCGACATCTGCCAGTCGACACGGGGCCAGGACGGGTCGGTGGCCACGCGCGGATCCAGGTCGTAGATGGTGGAGCGCTCGCGTGCGTTGCCAGCGCCGAGGATCGAGCAGCCGGCCAGAAGCAGCACCCCGGCAAGGCCAGCCAGCATCGCCAGTCCGCGTTTGCCACCGATGGAGGAGCGGGGACGGTTACGCCTGGATGCAGCCACCGACTTCCCGGCCTGCGCCGCTACCGGACGGGCCGCGGGAGCGCGCAGGATTCCGCTGCGCGACCAGGCGGATCGAAGCCACTGGGACCAACGGGATCCGGTCGTATTCATTCGGGTTCAAACTCCTTCGGGGCATCGCGGCCGAGCAGGTAGCGGGTCGGATTGTTGTCCAGCCGGTCGCTCATCCGGCGCAGGTCGCGCACCAGCGCACGCAGCTCGCCCAGGGTCGGACCAAGCTGCGACAGGCCATCGTTGGCGAAGCTGTTGATCGCGGCGCGGTTCTCGTTGAGGATGCCGTCCGCGCCGGCGGCGGCCGAATCCAGCCGCACCAGGGTGCTGTCGAGCCGCGCGATCAGGCCCGGCAGCTTGTCCACCAGTTCGCGGTCGAAACCTTCCATTGCGTGGTTGGCGGTGGTCAGGGTCGCTTCGAGCTGCTCGCTGGATTTGCGCGCGTTGACGATCAGTGCGCGCAGGTCGTCGTGCTGGCCGGCGACCGCGCCGGTCAGCGTCTCGATGTTCTCCAGCGTCTCCGACACGCGCCGTACGTTCTGCTCGCTGAGCAGTTCGTCCATGCGCGCGACCAGCCGGTTGGCGGTGTCGGCGATGTTCTGCAATGCCGAGGGTTCGGTCTGGATGATCGGCACCTCGCGCTTGTCCACGTCCACCAGCCGCGGGCTGGCCGGCTCGCCGCCGGTGAGCTGGATGATCGGGCTGCCGGTGATGCTGGTCATCGACATCTTGGCACGGGTATCGGTCTTGACCGGTGCGCTGGCCTGCACCTTCAGCAGCGCGATCACCCGCCGCGGGTCGTTCGGGGCCAGGCTCAACCGCTCCACCGAGCCGACCGAAATCCCGTTGTACTGCACGCTGCTGCCTTCGCTCATGCCGGTCACCGGCTCGTTGAACACCACCCGGTAGTGCTGCCAGCTCTTGTCGGAGGAGTACTTCGCCGCCCACAACGCGAACATCAGCAGGAACAGCGTCACCAGGATCGTGAACGCACCGATCAGGACGTAGTTGGCCTTGGTTTCCATCAGTCGCTTGCCTCCTTGAGCCGGCCGGTCGCGGCATGCGCGGTCTGCGCAGCGCGGGCGCGGGGGCCGTGGAAATAGTCGCGCACCCAGGGGTGTTCGAGTCGTTCGATCTCCGCGACCGGGGCACAGGCGACGACCTTGCGGTCGGCCAGCACGGCGATCCGGTCGCAGATGGCGTAGAGCGTGTCGAGGTCGTGCGTGATCAGGAACACGGTCAGCCCCAGCGCCTGCTGCAAGGTGCGGATCAGGCGGTCAAACGCGGCCGCGCCGATCGGGTCCAGGCCGGCGGTGGGCTCGTCGAGGAACAGCAGCGGCGGGTCCAGCGCCAGCGCACGCGCCACTCCGGCGCGCTTGCGCATGCCGCCTGACAACTCCGCCGGCAGCTTGTCGATCGCCTCCGCCGGCAGGCCCGACAGCTTGACCTTCAGCAGCGCCAGTTCGTACAGCAGCGAGTCCGGCAGGTCGCGGTGGTATTCCTTCAACGGCACCTGTACGTTCTCGCCGACCGTCAGCGACGAGAACAGCGCGCCATCCTGGAACAGCACGCCGGTGTTCTGCTCGATGTGGCTACGGACCCGGTCGTCCCCGCTGAGCGCATCGACGCCCAGCACCTCGATGCTGCCTTCGTTGGGCCGGCGCAGGCCGAGGATCGAGCGCATCAGCACCGACTTGCCGGTGCCCGAGCCGCCGACCACGCCGAGGATCTCGCCGGGCATCACGTCCAGATCGAGCCGGTCGTGCACGACCTGCGTGCCGAAGCGGTTGACCAGCCCGCGCACGCGGATGATCGGCTTGATGTCGCCGCCAACGTCGCTCACCAGCCCATCTCCATCAACCAGATCGCGAAGAACGCATCCAGGATGATCACCAGCGAGATCGCCTGCACCACGCTGGACGTCGTGCGCTCGCCCAGCGATTGCGCCGTGCCCTTCACCTGCAGACCTTCCAGGCAACCGATCAGGCTGATCACCAGCGCGAACACCGGCGCCTTGCCCAGGCCGACCCACAGATGACGCAGCTCCATCGTGTCCTGCATCCGCGCCAGGTACTGCTGCGGCGGTATCTCCAGGCTGTAGGCGCCCACCGTCAAGCCGCCCAGCAGGCCGGCCATCATCGCCACGAAGGTCAGCAGCGGCAGCGTCACCAGCAGGGCCAGCACGCGCGGGATCACCAGCAGGTCGACCGGGTCCAGGCCGAGGGCGCGCATCGCATCGACCTCCTCGCGGCTGACCATCGCGCCGATCTGGGCGGTGAACGCGCTGGCGGTGCGGCCGGCGAGGATGATCGCGGTCAGCAGCACGCCGAACTCGCGCAGGAACGCAATGCTGACCAGCTCGACGACGAAGATCGTGGCGCCGAAATCGCGCAGCACGTTCGCGCCCAGGAAGGCCACCACCGCGCCGACCAGGAAACACAGCAAGGCCACCAGCGGCACCGCGTCCAGCCCGACCTGCTCCATGTGGAAGACGGTCGCGGTGGGGCGGAACCTGGCCGGCTGCCGCAACATCCGCAACAGCTTGACCAGCACCTCGCCGAAGAAGCCGAGCAGGCTGCGCAGCTCCCGCCAGTTGTTGGTGACCGCGCGACCCAGGCGCGCCAGCGCCTCGTGGATGCCGTACTGGCGGCGCGTCTGCGGCCGGTCGTCGGCAACATCGTCGATCGCCGCCACCAGCGCCTGATGGTCGGGATGAAAAGTGAAACCGGAGAAGTCGAGCTGGCGCCGGTCGGCGAAGCGCAGCAACTGCAATACGCCGAGCGAGTCGAGCCGCTGCACGCCACTGGCATCGACGGTGGTCGCCTCCGCCGGCGCGCCGCCCAGACAGGCGGTGATTTCGCCGGCTTTCTCCAGCGTCCACTGGCCCGCCAACCGCAGGCGACCGGGCTCGCGGTCGTCGGTATCGATACTCGGCGGCGGAGTGGCAAGCGCAGTCATGGCGTCCCGCGAGGATACATGCGCGCCACGTTGGTGGGCAGGCGACAAAGGTGTCCGCGCAATGCTGGCCGGTCACTTCGCCATGCGATGCTAGTCCGATGACGAGCCCGCTGCCGATGACTCCCCTCTCCGCCACCCCTGCCATCCCGCTCAGCAACGCCAGTTATCCGGACCGCATCGCCTTCATGGTCGAGCTGGCGGAACGCCTGCATATCTACGGCACCACGGCGCAGCGGCTGGAAGGCGCGCTGCTGTCGGTCGCCGAACGACTGCGGCTGGAATGCGAGCCGTGGGTCAGCCCGACCGCGCTGATCCTGTCGTTCAGCGATCCGCAGCGGCTGGCCGGCGCCAGCGATGTCACCCGGGTGATCCGGCTGCCGCCCGGCGATACCGACCTGCACCGCCTGGCGGAAACCGACCGCATCGCCGAGGCCCTGATCGCCGGCGACATGGACCTGGCCGCCGCGTTCGAGGCCATGAACGCCCTCGACCACCCGTCGCGCTGGCAGGACCGCACGATGGAGGTGTTCGCCTTCGGGCTGGTGGCCGCCGCCGTCGGCGGGTTGTTGCGGCTGCCGTGGCTGGACATCGCGGTGGCGGGATTCAACGGCGTGCTGATCGGCCTGCTCGCCCAGCTGGCCGCCTCGCGGCCGCGTTTGCGCGAGGCATCCGATGCGCTGCTGGCGATGGTCGCGACGATCATCGCGGTGCTGGTTTCCAGTTTCATCGCACCGCTGAACCAGAACACCGTGATCATCGCTTCGCTGATCGTGCTGCTGCCGGGTCTGTCATTGACCAATGCAATGAATGAACTGACCAGCCAGCACCTGGTGTCGGGCACCGCGCGACTGGCCGGCGCGCTCACTACGGTCCTGAAGCTCGCACTGGGCACGGTGATCGCGCTGTATATCGCCCAAATGGTCGGACTGGAGCCGGCAGTACGGGCCTGGCGCCCGCAGCCCGACTGGGTGGAGTGGGTCGCGCTGGTCGCCGCATCGCTGGCGTTCGCGGTGCTGTTCCGCTCGCGGATGCGCGATTACCCGCTGGTGATGCTGGCGGCCGCCAGCGGTTATCTGATTTCACGTTTTGGCGGACTCGCCTGGGGCAGCCCGGCCGGGATATTCCTCGCCGCGTTGGTGATGACGGCGGCAGGCAACGCCTACGCGCGCTGGCTCCACCGTCCCGGGGCGATCGTGCGGGTGCCGGGCATCATCCTGCTGTTGCCCGGCAGCGCGAGCCTGCGCGGCCTGATGGACGTGATCCAGCAGCAGGACATGGGCGTGGGGCAGCAAGGGCTGCTGACCGTGATGAATATCCTGCTGGCCGTCGTTGCCGGTCTGCTGTTCGGCAACCTGCTGCTGCCGACCCGGCAAAATCTGTGATTGGTTGAACCGCAAACGACCGCACCAAAACCACATGCCGTAATGCCACAAATGAAAACGCCGGCACGAGGCCGGCATTTTCATGCGACCGGCATTGACCGGTCTGTCGGGTTACTGGCGCATTACCCGGCCGGGGTGGATTCCGGGTTGATCAGGAACTCGTCCCGGTTGCGCCCGGCATCGGTGAATGCCGTCAGCCACAGCGGCTGGCGGCCACGGCCGGTCCAGGTCTCGTTCGGGTTGTCGGGGTTGCGATACTTCGGCGCCACCTTGCCCAGCGACTTGCGCGCCTTCCTGGCCGCGGTACGCGGTGCGCGAACCGCCGTATCCGCACCGGCGCCCGCAGCGGAACCGAACAATTCGGCAATGGTATAACCCTCGGTTTTGGCCAGCTGGTTCAGCCGCTTGCGGACCTGGGTTATCGGCTTGCGCTTGGCGAGGGTGGTCTTGCGCTTCTTCGCCTTGCTGATCAGCGTGGCGAGTTCTTTCGCGGACAGTGAATCGATATCGATCGACATGGGACCTCCAGGAGTAGGGTTGCTCGTTCCAGGCGGTTGCCTGCGGCGCAATGGTAATCCCGCCACTGGGATTAGTAAATACAACCGATAACGATTCAATTGACCGGTTCAGGTCAATGGCGGTTTATGAGCGGACCCATTCAAGCAGGTCATTCAATCCGCGGATCATTTGACGCCGAGCCTGGCAGACAATGTGACCTGATCGAGGTTTTCGGATTCCCCGGCACGACGCTGACGGTATTCAAATGTGCCGGCAGCGAGGCCGCGCTCGGAAACCACGATGCGGTGCGGAATGCCGATCAGTTCGATATCGGCAAACATCGAACCCGGGCGCAGACCGCGGTCGTCGAGCGCGGTTTCGATGCCCGCGGCATTGAGCTGCCGGTACAACGCGTCGGCCGCTTCCGCAACGGCGGGATCCTTCTTCGGGTTGATGACGCACACCACCGCCTGCCATGGCGCCATCGCCTCCGGCCAGGTAATGCCGTTGTCGTCGTGGTTCTGCTCGATCGCCGCGGCGACGATGCGCGACACCCCGATGCCGTAGCACCCCATGGTCGGCGTGGCAGCCTTGCCGTTGGCGTCCTGCACGGTGCACCCCATCGCCTCGGCGTAATTGCGACCCAACTGGAAGATATGCCCGACCTCGATACCTCGGGTAATGTCCAATGTGCCCGCTCCGTCGGGCGATGGGTCCCCCGCCACCACGTTGCGGATATCGGCCACCAGGGCGGGTTCCGGCAAATCGCGCCCCCAATTGACGCCCACCAGGTGGAATCCCTTTTCATTCGCGCCGACCACGAAGTCGGCCATCGCGGCGACGCTGCGGTCGGCAATCACCTGGATGTCGTTGCGCGGACCGACCGGGCCGAGGAAACCCGGCTCGCTGCCGAGGGTTTCCAGGATCTCCGCTTCGGTGGCCATGCGGTAATTGCCCAGACCGGGCAGTTTCGCCAGTTTGATCTCGTTGATCGTGTGATCGCCGCGCACCAGCGCCAGCACGAAACCCTGCTCGCCGATCACGGCGATCGATTTGACGGTGCGATCCAGCGGAATCTGCAGCAACTCGGCGACCGCTTCGCAGGTGCGCTGGTACGGTGTTTCGACCTTGTGCATGGCCTGCGTCGCCGCTGCACGGCCCGCCGGGGCCAGCGCTTCGGCCAATTCGGTATTGGCGGCGTAATCGGAGCTGTCAGAGAACGCTATGGCGTCTTCTCCCGAATCGGCCAGCACGTGGAACTCGTGCGAGGCGCTGCCACCGATCGCGCCGGTGTCGGCGAATACCGCGCGGAACCGCAGTCCCAGCCGGGTGAATATGCGGCCGTAGGCGTCGTACATGACGCGGTACTGGCGGTCGAGATCGGCGTCATCCAGATGGAACGAATACGCATCCTTCATCAGGAATTCGCGCGCGCGCATCACCCCGAAACGCGGCCGGATCTCATCGCGGAACTTGGTCTGGATCTGGTAGAAGGTCACCGGCAGCTGCTTGTAACTGGCCAGTTCGTTGCGGGCGAAGTCGGTGATGACTTCTTCGTGGGTCGGACCGTAGCAATACCAGGCGTCCTTGCGGTCCTGGACCTTCAACAGCTGGCCGCCGAACTTCTCCCAGCGCCCGGTCTCTTCCCACAATTCGCGCGGCTGCACCGACGGCATCAGCATCTCGATCGCGCCGGCCGCGTCCATTTCCTCGCGCACCACGCGCTCGACCTTGCGCAATACGCGCAGGCCCAGTGGCGTCCAGGTGTACAGACCGGAGGCGAGTTTGCGGATCATCCCGGCCTTGAGCATCAGTTTGTGGCTGATGATTTCGGCTTCGGCGGGGACTTCCTTGCTGGTGTGGAGGTGAAACTGCGACAGACGCATGGGCGGACCGGGCATGAATGGAGCGGGCGCCTATTCTGCCTGATGCGGATGCCCCAGCGCCCGGGTCTTCCGGCTCAGGAAGCTCTGATCAATTCGCTTTTGATCGTCGCTCCCGCGTCCGACTGGACTCCTTGCAGTCGTAGGCGGGAGCTCAAGGACGTTGCCAATGAGCGACTTGAAGTCCATGGATCCCCGCCTTCGCGGGGATGACGGCGATTGCTCAGACCTTCCCTCACGAATCCCCGGTCACGAGCGGCCGTACACATCCTCCAGCCGGACGATGTCGTCCTCGCCCAGGTAACCGCCCGACTGCACCTCGATCAACTCGACCGGCTCGGTGCCGCGATTGCGCAGGCGGTGCACGCTGCCCAGCGGGATGAACGTGCTCTCGTTCTCGTGCAGATCGAACACGCGCTCATCGCAGGTCACCTCGGCCACGCCCGACACGACCACCCAGTGCTCGGCACGGTGCTGGTGCTTCTGCAGACTCAGCGCCGCGCCGGGCTTGACCACGATGCGCTTGACCTGGAAGCGCTCGCCGACCCCGATCGCATCGTAGCTGCCCCACGGGCGATACACCTTGCGGTGGAACAGGTGCTCGCTGCGGCCGGCGGCCTTGAGCCGGTCGACCACTTGCTTGACGTCCTGCACGCGGTCCTTGCGCGCGACCAGCACCGCGTCGGGGGTGTCGATGATGACCAGGTCGTCGACGCCGATCGTCGCCACCAGCCGGCGCTCGGAGGCTCGCACCAGACTGCCGGTGGTGTCCACCGAGATCACATCGCCTTCGTGGCGGTTGCCGTCCGCATCGTGCTGGGCGACCGACCACAACGACGACCACGAGCCGATATCGCTCCAGCCGCAACTCACCGGCACCACCGCGGCACGGTCGGTCTTTTCCATCACCGCGTAGTCGATCGAATCGTCAGGACTGGCGGCGAAAGCCGCCTCGTCGATACGGATGAAGTCGAGGTCGGATGCCGCCGTCGCCCAGGCCTGGCGCGCCGCTTCCAGGATCGCCGGCGCGTGGCGGCCGAGCTCGTCCAGATAGCGCTGTGCACGGAACAGGAACATGCCGGAGTTCCACGCGTAGCTGCCTTCGGCGAGATAACGCTCGGCGGTCGCCAGGTCGGGCTTCTCGACGAACCGCTCGATCCGGAAACCGCCCTCACCCAGCGGTTCGCCGCGCAGGATGTAGCCGTATCCGGTCTCCGCATAGTCCGGCGTGATGCCGAACGCCACCAGCCAGTCCTGCCGCGCCAGCTCAAGCGCGTGCGCGACCGCGATGCGGAACGCGGCCTCGTCCTCGATCAGGTGATCGGCCGGCATCACCAGCAGGGTCGCGTCAGGGTCGGAAGCCAGCACATGCAAGGCCGCCAGCGCGATCGCCGGCGCGGTATTGCGCGCCACCGGCTCCAGCACGATGCCACCGCTGGTCACCCCGATCGCCTGCAACTGCTCGCCGACCATGAACCGGTGCAACTGGCTGCACACCGTGACCGGCGGCTGCACGTCCGGCAGGCCGTTCGCCCGCAGGATCGTCTCCTGGTACAGCGACCGGTCGCCGATCAGCGACAGGAACTGCTTGGGCTGGTTCTGCCGCGACAACGGCCACAACCGGGTTCCGCTGCCACCACTGAGTACGACGGGATGGAGCATGGCGATTCCACATGAAACAGGTGCGACGGAGAATAACCCACTCCGCGCGAGTGTCTCTGCGATGCCGGCCCTGCTCGGCTAGAATGGCGGTCTTTCGGCCCGGGTATCGTCTTGTGACGGTCGGCCGCGCCTTCATCAAGGAACCCCCACAACGATGAAAATCCTAGTCGGCTACAAGCGCGTGGTGGACTTCAACGTCCGCATCCAGGTCAAACCCGATGGCTCGGGCGTGGTCACCGACGGCGTCAAGCTGTCGGCCAACCCGTTCGATGAAATCGCGCTGGAAGAAGCATTGCGCCTGCGCGACAAGGGCATCGCGACCGAGGTCATCGTCGCCACGATCGCCCCCGCCGACGCGCAGGCGCACCTGCGCAACGGCCTGGCGATGGGCGCGAACCGCGCGATCCACGTGGTCACCGACGCCGGCCAGTCGATCCAGTCGCTGACCGCCGCGCGTACCTTCCTGAGGCTGATCGAGAAGGAACAGCCCGACCTGGTGATCCTCGGCAAGCAGGCGATCGACGACGACGCCAGCCAGACCGGGCAGATGCTCGCCACCCTGTGGGGCCGCCCGCAGGCGACGTTTGCCTCGAAGCTGGATATTGCGGACGGCAAGGCCACGGTCACGCGCGAGGTCGACGCCGGTCTGGAAACGCTGGAAGTCGACCTGCCGGCCGTGGTCACCACCGACCTGCGCCTCAACGAGCCGCGCTTCATCAAGCTGCCCGACATCATGAAAGCCAAGAGCAAGCCGATGGAAACCATCGCCTTCGCCGATCTGGGCGTCGACGCCGGCGACACCCTCAAGACCAGCCACTTTGCCCCGCCGCCCAAGCGCAGCAAGGGCGTGATGGTCAAGGATGCCGCCGAGCTGGTCGCCGCGCTGAAAGCCAAGGGCCTGCTGTAGTTGGTCGTCATCCCCGCGAAAGCGGGGACCCAGCGCCTTACCTCCATTCACCAAGCCACTGGATTCCCGCTTCCGCGGGAATGACGGAACAAGGAAACGACCATGCCCAAAGTCCTCATCGTCGCCGAACACCTCGACGGCAAGCTCAACGCCTCCACCGCCAAGTGCGTCACCGCCGCGCAGGCACTGTCGCCGCAGGCCATCGACATCCTCGTCCTGGCCGCCGACCCCGCCGCGATTGCCGCCGAGGCCGCGCAGATTGCCGGCGTCGCCCGAGTGCTGACGGTCGCCAACGACGCAAACACGCACGCGATCGCCCAGGTGCTCGCCCCGCAGATCGCCCAACTGGCGGACGGTTACACCCACGTGCTCGGCCCGAGCACCACGTTCGGCAAGGACCTGATGCCCTGCGTCGCCGCCCTGCTCGGCGTGGCCCAGGTGTCCGACGTGATGACCGTGGAGTCCAGCCACGTGTTCAAGCGCCCGATCTACGCCGGCAACGCGATCGTCACCGTCGAAGTCCCAGCCGACCACACCGTCGTCGCGACCGTGCGCATCGCCTCATGGGCGGAAGCCGCAAAGGGCGGCAACGCCACCGTTGAAGCAGCAGCGGTCGTCGCGGAACTGCCGACCCACACCCGCTTCATCGGCCTCGCCGCCGGCGCCTCCGACCGCCCTGACCTGCAGAGCGCCAAGCGTGTCGTCTCCGGCGGCCGCGGCGTCGGCTCGGAGGAAAACTTCAAGATCATCTACGACTTCGCCGACAAGCTCGGCGCCGCGGTTGGCGCCTCACGCGCAGCGGTCGACGCCGGCTACTGCCCGAATGAGATGCAGGTCGGACAGACCGGCAAGATCATCGCCCCGGAGCTGTATGTCGCCATCGGCATTTCCGGCGCGATCCAGCACCTGACCGGCATCAAGGACGCCGGAACGATCGTGGCGATCAACAAGGACGGCGATGCGCCGATTTTCGAGATTGCGGATATCGGACTGGTGGGGGATTTGTTCAAGATTTTGCCGGAGCTGGAAGCGGCCCTAGGCTGATGTGAAAGCGAAGGCATTGTTAGGGATTAATTCGGGTCGAGAAGAGCCTAGTCGACGACAACTCAAAGCTTCTCTGTAGTCGATAGTTAGTAGCGGGGCAAAGGCAAGCCGTACCGAGTTCCAGAACCGAGGTATCTCGAACATATCTCGGCACATATCACAAGAAGCTAGGCAGACTTTGATGAGCAACCAGATTCCGGTCAACTCCCTTTCCCGACATGTCGAACCTCTACACGCCGAACTGTCAGCAATTGCCGAGTCGATCATCCGCAGCGGCTATTACGTGCTTGGCCCGAACGTAAAAGCATTCGAGCAGGAATTCGCCAGCTATTGCGGCGCAGCTCACTGTGTAAGCGTAGCCAATGGCACCGATGCCCTAGAACTGTCGTTGCGTGCACTCGGCATCACTACCGGCGACAACGTCGCCGTGGTTGCCAATGCTGCCATGTACGGCACGGCCGCAGTTCTTGCTTGCGGGGCAACCCCGATTTTTATCGATACCAATACCAACGATGGCCTGATGTCGGTCACCGCCCTGCAGGCAGCCTTGCAGGCCGGCGCAGCCCCCAAAGCCATCATCGTCACTCATCTGTATGGCTTGCTAGCTGACATTGAGGAGATCACCTCGCTTTGCCACTCTCGCGGCATTATGGTGCTCGAAGATTGCGCGCAGGCACATGGCGCCACACGCAATGGCAAGCGTGCTGGCCTCTTTGGCGACATCGCATCCTTCAGTTTCTATCCAACCAAGAATTTGGGCGCGCTCGGCGATGGCGGCGCAATCGTGAGCAACAATGCACAATTGGCCGAGACCGCTACCCGCCTACGCCAGTACGGCTGGTCGGCAAAGTACACAAACAGCTTGCGAGGCGGTCGCAACAGCCGCCTGGACGAGTTGCAAGCAGCAATGCTTCGACACATGCTACCTCTACTCGATGGCTGGAACACGCGCCGCCGCGCCATCGCCAATCGCTATGCGCTGGGCATCCGCAATCCACGCATCACGGTCTCCGCAGAGGTAGGTGAGGATCATGTGGCTCACCTATACGTAGTCCGCAGCGACGAGCGCGACGCATTGCGCGTACACCTACAGGCCGAGGGCGTTCAGACCGAGATTCACTATCCGATCTGCGATCACCACCAACCCTGTCATTTCGGCGCGTTCGACAACGTGCATTTACCTAATACGGAGGCAGACGCACTTAGCGTCCTAACCCTACCGTGTTTCCCAGAGCTGACCGACACCGAAGCCGATCAAGTCATCGCCGCATGCAACCGGTTCTGAGTGCCTTGCCCCCCTCGCTCGCAGTGGTCATCCCGATCTACCGCAACGAAGACTCGCTGGATGACCTGTTGCTGGCACTCGAGCACATCAGGCAATCGGTGGAGGGCGCATTCGAAGCAATCTTTGTTGTCGACGGCAGTCCCGACCGTAGCCACGTGCTGCTGCGTGAAAAGCTACCAAATTGCGCCTTTCCCGCACAGCTGGTAGCTCTGACCCGTAATTTCGGCGCATTTCCGGCGATTCGTACTGGCCTTGAGATGAGTCGCAGTGACATCACCGCGGTAATGGCAGCTGATCTGCAGGAGCCACCCGAACTGGTCATCGGTTTTTACGAGCGTTTCATCGCCATGCACTACGACGTCGCGTTCGGGCTCCGCGAGGCGCGCAAAGACCCTATGAGCTCGAAGCTCGCATCGACTGCGTTCTGGGCGATCTACAGGCGTATGGTCATCAAGGACATTCCCAAGGGCGGCGTTGATATTTTCGCAGTCAGCAAAGAGTTCCGAGAGCGCCTGATGCTCCTAAACGAGGCGCATTCCAGCCTGCTTGCACAGCTGTTCTGGCTTGGTGGCAAGCGCGAGTTCGTCAGTTACCAACGTCGTGAACGCCCGCATGGGAAAAGTGCTTGGACGCTCAGCAAGAAGTTGCGTTACCTGTCCGACAGCGTGTTCGCCTTCACCGACCTCCCGGTGCGTATGCTGACCGCGCTCGGGCTCGTCTCACTCGCGTTTACGGTCTTGCTGGGCTTCCTGGTGCTCGCTGCCAAGCTTTCTGGACTAGTTCACGTGCCTGGTTATGCCGGGACCATCTTAACCATCCTATTTTTCGGTGCATTCAATTCTCTGGGCTTGGGCATCGTCGGAACCTATGCATGGCATGCCTTCGAGAACACCAAGGCTCGCCCTTTGTCGATCAAACAGTCCGTCGAATTCTTCGAGAAGGAAATCAAATGAGTTTTTTCGTCCACCCCAATGCCTTGTGTGAAAGCGACCAAATCGGCGAGGGCACCCGAATCTGGGCATTTGCCCATGTGCTGTCGGGTGCACGTTTGGGAAGTAACTGTAATATTTGCGATGGCGTGTTCATCGAATCCGATGTAATTGTAGGCGACCGCGTCACGATCAAATGCGGCGTGCAGCTGTGGGACGGCGTCCGCCTCGGCGATGACGTGTTCATCGGGCCCAACGCCACCTTCACCAACGATCTTTTCCCGCGTAGCAAGGTGTATCCCGAGAAGTTCCTTGGCACCGTGGTCGAAGCAAACGCCTCGATTGGAGCAAATGCGACAATCCTTGCTGGCGCCACTATTGGCAGTGGTGCAATGGTCGGTGCCGGCGCGGTGGTTACGCGATCCGTACCTCCGAATGCCATTGTGGTCGGCAATCCAGCGCGGATTGTGGGTTATGTGTCGGACAGGGGCAGCGCAACGAAGCCGCAGGAAGCCGCGGAACAAGGCATCAGCGCTACCTCCGTGCCGGGAGTGAACCTATACCGCATGCCGAGCTTCGCCGATATGCGTGGCTCGTTGTCGGTGGGCGACTTTGAGGACTTCCTTCCATTCCATGCCAAGCGCTACTTCCTCGTATATGACGTCCCCACCCAAGAGACTCGTGGTGAGCACGCCCACAAGCGCTGCCATCAGTTTCTGGTCTGCGTATCGGGATCTGTTCATGTCCTGGCCGACGACGGCACTCGCCGCGTCGACGTGGAGCTGAATTCGCCCGACCAAGGCATTCATCTTCCGCCGATGATCTGGGGTACCCAATACAAGTATTCCAAAGATGCGGTGCTGCTGGTATTTGCATCAGAACCTTATGATTCCGACGAGTACATTCGCGACTACGCCTGTTTCAAGGCGCTGGCCAATGCGACCGAATGAACCCGATGCCGCGACGCCTGGAGGGTGTTGCGGCCGCCCGTCGCCGATCCTGCAGCGCCACCAATCGTTGCTCAAGCTGGTGCTCAGATTCCTGATCGGCGGCGGATTCAATACCGCAGCCACTCTGATTCTGTATTGGTTGCTGCTGCGATTCATACATTATCAGGGCGCGTATCTATTGAGTTATTGCGCTGGCATCCTGCTCAGCTACCTGCTCAACACCTGTTACGTGTTCCGCGTCCGCCACAACTGGCTAACGTTCGCCGCGTTCCCGCTGGTCTACGTGGTTGTCTATGCCCTCGGCGCATTGACGCTGAAGATCGCAGTGGACTATCTGCACGTGCCCGACAGCATTGGCCCGCTGGCTTCGATCGCGGTAACCATGCCTATATCCTTCCTGCTGACACGCGCACTGCTACAACCGCCAGAAAAATGAGCAACTGATCAACCCTTAGGGAAGGTCTGAACAACATCACCTGAAGCCAAGTTTCCCAATGGAAGCGCAAAAAGCGCATGCACCCTCGTGATTCCTGCGCCTTTTCAGGCGCTTTCGGGCGGTTTTCCCGCCCTCCAGGCACAGTTAGTCCGTCTGCGCCAGCAAATGCCGGCGCGCCATCCATAGATTCGACAGCGCGAACAGCGTCAGTACCTGGCTGCTGTTCTTCGCCAAAGCACGGTAGCGCACCTTGGTAAAACCGAACTGACGCTTGATCACTCGGAACGGGTGTTCCACCTTCGCCCGCACGCTGGCCTTGAAGTGCTCCCAGCGTTCGGTCGCACGGCGCTCACGCGCATTCTTGATCGCCTTCACCTTCGAGCGCTTTTCCGCAATCCAGAAGGCCGCCTTCGTATCTTCCAACTCCTCACGTTTTTCCGCGCCGGTGTAACCGCTGTTTCCGCAGATGGTGTCTTCCTTGCCGTGCAGCAACTTGTGCATCTGCGTTACATCGCCCACGTTCGCCGCCGTGCACTCCACGTGGTGCACCAGCCCGGACTCATCGTCCACGCCAATGTGCGCCTTCATCCCGAAGTACCACTGGTTGCCCTTCCTGGTCTGGTGCATTTCCGGGTCGCGCTCGCCGTCCCTGGGTAATCCCCCCGCCCATTAGCTGATGCCAGAAGTGGAATTTTCTCGTAGTCTGACCCGAGGAGGTTCCATGAAGAAGTCCCGCTTCACCGACAGCCAGATCATCAGCGTGCTCAAGCAGGCCGAGGCTGGCACACCCGTGCCGGAACTGTGCCGCGAGCACGGCATCAGCTCGGCGACGTTCTACAAATGGCGCAGCAAGTTCGGCGGCATGGAGGTGTCCATGGTTGCCCGCATGAAGGAGCTGGAGGATGAGAACCGGCGGCTCAAGAAGATGTACGCCGACGCCCAGCTCAGCGCCGACCTGCTCAAGGAGGCGATGTCAAAAAAATGGTGAGGCCATCTCAACGCCGGGAGATGGCCCGATGGGCAGTTGAGGGCGGGCGCACGAACATCCGGCACGCCTGCCAAGCCTTCCAAGTCAGCGAGACCTGCTACCGCTACCAGGCCAAGGCGAGCGAGGAGAACGCCAGGATCGCCGACTGGCTGGAGCGGTTGACCACCGCCTACAAGGACTGGGGCTTCGGCCTGTGCTTCTTGCACCTGCGCAACGTCAAGGGCTTTGGTTGGAACCACAAGCGGGTCTACCGCATCTACCGGGAGTTGGAGTTGAACCTGCGGATCAAGCCGAAGAAGCGGATCGTACGTGAGCGTCCGGAGCCGTTGGCGGTGCCGGAGGCGATCAACCAGGTCTGGTCGATGGACTTCATGCACGACCAGCTCAGCGACGGCCGTAGCTTCCGGCTGTTCAACGTGCTGGACGACTTCAACCGTGAGGGGTTGGGCATTGAGGCCGACCTGTCGCTGCCCGCAGCCCGCGTGATCCGGTCGCTGGAGCAGATCATCGAATGACGCGGCAAGCCCCGGGTGATCCGCTGCGACAACGGTCCGGAGTACATCAGCGGAGCACTGCTGTCCTGGGCGGAGCAGCAGGGCATCCGGATCGAGCACATCCAGCCGGGCAAGCCGCAGCAGAACGCCTATGTCGAACGCTACAACCGCACCGTGCGCTACGCCTGGCTTGCCCGCACGCTGTTCGATTCGATCGAGCAGGTGCAAGACACAGCTACCCGCTGGCTATGGACGCACAACCACGAGCGACCGAACATGGCGCTTGGCGGGATCACCCCGATACAGAAACTGGCTCTCGCCGCTTAGCTCCACTTTTGCTGTCCGCTAAAAGCGGGGGGATTACCGTGGCATCCATGATCGTGCCGGCGCGCAAGCTCTGCGTCATTACAAGAACGTCAACCTGCAGACGGCTACTCATCGAGACGTGTCAATGATGGCACAAGCCTCCGTTTCAACACGCTGCGCAGCTAGCATTGTGCTGGAACCGGAATCCATCAGGACAAAGGAAATCTCCGACGCAACCCAGTTCCCTGTTTCCGCGGTGCCGACGGGCTCGGCGTTTGCGAAGAGCATCGGGGCGCCGTCAGCGGGCACGAGCCAGACGGTAACCGACTCCACCTCGGGGATAGTTACTGACCAGCGAACCACAATGTTCTCGGTACCCTTTTCGGCCCGCGACCCGCAGACATCGATCGAGCGCGGGCTTACCTCCAGGGATACGAAGGGAGAAGACTTGGCGCTCTCGGCAGCCTCGACAATCGCTCCAATGAGGTTGTTGGAGGCAACCAGATCCTCTTTGCCCATGTACGTATATGTCGGACTCTCTGCGCCATCCGGAGCGCGGGAGCTGAACTTGAAACCGAACTCGTATCTGTGAACATCCACCGCCGTTGCTGAAAAAGGCACTATGCATTCTGAGTCAATGTTGAAGTTCGCTCGACAGAACATGCGGCCTGATTTTGCATCGTTCCCAAGCACGGTATCCCCGCCGAGCCACCAACTCGTCTGGGGTTGGGGCGCATCCAGCAACAATCCCGCGTTCCCGCCCCACGGGATCTCTAAAAACGCCTGCCCGAAATGCTTTGCCTCGGTGGACGCTTCGATGTTGAAGACGTCCTTGTATGATCCACTGAAGAAATAAACCATGTTGATTGCCAAATAGACGAGCAGCAACCTGATTGCTGCTTTCCTCCTGCCCAAGGCAATGACAAGGAGACTCAACAGGCTGGCAACAGGAAACATCCATCTTGACTCCTGCTTATCGACACCTGGCAGCGCAGCCACCGAAATCAACGCGAGCATCAGCCCGACGATCAGCAACACGCGCGGCCACTTGACATTACGCGGCTTCCAGAGCACGCCTGCCCAAGCTAGTATTGCCGAGACTGCCATCATCGGAATAACGAAAGCTCCCGGTGAACGGTCGAGGCTGAGCGATCCAACAAACCAAGGTAACCCGAAGTTCGTACCCAATAGCACGTTACCCAAGTACCGAGCGACAATCAGCAGCGTATCCGCGCCTACTTCAATGGGTTGGCCAGCAGTCCCTGTGGAAACAGCGAGGGATGAAAACCACTTCCCTGCTAGGAAAAAAACCAAGAAAGGAAGTACCGCAATGGCGACGCCAGCGACAATCCGCAAAGGCAGCTGTCGACGCGTGATCACCGATTCCAGTGCGATCATCACGCCCAGAACAAACATGGCCACAATATATCGCTCGTGGACAAGGACGGCACAGATCGCTAGAAGGAAAATGGCGAACAGATGCGTGGACTTTCCCGAGTTGCCACCGACAAAATCCAGTGAATAGTAGACAGCAGCAAAAAACAGGAAGGCACTCAAGGTTTCGATGTTCCCCGAGAGATAATCGAAACTCAGCATGATCGCGAATCGGGAAGTTATACAGATCGCACCGATTAAAAAAGATACTACCCTGGGAGCATCGAACCTCCGACGAGCTATTAGGTATAGTATCGATGCAGTGCCCCACAGGCCCAACAGATTGATGACCATGGGCACGAAACGGGGCGCATCATATGTCCCGTAAAGAGCCCAAATCGTATTGAACACAAGCCGGGGCTTGTAACTGTTTAGGTCCGAGAACACGCTCAGGAACGTACGATCCTCCGGCCGCCGGAAAAAGGCCGTCAGCTCATCGCCGAAGTAGAACGGGTGATAGAAACTAACGGACACGACCGCCGTCAGCACCAGCAGCCCCGTCAGATCGAGGAACGTGATTCGTCCGTCAGACGATATTTTCATGGGTAGCTTTTTTAACGAACACGAAATTAAATGCATTTAGAAACGGCAAAAGCACCGAATCGTGCGATTTCATACCGGCGAGCGAAGGGCTGCGACCCAAACATTGAATACAGCAGTAAAATAAGTAGCTTTCATAAGGAACCCAACACCTACCAAGCTCATTGATGCAGGCCTCAATTGATCTCCTCGAATCGAAGACCGGGCTGCCCGCAGCGAAATTCGCAGACCCAGGCCTTTGCCGAGACGGATGAAAGATCCTCGCCCACGCAAATTGACGAGGAATTCGATCCCCACGGCCACCCAGACCTCCGTCGAGACGGATCCGTGTCCCAGACTACAACTTGCGCCCTCCCTCGTCCTTGCTGACGACCACCGCACGTGTCATTAGGTATCCCGGTGTTGCAAACCCGAGCGAACCGGCGGGTGAGGCCGCACACCCACAGCCACCGTCGCCCCCAACCGCTCTCCCAGTGCCGACAAGAGCAAGCAGAACTCCGCATATTCTCGACAGAATCCTGCAAGCTTCTCAGCACACTTCATCATTGTGTGATGCATGGCCAGTTACGGTGTACTGGCCCCAACGGAAGATTCCAATGTTACCTACTCTGCCATTGGCGCCGATGGGTGCTACCGGCTCAAGGGTCACCGGTTCGATCCCTCTCAATTGCAAGGATGTCCCATCATCATGTGGGCCGCCAACTGCTCGTCCGTCGTAGCATTTACCAACCGGAAGCGGGTTCCATCCAGCACCCACGGCCCCGTTTCAACCTCGCCCTGTCTTCCGGCGACCGAAAGCACCTTCCAGTTTTCCTGTCCCGGGTCCGCAACCTCGACCCGCACCTGCTCGACCGCGGTGTTCCGGACTTGCCAGCTGATCCTGGCCTGCAGTGCGGAGGTTTCATCGCAACCCGGCACGGTGTCGGGCGACACGGCGAAATCGACATCCGGATTCTTCTGCTCGACCGGAGGAGGCGGAACAGTCTGCTCGACGGGCGCGGCGGCGGACGATTGGGCCGCCGGGTTGCCTGCTCCGGGCCCGTGGTCCGGCCCACAGGCGGCGAGGAGCACGGCAACGGTGACGGTGACGGTGACGGTGACGGTGACGGACAGGCTACACAATTTCAGGAACTTGCTCATGTCGGATTTCCATTGACGTTCAGCGTGGATGACCCGGTGAGGGGCAGATGGGGCTCCAGCACCTGATCAGCGTTTTCCGCGGTGCAGACCCCGCCGCGCCCTGAATTTTCTGACCTTCTCTTTCAATAACTGACTGCTGGCTGCAATGAGATCGGCGTACTGGGTATTTTGGAACCCCCAGATCGTCGAGTGCTGCTCCTCCTTGTGCCCGACAAGGAAGGGCTCGGTCACGATCACCTTCAGGGCGCGCCTCGCTTCCAGATACCGGTCGATGGTGTTGGTCTCGACGTCCCGATTGGTCTCGTCCCAGTTGACAATGGTATCGAACACGCCGGGGCTGTAGATATTCATCACAGTGCTGATCAGTCTGTTAGTGGTCACGAAGCTCCGCCCTTCGTGCTCGTCAACGGCCAGGATCTTTGCATCTCGGTGCAGATCGGCCATGAGGCCGGAGAAGATATCCCAGCGCACGTCAGGGCTGGACAGATAGGCGTCGATGCTTGCGCATGCCTCCTCGAAGTCCGCGGGGAATTCGACGTCATCCTCGCAGATCGTGACGCGATCGAGCCCATGTTCGCGCGCGAGCATGATCATGTACTTGTAGCTCATCGCGCAACCGAGCCAGCCCTTGCTGTGCCGCAGGCCCGGGAACAGGGTAAAACCGTAGTGGTTGTCGCGGGCGAAGTCCCGACTGCGGTCGGTGTATTCGGGGAGATTAAGGCACAGGCGATCCGATTCCAGCCGGTACTTATGGCCTGATTCGCGCCAGAACTCATCGAACGAGATGTTGTCCGTGGCGAGCAGGAACCTGTAGAAAAAATAGTCGAAACGGTTGAAGTAGTCAGCCAGCGCCGCTTCATTGGCGCGGACGCGCTCCTCGCGCTCGGACCCGTGCTCAAGCCAGTAACGCACGCGACGAACCATCGCCGGAATGTCGTCGATCTCCACGAAGTCGACCAGCCCCTCCAGTTCCCCATGGTCTTCCATGTCCGTGGAGCGTTCGGAGACGACCAGTTTGCCGAGAGACAGGCACTCCCACACCCGCGTCGTTTCCATGAGCGCGCCTGCGTAGTAGTGGATGTTCACTACAAGCTTCGCGCCTGCCAAGATGCTGTAAAGCTCCTCGCCGAACACTTCGCTCACCACCCTGATCCGGCAATATTTGCGCAGTTCCTGTAAGTAGGCCCGCCTGCGCTCGTTGCTGGCATCCCCGTAGAATACGACGTCGTATTCGTCCGCGTCCGCGGCGGGGCGCGGGTTGGCCGATAGGTCCGGGAGATGGCCGACGGGCAGATAGTAGACCTGCTTGAGGCTGAGGCCCTTTTCCTTCAGGAAAGAAATGTTGCGCGTCGAGTAATCGAAGATCGCGAAGGAGTTCTCGAGCCTGCCCATATAGTCTTCGGTGAACCACCTCGAGCTGACCGACTGTTCCATCTGGAAGGCCACATAGAACCCCGGCAGTACCGGGAACATATGCGGACAGATGACGAAATGCGGCACATCGACATATCCGCCGGCCGGCTGCTCGAAGATGATCTCGGAAGCGATGCCGACGCGCGCTAGCGCGCCGTGCATCTCGCGAGCGATGTATTCGCAGTGCCGCGTCGTGAGGATGACGACCGGACCGGCGGGCGATCGCAGGTCAAAGCGCACCGGCTGTGGGGCCGCAGGCTCCGGTCCACCCCTGCTGAGGAATCCGCGGGTAAGCGTCAGCACCTCGCCGACCGACTTGCCCTTGGCCAAGCCAAGGTAGCGTCCCGGCCGCGCAAGCAGGTACCCAAATGCGCGGACGCCGGGCCCGGCCGACTGGATTACGCGACGGACCGCTGCCGCAGCGCTGCGCAAGGGCCGCGTCAACTGCATCGATCGTGAGCCGTAGACCAGCTGCAACTCGGCCTCCAGGTCGCTCATCCGTTGCAGGGAAGCCTCGACCCCTCCTTCCACTCGCGAAAATTCCTGCTGCAAAACATCAAACTCTTCCGACTGCACAGCCAGGGCCGCTTCCAGGTCGCGGACCTTGTCTTTTAAGGCCTCTGCGCGGTTGGCTTCAGCACTCAGCGCTTCCTTGCCTGCAGACAGTTCACCCTCGAGCTGTCTGATCCGAGATTGCAGTGCGGTCGCGTGGTCAAGCTTGGCTAACAACTCGTCGTGCATGTCGCCCGCGCGGCTTTCCAAGTCCGATACAAGGGACATGAGGCCGGCAATCTGGCGCGCATGCTCCCCCTCGAGCTGGCTGATCCGGGACTGCAGTGCGGTCGCGTGGTCAAGCTTGGCTAACAACTCGTCGTGCATGTCGCCCGCGCGGCTTTCCAAGTCCGATACAAGGGACATGAGGCCGGCAATCTGGCGCGCATGCTCCCCCTCGAGCTGGCTGATCCGGGACTGCAGTGCGGTCGCGTGGTCAAGCTTGGCTAACAACTCGTCGTGCATGTCGCCCGCGCGGCTTTCCAAGTCCGATACAAGGGACATGAGGCCGGCAATCTGGCGCGCATGCTCCCCCTCGAGCTGGCTGATCCGGGACTGCAGTGCGGTCGCGTGGTCAAGCTTGGCTAACAACTCGTCGTGCATGTCGCCCGCGCGGCTTTCCAAGTCCGATACAAGGGACATGAGGCCGGCAATCTGGCGCGCGTGTTCGCCCTGCAACTCTGTCCTGGCAGTATCGACGGACGCTGCCAGCGCATCCAGAGACGCTGCGAAGGTCGATGAGTTGCGCGCGCCGGCGATCTCCTCTCGCTGCTCGATCGCTTTCATCAGCCGCGTTTCAACTGCATTGATCTGCTCGAGCGCGACACCCAGACTGTCGCGCTCCCTCTCAAGATGCCGCAATTCGACGTTTAGATCCCGAAGGCGTTCCGACTTGTCCGTGATGATTGAACTCAGGATGGCAGAGCTGTGGGCGGCGATCAGAGCAACAACGTGCGACGCCTCCCTGGCCTCCACCGCATGCACGTCGTACACCTCGTTGGTGGGAAGGCTGAGCCGGGCGATCTCGTCCCAGGTGACCGCGTCCAGCGCCACCAGGCTGGCGGTCTGGGCTTCGGCCTGCGGCAGATTCCGGGACCGACTGAGCCCGACGAATATGCAACCGCCGGACACACTTACTCCCCTGACATAGCCGTCGAAGGACATTGAGCGAAGGAGCGAGCCGTCTGCCGCATACTCCTGCAGGGCCATCTCGCCAGAATTCGCGACCATCAGGTTCTGTCCGTGGGGAAACAGGCTGTGGGGCTGTGACAGGCCGGTGATCAGGCGTTCTCCCGACCGCAGATCCTGCACGAAGCCCTGGTCTTTAGTCGCGCCTTTGTATTCGCGGTGCAGGGAGAATTCACCGAAAGCCGAGAACACCAGCCTGCCATTCCATTTCGCCAGACAGTTCACATGCCAGGCATCGTCCTCGCCCGGAAGCGTCCAGCGCTCCTCCTCGATCGCGCCGGCATCGAACCGGACGACCTCATTGCCCTGCGTGCTGACCAGGTAAAAGGAGTCGCCGTCGATCAACACGTCGTGGACATCACCGAAAGCAATGTCGGTCGGGTTAATGTCCATGGGCGTGCCTTGGTACAGCACGACTAGGGACGGCTGGATTCCACGCAACACCCGGCGTCCGGACACAGACAAACCCGTGGAATCCAAAGCGTCCAGCTTCTGGATCGCGCCTCCGTGGACGAAAAAGATGCCTCCCCCGTTGGGCGAAGTCACGAGCAGGTTGTTGAAGACGCTGGTCATTCAAGGGTTACCGTAGAAGTACAGCCGAAATCGACGGCCTCCTGGGCCTGATTGCGGGAGATGGGAAGGACGCGGAACGCGACTGCATCCGAGAGCCGGTGGATCAGGATTTCGCCCTGGTCTAGGCATCCGAACACGCCGGCGTTCATGAAGAACACGCCCGGATTGAGATGGCAGATGAAGCTGAATTCCGCCACGGCGCTAGTGCCCGACGACACGATCAAGCCTTCATGGACGTTCGCTTGGGATAGGCTGCCGCCGAGGTGTGTTCCCGTGACGGTCTTGATGAGCATCCCGAACCTGACACCGGTGAACGTGCGATCGAAATCCACGCGATAGCGGTACCGGTAGGTCCTTCCACGGACTAGGCCGTTGACGGTGCGTCCGTCCATCGTTCTGATTTCAGGGCCGGAAATTGTCGCGCCGTGACTCTCATACTTGATCACATTCGTAGAGACGAATGCGGGATCGTAGTTCTCCGTCTCGAGGGCGTCGGCCGTGTCCTGTGCGGTACCATCGCCGCTGCTGCCACTGGCCCGGCCATCCAGCAGGGCAGCGCAGACCCTGCCCAGCATTTCATCGCGAATCCGAGCCGCCTTGTCGGCAGGTGCGTAGAGCAGCTTCTGGTACATGCCAACGACCTCCTTCGGCGCTCCGTCGGCCAGCATTTCACCGGCGTCGAGCAGGATGGCGCGATCGCACAAGTCGACCACCGTTCCGCCGGCATGCGAGACAAACAAGATGGTGGCGCCGGTCGACCGCAACTGCTCGATCCGCGCGAAGCACTTCCTCTGGAAGAGTTCGTCGCCCACGGCCAGCGCCTCGTCCACGATGAGGATGTCCGGGTCGGCATTGATCGCAACCGCGAAGGCAAGCCTGACTGCCATGCCGCTTGAGTAGGTTTTGACCGGCTGGTCGATGAAATCGCCGATGTCGGCGAAGTCCAGGATTTCATCGAACTTGCGACCGACCTCTTGGCGTGACATACCGATCAGCGCGGCGTTCATGTACACGTTGTCGTGGCCGGTGAACTCAGGATTGAACCCTGATCCGAGCTCGAGAAGCGCCGAGACGCGGCCGAGGGTTTCCACCCGCCCGGCGCTCGGGGACAGCGTCCCGCAGATAATCTGTAGCAACGTCGACTTACCCGATCCATTCCGCCCGACGATGCCCACGACTTCACCGCGCCCCACGTCGAACGAAATGTTGTGCAAGGCTCGGAAATCCCGGTAATACGCCCCCCCCCTCAGCCCCAGGGTCCGGCGAATACGCGGCACGATGAACTGCCTCAAGCGATGAGCGGGGCTGTCATAGATCTGGTACGACTTCGAGACGCTCCTGACGGAGATGGCGACATCCCGGGATGCACGTCCCGGGACGGCAGATGCCGCGACGGACGACTGTTCGTCAGAGGACATCGGCGAACCCCTTGCGCGTTTTCTGAAACCAGAAAAAACCGCCCCAGGCTATTACCAATGCCACAAGCATGTAGAGGCCCAGCCCGGTGAAGTTCGGGAGTCGGCCCCAGATAAGGACATCACGCGTCTGCTCGATGATGAAGGTCAGAGGATTAACCATCACGATCCAGCGGAAGCTCTCGGGTAGTGCGGTAATCGGATAGAAGATCGGCGCGAGAAACAACATGACCGTGGTCATGATCGTGGTGACTTGACTCACGTCGCGAACATAGACGCCTAGGGAGGCCAAGAACCACGCAACCCCTAGCGTCAACACCACAAGCGGCGCCAGGATCAGCGGCAGGAATACCAGCGTCCATTCAACCCGGCTATCGAGTATTAGCAGCGCCACCAACAGGATCAAGACGCTCACGCAGGCGTGAAACAAGGCAGAGCCCATCACCATTGCCGGCAGCACCTCCAATGGAAAAACGACCTTCTTGACGTAGTTCGGGTTAGACAGGATCAGACCCGGGGCCCGGTTGACCACTTCCGAGAACAGCGCATGCACCAGCATGCCTACAAACATGATCAGCGCGAAATGGGCCCGACCATCGGGAAGGTCACCGCCCCAGCGTGCCTGGAACACCACGGAGAAAACGAATGTGTACACACACAGCATCAATAGCGGCGTCAAAAACGACCACGCCACGCCGATTGCTGCGCCCTTGTAGCGGCCGACCACGTCGCGCTTGGCCATTTGGCCCAGCAGTCCACGATTTCGCCACAACGTCTCCACCATGTGCACCAGTGAGCCCGGTTGCGAGGCATGGGGATTCACGTGCAGTGCTCCTGCGTCGAATTCAACTGCCAACGCCAACTGTCCCGACACATTTCCTCAATACCGCGTTTGGTCCTCCACCCGAGGACCTCGCGCGCCAGCCGCGTGTCAGCCCAGGACTCGGCGACATCACCATCGCGCCTGCCGACCAGTTCGTGAGGAACCACACAACCGTTGGCAGATTCGAACGCATGCACCAATTGCAGCACTGATGTCCCTTGACCGGTACCCAGGTTGACCGTAAGAAGACCACGACTTGCCAGGCAGTGGCGCAAGGCCACCACGTGTCCTTCCACCAAATCCATGACATGGATGAAGTCCCGCACGCCGGTACCATCGACCGTAGGATAGTCGCCGCCGAACACCGACAGTTTCTCCCGCACACCCGCCGCTACTTGGCACACGTAAGGCATCAGGTTGTTTGGAAACCCCTTCGGATTCTCGCCTATCAACCCGCTTTCGTGGGCACCGACAGGATTGAAGTAGCGCAACCGGGCGAAACTAGTATCCGGATCGGCAGCGTACACGTCCTCGATCATGTCCTCGAGCACGAGTTTGGTTCGGCCATATGGGTTTGAGGCCCGGCGCGCCGCGCACTCACTCAACGGCATCGGCTCGGTCGGGCTGTACACGGTCGCGGACGAGGAAAAAACCATCGCCCGCACCCTTTTCTCCCGCATCGCTTTTAGCAGTGAGTGGGTACCGACTACGTTGTTGTCGTAGTACTGAAGTGGCTGTTCCACAGACTCGCCCACTGCCTTCAGGCCGGCGAAATGCATGATCGCGTCGACCCGGTACCCACCGAGCACCTGCGCCAGCAGGCTCTCATTACGAATGTCGCCCTCGATGAAGGCCGGCCGCCTGCCGCAGATCCGCGCGATGCGATCGATCACCCCAGCAGTACTGTTGGACAGGTTGTCCAGCACGAGCACTTCAAATCCAGCCTGCGTCAGTGCTACGCAGGCGTGTGAGCCGATGTAACCGGTGCCGCCGGTGACGAGAATCATCGCCTTGTCCGACTTCATCGACGAACTCAGCTCAGTGCCACTTGGAGATCGGGGACCAGGTCGTCCGCATCCTCCACGCCCACGCTCAACCGCACGAGGTTATCGGTCACCCCCAACGCCGCCCGCCTTTCCGCCGGCACCGACGCGTGGGTCATGATCGCTGGCAGGTTCACCAGGCTTTCCACGCCACCCAGGGATTCGGCCAGCGCAAACAGCTTGGTGCGCTCACAGAAACGCTTCGCGGCCTCCGCACCACCCTTGAGATAGATCGACACCATGCCGCCGAAGCCGTGCATCTGGCGCTTCGCCAGCTCGTGCTGCGGATGCGACTTCAGGCCGGGATAGATCACCTTCTCGATCGCCGGATGGGTGGCCAGCCATTCCGCCAGCACTTGTGCGTTCTCGCAATGCGCCTTCATCCGCAGGTGCAGGGTCTTCAGGCCGCGCAAGGCGAGGAAGCTGTCAAACGGGCCTTGCACCGCGCCGATGGAGTTCTGCAGGAACGCCAGTTCCTCGGCGAGGTCGTTGTCGTCGCCGACCACCGCCATGCCGCCGACGATGTCGGAGTGGCCGTTGAGGTACTTGGTCGCCGAGTGCATGACGATGTGCGCGCCGAGTTCGAGCGGGCGCTGCAGGATCGGCGAGCAGAAGGTGTTGTCGACCACCACGATCAGGCCGCGTTTCCGGGCGATCTCGGCGATCTGGGCGATGTCGACCAGCTTCAGCAGCGGGTTGGTCGGGGTTTCGATCCAGACCATGCGGGTCTCGGGACGGATCGCGGCTTCCAAGGCGGCCGCGTCGCTGAGGTCGATCCAGCTGAAATCCAGCCCGGCGCTGCGGCGGCGGACGCGCTCGAACAGGCGGTAGGTGCCGCCGTAGACGTCATCCATCGCGATGACGTGGCTGCCGGTGTCGAGCATCTCCAGGATGGTCGAGGTCGCCGCCAGTCCGGACGCGAACGCAAACCCGCGGGTGCCGCTTTCCAGCGCCGCGACGCAACGCTCGTAGGCGAACCGGGTCGGGTTGTGGCTGCGCGAGTACTCGTAGCCCTGGTGCACGCCCGGGCTGGATTGCACGTAGGTGGAGGTCTGGTAGATCGGCGTCATCACCGCGCCGGTGCTGGGGTCGGGAGACTGGCCGGCATGGATGGCGAGGGTGCCGAGGCCGGGCTTTGAACCGACGTCGCGGGGTGGGATGTTGCTCATGGTTGTGCGTTCCGTTTGTCGCGCGAGGCGACTGGGCAGTTTAACAGCTTGGCGTCGAGGGCTTGCGGCGGCGTGTCAGGCCTATCGCGACTTACGTCGCTCCTACAGGAGCAACTCGGTGCCTTGGACTCTCGTGCCGCCTGCACCGCCACGCGCGCCAGCTCAGGGTCAGTGCAGGCCGGCTACTCCACCCGCCGCCGCAAATGGTTCAGCAGGTCGATCCGGGTGATCAGGCCGAGGAAGTGGTCGCCGTCGGCAATGATCGCGACGTGGCCGCGGTCGAACACCGGCAGCAGTGCCTCGATCGGCGCGCGCACGTCGACCTTGTCGAGCTTGCTGACCATCGCGGTGGAGACGGGGTCGCGGAAGCGCGCCTCGTCGCCGTAGACGTGCAGCAGCGCGTCGGACTCGTCGAGGATGCCGACCAGCTGGTCGTCGGCCATCACCGGCAACTGGCTGACGTCGTACAGCTTCATGCGCTGGTAGGCGGTGACCAGCAGGTCGTCGGGACCGACCACGACGGTGTCGCGCTGGGAGAACGGGCGCAGGATCAGGTCGCGCAGGTCGCCATGCTGCTCGCGCTCCAGGAAGCCGTTGTCGAGCATCCAGTAGTCGTTGTACATCTTCGACAAGTACTTGTTGCCGGTGTCGCAGACCAGCACCAGTACGCGTTTCGGGGTGGTCTGCTCGCGGCAGTACTTCAGCGCGGCGGCGAGCTGGGTGCCGGTGGACGAGCCACCGAGGATGCCCTCCTTCTCCAACAGCATGCGCGCGGTCAGGAAGCTCTCCTTGTCGCTGATCGCATACGCCTTGGTGACCCGGCTGAAGTCGGAAATGGGCGGCAGGAAGTCCTCGCCGATGCCCTCGACCATCCAGCTGGCCGACTTGTCGCTCAGCGTGCCCTCGTTGATGTACTCGGTCAGGATCGAGCCGACCGGGTCGGCCAGCACCAGCTCGGTGTGCGGCGAGAGTCTGGCGAAACAGCGCGACAGGCCGGTCATGGTGCCGGAGCTGCCGCAACCGAACACGATCGCGTCCAGGCCACCGACCTCGGCCATCTGGGCGAGGATCTCCGGCCCGGTGCCATGCTCGTGCGCGGCCGGATTGTCGGGGTTGCCGAACTGGTTGATGAAGTACGCGCCCGGCGTCTCGCGCGCGAGCCGTTCGGCCAGGTCCTGGTAGTAGTCCGGATGACCCTTGGCGACATCCGAGCGCGTCAGCACGACCTGCGCGCCCATCGCCTTGAGGTTGAAGATCTTCTCCCGGCTCATCTTGTCGGGCACCACGAGGATCAGCTTGTAGCCCTTCTGCTGGGCGACCAGGGCCAGGCCGAGCCCGGTGTTGCCGGCGGTGCCTTCGACCAGGGTGTCGCCGGGCTGGATGTCACCGCGGGCTTCGGCCGCGGCGATCATCTGCAGGCCGATGCGGTCCTTGATCGAGCCGCCGGGATTTTGCGATTCGAGCTTGAAATACAGCTCGCAGACGCCGGTATCGAGGTGTTGCGCCTTGACGATCGGCGTGTTGCCGATCAGGTCGAGGACGGAGGTGGCAATGGGCATGTCGGGGGCGAACCCTGGCGCCGGCAGATGCGGCAGATGCGAGGGATTCTAAGGGATGCTGGCAGTGGCAACCGGGGGAAGGGGTCGCCACCACCAGCGGTCAGACCGTTCAGCGGGGCTGTGACCTGCCCCGGCAGCGGCGTCAGTTCATGCGGGAGGCGTACATCCTGGTGAGGCGATCCTTGGCGACCAGCTTTTCACGCTTCATCTGCGCCAGCGTGGTGGTGTCGATCGGCAACACGCCGAGCTCCGCATCCATCACCTTCTTGTCGAGCTTCTTGTGGCGCTGGTACAGCTGCTTGAATTCGGGATTGGCCTTGATCAGCGCCTCGATTTCAGACTGCGATTGGTCGTCGAACATTGAAACCTCCTTCAGCAGATAGACAAACGCCCCGGCGGGAAGGCCGAGGCGTTGGGGGGTGTCATGACACTTCGATCCGGTCGGATCCGGCGGGATCCGCCTCTACACGGCCGTTCCGGCCCCACGGGAACGCATCGACTGCAGCGGCGGGGATTGCCTGATCCGGACCAACGGGTTGCGTCATGTTGCTGGCTCATCGCCAAGCGGGAAACAGGCCGCCTGGATATCCGACCCTACTCCTGGCGCCCGGCACCGGCAAGGGGCGGTCAGGCGCATCCAGGCGCGCATCACGGAACCAGATTGGCGCGCTTGTCCGCAAACCCCGTCACGGCGGGGCCACGGCATGGCAAGCGGTTGATATATAACAATATTTTTACGAAATACCGGTTCACTTTTTCTTCGATTTGTCGGCCTTGGCAGGCTTCTTGCCGAGCAGTTCCGCCTCCTGTCGCGCCAATTCCGCCTCACGCGCCCTGGCCGCCCTGAGCTTGGCAGCCTGCGCGCCGGCGACGCCCTTCAACGCGGTTTCGACATCGGCCATCGCTTCCGCATCGCTCTCGCTCTGCTGCCGCAGGCGCGCGGCCTCTTCGGCCTGGATCTGGGCCTCCACGCGCAGGCGCTCGGCCTCCGCGCGGGCCCGCGCGGCGTCGCGGCGACTGGCCTCGACCAGCAACTCGCTGCGCTCGCGGTCCAGTTGCTGGGTCTGCTGCCGCATCAGTGCGGTGCGGGCGGCAACCTCGGCGATCTGCACCCGCCGCTGGGCGACGTAGTAGGCGCCTTCGACCTGGCTGCTGCGCGCACCGGCCAGGACATCGATCGCCTGGCGTGCCTGCAGGCGCTCGTAGGCGGCCGCGTTGGCGTAATCGGGATTGGCGTCCAGCGCGATCAGCTGCTGGGTCAACTGCGCGACGTCCGCATCCACCGACCGCCGGCTCTGCGGTTGTGCCTGCGCCTGCAAAGGGATCGCCGCGGCGAGCACCGCGGCAAGGATGGCGGTGCACAAGGTCGTATGCGGTTTCATCGGTCACCTCCCGCCTGGAGGCGGCCCTGCAGGTGCCTGACCTCGCTCCTGCGCTGCGCCAGCTCGGCGGCGGCCTGGGCCTCCGCGCTGAGCGCATAGGCCAGATCGGCATCGGCCTGGGAGGCCAGCGCGAGTGCACGGGCGACATCGTTGCGACCGCCCGCCATCGCGGCCTGCGCCCGGCCGAGTCCGTCGCGGGCCAGCGCCAGCTGCTCACCGGCGTACTGGTCGGCGTCGGCGTTGGTGGCGCGCGTCAGCGATTGCTGGGCGGCGCCGAGCTCGCTGGTCGGCGGCGGCAAAGTGGCGCATGCGCCGAGTGCGCAAGCGAGAACTGTGCCCAGTAGCAAGGGGCGGATTTGTGAGAAGCTGCGATGCATAGGGGAGCCGTGGCGGTAGTCTGTCGCGCGGCCATTGTGATCAAGCCGGCGTGTGGGTTGCAACGATACGCCAGCTCAACGGGGAGAGTACGTGCATGGACATCGGCTATTTCCTGAAGCTGATGACGGAAAAGAATGCGTCGGACATGTTCTTGAGCACCGGCGCGCCGGTGTACATCAAGATCGAGGGCCGGCTGCATCCACTGGGCAATACCGGCCTGCCGCCGGGGATGGTCAAGAAGATCGCCTATTCGCTGATGGGCGAGGGCCAGGTGCCGCAGTTCGAGCGCGACCTGGAATTGAACATGGCCTATGCGCTGCCCGACACCGGTCGTTTCCGCGTCAACGTGTTCAAGCAGCGCGGCGAGGTCGGCATGGTGATCCGTGCGATCCGCAGCGTGATCCCGTCGATCGAGGAGCTGCAACTGCCGCAGGTGCTCAAGAACATCATCCTGGAGCCGCGCGGACTGGTGCTGATCGTCGGCTCGACCGGCTCGGGCAAGTCGACCACGCTGGCGTCGATGATCGACCACCGCAACAGCAACGTCTCCGGCCACATCCTCACCATCGAGGACCCGATCGAATACCTGCACCGGCACAAGCGCTCGCTGGTCAACCAGCGCGAGGTCGGCCTGGATACCCACGCCTTCCAGAACGCGCTGAAGAACGCGATGCGCGAGGCGCCCGACGTGATCCTGATCGGCGAGATCCTCGATCAGACCACCATGGAAGCGGCCATCGCGTTCGCCGAGACCGGCCACCTGTGCCTGGCCACGCTGCACTCCAACAATGCCGACCAGACCATCGAGCGCATCCTCAACTTCTTCCCCGAGGGCGCGCACAAGAACGTGCTGATGAACCTGGCGCTGAACCTGCAGGCGGTGATCTCGCAGCGGCTGGTGATCGGCGTTGATGGCCGCCGGCTGCCGGCCGCCGAGGTGCTGATCAACACCCCGCATATCCGCGACCTGATGCGCCGCGGCCAGGTCCATGAGATCAAGCACGCGATGGAGCAGTCGCTGGAAGCGGGGATGGAGACCTTCGACCAGTGCCTGTTCCGGCTGCAGAAGGAAGGCAAGATCGATATCGAGGAGGCGTTGCGTGCCGCCGATTCGCGTGACGGGCTGGCGTTGAAATTCCGCCTGTCCGAAGGCGCCGGCGCCGAGCACGACCCGTATGCCGAGGTGTTCTCGACCCAGTAGCCGGCCGACGTGCTTGTAGGAGCGACGTGAGTCGCGACCCGTGACCCGACAAGATCCGGCGAGGAAACGCAGGCTTCCACCGTCCGGATTGTCGCGGCGTGAACGCGCGTTATCGATTGCCAGTGGGGTCGCGACTGGCATCGTGCCTGCAACAGCGGGTTCGCGCGGCATCACCCGATCTTCCGATTGGATCTCCTCCGAGCGTAGGAGCGGCTTCAGCCGCGACCAGTACATTGCAGCCCCAGACGTTGCCCGATCCGCTGCGACGCGCAGTCGTTGACAGGGCCGCGTTGGTGAGGATCGCCGGGGATATGGGAGCGCAATGTGGCTGCGGATCCTGCGTGTTCGCGGCTGAAGCCGCTCCTACCGGGCACGGATCGATAGGACGCCCGTTAGCCGCAGCCCGCCGCTCAGTTCGCCGGCGGCGCGTCGGGCTGCATCTCCGGCCGCGCCGCGTCGAACGCCGGCAAGGCCAGGCAGGCGCGCTCGATCCGGGCAATGGTCGGGAACTGCCGCATGTCGACCGCGAAGCGGCGGGCGTTGTAGACCTGCGGGATCAGGCAGCAATCGGCCAGGCCGGGGATGTCGCCCTCGCAGAACACGCCGGTGGCGGGGTGGTCGTTCAAGGTCGCCTCGATCGCGGAAAAGCCCTCCACGATCCAGTGCCGCACCCATTCGTCGCGCTCCGGCTGGGGCACGTTCCAGGTGCGGTCGAAATACTGCAGCACGCGCAGGTTGTTGAGCGGGTGGATGTCGCAGGCCACCGCCTGCGCCAGCGCCCGCACCCGCTGGCGATCACGGCCGCTGACCGGCAGCAGCGGCGGCGTCGGCCAGGTCTCGTCGAGGTACTCCAGGATCGCGACCGACTGCCGCAGCACCCGTTCACCGTGCTTGAGCACCGGCACCAGCTCCTGCGGATTGAGCTCGCGGTAGTCGTCGGCGTGCTGCTCGCCACCGTCGCGCAGCAGATGCACCGGCACCGTCTCGTAGACCAGCCCCTTGAGGTTCAGGCCGATGCGCACGCGGAACGCCGCGCTGGATCGCCAGTACGAGTACAGCTGTAGTTGATCGGCCATCTGCTCCCTTCCCTGCCCTGCCTGCACCGCTGCACCCCTCGCCCGAACCCTGCATGCCCAGTGAAATCCTGTCCTGTCGACCGCCCCGCCGGCGGGCGTGCACCGGATATCAGCTGCCGTGGCGGTCGATCCGCTGCTCGATGGCGCCGAACACGCTGTTGCCCTGCGCATCCAGCATCTCGATGCGAACGGTATCACCGAAGCTCATGAACGGCGTGCTCGGCTTGCCGTCGCGCAGGGTTTCCACCGTGCGCAGCTCGGCGAAGCATGAAGCCCCCAGGCTGGTGTCCTCGTTGGCGATCGTGCCCGATCCGACAATCGCCCCGGCCGACAACGGCCGCGTGCGGGCCGCATGGGCGATCAGCTGGGCGAAGTTGAACTGCATGTCGACGCCCGCCTCGGGCGCGCCGAACCACTTGCCGTTGACGTGGGTCAGCATCGGCAGGTGCACCTTGCTGTCGCGCCAGGCATCGCCCAGCTCGTCGGGCGTCACGAACACCGGGCTCAGGGCGGAGCGCGGCTTGGACTGCAGGAAGCCGAACCCCTTGGCCAGCTCGCCCGGGATCAGGTTGCGCAGCGACACGTCGTTGATCAGGCCGATCAGCTGGATGTGCTCGGCCGCCTGCCCGGGCGACACCGCCATCGGCACGTCGTCGGTGATGACCACCAGCTCGGCCTCCAGGTCGATGCCGAACTCCTCGCTGGGCACCTGCACGGGATCGCGCGGACCATAGAAGCCTGCGCTCACGCCCTGGTACATCAACGGATCGGTATAGAAACTCTCCGGCACCTGCGCGCCACGCGCACGGCGCACGCGCTCGACATGCGGCAGGTAGGCGCTGCCGTCGACGAACTCGTAGGCGCGCGGCAAGGGCGCGGCCAGCGCGACCGGATCCAGCGTGAAGGCGCCTTCCACATCACCGGCATTGAGCTTTTCCGACAAGGCGTTGAGGCGCGGGGCGATGTTCGACCAGTCCTCCAGCGCTTGCTGCAGCGTATCGGCGATGCCGGTGGCGCGCACCGCCCGGCTCAGGTCGCGCGCGACCACGATCAACGTGCCGTCGCGGCCGCCTTCCTTGAGGGAACCAAGCTTCATTGAAAACTCCGTATGCAGCGCCTCGGCGCGAATGGTTTCAAGTGTAACCGCTTGTACGCAGGCAACAAAAAACCCGCCATGGAGACGGGTTTTTTGAGGTTTGGCAGCCCCGGATGGATTCGAACCACCGAATGCCTGAGTCAGAGTCAGGTGCCTTACCGCTTGGCGACGGGGCT
Source organism: Lysobacter concretionis Ko07 = DSM 16239 (assembly GCF_000768345.1). GTDB lineage: Bacteria > Pseudomonadota > Gammaproteobacteria > Xanthomonadales > Xanthomonadaceae > Novilysobacter > Novilysobacter concretionis. The sequence continues at coordinate 361,680 of NZ_AVPS01000001.1, read as the reverse complement.
ATAGAAGCGGATTGTAGCGCAGTGGTATCAGCGCTTGGAGAACTGGGTGGCGCGACGGGCCTTGTGCAGACCGACCTTCTTGCGCTCGACTTCGCGCGCATCGCGGGTCATGAAACCGGCCTTGCGCAGCTCGCTCTTGAGCGACTCGTCGTACTCGACCAGTGCGCGCGAGATGCCCAGGCGGATCGCGCCGGCCTGACCGGTGGTGCCGCCGCCGGCAACCGTGACATTGACGTCGAACTTGTCGGTCGACTGGGTCAGCTCGAGCGGCTGGCGCACGATCATGCGCGCGGTCTCGCGGCCGAAGAACTCCTCGATCGAACGCTTGTTGATGGTGATGTTGCCTTCGCCCTTGCGCAGGTACACGCGGGCGGTGGAGGACTTGCGGCGGCCGGTGCCGTAGTTCTGCTGGATTGCCATGTCAGTTGACCTTAAATATCCAGCGGCTGCGGCTGCTGGGCGGTGTGCGGATGCTCGGGGCCTGCGTAGACCTTGAGCTTGCGGTACATGGCGCGGCCGAGCGGATTCTTCGGCAGCATGCCCTTGACCGCGGTCTCGATGACACGCTCCGGATGGCGCTCAAGCGCCTGGCCGAGGGTCTCGGTCTTCAGGTTGCCGATGTAGCCGGTGAAGCGGTGGTACTTCTTGTCGGCCAGCTTGTTGCCGGTCACCACGATCTTCTCGGCGTTGATGACGACCAGGTAGTCGCCGGTATCGACGTGCGGGGTGTACACGGGCTTGTGCTTGCCACGCAGGCGGCGGGCGAGTTCGGCGGAAAGGCGGCCGAGGGTCTTGCCGGCGGCATCGACGACGTACCAGTCACGCTGGACGGTCTCGTTCTTGGCGGTGAAAGTCTTCATGACTGGGCTTCTTATGGGTACCTGGCCGGGCTGATTCCGCTGTCTTCCCAATGAGGGTCGACGCCGGAATTTTGCCGCGCGTTGTGATCTGCGGAACGAAAGAGGCGAAATGATAGCGGGCCCCGCAGAGCTCCGCAAGCCACTGAATCGCGAATGGTAACATCCCTTCCATGCCCGCCGCTACCCGACCGACCGCCGTGGATCCACTGGTTGCCCTGGCCGATCGCTGCGTGCAATGCGGGCTGTGCCTGCCGGTGTGCCCGACCTACGGCCATGACCGGGTGGAAGCGGAATCCCCGCGCGGCCGGATCGCCCTCGCCCGCGCCTGGGCACTGGACACGATCGAGCCGGGTCCGGTGGGCGATGCGCATCTGGATCACTGCCTGGGCTGTCGGAGCTGCGAAGCCGTCTGCCCGGCGGGCGTGGAGTATGGCGCACTGCTGATCAGCGCGCGCGGGCGTCAACGCGCGCGGCGCGGCGCCGGACTGTTGCAACGCGCACTCGAAGCACTCACCGCGCGGCCGCGGCTGCTGACCGGCCTGCTCGGCCTCTACCGGCGCGCGTACCGCCTGCTTCCGGCCAGGCTGCGGGGATTGCCGCGTCCGCCGCGCCCCGGCCCGTCCGTTTCGGCCCCCGCCTCTTTGGCCGGCATCCGGCAGCACGATGGCGGCACGCCAACCGCCGTGTTCGTCGGCTGCGTCGCGGGCGCGTACGAAGCGGATGCCCGCGCCGCGCTGGGCCGGCTCTGCTCGGCGCTGTCCGTCGAACTGGTGATGCCTGCGGGGCAGACGTGTTGTGGTGCGATCCATGCCCACGCCGGCAACCTCGACCAGGCCTCGCGGCTGGCGGCGATCAACCACGCGGCCTTTGCCGGATACCGGCAGGTGCTGACCCTGGCCAGCGGCTGCCACGAATCGGTCGCCGGCGCGCTGGATGGATCGGCCGTGGACGCGCTGGCATTCCTCGACCGGCACCGGGAGCAATTGACGTTTCTCGAACGCCGCGAACGTATCGCCCTGCACCTTCCCTGCACCCAGCGCAACGTGGTTGGAACCGTGCCCGCGCTGCGACGCCTGCTGGCGCGGGTGCCGGGACTGGTGGTGGTCGAGATCGACGCCGGCTATGGCTGCTGCGGGGCGGCCGGCAGCCAGATGCTGACCGATCCCGGGCGCGCCGCGTCGTACCGTGAACCGCTGGTGGCCCAACTGGCCGCCAGCGGTGCCACCCGGCTGCTCAGCGCCAACATCGGTTGCCGGTTGCACCTGGCCGGCGGCACCGCGCTGGACGTGCAGCATCCGCTGGTGTTCCTGGCCGAGGCGCTGGCCGCGCCGGGCAATGTCACAACCCCAGCCCGCCAGCGTGATGCCCCGTGACAAATGCTCACTCGTCAGCCCGTGAAGGCCGGAAGCGCTCCACAACGGCGCAAAGGGCTGATCATCCGGGGAAGTGAAGTGCCCGGATGCAACGTCCATGGATCCCGCCATCGCGAAGACGACGAGCAAAATCCCCACCGCCCGCCCCCACTGGAATCGACCGCATGAACGCACGCCGCCTGACCGCCCTGGACCGCTTTATTGACGAAACCCAACGCGCACTGGAAACCGTGTTCGGCACGCCGCCGGCGATGCGGCCCAATCCCGGCCTCGCCGAACCCGACGTCGTGCTCGAAGGCGCGGAGCGCCGCCACGCCGCCGGCCTGATGCGGGTCAACCACGTCGGCGAGGTCTGCGCACAGGCGCTGTATTGCGGCCAGGCCGCCGTGGCCCGGGACGAGGCCACCCGCGCCCACCTGCTGGAAGCCGCGCAGGAAGAGACCGACCACCTGGCCTGGTGCGCCGACCGCCTGCGCGAGCTCGACGACCGTCCCAGCCTGCTCAACCCGCTGTGGTACGGCGGCAGCTACGCCATCGGCGTGCTGGCGGGATTGCGCGGTGATGGCTGGAACCTGGGATTCGTGGTCGAGACCGAGCGCCAGGTCGAGGCGCATATCGACGAGCACCTGCAGTCCCTGCCGCCGGCCGACGCCCGCAGCCGCGCGATCCTGCAGGTGATGAAGGCCGACGAAGCCCGCCACGCCGACAACGCCGAAGCCGCCGGCGCGCGGATCCTGCCGCCACCGATCCCCACCCTCATGGCCGGCGCATCGAAGCTGATGAAAACGATCGCCTATCGGGTGTAAGTCGCACCCGCAGCCCTCCAGATTGCGACGGAGGAAGCGGGCCCGTGCAGGTATTGCGTAACAGCCGGCCATGAATGGCCGGCGGCCGACTCGGCGCAGGATTGCGCCGACGGAGGCTGGAGCAATGCCTGCGCGGGCCCGCTTCCGTCTCCGCAACCCCACGCCTGTGCCGGATCATTGAGCACCGGGTCGCAGAAAAGCAGAAGCGCCGGGATTGCCGGCGCTTCGTGTGTGTGCCTGGAGCCTGGCGGCCTGCTCAGTCGACCAGGTTGCGCCCGTGGTACAGCTCCTCGATCTCGCGCTTGAGCCGCGCCTCGATCTTCATGCGCTCCTTGAACGACAGGTTGCGCGCCTTCTCCTCGAACAGGTACTGGTCCAGGTCGAAGTCCTTCAGATGCATCTTGGTGTGGAAGATGTTTTCCTGGTAGACGTTGACGTCGAGCATCTCGTAGCGGGCCTTGATGTTCTTGGCCAGGTAGTCCTGGATCGAGTTGATCCGGTGATCGATGTAGTGCTTCTTGCCCTTGATGTCGCGGGTGAAGCCGCGCACCCGGTAGTCCATCACCACGATGTCGGATTCCAGGCTCTCGATCAGGTAGTTCAATGCCTTCAGCGGCGAGATCACGCCGCAGGTCGCCACGTCGATGTCAGCGCGGAAGGTCGCGATGCCGCTGTCGGGATGCGTCTCCGGATACGTGTGCACGGTGATGTGCGACTTGTCCATGTGCGCGACCACCGCCTCGGAGATCACGCCCTTGGCATCTGACTTGTCGATCACCGGCTCCTCGGAGATCAGGATCGTCACCGACGCCCCCTGCGGGTCGTAGTCCTGACGCGCGATGTTGAGGATGTTGGCACCGATGATGTCCGCCACATCCGTCAGGATCTGGGTCAGGCGATCGGCGTTGTACTCCTCGTCGATGTACTCGATGTAGCGTTGCCGCTCCTCTTCCGAGGCGGCAAAACTGACGTCATAGATGTTGAACGAGAGCGCTTTGGTGAGGTTGTTGAAACCCTGCAACCTCAGGCGCGGCAACGGCTTGACCACTATGCTTTTATCCGGACATGGCGAGAGGGCGCGATTATGCGGCAATTGGCGACGGGTTGAAAATGCGGCCCGCCGGGCGCGCGTCGCAAAATCGCCTCCACCGGTGCCACCAGAGGGCAAAGTTTGCCTCTCAACGCCACTTCACCCTAAGCTTCCTGAATAACCTTAACCACTGCCATGTCAGCCACCCAGGTAGATACCTTGACTGTACTGCGCCGAACCAACAGCCCGTTGATGCCCGATGGCGCAACGATTGAACGCTTCCTCGCCCACTGCCACCGTCGGCGTTACCCGTCGCGCACGGACGTGTTCCGGCCGGGCGATCCCGCCAGCACGCTGTACTACGTGGTGTCGGGCTCGGTCAGCATCATCACCGAGGAGGACGATGACCGCGAACTGGTACTGGGCTACTTCGGCCCCGGCGAGTTCGTCGGCGAACTGGGCCTGTTTGTCGAGAGCGACCAGCGCGAGGTGATCCTGCGTACGCGCACGCCATGCGAACTGGCGGAGATCGGCCACGAGCGCCTGTACGACCTGATGCTGTCGCGCCTGGCACCGGACGCTCCCAAACTGCTGTACTCGATCGCCGCGCAGATTTCCCAGCGCCTGCTCGACACCAGCCGCAAGGCCGGCCGCTTGGCATTCCTCGACGTCACCGACCGCATCACCCGCGCCCTGCACGACCTGGCGCGCGAACCCGAGGCGATGAGCCATCCCGATGGCACCCAGTTGCGGGTATCGCGGCAGGAACTGTCGCGCCTGGTCGGCTGCTCGCGCGAGATGGCCGGCCGCGTGCTGAAGAAACTGCAGGCCGACGGCAAGCTGCATGCCCGCGGCAAGACCGTGGTGTTGTACGGCACACGCTGACGTCGGCGACGGCTACCGGCAGCAACAAAGACGGGCGGCCTTCGGGTCGCCCGTTTTGTTTGCGGTCCCCACTCGCGCTGATGCGAGCCTGCCTTGGCTCTGGCAGGAGCGACGTGGGTCGCGATTGGATAGTGATTCGCCTGCGCCGGCTCCACGATCGCGACTTACGTCGCTCCTACGACGGCTCTCGATTCGGCGCCGGATCGCCCGCCTACGCCACCGGCTCGCCGGCCCGGCCCGCGCAGCCCCAGTTGAGGATCGGCGTACCGGCGGGCAGCACCTTGCGGAACATCGCGACCCGGCCCGCTTTCGGGTTCACCACCACCGGTTTGCGCGCGGCCAGCAGCAGCGGCAGGTCGGCGCTGCTGTCGGAATAGGCGATCGCGACGGGGGCGGTGAACCCGGCCTCGCGCAGCATCGTCATCTTCATCTCGTAATGGCAGTGGCGGGTGGCGCCGATGCCGCCCAGCCGCGGGCCGACCTGGGTGCCGACCACCGGCACGTCCTGGTGGGCGACGAAGGCGAGGATCGCTCGCGCGAGTTCCGGCGGCGCGCCGGTGGCGACGACGACCCGGTCGCCGGCCTCGCGATGGCGGTGCAGGACATCCAGCGCGATCGGCAGCAGGCGCGGGCGGATCTGCCCGCCGTGCAACGCGACATAGCGGTCGATCTCGGCATCGAGGTCGCGCGGCCGATGCAGGCCGATGGTGCCGGCCCAGACGAAACCCGAGATCCCCACGCGCCGGGTCGGCAGGAACGCCACCATCGGGCCGAACAGCGGTGCGATCAGCAGGGCCAGCACCATCCGCCACCAGCTGCGCTGGATCAGCCAGCGGAACAGGTGGCTGCCGGAATCGCCGTCGTACAGGGTGTGGTCGAAGTCGAACACCACCAGCGGCGCACCTTCGTCCACCGACGGGTACGGGCGGGGCCGGTCCGCCGGCCCGGTCGCGCTCATGGCGCGAACAACCGCTGCAGCGCGGCGCCCGGATCGGCTTCGCGCATGAAGCTCTCGCCGATCAGGAATGTCTCCACCCCAGCCGCCCGCAGGCGTGCGACATCCGGACGGGTGGCGATGCCGCTTTCGGTGACCGCGATGCGGTCGGCCGGGATCGCCGCCTTCAGCTCGATGGTGGTGTCCAGCGAGACCTCGAAGGTCCGCAGGTTGCGGTTGTTGATGCCGACCAGCTCGCAGTCGGTCTGCAGCGCGCGTTCCAGCTCGTCGATGTCGTGGACTTCCATCAGCACGTCCATGCCCAGCTCGTGGGCGAGGTTGGCCATCTCCACCATCGGCCCGTCTTCCAGCGCGGCGACGATCAGCAGGATGCAGTCCGCGCCGATCATGCGCGCCTCGTAGACCTGGTAGGGATCGACGATGAAGTCCTTGCGCAGCACCGGCAGGCGGCAGGCTTCGCGCGCCTCGCCCAGGTAGCGGTTGCTGCCCTGGAAGAAATCGACGTCGGTGAGCACCGACAGGCAGGCCGCGCCGCCGGCTTGGTAGCTGCGCGCGATCGCGGCCGGATCGAAGTCCTTGCGGATCAGGCCCTTCGACGGGCTGGCCTTCTTGATCTCGGCGATCACCGCCGGCTCGCCCGCCGCGTGCCGGCGCTTGATCGCCTCGACGAAGCCGCGGGTCGGCGGCTGCTTGCCGGCGCGGGCGCGCACGCTTTCCAGCGAGCGGATCTTGCTGCGCTGGTCGATCTCCTCGTGCTTGCGGGCGAGGATCTTCTGCAGGATGTCGGTCATTGCGTGTTGCTGGCTCCGGTGGTGCTGTCGCTGCCGCGAAGGCGGTAATGACGATGGGTATTCATTGTCCCGCGAGTTCGCGCGTGGTGGCGACGAACCCGTCCAGCCTGGCGCGCGCCGCGCCGGAGGCAATCGCCTCGCGTGCGCGCCCGATGCCATCGGCGATGCTGTCGGCGACGCCGGCCACGTACAGCGCGGCACCGGCGTTGAGGGCGACGATGTCCAGCGCCGGTCCCGGGCGGTTGTCGAGCACCTCACGCAGCATCGCGATGGAGGCTTCCGGGCCATCGACCTTGAGATTGCGGCTGGCCGACATCGCGATGCCGAAGTCTTCCGGGTGCAGTTCGTACTCGGTCACCTTGCCGTCGCGCAGCTCGCCGACCAGCGAACCGGCGCCGAGCGACAGCTCGTCCATGCCATCGCGGCCCCAGACCACCAGTGCCCGCTGCGCGCCCATCTCCTGGAGCACCCGCACCTGGATGCCGACCAGATCGGGATGGAACACGCCCATCAGGATGTTCGGCGCGCCGGCCGGATTGGTCAGCGGGCCGAGGATGTTGAACAGCGTGCGCACGCCCATCTCGCGGCGCACCGGAGCGACCACCTTCATCGCCGGGTGGTGCAGCGGCGCGTACATGAAGCCGATGCCGGTGCGCGCGATGCACTGGGCGACCTGTTCGGGTTGCAGCTCGATCGCCGCGCCCAGCGCCTCGAGGGCATCCGCGCTGCCCGACCTGGACGACACGCTGCGGCCGCCGTGCTTGGCGACCCGGCCACCGGCGGCGGCGATCACGAACGTGCTCGCGGTGGAGATGTTGAACGTGTTGGCGCCGTCGCCACCGGTACCGACGATGTCGACCAGATGGCGGCGATCAGCGACCTCGACCGGGCGCGCGAACTCGCGCATCACCTGCGCCGCACCGGCGATCTCGCCGACGGTCTCCTTCTTGACCCGCAGGCCGGTCAGGATCGCCGCGGTCATCATCGGGCTGACCTCGCCGCGCATGATCATGCGCATCAGATCGACCATCTCGTCGTGGAAGATCTCACGGTGTTCGATCGTGCGTTGCAGGGCTTCTTGCGGGGTGATGGGCATTTTTGTTTGTCTCGGGTTTATGTCCCCACGGGGACTTGCTGCGGTCGTCCGACTGGACTTCCTGCGGTCGTAGGAGTGGTGGAGGCATGCCTCCACCGGTGAGTGGCGACCTGTACATCCCGTCATGGCCGCAGCGGATGGTTCAGTGGGTCGCGACTCACGTCGCTCCTACATCGGAGCTGCCGGTGGAATATCGGGGCCCTTTCTCAACGCTCCAGGAAATTCTTCAGCAGCGCGTGGCCGTGTTCGGTCAGGATCGATTCGGGATGGAACTGCACGCCTTCGACCGGGTGTTCGCGGTGGCGCAGGCCCATGATCTCGTCGAAGGCGCTGTCCTCGGTGTCGGTCCAGGCGGTCATCTCCAGACACCCGGGCAGGGTCTCGCGCGCCACCACCAGCGAGTGGTAACGCGTGGCTTCATAGGCATCCGGCAGGCCGGCGAACACGCCCCGGCCCTGGTGGCGGATGCGCGAGGTCTTGCCGTGCATGATCGTTTTCGCCCGCACGACGTCGCCGCCGTAGGCCTGGCCGATGGCCTGGTGGCCCAGGCAGACGCCCAGCAGTGGGATCCGTGCGCCCAGGTGCCGGATCACCTCGAGCGAGACGCCGGCCTCGTTCGGCGTGCACGGCCCGGGCGAGATCACGATCCGCTCCGGCGCCAGCGCCTCGATCTGCGGCAGCGACAGCTCGTCGTTGCGGACCACCTTCACTTCGGCCCCGAGCACCTGCAGGTACTGCACGAGGTTCCAGGTGAAGCTGTCGTAGTTGTCGATCATCAGCAGCATGTCAAAGCCCCCGCGCCGCTTCGGCGACCGCGCGGAACAGCGCGCGTCCCTTGCTCATGGTTTCTTCCCATTCCTTGACCGGGTCGGAGTCGTGCACGATGCCGGCGCCGGCCTGCACGTGCAGGCGGCCGTCCTGGATCACCGCGGTGCGGATCGCGATCGCGGTGTCGGCATCGCCGTGCCAGCCCAGGTAGCCAATCGAGCCGGCATAGACATTGCGCTTGATCGGCTCCAGCTCGCGGATCACTTCCAGTGCGCGGATCTTCGGCGCACCTGACACGGTGCCGGCCGGGAACGTCGCGCGCAGCACGTCGGCGTAGCTCAGGCCCGGTTTCAGGCGGCCGGTGACCTCGCTGACGATGTGCATGACGTGGCTGTAGCGCTCGATCACGAACTGCTCGCCGACTTCGACCGTGCCCGGCTGGCTGATCCTGCCGACATCGTTGCGGCCCAGGTCGATCAGCATCAGGTGCTCGGCGCGTTCCTTCGGGTCGGCCAGCAGCTCGGCTTCCAGCGCGTCGTCCTCGGCCGGCGTCGCACCGCGTGGGCGGGTGCCGGCGATCGGACGCACCGTGACCGTGCCCTGCCCGGCCGCGTCGTACTGCAGGCGTGCCAGGATCTCCGGCGAGGAGCCGACCACCTGCATCTCGCCGACATCCAGGAAGTACATGTACGGCGATGGATTCAGCGCGCGCAGGGCGCGGTAGACATCCACCGGGCGGGCCTTGAACGGCACGCTCAGGCGCTGGCTCAACACGACCTGGAAGATGTCGCCGCCGCGGATGTACTCCTTCGACTTCTCGACCGCGTTGATGAAGCCTTCTCGGGTGAAACCGGAGACGAAATCCGCCTCGTCCAGGCCGGCCGGGTCGAGCGTTTCCGGATACGTCGTACCGCTGCTGCGCAGCCGGTGCACCAGCTGGTCGAGACGCCGGTTCGCGCGCGCCCAGGCCTGCGGCTCGGCCGGGTCGGCGTGGACGATCAGGTACAGCCGGCCCTTGAGATTGTCGAACACCGCCACTTCCTCACTCAGCATCAGCAGGATGTCGGGGGTGCCCAGCTCGTCGGGCTTGGGCTCGCCATCCGGGCCCGGCGCGGCCAGGCGCGGCTCGATGTATTGGATGCACTCGAATCCGAACCAGCCGACCAGGCCGCCCGTGAAGCCGGGCAGGCCGTCGATCTTCGGCACCGAATACTGCGTGCGAAGGCGCTCGACCTCGGCGAACGGATCGGCGACCTCGCGCGCCTCGACCAGCTCGCCGTGCTCGGTGACATACAGGGTGTGGCCGGCGAAGGCGTACACGCGGGTGGCCGGCAGGCCGATGATCGAATAACGGCCGAAACGCTCGCCGCCCTCGACCGATTCGAACAGGTAGGTGTGCGGGCCGTCGGCGAGTTTCAGGTAGACCGACAGCGGGGTGTCGAGGTCGGAGAACACCTCGCGCACCACCGGGATGCGGGTGTGGCCTTCAGCGGCCTGCTGCTGGAATTTGCGGTACTGCGGGTTGTCGGTGTCGGGCGTGGACATGCGGCATTTCCTTGGAGTGCGACGAGGCGGGGACGACGGCGGCAAGCCACCATCGCCAACCGGTGTCGGCACTGCAGGAATGCGGATTCGCCCTGGAAGTCATCGCGACACTTTAGCCGGTTCGCCGCGCCGGTGCGATGGCTTCGTCGGGGCCGGAGACCCTCACGCCGGCACCAGCGACGGCGACGGTTCCGGCTCCCCGTCGCCTTCGGCCACCGGCAGCGGATTGCCCGGCGGACGCAACAACGGACAGCCCGGCGGCAGGTGCATGCGGATCCGGCCGGCCACGCAGACGATGCGGAAGCGGTCCGATTCGACCGGCTCGCCATCCAGGCTGAGGACAAACCCGGCGGGCGCGTCGATATCGACCCAGGCCAGTTGCCGGCGTTCGGCCACGCGGGCCAGCGCACCGTGCCGGCCTTCGGTCAACAACGCAGCCACCGTGCGGCCGACCGTTCCTTCCAGCTCCGGCACGACGGTGAGGTCGAGCAGGCCGTCATCGATCACCGCGTCCGGGCACAGCATTTGACCGCCACCGGCCTGACGGCCATTGCCGATGCCCAGCGCGATGAAGCCGGCCTCCCACTGGAAACGCTCGCCGTTGAGCGCCGCGCCGCGGATGCGCGCAGGCACCGGCTCGACCTGGCCGAGGCTGGCGATCCCGGTGATCAGATAGGCCAGGCCGCCGAGCACCTTCTTCATGCCCTCGTCGGTTTCCACCGTGACCTGGGTACCGAAGCCACCGCTGGCGAGGTTGGCGCACCAATGGATCAGGCCGTCGACCGGGTCGCCGCTGTCGATCCGCAGCAGATCGATGGCCTGGGCCCGGCTGAGGCGCACCAGTTCCAGCGCGGCATCGGGCGCCGCGGGGATGCCCGCGGTGGTGGCGAAATCGTTGGCGGTGCCCAGCGGCACCAGCCCCAGGCTGGGCAAGCTGTCGGCGTCCTCGTCGCGATCGGCCAGCGCACCGGCGACCTCGCTGAGGGTGCCGTCGCCGCCGGCGGCAATCACCGTATCGACGCCGTCGGCGATCGCCTCGGCCACGTAGCGCGCCGCGTCCCCGGCTTCCCAGGTGACCCGCACGCCCAGCTCGACGCCATGGGCGCGCATTGCGCCCACCGCGTCGCGCAAGGAGGCGTCGTCGCCGGACTTGCCGTTGAGGATCAGCCGCCAGCGCGGCTCGTGCGGGGAGGATTCGGGTGCGCTCATGCCGCGAGGCTAGCAGCGCGTTCGTGAAAACCGGCGCGGTTTTCCGCTTCTCCCCGGACAAATGCCAGGCCCGGACAGGCACCTGGCGCTGTCATCCGGCGGTCATCGCTGCACAGGAAGATCAAACGCCATGGCAGGGACGACCGACGGAGGCGGGATTGCCTCCAATCATTGCTGGAGATCGGAGCAAGCAGCACCGGTCTCCGTTGACCGCCTCAGCCGCGCACGCCAGCCACCGCGGCCTTCATCCGGCCGATCACGTCGGCGTAGTCGGGCGCGTTGAAGATCGCCGAACCGGCCACGAAGGTATCGGCACCGGCCGCGGCGATGTCGGCGATGTTGTCGGGCTTGACCCCGCCGTCGACCTCGAGCCGGACCGCGCGGCCGCTGGCATCGATCCGCTCGCGCACCTGGCGCAGCTTCTGCAAGGTGGAGGGAATGAACGACTGGCCGCCGAAACCGGGATTGACCGACATCAGCAGCACCATGTCGAGGTCGTCGAGCACCCAGTCCAGCACGTCCAGCGAGGTTGCCGGATTCAGCACCACGCCGGCCTGGCAGCCGTGCGACTTGATCAGCTGGATTGTCCGATGCACGTGGCGGCTGGCCTCGGGGTGGAAACTGATCAGCGTGGCGCCGGCGCTGGCGAAATCCGGGATCAGCCGATCGACCGGCTCGACCATCAGGTGCACGTCGATCGGCGCGGTCACGCCGTGCTTGCGCAGCGCCTCGCAGACCATCGGGCCGATCGTCAGGTTGGGCACGTAATGGTTGTCCATCACGTCGAAATGCACCCAGTCGGCACCGGCCTTGAGGACGTTGTCGACTTCCTCGCCCAGACGGGCGAAGTCGGCGGACAGGATGGACGGCGAGATGACGGTCGGTTGCATGGCGGTCGGTGCCTCGGTGGCGGGTCAGCTGCGTTTGCGCAGGGTCTTGATGCGGTCGTACGCGCCGTTGATCTCGCGCGCCCGGGCCTCGGCCTGGCGGCGCAACTCGGCGGCGGCACCATCGAGGCGGTCGGGGTGGTACTGGGAGATCAGCCGGCGGTAGGCGCGCTCGATGTCTGCGTCGCTGGCATCCGTGGTGACGCCGAGCACGGCGTAGGGGTCGTCACGGCGCAGACGGAACCAGTCGATGTCGAACGCGTGCCCGATCAGCAGGCCGATCAGCCCGCCGAGCAGGGGGTTGAAGCGCATCAGCGCGGCCCCGGCGAACAGCCCGAGCAGTTTTCCGTACCAGCGTTTCATCGAGCCCCGACAGCCATCTGGAATGGGTCGTCAGTGTACCTGCACGCGACCGCAAGCCGGCGTACACTGGTCGGCCCTGTCGCGCGCCATGCGCGAAGCCAGCGGTGTCCCGCGGCAGGTTCTCCAATGCTGCGTGCACCACCGAGGGGCTCCATTTGTCCACGACACTGCTGCGACGATCGCTTTCCGAATCCGATCTGCCCGACCTGCCGTTGCGCCATCGCGGCAAGGTCCGCGACGTGTTCGACCTGCCGGCCGAGCGCCTGCCGGCCGACACGCCGCCGGGCGATTATCTGCTGATGGTCGCCACCGACCGCCTCAGCGCGTTCGACGTGGTGCTGCCCGACCCGATTCCGGGCAAGGGCGAGATGCTGTGCCAGATCAGCAACTTCTGGTTCGGCAAGACCGAGCACATCGTGCGCAACCACCTGACCGGCATCGATGTGGCGTCGGTATTGCCCGATGGTGTCGATGCGTCGCTGTACACGCGCCGTTCGGTGGTCGCCAAACGCCTGAAGCCGGTGCCGATCGAGTGCATCGCCCGCGGTTACGTGATCGGCAGCGGCTGGAAGGACTACCAGCGCACCGGCCGCATCAGTGGCATCGAATTGCCCGACGGCCTGCGCCAGGCCGAGAAGCTCGCCAAGCCAATTTTCACGCCGTCGACCAAGGCGGCGGTGGGCGCGCACGACGAGAACATCGACTTCGACACCGCGGTGCGCCTGTGCGGCGCCGAACTGGCCGAGGCGGTGCGCGATGCGACCTTGCGGCTGTATGAGTTCGCGGCCGACTACGCGGCCGGGCGCGGCATCCTGCTGGCCGACACCAAGTTCGAATTCGGCACCGACGCGGACGGCCATCTGTACGTGATGGACGAGATGCTGACGCCGGACTCCTCGCGCTACTGGCCCGCCGACGAGTACCGCGTCGGCACCAGCCCGCCGAGCTACGACAAGCAGATCGTGCGCGACTACCTGGAAACGCTGGACTGGGACAAGACCCCACCGGGGCCGAAGCTGCCGACCGGAGTCATCGATCGCACCCGCGCGCGGTACGCGGACGCGCTGCAGAAGCTGGCGGGGATCAGCGTCGACTGACCAGGCGTGGTCGCGGCCAAGCCTGCTTCGTGCAGGAGCGGCAAGAGTCGCGACCAACCGAACGCTGGGTACGATGTACAGGTCGCGACTCACGTCGCTCCTACATGCCCCATGGGGAGAACCGTCATGGCCTTGGCCGAACGCCCGATCGACCGCTGGTTCGCGAGCTATTCCGGCGATCACCGCAACGCGGTCAACCAGTGGATCCATGTGGTCTGCGTGCCCGCGATCGCGTGGAGCGTGGTCGCGCTGCTGTGGTGCATTCCCGCGCCCGGCACCCTGTTCCGGCCCGGGTTCTGGGCCGCGCTGGCGATCTTCGCCGCGACGCTGTTCTATTACCGCCAGTCGCGCCGGCTCGGGCTGGGCATGCTGGCGATGTTCGTGTTGATGGCCCTGCTCTGCCGCTGGATCTTCGACAGCTTCGGTGTGGTGTCGTTGTTGTGGGCGGGGGCCGGCGTGTTCGTGGTGGCCTGGATCGGCCAGTTCATCGGCCACAAGTACGAAGGCCGCAAACCCAGCTTCCTGACCGACCTGACCTACCTGCTGATCGGGCCGGCGTGGGTGCTGGTGAAGCTCTATCGCAGGCTGGGCTGGTCGTATTGAGCGCCCGGGCGGTAACGCGGTCCATCGCACCGGCACCCGTCACACGGGCCGGCCTTTCCCGCCCGGCTTCCTGATGCGCCCCTCGACGGAGGCACCCGCCTCCATCGTCTGTCGATGTCTCCTGCCCGCGGCGGCGGACTGACTTGTTGCCCGCATCTGCGGACCCACCCACCGGATGCTGCCGATGTCTCCGCGCGATATTTTCCTTGTACTGCTGATCTGCACGGCCTGGGCGGGCAACTTCCTGTCATCGGCATTCGCCCTGCGCGAGATCCCGCCGTTCCTGTTCACCGCACTGCGTTTCGTGGCGCTCGGGCTGCCCCTGCTGTTCTGGATGAAGCGGCCGTCGGCAGGGCAATGGCCGCGGCTGGTCGCGGTCTGCCTCTGCGTGGGCGTGCTGCACTTCGGGCTCAGTTTCGCCTCGCTGAAACTGGCCGGCGACCTGTCGTCACCGGCGATCGTGATGCAGAGCTACATCCCGATGACCGCGGTGCTGGCCTGGCTGGTGCTGGGCGAGCGGTTCGCGTGGCGCACCGGGCTGGCCATCGCGATCAGTTTCAGCGGCGTGCTGGTACTGGGACTGGACCCGTCGGTGATGGACAACTGGCAGGCGGTGGTGCTGATGCTGGTGTCGGCACTGTTCATGGCCATCGGCACCGTGCTGATGAAGGGCCTGCACGGCCTGGACCCTTTCAGCATGCAGGGCTGGATGGCGGTGTTTTCGGTGCTGCCGCTGCTGGCAATCAGCATGGCGTTCGAGCCGGGCGGCATTGTCGCGCTGGCATCGGTGAGCTGGGTCGGCTGGGTCGGCGTGGCCTACGCGGCGTTCATCTCCTCGCTGCTCGGCCACGGCCTGTATTACGTGCTGATGCAGCGCTACCCGGTCGCCCAGGTGACGCCGTGGCTGCTGCTGGTGCCCGTGTTCGCGGTGGCGCTGGGCATGCTCTTCTGGGGCGACCGGCCGGGCCCGCGGCTGTTCCTCGGCGGCGCGATGGTGCTGGGCGGCGTGCTCGGTGTGGCCCTGCGTGCGCTGCGCAAGGCCCGCACGATGCCGGTGGCGCGGGAGATCTGAGGCCGTCGATCCGGAGTCGCAGTTGTACCGGATGGATTTCCGCCACTCCGGTTTACTTTTGCGCGCACAACGGGCAATGCTCGGCGCATCCTCTCTCCGGGTCTGCGTATGCGCCTCTTTGATGTCGTGCTTGCCGCCGCGATCCTCGTCAGCCCGTCCGGTCGGGCAGGTGCCTGTCCGGGCGCACCAGAGCCATTGCCTGCACCGGCGGAGGCCACCTGCATGTTCCCGGCCGACATCCAAGGCAATGAGGGCCTGTGCGACCTGATCGCCTATGTCGAGTACGCGGCGGACGCGGATACTCCGCCGGACGCTGACGGGGCGGGAGTTGGCGCGGCCGAAGCACTCCCGCCGGAAGCCCGCCCGACCGACACCGGCCAGGCCGGACCCCAACCGCACGAATCCTCCATACCCACCGCTTTGGTGCTGGCCCGTTCGGTGTACGAGGGCGACGAGATTGCCAGCACGCACCCGGTCGACACCATCGAACTGACCGACAAAGTTCCGCCCGGCCATGTCGTCGCGTTTCACTGCCTCAGAAACGATCAGCCCGACTCCACCCTGGCCGCCGTGGCGCCGCTGGACCACGACCAACCGGTCAACGCGGTGGCGGCATGGGAGGTCGATTTCGAGCAGCGCGTGTTCGTGGAGACCAGCCCGGACGGAGTCGTCTGCGAGATGGGCTCCGGCGATGGGGCTGTGCCTGGGCAAGCGCTTGATGAAGCCTGGCAGGAGTAAGGCGTCCGCGCCGAATCAAGGCGTGCCTGGGCACTTCCAGGAGTCGTAGGGGATCGGATGCTGGTCGATGTAGGCTTTCGCCTTTGCGGGCAGCGTGACGTAGCGCCCCCGTACTGCCCCAAGTCTGGCCCCTTCGCTTCCACCTCGGCCTGCTGGCACAGCACATCTACGGGTTGGCCAACCGGCCCTGTCACCCTGACCCTCACGATGCCTCCCGGCGCTAGGCCGATCACAATAGCCTTGCGGTAATCAGAACTTCCCGGAACAACGCGTGACTCCGTTCTGGTCAGCATCAACTCCCGGGCTTCCTCCGGGATTTCGAGAATTGCCCGATAGGTCTGGGGCTCCACCAACGATTGCCAGCGCACATAGATGCGCTTTGGCAAATCAGCGCCGGTGACATACTTGCCTGCCCCCCAAGTTCGGGGGCCTTGCCATTCCACTGGATCGCCTATGTAACCCATAGAGACCGTTCCGGATCCGGCACGATGGAAAATGCGCCCCGTCACATCCTCTACGTCTGCCGTTTCTACCCAAACTGACATGTAGGGGGGGGGCAGAAAATCCAAGCCGCCAAGTGTCATAAGGCAATCGCGCCTTGGTGGTACCCATGCTCCCGATGGCGCAACCGGCAAGCAACAGGGCGGTCAGCAACAAAAACCATCGTTTCATCGCAAGCCTCTTCATTGATTGGGCAAAATGCCGCGCTGTCCGGTCGGATCCGGGCGGCTTACGTACACCAGATCCAGCGACACCGGACCGGGACCGGGCTTTTGGCCGAGGGCGAAGTTCCAGTGCGCGGACTGGTGCACCCACTTGTGATGCGGCAAAACTTCGTACCCGATCAAGGCCTGCCTGGACACTTCCAGGAGTCGTAGGGGATCGCGCGTGTCTTCAGGTACTGCTGTGTTTTCAATTCAAGCTTCTCGAACGAATAGGCGTAACGACCTCCCGTCAGTCCTTGTGATGGCCCCTTCGGCTCCACCTCGGCCTGTTGGCACAGCACTTCAATGGGAAGCCCACCCGGGCTTCTCACCATGACTTTGATTGCCCCTCCTGGAAGCAAGCCAATGGCGACGACGTTCTGGTAGTCCCATTTTCCCGGGATTGCACGCGATTCCGTCTTCGTACGCATCAACTCACGTGCGGACTCCGGAATTTCCAGAATTACCCGGTAGGTCTGCGGCTCTACCAGCGATTGCCAACGCACATAAATCCGACGCGGAAGGTCGGCTCCCGCGACATATTTTCCTGCACCCATTGAGCGTGGAGCCTGCCATTGGGCGGGATCACCTGCGTACCCGATAGAGACTGTTCCTGATCCGGCGCGGGTAAAAATCCGTCCCGTCATGTCCTCCACGTCAGCAGTTTCCACCCACACTTCCATATAGGGTGGAGCGGAAAAGCCGAGGTACCACGCGTCATAAGGCAGTGGCGCCTTGATGGCGCCCATGCTTCCCGTGGCGCAGCCGGCCAGCAACAGGGCGGTCAACAACAAAAGCCATCGTTTCATCACAAGCCTCATCATTGATTGGGCAGAATGCTGCGTCGGCTGCTCGGGTCCGAGGCGGCTCACGCATACCAGATCCAGCGACACCGGAGCCGGCCCGGGCTTTTGGCCGAGGGCGAGGTGCCTGTGCCTGGATTGGCCGCCGGTGATGCGTCAGAACTTCGTCTGCCGGTCAAGGTGTACCCGGACACTTCCAGGAGTCGTAGGGGATCGGATGGGTCTTCAGGTATTGCTGTGTTTCTGGCTCGAGTTTCTCGGACGAATAGGCATAGCGGCCTTCTGTCTGTCCTTGCGATGGCCCCTTCGGCTCCACCTCGGCCTGTTGGCACAGCACTTCAGCAGGCAAGCCACTGGGACTTCGCACCCAGACTTTCACCCACCCTCCGGGGGCCAGCCCAATGGCAACTGCCTCCTGATAATCAAATTTACCTGGCAGTGAGCGCGACTCGGTCTTGCTCAGCATCAGCTGACGGGCATGTTCGGGAATCTCTACGATCACCCGGTAAGTCTGCGGCTCTACCAGCGATTGCCAACGTACATAGATGCGCTTGGGCAAGTCTGCACCTGTCACTTGACGACCCAATCCGCCAAGCATGTTCTCCCACCCATGCGGTGCTCCTGCATATCCGACAGATGCAGTACCCGCCCCTGCACGAGTAAAAATCCGTCCCTGCACATCCTCCACGTCGACGGTTTCCACCCACACTTCCATATAGGGAGGGGCGGAAAAACCCAGGTACCACGCGTCATAAGGCAGTCGCGCCTTGGTGGCACCCATGCTTCCCGTGGCGCAGCCGGCCAACAGCAGGGCGATCAACAACAAAAACCATCGTTTCATCGCAAGCCTCATTGATTGGGCAGAATGCCGCGCCGGCCGCTCGGGTCCGGCCGACTCACATACACGAGATCCAGCGATACCGGGCCGGGGCCGAGCCTCTGACCCAGGGCGAAGTTCCAGTGTGCGGACTGGTGCAGATACTTGCGGCGCAGTAGGGCTTCTTCGCTTTCGTTCAAGGACTTCCCGGCAATCAGTTTGTCTGCAATGGATCCAAGAGTGGCTGGCAACATGAACACCGGATCGTCCGGGATCGGCTTCAAAGGCACGCCGGCTTCCTTCGCGAGCTTGTGCATCAGCCGCAGTGGAATCAGCTGATAACGCCAGTCCAGCGCCCGCTCCAGCACCACAGCGGCATAGATGCGCAGCACGCGGTCGGGCTGCGTACTGGAGCTCCCGGCCCGGCGGCGGGTTTGCCACAAGTGCCAGGCATCCACCCGTACTTCGGTTTCGCCCAGGCCCAGTTGCTCGCGCCAACGATCCGCTTCAGCCATGGCAAGAACATGGGCGCGACTGCGTTCGATCCGGGCGTTGTCCGGCACCTGGCCCGGCACCAGTCCGGCATGGGGCTCATCGAATCCCACCGGCTTGGACAGCAGCAACGGGCCTTCGTGGTCGCGGTGGTAGCCGCCGCCGATGTCCGAGTGCACGCCGGGCAAGGCGATGTCGCGGTACGGCGGACTCACGCTGGTGAGCAGGAAATTGGCCCGGCGCTCGTCGCGTGCGGTCAGGTGCACTACCTCGCGTGCGCTGCCGGCCGGCAGCGCCGTCCGGACGCCGCCCTGGCGGTGATCGCGCACGTCCAGTCCGTCGGCCAGGCTGCCGATCGCGGCCACCGAGTCGAACAGTCCGACGAAGCCCACTTGAACGCCGGCCACGAACTCGAATCCGGGCGCATAGCGCACGTTGCCCAGCAGCGCCTGGCCCAGCGGACCATGCCCCTTGCGGTTGACCTCGTGCACGAAGTGGCGGGCGGCGGCTGCGCCGCGAGAAAACCCAAACACATCGAACTCGACGGCCCTGACTTGAAGATCGGGGAATTTCGCTAATAGACCGTCTACCTGCTTTGGAAGCAACTGCCGGAATACATCTTCCACTCGTGAAAGCACACCACTTTTGCCACCGCCCAAACCTTGCGACACCACGCTGTCCGGCTCGCCCGCTGTGGTCCCGATGCCATCGACATACACACGCAGCGGATACTCTCTTGCGTCTCCATAAGGGTCTTGGGCCACGCTGTCCTGATACAACTCATACAACCGAGCCACATTGGTCATGCCGTTGTCGTAGCTGCTGCCGTCGCGGGCCATGTAGGGCTTGCAGTGCGCGGCGATTGCCGCCTGCTCCTCGACGTCCTGACCCAGCGCCTCACCGGTGGAGGCCCGGCATTGCTCGCCCAGCGCGGTGTTGGCGGCGTTGTTGTTGGTGCCGTCGAAGAACACGCCGATCCGCAGCGTTACCGCCGCCGGCGTTGGTTCTACCTGATCCGCCGGATCCGCTGGCGTATCGCTGAAGGCGGCTGGGGCCACCGGTGTCTCCGCCTGCTCCATGCCGGGTGGCGTACCGAATAGCGTCCCGGCCGCGCCGCCAACCCCGCCTTCGTCGAGGAACACCCGGAGCTGCCGCGCCGACAGCAGGCTGCAGCCGCAGGCCAGCTTGTCGCCGTGGCGGGCCGCCGGCTGGCTGTCAATGATTACCGTGGGGTCACCCGTGGCGATCGGAAACGTGCCCTGATGTTTTGGACAGGTGGCCTGGTCGCCGATCCGCGCCACGGCGTGGCCGTCGATATCGGTGAAGGGCGTGCCGGTGACCACCGTGCCGCCACTGCTGGTCGGGTCGCCGACCACGATCACGTTTCTTGCCATGGCACTGACTCCCTGTGCGGACGACGGCCTTCCTTGCCGAAGTCACGCAGCCTGCCATGGGACGGCTCCGGAGGCCAGCCGACAATGGCTCACCAGCGAGTGGGGTGATCGCTCATGGCTCGCCAGATTGAAGCGCCAACCGGCCGCCGTATCTGCATGACCAGCCATGCAAACGGAGCGCACCTGCCGTCAGGGATTGCCGGAATCCAGGGTATCGAACATCACTGCAGTCGGCTGGAACCGACGCGGCCGGTAGTTGAAATCGTGTTGCGCCGGGGCGGCATCGAACACCAGGTCCGCCCGCATGCGCGCGACCGCCGCACCCAGTCCGCCGGCGCGGCCACTGATCCGCGCCGCGCCCAGCATCAAGTGGAACAACGGAGCAGGAAGCTCCATCAGCTTCGCCGGTGGCTGCAGGGCGGCCAGCACACGCGCCACCATGTCCCGATAGGCGAGCGTTTCGCCACCGGGCAGCGCGTAGGCGCGACCGTATGTGGAGGGCCGATCCAGGCAGCCGAGCGCTGCAGCGGCCAGATCATCGACGTGCACCGGTTGGCGCAGGCCGCTCGCGCCGCGGGGCAACGGGAACCGGCCCCAGCGCCGGGCCAGCGTCGCGATGCGGGTGAGGCTGGCGTCGCGACCCACGCCATAGACGAGCGTGGGCCGCAGTACGGTCGCCGCCGTGCCGCGCGCGACCGCACGGTCGAATATCCGCTGCTCGGCCTGCGCCAGACGCCCGGCGAGGTCGCGCTCGGCCGGATCGGTCGAGCCTTGCTTGGTGTCCACGCTGGTCGAACCAAACGCCACCACGCGCGCGGCCTGGAGTCCGGTGTCGGCATACCAGCGCGCGAACCCGTCCAGCGGACCGCAACTGAACACCGCATCGACGCGTTCCGGCAGTGGCGGCGGCGCATCCAGCTCGCCCTGCAGCCAGCGGATCCCGCCATCAGCGCGATTGCCATCGCCGTCGACCGGCTTTTGGCGCGAAACCGCGGTGACCCGCCAGCGGTCAGCCGGCAGCCGCGCGAGCACCGCGCGACCGATCTGGCCGGTGCCGCCGAACACCAGGGCATCGCGCAGCGGGGTGTCGCGCATGGAGTCGTTCCGTATTGCCGGTAGCGCAACAGCATAACCAGCGGCGGGGACAGGCCGATGCGGCGGCCGGACTTCGGCCCCGATTTCCAGACCCGGACTTTTCGCCGCGGCGCGATCGGCGGCTCCGTCTTTCGAGGCCCGATGGATCGCAGCCGACGCGACGATGGCGGATTCCGGGCCGGACGCAGCCGGTCGACCCGATCGGACATGACCCGCAGGACGCATGCCCCTGCCCGTCAGTCAGCCGCATCGGTCAAGCGTGCCGGCCGGACGCCTCGGTTAGAATCGGCCGTCCTCCGCCGGCGTCACTTTGCTTCGTCGGCGCCCGCCGCCCCACCGCCAGGACTCCCTTTGCTGCCAATCGTGCTAGCCCTGCCGTTCGTGTTCGCCGCCCTGGTGATGGCCAGCCGCGGCGCGAGCCGCCGTACCACGGCGTGGCTGGCCGGCCTGGCACCGCTGCTGGGCATGCTGATGCTGGTCGCGTTGACCCCGCAGCTGGTCGCCGGCGGGATCGTGCGCTGGAGCGTGCCGTGGATTCCGCAGCTGGGGCTGGCGTTTTCGCTGCGGCTGGACGGCTTGGCGTGGATGTTCGCCGCGATGGTGTTGGGGATCGGCGGGCTGGTGGTGATGTACTCGCACTACTACCTCGGCGCGCACGAGAAGGCGCGGCGGTTTTTCTGTTACCTGCTGCTGTTCATGGGCTCGATGCTGGGCATGGTGCTGGCCGGCAACCTGCTGCTGCTGGCGGTGTTCTGGGAGCTGACCTCGATCAGTTCGTTCCTGCTGATCGGCTTCTGGTCGCAGCGCCAGGACGCGCGCGAAGGGGCGCGGATGGCGCTGACGATCACCGCCGGCGGTGGTCTGGCGCTGCTCGCCGGCATCGTCATGATCGGCCACATCGTCGGCAGCTACGAGCTGGATGTCGTATTGGTCGCGGGCGAGACGATCCGCGCGCATGCGCTGTATCCGTGGTTGCTGGCGCTGGTGCTGGGCGGCGTGTTCACCAAGAGCGCGCAGTTCCCGTTCCAGTTCTGGCTGCCCCACGCGATGGCCGCGCCGACGCCGGTGTCGGCCTATCTGCACTCGGCGACGATGGTCAAAGCCGGGGTGTTCCTGCTGGCGCGACTGCATCCGGTACTGGCCGGCACCGACCTGTTCTTCTACGTGGTCAGCGGGATCGGTGCGCTGACGATGCTGGTCGGCGCCTGGAACGCGATCTTCCAGCACGACCTGAAAGGCCTGCTGGCGTATTCGACGATCTCCCATCTGGGCCTGATCACCCTGTTGTTCGGCTTGTCGACGCCGTTCGCGGTGGTCGCCGCGCTGTTCCACATCCTCAACCACGCCACCTTCAAGGCCTCGTTGTTCATGGCCGCCGGCATCATCGACCACGAGACCGGCACCCGCGACATGCGCCGGCTCGGCAACCTGCGCCGCTATCTGCCCTACACCAGCGCGCTGGCGATCATCGCCTCGCTGGCGATGGCCGGCATTCCGCTGCTCAACGGTTTCCTGTCCAAGGAAATGTTCTTCGCCCAGGCGCTGGAGATCCAGGGCCACGACCTCGCCCGGCTGGGGGTTCCGGTAGCGGCGTTCCTGTTCGCGGTGTTCGGGGTCGCCTACAGCCTGCGCTTCGTGCACGAGAGCTTCTTCGGCAAGGGCCCGCGCGCCGTTGATCAGGAGATCCACGAGCCGCCGCGCTTCATGCAGGTGCCGGTCGCGATCCTGGCCGTGACCTGCGTCGCGGTCGGCATCGCGCCGCAATGGACGATCGCGCCGATGCTCGCGACCGCCGCCCATGGCGTGCTGGGCGACAACGTGCCCGATTACAGCCTGGCGGTGTGGCACGGTTTCAACCTGCCGCTGGCGATGAGCCTGGGCGGGGTGGTCGGCGGCGTGCTGCTGTACTTCGGCCTGCGCCGGCTGATCGACCTGCACGCCAACGTGCGCCGTTCGCTCGGCCGGCGCCTGTTCCGGCTCAACATCGAAGCGCTGTTCCACCTTGCCCGCCGCTTCACCCACCTGCTGGCCAACGACAGCGTGCAGCGCAGCATGCTGGCGCTGGTGCTGGTGGCGATCGCGGTCGGCGCGGCGCCGTTCGTGGCCGGCTGGGGCGAGGCGGCGGCACCGGCCCGGATCGCCCAGCCGATGCCGCTGATGGCCTGGGTGCTGTGGCTGGTGATGGTCGGCTGCACGCTGGCGGCCCTGTCGCTGCATCGCACCCGCCTGCTTGCGCTGATCGCGATGGGCGGCACCGGGCTGGCGGTGAGCCTGACCTTCGTCGCCCTGTCGGCGCCCGATCTGGCGCTGACCCAGTTGCTGGTGGAGACCGTCACCCTGTCGCTGATGCTGCTGGGCCTGCATTACCTGCCGAAGGACTCGCCGCGCGAGCGCTCCGGCCTGCGCCGCAGCCGGGATGCCGTGATCGCGATCGTTGCCGGCGGCGGCGTGGGCGCGCTGGCGTGGGCGATGATGACCCGCCCGGCCGACACCATCGCCGGCGAGCTGCTGGCGCGCTCGCTGCCGGAGGCGTTCGGCGCGAACGTGGTCAACGTGATCCTGGTCGACTTCCGTGGCTTCGACACCTTCGGCGAGATCACCGTGTACGGCATCGCCGGACTGGTGGTGCACGCGATGCTGCGGCGCGCGCGCACCGCGCCGGAAAAGGTCATGCCGGGCCCACCGGTGAAACTGCCGGTACCGGCGGATCTGGCCCAGGTGATGTTCCCGCTGACGCTGGTGGTGTCGATCTTCCTGTTCCTGCGCGGCCACAACGCGCCCGGCGGCGGCTTCATCGCGGGCCTGACGCTGGCGGTCCCGCTGCTGGTGCAGTACGTGATCCAGGGCGCCAACTCGGTGGAATCGCGGTTCGGCTTCGACTACATCCGTCTCATCGGCACCGGACTGGTGATCGCCGCGCTCAGCGGCGCCGCGTCGATGCTGTTCGGCCTGCCGTTCCTGACCAGCGGCCACCACGACCTGGCGCTGCCGTGGCTGGGCACGATCGGGCTGGCCAGCGCGGCCGCGTTCGATGTCGGGGTGTACCTGGTGGTGTTCGGCAGCACGATGCTGATGCTGTCGATGATGGGCACGTTGAAGCCGTCCAAGAAGATGGTCGCCCACCGCGGCACGATCGATCTGGACCAGCGCTCGGCCGCCACCGGGGAGGTCGCATGATGGAAATCGCCATTGCCAGCGCCATCGGCATCCTGGTCGCCGCCGCGGTGTACCTGATGCTGCGCGCGCGCAGTTTCGACGTGATCCTCGGCCTGACCCTGCTGTCGTACGCGACCAACCTGCTGATCTTCTCCGGCGGCCGGCCGGTGGTCGGCAAACCGCCGGTGCTGCGCGATGACGTGGCCGCCACGCTGGCCGGCTACACCGATCCGCTGCCGCAGGCGCTGGTGCTGACCGCGATCGTGATCGCGTTCGCTATGACCGCGGTGACCATCGTGCTGGCGATGCGCAGCCGCGCCGACAACGACACCGACCACGTCGACGGCCGCGAGGCGCCGAAACCGGCCCCGCCCGCCACCACCAGGGATGCGCGATGAACCATCTGGCGATCCTGCCGGTCCTGATCCCGCTGCTGGGCGCGGCCGCTTCGCTGTTCGTCGAGCACCGCCGGATCGGCACCACGGTGCAGCGCTCGGTGGCGTGGGTGTCGATGCTGGCCACGCTGGCGGCGGCAGTCGCGCTGGTGATGCGCGCCGGCGAAGGCCAGATCCTGGTCTACCTGCTCGGCGACTGGCCGGCCCGGCTCGGCATCGCGCTGATGGTGGACCGACTGTCGGCGCTGATGGTGCTGGTCACCGGCCTGCTCGCGGTCGCCTGCCTGCTGCACGCCTGCTCGGGCTGGGACCGGCGCGCACCGCATTTCCATGCGCTGTTCCAGTTCCAGCTGGTCGGCCTCAACGGCGCGTTCCTGACCGGCGACGTCTTCAACCTGTTCGTGTTCTTCGAAGTCCTGCTGATCGCCTCCTACGGGTTGATGCTCAGCGGCGGCCGCGGCGTGCGGATGGCGGCGGGCCTGCACTACGTCGCCTTCAACGTGGCCGCATCGACCTTGTTCCTGATTGCGCTGGGGCTGCTGTACGGCCTGCTGGGCACGCTCAACATGGCCGAGCTGGCGGCACGGATCGCGCAGTTGCCGGCCCACGACCTGATGATGGTGAAGGCCACCATCGGCCTGCTGTTGGTGGTGTTCTGCGCCAAGGCCGCGCTGCTGCCGCTGTATCTGTGGCTGCCGGAAACCTACACCCGCGCGCCGGCGGCGGTGGCCGCGCTGTTCGTGGTGATGACCAAGGTCGGCATCTACGCGATCCTGAGGATCGGCGCGCTGCTGCTCGGCGAGCCGGCCGGCGCGCTGGCCGGCTATGGCTGGAGCTGGCTGCTGCCGGCCGCGGTGGCGACGCTGGCGCTGGCGGCACTGGGCGTGCTCGCCGCCTCGCGGCTGCGGATGCTGGCCGCCTACCTGGTGCTGGTGTCGGCGGCGACGCTGTTGATCGCGTTCGGCCTGCGCCAGCCCGACACCATCGGCGCGGGCCTGTATTACCTCGCCCACAGCACGTTCGTGGCCGCCGCGATCTTCCTGATCGCCGATTTCGTCCGCCGCAGCCGCGGCGATGCCGGCGACTTCACCGAACTGCTTGCGCCGCTGCCCGCACGCGGGCTGGTCGCGGTGATGTACCTCGTCGCCGCGATGTCGGTCGCCGGCATCCCGCCGCTGTCGGGCTTCATCGGCAAGCTCGCCCTGCTGCAGGCCGTCCCGGCGGCCGATGTGGCGTGGGTCTGGAGCGCCATCCTGATCAGCAGCCTGATGGTGATCGTCGGCCTGACCCGCGCCGGCAGCCGGGTGTTCTGGCGCACCCCGGCGATGCTGCAGGCAGCCGGCGAGCCGCCGGTCGCGGTTGCGGCGCCTGGCATCGCGCCCGCCCGGCCCAGGCACGCGACCCGCCCGCTGGAAAGCGCGGCCATCGCCTTGTTGCTCGGTTACGGTATTGCGATGAGCCTGGCCGCGGGGCCGATCATCGGCTACACCCAGGCCGCCGGCGCGCAGCTGATGGCCCCGGGCGACTACATCGAGCAGCTGCGCGCAACGCTGCCGGACCGGAGGGCGCCATGAGTACCAATGGCACGAGCAACAAAACCACGGGCTTGAAGCGCTGGCTGCCGTCGTTGCCGCTGACCCTGACCGTCATCGCGTTCTGGATGGTGATGGTGGCCGACCTGAGTCTCCTGCAATGGCTGTTCGCGGTCTTGCTGGGGCTGGTGATCCCGCTGTTCGCCGCCCGCCTGGACCGCGAGTTCGCCCGCATCGGCCGGCTGCGGCTGGTGCCGAAAATGCTCGGCATCCTGTTGTGGGATGTGGTGATGTGCAACATCGAAGTGGCGCGGCTGGTGCTCGGCCGGGAGACCCGCATCACTCCCGGCTTCATCTGGCTGCCGCTGGAGATCGCCAACATCCACGGCATCGCCACGCTGACCAGCTTCATCACCCTGACCCCGGGCACGGTCACCGCCGCGCTGTCGGAGGATCGCAAGTACCTGCTGGTCCACGTGCTCAACCTGAAGGATGCGGACGCGTTGATCGCCGACATCAAGCGCCGCTATGAAGTACCGCTGATGGAGATTTTCCCGTGAGCCAGATCCAGATCTTCGGCACCAGCCTGCTCGGTGCGGCCGTGGTCGGCGCGATGTGCGTGGTGGGCGTGGCGATGCTGCTCGCGTTGTGGCGTCTGCTGCGCGGGCCGACCGTGCCCGACCGGATCCTCGCCCTGGACACCCTCAGCGTGACCGCGATCGCGCAACTGGTGCTGTTCGGCATGTACCTGCAGACCGCGGTGTATTTCGAGGCGGCCCTGATCATCGCGATGCTCGGCTTCGTCAGCACCGTGGTGCTGTGCAAGTACATCCTGCGCCGGGACATCGTCGAATGAGCGCCGCGGTCCACATCGTGTTCGAGCTGCTGCTGGTCGCGCTGCTGGTGATCGGCAGCTTCTTCACCCTGGTCGGCGCGTTCAGCCTGATCCGGCTGTCGGAGTTCTTCAAACGCCTGCACGGGCCGACCAAGGCCAGCACGCTGGGCGTGGGCTGCATGTTGGCCGCATCGGTCGGCTACCACGCCTTCAACGGCACCGATCCGCAGCCGCGCGAATTGCTGATCACCCTGTTCCTGCTGGTCACCGCCCCGATCAGCGCCAACCTGCTGGCGAAAGCGGCGCTGTCGCTGCACATGGACGAGCGTCCGCAACTGCCCGGAAAACCCGAGGACACCCACGTGCCACCGCGGCCGGACGGGATGCCCAACGACACCCACTGAGGCCCGGCGCCCTCAGCCCAGCGTCAACAACTCGTAACCGACCCAGGCCACGAACGCCACCAGCAGGATGCCGCCTTCGCGCCGGCTTACCGCCAGGTCGCCGCGCAGCATCGGATACAGCATCAACGCCAGCACCAGGCTCGCCGGCAGTTCGAAGCGCACGAACGTGACCGGCAGCGCCAATGTGCTCCAGGCCGCCATGCCACCGACGATCAGCAGCAGGTTGAACAGGCTGGAACCGATCACGTGGCCGACCACCATGTCGCCCTGTCCGCGTCGCGCCGCCATCACCGCCGCGGCCACTTCCGGCAAGGCGCTGCCGATCGCCACCGGCAGCAGGCCCGTCATCAGCGGAAGCAGGCCAAATCGCTCACCGATGGCCGGCGCGCTGCCGACCACCCAGCGCGAACCGAAATACAGCAGCACCACCGCGATACCGAACCGCACCAGGTTCAACCCCAGGTCGCTGCCGGTATGGGTGAACGCCTCGAGGCGCTGCGTCAGCTGGACCGACTCGTCGCGGGTGCGCACGATCGCCAACGCGACCACCGCGAAGAACGCCGCGAGCATCACCCACCCGTCGATCCGGCCCAGCCGCCCGTCCCACCCCAGCACGATGGTCACTGCCGTGCCGCCCATCAGGCACAGCAGCAGCGGCGACAACGCCCGCCATTGCACCAGCAGCGGTGCGGCCAGCGCGGCGGCCCCCAGGGTCAGGCCGAAGTTGACGATGTTGCTGCCGACCGCGTTGCCCAGGGCCAGCTCGGATTGCCCGCGTGCGATCGCCTGCAGGTTGATCGCCAGTTCCGGCAACGAGGTGCCGAACGCCACCAGCAACAGCCCGGCGACCAGAGGCGACAGACCGAAGTGCCGCGCCAGGCCGGACGCTCCCTTGATGATCGAGTCGCCGCCCAAGGCCAGCAGCACCAATCCGAGCACGAACAGACCGACGGTTTCCAACATGGCGGCAATCCCGAAAACGATGAATCCGGATGATGCCCGATCAGCGCAGTTGCCGGATGGTCGACAGGGACCATCGCGGGCGCACCGGCGAGCGCGTCAGCTGCAGCCCTCGACATAGTCGACCTGCGGCGGCACCCCGACCCGCCATTCGGTCACGGTGCCGTCGGCATCGGTCTCGAACACCAGCACCCCGTTGCTGCCGCCGTCATCGGGGATGCGCAGGTAGTGGCCGCCCTCGACATATTTGTGCGGGCTTTGGACAACCCGGCCCGGGTAGAGCTGCTGGATCTGCGCGATATCCATGCCGCGGCGGCCACCGCCCGGAGCGACCAGCGCGTCGCTGGCCACCGAATAGCGCACGAACTTTCCGTTCTCGAACATCAGCGCGAAATCCGCGATGACCGGCTGGCCGGCCGGACTGAGGTGGAAGCACGCCTCGCCTTCGGCCGCGTTGCCGTCGAGTCCGCCCACCCAGACCGACCGCACCTGGTCGGCGTCCATGCCGAACATCGCCTGGCCGTAGCCATCGAAGTGCGCATCGCCGGGCAACGGATCGGGCGGGTCGGCGGACAGATCCGCCGACGCCAGACTGCCCGGCGGCGCGGTGGCCGGCGGCACGTCCTCATCGGGCTGGTCGGAGTATTGACCTTGCTGCGGCTCCGGCATCGCGGCCGTCGACGACGTTGCCGCAGGGCCGGTGTCACCATCACCGCCGCAGGCCGCCAGCAGGACGGCCAACAGCAGGCTCGAAAGCAGGCACACCACGGTCGGCACCGGCGGCGCATTCTTCATCGGCAGGTCTCCGTCAACGATGACGGCAGGCTACCGGGGCGACGTGAATGGGGCGCGAAACACCGCGGGCATCGCGCTGCGAGCCGGGCGGACCACTGACCGACCGGACTGGCTCGCGGTCGCACGCTTGTCGTCGCGGGCTCGCCGTTGCGGGCCCGCCGCCGCTTCAGGACCCGCTGAAGCGCTTCTGCAAACCTGCCCAGCACGCCTGGTAGTCGCGCTGGCGATGCGTCGCCGCCAGTGCCTGCGTGGTCGGTCGGATCACGCCGCGGGTCTCGAACATGAAGGCCATCGTGTCGCGGATCACATCCGGCTTGGCCAGATCGGCGTGGCTGGCCTTGTCGAAGGTCGCCGCGTCCGGGCCGTGGCCGGTCATCGAGTTGTGCAGCGAACTGCCGCCGGGCACGAAGCCTTCCGCCTTGGCGTCGTAGGCGCCGTGGATCAGGCCCATGAACTCGCTGGCGATGTTGCGGTGGAACCACGGCGGCCGGAACGTGTCCTGCGCCACCAGCCAGCGCGGCGGGAAGATCGCGAAGTCGATGTTGCTGGTGCCGGGCGTGTCGCTGGGCGAATGCAGCACCAGGAAAATGCTCGGGTCGGGATGGTCGTAGCTGATCGAACCGATCGTGTTGAACCGGCGCAGGTCGTATTTGTACGGCGCGTAATTGCCGTGCCAGCCGACCACGTCCAGCGGCGAATGGCCGATGTCGGCGCGCCACAGGTGGCCCTGGAACTTGCCGATCAGCTCGAAGCTCTCGCCCGGCGCGGCATCGATGTCCTCGTACGCCGCGTGCGGAATCAGGAAGTCGCGCGGGTTGGCCAGCCCGTTGCTGCCGATCGGCCCCAGATCGGGCAGCCGCAGCATCGCGCCGAAGTTCTCGCACACGTAGCCGCGGGCCTGCTCGTCAAGCAGTTCGACGCGGAAGCGCACGCCGCGCGGGATCACCGCGATCTCCTGCGGCTCGATTTCCAGCACCCCCAGCTCGGTGGCGATGCGCAGCCGGCCCAGCTGCGGCACGATCAGCAGTTCGCCGTCGGCGTCGTAGAAAAACCGCCCCTGCATCGACCGGTTGGCCGCATACAGGTGGATGCCGATACCGGTCTGCGCCTGCGGCGAGCCGTTGCCGGCCATGGTGAACAGGCCGTCGACGAAATCGGTCGGCGTCGTGGCCAACGGCAGCGGATCCCAACGCAACTGGTCCGGCGTCACCGCCCCGGCCTGGAAGTCGTTGTGCAGCCGCGGCTGGTCAAACGGGGCGAACGGGCCGTGCATCGCCGCCGGACGGATCCGGTACAGCCAGCTGCGCCGGTTCGCATGCCGCGGCGCGGTGAACGCGGTGCCGGTCAACTGCTCCGCGTACAGGCCATGGGCAACCTGCTGCGGCGAGTTGCGCCCCACCGGCAAGGTGCCCGGCAGCGCCTCGGTGGCGAACTCGTTGCCGAATCCCGATTGGTAACCGTTTGATTTCATCGCATGTCCGCCAAGCAAGTTTGAACCGCCGTAGGGTGGGTCTCGACCCACCGAGCGTGAAGCCACGTCCGACCGCAACCAACACAGGGTCGTTCTACCCGCCGACCCTGTGTGGACAACTCGGCAAGGTGGGTCGAGACCCACCCTGCGCAGCCTTGCTTACAGCACGCCGCGCTTCATCTGGTCGCGCTCGATGCTCTCGAACAGCGCCTGGAAATTGCCTTCGCCGAAACCTTCATTGCCCTTGCGCTGGATGATCTCGAAGAAGATCGGCCCGATCGCGTTGGTGGTGAAGATCTGCAGCAGCTTGCGCTGCTTGGTCTCCGGATCGGCGTCGATCAGGATCTTGTTGCGCGCCAGGCGCGGCACGTCCTCGCCGTGGTTCGGGATGCGCTGGTCGATCACCTCGAAGTACGCGTCGGGGGTGTCGAGGAACTCGATGCCCGCCTCGCGCATCTTCTCGACCGTCTCGTAGATGTCGTCGGTGAAGCAGGCGATGTGCTGGATGCCCTCGCCGTTGTAGGCGTCGAGGTACTCGTTGATCTGCGACTTCGGATCGCTCGACTCGTTCAGCGGGATGCGCACGATGCCGTCCGGCGCGGTCATCGCCTTCGACACCAGGCCGGTCTTGGCGCCCTTGATGTCGAAGTAGCGGATCTCGCGGAAGTTGAACAGACGCTCGTAGTAGTCCGACCACTTCTGCATGTTGCCGAAGTACAGGTTGTGGGTCAGGTGGTCGATGAAGGTCAGGCCGAACCCGGCCGGGTCCTGGTCGGCGCCTTCCACCGCCACGAAATCCTCGTAGATGCTGCCGTTGCTGCCGTACCTGTCGACCAGATACAGCATGCAGTCGCCGATGCCCTTGACCACCGGCGCGTCCACGGCGCGGGTGTCGACCTTGTCGACCACCGCCTCGCCGCCATTGGCCAGCACCGCGGCATACACCTCGTCGGCGGGCTTCTTGAAGCGGATCGCGAAGCCGGTCGCACTGGGGCCGTGCGCCTTGGCAAAGTCGGCCGCGAAGCTGTCCGGGTCCTCGTTGACCAGGAAGTTGACGCCGCGCTGGCGGTACAGCGTGATCGGACGGCTCTTGTGCCGCTTGACCGCGGTGAACCCCATCTTGCGGAAGTACTCGTGCAGCATCCCGCCCTGGCCGGCCGGCGCGGCGAATTCGACGAACTCGAAACCGTCGATGCCGAGCGGGTTTTCAAACGTGGTGACCTGCATGCCGAGATTGGGCTGTGCGCTCATGGGAACTCCTGGAATCGGGGGCGAAGAAAATATCCGCGGCTGGCCCGGCTTCTGCCCGGCCTGCCGGCCGACGGGCCCGGGCGGGATCGACGGCAACGGACGGAAAACACAAAGGGAAGACCACAAGGTTATAGTTTCACATGAAACCATATGCAAGGCACAGCGCAACATGAGCAACGAGCCAGCCCGGACCGGTCACGTCCAGCTCGACCTCGAACACTTCCTGCCCTACCGCCTGTCGGTGCTGTCGAACCGGCTCAGCAGCGCGATCGCGAAGATCTACGCCGACCGTTTCTCGCTGGCGATGACCGAATGGCGGGTGATGGCGGTGCTGGGCCGCTATCCGGACGTGTCCGCCAACGAGGTCACCCGGCGCACCGCGATGGACAAGGTCGCCGTCAGCCGCGCGGTCGCCCGCATGATCGAGGCCGGATGGCTGGAGCGCAGCCTGCACGAGGACGACCGCCGCCGCTCGGTGCTGCGCCTCAGCGCGGACGGCTACGCGATCTACGACGAGGTTGCGCCGATGGCGCTGGCGTTCGAGCAGCGGCTGTTCGGCGACATCGATCCGGACCAGCGCCGGCAGCTGTTCGGGCTGCTTGACCGGATCGATGCACTGGAGATCGAGACTGCCGCGCAGTAGGAAAACCACCGTACCGCCGCCGGCATCCGCGCGAAGCCGCCGCGACGCCCGGTCATCGGACACCAGGGCCCCAAAACGAAAACGGCGACCCTGATGGTCGCCGTTTTCTTTGCCGGAGCCCGATCACTGCACCGCCGTGATCAGGCCATCGACGGCACTACTTCACGCCGTGCATCAGCTTCTGGATCAACGGAGCGATCAGGAACAGCAGCACGCCGGCACCGATCAGCACCCAGAACCCGAAGGTGTAGCCCGCCTGCGCGGAGGCCACCGTCATGCCGCCCTCGCCGCTGACACTGCTGGCGAAAATGCCGGACAGGTTGTTGCCGATCGCGGTGGACAGGAACCAGCCGCCCATGCCGAAACCGATCAGGCGCACCGGCGCCAGCTTGGTCACCATCGACAGCCCGATCGGCGACAGGCACAGCTCGCCCACCGACTGGATCACGTACACCATGAACAGGGTCCAGAACGGGATCTTGCCGGCATCGCTGACCAGGCTGGACAGCGCGAACATCAGCAGCAGGAAGGCCAACCCGTTGAAGATGATGCCAAGGCCGAACTTGCGCGGAATCGACGGATTGGCCCGGCCCATGCGGATCCAGCCCCAGGCGACCACCGGAGCCAGGGTGATGATCGCCAGCGAGTTGACCGACTGGAACCAGCCCACCGGGAACGTCCAGCCGCCGAAGTCGCGCTCGACGATGTTCTGGGCGAGGAAGTTGAACGAGCTGCCGGCCTGTTCGAAGAACATCCAGAACAGCACGTTGAAGGCGAAGATGATCAGCATCGCGAGGGCCTTGTCGCGCGCGACCGCGCCATCGGCAAAACCTTCGCGCAGGATCAGCACGCACAGCACCACGAACAGCGCGGTCAGCAGCACCTGCAGGCTGCTGGCGTCGATGGTCAGCAGGAAATAGATCGCCGGGACCGCCACCAGTATGCCCAGCGCCACCAGCAGCAGGCGTCCGAGGCCTTCACCGCCGACCGGACGGCCGATGCCTTGCAGCTGCGCGCGACCGAGCCAGAACCACACAAGGCTGATCAGCATGCCGATACCAGAAGCGATGAACACCGCCTTGTATGCCGGCATCTCCGACGAGCCGCCGAACATGTTTTCCGCCAGATAGCCGGTCAGGATCGGTGCGATGAGGGCGCCGGCGTTGATGCCCATGTAGAACAGGGTGAACCCGGAATCCCGGCGCTCATCGCCGGTCGCGTACAACTGGCCGACCATGGTCGAGATGTTGGGCTTGAACAGGCCGTTGCCGGCGATCACCGTGGCCAGGCCGATCTTGAACACCGTTTCGTTGGGCATCACGATCATGAACAGGCCGGCCGCCATCACCACCGCGCCGAGCAGGATCGAACGCTGGTAGCCGATCACGCGATCCGCCACATAGCCGCCGAACAACGCCGCCGCGTACACCAGCGCCAGGTACGCGCCATACAGCCGGCTGGCCGGCGCCTCGCCGGAAGCATCGCCACCGAAGAACTGCGCCACGATGTACAACGCCAGCGCCCAGCGCATGCCGTAGAACGCGAAGCGTTCCCAGAACTCGGTCATGAACAACATCCACAACGGCCGTGGATGGCCCATCACCTGCTTGAATTCCGGAACTGCGCCCGGGGTCGTGTCTGCGGCTCCGCTCATGCGGCGTTCCCCTATCTTGGTGTGCATTGGATTGAAGGACATCGGACCGGCCAGCGACGGGCCCGGAACCGGTCGAGGATGGCCGAGCCATCCCGCTAACGTCAAACGCCAGGATTGCCGCGACGCAACATCAAGCGCCGGGCGCGGCCGGACAGCTGCCGTAATCGGCACCCGGCCCGATCAGCGTGCGCACCTCGAACAGCTCCGGGAAAAACGTCAGTTCCAGCGCCTGCTTGAGGAAGCCCACGCCGCTGGAACCACCGGTGCCGCGCTTGAAGCCGATGATCCGCAGCACCGTGCGCATGTGGCGGAAGCGCCACAGCTGGAACTGGCTCTCCAGGTCGACCAGGTCCTCGCACAGGTGGTAGGCCTGCCAGTGCGATTCGTGGTCCTCGTAGATGCGCTCGAACACCGGCAGCAGGCCGGGATCGGACACGTGGGTGCGGGTCCAGTCGCGTTCCAGCAGGTGCGCCGGCACCGCGTGGCCCTGGCGGCCCAGGTAGCGCAGCGCCTCGTCGTACAGGCTCGGGGTTTCCAGCGCGGCGCGCAGGGTCGCCTCGGCCGCCGGATCATGGGCGAACACCTGCAGCATCGCCGCGTTCTTGTTGCCGAGCAGGAACTCCATCTCGCGGTACTGCAGCGACTGGAAACCCGACGACGGCCCGAGGATGTCGCGGAAGCGCATGTAGTCCGACGGCGTCAGCGTCTCCAGCACCGACCACATCTCGGTCAGCTGGCGCAGCACCTGCTTGCAGCGGGAAAAACTCTTCTGGCAGGCACCCACGTCGTCCGCGCGCAGCCAGTCGATGGCCGCTTTGAGCTCGTGGATCATCAGCTTCATCCACAACTCGGACACCTGGTGCTGGACGATGAACAGCAGCTCGTCGTGCTGGACCGGGTTGGACAAGGGGTTCTGGGCGCTCAGCAAGCGATCCAGCTGCAGGTAGCCCGCGTAGCTCATCCGCCCCGAAAGGTCGGTATGGATGCCGCTTTCCAGTTCGCGCTCGTTCGTGTCCACAGTCATCGCCCGCCCTCGGTAACCGCGAAGCGTAGCGCATCGCGGCCGGGGTTCCGACGCGTTTGCCGCATCGCGCAACGGCTTTTGCGGACCGGCCCGGTATCATTGGCGCCTTTCGTACGCTCCTGGGATGTATGTGATGACGGTCGCTGCGACATTTGAAATCGAGTACCTGCAATACCTCGGCGAGGACGGCAAGCCCGTCGGCGAGCTGCCCGAGGCGTTCCGTGACCCCAAGGCATTGCTGCCGCTGTTCAAGCAGATGCTGTTCGTGCGCACCTTCGACAGCAAGGCGATCAAGCTGCAGCGCACCGGCAAGCTGGGCACCTATGCGGCCTGCCTCGGCCACGAGGCCACCCACGTCGGCATCGGCGCTTCGATGAAGCCCGAGGACGTGTTCGCCCCGAGCTACCGCGAGTACGGCGCGCAGTTCATGCGCGGGGTGAAGCCGCGCGACGTGCTGCTGTACTGGGGCGGCGACGAGCGCGGCAACGACTTCGCCGACGCCCCGCACGACTACCCGTGGTGCGTGCCGATCTCCACCCAGTGCCTGATGGCCTCCGGCGCGGCGCTGTCGTTCAAGCTGCGCAAGCAGCCGCGCATCGCGGTTGCCGTGTGCGGTGACGGCGGTTCGTCGAAGACCGATTTCTACGCCGCGCTGAACTCGGCCGGCGCGTTCACCTCGCCGCTGGTGCTGTGCGTGGTCAACAACGGCTGGGCGATCTCGGTGCCGCGCTCGGCGCAGACCGGCGCGGAAACCCTGGCCCAGAAGGGCCTGGCCGGTGGCCTGTACTGCCTGCAGGTGGACGGCAACGACCTGATCGCGGTGCTGGAAGCGATGCGCCGCGCCACCGAGCGCGCCCGCAGCGGCCAGGGCGGCAGCGTGATCGAGTTCATGACCTACCGCCTGCACGACCACACCACCGCCGACGACGCCAGCCGCTACCGCGACGACGCCGAGGTCCAGGCGGGCTGGACCCGCGAGCCGATGCTGCGCCTGCGCACCTACCTGACCGATCAGGGCCTGTGGTCGGAAGCGCAGGAAACCGCGTGGATCGAGGAATGCGGCCGCCTGGTCGACATCGAGATCAACGCCTACCTGGAAACCCCGGTGCAGCCGGTGGAAGCGATGTTCGACTACCTCTACGCCGATCCGCCGCCGGAACTGCTGGCGCAACGACAACAAGCCATCGACCGGGAGGGCCGCGCATGAGCACCACCACCAACGCACCTGCCGCCATCACCCTGATCGAGGCGATCACCCAGGCGCTGGCCTACGAGATCCGCGCCGACGACAGCGTCGTGGTGCTGGGCGAGGACGTCGGCGTCAACGGCGGCGTGTTCCGCGCCACCGCCGGCCTGCACGCCCAGTTCGGTTCGGACCGGATCATCGACACCCCGCTGGACGAGACCACCATCGCCGGCCTCACCGTCGGCATGGCATCGCAAGGCATGCGGCCGGTCGCCGAAGCCCAGTTCGACGGCTTCATGTACCCGATGGTCGACTTCATCGTCTGCCACGCCGCGCGCATGCGCTACCGCACCCGCGGCCGGCTGACCTGCCCGATGGTGCTGCGCGTGCCGTGGGGCGGCGGCATCCGCGCGCCGGAGCACCACAGCGAGGCCAACGAGGCGATCTTCACCAACGTGCCGGGCCTGCGCGTGGTCATGCCGTCCTCGCCGCAGCGCGCCTACGGCATGCTGCTGGCGGCAATCCGCGAGCCCGACCCGGTGATCTTCTTCGAGCCCAAGCGCATCTACCGCCAGTACAAGGAAGTGGTGCCCGACGACGGCGAGGCACTGCCGCTGGACGTGTGCTACGTGCTGCGCGACGGCACCGACGTGACCCTGGTGACCTGGGGCGCGCAGGTGAAGGAGACGCTGGAAGCCGCCGACAAGCTGGCCGAGGAGGGCATCAGCGCCGAGGTCATCGACGTCGCCACCCTGCGCCCGCTGGACTTCGACACCATCGCCGAGTCGGTCAGCCGCACCGGCCGCTGCGTGATCGTGCACGAGGCGCCCAAGACCGCCGGTTTCGGCGCCGAGATCGCCGCCCGCCTGGCCGAGGAGTCGATGTACGACCTGGTCGCCCCGGTCGAGCGCGTCACCGGTTACGACACCCATATCCCGCTGTTCCGGCTGGAAATGAAGTACCTGCCCAGCGTCGAGCGCGTGGTCGAAGCGGCCCGGCGCGCGATGGCGGCCAGCTGACGCGCGCCCGGCGCACACCACAGCAACACGGCACGGGCGCCACACCACGGAAACACAGCACGGGCGCCACGGCGCCCAAGCAACCAGAAGGACTGCCATGAGCAACAAGAACACGTTCTACCTGCCCGACCTGGGCGAAGGGCTGCCTGACGCAACCATCGTGGAGTGGTCGGTCAAGGTCGGCGACACCATCCGCCTCGACGACGCCCTGGTGTCGATGGAGACCGCCAAGGCCGTGGTCGAGGTGCCCTCGCCCGTCTCCGGCAAGGTGCTGAAACTGGCCGGCGAGCCGGGCGACATCATCATCACCGGCGCGATGCTGGCCGAGTTCGAGGTCGATCCGTCGATGCCGCAGCGCGCGGCGGGCCAGGACACCGGTCACGGCCACGGCGGCCCCGCGCCGGCCAAGGGCGTCGGCAGCGACGATCCTGGTCCCGACAACAAGGTGGTCGCCTCCGATGAAGGCGGCGCGATCGCCGAGGCCGAGGCGCCCCGCGCCGACAGCGGCACCGTGGTCGGTGCGATGCAGTCCTCCGATGCGGTCCGCAGCGAGCAGGCGGTCGCGGTCGGCGGCGTCAAGGCGATGCCGGCGGTCCGCGCACTGGCGCGCAAGCTCAAGGTCGACCTGTCGCGGGTCCGGGCCACCGGCGCCGATGGCGTGGTCACGATGGGCGACGTCAAGCAGGCCGCAGCGGACGGTTCGGCCAGGGCCGGTGCCGCGGTGGCGCAACCCGCCGCCGCGCAGCCGGCTCCCGCCGCGGCTGCCCCGGTCGCCGCGACGCGCAGCACCCTGTCGCAGGCCGGCAAGCCGATGCGCACCCAGCCGCCGGGCGTCAGCGCCAGCGGCCAGCCCGAGCAGCTCAAGGGCGTGCGCCGCAACATGGCGCGGGTGATGGCCGACGCGCACGCGAAGGTCGTCCCGACCACGCTGTGCGACGACGCCGACCTGCACGCCTGGATCGGCAAGCAGGACATCACCGCGCGCCTGATCCGCGCGATCGTCGCCGCCTGCAAGGCCGTCCCCGCGCTCAACGCCTGGTTCGATGGCGACAAGCTGGTGCGCACGCTGCACCCGCACGTCGATATCGGCATCGCGGTGGACACCGACGACGGCCTGTTCGTGCCGGCCCTGCGCAACGCCGACGTGCTGGATGCGAGCGGCGTGCGTACGGCGATCAAGCGCCTGCGCGCGCAGGTCGAGGATCGCTCGATCCCGGCCAGCGAGCTGTCGGGCTACACGATCTCGCTGTCGAATTTCGGCATGTTCGCCGGCCGCTATGCGACCCCGGTGGTGGTGCCGCCGACGGTGGCCATCGTCGGCGCCGGCAAGCTGTCGCACGACGTGGTGGCGGTGATCGGCGGCATCGAGGTGCATCGCCGGATGCCGATCTCGCTGACCTTCGACCACCGCGCCGCGACCGGCGGCGAGGCGGCCCGGTTCCTGAAGGCGCTGCTGGACGATCTGGCGTTGCCGAACTGACACCGATGTAACCGGGTGACGTGACCACATGAAGCCGGGGCAACCCGGCTTCATGCCGTCCGGGCTACGGATCGGCGCACCCGGCTCGACAGGCGGCCGAAGCGTCAGGTTTTGCTCGCCGCCGCCCGCGACTGCGGAAGCCCGGAGCCCATGCGCGCAATAGCCTGGCGTCACAGGACTCCAGTCGCCGCGCGGCGGCGACCGTGGGCCGGAGCCTAAGGTTTCTCCAGCTGCTTCTGCGCCGCCTTGCGGGCCTCTTCGGCCGCCAGCGCCTGCAGCGCCGCGTGCACTTCGTCCGCCAGCACGCCCTCGCCCCGCGTCAACGCGGCATCGCCTGCCTCGTACCCGTTCCGCTTCAGCGCGGCGATGCATTGGCCGGCCTCCTTCGGCGAATCGAAGCCCGCGCTTTGCAGCAGCACGCGCTCGCCATCGACCAGCTTGAAATAGAACCGGCCGTCGGTCTCGCGGTACTGCTTGAACACCGCCAATGCGGCTTTTGCCTCGGCCGTGCCCGCCTCGCTGCCAGCCACTTGCGACAGGTCGCGCAGGCCCACCGCCGCGCGCAGCGCCTGCAGCGCCGGCCGCGCGTGCCGCTCGCGCAGGCGCGCCGCGCCATCGCGCAGGATCGTCTCGATCTCGCCGGGACGGGCCATCAGCGCTTCGTATTTTTCACGCAGCGGACTGATCTCCGCATCGATGCGTTCGAACAGCGCCTGCTTGGCCTCGCCCCAGCCGATGCCGTCGGCGAAGGCCTGGCGCATGGCGGCGGTTTCCTGTGCATCGGCGAACGCCTGGTAGAGCTGGAACACGTTGGACGTGTCGGCGTCCTTGGGCCCGCCCGGCGCGCGCGAGTCGGTGACGATCGAATAGATCAGCTTCTTCAGCTGCTCGCGCGGGCAGAACAGCGGGATCGTGTTGTCGTAGCTCTTGCTCATCTTGCGGCCGTCCAGGCCCGGCAAGGTCGCCACCTGCTCCTCGATCACCACCTCGGGCAAGGTGAAATGTTCGCCATACAGATGGTTGAAGCGCTGGCCGAAATCGCGCGCCATCTCGATGTGCTGGATCTGGTCGCGGCCCACCGGCACCTTGTGCGCGTTGAACAGCAGGATGTCGGCGGCCATCAGCACCGGATACATGAACAGTCCGGCGGAAATCCCCGCGTCGTCGTCCTCGCCCGCCTCGCGGTTCTTGTCGACCGACGCCTTGTAGGCGTGCGCGCGGTTGAGGATGCCCTTGCCGGCAACGCAGGTCAGCAGCCAGTTCAGCTCGGTGGTCTCGGGCACGTCGGACTGGCGGTAGAACCAGACCTTGCCGGGTTCCAGGCCGCAGGCCAGCCAGGTCGCCGCGATCTCCAGCGTCGAGCGCTGCACCCGCGCCGGATCCTGCACCTTGATCAGCGCGTGGTAGTCGGCGAGGAAGTAGAACCCCTCGACATCGACACGATGGCTGCTGGCCACCGCCGGACGGATCGCGCCGACGTAATTGCCCAGGTGCGGGGTGCCGGAGGTGGTGATGCCGGTAAGGACGCGGGTCTGCTGCATTGGCACGGAAGGCTTCGGTGACGGCGGGCCAGTGTACCTGCCGGGCGCAATGGCCGATCTGTCGCGGGCGGCAAAAAAACAGGCCGGTTTGCCGGCCTGCCTTGCGCATCAACCTGCCGCTCCGGGCGGCGGCTCCTGCATCAATCCAGTGTCTTGCCGAAGTGCTTCACCTCCTCGTCGGCACGCTCACGGCTCCAGCCATAGCGCTCCTGCAACTTGCCGGACAGGTACTCGGCATTGCCCTCGGCAACGTCGAACACGTCGTCGCTCAGATCGCCCCACTTGGCTTTTGCCTTGCCCTTCAGCTGCGACCACTTGCCGGAAATGATGTCATTGTTCATGGGTATCGACCTCTTCTTTCGGAAGAAATGCAGTCCGTGGACCACGACCGGACCTTCGCAGCGAACCCGTTCAATCGGCATCAGGATTGCGTTAGCGGGGAGCTACGGCGATGAACCGCTCCGGTACGCAGACGGCAGAAAGCCGGGTCTCCCCGGCTTTCTGCCTTGCCTGGATGCACACCATCAACGGTGGCATGGCGGTATCACCGACATGGCATCAGCAGTGGGCGTCCTTGCAGTCCTCCGCCTTCTTCTCGACTTTTTCGCCCACCTTCTGCACGTCCTTGCCGGCACCGGCCATCGTGTTGCACGCGCTCAAGAGGCTCATCGAAAACATCGACACCATCATCAGGGCAATAAAACGCTTCATGGGGATCTCCTTGGCACTGTCGGATTGGCACTGGTCGGATTGGGGCCGTCAACAGACTTCCGTTACGCGGCCCTGACGCCATCATTGCGTGCCACGCTGTGAAGCCGGCGTGCAACCGGCCATGCTGCCCACAGCCGGGTTCAGTCTCCGGTTATCGCACAACTCCTGGAGGGCGCGTCGCGGACCGTCGGACTGTTGTGCGCGTGGATCAACCGCGCATCAGGGTCGACTTGCCGAACAGGCTTTCGACCAGATCGATCGCCACCAGCGCGGTCATGTTGTCCCGGTCCAGCAGCGGGTTGAGCTCCATGATGTCCAGCGACGCCATGCGGCCGGTGTCGGAAATCATCTCCATCACCAGCTGCGCCTCGCGGTAGTTCGGCCCGCCCGGGACCGTGGTGCCGACCCCGGGAGCAATGCCGGGATCGAGGAAATCGACATCGAAACTGACATGCAGGTGGGTGTTGTCGTCCATCCCCGCCAGCGCCTCCTCCATCACCTGCTTCATGCCGACCTCGTCGATGTAGCGCATGTCGTAGACGTCCAGGCCGTGCTGCCGGACCAGGCGCTTTTCGCCCTCGTCCACCGAGCGGATGCCGATCTGGCGCACCATGCTTGGCAGGATCGCCGGCGCATCGCCGCCCAGATGGGTCAGTTCACGCGGACCCAGCCCGCACAGGCAGGCCACCGGCATGCCGTGGAGGTTGCCCGACGGGGTCACGTCGCTGGTGTTGAAATCGGCGTGTGCATCCAGCCACAGCAGGCGCAGGGTCTTGCCGGTTTCGCGGCAATGGCGCGCGGCCGCGGTGACCGATCCGACGCCGAGGCAATGGTCGCCGCCGAGCAGGATCGGCATCCGGCCGGACGCGAGTTCGGCGTAGACCGCATCCATCGCCAGGCGGTTCCACTCGGTGACTTCCGCCAAATGCCGGTAGCCGTCCACCGGGGGTTGCCAGGGGTTGCGCGGGCCTTCCAGGTTGCCGCGGTCGACCACTTCGATCCCGCGTGCCTGCAGCGCCTCGCCCAGTCCGGCGATACGCAGCGCCTCCGGCCCGAGCCGCCCACCCCGGTCGCCGGCGCCGACATCGGTGGGCGCGCCGATGATCGAGACGGGGGAATAGGTACGGTTCATGCGGGCCTCCGTGGCTGGCTGGTGCCGGCTGTCAGAGTCGAACTGACGACCTACCGCTTACAAGGCGGTTGCTCTACCAACTGAGCTAAGCCGGCGAATCGGACATTCTAGCGCGACCGGGGCGGCAACCCCATCGCTCACCGTCGTGCGCGCTGCTGGCCGTCGAAACGCCTGCAGTCGACCGGCTCGGTGCGGGCGGCGGCCACCAGCGCCTGCGCGCTGGCCGGATCGAAACCGGCATCCGCGGCGACCTCCAGCCAGTGCTCGGCAGGACCCGCCCCGACCGGCTCCACCTGCGCGGGGAAGCCGGCGGCGATGAGCACCTGCGCGCGCGCGCGGGCAGAGTCCTCACTACGGAACAGACCCAGGGCCAGCGCGTTGGCGTCTTCGCCATCGCGGATCACGTAGTAGTCCTTGAATCCCGCGGCAAGGATCCGCCGCGCCACGGCGTCGACCTCCCCGGCGCTCGCGAACGGCGGCAGGAACACGCGCCAACTGCGCGGCGAGCCCGCATGCCGGCGGTGCACGACCGCATGGATCACTTGCGGCGCCAGGCGCGCCCGGGCGGCCTCGGCGCCCGCGGCATCGGCAAACGGACCGAAGCCGACGCACTGCCCGGCCACGGCCGAAGCAGCCGGCGTGGCCTGTGCGATATCAGCGTCTCCCTGCGCCTCCGACACCAGCTGCAGACTGGCCACGCCCGCCACCGGCGTGGTCGACGGCGCGGTCGAAGGCGGCGCATGCAACGCCCACCACAGGGCGACCCCGAGGTTGAGCACCAGCAACAGGACGATCAGGCCACGAATCAGCATGGCCGGGATTGTATCGACCCCGCCCGCATCAATCCCGTCCGTCGGAGCGGGCTCAACGTGCTGTGTCGAGGGCCGCCCATCGGGCCAGCCCCTGCAGCACCAGCTGCGGGCTCCAGCGTGCTGGCGGCAGTTGCGGCAACAGCGCCGGAGCGCCGCCACCGTGCAGGTAGAGGGTGGGCGCGGCGCCCAGCTCGCGTCCGGCCATCGCCAGGCTGCGTTCGATCAATCCCAGCGCGGCACCTTCGCAGCCGGCGGCCAGCGCATCCGGGGTGTCGGCGCCGAACTCCCGGTAGCTGCCGCCGCTGGCGGGCAACTGGACGATCCGTGCCTGCAGCGCTTCGCGCATCAGTGTCGGCGACGGTGCGATGCGGCCACCGCGATGGCCGCCCGCGGCATCCACCAGGTCCACTGTCAGCGCGGTACCGATGGCACAGACCAGCACGGCCCCGCCGGAACAATCGGCTTGCGCGGCAAGCATCGCCAGGAACCGGTCGACGCCCAGGCGCGCGGGGTCGGCATACGCGATCCGGAAATCACCCCAACGCGACTGGGTACGGGCGACCGAGATCCGCCGGCAGCGCGCCGTCAGCGCCTGCAACACCTCCACCCGCAGCGCCGGATCCGCCACGCTGGCGAGGTAGGCGACATCGAACTCCGAAGGCAGGTGGCGGTCCAGTGCGGCCGCCAGCGCTCCGTTGCGATGGTCGATCGCGATCGATTCGCCGGCCCGGCCATCGGCCATCAACGGCGCGCATTTGAGCCGGGAGTTGCCCAGGTCGAACAGCCAGCACATCGGCGATTGCCGGACCGTCATCGACCGCGTCCCGCGACACGACGCACGCTGACTTCGCCGGAGTGGAAGCAGCGCTCGCTGCCATCGTCCAGCCGCACCCGCAGCGCGCCATCCCCGGCCAGGCCCAGCGCGGTGCCGGTTATTGCGCTGTTCTCCCCTTGCACGGTGACCGCCTGGCCGGCGATCGCATCCAGCGCGGCATAGCGCGCCAGCAACGGTGCCAGGCCGGTCCGGTCGAAACCTTCCAGCGCCGGCACCCAGTGCGCCAGGATCGCGGCCGCCAGCGTGTTGCGCGAAGGCGTCGCCGGCGGCAGTTGCGACAGGTCGCACCAGGGCTGGTCAATCACGCTGGCGAAATCCGCGCCGGCGACACCATCGGGCA
This sequence comes from Lysobacter concretionis Ko07 = DSM 16239, assembly GCF_000768345.1. Taxonomy (GTDB): domain Bacteria; phylum Pseudomonadota; class Gammaproteobacteria; order Xanthomonadales; family Xanthomonadaceae; genus Novilysobacter; species Novilysobacter concretionis. Next base: position 317,121 of record NZ_AVPS01000001.1, on the reverse strand, counting down.
TGCGCACATTGAGCCCCAGCCCGATCACCGCCCGCACGGGGCCGGCGTGCTCGCCTCCGCCCTCGATCAACAGGCCACCCAGCTTTCTCAGGGCACCGTCGGGACCGGCCACGACCAGATCATTCGGCCATTTCAGCCGCACCATCCCGAACCCCAGCCCATGCAGCGCCTCGACGGTCGCCAGGCCGGCGACCAGGCTGAGACCGCCCAGTCGCGACAGGCCGCCGCTGAAGCTGCGCGACAACGACAGGTACAGATGCGCGGCCAGCGGCGAGCTCCACCCGCGTCCACGGCGCCCGCGGCCGCCGGTCTGGCGCTCGGCCAGCAGCACGTCCGCCATGCCATCGGCAGGAGATGCTCTACGCAGCAAGGTCGTGTTGGTGGAGTCGACGACCCAGCCGATCTCCAGCGAGGCGATCCGCGCCCGCACCGTCGCCGGCAGGGCCGCGATGAGGGTGTCGTTGTCGAGCAGGTCGAACGGCTGGGTCAGCTGGTAACCCCGACCCGGCTGGGCCTCGATCGGCACGCCGGCCTCGCGCAACGCCTGGATCCGCTTCCAGACCGCGGCCCGGGTCTGGCCGCTCTCCTGCGCCAGCGCGTCCCCCGACACCGGGCCTCCGATCAACCGTGCCAGCAACGCACGGTCGTCCATCCCGGACGGGCCGCGGGTGACGGCCGTCGGGCTGCCGGGGGTCGGCCCGGAAGGCGTGCAGGAAGGATCAGGACGGTCGGACATGGGGCTGATTATGCGCGAGCGCTGTCGCCGGGCGCCGTTCGGCACCGGCCCCGGCCCATCCCAGGCGGCCTACCGGTGCCGGTTGCCGTCGTCAAGCCATTTCACGCTATAGTCGTGGACTGACCGGGATCGGCCCTGGCATACGAGGTTCCATCATGTTGCGGATCGCCCTTTGCCTGATGTTTGCCCTGATGAGCTCTGCGGCGGTTGCACGCGAGGTGAAGCTCAGCTCGCCCAATGGCGGCGGTTGCCCCGACGAGGAAACCAGCAGCCACCCGGACGAACCGACGACCGCCGAAGCCTCCAGCCGCGAAGCCAGGATCAAGCAGGCCGTCCATAGCGACCTGCCGGTGGGGCGCTCGCAATCCACACGCTGGCACAGCTTCCTGCCGGGCATGCTGCGCTGAGGATCGACCGGGTCCGCAGCTGATCGCCGGGCCCTGAATCGCACTGCCCCTTGACTTGATTCACCCGGCCTTGTTCACCCGCCTGCGCCATTGGTGGCGTCCGCCCGAGCCGATCGCCGCCGACCTGTGGAACAGCACCCGCGCCGCATTGCCGTGGCTGGCCGCACTGGATGAACCCCGCGATGCGCGGCTGCAGCAGCTCGCCAGCCGGTTCCTGCACACCAAGACCATCACCCCGGTCGGCGACCTGCGCCTCGATCCTGGCCAGCGCTGCCTGCTGGCGGCGCTGTGCTGCCTGCCGCTGCTCGAGTTCGGCGAACAGGGCCTGCACGGCTGGTCGCAACTGATCGTGTATCCCGATGCGTTCCGGGTCGAGCGCAGCCACATCGATGCGGCCGGGGTGCTGCACGAGTGGGAGGACGAGTTGATCGGCGAGGCCTGGGACGCCGGCCCGATGATCCTGTCGTGGGCCGACGTGATGGCCGACTGCGCCGATCCGCGCGCCGGTTTCTGCGTCGCCGTCCACGAGATGGCGCACAAGATCGACGTCCTCGACGGCGTGCTCGACGGCACCCCACCGCTGCCACGCCCGTGGCAGCGCGAATGGGCGCGCGACTTCCAGCACGCCTACGACGCGCTGGTGGCGCAGGCGGAGGCCGGCCGGGAAACCACGATCGACCCCTACGCGGCGGAAGCGCCCGAGGAGTTTTTCGCGGTGGCGACCGAATACCACTTCAGTGACCCGGCCACGCTGCGCCGGGCGATGCCGGCGGTCGCCGCACACCTGGCCCGCTTCTACGGACGCCCGCCGTTCGAGCCCGGTTGAACGCGCAACCGGCCGCTGCAGGCATGACTGCCACGGGCGTGTGATGGCTACAGGCGCGGGGGCAGCTGCACCTCGAAACGGGCGCCGCCGAGCTCCTCGGAGGTCCGTACGTCCAGCGACCCCCGGTAGCCGCGGACGATGTCCTGCACGATCGCCAGGCCGATGCCGTGGCCCTGCACGCGCTCGTCGCCGCGCACACCGCGTTGCAGCACCAGGGCCACCTTCTCCGGCGCGATGCCGGGGCCGTCGTCGTCCACCGCGATCAGCAGGCCGGGCCGACGGTTGGGCGCGCTTTCACCGGCCTTGACGGTCAACAGCACCCGCGAGCGGGCCCACTTGAACGCGTTTTCGAGCAGGTTGCCCAGCAGCTCCTGCAGGTCGCCCGGCTCGCCGTGGAACTGCACGCCGTCGGCGATATCGAACTCGCACAAGGTGCCCTTGCCGGCATAGACCTTCTCCAGGCCGCGCACCAGTTGCTCGGCGTGCGGCTCGATGTCCACCGGTGCGGAAAACAGCGTGTGTCCGCCGGACGCCGCCCGGGCGAGCTGGTAGGACACCAGGTCGTTCATCCGCCGCAGCTGGGCGTCGACTTCCTCGCGCAGCTCCGCTTCCGGGGCGTCGTCATCCAGCCGCGCGCGCAGTACCGCCAGCGGTGTCTTCAGGCTGTGGGCGAGGTCGGCCAGGGTATTGCGTTGCTGTTCGAGGTTTTCGCGCTCACTTTCGATGAATGCATTGATGCTTTCGGCCAGCGGCTCCAGCTCGCGCGGATGGCGTTCGCTCATGCGCGAGGTCACGCCGCGCTGGACCTGCTTGAGCTCCTCGATCACCCGTCGCAGCGGATGCAGGCTCCAGCGCAGGATCAGCGCCTGCAGCAGCAGCAGCACCAGCCCGGCGCCCCCGAGATAGCGCCACAGCGCCTCACGGAAGACTTCGACCTGCCGGCTCAGGGCCGTGGTGTCTTCCAGGATGTAGATCGTGTACGGCAGCTCGGCCTGTGGGTCGTCACCGCTGGCGTAGATCAGCCCACGTCCGTAACGGTACGCCTGACCGGGATGGCCGTTGATCTCGGTGATGTCCAGCGGCCCTTCGAAGATCTCGCGGCGCGCTTCCAGCAGCTCGCCATCGGGCAGCACCGGCCCGACCGAGGACGACGAATTCCACTGTTGTCCGTTGGGCAGCACGACCTCCGCGTACAGGCCGCTGCCCGGGCGGTCGAAGCGCGGATCCGGCGGCATGTAGGGGGGAATGAAGGTGCCGTCGCGGGCAAAATCGCTGTCGGCATACGCCAGCGCGTAACTGCGCATGCGCTGGTAGAGGTTGCTCTCGGCGGTGTTCAGGAACGCCCGGTCAAGCGCCACGCCGGCCAGGGCGAGAAACGCCACCAGACCCAGACTCGCGGCCATCAACTGACGCGCCTGCAACGAGCGCGGCTGGGCCCAGCTCATGGGGCGGGACGGACCGGCGCGGGCTTATTCGCCGCTGCGCGGGATCGCAAAGCGGTAACCGCGGCCACGCACGGTTTCGATCGGCTTGAGCGCGCCTTCCGGATCGAGCTTCTTGCGCAGGCGGCCGATGAAGACCTCCAGCACGTTGGAATCGCGATCGAAGTCCTGCTGGTAGATGTGCTCGGTCAGGTCGGCCTTCGAGACCAGTTCGCCGGCATGCATCATCAGGTATTCCAGCACCTTGTATTCGTAGCTGGTCAGGTCGACGTTGGCGCCGTGCACGCTCACCGTCTGCGCCGCCAGGTCCAGGGTGACCGGTCCGCATTCCAGGGTCGGCTTGCTCCAGCCCGCCGCACGGCGCACCAGCGCATTGATCCGCGCCAGCAGCTCCTCGACATGGAACGGCTTGACCAGGTAGTCGTCGGCGCCCTGCTTGAGGCCCTCGACCTTGTCCTGCCAGCTCGAGCGCGCGGTGAGGATCAGCACCGGGAATTTCTTGCCTTCCTCGCGCAATGCCTTGATGAGTTCCATGCCCGACATCTTCGGCAGGCCCAGGTCGATGATGCCCAGGTCGAACGGCACTTCGCGGCCCATGTACAGGCCTTCCTCGCCATCCTGCGCGGCGTCCACCGCATAGCCTTCACGCTTCAGGCGTGCCGCGAGGGTTTCGCGCAACGGCGCTTCGTCTTCCACCAGCAGGATTCGCATGGATACTCCTTGGACTGTCTGTCGGCTCCCCTGAACAGGCGAGCATGGCAACAAAGGTGAGGGTTCAGTTGTCGTCGCGGCGTGTACGGGCCGGAATTTCCTGCGTCGTACGGGGAGGATCGTCGACATACACCCGCACCCGGCCGCTGGAATCGACGATCTTGATGCGGTTGATGTCGCGACCATCGTACGGCACCCGCTCGGCGCTCAGTACCTGGCCGCCGGTGCGTCGCTCGACACGACGCACCGCATCGGACAGCGCGCGGTGGTCGGCATTGCGGTCGTGGCTACGCTGCGGCCGTGCGGGGCTGGCGGGGGTATTGCCGGAAGAGCGGCGCTCGACCAGCTCGCGATCGGGCTGGCGTGCCTTGTCGCGGGTCCGCTGCGCCACGGCATCACCCGCCGTTGCCGTGGTCGCGGCAAACAGCATCAACGAGACGAGCGTGGCGGCAGAGCGGGTGGGCATGACACTCCGGGGCGGACAGCGGGAAGTTGGCTGTTCATTCTCGAGACGAGGCAGTGAATCCGGTCTGAACTTTTCTTTTACATTCGACCTGCCGTTCAGAGTACCCGTCACGCGCCGCTCGGCACGCTCAGAAAATCTCGCCCACGCAGCAGCGCAACGAGCCGCCGCCGGCCTCGATCGCATCCAGCTCCACCGTGCGCAGATCGAACCCGGCCGCAGCGAGCGCCGCACGCGTCGCGCCGTCCAGCGAACGGCCGGCATGCGCACTCATCCACACCGCGTCGTCCGACAGCGCGATCGCATTGCCGGCGAACGCCGCATGCTCGGCCGGCGACAGCAGGATCGCGTGCGGCGCATACAGCGCGCCGATGCCGGCCACCACCGCGGGATCGGCAAATCCCCGCGGGCAGATGATCGCCGCGCGCCCGGCCAGCACGGCCAGCACGACGTTGGTGTGGTACTCGCCGGGCGCCAGGTCGAACATCAACGTGGCGCGCAGGCCCAACGCCTCATGCATCAGCCGCGCGCCCTGCTCGTCGCAACGTTCGGACAGCCCGGCGAAGCCCACGCCCCGCGCGCGGTCGATGGCCAGCGCGCCGGTCAGTTCGCAGGGATGCGGCTGGGTCGACAGGTCGACCGCGGCGTACCCCAGCGTGTCGGCGAAGAAGCGGCGGATATCCGCACGCGTAGCCTCGCGTTGCCGCACCGGATGGCGCATCCGGCCGACCACGTAGCGCGGCACGCCCTCCACCCGCGCAGTGGCGAACACGTTGTTGGGAAACAGCGCGTCCGGGGTTTCCGGATCGCCCGCGAAGCAGATCGTCGGGATCACCTGCGACAGCGCGCGTTGCAGTTCGCGGTGCTGGGCGGAGGCGCGCGCCGCGTCGAATGCGCTCGCCTCGGCCATGTAGCGGTTGTCGGCGGCGGACTGCTCGGCGAGCTGGAAGCCGTCGGGAGCGACCATGAACGCAGCACGCGCCGTGGCGGGGCCGAAGTCCGGCGCGGTGTTGCGGGCGAGCTGGAGGAACTCGTTGACGTCACGGGTGATCATGCGGTGGCAGCCCGCGCGGGAAGGAGGGGATCCGACTGGAAGGATCCGGTGACCGCCAGCGCGCGCTCGACCAACGACCAGTCCGCACCGGGCCTGTGCGCGCCCTCGCTGAGGATCTGGCGGAACGCGCGGCCGCCGCGCTCGTTGGCGAACAGGCCGAGCAGGTGCCGGACGATGTGCTTGAGGAACACACCGCGCGCCAGCTGCGCCTCGACATACGGCTGCAACGCGCGCAACAGGTCCGCCCGCGAGCGCAGTTCACCGCCAAACCACGCCACATCGAGTCGATGCAAAAGATAGGGGTCGTGATACGCGGCCCGGCCGAGCATCGCGCCATCGACATGCGCCAAGTGTGCGGTCGCCTCGTCCGCATCGGCGATGCCGCCGTTGACGATCACCTGCAGGTCCGGTCGCTCGCGCTTGAGCCGGTATGCCCAGTCGTAGCGCAACGGCGGCACCTCGCGGTTTTCCTTCGGCGACAGGCCCTTCAGCCAGGCATTGCGCGCGTGCACCACGAACATCCGGCAGCCGGCCTCGGCCACTTCGTCGATGAAGGCGCGGAAGCGGTCGTAGTCGTGGTCGTCATCGACCCCGAGCCGGCACTTGACCGTGACCGGCACATTCCGGTCCGCGGCCGCGCAGGCTTCCACCATCGCCGCGACCGAGGCGGCCACCAGCGCCGGCTCGCGCATCAGGCAGGCCCCGAACCGGCCGGCCTGCACCCGGTCGGACGGACAGCCGCAATTGAGGTTGATTTCGTCGAAGCCCGCCTCCGCCCCGATCCGCGCCGCCTGCGCCAGCAACGCCGGCTCGCTGCCGCCCAGCTGCAACGCGACCGGATGCTCGACCGGATCCAGCGCCAGCAGACGCGCACGGTCGCCGTGGATCACTGCATTGGCGTGCACCATCTCCGAATACAGGCGCGCATGCGGCGCCAGCAGCCGGTGGAAGACCCGGCAATGGGAGTCGGTCCAGTCCATCATCGGGGCGACGGACAGGCGCAGCTGCGCGGGTGCAATGGCGGGGGTGTCGATCATCGGCCGCCATTGTACGTAGCTGGCCCGGGCACTTCCGATGCGAGGGTTGATGCCCACGAATGGCATCCGGGCCGCTTCAACCATGCGTGCGCGCCAGAGCCCGGTCGCGGCACGTCAGTCCTTGCCCTTGCCCTGACCTTTGCCCTTGTTCTTGCCCTGATTGCCCTGGGACTTGCCCTTGTTGCCGTGGCCGTTGTTGTTGCCCACCGCTTTTCCGCGGTTGCCGGGATTGGGGTGGGCATTGCCGTTGCCCTGGGCCTTGATCGCCTTCGCCCGCGCCGGGTAATGCGGATACAGGTCCTCGTCGATCCGGATCGGCCGTCCCCAGCGATCGTAGGTCGGCACGAACCCGCGCTTCAGGCGGTGGAACTCGTCCGAGCCCGGCTTGATCCCCAGCCGCTTGGCGACGCTGCCCCAGCCCTGGCCATGGTCGCGCTCCCACTCATCCACGACATAGCGGCACGGGCGACCGATGATCTGGGCGATCGCGCAGGCGTAATACACGTCCCCCGGCGCCCAGTGGCGTTCGATCAGCAAGCTGCTCACCAGGTCGCGCGGCGCACCGTAGTAACGCACCATCTCGTCGACGAACGGCTGCCGGTAGCGACTGCCGTAACGGTTGACATCGCCGAGCCAGTTGTCCACCCAGACATCGCCGGTACGCGGGTTCCAGCCAAAGGTGAAGTCCTGCGCCACCGCGTGTCCGGTCCCGGCCAATGCCGACACTGCCGCCGCCAGCGCGAACATCCGCGATTTGAGTTTGATCATCATGAGCTTCCCGATGGATATGTGCCGAACCTTGTCGACCGACTGCTGATGCTCGTGGGCGACGGGTGAATACGCTCTGAAATCATGGGCTTGGACACTTTGGACCCAAGCTCTGGTTCAGTCTGACAGAGCCGTCAACGCGAAATCACGAATTTGCCGAACGCGACCCCGATGTCCCAGCCCTCGCCCTTGCCCGCCAGCGCCAGGGCCACGTCGCCCTTGACCATCGCCTGGGCCTTGGCCGATTTTCCGGCACCGGCATGGGCCTCGGCGGTGACGTAGGTGCCCAGCACGTCCTCGATCCGGCGCACGCCGGAAAACTCGCCGCGGCCGTTATCGATACGGGTCTTGCCGAACGTCAGTCCGCCGCCCTTTGTGCGGATCCTGACCGCCATGCTCTGGCCGTTGTCGCAACGCACCGTGCCGCTGCCCGACCCGGTCTTGTAGAACACCGACCAGCCTGAGAGGTTGAAGGTGAGTTTGCAGTCGACCGATCCGGCGGCGCTGGCCGGCATGGCGACGACCATCAGCGCGGCGGCGGCCACGATGGCAAACAGCGGGGAGGCATGGCGCGACGACAGGTTCATGGCGGATCTCGCTGGTGGATGGAGCACGCAAGGGCGGGCGAGGTGGCGATCTGGAGGCTACCCGATCGCCTGGCATGCGCCATGACGCAGCGCGCAAATGACGACGGCACCGCAGGTGCGATGCCGTCGTTGGTTTCCTGCATCGCATCGCGATGCCGGGGAATCAGCGGTGGAAAGTTCAGCGACGGCCGCCGTAGCGATGGTCGCGGTCACGCCAGTGGTTGCGGTCACGGTCATGGCGCGGATCGTAATAGCTCACCTTCGACTTGCACTTGCCGTGCTTGTTGCACTTCACGTCATGGCCATGCCTATAGGCGTTGCCGCGGTAGATAGGCGGCGCGGGACGATAGACATTGACGTAATGACTGCGCGGCACGTTGCGGTAGTAACGGGGCTGGCCGCGCGGGTCGCGCACCACGATCAGCCGGTCGTTGTAGCCGTAATTGCCGTTGCGGTAATACGGCTGGCCGCTGTGGTAGATCACGTCGGCGACATCGACCAGCACGCGGATCAGGTCATTGCTGCTCTGGGCCTGAGCGGGTGCCGGCGCCAGCGCGATCACGCCGAAACCGGCGGCAAGGATGAGGGGAGCCAGCCAACGGGACACGATCGACATGGGGACTACTCCTTTGGTTCGCCGGCGACGCCAGCTCTGTAAACGACCATGCCCGCAGCCGGCTGAACAAACCTCCAACATTTCTTTCACGGGCCACTCACGCTAAGCGGGCGTTGTGGATGGCCACAGACGCCACCATGGCGCGCCGGTGGCGTCACGCAACGGCTTCGGCGACCGCTACCAGTTCGGCCACGGCGGTCGGCAGGGCCGCGGCGGAATCGACCTGGCGGAAGCGCGACGCATCCGCCGCATCGACCCGCGCGGCGGACTCGTGCGCCCAGGTGGTGTGGTAGGGCACGTGGATGCCCCAGCCACCGAGCTCCAGCACCGGGACGATATCGGAGCGCACGGAGTTGCCGATCATCACGAAGCTCTCCGGTTGCAGGTCGAACTCGGCCAGCAGCCGCGCGTAGGTGGCGGTGTCCTTCTCGCTGACGATCTCGATCCGCCGGAACAGCCCGGCCATGCCGCATTGGCGCACCTTGGCCTCCTGGTGGAACAGGTCGCCCTTGGTGATCATCACGATCGCGTGATCGCGTGCAACCGCTTCCACCGCCTCGCGGATGCCCGGCAGCAGTTCCACCGGATGCCGCAGCAGTTCCTTGCCCAGGCCGACGATGCGGTGCAGGTCGGCCGCGCTGATGCGCGCATCGGTCAGCTCGACCGCGGCCTCCAGCATCGACAGCACCATGCCTTTCACGCCGTAGCCGAAGATGCCGATGTTGCCGGATTCGACCTGGTACAGGCGCTCCTGCAGGGCGGTTTCGTCCAGATCGACCCAGGCCCCGAGAATGCGTTCGAACTCCTTCTGGGCCGCGTCGAAATAGTCCTGGCTGCGCCACAGGGTGTCATCGGCGTCGAAGCCGATCATGCGGATTTTTTTCATCGCCGCAGTATGCCTGCACGGGCTGCACAGACGGTCATGGAACCGCCATCAACCATTTTCGGCTGACGCGCTCACCTGCGGCCTGCCATCGATGATGACGACGCTCACCCGGATGGGACGGCAGCACACCGGGCAGTCCTCGGTGTAGTCCTGCTGCTCGATCGAGTCATCGACCAGCAGGTCGATCGGCTCACCGCAGCACGGACAGTGGATGGGGATGCTGGGCAGCATGGAAGGCTCCGGGGTCCGGGTGCAGGTGGAGGCCGGAAGATCGGCCCGGCGACAGCGTATGCCTCATCACGCATGAGTAACCCCACCGGCGCAAAGCTTGCGGCCGCATCCCACCCACGCTTGCAGGCCACGCAACCGCACTTGTCCTCCAATGCACATCGCCTGCCAAGGGAGTGAGCCATGAAGCTGCGACATGTATTCAGCACACCCGACCTGCCTACCGCCGTGGCGGCGATGAACGCCGCGATCGGCGCCGGCATTCCTGACCGGAACGTATTGCTGGTGGCGCGTTCGGACATCGAGATCGAATCGATCCCCGACGATCGCAAGGAAGCCGACACCGACCTGCTGCCCGCCGCCGGGCGCGGTGCCGGCTACGGCGCGGGCGCCGGCCTGCTGGCCGGGCTGGTGCTGGTCGCCATCCCGCCGCTGGGCATGACGATGATCGGCGTCGCTGCGGCAACGCTCGCCGGCGCGGCGATCGGCAGCCTGAGCTCGGCGCTGGTCGGCTCCACGATGCCCGACCCGGTGCGACGCAAGTTCCACGATGAAATCGAGGCCGGCAACATCCTGGTCGTGATCGACGCGCCGAAGGAACTGCTGACCTCCGCCGAGCCTTACATTGTCAGTGCCGGCGCGAAGGCGTTACCGTTCGAGGCCGCCACCGTCATCTGAGGATTCCCATGCATGCTCGCCTGCTGACCACCATCGCGGTGGCCCTGCTTTCCGCCTGCAGCCCCGGCAACGGCAGCAGCGCGCCTGCCGACTCCCAGGCCGCCGACCTTACCGCCGGCGCCGCCGTGACCGATGGCCGGCCGTTCGTGGTGAGCGAGCTCGCGCGCTTCGACAAGCCCTGGGCGATGGCCTTCCTGCCGGGTGACGGGCGGCTGCTGGTGACCGAGATGAACGGCACGCTCAAGCTGCTCGAACCGGGTGGCAAATCCATCGATGTGAGCGGCGTGCCCGAGGTCGATGCCGGCGGCCAGGGCGGACTGGGCGATGTGGTCGCGCATCCGGATTTCGCACGCAACAAACTGGTTTATCTGAGCTATGCCGAAGCCGGCGATCACGATACCCGCGGCGCGGCGGTCGCGCGCGCGAAACTGGTCGTCGACAACCAGGGCGGCGCCCGGCTCGCTGATCTGAAGGTGCTCTGGCGACAGGTGCCCAAGGTGCAGGGGCGCGGCCATTTCGGCCACCGCATCGCGTTCGGCCCTGACGGCCATCTGTGGATCAGCTCGGGCGAGCGGCAGAAATTCGATCCGGCGCAGGACATGCAGTCCAACCTGGGCAAGATCGTCCGCCTCAACGCGGACGGCAGCGTGCCGGCCGACAACCCGTTCGCCGACCAGGGCGGCGTGGCGGCGCAGGTGTGGTCGCTCGGCCACCGCAATCCGCTGGGCATCGCCTTCAACGCCAAGGGCGAGCTGTGGGAAGTGGAAATGGGCCCGAAGGGCGGCGATGAACTGAACCGGATCGAGCGCGGCGCCAACTACGGCTACCCGATCGTCTCCAACGGCGATCACTACGACGGCCGCCCGATCCCGGACCACGACACCCAGCCGCAGTTCAGCGCACCGGCGATCAGCTGGACGCCGGTGATCTCTCCCAGCGACATGATTTTCTACTCCGGCGACAAGTTCCCCGCCTGGCAGGGCGATGCGCTGATCTCCGGCCTGTCGTCGAATGCGCTGGTGCGGGTCGTGTTCGATGACCAGGGCGCGCACGAGGCCGAACGGTTCGACATGGGCGCGCGCATCCGCGAGGTCGAACAGGGCCCGGATGGCGACATCTATCTGCTGGAGGACGGCCCCAAGGGCCGGTTGCTCCGTCTCGCACCGCCGGCCGCCTGACGCGTTAACCTCCGGGCAGTCTCCATCACGCCGGAACGCCCTTGAGCCAGCCCACCTCGCCGCCTCCCGTCGACGTCGTCGCGCACCCGCCCTCGCCGGCCGGTTCCGGCCAGCTGGTGCGGGCGGTGGGTCGCTGGCAACTGGTCGGCCTGTCGATCAACGACGTGGTCGGCAGCGGCATCTACCTGTTGCCGGCAGCGGCGGCCGTGCTGCTGGGCCCCGCCAGCCTGTGGGCGATCGTGCTGGCGGGCGTGGCGGTCAGCCTGCTGGTGCTGTGCTACGCCCAGGCCGCGAGTTATTTCGACCAGCCCGGCGGCGGCTATCTGTATGCGCGCGAAGCGTTCGGCCCGTTCATCGGCTTCGAGGTCGGCTGGATGCTGTCGCTGACCCGGGTCGCCAGCGCGGCGGCACTGAGCAACGGGCTGGCCGAGGCGGTGACCCACTTCTGGCCCGCGGCGGCCACCGGCTTGACCCGCATCGCGATCGTGGTCGGCTCGCTGGTCGCGCTGACCTGGATCAACGTGGTCGGGGTGCGCGCGGCCGCACGCACCGGCGTCGGCCTGGCGATCGCGAAGCTGGTGCCGCTGGCGATGTTCATCGCGGTCGGCGCGTTCTTCGTCGATCCGGCGCGCGCGATGCCGCCGATCCGCCTGGACGAACTGGGCGCGATCCCGCTGGGCGACCTCGGCCAGGCCGCGTTGCTGCTGCTGTTCGCCTACGCCGGCTTCGAGAACCTGCCCGCCGCGGCGGGCGAATACCGCAACCCGCGTCGCGACATTCCGTTCGCGCTGGTGACGATGATCGTCGTGGTGACGGCGATCTACGCCGCAGTGCAATGGGTCGCGCTGGGCACCTTGCCGGGGCTGGCGCAGTCCACCACGCCGCTGGCCGATGCGGCGGCGCGCTTTGGCGGGCCGACCCTCGCGCTGATCCTGACGGTCGGTGCGACCGTGTCGATCCTGGGCACCAACAGCAACACGATCATGCTCGGCCCGCGCTACCTGCATGCGCTGGCGGTGGACGGATACGGGCCGCGCTCACTGGCCGCCATCCACCCCCGTTTCCACACCCCGGCGGTGGCGATCATCGTGCTCGGAGCAATCTCGCTGGCGCTGGCGCTGACCGGCTCGTTCGTGCAACTGGCCCTGCTGTCGATGGTCGCGCGGCTGTCGACCTACATCGGCACCTCGATGTCGGTGCTGGTGCTGCGCAAGCGCTACGGCGACCGGCCGCAGGCGCTGCGACTGCCCGGCGGGCCGCTCATTCCGGTGGTCGCGACGCTGATGTCGCTGGCCCTGCTGGCGAGCGCGAGCAGGGCAAACCTGGTCGCCGGCGCGATCGCGCTGCTGGTCGGCGCCGGGCTGTACCGGTTCCGCCGCAAGGCCGACTGAACGCGGAGCGCTGCGCTGGGTCCCGATCCGGGGCGGATGCACCTGCTCTGATACAGAGGCGGCTGTCTGCAGCGGCTGTCTGTGTCAGCCGCGGATCAGTACTCGTCCTGTTCTTCCGGCTCCGGGGTGTCCTCGACCGCGTCGCGCGCGTCCATTTCGGTGCGATTGATGTAGCCGTCCCGATCGGTATCCACCATGTCGAAGTTGGCGGAAAAATCAGGATCGACATCGCCCTCCTCACGGCTGATGCGGCCATCGCCATCGGTGTCCAGTGCACTCCACGGGTTGTCCGGGTTGTCGCGATCGATGTCGGTCGGGTTCACCGGCGGCGGCGACACTTCCTGTTCCATGACCTCGAGCTGCCGGCTGGTCCGGTCCTGGGCCGCCGTTGCGGCCGCGGCCGGCGGCGCGGACCAGGCCACGCCGGTGACAGCCATCAACCCTAGGGTTGCCGCAAGCACAGGGAGGACGCGGATCGGCGCGGGGTGGTGGCGCGATAGAGGTTGTGAGTTCATCGACAGGCTCCTGCTGGTGGTGGCGGATCCCCGTGACACGGCACCACTTTCCTCCGCCGCGCTGTACCGGCGATAAGCAGGACCGCGATTGACGCGACCCTCACGACCGCATTACGAAGCCTTCACCGACGCGCCTGTTTATCCGCCGCTTGATCCGCCGTCATGGGCCTGCCGTTGCTGCGTGGCAGCATCGCGTTGCGCGGCCCGCCAAGGCGGTCAGGGCCCCGGCACCGCCGGCATGTCCATCAACTGCAATTGCAGGTCGTGCAGGATCTCGGCATCGCCCGGTTGCCAGGTGCGCGCCTCGTTGCCGCGGAAATGCCGGTGGAACGCCACCAGCGCGGCTTCCGGATCCCGCAGGTCGTAGCCCACCACGCGCAGTGCCAGCCACGGATCGAAGCCGACCGGTGGTGTACCAAGCACCTCGCGCGGCCACAGCCCGAAACCGGCCTGGGCGAGGCGCTGCCACGGGAACCACACGCTGGGATCGTCCTTGAGCGTGGGCGCGACATCGCCATGGCCCACCACCAGATGCGGCTGGATGCCCAGTCGCCCGGTCAGGTCGGCCAGCAGCACCAGCAGCGACTGGATCTGCGGCTCGCTGAACGGCTCGCGGCCGTCGTTGTCCAGCTCGATGCCGATCGAATACGAATTGAGGTCGCCGATACCCGACCAGCGGCTGCTGCCCGCGTGCCAGGCGCGCGCGTCGTCGGCCACCAGCTGGTAGCGGCGGCCGTCATCACCGATCAGGTAATGCGAGCTCACCGGCCCTCCGGCGTTGCGCGTCTGCAGGGTCCGCAGCGCGCCTTCGGCGCTGTCCATCGCGGTGTGGTGCAGCACGATGATCCGTGCGCGCCGCGGCTCGTGATTCGGCGAGCCGTGCCACTGCGCGAGTGGATTGCGGACCGGCGTGCTGGTGCAACCGGCGATGAGGACCAGCATCAATATGGCGACGACACCAGAAAGACGTTTCATGCATGCCCGGCATTCGTTGGGAACCGCATACCGTAAGGCAAACCGGCGATCGATACCGCCGGTCACCCGGCCGCCGATGGATACCGGCGGCTTTTTCGCGTGCGCCGATGGCGGCTGGCCGGGCACCGTGACGCTGCAGTTCCCGAATCGCCGGTTCAACCCTGACGTGGTGAGGCGAGCCCCATCATGCCGGCATCGTCAGGAGGGTGTGTTCCCGTCGGCGGCCTTCATCCCACGCCCTGCGCCCGGTTGTCCCGACGTTCCGTGCCCACCCACACCTCCACCGCATGGGCGATGCGGTCGTCCTGCAGGTCGATGCTCAACCCCGCCTGCGGCTCGCCATCGAGTTGCAGGCGGGAGGGCTGGTCCCCGCTCGCGTGCTGCACGTGGATCGCGTACTCGGTGTCGCGGTAGCGGTAGCGCAGGCGGAACTCCGGCCACTCCGCCGGCAACAGCGGGGTGATGTGCAGGCGGTCGGCCTCGCGCCGCACGCCCAGCAGCGATTCGACCATCAGCCGGTACATCCAGCCCGACGAGCCGGTGTACCAGGTCCAGCCGCCGCGTCCGACATGCGGCGCGACCGCGTACACGTCGGCGGCCATGACGTAGGGCTCGACCTTGTAGACCGCCATGCCCTCGGCGCTGCCGCCGTGGCTGACCGGACTGATCATCCGCATCAGTTCCCACGCGCGGGCGGTGTCGCCCATCTGCGCGAACGCCATCGTCGCCCAGACCGCGGAATGGGTGTACTGGCCGCCGTTCTCGCGCACGCCGGGCACGTAGCCGCGGATGTAGCCGGGGTCCTGCGGGGTCTTGTCGAACGGCGGGTCCAGCAACTGGATCAGGCCGGCATCGCGGCGCACCAGGTAGCGGTCCAGCGATGCCATCGCCTGCCGCGTGCGGGCCGGGTCGCCGGCGCCGGACAGCACCGCCCAGCTCTGCGAGATCGAGTCGATCCGGCATTCGTCGCTGCGGCTGGAACCCAGCGGCGCGCCGTTGTCGAACCACGCGCGCCGGTACCAGTCGCCGTCCCAGGCGTGCTGCTCGAGGTTCTGCCGCAACTGTTCGGCCGCCTCCAGGCAATGCTCGGCGAACGCCTCGTCGCGGTGCCGGCGCGCCACCGCGCTGAAGCGGCTCAGCACCTCGTACAGGAAGAACCCGAGCCAGACGCTTTCGCCCTTGCCGCGCTCGCCGACCCGGTTCATGCCGTCGTTCCAGTCGCCGGTGGCGATCAGCGGCAGCCCGCGTTCGCCGACCAGCTCCAGCCCGCGCTTGAGCGAGCGCACGCAGTGCTGGTACAGGCTCTGGCGCAGCATCGAGCGCATCGGCAGGTCGTAGTAGGACTCCTCGTCCGGGCCGACCGGCCGGCCCTCGATGTAGGCCACCAGCTCATCGAGCACGCCGGCATCGCCGGTGGCTTCGACGTAGCGGCAGGTCGCCAGCGGCAGCCACAGGTAATCGTCCGAGCAGCGCGTGCGCACGCCGCGATCCAGCGGCGGGTGCCACCAGTGCAGCACGTCGCCCTCGGGGAACTGGTGCGCGGCGCTGAGCAGCAGATGGCCGCGTACCAGCGCCGGCTCGGCGTGCACCATCGCCATCGAGTCCTGCAGCTGGTCGCGGAAGCCGTACGCGCCGCCGGACTGGTAATAGCCGCTGCGCGCCATGAAGCGGCAGGCGATCGTCTGGTACATCAGCCAGCCGTTCGCCAGCACGTCGAAGGCGGGCTCCGGGGTTTCCACCTTGATCGTGCCCAAGGTGCGCGACCAGTGCATGCGCACCGCGTCCAGCGCGTCGTGGGCCGCGTCGACGCCGCGGCAGGCGCGCGCCAGCGACACCGCCTCGCCCCAGTCGCGGCCCATGCCGAGCCGGAACACGGTTTCGGTGGTTTGCCCGACATCCAGATCCAGCGTCACCTGGATCGCCGCGCACGGGTCCAGACCCGGGCCGAGCTGCCCCGACAGGTGCTCGCGCAACAACCCGGCGGGGTGTCGCAGGCTGCCGTTGCGGCCGATGAAGTCGACCCGGTCGCAGGTGATGCTGCGCTCGCGGGCATCGGTGTCGAAGAACGCGACCCGGCCCTCGAACTCGGTGTTGTAGGCATTGCGCGCGGTCAGCACGCCGCTGTCGCCATCGACCTCGGTGACCACGTGCATCCGGGTCCGGGCCTGCAGGTCGCCGAGGATCCATTCCACGTAGCCGGTGGCGCTCAGTCGGCGCGGGCGACCGGAGCGGTTGGCCAGCTTGAGCACGCTGTACTTCACCGCGTCCTGCAGGCCCACGTAGATCCACAGCTCGCTGGCGATGCCGTCCTCGACATGCTCGTAGACGCTGTAGCCGAAGCCGTGGCGGGTGCGGTAGCTGCCGGTGCCGCGGCGGGGCAGCGCCATCGGCGACCACAGGTGGCCGGTGTCCTCGTCGCGCAGGTAGAACGCCTCGCCCGCCGTGTCGCTGACCGGGTCGTTGTGCCACGGCGTCAGGCGGAACTCGTGCGCGTTCTCGCCCCAGGTGTAGCCCGGCGAGCTCTCGCTCACCACGCAGCCGAACTCCGCGTTCGCCAGCACGTTCGACCACGGCGCCGGCGTGGTCTGTCCGTCCGCCAGCTCGATCACGTACTCGCGGCCGTCGGGCGAGAAGCCGCCGATGCCGTTGCCGAGGACACGCTCCGGACCGGCCGCATCGAACGGCCAGGAGTCGTGCGGCGGCGCGCTTGCATCGGCTGCCTCAACCTCGCCCTCGCCCTCGCCCTCACGCGGCATCAGCTCGTACTGCACTGGCGCCGGCAGCAGCAGCGGCACCACCGGCGGCGGCGGGGAACGGCGGCCCAGCTGCTCGTACAGGTTGCCGTGCGCATCGCTGAGCACCACCCGCGCGACCGCCTGCATGAGGATGCGGTCTTCCTGCGATATCTGGTGGGTCGGGCGCACGAAGATGCCGCCAGGCCGGTCGATCACGTGGGCCTCCACCCCGGCCGCGATCAGGCCCATGATCTGGTCCTGCAACTGCTGGCGGTAGCCGGCCTGGTCCTCGTTCCAGATCACCAGGTCGACCGCCAGCCCTTTCAGCCGCCAGTACGCGTGCGCCTGCACGAGCTGGCGCACCAGCTCGATGTTGGCGGCGTCGGCGATCTGCAGCAGTACCACCGGATGGTCGCCGGACACCGCCTGCCCCCACAGGCCCGACTGGCCGCGCCGGTTCTGCCGCAACACGGTGGAGTCGGCCCGCAGGGCGGGGTTGGCATACAGCACCAGCCCGGCCAGGCGCTCGTACAGCTGGGCATCGGCCTGGGTCGCATTGATCTGGTTGCGCACGACCTGGCTGTGCGTCCATGCCAGGTCGAACACGCGGTCGGCCAGGCGGCGGTCGCGGTACTTGTCGATCAGCCCCGCGCAGGATTCGTGCGAGACGCCCACGCCGGTGACCATGTCGATGCTGGCCGTCTGCCCCGGTGCCAGGGTGATCCGGCAACGCACCGCGACGATGGGATCGAGCACCGAGCCGTCGCTGTCGGACAGCGCGGCGGTGGCCGTCATCGCCAGCGGCCGTTGCAGGTCGTTGCCGCGGCCGACGAAGCGCGCGCGGTCGGTCTCGTAGGAGATCGCATCCACGTCCGCGTCATGCACCGCCAGCAGGTGGAACATCCACGGCGACACCTCGTCGTGCCCGCGCGGACGGCGGGTGCAGATGATCGCCTGCTTGTCGCGCAGCAGCTCGGTCTGCACGAACAGGTTGCTGAAGGCCGGGTGCAGTTCGTCGGCGATCGCCGGGGCCAGCACCACCTCGGCATAGCTGGTGATCTCGACGCTGCGCGCCACGCCGGAGCGGTTGGTGATGCGCAGGCGGCGCAGCTCGATGTCGTCCTCGGGCGAGACCGCGATCTCGGTGTGCATGTCGAAGTCGCGCTTGCGCCCGCGGTACTCGGCCTTCGCGTCCGAGAAGATCGCCTCGTAGCCGTCCACCGGCACCAGGCAGGGCTGGAACGCGGCCGACCAGAACTCGCCGTCGTCCAGGTCGCGCAGGTAGCAGAAGCTGCCCCAGTGGTCGCGGGTGCCGTCCTCGCGCCAGCGCGTCACCGCCATCTCGTTGGTGCGGCTGTAACCGCCGCCGGCCCCGCTGACCATCACGTGGTAGCGGCCGTTGGAGAGGATCTGCACCGCGGGCCGCAGCAGGCCGGGGTCGCGGAAGATCCGCAGCTCGATCTCGCTGGCCTCGGAGCGTCGACCGGCACTGGCCACTTCCGCCGCGTGCGGGTGCAGCAGCCCGGTGCGAGGAATGCGCTCCTGCAACAGCAACGAGGTGGCCTGGAACTCGGGGTCGGCCATGAACCGCTTCTGCATCGGCTGGTCGCACAGCAGGTAGGCCAGCGCCAGCAGGCCCATGCCCTGGTGATGGACCATGAACGAGCGGATCACCGCGTGCTCCTGCCCGGGCGGCAGCCGCGCGGCGGTGTAATCGATTGCCTCGTACAGGCCGAACCGGCCGCCGAAACCCTTGCGCGTCAGCCGCTGCAGGTTCTCGCAGGCCGCCTCGGGGGCGACCATCAGCGCCATCATGCTGGCGTACGGCGCGATCACCAGATCCTGCGCGAGTCCGCGTTTCAGGCCCAGCCCGGGCACGCCGAACGCGCGGTACTGGTAGTTCATCCGCGCATCGAACAACTGGTAGCCCGACTCCGACATGCCCCACGGGACATTGCGCTGGCGGCCGTACTCGATATGCCGCTGCACGCTGTTGCGCGCGGTCTGGTCGAGCAGCGTGCCGCGGTAAGTGGGCATCACCAGCTGCGGCATCAGGTACTCGAACATCGAGCCGCTCCACGACAGCAGGGTCGGTTCGCCGTCGACCTCGGTCAGCAGCCGGCCCAGCGCGAACCAGGTCTCCTGCGGCAACTGCCCCTGGGCGATGGTGACGAAAGTGCACAGGCGCGCCTCCGATGCGAGCAGGTCGTAGAACCCCTGGTCGCAACGGTGCTCCTCGGCGTTGTAGCCGATCGCCAGCAGGCGCCGCGCCGGGTCGTAGAGGAAGCCGAAGTCGAACTGCGCGCACTGGCCGGCGACGTGCGCCAGACGGGCCAGTTCGACGATGCGTTCCTGCGCGCGCTCGGCCGCGACAGGCTCCGGGCCGGCGGCCAACTGCCGCAGGGTCGGGATGCCCGGCCGCGTGATGTCACCCGGCGTGAGGTCGTGCGGCGGGCTGGACGCATTGAGCGGGGCATCGCCCGCCCCGGTGGCATCCTCCAGCCACGGCGCCAGCCACACCAGTTCCTCGTGCACGGCTGCACACTGTTCGTGCAGCGCCCGCGCCCAGTGCGCCATCTCGCCGGTCTCTTCCGCATCCGCACCGGCGACGTGTTCGTGGATGGTCTGGGCCAGCGCCTGCAAGCGCCTGAACACCGCCAGCGCCCGGCCCGGATCGTGCGGCGGATCCGCCAGCGCCGCATCGAGTTCGGCCTGGAAGGCGGTGACCGCCTCACCCGGCGGCAGCCCGCCGGCGGACTCGCGCAACACGTCCAGAGTGTCCGCCAGCCCCTGCAGTGCCGCGGGCGGCAGCAGCGGCGCGTCCGCCAGCGCCAGCAGGCCCTGCCGCAACGTCAGCAGGTGGCCGGCGAGGTTGCCGCTGTCGACCGTGGACACGTAATGCGGCGGCAGGGGCTGCAGGGTCTGGGTGTCGTACCAGTTGAAGAAATGACCGCGGTAGCGCGACAGCGCCTCCATCGTGCGCAGCGTGTTGCCGCAGCGCGCCATCACCGTGCCGACCGTCGCGTAGCCGAAATCCCAGGCGGCCAGATCCGCCAGCAGGGACAGGCCGATGTTGGTCGGCGAGGTGCGGCGGGCCACGATCAGGGTCGGATGCTCCTGCACGTTGTCCGGCGGCAGCCAGTGGTCGTCGCGGGTGACGTGGGTTTCAAAGTACGCCCACGTCCGCCGCGCCAGGCGCCGCAGGAACCGCATCTGGTCGCGCGACAGGGCCGCCACCTCGTCCACGCGCGGACGCCCCAGCCACCACATCAGCCACGGCGAGACGAACCACAACGCCAGCACCGGCAGCGCGACCGCCAGCGCGGCCGGGCGCACGACCGCCAGCGCGATGCCGACCACCAGCGCGAACACCGGTGCCGACCACATCCCGCGCAGCGATGCCCACACGCCGTCGCCGAGCGTGCGCTCCACCTCGCTGGACGGATTCCATTGCAGCAGGCGCCGTCGCCACAGCATCCGCCACAACGTCCGCGCGATCGCGCCCAAGCTGAACACCGCCTCGTAGGGCAGGCAGGCCAGGGTCAACGGCGCGTGGACGAAATTGCGCAGCGTCATCGCCAGCGCATGGCGCAGGTGCGCGCGCAGCGACAGGTCGGGCGGACGGCGCACGAAATCCACCATCGAGGCCAGCAGCGGCGGGATCAGCAGGATCGACAACACCCACAGCGTCCACGCCAGCGGCTGGGGCGCCAGCCACCAGCCCAGCACCAGCAACGCGGTGGTCGCAGCCGGCACCAGGCTGCGCCGCAGGTTGTCGACCAGCTTGCCGCGCGACAGCATCGACAGCGGATTGCGCTCGAAATGCCCGTCCGCCCGCCGCACCCACGGCAGCAACCACGGCAGCAGCTGCCAGTCGCCGCGGATCCAGCGGTGGCGGCGCTTCACGTCCACCGCGTAACGCGATGGATAGTCCTCGTACAGCTGCACGTCGCTGACCACGCCCGCGCGGGCGTAGCAGCCTTCCAGCAGGTCGTGGCTGAGCACGCGGTTGGGCGGGATGCGCTCGTCGAGCGCGGCATCGAACGCGTCGATGTCATAGATGCCCTTGCCGACGAACGAGCCTTCGCTGAACAGGTCCTGGTACACGTCCGACACCGCACGCGTGTACGGGTCGATGCCCGGCTCGCTGCCATACAGGCGCGCATACCACGAGCTCGCCTGGCCGCTCATGCTGATGCCCACGCGCGGCTGCAGGATGCCGTAGCCCCGCGTCACCACGCCCCGCTTCGGATCGAACCCGGCGCGGTTCAGCGGATGCGCAAGGGTGCCGACCAGCTTGCGCCCGGCGTCGCGCGGCAGCCTGGTGTCGGTGTCCAGGGTGATGACGTAGCGCACGTCCTGCAGCGATGCGGTATCGCCGACGATGCTGAGGAACGGCTCCCGCACGCCGGTGCGGAGGAAGTCGTTCAGTGCCGACAGCTTGCCGCGCTTGCGCTCGCGGCCCATCCACACCCGCTCGCGCGGGTTCCATTCGCGTGGCCGGTGGAACAGGAAGAAGATGTCGCCCTGCCCGTTCGCGTAGCGCCCGTTGAGCGCCTCGATCTCCTGCCGCGCCGCCGCCAGCAACACCCCGTCCTGCGGCAGGACCTCCTGCCGCGCATCGAAGAAATCGCTCAGCAGGACGAAGTGCAGGTGGCGGTCGCGATTGGCCAGGAAGCGCACCTCCAGCGCCTCCATCAACGTCTGTATCGTCTCGACACTGCCGAACATCGTCGGCACCGCCACCACCGTGCGCGCCGTCGCCGGGATGCCATCGGAGTAGTCCATGCGCGGCAACGTCCGCGGCGTCGCCAGCAAGGTCGCACCCCAGTTCACGCAGGCCACGCCGAGCTCGCTGAAGGCGATCACCGCCAGCAGCCCCACCGGCCACAACCAGTCGTCACCCGGCAGGAATTGGTCCGCCTCCACCACCAGTCCCTGGGTGAAGAAGAAGACGATCAGCGCCATCGGCACCGTGTACGCCAGCAGCGGCACCCGGCGCGCGGTCCTGCGCACCGAGGCGTCGACGGTGGGGCGCGCGGACAGCGCGTGCTCCAGCGAAACGCGGCCGGCATCGACCAGGTAGTAGCCGACATGCGCGCGGATGTCGTCCGCGCCGTGCATCACCGCGGCCGCCTGTGCCAGCTCGAGCGCCATCTGCGCCACTGCCAGCTCTTGCAGGCGGCCGCGCCGGGCGATCTGCTCGGTCATGTGGCGGTAGCGGTCGCGGGTGGCGAAATCCATCAACGAATAGGTGCCGTTGGGGTCCTCGCGCAGGCAGGCTTCCACCACGCTGCTGGACTCGACGAACTCCTGCCAATCCATCATCGACAGGAACCGCAGGCTGCCGATGCTGTTGCTTACCGAAACCTGGTCGGCGGCCTGGCGCTGGCCTTCCACCTGCACCATCTGCTCGATGGTGTGGCCGCTCTCGGCCAGCCATTGCTCCACCCAGGTCAGCGGCAGTGCGAGCGCGGAGCTCTGTCCCTGCAGCCGCCGCGCCAGTTCGGCCACGAACGGGGTCGCCACCGGCGGGTTCGAGCGCGCCATGTCGGCGATCACCAGCACCAGGTCCTTCGGGTTCGACTCGGCCACTTCGGTCAGCCGGTCCGCCCACGCGTCGGCCAGATCGCAGTCCTCGCGGCCGGCGACGATGCCGACGCTGACCCGGCGCAGGTTCTCGATCAGCGCCAGCCGCAGCATGATCGGGATCGCCCACAACTCGCCCAGCCGGAGCGGGCGGACGGTCTGGTAGGCCGCCACGAAGCGGCCGAGGCTTTCGGCATCGATGCGGCCGTCGCCGTGCGAAATCGCGTTCAGCGCAATGTCGTAGACCCGCGGCAGACCCGCCGAAACGCCGTTGATCAGCCGCGGCAGCTCCCGGCTGTAACCCCGCGGCAAGTGCCGCCGCGCGATCGCGATCTGCTCCTGGATCAGATAGATGTTGTCGAGCAGCCAATCCGCCGCCGGCGTCAGCCGCCGGTTCGCCTGCGCCGCCTCGGTCAGCGTCGCGCAGGCCAGGTCCAGCACCCGCTGGTTGTCGCTGAGCCGCTCCAGCAGCAAGTCCGCATGCGGCCGCATGCTGACCTCGTGATGGCCCGCCAGGTGCCGCCCATGCCGCTCCATCCGCTCGGTGCCGTACAGCGGTGCGCGCAACGGCATTTCATCGGCCACCGGCTCCGCGCCCTGCACGCGCCCCCGCTTGCGCAGGAAACCCGACCTCCAGGCAGACCGGCGACGCCGATGCTTCATTGCTTCCAACCCCGACACCGCGCGGATCACGCGTCAGGCCATGCTGTCACCGGCGGCACCAAGGCCTCGTGAAGCGGGCGAGCGCCGGGCCCGCAGGTACGGCATTGCCCGGCCTTCCCCTGTCGGCCGAGGCGGGAATTCCGGCACCGTGGCCGTTCCCGGCCTTGCGGGTCGTATCAACCTGCATTCGTCTGATCATTCGCCCGATCGGGAAAAATCCCGACACAGATTGCCGGCCCGCGGGCAACACCGCATGACGATCCCGCCAAACGGAACCGGCTGCGCCGGCCCGCCTGTTCACGCGTCGGCCCGCTTCAGTGGTTGGCTCGTGGAAACGCCTACCTGAAGCGCATGCACAACGGGAAAATCCCATGAGCGCATTTCTGGCTGCACAACCTGGGACTTCCCATGTTCATGCTCGGCCTGGCGTCGGAGCTGACCGGTCACGAGGTGCCTGCCCTGTTGCCTGCAGGAGCCTGCTCTTTCTTGCCGGTTTGCTGTGTCCCAGCCTCAACGTGTGGCGCCACGTCAGGGACTGAGACTCGGCGGGCCGAAACCCGGAAATGCCCGGCCGGCCAGCCGGTTGATATCCTCGACTCATGCGCATCTTGCTGGTGGAAGACTCACAAACGCTGGCCGACGCCTTGCGCAACGCGCTGGTCCGGGAAGGCCACGCCTGCGACCACGCCGCTGATGGCGAGCAGGCGCTGGCGTGGCTGCGCGACCACGATCCCGACCTGATGGTGCTCGACTGGATGTTGCCCGGCCGCGATGGGCTGTCGGTGCTCAAGGAGGCCAGGGCGATGGGCTGGCAAGGTGCCGTGCTGATGCTGACCGCGCGCGACCAGGTCGGGGATCGGGTGGCGGCGCTGGATGCCGGGGCCGACGACTACCTGATCAAGCCATTTGCACTCGACGAGATGCTGGCGCGGCTGCGGGCACTGGCGCGCAGGCCGGTCGACGCCATTCCGTCCATTCTTGCAGCCGGCGAGCTCGAGCTTGACCCGCGCTCGCGCGTGGCCCGCTGGCAAGGTCGCAACCTCGAACTCACCCCCAAGGAGTTCGCCCTGCTGGAACTGTTGCTGCGCCACCGGGGCCGGGTGTTCTCACGCACGCAGATCTTCGACCGGCTCTACGACGGCGGCAGCCACGTATCTGACAAGGTCGTCGAGGTGATTGTCAGCACCCTGCGCACCAAACTGGCCCAGGCCGGCATCGGCGACCTGATCAGGACCCGTCGCGGGTTCGGCTATGTCTTCGAGTAAGCCCGCTCCCGCCTGGTCGATCCGTCGCCGCCTCGGCTGGCAACTGACCCTGGTCATGGGCGTGATGATGGCGGGCCTTTTCGCCATGCTGGACCACAACATCGACCAGGAGATGTATGCGCGCCTGGACCGCTTCCTTGCATCACGTGCGGGTGCCCTGAGCGAGCAGTTGCAGATCCGCACGCCGGAGGAGACCGCACGCCTGCTGCCCGAGTACGACCTGACCGGGCATACCGACTTCTTCACCCTTTACGATGCCCGTCACCGCCCCATCCTGCGCTCGCCCAACAGTGGGGGAGAGGTGCTTCCACTGCCGGGCGGCACGTGGCATCCGCCGGTCTTCTACGACCTCGAGCTGCCCGATCTCCATGTCGGACGCGCCATCGTGCTCAGCGTTCCGCGTGCCGATGCGCAGGACCCGCATTGGCTGGTGGTCGCCACCGAGCGCGAGACCTGGGATCAGATCGAGCAACGCCTGCACCTGCTGCTGCTGGCGGTGTTCCTCAGTGGTATCGCGGTGATGGTGACGCTGTCCATCCTCCTGGTACGGCGGGCGTTTTCTCCCCTGGTCGCCGGTGGTGCGCGACTGGCCGCCCTGCACCCGAGCGAGCCGCCACCGGAACTGGCCGATGGCCTGCCACGCGAACTGACGCCCTATGCCGACGCCCTGCACGCGGCGCTGCAGCGCCTGTATGCGGCAGCCCAACGCGAGCGCCGGATGTCACGCAACCCTGCCCACGAACTGCGTACTCCCGTCGCCGAGATCCGGACCGCCGCCGAGAACGCCCTTGCCGCCGACAACCTGGATGCGTGCCGCACGGGCCTGACCGCCACACTGTCGGCGACCGCCCGGATGGAACGCGGCATCAACACCCTGCTCGCCCTGGCCCGCTACGAATCCGGGCAGGAGACACTGGCGCGGGACCCGGTCGACCTGGTGCAGCTCCTGCGCCAGCAGGTGAATTGCATCCTGCCGCCCCCGGGACCCCAGGGTCCGCCGCGGCTGGCCTCGTTGCCTGCCGAAGCCTGGGTGCACAGCGACGTCGGCATCCTCGAGCGGATCCTCGCCAACCTGCTGCAGAACGCCGTCGAGTACGCCCCTGCCGACAGCCGCGTCGAATGCGGCATCGATGCCGGCAATAGCGGCTACATGCTCTGGATACGCAACCTGGCACCGCTGCTCGCGGACGAGGACCTCGCGTACCTCGGTACCCGCTACTGGCGCAAGGACGATCAGGGTGCAACCGCGAACCACGCCGGACTCGGCCTGGCGCTGGCGCAGGCCGCTGCCCGCGCCCTGGGGACCGAACTCACGTTCGGCCTCGAGGGCGGGTGGTTGACGGTGCGGCTTGGCCCGATGGCGGCGCTCTGATGCAGGTGCCCGCCTAAGCTTGGCCAAAGCTTCGTGCGCCACGATGGAAACAATCCCATCGTTGCGAGCGTTCACACATGCCTTCAAGACCCGCCTGGGCCACTGCACGCACCGGCCTCATCCTAGGCGGCGCGGTGCTGGCTGCGGCCCTCGCCTGGGTGCTGCTGCGTCCTTCCGTGCCGCCACAGCCCCGGGCCGTCGCTGCGCCCGTCGCGGCCGCCGATGCGTCGGTGCAGCTCACCGCCCAGCAAGAGCGGAGTCTGGGCATCGCCGTCGAGCCCTCCACCCAAGCCACATCGGTTCCCCTGACCGGGTTGCCCGCCGAGGCGACTCCGCCGCTGGACGCCAGCACCCATGTCGCGGTGCCGTTCGCCGGAGTCGTCACCCGTGTCCTGGTGGACGAAGGCACACCGGTCAAACGCGGGCAGCCGATGCTACGCCTGCACAGTCGCGAGTTGCTGGCCGCGCGCGCCGAACTCATCCGCTCAAGCAGCGAAGCCGGAACCGCACGCCGCCAGGCCGATCGCGATGCCCAGTTGGTGGCCGATGGAATCATTCCCGCCTCCCGGCATGAAAGGAGTCGCGCACAAGCCACCGCGGCCGACGCCGCACACGACCACGCCCGCCGGCTGTTGTCGCAGGTGTCCATCCCCGCCGACGCCTCCGGCGACTATGAGCTGACCGCTCCGCAGGATGGCCTGGTCCTGCGCCGCAATGTGGTCCCCGGCCAGTCGATGGAAGCCATGTCTCCGGCCTTCGTGATCGCCGATGCCAGCCACCTGGACATCACCTTCACCGCTCCGCTCTCCTCCGGCATGCAGCTTCGTCCCGGGCTGGCGGTGGATCTGCCTGACGGCACGGTTGCCAGGATCGTCGCCATCGGTGCACAGACCGACATCGCCAGTCAGAGCCTGCGGGTGCGCGCCCGCAGCACCGATGCGACCGCATTGGTTGCGGGCCAGCAATTTGCGGTGTCGGTCCGCCTGCCCGCGCCGCAGGAAGCCCTGCGCGTTCCATCCCGGGCCCTGTTGCCGCATGGCGATCGACAGCTGCTGTTCGTCCAGGAGGAAACGGGCTACCGCGGCGTCGTCGTCGACGCACTGGGCAGCGACAACAGCCACACCGTCGTGCTTGCCCCCGGATTGCAGGCCGGAGCGCGCGTGGTGGTGCGTGGCACCAGCGCGCTGCGCACCCTGGCGCCCGTGGCGGAGTAACCGACGATGCTCTCACGGCTGATTTCATTCTCGTTGCGCCAGCGCGCACTGGTCCTGCTGGGCGTTCTGGCCCTGGCGGTCGCCGGGGCGTACTCGTTTGCGCACCTGCCGATCGATGCCTACCCGGACATCTCCCCCACCCAGGTGAAGCTGATCCTGAAAGCACCGGGCATGACCCCCGAGGAGGTGGAAGCCCGCGTCATCACCCCGCTGGAAATGGAGCTTCTCGGCGTGCCGAACGCCGTCATGCTGCGCTCCAGTGCCAAGTTCGCGATCGCCGACATCACCCTGGACTTCGGCGGGGGCACCGAAATCTACTGGGCCCGCCAGCAGGTGGCGGAACGGTTCGCCAACGTCGCGCCATCGCTGCCCCCAGGTGTCGAGGGCGGCCTGGCGCCGATCTCCACGCCCTTGTCGGACGTGTACATGTTCACCATCGAGGGTGGCGGCCTGGACCTGCAGGAACGCCGCAACCTGCTGGAATGGACCTTGCGCCCCGCACTGCGGACCATTCATGGCGTGGCCGATGTCAACGTGCTGGGCGGGCACGCCAAGACCTTCGTCGTCATCCCGGACCGCACCCGCCTCGTTGCCAACGATCTGCACATGGCCGACGTGGTGGCCGCCATCGAACGCAACAACCGCAATGACGGTGCCGGCCGCCTGCAGGCCGGTGAAGAAACCCTGATCGTCCGCGCCGAGGGAGCCATTGCCAACGCTGAAGACCTGGGCAACGTGGTGGTGCGCTCGGGTCTGGTGCCGGTACGCGTCCGCGACATCGCCCAGGTCCGGATCGACTCGCTCACGCGCTATGGCGCGGTCACCCGCGATGGCCAGGGCGAGGCGGTCCAGGGCATCGTGGTGGCATTGCGTGGCGCGGACGCTTCGGTACTGGTCAAGGGCATCCGCGCGCGGCTGGACGAGATCGCCCCGAACCTGCCGCCGGGTGTCGAGGTGGTGCCGTTCTATGACCGCAGCGCGCTGATCGACCGGGCCGTGGGAACGGTGGAAAGCGCACTGCTGGAAGCCACCGTGCTGGTGGTGATCCTGTTGTTGCTGTTCCTCGGCGAACTGCGCGCGGCCACCGTGGTCGCGCTGATCCTGCCGCTGGCGGCGCTGTATACCTTCCTGCTGATGGGCCTGGCCGGATTGAGCGCCAACCTGATGAGCCTGGGCGGACTGGCGATTGCCGTCGGCATCCTGGTCGACGCCGCGGTGGTCGTGGTCGAGAACACTGTCACCCATCTCGACCCCAACGCCGAAAATGCGCATCTGCCCCGCCTTCACCGCGTTTTCCTGGCGACCCGCGAGGTCGCCACGCCGGTCGCGTCGGGCATCCTGATCATCTGCCTGACCTTCCTGCCGCTGCTGACCCTGCAAGGCCTGGAAGGAAAGCTTTTCGCCCCGGTGGCGTTGACCATCGTGTTCGCCCTGGCAGCTTCCCTGCTGCTGGCGCTGACCTTCGTACCGGTAGTCAGTTCACTGCTGCTCAAGGAGCGTGGGCACCACGAGCCATGGCTGATGCGCCAGGTCGACCGTCTCTACCGGCCGCTGCTGCGCACGACCCTGGCGCACCCGCACCGTGCCTTGACCATCGCCATTGCCGCCTTGGTGATCGGGGCGGTGGCCTACCTCGGAATCGGCAAGAGCTTCATGCCGACCATGGACGAGGGTGATGTGCTGGTGCAGTTGCAGAAGGCGCCATCCATCGCCCTGGACCGCTCGGTGGAAATCGACAACGCCATCGAAGCCGCCATCCTGGCCGAAGTGCCCGAGGTCGAGCACATCGTCTCCCGCGTCGGCTCTGACGAGCTGGGCCTGGATCCGATGGGGTTGAACGAGTCCGACATGTTCCTGCAGCTCAAACCGAAAAACGAATGGCGCAAGCCGGACAAAGCCTGGTTGACCGACCAGTTGCGCGTGATCCTGGATCGCTTCCCGGGTGTCGAGTACGGGTTCACCCAGCCCATCGAGATGCGTGTCTCTGAAATGCTCACGGGCAGTCGTGGCGACCTGGCCATCAAGATCTTCGGCCCCGACCTGCACACGCTTGGCGCGCTCGCGCAACAGGTGGCGGCAGCCATCGAACGCGTCCCCGGAGCGCGGGATGTCCTGACCCAGACCACCGAAGGCGCCGGCTACCTGCGCGTGGACATCGATGCCCAGGCCGCTGGCCGTGCCGGGCTGGCCGTTGCCGACGTACAGGATGAGCTGCGCGGCCAGATCGAAGGCCTTCCCGCCGGCGAGGTGATCGAGCCGGCCCGGCGCACCCCGATCCTCGTGCGGGGCGACACGGACATCCGCGATTCGCGCGAGCGGTTCGGCCAGTTGCGCATCGCCCGTGCCGGCGGCGGCGAAGTTCCGCTGGTCTCCCTGGCAAGCATTTCCGCCACCAGCGGCCCGGTCAGCGTCAGCCGCGAGAATGCCTCGCGGTTCGCGTTCGTGCAGGCCAACGTCGACGGTCGCGACCTGGTCGGCTTCGTCGATGAGGCGCGTGCTGCCGTCGACAGGGCCGTGATACTGCCCACCGGTTACCGTCTGGCGTGGGGCGGCCAGTTCGAGAACCAGCAGCGTGCCGCCGCGCGTCTCATGCTGGTGGTGCCGATGGCGCTGGGGCTGATCTTCGTGGTCCTGTTCACCACCTTCGGCTCCGCCCGCCAGGCACTATTGATCCTGTGCAACATACCGTTCGCATTGGTCGGCGGCGTGGTTGCACTGTGGCTGTCGGGACAGTACCTGTCCGTACCGGCCGCCGTCGGCTTCATCGCCCTGATGGGCATCGCGGTGCTCAACGGGCTGGTGCTCGTCACCCAGTTCAACCAGTTGCATCAGCTCGGACTGGCGATGGAAGACGTGGTCCGCCAAGGCGCGCTGCGTCGTGTGCGGCCGGTGCTGATGACCGCCAGCATCGCTGCACTGGCACTGGTTCCGCTGTTGCTGGCCAGCGGTCCGGGGTCGGAGATCCAGCGCCCTCTGGCAATCGTGGTGATCGGCGGACTGGTGACCTCCACCGCGCTGACCCTGCTGCTGTTGCCTGCCCTGTATCAGCGCTTCGGCCAGACACCTCCTTCTGCTGCAAAGGCGGCAACTGCATGAGCACCCTGCTGCGTCTTACCCTGATTTTCCCACCGGCACTCGAGCCGGCCATCACGGCGGTGCTGATATCCGAGCCGCGCTGCCCCGGCTTCACCCTGTTCGACGCGGAGGGCCACACCGGCGACTTTGAAAGCGCCTCGACCATCGAACTCGTGCTCGGCCACGTCAGGCGCAGGGTGCTGTGGATGGTGCTGGACGCACAGCACGGAGACGCGGTGCTCGACCTGTTGCGCGAACGCATCCATTCGCGCCAGGTGCGCTGGTGGCTGGAGCCGGTACTGAACGAAGGACACCTGGCATGAAAAGAAGCATTCTTCCGCGCCTGGGGCTGGCGATCGCGATCGCCCTGGCCTGTGCCACCGCAACCGCCCAGGAATTCCTCCCTCCTCCCGAGCTCGTGATGCGCGCGATCGAGGCCCGCCCCGAGGTCCGCGCCGCCGCGTCGGAAGTCGATGCGGCGGGAGCGCAGGCCCGTGCCTACGCCGTCGGCAGTCACGAGGTCGAGCTGAGCGCGATCCAGCAGCGGCGCCGCGTTGACCAGCCATCCGACACCGGGCGCTACGCCGAGTGGGAAGCCCAGATCAGCCGGCGCTTCCGGCTGCCGGGCAAGGCAGCCCTGGATCGCCGGATCGGCGAGGCCGTCGTGGACGCGGCCGACATGTACCGCGATGACGCTCGCCATCAAGCCGCGCGCAGCCTGCTGGAACGCTGGATGCAGTGGCTGGGAGCATCCGCCACAGCCGATGAGGCGGGACGGCAGTACGACTCGGTCACCAGGGCACACCGCTCGGTGAAGCGCCAGGTGGAACTGGGCGAGGCCGCGCTCAAGGACCTGGAACTGATGGAGGTCGAGGTCGCGCAGGCCGAAGTCCACCGCCTGGGTGCCACCACAGCGCTGGACAAGGCTCGCCGTGCCTTCGAGATCCAGTTCCCGCAGCTGCCCCTGCCCTTGCGGCCGCCGGCCCTGCCCGACCCCGTGCCACTGGAAGGCAGTGACCAGACCTGGATCAACCTGATCATCCAGCGCAGCCACGAGATCCGGGGTCTGGAGGCCCTGGCGGCTGCCCAGGACGCCACGGCCGCCCGTGCCCGCGCGGACCGTATCCCCGACCCGAGCCTTGGCTTGCGGGTGATGAGCGATCGCGATGGCAGCGAGCAGGTGGTTGGCCTGGTCCTCAGCATGCCCATCAGCGGCCGCTATCGCCGCTCGTTGATGGACGCCGGCTATGCCGATGCCGCCGCCTCCCACGCACAAGCCGAGGCGATGCGTCGGCAGGTGACCCAGGACGGCGAACTGGCGGTACACGATGCCGCCGGGACACTGGCGCAATGGCGCGCCCTGAAGTCCGCCTACGACGCCAGTGCCGCCGCGAGCCAGCGCTTGAACCGCGGTTGGCAACTGGGGGAGCTGAGCCTGGCCGAGTGGCTGGTCGCCGAACGCAACCACCGCCAGATCGCATGGGCCGAGACGACCGCCCGTGCCAAGGCAATCGAGGCCTGGCTACGCGTGCATGTGGACAGCCATGAGCTGTGGGCGGTTGGGCACTGAGTCGCGGGACGCACACCAACCGCCCGTCGGCATCGGCGCCGACGGTATCCATCCCCGTTGACGATGCAGGCATGGACGGAAAAATCGCACCACCTGCATGACGCCAACACAGCCACCGCCGATCAGGCGGTCACCCGCACTTGCTGTAACCGCAGTTCAGGCAGGTCGCACAGCCATCCATGATCACGATCGCCTTGGTGCTGCACTTGTGGCACATCGCGGCCGACGGCGGGAACGCGACGCCGCCGTCGCCGGTGACTTCGACATCCTCGCGGCGCGGGGTGTCGGCGATCTTCGGCTCGGGAAACAGGTGCCCGCTGTGCTCGTCGCGCGGGGCGACGTCATCGGTGGCAACGGATCGGGCCGGCTGGCTTATTTCAGGGTTTTTTTTTGACTCGCGCGCGGCATAGGCGGCGCGTTTCTCGGCGATCAGGGCGCGCTGCGCATCGCTCATCTCCGGGTCGTGCAGCAGGCCGATCGACTTCAGGTGCTCCTCGACGATGCTGCCCAGCTCGGCCACCAACGAGGGCATGTAGACGCCGCCGGCCTTGAAATAGCCGCCCTTGGGGTCGAACACGGCCTTCATCTCGTCGACCAGGAAGGTCACGTCGCCGCCCTTGCGGAACACGGCGGACATGATGCGGGTCAGCGCCACGATCCACTGGAAGTGGTCCATGTTCTTGGAGTTGATGAAGATCTCGAACGGGCGGCGCTGCTCGTGCTCGCTGCCGGCATTGAGGACGATGTCGTTGATCGTCACGTACAGCGCGTGCTCGAACAGCGGGGTCTTGAGCTTGTAGGTGGAGCCGATCAAGGTCTCGGGACGCTCGATCTTCTCGTGCATCTGGATGACGTTGTCGCCTGCCCGGGCGTCGGCGGCTTCGTGCGCGGCATCGGCCTTCGCGACCTCGCGGGCCTTGTCTTCGGCACTGACGACGCTGTAACCCTTGATTTTCTGTTCGATCTTCATGGCCATCGGCCAGACTCCTGATGCGGTGGTTCTTGACTGGAACGCCGCCACCGGACCCCTCTGCCGACGGACGCACTTGGCATCGCCGTCGGAGAGGGGAGGTACGGCCTATTTTTTCTTCGCGCGGGTCGTGCTTGCTGCGGTCTTGCTGGTGGTTTTGCTTGCTGCCCTGGCTGGGGAGGCGAGCTTCTTTGCCGGTGCCTTGGCGACGGCCTTCTTGCTGGCCGCCGGCTTTTTCGCGACGGTCTTTTTCGCTACCGTTTTTTTGGCAGCCGGTGCCTTGCCGGTGACCTTCTTTGCCGCGACCTTCTTCGTCGCGACCTTCTTTGCCGTCGCCTTCTTGACCGCAGCCTTTTTCACCACCGCCTTCTTCACTGCAGCCTTCTTCACTGCAGCCTTCTTCACTGCAGCCTTCTTTGCGACGGTCTTCGTGGCCTTGGTCGCCTTCTTGCCGGGCGTCGCCTTGCGGGCTGCGGTCTTGCGCTTCAGGCTCGCCGCTTCCTTCTTGGCCTCGGCGCTGACCTTTTCCAGCTTCCTGCGTGCGTCGGCACCGGCTTTTTCAATCGTCTTCTTCGCGCTGGCGGTGGTTTTGGCCACCGTCTTCCTTACCTCTTTGCCGGCCTTCACCAGCTTCTTCCTGGCGGTGCCGACGGTGGTGGTGGCGGCCTTGCGGGCACGGGTGGCACTGGTACGCACCTTGGCTGCGGTTTCCTCCGCGGTGGACACCATCGCAGTGCCGAGGTTGCCGGCGGTTTCGGTGACGCTGTCGGCTGCCTGCGAGAGGATTGCCGTCACTCCATTACCGTTGCTCATGTGCCCTCCTGACGGGCGTCTTGTTGGCTGGTTGGCAACACGGTGAACCCCTTGTTGCCCGCCGATCCTATACACGAGACGCGCGCAATACGCGATGAAATCCGCGGCGGTCAGAACTTGCCGTAATACCCTTCCTTCAAGGCATCGAACAGGTTGGCGGCGGTGTGCATTTCGCCGTCGTATTCGATCTCCTGGTTGCCCTTGGCCTCCACCACGCTGCCGTCCTCCAGCTCGAACCGGTAGGTGGTGTTTTCCAGGTCGGCCTCCTTGACCAGCACACCCTGGAAGGCGGCCGGGTTGAAGCGGAACGTGGTGCAGCCCTTCAGGCCCTGCGCGTGGGCGTAGGTGTAGATGTCCTTGAAGTCCTCGTACGGGTAGTCGGTGGGGACGTTGGCGGTCTTGGAGATCGAGCTGTCGACCCATTTCTGCGCGGCGGCCTGGACGTCGACGTGCTGCTTCGGGCTGACCTCGTCGGCGGCGATGAAGTAGTCCGGCAGGCGGGTCGCGGCCTCCTCGGAGAACGGCATCGCGGCGGGGTTGACCAGTGCGCGGTAGGCGAGCAGTTCGAACGAGAACACGTCGACCTTTTCCTTCGACTTCTTGCCCTCGCGGATCACGTTGCGGCTGTAGTGGTGCGCGAACGACGGCTCGATGCCGTTGGAGGCGTTGTTGGCCAGCGACAGCGAGATGGTGCCGGTCGGCGCGATCGAGCTGTGGTGGGTGAAGCGCGCACCGACCTCGGTCAGCTCGGCGACCAGTTCGGGCGCGACTTCGGCCACGCGCTGCATGTAACGCGAGTACTTCGCGTGCAGCACCTTGCCGGGCACGTCCTGGCCGATCTTCCAGCCGTCGGCGACCATTTCCGGGCGCTTGCGCAGCATCTCGGCATCGACCTTGAAGGTCTCATCCATGATCGGCGCAGGGCCCTTCTCCTTCGCCAGTTCCAGGCCCATCTCCCAGCCGGCGACGGCCATCTCACGCGCGACGCGCTCGGTGAACTCGCAGGACTCGGCCGAGCCGTACTTCATCTTCAGCATGGTCACGGTCGAGCCCAGGCCGAGGAAGCCCATGCCGTGGCGCCGCTTGCGCAGGATCTCCTCGCGCTGTTTCTCCAGCGGCAGGCCGTTGACCTCCACCACGTTGTCGAGCATGCGGGTGAACACACGCACGACTTCCTTGTACTCGTCCCAGTCGAACTCGGCCTGGTCGGTGAACGCATTGCGCACGAACTTGGTCAGGTTGACCGAACCCAGCAGGCAGGCGCCGTAGGCGGGAAGTGGCTGCTCGCCACAGTTGTGTGCGTGTATGCCGTTGCCGTCGAACGTGTTGATGCCCGGCACCTGCACGTCGTAGACGTCCTCGACGCCGTCGGCGGTCACGCTGTCGACGGTCGCCACGAAGCGCGCGCGATTGAGTGCGCGGCGGTAGCCCGACAGTGCGCGGGTCAGGCGAGCGGCCTTGTCGGTGTCGGCGAAGCCGATCAATTCGGCATAGCGCGCCAGCGCCTCGCCACTGATGACGAGTTCGTGCTGGGCACGGGTGGCGTACCCGGCGCTGCCACCGCGGCCGTCGGGCAGCAGCGCCGTGCCGGCCGGACGACGGTCACGGTAGATCGTTGACGGCACGCCCAGGCGCAGCAGCATCCGTTGGGCGGCTTCCAGACGCGGCAGGTCGGACTGGGCCAGACGCACCGAGATGCCTTTCTCCTGGCTGCCCTGCACCGAGCCATCGGCATCAAAGAGCCCACGCAGGAAACCGCGATAACCCTCGCTGGAGGCACGTTCCAGCGCCGGCGTGATCGACTTGTCGCCGACCGTCATGCCCATGTCGTTGGCAAGATCGCGCAGCGCGGCCGACTTCAGCCGCCATTCGCCGCGTCCCGCCACGGCCGACCAGCCGGCGAAATCGGCGCGGTGCGGCAACGTGCGTGCGCAGCGTTCCGCTTCCTGCATCAGGGCCAGCGTGCCGGTACCGACCTGCGCGGCCGGGCCGTTGGCCTGCGCGACAGCCGACCACACCGACAGCACCGCGGCCTCGTGCTTGAGCGTGCCATCGCCGACCAGCAGGCCGAGCAGATAGCCTTGTTCGAGGTCCAGATCGCCCGCCCAGTGCGCGTTGTCGCGGTGGTCGTTGAGCAGCACCCGGTCGCCGGCAACCAGATCGCCGGCGGCACACCATTCGGTATCCACGCTCCAGCGGGTCAGGCGCGAAACCCGGCGCACCCGGTGATCGGCGGTCAGGCGCAGGCGATGGCCCTCACGGGTCTGCAGGGCAAACACCGGCTTGGTCGCGGTATGGAAAAAGCCCTCCGCGGTGGTGGCATGATCGACGCCATCCACCCGCGCTTCGAATGGCCGGCCGAGCAGCTCCGCCACCTGGCGCGGGCCGGCCGAGGTCTGCACCCAGGTATCGGCGGTCACGCAGGGATTGGTCGCGCGGATGTTCTCGCACCACCAGTTGTTGTTCATCTCGTTGACGCGGTCGATCAGGATGAAGCCCGGCTCGGCGTAGTCGTACGTCGAGACCATGATCATGTCCCACAGGTGGCGGGCCCGGATGTGGCCGTAGACCTTGCAGGCGACCAGGCCGTCGTCGCCGACGATGTAGTTGCGGTGGGTCGGCCAGTCGCGCCAGACCACCTGCGCCGGATCGTCGAAGTCGACGTCGTTCTTTTCCTTGCGGTTGACCGGGAACACCAGCGGCCAGTCGGCGTCGTCCTTGACCGCCTGCATGAAGCCGTCGGTGATCAGCAGCGACAGGTTGAACTGGCGCAGGCGGCCGTCCTCGCGCTTGGCGCGGATGAAGTCCTTCACGTCCGGATGCGACACGTCGAAGGTGCCCATCTGCGCGCCGCGGCGGCCGCCGGCGGACGACACGGTGAAGCACATCTTGTCGTAGATATCCATGAAGGACATCGGGCCGGAGGTGTACGCGCCGGCACCGGCGACGAACGCGCCGCGCGGACGCAGGGTGCTGAACTCGTAGCCGATGCCGCAGCCGGCCTTCAGCGTCAGGCCGGCCTCGTGGACCTTCTGCAGGATGCCGTCCATCGAGTCCTCGATGGTGCCCGACACGGTGCAGTTGATCGTGCTGGTGGCGGGCTTGTGCTCCAGCGCGCCGGCGTTGGAGGTGATGCGGCCGGCGGGGATGGCACCGCGGCGCAGCGCCCAGGCGAAGCGCTCGTTCCAGTACTGGCGCAGCTCGGGCGTCGGCTCCGAATCGGCCAGCGCTTTCGCCACGCGGCGGTAGGTCGCGTCGATGTCGGCATCGACCGGCACGCCGTCCTTGGTGACCAGCCGGTACTTCTTGTCCCAGATATCCAGCGATGCCGGTTGCATCGGGATGTCCGTGGCCACCGCGTCGTCGTTGATCAGCGTGCCCATGTTCGACTTGCCATTGTTCACTGCCTCGAGGCGCACCGTACTCATGCCTGTCCTGTCTCCTCGTGATGGCCGCGCGATGGACGCGGCCGGATTGCTCGATAGGGGCCGGGCGATGGTCCGGCTCCCGGGTTGTGGGGTAGTGCTGTCGTGCTGCGGTGGACCGATACCGGGCTGAGCCGCATGGGAGCCGCCATGTCCGGAAATGGCCGGTGGAGCGCTCGCATCGTGTGCAGGGTTCGCCGCGATGGTGGTTGGTAGTGCGGGTCCTTGCGGACACCCGCAAAACCTCGGGAAAAGCTTGTTTCCGGCAGGGCTGCCCGTAGCGGACAGCCTGAAAAACCCCCAATTCCTAGGTTGTTTCCAGCTTCCCACCACAACATGTTGTGTTCGTGACGGAGATCAAACTACCCCCCGCCCCCGCCGAAGTCAACGCTGTTAAACCGCCCGGAAACACGCTATCGAACACCGGTGACAGGCCGCCGCAAATGTGCCGTCAAGGGCCACTTCATCGACGATTTACCGCGCTTGAACCACACTCCCCTTCTTGTTGCCGACACCGTCATGGAACTCCGTATGCGCACGATGCCGACCCTTCCCCGACCCTCCGGAACCCCGCTGCGCACCCTTGCCGCGCTGGCTTTGGCAGCGTGCTTCGGCGGGCTGGTCGCAGGGGTGGTCATCGACGGCCTGCACGCGCCGGCCGCTGCGTCGCCGGCGGTGCCGGCCGGTATGCAGGACGTGACCGCCGACGGGGCCATTTCGGTGGCGATGCCGATGGTCGGCGGCCTGCCCGCGGCCATTGATGGCCAGCCGCTGCCCTCGCTGGCGCCGATGCTGGCCGGGGTCACCCCGGCGGTGGTCAGCGTGCAGGCCAAGCAGCGGGTGCGGGTCAACAACCCGTTCGCGAACGACCCGATGTTCCGGCGCATGTTTCCGCACATCCCGCAGGAGCGGATCGAGCAGTCGCTCGGCTCCGGCGTCATCGTCGATGCGGCGCGCGGGCTGGTGCTGACCAACCACCACGTGATCGAGGGCGCGGAGGAAGTCACGGTCACGCTCGCCGACGGCCGCACGCTGGCGGCGGAATTCGTCGGCTCCGATCCGGACACCGACGTGGCGGTGATGAAGATCCCGGCGCAGGGACTCGCGCAGGTGCCGCTGGCCAACTCGGGGGAGCTGCGGGTCGGCGACTTCGTGGTCGCGGTCGGCAACCCGTTCGGCATCGGCCAGACGGTCACGTCGGGCATCGTGTCGGCGGTCGGGCGCAGCGGCCTGCGCGGGCTGGGCTACCAGAACTTCATCCAGACCGACGCCTCCATCAACCCCGGCAACTCCGGCGGCGCGCTGGTCAACCTGCGCGGCGAGCTGGTCGGCATCAATACCGCCAGCTTCAACCCGCGCGGCAGCATGGCCGGCAACATCGGCCTGGGTTTCGCGATTCCGGCCAACCTGGCGCGCAACGTGATGGACCAGCTGGTGACCCACGGCGAAGTCCGGCGCGGCACTTTCGGGGTGGACGCGCAGGACGTGGATGCCCGCCTGGCCCAGGCGCTGAAGCTGGACGACCCGCGCGGCGCCCTGGTGACGCGGGTGTACCCGGGCTCGGCGGCGGCGCTCGCGGGGCTGAAATCCGGCGACGTGATCGTATCGGCCGATGGCGAGCGCATCGACAGCCGTGACGGCCTGCGCAATTTCGAGGGGCTGCAGGCCATCGGCAGCCGGGTGGCGCTGGGCGTCCGGCGCGACGGCAAGCTGCTGCAGATGACCGCGACGCTGCGCGAACAGGCGCGCGTCCTGGCCGGCGCGGAGCTGGACCCGCGCCTGGACGGGGCCGTGTTCAACGAACTGCCGGAACGCCTGCGCCAGTCCGGCGCAACCGGCGTGCTGGTGGCCTCGGTCGCCGACGGCAGCCGCGCCGCCATCAACGGCCTGCGCGAGGGCGATCTGGTGGTGGCCACCAACGCCGGCGGATTCGATGATCTGGGCGGCTTCCGCGCCGGCTTCACGCCGACTCCGGCACAGTTGGTGCTGCAGATCGTGCGCGGCAACCGCCAGGGCATCCTGACGATGCAGTGACACGGCGCGCGACGACGCAATATCACCCCCATCCCGAGGAACACCCGAATGAGCCCTACCGACACCACCGCCACCCAGGCCCTGAAAAACAACCTCGGTGAAGCCGGCGACCATCTCAAACAGGCCGCACGCGATGCCGGCGATGCACTCAAGGGTGCCACTGGCGCTGCCGGCGACGAGCTCAAGCTGGGCCGCGCCAACCTCAAGGCCGACCTGGCCGATACGGCGCTGGCCGGCATGGCCGCCGCCGGACACGCTGGAACCGCCGCCCGCGAACAGGCCGACGAGTTGATGGACAAGGGCCGCGAGCTCATCGACAGTGCCGCCGAGTTGATCCGCGAGCGACCGATCGCCTCCTTCGGCGCCGCGTTTGCCGCCGGCTGGATCATCGCCAAGCTCGCCCGCAGCAGCGACCGCTAAGCCGGCACGATGGGCGACCGCACAGCAGGCGACTCCGGCGACGACACGGCATCCCGCGCCACCGCACCGGGCGACGCGGCACGCGATCAGGCACCGGATGGGCGGGGCGGAACCGGACCGGACCGCGACGCCGATGCCAGCGCCTCCGACGCAGACGGTGCTCCCGTTCAGCCCGAACTGCTGGAAGCGCTGCGGCAGATCGGCCTGACCGGCCGCGCCAGCCTGACGGCGGCCGGTGACGCGGCCAAGGCGTTGCGCTCGCTGGTGGCGGCCGACGTGTCGCTCGCACGCAGCGCCCTGGGCCGCACGCTGGCCTTGAGCGGGCTGGCGATCGCGTGCGGCGCGTCGTCCTGGCTGTTCCTGATGGGCGCGCTGGTGGTGGTACTCAACGGCCCGGTCGGCCTGTCGTGGACGATCGCCTTGCTGATCCCGGCGATGCTGAGCCTGCTGGTCACCGCGTTCGCCAGCTGGATGGCGGTGCGGTATTTCGAGCACACCCGCCTGCAGGCCACGCGGCGCCAATTGGCGCGGCTGGGAATCGGCGAGCTGGCCGACTTCATGCCCTCGCCGGCCTCGGCCGAATCGGCGCGTGAACGCGACCGGAAAACGCCGGACGATCCGGATGCGCCGCCATCGGGAAGGCCATCGGGAAGCGATCGCGACGCCCGCACTGGCGCCGCGCCACCGTAAGCCAGACCATCCGTCGCCACGCATGACCAGCGCGGTTGCGGTCGCCGCAAACACACACCGTCGGGGCCCGAACGCCCCACTTGCAGGGGAGTCCAGTGCCATGAGATTCGACACGCTTGTCGCCAAGGTCGCGCGAGCCGAGGACGCACTGGAGGCCCACGAACGCCGGATAGGCGCGGACCTGCGCCAACTCGCGCAATCGTGGAAAGCCGCCTGGACGCCGGGGCGGATCGTCGTTGCCGGACTTGCCAGCGGTTTCCTGATTGGCCGCGCGGAGCCGTTGCGCGCGGTTGCCCGCGGCGGCGGCGCGGTGCGGATCGTGTCCTTGCTGACCAGCGTGTTTGCCAGTACCCGCGCGGCCGTGGCGGCGGACGAGGCCGACGACTCGGCCCGGAACGTGGACGCCGTGGCCGGCGTGATGACGGACCGGGCCGCGCCAACCGACGCTGCGATGGCCGCCGGCGAACGGCTGGCCCACGACTACCTGGAACGGGTCGCTGCCGCCGCCCGCCAGGCCGGCAGCACCCGCGAGCCATGAATACCCCGGCACCGGACCCCACCGCGGCAGCCGATGCTACGCGCGCCGCTGCGGCCGGCGCGCCGCCTGCCGCGTCCGATGAGCCGCCCCTGTCGCCCATGCGCCCGCGCGCCTCCAGCGCGTTGATCGTGCTCGCCACACTCGCCGTCGGCTACACCCTGTGGGCCGCACAGGGCGTGATCCTGCCGATCCTGCTGGCGATGTTCTTCGCCTTGATCGGCAACCCCATCATCCGCGGCCTGCGCAGGCTGTACGTCCCGCGTGCGCTGGGAGCCGTCCTGGTGCTGGTCGGCGGCCTCGTGGGCACGGTCGCGCTGGGCACCCAACTGGTCCAGCCGGCAT
Source organism: Lysobacter concretionis Ko07 = DSM 16239 (assembly GCF_000768345.1). Lineage (GTDB taxonomy): Bacteria > Pseudomonadota > Gammaproteobacteria > Xanthomonadales > Xanthomonadaceae > Novilysobacter > Novilysobacter concretionis. The sequence continues at coordinate 275,908 of NZ_AVPS01000001.1, read as the reverse complement.
CCGAGTGGGCCCGTCAGGTCCCGCGCGAACTGAAACAGTTGGCACCGAAGCTGCGCCAAATGAGCAAGCCGGTGCACGCAGCCAACGAGGCCGCGGCCAACATCGCCCGGGCCACCGAGGCCGGCGACGGCAAGCCGGTGCAGGTAGTCCGCACGGAGGCCAACGAGCCCTACAAGTCCCTGACCGCCACGCCCCTGATGATTACCTCGTTGTTGGCGGTGGTGCTGCTGACGTTTTTCTTCATGGTCTACGGCGAGAACCTGCAGCGCAACGCGCTGTCGCTGCTGCCAAGCCGCCAGCAGAAGCGCGTCACCGTCGAGATCATGCAGTCGATCGAGACCGAGATTTCCCGCTACGTGCTGACCATCAGCCTGATCAACCTGCTGGTCGGGTTGGCGCTGGCCGGTGCACTGGTCCTGCTGGAGGTGCCGCTGGCCGAGGCGCTGTTGTGGGGGACGATGGCCGCCGTGCTCAACTTTGCACCCTATGTCGGCCCACTGATCGGCATCGCCATCATGTTGCTGATGGGTTTCGTCGCCTTCGATGAGTTGTGGATGTCCCTGCTGCCGGCGGGCATCTACCTGTTTTTGCACACGCTGGAAGGCCAGCTCATCACCCCCATCGTGCTGGGCCGGCAGATGCGGCTGTCGCCACTGGTGCTGATCCTCGCGTTGATGGCGTTCGGCTCGCTGTGGGGGATCATCGGCCTGCTGCTGGCGGTGCCGTTGCTGGTGTGCGTGAAGATCGTGCTGTCGCGGATCGAGGGACTGGAGGGCTGGGCCAAGCTGCTGGAGTAAGGAAAACCCGTGCTGGCCGCGGCGGTAGAATGGCCGGGTGAGTTTTCCCGTCCATGCCATCACCCTCGATCTCGACGACACGATCTGGCCGATCGCGCCGGCGATCGTCCGCGCCGAGACCGCGCTGGATGCCTGGCTGGCCGAACACGCCCCGCGCGCGGCGGCGATGTGGCCGCTGGCCGAGCGCCAGCGTCTGCGCGAAGTGGCCAACACCGAACGGCCGCGCCTGGCCCACGACATGACCGCCCAGCGCCAGTGGATGCTGGAGCGGATGCTCGCACTGGCCGGTGAGGACGTCGCCCTGACCGGCAGCGCGTATGACGCCTATTTCGCCGCGCGCTGCGATGTCGAGCACTACGCCGACAGCGTGCCGGCGCTGGAGCGGCTGGCCGCGCGGGTACCGCTGGCGGCGCTCAGCAACGGCAACGCCTGCCTGCAGACCATCGGGCTGATGCACCTGTTCGCGTTCCAGCTCGGCGCGCGCGAACACGGCGCCGCCAAGCCGGCAGCGAGCATCTTCCGCGCCGCCTGCGACCGGCTCGGACTCGCCCCCGCGCAGGTGCTGCACGTGGGAGACGATCCGCACATGGACGTCATCGGCGCGCACGAGGCGGGCCTGCGCACCTGCTGGGTCAACCGCGTCGACGACGCCGGAAAAACCCGCGACTGGGAACGCCGCAGCCTCCGTCCCGATCTTGAATTCCCCACCCTCGCCGCGCTGGCCGACTGGCTGGATGCGAACCACCTGGAGCCGATATCCCGATGAGCCTGCCCTCCGGCTTTACCACTGATGCCACTGCCGACGCCGACGCCCTGCCGCTGCATGTCGTCAGCCGCGAACACCTGGCCGACTGGCGCGCGACCCAGCCGACGGCGGTGGGCACCTGGCTGGATGCGCAGGCATTCGACGCTGCGCCGGGCACCGCCCTGCTGCTGCCGGGCAACGACGGTGCGGCCAGCGCGGCGGTGATCGGCATCGGCGATCCGCTCGACCCCTACAGCTACGGCCACGCACCGTTTGCGCTGCCGCCGCGCGCGTTCCGGCTGGCCGATACGCAGGACACCGCGACACTGGCCGCGCTGCAACTGGGCTGGGGTCTGGGCGCATACCGGTTCAACCGCTACAAGCAGCCGCCCCGCCCACCGGCACGGCTCGTGGTCGACGACAACCCCGGGGTGCGCGACGCCCTGGCGGCCTGCGTGCGCGTGCGCGACCTGGTCAACACGCCGACCGAGCACATGGGCCCGGACCAGCTGGAGCAGGTCGCCTGCGAGATTGCGGAACGCCATGGCGCGAAGATCGAGGTGATCAGCGGCGACGACCTGCTGGCCCGGAACTTCCCGACCATCCACGCGGTGGGACGCGCCAGCCATCGCGCGCCGCGGCTGATCGCGCTGCGCTGGGGCGATGACGCGCATCCGCACGTCGCGCTGGTCGGCAAGGGCGTGTGCTTCGACACCGGTGGCCTGGACGTCAAGGGTGCCGACGGCATGCGCAACATGAAGAAGGACATGGGCGGCGCGGCGCACGCGATCGCGCTGGCCGAATGGATGATGGCGCGCCAGCTGCCGCTGCGGATCACCCTGCTGGTGGCGGCGGTGGAGAACGCGATCGGCCCGGACGCCTTCCGCCCCGGCGAGGTGATCACCACCCGCGCCGGGATCAGCGTGGAGATCGACAACACCGACGCCGAAGGCCGGCTGGTGCTGTGCGACGCGCTGGCCTACGCCGGCGAGCAATCGCCGGAGCTGCTGCTCGATTTCGCCACCCTCACCGGCGCGGCGCGGATCGCGCTCGGCCCCGACCTGCCGGCGCTGTACAGCAACGACGACACCGTCGCCGACGCGTGGCTCACCGCCGGCCTCGCCCAGCGCGACCCGCTGTGGCGGATGCCGCTGTGGCAGCCGTACTGGCGTTACCTGGGCAGCCCGATTGCGGACATCGCCAACAGCGGGCCGTCGAAGATGGCCGGCAGCATCAACGCCGCGCTGTACCTGGAGCGCTTCGTTCCGGCCGGGCAGAAGTGGGCGCACCTGGACGTGTACAGCTGGAACGACACCGATCGTCCCGGCCGGCCGGCGGGTGGCGAGGCGCAGGGCCTGCGAGCCGCGTTCGCGATGTTGCAGGCGCGCGCGGGGGGTTGATCGCCCACGCGACACCCAGGACCGCAGGAAGTCCAGTCGGACAACAGCCCACCTGTCGCCCGGGGACCGCGACTGTTTGTCGCCAGCCGACCTGTCACGGTTGACAACTCTGTTTTTTAGAGTACTTTGCGAACCACACTTCCGCGGAGCCCCGCCATGACCAGCACCGACCACCTCCGGCAAGACCTCGACTACGTCGCCCGCGCGGTGCGCCGCAGCGACCGCTGCAGCGGCGTCCCGGCGATCTACTTCCTGTGGGCCGCGATCATAGTCGTCGGCTTCGCCCTGCCCGACTTCGCCCCGCAACTCGCGCCGCTGTTCTGGCTGGTGTTCGGCATCGGGGGCGGGCTCGCCAGCTGGTGGCTGGGCGCGCGCGAGGATCAGCGCAGCGGCACGCTCGATCGCGAACTCGGCCGTCGCCACGGCTACCACTGGCTGGTCGGCGGCATCGGTTTCCTGGTCTGCTGGCTGCCGGTGCTGCGCGGCGCGCCGATCGAGTTGATGGCCGGCAATTTCCTGCTGGTCGCCGGCCTGGTCTATGCGCTCGCCGGCGTGCACCTGGAGCGGCCGCTGCTATGGAGCGGCCTGCTGATGCTCGCCGCGTTCGCGGTGTTGTCGCTGTTCGCGCCGCCCTACACCTGGACCATCACCGGCGTGGTGATCGGCGCGTCGCTGCTCTGGGCCGGCCTCGCCAGCCGCAAGACCCGCGAACCGGCCGTGCACCCATGAAAGCGCTCGATGGCCTCGACCCGGTGTTCGAACACCGCGCGCGGCTGGCGATCAGCGTGCTGCTGGCGCGCCATGGCGAGATCAGTTTCGCCCGCTTCAAACAGCAGCTCGAGATGACCGACGGCAACCTCGGCGCACAACTGCGCAAGCTCGAGGAAGCCGGCTGCATCGAGCTGCGCCGCGACTTCGTCGAGCGCAAGCCGGTGACCTGGTATCGCCTGACCAAAGCCGGCCGCAAGGCGCTCGACCGCCACCTGCAGGCGTTGCAGGCAGTGATCGCCGCGGCCGGTTGAGCCCGGGCCGGCACCCCAGCACGGTACGCCGCGAACACGGCGGGAAACTCAATCCCACCGGCCCGAAGGACTTCCAGCAGGTTGGCGATCGCGCCAATCTGCCGTCACACTCGGCGCTGTCCTGCGTCCTGGGTTGCATATGACTGCACAAACCGACCTGTTGAAGGAACTTCGCATCGACCGCAGCGCCCCGCCACCGGCGCCTTCGCGGCGGGGACTCTGGATTGCCGTGGCCATCGCCGCCGCCGTGGCGTTGCTGGCGCTGGCCGGTTGGGCCTTGTTCGGCCGCGACGACGCGCCGCTGGTGCAGACCGCGCCGGTGGTCGCAATCGGCGGCGGCAACGGTGGCAGCGCCTCGGTGCTCGACGCCACCGGCTACGTGGTCGCGCGGCGGATGGCGACGGTGTCGGCGAAGGTCACCGGCAAGGTGCGCGAGGTGCTGATCGAGGAAGGCCAGCGGGTCGAGGCCGGCGAGGTGATGGCGACGCTCGATCCGGTCGACGCCAACGCCCAGCGCGAACTCGCCGTCGCCCAGCTCAATGCGGCGCGCAGCCAGATCGGCGGCGCCCAGGCCCGGCTGCACGAGGCGGACGCGAACGCCACCCGCCTCGGCGCGCTGGTCGGCCAGCAACTGGTGTCGCAGGCCCAGTACGACCAGGCGGTCGCCGAACGCGACGCGCTGCGCTCACAGCTGCTCACCGCGAAGCGCCAGGCCGAGGTCGCCGCCGAGCAGCTCGCCGTCGCCGACAACGGCGTCGACAACACGGTGGTGCGCGCGCCGTTCGCCGGGGTGGTGATCGCCAAGGCCGCGCAACCCGGCGAGATGATCTCGCCGCTGTCGGCCGGCGGCGGCTTCACCCGCACCGGCATCGGCACGATCGTGGACATGGATTCGCTGGAGGTCGAGGTCGACGTCGGCGAGTCCTACATCGGCCGGGTCACCCCGAAGATGCCGGTCGAGGCGATCCTCAACGCCTACCCGGACTGGCGGATTCCCGGCGAGGTGATCGCGATCATCCCCACCGCCGACCGCGGCAAGGCGACGGTCAAGGTGCGCGTGGCGCTGCACCAGAAGGACCCGCGCATCGTGCCGGACATGGGCGTGCGGGTGAGCTTCCTGGAGCCCGCAGCAGCCGGCGGCGCCGACCAGGGCAAGCCCGGCGTGCTGGCTCCCGCGGCGGCGATCGTGTCGCGCGACGGCGAGCAGGTCGCGTTCGTGGTGGCCACGCCCGCCGCGAAGGAAAGCAAGGTCAGCCGGCGCGTGCTCCATCTCGGCCGCAGCCTTGGCGATGACCGCGAGGTCACCAGCGGTCTGGGCGGCGGCGACGTGGTGGTGCTGGATCCACCGCAGGCCCTGGCCGACGGCGCCAGCGTGCGCGTGGCCACGCAGACGGATTCAGACAAGTAATCCGGACAAGTAATCCCGACAAACAATCCAGACAGGTCATCCGGACAGGTCGTCCAGACAAGCATTCCCGGCAATTCCACCAGGCGATCCATCGCCCCATCCCAACGAGGACGGCCCCATGTCACTGGTATCGATCCGCAACCTCACCAAGGCCTACCAGCGCGGCCCGGAAAAGGTCGAAGTCCTGCACGGCATCGACCTGGACATCGGCGAAGGCGAGTTCGTCGCGTTGATGGGGCCGTCCGGCTCGGGCAAGACCACCCTGCTGAACCTGATCGGCGGGCTCGACTCGCCCAGTGACGGGCAGATCGAGATCGAGGGCCAGCGCATCGAGCAGATGAGCGGCGGCCAGCTGTCGCAGTGGCGCAGCAACCACGTCGGCTTCGTGTTCCAGTTCTACAACCTGATGCCGACGCTGACGGCGCAGAAGAACGTCGAGCTGCCGCTGCTGCTGACCCGGCTGTCGGCGGCGCAGCGCAGGCGCAACGCGGGGATCGCGCTGGAGCTGGTCGGCCTGGCCGATCGCGCCAGGCACCGCCCCAACGAGTTGTCCGGCGGCCAGCAGCAGCGCGTGGCGATCGCCCGCGCGATTGTGTCCGACCCGACCCTGCTGATCTGCGACGAGCCCACCGGCGACCTGGACCGGCAATCGGCCGAGGAGATCCTGGCGTTGCTGCAGTCGCTCAACCGCGACCACGGCAAGACCATCGTGATGGTCACCCACGACCCCAAGGCGGCCGACCACGCGCAACGCACGATCCACCTCGACAAGGGCGTCCTGGTCGACCGTGATGATCAGGACCGCGATCTGGCACTGGAACACTGAGGGCGCCGCCATGAAATACCTGCACCTGATCTGGGCAGCGTTGTTTCGCAGCAAGACGCGCACCCTGCTCACCCTGCTGTCTGTGGTCGCGGCCTTCCTGCTGTTCGGCATGCTCGATTCGGTGCGGGTGGCCTTCAGCTCCGGCGGCAGTGTCGCCGGCGCCGACCGGCTGGTGGTGTCCTCGCGGCTGTCGATCACCCAGCCGTTGCCGTACCGCCTGGTGGCGCAGATCGAAGCCGTTCCCGGCGTGAAACAGGTCGCCTTCGCGAACTGGTTCGGCGGCATCTACCGGGACCCGAAGAACTTCTTCCCCAACTTCGCCGTCTCGCCGAACTACCTCCAGTTGTACCCCGAATACCGGGTGCCGGCGGAACAGCTGAAGGCCTTCCAGGCCGACCAGACCGGCGCAATCGTCGGCGCTTCGCTGGCCAGGCGTTTCGGCTGGAAAATCGGCGACACCATCCCGCTGCAGGCGACGATCTTCCCGAAGAACGGCAGCAACGACTGGAGCTTCACCCTGCGCGGCATCTACGAGATGGAGGACCGCAAGCGCGCCGGCGAGGAGAACCAGCTGATGTTCCACTGGAAGTACTTCGACGAGGCCAACGACTACATGCACGGCCGGATCGGCTGGCTCATGGTCCGGCTCGACGATGTCGACCAGGCCTCGCGCGTGGCGCTGGCGATCGATGCGCTGTCGCAGAACTCCGACCACGAGACCAAGACCCAGACCGAGCAGGCGTTCAACCAGGCCTTCATCAAGCAGTTCGCCGACATCGGGCTGATCGTCAGCGCGATCATGGGCGCGGTGTTCTTCACTCTGCTGCTGCTGACCGGCAACACGATGGCGCAGGCGGTGCGCGAGCGCATCCCGGAACTGGCGGTGATGAAGACGATCGGTTTCAGCGACCGCAGCGTGCTGGGGCTGGTGCTGGCCGAGTCGATCCTGTTGATCGTGCTCGGCGGGCTGCTCGGGCTGGGCCTGGCCTCGGCGCTGATGCCGATGGTGAGCTCCCTCAGTGGCGGCACGATCCAGTTGCCCACCGTGCCGGCGGGCACCTGGCTGGTGGGGTTGGCATTGATGGTCGGCATCGGCGTGGTCGTCGGCGTGCTGCCGGCGTTGCGCGCGATGCGGCTGAATATCGTCGATGCCCTGGCCGGGCGCTGAGCGGAGAATCCGATGAAGCACTTCAAGAAACGCCTGAAGGGATGGCTGCTCAATGCCGGCATCGTGCTGGCGATCCTGGCCGCGCTGGTGGCATGGATCCAGCTGCCGTGGCAGGGAGTGGTCGCGCTGGTGGTGCTGCTGGCCGCATGGCTGGGATTGACCCGCCGCGGCCGGCAGACGCTGGCGGTCGCCGGCGTCGGCATCGCCGGGCTGCCGCAGCGCTGGGGCGCATCGATGGTGATCGTGGTCGGCATCGCCGGCGTGGTCGCGGTGCTGGTGGCGATGCTGGCAATGGGCGAAGGCTTCCAGGCCACCCTCAACCAGACCGGCAGCGACGACGCGGCGATCATCCTGCGCGGTGGCTCGCAGGCGGAAACCAACTCGATCATCAGCCGCGACCAGGTGCCGCTGATTTCCTCATTGCCCGGTATTGCGCGCGGCAGCGACGGCCGCCCGCTGGTGTCGCCGGAGTTGTCGCAGGTCGTCAACATGCGCAGCAAGGGCGACGGCAGTGACGTCAACGCGCAATTGCGCGGCGTCGGTGCGCAGGCGTGGGAACTGCGCCCGCAGGTACGGCTGGTCGAAGGCCGCAAGTTCCAGCCGGGGCTGCGCGAGCTGGTGGTCGGCAAGGGCGCGCAGGCGCAGTTCCTCGGGCTCGACGTGGGTTCGTCGGTCAAGCTCGGCAACCAGCAATGGAGCGTGGTCGGCCTGTTCGCCAGCGGCGATGCGCACGAGTCGGAACTGTGGGCCGATGCCGAGGTGGTCGGATCGGCCTACAACCGCTCCTCCTACCAGTCCGTCACCGTGAAGCTCGCCGGCAAGGACGGTTTCACCCAGCTCAAGGCCGCGCTCGCGGCCGACCCGCGGCTCAAGCTCGACGTGGAAACCACCCGCGCCTACTACTCCAAGCAGTCCGAGGGCCTGACCAGGCTGATCACGGTGCTGGGCACGGTGATCGGGACGATCATGGCGATCGGCGCAGTGTTCGGCGCGCTCAACACCATGTTCGCCGCCGTCGCCGGTCGCGCGCGCGAGATCGCGACCATGCGCGCGCTCGGCTTCCGCGGCCTGCCGGTGGTGGTGGCGGTGATGCTGGAGACGATGCTGCTTGCGTTGCTGGGCGGCCTGCTCGGCGCCGGACTCGCGTGGCTGGTCTTCAACGGCTACACGGTGTCGACGCTGGGCAACAACTTCAGCCAGGTCGTGTTCCAGTTCAAGGTCTCCCCCGAACTGCTGTGGAACGGCCTGAAGTGGGCGCTCGGCATCGGCCTGGTCGGTGGCCTGTTTCCGGCATTGCGGGCGGCAAGGTTGCCGGTGACCGAGGCGTTGCGGGCGGCGTGAGACGGTCGCTGCGATCTGTATGGCCGCTGGGCCAACCGGGGCCGGTAGCGGCCGGGCTCGACTGGCTGCATTGACTGTTGCGCTGGCTGCATCGGCTGGCCGCCAATTTGGAGCGTCAGCAATTGACGGGCTGATGATTGGTGCGCGCGGGAGCCGCGGTGCGGGGCATTGCTGCACCCCTCGGTCAGGGCGTCCTGCCCTGACTCGGGGCCGCAGGCCATCCATGGCCTGCTTTCCGCAACAACCCCACACCACGCCTCCCGCCGGATGTCTCGTCGCTTCGGTGGATGAGCCGGCCTCGTCGTAGCAGCGACGTCAGTCGCGAATCTGCGGATGCTGGAAGCGGTGGTCAGGTCGCGACTCACGCGGCTTTGCTCCGCTCCTACTGGACACCATGAAAACCAAGCGACGGGGCGGCGTCCTGGGTGGGCATTGCGTAGAGCGGACATGGATGTCCGCGGCGGCGAGCCGGCCAAGGGTGAGCGCAGGTGGCTTGCGCGGCACTGCCGCGCGCCTGTGCGAACGCCCGGCGTGCCGCGCCGGGCTGGACCGCAGAGCGGGCCGACCGAGCCGAGGAGCAATACCCACCCAGGGCGACGCTCCCACCCGAAGCCATTCATCGCACACCTTGCCCTTGGTCGTTGCCCCTTGGCTGCCGTTGCCGTTGCCACGATCCACCGACCCACCGCACAAACGGCTTCCCGACGGCCGCTGAAGACATCCGCTCGATAGGCAGACAGCCGCACATCTGGCATTCGCGTCACGCAAAACAACACGGGCACCCGAAGGTGCCCGTGAGTCTGCGTCGCTATCGCGTGGGCTTCAGTCAGCCCAGTGCCCGGCCCGCGTGGAAGCCGGCAACACGACCGCCGACAGCTTGCGGTCGTTGTCGAGCAGGTACACGGCGTCGGCGAGGATCGCGGCGGATTCCTGCAGCAACGGGTCCGGCCGATCCTCGGCGGCCTTCTCGCGCGCGGTGTCCTGGCGGATGTCGCGTTCGTTGGCGGTCAGGCCATCGTCGGCGGAGGCCAGGGCCAGCGGATCCAGCGCGAGACCCAGCTCCTTGCGGGTTTCCTGGCGCTTCTGGCGGCGCGCTTCGTTCGTGTCCCGCTCGGTCCGGCGCTCGGTTTCGTTCAACGAGATCGACGTCTTCGCCGTCTCGGCACGGAACCTGGCAACGTCCTCCCTCCACCACTGGAACTCCAGGTTGTTCGCCACGCGCCGGCTGTGCAGCTGTTCCAGCGTCGGCAACATCGGGGCGAAATTGCCGTACGTCACATGCGGCACCGCGGCGATGCGGGTCCAGGGCAGCGCGTTGTCGTAGGTGCTCTCGCCGTATTCGCTGGCGTCCACCGAGGCCGGGAAGCTGATGTCCGGCACCACGCCCTTGTTCTGGGTCGAGCTGCCGCCGGGCAGGAAGAACTGGGCGACGGTCAGCTTGACCTGGCCGAAGCGCTCTTCCTCGTTGGCCGGCCAGCGGTCCAGGTCGACCAGGTTCTGCACGGTGCCCTTGCCGAACGTGGTTTCGCCGATCACCAGCCCGCGGCCGTAGTCCTGGATCGCGCCGGCGAAGATCTCCGACGCCGAGGCCGAACCGCGGTTGACCAGCACCGCGAACGGGCCGTCCCACGCCACGCCGGGTTCCTCGTCGCTGTTGACCGAGATCCGGCCGCCGGACTCACGCACCTGCACCACCGGGCCGCGGTCGATGAACAGGCCGGTCAACTCGATGGCTTCGTTCAACGAGCCGCCGCCGTTGTTGCGCAGGTCCAGCACCACGCCGTCCACCTTCTTGGTTTTCAGCTCGCGCAGCAGCCTGGCCACGTCGCGGGTGGCGGAGGCGTAGTCGTCCTTGTTGAGGCGACGGCCTTCGAAGTCCTGATAGAAGCCGGGCAGTTCAATGATGCCGATCTGCTTTTCGGGCATGTTCCCCTTGGCCGGGATGTCGAGCACCTTCGACTTGGCGGCCTGGTCCTCCAGGCGCACCCGGTCGCGGGTGATCAATACCCGCACAGGCTTGCTGTCCATGCCCGCTTCGGCAGGCACCATGTCCAACCGCACCTGCGAGCCCTTCGGCCCGCGGATCAACGCGACCACGTTGTCGATGCGCCAGCCGATCACGTCCTCCATCGCGCCACTGGTGCCCTGGCCGACGGCGACCACGCGGTCACCCGGGGCGAGGAGGCCGGACTTGTCGGCCGGACCGCCGGGCATGATCTCGCGGATCGCGACCACGTCGTCCTGCTTCTGCAGCACCGCCCCGATGCCTTCCAGCGACAGCGACATCGACAGGTTGAAGTTCTCCGCCGAGCGCGGGGTGAAGTAGCTGGTGTGCGGGTCGATCGCGCTGGTGTAGCTGTTGAGGAAGGTCTGGAACACGTCCTGGCCTTCCAGCTGGGCGACGTTGTCGGCCAGGCCGGCGTAGCGCTTGTCGAGCGTCTCGCGGATCTTGTCGGCCTCCTTGCCGGCCAGCTTCAGCCGCAGCCAGTCGTTGCGCACCGACTGTTTCCACAGTTCGTCCAGCTCCGCCCGGTCGGCCGCCCACGGCGCTTTCTTGCGGTCGTAACGGAACTCGTCGTTGCCGTCGAAGGTGAAGATGTCCTGTTTCAGCAGTGCACGGGCGTAGGCGATGCGCTCGTCGACGCGCTGGCGGTAGGTCGCGAAGATCGCGTAACCCGGCTCCAGCTCGCCGCTCTTGATCGCGTCGTCGAGCCGGGTCTTGTACTGGTCGAAACTGTCGATGTCGGCCTGGGTAAAGAATTGCTTGCCACCGTCGAGCGCTTCCAGGTAGCGCTTGTACATGTCGGCCGACAGCGCGTCGTCGAGCGGCCGCGGGCGGTAGGCGTAGCGGCTGTCGGACAGCAGCCCGTAGACCAGTTTGGCCGCCGTGGCCTGGTCGGCCGTCGGCGCGCTGGGCAGGGCGCCGGCTTTTTTCGGGGTGACCGGCTGGGCCAGCGTGGCCGGCGGATCGACCGCAAGCGGGGAAACAACCGGACCGTTGTCGGCACGCGCCAGCAACGCCAGGGGCGCGGTCAACAGCAACGCAAGCAGGTGGGTCTTGGCAATCATCGGGAAAGGCTGGGCGGCCGGCAGTGAAGGGGGATGGCGCGGGGACGGCGGGGTGACTGGGAGGCCTGGCGCGGGACTGCGAGGCTCAGGTTGCAAGGGGATTGGACAGTTCGACAGTGCCTAAAGTTGCGCCGGCTGTCATGCATGCCGGCGGAATGCAGCGGGCCAATCACGGGGCTTCGGCCGCATCCGCGCGGCGTGTCGGACACCGTAAGGCATTCGATGTGACGCGAATACGACGGCCGGACGGCCAACGCCGCCGGCGCTCACTGTCCGGCACGAAGGCGGCGTCAGGATGAATCAGGCGGTAACCGCCAGTCCGGCTTCGGCCGCCGAGCGGTCCGCGTGGTACGAGGAACGCACCAGCGGCCCGGAGGCGACATGGCTGAAGCCGAGCCCCATGCCGAACACCTCCAGCAGCTTGTACTCCTCCGGCGTCCAGTAGCGCATCACCGGGTGGTGGTGGGCGCTGGGCTGCAGGTACTGGCCGATGGTGATCATGTCGACGTCGTGCGCGCGCAGGTCGCGCAGGGTCTGCTGCACCTGCTCCATGGTCTCGCCCAGGCCGAGCATGATGCCGGACTTGGTGACGACCTCGGGGTGCTGCGCCTTGAACCTCGAAAGCAGGGTCAGCGACCACTGGTAGTCGGCGCCGGGGCGGACGTTGCGGTACAGCTCCGGCACGGTTTCCAAGTTGTGGTTGAACACGTCCGGCGGACTGGTGACGAGGATCTCCAGCGCGCGCTCCATGCGGCCTTTGCCGCGGAAATCCGGGGTCAGGATCTCGATCCGGGTGCCGGGGCTCTGTGCGCGGATCGCCTCGATGCAGTCGACGAAGTGCTGGGCCCCGCCATCGCGCAGGTCGTCGCGGTCGACCGAGGTGACCACCACGTACTTCAGGCCCATGTCGGCGACGGTGCGGGCCAGGTTCGCCGGCTCGGACGCGTCCGGCGGCTTGGGCCGGCCGTGGGCCACGTCGCAGAAGCTGCAGCGGCGCGTGCAGACCTCGCCCAGGATCATGAAGGTCGCGGTGCCGTGGCCGAAGCACTCGTGGATGTTCGGGCAGCTGGCTTCCTCACACACGGTGACCAGCCGGTTCTCGCGCAGCTTGGCCTTGAGCTTGGCGACCGCGTTGCCGGACGGAATCCGCACCCGGATCCACGACGGCTTGCGCAGCACCGGCGCGTCGGCGAACTGCACCGGCGAGCGGTTGATCTTGTCCCCGGCGAGCTGCTTCACGCCGGGCTGCAGGGAGGCCGGGGCATCGCTGCTGATGACCGCAAGCGGGATGGTTCTGGTGGCGTTATCGGTCATGTCGATGCGGAACTCTTGATGTTGACCCCCTCTTCCGTTTGCGGAAGACGGCCGGGGTGAGGGTGTGCGAAACGGACTGGCGTCGAACGCGCGGGTCGCCTGCCCTCACACCCCAAGGGTGCTTCCTTCGGGGCCTCCGCCCCCGGATCAAGTCCGGGGCAGGCCCTTCGGGCACCTTCTCCCGCTCGCGGGAGCAGGGAAGAACAAAAAGGAGAGGCTCACCAGGTCGCCACACATTCCGGCAACGGCGCGCTTTCGACGGCCAAGCCGAACTGCGCGGCCAGGTGTTCGACCAGCGCCGGCTTGACCGCCTGCAGCCCCGAAGGGCCGCCCAAGTCTACCATCGAGGTCACCTGCAACCCCGCGTAACCACAGGGATTGATGCGCCGGAACGGCGACAGGTCCATGTCGATGTTGAACGCCAGCCCGTGGAAGCTGCAGCCGCGCCGCACCCGGATCCCGAGCGCGGCGATCTTGGCGCCGGCGACGTAGACCCCGGGGGCGCCTTCGCGGCGGACCGCCTCGATGTTCCAGTCGGCCAGGGTGTCGATGATCGACTGCTCGATCCGGCACACGTACTCGCGCACGCCGACCTTCAGCCGGCGCAGGTCCAGCAGCGGATACAGCACCAGCTGGCCGGGGCCGTGGTAGGTCACCTGGCCGCCGCGATCGACCTGGATCACCGGGATGTCGCCGGCCATCAGCACGTGCTCGGGCTTGCCGGCCTGGCCGAGGGTGAACACCGGTTCGTGCTCGACCAGCCACAGCTCGTCGGCGGTATCGGCATCGCGCGCGTCGGTGAACGCCTGCATCGCGTGCCAGACCGGCTCGTAGGGCTGGCGGCCGAGGTCACGCACCAGCGCCACCGGCAACCGGCGGCGCTTGTCGATCCTGCCGGCGGTCCCGGCTGGGTCGGCGGCATCGGAAACCGCGGGTTCAGCGGCCATGACGGTATCTGCTACAGCGTCCACTTCACTTCCGGATGATCGCGCAGCAACTGATGCGCCCTGTCGTATTGCTCGCGGCTGTCGGCCAGGAACACCACCCGCACCGACACGTACTTGCCGTTGGAGGAATGTTTCCACTCGACCTGCTCGCTGCGCACCTCGATGCCGGCGTCGATCAGGCGCTGCGGCAGTTCGCGCTCCAGCCCGGCATCGGCCGCGCCCATCGCGCTGAGCTGGAACTCGCCCGGAAACTGGAAGCCGTGTTCAGGGTTGTCGGATTTGATTTCCATCCGCCGATTATGGGCGCGATGGCGGGCCAACCCAAGGGCGGATGAGATGACCGGGAAAGCCCAGTGCCGCAACCGCGGCATGACGGACGATGCGCGGGAACCGCATCCATCACACGCCTGCCGTGCCCGTCGGGTGGCCCACGGATCCGGCTTGCAGCGCGCACGGCGCCAAACGCGAACGACCGGCTTGCGCCGGCCGTTCGTGGGTTCCTGCCCGGGGATCATCGCGGCACCGCCACCATCGCGGCGATGCCCATGGCCCGGCTCAGGCCGACTGCCACCACATCAGCAGCTCGTGCCACAGGCGCTTGAAGAAGCCGCCCTCCTCGACCGCGGCCAGCGCCACCAGCGGCCGCTCGGCAACGACCTTGCCGTCGAGCATGACCTTCACCGTGCCGATCGCCTGGCCTTGGCTGATCGGTGCCACCAGGGTCCTGGGCACGTCCATGGTCGGCTTGAGCTGGTCGTACCTGCCGCGCGGGACCGTCACCAGCAGCGGCTCGGCCAGCCCGAGCTGGATTTCGTTGGCGACACCCTTCCACACTTTCTGGTCGGCGATCGAGACGTCCGCGTCATACAGCTTGTGGGTCTCGTAGAAGCGGAAACCCCAGTTCAGCAGCGCCTGGCTGTCGCTGGCACGCTGCTTTTCCGAGGTCGAGCCGAGCACCACCGATACCAGGCGCTGCTCGCCGCGCTGGGCCGAGGCCATCAGGCAGTAGCCGGCGCCGGAGGTGTGGCCGGTCTTGATGCCGTCCACGCTGCTGTCGCGCCACAGCAGCACGTTGCGGTTGGGCTGGGTGATCGGCCCGACGGTGAACTCCTTGATCTTGTTGTAGGCGTAGGTTTCGGGGAAGTGCAGCGCCAGGGCGCGGCCCAGCAACGCCAGGTCGCGCGCGCTGGACAGGTGGCCCTGGTCCGGCAGGCCGGTCGCGTTGGCGAAGTGGGTGTTCTTCATGCCGATACGCGCCGCGTACTGGTTCATCAGCGCGGCGAACGCCTCCTCGCTGCCGGCGACGTGCTCGGCCAGGGCGATCGCGGCGTCGTTGCCGGACTGCACCACCATGCCCTTCTCCATCTCCAGCAGCGGCGCGGTCTGGTTGACCTGGAAACCCGAGTAGCTGCCGTCGGTGCCGGCGCCGCCCTTGCGCCAGGCGTTCTCGCTCATCATCACCTGGTCGTCGGGCTTGATCTTGCCGCCGGCCATCTCGGCGGCGATCACGTAGCTGGTCATGACCTTGGTGATACTGGCCGGCTCCAGCGGGGTGTCGATGTTCTCGCCTGCCAGCACGTCGCCGCTGGCCGCATCCATCACCACCCACGCCGTGCCGACCACTTCGGGTGGCGGCGGGACGGGCAGCGCTTCGCTGGCCGGGGCCTGTTCGGTCGGCTTCGGCAGCGCGGGCGTCTGCGCGAAGGCGAAGCCGACGGCAAGGGTGGTCAATGCGGCAAGGCCGATCACGCGGAAAGCGGCGGGAGACTTCATCGTTCAAAACTCCGGATCGGCCCGTGGCCGACGTGTATCAAGGTGTCTGGGAAGGGAGCGCGGCTATTCGTTGACGCGCTGGGGTGCGCCGAAGCCCAGGCCGGCGATGCGGTTGGCCAGTCCGTTGGCGGTTGTGGCCTCCAGCGGCCCGACCCGCAATCGCCAGACCCGTTGGCCGTTGGCGGTGGCGTCATGCAGGCTGGCGCGGTCGATACCCGCGCCGCGCAGGATCGCCAATGCGCGGTCGGCGTTGTCGCGGGCGGCGAAGCTGGCGACCTGCAGGGTCACGTTGTCGGCCTGGTTGGTGCCGGTGACGATTTGAACGGCCGGCGCGGTGCCCGCGGCGACCCGGGCGGTCGATGCAGCCGGCCTGCCGCCCCGGCCGGTGGCGACGCGCACCTTGCGCTGCGTCATCCAGGCATCGAATTCGTCGGCCGTCATTGTCCGGCCGTCCTGGTTCATGTCGAAACGCCAGCTCTCGTCCGCGCTTGCGGGCGGTGGCGCCGTCGACGATGGAACGCTCGCCGTCGTTGCGCCTGCCGCCGCAGAGCTCCCGGCCCGGTCCAGCCGGGTGGGCTTGCCGGTGGCGATGCGCACGCCGGGCGGCAACGACAATGCGCCGGCACCCGTGGCACCCTTCGGCAGCGCGGCCACCAGGGTGTCCATCGAGCTGGGCGGTGCCGGCTTTGGTGCCACCGCAGCGACCGCGCGGGCGGCGTCCTCGCGGTCGCGCTTGCCGGCGCGACCCGCGTCGTCCTCACCCGGCTGCAACGCACGCACCTCGACCCGGCCGGTACCGGCGCGGGTGATGCCCAGCTTGAGGGCGGCGGCGTAACTCAGGTCGATCACCCGGCCCTCGTGGAAGGGGCCGCGGTCGTTCACCCGGACCACCACGGATTCGCCGTTGTCCAGGTTGGTGACGCGCGCGAAGCTCGGCAGTGGCAGCGACTTGTGCGCGGCGGTGAACGCGTACATGTCGTAGACCTCCATGTTGGAGGTGCGCCGGCCATGGAACTTGTTGCCGTAGAACGAGGCCACGCCCTGTTCGAGGTAGCCGTCGGTGTCGTCCAGGACCCGGTAGCTCTTGCCCAGCACGGTGTAGACCGGCCGGTTGCCGTAGGCCGAGCGGGGTTCGGCGACCACCTCCGGCTCGGGGATCAGCGACACGTCGATGTCGATGTCCGGGGTGGAGTCGGCGATATGCGGCGCGTACAGGCCCCCGGCGGTGTAGTGGCCACGCTTGCCGGGGTCTTCCTGGGCCGGCGGGTACGGCGACTTCCTGCCCGCCTGCGGCGTGGTCGCGCCGGCCGCTTTGCCGGCCACGGCCTTGGCGCCGGTGTCGGGCTTTTTCGGGGCGCTGGCGCAGGCCGCCAGGCCGAGCACCAACGTCGCGGCCAGCAGCCGCTTCATGCGCCCGGCTGACCCGCGGCGGCGTTGGCGGCGAGCGGGTTCTCACGGCCCGCAATCGCCTCCGACAGCTGGTAGACCGCCATCGCGTAGTGCTTGGAAATGTTGTAGCGGGTGATCGCGTAGAAGTTCTGGTACGCGATCCAGTGCTCCTTGCCGTTCACGCCGTCCAGGTTCACCAGGGTGACGTCACCGGCATGGGCGGCGCGGACGCTGGGCGTGTAGCCGCGGGCGGCCAGCTGGTCGAGCGTGTAGCGCGGCTCCAGGCCTTCCGGCTCGAAATCCGCGGCGCCCTTGGCACGCTTCGCGCGCACGGTGACCGGTTCGCCGCGCTGCCAGCCGCCCTTCTTGACGAAGTAGTTGGCGACCGAGGCGAATACGTCGTCGAGGTTGTTGAACAGGTCGACCTTGCCATCGCCATTGCCGTCGACCGCGTAGTCGCGGTAGCTGGACGGCATGAACTGCCCCCAGCCCATCGCGCCGGCGTAGCTGCCCTTCAGGGTGGTGATGTCGAAACCGGTTTCCTTGCCCAGCGCGAACAACTGCGCGAGCTCGTCGCGGAAGAACGCCTCGCGGGTGTTCTCGCGCGCGATCTTGTCGGGCTGGTTGGTGCGCGGGTAGGCGAACGCCAGCGTGTACAGCGCGTCCACCACCGGATAGCTGCCGGCGTTGCCGCCGTAACTGGTCTCCACCCCGAGGATGGCGACGATGATCTCCGCCGGCACGCCGTATTCCGCCTCGACCCTGGCCAGCGCGTCGCGGTGCTGGGCCAGGAACGCCTTGCCGGCATTGATGCGCGGCTGGGTGATGAAGATCGGACGGTAGTCGCTCCACGGTTTGGCCTCGGCCGGGCGTGACATCGCCTTGATGATGCTGTCGCGGATTTCCGCCTGCTCCATCACCGAGCGCACATAGGCCGCATCGACGTCATATTTGGCCGATGTGGCGCGCACGAATTCGGGCAGTGCGGTTTCGACCGGCTGCGCGTTCGACACGGCAGCCGGAGCCGGCTGCGGTGGCGCGGCGGGTTCGACCACGGCAGCCGGCCGGGGCTGCGGATTCGGCGGCGGGGTCTGCGTGGCGCAGGCCACCAGCGCGAGCGGGAGCGCACATACCAGGGCGCGTCTGGCGAGGTATCGAGTCATCGCAACGAGGTTAGCACTTGTTCGCAAAGGCCTGAACCGGCTCGCCCAGTCAGGTTGGTGTTGTCATTCACGCGCGCCACCTGCCGACGTGATTCAACGGCCATGCACCGGCCGATGCGCGCGCACCGCCATCACCACGCCCATGCCGGCCAGCAGTGATATCGCCGAGGTGCCGCCGTAGCTGAGCAGCGGCATCGGCACCCCGACCACCGGCAGCAGGCCCGCCACCATGCCGCCGTTGACCAGCACGTAGACGCAGAACGCCAGCGCCAGGGCACCGGCCAGCAGGCGCGAATAGCCGTCGCGCGCCTCCGCCGCGATCCACAGGCAGCGCCCGACCACGAACAGGTACAGCCCCAGCGTCACCACGACCCCGATCCAGCCGAACTCCTCGCTGAGCACGGCGAAGATGAAGTCGGTGGTGTGCTCGGGGATGTAGTTCAGGTGGGCCTGGGTGCCATCGCCCCAGCCCTTGCCCGACATGCCGCCACCACCGATCGCGATTTTCGACTGGATGATGTTCCAACCCGCACCCAGCGGGTCGCTCTCGGGGTCGAGGAAGGTCAGGATGCGGTCCTTCTGGTACGGCATCAGCAACCAGAACCAGGCCGCCGGCGCACCCGCGGCGATGGTGCCGAGCGCGGCGGCGAACCACCACCACGACAACCCGGCCAGATACAGCACAAACGCCCCGCTGATGCCGACCAGCATCGCGGTGCCGAAGTCGGGCTGCAGCAGGATCAGTCCGGTCGGCACGCCGATCAGCACCGCGGCTACCAGCACGGCCCGTAGCGAGGGCGGCGAAGGCTCGCGGTTGAGGTACCAGGCCACCATCATCGGCAGGCTCAGCTTGAGCAGCTCGGCGGGCTGGAAATAGAACACGCCCAGGTTGATCCAGTGCGCGCCATGCTTGCCCTGGCCGATGAACAGCACCGCGACCAACGGCAGCAGGCAGACGGCGTAGACCAGCGGCGTGATGTTGCGCAACTGGATCGGCGAGACCCGCGACAGCGCCCACAGCACGACCAGGCCGACGGCGAAACGCGAACCCTGGGCCATCACCAGCGCTTCCGATTTCCCGCCCGCGCTGTACAACACCGCCAGGCCGATCCCCATCAGCGCCAGCAACGCGCCCAGCAGCGGCAGGTCGAGGGTGCGCATGGCGCGCCACAGCAGGTCGAACAACCAGCGCAGGATCACGCTCATGGCGCAGGCTCCGGGCCGCCGGCCGCATCGGAACCGGTGACATCCCCGGCAACGCCGGCACCAGTGGCCGCCGCCTCGGCACCGTCCGGATCTGCCGCCTCCAGCGGATCGGCCGGCGTGCCGTCGAGCGGCTCCAGGCCTTCGGGCAGCTTGCCCAGCAGCCAGGCATCGAACACCGCGCGCGCGATCGGCGCGGCCGCACTGCCGCCGTAGCCGCCGTGCTCGACCACCACCGAAATGGCGATCTGCGGGTCTTCCGCCGGCGCGTAGCCGACAAACAAGGCGGTGTGCCGCAGGTGGTACGGCAGGGTGTGCGGGTTGAGGCTGATGTTGCCCTTGCGGCTGGAACGCTGGGCGGTGCCGGTCTTGCCGGCCATCGTGTACTCCGCACCGCGCGCCATCGCCCGCGCGGTGCCGCGCGCGCCGTGGATGGTGTCCACCATGCCTTCCTGCACCGCGCGCAGGTTGGCGGGGTGGTCGCTGATGCGGGTGCTCGGGGTCGCCGGCAGCGCCTGCCAGGGCGCCTGGTAGCCGTCGCGCCGCGATGCCAGCAGACGCAGCTGGTGCAGGTCGCCGCCATTGGCGATCGCCGCGGTGGCGCGCGCCAGCTGCAACGCGGTCGCGATCCAGTAGCCCTGGCCGATGCCGGAGATCACCGTCTCGCCGGGGTACCAGGGCTCCCTGCTGATCGTGCGCTTGTACTCGCGCGAGGGCACCACGCCGGCACTCTCGCCGGCCAGGTCGATGCCGGTCTTCTCGCCGAAACCATAGCGGTGCATGTACTCCGAAAACCGGTCGATGCCCATGTCCAGGGCCAGCTTGTAGTAGTAGGTATTGACCGACTGCGAGATCGAGTCGCGCAGATCGGTCCAGCCGTGGCCGCCGCGGCTGGCATCGCGGTAGCCGCGGCTCTGGCCGGCGATGTGGAACTCGCCGCTGGAGAAGATCCGGTCGGACGGCGTGCGCAGGCCGCTGTCGACCCCGGCCAATGCGACCATCGGCTTCACGGTCGAACCCGGCGGCCCGCCGCCCAGCACGTTGCGGTTGAACAGCGGCCGCGACGGGTTGTCGATCAGCGCGTTGTAGTCGGCGTGGGAGATCCCGTTGACGAACAGGTTGGTGTCGTAGGACGGCAGGCTGACCATCGCCAGCACCTGTCCGGTCTTCGCGTCCACCGCCACCGCCGAGCCGTCGGCATCGCCGAACGCGGCGGCCATCGCGCGCTGCAGGTCCAGGTCGATCGACAGGCGCAGGTCCGCGCCCGGCACCGCCGGCACCCGGCCGACCACCCGCATCGGCCGCCCGTCGACATTGGTCTCGACCTTCTCGTAGCCGACCTTGCCGCGCAGCGCCGCCTCGTAGGAGCGCTCCATGCCGGTCTTGCCGGTATGGCTGAAGGCGGAACTGGTCTCGCCCATCTCCTTCAGGTCATCGACATCGATCCGGCCGACGTAGCCGATGATGTGGGCGAACAGTTCGCCGTACAGGTAGCGGCGCTGCAGGTAGGACACCACCTCCACGCCCGGATACCGCCAGCGGTCGACCGCCAGCCGCGCGACTTCCTCGGGCGTCACCCGCAGCTTCAGGATGATCGGCTTGTAGCCGCGGGTGACCTTGCGGGTCTCCAGGAAGTCCTCGATCTCCTGCGGCGACAGATCGACGATCCCGGCCAATGCCGGCAGCCAGGTGTCGGGGTCTCCGGCCTCGCCCGGGGTGACCTCCAGCCGGAATGCGGGCACGTTGTCGGCCAGGATCCGGCCGTTGCGGTCGTAGATCAGCCCCCGGCCGGGCACCACCGGGCGCAGCTTGATGCGGTTCTGCTCCGCGCGCGTGGCGTACTCGTCGTACTGCCAGACCTGCAGGCGGAAATAGCCCAGCGCCAGCCCCCCCAGCGCGAGCACCACGCCGAGGAAGGCGATGCCGGCACGCACCCGGAAATGGCTGGCCTCGACGCCGGCGTCCTTGATCACGCGGCGGGGGCGACGCGGACGCACGGCCTAGCTCCTGCGCCAGCTGCCCAGACGCAGCGCGTCCAGCAGCAGGAACACCGGTGGCCACAAGGCCATGCCCGTCAACGGCGCGAGCCAGAACATCATCGGCAGCGGCTGGATGCCCAGGGCGACATGGATCGCCGCCACCACAATGCGGTCGTTCAGCAGCAGCCCGCCGATCGCCAGCGCCTGCTGCCACAACGGGAAGAACCGCAGCCGCGCGCGGAAGCGTTGCAGGATGAACGCCATCACCACCAGCCGCAGCGCCTGCTCGCCCAGCAGGCTGCCGAAGCTGATGTCGGCCACCACCCCGACGATGAAGGCGAACCCCAGGCCGATGCGGTCGGGATCCTCGATCACCCAGTAGGCGACCACCAGCGCGAGCCAGTACGGACGCAGCGGCTGCATCGCCGGCGGCAGCGGCAGCAGGCCCAGCAGCAGCCCGACGATCACGCTGACCGGCAACAGCCAGGACTGGTAGCGGCGACTCATCGGCGGGCACCGTTGCTGGCGGGCACCGGCGAGGGCGTGACGGCCTCACCGGTATCGGCGGCAACCGGCGCTGGCATCGACGCCGGCGCCGCACTTTCCGGGCGTTCCGTATCGGGCCCGGTCGACGCCGTTTCCCCGTCGCGCGGCAGCACGCCGCGCAGCAGCAGCACGTCGCGCCCGCGATCCAGCTGCGCCGCCGGCCGTACCTCGCCAACGAGGAACGCGCGGCTGTCGTCGGGATGCAGGGTGACGATCGTGCCGACCGGAAAACCCGCCGGGAAACGACCGCCCAGGCCGGATGTCAGCAGCTTGTCGCCGACCTTGACGTCGCTCGACAGCGGCACGCTGGGCAGGCGCAACAGATCGCTGCGGCCCTCGCCATAGACCACCAGCCGCACGCCGTTGCGCTCGATCGCCACCGGCACCGCATGCGCGGCGTCGGTCACCAGCAGCACGGTGGCGAGCATCGGTTGCACCTCGATGATCTGGCCCAGCAGACCGCCGGCATCGATCACGCTCTGGCCCAGATGGACGCCGTCATTGCCGCCGGCATCGACCACCAACCGCTGCCGGGCCGGGTCCAGGTCGATATCCAGGATCGGTGCGAGCTGCACGTCCAGGCGGTTCCTGTCGGCCGCGTCCAGCAGGCCGCGCAGGCGGGCGTTGTCGGCGGCGAGGGTCTGCAGCCGCGCGATGCGCGCACTGTTGACCAGCAACTCGTTGCGCAGGCGGGCGTTGTCGGCACGTAACTGGCCCATCGTGCCGGCATCGTCGTAGAGCCGGGTCACCACCCGGCCGGGCCAGCCGGCCACCACCCACAGCGGCTGCACCAGCATTGACGCCTGCCCCCGCGCCTGGGTCAGCCAGCCGCCGCGGTGGTCGAGCACGATCAACACCACCGCCAGCACCAGGTAGGCCAACAGCCACAGCGTCGCGGCAACGTCGCCCGGGCGGTTGGGCGTGGAGGAATTGGCGTAGGGGCGCACGGTGGTTGGTCAGTCGGCCTGCACCGGTCTATTCGGGGGCAAAGAACTCGTTGCCGTGCATGTCGAGCAGGTCCAGCGCGCGGCCGCCGCCACGGGCAACGCAGCTCAACGGGTCGTCGGCGACCTGCACGTGCACGCCGGTCTCCTCGCTGACGAGGCGGTCGAAATCCTTCAGCAGCGCGCCGCCACCGGTCAGCACGATGCCGCGCTCGGCGACGTCGGCGCCCAGCTCCGGCGGGGTCTGCTCCAGTGCCAGCTTGATCGCGGTGACGATCCCGGCCAGCGGCTCGCGCAGCGCGTCGAGCACTTCGTTGGCGGTGATGGTGATCATCTTCGGCACGCCCTCGGCGAGGTTGCGCCCGGTGATCTCCATGCTGGTGTTCTCGGCCTGCGGGTACGCACAGCCGAGGGTTTCCTTGACCCGCTCCGCGGTCGCCTCGCCAATCAGGGTGCCGTAGGTGCGACGCACGTAGGCGATGATGGATTCGTCGAACCGGTCGCCGCCGATCCGCACCGACGCCGCGTAGACGATGCCGTTGAGCGCGATCACCGCGACCTCGGTGGTGCCGCCGCCGATGTCCACCACCATCGACCCGCGCGCCTCGGCCACCGGCATGCCGGCGCCGATCGCGGCCGCCATCGGCTCCTCGATCAGGTACACCTCGCGCGCACCGGCCTCCTCGGCCGATTCCTTGATCGCGCGGCGCTCGACCTGGGTCGATCCGCACGGCACGCACACCAGCACCCGCGGGCTGGGACGCAGGAAACGCGACTTGTGCACCTTGCGGATGAAGTGCTTGAGCATCTCCTCGGTGTAGGTGAAGTCGGCGATGACGCCGTCCTTCATCGGCCGGATCGTGGTGATGTGGCCCGGCGTGCGGCCGAGCATCTGCTTGGCCTCGGTGCCGACCGCCGCGACGGTGCGGTTGCCGCCGACCACCCGGTCCTGGCGCACCGCGACCACGGAGGGCTCGTTCAGCACGATTCCCTGTCCGCGCACGTAGATCAACGTGTTGGCCGTGCCCAGATCGATGGACAGGTCGTTGGAGAACATGCCGCGAAACTTCTTGAACATCGTCGATTGGGCCGTGGAAGGGGTGCCGGAAGCGGTCGACTAGACTAGCAACCGCCCCCTTGCCGGGCAAGGGAAAATGGCGTACTCCGGCGCTTTCCGACGTTGATGGTCGCTTTGCCGAATCCGGCGCGTGCACGATGCGCGCCTGGCGCGCGGGCGGCGTGCGAACCAACCGGCCTGGACCGCGGCCGCGCCACTTCGCGACTGGCCGCAACCCGGGCCAACGGCTAATCTATGCGCCGCGCGCCGTCCGGCGTCGAAACCCGTCAATCCCCAACCCTGCCTGCACTCCGGCGGCGGGTGCCTCCCGGAGTGTGATTACCGATGTCTGCCCTGATCTGCGGCTCGCTGGCGTACGACACCATCATGGTGTTTCCCGACCAGTTCAAGAACCACATCCTGCCGGACAAGGTGCACATCCTGAACGTCTCGTTCCTGGTGCCGCGGATGCGCCGCGAGTTCGGCGGCTGCGCCGGCAACATCGCCTACAACCTCAAGCTGCTGGGCGGCGACCCGATCCCGATGGCGACCGTGGGCCAGGACTTCGGCCCGTACCGGGAGTGGTTCGAGCAGCAGGAGATCCGCCTGGAGCACGTCAAGGTCATCGACGAGCTGTTCACCCCGCAGGCGTTCATCACCACCGACCACGACAACAACCAGATCACCGCGTTCCACCCCGGCGCGATGATGCGCTCCTACGAGAACCACGTGCGCGACGTGCCCGGCGTGAGCATCGGCATCGTCAGTCCGGACGGTTACGAGGGCATGATCCAGAACGCGAACGAGTTCGCCGAGGCCGGCATTCCCTTCATCTTCGATCCGGGCCAGGCCATGCCGCTGTTCAACGGCGATGAGCTGCGCGCGTTCATCGAGCAGGCCGACTACGTCACCGTCAACGACTACGAATCCAACCTGCTGCAGGAGCGCACCGGCTGGAGCGAGAAAGAGATCGCCAGCAAGGTGAAGGCCTACATCGCCACGCGCGGGCCGAAGGGCGCGGTGATCCATACCGGCGGCGAGGTGCACGACATCCCGCCCGCGCACGAGCGCCGCATCACCGACCCGACCGGCTGCGGCGACGCGTTCCGCGCCGGCCTGATCTTCGGCATCCAGAAGAACTACGACTGGCTGACGATCGGCCGCATCGGCAACCTGATGGGCGCGCTCAAGGTCGAGCACCCCGGCACCCAGAACCAGCGCTTCGACTACGACGAGTTCGCCGGGCAGTTCCGCCAGCAGTTCGGTTACGCGCTGTAGAAGGTTTTTTCGGGGCCCCCGGCTGCCCCCATCCGCCCTTCGGGCACCTTCCCCCGCTGAAGCAGGGGAAGGGAAGAGGCGCACGACGCCGAGTTACGACTTTCCTGGCCGTCACCTGCAAGGGAGTGGCGGATCGCTCATTCCGGCAATACTTCCTTCCCCCGCTGCGGGGGAAGGTGGGCACAGGCGCTGATCATGGACATGCTGGAGGATTCCTACCTCCCGCCTGCGGGGGAAGGTGCCCCGGAGGGGCGGATGGGGGCGTGCCGCCTAGTTCCAGCCCGGCATCCGCTCCGGATCCAGGCCGCCGACCTCGAATGACGCGGTGCGTTTGCCGCCGGCCTTGACCGGGAACTCGATGCTGAGCACGCCGGCCTGTTTGGCCAGCTTCCACAGCGTCTTCTCGTCCTCGATGAACATCGCGATCGCCTCGTCGGTGTCGGGCCGGCTGCCGGCCATCGTGCGCGTGACGTCGTCGGCGCTGACCTTGAGCTTGCAGCCGCGGTAGCAGTCGAAGTCGCCCGCCTCCAGCACCAGATAGCTGCTGCGGCCCCACTCCGGATGGTCGCGGAAGATCAGCCGCACCGGCCGCGCGACCTTGCCATCGGTCTCGACGTTCTCGCGCGCATAGATGGCGGCCGACAACTGCTGTTTCTTGCCAACCGGCTGGGTCTGATAGGCCCACAACGCCGCCGTGCGGCGCGCTTCCCGGATGGCGCGGGCCTTTTCTGCGGCCTGCTCATGCTGCGCCTTGATGCGCTCGGCGGCCCGGCTGTCGGGATACTCGGCAAGCAACACATCGCCGTGCGCCTTGGCCAGGTCCCAGTTCTCCGCCGCGAACTGCTCGTCGAACTGTTGCGCCATCGCCTCGGCCTTCCGTTCGGCCGCGGCAGCCTGTTCGGCGCGGACGACCTCCGGATCCGGTGCCGGCTCGCAGCCGCCAAGCACCATCGCGCATACCAGGGCAACGAGCAGCGGTGATCCCGCCCGCACCATTCGCCGATCGAGTTGCGATGGATGGGCGGCGGTCCGGGTACGCGTAAGGGTCATTGCGGGGTTCTCTTGGATGTCGGGTTCAAGCCTGTCTGAATCTTAATGGTTCTTCTCCGATCCGAAGGGGGGGAGCGTCGCAGGGGTGGTGTGGGCGGGGTGGCGCCTCCGGGGCGCAGGGGGTGAATGCCCTTGGTGCGAATGTCCCCCGGCACCGATGAAGCCGGTGCCTCCTCCTTTATTTCGCACCAAGAGCATTCACCCCCGTCGTTCCAGCATGACGGTGGTTGTAGAAGCGCAAATCCACCAACACAGGCGTGTCCTGTATGTCTTCGGGGCGAAATAAAGGAGGAGGCACCCGCCGCAGGCGGGGCCGGGGGACATTCGCCCGGAAGGCGTACAGGTCGCGCCCAGGCACCAGCCCGGATGGGTGCGGACGCACAAGCTGGATACGACGCGACCGCCCGGAGGCGGTCGCGAAGCAGGCTTTCAACCGATGACAGCGATCAGTCGACCGGCTTGACCACCGTGTCATCACCCTTGGCCTTGGCGATCACCGACTCGACCGAGCCGGTGGTGATCGGGTGATAGCCCGGTCGCGCCTTCTCCAGGATCGTCTCGGCCATCGCCAGACCGGCCGGGCTTTTCACCAGCTCGGCATAGGTCGGCATGATCAGCTTGCGGCGGCCGACGCGCTCGAGGAACTCGGCGATCGCCTCGTTCGCTTCCGGATAGCCGCTGCGCACGGTCAGCGGGTACCAGCGCATCGCGATTTCGCCGTTCGGCGTGCCGGTGAATGCGTACGCGGCATCCAGCGCTGCGAGCTGGTCATGGCTCAGCGTGGCCGGCATGCCTTCCAGGAAGTGCAGCCATTCCTGGGTGCTCCACTTCGCGGTGACCTCCGTGGACGGCAGCGCACCGCCATCGATCCAGGCCTGGCGCACGGCATCGACCGCATCGAACTGCGGCGAAACGGTGACCGGCGCCGACTCCGGGATGCCCGGGCCGTAGATCCACTCGTCCAGCTCGGCCTCGGTGACCTTGCCGGGATGCTTGGCCAGCAGATTGTCCTTGGCGTACTGCACGAAGGTGGTGGTCGGGATCGACTGGAACGCGAAGTGGTCGAAGTAGCCGCGCAGGAACGGGTCGAAGTCCTCGCGGCCGAAACGGTGCTCCAGGAACATCATGAACCACGCGCCCTTGTCGTACGCCACCTCGGTCAGGGTGTCGCCGGCCTTGACGTGGATGTCGGGACGGATCGCCAGCGCCTGCGCCTGCGGCTCCATGTCACCGATGGTCTTGCGCAGTTCGTTCTGCGCGATCGCCGCTTCCATGTTGGCGAAGTCCTTGCCGTACAGCGCCTCGATGATGCGGTTCTCGACGTAGCTGGTGATGCCCTCGTTCATCCACTGGTCTTTCGGGCTGGAGAAGGTCACCAGGTTGCCGGCCCAGCTGTGCGCCAGCTCGTGCGCGATCAGCGACACCAGCGACTTGTCGCCGACGATCACGGTCGGGGTGGCGAAGGTGATGCGCGGGTTTTCCATGCCGCCGTAAGGGAACGACGGCGGCAGCACGAGGATGTCGTAGCGGCCCCAGCGGTACGGGCCGTACATGGCTTCGGTGGCCTCGATCATCTTCTCGGTATCGGCGAACTCGGCCGTGGCCTTGTCGACCATCGCCGGCTCGGCCCACACGCCGCTGCGGTCGGAAATCGGCTTGAACACCAGGTCGCCGGCGGCGATCGCGAGCAGGTAGGACGGGATCGCCTGCGGCATCTCGAAGGTGTAATCGCCGTCACGCACGGCCTTGGGATCGTTGTCGGCGCTCATCAACACCATCACGTCCTTCGGGCTGGTCACGTGCGCGGTGTAGGTGAAACGCACCCGCGGAGTGTCCTGCAGCGGCACCCAGGAACGGGCGTGGATCTGCTGCGACTGGCTGAACATGAAGGGCTGCTTGCCACCCTCGGTCATTGCCGGGGTCAGCCACTGCAGGCCCGAGGCCTGCGGCGCGGTGTGGTAGGTCACGCGGATGCGCCCGTTGCGCTCCGGGGCCTGGATGCTGAGCTTGCTGCCCAGCAGCTTGTCGGCGTCGGCCAGCTCGTACTTCAGGTCGACCCACTTGCCGTCGCTGCGCTCGCCGACCACTTTCTCGATGGTCAGGTCACGGGTGTCCAGCACCAGCTCGGTGGCCTCGGGATCGACCCAGTCCAGGTCGTAGGTGGCGCTGCCGCTGATCTGCTTGTCGTTGAAATCGACATCCAGCGCGAGCGCGAGGTCCCTGATCCGGACCTTGTCGGGCTCGGCATAGGACAGCGAATCGTATTCGGCACCCGGCGCGGTGACGGCGTCGGATTTGGCGGCGGTGTCGGCGGCCGGCGCGGCATCGCGCGAGCAACCGCCGAGCACGACGGCGGCGGCAAAACACAGGGTCAGGATCGAGGAACGCATTGGCGGGCCCACAGTTTCAGGTGAGCCCGCGAGTGTAGCCGCGACCGGCCACGCGCGCGAAGTGCCGCCTTTCCTACACCTTGTAGCCGGTATGCACCGCGACGATGCCGCCCGACAGGTTGCGGTAGTCGCAACGCGCGAAACCGGCCGCCTGCATCATCGCCTTCAGCTCGTCCTGCGGTGGATGCTTGCGGATGCTCTCGGCCAGGTACTGGTAGCTGTCCGCATCGTTGGCGAACAGCTTGCCCAGCCGCGGCAGGACCTTGAACGAGTGGAAGTCGTAGATCGGCTTGAACCAGTCGTACTTCACTTCCGAGAACTCCAGCACCCGCGCCTGCCCGCCGACCTTCAGCACCCGGTGCATCTCGGCCAACGCCGCGTCCTTGTCGGTGACGTTGCGCAGGCCGAACGCGATGGTGACCAGGTCGAAGGTCGCATCCGGGAACGGCAGCTTCTCGGCGTTCATCTGCACGTATTCGAAGCCGCCGACCTTGCCCCTGTCGGTCATCCGGTCGCGGCCGACACGCAGCATCGAACCGTTGATGTCGCCCAGCACGATCGAGCCGGTATCGCCGACGCGGTCCTTCAGCAGCAGCGCGATATCCCCGGTGCCACCGGCCAGATCAAGCACCCGGTCGCCGCGCCGCACCTGCGCGGTGGCGACGAAGTAGCGCTTCCAGACCCGGTGGATGCCCAGCGACATCAGGTCGTTCATCAGGTCGTAGCTGCCGGCCACCGAAGAGAACACCTCGGCCACCAGCTTCTGCTTGTCCCCGGTGGGAACGTCGCGGAAACCGAAGTGGGTGGTGCCGTTCCGGTTGGCGTCCGGGGCCGCGGAAGCGCCGGACTGATCGGGGCTGCGGTGATCGTTGGGAGTCGGATCGTTCATGTGCCGATTATCGCACCGGCCCGCCGGCCGCGTCGCCGCTCCCTCAGTACCGACCTTTTGCCTACAGGGACTTCCCAGACGTAGGAGCGGCTTCAGCCGCGACCTGTACATAGTGGCCACCGTCCGGCGTGCTTTGACCAACTGGAAGACAACGCCGGAGCCATGCTCTTTCCCGCTCCATACAGGGTCGCGTCACCCATCCTCGACATCCCGCATCACCACGACGACGATCAACCCATCCATTCCTTACGGACCCATCCGGATGATCGCCACCCCCGACTACCGCGCCCTGCTCGCCACCGCCGTCGCCGAAGCCCGCCAGGGGCTGGCCGAAGGCGGCATTCCGATCGGCGCCGCGCTGTACCACGCCGACGGCCGCCTGCTCGGCTGCGGCCACAACCGCCGCGTGCAGGAAAACGACCCCTCGATCCACGGCGAGACCGACGCCTTCCGCAAGGCCGGCCGCCAGCGCAGCTACCGCGACACCATCATGGTCACCACGCTGGCCCCGTGCTGGTACTGCAGCGGCCTGGTGCGGCAGTTCAACATCGGCACCGTGGTGGTCGGCGAATCGGAGACCTTCCGCGGCGGCATCGACTGGCTGCGCGAAGCCGGCGTCACGGTCATCGACCTCGCGGATCGCGAATGCATCGAGATGATGCAGGGGTATATCGCCGCGAATCCGGACGTGTGGAATGAGGATATCGGCGAGGGGTGAGGCTGCTCAGGCTCCCGTCTTGACGGCCTCGGCCAGCGTTGAAACCAACTCTCGCACCAGCTTGCGCTGTGTCGACGGCAGGCCGACGAAAGCCTGGATCATCTCGCGATCCTGAGGCCCCAGCTGCGCGGTCCAATCCAACCTTGCCTCCCCGACCCGCAGCTTTCCGCCGAACCGCAGCACATGCGGCTCGACATTGAACAGCGCCGCCAGCACCTGCAGCCTGTCCTGCCGCGGGAGCGCCTGTCCGCTCAGCCACTTGGAGGCTGTCGAGAAAGCGACCGACTGCCCCTCGTAATGACTGTTGAAGAGCTTGTGCAGCACCCCCGGCCTGGGCGCATAGCCCTTTCCGCGCATCGCCGCGGCCAGCCGTAAAGAGAACTCGTGTCGCTCATCGCCCATGGCCGTTGAAGGTACGGACGCGGGCCGCTGAGAATTCGCTTATCGGGCTTATTTGAATTAGCGTATCGGGCTAATTTGCTCGATACGCTCATGCCCAAGTCCCTGCTCGAACCACTACTGGACATCGCTGCCAAGCGCGGGCGCGAGTGCGTGTGGGCGCGCAGGCGGCACGTGCTGTGGGATTCCTCGGCGGGGAACCGCTAGATGCCGGTACTGGACTGGATCGGGAAGTCTGCTGTGGTCAAGCACCACAAGGACGTGCCCTACCGGCTGCTCGAACCGGTGCCCGCGTTGAGCTGCAGTGCGGATGACGGTACTGACAGCGGAAACCTGATCATCCAGGGCGACAACCTGCACGCCCTGAAGGCGCTTCTGCCGCGCTACGCGGGACAGGTGAAATGCATCTACATCGACCCGCCGTACAACACCGGCAACGAGGGCTGGGCCTACAACGACAACGTCAACAGCCCGGAAATCCGCCGGTGGCTGGGCGAGGTGGTGGGCAAGGAAGGTGAGACGCTCGACCGCCACGACCGCTGGCTCTGCATGATGTATCCGCGGCTGGTGCTGCTGCGGCAGTTTCTGCGGGATGACGGCGTAATTTTCGTTTCGATCGACGACAACGAGATCCACCATCTTCGATCCGTTGCCAAAGAGATCGGCCAGCTTTCCTTTGTTGGTTGCATCGTATGGGAGCGCAAGAGGAAAGGTTCCCATCTGTCCAAGAAGCTGACAAAGAAAACCGAGTACATCGTTGTCCTGAGCGGGAAATCCAACGATATCGAGTTGGTCGGCGAAGACGTGGGGGAGGACGAGGACTTCCCCTTGGTAAAGCGGACGAATGCGGTAAAGGAACTCAAGATCCCGGCCGAGTATCTGGGCCCAACCAAACTTCAAGACGGCATCTATCCGCGAGGTCGCTATGGGCGCGGTGGTACGGCGGTGGAGTTGTTGACGGAGGCGACGGTCAAGGGCGGCAACTTCGTGTCCGATGTCCACCTGAGAGGACCATTCGTCTGGACCCAGTCAAACCTGGACGATGAGCTGGGAAAAGGCGGCAGGTGCTTCCTTCGCACCAAGAACATGTCTCTGCGCGCGGTTAAGGCCGCGGCGAGCCAGGGTCAAAAGGGCCTGAGTAGCCTGCTCACGAAGGAAGTCGGGACCAACGAGGACGCCTCGTCTGAGTTGGCCGAAATACTCGGCGTGGATCTCAACTCCGTCTTCCAGTATTCGAAGCCGGCAAACCTGATCCAGACCCTTGTCCGGGCAGCGACTTTTGCCGACCGGGATGCCATTGTCCTCGACAGCTTCGCCGGCTCTGGCACTACCGCCCACGCCGTCCTGAAGCAGAACGCCCAAGACAGAGGCAAACGGCGCTTCATCCTGGTCGAAATGGATGAAGACATCGCCCGAAACGTCACGTCCGAGCGAGTCACACGCGTCGCACACGGCTACACCAATGCAAAAGGCGAGCGCGTCAAAGGCCTTGGCGGCGGCTTCCAGTTCTGCCGCCTGAGCAAGGAGCCACTGTTCACCGCCGACGGCCGGATTCGCGAAGACGTGCGCTTCGCCGAACTCGCCGAGTTCGTCTGGTTCGCCGAAACCGGATCGGGCCGCGTGCGCAACAAGCGACATAAATCGAACTCCCCGCTGCTCGGTACTGCCAATGGCAAGGCGATCTTCCTGCTCTACAACGGCATCCTCGGTGACCGCAGCGACCCGGGCGGCAACGTGCTCAATGGCCGCACGCTGGAATTGCTGCAGGAAGAGGTCGGCGACTTCGAAGGCCCATGGGTGGTGTATGGCGCCCGTACCCGCTTCGACCCGGTCCGGCTCAACCAGCTGGAGATCGACTTCAAGTTGCTGCCCTACCGGCTGAGAGAACTGTCGTGGGCCTGAAGGACTATCAGCAACGCCTGCTCGACGACTACGAGTCCTTCCTGTCGCGTACCCGTGAACTGGGCGACCCGGCGCGGGCCTTCGCCGAAAGCACGCTGCAGGCCTTCGGCCATTCGCTTCCGTATCACCCGCTGCCCGACGCGGCGTCCGTTCCCTATGTCTGCCTGCGCGTGCCGACGGGTGGCGGCAAGACCCGGCTGGCCGGACAGGCGATCGATTGCGTGCGTCGTACTTTCCTGTCGGCAGACTTTCCGCTGGTGATCTGGCTGGTGCCTTCGGATCCCATCCGCGAACAGACGCTGTATGCGCTGACCACGCCGGGCGAGTTGCTTTACGAAGACATGCGCTCGCTGTTCGGTGGCGTCAACGTCCTGAATATCGACCAGGCCCTGTCCGTCCAACCGGCCACGCTGGATACCGCGCCAACCATCGTCGTCACCACAATGCAGTCATTCAAGCGCGAAAGCGCCGAGGGCCTGCGCGTAAACCGCCAGAACGGCAGCCTGATGGCGCACTTCACCGATGTGCCGGAGCAACTGCGCGGCGAACAGTCGCTGGTGGATGTCATCCGTATGCGCCGCCCCTTCATCGTGGTCGACGAAGCACACAGTCAGGGCGCGCCGCTGGCGATGGAAACGCTGGTGAAGCTCGGCCCGAGCTGTGTACTGGAACTGACTGCCACGCCAGACCGCAACCACCATCCATCCAACGTCCTGCGCAGCGTGTCCGCCTCCACCCTGCAGGGCGAGGACATGCTCAAGCTGCCGCTGGAACTGGCCGTGCACGCGGAATGGCGTGTCACCCTGACCGAGGCCATCGCGCGGCTGCGTGCGCTGGAGCAGGACGCCGCCGCTGAAACCGCGCAGACCGGCGAAATCATCCATCCGGTCGTGATGCTGATCCAGGCCGAACGCAGGAGCGCGCACACGGCAACCTTCACTCCGGACGTGGTGAAGCAGCACCTGATCGCCGACTTCCAGGTTCCGGCCGAGTCCATCGCCATCGCCACCGGCGAGCTGGACGAGCTGTCCGGCAAGCGCGTTGGCGACCCGGACTATCCGCAATTCATCATCACCGTCGACAAGCTGCGCGAAGGCTGGGATTGCCCCAACGCCTATGTGCTGTTCACCTTCCGCAACACGACCTCGGCCACGGCGGTGGAGCAGATACTCGGCCGCGTGCTGCGCATGCCGAGCGTGAAGCGCAAGCAGCACGAGAGCTTGAACCGCAGCTACGCCTACGTGGTGTCCAGCGAACTGGCCGCCACCGTGCAGGGGCTGCGCGATGGACTGGTACAAAGCGGCTTCGAGCGGTTGGACACGAAGCAGCTGATCCGGTTGCCGGATGACGTGGTATCAACCGGCAACGTGTTTTCGCAGGACGTGACCGTGCCGCTCCCGGAAGCGGACAACGCCGTCGTGCTGCCCGACCCGGACGCGATCGCCAACCTGTCCGCCTCGCTGCGCAAGCGCGTGGAGGTATCCCCTGAGACCGGCACGCTGACGATCAAGGGCGACACGACAGCACAGGACATCCGGAAGATTGCCGCGACCTTCTCCCTATCGAGTGCTGCGATGGCAGTACAGCACGGACTGGATGCCGCGCTGGCGGCCCGGATTTCGCCATCGCCTGCGGAGCGGACGCCAGCCGAACGTGGTGAGGAAGCACGGATCCCGCAGCTTGTCCTGAAACAGGGCAGCTTCTTCGGGATATTCAATGAGACCGCGTTGCTGGACGCGGATTGGGAGATCGACAGCTTCGATCCGGAGCTGACCGAAGGCGAGTTCGCCCATGACCTTGAAGCCATGCGCCGCGCGCAACTCTCGATCTCCGAGCTGGAAAAAGTGGAGTGCGGCATCTACGACCGGCTGGACAGTCAACTGGCGCTGTTCTCGGTGGAGGACGACTGGAGCGCGACCGAACTGGTGCACTGGCTCGATGCCAACATCCACTTCCCCTACGCCGACCGCGACCAGAAGGTGGCCTGGATCAATGCGGTGGTGACGTGGCTGCTCGAACGACGCCAACCGCAGTTCACCATCGCCGAACTGGCTTATCGCAAATACCGCCTGCGCGGCGCGGTGGAGCGGAAGCTGGTCGCAGGCTTGAAAGTCGCCAAGCAGACGGTGTTTGATGCCCTGCTCAGCGACGAATTCCGCTTCCAGACCTCAGACGACAAGGCGCTGCTGATCAAGCAGGGCCGCTACGCCTACGACACGCCGTATACCGGCCTGATCCCGCTGAAGCGGCACTTCTTCCCGGTGATCGGCAACCTCAAGGATCGGGGCGAGGAGTTCGAGTGCGCCGAGTACATCGCGAACCAGTTGCCCGGCGTTGCATGGTGGATACGGAACGTCGAGCGCAAGCCGACCTCGTTCTCATTGCAGACGGCGTCGGATCGCTTCTATCCGGATTTCCTCGTCGGACTGGAGAACGGCGGCATCGTCGCGGTGGAATACAAGGGTGGCCACCTCGCCGATGCCGGCGACAGCCAGGAGAAAAAGCGCATCGGCCAGCTGTGGGAACGTCGCAGCAAGAACTGCGCATTCGCCTGGGTCGAGCGAGGCGATTGGGATGCGATCAAGGAGGCTGGAACGCGTATCGCCAGCAAGGGCCTGCAAGGTGACCCTACAAACGGCACGCCGGCCGCCCCACAAATCCCAACCCGGGGAGGTAGCAATCATTCATCCGATCGACGTGATTAGCGAACGCCTCGGTCGCCGTAGCGAGTGAAAGCGCGACGTAGTCAAACCAGTTGCCCACCGATCTGGGCCGCAGTGCCGCAAATAGCGAGAGAACCATCCCGCTTTGCGTCATGATGGGCGCGATCCCATCTGCGATGCCGGCGTCATTCGTGCCCCACTCCCAACCCGCCTCCCCGTCCCGCCTTGGTCGTCGGCCTTCGATCACGCGCGAGGATCTGCTCACTGCCGCGCTCGCACTGCTTGGGCCGAACCGCAGCGTTTCCACGCTGGGTCTGCGCGAGGTGGCGCGCGAGGCGAACATCGCCCCCAACAGCTTCTATCGTCATTTCCGCGATATCGACGAACTGGCGGTGGTCTTGATCGATCGGGCCGGCAGCTCGTTGCGCACGATCATCGGCCAGGCGCGCAATCGCGCGAGCACGGGGCGCGGCGTGGTCCGCAGCTCGGTGGAGGCCTTCTTTGACCGCCTGCGCGCCGACGACAGGTACCTGCACCTGCTGCTGCGCGAGGGTCTGGCCGGCTCGAACGCATACAAGCAGGCGGTCGATCGGCAGCTCAGCTTCTTCGAGGAGGAGCTGCAAGAAGACCTCATCCGCCTGGCAACAAGTAGCGGCATACCGCTGCACGAACCTGAACTGGTGGCCCGTGCCATTACCCGCCTGGTGTTTGCGGTTGGCGGCAGCGCGATCGACCTCCCGCGCTCGAGCGACCCGGAGCAGATCGACCAGCTGACCACGATGGTCAAGATGATCGTCGTTGGCGCGCAGCGGATGCATCCGCAGGCCAAATGACAACGCCGGACCAATGTCCGGCGCTGCCATTTCAACAAGAGCCAAACACCCCGACGCGTCAGCGCCGGGGTGACGTCAGTTACTGCACGCCGCAGCTGGGCGCGTAGCCCGAGAAGTACCCATCGTTACCGCAGCGCCCGCCGGTGGTGCTGTAGGACTGCCCGCGCACCGCACGGACCTGCACCGATGAATCGTCGTGGCAGTTGTGGCCACCCGCCGTGCTGAACACGTTGTACTGCGTTGAGCAGGTATGTCCACCCGCGTCTGTCCGGATGGTTGGACGGCGGTAATAGGTCAGGCGCGGCCCGGTATAGGTGCACCTGTGCGTCATTGGAGACACGGTGGCGCAGGTACCGTGGTTACAGAAACTGCGCCAGCCCGCATGCGTTTTAACGCTGGACGTGGTGCTGTTGTAAAGCCAATGGCCAACGCGGGTTCCCGAGTGTTGGGCGATAAGCACGAACGGTTTGCTCCAGACCTGGATATAGGTCTGATAACGGCCACCGGCGGCAATCTGGTTGTCCGGCCCACCCAGTAGCGGCTGAGGTGTGGTGTCGCGCACCGGCAACAGGTGGGTCACCATCGTCTGCGCCAAGCGGTGCATCGCCGCCAGTTCGGCCGGATTGCCCAGCGTCACGCCCGAAGTCGAGCCGGAGTTATATGCCAGAGCATTCAACGCCGTTGCCGCACGACCGAAGTCCGCCGCGATGGCATCCGGGTCCCGCGCGGTCTCGAGTTCCATCTCATCCGCCCAGCCCTCCGGTACCAGATCGCCGCCCAGCTCGCTGGCCAAGACGTAACCGTCGACGGCCTTCACCATCGAGTAGGCGTCGATACGACCCATCTCACCCGTCACCGGATCCGGCTCGTCGACGACAAACTGCTGCGAGCTCACGAACGCGATGCCGTTGCCCAGCTTCGCCTCCAGCATGCCGTCGCGGGTACGGGTCATCTGGATGTCCCTTGCCGATTGCCGATAGAAGTCGACCACCTGCATGACATCGGGAGTGAACGACGCCCGCATGCGCTCGGTGGCACGGGCGGGGTAGCTGCCCGCCGACGTGGTCGACGCCTGCCGGGCGAGGTCGGCCAGACCGGATTTCTCGGCCGACAACGACACATGCAGATCGGCGGCCTCCAGCGCCTTGCCCAGTCCGGTCAGTGATCGCGCATAGGAAAAGCCCTCCCTGGCTGTGAACTCTCCCTGCTGTGGAACCCAGTTCGTGGCATACGACTCGCCGCCAAGCGCCACGGTGCGCGCCTCGCCGTCCACCACCCGGAGGCTGAGCGCACCCGGCGCGCCGCTCACTTCGTCCACCGACCGGCGGGCTTCGAAGTAGAGATCGACCCCATTGGCGTTGTAGACACCGGCCAACCCGAGCTCCGGATCGGCCAGGAAGAACTTGATCTTGCCATTGGACAGTTGGGCTCCATCAGAGGGAGCGGCGGCGGCGTTACCCGCAAAGGCCATTGCAATGGCCATCGCGATGCCTCCCACGAACATTCCTTTGTATTTCATATCGGTATTCCCCGAGGTTGTTTCGCTGGATAAGAAAACCCGAACAACATGAGCAACCGATCCCGGGACCGACCTGAAATACCCCCCTGTGGCAGGCACCGGACAATGGCTTGTGGCCGCTCAAGGACAACTGTACACAAACAATACAGTTGTGCATCTTGCGCTGCAGCATTGCCGGACTTACGCTAAATCAGCGTGAAAACAGTGGCTTGTGGAACCGCCTGCTCCCAGGTGGTTGCGGAAATGCTTTCAATGCGCCGTCACCGCGATAGACCGGCAGCGCCTTCATACCGCCAACGACATCTCCTGGGTGAGATCGCGTCGCGTGCCGCTCCCAATGTGTAGAGGGGCTACCGGGCGCCTCTAACGGCATGGATCCACGCCTTCGCGGGGATGACGATCAGACGCGAGCCGCCTAATACATCTCCACCGGCCCCAGCGGCACGATGCCGGTCGGGTTGATGGTCGGATGACTCTCGTAGTAATGCCGCTTGATGTGGTCGAAGTGCACCGTATCGCGGACGCCGGGAAGTTCCATCATCCGCGCGGTGAATGCGTGCAGTGCGGGGTAGTCGGCGATCCGTCGCAGGTTGCATTTGAAGTGGCCGTGGTAGACGGCATCGAAGCGCACCAGAGTGGTGAACAGGCGGATGTCCGCCTCGGTCAGCCGGCTACCGACCAGCCAATGCTCTGCCGCCAGTCGCGACTCCAGCCAGTCGAGGGTGTCGAACAGGGGCCGCACGGCCTCTTCGTAGGCGGCCTGGGTGGTCGCGAAGCCGGCGCGGTACACGCCGTTGTTGACGTCCCGATAGACGCGGGTGTTGATCGCGTCGATCTGCCCCCGCAATGCCTCGGGATAGAAGTTGCTCGGCTTCGCGCCCAGCCCGTCATAGGCGGTGTTGAACATGCGGATGATCTCGGACGATTCGTTGTTGACGATCGTGTCCGTGGCCTGGTCCCACAGCAGCGGCACCGTCACCCGGCCGGTCATGCCGGGGCGGGCACGGGCATACAGCTGGTGCATGTACATCGCGCCCATCACCGGGTCGGGGATGACACCGGGGGCGTCCTCGAAAGTCCAGCCATGGTCGCGCATCCGCCAGTGCACGGCCGAGACCGGCACCAGATCCTCCAGTCCCTTCAGCACGCGCACGATCAAGGTGCGATGCGCCCATGGGCAGGCGTAGCTGACGTACAGCCGGTAGCGGCCGGGCTCGGCGCGATGGCCGGCCTGCCCATCCGGACCCGGGCCGCCGTCGGCGCTCAGCCAGTCGCGGAAGCCCGCTTCCTCGCGCCGGAACTTGCCGTCACCGGCCGTGTCGTACCACTTGTCCTGCCACTCACCGTCAACCAGCAATCCCATGAAAGTCTCCTCGTTGGTCGACGGCTACAGGATGTAGCGACTCAGATCCGGATCCTTCACCAGCTCGCCCAGGTTCGCATCGACGTAATTGCGGTCGATGGTGATGGCCTGGCCGTCGCGGTCGGGGGCTTCGTAGCTGAGGGTGTCGAGCAGGCGTTCGAGCACGGTGTGCAGGCGGCGGGCGCCGATGTTTTCCTGGCGCTCGTTGACGATGGCGGCGATCTCCGCGATGCGTTCGATCGCGTCGTCGGTGAAGGCGACGCTGACGCCTTCGGTCTTCATCAGCTCGACGTACTGCACGGTCAGCGCGGCCTTGGGTTCGGTCAGGATGCGGATGAAGTCGGCCTTGCTGAGCGCGGACAGTTCGACCCGGATCGGGAAGCGGCCCTGCAGCTCGGGGATCAGGTCGGACGGCTTGGCCATGTGGAACGCGCCCGAGGCGATGAACAGGATGTGGTCGGTCTTCACCGAGCCGTACTTGGTGCTGACGGTGGAGCCTTCCACCAGCGGCAGCAGGTCGCGCTGCACGCCTTCGCGGGAGACGTCGCCGCCGCCGATGTTGTCGCCGCGCTTGGCGACCTTGTCGATCTCGTCGATGAACACGATGCCGTGCTGCTCGCAGGCCTCGATCGCGGCCTCGCGGATCTCCTCCTCGTTGACCAGCTTGCCGGCCTCTTCCTCGATCAGCAGCGGGCGCGCGGCCTTGATCGCGAGGGTCTTTTTGTTGACCTTGCTGCCGGCCATCTGCGAGAACATCTGCCGCAGCTGCTGGCCCATCTCCTCCATGCCCGGGGGCGCCATGATGTCGACGCCGACGTTCATCGCGGTCTCGATGTCGATCTCGCGCTCGTCCAGTTCGCCGGCGCGCAGCTGGCGGCGCAGCTTGATGCGGGTTTCGGACTCCTGCGCCGAAGGCTCGGCCGCCGCGACGTGCGGATCGAAGCCGATGCCGCCGCCAAGACCCTTGGTCCGGGTCGGCAGCAGCGCATCCAGGATGCGGTCTTCGGCACGCTCCTCGGCGTGGGTGCGGACCTTGTGCTTGGCCTGTTCGCGGTACAGCTTGACCGCGGTGTCGGCCAGGTCGCGGATGATCTGCTCGACGTCCTTGCCGACATAGCCGACCTCGGTGAAGCGGGTCGCCTCGACCTTCACGAACGGGGCGTTGGCCAGGGTCGCCAGCCGCCGCGCGATCTCGGTCTTGCCCACGCCGGTGGGGCCGATCATGAGGATGTTCTTGGGCATGACCTCGTTGCGCAGCTCCTCGTCGAGCTGGCTGCGCCGCCAGCGGTTGCGCAGCGCGATGGCGACCGCGCGCTTGGCGTCCTGCTGGCCGACGATGTGGGTGTCCAACGCCTGCACGATCTCGCGCGGGGTCATGGTGGCGTTCGTGTTGTCCAGTTTCATGCTCACAGTTCTTCCACCACGACGTTGCGGTTGGTGTAGATACAGACATCGCCGGCGATGTTGATGGCTTCGGTGGCGATGGCTTTGGCGTCCAGTTGGGAGTGCGCCATCAGCGCGCGCGCGGCGGACAGGGCGAACATGCCGCCGGAGCCGATCGCGAGGATGCCGTCGTCGGACTCGATCACGTCGCCGGTGCCGCTGATGACCAGCGAGGTCTCCTTGTCGGCGACGACCAGCAGGGCTTCGAGCTTTCCGAAGCGGCGTTCGGTGCGCCAGTCCTTGGCCATCTCGACGGCGGCGCGGGTCAGTTGGCCGTGCTTTTCGAGCTTGGCTTCGAAGACTTCGAACAGGGTGAAGGCATCGGCGGCGGCGCCGGCGAAACCGGCGATGACCTGGCCGTCGCGGCCGAGCCGGCGCACCTTGCGGGCGTTGGATTTCATCACCGTGTTGCCGAGTGTCACCTGGCCGTCGCCGGCGATGGCAACGCGGCCGTCGCGACGCACCGAGACGATGGTGGTGGCGTGGAACACGTGGGGGTTCTGGCTGGGGTCCATGTGGCCTCCGTTGGTGTCCGCAAGAGGTGGGGTTCGCGGGCGGCGGGTTCAAGGTTGGGGGGTGTTGCTGCCTGGAGGCAACGGCAGCGGCAGCGGCAGCGGCAGGGGCAACAGCAACAGCAACAGCAACAGCAACAGCAACAGCGACGGTAGCGGCGGATACAGATTGGGGGCGGCCATCGGGTGCCGTTTTCAGTCGCTCCACGATATTCGCTTGGTGAAAACGGCACCCGACGGCCGCTACCTGCGTTCAGGGCGGTTGTTGGAGCCAGGTGCTGAT
Organism: Lysobacter concretionis Ko07 = DSM 16239; assembly: GCF_000768345.1. GTDB lineage: Bacteria > Pseudomonadota > Gammaproteobacteria > Xanthomonadales > Xanthomonadaceae > Novilysobacter > Novilysobacter concretionis. The sequence goes on along the minus strand of NZ_AVPS01000001.1, from coordinate 234,575 downwards.
CTGCTGCGACGGATTGCCGCACTCCGGACTGCGGGCTGCTCCTGTCGCGTCGTGCGACATTTCTGCGGAGGTCGTGCCGGGTGTCCATTCCACCAAGCGAGTATCGGGGAGCGACTGGAATGGATACCCGGCACGACCTGTCCACGCGGCATCAGCGTCGATGTCATACAACGAGCCTCGACGTTCCCTTCAGAGCGAAGTGGGAGCCCGGTTCAACCAGGCGGATATCCGTTGAGCAACTTGAGCCGGATGCCCGGCTCGCCGCGCGTAACTTTGTTCAGTCTTCGTCCGCAGACTTCCGCTTCGCGCGCGGATGGGTCGCGTCGTAAACGCTGGCCAGGTGCTGGAAGTCGAGGTGGGTGTAGATCTGGGTGGTCGCAATATCGGCGTGGCCGAGCAGTTCCTGCACGCCACGCAGGTCGCCGGAGGACTCCAGGATGTGGCTGGCGAAACTGTGGCGGAGCATGTGCGGGTGGACGCGTTTGGAAAGGCCTTGCCGCAGGGCCAGCTGACCCAGGCGGTACTGCACCGCGCGCGGGGTGATCGGGCCGTTGCGGCCGGGGAATACCGGGCTGTCGTTGGCGGCGCCGGTGGAGGCGCGCCATTCGGCCAATGCCGCGCGGGCGAACGAGCCCAGCGGCACGCTGCGCTGCTTGCCGCCCTTGCCGAGCACGGTGACCAGGCCGTCGTCCAGATCGAGATCATGCCAGCGCAGGGCACACAGCTCGCCCAGGCGCAGGCCGGAGGAATAGAACAGCTCCAGCAATGCGCGGTCGCGCAGGCCCAACGGCGCGTCGGTGGGCACCTCGACCAGCACCTTGACCTCGTCGGCGTCGAGCACCTGCGGCAGTTTTCTCGGCGCTTTCGGGGCACGGATCGCGGCGGCCGGGCTGGCCTCGATGCGGCCGTGCTTCAGCAGCCAGCCGTAGAAACTCCGGCACGCGGACAGGCGTCGCTGGAGGCTTTTGGGCGACAGCTTGCGGCGGTGCTCGGCGGCGATGAATGCGCGCAGCGATTCGGTTTGCAGGCCGACCAGATCCAGTTGCTGCGCGTCCGCCCACTGCGCCAGCGCGGTCAGGTCACGCCGGTACGCGTCGAGCGTGTGCGGCGACATCCTCCGCTCCACCGCCAGATGGGACAGGAAGTCCTCGACTGGTGTGCTCATGGCCACGGAGCGAAAGTCCCTGGATCTTGCGATCCCCGGCTCTCGCGCGTAGCGCTCGTGCGTTCAATCAGGCGCGAGCCAGCGGCTCGCAAGCGCCTGATCTCACCCCCGCCTTCGCGGGGATGACGACAGGTGGCGGGGCCGGTAGCGGGCAACGGGCGACCGATAGCAGCCTGGGTGTGGTCAATTGAACGGCGACGTGGCGTCCTGTCGGGAGTTTGCGGACAGCAGGCCATGGATGGTCTGCGGCGGCGAGTCAGGCCAGGGATGGCCTGACCGAGCCGGGTAGCAAACCCCCGACAGGGCGCCGCCCCCGCCAGAGCCGGGAATCCGCTCTTGCCGTTGCCGTTGCCGTTGCCGACACGGTCGCGGTCATGGCAACTAGCGCGCATACCTCGCCAGCGCCGTTTCCAGCGCCTCGCCCATCATCCGCAGGAACAGCGTGCCCATGCCCGGGAAGAACCGGTTCGGGTCGTGGCTGCCCACCGCGATCAGGCCCAGGTTCGGCAGCGGCAGCAAGGCGGTCGACTGCACTTCCCCGGCACGCAGGCCGTACAGCAGGTCGTGCTTTTCCGGCTGCAACCGGCCGCACAGGGGCTCGCCATCGGCCAGGCAATCGCGGAATGCCTGCAGGCGGATGTCGGCGGCATCGACCACCTGCAGCCAGTCGCCCTCGTCCAGGCCATCGATCGGCTTGAACAGCACCAGCCGCACCAGGTCGCCGTTGAAATCCTCCGCCAGCGTGGCGGCCATTGCGCGCACGGTGTCGGCGGCGTTGTCCTGCCGCATCAGGGCCAGGGCCAACTGGTGGGTGCGTACCGCGAGGCGCTCGTTCTCCTGCGCGTTGCCGAACAGCTCGCGCAGCCGCTTGGACAGTTCGCGGTTCTTGTCGCGCAGCACTTCCAGCTGGTAGCTCGCCAGCGACGCCGCCGAGCCCTCCTCGCGCGGCACCACCAGGGTCAGCGACAGGTCGGGGAACTGCTGCAGGAATGTGGGATGGCGACGCAGCCAGGCCGCGACGTCGTGGGCACCCAGGGTCTCGATTGTCTCGCTCATGCCATCCACTCTCCTTCAAACACGAATGTCGCCGGGCCGGTCATCGTCATCGGGGCGTCGTCGGCCGGCCAGGCGATGCACAGGTCACCACCGGGCAGGGACACCCGCACCTCGCGATCGACCCGGCCACGGCGGCCCAGGATCGCGACCGCCGCACAGGCGCCGCTGCCGCAGGCCAGGGTCTCGCCGACACCGCGCTCGTACACGCGCAGGCGGATGTGGTCGCGCGCGACCACCTGGGCAAAGCCGACATTGACCGATTGCGGGAAGGCCGCGTGCTGCTGCAGGCCCTGCCCCATCAATTCGACCGTTACGGTCCCGACGTCATCGACCTCGATCAGCGCATGCGGGTTGCCCATCGACACCGCACCGACCGAGATGATCGAGCCGCGCACCGGCAGCACGTACGCCTCGCGCACGGCATCGAAACCACGCAGTGGAATGCGCTCCGGTTCGAACTCGGGAACGCCCATGACCACCCGGACGCCGCCGTCGTCGTGCCGGTCCACGACATGGGTGCCGTTCGGGCTGTCGAGGTTGAACGCACCGGTGGCCGGCGCGGCACCATCGCGGACCAGCCAGGCGGCGATGCAGCGCGCACCGTTGCCGCATTGTCCGGCCGGCGAGCCATCGGCATTCCAGATGCCATAGCTGGCGACCGAGCCAGGTTCGCGCGGGTCCTCGACGGTGAGGATCTGGTCGCAACCGACACCGCGGTGGCGATCGCCCAATGCGCGGCACTTTTCGGGGCTCGGGGCCGCGATGCCACCGCGCAGGTCCAGCACGACGAAGTCGTTGCCTGCGCCGTGCATCTTGCTGAAACGCAGCACGGGACCGGCCGCGGGGTTGGCGGGTTCAGCCATTCCCGTCGTCGGCGCCGGGGTCGACATCGTCGGGAATGGCGTCCGGTTCGGGGGCGTCATCGTCGACCGGCAGCAACTGATCGGCATCGATATCCGACTCCGCGTCGGTATCGGCCGCCGGGACGGCGTCGGGCATCACCAGCGGGCCGCTGTTGCCGCAACCGGCAAGCATCAACGGCAGCGCAACGAGGAGGGACGCCAGGCAAAGCGGGAGTCGTGTGTTCATCGCCGAAGTGTAACGGCGGCGGCGGGGGCTGCGAAGTCCGGGGTGGCGAAGTCCGGGGTCGCCAAGTCCGGGGGAGCGAAGTCCGGTGCCGCGACCTTCATGACTGCGCCGGCTCCGGTCGCAGCCACAGCCACAATGCGACCACCGCCATGATCGCTGTGCCGGTGGCCGCCATCCACCAGCGCGGCGCGGTCAGGAACAGGATCGCCGCGCACACTGCCATCGAGCCGCTGGCCAGCCACTTGGCCCGGCGCGCGACGGCACCGAAGCGCTGCCAGTCCCGGATCATCGGCCCGAACACGCGGTGCGCCTGCAGCCGGTCGTGCAGGCGCTGCGAACCGCGAGCAGCGGCGTAGGCGGACAGCAGGACGAACGGGACGGTCGGCAGTCCCGGCACCACGACGCCGACCACGCCCAGCCCCAGCGCGAGATAGGCCACCAGCCACCAGACCCAGCGCAGGCGACCGGGCCGGGGAGCAGGCGGTGGTGGAAGATCAGGCATGGATGCGTAGTCGCGGCGTCACTCGCCGGCCGGCGCTACTCCCAACTGGTCGAGCATGAACGCGTACATCTCGGCCAGTTCGCGGTAGCGGCGGAAGCGGCCGGACTTGCCGCCGTGGCCGGCGTCCATGTTGATGCGGAACAGGACCGGCGCGGCGCTGGTGTCCAGGTCGCGCAGGCGGGCGACGTACTTGGCCGGCTCCCAGTACTGCACCTGCGAATCCCACAGGCCGGTGCCGATGAACATCGCCGGGTAGTCCTGCGCGACCAGGTTGTCGTATGGCGAGTAGGCCAGCATGACGTCGTAGAACGCCCTGTCTTCCGGATTACCCCACTGGTCGTACTCGTTGGTGGTCAGCGGGATGCTCGCATCGAGCATGGTGGTGACCACATCGACGAACGGCACCTGCGACAGGATCACCCGGTAGTCGGCCGGCGCCTGGTTGGAGATCGCGCCCATCAGCAGGCCGCCGGCGCTGCCGCCGTAGGCCGCCACGCGGTCCTTCGCCGCGTAGCCTTCGCCGACCAGGAAACGGGTCACGTCGATGAAGTCGGAGAAGGTGTTCTGCTTGTGCATCAGCTTGCCGGCGTCGTACCACTTGCGGCCCATCTCCTGGCCGCCGCGGACGTGGGCGATCGCGTAGACCATGCCGCGGTCGAGCAGGCTCACCACCGGCAGGTTGAAGGCCGGGTCCATCGAGTAGCCGTAGCTGCCGTAGGCGTACTGCAGCAACGCCGCCTGGCCGTTCTTCTCGAAGCCCTTTTTGTAGACCAGCGACACCGGCACCTTCGCGCCGTCGCGCGCGGTCGCCCACACGCGCTCGGTCACGTAACGCTCCGGGTCGTAGCCGATCACCGGCTGCTGCTTGAGCAGACGGCGCTCGCCGGTTTTCGTATTCAGCTCGTAGGTGGTCGCCGGGGTGGTCAGCGAGGTGTAGCTGTAGCGCAGCCAGTCGGTGTCGGGCTCGGCGTTGGTGGACAGCCCCATCGAGTAAGCGGACTCGTCGGCCTTGACGTACTCCGCCGCCGTGCCGGGCTGGCCGGCTTCGCCGCGCAGCAGACGAATGCGCTCCAGACCACCGGAGCGCTCGGCCACCGCGGTGAAGCCGTCGAACAGCTCGAAGCCGTCGATGAACACGTCCTCGTCGACGCCGATCCACTCCTGCCACTGCGCGCGCGAGGTCGCATCGCTGGGCGCGGTCATGAGCTTGAAGTTGTCGGCCGCCTTGCCGTCCGGGCCCGGTGCGTTGGTGCGGATCACCCAGCGGCCGTCGTGGTGGTCGGCGTCGTACTCGACATCGCGCTCGCGCGGCGCCAGCACGACGAACTCGCGCGGGTCGCCGGCCGGGGCGCAACGCGATTCGCTCGATACCGTGCTCTCCACGCCGATGCAGATGAACTTGTCGTCGCGGGTGCGGCCGATGCCCATGTAGAAACTGTCGTCATGCTCCTCGTACACCAGCACGTCGTCGCTGGCCGGGGTGCCGAGAACGTGCTTCTTGACCCGCACGGTCAGCAGGGTTTCCGGATCGTTCTCGACATACAGCACGGTCCGGTTGTCGTCGGCCCAGACGATGTTGGCCGAGACGCCGGAGATCACGTCATCCAGCACCTTGCCGGTGTCCAGGTCCTTGAAACGGATCACGTACTGGCGACGGCCGACATCGTCCTCGGCCCAGGCCAGCAGGCGGTTGTCCTGGCTGACCTCGAAATCACCGACGCTGAAGTAGTCCTTGCCGGCGGCCATCGCGTTGACGTCGAGCAGCACCTGTTCGGCGGCCTCCATCGAGCCGTTGCGACGGGCGTGGACCGGATAGTCCTGGCCGGTCTCGAAGCGGGTGTAGTACCACCAGCCGCGCTGGCGGTACGGCACCGAGCTGTCGTCCTGCTTGATGCGCCCGACGATCTCCTCGTACAGGGTGTCCTCGACCGCTTTCAGCGGCGCCATCACCGTGTCGACGTAGGCGTTCTCGGCGTTGAGGTAGGCCAGCATCGCCGGGTCCTGGCGGGTGTCGTCGCGCAGCCAGTAGTACTCGTCCTGCCGCTGCGCGCCGTGCGGCGCGGTGACTGTGTGCGGCCGCTTCTCGACATCGGGCGGGGTGATGGAGGCGGCGGGGGACGGTGCGGAATCGACAGGCATGGAGGGACTCGAGGCGAGGGTCGGCGTGGCGGCGGTCATCAGGACGGCAAACAGCAAGGCGGGCTTCATGGATGGGGGCTCCGGGGAGAAAGGGCAACGGCGTGGCGGCTGGAGGTCGGCGGACAGCTTGCCCGCAGGCGGACAAGAAGGTGGTCCCCGGAAGTATGCAGATCAAAATCGCCGTGCGGGTCTCGGCTGACCGGCACCCGACGTGTGGGAGTGCGGCGGACTTTCGTTACACGTCCTCGCAATCGGGTCCTGTCGTGGCCGGCGGGCCTTCGCAGCGAAGTCAGGGAGGAGGCCTGCGCCGGCAGGCGTAGGCCGGAGGACATGAGCGGAGAAGGTCTGCCGGCCACGAAGGGACGCCCCAGGTCAGTCAGAAACAGCAGACGCCAATCCTTACGCCAACAGCGAAACCGTTCTTCCCGGAATTCCATGAAAAAGAGGCCGGGCGACAGGTCCGGCCTCCTTCAACGCGGTGGCATCACGCTCGCCACCCGACCGCGCCTCAGTCGGCCAACTGGTTCCACAGGAACGTGTACGCCAGCGCGCTCATGTGCGCGGCCTGCCGGTTGTTGGCCGAGCCGCCGTGGCCGCCTTCGATGTTCTCGTAGTAGCGCACGTCCTTACCGGCATCGAGCATCTTCGCCATCATCTTGCGCGCGTGGCCGGGGTGGACGCGGTCGTCGCGGGTGGAGGTGGTGAACAGGGTCGGCGGGTAGGTCTTGTTGGGATCGAACAGGTGGTACGGCGAGAAGGTCTGGATGAACTCCCACTCCGCCGCCTTGTCCGGGTCGCCGTACTCGGCCATCCACGACGCGCCGGCCAGCAGCTTGTGGTAGCGCTGCATGTCCAGCAACGGCACCTGGATCACCACCGCGCCGAACAGCTCCGGGTACTGGGTCAGCATGTTGCCGGTCAGCAGGCCGCCGTTGCTGCCGCCCTGGATGCCCAGATGCCTGGCCGACGTGATCTTGCGCGCGACCAGGTCGCGGGCGACCGCGGCGAAGTCCTCATAGGCCTTGTGGCGGTTCGCCTTCAGCGCCGCCTGATGCCAGCGCGGACCGTACTCGCCGCCGCCGCGGATGTTGGCGACCGCATACGCGCCGCCCTTCTCCAGCCAGCCCTTGCCGACCGCGCCGGAATAGTTCGGGGTCAGCGAGATCTCGAAACCGCCGTAGCCGTACAGCAGGGTCGGGGTGCTGCCATCGAGTGGCATGTCCTTCGGCCGGACCAGGAAATACGGCACGCGGGTGCCGTCCTTGCTGGTGGCGAAGTGCTGCTCGACCTCATCGTTGGAGGCGTCGAAGAACGCCGGCATCGTCTTCAGCACCTCCGGCGCCTGGCCGATGGTCGCCAGCGAGAGGGTTTGCGGGTTGAGGTAGCCGGTGGCGTTGAGCCAGACCTCGTCGCTGTGGTCGGCATCCACCGCCGACACACTGACGCTGCCCTCGGGCTGGCCCACGAACGCGCTGCGGGTCCATTCGCCCTGTCCGTCCTTCGGCGGCGTCAACACGCTGAGGCGGTTCTTGACGTCATCCAGCACGTTCAGCACGAGGTGGTTCGCGGTCCAGCTGGAGCTGGCCAGCGAGGTGGTCTCGGACGGCTCGAACAGGGCGGTGAACTCGCGCTTGCCGGCCATGAACGCATCGAAATTGCTCGCGATCAGGCTGCCGGCCGGCCAGGTCCTGCCGCCGGCGGTGTACGGGTCACGCAGCTCGAGCACCAGCCAGTCCTTGTGCACCGACTTGTTGGCCGAATTCGGCGCGTCAACCTTGGTCAGCGTGCCGTCGGCGCCGCGCAGGTACAGCTCGTCGTTGTAGAACGCGAGCGTGCGGGAGACGAAATCACGCTCGTAACCCGGCGTGTGGTCGTGACCGGCGGCGATGTACATGTCGGTCGGCTGGCCTTCGTAGACCACCGTCGCCGCGCTCATCGGGGTGCCGCGGGTCCACTGCTTGACGATGCGCGGGTAGCCGGACTCGGTCATCGAGCCGGGGCCGAAATCGGTGAACACGTAGACGTTGTCGCGGTCGATCCAGCCCAGGCCGCCCTTGGCCTCGTCGCGGAAGAAGCCGTCCTTGACCCACGACTGCGTGGTCAGGTCGAACTCGCGGGTGACATCGGCGTCGGCGCCGCCGCGCGACAGCGCGACCAGGCAGCGCTGGTATTCGGGCTTGAGGCAATCGGCGCCGTGCCAGACCCAGTTTTCGCCCTCGGCCTTGTTCAGCGCATCCAGGTCGATCACGGTTTCCCACTGCGGCTGGTCCTTGCGGAACTCCGCCAGCGTGGTGCGCCGCCAGATGCCGCGCTGGTGCTGGGCGTCCTTCCAGAAGTTGTAGTAGTAGTCGCCGATCTTGCCGACGTAAGGGATCTTGGCGTCGGAATCGAGGATTGCCAGGATCTGCGCTTCCAGCTGCTTGAACGCGGGCGTGGACGCCAGTTCGGCCTCGGCGTTGCGGGCCTTGACCCAGTCAAGCGCCTTCGTGCCTTCGACATCCTCCAGCCAGAGGTAGGGATCGGACACGGCGGTGGGCTCCTGGGCATGCGCGGCGCCCAAGGCCACCGCGAGGCCGGCGACAAGAATGGCGGCCTGGCGGGCCTTCAGCATGTGGGACATGGGCACTCCGGATTGGATTTGGGCGGGAAAAAGCAAACCCGCACGCTAACACAGCGGGGTATGCAGCCCGGCGTGTCCGAAGTCATGTTGGCAATAGCAGACCGGGCTTTGGACCCGGCCTGCTTCAACACCGCTACAGAATCAGGGCCGCGCAAGCGGCCCCGGCCCGTGGTTGCGCATCAATCAGCCAACTGGTTCCACAGGAACGTATAGGCCAGCGCGCTCATGTGCGCGGCCTGCTTGTTGTTGGCCGAGCCACCGTGACCGCCTTCGATGTTCTCGTAGTAGCGCACATCCTTTCCGGCTTCCAGCATCTTCGCCATCATCTTGCGCGCGTGGCCCGGATGGACGCGGTCATCGCGGGTGGAGGTGGTGAACAGGGTCGGCGGGTAGGTCTTGTCGGCATCGAACAGGTGGTACGGCGAGAAGCTCTGGATGAACGCCCACTCGTCCACCTTGTCCGGGTCGCCGTACTCGGCCATCCACGACGCGCCGGCCAGCAGCTTGTGATAGCGCTGCATGTCCAGCAGCGGCACCTGCACCACGATGGCACCGAACAGCTCCGGGTACTGGGTCAGCATGTTGCCCATCAGCAGGCCACCATTGCTGCCGCCCTGGATGCCCAGATGTTTGGCCGACGTGATCTTGCGCGCGACCAGGTCCTGCGCGACCGCGGCGAAGTCCTCATAGGCCTTGTGACGATTGGCTTTCAATGCGGCTTGATGCCAGCGCGGGCCGTACTCGCCGCCGCCACGGATGTTGGCGACCACATAGGCGCCGCCCTGCTCCAGCCAGCCCTTGCCGACCGCACCCGAATAGTTGGGCAGGCGGGAGATCTCGAAGCCGCCATAGCCGGTCATGAGGGTCGGCGTGCTGCCGTCCAGCGGCATGTCCCTGGGGCGGACCACGAAGTACGGGATCCTGGTGCCGTCCTTGCTGGTGGCGAAGTGCTGCTCGACTACGCCCTTGGAGGCGTCGAAGAACGCCGGCATGGTCTTGAGCACTTCAGGCGCGCGGCCGATCTCCGCCAGCGACAGTGCCGTCGGGGTAAGGAAGTCGGTGCTGGTCATCCACACCGCATCGCTGTCGACGTCGTCGACAGCGCGCACGGCCACGTTGCCCATTGCCGGCGCAGCGGCGAAGGCGCTGCGGGCCCAGCCCCCGTCACCCGGAGTCAGCACGCTCAGGCGATTCTTGACGTCCTCCAGCACATTGAGGACGAGGTGCGAACGGGTCCAGGTGTACGCGCTCAGCGACGCGCTTTCAGTCGGCTCGAACAGCACGTCCAAGACACGCTTGCCGGCCATGTAGTCATCGAATTTCGCGGCGAGCAGCGAGCCGGCCGCATAGGTCTTGCCGCCCACCTGCCACGGCTCGCGCAGTTCGATGGTCAGCCATTCACGATGCACGCCCTTGTTGGCGGTATCGGGGGCGTCGATTTTGTGCAGCTTACCGGCGTCGTCGCGCAGGTACAGCGCGGTGTCGCGGCTGTCGAGGTAGTGCAGGATGAAGTCACGCACGAAACCCGGCGTCTGATCGCGGGTGGCCACCAGACCGTAGCCGATGTTGTCGGCGGGGCCTTCGAATACCGTGGTCGCCGACGCCATCGGCGTGTCGCGCTTCCACTCCTTGACGAAGCGCGAGTAGCCGGCCTTGTTGGACGAATCCGGACCGAAGTCGGTGACCGCGTACACGGTGTTCTGGTCGATCCAGCTCAGTCGGCCCTTGGCCTGGGGACGGAAGAAGCCGTCCTGCACAAACTGTTTGGTGACGAGATCGAACTCGCGCGTGACGTCGGCGTCGGAGCCGCCCGGTGACAGCGCAATCAGGCAACGACGGTATTCCGGCGCCAGGCACTCCGCGCGCTTCCATACCCAGGCAGTGCCTTCGGCCTGGTTCACCGCATCCAGGTCGATCACGGTCTCCCACTGCGGCGCGTCCTTGCGGTACTCGGCCAGCGTGGTGCGGCGCCAGATGCCGCGCTGGTGCTGGGCGTCCTTCCAGAAGTTGTAGTAGTGGTCGCCGATCTTGCCCACGCCCGGGATCCGGGCGTCCGAGTCCAGCACCTCAAGGATCTGCGCTTCCAGTTGCTTGAACGCGGGCGCAGCGGTCAGCTCGCCCTCGGACTCGGCATTGCGGGCCTTGACCCAGTCGAGTGCTTTCGCGCCTTCGACCTCCTCCAGCCACAGGTAGGGATCGGAGGTGGCGACAGTCTCCCGGGCATGCAGGGAGCCCGTGGCAACGATAAGGCCGGCGATGAGCAGGGCGATTTGACGGGACTTCGGGGGCATGGACGCTCCGGGGTGATCGACGAATGTTCTAGGTTACCCGCCGGCCGGCACGGCCATTCCCTTTCCCCGCCGACCGCCCGGCTCGGGAGTCGATGGCCGGCTCTCCGGCAAGCCGGTTTTGGTGGCCACCGCCATCAGCCGGGCCTCAATGGGATGAGGCCGGCTGGCGGAGGGGAGGGGCAGCGGTCAGAACGACTGGGTGTAGCGCGCGTACAGGAACCGGCCTTGGTCGAAGCCGCCGTAGTACGCCGAGCCCGAAGAGGGGAACGAGTACATGACCGGGCCTTCCTTCTTGAACACGTTGTTCACGCCCAAGGTGATTCTTGCGTCCCACGGCGTCTGGTAGCGGAACTGCACGTCGTGGAAAGTGTTGGAGCCCACCTTGCGGCGACGCGAGATCTGGCTCTGGGGGACGCCATCGGCCCCGATCACGCCGGTCGGCGCCCAAACGATCTCGTTGCACTCCAGGTGCGGCTCGGTCACCGGCGGCACACCGGCCGGACTCGGGGTGAAGAAGATGCAGGTCTCACGCATCGACGAGAAGTAGCGGCTGCTGAAGCTCGCACCGTAGGCGCCCTTCTCCCAACCCACGCTCAGGTTCGAGCGAAGGCGGAAATCCGGCCCCCAGCCGATGGTGGACAGGGGAAGCTGAGGCAGGTTGGTGCTGGTGCGCAGGTCCTGGACCATGTAGGTCGAACTGGATTGCACGCGAAAATCACCGTAGTCGCCCACGCTGAAACGGTAGGAGAGGTCCAGGTCGTAACCTTCCACGTCGCGGAAGCCGGCGTTGGTGTCGCCGAAGTACATGCTGGTGACCGTGCCGTTGACCGGATCGCGACCAAAGCCGTTGCCCGGACGCATGCCACAACGATCGGCGATGCCGAGCACGTAGCAGTCATCCAGCATCGCCTTGGGGGTGTCGCTGACGATGGTGTCGGTGATGCGGATGTTCCACCAGTCCAGGGCGACGTTGAAGCCCTTTAGGAACGACGGGCTCCAGACCACACCAATGGTCTTGGAGCGCGACATCTCAGGATCCAGCGACGGGTTGGAGCCGGAGAAGAACGGCGTGGGCGAGTTGGAGTTCGGCGAAGTCACCGGATTGCCCGCCGAGTTGAGCTGGCGGAAGGTGTCCGCCGCCGTGCCCAGATCGGCGCGGCAGTTGGCGCGGGTCGTCGGGTTGGTCGCCGAGCTGCCGTACACCACGTCGCAGGGATCGGTGAACACCGATGCGGTCTCGGCAGTGCCTCCGAACATGTCGGCGATGGTCGGGGCGCGGAAGCCGTCGGCAATCGTGGCGCGCAGCAGCAGCTGATCGATCGGCTTCCACTTCAGGCCTAGCTTGTGGTTGCTCGTGCTGCCGAAGGTGTCGTAGTCCGAGTAACGCGTGGCCAGGTTGAGCGTCAGCTCCTTCGCGAACGGCAACTCGGCCAGCACCGGCAGCTGGAGCTCGGCATACAGTTCCTGGACCGAGTATTCGCCGCGGGTCGGGTTGTCACCCTGGTTGGTCGAAAGTCCGCTGACCGACATCGCGTCGGGGACGAACGAGCCGCTCTCCTTGCGGCGCTCGACGCCGACCGCGAAGCCCAGCTCGCCCGCCGGCAACTCCATCAGGCTGCCGGAGAGGTTGGCCGACAGCACCGACGTGGCGGTCGAGCCGCGGTCCTGCTCGATGTGGAACAGGTAGTCCTGCAACGCCTGGTTGCCGGTCAGGCCGCCCTCGGCAACGGTGCCGTAGTGGATGAACGGGTTCCACGGCACGCAGCCGGCGATCGGTGCGGTCGGGGTACCGCAGACCAGCTTGCCGCTGGCCGGGTCACGGAAGGACGGGCCGACTGCGGCGGCGATGCGGTCCAGCCCCATGTCCGACCCGCTCGACATCTCGAGGTTGTTCTTGTTGTGGACGTGGGAGACGTCCCAATCGAACCAGCGCTCGCCGATTTCGAAGCTGCCTTCCAGCGCCGCCGCGAACCGCACGGTCCGCAGGTCGTTGCGGGTCTCTCGGGGAACCTCCTGGGTACGGCGCCACCAGTTGTCGATGTCTTCGCCGACAGGGTTGAAGTAGCTGTCCCCGGAAACCGGGATGCCGTAGCGGTTGGCCTGCAGCGGACGTCCGGAGGTCAAGCGTGTGCTGGAGCGCTCGGTGTACAGCACGTTGCTGGTCAGGCGCAGCCGGTCGGTCAACTCGAAGATGCCGTCGGCATAGACCGAATGCCAGTTGCGCGGAATCAGCGTGTCGGCCAGTTCCTGGGAGTTGTGCTTGCCTTCGATGGATCCGGGAGTGCAGGTGCCGGGGCCCGGGTTGGCCAGCGAGTTCGGCGCACAGCGGCCGGTGTCGGTGTTCTGGTTGATGTAGTCGGTCGGGTTCATCGGATCACCGCCCGGACGCAGCATCACCCGGGTGTTGCCGCTGTACTTCACATTGGGAAGCGCCTGCGACGGACGGCTCACGAAGCCGCCCTGGTCGCTGGTGGTGCTCCAGTCGCGGTCGGGGTGCAGGTGCGAGCGCGGGAAACGGCTCCACGGACGATCCGCCGCCGCCACGCGGTCTTCCTCCGCCCACTCGGCGGCAAACGTCAGCGCGCTGCGCTCGCCCTTGATGCCGGTGACGAACTCGACCTTCTTCACCGCGCCATCGCCTTCATCGTACTGGCCGTAGTAGGCGCTGATGGAGCTGCCATCGAAGTTGCTGCGGGTGATGATGTTGATCACGCCGGCGATGGCATCGGAACCATAGGTCGACGAGGCACCGTCCTTCAGCACCTCGATGCTTTGCACCGCCGCAACGGGGATCAGCGACAGGTCCGCGCGACCGTTGACACCCACGCCCATGCGCTTGCCGTTGAGCAGCACCAAGGTGCGCTCGGCACCCAGGTCACGCAAGCTGATGTAGGTACCGCCGGCGTTCGGGCCGGAGCTGCTGGGGCTGGCGCGGCTGAGCGGCGGATTGCCGGTCGCGGTGATGTTCTGGAGGATGTCGCCGACGCTCTGGAAGCCCTGCTTCTCGATGTCTTCGCGGCTGATGAGCTGGATCGGCTGGGCGGTTTCGGTATCCACCTGGCGGATGCGTGAACCGGTGACCGAGACGCCATCCAGATAGGTGACGTCCGACTTGGCGGGCTTCGCGGGAGCGGCGCCCTGATCCTGCGGCGCGGCAATCGCCATCGCCGGCGCGCCCACGCCGATGATCAACGCAACGGAAATGGCCTCAAACAGCTTGCTGGTCTTGCGTCCCATCACACTCCCCTTCAATTGAATTTGTGTCGCGTACAGGACCCTGACGGCAACGCGGCAGGGGTGGTTTTGTCGTCCCGGATCGAATGTATACAAATATACTGGCATACAATCAATAGGCCGAAGGAGACATGGCACCTGTTCCGGCGCCCTGTCGCGATGGGCATTTGCAACGAGGGATGAGGCGGGCCACGTGCGGCGCAGTCATGCGCGCTACCGGCAGACGGCTCCGTAGGCGCACGTTGTGCGCCGGAGTTTCCCCAGCGCGGCGTCCTTGCGGCACGCAGTCGATATCGATATCCGCCGGGCCCTCCGGACGGAAAGGAAGAGCCATCGGGCAGCCGGCCTGCAGCCACCCGACAGCGTCCGGCGCGAGGCCGGTCCGGAATCAGCCGTTCCCGGTGTTGCCGACCACGGCGCGCACATCCACGACGTACAGTTGCCGCTCCCTGTCGTGCACCGAGTCGATGCAGACCATGCCGCCGCAACGGCTCCAGCGCGGATGCAGGTCGCAGCGGTTGATCTTGCCCAGCGCCGGATCGGTGTAGAAACGCCCGATGTCGATGCGCTGCCCGGTCTGCGTGTCGAACAGGATCAGCAGGCGATGGTCCTCGTCGTCCGGATAGGTGTCCGAGAGGATCCAGCGCTTGTCCGGCGAGTACGTCATGTGCCCGTTCTCGGTCAGCACGCCGCGGCCGACCACCTCCACCTGACCGGTACGGTCGTCGTAGAGGTGGTAATTGGCCTGTGCGTCGTGCGGGCCCCAGATCATCACGTGGTGATCGTCGCGCCAAGTCGGATGCGAGAGCTGCCAGATCGCCTTCTCGTAATCGAAGATGCCGGCCGGCGGAGCGCCCAGCGGCGGCAGCGGGTGGTCACCGCACTCGAGCAGCCGCAATCCGCTGCCATCGGTGTTGACCGTGAACAGGCGGTGCAACCAGCGCATCTCGTCCTCGAAGCACTCCGTCCAGCGGTGCAGGAACAGGAAGCGCTCCGACCCCGGCGCGATCTCCAGGTGTGTGACCCAGTGGAAGGCGTTTTCCATGGAGCCGACCGGCTGGAAGCTGCGCAGCTGCTCCATCGTCACAATGAGGGTGTGCTCACCCGTGCCCAGATCCATCCGGCGGATGCCCTCGTCGGCCGGCGCCAGCGGCAGCGGCAGGCGCGGCGTGTGCGGAAAATAGCCAATGGTCGGGTGCGCCTGCTGCAGGCGGTCGTAGTCGATGCACAGCGCGTATTCGCCGCTGGGCGCCACCACGTATACGGGCAACGGCAACGTGCGGCGCACGCCGGTCTCGAGATCGACGATGGTCGAGCCGAAATCCGGGTAGACGTCCTTGGTGTCGAAGCTGCGGGTATTGAAGATCACGCTGGAGGGCGTGTTCTCCAGCCACTGCAGTTGGCAGCCCATCTGGAAGTTCCAGGTGGTGGTTTCGCCTAAGGCGTGGAAGGTGCCGCCATCGGCCATGTCGAAATAGCCGACCTGGGCCGCAAAGTGCACGCCCAGCTCGCCCTGCATCACGTCGACGCGGTTGGCCAACATGCGGGTTCCGTCGGCGCTCCAGACCGGCTTGTTGTAGTAACCGAAGAAGTGGTGCGCGCTGCCGTCGCCGACCCGCGATACCGGGCATTCCACCATGCGCGTGGATTCAGCCGTTTCCGGCATCGTGTTGTGTTGCTGCAATGTTCTTGCTCCGTTGATGCTGTGACTGCTTGCCCCGGGCCCGCTGCGCGGATCCTAGGGATGTGACCGGGGGCCTGCGATGTCCTTCAGCAGCACGTCCCAGAAATCGAGTTCCCGCGCGAACGAATCCAGCCGGACGCGCTCGTCGATGCCGTGCGCCCGATCGTCGTCGGGATCCACCTGCACCAGGCTGCCGACCCCGTAGGTCGGAATACCGGCTATGCGGAAATAGCGCCCATCGGTGCCGCCGGACGACATCTGGGGCGTGAGCGTGGCGCCCGGGTAGTTGGCGTCCACCGCCTTGCGCACCGCGTTGAACAACGCCGGATGGATGGGTGAGGCCGGGCTGGATGCGCGCGCGGCATCAATGCTGACCTCGGCGTCCGCGGGCGCGACCGCGGCGGCCAGGGTCTCGCGCACCGAGTCGGGCGACACGCCGGGGAATATCCGGCAATGCACGGTGAGACTGGCGTTCTGCGGCAACGCGTTGCGCGCATTGCCGCCCTCGATCATCGTCGGCACGCAGGTCGTCCACAGCACGTGGGCGTCCTCCGGCGACTGCTCCACGACGGCACGCGCCGCGGCATCGCCGGGGTCATCCAGCAAGGTCTGGAACGCCCGGCCGAGATCGCCGCCGCGCTTGGCGACCAGCTCGGCCACCATGGCGCGGTTGATCTCGTTGAACTGCACCGGGAAGCGCAGCGCCTGCAACGCGCGGATGGCCACGGCCATGTCGTAGAGCGCGTTGTCCGGACGCGGCACCGAGCTGTGGCCGCCGCTGTTGCGGGTGTCCACCCTGTAGCTGACGGAGGTCTTCTCCGCCGCCTGGATATAGAAGGCCTTGTTCGAACCATCGGCATCCATGTCGCCGGTGCCCGAGTCGGCGTTGAGCGCGAACTCAGCGGACCGGATCCAGGGGTGCCTGGTCAGCAGCTGCGTGGTCTGGCTCCCGGATTCCTCGTCGCCCGACAGCGCCAGCACCAGATCGCGCTCCGGCACCCAGTCGGCCCGCTTCAGGCGGATGAAGGTGGTGGCGACCAGCGCCAGCTGCGCCTTGTTGTCGATGCTGCCGCGCCCGTACAGATAGCCGTCCTTCTCGACCGGCGCGAACGGATCGACCGACCAATTGGATGCCACGGCGCCGACCACGTCCATGTGCCCCAGTATCGCCACCGGACGCAGCGTGCTGCGGGCACGGCCCGGATAGCGCACGATCAGCGCAGCCGTGGTGTCGACATCGCTGTCAACCGGCACGATCTGTATGTCACCCGCGGCGAAGCCCGCGTCGAGGAAGCGCTGCGAGAGCAATTCCGCGAGCACCGGCACCTGGCCGTTGCCCTTGGCGGTCGGGAGACGGATCAGTTGCTCGATCAATTCGCGCGCCTGCAGGCGGTCGGCGTCCGTTGGCCCGGGCACGACCGGCAGGGTGGCATCTCCCGCCCACACGGACGACGCAACCGCCAGGGCCGATATCAGGACCAGACGCCGACTGCCGATGGCGCGACCATTCCGACGCGACAAACCACGATGGCTCATCTGGCTGCAGCCTCGTCCGCCAGTCTGGCGGCGATCATTGCCCGGGTGCGGTCGAGCATGGTGTCGCTGGCGCCAAACCAGTCGGTCGGGACCGGTTCGACCAGGATGTCCGGGCGGATACCGGCCGTGTCGTAACGCTCACCGGTCTTCTGGAAGGACGCCATCGTCGACAGGTTCACGCCCAGCTTGCTGTGGGGCAACGGGAACACCACGCCCTGTCCGCTGCGGCCCATGGTCGGCGTGCCGAGCATGGTCACGTTGCGCCAGCCCTTGAAGGCCGAGGCGAAGATATCGCCCGCGCTGCCTACGCCCCAGTCCACCAGCATGTACACCGGCTTGTCGTAGTGCGGCTTGTCGGCGCGCGGACGCTGGGTCATGAAGTACCAGTCAGTGAACTTCTCTGCCGGCGGGTTCCATACCGGATGGAAGGACCCGGCGAACTCGCGGTAGGCTTCGGCCTCATTTTCCGGATTGGCCGGGTTGGGCACGTAGAGGAAGCGCTTGGCGTCGTCATCGAACACCGCCAACGGACCGAAGTCGGGATCGTGCTCGGGCAGGCGCAGCTTGACGAGGTTGAAGACGTACGGCTTGTCGTCCGGCTTCATGAGGTACGGGAAAAGCGAGTTGAGAACACGCCGCGCGCCGCCGCCGCTCATGCGCGCGTCGATGATCAGCGCGTCGGTGTCGCGAAAGCCTGCCATCGTCGTGTCGACCGTGGCGATGAACTGTTTGGCCTTCTCGCCCGTGTGCGCCGGCACGCGCAGGTAGCCGACATTGCCTTCCAGCAAGCGGCTTTCATCGGGCAGGCGGAACGTACCCAGATCCCGCTCAACGGGCGCCTTGGCCACCGGCACCGTCATGCGGGTGGATTCACGGCCGTTCTCCGACACCATTTCCAGCACGGCTTCGGGCTTGACCGGCAGACCCATCTCGCGGCGCAGGTAATCCACGTATGGCAGCAGGCGGTAGCCGCGCGATTCGCGCGCCGCGGTGGCGCTGTAGGGACCCTGCCCGATGTCGCCGGCCACGCGCACCCATTCATCGATCAGCACGCCGTCGATCGAACGCACATACGGGTAGTCCGGATTGACGAACCCCGCCGGATCCAGCGTGAACAAAAAGTACCGGGTGTCGGCCTTGCCGAACTGGAAGGGCAGGCTGCCCTGAGGAATGCGTTTGGTCCACTCGACCACCTGCGCATGATCGTCGCCGAACAGGCGCACGAACTTGTTGATCTGCGTCGAAAGACCATTGACCGAGACCTTGCCCGGCAGTTGCGCCTTCATGCCTTCGATCACATCGCGATAAGGGAAGGTGGTGGACCAGATATAGGAGCTGTTGCCCTCGATGGCATCCCCCAGCGCGTCCAGGTCCTCCATCGCCTGCTGCCGGCTGATGGTGCTGTCGCCGTCTTTGGCGCCCAGATCGTTGCGGCCGAGGTCATAGAGCTTGAACTGCGACAGCGGCGCGGATTTCGGCGCGGCCATCACAACCCCGGTCGCCGCCATCGCCAGCAACGCGGTGGCGACCAGCTTCAGCGAGCCGCGGAGGATCGTTCGGGTCTTGCTACAGGTCATCACATCTACTCCCCTGGGGTGTTGCCGGAAACGGGGGCGGTACAGACCGCCGGATTTACAACTGTCGGTCAGAACAAACCGTGTTTTGCCAGTTCAACGCGATAGGACTCGCGTGCGTTCGCAACGTGCTCGCGCGCCGCCTTCGCGGCGCCTTCCGGATCGCCATTGCGGATGGCATCCAGGATCCCGTCGTGTTCGTGGACGATGTGGCTGGAGCGGCCTTCCAGCGTGCGGATGCACTGCCGGTAACGTTCCATGCGCAGCATCAGCTGCCTGAGCAGCCCCGCCGCGACATGATTGCCGGAGTGCACGCGGATGAATTCGTGGAAATCCAGGCCCGTGCCGAGCAGAACGCCGGTATCGCCGATCGCCGCCAAGGCGTTCATGCGCTGGTTGAGCTTCTCCAATCCTTCGATCGAGACCTCGCCGGCGACGATCCGACTGGCCGTCTGGAAGGTCACCAACGCTTCGAGCGCCTCACGCGTGAGCGAGAGCTGCAGCATGTCCTCGCCCGACAGCGGCGGGATCTGGATCGAGCGGTTGCGCTCGCGTCGCAGCAGGCCGATCGCGCTGGCGAAGTTCAGCGCCTCGCGCAGCGGCGTGCGGCTGACGCCGAAGATCGCCGCCAGCTCCACCTCGGTGATCGAGGTGCCATGCATCTGCTCCGGCATGGCGATCCAGTCCGCGAGTCGCGACATCAGCGACACCGGCTGGTCCATGGGGCCCTTGTCGTTCATTGCAGACTCCTTCCGTTCAATGGCTGATGATCTTGGACAGGAAACGCTGCGCACGCTCGGAGCACTGGGCAGTCGTCCCGAAGAACTGTTCGCGGGTGCAGTCGTCGACGATCCGCCCCTCGTCCATGAAGATGACCCGGTCCGCCACCTTGCTGGCAAACCCCATTTCATGGGTGACGCACATCATGGTCATTCCCTCCCCGGCCAGCTCGATCATGACTTCGAGTACTTCGTTGACCATCTCCGGGTCGAGCGCCGAGGTCGGCTCGTCGAACAACATGCATGACGGATCCATGCACAGCGCGCGCGCGATCGCCACGCGCTGCTGCTGGCCGCCGGACAGCTGGCCAGGGTACTTGGCGGCGAAACTGCTCAGGCCCACGCGCTCCAGATAGCCGCGCGCACGCGCCTGCGCGTCCTCTTCTCCGCGCCTGAGCACCTTCATCTGCGCGAACATCAGGTTCTGCAGAACCGTCATGTGCGGGAACAGTTCGAAGTGCTGGAACACCATGCCCACGCGCGCGCGGATCGCGCTCAGCCTGGAGGCAGGCGCCGGGATCACGTCGTCGCCGATCACGATGCGGCCCTGCTGGATCCGCTCCAGCGCATTGATGCACTTCACCAGCGTCGACTTGCCCGAGCCGGACGGCCCGCACACCACGACCACCTCGCCAGCGGCGACCTTGGTGCTGCAGTCATGCAGCACCTGGGTCTGGCCATACCACTTGGAAACGTTCTCGATGCTGATCATGCCGCGACCTTCCTGCCCGTGCGGGCTTCGACGAACTTCGATGCTGCGAAACACATGATGAAATAGACCGCCCCCGCGAACAGGTACAGCTCGATCAGGCGGCTGTCGCGCTGGCCGATCTTGGTCGCCGCGCCGAGAAAGTCGCTGACGCTGATGACATAGACCAGCGAGGTGTCCTGGAAAATGATGATCGCCTTGGTCAGGATCAGCGGCATCATCGTGCGCAAAGCCTGCGGCAGGATGATGTGGCGCATCGTTTGAACTTTCGTCAGGCCCAGCGCCAGCGCGGCACTGGTCTGACCGCGGCGCACGCTGAGGATGCCGGCGCGGATGACCTCGCAGAAATACGCCGCCTCGAAGAACACGAAGGCGATGAAGGCCGAGTACATCGGCCCGATCGGCGTGTGCACGCCGCGCACCGCCTCGATCACCGTCGGCACCAGCAGGTAGAACCAGAAGATCGCCAGCACCAGTGGAATCGAACGGAACACGGTCACGTAGGCGCCGGCCGAGGCCGACACCAGCCGGTTGGAGGACAGGCGCATCAACGCGAGCACCGTGCCCAATCCCAGCCCACCGAGCAGGGAGACGATCAGCAGCGCCAGCGAGAAGCCCATGCCCTGAAGCAGGAAGGGCAGCGCATCCGGCAGCACGCTCCAGTCGAGGGACAGGTTCATCGCGTCGCCCCCGCTTCGCCCGGAATCATCAACCGCCTTTCCAGCCGCTCCATCAGGCGCGTGGTGACCTGCGCGATCAGGAAGTACAGCCCCGTGGCCACGATGAACGCCTCGAAGATATGGCCGGTGAACTCGCCCATCTGCCGGCTCTGCGCCGTCAACTCCATCAGCCCGATGGTCAACGCCACCGCGGTGTTCTTGAAGACGTTGAGGAACTCCGAGGTCATAGGCGGGATGATCACGCGGAAGGCCATCGGCAGGGTCACGTAGCGATACACCTGGCGACGCTTCAGGCCCAGCGCCAATGCCGCGGCGAACTGGCCCGGCGGCTGCGCCTCGATACCCGCACGCACCTGCTCGCAAACGCGCGCCGCGGTGAACAGGCCCAGACACATGGCCGCGGTCAGACTCTGGACCAGCACCGGATGCGCCTGGTTGATCGCGTCCTGCATCGTCATCGGCAGGAACACCGGCGCGATGTAGTACCAGAAAAACAACTGCACCAGCAGCGGAATGTTGCGGAACACCTCGACGTACACGCCGACCGCCATCCGCAGCGGGCGGGACGGCAGCGTGCGCGCGATGCCGAGCATCACCCCGACCAGCAGCGCCAATGCCCAGGCCAGCAAGGCGATGCCGACGGTGAGTGACAGACCGACCAGCATCCAGTCGTAATAACGCTCGGCACCGGTGATCGTGGTGGCGGCGAAAATGCCCCAGTTCCAGTCGTAGTTCATGCCTGCGCCCTCACGTGGCTGGTCGGCATCGCGGTCGTCATTGCGGTCATTGCAGCGGCCGGTCGTGGGGGTGCTCAAAGAGCTCGGCGAGCTCCCGATCCAGCGGCACCTCGAGATTCACCTGGCGCGGCGGAATCGGCGACTGGAACCAGCGTGCATAGAGCGCGCGCATCTCGCCGGCACGCATCATCCCTTCGATCGCGCGGTCGGTCACCTGCTTGAAGGTGGCATCGCCCTTGCGCATCGCGCAGGCATACACCTCCTTGGTCAGCGGCGTGCCGACCACATGCCATTCGGCCGGGTTCTTGGCCTTGGAGATCTCGCCAAAAAGTATGGCGTCGTCGCTCATGAAGGCCACGACCTTGCCGAACTCGAGCGCGACGAAAGCATCGCCGTGATCGCGGGCGGCGACGATCCGCATCCCCAGCTTGCGCTCGGCGTTCAGCCGTCGCAGCACGATCTCGGAGGTGGTCCCGGCAGAGACGACCACGTTGCGCCCGGCCAGATCCGGCAGGTCGACGATGCCGCTGTCCTTGCGCACCAGAAAGCGCGTCCCGGAAATGAAATAGTTGGTCGAGAAGCCGACCTGCCGCCCACGTACCGAATTGTTGGTGGTGGTGCCGCACTCCAGATCGATGGTGTTGTTGATCAGCAGCGGAATGCGCGTCTGCGAGGTCACCGGAACCAGCTTGACCTTGAGCCCGTCCAGACCGAGCGCCTGCTCCACCTCGCGCGCGATCGCCAATGAGATGTCATTGGCGTAGCCGACGACCTTCTGCTGGTTGTCGAAGTAGGAGAAGGGAATGCTGTTCTCGCGATGACCCAGGGTGATCGTTCCCGTCTGCCGGATCTTCTCGAGGGTCGTTTGCCGGGTGTCGGCCGCATCGAACCTTGAGGACCGAATGACGAGTATCAGGACCACGGCCACCGCGATGGCAAACAGCACACCCAGCATTCCGAGCCGGCTCCAGCCCCCATTCGCCTGCGACGAGCCGGCCGGGGTGCTACTGGAGCGCGTCAAGGGAGTGGGGCCGAAACGGCCACCTGCCACGGCGCTGGTGCTGCGATCAGGCACGTACTATGGTCCTTCGGAGGGAAACAGCGCTTTCTTCCGGACGGTCAGTCCGGCACTGCGCGGCTTGATTGTATACAATGATTTTTGTATACAATCAAGCCGCATGTGAGCTGCCGCACCCTGATTCCCGATGGGCGGCTATTCATCCGGCGATGACTTGCCGCCGGCGCCTTCGCCGCACGCCTGTATCCGATCCGCCAAGCGCGCCTGGCACAGCACCAGTGAAAGCGCACAAGCATTCGCGCTCGATCGCCGTGCTGATCAATTGGATCGCGGCGGCAATCGCAGCCGGTCACCGATTGAGCCAGGCGTCACCCAGCACCACGTTGGCCCAGCACGACCCCAATGGAAGGAAAGACAGGCGAAGGCGCCCACCGGGCACCTCGGGCCGGCGGCATCCATGACCTTTATCGCATGCTCGACTGCACGACTCTCCCGCGGAAACGGATTCACGCAACTCTGGGCAGCGCAGGTCGGCCCTGCCCGCGCACTCGACGGCGGGCTTGCGGCTGCGGCCGACGGCGAATGCCATCGGCACGTCCCCGCAACGCGCGACCACCCCGGCTGAAGCGGTGTACCACCCACCATGCAACCGACGGCATTCCCAGCAGCCACAGCGGCAACCAGCCGATCAACTCGCTGCTGCCGCGGGCATCCGGCAGCAGGACAACCAGCACGGCGCCGATCGCGACGGCGTAGCGCAGCACCGCTTCAAGACGCACTTCGAACGGCTCGATCGCATGCGATGCGGCGATGGATTCGGCGGTAAACGGATTCATGGCGCACTCCTGATGATCGGGAGCCGAGCATTGCGCGCGGGCATCTCAGGGGCTGCGACTCGTGAATGCGATTTCCGGTTCCACTCACCAAACCGGCATGCGGCTCCGATCCGACCCTCTCAGTATCCCGCCGCATCCAGCGCCCGATCGGCCTCGGCACGGCCGATCGCGATGAGCTCGCGCGCGCGCCAGAACTCGTAGAACTGGCAGGCATCGCGCGGAATCCGGATCACCAGTTCCGGCGGGTCCAGCGCCAACTGCACGCGCGCGATCTGCGCCTGCATGGTGTCCAGCGAACGCGACATCAGCTCGGTGAAGCCGTACTGGCGGTCGGCCTCGTCCTCCGGCAGCGCCGCCTCGCTGCGATGGATTCGCCGCTCGATCCAGTCCAGCAGGCGCGAGTGGGCCGGCTCCTCGTCGCCGCGGCGCGGCTCGACGGGTTCGGGCCGCGGCTCGGCCGGCATGCCCGGCGGACTGACCGGCCAACTGTTCATGTCGACCGCAATCAGCCGATGCGCGCCCGACAGCCGGGTCGCGGCGATCGGCAACGGCGACAGCAGTCCACCGTCGACCAGGTCGCGACCGTCCACCCGGTGCGGGGTGAATATGCCGGGGATGGCGATCGACGCGCGCACCGCATCCCACAGGTCGCCGCGTCGCATCCAAACCACGCGCTGGCGCTGCAGGTCCACCGCCACGGCGGTGAAGTCGATCGCCATGTCCTCGATCTGCAGGTCGCCGGTACGCGCGCGCAGCGCCGCCATCAGCCGGTTGCCTTCAAACAGCGCCGGCTGGCCGAACACCGGGTCGAGCATCCGCAGCATGTCGGTACGGCCCAGGCCCAGCAGCCATTGGCTGAACTCGGCCAACCGCCCGGCCGCGAACATGCCGCCGACCAGCGCGCCGCAGGACGAACCGGCCACGGCGACGATGTTCAGCCCACGCTCCTGCAACGCCATGATCACGCCGATCTGGGCGAAGCCACGCGCGCCGCCGGCACCCAGCACCAACGCCACCGGCTCGCCCCGGCCGATCCGTGGCGCATCGGCCGGTGCCATCACCCCGGTTCCCGCTCGTAATTGCTGATCGCCAGCGACAGCAGCGCACGCGCCTGCTCGCGCAGCACCGGCGGCTCGGTGATCTCGGCGTCGCTGCCGTAATGCATCACGTCCATCAGCAGCTCGCGGCCGGAGCTGAAAGGCACTTTCAGCTCATACCGGCCATCGGGGAGGAAGCGTCCGCGCTGCTGCGAATGCCAGTGCTCGTCGGCGACCCAGCGCGCGGCCTTGGCGCTGAACAGGATCGTCGCCCAGCCCTTCGGCGTTCCGGAAAAAATGCCGTAGCTGGACGCCAGCTGGCGGTCGAGCTCCTCGTCCGGCACATCGCGCGCGACCTCGTCCAGCGCGCGCGCGGCGGTGATGCGGTCGACGGCGAAGCTGCGCAGCGCCTCGCGGTCGTGGTCCCAGGCATCCAGGTACCAGTTGTCGCGGTAATGGGTCAGCCGCTGCGGCGAGACCGTGCGCCGGGTGTGCAGGTCGGTGGAGCGTGCCCGGTATTCGAACGTGAGCTGCCGGCGGTCCAGCACCGCGGTGGCGACGTGCCGGAACGCGGTCTCGTCGAGCCGACGGGTCCGATGGGCGACCACCCGCACCCGCTCGACCGGCACCCGCCGGCCGCCGGCATGGTCATCGAGCAGTTTCTCGATACGGTGCTGCAGCGGCGCCAGCGCGTTCGACAGCACCCCGCCGCCGCTGTGCTTCATCACCTGCTGGGCGGCGAGCAACGAGTGCAATTCGTCCGAGCTCAGCCACAGGCCCGGCAGCTCGAAGCGGTCGTTCTCCTCGGGGTCGTAGCGAAAGCCGCCCTCGCCACTGCCCGTCACCGGCGCCATCAACTGGTCACGCAGATATGCCAGGTCGCGGTACACCGTCGCGCGCGAGCACTCCAGCTCGTCCTGCAGGCGCTGCAGCGTGACCGGATAGCGCGCAGCGGAGAGGATCCGATGCAGGGCGTGGATGCGTTCGATGCGTTCCATGGCGGGCACACGTAATGAGGGAGGGACGGCCGGCACGTCGATCGGTGGCGCCGACATCGCGGCCAAGCATCGCATCGGGTCTGGAGCGCCGCCACTGTGGCCGCATCGGGTTACCCCAGCTGAATGGGGGATTTGGGGGCACCCGCATTCATTGGCATACTTGCCGCCCTTGCCTCCACCCTCGGGACGACCATGCTTGGCACCCTGGGGCTGGTCCTGCTCACCGGCCCGTTCCTTACCTTGCCGATGCCCGCCGTCGATGGCGACCCGGCGCTGATGGCGCTCGGCAGCGACCCCGCGCAGTTGCGGCTGTTCTGCTACTCGACCCGTTGCGGCGACGAGGAATGGCAGCGCAACTCGCCGGTGGCTTCTCATCTGGCATTCGACGCAAAACCCCGCGCACGTCCGGCCTTGCCCGGCAGCCAGCCGTGGATCGGACTGCGCGCACCCGCACGCCCGCGCGACGCGACCGCCAGCTATTCCAACAACTGGCGCATCGGCACCCGCTACCACCTGCAGGCGCTGCGCGACGGACCGACCCGGCTGGGCGTGCAGGTCGGCGCCGGCTACCGGCTGGCGCCGCTGTATGACGACGGCATCGGCCGGCCGGGCGCGGTGCTGCGCGGCGAGCTGGACTTCGGTCACCAGATCGGCGACCGCGCGAAATGGAACCAGCGCATCCAGTTCGAGACCGGCCACGGCACCACGTTCGTCAAGCAGTCCTTCGGCCTCGACGTCACGTTATGGCCTTCGTGGACGCTGGAAACCGACTTCGAGATCCGCCACAACGAAACCGGCCGCACCGGCACCGAATCGGCGGAATCGTCATTGCAGTTGCGACGGCGGTTCTAGGCAATACGTGGCCGGACCAGGCGGATAGCGGCCAGGCCGCCCCTGTCGATGTGGCCTGAGGGCTGGCGCAGGAGCGACGTCAGTCGCGAACGCGCAGAAACGTCACTTGCCGGGTGCGTCCACCTCGGCGGGCGGAAAGCGGTCCGCTGTCGTCACACCATGTGAGGCAACTCGATCGCGGGAGAGGAGTAACGGCCGCGACCCACGTCGCTCCGGCATTCGCTGGAATGACGGGTAAAAGGCGCGGCTACGACAGCGGCGCCAGGAAATCACCCGCGCCCTGTGCCAGCAGGGCCTGTGCAACCTCCACGCCGAGTGCTTCCGGTGCATCGGCGGGGCCCTCGGCGTGCGCGCGCACGGCACGGCCATCGCTCGCCGAGCCGACCAGCCCGTGCAGCCGCAGACGCGCGCCTTCCAGCGTGGCGAAACCCGCCACCGGCACATGGCAGCTGCCATGCAGGGCGCGGTTCATCGCCCGCTCGGCCTCCACGCAGGTGCGGGTATCGGCATGGTCCAGCGCCGCGCACAGGGCCGCGGTGGCGGCATCGTCGTCGCGGCACTCGATCGCGATCGCGCCCTGCGCCGGGGCGGGCAGCCAGTCCGGCGCCTGCATGCGCGAACGGATCCGCGCATCCAGCCCCAGCCGCTGCAAACCGGCGCACGCGAGCACGATCGCGTCGTAGTCGCCGGCATCCAGCTTGGCCAGGCGGGTATTGACGTTGCCGCGCAGGTCGCGCAACTGCAGGTCCGGCCGCAACGCGCGCAGCTGCGCCTGCCGCCGCAGCGACGAAGTACCGACCACGGCCTCCTCGGGCAGGCTGGCGATGTCGTCGAAACGGTTGCTGATGAACGCATCGGCGTAGTCGGCACGCGCCAGGATCGCCGGCAGCGCGAAGCCCGGCTCCAGCTCCATCGGCACGTCCTTCAATGAGTGCACCGCGCAGTCGGCTTCGCCGCGCTGCATCGCGATTTCGAGTTCCTTGAGGAACAACCCCTTGCCGCCGATGGCTGCCAGCGAACGATCCAGCACCTCGTCGCCGCGCGTGCTCATCGGCACCAGTTCGATGTGCAGGCCGGGATGGGCGTCGCGCAGGGCGGCGGCGACGTGTTCGCTCTGCCACAGGGCAAGCGGACTTTTGCGGGTGGCGATGCGGAGGATCTGGCTCATCCGGCGATTATCGCAGGTGCTGGCGGGTCTGCAGGAGCAACTGTCTTTATCAAACGGCACGCACTTTTTTGCAGGAGCGATGTCAGTCGCGATAGCGCGCCGAAACCGGGCCTCAGTGAATTCGCGACTAACGTCGCTCCTACAGGTGCCGGAGGACTTCCCGCACGCCGGCCACGCAGCGCCGGCTCACTTCCAGCGGCTGGACGACATGCCGCAAGACCACCGTCACCTGTCCGTCCGGGCTGCGGCGCAACTCGGTGATTTCGTGGCGGGCGACCAGGCAATTGCGGTGGATCCGCAGGAAGCGCTCACCGAACTCGTCCTCCAGCGACTTCAGCGACTCCTCGATCAGGTCCTCGCCGCGCGCATGGTGGACGACGACGTACTTCTCGTCGGCATACAGGTAACGCACGTCCTCGACCGGGATCAGCCGCAGGCTGCCGCGCAGGCGGGCGCAGAGATGGCTGCGCGGGCCGGTCTTGCGATCCGTTGCGCTGCCGGCATTGCGCTCGCGCCCGGCGGCGAACGTGCGCACGCGCTCCAGCGCCGCTGCCAGGCGTTCGGCGCGCACCGGCTTGACCAGGTAGTCGATCGCCTCGGCCTCGAATGCCGACAGCGCATGGGCGTCGTAGGCGGTGCAGAACACCACCGCCGGCCGCGGCTCGAACGCCGCCAGGTGCCGCGCCGCCTCCAGCCCGTCGATGCCCGGCATCGCGATATCCAGCAGCACGAGGTCCGGCTCGTGCTCGGCGCAGGCCTGCAGCGCCTGCTGTCCATCGCCCGCCTCGGCAACCACCTCGATGCCCGGCAGATCCTTCAGCAACCCGCGCAGGCGCGCCAGCGCGAGCGGCTCATCGTCGGCAATCACGACCCTCATCGACCCGCCCCTCCGTTCATGACTGCAGCTATCACACGCGTGGACGCGCGGCATCTACACGGTCGCGCGGCCACGCAGCTGCTCCCGCCAGACCGCTCACTCCGCCGTGAAACGCACCGACATCCAGTCACCGAGATCCCGGATCTGCTCGGCGCACACCTGGTGGGCCATCGGATAACTGTGCCAGTCGACCTTGAAGCCCAGCTCGCCCAGCACCGCGGCGCTGCGCTGGCCGGCCTGGAACGGCACTACCGGGTCGTGGCTGCCGTGCGCCATGAACACCGGCTGCGCCGTCGCGCCAGGCTGCAGCAACCCGGCCGCGCGATGCGCCATCGGCAGGTAGGTCGACAGCGCCACCAGCCCGCCCAACGGCACCCGGCGCCGCAGGCCCGCCGCCAGGGTGATTGCCCCGCCCTGCGAAAAACCCGCCAGCAGGATCCGCGACGCCGGAATGCCGCGTTCGAGTTCGCGCGCGATCAGCGCCTCCACCTGCACGATCGATTCCTCGACGCCGGCCTCGTCGGCGCGGTTGGCCAGGTCGAAATCCTTGATGTCGTACCAGGCCCGCATGCGCGCGCCGTTGTTGACGGTGACTGCGCGCACCGGCGCATGCGGAAACACGAACCGCAGCCCCGGCCATTCCTTGCGCACCAGCTCGGGCACGATCGGCGCGAAATCGTTGCCGTCCGCCCCCAGCCCATGCAACCAGATGACCGCCCAGGTCGGCACAGACCGGGTCTCGTGCTCGACCGCCTCAAGCAAAGCAGCGTCTTTGTTCATCCGCCCATTGTCGCCGCTGCGGCCGGGCGGGGCCAGCGGCTGGAACCTCCCGCCCGGCGGTGCTCATGCGTTTCGCGGCAGCACCGTGAGCACGCGGGCGATGAACTGGTGGAACTCCGACAGGTAGTTGCCCAGGAACTCGGCCGTGGCCGGGTCGTTGATCTCGCCGGACTCGCTGATCATGCCCGGCTTGAACTGGATGTAGGCCTCGGGCGCGTTCATCTGCGGCGAGTTGAGGAAGCCGAGCACGCTGCGCAATTGCTGCTGCGCCACGGCCGTACCGATCGCGCCGGGCGAGGTGCCGATCACGCCGGACGGGATGTTCGCGAACGAGTTCGTTCCCCACGGGCGGCTGGCCCAGTCGATCGCGTTCTTCAGTCCGCCGGGAATGGAACGGTTGTACTCGGGCGTGACAAACAGGACCGCGTCGGAACCTTCGATCGCCTTCTTGAACGCTGTCGCGACCTCGGGGTAGCTCTCGTCGTAGTCGTAGCTGTAGAGCGGAAGGTCCTTGTACGGAATCTCATGAAACTTGAGTTCCCGTGGCGCCAGCTTGAACAATGCCTGGGCCAACTGGCGGTTGATCGAGTGTTTCGCCAGGCTGCCGATCAGGTACCCCACGTTGTACGTCGTCATGTCATTTTCCTCGTGTGCTGGATGGTTGCGGCCTACTTTATTCCGGCAAAGTTCAGGGCGCGTGAGAGAACCGGACGCGGGTCGAGATGGCGACCTCGTCCGGAATGAGGCTGGTGTCGGCCCAGTCACCGCCGCCGACCCCGAACGCCAGGCGCTCGACCTTTGCCTTGCCCGCCAGCACCGGCGCCTCGCCAGGCGTCCAGGTGAACGTCAGCGTGACCGGCTTGCCCACGCCGCGCAGACTGAGCGTCCCATCGGCGGCGTACTGGTTGCCACCCAGGCTGCGGAAGCCGCGGGCGGTGTAGCGCGCCTGCGCGAACTTCGCGACATTGAAGAAGTCCGCCCCCCGCAACGTGTCGTTGCGGTCGGGGTTCCGGGTGTCCGCCCCGGCCAGAGGAATCAGCACATCGAGCCTTGCGTCCTGCGGGGCGGCCGGGTCGAAGCTGAGGGTGGTGCGGAAGCCGGGAAACTGCCCGGTGAAGATCTCGCCCTGGTACTCACTGGCGAAGGTCAACGCACCCGAGGACTGGACATAGTCCGCGGCGTTGGCGGAACCGGCCATCAGGCCGGCGCTGGCGAGGGAAAGGATCAACAGGGAGTGCTTGAAGGTCATGTCAGTGGTCCAGATCAGTTGTTGAGGTCGGAAGTCGGAGCAGGACGCTGCTTGCCGCCCGGCGCACGCGGCAGCATGCGCAGCAACGTGTCATCGCGCTGCACGAAGTGGTGGTACAGGGCCGCGCCGGCGTGCAGGGCCACCAGCAGCACGAGCAGCCAGAACCCCCACCGGTGCACGTTGACCGCCAGCTCCGCCAACGCGGTATCGCGCCCGGCAATCGCGGGCAGGTTGAACTGTTTGAACCACTGCAGCGGATAACCGGAGGCGGAGTTGAACAGCCATCCGCTCAGCGGCATCGCCAACAGCAGCACGTAGAGCCCGACATGGGTGAGCGATGCGATCCGCTCCTGCCAGGCCGGCGTGCCAGTCACCGGCCTGGGCGCACGGGCCAGCAGCCGCCACGCCAGCCGCACCACCACCAGCGCCAGCAGGGTGAGTCCCAGCGATTTGTGCAGCGCATAGGCGTTGATCTTCGCCGGCGTGTTGGGCATGTCGACCATCGTCAGCCCCCGCCACGCCAGCCAGACGATCAGCGCCAGCGTGGCCCAGTGCAGCAGCTGGCTCACCGGCGACCAGCGGTCGGGACGGCGCTTGCCGGTACTGTCCTTGGGGTTCATCGCGGCCGGCCTCATTGCAGCTGCGGCAGGTCGAAGACGAGGATCTCGGCGCCCTCGCCGCGCTCGATCAGCACCTGCGACTCGTCGGCATACAGCAACGCGTCACCAGCGGAGACGGCGTGGCCATTCACCAGCGCGCTGCCGCGGGCCATGTGCACATAGCCCAGGCGGCCCGGCGCCAGCTCCAGAGCGGCCTGTTCACCGGCATCGAACAGTCCGGCGTACATCCGTGCGTCCTGGTGGATCAGCACCGAACCGTCGGCGCTGTCCGGGCTGGCCACCAAGCGCAGGCGGCCGCGCTTCTCGGCCTCCGGGAACGTCTTCTGCTCATAGCCGGGCTGAATGCCGCGCACGGAGGGGATGATCCAGATCTGCAGGAAATGCGTGGTCTTGCCCTGCTCGTGGTTGTACTCGGAGTGGGTGACGCCGGTGCCGGCGCTCATCCGCTGCACCTCGCCCGGCACGATGGTGGCGCCGGTGCCCATGGAGTCGCGGTGGGCCAATGTGCCGTCGAGGACGTAGCTGATGATCTCCATATCCTGATGCGGATGGGTACCGAAGCCCTCGCCACCCTGCACCCGGTCTTCGTTGATGACCCGCAGCGGGCCCCAGTGCATGTGGTTCGGGTCGTGGTAACCGGCGAACGAGAAGCTGTGCCAGGAATCCAGCCAGCCGTGGTTGGCGTGGCCGCGTTCCGAGGCGGGGCGCAAAGTGATCATGTCGGCGGTCTCCGTGTTCAATGGGCGACGGTGCGTCGCCTGATGCAAACAGCGTGATTGATATCTATATTGGGATAAACAACAGTTTTTATATATGTACGTTCTATATTTGACACATCAACCCGCCAATCGCACTGACAGGTATCGTTGCGGGTTCGCCACTCGCAGCCTGTCCACCACATGTCCCTTCCTCCGCAGCACTCCGGCAACACCTCCACCGACTTTCCCACCGCTGGCGAACCGCGGCTTCAGCATGCCTTGAAGCCCCGCCAGCTGATCATGATGGGCCTGGGCACCGCCATCGGCGCGGGCCTGTTCCTCGGTTCGGGCGTGGGTGTGCAGGCGGCGGGGCCGGCGGTGCTGGTGTCCTATCTGATCGCCGGCGCGCTGGTGATCATCGTGATGCACGCGCTGGGTGAGATGGCCGCCGCGCGTCCGTCCAGCGGCGCGTTCTCGGTCTATGCCGCCGACGCGATGGGCCCGACCGCGGGAGCCACCGTCGGCTGGCTGTGGTGGCTGCAGATCGTGGTCGTGGTCGCGGCCGAATCGGTCGGGGCCGCCGGACTGCTGGCCACGGTCTGGCCCTCGCTGTCGGTGCCGTGGCTGTCGCTGCTGTTCATGGCGGTCTTCACCGCGATCAACCTGCTGGGTGTGCGCAACTTCGGCGAGTTCGAATTCTGGTTCGCGATCATCAAGGTGATCGCAATCCTCGCCTTCATCGTCATTGGCGCCGCGTTGCTGCTCGGGCTCCTGCCGGCCGCGCCCTCGCCGGGGCTGTCCAACATCACCGCCCACGGCGGCTTCGCGCCCAAGGGCCTGGCCGGGATCGGCGCGGCCTTGCTGGTGGTGGTGTTCGCGTTCGGCGGCACCGAGATCGTCGCCATCGCGGCCGCGGAATCCGAGCAGCCAGGACGCAGCCTCGCCCGCGCGATCCGCACCGTCGCCTGGCGCATCCTGGTGTTCTACATCGGCTCGATCGCGGTGATCATCGCAGTGGTGCCGTGGACCAGCGACGCCTTGAAGTCGCCGTTCGCGGCGGTGCTGCAGGTCGCCGCGATCCCGGGCGCGGCCACCGCGATCACCCTGGTCGCGGTGATCGCGCTGCTGTCGGCGCTCAACGCCAACCTGTATGGCGCCTCGCGGATGATCTTCTCGCTGGCCGAACGCGGCGAGGCACCCCGCGGCCTGGCCCGGGTGAACCGGCGCATGGTGCCGCTGGTCGCGGTGCTGGCGAGCGTCACGTTCGGGTTCTTCGCCACCCTGCTGGAGCTGTGGTTCCCCGAGCGGGTACTGCCCGCGCTGCTCAACCTGGTCGGCTCGACCTGCCTGATGGTGTGGACGATCACCCTGGTCTCGCAGCTGATCCTGCGCCGGCGCGCGGACCGCACCGGCACGCCGTTGCCGTTCCGCATGGGCGGCTTCCCGTACGTGACCTGGCTGGGCCTGGCGATCCTGACACTGATCTTCGCCCTGACGCTGCTGTCGCCCGACTCACGGGTGCAACTGCTGTCCACCTTCGCGCTGACGCTGGCTATCGCCGCGGCCTGCGAGGTCGCGCGACGTGGGCGAAGCCGCAAGGGCCGGCAGCAGTAGAACTGCCGACTGAAACGTGGGAAGAAACGAGAAACGCCTTGACCAGCCACTGCCTGGTCGGCCAATGAAGTCAAAGACGTGGCGGATGCAACGGCAATGCAGCAAGACCGCCATCAAGAACTGGGCCCACCAGGACTCGAACCTGGAACCAAAGGATTATGAGTCCTCTGCTCTAACCATTGAGCTATAGGCCCGCAGCGCGGACGGGAATTGTAGCCGGTAAAAAACCGAAGCCCCGCACGGGGCGGGGCTTCGGGTCATGCATCGCTTCGCCGCGGGCCTACTCGATATCGAGGAAGCTGCGCAGCTGCTCGGAGCGGCTCGGGTGACGCAGCTTGCGCAGCGCCTTGGCCTCGATCTGGCGGATCCGCTCGCGGGTGACGTCGAACTGCTTGCCGACTTCCTCCAGCGTGTGATCGGTGTTCATGTCGATGCCGAAGCGCATGCGCAGCACCTTGGCCTCGCGCGGGGTCAGCCCGGCGAGCACGTCACGCACGGTTTCCATCAGGTTGATGTTGACCGTCGCATCCACCGGGGACTCCACGTTGGTGTCCTCGATGAAATCGCCCAGGTGGGAGTCCTCGTCGTCGCCGATCGGGGTCTCCATCGAGATCGGCTCCTTGGCGATCTTCATCACCTTGCGGACCTTGTCCTCGGGCATCTCCATTTCCTTGGCCAGCTCCTCCGGCGTGGCCTCGCGGCCGTACTGCTGGAGCATCTGGCGCGAGATCCGGTTGAGCTTGTTGATCGTCTCGATCATGTGCACCGGGATGCGGATGGTGCGTGCCTGGTCGGCGATCGAGCGGGTGATCGCCTGGCGGATCCACCAGGTGGCGTAGGTCGAGAACTTGAAGCCGCGACGGTGCTCGAACTTGTCGACCGCCTTCATCAGGCCGATGTTGCCTTCCTGGATCAGGTCGAGGAACTGCAGGCCGCGGTTGGTGTACTTCTTGGCGATCGAGATCACCAGGCGCAGGTTGGCCTCGACCATTTCGCGCTTGGCCTTGCGGGCGCGGGTCTCGCCGTAGGCCATGGTGCGACTGATCTCGCGCAGGTCGTTCAGGGTCATGCGCATCGCCTGTTCGGTGGCGATGGTGGCCTCCTGCTCGGCGATGATCTGGTCCTTGACGTCACGCAGGCCGGACGCCCACTTCTGCTTGCGCTTGAGCAGCTCGTCGACCCACTCCAGGTTGGTCTGGTTGCCATCCCAGGAGCGGATGAAGTCCTTGCGCGGCATCTTCGCCACGCGGGTCGCCAGCTCCAGGATGCGGCGCTCGTGGCGCTTGATCTCGGCCTGGGTGGCACGCATGTTGTCGACCAGTACGTCGGTCAGCGGCAGCGGCAGCTTCAGGGTCACGAAGATCTCGGCCATGTCCTCGCGCAGCTTGGTCACGCTCTTGTGGCTCGGACCGTGCTTGGCGTAGGCCTTCTCGAACTTGGCGTACAGCTCGCTCAGGTGCTCGAAGCGGCTGGTGACCTCGGCCGGATCCGGACCGGTCGGGCCTTCATCGACGACCTCGTCCTCTTCTTCGTCTTCCGCGTCCTCGTCGGCCTCGTCATCGTCGATGACACCCTTGCCCGCCTTGACAGGCTTGGCCGCCTTCGCCGGCTTGACCTCTTTCTTTTCTTCCACCGGCGCCACGGACATGGCTTCGGCCGGCGGCGGTGCGACGGTCGGATCCTCGAGCTGGTCCAGGAAGCCGACCAGCAGCTCGGCCAGGCGCTTCTTGCCGGCCTTGTGCAGCTCGTAGTCCTGCAGGATCAGCTGGATTGTGCTGGGAAACAGGCCCAGCGAGGCCTGGACCTGGTTCAGGCCGTCCTCGATGCGCTTGGCGATTTCGATTTCGCCTTCGCGGGTCAGCAGGTCGACCGTGCCCATCTCGCGCATGTACATGCGCACCGGGTCGGTGGTGCGGCCACCTTCGGCATCCAGGCCGGTCAGTGCGGCCGCAGCCTCTTCGGCCGCGCTCTCATCGACCTCGCGGCCACTGGCACTGCTGTCGCCAAGCGACAGCGTGTCGGCATCCGGCGCAACTTCGTGCACCTCGATGCCCATGCCGTTGATCAACGCGATGACATCTTCGATCTGCTCGGCCTCGACCATGTCGTCGGGCAAGTGATCGTTGACCTCCGCATAGGTCAGGTAGCCTTGTTCCAGGCCCTTGCTGATCAGCGTTTTGATATCGGACTGGGGGGCCTGACGTTCGTTTGCCATACGGCTGCGCCACCATGTAATGGGGAGGAGGGAACCTTCTATTATACCAGTGTGCCGCATGCCCACCCGAAAGCGTGCTGTGGCAAGGGTTTTCCGGACTCTCAGGCCCGTAGAAGGAAGGTGACCGGGCCATCATTGACCAGGCTTACCACCATATGGGCACCGAAGCGGCCGGTTTCCACCCCTGCAGGGTGCCGGGCCCGGCAGGTTTGCAGCAACTGGTTGAACACCGGTTCAGCCAGATCCGGCGCCGCGGCGGTGCTGAAGCCCGGTCGCATGCCGCTGGCGGTGTCCGCGGCGAGCGTGAACTGGCTGATCAGCAGCAGGCGCCCGCCGGCTTCCCCCAGGCCCAGGTTCATGCGTCCCCCGGCGTCGGCAAACACCCGGTACCCGAGCAGGCGCTGGGCCATCCGCGCAACCTGCGCGTCGCCATCGCCCGGTTCGATGCCGACCAGCGCCAGCAGGCCCGGGCCGATCTCGCCGACCACGTTGTCGTCGACGCGGACACTGGCTTGGGTAACGCGCTGGATCAAGGCGAGCATCGGCAGAGCATAACGGGCGATCCGGGCGGGTGCTGGTTCCCCGGATGCCCTCTCGCCCGGCCCCGCCGAAGGGGTGCCTGCCGCCGGCTACACTGCGACGGATGACCGACCTCGCCGCCCGTCTGCTGTACGCCCTCGCCGCCCTGCTGGCGCGGTTGCCGTGGCCCTGGCTGTACCGTCTGGGCGATCTGCTGGCGGTCGCAGTACTGCGCCCGCGCAGCCGCGAGAGCCGGGTGACGGCCTGCAACCTGCAGATCGCCTATCCGCACATGCACCCGTCCCAGCGCGACGAGTTGCGGCAGGCGATCCTGCGCACCACGGCCCGGCAGTTGATGGAAACGCTGCGCCTGTGGACCCGGCCGCATGCCGAGAACCTGGCATTGATCCGCGAGCAGCACGGCACCGAGCTGCTCGACGCGGCGATTGCCGGCGGACGCGGAGTGATCATCGCCGCGCCGCATTACGGCAACTGGGAACTGCTGAACCAGTGGCTGGCCGCGCGCACGCCGCTGGCGATCCTGTACGCGCCGCCGGAGTCGAAGGTTGGCGAGGCCTTCCTCAACCGCGTGCGGGCCGATGACCGCACCGACGGCCAGCCCCCGCGCGTGACCCAGGTCCGCGCCGAGGCCGCCGGCGTGCGCCAGCTGTTCAAGCGCCTGGCCGCAGGCGGCGTGCTGGGCATCCTGCCCGACCAGCAACCCAAACAGGGCGACGGCGAGTTCGGCCCGTTCTTCGGCAAGGAAGCATTGACGATGACCCTGCTGGGCCGGCTGGCCGCACGCAGCGGAGCCGTGGTGCTGATGGCGTACTGCGAGCGCATCGACAGCCACCGCGCCGGGCCGGGTTTCGCGCTGCACCTGGAGTCCACACCCGCAGCCGTGGCCGACGCCGATCCGCGGATCGCGGTGGCGGCGCTGAACGCGGCGATCGAGCGCATCGCACGTCGCGATCCGGCGCAGTACCAATGGACCTACAAACGCTATTCGCTGCGCCCCTCCGGCCGCGGCGAGGACAACCCGTACTGGCCACAGTGCTACTGAGCCACACGCCGCAACGGCCTTGAAGGATCGCCGCATGACCCCGCCCTCCGCTGCCGACCCCGGCCCCGCGTTGCCCCTCGCCGGGGAACCCGCCGACTGGCAACCGTTGCCGATCCGGGCACGTGCGCTGTTCCTCCTCGGCACGATGCCCTCGCTGGCGCTGCCCGGCGCGGTGATCGGCTACCTCGCCGGCCAGGTCGGCGGGGGTCTGGGCTTTCAATCCCTCGTTGGGTTTGCGTCCCTTGTGCCGGCCTTGATCGGTTCGGCCTGCGGCCTGCTGATCGGCGGCGGATTCGGATTCTGGCTCGGGCTGAAACGATACCGTTACACGTTCTGGCGACTGGACTCCGAAGGCCTGGCCGTACGCCGTGGCCGGATGTGGTGGCGCGAGACGCGGGTACCGGCGACCCGTGTCCAGCATCTGGACCTCAAGCGCGGGCCACTGCAACGTCGCCGCCAGCTGGCGACGCTGGTGGTGCATACCGCCGGCACGCGCCACAGCGCGGTGGAGGTCGTCCACCTCGACCTGGCCGACGCGGAACACCTGCGCGACCGGCTCGCACGCCAGATCGACCACGACGATGACGACTGATCCGGCCGCCCCAGCCCCCGCGCAGACATCCACGCCCGATCCCTTGCCGGCCGCCCCCGCGCCCGCCGAGCGGCACCTGCACCCGATGTCCTGGCTGTTCGTGTTGCTGGCACAGCTCAGGCAGTTCGTGGTGCCGCTGCTCGCGCTGTTCGTGTTCGGCCGCGGCGACCGCAACGAGCTGTGGCCGCTGATCGGCGTCGGCGCGCTGGCGGTGGCTTCGATATGGCAGTACTTCACCTACCGCTACGGCGTGGGCGCCGACGCGCTGGTGGTGCGCAGCGGCTTGTTCGAACGCAGCCTGCGGGTGATTCCGTTCGCCCGCATCCACAACGTCGACGTGCAGCAATCGGTGCTGCACCGGTTGTTCGGGGTGGCCGAGGTGCGGCTGGAATCGGCCGGCGGCAAGAAGCCCGAAGCGCACATGCGGGTGCTGAAACTGGACGACGCGCTGGCACTGGAAACCCTGGTGCGCCGCCGCGGTGCAGCCTCCGCCGCAGCCGATGCAATCCCGGACAGCACCCCGGGCTCACCTGCAAGCCAGCCCGCCGCCACGGTGCTGCTGCGCCTGTCGACCACCGACCTGCTACGGCTGGGGCTGGTGTCCAACCGCGGCATGATCCTGGTCGGCGCCGCCATCGCCGCGTTCTCGCAGACCGGCTCGCAGGTCTGGCCCGATCTGTTCGAGCAGGTCGCCCGTTACGGAGCGGACTGGTCCGGCCAACACCATCTCGGGACGTCCCAGTACGTGTTGGGCGGAGTGGCGGCTCTGCTCACTGTGCTGGCCTTGCTGCGGCTGCTGTCGATCGTGCTGGCGGTGTTGCAGTACCACGGCTTCGTGCTGAGCCAGGACGGCCGGCGGTTGACGGTCGAGCGCGGCCTGCTGGCGCGCTGGCGCACCAGCGCGTCGCGGCGGCGGATCCAGGCGTGGACGCTCAGCGAAGGACTGACCCACCGGTTGCTGGGTCGGCGCAGCCTGGAGGTCGATACCGCCGCAGGCGAGGAGAACGGGCAATCGCGCGCGCTGCGCGAGCTGGCGCCGATCGCCACGCCGGCCGCCTGCGACGCGCTGATCGAACGGCTGCTGCCGGACGCCCGCTGGCCGGAGCTCCTCTGGCGGCCGCTGCCGCTGCAATCCTGGTGGCGGCGGTTCGTGCCCGCACTGCCGTGGACGGCGCTGGTCACCGCGGCACTGGTCTGGCGCTTTGGCAACTGGGGCGCACTGGCGTTGCTGTGGCTGCCCTGGGCGGCGCTCAAGGCGCGGGCCCAGGCCCGACGGGCGGCCTATGCGGTGGGCGCGGAACTGCTGGCGGTGCGCGAGGGCTGGTGGAGCCGGCATTGGCGCTTCGCCGAGATCGACAAGCTGCAGGCACTGCAACTCACCCGTTCACCGCTCGACCGTCGCTGCGCCACCGCGACGCTGTGGCTGGACACCGCCGGCGCACGCTCGCCGCTGCGGATCCGCTACCTGCCCGAAGCCGACGCGCAGGCGATCTACCGCCTGCTGTCGCAGGAACTCGCCCGTCGTCCGCTGCGCTGGTAGCGGTCCGCAATGGGTGGGCCCGGCCCTGATCCCGGAACCGGCTGGGCGCGAAAACCGGCGGCTTTGGAGTGAAAGCGACGTCAGTCGCGACCTGACCATCACTCCGATGGACCAACACGGCAGCCGTAACGTGCCGCCATCGGCAGCAAGGAAAGGAACACCGCGACGGGGAGCTCTGCGCGTTCGCGACTGACGTCGCTCCTACACAAAACCTCAAGCCCGCATCTGGCAAGAGCGGCTTCTGCCGCGGCCGCGGCCGCGACAAACGATCCTGGCAATGCGATATCAGCCGCCGGCAGGGCCCCAGTAGCCGAGCTCCCTGCGGATCTGCAGCCGCCGCAACAGCGCGCCCCACGGTTTGCGGCGCAGCGGACCCAGTTCGCCGGCGAGCAAGGCATCGGTCGCGGCGATCACGCGTTGCGAGGAGCGTCCATCGCGCCAGGGATGGATCGCCTCGGCATACGCGTCCAGCGCAGCCAGCAATGCCGGCGGTGGGGAGAAGGCGTGATCAAGCATCTCCGGCAGCCGGGCCGGATCGTCGAAATCCAGCATGTGCGGCTTCGGCGCGCGGTTGCGGAAGGTGACCACCGGCTTGCGCTGGACCACGAACTCGCTCACCACCGAGGTCGTGTCCGCGACCAGCACGTCTGCGGCGCGCTGCGCACTGACCAGTTGCTCGGTCTCCACGAAACGGGCGTTGTCGCCGGCCAGCGCGCGGTAGCGGTCGAACCACTCCGGCGCGCACTTCGGGTGCAGGGTCAGCAGCCAGTAGCGATCGCCACGCGCGACCTCGGCGGCGATCGCGTCGAACAGGTGCGGCGCCGCGCTCAGCCGCTCGGTGAAGGTCGAGGCGAACAGCACCACCGGTCGCCCGCCGGCCGCGTCGCGCAGTTGCCGGGCCAGCGGATCGGCCTCGCCGAACAACGGGTCGAGCTTGGGCCAGCCGGTCTCGACCACCGCGAAATGGCCGGCCTGCGCGGCCAGTTCGCGGAACGGTGCCGTGGTCGCCGGCCCCTGGGTGCAGTACAGGTCGAACAGCCCGCGCACGCGGAAGTGGCCGCGCGCGGCGTCGCGTTTTTCGACATTGAAGCCGTGGAACAGC
Organism: Lysobacter concretionis Ko07 = DSM 16239; assembly: GCF_000768345.1. Taxonomy (GTDB): domain Bacteria; phylum Pseudomonadota; class Gammaproteobacteria; order Xanthomonadales; family Xanthomonadaceae; genus Novilysobacter; species Novilysobacter concretionis. Next base: position 194,002 of record NZ_AVPS01000001.1, on the reverse strand, counting down.
TGCACCTTCGCGCCCGACACGAACGGCGGCACCCAGTTGGCAGCGCTGAACACCGCGCGCGGTTTCAGCGCGACCGCGGCGCGGGCGTCGTCTATCCTGCGCACCGGTGCCGGCAAGCTCGCGCCTGACGCGCCATCGACGAACCAGGCGTGCACGCCATGGCCGCCGGCTTGCAGCGCCTGCGCCAGCGGCTGCAGGATGGGCAGCGCGTAGCGCTCGGTCGCGAACAACAGGTACTCCGCCATCAACGCTCCTTCGGTTCCATCGCCGCGCGAACCCATGCCCACGCTGCCGCCCCGCATCTCGGCCTGCATTATCACGTTCAACGAGGCCGACCGCATTGGCGACTGCCTCGCCTCACTGGCGTTCTGCGACGAGATCGTGGTGGTCGACTCGCACTCCACCGACGCCACCGTCGAGATCGCCCGCGCGCTGGGCGCCAGGGTGCTGCAGCGGCCGTTCGACGGCTTCCGCAGCCAGAAGCAGTTTGCCGTCGAGCAGGCCGGCCACGACTGGGTGCTATGCCTGGACGCGGACGAACGGGTCGGCGACGCACTGCGCGCGTCGATCCAGGCCGCGCGTGACAACGGCTTCAACGGCGCCGCCGGCTACCGTTTTGCCCGGCTGGACTGCTATTTCGGCCGTTTCCTGCGCCATGGCAACGCCTATCCGGACCGCGTGCTGCGCCTGTTCGACCGCCGCCGCGGCGGCTGGCGCGGGCAGCGCGAGATCCACGAGGCGGCCAGCGTCGACGGCGCGGTGCAGACCCTCGCCGGCGACCTGATCCACTACCCGTACCGCTCGCTCGAGCAGCAACTGGCCAAGACCCAGCGCTACGCACGGATGATGGCCGAGCACGATTTCGCCCGCGGCAAGCGCGCTTCGCTGGCCAAGCTGGTGCTGTCGCCGGCCTGGCGGTTCTGGCGCGGCTACCTGCTGCGCGGCGGCTTCCGCGACGGCTGGCACGGGCTGGTGTACGCCTACGTGCGCGCCAACTACGTGCGTCAGAAGACGATCATGCTGTGGCTGCTGCAGAACGGCCAACCGGTGGTCACCCCGGAATGTACCGACCCTGCCGAACCGCGCACCACCACCCCCGATCTCTGAGACCCGACCATGTGTGGAATCGCCGGCGCCTGGTCGCCCACCCCGCGCGACAGCGCCGACGAACTGCGCGCCCTGGGCGCACGCATGGGCAGCGCGATCGCCCATCGCGGGCCGGACGACGCCGGCAGCTGGGTCGAACCCGGCGTCGGGCTGGTACTCGCGCACCGGCGGCTGGCGATCGTCGACCTGAGTCCGGAGGGCCACCAGCCGATGGCCTCGCCCGACGGCCGCTGGGTCATCGCGTTCAACGGCGAGATCTACAACCACGCCGCATTGCGCAGCGAACTGGCGGCATTGGGACACGGCTTTCGCGGCCATTCCGATACCGAAGTGCTGCTGGCCGCGATCACGCAATGGGGCGTCGAGGCGGCGCTGGAGCGCGGCAACGGCATGCTCGCGCTGGCGGCCTGGGACCGCCGCGACCGGGTGCTGTGGCTGGCCCGCGACCGGGTCGGCAAGAAGCCGCTGTACTACGGCTGGAGCGGTGACGGCACGTTCGTGTTCGGCAGCGAACTGGCGGCGTTGCGTGCGCATCCGGCGCTGCGCACCGAGGTCGATCCCGACGCGTTGGCGCTGCTGCTGCGGCTGGACTACATCCCCGCGCCGCACGCGATTTTGCGCGGGGTGCACAAGCTGCCCGCCGGCCGCCTGTTGCGGGTCGACCAGGCCCTCGTGCGCGCCGGCGACGCGGCGTTCGACCCGGCCAGCGCGCCGCAAACGTGGTGGAGCAGCCTGGACCGCCAGCGCGCGGCGATCCGGCAGGGTTTCGACGGCGACGAGGGCAGCGCGCTGTCCACGCTCGATACCTTGCTGCGCGATGCCACCGCGCTGCGCATGCAGGCCGACGTGCCGCTGGGCGCATTCCTGTCCGGCGGCACCGACTCCTCGCTCGTCACCGCGCTGATGCAGGCGCAGTCCGCGCGGCCGGTGCGCAGCTTCTCGATCGGGTTCGACAACGCGGTGCACGACGAGAGCGGGTACGCCGCGGCAGTCGCCCGCCACCTCGGCACCGACCACACCCGCCTGCATGTCGACGGCCACGCCGCACTGGATCTGGTGCCGGAACTGCCGCGGATCTTCGACGAGCCGTTTGCCGACTCCTCGCAGGTGCCGACCGCCCTGCTGTGCCGGCTGGCGCGGCAGCACGTCACCGTGGCCCTGTCCGGCGACGGCGGCGACGAACTGTTCTTCGGCTACGGCCGCTACGCACGGGCGCTGCGCAACGAGCAGCGCCTGGCCCGGTTGCCCCGCCAACTGCTGGCACGGCTGGCCGGCGACCCCGGCGAACGGGCGCGCCTGGGCGGTCTGGCGGCGTTGCGCGCCGAGCTCGCGGCGGGCGACCTGCAGGGGCTGGCCCGCCAACGGGTCAGCCGCTGGCGCCGCCCCGAGGATGTGGTGATCGGCGCCCGCCGCGTATCCACCGCCTACGACGACCCCGCCGCGATGCCCGGCGTCGGCACCGGCGCGGATGCGCTGATGCAGATGGACTTCGCCTGCTACCTGGCCGAGGACATCCTGACCAAGGTCGACCGCGCCAGCATGGCGGTGGGGCTGGAGGCGCGCGCGCCGCTGCTGGACTGGCGCGTGGCCGAGTTCGCCTGGTCGCTGCCGCTTTCGATGAAGTGGCATGAGGGCACCCTCAAGCACCTGCCCAAGCAGTTGCTGTCGCGCTACCTGCCCGATGAGCTGGTGCACCGGCCGAAATCCGGCTTCGGCGCACCGGTCGGCGACTGGCTGCGCGGCCCGCTGCGCGACTGGGCCGAAGCCCAGCTCGACGAGCGCCGGCTGCGCGAGGAAGGCCACTTCCGGCCCGAACCGATCCGCGCGATCTGGGCCGAATTCCTCGCCGGCCAGCGCAAGTGGCATACCCACCTGTGGGGCGTGCTGATGTTCCAGGCCTGGCGGGAAACCCTGAATCAAGTTTGAGGCGGGTATCTTCTGCCGGATGAATGGACTCGAGTCTCCCGGTCTCCCGGCCACCAGCACACTGATGCCGGCCCGCCCGGCCCCGCCCGTCCGCGCCAGCGTGGTCATCACGACCTACAACTGGCCGCAGGCGCTGCAACGCGCGCTGGAGGCGCTGGCCCGCCAACGCACGCTGCCCCACGAGGTGATCGTCGCCGACGACGGTTCGGGCGACGACACCCGCGCGCTGATCGAAACCACCGCCCGCGACTACCCGGTGCCGCTGCGGCACAGCTGGATCGAGGACCGCGGCTTCCGCGTCGCGCTTGCCCGCAACCGGGCCATTGCGGCCAGCAGCGGCGATTACGTGCTGCTGCTCGACGGCGACATGCTCGCCCACCCGAGGTTCGTCGACGACCACCTGCGCGCGGCCCGGCGCGGCAGTTTCGTGCAGGGCATGCGGGTGCTGACCGACGAGCAGGGCTGCGCGCGGCTGCTGTCGGGCGATGTCACGTCGCTGGGCTTTTTCGATCCCGGCCTGGGCCGTCGTCGCCACACCCTGCGCGTGCCCGCGCTGGCGGCGCTGTCGCTGCGCCTCAGCCGCGGCCAAAGCGACCGCGCGATCAAGACCTGCAACCAGGGCTGGTGGCGCGACGACCTGGTCGCACTGAACGGTTTCGACGAGCGTTTCGAAGGCTGGGGGCGCGAGGACAAGGACCTGGCCGTGCGCGCGTTCCATGCCGGCTTGCAGCGACGCTCGTTGCGGTTCGCCGGACTCGCCACCCACCTGTACCACCGCGAACGGCACGAGGAAGGCGGCAGTCCGAACGACGCCTTGCTGGCCGACACCCACGCCTCCGGGCGCATACGCAGCCCGCAGGGACTGGACCGGCATCTGGCGGAGTTCGCCCAGCGGCCATTGCCGGACCTCACGCAGGCTTTCGCGGACGCCCCATAGCGGTTTCGCCTCCACGCACCGGGCCCGGCCCACGTCAGCCGAACGCCAGCTACCGGCCGGCCACCTTGCGCAGGCGCGCATAGAAGAACCCGTCCATCCCGTCCTCGCCCGGCAGGCGCTGACGGGCGGTGGCCGTGCCATCGACGATCACGGCGTGGCCGAAGCGTTCGTCCAGCGGTTCGGCGAGCGCATCGGCGGTGCGGGCGAGAAACGCGGCCACCTGCGTCTCGTTCTCTGCTTTCAGGATCGAGCAGGTCGCATACACCAGCACGCCATCCGGCGCGAGCGTCGACCAGAGTGCATCGAGCAGCCGCGACTGGGTCGCCGCCAACGTGACCAGGTCGGACTCGCGCCGGTGCAGCAGCACATCGGGCTGACGACGGATGATCCCGGTGGCCGAGCACGGCGCGTCCAGCAGGATCGCGTCGAACGGCACACCATCCCACCATGCCGTCGGCTCGCTCGCATCGGCGGCGAGCAGGACCGCGTCGTCGCCCAGGTGCAACCGGTCGAAGGTGGCCTGCACGTGGCGCACGCGACGTCGGTCGATATCCAGCGCGGTCAGCTTCAGCGTCGGGTCGCGCTCCAGCAGGTGCGCGGCCTTGCCGCCCGGCGCGGCGCAGGCGTCCAGCACGCGCGCGCCGGGATTCGCGGCCACCGCGTCGACAACCAGCTGGGCCGCGCCGTCCTGCACCGAGACCGCACCCTCCGCAAACCCCGGCAAGCCCGCGACCGGCACCGGCTCGACCAGCAGCAGCGCATCGTCCGCGCCTTCGACGGCCTCCGCGTGCAGGCCGATCGCCTCCAGCTCGATGCGATAGGCATCGCGCGTTTGCACTTGGCGGTTGACCCGCAGCCACATCGGCGGAGATTGCTCGCTGGCTTCCAGGATCGCGGCGGAGTGTTGCGGCCAGTCCTGCTCGATCCGTTCGCGCAACCACGCCGGCCAGTGCGAATGCGGCGGCGAGGCGGGCAGCCCCTCACGCAGTGCGCGCCGCAACAATGCGTTGACCATCCCCGTCTGATGGTCGCGACCCAGTGCGCGTGCGGCTTCCACCGTCGCCGCCACCGCCCCGTGCGCAGGCAGGCCGAGCGGATCGAGCTGGGCGAAGCCGGCCAGCAGCAACGCGCGCAACGCGCGATCATGCCGAGCCAGCGGCCGCGGCAGCCACGCCGCCAGCGCTGCATCGAACCGGCCCGGCTGGCGCAGAACCGCCAGGCAGATCGCCTCCACCAGCGCGCGGTCGCGCGGATCCGGCAGGGTCTGCTGGGCGGCGCCCAGTTCCGCCTTCAACGAGCGGCCGTGGTGCAACACCGCGTCAAGCACGCGCGCGGCGGCGACACGGGACGGGGTTCCGGGAGTGATGGGTTTCATCGCCGCATTGTCCGCCAGTCGCGGGCGATCGGTCATCGGACTTCGAAGCTTTGCCTTTTCCGCAGACCGGTAGACTCGCAAGCTCCGGGCTTGTCGCCCATTCCGGTCATGGCCGATGCCTGCTCCGCCCGAACCGCTCGACGATCAGGCCACCGCCCGCGCCGACAATTTCCGTACCGGTTTCGACGGACGCCGCATGCGCGAGTACAAGGGCCTGCCGATCTATGCGGCGCCCGGCCTGCATGAGGCCGCGGCGGCGATGCTCGGCGCGGTGGCGGCCACGGGCGCGCGCGTGCTGGAGTTCGGCGCCGGCAGTGGCGCGATGTCGCTGCGGCTGTCGGACCTGGGCTTCGATATCACCGCCAGCGATCTGTTCGCCGAGAGCTTCAAGCCCGCGCACGTGCCGTTCGTGGCCGCCGACCTCAACAGCGCGTTCGCGGCGCAATGGCCACGCGGCTTCGATGCGGTGATGGCGCTGGAGATCATCGAGCATCTGGAAAATCCGCGGCAGGTCCTGCGGCAGATCCGCGCGCTGCTGCCGGTGGGCGGCCAACTGGTGCTGTCGACCCCGAACATCGCCAATCCGGTGTCGCAGGCGTTGTTCCTGCGCAGCGGGCAGTTCCAGTGGTTCCGCGATGTCGACTACCGCGAACAGGGCCACATCACGCCGCTGAGCCCATGGGTGCTGGAGCAGGCACTGCGGGAGGCCGGGTTCGCGATCCGTGCCGAGCGCGCGGTGTCCAGCCCGTTCCGTCGCGTGCGCAGGCTCGGCTGGGACGTCCGCCTGCTCGCGCCCTGGTGTGCGTTGCTCAGTGGACTGCCGCGCACGCGCCGCGGCGAGTTGTGGCTGCTCCGCGCTGAAGCAATCTGACGCGGTCAGACCCCGACCAACAGATCCCGCCGGCCGTTGAGGTAATCGGCGGCCGTGATCGCCTTGCCGCCGTCACGCTGCAGCACCCGGATGCGCAGGACACCTTCGCCGCAGGCGACATCGAGGCCATCACGACCCGCGGCCAGCAACGTTCCCGGCGCGGCATCGTGCGACACGGGCAGTGCCACCGCCGAATGCAACCGCAGCCGCTCGCCGGCGACCTGCGCCTCGGCCATCGGCCACGGGTTGAAGGCGCGCACCTTGTTGGCCAGTTCAAGCGCCGGCCGCGACCAGTCCAACCGGGCTTCGGCCTTGTCGAGCTTGTGCGCGTAGGTCACGCCATCCTTCGGCTGCGGCTGCGGTATCGGACGGATGCCGGCGCGCAGCAGTCCAAGCCCATCGGCCAGTACCTGCGCCCCCAGCGCCGCCAGACGGTCGTGCAACTGGCCGCCGGTTTCCTCGCTGCCGATATCCAGCGCCTGCGACAGCAGCACCGGGCCGGTGTCCAGCCCTTTCTCCATCTGCATCAGGCACACGCCGGTGCGTGCGTCGTTGGCCTGGATCGCGCGCTGGATCGGCGCCGCCCCGCGCCAGCGCGGCAACAGGGACGCATGCACGTTCCAGCAACCCTGGGCGGGAATGTCGAGTACCGCCTGCGGCAGGATCAGCCCGTAGGCCACCACCACCAGCAGGTCGGGCTTGTACGCGGCCAATGCCTCGCGCGCGGCCGCCGACTTGAAGTTCTCCGGCTGCACCACCTCGATCCCGCGTTCCAGTGCCTCGCGCTTGACCGGCGACGGCGTCAGTCCGCGGCCGCGACCGGCAGGGCGGTCGGGCTGGGTGTACACGGCGACCACTTCATTGCGCTGCGCTGCCGCGCGCAGGCTGGGCACGGCGAAATCCGGAGTACCGGCAAAGACAATTCTCATCGCGCCATCTTACAGCCCGGCATTGCGATGCCCGCCGGCCCACGGCGAAGCCATGGTGCCGGCCGGACCCATCAACCGGATCGCTGCACCGGGCGACCCGCGATGCCTAGGCGGCGTTGCGGCGGGCCTTGGCGAGCTTCTTGCGCACCATCTCGCGCTTGAGCGGCGAGAGGTAGTCGACGAACAGCTTGCCCAGCAGGTGATCCATCTCGTGCTGGATGCAGACCGCCAGCAGACCTTCGGTCTGCAGCTCGAACGGCTGGCCGTCGCGGCCGATCGCCTTCACCGTGACCGCATTGGCGCGGGTCACGTCGGCAAAGATGCCGGGCACCGAGAGGCAGCCCTCCTGGTAGACCTGCTCGCCATCGCGGGCGACGATCTCCGGATTGATGAACACCATAGGCGCGTCATGCTCGTCGGACACGTCGATCACCATGAAGCGTTGGTGCACATCGACCTGGCTGGCCGCCAGCCCGATGCCGGGCGCGTCGTACATGGTCTCGAACATGTCATCGAGCAGCTGCTGGAATTCCGCCGACGCGATCCGGGCCGGATCAACGTCCACTGCAACGGTCCGCAGGCGCGGATCGGGGAACTCGAGGATGGGTAACTGGGCCATGGCTCTGAAATGGGGGCGTGGATCACATCCACAAGATACCGGCGCAGTATAACGTCGTCCGGCGTGCCAATTGCTTGCAATGGCACCGTTCTTCTGGTCTATAGTGCCCTGCCCGCGTCGCTTTATGACGTCCGGGCGCACCTGCACGGGGAATCAGGTAATCCAATTATGTTGAAACCGATCCGCACGGTGATGACCGCTGCGCTGTTGACGATTGCCACCTTTGCGATGGCCGCCGGAATCCGTGGCGACCATCCCGACACCTATGTGGTGAAAAAGGGTGACACCTTGTGGGATATCGCCGGGACGTTCCTTGAGAAGCCCTGGTTGTGGCCGGAGATCTGGCAGGCCAACCCGCAGATCCAGAACCCGCACCTGATCTATCCGGGCGACGTGCTGTCGCTGGCCTACCTGAACCGGGTCACCGCGACCGCCGGCCCGCGTGCGGAAGCGCCGGTGACGGGCGTGCCGCTGGCGCAGGTCGAACCGTTCCTGAAGGATCTGCGTGTGGTCGACGAGATCGACAGCCTGCCCCATGTGGTCGGCCTCGAGGAAGACCGCCTGCGCAGCGCCAAGGGGCAGCTCGCCTACATCAAGGGTCTCGCCAATGCGGTGCCCGGACAGCGTTACGCGGTGGTGCGTCCGACCCAGCGCTACACCCGCCTGGACCGCACCGTCTGCTGCGACATCTTCGACGCCCAGGAACTCGACAACCGCGGCCGTCGCACGGCCGATTTCGAGCGTTTCTGGACCAACGCGGTGACGCCCGACAACGGCCAGGAAGTGCTCGGTTACGAGCTGATGCAGCAGGCGACCGGCACGATCACCCGCGGTGAAGTGGGTGGTATCGAGGCGTCCACGCTGTTGCTGGACGACAGCGGCCGCGAGGTCCGGATCGGCGATCGCCTGATCCCGGTCCAGGCCCAGCCCTACGACCTGCAGTTCTTCCCGCATCCGCCGCGCCAGCAGCTGGACTACGGCCGCGCCCGCGTCATCGCAGTGACCGACATGCTGCGCACCGGCGGCCCGCGTGACGTGGTCGCGCTGTCGGTCGGCGCCCGCGACGGCATCGACAACGGCACCGTGTTCTCGAGCTGGCGGGTCGGCAGCGAGGTCCCCGACCGCATGGCCAGCAGTGGCGGCTGGGATCGCAGCGACGACACTTTCGGCCGCAACAGCCGGGTGCGCCTGCCGGATGAATTCGCCGGTCACCTGATGGTGTTCCGCACGTTCGACAAGGTCAGCTACGCGCTGGTGATGGAAGGCATCCGTCCGGTCCAGGTCGGTCACGAGCTCAAGCACCCCGACGCCCCGTACTGACCCGGCGGACCGGGATTTCCCTACAGCGATCCATGACGGCAACCGAGGGTGCCGTCGTCGTATGCGACGGATGCTGGCGGGATGCAGACCGACCCGACCCGCCGCAGCGGCCACGATGACACCACGGCCGACAACGATGCCCTGCTGCGGCTGATCGCCTGCAACGGCCCCGCCGCACCACGCCGACGGCTGCTGGAGCAAGTTGCTCCGGCGACTGCATTCGCCGCCGGAGTGGCTCTGTGGCGCGCCTGCGGACTGAACGCCAGACAGGTCGCCGCGTTGCACGGGGCGGCAGCGGCAACCCTGGAGCGCGCCCGCCGGTGGCTGGCCCAGCCGCACCACCACCTCATCGGCTGGCACGATCCCGACTATCCGCCGCTGCTCCGGCACATCCCGAGCCCGCCGTTGGCGCTGTTCGTCGCCGGCGATCCCACCCTGCTGTGGCGGCCGGCGATCGCACTGGTCGGCAGTCGCTCGCCCACGCCGGGCGGGCACGACAATGCCGCCGAGTTCGCCCGCGCGCTGGCCGTCCAGGGCCTGGTCGTCGCCAGCGGACTGGCGGCCGGCATCGACACCGCCGCCCACCACGCCGCCCTCGCCGTGGACGGCGGCACAGTAGCGGTGCTGGGAACCGGCCCGGACGTTCCCTACCCCCGCAGCAACACCGCCCTGCATGCGCGCATCGTCGAACACGGGGCGGTGATCAGCGAACACCTGCCCGGCACCGGCCCGCGCCGCGAGCATTTCCCCAGCCGCAACCGGATCCTCGCCGGCCTGAGCCTGGGCACGCTGGTGATCGAAGCCGCGCACCGCTCCGGCGCGCTGATCACCGCCCGGCTCGCGGGCGAATGCGGGCGCGAGGTGATGGCGCTGCCAGGCTCGATCCACAACCCGCTCGCCCGCGGCTGCCACCGCCTGATCCGCGACGGCGCCTGCCTGGTCGAGCGGCCGCAGGATGTGATCGACCTGCTGGCCGCTGCCATCGCGGAACAGGCCCGCGACTTGCGCCAACGGCTGGCCGCCCCCACGTCAGACAGCCAGCCCCCCGTTGGCGACGCCCCTGACCACCAAAACCCGACCTCCGCCGCCATCGACGTGGACGCGCCGCTGCTCCTGCCCGGTCGCACACCTGAACAGGCCGGTACCGATCACGGCGACCAAGCGCGTGAAACCGCGTCCGAACACCAGACGTTGTGGCGCGCGCTCGGTTACGACCCAACCGGTATGGATGAACTGGTCGAGCGCACCGGATTGACGCCTGCACAGCTCTCCTCCATGCTGCTGCCGATGGAGCTGGAGGGTCGCGTGGTGGCGCAACACGGCCGGTACTACCGCAATCGCTGAACCCGTCCATGAACGGGCGACAGTCCCAAGCAACTCCTGACCCACCGCGCCGTCTGCGGCGCAGGCCGAGGGGAAATGAAAGAAAGCATCCTGGATGTCCTGCTGTACCTGTTCGAGCACTATTTCACCGAAGACGCGGATCTGGTCCGCGACCGCGAAAACCTGCAAAGCGGCCCGTTGTTCGAGGAACTCGGCCAGGCCGGCTTCAGCCCGGCGGAGATCAACAAGGCATTCGAGTGGCTCGACGCGCTGGCGCGTCAGCGTCCGCCTGCCAGTCCGCTGCGTGCCGACGGCCCGACCCGGGTCTATGCGGGGCCGGAACTGGACCGCCTGGACACCGACTGCCGGGGTTTCCTGCTGTTCCTGGAGCAGCACCGGATCCTCGACGCCGGCCAGCGCGAGCTGGTGATCGACCGCGCGATGGCCTTGGATCAGCACGAAATCGACCTGGACGACCTCAAGTGGGTGGTGCTGATGGTGCTGTTCAACCAGCCCGGCAGCGAGGCAGCGTATGCCTGGATGGAAACCCAGATGTTCGAGGAAGAGCCCGACTCCGTGCATTGAGCGGCCCGACCATTAATACTGTGCGCGCCGCGGCCGGGGCGATGACGACCGTCATCGCTCCGGCCTGTCGCAGGTGCCGACGCTGGACGACGACACCCGCGGCATGACTCCACCGGCAATGAAATTCCCCGACGCCCGCGGCCCTGCTGCGGGCGTCACGTTGCTTGTGCGCCTTCCCTGCGCTGCCTTCACGGCGCGCTCCCGCCACTGACTACAGGCTCTGCCGCGATGGCCAAGAACCTCCTTATCGTCGAGTCGCCCGCCAAGGCCAAGACGATCAACAAATACCTCGGCAAGGACTTCATCGTCCTGGCGTCCTACGGCCACGTGCGCGACCTGATCCCGAAGGAGGGCGCGGTCAATCCCGCCGACCACTTCGCGATGCGCTACGACCTGATCGAGAAGAACGAGAAGCACGTCGAGGCGATCGCCAAGGCCGCCAAAAAAGCGGAGGCGGTGTACCTGGCGACTGACCCGGATCGCGAAGGCGAGGCGATCAGCTGGCACATTGCCGAGATCCTGCGCGAGCGCGGGCTGCTGGACAACAAGCTGCTCAAGCGCGTGGTGTTCACCGAGATCACCCCGCGCGCGATCAACGAGGCGATGGCCCATCCGCGCGATATCGCCAGCGACCTGGTCGACGCGCAGCAGGCGCGCCGCGCGCTGGACTACCTGGTCGGCTTCAACCTGTCGCCGGTGCTGTGGCGCAAGGTCCAGCGCGGCCTGTCCGCCGGCCGCGTGCAGTCGCCGGCGCTGCGCATGATCGTCGAGCGCGAGGAGGAGATCGAGGCGTTCAAGGCGCGCGAATACTGGTCCATCGTCGCCGAGTGCCAGCACCCCGGACAGGCATTCAGCGCCCGGCTGACCAAGCTGGACGGCAACAAGTTCGAGCAGTTCACCATCACCGACGGCGATACCGCCGAGGCCGCCCGCCAGCGCATCGTCAGCGCGGCCGGCGGTGCCCTGCAGGTCACCGATGTCACCAGCAAGGAGCGCAAGCGCCGCCCGGCCGCGCCGTTCACCACCTCGACCCTGCAACAGGAAGCCGCGCGCAAGCTCGGCTTCACCACCAAGCGCACCATGCAGGTCGCGCAGAAGCTGTATGAAGGCGTCGCGCTCGGCGGCGAAGAAGGCACCGTCGGCCTGATCAGCTACATGCGTACCGACTCGGTCGCCCTGTCGGCCGAGGCCGTCGCCGAGATCCGCGACGTGATCGCGCGCGACTACGGCAGCGGCGCGGTGCCCGACCAGCCCAACGTGTACAAGTCCAAGGCCAAGAACGCGCAGGAAGCGCACGAGGCGGTACGTCCGACCTCCGCGTTGCGCACGCCGGCGCAGATGGCGAACTTCCTGGAAGACGACGCCCGCCGCCTGTACGAGTTGATCTGGAAGCGCGCCGTGGCCAGCCAGATGGTGCCGGCCACGCTCAATACGGTCTCGGTCGACCTGGCTGCCGGCAGCGAGCACAGCTTCCGCGTGTCGGGCACCACCGTGGTCGATCCGGGCTTCCTGGCCGTGTACGAGGAAGGCAAGGACGCGAAGGCCGCCGATGCCGACGACGAGGGCCGCAAGCTGCCGCCGATGAAGACCGGCGAGCGCATCCCGCTGCAGCAGATCAACGCCAACCAGCACTTCACCGAGCCGCCGCCGCGGTTCTCCGAAGCCTCGCTGGTGAAGACGCTGGAGGAGTACGGCATCGGCCGGCCGTCGACCTACGCCTCGATCATCGCCACCTTGCTGTTCCGGAAATACGTCGAGCTGGAAAGCCGCCGCTTCCGCCCGAGCGATGTCGGCCGCGCGGTCAGCAACTTCCTGTCCGGCCATTTCACCCGGTACGTCGATTACGACTTCACCGCCAAGCTCGAGGACGAGCTGGACGCGGTGTCGCGCGGCGAGGAGGAATGGGTGCCGTTGATGGAGCGGTTCTGGACGCCATTCAAGGAGATGGTCGACGACAAGATGGAATCGGTCGACCGCAGCCAGGCGACCGGCGCGCGCGAACTGGGCACCGATCCGAAAACCGGCAAGCCGGTCAGCGTGCGTCTGGGCCGGTACGGGCCGTATGCCGCGATCGGCAGCACCGCCGAGGACGAGGAGGAGAAGCCGACTTTCGCCTCGCTGCGGCCGGGCCAGAGCATGCACACCATCTCGCTGGAGGACGCGCTGGAGCTGTTCAAGATGCCGCGCAAGCTGGGCTTCGACAAGGACGAGGAAGTCAGCGTCGGCATCGGCCGCTTCGGGCCGTTCGCCAAGCGCGGCAGCGTGTATGCGTCCCTGAAGAAGGAAGACGATCCGTACACCATCGACCTGGCGCGCGCGGTGTTCCTGATCGAGGAGAAGGAAGAGATCGCGCGCAACCGGATCATCAAGCAGTTCGAGGGCAGCGACATCCAGGTCCTCAACGGCCGTTACGGCCCGTACCTCAGCGACGGCAAGCTCAACGGCAAGATCCCCAAGGACCGCGAACCGGCCTCACTCACGCTGGAGGAAGTCATCCAGCTGATGGAGGAAACCGGCAAGCCGATGCGCAAGGGGTTCGGCAAGAAGGCGGTGGCGAAGAAAGCACCGGCCAAGAAAGCCGTGGCAAAAGCGCCGGCAAAAAAGGCCGCGAAGAAAGCTGTGAAAAAAGCCGCCAAGAAGGCCGTCAAGAAAGTTGCTGCGAAGAAGGCGACCAAGACCGCGACGAAGAAGGTCGCCAAGACCGCGGACTGAAGCAGCGGAGATAGCAGCAACCCGATCACCAAGCGACTCGTGGAGCGACTGAGCGGGATGCCCGGCAGGCGCTGCTCGCGCAGCCACGCGCACTTCGTTGTTGGAACTCTGCGAAAACAACGCCCTGACGGACCGCTTGCAAAGCTCGCTTTTGCTCTTCCTCCGGCCACCAAACGATTCCGGTGGCGCCTGCCGGGCGTCCCGATCACCAAGCGAATATCGTGGAGCGACTGATCGGGATGCCCGGCAGGCGCTCGCGTAGTTGCACATGCTTCTCTGCAGGAGCGCCGCTGCGTCATCGAAAATAGCCCCGCAACCGCGTCCGCCTGTCCCGGCGCTATCCTTTCCGCATGCCTTTGACCCCTGACCTCGCCGCCGCCGCCACTGCCCTTAGCAACGGCGGCGTGATCGCCTACCCGACCGAAGCGGTCTGGGGCCTGGGCTGCGACCCGTTCAACGAGGCGGCAGTCCTGCGCCTGCTCGACATCAAGCAACGACCGGCAGACAAGGGATTGATCCTGATCGCGGGAAGCCTTGCGCAATTGGACGGCCTGCTCGACTGGGAGGCCCTGCCGGCCGGTCGCCGCGATGCGGTGCTGGCCAGCTGGCCAGGCCCGAACACCTGGGTCATCCCGGCGACGCCTCGGGTACCGCCCACGATCACCGGCGCTCACGACAGCGTGGCCGTGCGGGTCAGCGCGCACCCGCAGGTCGTCGCGCTGTGCAACGCGTTCGGCGGGCCGCTGGTGTCCACCAGCGCGAACCTGGCCGGGCAGCCGCCCGCCTTCCACCGCGACGCGCTCGACCCCGCGTTGCTGGCCCGGATCGACGCCATCGTCGAAGGGGAAACCGGTGGCCTGACCGCGCCGACCGCCATCCGTGATGCCCGCAGCGGCGATACCCTTCGCGCTTGAACCGCAGACAAGCGCACAGCGGCACGTCTGAACCCTCACTCCTGAAACAGCGCAAGATACGCGCATGCCGTCCCGCCTCGCCCGCGCCCTGTTGCCCACCATTGCCGGAATGCTGCTGGCGATGACCGGCAACCTTGCCCATGCCGATGAGGTCACGATCTACCGCTGCACCGATGCACGCGGACAGGTTGCCCTGCGCGACACCCCCTGCGCGAAGGGGCAGCACCAGCAGACCATCGACATGATCCGGCCACGCGACCCGCCACCACGCCCGGCACCGGTGACCGCGCCGCCGAAACCGACACCCGCTGCGCCAGCCCAGCCCACGACCGTCGTCGTTTTCCGCAATCCACCGCAGCCGGTCTACGAATGCGTCACCCCCGACGGGGAGCGCTACACCAGCGACACCCCGGCCGGGAACCCGCGCTGGGTGCCGCTGTGGACACTCGGCTATCCCGTCGGCCCGGGCACCGGCCATGGCGGTCATCACGGCGGACACCCGGGCATTCCGCCGGTGCGGCCGGCCAGACAGACGGGCGCGGGCCTGATGTTCGGCAACGTCGGCCGCCCGGCACCGAGTCCGCCTGCCGATCCCGGCATCCCCGCGCGGCTCCCGATGGGCGGCGGCATCGTTCCGATCCTGGGCAGCTGGATCAGCGACCGATGCGAACGATTGCCGCAGCAGGAGGTCTGCACCCGCCTGAGCGACCGGCGCTGGGAGCTGGACCGCCGCTACAACAGCGCCATGCAGAGCGAGCGCAAAGGCATCGATGCGGAGCAGCGCAATATCGACGCACGCCTCGCCAGCGACTGCGCGGACTACTGATGCGCCGCGCGCCCGCATTGCTGTTGTGTGGCTGGCTGCTGTGTGGCCTGGCCGACGTCGGCGCCGCGCAGGACTCGGTCGTCATCTACCGCTGCACCGCTGCCGACGGCACCGTCAGCGTGCAGAACGATGTCCCCTGTCCCCAGGGCAGCCAGCAGCAACGCCGGGTGATCGAGACGGTCCGGCCGCCCTCGCAGCCCTATGTTCCGCCGCCCCGTGCCGTCGAGGTCGTTCCGGTCGTGCCGGCTTCAGCACCCGCCGAACCGGATAAGTCCACAGCCGGCGATACCGAATCCGGCAATGCGCCAATCGAGCTGCTGCCACCGCCGCCGCTGTTCGCCTGCCGCACCTGGAACCGCGACGACTACCTCAGCGACGACCCGACCCCGGCCGAGCGCTGCGCGCCGTTGCGCACCATCGGCGTGGATGGCGATCCGTCCCGCGGCGCGGGCGCAGCCTGCGAGAAGGTCCGCGACACCTGCACGCCGGTGCCCGAGCCGCAGCTCTGCGAACGCTGGCGGCAGCATCTGCGCGACACCCGGGCGATGCTGCTGTTCGGTCGTGCCGAGGATCCGGCCGCGACCCGGGTGGAACTGGAGCGGATCGAGGCCGTCATCCGCGCCAGCGACTGCGGCCCACAGCAGGCCGCGGAGTAGTCCCGGCAGCGTCAGGCGTCAGAGTCGCCGACCACGCTTCGCGGCACCCGCTTCACCCCACACAACAGGCGATAGGCGCTGGTCGCGCACCGCGCCGCCAGATCGCCGGCCCGCACCTGCCGGCCCCACAACTCGATCCGGCTGCCAAGGCCGGCGTCGGGATGGTCGGTGAGATCCACCGTCAGCATGTCCATCGACACCCGGCCGATCACCTGCCCGGGCCGGCCGTCGATCATCACCGGCGTGCCGTTCGGCGCGAACTGCGGGTAGCCGTCGGCGTAGCCCATCGCCACCACGCCGACCCGTGTCGGCCGTTCGGTGACGAAGCGCGCGCCGTAGCCCACCGGCTCGCCGACCGGGAGCTCGCTGATCGCGATCACCTGCGACTCGACCGTCATCACCGGCTGCAGGCGGTCGGCCACCGGATGCGGTGCAGCGAACGGCGTCGCACCGTACAGCATCAATCCCGGCCGCGCCCAGTCGCCCTGCACTTCGGGCCAGCCCAGCAGGGCCGGCGAATTGCCCAGGCTGGTCGGCAGCGGCCGGCCGTCGATGCCGAGCCCTTCGACCGTCTGGGTGAACAACGCCGCCTGCTCGCGGGTACGCGGGCAGTCCAGTTCGTCGGCGCGCGCGAAATGGGTCATCGCCACCACCTCGCCCACCTGCGGCATCGTCTGCAACCGTTGCAGACAGGCGCGGTACTGCGACGGCGCCAGCCCGAGCCGGTGCATGCCCGAATCGAGCTTCAGCCAGACGGTCAGCGGGCGCGACGGGCGGGCGCGTTCGATGGCGTCGATCTGCCAATCGGCCTGCACCACGGTCCACAGGTCATGGACGTCGATCAGCTCAAGTTCGGCGGCCTCGAAGAACCCCTCCAGCAACAGGATCGGGGCGCGGATGCCGGCCTCGCGCAACTCCAGCGCCTCCTCGATGCAGGCCACGCCGAAACCGTCCGCCTCGGCCTCCAGCGCGCGCGCGCACCGCACAGCGCCGTGGCCGTAGGCGTCGGCCTTGACCACCGCCAGCGCCTTGCGCCCGCCCAGCTCGCGCGCCAGCCGGTAGTTGTAGCGCAGCGCTTCCAGATCGATCAACGCACGGGTCGGACGCATCAGGCACGGCCCTCCGGACGGTTGCCGGCACGGCGGCCGTAGCGCGAGATGTCCAGACCTTCGCTGCTGATCTGCGGCGTCTGCCCGGCCATCAGGTCGGCCAGATACCGGCCCGAACCGCAGGCCATGGTCCAGCCCAGGGTGCCGTGGCCGGTGTTGAGGAACAGGTTGTCGAAGCCGGTCGCGCCGACCACCGGCGTGCCGTCCGGGGTCGCCGGGCGCAGACCGGTCCAGAACTCGGCGCGCGCCAGATCGCCGCCGTGCGGGTATAGATCGTTGACGACCTTTTCCAGCGTCTCCCGACGGCGCGGGTTCAACGACAGGTCGAACCCCGAGACCTCCGCCATGCCGCCGACCCGGATGCGATCATCGAAGCGGGTGACCGCGACCTTGTAGCTCTCGTCGAGGATCGTCGAAGTCGGCGCCATCGCCGGGTCGGTGATCGGCAGCGTCAGCGAGTAGCCCTTCAGCGGATACACCGGCAGGCGGATGCCCAGCGGCTCCAGCAGTTGCGGCGTGTAGCTGCCCAGCGCGAGCACGTAGTGATCCGCCCGTTCGAGCCGGCCGTCGATGCTCACCGCGCTGATGCGGCCGCCCGCATTCTCCAGCCGCTCGACCGTGGCACCGAAACGGAACTCGACCCCCGCCGCCTGCGCGCGCTCGGCCAGCCGGCGGGTGAACAGCTCGCAATCGCCGGTCTCGTCGTGCGGCAGCCGCAGCGCACCGGTCAGCGTGTCGACCACGCCCGCCAGGGCCGGCTCGGCGCGGACGATGCCGGCACGGTCGAGCAGTTCGTACGGCACGCCGTAGTGGTCCAGCACCGCGATGTCCTTCGCCGCGTCGTCCAGCTGCGACTGGGTGCGGAACAGCTGCACCGTGCCCAGTTGCCGGTCCTCGTACTCCAGCCCGGTCTGCGCCCGCAGCTCGTCCAGGCAATCGCGGCTGTACTCCGACAGGCGCACCATCCGCGCCTTGTTGACCGCATAGCGCCCGGCGGTGCAGTTGCGCAACATCTGCAACATCCACAGGTACTGCTTCGGGTCCAGGCCCGGCTTGATCGCCAGCGGCGCGTGGCGCGAAAACAACCATTTCAACGCCTTCAACGGGATCCCCGGCGCGGCCCACGGCGAGGCATAGCCGGGCGATACCTGGCCGGCATTGGCGAAACTGGTTTCCATCCCGGGCGCCGGCTGGCGGTCGACCACGGTCACCTCGAACCCCGCCTGCGCCAGATACCACGCGCTGCACACGCCAATCACACCACTGCCCAGTACCAGTACCCGCATCACGCCCGCCATCCAGTGGATTCCCCGCGAATGGGTCGCGGGAACATCAGTGACGGAAGTATAGGAACGATCGCGCGATCTTGTTTCCGGCATTTGGCCGCCATTGCAGGCAAAATCACTGCCAAACATGCAAACCACAGGACGCACATGGCCGCCCACTCGCGGGAACTCGATAAAATCGACCGGAAGATCCTGCGCGTGCTGCAGCAGGAGGGCCGGATCTCCTTCACCGAGCTGGGTGAACGCGTCGGCCTGTCCACCAGCCCCTGCACCGAGCGCGTGCGCCGGCTGGAGCGCGACGGCGTCATCACCGGCTACCATGCCCGCCTCGACCCGCAGCTGGTCGGCGCCGGCCTGCTGGTGTTCGTCGAGATCAGCCTGGCCTACAAGTCCGGCGACATCTTCGAGGAATTCCGCAACGCCGCCCTGCGCCTGCCCAACGTGCTGGAGTGCCACCTCGTCTCCGGCGACTTCGACTACCTGATCAAGGCCCGCATCTCCGAGATGGCGTCGTACCGGAAACTGCTCGGCAACACCCTGCTGACGATGCCGAACGTGCGCGACTCCAAGAGCTACATCGTGATGGAAGAGGTCAAGGAGACGCTGAGTTTGCCGATCGCGGGGTGATCGTCAGAACCCGTAACGCAGAAACCCGCCATCCACGGCGATGCATTCGCCGGTGACGTAGCTGGCGGCGGGCAGGCACAGGAAGGCGACGGCGGCGGCGACTTCCTCGGGTTCGCCGATGCGGCCCAGCGGGGTGCGCAGCAGCACTTCGTCGAGGTAGTCGGGGTCGGCCAGGGCGCCGGAGGTGCGGCGGGTGCGGATGTACCACGGAGCGACGGCGTTGACGCGGATGCCGTCTTCGGCCCACTCCACCGCCAGGTTGCGGGTCATCTGGTGCATCGCGGCCTTGCTCATGCCGTAGGGCGCGCCGGTGCGCACGTGGGTCAGGCCGGACACGCTGCCGACGTTGACGATGCTGGAGGCGGCGTGGCGGGTCAGCAGCGGGTGCAGGTAGCGCGACAGTTCGAAGGCGGCGAATACATTCACTTCGAAGATCGCGCGCCACTCGTCGTCGGCGTAGTCGCCGGCGAGCCTGCTGACATTGGCGCCGGCGTTGTTGACGAGGATGTGCAGGCCGCCATCGCCTTCGTCCTCGACCCAGTCGAGCAGTTCGCGGCGTTGCTCCTCGATGCCGATGTCGGCGGCGAAGACCTGGATGTCGCGCTGCGGGAAGTCTTCGAGCAATTCATTGCGTGCATCGTCCAGGCCGGCACTGTCGCGTGCCGCCAGCAGCACGTCGGCGCCCAGGCCCAGCAGCTCCCGCGCGATCGCGCGGCCAATCCCGGCGCTGCCGCCGGTGACCAGGGCCAGCTGTCCGTCCAGCCGCCAACGTTTGGGGTCCATGTGCGCTCCTGTGATCGTCTCGCGTGACATCTACACGACCGCGGTAGCATAGCGGCCGGACCACCACGAGGATGCCGGGATGCTGCGAAAGCTGTTGTTCTGCACGATTGCCGGCCTCGCGCTGGTGGCTATGGCGGCCTGCGACAAGCCGTCGATGCCCGATCCGGAGCAGCCGCCGGAGCCGCAGGCGGGGCATACGCAATTGCGCGATGCGATCCAGCAGCCGCTGGACAAGGCACGGGCCGTCGAGGACGCCGGCAAGCAGGCGGCCGAGGCGCAGCGCGCGGCGATCGAGGAGGCGGGCGGCTGACCGGCGACGGCCGGTTCACAGCAGCCGGTCCACAGCGGCCCGTCCCCGGCAGCTCGCCCACAGCGGCCGACAGCCAGTACGTCAACTCCACCAACGACAACGCCCGGCCAGAAGCCGGGCGTTGTCGGTCGGGTGTTGCCGAAGCCTAGTCGAGGGCGCAGAAGCAGTACGCCAGCGCCTTCACCGGCACGCCGGCGGTCGGGGTGATCGCGCCTTCGAGCAGCTTCAGGTCGGCCTGCGCGTGCGGCAGGGCCTGCGCCACCAGCCCGCGCGCAAACCCGGAATCGCGCAGCCAGAACGCGCCGAGGCGGCTGCTGGCGAAACCGCCGAACCACTGTTCGAACGGCGTGCCGACCTTCTCCACGTAGGTCACCGCGTACTCGCCTTCGCCCAACTCCACGCGCGTGGCGGCGTCGCTGATCGCCGATCGCAGGTTGCCCAGCTCGTCGACCAGTCCGCGCTCCTTGGCCTGCGCACCGCTCCAGACGCGACCGCGGGCCACGGCGTCAATGGCCTCGACCGGCTGGCCGCGCGCCTCCGCCACCTTGCCGATGAAGTCGCGATAGCCCTTGTCGATCACCGCCTGGATCACCTGGCCCACCGCCGGGTCCATCGGACGGCTGATGTCGAACGCGCCGGCAAACGCGGTGGTGCCGACGCCGTCGGTGTGCACGCCGATCTTGTCGAGCGCGCGCGGGATGGTCGGGAGCATGCCGAAGATGCCGATCGAGCCGCTGATGGTCGAGGCGTCGGCGTAGATGCGGTCGGCGTTCATGCTGATCCAGTAACCGCCGGATGCGGCCAGGTCGCCCATCGACACCACCACCGGCTTGCCGGCCTCCTGCAGGGCGACCACTTCGCGGCGGATCTGCTCGGAGGCGAACACCTCGCCGCCCGGCGAATTCACCCGCAGCACCACCGCCTTCACCTTGTCGTCGTCGCGCGCCTGGCGCAGCAATGCGGAGGTCGAATCGCCGCCGATCGTGCCCGGCGGCTGCTCGCCACCGGTGATGGAACCGGCCGCGACCACCACCGCCACCTGCGGGCGCCGGTCGGCGGCCAGCTTCAACGCGGTGTCCAGATGGGCGAGGTAGCCGTCCAGCGACACCTGGCGGAAGCCGCCGTCGGCATCCGCATCGGCGACACCGCGCTCGACCAGCAGGTCGTCCAGGTCCCCGCGCGTCTTCAGGCCGTCGACCAGCTCGTGCTGCAGCGCGTACTGGGCCAGGTCGCCCTGCACCGCCTCGATGCCGGCCGGCAGCACGGCGATGTCGGCCGCGATCTTCGCCGGGGCGAGGCCGCGCGCCTTGCCGATGTCGGCCAGGTAGCGCTGCCACAGGTCGTTCATCCAGAACAGGTCGGCTTCCTTCGACTCCGGCGAGGCGGCATCGAGCACGTAGGGCTCGGCGGCGGACTTGTACTCGCCGACCTTGAACAGGTGCACGTCGACGCCGAGTTTGTCCTGCAGGCCTTCGCGGTAGTACTGGCGGTAGCGGCCTAGGCCTTCCAGCAACAGGCCGCCCATCGGGTCGAGATAGACCTCGTCGGCCTCGGCGGCGATCAGGTACTGCGACTGCGCCATCGACTCGGAAAACGCCACCACCTGCTTGCCGCTCTCGCGCACGCGCGCAACCGCCGCGGCGAGCTCACGCCGCGAGGCCATGCCGCCGCCACCAAGCTTGTCCAGTTGCAGCACGACGCGCTCGATGCGCTTGTCGTCGCGGGCCTGGTCCAGCGCGCGCACCAGGTCGCGCAGCTGCACCTCGCCGGCCTTGGAGCCCAGCGCCTTCATCAGCGAACGCGTCGCCGGATCGGCGCTGAACTGCTCCACCAACGTACCTTCCGGGGCGATCACCAGCGTGGTGCGCTCCAGCAGCGGCTCGGTGCGGTCGCCGGCGCTGATCGCGGCCAGGATGATGAACAGCAAGGTGAAAAACACCAGGTTGAAGATCAACCGGCGGGTGAAGTTCATCGCGTCCCACAGGCCGATGAAAAAACGGGCAATGGGACCACGACGCTGAACCTGATTCATTGCAGACACTCCATGACGATCCACGCAGCGTAACCGCTGGACCGGATCGATTCACCCGATTCCGGGCATTTTTCCCGGCAGCGTGCGACCCGCAGGCATCAGTGCCTGCAGGCGCCCGGGCCGACTGGAACGCAGGAAGCGCAGGGCCATCAGCACCGAGGCCACCGTGAGGCCGGCGATCAGCCCCAGCCACATGCCGCGCGGCCCCATGGCCGTGGTGAAACCGCCAATGCCGAGACCCAGCATCGCACCCAGCGGCATGCCCACGCCCCAGTACGCCAGCGCGGCGATCAGCATCGGCACGCGGGTGTCGCGCAAACCGCGCAACGCACCCGAGGCGATGACCTGGATGCCGTCCGGAAACTGGAACGCCGCGGCATACAGCAGCAATCCGGCGGCGAGCGTCGCGACCTGCGCATCGCCGGTATAGAAGCCGACCACCACCTCGTTGCCCAGCAGCAGGGCCAATCCGGTCAACGCCTGGGTGCCCAGCACGATCGCGAAACCGGCCCAGGCCGCCCGCCGCACCCCGGCCTGATCGCCGCGACCCACGGCGTGCCCGACCCGGACCGTGGTCGCCTCGGCCAGACCCAGCGGAATCATGTAGCACAGGCTGGCGACATTGATCGCGATCTGGTGCGCCGCCACCGGCAGCTCGCCCAGGCGACCGATCAACAGTGCGGTGGTGATGAACAGCCCACCTTCCATCGCCACGGTGACGCCGATCGGCAGGCCGGTCACCAGCAATTCGCGGATCGGCGCCCACCGCGGCGCGTCCCGGCGCGCGAACAGCCCCAGCCCGGCCAGCCGGCGCGAGCGCCGCAGGTACCACAGGAACGCCAGCGCCTGCATCCACATCATCAGCGCCGACGCGATGCCCAGCCCGGCCGCGCCACGCTCGGGCAGGCCGAAGGCGCCGTAGGTCAGGGCAAAGCCCAGCGGCACCAGCACCAGCAGGCCGCCGAAGCCGAACAGCATGGTCGGCAGGGTCCAGTGCAGGCCATCGCACAGATACCTCATGCACAGGTAGAACGTCAGCGCCGGCACGCCCCAGCGGATGCCGTCGAGGAAGCCGCGGGCGCCGTGGCGGATGTCCGGCGCAATGCCCATCGGCTCCAGCGCCGCGCCGACCACGCTGAGAAACGCGAACAACGCCAGGCCCAGCGCCAGCGACAACCACAGCGCCTGCCGGAACAGCGCGCCGATCTCGTCGCGGCGGCCGCTGCCCGCCAGTTGCGACACCGCCGGCGGCAGCGACATCAGGGTGCCCATCGGCACCATCATCGGCAGCCAGAACAGCGCCGTGCCGACCGATACCGCCGCCAGCGTCGCGGTGCCGTGGTGGCCGGCGATGACGCTGTCGACAAAGCCAATCGATGCGGTGGCCAGATGGCCGATCACCAGCGGGCCGGCCAGCAGGCCGGTGCGGCGGATTTCCGAGGCAAGCCGCGGGGACGACGAAGCCGCAAGCGGGCCTGCGGCGGCAGTGTTGGGGAGTGACGACATGGGTACAGCCGGCCGGAACTGCAGCCGCGCCCCGAACCGGTGTCGGGCGCTGGCGCCGGGTCCCGACGATCGGCCATCTTACCGGCCGCGAAGGCGGATGCCGGCGCGCGCGCTCCATCGTCTCAGGTCCGGGTCATCTTTCCGCGGGCATCGGCAGCGCGGTCGGCGGGAGCCGCATGGATCCAACGCAAGCCGCTTGGCGGCGTCAGCGCTCCAGCCGGCTCCACAGCCACTGGTCGCGACTGCCGGCGGCGGTCGAGACCAGTTCCCGGCGCAGCGATCCGCGCTCCTGCGGTGGCGTGCGCTGGACCAGTACCGCCAGGTCGCGGCGCTGGCCCGGGCTCATCGCCCGCAGGACCGCCAGCAACGGCGCATGCTCGGCCTCCGGCACCTGCGCCAGCAAGGGCTGCAGCGCCGGGTAGTCCGCACCCAGGACCGGCCCGAGCAGCCAGCCGCGGCGCTCGCTGCTGTCGAGCGCATCGAAGCGCTCCCGCAGCGCCTGTCGCTGGTCTTCCGGCAAGGCCGCGTAGCGGGTGGCCGCGGCGGCGATCAGGGTGCGCTCGGTGGCCGGCAAGGCCTGTCGGGCCAGATAGCGTTCGCGGCGTCCATCGCGTTCTGCGCGTGGCAGGGACTCCCACCGGTCCAGGCGCTGCCTGAAGGCCCCGCGCTCGGTCTCGCTCCAGCCCGACCACAGCGCGGCGCGCTGCTGCAGCTGCGCGCGCAACGGTGGTGGCAGCTGCGGCAACACCGTGGCGAAATCATCCAGCACCGGCGGCGTCGCCTGCGACCACCCGGCGATGACCAGCACGCCGGCACCCAGCCAGAGGCGATACCTGCTACAGCTCATCGGAGGCCCCCTCCAATGTCCCGATGGCCTCGTCCGCCGGCGCCGCGACCGCCTCATCCGGGGCCCGGGCAGCATCCGCAGGAAGAAGGTCGCTCCGGGCAGCCAGCCAGGCATGGAATGCCAGCTGCTCGGCAGCCTCCATGCCTGCTGGATCGGCCAACAGATCGAAATCACGATGGGTCACGGCAGCCGCATCGCTGCGGTAAAGCGACGCCGGGGGCTGCTCGGGCAGCTCACGTCGCAATACCGCATCCGGCGCCGGCGCTTCGGACAGACGCCATGACACGGGCAGGAACGTCGCGGCAAACGCCAGCGCGCACAACGCCAGCAACCCCCACAGCAACGGCAGCACCCAGCGCGGCCGGGATGCCGCGACCGGATGCATGGGGGCGTGCTTGCCGGCACCCGCGGCCGGTGCGGAGGTACCGGCCAGGGCCGCCTCGCGCCGCCGCGCCAGCCGTTCCAGTCGCGTCGGCGGCAGGGTCTTGATGCGGCGATGGATCTGTTCGCGCAGCCGTTGCCAGGCGGACAGGTCGGCGCGGCCATCGGCGTGGTGCGGCAACCCACTCTGCAACGCCAGCCGGTAACTGGCGGGCTGGATCCCCAGCACGGCAGCGGCGGCCACTTCGTCCAGTCCGGCCGCCAGACGCAACAGCAGCGCGGCGCGCGGGCCGCTACCCAGACGGCCCAGGCGATCGGTCGCGTCCAGTTCGATGGCCACCGGGGTGTACGTGCGCAGGCCCGGCTGGGACAGCAACAGGCCCCAGAACCGGCGCGGCCAGTCGTCCATCCCCGTCGCGCCGGCCATCGGGCAGAACTGCGCCATCGCCTCGCCGAGTGCCGCATCGCCCGCCGTCGCGTCGCCGCACTGGAGTTCGGCCAGCACCGCGCCGCGCCGCTCGACGCCCCGCAGGAACGCCGCCAGTGCGGGCGAGGCTTTCTGCCCGGAACCGGGGTTGGACGAGGAGGCTGTGACGGTACGCTGGGTCATCGGATGAACTTCGCCATGGCCGCATCATAAACATCCGTCGACCGCATCCGGGCGCTTGACAAAGCGTGCAGAAGCCCATGAACGAAGCGTGACGCGGGTTCCGCCCAAACACGTTGTGCACAGCAGTGATCCGCGCGGCGCCGAGGCGGGAGCCGCTACCACAACGCTCCCTGCAATCACAATGTTTCACGGCTAACTCGTTGATTGTTATTGACTTATGTCGTTTGGCGCTTTTTTCACCAACCCGAGGCCAAGGCTTGCCGTTGCGGGGTCACGCACCGTTGGCTGGCGTTCATGCACAGACTTATCCACAGACAATGTGGATAAGGAGCAATCCCTTTCAAAAACGGGCACTTGCGCACACTTCGTGAAGTCACGAACAACAATGGCCTGCAAGTCGCCGACCGCCCCGGCGACCCGTCGCTGGATGTATCGCTAGACTGCCGGAATGCCCGATTTCCCCGCCTCGCCGCGCCTGCTGCGCGTCGCCCTCGCGTTGCCGCTGCCGCGCCTGTTCGACTATCTGGCGCCCGATTCGGGCCCCGAGCCCCACCCGGGCAGCCGGGTGCGGGTGCCATTCGGGCCGCGCGAGCGGGTCGGGGTGATCGCCTCGCTGGTGGATTCCACCCAGGCCGATGCTCCCGCCCTCAAACCCGCATTCGCGATCATCGATGAGACGCCGCTGTTCGCCGGCGAACTGCTGACGTCGTTGCGCTGGCTGGCGCGTTATACCCACGCGCCGCTGGGCGAGGTGTTCGCCGCCGCGCTGCCCGGGCCGTTGCGCCATGGCGAGCCGCTGCCGGACACGCATGCCTGGGCGTGGCAATTGACCCCCGCCGGCCACGCCGCGGTGGATCGGCTGCGCGCCGGCCGACCGCGCGAGCTGGCCAGCCGGCTGCAGACCGGCGCCGTGGATGAAGACCGCCTGGATGCAGGCACCAGCGCCACCGACAGCCCGGATGCCGCCGTGGCGGATACCACCCTGGCGGATTGGCGCGCCGCAGCGCGGTCGCTGGCCAAACGCGGGCTGGCCGAACGCATCGCCGTCCCCGCCTCGCAAGCCGCGCCCACGCCGCAGCCCGGGCCGACCCTGAACCCCGAGCAGCAGGCCGCCGTCGACACGGTGCTGGCGCATCGACACGGCTTCGCCCCGGTGCTGCTCGACGGCGTCACCGGCAGCGGCAAGACCGAGGTCTACCTGCACGCGATCGGCGATTGCCTGGCGCGCGGCAGGCAGGCGCTGGTGCTGGTGCCGGAAATCGGCCTGACCCCGCAGCTGCTCAGCCGCTTCCGCGCCCGCCTCGGGGTGCCGGTGCATGCATTGCACTCGGGCCTGTCCGACGGCGAGCGCGCGCGCACCTGGGCCGCCTGCCTGCGTGGCGAGGCGCGGGTCGTGGTCGGTACGCGTTCGGCGGTGTTCCTGCCGCTGCCCGATGCCGGGATCATCATCATCGACGAGGAACACGACGGCAGTTTCAAGCAGCTCGACGGCATCCGTTACCACGCGCGCGACTTCGCCCTGGTCCGGGCCAAGGCGCTGGACGTGCCGATCGTGCTCGGCAGCGCAACGCCGTCGCTGGAATCGTTGCGCAACGCGCAGGCCGGTCGCTACGCCCACCTGCGGCTGGGCCGGCGCGCCGGCCATGCCCAGCCGCCACAGGTGCGCGTGCTGGATGTGCGCAAGCGGCCGTTGCTGGCGGGGCTGTCGCCGGAATTGCTGGAGGCGGTGGGACAGGCCCTGGCCGCCGACGGGCAGGTGCTGGTGTTCAAGAACCGCCGCGGCTACGCGCCGGTGCTGCTGTGCCACGACTGCGGCTGGAGCGCGCAATGCCGGCACTGCAGCACGCCGGCGCAGGGCACGCCGATGACGGTGCACGCCGGAGGTCGCCGGCTGCAGTGCCACCACTGCGGCGCGCGCCGGCCGACCCCGAACGCCTGCCCCGATTGCGGTGGACTGGCGCTGCAATCGCAGGGCGCGGGCACCGAGCGCATCGAGGAGGCCCTGCGCGAGCGCTTCCCGGACGTGCCGGTGCTGCGGATCGACCGCGGCACCACCCGCCGCCGCGATGCGCTGGAGCAGCACCTGCGTGACTTCGGCGACACCCGCGGCATCCTCGTCGGCACCCAGATGCTGGCCAAGGGCCACGACCTGCCGAACCTGACCCTGGTCGCGGTGGTCGGGATCGACGAAGGCCTGTTCAGTGCCGATTTCCGGGCGCCGGAAAAGCTCGCCCAGTTGCTGATCCAGGTCGCCGGCCGCGCCGGCCGCGCCGACAAGCCCGGGCTGGTGCTGCTGCAGACCCACCATCCGGAACATCCGTTGCTGAGCACCCTGCTCAGTGGCGGCTACGGTGCGTTCGCGCAGCTCGAGCTGGAACAGCGCGGAGCGGCCGTGTTCCCGCCGTTCGCCCACCTGGCGATGCTGCGGGCCGAGGCCAGACAGGTCGAACCGGCCGACGCGTTCCTGCTGGCCGCGCGCCGTGCGATCGAGCAGGCCGACCGCCTCCACGACGACCGCTCATCGGCGCTGGAAATCAGCGGTCCCCTGCCCGCGCCGATGCCGCGTCGCGCCGGCTACCAGCGTAGCCAGCTCCTGTTGTCCGGCATCCATCGCCAGCGCCTGCACACCACGCTGGACACCGCCCTGCCGGCGATCCACGCCCTGCCCGAGGCACGCAAGGTGCGCTGGTCGCTGGATGTGGACCCGATCGACCTGTATTGAGTTTTGCGGGCGCGGCCAATCCATCCGCATCCGCATCGCGACTTGCGTCACTGCTGCGGGATTCGCTACGCGGCGCTTCGGTCCCGCTATCGCCCGTGCGCACCGGCTATCCCTGGGTACAGCGCCGACGCCGGTGACTCGTGACCTGACGTCATCAAATCGCCGGAGGCGCCGCACGGTTCTTCGCCGGCGCTTTCTTCACGGCTGTTTTCCTGGTCCCGCTACGCGGCTTGGGCGTCTCGCGCACCAGTACGGTCTTGTCGTCGCGGCGCACTTCGAACACACCCGTGGCCTCGATCAGGTCGCTGAGTTTCCGGTAGCCATAGTTGCGTGAATCGAACGATGCCTGGTTGCCGATCTGCTGCCCGACCGCGCCCAGCTTCGACCAGCCATCGTCGCCGCTGGCGGAGTCCACCGCGCTGCGCAGCATCTGCAGCAACCGCGCATCGCCGTGCAGGTCGGAGGTGCTGCGTGGCTGGGCGACGCTGGTGGCATCGGACTGCCCGGGCCGGCCGAGCGCCTCGACATAGGTGAACTTCGAGCAGGCGTTGACGAAAGGATCGGGGGTTTTCTTCTCGCCAAAACCGTACACCTTCACGCCATCGGTCAGCAGCCGCATCACCAGCGGAGTGAAGTCGGCATCGGAGGACACGATCGCAAACCCGTCCAGGTTGCGCGCGTACAGCAGGTCCATCGCGTCGATCACCATCGCCATGTCGGACGCGTTCTTGCCGCGGCTGTAGGCGAACTGCTGCACCGGCCGGATCGCGTACTCGTGCAGGCAGGCTTCCCAGCTTTTCAGGTGCGGGTTTTTCCAGTCGCCATACGCGCGGCGCACGTTGGCCACGCCGTAACGGGCGACCTCGGCGAGGATCACGTCGATCCTCGCCGCCGGCGCATTGTCGGCATCGATCAGCAGGGCGATGCGTTTTTCTTGCTCGGCCATGCGCACAACTCCAGTCGGGGATGTTGCGAGCCTAGCGCACGGGCGCGGTGCGACGGCGGGGGAAGAGCTTTTTCGCAGGAGCGGCGTGAGTCGCGACCGCGCCGCCAGCGATGCATGGCGGCGCGGCTCCGGCTACGGCGACCCTGTCGTAGCCTCGATTCCCGGCGCGTCGCTGCGACCAGCCGTCGTAGCGCAGTCGACCTCTGCCGGGTCGCGACTCACGTCGCTCCTACACTCCAAAACAGATCCCTTGCGGGACAAAGCCGGGACTGGCTCCCGAGCCCGGCATGGGCGTGGGGTGGAAACGCAAACGGCCCGGTTTCCCGGGCCGCTGTGGCTCACAGCGATGTCGCCAGCCGTTACGCGGCGAACAGCACGCGCATCTTCTTCAGCGCGTTGGCCTCGATCTGGCGGATCCGCTCGGCGGACACGCCGTATTCGTCGGCCAGCTCCTGCAGGGTCACCTTGTTCTCGTTGCCGAGCCAGCGGCGGGCGACGATGTCGCGCGAGCGCTCGTCGAGCTGCGCCAGGCCTTCGTGCAGCAATGCGATCTGGTGGTCTTCCTGGCTTTCCCGCTCGTAGATCTGCGAGGGTTCCTCGTCGTCGGTGCGCAGGTAGGCCACCGGCGATGGCGGCGCGCGGTCGTCGTCATCGCTGTCGGGCGCATCGAAGCCGATGTCGCGGCCGGACAGGCGCGACTCCATCTCCAGCACTTCGCGCTCGGACACGTTGAGGTCGCGGGCGACCACGCGCACTTCCTCGGCATTCATCCAGCCCAGGCGCTTCTTGCTGCGGCGCAGGTTGAAGAACAGCTTGCGCTGCGCCTTGGTGGTGGCGACCTTCACGATGCGCCAGTTCTTGAGGATGAACTCGTGCATCTCGGCGCGGATCCAGTGCACCGCGAAGCTGACCAGGCGTACGCCCTGGTCGGGGTCGAAGCGCTTGACCGCCTTCATCAGGCCGATGTTGCCTTCCTGGATCAGGTCGCCCAGTGGCAGGCCGTAGCCGTTGTAGCCGCGGGCCACGTGGACCACGAAGCGCAGATGGGAATGGACCAGTTCGCGGGCGGCGTTGAGGTCTTCCTCGGCAAGGAAGCGACGCGCGAGCGCCTGCTCGTCCTCGACGCTCAGCACCGGGATGCGGTGGACCGCACCGATGTAGGCATCCAGCGATCCCAGCGCACTGGGAACCGGCAGGCTGTTGGATACAAGGGCGTTGGAAGCAGTGATATCAGTCATGGTCGGCATTTTAGCAGTCTCTACGGATGCATGCTAATCGTTCAAAACAGATGGCAGCGTCTCGTTTACAGAACGGCGCGTGGGGACATGGGGTAAAGACTGTCAGCGGCGCCGTTAGTTCCCGATCAAGCCCGCCGGCACGCCATCGTCACGTGACCGGTTCATCCGGCGAGGCGGGCAGCGACCAGTCGATCGGCGCCTGCCCGCGTCGTGACAGGTACTGGTTGGCCGCGGAAAAGTGGCCGCAGCCGATGAAACCGCGGTGCGCGGACAGCGGTGACGGGTGCGCGGCCTTGAGGACCTTGTGCCGCTGGCGGTCGATGATCGCGCCCTTGCGCTGTGCGTAGGCGCCCCACAGCAGGAACACCAGCCCCTCGCGCTCGCGGTTCAGCGTCTCCACGACGTGGTCGGTGAAGCCCTCCCAGCCCTTGCCCTGGTGCGCGCCGGCACGCCCGGCTTCCACCGTCAGCACCGCATTGAGCAGCAGCACCCCGCGGTGGGCCCAGGGCATCAGGTCACCGTGACGGGGCGGCGCGATCCCGAGGTCGCGCTGGATTTCCTTGTAGATGTTCTGCAGCGACGGCGGCACCGGCACGCCGGGGCGCACCGAGAAACACAGCCCGTGGGCCTGGCCCGGCCCGTGGTACGGGTCCTGGCCGAGGATCACGACCTTGACGGCATCGAACGCGGTGGCGTCGAACGCGGCGAAGATCTCCGGTCCCGGCGGATAGATACGTGCGCCCGCCGCCCGACGCTCGCGCAGGAACGTCGACAACGCGCGCATGTCATCGCGCAGCAGGTAATCGCCGATGCGGGCCTTCCAGGACGGCTCGAGCCTGATCGGATGCGGGGCCATGCCATCCATGTCTTACGCCAGCTTCGCCAGCCGCAACTGGAACAGGGTCTTGGTGACCAGCAGGCGTTCCTCGATCGGCTTGAGCACCAGGTCGTTGGCGCCGGCACGCAACAGCGCGCTCTGGTTGTCCAGGTTGGCGTCGCCGGTCATCACCAGCACCGGCAGGCGGCGTTTGCCGTAGCCGAAGTCGTTGCGCAGCCGGTCGAGCAGGTCGCTGCCTTCCAGCTCGCCCTTGAGGTAGACATCGGTCAGCACCAGGTCGGTGCCGGGGTCCGGCTGGCCACGATGGCTTTCCAGATACTCCAGCGCTTCTTCCACGCCGACGAAATGCAGCACTTCCAGTTGCTGGCGCTGCAGCATGCGCTTGGTCGCCAGCGCGACCACGCGGCTGTCCTCGACGTACAGCACGCGCGCGCCGGCGATCGCCTGCGGCTGCACATAGCCGCGGATGAATGTGGCCAGCGCGGCATGCCCGAGCGACTTGTCGAAATAGTCGGTGACGTCCTCGGTGAACTGGCGTGATTCCAGGTGCGCCTGGGCATCGCCGGAGACCACGATGACCGGCACGTAGGTCTGCCCGGCGGCTTCGCGCACGGTGCGCGCCAGCGCGATGCCGTCGCCGTCGGGCAGCGCCAATGACGTGGTGACCAGGTCGACCGGGCCGGCGGCCAGCGCCCGGCCGGCTTCCTCGATACTCGCGCAGGGCACGATCCGGACGTTCTCCAGCTCGCGTTGCAGCACGTCGCCGATCAGCCGGCGTACCAGCCGGGAACCGTCCACCACCATCACCCGCGGCGCATCGCCGACCACGTGGCGCAGGTGACCGGATGCCTCATCGCCGATCGGGGCGGCGTCGAGCGGGCTGTCGTACGGGGTATTGTCGTACGGGGTATTCATGTGTCGGTCGGCCGGGTCTGGCGCAGGTAATGACCGGTCACCAGGCCCGCCCCGAGCCAGCCCAGCAGCCCGGCACCGAGCACGATCGCGCTGGCGGCGGGAAGGCTGAAACCGTGCAGGGCGAAATCGCTGCCGTAGCTGCGGGCCAGCTCGGCCAGCGGTTCACGCAGCGCCAGGTCGGCGGCGGTCAGCAGCGCGAGCGCGAGCGCGCCGGCCAGCAGTCCGTAACCCAGGCCCAGATACAGGAAAGGCCGGCGGATGAAGCCATCCGCTGCACCCAGCAGTTGCAACACGCCGATCTCGTCGGTGCGCTGCTGGATGTCCAGCCGCACCGTATTGCCCACCACCAGCAGGGCACCCAGGCCGAGCATCGCCGCCAGCACCCAGGCCAGGCGGCCGCCGAAGCGCAGCCAGCCGTCCAGCCGTTCGCGCCAGGCCGCATCGTGCTGGACGACATCGGCCTCCGGCAGCTGCGCCAGCGCCGCGGCCAGCAATGCCTCATCGCCGCCGGGCGTCACCACCAGCAAGCTCGGCAACGGATTGCCGTCAAGGCTGGTGAGGGTCTCGCCCAGTCCGGCGGCGTTTTTCAACTCGGCCAGCCCCTGCTCGGGCGTGCGCCATTCCACCGCCGCGACATCGGCGCGCGCGCGCACTTCGTCGGCCAGCGCGCGGGCCCGGTCGAGGCCGATCGCGGGCTTCAGGAACACGCTGATCTGGCGCGCCTCCTGCACGTCGCCGGCAAAGCGTTCGATGTTCGCCAGCGACGACCACAGCCCCAGCGGCAACGCCAGCGCCAGTGCCATCACGCCGATGGTCAGCGCGGTCGACCAGGGCTTGCGCAGCATCCGGCCGGCACTGGCCACCAGGCTGTAGGCGTGGTGGTCGAGCCACGTGCCCAGTCCACTGCGGTGGGTGTTCGCGCGGGTTGTCGCGCGCGTCTTCGCCGCGGCGGCGCTGTGGTCGTTGCTCATTCGGCCAGGTCCTCCGGCGATATGTCGTCCACCAGCTGCCCCTGGTTGAGCACCAGCACGCGCTTGCGCATCCGCTTGACCAGGGCCAGGTCGTGGCTGGCGACCAGCACGCTGGTGCCGCGCTCGGGCAGGGATTCGAACAGCGTCATGATCTCGGCCGAGAGCGTCGGATCGAGGTTGCCGGTCGGCTCGTCGGCCACCAGCAACGCGGGCTCGCCGACGATCGCCCGGGCGATGCCGACCCGCTGCTGCTCGCCGGCGGACAGTTGCGACGGCAATGCCTGCGAACGCGCGCCCAGGCTGACCCGGTCGAGCACCGCACGCACGCGCTTGACGATCTCCGCACGGCGCAGGCCCTGCAGCACCAGCGGCAGCGCGACGTTGTCGGCGACCGAGCGGTCGGCCAGCAGGCGATGGTCCTGGAACACCACGCCGACCTCGCGCCGGTGCATGGCGACCTTGCGTCCGCGCACGCGCAGCAGGTTCCTGTCGGCAAACAGCACCGCACCGCGGGTCGGCCGCTCGGCGAGGTGGATCAGTTTCAGCAACGTGCTCTTGCCCGCGCCGGAGTGGCCGGTGACGAACAGCATCTCGCCGGAGGCGACCTCGAAGCTGACCTCGTCCAGGGCCTGGCGGCCGCCGTCGTACTGCTTGCTGACGTTGTCGAAGCGAAGAACGCTCATCGCGTGGCCATCCGGATCATTGTCGCCAAGTATCGGCGGGGGCGGCGGAGATGGCTAGGACGCAGGCCATGGAGCGCGGTTTGCAGTGCCGCCTGATGTGCGGCATCCGGAACAGGTTGACGCATCCATGCCCCCGACGGATCCGGCCGGGCGGCCGGATCCTGTCCCCACCTCAGTGCTGCGAACGCGGCCCACGCGTCATCAGCGACTTCAGTCCGCGCCCGATGCGGTTGAGCAGACCACCCTGGTCAGACGCCGCTGCGGCCGGACGGGGTGGGGTGGTGACCTTGTTGGCCGGAATCTGTCGCGACGCTCCACCGTTGCCGCCCGTCGCACGCGGCGGACGGGGTCCGACCGGCGATCCAACCGGAGCAGCCGTACCGGACTTGCCGGTCGCGCCCTCGCCGTTGCGGACCTGCGATTGGCCTTCCGCCTGGCCCTCGATCCTGCGGCCCCCGCGCCGGCGGCGACGCTTGCGCGGCGGACGCGCGGCGTCGCCGGTCGGGGCCGTGCCGCTTGCCGGCGTTGCGACCGCATGCGGTGCCACGGCCTGCGCCGAGCCACCGGCAACCTCGGCAACACCTCCGCCGGCCTCACTCTTGCCGCCGGCCGTGTCCGCCGATGTGCGGCGCGGACGGCGTGGGCCACTACCAGCCTCACCGCGACTGCCGCTGCGACCCGCACCGGCCGTGCGACTGCGACCGCCACCGCGACGCTCCTCCTCCACGGCTCGCGCCTCGCGCGCTTCCTTGAAGATCGCGCCGACGCTTTCGTGCTCCTCGCCTTCGACCTTTTCCCGCACCGGGCGCGGCAGCGACACCAGCAGTTCGGGCTCGACCCGCGCGGTCGGCAGCTTCTGTTCGATGTAAGCCTCGATGTCGGGCAGGCTGATCGCGTAGCGTTCGCAGGCGAAGCTGATCGCGTCGCCCTCCTCGCCCAGCCGCGCGGTGCGGCCGATGCGGTGCACGTAGTCCTCGGCGTCGAACGGCAGGTCGTAGTTGTAGACGTACTTCACCCCGTCGATGTGGAGCCCGCGCGCGGCCACGTCGGTGGCGACCAGCACTTCCAGCTGGCCCTTCTGGAACTTAGCCAGCAGCGACTCGCGCTTCTTCTGCGGCACGTCGCCCGACAGCACGCCGACCCGGTAACCGCCCTTCTCCAGCGCCCGCGCGACCCGCTCGACCCACACCTTGGTGTTGACGAACACCATCGTGCGCGCGCCTTCGCTGCGCGACAGCAGGCCCAGCAGCAGCGGGATCTTCTCCTCGTCGGACGGGAAGTACATCAGCTGGCGCACCTGCGAGGCGGTGATGTACTCCGACTCGACGACCAGCTTTTCCGGCTCGTTCATGTGCTCGTAGGCCAGCTCCAGCACCCGATGGCTGAGCGTGGCCGAGAACAGCAGGGTCTGGCGGATCGTGCAGGCCGGCATCCGCCGCAGCAGGAAGCGGATGTCCTTGATGAAGCCCAGGTCGAACATCCGGTCGGCCTCGTCCAGCACACAGACCTCGCAGGCGTGCAGCGACACCACCTTGTGCTGCTTGACGTAGTCGATCAGCCGGCCCGGGGTGGCGATGATCACGTCCACGCCCTGCTGCAGCAGTTCGCGCTGCTTGTCGTAGTCGACCCCGCCATAGACGAGGGCGAACCGCAGGCCGACCTCCGGCCCCAGCTTGACCGCGTCCTTGTGGATCTGGATCGCCAGCTCGCGGGTCGGCGCGAGGATCAGCGCGCGCGGATCGCCGGGCTGGCGCTCGGCCAATGCCGGCTGGGTCAACAGGCGGTTGATTGTCGCCACCAGGAACGCCAGCGTCTTGCCGGTGCCGGTCTGGGCCTGGCCGGCGACGTCGCCGCCTTTCAGCGCGACCGGCAGGCTCATCGCCTGGATCGGGGTGCAACGGGTGAATCCGGCCGACTCCAGCCCCGCCAGCAGGCGCGGATGCAGGTCGAAGGAATCAAAGGTGATATCGGTTAAAGGCTTGTCGCTCGTGCGGTCAGTCATAAAGTCCCGGGGGTCCGCGCGCAGAACTGCGCTTGCGTGGGTGGCAGCTGCCAAGCAGACTGCCGAGGTCGGTCAGTTTCGTCCCTGACCGCAGCGTGCGAGGGCTTGAAGCCATCGCGAAACGCCCCAGTTTAACGCAAGCCCCCTTCCAAAACCCGGCGCAATCCGCCGCCGGCGTTCGCCCCATCGCAGGAGAATCACGTGAGCGACAAAACCATCCAGGTCGGCGATGCCGATTTCGACACCGTCGTACTGCAGTCGTCCGAGCCGGTGCTGGTCGACTTCTGGGCCGAGTGGTGCGGCCCGTGCAAGATGATCGCGCCGGCACTGGACGACCTGGCCGAGACCTATGCCGGGCGGGTCAAGATCGCCAAGATCAACGTCGACCACAACCGCGCCACCGCCATGAAGTACCATGTGCGCTCGATCCCGATGCTGCTGCTGTTCAAGGACGGCCAGGTGCAGGAAACCCAGATCGGCGCGGTCGGCAAGGCGCAGCTGGCGGCGATGATCGACAAGGCGCTCTGAGCGGTTCCGGCCGCCCTGTTGCAGGGCGATGGTTCCGCATGCAGCTGAACCGTCCGGCCGCCGCGCTGCGCCGCCCTACTTGCGGCCACCATGGCGCAGTGCTAGTTTCGCAGGACCCGGTGCCTGAACGGCCACGCGGCTCATTGATTGACTGATCGGAATCGACTGATCGAAGGCCCGCGAGCCCGTTCCCCGCCGCACCCATCTTGAAACCCCACGTCCCTGACGCTTCGCCCGCCATCGCGGGCGCTCGCCGCTTAGCGAGGAATACCCGCTTGTCCGACAACATCCCCGACGCCGGCGACATCGCCGAAAAGCGCGTGCGCAAGCCGCGCGTGAGCAAGGCCACCGCCGACGCCGCACCGGCCAGGACCGCCGCACCCAAGGCGGAAGCGCCGGCCGCAACGGCGTCCAAGGCCCCGGCCGCGCCAGTCGCGCCGCCCGCCGCCGCGCCCAAGGCTGCTGCCGCCGCCCCGTCCGAGCCTGGTGCACCGGCCGTGAGCGCCAGCGCTCCCGCCCGATCCCCACAGTCCGCCAGCGCACCGTCGCCTGCGAGCCAGCCAACGGCCGCCGCCGGCAACGTGCCACCGGTGAACCAGCCGAACAAGACCGCCGCCGCCGCGGAGTCCACCGCATCGGGCAATACCGGCTCCGGCCAGGCCAGCCCCGATCAGGCCAGCCCCCATCCCGGCAACGACGGCGGCAATGGCGAGCCCTCCGGCCAGCCGCGCGAGCACCAGCGCGAAGGCCAGGGCCCGCGTGAAGGCCAGAACCGCGACCAGGAAGGCGGCCGCAGCAACAACCGCCGCGAGCGCTTCCGCAACAAGCGCGACCGCGGCGGCGAGCGCAAGGGCGGCGGTGGCGGCGGCAACCGCGACGGCCTGCCCAGCGACGACGGCGGCAACGAGACGTTCGTCCCGCGCGCCAACCCGCAGGTGCCCGAGGGCTTCCCGCAGTACTCGCTGGGCGACCTGAAGCGGATGCAGGCCTACAAGCTGCTGGAAATCGCCGAGCAGCTGAACATCTCCGAAGGCGTCGCCCGCGCGCGCAAGCAGGACGTCATCTTCGCGGTGCTGAAGGTGCTGACCCGCCACGGCGAAGGCGTCGCCGCCGACGGCGTGCTGGAGATCCTGCCGGACGGCTTCGGCTTCCTGCGCGCGGCCGAGGCCAGCTACCTGGCCGGCCCGGACGATACCTACATCTCGCCCAGCCAGATCCGCCGCTTCAACCTGCGCACCGGCGACCACCTGTCTGGCCGCATCCGTTTCCCCAAGGACGGCGAGCGCTACTTTGCCCTGTCGATCGTCGACACGATCAACGGCGAGCCGCTGGAAGCGTCCAAGAACAAGGTGCTGTTCGAGAACCTGACCGCGCTGTTCCCGCGCCGCAAGTTCACCCTGGAGCGCGGCGACGGCTCCACCGAGGACATCACCGGCCGCATCCTCGATCTGATGGCGCCGCAGGGCAAGGGCCAGCGCGCGCTGATCGTCAGCCCGCCGAAGGCCGGCAAGACGATGATGATGCAGCAGATCGCCACCGCGATCAGCCACAACCACCCCGACGTGCACATGATCGTGCTGCTGATCGACGAGCGGCCCGAGGAAGTCACCGAGATGCAGCGCACCGTGCGCGGCGAGGTCATCTCCTCGACGTTCGACGAGCCCGCCGGCCGCCACGTGCAGGTCGCCGAGATGGTGATCGAGCGCGCCAAGCGCCTGGTCGAGCACAAGAAAGACGTGGTGATCCTGCTCGACTCGATCACCCGCCTGGCACGCGCCTACAACAACGTCCTGCCCAGTTCGGGCAAGGTGCTGTCCGGCGGCGTCGACGCCAACGCGCTGCACCGGCCGAAGCGGTTCTTCGGCGCGGCGCGCAACGTGGAGGAAGGCGGCTCGCTGACGATCATCGCCACCGCGCTGGTCGATACCGGCAGCAAGATGGACGAGGTGATCTACGAGGAGTTCAAGGG
This sequence comes from Lysobacter concretionis Ko07 = DSM 16239, assembly GCF_000768345.1. Taxonomy (GTDB): domain Bacteria; phylum Pseudomonadota; class Gammaproteobacteria; order Xanthomonadales; family Xanthomonadaceae; genus Novilysobacter; species Novilysobacter concretionis. The sequence goes on along the minus strand of NZ_AVPS01000001.1, from coordinate 155,599 downwards.
CACCGGCAACTCCGAGGTCCACCTGAACCGCCGCATCGCCGAGAAGCGCGTGTACCCGGCGATCGACATCAACCGCTCCGGCACCCGCCGCGAGGATTACCTGATCGAGCCCGAGCTGCTGCAGAAGATCTGGATCCTGCGCAAGCTGCTGCACGGCATGGACGAGATCGGCGCGATGGAGTTCCTGCTCGACAAGATGAAGAGCACCAAGTCCAACGACGAGTTCTTCTCCTCGATGAAGCGGTAGACGCGACATCCAGCAACAAGCAAAACGCCCCGCATCGCGGGGCGTTTTTTATGGTTCTTCTCCCGACTCCGGGGAAGGGCCGGGGCGCGACCTGCGCTTCTGGAACCCCGCCACGCTGGAACGACGGGCGCGAATGCCCTTGGGTGTGAAATAAAGGAGGAGGCACCGGCTTCATCGGTGCCGGTGGACATTCGCACACAAGGGCATTCGCGCCCGGCACTCCGGCCACCCCGCAGATGTCGCGCTTTCCCTTGGATGGGAGAAGAACTTTTTTATGGTGGGGACCGGAAGGGTCGGTGCGGGCGGATCACTGCCGGCAACACGGCCGGTATCGATCACCCGATCCGGCATCAGGGCGATCAAACCGGCAGCGCGCTCACAGCAGGCTGCCGGTCAGGTCGTTCCTCAGCTTGAAGTGCGAATCCAGCGCCTGCACGTCGCCATCCTTCAGCGAATCCACGTCCTGGCTGGCGACCGCGGTATCGACGATCCACGGTGCCGGCACGCGTGGGCCCGGCACGTAGCTGTGCCAGACATTGTCGGGCCCCTCGCGACGGCTTCCCTCCGTCAGGGAGAAGGTCACCGGCACCCGCACACTGGTGCCGATGGGCTGGCCGGCGAGGGTTTCGCTGATATTGAACTTCCACCGTGCGGCCGTCTCGATACTGGTCCTGGCGAACATGCCCCGCCAGCGTTCGGCCTGCGATTCGCTGCGCGTCAGGCGGTCGAGGCTGACCTGCTCGGCATGCACCTGCTGCACCTGGCCCTGCCCGTCCAGTTGCAGCACCAGCACGACCTTGGCGCCGATGCCGGCGTACACCGCATCGCGCGGATACGGCGGCGGCCTCATGTCGTGTGCGCTTCGCCCCGGCTCGCCGAACCAGACGCCGCGGATGCGCAACTGGTAGTCCTCGCTGGCGGTCGGCAAGGCCTCGATCGCCAGACGCATGCGGGTCTTGGCGATCACCGGCTTGCCGTCCACGACAATCGGCTCGAACCGCCATTGCCCGATGTTGCGCGCGAGCGCCTGCTCGATCGCCGCCGGTTGCCCCTTGTCGAGCTGGTGCCGCACCACCTGCCCATCGGGGCCGATCTCGATGGTGCCGGTGGCGTCGATCCCGTAGACCGGCGCCGGCTTTTCCACCGCCTGCACCGGCCAGATGCACGCCATCATGATGGCCAGAATCACCGCTGAAAGACGCATCGGACTTCCTCCACCCACAGAGCAACAAGGGATCGAGCCTACTGGGGCGTGCATTCACGGACAAGCCGACGCGCGGGCGGGTTCCCACAATCCCGCCGCCACACGGGCCTCCTGCGCCCGTTACGCCGACGACCCAGGCGGCGGCCGCATAATCGCCCTGTCCGGAGGTGCGCATGAGCAGTGGCGGTCTTGAACTGGCGGTGGTGTTCCTGCTCGCCGCGGTGATCGCGGTGCCGGTGTTCCGTCGTTTTGGTCTCGGCGCAGTGCTGGGGTATCTGGCCGCGGGCGTGGTGCTCGGGCCGTTCGGGCTGCGGGTGATCCGCAATGCCGAGCCGGTGCTGGCCGCGTCCGAGATCGGCGTGGTGATGATGCTGTTCGTGATCGGTCTGGAGCTGTCGCCGTCGCGTCTGAAGGTGATGCGGCGGCCGGTGTTCGGTGCCGGTGGGTTGCAGATGCTGGTCAGCGGCGTGGTGCTGGGCCTGCTGGCGACCCTGGCCGGCTTCGGCTGGAAGGCGGCGCTGGTGATCGGACTCGGGTTGGCGCTGTCCTCCACCGCGGTCGGGCTGCAGCTGTTGTCCGAGCGCAAGGCGCTGAGCAGCGAACACGGCCGGCTGGCATTCGCGATCCTGCTGTTCCAGGACCTGTGCGCGATCCCGTTGCTGGCCGCGATCCCCTTGCTTGGCCAGGCCGCGCATGCGGAAGGCGGACTGGGGTGGGAGACGGTGGTCAAGGCGCTGGTGGCGATCAGTGCGCTGGTGTTCGGCGGGCGTTTCCTGCTGCGCCATCTGTTCCGTTTTGTCGCCCGTTCGCTGATGCCCGAGGTGTTCACCGGGGCCGCACTGCTGGTGGTGCTCGGCGCGGCGCTGTTGATGCAGGGCGCGGGGTTGTCGGCCGGCCTGGGCGCGTTCCTGGCCGGCGTGCTGCTGGCCGATTCGGAATTCCGGCACGAGCTGGAAGCGCAGATCGAGCCGTTCAAGGGCCTGTTGCTGGGGCTGTTTTTCATGGCCGTCGGCATGAGCGTCGACCTGAAGCTGGTGGTGGCCGAGCCGGTGCTGATCGAGCTGATGGTGCTGGCGCTGATGGCGGTGAAGTTCGCGATCCTGGTCGCGGTGGGCATCGGCCCGGGCCGGTTGTCGCGTCGCGACGCGCTGCAGCTGGGCAGCGTGCTCGCGGTCGGTGGCGAGTTCGCGTTCGTGGTGTTCTCCGAAGGGGTCAAGGCGGGCCTGCTGGAGGATGTGATGCGCGACCGGCTGGTGGCGGCGGTCGGCGTGTCGATGGCGTTGACGCCGCTGCTGATGATGGCCGTCGCCCGGGTGCTGCGTGGCCATCCGGTCGTCCGGCCGCCGCGCGATGTCACGCCGCCGCCCGAGGACGGACATCCGGAGGTGCTGATCGCCGGTTTCGGCCGCTTCGGCCAGATCATTGCGCGGCTGCTGGTGGCGCAGAAGGTGCCGTTCATCGCGATCGAGCACAGCGCCGAGCAGGTGGACTTCATGCGCCGCTTCGGCAACCCGCTGTTCTACGGCGACCCGGCCCGACCGGAGCTGCTGCGCTCCGCCGGCGCGGAGCACGTGAAGGTGTTCGTGATCGCAATCGACGATCCCGCCGGCAGCCTGGAGACGGTGCGGGTGATCCGCCGGCTGTACCCGAAGGCCAAGGTGTTCGCCCGCGCCCGCGACCGCCGCCATGCCTGGCAGCTAATGGACCTGGGCGCGCACGGCCTGCGCGAGATGCTGTACTCGAGCCTCAAACTCGGCGAGGACGTGCTGGTCGCGCTGGGCATTCCGGCCGACATCGCCCACGATCACGCGCAACGCTTCCTCGCGCTCGACGAGCGCCTGCTGGAGGCCCAGTACCGCGTCCACGACGACGAGGACGCCGTCCTGCAGGCCTCCACGCTGGCACGCCGCGAGCTGGAGCAACTGTTCGACGCCGACCAGGGCGAAGGCGTGCTGGGCGGGATCGCCGGGCGCCGCAAACCTCGCGACGGGGCGTGAGACCGGCGGTCGCCGGACTCAGTGCTGGTCGCGCAGGAACCGGGCCATCGACACGTCAGCACCGGGATGGCTCGGGGTGAGCTGGGCGGCGATATCGACGAAGCCGCGCATCACCGCGATCTCGCGGGGACTGCGGTTGAGGGTGTCGCGCAAGTCGGGGTCGGCACCGGCGCGCAGCAGCCAGCCCACCACGCCGGGCAGGCCGTGCAGGGCCGCCAGGTGCAGCGGACCGAAGCCGCGCGGGTCCTGCGCGTCGAGACGGGCGTCGTGGTCCAGCAGTTGCTCGAGGCCGGCGATCAGCACCTCTTCGTCGGCCGCACTGCCCGGCTCGGCGCAGGCGCCCAGCAGCAACAGCAGCGGCGTGGCATTGCCGCTGGCCGCGGCACGCTCCATTTCGACGCCGCCACCCATTGCGCTGTCGCCTGCTTCGATGCCATTCGCGTCGACGCCGGCCAGCAGCAGGGTGTCCAGCAACGCCACCAGCCGGGTGCGGTCGCGCGCGCCGAAGCCGAACATCGCCGCGCAGTGCAGCGCCGTGCGGCCCTGCGCATCGGTCGCGTGGGCGTTGGCGCCGGAGCCCAGCAGACGCGCGGCCAGGTCGGGCAGGCCGAGTGCGCAGGCCACCATCAGCACGGTCGGGCCGCCCGGCAGGCGTTGTTCGATATCCGCGCCGGCGACCAGCAGGCGATCGACGATGTCGGCATGACGCATGCTGACGGCGGCCGACAACGGAGTCGCTCCCGAGCCGGCGGCCAGTCCGGGATCCGCACGGCGCGTGAGCAACAGGTCGACCACCGCGCGATGACCGCCGCCGGCCGCGCGCAGCAGGGCGCTGCAGCCCTGGTGGTCGAGTGCATCGACCGGCAGGCCCAGATCCAGCAGGCGGCGCACCGCGTCGGCGTCGCCGACCATCGCCGCCGCCGGCACGTCGGCCGGGTGCAGGCGACGCCGCGGCAACGGCCAGCCGCGCCAGTCCAGCCAGTCGGCCAGGTCACGGCGACCGCTGGCCAGGGCGACGCCCAGCGGGGTCTGGCCGTCGGCCGCCAGCAGGCCCGGCGCGGCGCCGTGGGCGACCAGCGGCTTGAGCAGGTCCTCGCGACCCAGCGCGGCGGCCAGATGCAGGGCGCTCATGCCGCGGCTGTCGCGGGCATCCAGGTCGACACCGGCCGCGAGCAGCCGGTCCAGCAGGCGCGCCCAGCCCAGACGCACTGCCAATGCCACCGGCGGATCGCCGCCTGGATTGGGAGCAAACGGATCGGCGCCGCGATCCAGCAGTTCCAGCGCCAAAGCCTCCAGTGCCGGACCTTTCAGCGCCGCACCGGCCTGCTCACGGCCGAGGCAGGCGGTCAGGAAGCGGGCCAGACCGCCCGCACCGGCCGGCGACACCGCGTGGTCGAGCATGACCCGCAGTGAAGCGATCGCGGCCGGCCCCTGGGTCAGCATCGCGAATATCGGCGTGGTGCCGGTGCCGTCGCGCACTTCGGGATCGGCGCCACGGGCCAGCAGCCATTCCACCTGTTGCGGCGGCAGCGCGGTGTCGCCATCGTGGAACAGCGCGCCCAGTTCACGCGGACCGAGCAATGCGGCCACGGTGTCCAGTGCGTGTTCGCGGCCGTCCTCCAGGCCTTCGCGCAACAGGGTGATCGGCGCACGGTCGACCGGAGCGGCCTCCTCGCCACCGCGCACCTGCGACGGGAATGCGTAGGCCGGGTCCAGCACCGCCACCAGCGACCAGCGGCCGGTTTCGGCGGCACGGTCGATGGCGCGCCTGCCGGCCTGGTCGCACAGCGCCGTATCGACACCCAGATCGAGCAACCGCTGCACCAGCTCCGGCGTGGTCCGGTCCGCCATGCAGGCCAGCATCAATACGTTGCAACCCTGCGCGTCCAATGCGGCGGCAGCGGCGGGCGCGCGGTCCGACAGTTTGTCGAGCAGCTGCGCCAGCACTTCCAGATGGCCGCCCCGCGCCGCCTCGTGCAGGGAGTGGCGGCTTTCCTCGTCCGTGAGCGCCGGGTCGGCGCCCGCCGCCAGCAGCGCCGCGACGATCTCGCCGTGGCCGGCACGCGCGGCTTCGTGCAAGGCCGTGCGCCCGGCGGCGTTGCGCGCATTGGCGTGGGCCTTCAACTTGAGCAGCAACGACACCCCGGCCGGATCGTCCTCCTCGCCACCGGCCGCAGCCAGCAGCGCCGGCTGACCGCCGGCGGGTTCGGGCCTGGCGCCGCGTTCGAGCAAAAACCGCGCCAGCCGCCAGTTGCCGGCCGCGCAGGCCACTCCGAGCGGGGACAGCCCGTCGTGGTTGAGCGCGTCCAGCTCGGCCGCCGCATCACGCAGCAGCGCGGCGACGCCGGGATCGGAACTGCGCGCGGCGAAATGCAGCGGCGTATTGCCCTCGCCATCGACCGCGCGTGGATTGGCCCCGTTGGCCAGCAGCGTGGTGACCGCGTCCGGGCGGCCGTGCCAGCTGTCGCGCGTGGCCGCCAGCAGCGGGGTGATGCCGGCATGGGCCTGGTTGAGGTCGACCCCGCGCTCGATCAGGCCGCGCAACAGGCGCAGGTCGGGCAAGACCGCCGCGAGCACGGCCAGGCTGCGCTGGTCGCGGTCCTCGACCGGCGGCGGCGCATGCGGATCGGCGCCGGCCTGGATCAATTCCAGCGCGCGCTCGACCCGGCCGCTGCGCGCGGCGTCGTACAGCGCCGGTTCCAGCGGCTCGCTCGGCGCGGGACGGGTTGCCGCCGCATCGCCGCCCAGAGGTACTGCCTCCGCGCTGAGTTCCGCAACCGGTTCGGCGGGTGACGCTGGAGCCGTGACGCCCATGGCGGGTGGATCAATAGCCGCGACGGACTCCCCGCTATCGACGTGTCCGGCCTCGACCGGCTCCTCATCGAACGACGCATCGCCCAGATACTCCAGCGCCTGCGCCGGAGTGATCCGTTGCAGCCACAGGTGCAGCGCGACGGACGCCAGCAGCAGGCACGCCACCAGCCCCCAGCGCAGGCCGCCGGCCACCAGTCCCGGCCAGGCCAGGCACAGAATCAACCCGGCCACCGCCACGACCGCGGACGCCACCGCCAACCCGCGCCAGGCGCCCAGTTCCAGCCCGCCCAGCGCGCGGCGGTGGTCGCCCAGCGCGCCGCCGTCACGCTCCAGCCCCTGCCACAGCGGCCACAACCGCCACAGCACCAGCAAGGCAATTCCGACCGCCACGCTCAACCCCAGCGTGGCCGGCAGCGAGCCTCCCGCCAGCAACGCCGACAGCGGCCAGGCGACCAGCAGCGCGAACGCCGCGACCGTCGAGGCCCACAGCAGCAGCAACGGAACGAATTCGGTACGCAGCCTCGCCAATATCAACGGGGCCTGCCGACGCTGGTATCTCGCGGCCAATGCCAACAGCGGCTGGGCCAGGATGCCGCCGGCCGCCGCGAGCCAGCCGCCGGAACCGGCCAGCGCCGCGAGCACCAGCGCAGTCCCGGCCAATACCCCCAGCGGCCAGCGCGGGTGCGGAGGAAAGGGCTCAGCCATCGGTGCCCCAGTCGCCGGTCAGCGGATCCAGCGTGACCGGCGGCGGCATCTGCACATGGAACCCCTGCGACGCCAGACTGCTGCGCACTTCGGCGGTGTTGCCGCGCGCCAGTTTCCGCTGCGCGTCCAACTCGACCTGAAGTACGAACCGGAACGGCTCCAGCACCACGCGCACGGCCTCCGGCACGCACTGAAAGTCGTCGTGCGCGGCGAGAAATACATAGGCGCCGTCCTTGCGGAGGCTCTTGTAGACGTAGGCTTGCATGGCGGCGGCCGGGGGAAGCTGCGCAGGGGTCGGGCGATTGCGCAAGCATACCGACAACCCGGGTACGCGCGAACCGGTGTGTTCAGCCGCGCGCAGGCAAGGCCGCGGACACCGGCCCATGACCGAAGACCCGTGCGCGCGTTGGCCGCGCTGCTAGGCTGGGCCGGTTTTTCACCATTCATCACCCGATCGGTCTTGCCCATGCGCCTTTCCCTGCTTGCCCTTGTGCTGTCGCTCAGCGTGCCACCCGGTTTGCTGCCGGCCTCCGCGGCCGCCCAGTCGGCACCCGCCACCGGCACCCCGATCACGCTCGACCAGGCCATGGCCGACCCGGACTGGATCGGCCCGCCGGTGGAGCAGGCGTGGTGGGCATGGGACGGCCGGCACGTGCAGTACAACCTCAAGCGCGAAGGCGAGTCGATCCGCGACACCTGGCAGACCGCGATCGCCGGCGGCACGCCCGCCAAGGTGGCCGACGCCGCACGCGCGCAACTGGACGGCGCCAACCCCGTCTATGACGCCAGCCGCAGCCGGGCCGCGTTCGTGCGCAACGGCGACATCTTCGTGCGCGACCTGCGCAGCGGCGCGCTGACCCAGGTCACCCGCAGCGACGCGCCCGAGTCGCGGCCGCAGTGGAGCCGCGACGGCAACCTGGTGTTCCGCGCCGGCAACGACTGGTACCAGTGGCGTGCCGGCCAGGGCCTGAGCCAGGCCGCGCTGCTCAAGGCCGAGAAGGACCCCGCGACCCAGCCCAAGCCCGACGATCTGCGCGACCGCCAGCTGCGCCTGATCCAGACCCTCGCCGACGACCGCGCCAAGCGCGAGGCCGTGCGCGAGCAGAACCTGGCCTGGCGCGCCGCCGACCCGACCCGCGCCCCGGCGCCCGCGTACCTCGGCGACGACGTCCAGCTCATCGACAGCGCCCTGTCGCCCGACGCTCGCTGGCTGCTGGCGGTGACCCAGGCCAAGACCGCCGACAAGGGCCAGGCGGGCAAGATGCCGACCTACGTCACCGAGTCGGGCTACGAGGAATTCGAGGAAGTGCGCACCCGCGTCGGCCGCAACGCGCCGGTGCCGCACCGCCTGTGGCTGGTGGAAGTCGCCACCGGCCAGGTCGCCGAGCTGGCGTTCGATGCCTTGCCCGGCATCGCCACCGACCCGCTGGCCGCATTGCGCGAGCAGGCCGAACTCAAGCCGCTGGACGGCAACCGCGCGGTCCGGGTGGAAACCGACGGCGACACCCGCGGCCCGGCGATCCACTGGCGCGACGACGGCCGCAGCGCGGCGGTGCTGCTGCGCGCGGTCGACAACAAGGACCGCTGGATCGCGACCGTCACCCCCACCGGCGGCAACGCCGGCAAGGCGACGCTGAACGTCCGCCACCGCCTGACCGACCCGGCCTGGATCAACTGGGGCTTCAACGATTTCGGCTGGACCGCGGCCTCGGATGGGCATGACGGCGCGCTGTGGCTGCTGTCGGAACACAGCGGCTATTCGCACCTGTACCTGGCCGAAGGCAACGGCGCCCCGCGCGCGCTGACCTCGGGCCAGTGGGAGGTTTCCTCGCCGGTGCTCGGCGCCGACGGCCGCACCTTCTTCTTCACCTGCAACCGCAGCCGGCCCGGCGACTACGAGGTCTGCGCGGTCGACCGCAGCGGCGGCGCGGTGCGCGAAGTCACCGCGTTGGATGGTGTGGAGACCTTCGCCCTGTCGCCCGACGGCGCGAAACTGCTGGTGCGCCATTCCGGCAGCTACCTGCCGCCGCAACTGGCCGTGGTCGACATCGCCGGCGGCGACACCGTCGCCCTGACCGACACCCGCACCCCCGCCTACAAGGCGCGCCAATGGATCCAGCCGGAGATGGTGCAGATCCCGTCCAGCGACGGTGCCGGCCCGATCTGGGGCAAGTTCTACGGCCCGCCAGTGATGGAGGCGGGCAGGAAGTACCCGGTGGTGATGTTCGTCCACGGCGCCGGCTACCTGCAGAACGTGCACGAGCGCTACCCGGTCTATTTCCGCGAACAGATGTTCCACAACCTGCTGGTCCAGCGCGGCTATGTCGTGCTCGACCTCGACTTCCGCGCCTCCGAGGGTTACGGCCGCGACTGGCGCACCGCGATCTACCGCCGGATGGGCACGCCGGAGCTGCAGGACTACCTCGACGGTCTGGCCTGGCTGGGCGCGAACAAGCAGGCCGACGTCGACCGCGCCGGCATCTACGGCGGCAGCTACGGCGGCTTCCTGACCTTCATGGCGCTGTTCAAGTCGCCCGGCACGTTCAAGGCCGGCGCCGCCCTGCGGCCGGTGACCGACTGGTCGCAGTACAACCACGAATACACCTCCAACATCCTCAACACGCCCGAAGTGGATCCGGAGGCGTACCTGGCCTCCTCGCCGCTCGAGTTCGCCGACGGCCTGCAGGACCACCTGCTGATCGCCCACGGCATGATCGACAACAACGTGTTCTACAAGGACTCGGTGATGCTCGCCCAGCGCCTGATCGAGCTGCGCAAGGACAAGTGGGAACTGGCCAGCTATCCGCTCGAGCGCCACGGCTTCGTCCACCCCGACAGCTGGTACGACGAGTACCGGCGGATCCTGGAACTGTTCGAGCGCGCGCTGAAGTAGCGTCCGCTCGAACGGACACGCGGAAAGCACACACCGGCCGGCCCGACATATCGCGGGCCGGTCGGCAGCCCCCTCAACGGGACACCCCCGCCAGAGCAGGGCACCGGAACCTGGCCCGACGGCACTGCGACAACTCCGGGTCGTCTGCGCAGCGGAACGATGCCGGCTCCGGCTCCCGGCGCAGATCCACCCCGAAGATCCCGTCAGGCGCGACAACTCCCTCCGGCAATTTCGTTAAGCTTGGCGCGTTTACCGCTACGCAATGGACTGCTGATGCTTGATCAGGACGATCTGCTGGGCCCGATTCCCGGTGCCCACCCCGTTGGCGAGGACCTGTCGTTCTCGCCGGAATACGACGCCATCCAGGACGCCCGCCGCGCCGACGACCCGTCGCTGGCGCAGGGCGAGTGGGTCACCGACCTCAAGACGGCCGACTGGCCCGCGGTGGAGCGCCTGTGTGCCGGGCTGTTGCGCGAGCGCAGCAAGGACCTGCAACTGGCGGTGTGGTGGTGCGAAGCGCAGACCCGCAACCACGGTTTCGCCGGCCTCGCGCGCGGTTTCCGCCTGGTGGCCGGCCTGTGCGACCGGTTCTGGGACGATCTGCATCCGCAGGTCGAGGACGACGACCTCGAGCAGCGCATCGGCAACCTGGGCTGGCTGACGGCCCATGCCATCCAATGGCTGCGCCAGTTGCCGCTGACCTGCGCACCGCAGGGCCGCTTCGGCCTGGCCGACTTCGAGGCTGCCCGCCGGGGCCAGGACGAAGACGCTGGCCGACCCGCACCGGAAGCGCTGGAAGCGGCCCGACGCAATACGTCGCACGGGTTCTACGTCCGCCTGGTGGAATTGGCACCCGACTGTCGCGATGCGCTGGATGCCATGGAGCGCGCCGTCGATGCCCGCCTCGGCCCGGATGGCCCCGCCTTCACCGCCCTGCGCGACCAGTTGGAGCACCTGGAAGCCACCATCCGGCGCTTCGCCCGCGAGGCCGGCGTGCTGCTGGGCGGCGAGGAAGCTGCTCCAGCCGATACCGGTGACCAGCACGCACCCGCCCCCGTCGCTGCCGGCACCCCTTCCCGCAACGGCGACGCCCTGACGAGCCGCAAGGAAGCGATCGCGCAGTTGCGCCGGGTCGCCGAATTCTTCCGCCGCTCCGAACCGCACAGCCCGGTCGCCTACCTCGCCGACAAGGCCGCGCGCTGGGGCGAGATGCCACTGCACGTCTGGCTGAAGCGGGTGATCAGGGACGACGACACGCTGGCGCGGATGGAAGAGATGCTCGATGTGGCCGACGCGCGCGATGCCCGCCCGGACTGAGCCGGACCCGCTCCTGCGCTTCAGCCCGCGGCATGCGCCCGGCTAGACTGTCGGCATGAAAATCGCCAGCTGGAACGTCAACTCCCTCAATGTCCGCCTGCCGCACCTGGAGCAATGGCTGGCCGCGTTCGCACCCGACGTGGTCGGCCTGCAGGAAACCAAGCTCGAGGACGAGCGCTTCCCCGACACCGCCCTGGCGGCGGCGGGCTACCGCAGCGTGTTCAGCGGCCAGAAGACCTACAACGGCGTGGCCATCCTGTCGCGGGAACCGGCGGAGGAGGTGCAGATCGGCATCCCCGGCTTCGAGGATGAGCAGAAACGCGTGATCGCCGCCACCGTCGCCGGGGTGCGGATCATCAACCTCTACGTCGTCAACGGCCAGGACGTCGGCACCGACAAGTACGCCTACAAGCTGCGCTGGCTGGAAGCGGCGCACGAGTGGATCGCCGCCGAACTGCAGGCCCATTCCGACGTCGTGGTGATGGGCGATTTCAACATCGCTCCCGATGATCGCGACGTGCACGATCCGGCCCTGTGGAACGAGGGCCACATCCTCACCTCGACCGCCGAGCGCGCCGCCCTGCAGGGTCTGCTGGACCTGGGCCTGCATGATGCCTACCGCCTGCACCACGACGACGCCGGCGTCTTCAGCTGGTGGGATTACCGCCAGGCGGCGTTCCGCCGTGACCTGGGCCTGCGGATCGACCTGACACTGGTGTCGGACGCCCTGAAAGACCGCTGCATCGACGCCGGCATCGACCGCGAGCCGCGCACCTGGGAACGGCCAAGCGATCACGCCCCGGCGTGGGTGCAGCTGGGCTGACCCATCCACGCCTCGCTCCGGACAAGCCGACGGATTGCCATCGGCGGATCGCCATGGAACACGAAGGCCCGGGAATGCCGGGCCTTCGTGTTCCATGCAGCGCCGATCAGCGCCGCCGGCTCATCACGGCATGCTTATCGCTGCGTGATCAACGCGGACGGCCACGACGGAACAGGTTCACGATCGCCAGCAGGATGATCGCCCCCACCAGCGAGATCAGGATGCTCGGGATACTGATGCCCGAACCGATGCTGCCACCGGCGATGCCGAACATGCCGGCCAGCCAGCCGCCGAGGAACGCACCGACGATGCCGACGATGACGTTCAGGATGATGCCCTGCTGCCCGTCGGTCTTCATGATCATGCTGGCGATCCAGCCGATGACGCCACCAACAATCAACCAGATAATGATGCCCATGCTCGTGTCTCCTTGATCCATCCAGAGGGATTGAAATGCTCCCCTGATTGGGGGCGAATCCAGTCTGTACAGGGATGCGTGACGGAGATGTCTGTAATCGGATCAGCCCTGCAGCAGGTCCAGCAAGGCTTGTCGCGGCAGTTTTCCGGTGTCGTTGCGGGGCAGGCGCTCGACGCAACGCAGGCGGCGCGGCAGGAACACCGGGTCGCATTGCCCGCGCAGCGCCTGCAGGATCGACGCTTCGTCCAGGCCGGGCGCGACCACCAGCGCCGCGATCCGGCGCACGCCGCCGTCATCGTGCCCGTCAAGCTGCAGCACCACCCCGTCGACCACGCCCGGCAACGCGAGCAGCTGGCGGGTCAGGTCGCCCAGCGAGGCGCGCTTGCCGGCGATTTCGAGCTGGTCCGCGTGGCGGCCACGCAACGTGAAGCGGTCATCGGGGTGCAGCTCCACCAGGTCCGCCAGCACGACCGGCCGGGCCAGGTGCGCGGCGTGCACCGCGGTGCCGTCGGGCTGCGGCAGCAACCGCACGCCGGGCAGCGGCGTCCACGCGTTTTCCATGGCGGTGCGGCGGCGCGCGATCACGCAGGTCTCGGTCGAACCGAACAGCTCGCGCACCTCGCAGCGGTAACGGACTTCCGCCGCGCGGGCGAGCTCCGGCGGCAACGGCGCGGTGGAGCACACGATGCCGGCCAACGGCGGCAACGCCACGCCGGATTGCAGCAGCGTCCGCAGGTGCACCGGGCTGGTCACCAGCAACGGCGGGGCCGCGGCATCGCCCAGCGCGCGCACGATGTCCCCGGGAAAGAACGGCCGCGCCGAGTGCACCGTCAGCGGGCCGAGCAGCGGCAGCAGCACGGACATTTCCATCCCGTACATATGCTGCGGCGGCACCGTCGCCACCAGCGGCGTCATCGCGCCGGGTGCCTCGGCCAGCAGGCCCGCCAGCGCGACCAGGTTCTGGGCGGTGCTGGTGCGGAACGATCCCCAGCGCTTGGGCGTCGCGAGCGGCTGTCCGGTGCTGCCCGAGGTGAAGCCGACCGCCACCAGCGCGTTGTCATCGATCCACGGCAGCACGCTCTCGGCCTGCGGCAACGTCCCGGGCAACAGGTAGTGATGCGGGGGCGTCGCCCCGTCGCCGGCATCTTCGGCGATGCAATAGGCGCCGGGATGCGCGGCGCGCACCTGCTCGATGACCGCCGGCGCACGCGATGACGGCAGCAAGGTGGTCTGGCCGCGCGCGGCGGCGGCACAGAACGCGACCAGGAAACGGTAGCGGTCCTCGCACAGATTGATCGCGCGGGTCGCCGCGGGCAGGCGGGCCGCCACGCCGTTCACCTCGCGCAGGAACCGCGCCAGCGAAACGGGCCCCTGCGCATCGAACGCGATCGCCCGCTCCGGCGCGCCGACGGCCAGCGCCGACGCCGGATGGGCGCGCAATGGCCCCGCAATGGTGTCAATGACGGCAGACATGTGTTTCATCCTGCGGCACGGCCGCTCCCCTCGGATTAGCTTACGCTGACCGCCCCGGAACCGACCACATCCGTACGCATGGCCCCGCCTGCCCAAGACGCGCCCACTCCCGACGCGCTCGCTGCCGACGCGCCGTGCTGGGCCTGGCTGCCGCTGCCGCGAGGGCAGGCGGCCGAGCCGGTCGCGCGCCACTGGCTGGCAAGCCGGCTGGGCACGACGGCCACGGACCTGGTGCTGCAACGCGACCAGCGCGGACGTCCGCAACTGGGCGGCAGGTTCGGCGACTGGGACTGCAACTGGAGCCACAGCGGCGAAGGGCTGCTGGTCGCGCTGGGCCGGAACCTGCACGTCGGCATCGACCTGGAATGGCCACGTCCGCGGCCCCGCGCGCAGGAGCTCGCCCGCCGGTTTTTCCATGCTTCCGAAGCCGACTGGCTCGACCGCCTGGACGCACCGGCGCGCCAGCGCACGTTCGTGCGCCTGTGGTGCGCGAAGGAGGCCGTGCTCAAGGCGCACGGGCACGGGCTGTCGTTCGGTCTGGACAAGCTGGTGCTGGTCGATACGCCCGGCGGCCTGCGGCTGGCCGACTGCGATCCCGCCCTGGGCGCGCCGGCGCAGTGGACGCTGGAAGAACTCGCGCCGTTTCCCGGCTATGTCGGCGCGCTGGCCTGGCACCCGAGGTGAGCCGGCAAGCCGACGGTCGACTCGCGTCATAATCCCCGCCGATGACTACCCCGCCCTCCGCCGCCCCGACCCTGCCCGTCGCCGCCCGCGAGCGCCTTGACGCCGGACTCGACGCGCTCGCCCTCGACCGCGCCATCGCCGCGCCGCTGTCGGACTACCTCGAACTGCTGCTGCGCTGGAACCGCACCTACAACCTGACCGCCGTGCGCGATCCGCTGGACATGGTCGACAAGCACCTGCTCGACTCGCTGGCGATGCACCCGTACGTCGACGCCATCGCCGCGGCCGGCGGCGCCCTGGCCGACCTGGGCACCGGTGCCGGGCTGCCGGGAATTCCGCTGGCGATCGCCAAGCCGGGTTTGCGGGTGACGCTGGTGGAGAGCAACGGCAAGAAAGTCCGCTTCATGCGCGAGGTGGTGCGCAAGCTCGGCCTGCGCGACGTGCAGGTCGCCGAGTCGCGGATCGAGGCGCTGGATCTGCCCGGCCAATTCGACGCGATCACTGCGCGCGCGTTGGCGACCCTGCCGCTGATCCTCGAGCTGGGCGGCCACCTGCTGAAACCCGAAGGCCGCCTGCTGGCGATGAAGGGCGTCTACCCGACCGATGAGATCGCCGCGTTGCCGGCCGGCTGGGCCGTCAGCCAGTCGCATGCACTGGCGGTTCCCGGGCTCAGCGCCGAACGCCACCTGGTTGTTGTCCAGCGCGTTGTCGTCCAGCGCGCGCCCTCGTCCTGAAACCACGGCCTCACGGCGACGCACGGGCAGAAACCGCCCCCGTCGCCCCGGCAGCACCCGCCAAACGCGTTCATCCGCAGCCCGCGCACCAAGCCGTGACCGGCGGTTCGGCAGGCCGCGACCGGGGCGGGCATAATCCCCTGTCCGGTCGGCGTGCCGCGCCGTCCTTTGCACCTCGTATTCCGCAACCGTGACCCAGGGGATGTGTCGCATGGCCCGAATCATCGCCGTCGCCAACCAGAAAGGCGGGGTCGGCAAGACCACCACCGCGGTCAACCTGGCCGCCGGACTGGCACGCACGCCCAGGAAAGTGCTGCTGGTCGACCTCGACCCGCAGGGCAATGCCACCACCGGCAGCGGCGTCAACAAGCGCGAGCTGGACACCTCGATCTGCGAGGTGTTGCTGGGCGAGGACACCGCCGCCGCCGCGATCGTGCGCACCGCGGAAGACTTCGACCTGCTGCCCGGCAACATCGACCTGACCGCCGCCGAGTTGCGGCTGATGACCGCCGACGCGCGCGAGCAGCAGCTCAAGCGCGCGCTGGCGCCGGTCGCCGGCAACTACGACTTCATCCTGATCGACTGCCCGCCGGCCCTGTCGCTGCTGACCCTCAACGCGCTGACCGCGGCCGACTCGGTGATCGTGCCGATGCAGTGCGAGTACTACGCCCTGGAAGGCATCAGCGCGCTGCTCGACACCATCGAGGCGATCCGCGCCAACCTCAATCCGGGGCTGGAGATCGAAGGCGTGCTGCGGACCATGTTCGATGTGCGCAACAACCTTGCCAACGCGGTGTCCGCGGAGTTGACCAACCACTTCGGCGACAAGGTGTTCCGCACCATCGTGCCGCGCAACGTGCGCCTGGCCGAAGCGCCCAGCCACGGCCAGAGCATCGTCGGCTACGACCGCGCCAGCCGCGGCGGCATCGCCTATCTCGGCCTCGCCGGCGAAGTGCTGCGCCGCCAGCGCGAGCGCACCCAGGCCACCAGGGCACAGCAGACACCGGAGACCGCCGCATGAGTGCCGTGAAGGACGACGCCAAGAACCCCGCTGCCGCCAAGACCGCCGCCCGCAAACGCGGCCTGGGTCGTGGCCTGGAAGCCCTGCTCGGGCCGAAGGCCGAGGTGCCGGCGCTGGAAGCCGGTGCCGGCGACGTGCTGCGCCACCTGCCAGTCGACGCGCTCGCGCCGGGCAGGTACCAGCCGCGCAAGCACTGGGACGAGGACAAGCTGGAGGAGCTGGCCGAGTCGATCCGCGCGCAGGGCGTGATCCAGCCGATCGTGGTGCGCGAGACCCGCGAACATGGCGGCAAGACCTACGAGATCATCGCCGGCGAGCGCCGCTGGCGCGCCTCGCGGCTGGCCGGCCTGAGCGAGATCCCGGTGGTGGTGCGCGAGGTCGACGACCGCACCGTGATCGCGATGGCGCTGATCGAGAACATCCAGCGCGAGGACCTCAACCCGCTGGAAGAAGCGTCCGCACTGCAGCGGCTGATCGATGAATTCGACCTGACCCACGCCCAGGCCGCCGGCGCGGTCGGACGCTCACGCGCCGCCGTGTCCAACCTGTTGCGCCTGCTGGAGCTGCCGCCGGCGATCCGCGCGTTGCTGGAAGCCCGGCGGCTGGAGATGGGCCACGCCCGCGCCCTGCTGACCCTGGCACCAGAACTGGCCAGCAAACTGGCCAGCGAAGCGGCCGAACACGGCTGGTCGGTGCGCGAGGTCGAGCACCGCGCGCAGCAGTTCGCCCTGGGCAAGGTGCCCGAGGGCAAGCGCGCACGGCCGACCAAAGCCCGCCCGCAGGCGGACATCGTCAGCCTCGAACGCGAGCTGTCGGAATCGCTCAACACCCAGGTCAGCGTGCTGCACGGTCGCGGCGGCAAGGGCCGGCTGGTGATCCATTACAGCAACCTGGACACGCTGGAAGGCGTGTTGGAAAAGCTGCGCCCCGGCCGCGAGTAACCCCGCCCAGCGCGGGCCGATACTTTCGGCCCGTGGGCACGCTGCGGTTCGGGTGCGAAGATCGGCCTCCATCTGGTCACCCGTGGATGCCGTGAAAGCCCTGCTGCCTGTCCTGCTTGCCCTTGCGTTTCTGCCCGCCACCGCGACGGCCGCCGTTGCCGACAGTCCGGCCGCCACGCCAGCCGCCACCAGGGCGTCCGCCGCCGACGCCCGCTTCCAGGCGATCCACGAACGCGAATGGGCCTGGCGCAAGGCACAGTTCGGCAGCGCCGACGAGGACAGCGACGGTGATGTCAGCCAGCGCCGGCTGCCGTCGGTCGATGCCGCCAGCCAGGCCGCGCGACTGGAAGTATGGGAAGGCGTGCTGGCCGAACTCGACGCACTCGACCCCGCCGCGCTGTCACCGGAGAACCGCATCCACCTGGCCGTGTACCGGCCGCAGGTCGAGAACCTCGCCGCCGGAGTGCGTTTCCGCGCCTACGAGATGCCGTTCAACTCCGACTCCTCGTTCTGGTCGAACCTGGGCTTCATGACCCGCCGGCCGATGCGCACCGCCGCCGACTACCGCGCCTACATCGACCGCCTGGCCGACGTGCCGCGCTATTTCGACGAGCACATCGCCAACATGCGGGCCGGGCTGGATCGCGGCTTCAGCGTGCCGCGCGCGGTGCTCGACGGCCGCGACGTCTCGATCGCCACGATCGCCGATCTCGACGACCCGACCAAGTCGACGTTCTATGCGCCGCTGAATCAACTGCCCGCCAGCATCCCCGCCGCCGAGCAGGCCCGCTTGCGCGCCGATGCCCGCGCCGCGATCGGCGATCGGATGATCCCCGCGTACCGCAAGCTGCTGGCGTTTTTCCGCGATGAATACGTGCCGCGCGCCCGCACCACGCTGGGCGCCTCCGAGCTGCCCGACGGCGAGGCGTTCTACCACCAGCAGATCCGCGAATACACCACGCTGGACCTGAGCCCCGACGAGATCCACCGGATCGGCCTGGACGAAGTCGCGCGCATCCAGGCGCAGATGAACACGATCATCAGGGAGGTCGGGTTCCGGGGCAGCTTCGCCGAGTTCCTGCAGTTCCTGCGCACCGATCCGCAGTTCTACGCCAAGACTCCGCAGGAACTGCTCAACCGCGCCGCCTGGATCGCCAAGCGCATCGACGGCGAGCTCGGCAAGTTCATCGGCACCCTGCCGCGCGGGCGTTTCACCATCGTCCCCGTGCCGGCGGACATCGCCCCGTTCTGGACCAGCGGCCGCGGCGGCAACGGCACCTACTGGCTCAACACCTACGACCTGCCGTCGCGCGCGCTGTACAACCTGCCCGCCCTGACCCTGCACGAGGCCGCCCCCGGCCACGCGATGCAGGGCGCGTTGGCGGCCGAACAGACCGGCCTGCCCGACTTCCGCCGCGAAACCTACATCTCCGCGTTCGGCGAAGGCTGGGGCCTGTACGTGGAAAAACTCGGCGAGGAAATGGGGATCTACCAGACCCCGTACGAGCACTTCGGCCGGCTGACCTACGAGATGTGGCGCGCCGCGCGACTGGTGATCGACACCGGCGTGCACGCCCAGGGCTGGACCCGCGACCAGGCGCTGGCCTACCTGCGCGACCACACCGCGCTGAGCGAGCACGAGGTCACCACCGAGGTCGACCGCTACATCTCCTGGCCCGGCCAGGCGCTGAGCTACAAGCTCGGCGAGCTGGCGATCGTGCGCCTGCGCGGCGAGGCGGAGCAGGCACTGGGCGACAAGTTCGACCTCAAGGCCTTCCACGACATGGTGCTGGCACTGGGCTCGGTGCCGCTGCCGGTACTGGAGAGCCAGGTGCGGGCTTTCATTTCCGACTCCGCAGCGGCAAAGGATCTTAAAGGCTGACCGGAGCCCAGCCGATGCGGCGGGCATCGTGAAAGAGGCGGCGTGGAGTGTTGCGCAGGGCGGTTGCCGGGTGTCCCGATCAGTCGCTCCACGATATTCGCTTGGTGATCGGGACACCCGGCAACCGCCACCGGGATCCTCCGGTGGCTGAAGGGAAATCAAAAGCGAACACGCTTTTCTCGCACGAAAAAGCCACATCAGTCACTGGCCGATGCGGCGTCCTGGCGGGGTGTTGCGGACAGCAGGCCATGGATGGCCTGCGGCGGTGAGTGCGACCAGGGATGGTCGCCCGAACCGGGCAGCAAGCACCCCGGCAGGGCGACGCTGCAGCCGAAGTCATTAAACCGCTCTTGCTCCTGCTCTTGCTGTTTTCCATGCTTGCGCGGCCACCGTCAAAGCCAGCCCCGACCGCAAACTTGCCCCGAAGTGCGGGTTTACCGCATAATGCGCGGCTCGCTGTGTCCAGCGGCCGTACAAGGCTGCAAGGCGGCTCCCGGAAGCGCGATTCCGGATTGCCCGGTTCCAGCGTCCGCCCCTCCAGGCGGCAACCCACCCGTATCGCATGCCGCCCACGTGAACCGTGGAACCGGCGGGGCCGCCGCCTCCCTGGCCAAGGGAAGCATCAACATCCTTTCGAGGTGCACATGTCCCGTGTATGCCAAGTAACCGGCAAGCGAACGACGACCGGCAACAACGTCTCGCACGCCATGAACAAGACCCGCCGCCGCTTCATGCCCAACCTTCACGAGCGCCGCTTCTGGGTCGCCAGTGAAAACCGCTGGGTGAAGCTCCGTGTTTCCGCCAACGCCATGCGCACCATCGACAAGAACGGCATCGACTCCGTTCTGGCCGATCTCCGCGCACGCGGCGAAAAGATCTGAGGAGGACTGACCCATGGCTTCCAAGCGCGACAAGATTCGCCTGATCTCTTCGGCCAACACCGGCCACTTCTACACCACCGACAAGAACAAGAAGAACACGCCGAACAAGATGGAGATCAAGAAGTACGATCCCGTCGTTCGCAAGCACGTGATCTACAAGGAAGGCAAGATCAAGTAAGCCTCCCTGCTTGTTCCATGAAGAAACCCGCCTTCCGGCGGGTTTCTTTTTTGGCACGTGCGGCTTCGATCAGAAATCGATGCTCCACGAGTTGATGTAGCCCGTGTCACCGGCCCACATGTCGCGCACCCGCAGTTTCCAGGTACCGTTCCTGGCCTTGTTCGACAGATCGATGTTGGCGTAGCCGATCACGTTGTCCGCACTGTCGCTGCCGCTGGAGTTCTTGATCCGGTACAGGGTGTTGTCCGGTGCCACCAGGTCGATCTGCAGGTCGCCGCGGTAGGTATGGCGGATGTCGACCGTCACCTTGGTCACCGCCAGCCCGTTGCCGCTGCGCCCGCTGACGGTGATCGGACTGTCGACCGTGCCCGGGCTCGGAATCGCGTAGTCGGTACCGTTGGTATAGGTCTGCGGAGTGTTGTCGCCGCCGCCACTGCCCGCGGTGTAGTTCGCCACCAGGCTCACGCCGCTGAAGCCCTGCCAGGCCTTGACCCGCACGTGGTAGGTGCCGGCGACCGGACTGGCGAAGGTGCAGGTCTCGTTGTTGCCACTCAGGTACGGACGGCAATCGTAGGAGCTGTCGGTGGGCGCGCTGCCGCGCTTGACGTACAGGTCCGCATCGCCGGTGCCGCCGGAGATCGCGAAGCTCAGGTTGCCGGCTCCTGCCGGCACCACGAACGTGTAATTCACCGCACCGCCGCTGCTGGCCGACAGTCCGGTCACCGGAACGCCCCTGGTCAGGGTGCCGTCTTCCGGTGGCGTGCCGCCGCCGCCGGCGACCGCATCGACCGCAGCCTTGGCATTGACGATGCCGTTGCCGATCGGCCTGTCGATGCTGACCGGGAACGGGCGCAGGGTGGATTTCAGGAGCGACTCGATCTGCGCCGGCGTCTTGACCCCGCCATTGGCCGCCGCCGCCGACTGCATCAGCGCGACCACCCCCGCCACGTGCGGGGCCGCCATCGAAGTGCCCGACATCAGGCTGTAGCCCTCGGCGACCGGCGTGCTGCTGCCGGTGTTGACGGTGGAGGCGATGTCGCTGCCCGGCGCGGCCACATCGATCAGCGAGCCGTAGTTGGAGAAGCTGGAGCGCGCGCCGGTGCGGGTGGTGGAGGCCACCGCGATGACGTTGCTGCAGTTGGCCGGCACCGAACCGGAGGTGTCGGCATTGCTGTTGCCCGCCGCCACGACCACCGTGGTGCCGCGGCTGACCGCGCCGTTGATCGCGTTCTGGTAGGTCGTCGAACAGCTGCCGCCACCGCCCAGGCTCATGTTGATGACCTCGGCCGGGTTGGCGTTGGCCGGCACGCCGCTGACGCTGCCGCCGGAGGCCCAGATGATGCCGTCGGCGATGTCGGAGGTGTAGCCACCGCACTTTCCGAGCACGCGCACCGGGACGACCTTCGCGCCGTGCGCTACCCCCGCCACGCCCTTGCCGTTGTTGGTGACCGCCGCGATGGTGCCGGTGACGTGGCTGCCATGCCAGCTGGAGCCCGATGCGGAGTGGCTGCCGCCGCATTCGTTCGCCGCCACCCAGTCGCCTTCATCGTTCGGATTGGAGTCGCGGCCGTTGCCGTCGCGCGCCATGCCGGCATCACTGATGAAGTCGTAGCCCGGCAGGATGTTGGCATTCAGGTCGCTGTGGTTGGTGATGCCGGTATCGAGCACCGCGACCACCGCTCCCGCTCCCTTGCCGACGTCCCAGGCCTCGTTGGCCTTGATGCCACCGGCGGCCTCGAAGTAGTGCCACTGGTTGCTGGCGTAGTAGGTGTCGTTCGGGGTCATGGTCGGCTTCATCAGCTGGTCGACCTCGACGTACTCCACATCCGGATCCGCGGCGATCTGGCGCATCAGCGCGGCGGCCTCCACCTGGTCCAGCCGGCGGCTGGCGCGCACCACGTCGGCGCCGGTCGCCAGGCGGCGGAGCCTCTGCAGACCCAGCGCCTTGCCGGTCCGGGCAGCGGTGGCGGCGCCATCCAGCGAGCGTTGAACGGTGGCGGCATTGGCCTGCGGGGCACTGCCGTCGCGGTATTTCACGATGAAGCGGTCGTGGGTCTGGCCCGGTTGCAGGGTCGACAGGTTGGCGGTGCCATTGCCGGCGGTGGATGCGGGGCCGGCAGCGGACGCCGGAACCGCGGCAGCCAGCGCCATGGCGGTGGCAAGTGCGAGCGCATGCCTGCGCGGGTTGGAAGGTGTGGACATGTTGGAATTACCCCGATTGGTGTGTCGTGACTTGGGTCTTCGGAAAGCCCCGGTCCCGTTGACCTGCAATGGTGTTGCAACCAGCCGCCCCCCCTTCCAACACTGGCCTCCATGACCGGTCCACGGCCGAAGCCGGGCGGATGGTCGTGGGCACGGCCTTCCTGATGTGCCCACGACCCGGACTTCGCCGCCGGCATTCCGTGCCGCCGCTCTTCGCGATGTCCTTTCTTGCACTGTGCGTCGCGCCGCGTCCGCCACGTCCGTGTGAACGACTTCCCTGAGGACGGCTGGGCGAAACACCCGACAGGTTTACGGGCAACACCGGGGCGCAACCTCTGGGAGCCGCTCAAATTTTTCTCAAATCGGGATCAAACCGGGACCTGCATCACACAATTGCCCCGCAGACCGCGACCCGGGCTGCTGTATACAAGGAGGGTTCGGGCAAACGGAGGTGCGCGGGCGTCAGTGACCCCGGCAATAATCATCGATACGACCAGCACGGATTCGACCGGGCCCATCAACGCGCCGGCCGAAAGTCCATGGCCGCCGCACACCCGGCGGCTCCAGGTGGACGACCTGACCATCGACCTGTGGTATCGCCAGCTCGCCAGCCCCGGGCAGACGGTCGAATTGCCGCAGCGCGTGTTCGACCTGTTGCAGCTGTTCCTCGCCCAGCCCCACACCCTGCATACCCGCGCGGCACTGCTCGAACGGGTCTGGCCCGGCGTCGTGGTCGAGGACGCCAACCTGTCGCAAAGCATCTGGATGCTGCGCAAGGCGCTGGGGGAGCCGCGCCGGCACTGGGTCCGCACGTTGGCCAAGAGCGGGTACGTGTTCGAACCGCCCGCGCCGATCCTGCCGCTGGCAGTCGATGACATGGGAGCGGCCGGCATCCCGGGCGGCGCGTCGACCGGGATTGCCGACGAACCGGCACGCGACGCTGCGGGCCTCGACACCGAGCAGGCCGATGCTGCCAACGTCGGCGTGGACGCCCAGGCCGAGGCCGGTGTCGACGTGCCGGAATGCCCCGCCATCGACCCGGCCGCGGCATCGGCCGCGACCCCATCGGCAACGGCCCTCCGTTCCCGCCCCGATCGTGCGTCAGGCCAACGTCGCGGCCTCCTCATCGTCGCCATGGCATTGAGTGCACTCGCGCTGGGGATCGCCTCGCTGTTTTTTGCCGCGAAGCCGCCAACCTCGCCGCCCGCACCGGCCTCGCCGATCGCGGTCGCAATGATCGACGTGGGCAACCACAACAACGACGAAGCACGCTGGCCGGCCACCCTGCTGCGCGCCTGGCTGGGATGGAAGCTGGACGCGCTGCCGGAAGTGGTCGTGCTGACCGAGGCGCACCTGGCGGCCGATACCGCCGCGCTGTCGCCCAACATCGTGCTGCTGAGTTCCGGCCAGGTCACCAACGCGCCGGACCAGCGCTTCGTGCGCGCGCGCTTCGATGGCGTGGATGGCAGCCGCCAGATCGAGCTGCGCGGCAGCACCGCGCAGGTGCCGCAGCTGGTGGACGAGCTGTCCCGGCAGGTGCTGGCGGAGCTGGTTCCGGCCCGCCGCGATGAACTCTGGCCGGCGCTGTCGGTGGATGCGGGGTCGGCCCGTGACTACGCGCTGGCCTACGAGGCCTACAGCCAGCGCGACATGTCCGCCAGCGCAACGGGGCTGGCGTCGGTACTCGCGCAGGCGCCGCGGTTCGGCCTGGCCCACCTGCAACTGGCGATGTCGCTGGCCCGGCTCGGCCAGGCCAACCCGGCGCTGGCCCACATGCAGCACGCGCGTGAACTGCTGTCGCCCTTGTCCGCGGACGTGGCGTGGGTGATGGACGCGATGCAGCTGTCGATCGACCCACAGCGCCGTGCCGAGACGGCGACCGCGTTCAGCGACCTCGCGGCGCAGTACCCGCAGAACCTCTCCTACCGGCTTGAGCAGTCCCGGTACCAACTGCGCGCCGGCGACCCCGAAGCCGCGTTGGCCACCTTGTCGCGCGCCGACTGGGAAACCCAGCCGACGGGCGTACGCATCCAGTGGCTGGTGCTGCTGGCGGAGATCGAGATGGCGCGGATCAACCCGGACGCGGTGCGCCTGCACGCCACCGAAGCCGAACGGCTGGCGCATGCCGCGGGCCAGGGCTGGGAGCACGAGCGCGCCACCGCCTTGCTGCTCAAGGCGCAGTCCGATGCCTACCAGTGGGGCGAGCTGGCCGACCGGTCGCAGTTCGATGAAGCCGCCCGGCTGTTCACCGAAGCAGGCGCGGACATCGACGCACTGCACGCGAAGGTCACCGCCGAATTGTCGCTGCCGCCCTCGGGCCCCTCCGCGCAGCTGGACAGCCTGCTCGCCCAGACCCGCGCCGGCGGCTACCGCAGCATGGAAATCCAGCTGCTGCGCCGGGTCGCGTTCCAACACTACAACGCCGGCGACCTGGTCGAATACCGCAAGCGCCTGGAGCAGGCCCTCGCCTGCGCCACCCATGCCGGTGACGCGGTCGCGCAGTTGTCGCTGGACGTTTCCCTGCTCAACGAAGACCTGCTGGCCGGCCGCTTCTCCAGTGCCGAAGAACGCATCCGGCGCATCCGCAAGGGCCATCTGAAAGGCGACCTGGCGACCTGGCTGGACCAGTTCGAGGCGTTCACCCTGAACATCAACGGCGACTACGCCGGGGCCTTGCAGGCGCTGGACCAGACCGCGCAGCGGCTGGCCCGGGAGGGCCGGGCGCCGCTGCCGGCGGTCACGACGGCCCGACTGGCCTGTGTGCGGGCCGACAGCCTGCTGGCGCAGGGCAAGTTGCCGCAGGCCCGACAACAACTGGCCGATTGCGCGGACACCACCCAGCCGTTCGTGCGCGACCAGGCGGAGGGCCTGGGCACGGCGATCGACCTGCTCGCCGGCGACACCGCATCGGCAGTGCCGCGATTGCGCGCCCGCAATGCCCTGATCCAGGCCATGCCAGACGCCCCCGACCGCTGGATGGTGGCGCTGCAAAACGGCTACCAGCTGGCCCGTGCCGGCCAGCTTGACGACGCCGAACGCCTGTACTCGACCACCCGTGCCTCGCTGCAGAAAAGCGGATACGACTGGCTGCTGGCCGATGCCGAAATCGGCCTCGCCGAAGTCGCCACCGCACGCGGCCAGTGGCCACAGGCACGCCGGCTGGCGGACAGCGCGCGGCGGCACCTGCCGGATGACGGCATCTGGCTGCAATCGCAGCGGCTGGGCCAGATCGCGACCCTGGCCGCGCTGGCCGACGGCCAACGCGATCGCGCCCACTCGCTGTTCACGGCCACCCACGCCCGCGCGCACGCCCTGGGCGATGTCGTCGCACAGATGGAGCTCCACAGCCTGATGGCGGCCGCCGGCTTTCCCGATGACCCCTTGCTGGCCGACTGCGATGCGAACGCCCGCGCCGCGCAGATCGCCGCCACCGGTATGCGCGGCGCGACAGTGGACTGGCTGGCCCGCGCGCTGCCGCAAGGCAACGGACGACAGACGATGGCAGCGGTCGCGTCCGATCGCCGCGGCGCGACGGAGTGAGAGCCGCACCGGCAGCGACCATCGGCTGCTGTGGCAGCGGCATGGGCCGCGAGCACTTCGTCCGTAGCAGCGGCGCGAGCCGCGAACGCGCAGAACCGACAGCGGCGATGCGCTCCCCTGGGCCGGGAAGTTCATGCCGTGTGCCCTCGTCGCCCCGGCGTCCATCGCAGGTGATCGCCCATCGGCCTGGCAACGATGTGCAGATCGCGGCTGAAGCCGCTCCCATGCCAAGGCCCGGGATTCCACCGCAGGCTGCCGAAGCAAACGATCTACGGACTCTGCCTACAATCGCGCCATGACAACCCCCACCCATTCCGCCGACATCGCGATCATCGGTGGCGGTGCGGCCGGCGTGATGACGGCGATCCATGCGCTGCGGCTGGCCGACTCGCCGCTGCGGATCGTCCTGGTCGAGCCCGCCGCGAAACTCGGCGAGGGTGTCGCCTACGCCACCGCAGCGCCGGAACACCGGCTCAACGTGCCGGTGCGGCGCATGAGCGCGTTCGTCGACCAGCCCGACGACTTCCTCGATTTCATGCGGCAGCACCACAATCCCGGCGGCCTGCCTGCGGCCGCGCTGGGCGATGGGTACGCGCAGCGCCGCCACTACGCGCAGTACCTGCGGGCCCGTTTGCGACAGGCCCGGGCGGTCGGCATCGCGCGGCTGGAGGTCGTGCACGATCGCGCCACCGCGATGACACGCGAGCGGGACGACTGGCGCGTGACGCTCGCCTCGGGCGCCACCGTCCACGCGCGTGGCGTCGTGCTCGCGGTCGGCAACAGCCTGCGACCGCTGCCGGCACGCGGCGCCGAAGCACTGTCGCCCAGCCAATGCCTGGAGGCCTGGCAGTACGACGCCATCGCGCGGCTGCCGACGGATGCCGATGTCGCGATCATCGGTGCCGGGCTGAGCATGGTCGACGCGGTGCTGTCACTGCAGGTCAACGGCCATCGCGGTGCCATCCACGTGCTCTCGCGGCACGCGCTGATGCCGTTGCCGCATGCCGACCGCCATGTTGCCGCCGCGTTCGATCCTGCCGATCTGTTCGCCTTGTCATTGCGCCAGCGGCTCAAACTTCTGCGTCGGCATGCCGACGATGCGCGCGCCCGCGGCGAGGCGTGGCAGGGCGTGATCGACCGCATCCGGCCGCACGTGCAGGCCTTGTGGCAGAGCCTGTCGATCGACGACCAGAGCCGCTTCCTGCGTCATGCGGTGCGCCAGTGGGACGTGCACCGACACCGGGTCGCGCCGGACGTGCACGCCGCGGTCGGCGCGCTGCTCGGCAGCGGGCAGTTGCAGCGCCATCGCGGGCGGCTGCAGGCGGTGACACCGATCGGCGGCCGCATCCACCTGGAAGCGACACTGGCCGGCGGCGGCACGCTGCGGCTGGACGTGGACCGCGTCATCAATGCCACCGGGGTGGAGACACTGGCCGCCTCGATGCGCAGCCCGTTGGTGCGGGATCTGCTGGCGACCGGGACGGCGGTGCCGGGCCCGCATGGCATCGGCCTCGATACCGCGGGCGATGGCGAGGTGATCGCGGCCGACGGTACGGTCCAGCCCGGCCTGTTCGCACTGGGCAGCCTGCGCATCGGCCGCCTGTGGGAGAGCCTGGCGGTGCCGGAACTGCGCGCCCAGGCCGAAACGGTGGCGCGCCGGTTGCTCGACGCCGTTCGACCTTCGGCGCAGTGAGGCCTGCCCGGCGTCGCGCCGTCCTACACTCGGCGTTCGACTGACGACGGAGGCGCGCACGGGTGATTCCAGGCTGGATCCTGCTGCTGGTGTCGGTCGGCTATGTCGGCATGCTGTTCCTGGTCGCGTATTACGGCGACCGCAGGGAGGCCATGCCGACCCACCCGTGGGTGCGGCCGGCGGTGTATTCGCTCGCCCTGGCGGTGTACTGCTCGTCGTGGACGTTCTACGGCGCGGTCGGTTCGGCGGCGCGCACCGGGCTGGGATTCCTGCCGATCTACCTCGGCCCGCTGCTGCTGTTGCTGTTCGGCTGGCGGATCCTGGAACGGCTGGTGCTGATTTCCGACGAGCAGCGGATCACCTCGATCGCCGACTTCCTGTCCTCGCGCTATGGCCGCGCGCCGGGCCTGGCGGCACTGGTCTCGCTGCTGGCGCTGACCGCCGCGATTCCCTACGTGGCGCTGCAGTTCAAGGCGGTCGCCAACAGCATCCAGATCCTCGCCGGCGTGCCGGCCAACCCCAGCCTGTTCGCCGACCCGGCGCTGTACACCGCGCTGTTGCTGGCGGTGTTCTCGATCCTGTTCGGCACCCGCCAGATCGATGCCACCGAGCACCACCACGGCATGGTGCTGGCGATCGCGCTGGAGTCGCTGGTCAAGCTGGTCGCCTTCATCGCCATCGGCATCTTCGCGCTGATGCACCTGCCCGGCGTGGGCGGGCTCGGCGAGCGTGTCGTGCAGGCCGCCGGGGAGATCACCCGGCCCCGCGTGCCGGCCGGTTTCGTCTCCCAGACCCTGCTCGCGTTCACCGCGCTGCTGTGCCTGCCGCGGCAGTTCCACGTCGCCGTGGTCGAGTGCCAGAACGTCGGCGACGTGCGCACCGCGCGCTGGTTCTTCGGCGGCTATCTGGTGATCATCAGCGTGCTGGTGGTGCCCATCACGCTGGCCGGCCAGGCCCTGCTGGGCGGCAGCGGGATCTCGCCGGACACCTACGTGCTCGCCCTGCCGCTGGCGCTGGACCAGGGCGCGTTGGCGCTGATGGTCTACATCGGCGGTTTCTCGGCCGCCACCGGCATGGTCATCGTGACCAGCGTGGCGCTGGCGACGATGGTCAGCAACGACCTCATCGTGCCGGCGCTGTTGCGTACCGGCGCGCTGCGCCGGACCGGGCCGGGCATCAAGCAACAGGTGCTGTGGGTGCGCCGGGCGACCATCCTCGCGCTGGCCCTGATGGCCTACGCGTATGCGCGCGGGTCGGGCGGCGACAGCCTGTCCGAGCACGGCCTGCTGGCGTTCGCCGCGGTCGCGCAGTTCGCACCGGCGCTGATCGGGGGCCTGTACTGGCGCGGAGCCAGCCGCGCGGGGGCCCTGGCCGGCGTCGGTGCCGGTGCCGTGCTGTGGGTCTACACCCTGCTGCTGCCGACCCTGGTGCATGACGGCTGGATCGCCTGGGACTGGGTGGACACCGGCCCGCTCGGCATCGCCTGGCTGCGATCCGAGCAGCTGTTCGGGGTGGTCGGCTGGGATTCCCTGACCCACGGCGTGTTCTGGTCGCTGCTGTTCAACGTCGGCGCGTTCGTCTACGTCTCCGCACGCCAGCGTCCGCGCCTGCACGAGCAGTTGCGGGCCGCGCCGTTCCTGGATCCGTATTCGCAACGGCCGCCGCTCGGCCCCGGCGGCTGGGCCGGCAATGTGCGTGGCGGCGACCTGCTGGCACTGGCCGAGCGCATCGTCGGTGAACGCCATGCCCGCCGCTCGTTCGAGGACTACGCCCACCAGCAAGGCGCGTCATGGAAGCCTGAAGAACCCGCCGACCGCGCGCTGGCCCAGTTCACCGAACGCCTGCTGGCCGCCGCGATCGGCGCGGCTTCGGCCCGCCTGACCCTGACCAGCGCCCTGCGCGGCTCGGGCATGGAGCTGGGCGAGGTGGTCGCGTTGCTGGACGAGGCCAACCAGGAGCTGCGCTTCAACCGCCAGGTGCTGGCGACGACGCTGGAGAACATCAGCCAGGGCGTCAGCGTGGTGGATGCCGACATGCGCCTGGTGGCCTGGAACCGCCGCTACCAGGAGATGTTCGACTACCCCGACGGCATGCTCTACGTGGGTCGCCCGGTCGCCGACCTGCTGCGCTGGAATGCCGAGCGCGGCGAGATGGGTCCGGGCGACGCCGACGAGCAGGTGCAACGGCGGATGGATCACCTCGGCGCCGGCACACCACACGTGTCCGAGCGGGTACGCGCCAACGGCCAGGTGATCGAGCTGCGCGGCCGGCCGGTCGACGGCGGCGGCTATGTCACCAGCTACAGCGACATCACCGAGTACAAGCGCGTCGAGCAGGCCCTGCGCGAATCCAACGAAACCCTGGAGCACCGCGTCGAGCAGCGCACCCGCGAGGCCCAGGACGCCCAGCAGTCCAAGACCCGCTTCCTGGCCGCGGTCAGCCACGACCTGCTGCAACCGCTGAACGCCGCGCGGCTGTTCACGTCCGCCCTGCGCGAAAGCGAGGAAGCCGACGAGCAGGGCCGGCTGGTCGAACGCGTGGACGCCTCGCTGCGTGCGGCCGAGGACCTGCTCGACGGGCTGCTCGACATCTCGCGTCTGGATGCCGGCGCGCTGCGTCCGGAGGTCACCGATTTCGACGTCAACGAACTGCTGCGCGAACTGGGCGCGCAACATGCGCCGATTGCCGCCAGCCGCGGCCTGCAACTGCGCGTGCGTGCGCCGGCGACCGCGTTGATGGTGCGCAGCGACCGCCGCCTGCTGCGTCGCGCGTTGCAGAACTTCCTCGCCAACGCACTGCGCTACACCCGCAACGGCGGTGTGCTGATTGCCGCGCGCCTGCGCGAGGGCGCGGTGGAACTGCAGGTCTGGGACACCGGCCCGGGTATCTCGCCGCACCACCTGGCGGAGATCTTCGACGAGTTCCGCCGCTTCGATCACCCCGGCCGCGGCGAGCGCGGCCTCGGCCTGGGCCTGTCGATCTGCCAGCGCATCGCGCGCACGCTGGACCATCGACTGCGCGTGCGCGCCCGCGTCGGTGCCGGCAGCGTGTTCTCGATCACCGTGCCGCTCAGCCTTGTTCCCACGCCCGCCGCCGGCATTCCCGCCGCGCGCAAACCGGATATCACCGACTCCCTCGCCGGCCTGCGCGTGCTGTGCATCGACAACGACCGCGAGATCCTCGACGGCATGCGCGCCCTGCTCACCCGCTGGCGGGCCGTCGCCCTGACGGCGGCGACCGCGGATGAAACCATCGCCCTGCTCGACGCCCTGCCGCCGGACGAAACCCCCGACGTCGCCCTGGTCGACTACCACCTGCACGACCGCCTCGACGGCCTGGGCATCGTCGACCTGCTGCGCGAGCGGCTCGGCCCGCATCTGCCGGCCGCCCTGCTGACCGGCGACGGCAGCGACGCCCTCAAGCACGCTGCCCGGGACCACCGTTGCCTGGTGCTGACCAAGCCGGTCAAGCCCGCGTCGCTGCGCGCCTTCCTCGCCGCCCAGCCGCGCGCCGCCAATCGAAAATGCGCGGCAGGCGGACGCCCGTGATGACGCCACCATGGGGCGTTCCCGCTGCCCGAGGGACCCGACAGTTCGCGCTCAAGCCGGATCGCCTACCCTGTGGCCACGCCCTGCAAACGGATACCCGCATGACCACACCCATCGCTGACCCTGCCGGATCCCGGGCGCAGGATGCCGCCGGCGACTCGATGGCCGCACGGCTGGCGCACATCCGCGGCCGCATGGCGACGGCGGCGCAACGGGCGGGCCGCGATCCCGCCGGGATCGCCCTGCTGCCGGTCAGCAAGACCTTCGGCGAGGCCGCCATCCGCGAGGCGGCCGCGCTGGGCCTGCACCGTCTGGGCGAGAACAAGGTGCAGGAAATGCGCAGCAAGGCCGGGCCGCTGGCCGACTGCGGCATCGACTGGGTGATGATCGGCCACCTGCAGACCAACAAGGCCAGGGACATCGCCCGCATCGCCGCCGAAGTGCAGTCGCTGGACCGGGTCGAATTGGCCGTCGCGCTGGATCGCCGGTTGCAACTCGAAGGCCGAACGATGGACGTGCTGCTGCAGGTCAAGACCTCGACCGAGCCGAGCAAGTACGGCATCGCGCCCGATGAGTTGACGGCGTTCGCCCGACGCATCGCCCGCGAGATGCCCATGCTGCGGGTGCGCGGCCTGATGACGCTGGCGATCAACATGCCGGAACCCGCCGCGGTCCGCGCGTGTTTCCGCACCCTGCGCGAATGGCGCGACCGCCTGCGCGCCGACGCCATCGAAGGCATCGACATGCAGCGCCTGTCGATGGGCATGAGTGGGGATTTCGAGATCGCCATCGAGGAAGGCGCGACCGAGGTCCGAATCGGCACCGCGATCTTCGGCCGTCGGCCGTATGGCGATGATTACTACTGGCCCGAGGGCCCGGCGCGGAAATGAGGTTCTTCTCCCATCCAAGGGGAAAGCGCGACATCTGCGGGGTGGCCGCGGTGCCGGGAGCGAATGCCCTTGTGTGCGAATGTCCCCCGGCACCGATGAAGCCGGTGCCTCCTCCTTTATTTCACACCCAAGGGCATTCGCACCCGTCGTTCCAGCAGGCCCGGCTGCTGGGCTGTCCGCGTACCTCTGCGATCCGAACGCACCGGCGTGACCTGCAGGCCTTCGCGGCGAAGTAAAGGAGGAGGCGTCCGCCGCAGGCGGGGGCCGGGGGACATTCGCCGCGAAGGCCTGCAGGTCGCGCCCCCCCCGACAATGAAGCGGGGAGCTACTCCCCCTCCTCCGGCGGCAGCACGACATTGCCCGGGTCCAGCGCGAGTCGGCCGGCGATGAGCACGGCCTGGGTGCGGTTGTTGGCGCCGAGCTTGCGCAGGATCGCGGTGACGTGGGCCTTGACGGTGGCCTCCGAGACGCCGAGCTCGTAGCCGACCTGCTTGTTCAACAGGCCCGAGCCCAGCATCTGCAGGACGCGGAACTGCTGCGGGGTGAGGTCGCGCAGGCGGCGCGCGGCGTCCTGTTCGTCGGGGTTCGCGGCAGGGGCATGGAAGGCGGCCGGCGGGGCCCAGCGGTCGCCGTCGAGCACGGTGGCGATGGCCTGGCCGAGGGTCGCCGCGTCGGCCGACTTGGGAATGAAGCCGACCGCGCCGTGGTCCAGCGCGCGCCGCATCACCGCCGGTTCCTCGCGCGCGGACACCACCACGACCGGCAGCTGCGGATGCAGTGCGCGCAGGTGCACCAGCGCGCTGAAGCCCTGCGCGCCGGGCATGTTGAGGTCGAGCAGCAGCAGGTCGGCGTCGGACTCCGCTTCCACCAGCGCGTACAGGGCGTCGACGCTGTCGGCCTCGCACAGGCGCGCGCCGGGCATCAGCCGCATGACCACGCCGCGCAGGGCTTCGCGGAACAGCGGGTGGTCGTCGGCGATCAGCAGCGTGGGCATCAATGAACTCCCCCTTCCCCGCAGTGGGGGAAAGGGTAGTGGCGCGGGGGAGGGCGTGCCGGAGTCACGTCGTGCGGTCAGGGGATGTGGCGTTCGCGGACCAGCGAGGCCACCACCGACGGGTCGGCCAGGGTGCTGGTGTCGCCGAGCTGGTCGGGCGCGTTCTCGGCGATCTTGCGCAGGATGCGGCGCATGATCTTGCCCGAGCGGGTCTTCGGCAGCCCCGGCGCCCATTGCAGGAAGTCGATCGCGGCGATTGGGCCGATCTCGGCGCGCACGTGGCGGATCAGTTCGATACGCAGCTCGTCGCTGGCCACCTCGCCGGCGATCAGGGTCACGTAGACGTAGATGCCCTGGCCCTTGATGTCGTGCGGGAAACCTACCACGGCGGCCTCGGCGACCTTGTCGTGCGAGACCAGCGCGCTCTCCACTTCGGCGGTGCCGATGCGGTGGCCGCTGACGTTGATGACGTCGTCGACGCGGCCGGTGATCCAGTAGTCGCCATCGGCGTCGCGGCGGCAGCCGTCGCCGGTGAAATAGGTGCCGGGGTAGGTCCTGAAATAGGTGTCGATGAAGCGCGGGTGGTCGCCGTAGACGCTGCGCGACTGGCCCGGCCAGGAATCGGTGATCACCAGGTTGCCCTCGCCCTCGCCGTCGATGAAGTTGCCGTTGGCATCGACAATCGCCGGCTTGATGCCGAAGAACGGGGTGGTCGCGCAGCCGGGCTTGAGGTCGGTCGCGCCCGGCAGCGGCGAGATCAGGATGCCGCCGTTCTCGGTCTGCCACCAGGTGTCCACGATCGGGCAGCGACCGTCGCCGACGATGTCGTGGTACCAGCGCCAGGCCTCGGGATTGATCGGCTCGCCGACGCTGCCCAGCAGCCGCAGCGATTTGCGCGAGGTCGCCTTGACCGGCTCCTCGCCCTCGCGCATCAGCGCGCGGATCGCGGTCGGCGCGGTGTAGAACGTGGTGACCTGGTGCTTGTCGATGACCTGCCAGAAACGCGAGGGGTCCGGGTAGTTCGGCACGCCCTCGAACACCAGCGAGGTGGCGCCGTTGGCGAGCGGCCCGTAGACGATGTAGCTGTGGCCGGTGACCCAGCCGACGTCGGCGGTGCACCAGTAGACGTCGTCCTCGCGCAGGTCGAACACGGTCTCGTGGGTGTAGCTGGCATACACCAGGTAGCCGCCGGTGGTGTGCAGCACGCCCTTGGGTTTGCCGGTGCTGCCGGAGGTGTAGAGGATGAACAGCGGGTCCTCGGCGTTCATGCGCTCGGGCTCGCACTCGACCGGCTGCTCGTCGACCACGGCGTCGTACCAGCGGTCACGCGGCATCTGCATGTCCACCGCGGCGTGGGTATGGCGCACCACCAGCACGGTCTCGACGCTGTTGGTGCCGGGCAGTTTGAGGGCCGCATCGACGTTGACCTTCAGCGCCACCTTGCGGCCGCCGCGCAGGCCCTCGTCGGCGGTGATGATGAGCTTGCTGCCGCTGTCGGCAACGCGGTCGGCGATCGAGTTGGCCGCGAAGCCGCCGAACACCACCATGTGCACCGCGCCGATGCGCGCGCAGGCCAGCATCGCGATCGCCGCTTCGGGAATCATCGGCAGGTAGATGGTGACCCGGTCGCCCTTGCCCACGCCGAGCGCGCGCAGCGCGTTGGCGAGCTTGCACACGCGCTGGTGCAGCTCGCGATAGCTGATGCGCTGCGCCGGCGCGTCGGGGCTGTCGGGCTCGAAGATCAGCGCGGTCTTGTCGCCGCGGGTGGCCAGGTGCCGGTCCAGGCAGTTGACGCTGACGTTGAGCTCGCCGTCCTCGTACCAGCGGATGCGGAAGTCGGCCAGATCGAAGCTGGTGTTCTTGATCTTCGTCGGCTTCTTCATCCACTCCAGGCGCTCGGCGGTGCGCGCCCAGAACCCGTCCGGATCGCGCAGCGACTCCTCGTACAGGCGATGGTAGTCCTCGCGGTTGACGCGGGCCGTTGCGGCGAAATCGGCCGGTACGGGGTAGATATCCCGGGGCGTGTTCATGGGGGTGCCTCCTGAGCTGTTGGTTCCCCACCGAGTGTGCCGCATCCACCCGCAGGGACGGGTTTAGACCTTGGTCTAAGCGAAGCGGGATGACGGCCGATTGCGAATACGCTCGGGGAAATGGTCGCCGGCAACCTGCCGGCAACCGTACACCCGACGGAAGCCGTGGAGGGAAACATGCCCAGATCCAACCGTGCCGGCACGACCGGCGCATTGCTGCAACGGCGTCGCCGGCCGCTGGCCACCGCGATGCTGCTGGCCCTGATCGCACCGGGACTCGCGCCCGGCCTGGCGCTGGCGCAGACCGATCGCGAACAGGCGCTGGAGGCGCGCGTGGCCGAGCTGGAGCGCGTGGTCGAGCAACTGCTGGCACGGCAGCCCGGCACCGGCATCGCAAGCACGCCGGCACCGCCGCCAGCCGCTGCCCCGCCGGCCGCCGCGCCGGCCACGATCACCCCGCAGGCCAACCCCGGCACCCGCTTCACCGTGGGCGGCATGGTCCGCGTGGACGCGATGGCCACCCACACCACCGACGGCGACATCGCCAAGAGCACTGCCGGCCGCGACTTCTACGTTCCCGGCTCGATCCCGGTCGGCGGCGAAGGCGTCGACACCTACCTCGACAGCCACGCCAAGTTCTCGCGGCTGTGGTTCGACGCCAGCACCGAGCTGGATTCAGGCGACAAGCTCGGTGCCCGCTTCGAGATGGACTTCTTCGGCGGCGCACTCGGCAACACCGCCGCGACCAACACCTACGGCACCACGGTCCGCCACGCCTACCTGACCTGGAACCGGCTGCTGATCGGCCAGACCTGGTCGAACTTCATGGACACCGCGGCGCTGATCGACTCGGTGGATTTTGTCGGCCCGACCGACGCGCTGGTGTTCGTGCGCCAGCCGCAGATCCGCTACACCCACGGTCCGTTTGCGGTGTCGCTGGAGAACCCGGAAACCACGGTGCAACCGGCCGGCGGCGGCGCGCGCGTGATCACCGGCGACAACAGCGTGCCCGACCTCATCGCCCGCTATACGCACAAGGGTGACCGGGGCCACTTCAGCGTTGCCGGCATGGCGCGCCAGCTCAAATACGAGCCGGTCGCGGGCAGTCCCGACAGCACGACCGGTTTCGCCGCCACCGTCAGCGGCCTGGTCAAGCTGGGCGAGCGCACCGACCTGCGCTACCAGGCCACCGGCGGCGAGGGCTTCGGGCGCTACATCGGCCTGGCGACGGTGCAGCAGGACGCCATGGCCGACGCCAGCGGCAACCTCAACGCGCTCGGCGGCTGGGCGGCTTACGCGGGCCTGCGCCACATGTTCAGCCCGGCGCTGCGGGGCAACGTCTTCTACGCCCGCTCGCAGTGGGACAACGACACCGACCTGACCGGCTTCGGCGTCACCCGCCGGGTGCACTCCGCGCACGCCAACCTGATCTGGTCGCCGGTACCCAAGCTCGACCTGGGCATCGAAGCCATCTGGGGCGAGCGCACGCTCGAATCGGGCACCGACGGCGAGCTGATCCGCCTGCACACGATGGCGCGTTACACGTTCTGAACAATCTGCATCACGTGATCGGCCGGGCCCGCGCAGGTGGGTCCGGCTTTTTTGTTCTTCTTCCGCGCGGTGCTGATAGGGCGCCGTGCCGCGGTGCCGACATTCCGCGCATGACTCCGCTACATGCACCCCGCAAGCCGAGCGCCGCCGTGGCCGGGAGGTCTTCGCAGCGAAGTAAAGGAGGAGGCTTCCGCCTGCTGGCGGAAGCCGGGGGACATGAGCGGAGAAGATCTCCCGGCCGCGGCGGAGCCCCTCAGGTCGCATTGAGCTGAAGCGAAGAAGCAGTAACCCTTGATTCCGCCTTCAAGGGCATGGACACCCCTCATGCGGGAATACCCGGTGACCGGGGGAGCAGAGCCGACATTCCGCGCATGACTCCGCTACATGCACCCCGCAAGCCGAGCGCCGCCGTGGCCGGGAGGTCTTCGCAGCGAAGTAGAGGAGGAGGCTTCCACCTGCTGGCGGAAGCCGGGGGACATGAGCGAAGAAGACCTCCCGGCCACGGCGGAGCCCCTCAGGTCGCATTGAGCTGAAGCGAAGAAGCAGTAACCCTTGATTCCGCCTTCAAGGGCATGGACACCCGTCATGCGGGAATACCCGGGGTCCGGGGGAGCAGAGCCCGATATTTCGCGCATGACTGCGCTACATGCACCCCGCAAGCCGAGCGCCGCCGCGGCCGGGAGGTCTTCGCAGCGAAGTAAAGGAGGAGGCTTCCGCCTGCTGGCGGAAGCCGGGGACATGAGCGGAGAAGACCTCCCGGCCGCGGCGGGGCCCCTCAGATCGCCTTGAGATGAGACGAAGAAGTAGTCACCTCTCGTACCTCAGGCCAACCTCGACCCTCAGCGCACCACCAGTACCGGGATCGTGCTGTGGGTGATCACCGCGTTGGTCTGGCTGCCGACCAGCAGCCGATCCAGTCCGCGTCGCCCGTGGCTGGCCATCACGATCAGGTCCACCCCGCGCGCGGTGGCCGTTTCCAGAATCGTTTCGGCCGGATAGCGGTCGGGCACGTAGAGCGTCTGGTGGCGGACGCCGAGTTCGGTGGCGCGCGCACCTGCCGCCGCCAGCACCTCGTCGGCGGCCTTGCGCACATGCGTCCGGTACTCCTCCAGCATGCCGGCCGAACCGCCCCACACCAGGCCGGCGTCCACCGGCGTCCAGCGTTCGGATGCGGTGAGGATGGTCACTTCCGCGTCCAGCGCCGCCGCCAGCCGGAGGCCCTGTTCCAGCCCCTTGCCGGCCAGCTCGGAACCGTCGGTCGCAATTAGTATCTGTTGGTACATGGCTTCATCACTCCTGTTGCTGTTTCCGATAACGCAATCTGTCGCCGCCATCGACCTTCCTTGTCGGCCAACACGTATTACGGCGGCGTCATCACCCGGGCACCGGGCGAGCCATCGGCCCGCCCGGTGCCCGTCGATCACTGCTCCAGCCGCATCAGTGATCGCTCGCCGACGTCGCACCGATGCCGGTCTCGCTGCGCACCCGCAGTGCATCGAACGCCGCCCGCTCCCGGTCGGCGCGTGCACTGCGGTCGGTCACCGAAAACAGCCAGATCGCGATGAACGCCAACGGGATCGACAGGATGCCCGGGTTCGGGAACGGCACGATCGGCGCGGCGAAGCCGAACACGTCCACCCACACCGTCTTGCTCAGCGTCACCCATGCCGTGGCCACCGCCAGACCGATGAAGCCGCCGATGGTCGCGCCGCGGGTGGTGCAGCCGCGCCAGGCGATCGACAGCACCAGCACCGGGAAGTTGGCGCTGGCCGCGATCGCGAACGCCAGCCCGACCATGAACGCCACGTTCTGGTTCTCGAACACGATGCCCAGCAGGATCGCGATCACGCCCAGGGTGACGGTGGAGATGCGCGAGATCTTCATCTGCTGCTTCTCCGTGGCCCGGCCGCGTGCGAACACGTTGGCGTACAGGTCGTGCGAGATCGCCGCCGCACCCGCCAGCGTCAGGCCGGCCACCACCGCCACGATGGTGGCGAAGGTCACCGCCGCCAGGAAGCCCAGCAACAGGCTGCCGCCGACCGCATTGGCCAGGTGCACCGCGACCATGTTGGTGCCGCCGACCAGGCCGTGGATGAGGTCGATGCTGCCGTCGGGACCGGCCTGGAAGAACTCCGGGTGCTGCCATAGCAGCGCGATGCCGCCGAAGCCGATGATGAAGGTCAGCAGGTAGAAGTAGCCGATGAACGAGCTGGCCCAGATCACCGACTTGCGCGCTTCCTTGGCATTGGGAACGGTGAAGAAACGCATCAGGATGTGCGGCAGGCCGGCGGTACCGAACGCCAGCGCCAGGCCCAGTGACAGCGCGTTGAGCGGGTTGCCGCTGACCTGCGAGCCCGGCGCCATGATCGACAGCCCGGTCGGGTGCACGCGCACGGCTTCGGCGAGCATCGCATCGGGATTGAACTGGAACGCCTTCAGCACCAGGAACGCCATCAGCGTCGCGCCGATCAGCATCAGCACCGCCTTGATGATCTGCACCCAGGTGGTCGCGGTCATGCCGCCGAAAGCCACGTACATGATCATCAACACCCCGACGATGACCACCGCCAGCTCGTAGCGGATGCCGAACAGCAGCACGATCAACTTGCCCGCACCGACCATCTGCGCGATCAGGTACAGCGCGATCACCAGCAGCGACGCACTGGCCGCCAGCAGACGCAGCGGCGTCTCCGACAGGCGGTACGAGGTCACGTCGGCGAAGTTGTAGCGCCCCAGGTTCCGCAGCCGCTCGGCGATCAGGAACATCACCACCGGCCAGCCGAACAGGAAGCCGATCGCGTAGATCATGCCGTCGAAACCGCTGACGTAGACCATGCCGGCGATGCCCAGGAACGACGCCGCCGAGAGATAGTCGCCGGCGATCGCCAGTCCGTTCTGGAAGCCGGTGATGCCGCCGCCGGCGGTGTAGAAGTCGGACGTGGTCTTGGTGCGCTTGGCCGCCCACCAGGTGATGAACATGGTGCCGACGATGAACACCAGGAACATGACGATGGCCGACGCGTTGGCCTGCCCCGGCGCCTGGGCGAGCGCCGGCAGCGGCAGCAGGGCCGCGAGCAGGGCGGCGGGAGCCACAATGCCGGCCCTCATTTCACGTCCCTCACGATGGCCGCGATCAGCGGATCGAAGTGCTTGTTGGACAGGTGCACGAACGCGGCGATCATCACCACCGCGCTGACGGCCACCAGAACGGCGGCCAGCACGCCCACGCTCATGGTGAAGCCTGCGCCGATGGGTTGGGCGAACACCTCCGGCCAATAGGCCAGGGTCAGGATGAAGCCGGCATACACCACCAGCATCAGCACGAAGTAGCCGACGCTGGCGCGACCGCGGCGCCTCGTCAGTTCCTGGTATTTGGGGTGCGCGAGCACCCGTTCGACCACGTCGTTCGCCTGCATTGCACGTCCTCCACGATGGGTGTCCGCTGCCGGTATCGGGCTGGCGAAGGAGCGCCATTCGGCCGGCCGGGAGCGGTTGTCATCCGAATGTAGGAGGTGCCCACCGGGGCGGACAGACGACTTTGGTAGTAGACGCACGGCACGCGGGTAAAGCCTGCGTGGACCCAGGGTTGGGCGCGGCGCTCCCGCAGCCGCGGCAACCGCGAAGCGTGCAGAAGGGAGCGCAACAGCGCTGCGGGGACTGCCGGCTATTGCGGCGGCGCGGCCAGCTCGGCGGCTCCCAGGAAACCGTCGCCGTCGGTGTCCTGACGGTGGAAACGGTCGGTCAGGCGGGCCCGATGCTGGCTGCGGCCGATCGGCTTGCCCTTGCCGCCGGGCTGCTCGGCCGGGCTCAGCACGCCGTCGCCGTCGGCATCCATCTGATCGAATGCGTAGCCCATCCATGCCAGGTATTCGTCCAGCGAGACGCGGCCATCGCCATCGCTGTCCATGCGCTGCAGGTAGTCGCGGGTCGTCTCCACCCGCGACTGTGCCGCTGCCGGCGCGGACACGGCGACAAACATCGGCAGCACGAGCAACAACAGCAACGGCATGGCACGCATCGGCGATGACTCCTGCGACAGGCGGGCAGACAAAAGGGGCGTCGCCGCCCCTCTGTCCGGATCAGGTCCTGCGGACACTCAGGCCCGCGCGGGCACCAGGGTGTAGCCCTTCATGCGCGCGGAGAACTGCTGCAGCGCCTGGTTGCCGGTGGCCTCGGCCTCCACGCACCAGTCGTGCAGCTTCTGCAGCGTGGCCTGGGCGTCGTGCGAACGGTCGTCCAGCACCTGCTGCAGGCGCTGGCGGTACTCGGCCAGAGTCGCCATGTGCGGACGCTCGGCCAGCCAGGCCTGCAGTCGCGCGCGCTTGGCGTCGTCCAGCCAGCGGCCGCCGTCGGCCAGGCCCTTGCGCAACTTGCGCGGCAACTTGTCGTCGCTGGCACGCAACGTGGGCAGGGTGACCTTGCGGTAGTAGTCGGTCATCGCCTGGAAGCGGATCGCCAGCAATGCCTTCAGGGTCTCGCGGTCCGGCATGGCGATGTTCGGCCGCACGTCCAGGGTCGGCGCCACGCGCAGCACCTTCGCCAGACGCATCGCCTGCAGCACCCGGATCACGCTCCAGCCGATGTCGAACTCGAACCGGCGCAGGGCGAACTTGGCCGAGCTGGGGAAGGCGTGGTGGTTGTTGTGCAACTCCTCGCCGCCGATCCAGAACGCCCACGGCGTCAGGTTGGTCGCCTTGTCGGTGGTCTCGAAGTTGCGGTAGCCCCACCAGTGGCCCAGGCCGTTGACCACGCCGGCGGCCCAGAACGGGATCCACAGCATCTGGATCGCCCAGACCGCCACGCCGGCGAAACCGAACAGGCCGAAGCTGATGAACAGCAGCAGCACCGGCCCGAGGGTCGCGTGCGGGGTGTACAGGTGCCGCTCGATCCAGTCGTCCGGGCAGCCCTTGCCGTATTTCTCGATCGAGGCGCGGTCGCTGCGGGCCTCGCGGTACAGCTCCACGCCCTGCCAGAACACCTTGCCGATGCCACGGGTGACCGGGCTGTGCGGGTCGTCCTCGGTCTCACACATCGCGTGGTGCTTGCGGTGGATGGCCACCCACTCGCGGGTGATCATCGAGGTGGTCAGCCAGGTCCAGAAACGGAAGAAGTGGTTGATCACCGGATGGAAGTCGACACCGCGATGGGTCATCGAGCGGTGCAGGTACAGGGTGACGGCGAAAATGGTCAGCTGGGTGGTCACCAGCAGGTAGACGACCAACGCGCCAAAGCCGGCCTGCAGCAGGCCGCCGGCGAGAAAGTCGAACAGGGAAACGGGCATTACTTGACTCCGGGGAGTGCGGACTGCGTACACGGAGTCCACAAAACAGGGCGGGCCGAACGACCCGATCGCACCACCGATAATGCCACGCGTCTCCACCTCATGCCTGGCCGGGTGCACGGCCGTGATGCCTTCGCTCAGCGATGTGAACAAGCGTGGCTGAACCGCAGGAACCCCGGCAGAGCGTTGCGTAAACCAGCGCCCCGGTAGACTGCCGCGATGCCCGAACTGCCCGAAATCGAGACCACCCGGGCCGGCCTCGCCCCCCACCTGACCGGCCGCCGGGTGGTGTCGGCGACCCTGCGCCGGGACAGCCTGCGCTGGCCGATCGCCGGCGAGATCAGCACCGTGCTGCCGGGCCAGCGGATCGACGCGGTGCGCCGCCGGGCCAAGTACCTGCTGCTCGATACCGCCGCCGGCAGCGCGCTGCTGCACCTGGGCATGTCGGGCAGCCTGCGGGTACTGCCGGCCGACTCGCCGGTGCGGCCGCACGACCACGTCGATATCGCGATCGACGATGGCCGCGTGTTGCGCATGCACGACCCGCGCCGCTTCGGCTGCCTGCTGTGGCAGCCGCCGGGAACGGTGCACCCGCTGCTGGCCTCGCTCGGGCCGGAACCGCTGTCGGACGACTTCGATGGCGATTACCTGTTTGCGCTCAGCCGCGGCCGCCGCGCGCCGGTCAAGAACTTCCTGATGGACCAGTCGGTGGTGGTCGGGGTGGGCAACATCTATGTCGCCGAGGCCCTGTTCGCCGCCGGCATCTCGCCGCTGCGTGCGGCCGGCAATATCGGCCGCGAGCGTTACCGGCGGCTCGCCACGCAGATCAGGCAGGTGCTGGCCGCCGCGATCCTGCAAGGCGGCACCACCTTGCGCGACTTCATCAGCCCCGACGGCAACGCCGGCTACTTCGTGCAGGAACTGTCGGTCTACGGCCGTGGCGGCGAGCCCTGCCCCCGCTGCGGCCGGCCCTTGAAACAGGCCTCGATCGGCCAGCGCACCAGCGTCTGGTGCCCGGGCTGCCAGCGTTGATCGAGCACGGACCAGTCAGCCCCGGCGGTGTTCCGGCAGCCGATATCACTCATCCAGCAGCGCCCGGATGGCGGCCAATCCCGCCGCCGCACGCTCCTGCTTCCGGGCCGCGTCGGCAACCGGGTCGGCGCCGTCGCGCTGGATCTCGGCGGCGGGCAGTTCATCGAGGAAACGGCTGGGTTTGAGCCGGATCGTGTCGCCCCACTTCTGCGCTTTCTTCGAGTACGACAGCCACAGCTGTTCCTTGGCGCGGGTGATGCCGACGTACAGCAGCCGGCGCTCTTCCTCGATGCTGCCTTCGTCGATGCTGGCTTCGTGCGGCAGGGTGCCGTCCTCGACGCCGACGATGAAGACGTAGCGGAATTCCAGGCCCTTCGCGCCGTGCAGGCTCATCAGCCGGACCTGGTTGCCGGCCTCGCCCTTGTCGGCGTGCGAGAGCAGGGCCAGCTGCGCGGCGAGCTCGCCCGGGCCGGCGCCCTTGCCACCGTCGAACCAGTCGGCCAGTTCTTCCAGATTGGCCTTGCGGCGCTGGAAGCCGGCTTCGTCCTTGCATTGGGCGCGGATCGAGGCCAGCAGGCCGGACTTGTCGGCCAGCGTGCGCACCAGCTCGGCCGGGGTCAGGCGGCGGGCATCGTTGCGCAGGCCGCGCACGATGCCGACGAAGTTGTCGAGCGCGTTGCCGGCACGCGGCGGCAGCTGCTTCAGTGCGCCGACCGATTCGGCGGCGCGCGACATCGGCATGCCGGCACGCTGGGCCAGTTCGCCCAGTCTGGACAAGGTGGTTGCGCCGACCTCACGCTTGGGCGAGGTCACCGCACGCAGGAAAGCCGCATCGTCGTCGGGGTTGGCGATCAGGCGCAGCCACGACAGCGCGTCCTTGACCTCACCGCGTTCCAGGAACGCGGTGCCGCCGGTCAGGTGATACGGCACGCGCACCAGTTGCAGTGCCTTTTCCAGCGCGCGGGACTGGAAGTTGCCGCGGAACAGGATGCAGAAATCGCTCCACGGCGCCTGTCGGGCGGTGGCGATGAACTGGATTTCCGCGGCGACCTTTTCCGCCTCGTGCGCGCTGTCGCGGCATTCCCAGATGCGGATGCGCTCGCCGTCGGCCTGCTCGCTCCACAGGGTCTTGAGATGGGTATGCGGGTTGTTGGCGATCAGCGCGTTGGCGGTGCGCAGCACCCGGTTGGAGCAGCGGTAGTTCTGCTCC
Organism: Lysobacter concretionis Ko07 = DSM 16239; assembly: GCF_000768345.1. GTDB lineage: Bacteria > Pseudomonadota > Gammaproteobacteria > Xanthomonadales > Xanthomonadaceae > Novilysobacter > Novilysobacter concretionis. Next base: position 111,416 of record NZ_AVPS01000001.1, on the reverse strand, counting down.
AGCTTGATCACGCGCAGGTCCGGGTAGTCGGTGCCCAGCGACAGCAGGTTGTCGGGGTTCGCGCCGCGCCAGGCGTAGATCGACTGGTCGTCATCGCCCACGCAGGTGAACAGTCCGCGCGGACCGGCGATGGCCTTGAGCAGCCGGTACTGGGCGTCGTTGGTGTCCTGGCACTCGTCCACCAGCAGGTAGCCGATGCGCTCGCGCCAGCCCAGCGCGCAGTCCTCGTCGGATTCCAGCAACTGCACCGGCAGCCGGATCAGATCGTCGAAATCGACCGCGTTGAAGGTGCCGAGCCGCGCCTGGTACAGCGCGTACACGGTTGCCGCCTCGATCTCGCGCGCGGTGCGCGCCTCGGCCATCGCCTGCTCGGGCGACAGTCCGGCGTTCTTCGCCCGCGAGATCAGGTTGCGCATCGCGTCTAGCGCATCGGGCTTGGTGCCGGTGCCGAGCAGGTCCTTGATCTGCGCCGCGCTGTCGTCGCTGTCGAAGATCGAGAAGCCGCGGCGCAGGCCGAGCTTGGCGTGCTCGATCTGCAGGAAACGCAGGCCCAGCGCATGGAAGGTCGAGATGGTCAGCCCTTCCGCCCCGTCGCCGCGGATGCGCTTGGCAACGCGCTCGCGCATCTCCTTGGCGGACTTGTTGGTGAAGGTGATCGCCGCGATGCGCCTGGCCGGCATGCGGCCGGAGGCGATCAGGTGCGCGATCTTCTCGACGATCACCCGGGTCTTGCCGCTGCCGGCACCGGCAAGCACCAGCAGGGGGCCGTCGGTGTGCTCGACGGCAGCGCGTTGGGGAGGGTTGAGGCCGTGCATGGGAGGACCATTGCCGCAAGACGAACGGGCCGGGCAGTCTACCCGCCGCTTCCGTGTCCAGCGGGTATTCTCGACGCCACGATCCATCGACGGTTTTGGGGAATGCGGCGCATGTTGAAGTCGGTCTTGCTGGGTGCGGCACTGGCGTCCTGCCTTTCGGTCGCGGTGGCTGCGGATACGCGCCCGCTGCAGGATCCGACGGCGGACCCGTTGATGCTGTCGGCCGGTTTCCTGGCCGCGCACCCCGACCTGCAGAACCGGATGCGGGGGCTGGAGGCATACGAGGCGGGGCACTACGAGGAGGCGCTGAAATACTATCGGCGCGCCGCGTACTACGCCGACAAGGCGTCCCAGGCGATGGTCGCCGAGATGCTGTGGAAGGGTGAGGGCGTCACCCGGGATCCGGCGCTGGCCTACGCATGGATGGATCTGGCGGCCGAGCGCGGCTACCGCGGGTTCCTGCGGTTCCGCGAGCAGTACTGGCAGGCGCTGGAGGAGGGCGACCGCGAACGCGCGCTGGACGAAGGCCGGGCGATCTATGCACGTTATGGCGACGCCGCCGCCAAGCCGCGCATCGCCGCCGTGCTGCGCCGTGCGCTCAGCCAGACCACCGGCAGCCGGCTGGGCTCCGTCGGTTCGCTCAAGATCACCGTGCCCGGACCGGGCGGCGTGCCGCTGACGATCGACGGCTCGACGTTCTACGACCCGCGCTACTGGGACCCGAAGCAGTATGCCCAGTGGCACGACCGGGTCTGGATGGACCCGCGGGTGGGACGGGTCGAGGTGGGCGAAACGGAGACCGTGCGGGGTGGGGCTGCAGCGGTTGCGCCAACGGCTCCGGAAGCCGACAAGCCTGACCCGGCGGTGGATTCCCCACAGTAGGGAAGCCTGGGTTTACCGCCGAGGCCCGCAAGGTCCATGGCAGTTGCCCGCAACAAAAGATCGGGTTGCCCAGGCTCCGCGGATCTACTCCCCCGGTCCCCTGCCGGCAGTGTCGTCGGCAGGGGGCAGCACCTAAACTGCCCGCATGGCGAAGCTCTATTTCTATTATTCGGCGATGAACGCCGGCAAGACCACCACACTGCTGCAGTCCGCGCACAACTACCGCGAGCGCGGGATGCGGGTGGCGATCCTGGCGCCGCGGCTGGACGACCGCGCCGGCAGCGGTACGGTGGCATCGCGCATCGGCCTGAGCGCGCCGGCGATCGCGTTCGATCCGCGGCAGGACCTGCAGGCGCTGGTGGCGGCCGATATCGCCGCCCACGGCGCGCTGCATTGCGTGCTGGTGGACGAGGCGCAGTTCCTGCACAAGGCGCAGGTGTGGCAGCTGACCGAGGTGGTCGATGCGTTCCACATTCCGGTGCTGTGCTACGGCCTGCGCACGGATTTCCGTGGCGAGCTGTTCGAGGGCAGCCAGTACCTGCTGGCCTGGGCCGACGAGATCAGCGAGATCAAGACGATCTGCCACAGCGGCAGCAAGGCGACCATGACGGTACGGGTCGATGGGCAGGGCCGGGCGGTGCGCGACGGACCGCAGGTCGAGATCGGCGGCAACGAGCGCTATCTGTCGGTATCGCGCGCCGAGTACAAGAAGGTCACCCGCGGCGAGGGCCGGATCGAGCCGCAACAACCCCTGCTGCCGCTGGGGCCTGCCGCCAAGGCCTGATCGAGGGGACTACCGGGCCGGAGAACGCCCGGGCGGGGCTGCCGGCCAAGGCTCCCGGGCGGCTCACCGGCGCGCCAGCGGTCGGCCGGGGAGGCCCGGCACATCGCAACCGGCACGGATGACATCCACCTCGCGGCGTACCGCACCGCCTTCGGGACGCGCCTGCCGCAGGGTGTCGTCGAGCAGTTGCAGTTGCTGCACCGCTTCGGGTCGGCCTGGGCCGTGGCAGCGTAACTGCGCCGCATAGGCGCGCGCGCGCCAGGTGGTCTCGCGCAATTCGATGCGGCTGTCCGGCAACCGTCCCAGCACGTCCAGTTGCGACAAGCCGTCCACCGCCAGCGGCTGGCCGGCGAGGTGGTTGGCGCGGTGGTACGCCAGTGCGAGCTCGGCCTGGCGGGTTTGCGGATCGTCGGCGCCGCGTTCGCGACGCAGCTGTTCCAAGGCGTGCTGCAGGTGCAGCGCACCGTCTTCGTTCCGGCCCAGGGCAATCTCGACCTCGCCCAGCAGGCGGTCCGCTTCACCGGCGCGCGCGTAGGCAGCGCCGCCTTGCGCCAGTGCGCGTACCTCCAGCAGCAACGGGCGCGCGCGGGCATCCTGCCCACTGGCATGCAGGACGGCGGCCAGATCCAGCAGCGCATCGGCGACGGCCGTCGGCTGCGCGCGATCGCGGCGGATACGGACGACATGCTGCAGCGCGGCCAGTGCGGCAGGGGTGTCGCCGAGTTCCCACTCGACCTGCCCCAGCGCGCGATAGGTGTCGGCCAGTTCGGCGTGGTCCGGGCCGAGCCGCTGGCTGAGGAGGCGCTGGCTTTCGCGCAGGTCGGTCGCCGCCTCGGCGTAAAGCCCCTGCTCGGCCTGCAGCGTGGTGAGTTGGCGCTGTACCGCCAGGGTGGTCGGGTGCTGCGGGCCGTGGACTTCGCGGGTGACGGCCAACGCGATGCCGAGCTCCTGCGTGGCCCGGTCGAGTCGGCCTTGGGCGCGATGCAAGTGGCCAAGATTGCGGTGGATGTCGATCAGCAACGGATGGCGGTCGCCGGCTTCGCGTTGCAGCCGGTCGCGCGCGGCGGAGAACTCCCGAAGCGCGGTGGGCGTGTCGTTGGCATCCGCATGCAGGCCGGCGAGGTCCATCAGGTTCTCGACCACGCCCACTGCGCTGCCACCCCCCTCGCGACGGAGTGCCAGGGACCGTTCGAACAGCTGGCGGGCCCCCTGGCGCTCGCCCTGGGCGCGTCGGCAGCGGCCGAGCTGGGAGTAGAACTCGGTGACCTGCGGCGGCAGTTGAGCCTGTTCATGGCGGGCGCGCTCCAGTGCCGGCTGCATCAGCGCGATGCAGCCGGCGGCGTCGCCAAGCAGGCGTGCGACGCGGCCGCGCTGGGTCAGCGATTCCAGCTGCAGGCTGGCGGGTGCGTCGCCGCTGAGCTGGATCAATCGCGCCTGCTGGTCGAGCAGGGTGCGGGCCTCGGGGTAGTCGCCCAGCCCCGTGCGCAACCGGGCCACGACGCCGAGAACCTCGGCCAGCGCGCGGGGTTGGCGGACGAGCTCGCGCTGGCCGCGTTCCACCGATATCGACAGCAGGTCACGCAGGTTCATCGGCTCGCCGTCGCGGGTACCGCCGGCACCCTCGAACACGCCGACCATGAACGCCTGCATGGCCTGCGCGCGCGCCGCCTCGTTCACGGCCTCGCGTGCCTGCCACGCGACGATCGTCAACGCGGCGGTCAGCACCAGCGCGGTGAGGGTGCCGGTCGCCAGCGGCCAGCGGTGCCGGCTGAGGAACTTGCGCAGCCGGTAACCCCAGCTTTGCGGGCGTGCCCGCACCGGCCGCCCGCTGGCGTAACGCAACAGGTCCTGGGTCAGTGCTTCCACCGAGGGATAGCGGTGTTCGGGACGCTTGGACAGCGTCTTCAGCACGATGTTGTCCAGGTCGCCGGCCAGCGTCCGCGCGCGCCGGCGCCGGATCGCGGTCTCGTGGTGGCTGCGGGTGGTGGTGCCGGTCTGCTGCAGCATCGCCTGGGATGGCCGGGCCGGATCGTGGTGCAGAATCGCCTCCTCCCACGCCGCGTCGCTGTCGCGTTTGAGCCGATAGGGCTTGGCGTCGGCCAGCAACTCGTACAGCACCACGCCGAGCGAATAGACGTCGGTCATCGTGGTCACCGGTTCGCCGCGGATCTGTTCGGGCGCGGCGTAATGCAGGGTGAAAGCGCGGGTTCCGGTGCGGGTGCGCTCGGGCGCGATGTCGCTGTCGAGCAGCTTGGCGATGCCGAAATCGAGCAGGCGCACGTCGCCGGCCGGGGTCACCAGGATGTTGGACGGCTTGAGGTCGCGATGGACGATCAGGTTGGCGTGGGCGTGGCTGACCGCCGCGCAGATCTGCTCGAACATCCGCAGCCGGTCCGTCAGCGACGTGTTGCGGTCGCGGCAGTAGTCGGTGATCGGCGCGCCGTCGACGTATTCCAGCGCGAGGTAGGGCAGGCCGTCGGCGCTGATGCCGGCATCCAGCAGGCGGGCGATGTGCGGGTGGGCGAGGCGCGCCAGGATCTGCCGCTCGCGGGTGAAGCGCAGGCGCAGGTTGGTGTCGGCCAGACCTGGCCGCAGCAGCTTCAGCCCGACCCGACGCTGGTACAGGCCGTCGGCGCGGCTGGCCAGCCAGACCTGGCCCATACCGCCTTCGCCGAGCAGGTGCTCCAGCCGGTACGGACCGACCTGGCTGCCCGGCAGGACGCCGTGGTGGTGTGCGACGACGGGCTCGGCGAGGAAGTCCTCCTGCGCCTCGTCGAGGGCGATCAGCGCTTCAAGCTCGTCCGCCAGCGCCGCATCATCGGCCCGCAACGCCTGCAGGCGGGCCGCCCGTGCGGCGGCATCCCGCTCGAACAGCTCGTCCAGCAATGGTGACAGTTGCTGCCAGCGTGCCGGGTCCATGTTCAGAAGGCCGTCGGGGGGCGAATCGCTGTCATGGGGAAGCTCCGTTGGCGCCCGACCGGCGACGATCCGCAGGACCGGCCGGTCAGGTTTCCGATTCGTCGCGCAGCGAGGCCAGCAGGAACATCCGCGCCTTCTGCCAGTCGCGCCGGATGCTGCGTTCGGAACGTTCCAGCAGTGCGGAAATTTCCAGTTCGGACAGGCCGCCGAAGTAGCGCAGCTCCACGACATGGGCCAGCCGTGCGTCGACCGCGGCCAGCTTGGTCAGGGCGATGTCGAGTGCGAGCATGTCGTCGTCCAGCCGCAGCCCGCCTTCCAGGTCCTCGGGCAGGTCGGTGACCCGGTGCAGGTCGCCCCCGCGCTTCTGGGCCAGCCGCTGGCGGGCGTAGTCGACCACCACCGAGCGCATCGCCGAGGCGGCATAGGCGAAAAAATGCGCGCGGTCGTCGAACTTCGCCTCGCGCTTGCCCGACAGTTTCAGGTAGGCCTCGTGCACCAGCGCGGTGGCGTCCAGGGTCTGCCCGCGCTGGCCGGCGAGCTGGCGTCGGGCCAGGGTGTGCAACTCCTGGTAGAGCGTGGCCAGCACGTTGTCGAGCGCGCCCCGGTCGCCGTTGCGCGCCTCGTCGAGAAGTTGGGTGATGTCGCCACTGTCGGCCATCGTGCTCGCCCCGGTGCGGTTCCCGACTATAGCGCGTCGGTACGGAGAGGCAACGCGGATTTCCCGCCCTTGCAGCGTCAGGAAAATCCGGTGGCGGGGGTTGGGCAAGAGCGGTCTGGAAGAGATGTCTTCCCGCCCGGGCGATGGGAATCCGGGCTTCTTTGCTGAGGTCTGCCACTGCCTGTCTGGCCAAAGTCCTCCGCCTCGGGGCACCACGCTAAGCCTCAGACCGGCCCGTTTGTCGACGAATTACGCCCCGCCGGGATCCAGCGCGATGGCGTCGCCGAAGCGGCCCGGAAGCGGGTGCGTGCGGCGGCCGGACGGCCGCAATCCGGGCGCTTCCGGCTACCTGACGCTCTGCGCCACATCGTGATGCAGCGCACAATTCCAAAGTGACGTTATTTGTCATGAAAGCTCGAAACGGCGGGCTTTCAAGCTCTTGTCGCGAACGATTGTGACTAAATACGTCACGCATATGTTCACGTCCCGGTCAGATTCTGTGTTATCGCTAACGGCAATGCGGCCGCAGTTCCATCGCGGTCGCACGCACTTCGGCGGCTCCCCCGGTTCGTGCCTGGCGCTCCATCCGGCACGGGCCATCCAGCTCCGCTGTTCCGGCTCTGCGAGTCGGAAATCCAGGGGATCGGGGACGGAGGTGTGACTCGGGGGGCATTGCCGACCTGCTCGGCAGTGCTCCGAATGGAAACGCAGAGGGGAAACCACCTATGTCCGTCTCGAAGTACGCCCGCGCTCGCCGTGGATCGGCAGTTGCAGCCCGCCAGGCGCCCCGCGCCCCGCTTTACCTCGCCCTTGCCGCCGCCCTGGCGATGGGGACGGCCGCGCCGGTGATGGCCGCCGAAACCTGTGACACCACCTCCGATACCGCCGTCGCGCTGGCGTTCGCCTTTGGCGAGCAGGCACTGGCCTGCGGCGAAGGCGCCATCGCGCTGGGCAATCACGCCATGGCCGCCGGCACCTACAGCACGGCCAGCGGAGCGGACACGACGGCACTGGGCAGCAGCGCCAGCGCGCAGCAGGCCGGAGCGACCGCGGTCGGTGCCCTGGCCCGCGCCCGCGGAGCCACCGCGCTGGCTGCCGGATACTCCGCTTCGGCGACCGGCGCGTATTCCACCGCACTGGGCGGCAACTCGCAGGCCACGGCCTTCAACAGCACCGCGGTCGGCAACTCCACCCGGGCGACGGGCAGCAACAGCACCGCGCTGGGCAGCGACGCCACCGCCTCGGGGGCCAACAGCCTGGCCAGCGGTCAGGACGCCAGGGCCAGCGGCCTCAACAGCGTCGCGGTCGGCGGGGCACTCGGTGGCTACCTGTCCACCGAGGCATCCGGCGACTATTCCACCGCGGTCGGTGGCGCCGCCTGGGCGATGGGAAACAACAGCACCGCCCTGGGCAACTACGCCGAGGCCCAGGCCACCAACAGCGTGGCGCTGGGCGCCGACTCGATCGCCAATCGCGCCGACAGCGTGTCGGTCGGCAGCAGCGGCAACGAACGCCAGATCACCAACGTCGCCGCCGGCACCGAGGGTACCGATGCGGTGAACCTGGACCAGCTCGACGCCGTCGCGGCGGTTGCCGAAACCACCGACCGGTTCTTCAAGGCCAGCGGTGACGGCGAGGCGCTGAGCGAGGGCGAAGACGCGGTCGCGGCCGGTTCCAACGCGATGGCGGACGGCGATTACACCACCGCGGTCGGTTCCAGCAGTTATGCGGGCGCGCTCGGCGCGTCGGCGTTCGGCAGCGGCGCGGTCGCGGTCGGCGAGTTCAGCTCGGCCAACGGTTACAACGCCGTGGCGACCGGTAACAACAGCGTGGCCAGCGGTGCATTCAGCCAGGCGGACGGCGCATCCAGCGTCGCCATCGGCGAGCACGCCGGTGCCAGCGCGACCGGGGCCATGGCGGTCGGCAGCAACGCACAGGCGGACGGCGCCTACAGCACGGCGGCCGGCACGGAGTCCGTGGCCGATGCAACCCAGGCCACCGCCTCCGGTTTCCGCAGCTCGGCGACCGGTGACGGCGCCACGGCCGTGGGCAGCTACACCGAAGCCGATGGCTTCCTGGCCTCGGCCATCGGTTACGGCTCGGTGGCCTCCAACGACTACGCCACCGCCCTGGGTGCCGCGGCAACCGCCAGCGGTGCCAGCAGCACCGCCCTGGGTGAGTCGGCACAGGCCAGCGGCGAGGAAAGCACCGCCGTGGGTGGCAGCACCTACTTCGGCCTCATCAACAACCGCGCCAGCGGCACCGGCACCTCTGCGTTCGGCAACGGCGCCTGGGCAACGGCGGACTACGCCACTGCGCTGGGCTGGAACAGCTGGGCGTATGGCGAAAGCAGTACCGCCGTCGGCGAAAGCGCCACGGCGGCGGATCCGGGTGCCAGCGCGATCGGCGCGCAGGCGGAAGCCTGGGGCGTGCAGTCGACGGCCGTGGGGGCGGTCGCAGTGGCTGACGCGGACGGAGCGAGCGCATTGGGCAGCGGCAGCTATGCGGCGGCCGAAGACAGCACGGCCGTCGGTTTCCTGGCCTACGCCGATGCCGACAACAGCGTCGCGCTGGGCGCGAACTCCGTCGCCGACCGTGCAGACACCGTTTCGGTGGGTTATGTCGGCAACGAGCGCCAGATCACCAACGTCGCCGCCGGCACCGAGGGCACCGATGCGGTGAACCTCGACCAGCTCGATGCGGTCGCCGCCGTCGCCGAGGAAACCAGCAAGTACTTCCAGGCCACCGGCAGCGACAACAGCGATGCCGGTGCCTACGCCGAGGGCGACGATGCGACGGCAGCCGGCGAGGCCGCCAACGCGATTGGCGACGGCGCGTCGGCGTACGGCGCAGGCAGTTTCGCGATCGCCGACGGCGCCACCGCGGTGGGCTTGAACGCCCTCGCCCTGGGCACCAACGCCGCGGCGTTTGGCGCCGACAGCCAGGCGACCGGTGAATCGGCCACCGCGATCGGCACCCAGGCCAGCGCATCCGGCGAGCAGGCCTCGGCGCTCGGCGCCCTGGCCGATGCCAGCGGCGACTACAGCACCGCCAGCGGTTCGGAGGCTTCGGCATCCGGCCTGCAGGCGACGACGGCCGGCTTCCGCAGCGAGGCGTCGGGGGACGGCTCGGCGGCGTACGGCGGGTACAGCAGCGCGTCGGAGTTCGGCACGACCGCACTGGGCTACGGCGCGGACGCCGCGATGGAGTCGGCGACGGCAGTGGGCTTCGGCTCCAGCGCGAGCAACTACGACGCCACCGCAGTGGGCTCCAACGCGATCGCCAGCGGCGACAACAGCGTCGCGGTGGGTGGCGCGTTCTGGGGCTTCATCCCGACCGAGGCGTCGGGCGACTACGCCACGGCGGTGGGCGGTGCCGCCAGTGCGAGCGGCTTCAACAGCACGGCACTGGGCAACTTCTCCTCCGCAAAGGCCGACAACAGCGTGGCATTGGGCTCGGACTCGACCGCGGACCGTGCCGACACGGTGTCGGTCGGCCGCGCCGGCAGCGAGCGCCAGATCACCAATGTGGCGGCAGGTACCGAGGGCACCGATGCGGTGAACCTGGACCAGCTCGACGCGGTCGCCGCCGCGGCCGAGGAAACCAGCAGGCACTTCAAGGCCAGCGGCGATAACGAGGCCCTGGTCGAAGGTGAAGACGCGGTCGCGGCCGGCTCCAACGCGTTGGCCGACGGCGACTACACCACCGCGATCGGCTCCGGCAGCTACGCCGGTGCCATCGGTGCGTCGGCGTTCGGCAGCGGCGCGGTCGCAGTCGGCGAGTTCAGCTCGGCCAGCGGCTACAACGCCGTGGCGACCGGCAATTACGCCACGGCGACCGGTTACGCGGCTTCGGCATCGGGCCTCAACAGCGCCGCCTACGGTGCCGGCGCCCAGGCCGAGGGCGCGGGCAGCGTGGCGGTCGGTGGTGTTGCGGTCGACGAAAACGGCGACCCGTTGCTGACCGGCCCGAACGGTCCGATCGAGACCGCGGCCACCAGTGCCGGAGTCGGCGGAACGGCCGTAGGCGCAAGCGCACAGGCCGATGGTCTGGCGGCATCGGCGTTCGGCGTCGGCGCCGAAGCCGCCGGCGACCTGTCGACGGCGCTGGGCGTGGTGTCCTACGCGGAGGGCGAGCAATCGCTGGCGGGGGGCTATCAGGCCGCTGCCGTGGGCGACGGTGCCTTGGCCCTGGGTGGAACCAGCTATGCCGAAGGCCAGGTGTCGACGGCGATCGGCTACGGCGCCAGCGCCTACAACGATGGCAACGTGGCCGTCGGCGCGGGCGCGTCGGCGGCAGGCGACAGCAGCGTGGCGATCGGCGCCGGTGCCGAGACCGGCCTCGGCAGCTGGGGTATAGAGAGCTACAACACCGTCGCAGTGGGCAGCAACAGCTGGGCCTTCGGTGACGACGGCACCGCACTGGGCGCCGACAGCATGGCCTTTGGCCAGCAGAGCACAGCGCTGGGCATGGGGGCCGATGCCGGCCACACCAATTCGGTGGCGCTGGGTGCGAACTCGGAAACCGACCGCAGCAACAGTGTCTCGGTCGGCGGCGGCGATGCCGGTGACCGCCAGATCACCAACGTCGCGGCCGGCACCGAGGGCACCGATGCGGTGAACCTGGACCAGCTCAATGCCGTCGCCGGTGTTGCCGAGGAAACCAGCAAGCACTTCAAGGCCAGCGGTGACGGCGAAGCGCTGGTCGAAGGCGAAGACGCGGTCGCGGCCGGCTCGGACGCAATGGCGGACGGCGACTACACCACCGCGATCGGTTCCAGCAGTTATGCCGGCGCCACCGGCGCGTCGGCGTTCGGCAGCGGCGCGGTCGCGGTCGGCGAGTTCAGCTCCGCCAGCGGCTACAACGCCGTGGCGACCGGGGACAACAGCCTGGCCAGCGGCAGCAACAGCGAAGCAACCGGCGACTCCAGCGTGGCCATCGGCGGCAGGATCAATGCCTTCGATGCCAACGGCAACCCGGTCGAGGTCAACACGGTGGCATCGGCGCTGGGTGCGACCGCGGTCGGCGCCGGCAGCCTGGCGTCGGGTATCGGCAGCTCGGCCGTCGGCGTCCTCAGCGAGGCCAACGGCTACGCCGCATCGGCCTTCGGCTACGGCAGCATCGCCAACGGTGAATACGCTTCCAGCTTCGGCCATGCGGCGGGCGCGAGTGGCGACTACAGCGTTGCGGTCGGCGGCCCCGCCGACCTGATTCCCGGCTGGGGCCTGCTGGTCTACACCCGCGCCAGCGGCCTCAGCTCGGCGGCGTTCGGCGCAGGCGCGATTGCCGCGGGCGACTTCAGCACCGCCAACGGCAGCCTGTCGGAAGCCTCCGGCGAGATGAGCACCGCGCTGGGTTACTTCGCCTATGCGCCGGCGATCAACGCCTCGGCGCTTGGCGCCAACGCCTGGGCCAGCGGCGACAACAGCACGGCGGTGGGCTATTACAGCACCTCGTACGGCGACGACAGCGTCGCGATCGGCTACTACAGCACCGCCGATGCCGACAACAGCGTCGCCCTGGGTGCCAACTCGGTCGCCGACCGCGCCGACAGCGTGTCCGTCGGCGATGTCGGCAACGAGCGCCAGATCACCAACGTCGCCGCCGGCACCGAGGGCACCGATGCGGTGAACCTGGACCAGCTCAATGCCGTCGCCGACGCGGCCGGTGAAACCAGTCGTCTGTTCCAGGCCAGCGGTGACGGCGAGGCCATGGTGGTCGGCGAGGAGTCGGTTGCCGCCGGTAGCCACGCCCTCGCCGACGGCGATTACAGCACCGCGCTGGGGTCCACCAGCAGCGCCATCGGCGAAGGCGCCAGCGCGCTGGGTTCGGGCGCGACGGCCATCGGCCTGCGGTCGACCGCGAGCGGCTTCGATGCGGTGGCCACGGCAGACCACGCCAGCGCCTACGGTGCCGGCAGCCAGGCCAGCGGCGAGAACGCCACGGCCACCGGTGCCAACAGCAATGCATCCAACGAGTACGCCAGCGCGACCGGCGCCGAGAGCGAGGCCAGCGGCCTGTTCGCCACCGCCACCGGTGCGGCGGCGATCGCCAGCGGAGACGGCAGCGTCGCTACCGGTTCGCTGAGCGAGGCCTCGGGACTCGAGTCCACCGCGTCGGGCTTCTTCAGTCTGGCCAGCGGCGAGGTCGCCACCGCGCTGGGCGCAGAAAGCATCGCCAGTGGCACCGCCTCCGCCGCAGTCGGCTTCCGCGCCGAGGCCGGTGGCGATTTCTCGACCGCACTGGGCGGACTGTCGGTGGCTTCGGGCTACAACAGCACCGCCGTCGGCAGCGCCAGCACGGCGGAAGGGGAGGACAGCACGGCGATCGGCGCCGACAGCCTTGCCGAAGCCGATGGCAGTGTGGCCCTGGGCGTCGGCGCGTATGCCGACCGCGTCAACAGCGTGTCGGTCGGCAGCATCGGCAACGAGCGGCAGATCACCAACGTGGCCGCCGGCACGTTCGACACCGACGCCGCCAACCTGTTCCAGCTCGGCTCGATGGCGAGCGCACTGGGCGGTGGAGCTGGCTTCAGCGGCGGCCTCTTCACTGCTCCCAGCTACATGATCCAGGGCGCCAGCTACACCAACGTCGGAGCGGCCTTCAGCGCGATCGACGTCGAGCTGGGCATCATCAATGCCGTGCTCGACAGCCTGCCGCCGGGCCTGGCCAAGCCGCGCCAACCGCGGGGAGCGGCGGTGGCAGCCGCGCAACCCGTCGCCTCACCCGATCCGGCGGTGGCAACCGGTGCCGCCGCAGACACGGCTTCGGGTATCGGCACCGGTGCCAGTAGTGGCAGTGGCAGTGGCACCGTCGCAACCAACCTGCCGGGCGGGTCGGGCACCGGCATGTCCATGGGAACCGGCAGCCATGCGGCCGATCCCGACGACATCGCCATCGGCAACAACGCCGTAGTCAATGCGGCCAACAGCACCGCCGTGGGCAACAACAGCTTCGTCGATGCGGCGGCCAGCGATGCCGTCGCGATCGGTGCCGATACCAGCGTGACGGCCACTGGAGGCACGGCCCTGGGCCAGGGCGCTTCCGCGTCCGAGCAGGGTGCGGTCGCACTCGGCCAGGGCTCGGTTGCCGACGAAGCCAATACGGTCTCGGTCGGATCGGCCGACAACCAGCGGCGGGTAACCAACGTCGCTGCCGGCACCAGCGCCACCGATGCCGCCAACGTGGGCCAGGTACAAGCCGGCAACACCGCCACCCTGGCATCCGCGCAGGGCTACACCGACACCACCGCCACCCAGACGCTGACCTCGGCCTACAACTACACCGACACCAGCACCACCAATGCGCTGAATTCGGCCAAGGCCTACACCGACCAGCGCATCAGCCTGCTCAACGACGACTTCACCGCCCTGCGCGGGGAGGTCAGCGAGCGCTTCAACCAGGTCGACCACCGCTTCGACCAGATGGGCGCGATGAGCGCGGCCATGTTGAACATGGCCACCAGTGCCGCCGGCATCCGCACCCAGAACCGGGTCGGCGTCGGCGTCGGCTTCCAGAACGGGGCCTCGGCACTGTCCGTGGGCTACCAGCGCGCCTTGTCCGACCGCGCCACGGTGACCTTCGGCGGCGCGTTCAGCGGCGATGACACCTCGGTCGGCGCCGGCGTCGGCTTCGGCTGGTAAGCCCGTTCCGCCGCCCCGTGGGCCGGCAAGGTCCGCGGGGCGGCGGGATCCCGCTCCTGGAACCCCGCTCCACACACCTCTTTTCCCCCGCGTCACCACGCCAATCACCACGAAGGAAGAGCCCGATGATCCGTAAAAACCCGTCTTTCCGTATCAGCCTGGTTGCTGCCGCCGTTGCGGTTGCCTGTGCGGCCCCCGCCGCGATGGCGGCCGGTGCGGCCCCGCTGCAGACCCGCGAAGCGCCCCGGGCCGCGCCCGCTGCCGATGCGGCAGCCCGCCTGATCGTCACCTACCGCGATGGCGGCCTCAGCAATGCGCTCAAGCTGAAGACCGTCAACGCCGCCGCGACGCGCAGCCGCGCAATGACCGCCGCCGCCGCACGCAGCGGCACCAAGGCACCTTCTGCCAGCTACATGCGAAAGCTAGCGGTGGGTGCGGACCTGGTGCGCCTTGACCGTCGCATCGGCGCCAGGGAGCTGGACGCGCTGGTAGCGGAGCTGGCGGCCGATCCCGCCGTTGCCGCGGTCGAGGTCGACCGGATGATGCGCCACACCGGCGCCGCCAGCCTGCGTGGCGGCATGGTGACGCCGCAGCTGACCCCCGACGACCAGTACTACGCGCAGTACCAGTGGCACCTGCAGAACACCGCCGGTGGCATCCACGCACCGGCGGCCTGGGATGTCAGCACCGGCGAAGGTGTCGTGGTGGCGGTGCTGGACACCGGCATCATCGACCACCCCGACATGGACGCGAACATGCTCCCGGGCTACGACTTCATCACCGATACCTTCGTTTCGCGCCGCCCCACCAATGAGCGCGTGCCGGGTGCGCACGACTTCGGTGACTGGAACGACGACCCCAACCAGTGCGACGTGACGACAAGCTCCTTCCACGGCACCCACGTCGCCGGCACGGTCGCCGAGCTGAGCAACAACACCAGCGGCATGGCGGGCGTGGCGCACAACGCCAAGGTGCTGCCGGTGCGGGTACTGGGTCGCTGCGGCGGCTATACCTCCGACATCGCCGATGCGATCGTCTGGGCCGCCGGCGGCAGCGTGCCGGGCGTGCCGGCCAATGCCAATCCGGCCGAGATCATCAACATGAGCCTGGGCGGCGGCGGCAGCTGCAAATCGGTCAGCCAGACCGCAATCAACACCGCCGTCGCACTCGGCACCACCGTCGTGGTCGCCGCCGGCAACAGCAACGGCGACGTGGCCAACTTCTCCCCGGCCAGCTGCGACGGCGTGATCTCGGTGGGCGCGGCCCGCATCACCGGCGGCCGCGCGTCGTACTCCAACTACGGTGCCAAGGTCGATCTGGCCGGCCCCGGCGGTGGTGGCGGCGTGGATGGCAACCCCAACGGCTATGTGTGGCAGGCGAGCAACAACTCCGACACTTCACCCGAGCTCGGCGCAGCGACCTATATGGGCATGGCCGGCACCTCGATGGCGGCCCCGCACGTGGCCGGCGTTGCGGCACTGGTGCAAAGCGCGGTCGTCGCCGGCGGCGGCGTTCCCAAGACCCCGGCGGAGCTGGAAGCCATCCTGGTCGACAGCGCGCGCGCCTTCCCCGCCACCCCGGACCGCGCGATCGGCAGCGGCCTGCTGGACGCACCGGCGGCGCTGGCGAAGGCGCTGGAAGTGCCCTGCGACCCGGCGGTCGAGGAGTGCGCTCCGGCCGCGATCGAGCTGACCAACAAAGTCGTGGTGGGCAACGTCAGCGGCACGGCGGGCAGCCAGACGCTGTACAGCATCGAGGTGCCGGCCGGCGCGAAGCGGCTGAACGTGATGACCTACGGCGGTACCGGCAACGTCGGCATGTACGTCAGTGCGGGAGATGCCCCGAGCGCACAGTCGTATGACTACAAGTCCGCACGCCCCGGCAACAACGAAGCTGTGCGCGTGAACAAGCCAGCGTCCGGCACGTACTACATCCTGTTGGTGGGTGAGGCTGCCTACAGCGGCGTGAGCATCGAGGCCCGCATCGACTGACAGGGCAAGCGGCATGGATGCCATAAGACCCCGGCTCCGGCCGGGGTTTTTTGTTCGCGCCCGGTCGACCCTGCCGGTTGACGCAGCGGCGGCGCCCGGTTCGCTGCCGGATGCCGCCGACCGCGCCACGGCGGGCCCCGGCGGGCCCCCGCGGAGGCTCGGCTACACTGGCCCGTCCTTTTTTTCCGTGGCCTGCCATGCACCGCAACCTGCCCGCTCTCGCCATCCTGGCCTGCGCCCTGGCGCTGCCCGCCTGCCAGCACGGTGGTGCCCGTCCCGCGCCGGTGGCCACCACGGTCGATACCCCGGCTGCGGCGGCCGATGACAATCTCAACGCGGTGGTGTGGATGCAGACCGCGGTCGAGTACCGCGCGTCGGCGCTGCAGACCTACCGCGCCGCGATCGGCCAGCTGGATGCGGCGCTCGCCGATCCGCAATGGGATGCGCTGGTGCCCGGCGAGCGCGCCAACCCGGCCACCGGCCTGAAACCGGCGGTGATCCTGGACATCGACGAGACCGTGCTCGACAACTCGCCCTACCAGGTCCGGCTGGTCCGCCATGGCCTCCAGTACGACCCGGCCAGCTGGGCGGACTGGGTGGCGGAGCAGCAGGCCAAACCTGTCCCCGGCGTGCTCGAGTTCGCCCGCGCCGCGGGTGCGCGCGGCATCACCATGATCTACCTGTCCAACCGCACCGAGGACCAGAAAGCCGCGAGCATCGCCAACCTGCGCGCGGTCGGCCTGCCGGTCGCCGACGATTCGGTGTACCTCGGCAAGGGCCTGCAGGTGGCCGGTTGCGACCAGGCCCAGAGCGGCGACAAGCACTGCCGGCGCCAGCTGGTCGGTCGCACCTACCGGGTACTGATGCAGTTCGGCGACCAGCTCGGCGACTTCGCCCAGCCCCATCCCAATTCACCTGCCGCGCGGCAGGCGTTGCTCGACCGGTACGGCGGCTGGTTCGGCGAACGCTGGTGGATGCTGTCCAACCCCAGCTACGGCGACTGGCAACCGGCGCTGTTCGGCAACGACTGGAGCCTGTCGCCGTCGGCGCAGCGCAAGGCCAAGCTGAAGGCGCTCGACGCGGCGGATTGAGCGCGGACTTGCCCGCGGACTTTGCCGTGCACTTGTCCAATCCGCGACCGGCTGGGCTTGTACCCCGTGGTCGCGACGGCGAAGATGCCGGACTGCGACTGGGGAGCCGCGCTGTATGTCATTGATTCGACGCGCCATTGCGGCGCCACTGCCGATTGCTGCCGCCATGCTGCTCGCCGCCACCATGATCACCGGCGGCTGCCGCGGCGACCACGAGCCGGCCGCCGAGCCGACCGGGGCGAGCGCTCCGGTGCAGGCGGTCAGCCAGTTGATCGAAGACCTGCAAGCCAACGACCTGGTGGCGTACGCCAACCATGCACTGCCGCCGCCCCTGCACGAACGGATGGTCGCTGCCTGGTCCGAAGGGCACACGATCTGGCCGCTGACCGAACTGCCGCTGGATGACCGGCTGCCGGGTTTCATCAACGTGCTGGCGGCACCGGACGCGGAGAAGACCCTGCTGGCTTCCTACAACCGCCAGTTCGCCGGCGCCGACCGCGAGCTGCACACCGCCGTGGCGACCCTGGGCCTGTTCGCCGCCCAGTACGTGCAAGGCAGCGCCGATTACAGCGAACCCGAACGCGACCACTACGTGCAGCTGATCGCCGCGCTCGGCGCCTGGGGCCAGCAGGCCCCGCTGGGCGAGACGGCGCGGGCGAAGGCCGCGGTGCCGCAACTGGTTGCCGCCGCCCGCCTGACCGGACTGGCCGGGCCGGACGCACTGCAAAAGGCCGGCATGGTCCGCAGCCTGGCCCGGCTGGGGCCGTTCTTCGCCCGCTTCAAGCTGGTGCTGGCCGACTACGGCCTGGATATCGACCAGGCCCTGGCCGGAGCGCAGGCCCGGCTGATCGAGCAGACCGGCGACCAGGCCCGGGTGGCGCTGGAATACACCCTCGCCGGCCACCGGATCGATGCGCAGGTCCTGGTGGAGCGGCGCGAAGGGCGCTGGTACCTGACCGATCTGCTGCGCCACGCCCAGGCGCAGGTGGAAGGCCACCGGCGCGGCACGCCGGCCGACCCGCCCAGCCAGCCCGGCGTCGAGTGATCCGGCGGCCCGGCGCAAGCGAACCGGCATAATGACGGCGATGCCCAAACAGACCCCCCTGCCCTTTCCTGGTGATACCGCGCCGCCCCGGAGCAGTGCGACGGAGCCTGCTGCGTCCGGCCCGGCCCCCGTCGTGCCCGACGACACCACCGCCATGGGCGCGCCGACGGCGGCTGCGGGCACCACGGTCGGTGTCGCTGCGGAATCCCCCACCGGCGGGGGCGCGGCAATCCCGCCCGATCCAATCCCGCCAGGCCAGAACCCGGCGGCGTTCGAGCCCGGCTCGACCCTGGGAAACAGCAACCCTCCCGGAAGCCACCCGGACGACGGCGTCGGAACCGGGCCGGCCGGCCGGCCACCGGGTAGCGGCAATCCACGCCGGCCCTGGTGGGCACGGCTGCTGGGCCGGATGCTGGCGCCCTGGATTTCGCTGACGGTCGAGCCGGCCAATCCCGCCGGTTACGCACCGCAACTCGTCGGCCAGCCGGTGTGCTACGTCATCGAGCACTACGGCCTGTCCAACGCGCTGATCCTCGAACGGGCCTGCCTCGACAGCGGCCTGCCGTCCCCGTTGCAGCCGTTGCCGGGTGACCCGCTGGGCCGCAAGCGCGCCTACGTGGCGCTGTCGCGGCGCAACGCCAGCGCGCTGGGGCCGCTGCAGCACTCACTGGGCACCCCGCTGCCCTCGTCCAAAAGCCATTCCAGCTCGCTGGCGCGCCTGCTGGACGCGCACCGCGCGGACGCCTCCCTGGACGTGCAACTGGTGCCGGTATCGATCTTCGTCGGCCGCGCGCCGGACAAGACCAGTGGCTGGTTCTCGGTCCTGTTCTCGGAAAACTGGACCTTGGTCGGACGCTTCCGCCGGCTGCTGGCGATCCTGCTCAACGGTCGCGCCACCACAGTCCGCTTCGCGCCGCCGATCAGTTTGCGCGGCATCGTGGCCGAGGACCTGCCGCCCGAACGCACGGTGCGCAAGCTCTCGCGCGTGCTGCGGACCCACTTCCGCCGTATCCGCGCCGCGGTGATCGGTCCCGACCTGTCGACCCGGCGCCTGCTGGTCGACAAGGTACTGGCCGCCGAGCCGGTCAAGGAAGCCATCGCCGACCAGGCCCGGCGCGACAACTCCAGCGTCGCGGACGCCTGGAAGAAGGCGCACGGCTACGCCTACGAGATCGCCGCCGACTACTCGCACCCGGTGGTGCGCTCGGCCAGCTTCCTGCTGACCTTCGTCTGGAACCGGATCTACCGCGGCGTGCTGGTCCATCACCTGGACAAGGTCAAACAGGCCGCGCCGGGCCATGAAGTCATCTACGTGCCCTGCCACCGCAGCCACATGGACTACCTGCTGCTGAGCTACCTGCTGTACACCCGCGGCATCGTGCCGCCGCACATCGTCGCCGGCATCAACCTCAACCTGCCGGTCATCGGCACCGTGCTGCGCAAGGGCGGCGCGTTCTTCATCCGCCGCAGCATCCGCGGCAGCGCGCTGTATTCGACCGTGCTCAGCGAATACGTCGCCAAGCTGGTCGCCGGCGGCTATTCGATCGAGTACTTCGTCGAGGGCGGCCGCTCGCGTACCGGCCGACTGCTGCCGCCCAAGGGCGGCATGGTGTCGATGACGGTGCGCGCGTTCCTGCGCCAGCCGACCCGGCCGGTGCTGTTCCAGCCGGTGTACATCGGTTACGAGAAGCTGATGGAAGGCAACAGCTACCTGGACGAGCTGTCAGGCAAACAGAAGGAGAGCGAGTCGATCTGGCAATTGCTGACCGGCATTCCGAAGGTGCTGCGCTCCAACTACGGCCAGGTGGTGGTCAATTTCGGCGAGCCGATCAAACTTGACGACGTGCTGGCCGAACATGCGCCGGACTGGGAAGGCAAGGCGCTCGGCGACGACGAGAAGCCGGCCTGGCTGTCGGGCACGGTCGATTCGCTGGCCCAGCGCATCCAGGTCAACGTCAACCGCGCCGCCGACGTGAACCCCATCAACCTGCTCGCGCTGGCGCTGCTGTCGACCCCGAAGCACGCGATGGGCGAGGGCGACCTGCTGGCCCAGATCTGGCTGAGCAAGACCCTGCTGGCCGAGTTGCCGTATTCCGACCGGGTCACGGTGACCCCGCACACACCGGCGCAGATCATCGCCCACGGCGAGGACATCGGCGTGCTGACCCGCACCGCGCACCCGCTGGGCGACGTGCTGCAGGTCGGCGGCGACCAGTCGGTGCTGCTGAGCTACTTCCGCAACAACGTGCTGCACCTGTTCACCGCGGCGTCGTGGATCGCCTGCTGCTTCCAGAACAACCGCCGGATGGCGCAGGAAAGCGTGTTGCGGCTGGGCCGCAGCGTGTACCCGTTCCTGCAGACCGAACTGTTCCTGCCGTGGAGCGAGGACGAGTTCGTGCAGCGCCTCACCGCCACCATCGACATCTTCGTGCGCGAAGGTCTGCTGGAGCGCGTCAATGCCGAGGAAGGCGGCATCCTAGCCCGCAATGCCGGCCAGAGCGACGAGGTGTTCCGCCTGCGCGCGATCGGCCATTCGCTGCAGCAGGCCTTCGAGCGCTACTACATCACCATCTCGGTGCTGGTGAAGAACGGCAGCGGCACCCTGTCCACCGGCCAGCTGGAAAGTCTGTGCCAGCTTGCCGCCCAGCGCCTGAGCCTGCTGTACGCGCCGGCCGCGCCGGAGTTCTTCGACAAGACCCTGTTCCGCGGTTTCATCCAGAAACTGCGCGAGCTGAGCCTGGTGCGGCTCGACGAAAACGCCAAACTGGTGTTCGAGCAGCCGCTGGAAGCCTGGGCCCGCGACGCCAAGTTCATCCTCGGCCGCGAACTGCGCCACAGCATCGAGAAGGTCAGTCCCGAAGCGGCGCGACCCGAGCCCGACGCGCTGCCGGTCGACTGAGGCGACCGCTGCGGGCGCACAGCCGGCGGGGTAGCATGGACGGCGCTGCCGCCGGAACTGTCGCGGACCGGCCGCAAGCGCCGCCCTGCATGCGTTCGCCCGGCATGCGTCCACCCGGCATGATCGACCCCGCGACCACCGTCCGAGGATCGCGCCATGGCCCAACCATCGCCCGCCGCCGCTGTCGGCACCATCGAGCCCGCCACTCCACCGGTCGACCAGCCGCCGCCGCTGTCGACCGCGCCCCAGCAACTGGTCGCCGGCCTGCTCGGCAAGGCCGACATCCGCATCAACGGCGACCGTCCCTGGGACATGCAGCTGCACGACCCGGCGGCGCTGGAACGCGCGCTGGCGGAGGGCAACCTCGGCCTCGGCGAGGCCTACATGGCCGGCGCGTGGGACTGCGACCAGCTCGACGGGTTTTTCGACCGCCTGCTGCGCGCCCACCTCGACCGCGAGGTGCACCCGGCCCGGATCGCCTGGCACGCCCTGCAGGTACGCATGTTCAACCGCCAGAGCCGCACCCGCGCCTGGCAGGTCGGCAAGGCGCATTACGACCTGGGCAATGCGTTCTACGAGGCGATGCTCGACCCGCTCATGGCCTATTCCTGCGGCTACTGGCGCAATGCCGGCACGCTGGCGGCGGCCCAGGTCGCCAAGCTGGAACTGATCTGCCGCAAGCTCGGCCTGCAACCGGGCATGCGGGTGCTCGACATCGGTTGCGGCTGGGGCAGCTTCATGGGCTACGCCGCCGAGCACCACGGCGTGCAGTGCATCGGGGTGACGGTGTCGAAGGAGCAGGCCCGCTACGCGCAGGAGCGCTACGCCGGGCTGCCGCTGGAGTTCCGCCTGCAGGACTACCGCGAGCTCGACGAGCACGCCCTGGGCGGCCGGGTCGACCGCATCGTCAGCGTCGGCATGTTCGAGCACGTCGGGCACAAGAACCACCGCCAGTACATGGAGGTCGCCGAGCGCTGCCTGGGCGATGACGGCCTGTTCCTGCTGCACACCATCGGCAAGAACGAGCGCGATTCCACCCCGGACCGCTGGATCGACAAGCACATCTTTCCCAATGGCGAGACGCCCTCGATCGGCCAGATCGGCGATGCGATCGACGGCCTGTTCATCGCCGAGGACGTGCACAACTTCGGTGCCGACTACGACCGCACGCTGATGGCGTGGCACGCCAATTTCGAGGCCGCCTGGCCCCGGTTTGCCCACGATCTGGGCGAGACGTTCCATCGCAAATGGCGCTATTACCTGCTGTCCTGCGCCGGCGCCTTCCGCGCCCGCGAGTTGCAGCTGTGGCAATGGGTGCTGTCGCGCAATGGCGTCAGCGGTGGCTACCGGCGACCGGAGTGAAGGCAGCACCGCCTGCAGAGCGCTGCACTTCATCAAGCCGGAGGATTCAGCGCCAACGTGTCATCAGGTTCCTGGCTGCCGGAGCAGGCAAGGTGATGCAGGCCCGGCCGGCCCGGCCTTACGCCGGCTCGTCCGGGATCAGCGCGCTTTGCAGGCGGGCGATGCAGTCCTTCAGCCACAGCCGGTGTTTCTTCAGCCGTTTCAGGGTGAGTTCGTCCGCGTTGTGCGGCAGCTCCGGCCACGACAGGCGCTCGATCTGGCTGTCGAGCTCACGATGCTCCTGGCGCAACTCGGCCAGGCGGCGGGCGATGTCGGCGGGATCGTCGCTTTCGGTCATGCCGCCAGAATAGCGCGGCGGCGTGGCGCCCGTACCGGACGGTCCGCGGGCCCCGGCAGGCTGGACCCGGCAGGCTGCACCGCGGCCGGTAGAATGGCCGGCCCGCTGTCGCGCGCCCGTCCCGGATTTTCGAATGTTCTTCCGCAACCTGACCTTCTTCCGCTTCCCCACCAGCACCGCCCTGGACACGCTCGACGCCGGCCTGCAGGAATGCCAGCTCAAACCCGTCGGCGTGCTGGAGCTGTCCTCGCGCGGTTTCGTGTCGCCGTTCGGCCGCGATGCCGAAGAGCTGTCGCACCGGCTCGGCGATGCGCTGTGGCTGACCGTCGGCGGCGAGGACCGGCTGCTGCCGGGCGCGGTGGTCAACGACATGCTGGCGCGCAAACTCGAGGAGATCGAACAGAAGGAAGGCCGCAAGCCCGGCGGGCGCACCCGCAAGCGACTCAAGGACGAGCTGATCACCGAGCTGCTGCCGCGCGCGTTCGTCAAACCCAGCCGCACCGACGCCCTGCTCGACCTGGAGCACGGCATCGTGGTGATCGACAGCTCCAGCCGCAAGAGCGCGGAAAACTTCTGCAGCGAGATCCGCCGCGCGCTGGGCAGCTTCCCGGCGCTGCCGCTGAATGCCGAGATTGCGCCGCGCTCGATCCTCACCGGCTGGGTCGCCGGCGAGCCGCTGCCCGAGGGACTGACCATCGGCGACGAATGCGAACTGCGCGATCCGGTCGACCAGGGCGCGGTGGTCAAGGTGCAGCGCATGGAGCTGGACAACGACGAGATCGCCAAGCACCTGGAGACCGGCAAGCAGGTCACGCGCCTGGCGCTGAACCTCGACGACCACGTGTCGTTCGTGCTCGGCGAGGACCTGGTGGTGCGCAAGTTCAAGCTGCTCGACGGCGCGGTCGACCAGCTCGAATCCACCGACAGCGACGACGTGCGCGCCGAACTCGACGCCCGCTTCGCGCTGATGAGCGGCGAGGTGAAGCGGCTGTTCTCGGTGCTGGAATCGGCGTTCAAGCTCAGCAAGGCCGAGTAGCCGATCGCCGGGATCACGCTGAACCGCACCCACCCGGACCGGCGTGGCAAGGCGGGCACGTGGACGACAATGCACAACCACTCCTTCCCTGCGTGCGTCGATCCATGCGCAATCCGTTCCGCCTGCTGAGCGCCAAGCCGCCATCGACCGAACGCGATGCGTTCGAGCTGGTGCTGGACGACGGCCGGGTCGTGCGGGTGCAACGCGTGCGCAACGCCCGCGCACGGCGGATCAAGCTGTCGGTGGACGAGCGTGGTGCGCGCTTGACCTTGCCGCTGCGCACCAGCGCGGCGAGCGGCGAGCGGTTCGCCCACGAGCACCGGGACTGGCTGCAGGCGCAGATCGACCGCCACGCGCTGGATGCGCAGCCCGCGCTTCGCGGCTTCGAATCCGCCACGCTGCCCTTGCGCGGCGCGACCGTGCCCTTGCGCTGGCAATCCGGTCGTCATGCCCGGCTGCAGGCGGAGGAAGCTGGCGATACCGCCGGCCTGGTGTTCCAGCTACCGGCCCGGGCCGGCCCTACCGCCATCGCACGGGCGCTGCATGACTTCTACGAAGGCCAGGCGCGGGCCGACATCGGCCGGTGGCTGCCGCGCTACCTGCCGGCGCTGCCGCGCGCGCCGCGCCTGTTCCGGTTCCGGCAGATGTCCTCGCAATGGGGTTCGCTGTCCCCCGACGGCACGGTGGCGCTGGACCTGTCGCTGATCCTGGCCCGGCCGTCGGCGTTCGAGTACGTGCTGGTCCACGAGTTGTGCCACCTGATCCAGCCCAACCATTCGGCCGCGTTCTGGGCCGAGGTGGAGGCGCGTTGCCCGCACTGGCGCGGGGAACGCGCGTACTTCCACACGCACGGCCGGCAGTTGAAGGCGTCGTTGCGGGCCTTGCTGGATCCGCAGATCAACGGGTAAAGCCATCGGAGCGACAGGCCCTGCGCCGGCCTGCGGGCGAGCAGGCGCAGCTCAGCCTGCCATTGGCGACCCGGCCGCCGTAACCGGATTCAGCGTCCGTCGAAGAAGCCGGCCAGCGCCGCGGCAACCTCCGCCGGCGCTTCCATGTGCAGGTGATGGCCGCCGGGCAGCACGACCAGTTGGCCGTCGCGCAGGCAATCGAAACGCGCGCGCCGCTGCGCCTCGGGAAAATAGACCTGCGCCGGCTCGGCGTAGATCACCCGGACCGGGCATTCGATCGCGGCCAGCAGCTCGCGCACCTGCTCCTCGCTCATGCGGATCGCGGTGGGCCGGGTCAGGCGCGGGTCGCTGCGCCAGCTGAAGCCGCGTGGGCCGTCCTCGCCACGGGCCGGCGCCAGGCCCCGCTCGACCAGCAGCCGGGCCGCGGCCTCGCCGATGCCGCCGGCGCGGACCCGCGCGCGCACGGCGGCGGCCGGATCGGGGAACACGCGCAGAGGCCGTTGCGGCTCCGCCTCGAGCCCCGCGAACGCCTCGCGCAGGCTGGTCACGTTGTGGCCCTGTTCGCGGGACAGCGCGCCCAGCGATTCGATCACGCCCAGGCGCTCGATCCGCTCCGGCGCCGCGGCCGCCATCACGCTGGCGACCGCGCCGCCGAGGGAGTGGCCGAGCAGGGAAAAACGCTGCCAGCCCAGTGCATCGGCGGCGGCGAAGATCGTCCGGGCGGTGTTGACCACGGTGTATTCGGCGGTCTCCGGCAGGTGCGCGCTGGCACCGTGGCCGGGCATGTCCAGCGCGACCAGTTCGATCCCGCCCAGATAAGGCTGCAGCGGCAGAAAGCTGGCGGCATTGTCCAGCCAGCCGTGCAGGGCCAGCACCCGCGGCGCGTCCGGCGCGTCAACGCGCAGCCCGGCCATCGCGCCCATGCGGGTGTCGATGTTGAACTCGCGCATGCCTTTCATGGGCTTGCCCTTCAAACCCAGCCCGCCAATTCGCGTCGCGCGATCGCCGCCAGCGCCAGGGCGTGGGCGGGGCTGTCGTTGAGGCAGGGGATATAACGCAGGCGCGAACCGAGCGCGGCGACATCCTCGGCCAGCATCATCGCGATCTCCTCCAGCGTTTCCAGGCAGTCGGCGGCGAAGCCCGGCGCGATGATGTCGATGTCCTGCACGCCGCGTCCGGCCAGCGCGGTCAGGGTGGTGGCGGTGGCGGGCTCGAGCCAGCGCTCGCGACCGAAGCGCGACTGGTAGCTGACCGTCCAGTCGCCGTCGTCCAGTCCCAGCGCGGTCGCGATCGCCTGCGCGCCGGCCTGGCACTGGCGCTGGTAGGGATCGCCGGCATCGACCACGCGCTGCGGCAGGCCGTGGAACGAGAACACCAGGTGCCCGCCGGCCCCGTGCACGCTGCGGTGGCTGCGGATCGAACCGGCGATCGCATCCACCCAGCCGGGATCGACGTGGTAGTCCTCGACCATGCGCACCTGGCAGCCGGTCGCGCGTGCCAGCACATCGCCGACCGCGGCCGTGGTGGTGGTGGAGTACTGCGGATACAGCGGCAAGGCGAGCACCCGGGCCACGCCATCGGCGCGCAGCTGCTCCAGCGCGTCCGCCAGCGACGGCGCGCCGTAGCGCATCGCGTCGACCACCCGCACGCCGGGCAACTCGCCTTGCACCGCCTCGGCCAGACGACGGGTGTAGACCGCCAGCGGCGAGCCATCGGGCATCCAGATGCTGGCGTACTTGGGCGCGACCTTGGGCGCACGCAGCGGCAGGATCACCCCGTGCAGCAGCGGCAGCCAAAACCAGCGCGGCAACGACACCACCCGGCGATCGCCGAGGAATTCACCCAGGTAACGGCGCACCGCCGGCGCGGTGGGCGCATCCGGCGTGCCCAGGTTGACCAGTACCACCGCGGTGTCGGAATGGCGGTCGGAGGAAGGAAGCGGACTAGGAATCATCCGGCTAGGATGCCAGTTGGCCGCAGTTCCCACACGATTCATCGCTGCCTGACTAGCTTGGACGCTTGCATCGGCGTGAGCTTCACCGTGAACTTCACCCATGCCCCGCGGTCGATTCCCGTGCACCGGGCCATCGCCCGCCTCCATCTGCATCCACTTTCCGGAGTCCCCCATGCCGATCCTGCCCCGCATCGCCGTTGTCCTGCTCGCCCTCGGGCTGGCCGCCCCCGCCGTGGCCGGGGTCACCGAGGACGAGCGCGCGCGCAACGCGCTGCGCGTACTGACCGACATCCAGGCGATCCCCGAATCGAGCATCCCCGACATCCTGTTCGATGAAGCCAAGGCGATCGTGGTCGTACCCGACACGCTCAAGATCGGCCTGGTCCTGGGTGGACGCCGCGGCCACGGGCTGGTCTCGGTGAAGACACCCGAAGGCACCTGGTCGAACCCCTCGTTCGTCAAGCTGACCGGCGCGAGCATCGGCTTCCAGGCCGGTGTGCAGTCCTCCGACGTGGTGCTGGTGTTCACCAGCCAGCGCGGGCTGGATTCGATCGTCAACGGCAAGATCACCCTCGGCGCGGACGCCAGCGTCGCTGCCGGTCCGGTCGGCCGCACCACCGGGCTGGCCACCGACGGCCAGTTGAAGGCGGAGATCTGGTCGTGGTCGCGCGCGCGCGGACTGTTCGCCGGCGTCGCCCTGGACGGCGCGGTACTGAGCATCGACGACGCCGCCAACCAGGCCGTGTACGGCCCGGGCACCACGCCGCGGATGATCTTCGAGGGCCGTGCCGGCCAGCGCGCATCCGATGCGGTGGTGAGCTTCCGCGACCAGCTGGAGGAAGCCACCGCCACCGCGCGCGCCGCCCGCGGCCACAGCAGTTCGCGCCCGGCAGCGCCGCAAACCGCGACCCCAGCGGCGCCGGCACAGTATCCGCAGGGTCAGGCGGACACCCAGCCGCTCAACCAGCCGCTCAACGCTCCAGTCAACGCTCCAGCCAACCAGCCACAGCCGTTTGAAACCGTCGACATCCCGACCGTCCCGGAGATCCGGACCGAGCCGCTGCCGCTGTGATCCGCCAAGCCGCAGCCCACCGGTCCCGCGGAACCGGCTGAAGGCCGGGCCGGCCGCCAGCACCAACGGCGATGCGCGCTTGGGGTATTCTCGGCATCCTGGATTTCGGTGGGCATTTCGATGGGCGGTTTCAGTATTTGGCACTGGCTGGTCGTGCTGGTGATCGTGGTTCTGGTGTTCGGCACCAAGCGCCTGAAAAACGTCGGCAAGGACCTGGGCGAAGCGGTCAAGGGCTTCAAGCAGGGCATCCACGACGAGGACAAGCCGGACGACGGCAAGCCCGCGGCGCGGCTGCCGGATGAGACGACCCGCAACGACAGCACCTCGCGCAACCACAGTGACGTGCGCGACGACGAGCACACGCCGCGCTGATCGCGCGGCCGTTGCGCTCCTGATCCTCGCTCCCTGACCCGGTTCCGGCTGCCGGCATGTTCGACATCGGTTTCTCCGAGCTGTTGGTGATCGCGATCGTGGCCCTGCTGGTGCTCGGCCCCGAACGCCTGCCCCGCGCCGCGCGCTTCGCCGGGCTGTGGGTGCGGCGCGCGCGCGCGCAGTGGTATTCAGTGAAGTCCGAGCTGGAAAGCGAACTGGCCGACGACGAGCTCAAGCGCAGCCTGCAACGCACCCGCGACGAGTTGCGCGACGTGCAGGAGCAGATGCAGGCGCAGGGCCACGACCTGCAGCAGCAATTCGAGCGCGGGCGCCGGCAGATCGAGCATGACGTGATGCAGGCACGCACCGCCCCGGAACACGCCGCGCCGGAACCCGCCGCCCCGGATTCGCCCGAACCGGTCCCGTCAAAGCCGACGGTGGACGACGACACCGGCTCCAGCGGCGCAATCGACCTCGACCCCGAGCATTCCGATCCGCGCTCCGGCGAACCCACCGACCGCACACCGGCGGCTGGGACACCGGACCCTTCGCAGTCCGATGCAGGCCCGGCGGAACCCGTCAAACGCCCGCCCCCGTCCTGGTCGCGTCCATGAGCGCGTTCGCATGAGCACGCCACATTCCGACCCTGCCGACGATGCGGCCACGCCGCGCCTGCTCGACCACCTGATCGAGCTGCGGTCGCGCCTGCTGCGCGGCGTGGCCGGGCTGATCGCGGTGCTGCTGGTGATACTGCCGTTCGGCAACAAACTGTATGCCGCACTGGCCGCTCCGCTGCTGGCCAAGCTCCCGCCCGGCGGGCAGCTGATCGCGGTCGAGGTCGCCAGCCCGTTCTTCGCGCCGGTCAAACTCGCCTTCTTCGCTGCCCTGATGATCTCGATGCCGTGGTTGCTGTATCAGGCTTGGGCGTTCGTGGCACCGGGCCTGTACCAGCGCGAGAAACGGCTGGCGATGCCGTTGCTGGTCTCGGCGGTGACGCTGTTCTATGCCGGCTGCGCGTTCGCGTTCTTCCTCGTGCTGCCGGCCGTGTTCGGCTTCCTGACCAAAATCGCGCCCGAGGGCGTGGCGATGATGACCGACATCACCGCCTACCTCGATTTCGTGCTGGTGATCTTTTTCGCCTTCGGCGCCAGCTTCGAGCTGCCGGTGGCGCTGGTGATCGCCGCGCTGCTGGGCTGGGTCACCCCGGACCAGCTCAAGGAGTCGCGCGGCTATGCGGTGGTCGGCATCTTCATCGTCGCGGCCGTGATCACGCCGCCGGATGTCGTCTCCCAGCTGATGCTGGCGATCCCGATGTGCGCGCTGTACGAGGTCGGCATCCTCGCCGCGCGCTGGCTGGTGCCGCAGACGGCCGACGAGTCCTCGACCAAGCCGCGGGCATGACATGGCAGCGGCCGTTCCGCTCCACCCCGCCGGCTTCTGGCAACGCAGCGTCGCCTGGTCGCTGGATGCCGCAATGATCGCGCCGCTGGCTGCTGCCGTGGCTTGGCCGTTCATGTCAGCGCCCGCGCAGGCACTTCCGTCGCAGACGACGGCGCTGCTGCAGACCGCCGGCCAGGCCATCGCCGACGCGATCGTCGACGTCGTTCCGGTACCGCAACTGGCCGCTGCCCTGCTGCACAATCCCGCGCTGCACGAGGCGAGCGTGGACCTGCAATCGACCCTGTGGTCGGCGACATGGCCGCTGCTGCTGGCGTTTGCCCTGCTCAGCGGCGCTTACCACGTCGCCTGCGAAAGCTCGCGCCGGCAGGCAACGCCGGGCCAGCGACTGCTGGGCCTGCGGGTGGTCGACCCGACCGGCCACGCGTTGACGCCGGGCCGCGCCCTCGCCCGCCACCTTGCGGGCAGCCTGTCCTGGGCCACGCTGAATATCGGTCACCTCATGGCGACGATCGAGCCGCAACGCCTGGCCCTGCACGACCGCCTCAGCGCGACACGGGTGGTGAAATCCGGGCCGATGGCAACCGGCGACACCGACGCAGGCCTGCCGATCTGGGCCCGGACCTGGCTGGGGGCACTCGGCATCGGCGCACTCACGCTGACCGTCTGGGGCGTCACGTCCGCGATGACCGTGATGCGCATCGCGCTGGAGCAGGCGCTGTTCTGAGGGTGCCGTAGTGCACGCCGCCACGGAACATGCAAAGTGCCTTCCACTTTCCAAGCTGTTGCAGCCCCACGATCGATTCCCCGACTGCTGCTTGATGCTTGAGTGAGTCCACACCGCGAAGCGGCGTCGGCTTGAGTCAACCGTCAGACCCCAAGTCGATCTGCCGGATGGTTGATGCCGTCATTGGTTGGAACATCGGGTATAGCAAATGGATTGACGCCCTCCAGGCAGCCAACGTTGTAGCCGTACTGGTCTGGATGGGAGCGGCGCTGATGATGCGTGTAGATGCCGCAGTTGGCACAAAAATAGTGCTTTGCGGAGTGCGTATTGAACTGGTAAAGCCTCAGACACTCCCCGCCTTTGACAACGCGGATGCCGCTCAAGGGCACTGAAGCGACAACCGCGCCTTTGCGCCGGCAGAGGGAACAGTCACAGCGGCGCGGGTCGACGATGCCGTCCGGTAATTCGAGCTTCAATTCCACTGAACCGCAGTGACAAGACGCCCGATGTCTGGGCTGAATGCAGACGCCACCAACTTCCTTGAGCATCGGGAATTCCTCCTGTGAGGCCTGACGCCTGAGTTGAGCAGGCTAGAGCAGTGGAACCGCAGCGACGGCAGGGAGCCAGCTCCGGGCCGGAAATTGCCCGATCTCCGGCGGCCGCTTCCACACCGGGGCCGGAACCAGCGGCCCCGGCCCCGGACAGCCACATCCGATCAGGCGGTGAGCGCCTCGGCCATGACAGCTTCATCGCGGCTGCCGCCGTCGCAGACGTCGCGCCACAGGTGGTACATGGCGCCGAACATCACCGCGTACATCGCCAGCATCGCGGCGAAATACAGCGGCACCGCCAGCACGATGGCCAGCCACACGCCGACGAACTTGCCGATCAGGCCGATCAGCATCGCGAGCAGGAACACCGCGATCGCCAGCACCACCATCGCCACCAGGCAGGCCAGCACGAACACCAGCAGCGGCAGCAGGTTCTTCACCGCGCCGGCAAAGCCGTCCGCCATCGCGCCGAACACGCCGCGCCCGCGCAGCGCGATCTGGCACAACCCCACCGCCTGCACGCCGTAGAACACCAGCCCGATCACCAGCATCAACACGCTGGCGATGCCCAGGCCGTTGGGCAGGGAGGTCAGCTCCGGCGGCGCGCCACCGGCCATCGACGCCTGCATCGCCTGGACGTACCAGCCGATCACGTCGCTGGCCAGCACGCTCAGCAGGCCGAGCAGCAGCAGGTTCTGCACGATCGCCAGCAACACGAAGAAACCGATCGTGCGCAGCGAGGCCGCCAGATCACCGAAGCCGGCGAACACCCCCAGTGCGCGCGCCGGCCGGCCGCTTTCCACCGCGTCGATCAGGCGCAGGAAGCCGACCAGCAGCATCGCCATCAGCACCACAACCACCACCATCATCACGGCCATGCCGGCAACCATCGCGCTGATGCTGTTGCCCAGCACCATGACGATGCCGGCCTGCAGCATCGCGCCGGCAACAGCCGCGACCAGCATCGTGAGCGTCAGCAATGCCACGCCGCCAAAAATCGCCTTCGGGTTGTTGCGCCCCAGATTGAGCGCCCGTGTCAGCCAGCCGATGCCGGCCATGGGTCCCATCGCACGTGTCGTCATTCCCTGTCTCCCCTGTTGGTTGTTGTGTGGTTTGTTCCGTTTCCACCGCGCCGGCACCCCGCCGACGCGCTCCCCCGCATGACGGCCGTCCTCCCCCGAGAACCGCCGCCACGATCCGCGCCGGTCAGGCCTCGAAACCGCCTGCCGACACCACCGGCGCCGCCGGCGCGTCGCCGGTCATCTGCCGCCATCCCAGATACGCCGCGCCGCTCATGACCGGCAGCAGCACCGCCATCAGCAACACCTGGACCGCGAACATCGACGCCTGCGCGCCGACCAGGAACGTCAGCAGCATCCCGACCAGCTGCAACGCCAGGCTGAAGGCGATCATCGCGATCACCATCAGCACCAGCAGCACGATCAGCGCGCCCAGGTTGCGCAGGCAGGCCCGCAGGCTCATGCCCATCGCCGCGAACGCGCCGCGGTCGGTGAACATGACCTCGGGAATCGCGATGAAGGTGAAGAATCCGGCGACCACGCCGATCACCAGCGCCGCGACCATCCAGCCGAACAGCCGCCCGACCGGCAACGATTCCACCAGCGTCGGATCGGGGTTGGTCTGCAGCTCCACCATGACCGCGGCGATCCGCTCCAGTTGCTGCGGACCGACCATCACCACCAGCAGCACCACCAGCACCACCAGGGCGACGATCTGGGGCAACAGCATCGCCAGCAGGCGCGTCGCCTTGCCGTCGTGCAGGCCCTGCAGCAGCTGGGCCGGCGAGGCATGGCGGCCCTGGTCGACTTCGCGCGCGGCGTAGATGATGCCGCCGAACAGGATCGGCCCCGCGAACCCGAGCAGCAGGCTCAGCCAGGCCTGGCCGGTCAACGAAGCCAGCGTCGACAGCCCGCCCCAGATCAGGCCGAGCAGGCCGAGGGTCAGCGGCGCCTTGCGCAGCAATGCCACGCCGCCCAGCAGCCACTCCGCGCCGGCACCCGGTGGAACCTTGCGAATATCCTTCATGTCGTTCCTTTCCTGCCTCGGGTCACTGCCGACCGTAACGGCAGTGCTTGTTGCATCGATGATGGCCGACTGCAGGCGACAGCGCAGCCGGGCAATTCAATCACATGGCTCGATCAAAGCAACGCGATCACACGGCTCAACCGGGCGCGGCTCGACCGGGCAGTCAACCGCGCGTCCGCGACTGCCGGGTGGCGTAATGGACGAACCGGCGCAGCACGCGCCGGCCGTCCGGAGTGGCGGCAACCGCGGCCAGCATCGCCTGCGGATCCTGCCCTTCGCGCTGCAACGCAATCTTGCGCGCCTGGATGTAGCCGCGCATGTGGGTGGTACTGAACTCGGGGTGGAACTGCACGCCCCAGACATGCTCGCCCCAGCGGAACGCCTGGCACGCATCGGCCGCCGAGCGCGCCAGCACGGTCGCGCCTTCCGGCACCCGCAACACGCTCTGCCGATGGGTCAGCTGCACCGGCATGGTGGCCGGCAGCGGTCCGAACAGGGCGTCCTGTCTCGCGGCCGGCAGCAGCTCGATCCCGATCGTGCCCATCTCGCGCCCGGCCGGGTTGTAGCCGACCTCGCCACCCAGCGCCTGGGCCAGCAGCTGATGGCCGTAGCAGATGCCGAACAGCGGGAAGCCGGCCGCGGCCGCTTCCGCCAGCCAGGCCGCGGTGGCCTCGCTCCAGTCCAGCCGGTCGGTCACCATCGCACCCGAACCGCTCACGATCGCGCCGGCAAACCCTTCCCGCGATGGCAGCGCGTCGCCGGCCTCGACATTGATCACCACCGCACCGTCGCGCGGCAGGCCGCTGGCAACGCGGATCCAGTGGGGAAATCCGCCATGGCGGCGCATCGAAGCGACCGGTTGGCCGGTTTCGATGATCAGGAAAGGGGCAGTCACAGAATCAGGCGTCCAGATTAGAGTCGAAAGGAGCGGCGAACGAGGGCGGAAAACAGCCCCGGCGAAGCCGGCCGTATACTAGCGTGCTTTGCCCCACGGCCCTTCAAGCATGCCGCAGCCTGACGCCAGCGCCCTGTCGCCTCCGACCTTCCAGCAACTCATCCAGCGCCTGAATACGTTCTGGGCGCAGCAGGGTTGCGTGCTGATCCAGCCGCTCGATCTGGAAGTCGGTGCCGGCACCTTCCACCCGGCCACCTTCCTGCGCGCGCTCGGGCCGGAGCCGTGGAACGCCGCCTACGTGCAGCCCTGCCGCCGCCCCGCCGACGGCCGCTACGGCGACAACCCCAACCGGCTGCAGCGCTACTACCAGTACCAGGTCGCGATGAAGCCCTCGCCCGACAACATCGTCGAGCTGTACTTCGATTCGCTCAAGGCGCTCGGCGTCGACCCGCTGGTGCATGACCTGCGGCTGGTCGAGGACAACTGGGAGTCGCCGACGCTGGGCGCCTGGGGACTGGGCTGGGAAGTCTGGCTCAACGGCATGGAGGTGACCCAGTTCACCTGGTTCCAGCAGGCCGGCGGGATGGAGTGCCGGCCGGTGCTGGGCGAGATCACCTACGGTCTGGAGCGCCTGTGCATGTACCTGCAGGGCGTGGACAACGTGTTCGATCTGGTCTGGACGCACGGCCCGGACGGCCACCCGGTGACCTACCGCGACGTCTACCACCAGAACGAGGTCGAGCAGAGCACCTACAACTTCGAGCACGCCGACGTGGAGGTGTTGTTCCGGCGCTTCGACGAGTGCGAGGCGGAGGCGCTGGCGCTGGTCGGGTTCGACCTGCCGCTGCCGGCCTACGAGCAGGTGATGAAGGCCAGCCACAGCTTCAACATGCTCGACGCGCGCCGCGCGATCAGCGTCACCGAACGCCAGCGCTACATCCTGCGCGTGCGCAAAATCTCCCAGGCCGTGGCCGAGGCGTATTTCGCCCAGCGCGAGAAGCTGGGGTTTCCGGGGTTGAGGAACGCAACCGTCCAGCCGGCCGACAAGGAGACCGTGTGATGTCCAACAACACGATGCCGGACAAGGCGGACCTGCCAATGCAACCGCTGTTGATCGAACTGGGAACCGAGGAACTGCCGGTCAAGGCGCTGGCCGGGCTCGCGCGGGCGTTCTTCGACGGTGTGATCGACGGCCTGGTCAAGCGCGGGATCGCCTTCGAGCGCGACGAGGCGAAGCCGCTGTACACCCCGCGCCGGCTGGCGGTGCTGCTGCCGGGCGTGGCCACCGAACAACCCGAACAGGCGTCCGAGGTGCTGGGCCCGTACCTCAACATCGCGCTGGACGCCGACGGCCAGCCGACCCGCGCGCTGCAGGGTTTCGCCGCCAAGGCCGGGGTCGACTGGACCGCGCTGGAAAAAACCACCGACAACAAGGGCGAGCGCTTCGTGCACCGCTCGGTCAAGGCGGGCGCGAAAACCGCCGACCTGCTGGGCGACATCCTGGCCGAAGCACTGGCGGCGATGCCGATCCCCAAGCCGATGCGCTGGGGCAGCCACGACTACAGCTTCGCCCGGCCGGTGCACTGGCTGGTGGTGCTGCTGGGCAGCGACGTGGTCGATGTCGGGCTGCTGGGCGTGCGCAGCGACCGCATGAGCCGCGGCCACCGCTTCATGCACGACAAGCCGGTCTGGTTCAGCACCCCCGCCGATTACGTGGAGTCGCTGCGCGGCGCGAAGGTGCTGGTCGATGCCGACGAGCGCCGTGAAAGCATCGTGCGCCAGGTCGAGGCGGCCGCGACCGCCTGCGGCGGGGTGGCGCGGATCGATGCGGGCATCCTGGAAGAGGTCAACGGCCTGACCGAGTGGCCCAGCGCGGTCACCTGCGGGTTCGAATCCGGGTTCCTCGCGATCCCGGCCGAGGCGCTGATCGCGACGATGGAGACCAACCAGAAATTCTTCCCGGTGCTGGATAACGAGGGCCGGCTCAGCGAGCACTTCATCGGCATCGCCAACATCGAGAGCAAGGACGAAGCCGAAGTCCGCAAGGGCTATGAGCGGGTGATCCGGCCGCGCTTCAGCGACGCCAGGTTCTTCTTCGTGGAGGACATGAAGCAGGGGCTGGCGTCGATGAATGACGGCCTGCGCAACGTGACCTACCAGGCCAAACTCGGCACCCTCGCCGACAAGGTGCAGCGCGTGATGGCGCTGGCCGGATCGATCGCCGGCGAAGTCGGAGTCGGCCCCGCCCTCGCCCGGCGCGCCGCCGAGCTGTCCAAGGCCGATCTGCAGTCGCGTCTGGTCGGCGAGTTCCCGGAATTGCAGGGCATCGCCGGCCGCTACTACGCGGCGGTCGAGAACGAACCGGTCGAGGTCGCCCACGCGATCGACGAGGCCTACATGCCGCGCTTCTCCGGCGATGCGATCGCACCCTCCAAACTCGGCCAGGTGCTGGCGATCGCCGAGCGGCTGGACACGCTGGCGGGCGGTTTCGCGGCGGGTCTCAAGCCGACCGGCAACAAGGACCCGTTCGCGCTGCGCCGGCATGCGCTCGGGCTGGCGCGCACATTGCTCGAAGGCGACCACGACCTGCTGCTGCATGCACTGGTGGAACGCGCACACGCCGCGCAGCCGGTCCAGCATCCCGACATCGGCAGCTTCGACATCACCGCCTTCGTCTACGACCGCCTGCGCGGCTATTACGCCGACCGCGGCATCTCGGCGCCGCAGTTCGAGGCGGTGATGCACGTCGCCCACGACTCGTTGCCCGACTTCGACCAGCGCCTCAAGGCGATCGGCGAGTTCGCGAAACTGCCCGAGGCCGAAGCGCTGGCGGCGGCGAACAAGCGCAGCCGCAACATCCTGCGGAAAGTCGATGGCGCGGTGCCGGAGCGCATCGACGCGGCGCTGTTCGCCGAGCCGGCCGAGCGCGAACTGGCCGAGGCCGTGGACGCCGCGATCGCCGACACCGACCCGTTGCTGGCGCAGCGCGACTATGTCGCGGTGCTGGGCCGGCTGGCGCGGCTGCGGCCACAGGTCGATGCGTTCTTCGAACAGGTGATGGTCAACGCCGACGACGCGCAGGTGCGCAACAACCGGCTCGCGCTGCTCAAGCGGCTCAGCGACCGCCTCGGCAGCGCCGCCGCGATCGAGCACCTGTCGGCCTGATCGACCCCATCCACTGATCGACCGCATCCGCGTTCCGGAATGGCCGGAGCGCGGTACCGGGCACATCCCCGGAAGCCGCGAGTGCTTTGGTAGGAGCGACGTCAGTCGCGAATGCGCCGGGCTTCCATCAACGAGGGCATGGCGTAGCGGTGAGGGGCGCAGGCACCGGGACATGTCGGGGGCTGGTGGCGATGTACAGGTCGCGACCGACGTCGCTCCTACCCAGGAACGCCGGGCAAGCCATGGCACTACTGCCTCCAAGCCTGCCTGCGCGCCATCCAATCGCGTTAATCGGTCCTTGACGCCCAGCCGGTATCCTTGCGCGCATGCGCCTGCCCTCCCTCGCCCTGCCCGCCGCCGCGTTGTGCCTGTTTGCCAGCGGCGCGGTGCACGCGGCGAAGGTGGAGAGGGTCGACATCCTCGGCCTGGACGAGGCGATGACCGACAACGTGCGCAGCGCGGTGACGCTGGTCGACGTGCTCGGCAAGGACCTGTCGGGGCGGCGGCTGGCCTACCTGGTGCGCGAGGCGGAACAGGAAACCCGTGAGGCGCTGGGACCGTTCGGCTACTACTCGCCGACGATCAGCGTGGAGCGTGACCGCGACAGCAATGCCGACTCCACGGTCACCATCACGGTCGATCCCGGCGAGCCGGTGCGGGTCCGGCGCGAACACGTCGCGATCGAAGGCGTCGGCGGGCGCGACCGCTACCTGCGCGAGGATCTCGCCGGTTTCAGGCCGCGATCCGGCGAGGTCTTCGAGCATCCGCTGTACGAGGCCAGCAAGACCCGGATCAGCCGGCGACTGGCCCAGCGGGGTTATTTCGATGCCGACTTCGCCAGCCGCCGGGTCGAGGTCACCCGCGCCGAGCACGCCGCCGACATCGACCTGGTCTGGACCAGCGGCCCGCGTTACGACATGGGCCCGACCACGTTCGAACAGACGCCCAACGCGATCCTGCGCGGGTCGGTGCTGGACAAGCTGGTGTACTGGGACACCGGCAGCTACTACCACCAGGGCAAGCTGGACCGGTTGCGCGAGTCGCTGGCGCGGCTGGATTACTTCTCCTCGGTGGTCATCAACCCGCAACCCGACCAGGCCATCGACGGCCAGGTGCCGGTCAACGTGCTGCTGGTGCCGGCCAAGCGCAGCATCTACAGCGCCGGCCTGAGCTATGGCACCGACAGCGGCCCCGGCGTACGGCTGGGGCTGGAGCGCCGCTACGTCAACGACCGCGGCCACAAGGCGCTGGCGCAGCTGGACTACGCTCAGCGGCGCAAGACCCTGACCACGCAGTACCGCATCCCGGCGTTTGCCTGGGCCGACGGCTGGTACACGATCAGCGCCCAGGTCGCCGACGAGCAGACCGACTACATGGACAACCGCCGGATCGAGTTCGTGGGCAGCCGCAACGGCCACATCAACCGGCACCTCAACGTGATCGCCTCGCTGCACGCGCTGCGCGAGCGCTGGTCGTACCTGGCCGATGACGACGGTGACGCCACCACCGGGCCGGCCTACCGCTACGCGACGTTTTCCTACCCCTCGCTGCGGGCCGAATACACCGATGCCGACGACCTGATCTTCCCGCGCAACGGCCGCGCCGGCACCCTGATGCTGCGCGGCGGTCTGGAAGGCGTGGGCAGCGACGCCAGCTTCGCCCAGGCCCGGGCGACCGCCAGCTGGTACCGCGGACTGGGCGCGAACAGCCGCCTGATCGCGCGCGGCGAGCTCGGTCACACCTTCACCGACGAGCTGGTCGCGATGCCGCCGAGCCTGCGCTTCTTCGCCGGCGGCGACCGCAGCATCCGCGGCTACGGCTGGCGCGAGGTCGGTCCGCGCGTGCAGGGCAGCGACGGCAAGCTGTATGCGCTGGGCGCCAAGAACGTCGCCACCGGCAGCATCGAGTACGAGCACTACTTCACCCCGAGCTGGGGCGCGGCGGCGTTTGTCGACACCGGCAGCGCGTTCGACACCACACCCGACTGGCACACCGGCGTCGGCGCCGGCGTGCGCTGGCGCTCACCGGTCGGGCCGCTGCGGCTGGACATCGGCCACGGCCTCAACGACGCCGACTCGTCGTTCCAGATCTACCTCAGCGTCGGCGCGGACCTGTGACGGTGGCGGGGATCCTGCGCCGTCGACAGATCGATCCCGATCTCACGCCCGAACAGCGCGAGGCGCGGATCGCCGAACTGCGCCGCCTGCGCAAGGCACGGCTGCGGGTTCTGGCGATCCGCAGCGGGCTGCTGAGCGGCGCGCTCGCGGTGGCGCTGGTCGTGCTCGCCTGGTGGCTGGTGGCGAGCATCGGCGGCCGCGACTTCCTGCTCGCGCAGATCGTGGCGCGCCTGCCCGCCAACGCGACCCTGAGCTGGCGGCAGGCCGAGGGTCCGGTGTCCGGGCCGTTGACGATGCACGACGTGCGCTTCCGCTACGACGCCATCGTGTTCACCGCGCAGCGCGTCACCCTCGACCCGGCGCTGCGGCCGCTGCTGGGCAGACGCCTGCGGCTGGACGCGTTGCAGATCGAAAACGCCACGTTGGAGCTGCCCAGCAGCGACGAGCCGTTCGAGCTGCCGCGCTGGCCCGACTCGCTGCCGCAGATCGCGCCGCCGCTGGCGCTGCAGGCCGACGACGTGCAGGTCGACGGTTTCCGGGTCAGCAGCGACGGCGTGCCGACCATCGACATCCGCCGCCTGCGGGGCGGGCTGGACGCCGGCCCGGGCCGCCTGCACGTGGAGCACATGGTGGTCGACAGCGACCGCGGCCGCTTCACCGTGCATGGCGACTACCGGCCGCGCGACAACTACCGCAGCGACCTGGTCGCCACCGCGGTGCTGCCGGCCGCCCCCGGGCGCACGCCGGCACGGCTGGGTTTCGTCGCCATCGGCGACCTGGAAGCGATGGATGTCGCGGTGGCCGGCCGCGCACCCGGGCCGTTGCGGGCGACGCTGGTGCTGCGCGGCAAGGATGCGGTCATCGTGGCGGCCAGCCCGGCTTCCGGGCCGGTGATGGTCGGCATCAACCGGCCGCAATGGCGGTTGCGCGCCAACGCCGAAGCGCTGGACGTCGGCCTGCTGACCGATCCCGCGGCGGCCCCGACCGACACCCCGCTGGCCCTGCAACTGCACGTCGACGGCATCGGCGGGGACGCCCGGCTGCGCGGCGAAATGCGCCAGGGCGATTTCAGCGCAGAAATCCTCAACTCGCGTCTGCAGATCGCCGACCAGGTGCTGCAGCTCGACCCGCTCCGGCTGCAGCTGCTCGACGGCACCGTGACCGCGCGCGGCCAGGCCGACTTCACCGACCCGGCGAATGCGACGTTCCGCTTTGCCACCAACGCGCGCGGCCTGCAATGGGGCGGCGGTGACGTATCCGCCCCGGCTTCCGCGGCAACCGCCACCGTCCGCGCCGATGCCGACCTCGGCCTGGCCGGCACGCTGCAGGCCTGGGCGCTGATCGGCAACGCCACCCTCGCGCGTGGCGACGAGCAGGCGCAGCTGCAGATCGACGGCCGCGGCGACGCCGAGCGCATGCAACTCAAGTCACTGGACGTGCGGATGCCGACCGGCACCCTCGCCACCACCGGCGCCGTGGCCTGGGCCCCGGCACTGGGCTGGGAACTGGACGCGACATTGGCCGGGTTCGATCCGGGGTATTTCGCCGCCGACTGGGCGGGCGCGGTCAACGGCCGTGTCACCAGCACCGGCTCGACCCGCGACGATGGCGGGCTGGAGATCAGCGCCCGGCTCGCCGATTTCGGCGGCCGCCTGCGTGGCCGTCCGCTGCAGGGCGACGGCCACTTCGCGATGCACGGCGCCCCGGCCACCGGTGGCAGCAGCCGCTACGAAGGCGAGCTCGTGCTGGGCCTGGGCGACAGCCGCATCGACGCCCGCGGCAGCTATGGCGAGCGCATCGAGCTCGATGCCCGCCTGACCCCGTTGGCATTGGCGGACCTGCTGCCCGATGCCGCCGGCAGCCTGCGCGGCCGCCTGCAGGTGAGCGGGCCGGCCAGCGCCCCCGACCTGCGCGCCGATCTGGACGGCACCGGCCTGCGCTACGGCGACCTCGCCGCCGCCAGCCTGCACATCAACGGCAACTTGCCGTGGCATCGCGGCGACGGCCACCTCGCAATCCGCGCCACCGACCTGGTGGCCGGCATGGCGCTGGACAGCCTCGCCATCGACGCCCGTGGCGCCGTGGAGAGGCTGACGCTGGCGGCCCGTGCGGGCAGTCCGATCGGCCAACTCGACCTGGACGCCAGCCTCGGCCGACAAGGTTCACGCTGGCAGGGCACGCTGGCCGGCCTGCAGCTGGACCTGCAACGCGGCGCGGACTGGCGGCTGCAGCAGGCGGCCCGGTTCAGCTGGACGCCTGCACCAACCCGTGGCAACGGCACCCTCGAGCGCGCCTGCCTGGCGTCCAGCGCAGGCGGCACGCTGTGTGTCGATGCCGACTGGCCACGCCGCGGCCTGAGCATCACCGGCCAGGGCCTGCCGCTGACCCTGGCCGAGCCCTACCTGCCCGAACGCGAACACCGCCAGCCCTGGCTGCTGCGCGGAGAGATCGCGGTCGAGGCGCGGCTGCGTCCGCTCGGCAACGGCTGGGACGGCGAGGCGCGGATCAGCTCGACCGGCGGCGGCATCAGGAACAGCCCGCGTTCGCGCACCGAACTGTTGCGCTACGACCACCTGTTGCTGACCGCGAACTTCCGGCCGCAGGGCATCGAGGCGGTGTTCGGCACCGGCTTCAACGACGACGGCCGGATCGACGCCCGCATCACCACCGGCTGGGACGCCTGGTCGCCGCTGGCCGGCGAGATCGCGCTGGACACCGACGAGCTGACCTGGATGGAGCTGTTCTCGCCCGACATCGTCGAGCCGACCGGTCGCCTGTCCGGCCGCGTCACCCTGGCCGGCACCCGCAACCAGCCGCAACTGGGCGGGCAGGCGCGGCTGACCGACTTCAGCACCGAGCTGCCGGCGCTGGCGATCACCCTGCGCGACGGCAACGTGCAATTGGATGCGCTCGCCGACGGCACCGCGAAGATCCACGGCAGCGTGCGTTCGGCCTCCAGCGCAGGCAACCCCGGCAACGGCGTACTCACCATCGACGGCAGCCTGGGCTGGCAGGGCGATGACACCCCCCTGGTGCTCGACGTGCGCGGCACCGACGTGCTGGTGTCGGACAGCCTGGACCTGCGCGCGGTCGCCAGCCCGGAGCTGCAGATGCGCTACCAGGCCGGCCAACCGCTGCGCCTGACCGGCCGCGTGCGCGTGCCGGAGGCGCGGATCAACCTGGAGCGGCTCGACCAGGGCGTGTCGGCGTCTGACGACGTGGTGGTGCTGGACCCGGTCGATCCCGACGAAGGCCCCGGCACGCCGCTGGACATGGACCTGGTCATCGAGCTGGGCGAACAGGTGCACATGAACGGCTTCGGCCTGGACGGCAAGCTTGGTGGTGGCCTGCGCCTGGTCGCCCGCCCCGGCCGCGAGATGACCGCGACCGGCACCATCAACGTCGCCGGCCAGTACAAGGCCTACGGCCAGGACCTGCGCATCACCCGCGGCCAGCTGGACTGGTCCAACGACCCGATCGCCAACCCGGTCATCCGGCTGCGCGCCGAGCGGGTGATCGGCGATGTCACCGCCGGCGTGGATGTCAGCGGTCGCGCCAGCGCGCCGCAGGCCGAGGTCTGGTCGAACCCGGCCAGCTCGCAGCCCGAAGCACTGGCCTACCTCACCCTCGGCCGCCCGCTGTCGACCCTGAGCGGCAGCGAGCGCGGCCAGCTCAACGCCGCCAGCGCCGCGCTCACCGCCGGCGGCAGCCTGCTGGCCTCGCAGCTGGGGGCGAAGATCGGCCTGGACGATGCCGGCGTGATGCAGAGCCGCGCGCTGGGCGGCAGCGTGCTCGGCGTCGGCAAGCAGCTCTCGCCGCGGCTGTACGTCGGCTACGGCGTGTCGCTGCTGGGCACCGGCCAGGTGCTGACGCTGAAGTACCTGCTCGACCACGGCTTCGACATCGAAATCGAATCGAGCACGATTGAAAACCGCGGCTCGATCAACTGGCGCAAGGAAAAGTAGCAGCGCGACGTCATCGCCGCGCTCGCCGGCTATTTCCCGGCCGTGTCGATGAAGTGGCCCAGCTTGTCCTGCTTGGTCAACAGGTAACGCCGGTTGCAGGCGTTGTGGCCGACCAG
Organism: Lysobacter concretionis Ko07 = DSM 16239; assembly: GCF_000768345.1. Taxonomy (GTDB): domain Bacteria; phylum Pseudomonadota; class Gammaproteobacteria; order Xanthomonadales; family Xanthomonadaceae; genus Novilysobacter; species Novilysobacter concretionis. Next base: position 68,668 of record NZ_AVPS01000001.1, on the reverse strand, counting down.
GATCGACTGCCGCTCGCTGACGGCGATGCCCAGCTTCTGCAGCGCCACGACCTTGGCCGGGTTGTTGGTCATCAGGCGCAGCGCAGTCACCCCGAAGTGCGCCAGCATCGACTGGCACAGGCCGTAGCCGCGCAGGTCGGCGGCAAAGCCGAGCGCCTCGTTGGCCTCGACCGTGTCGGCGCCGGTGTCCTGCAGGTGGTAGGCGCGGATCTTGTTGATCAGGCCGATGCCGCGGCCTTCCTGGCGCAGGTACAGGACCATGCCGCGGCCTTCGGCGGCGATGCGCCTGAGCGCGTCCTCCAGCTGCGCGCCGCAGTCGCAGCGCTGGCTGAACAACGCATCCCCGGTCAGGCATTCCGAGTGCACCCGGGCCAGCACCGGTCCGCCATTGGCCAGGTCGCCCAGGGTCAGCACGACATGCTCCTTGCCGGTCGCACGGTCGATGAAGCCGTGCAGGCGGAACGTCCCCCACGGTGTCGGCAGGTCGCAGCTGTCGATGTACTCCGCATGCGGCGCCGCGACCACGGGCCCGCCGCCGGGTGCCGTTGCATGCACGTTGTCGCCGCCCTCGGGCGAGGGCTCGGCGTCGATGGCGGGGTTGGCGTCGGTCATGGGGGTTCCTGCAAAATCTCCGGGACGGCTCAGGCTCAGATATCGGGATGGATCGGGGCGGGATCAAACACCGGATCGATCCCGGCAGGCCCACTCCCGGCGGGGGATGTCATCTTCCCCCAAACGACCGGTTCCCGCGAAGGCGGCAACGTTGGAAAACCCGCCAAAGCGGACGAAAGGCACCGGATCAAGCCGGAACCGACCCGCCCGGGTGAACCGCTTGCGGGCGGTGTCCGGGCACGAACCCAAAGGTTTGGGCGTGGCGCGCCGTTGGCGAGGCGGATCGCTGCAACGGATCGTTCTGTATGTCTATTTGTCCGCCGCCCGCACCGCGTTGTGAAGCACCGCACCCCGCAGCCGCGGCCGGCCATCGACCACGTCGGTCCACACCACGTGGGCGTCGCCATGAATGACGGCAAGCTTCGGGAATCCGGTGCCGCGGCCGCGGCCGGTGAGCGCCGCCAGGTCGACGCGTTGCAGTTCGCGCTCCAGGCCGGGGGCATACCGGGCCAGCTGCAGCGACTGGCCCTGCGCATCCTCGCGCAGCCAGGCCACCCACGCGGCGTCCCCGTCCAGCGCGACGGCGGTCCGGCCCTGCACCGCGTCGCCCTGATCCACGGTGAGCGGGGCGGTGAAGCTGTCGCCCGCATCACCGCTGTATGCCAGACGCAGCGCGGGCAGGTCGTCGGCGGCGGTGTACCAGCCGACCACGACGTGATCGCCGCGCGCGGCCACCGCCGGCCCGTTGACCGGACAGGCCGGCATCGTCCACTGGTCGGCATGCACCAGCCGCGGCGGCGTCCAGCGACCGTTTTCGAAACGGGTCACGGCGATGTCCCGGATCTCGTCGGCGCTGCGGTCGCGGTAGACCAGCAGCGGGCCGCGCGTGGTGATCGCGATGGCGGTCTGGCAGCAGTCGCAGGTCATCGCGTCGATGCGGACGTCGTCGGACTTGTCGAGTGCGGCATCGAAGCGTGCGGCGCGCAGGCTCATCGCTCCCGCGTGGCCCGCATGGTCGACGTGTCCGGCTGCGGCGGTGGCGCGGCCGTCCAGCCAGGCGATCCCGATGCCGGCGGCGCCATCCGGCCAGAGGGAAACGAAACCGTGTTCGGTCTCGGTGCCATCGTCATTGACCAGCACCGGCGCGGACCAGGTGGCCCCGCCATCGCCCGAGCGCACCAGGGCGACATCGTAGGCATAGCCGGCGGCCGCCGATTTCTGCAGCCAGTGCGCCCACAGCGCACCGTCATGGGCCATCGCGACATGCGGCGTGTCGGCCCAGTTGACGAACCAGTCGCGCCCGCTGGCGATGGTCGCCGGTGCGCTCCAGCCGGCGGCCTGGTTCGTGCCGACGCCGGCGCCGGTTGCGGCCGACGCAGGTGTGAACGTGGCCAGCTGCAAGCGGTGCCCGCCGGCCTCGACCGGCTCGATCCACGACAGCAACAGGCGGCCATCGGGCGTGGCCAGCAGGTCGGGCTGCGCCGCGCCCACCGGCGCCGGCAACGGCCAGTCATGCGACTGGAAAGGGCTGGCGGGAGCGGTCGGGGCGGTCGCCGCAATCGCGGCAGCGTCCGCCACCGACGTGTCGGTCGCGGGTTGGCAGGCGCTGGCGAGCACCGCGAGGGCCAGCACGAGGGGGGCGAGGTGGGCGGTATTCATCGCGCCAGCCTACTCCCGAACCCCATGCGGGCACGACCTGCCGATCGCGGCTTCGCCCGGCACTCAGGCGACCGCATGCCCCAGCCACGACAGCATCACCGTGGCGATCGCGAAATAGATCAGGATGCCCACGCCGTCCGCCAGCGAGGTGATCAGCGGCGAGCTGGCCGAGGCCGGATCGGCCTTGAACCGGTTCAGCAGGAACGGCAACGACATGCCCATGATGCTGCCCACCAGCACGATCAGCAGCATCGTCGTGGCCACCACCAGCGCAATCGCCGGACCACCGCGGAACAGGCCGATCGCGCTCACTGCGAAGGCCATCGTCAGACCCAGCAGGGTCGACACCACCAGTTCGCGCCCGAGCATGCTGGCCCAGTCGCGCATCTCCACGTCGCCGGTCGCCAGTGCGCGCACCATCAGCGTGGCCGACTGCGCACCCGCGTTGCCGCCGCTGGCGATCAGCAGCGGCAGGAAGAACACCAGCGCCATGTTGGCCGCGATCAGGTCCTCGAAGTGGGCGATGCCGGCGCCGGAAAACAGGTTCGCGAACACCAGCAGCACCAGCCAGTACACGCGTTGGCGGTACAGCAGGCCGACGGTCGCCTCCTTCATGCTCACCGTCAGGCTGCCCAGGGTACCGCCGGCCTTGTGGAAGTCCTCGGTGGCCTCGGCTTCGGCGACGTCCATCGCGTCATCGGAGGTGACGATGCCGACGATGCGGTTCTCGCGGTCGATCACCGGCAGCGCGATGAAGTCGTAGCGGGCGATCTTGTTGGCCGCATCGCGCTGGTCGGCATCGACGAACACGGTCACCGGGTTGGGCGCCATCAACTCCGAGACCGGCGTGTGCGGCTCGGCCAGGATCAGCCGCCGCAAGGTCACCACACCGAGCAGGTGGCGCGCGTGGTCGATCACGTAGGACGTATAGATCGTCTCCTTGTCGGGCGCGACGCGGCGCAGCTCGGCGATCGCCTGGCCGGCGGTCAGCTCCGGCGTCAGGGTCGCGTACTCGGAGGTCATCAACGCGCCGACACTGTCGCGCGGGTAACTGGCGAGGCGGCGGATGTCGTCGCGCTCGGCCTGCGCCAGAGCCGGCAGCAGGCGCTCGCGCCGGTCCGGCGGCAGGGTGTTGAACAGGTCCACGCGCTCGTCGGCGGACATCAGGTTGAGCAGTTCCAGCACCGCCGGCCGCGGCATGCCCGCCACCAGGGTGGTCTGCAGTTCCAGCGGCAGGTAGCCGAACACCAGCGCGCGCTCGTCGGCGGAGATCAGCGGCAGCACCGCCGCCTGCTGCACGGGTTCCAGGCGGGTGAGCACGTCCGCCAGGTCGGCGGCGAGCACCTGGGTCAGCGCCACCTTCAGCGCGGCGGGATCGCCCAGCTCGAGCTGGGCGGCAATCGCCTCGGCGACCAGGTCGGCATCGAAATTGCCGCGGGCGTCGGCGCGGTACAACGGGCGGGCGGCGGAACTCGCCGCGGAATGGGGGTTGTGGCTCATCGTTTGCCTCCGGCCGGTCGCTGTCGGGCGATCGCGGAGGCGGGCAACACCGGATTACCGGGTCGTCGCAGGCCCCGCGCACCGCCGCGCGCGCGCGCTGGCCATGGTGTCGGAAAATGTTCTAGATCGACTCGGTGTGTCCACGGTGTGGTCATGGCCGGGGGAATGGGGCCCCGGCAAACCGGCGCAGTTTAGGCAGCCGGTCGCAGACGGGTCAACCGGGGACGAGCGCCGGGCTTCGCCACATGACCGGCGCCGCAGGCATGGGCGGCGTCCGCCGCGCGGTGGCGAAAGACGCCGACACCGCGCTGTCGGCGATCCCCCCGCGGATCCGGCCAGCCGGATGCCGAATTCTCGATACCGCCAACGGATGACGCGATGGACGCGACAACCAGCGCGAGCGGTCTGCTCAGGCCACCTGGTGACGCCGCGCACCGACCAGATGCACCAGCAGCAGCGAGATCGCCGCCGGGGTCATGCCGGGAATGCGCTGGGCCTGGCCGATGGTCTGCGGCTGCACGCGCTCGAGCTTGCCGCTGATCTCCACCGACAGGCCGCGCACCCGGGTGTAATCGAAGCCGGCCGGAATGGCGGTGCTTTCGTGGCGTTGCTGGCGCGCGATTTCCTCGTTCTGCCGGTCCAGGTAGCCGGCGTACTTCACCCCGATCTCGACCTGCTCGGCGACCGCGGGATCTTCCACCGCCGGGCCGAGCGACGGCACCGCGACCAGCCGCGCATAGGTCACTTCCGGCCGTTTGAGCAGGTCGCGCGCGCTGGTCTCGCGGCTCAGCTCGATCCCCAGACCGGCGTCGATCTCCCGGCCCAGCGGATTGTTGGGTGAAGCCCAGATCGCGCCCAGGCGCGCGTTCTCCGTCTCGATCGCCTCGCGCTTGGCGGCAAACGCGGCCCAGCGCGCGTCGCCGACCAGACCGAGCGTGCGGCCGGTTTCGGTCAGCCGCAGATCGGCATTGTCCTCGCGCAACTGCAGGCGGTACTCGGCGCGGCTGGTGAACATGCGGTACGGCTCGACGGTGCCGTGGGTGATCAAGTCGTCGACCAGCACGCCGATGTAGGCCTCGTCGCGGCGCGGGCACCAGCCGGCCTCCCCACGTACCTGACGCGCGGCATTGACCCCGGCCAGCAGCCCCTGCGCGGCGGCCTCCTCGTACCCGGTGGTGCCGTTGATCTGGCCGGCGAAGAACAGGCCCTGGACCGCCTTCGTCTCCAGCGTTGTCTTGAGTCCACGCGGATCGAAGAAGTCGTACTCGATCGCGTAACCGGCGCGGGTGATGTGGGCGTTCTCGAACCCGCGGATCGAGCGCACCAGCTCCAGCTGCACATCGAACGGCAGCGAGGTGGAGATACCGTTCGGGTAGATCTCGGCCACGCCCAGGCCCTCGGGCTCGACGAAGATCTGGTGGCTGGACCGCTCGGCGAAGCGCACCACCTTGTCCTCGATCGACGGGCAGTAGCGCGGGCCGATGCCCTCGATCTGGCCGGTGTACAGCGGCGAGCGGTCAAGCGCGCCGCGGATGATCTCGTGGGTGCGCTCACAGGTTTCGGCGATCCAGCACGACAGCTGGCGCGGGTGGTCGTCGCGCGAGCCCATGAACGACATCACCGGGCGCGGGTCGTCGCCGGGCTGCTCGACCATCACCGAGTAGTCCAGGCTGCGGCCGTCGATGCGCGGCGGGGTGCCGGTCTTGAGCCGGTCCACCACGAACGGGCCTTCGCGCAACCGCTGCGCCAGCGTGACCGACGGCGGATCGCCGGCGCGGCCGGCCGCGTAGGTGGTCAGGCCGACGTGCACCTTGCCGGCCAGGAAGGTGCCGGCGGTCAGGATCACCGCCGGTGCATGGAAGCGCAGGCCGGTCTGGGTGGTGACGCCCCTGACCTTGGCGTTGTCGAAATCGATGTCGTCGACCCCGGCCTGGAACAGGGTCAGGTTGGGCTGGTTCTCCACCGCACGGCGGATGAAGGCGCGGTAGAGGCTGCGATCGGCCTGACAGCGCGTCGCCCGCACCGCCGGCCCCTTGCTCGCGTTGAGCCGGCGCCACTGGATGCCGGCCGCATCGGCCGCGTGCGCCATGACCCCGCCGAGCGCGTCGATCTCCCGCACCAGATGGCCCTTGCCGATCCCGCCGATGGCTGGATTGCAGCTCATCGCGCCGATCGTCTCGACGTTGTGGGTCAACAGCAGCGTGCGCGCACCGGCGCGCGCCGACGCCAGCGCGGCCTCGGTGCCGGCATGGCCGCCACCGACCACGATCACGTCGTACCGGTAGAAGTTGTGAGGATTCATCGGCTGGGGATGGACAGGTTCTGGAGGGCAGTGCACGACCGGAGCGCGGGCCGTTGCGGGGTGCAAATTCTACGCCGATCAAGCACTTGGCGGGCCCGGCAGGGCTTGCCGGCAGCTGCCCCGTTCATTTCCAGTCGCGGTTCCAACCCCTTGGTCGCCGGGTGTTGGCACGCTTCCTGCGATGATGCCTATTGCACTCAGCGGGGCAGGCGCCAGGCGCCGGTCGGGGATTGGAACAGGGCCGACCACGTGCCTGTTGAGGAAGCGCCAGGGGTCGAATGTCGGGGGACATTCGACCCCTTTTTTCGTGCCTGGATTTGATGTGCGTCCCAGTTTGCGCGGGCCTGGGCCCGGCCGACCGCGCTCGCCAACGGCATCCGGCGCCATCGCCGACCCGGCCAGAGGGCTGCGCCAGACGTGCGAAAGCCCCGCGGAGCGGGGCTTTCAGTGTAGGTGCCGATGTCGGACGAGGGCGGAACAGGGGGGATCCGAGATTCCTCGCCAGACATCGGCATTGAAGCGGCAACTGATTACGTCGCAATACGACGTGGTTTGTCAATAGCAGCCTCGCACCCGGACGCCATTTCCGGGACGCGCGCCCACACCCGGTCACTCCTTCTCGCGCGACGACTGGGCACGTTGCATTGCCTTTTCCATCCTCGAACCGCGGTCATTGCCGCGCGGTGCCAACGGTGCCGACGGGCGACTGGTTGGAGCCGCCGGCCGCACCTGCGCCGGAACCGGCGCGCGCAACGTCGAATTGCCGGCAGGCGGCGGGGTGGAACGCTGGATGCGCTCGCGCTGCAGGCGTTCGTAATCGCGCCACGGCGCGCGGTCGTTGCCGCGGTCGCCATCCGGACGCGGTGGGCGATGGTTGTGATTGTCGCCGTGGCCGTGCCCCGGCCGCACCACGATCACCGGCGGGCGGTAGTAACCGTATGGAAAGCCGCCATAGCCGTAGCCGCCGTACCGGCTACCGTAATAACCGGGGTAATAGCCCGGATAGCGGTACCGCGGGTCGTAGTAACCGCCGCCGTACTGGTCGTAATAACGGTAGTCGACGCCCGGCTGGCCGTAGTAATAGTCGCCGCGATCGTGTCGGTAGCTGTAGCCACCGGTCATGCAACCGCCCAGCAGGACGATGGCGAACACTGGCAGTAGGAGCTTGCGCAACATGTCGGAATCCCCCGTGATGATGGGTCATCGTCGGCCTGTGGCGTTGAACTTGCGCTTAACTTCACTTTTCCGTTAACGCGCGACTGACCGGACGAGCCCCGCGCGGCTTGGCTCGCCAAGCCCGAACCCCGCGGCCCAGGTCGCGATCCATCACCACCGCACCGACTGACGCCGACGCGGCAGGCGAGCGACACCGATGCCGACCCGGCCTCCCTCCGCACAGTAACCCCATTCGCCACCGCACCCGACCACGGCGACGGTGATTTCCATCGGCTACGCTGGCCGCATCACAACCACCGGACTCCACACCATGCAACCCCACGCTACCCACGCACCGGATTTCGACGCGGTCCTGACCGCGGCCGCGCGCATTGCGCCGCATGTGCATGCCACTCCGGTGCTGCACGCGCGCACCCTCAACGCGATCGCCGGCTGCGAGCTGCATTTCAAGTGCGAGAACCTGCAGCGCTCGGGCTCGTTCAAGTTCCGCGGGGCCTGCAACGCGGTCTTCTCGCTGACCAATGCCGAGGCCGCGCGCGGCGTGGTGACCCAGAGTTCGGGCAACCACGGTGGCGCGATCGCGCTGGCCTGCCGGATCCGTGGCATCCCCGCCACCGTGGTGGTGCCGCGCAATGCGTCGCGGGCCAAGCTCGCCGCAATGGAGGCCTATGGCGCGCGGATCGTGTTTTCGGAAGCCTCCCAGGCCTCCCGCGACGAGACCACCGCGACGGTGCTGGACGAGACCGGCGGCGTGCTGGTGCATCCGTTCAACGATGCCCGGGTGATCGCCGGGCAGGGCACCGCGGCACTGGAGCTGGTGCGTCATTCGCCCGGGATCGATGCGCTGATCGCGCCGGTCAGCGGCGGTGGCCTGCTGTCGGGGTCCGCACTGGCCGCCCACGGCAATGATCCGGCGATCGAGGTGTTCGGCGCGGAACCCGAAGGTGCGCGCGACGCACACGACTCGCTCCGGCTTGGCGAGCGCGTCACCGGACGGACCGCCGACACCGTCTGCGATGGCCTGCGCGCCGAGCTGGGCACGCTCACGTTCCCGATCGTCAGCGAGCACGTGCGCGACATCCTGCTGGTCGATGACGCCCAGGTGATCGCCGCGATGCGGCTGCTGTGGGAGCGCATGAAGCTGGTGGTCGAGCCGTCCGCAGCCGTGCCCCTGGCGGTCGTGCTGGCCAATCCGGCGCGCTTCGCCGGCCGCCGCGTCGGCATCATCCTGTCGGGCGGCAATGTCGACCTGGATGCGTTGCCGGCGCTGTTCGCGATGGCGCCGCGCCCGTCATAAGGCACGCTCCGTCATGCAGCGCGCCGGTCGCCAAGCCGGCGCGCTCGTGACGGGTTTCACGGCGCACCGGTGATCACTGGAATGAGGGCGTTCCCGTTCCCATTCCCGGGCGGAGAACCACCGCCTGATCCCCCCAGCAGGTCGGATCGTCAGCGGGATAACGCCGTGCCGGTCGCGCCTGCCGGCCCGGCTGGTGCTTTCGTCCGGTTACAGGCGCGGCGCCTGCGCTGCGGCCGCGTCCGCCGGACCGATCGCCAGTTGCTCCAGGCCTTCACCCAGCAGCAGGCGGGCGACCGCGGCGCGCTGCGGCAACGGCTGGGCGCGCAGGTCGTCCATCAGCCAGCCCAGCGAACGGCAGCGGGCGTCGTGGTCGTCGCCGTTGAGGCCGGCCACAAAGCCGTCGTTGACCAGCGCGGCACGCACGCCGGACGCTTTCAGTGCCTGCCGGGCGGCGGCCTCGTCGTAGGGTTGCGGCGTGGACTGCATCGCGGCGACAAACAGGTTCGCGACCGCGCCGGCGAAGCGTTCGCGGTTCGCCGGACTGAGCCGGTTGGCGACCGCATTGAGGCCGGCGAGGCTGCGGTCGGCGGCCGGATCGAACAGCGCGCAAAGCGCGGCCGCTTCCTGCGGACTGCTGGTCGCCGCATGGGCGGCCTGGAACAGGCTGTCGATGGCCGTGTCCGGCGCGCGCAGCAGCAACTCGCGGCCGTCGGCGACCAGCATGCCGGGATCGAATCCCCACTGCCGGATCGTGCTGGAAGCTGTCTGCTGGGCCTGCAGCGGCAGCAGGCTGCTGCCCAGCAGGGTCGCGGCGGAGATCACCAGGGCGATGGTCGTCGGACTGAACATGAGCGGCTCGCGGCGGCGTGACAGGGGGTCGAATCTAACCGTTGCGGGCTGAACGCCGCGTGCGGTTTTCAGCCGCCCGCCACCGGACTCACCCGCCGCGCTCGCTGCGCAGGTCCCGGGTCGCACGCGGGTTGCCGGCCGCCTTGCGCGCGGCGATCCCGCTGAACACGACGATGCCGGCCATCACCACCCCCGCGCCCCCCAGCGCGCGCCCCTGCGGCCAGGTCTCACCCAGCAGCAGCACGCCCAGCAGGGTCGCGAACAGGATCTCGGCGGCCTGCATCGCCTCCGTCGCGGCCAGCGCGGTGGGATCGTTGCGCACCATGCCGGTGGCCTGGAAGAACAGCACGGTGGCGATCACGCCCGCGCCCAGCGCGACACCGCCGGCGAGCCAGACCTGCTGCAGCGGCGGCGGCCCGGCCTGGAAACCGGCGTACACCGTGACCAGCCACCAGGCCGGCTGGCTGGCCAGGGTCAGCCCGAACACCCGCTGGGTGGCGTTGAGCTCGACCGCGCCGGGCTCGTCGGCCACACGCTCCAGGTGCAGCAACAGGCCGCGGTTGCCCAGTGGGTAGGCGACCGCGGAAAAGGCGACGCAGGCCAGCGCGATCCAGCCGGCACGGTCGAGCGCGCCGCCGCCGACGCCGAACTGCATCAGCAGCACGCCGGCGATCACCACCAGCCCGGCCGCCAGCGCCGGCAGCGGAATCCGCGCACGCTCGTCGCGGTACAGGAACGGCGCGCACAACATCCCCGCGATCACGGTCAGCTGGAACGTGCCGGCCACCAGCCACGACGGCCCGCTCGCCGCGGCGTAGCTCAGGGTCAGGTAGAACAGCACGAAACCGACCGTGCTCCAGCCCAGCCACGGCCACGGATGGGCCCGGATCGCACGCCATACCGGCCCGATGCCGCCCTGCCAGCGCATCAGCGGCAGCAGCAGCGGCAGGGTGATCAGGTAGCGCAGCGCGGCCGTCCACGCCCAGTGCCCGCCGCCGGTCGCCGCGGCGCGGTTGAGCACGTAGGTGCAGGTGAAGAACAGCGCCGACAGCAAGGCGATCGCCACCGCGAGCAGGGTCAATCGTCGCTGGTTCAAAGCTCGTCCTCGATCTGGCGCAACGGAGGTCGCGCCCGATCCGGAAGTGGCGTGTGCGACCCGTCGCAGGATACCGGCGGAACGGTCCGCGGGCATTCGCGGCGGCAACCGCCCTGCCGCCGCGGCTTCAGTCAGCGGCGACCGCCAAAACCGCCGAAGCCCTCAGCGCCGGCGGACGCGGATGCTGGACAGCGGCACCTGGACCTCGTCGACCCCGCCGACCCGGATCGGTGCGCCCGGCGGCGGGCCCCAGGCGTGGGCGTAGATGACTTCCCAGGTCACCGGCAATTGGCCGTCGGCGCTGCGCATCGCCTCGTAGGCCTCGCTGGCACGGGCGAACCGGGCGCGGCCGGTGAGGCTGCGGCGGCGGCCCGCCAGCGCGTTGGTCGCTCCGATGCCGCGCAGCTCGCGCATCAGGCTGGCGAGGTCGGGGTGACCGAGGTGGAACTCGTCGCGATCGAGCACCGGGTCCTTGAAGCCAGCCGCGATCAGCGCATCGCCGAACGGGCCGATCGCGGTGAACGGACTCACGTGCGGGGCCTCGTCCGCGGCGGCGAAGGCCTGCCGCAACTCGATCAGGGTGTCCATGCCGAACGTGGACACCAGCATCAGCCCGCCGGGCTTGAGCACCCGGCGCATGCCGGCGAACACGGCCGGCAGGTCCTCGACCCATTGCAGGCACAGGCTGGAGAACAGCACGTCGACGCTGCGGTCGGCCAGCGGCAGCGCGCGGGCATCGGCGCTGACCGGGATCGGGCGGCGGGTGAACGGGTTGAACCGCGACCCGCCCGCATTGCCGCGCACCTGCGCCAGCATTCCCGGCGCGATATCGAGCGCGAGCACCTGCGCCTTCGGCCAGCGCTTCTGCAACGCCGCCGACATGTGGCCCGGCCCGCTGCCCAGGTCGACCACGACCTGCGGCGGCGCCAGGCCGAGCGCGGGGTCGTCGAGATAATCCAGCGACTCGGCCAGGCGCGAGGCGACCTCACGCTGCAGCGTCGCGGCGGCGTCATAACCCTCGGCGGCACGCGAGAACGCGCGGCGCACCTGGCGATCGTCGAACAGGCCGCTCATGCCGGTTGCCCCGCGCTGACGGTGCGCATGAAGGTGTCGATCTCGGCCGCCACCTCGTCGGCCGCGCCGAGGAACGGGGCGTGGCCGGCATTGGCGATCACCACGCTGCGTGATTGCGGCGCCAGTGCGGCGGCGGCCGGCATCGCGCCCGCCGGCACCAGCCGGTCGCGGCGGCCGGACAGCCACAGGCTGGGCAGCTGCAGGCCCGGCAATTCGGCGCGCAGGTCCAGCGTGTCGAGCAGGCGCAGGCCTTCCAGCAGTGCGCGCGGGGAGGGCTCGCCGCGCTCGAACGCCTGCGCGCGCAGCTTGCGCAACTCGTCCTGCGCACTGCTCGAACCCAGCGCCTCCAGCGCGAGGAAGCCGTCGAGGGTGCCGCGGAAATCGCGTTGCAGGGCGTCGCCGAAATCGCTGAACAGCGCGCTGCCGACGCCGTGCGGCCAGTCGTCGCTGCGCACGAAACGCGGCGAGGCGGCGAGCATCACCAGTCCACGTACCCGGTCCGGGTGATCCAGTGCGGCGCGCAGCGCGACCTGCCCGCCCAGCGACCAGCCCAGCCAGACCGCATCGGGCACCCGCGCGACCAGTGCGCGGGCCAGCGCCACCGGCTCCAGGGCGCGGTCGTCGTCACGGGCGTGGCCGTGGCCGGGCAGGTCGACCAGGTGCAGCGTGTAGTGCTCGGCGAGGCGGTCGACCAGTGGCGTGAACAGGCCACCGTGCATCGCCCAGCCGTGGATCAGGCCGAGCGCCGGGCCGTGCCCGCGGGTTTCGATATGCATGGACGTTCTATGTGGGGGTGTGTGCGGGAAATGGGGAAAGCGAAGTATCGCCGCCCGCTGGCGCTTGGGTCACACCGGCGAGTCGGCGTGGATCGCGGCGATCCGTGCCTCCGCCTCGGCACGGTCGCGCGCACGCAGCAGGGCCTCGACCAGACCGTCGACATCGGCGGTGGCGTGCAGGGCGGACAGGGTCACCCGCAGGCGCGCGCGTCCTTCGGGCACGGTCGGCGGCCGGATCGCGGCGACCCAGTAGCCGAAGCGTTCCAGTGCGGCGGCCATCGACAGCGCGCGCGCATCGTCGCCGACCATCACCGGCTGGATCGGTGTGTCCGACGGCAGCAGGGCCAGTCCGGCGCTGCGGGCCCGCTCGCGGAACCGCGCGGCCAGTTCGACCAGCTTCTCGCGCCGCCAGTGCTCGCTGCGCGCGAGCTTGACCGCGGCCAGACTCGCCGCGGCCTGGGCCGGCGGCAATGCGGTGGTGTAGAGGTACGGCCGCGCGGTCTCGGCCAGGTGCTCGATCAGCGCGTGGTCGCCCAGCACCGCCGCGCCGTAGCCGCCGAGCGCCTTGCCGAGCGTCGCCAGTTGCAGCGGCACCTGCTCCACCGACAGCCGCGCCTCGGCCACGCTGCCCTGACCGTCCGGGCCGACCACGCCGACACCGTGGGCATCGTCGACATACAGCAGCGCGTTCTGGACGCGGGCGACGAGGGCCAGTTCGCGCAGCGGTGCAATGTCGCCATCCATGCTGAACACGCCGTCGGTGGCCAGCATCGCGACCCCGTCGGGCATGCCGCGCAGCTGGCGGATCGCGCCTTCCGGGTCGTTGTGCGGATAGCGGCGCAGGCGGCACCCGGCCAGCCGCGCGGCGTCGATCAGGCTGGCGTGGTTGAGCCGGTCCTGCACGCAGACGTCCTCGTCGCCGAGCACCGCCTGCACCACCGCCAGGTTGGCCAGATAGCCGCTGCCAAACAGCAGCGCGCGCGGCGTGCCGAGCCAGTCGGCCAGTTCCTTCTCCAGCTGGTCGTGCAGGGTGTGGTGGCCACAGACCAGATGCGAACCCAGCCCGCCGGCGCCCTCCCGTGATGCCGCGTCCTGCAGCGCGCCAACCACCGCGTAGTGCTGGGACAGGCCGAGGTAATCGTTGCTGCAGAAGTTCAGCAGCTCGCGGCCATCGACGACGCAGCGCGCGCCGTCACGGTGGGTCACCGTGCGCCGGATCCGGCTGCGCGCAGTGGCGACCCGCGCCAGGCGCGCGGTCTCGATGCGTTCACGCCATGACGCGCGGGCCATGGCTCATACCACGCTGGCGGTGCGGTCGGCATCCGTGCCGGTGGCGTGGTCCAGCGTTTCAGGTTCGATGATGTCGGCGTGCACGGTTCCCCCCGGTTTTACCAAGTGCTCGACAGTATGGTGCCCGACTGCGTGTCCGGCGGCCTGTTCGTCGGCTTGCCCGACGATCGGCATCGGACGCAGGCCCAGCCGCTGGAACAATGCCAGATCGCGGTCGGTTTCGGGGTTGTCGGTGGTCAGCAGCTTCTCGCCGTGGAAGATCGAGTTGGCGCCGGCCAGGAAACACAGCGCCTGCAGCTCGTCGGACATCTGCTGGCGGCCGGCCGACAGCCGCACCATCGAGCGCGGCATCAGCAGGCGGGCAACGGCGATCGTGCGGGCGAACTCGAATGGATCCAGCTCGGCCAGCTCCTCGTCGTCGGCCAGCGGCGTGCCCTCGACCTTCACCAGCCGGTTGATCGGCACCGAGTCCGGATGTGCCGGCAGGTTCGCCAGCGTCTGCAGCAGGCCCGCGCGCTGGTCGCGCGACTCGCCCATGCCGACGATGCCGCCGCAGCAGGTCTTCAGGCCGACGTCGCGCACATGGCCGAGGGTGTCCAGCCGGTCCTGGTATTCGCGGGTGTGGATGATCCGGTTGTAGAACTCCGGCGCGGTGTCCAGGTTGTGGTTGTAGTAGTCCAGCCCGGCGTCCTTCAGCGACTGCGCCTGGCCACCGCTGAGCATGCCCAGCGTCGCGCAGGTCTCCAGCCCGAGCGCCTTCACTTCGCGGATCATCGCGGCGACCTTCGGGATGTCGCGGTCGGCCGGCGAGCGCCACGCCGCGCCCATGCAGAACCGCGAGGCACCGGCCGCCTTCGCCGCGCGCGCCTTCTCCAGCACGGCGTCGGTCGACATCAGCTTCTGCGCCTCCACGCCGGTGTGGTAACGCTGCGCCTGCGGGCAGTAGGAGCAATCCTCCGGGCAGCCACCGGTCTTCACCGACAGCAACGTGCTGACCTGGACCTCGGCGGGGTCGAAGTTCTCCCGGTGCACGCTCGCCGCGCGGAACAGCAGCTCCGGGAACGGCAGGTCGAACAGCGCGCGGACCTCGCTGCGCGACCAGTCGTGGCGGGTCGCGGCGCCGACTTCGGCGGGATGGCTGGCGGGCCGGACGGTGGTTCCACTGACAGCAGGCATGGCGGCTTTCCGACAGATACGAGAAGACAAGCCCGGCAGTCTGGAAAGCATGACTGCCCCTGTCAACCAAACCACGCCCCAGAAAGTTGACAGCCGCTGCGGCCGGTTCGTCACCTGGCTGCGCCATGACGCGATCCGGCTGCTGTGGCCGGGCCGTTGCCTGGCCTGCGCCGCGCCGGGCGAGAACGGGCGCGACCTGTGCGCCGCCTGCCGCGCCGCACTGCCCTGGCACGGCCCCGCTTGCGAACGCTGCGCCCTGCCGCTGCCGGCACCGAATCCGGCGGAAACCGCTCTCTGCGGCACCTGCCTGCAACGGCCACCGCCACTGGCGCAGACCCACGCCGCCTGCACCTACCGCGCGCCGCTGGACCGGCTGCTGCCGCGGTTCAAGTTCCATCACGACCTCGCCGCCGGCCGCCTGCTGAGCCAGATGATGGTCGAGGCGTTCTCACCCCTGTCACGGCCGGACGCGCTGATCCCGATCCCGCTGCACCGGGCCCGCCTGCGCCGACGCGGCTACGACCAGGCGCTGGAGCTGGCCCGGCCGCTGGCCGACGCGCTCGCCATCCCGTTGCTCGATGACGCCCTGCTGCGGCCGCGCGCCACCGCACCGCAATCCCGGCTGGATGCGGCGGGTCGCCAGCGCAATCTGCGCGGCGCGTTCACCGTGCGCCCCGGCGCGGACCTGCCGGCGCACGTGGTGCTGGTCGACGACGTGATGACCACCGGCGCCACCTTGCACGCCGCCGCGATCGTCCTGCGCCGGGCCGGCGCGGCACGGGTCGATGCCTGGGTGGCGGCACGGGTGCCGTAGGCCCTCCAGCTGCATCGCCCCGCGGGCGTGCGCTCAACCCCGCAGGGCGAAGTCCAGCGCGATGCCGGCGAACACCGCCAGTCCCACCCAGTGGTTGTGCAGGAACGCGCGGAACAGCGGGCCGCGCTCGCGCTTGCGGCTGATCCGGAACTGCCACGCCACCAGCACCGCGGCGACCGCCAGCCCGGCCCAGTACCAGTTGCCCATCGCGGCGCGCTGGCCCACCAGCATCAGGGCGATGAAGAACAGCGCGTACAGGATTCCCTGGATCACCAGATCGAGATCGCCGAACAGCACCGCGGTCGATTTCGCCCCCACCTTGATGTCGTCGTCCCGGTCGACCATCGCGTACCAGGTGTCGTAGGCGGTCGACCACAGGATGTTGGCGACATACAGCAGCCACGCCAGCGCCGGCACCTCGCCGGTCACCGCGGCAAAGCCCATCGGGATGCCCCAGCCGAACGCCATGCCCAGATAGACCTGCGGCAGGTAGGTGTAGCGCTTCAGGTAGGGATAGGTCGCCGCCAGCAGCAGGCCGATCAGGCTCATCCAGACCGTGAGCCGGTTCATCGTCAGCACCAGCGCGAACGCGGCCAGCATCAGCACCGCGAACAGTACCAGCGCCTCGCGACCGCGCACCGCACCGGTCGCGAGCGGCCGATCGCGGGTGCGCTCCACGTGCGGATCGAGCCAGCGGTCGGCGTAGTCGTTGACCACGCAGCCGGCCGAGCGGGTCAGCCAGACACCGGCGGTGAACACGAACAGCGTCCATACCGGCGGCATGCCCTCGGCGGCCAGCCACAGCCCCCACCAGGTCGGCCACAACAGCAGCAGCCAACCGATCGGGCGGTCGTTGCGGGTCAGCTGCCAGTACAGCCGCAGGCGGGTCTTCCAGACCGGCACGGGAACGGGTTCGAAACGCTCGTAGCTCATCGGCCGATTATGGCGGATGCCACCATGCGTCCGGCACGCCGACGCCGTGGCGCCGGCCGGCCCCAGTGGGTGGCCCATGCCATCACCCTGCTCGACCTGATTGATTTGCTGCGCCCGATTGCTCAACCGGGCGCACGGCGCGATTTGCCGCTAGAATGCCTTCCCCGCACGACCGGGACCGAGCGAGCCGAACCGGCTCCCTGCACCCCGGCCGATCCTGCGGCCTGTCATGCGCCTGTAGCTCAGCCGGATAGAGTAGTGGCTTCCGAAGCCATTGGTCGGGGGTTCGAATCCCTCCAGGCGCGCCATTTCCCCCTTCAAGTTCAATGACTTGCGCTCGACCAGCAGTGCAGGGCGCGGCATGCGCGTGTTGCCGCGGCCCAACCGGTCGCGGCGGGTAGCGGGGGTGCACCAGAATCCTGCCCGCCGCGGGTTTGGGCGGGCCAGCACGTCCCAACACGTCGGAGCAGTCTCAACCGGCGGGCGCCGGGAGCGCAGCGGTCACACCGGCGAGACCCGGCCAACCGCTGCAGCGCCGACGCCGGCCTGCGACAATGTGACACCCCTTGTTCAGGTGCTGCCCACCAAGCTGCGCGATGTTTGCGTCCGCGTGGCGTGCCACTTCTTTCCGATGACCGATTCCAGTCCCATCGTCCACCTGACCAATCTGCGCCTCGACCGCGGCGGACGCACGGTGCTGCGCGACATCAACCTGAGCGTGCCGCGCGGGCAGGTGGTCGCGGTGCTCGGCCCCTCGGGCAGCGGCAAGTCGACCCTGCTGGCGGCGCTGACCGGCGAGCTGGAACCGGCCGCCGGCACGGTGGAGATCTTCGGCCAGCCGATGCCGCAGTCCTCGCGCGCGCTGCTGGAACTGCGCAAGAAAATCGGCGTGATGCTGCAGGGCAACGGCCTGTTGACCGACCTGACCGCGGCCGAGAACGTCGCCCTGCCGCTGCGCACGCACACCCGGCTGCCGAAGCCGGTAATCGAGCGGCTGGTGCGGATGAAGCTGCACGCGGTCGGCCTGCGCGCGGCGGCCGACGCGTTCCCGCGCGAGCTGTCCGGCGGCATGGCGCGCCGGGTCGCACTGGCGCGGGCGCTGGCGATGGATCCGCCGCTGATGATCTACGACGAGCCGCTGACCGGGCTGGACCCGATCGCCAGCGGCGTGGTGATGGAACTGGTGCGCCGGCTCAACGACAGCCTCGGCCTGACCAGCATCGTGGTCACCCACCACGTCCACGAAACGCTGCCGGTGGCCGACCACGCGATCGTGATCGCCAACGGTTCGATCGTGTTTTCCGGCACGCCGGCCCAGTTGCAGGCCAGCACCGACCCGCTGGTGCGGCAGTTCCTGGACGGCAACCCGGACGGGCCGATCCCGTTCGATGCGATGCCGCGCGATACCGACACCCGACCCTCCAAGGAAGCCGCCTGATGGCGCTGGTTGCCGCTACCCGTTCCGTCGGCCGCGCCGGCCTGTTCACCCTGTCGGTGCTGCGGGCGTCGGTGCCGAGCACCGACCTGTTCCGAGAATTTGTGCGCGAGATCTACAAGATCGGCGCACGTTCGCTTCCGATCATCGCCGTTGGCGGCGCGTTCGTCGGTCTTTCGCTGACATTGCTGGCCTACCGCGCGCTCGACACCTACGGCGCCAGCAACCAGGTCAGCATGATCCTGGGGCTGGGCATCTACCGCGAACTCGGCCCGGTGCTGACCGCGCTGCTGTTCATCGGCCGCGCCGGCTCGTCGATCGCCGCCGAACTGGGCCTGATGCGCGCCACCGACCAGATCACCGCGCTCGGCCTGATGGGCATCGACCCGGTCGGCAAGGCGGTCGCGCCGCGCTTCTGGGCGGCGGTGCTGTGCGTGCCACTGCTGACCGGGTTCTTCTGCAGCCTCGCCATCAGCGCCAGCTATCTGGAAGCCGTTCACGTCATCGGCATCGACGCCGGCATTTTCTGGCAGGTGCTGCGTGACAGCGTCGACCTGGTCGACGACTTCGGCATGGCGATGGTCAAGTCGGCGGTGTTCGGCGCGGTCGCCGCGCTGGTCGCCGCGTACGTCGGCTTCCACGCCGAACCGACCATCGAAGGCACCTCGGTGGCGACCACCAAGGCGGTGGTCAACGCCTCGCTGCTGGTGCTGATGCTGAACTTCGTGATGTCAGCGCTGCTGTTCCAATAGCGCGACCGCCCATGCCTGCTGTACCGACTCCGACTCCAAATCTCCTGCATCCGCCGATGCATCGAAACACCAAGGTAGACATCCATGAGCAACCGTAGCCCCCGTATCGAATTCGCCGTCGGCGCGTTCCTGCTGCTCGCGCTGGCCTCGTTGCTGGTGCTGGCGATCAGCTCCACCAACGGCAAGCTGGGCTGGTTCGGCGGCAACGATTACGAGATCACCGCGCGCTTCAGCAACCTCGGTCCGCTGCGTGCGAACGCCCCGGTCAAGATCGGCGGCGTGGCGATCGGCCGCGTCTCCCACATCACCCTGGACCCGGTGAAGCTGGACTCGGTGGTCACCCTGGCCATCGATGCGCGCTATGACGACCTGCCAGCCGACACCAGCGCCGCGATCCTGACCTCCGGCCTGCTCGGCGAAAGCTACGTCGGCCTGCAGCCCGGTGGCGATCCGGAGCCGCTCAAGGCCGGCGACCAGATCTTCCTCACCCAGTCCTCGGTCGACCTGATCCAGATGGTCGGCAAGTACATGTTCAGCGGCGGTGCGGACAATGGCGGCGCATCCGCCGAGGATGCCGACCCGGCCGGGCAGGCCGACGACGTGCCGGCCTATCTGCAGGAAAGCGGCACCACGCCCCCCAAGGAATGAATCCGATGAAAACCTCTGCCTCGTCCATCCTCCTCTCCGCCGCGCTGCTTGCCGGCATGCCGACGCTGGCGCTCGCCGCCGGTGCGCCCGCGCCGGCCGCCGCGACCACCACTGCGCCGAGCAAGCTGGTGCTCGACAACGCGACCCGCATCCTGACCACGCTGGAAGCGCGCCGCGCCGAGTTCACCGGCGACCGCGCCGCGCTGCGCACCTACATCGCCGGCGAGTTCGACCAGATGTTCGACAGCCAGTACGCCGCGCGACTGGTGCTGGGTCGCCACGGCCGCGGCGCATCGGACGCCGACATCACACGGTTTTCCAAGGCCCTGACCAACAACCTGATGCAGCGTTACGGCTCCTCGCTGCTGGACTTCAACACCCGGTTGAAGGTGCGGGTGAAATCGGAAACCCCGCTGCGCGGCGGCGCGATGGTCAAGGTCTCCAGCGAGTTCCTGCGCCAGGGCGGCGACCCGATCCCGGTCGATTACCTGATGCACAAGGTCGGCAACGACTGGAAGGTGTTCGACGTGATGGTCGAGGGCGTCAGCTTCGTGCAGACCTTCCGCAACCAGTTCGACGAGCCGCTGTCGCGCAAGTCGATCAACGCGGTCGCCGCCGACCTGGAAGCCGGCAAGCTGCAAGCCACCACCACCACTGCCAACTGAGCATGGCGAGGCCGACCGCTGCCGCAGCCGTGCCCGCCACCGTGATCCGCGATGGCGATGCGCTGGTGTTCACCGGCACCCTCGACCGTGCCGCGGTGCCCGGGCTGTGGAAAGCGGCGCTGCCGCTGCTGGCCGGCATCGCGCGTCTCGAGCTGGGCAAGGTGGAGGCCGTCGACAGCGCCGGCGTGGCGCTGCTGGCCGAGTTGGCCGATCGCGCGGAAGGCGCCGTCCTGAATGGCAACCCGACCGGCCTGGCGGAGCTGCGCAGCGCGTACCGGCTCGGTTCGGCGCTGGACTTCGCCTCCTAGGGCGTTCCGGGGTTTTCCCGGGATTCACCGTCCCGCCCGTGCGTGATCGCACCTTAACGACTGCGCCCTAGACTGCCACCCATGCCTCCAGCCCCCTTTCGCACCGCACGCGTCCCCGTCCGTGCCACCCTGTGCATCCTGCCGCTTGCGTTGGCGATCAGCGCGGCAGGATGCGCCACGACGCCCGTGAGCGCCAAATCCAGCGGCGCGACAACCGGCACGACGACCAGCGCGGCGGACGCGATGACGCCAGCGCCCGACGGGAGCTCGCAGGGCGGGGCAGCGGCCGACAGCGAGCCCGCCGGGACGGCCGACGACACGTCTGTCGACTCCACCGCGGCGGACCAGCTCGCCGCGGACACGACACCCGCCGCCGGCGACGGCGATCCTGCACAAGCCGGACCTGCACCGGACGGACCAGCGCCGACCGAGTTGGAGCGCACCGGATCGCCGGCCGAGCCCACCCAGGCGGAAGCCGATTTCAACGCGCTCTACGGCGGCCAGACCTACAACCCGGTCGCGGACCCGACCCTGCCGGCACCGGCGCAGGTGCCCGGGGCCTACGACCCGTGGGAGCGCTACAACCGCAAGATGCACACCTTCAACAACGCCGTCGACCGCAGCATCGCGCGGCCGCTGGCGCGGTTCTACGTGGCCGTAACGCCGCGCCCGGTCCGGCTGGGCGTCAGCAACTTCTTCAACAACCTCGGCCAGCCGGTGTCGGCGGTCAACGCGCTGCTGCAGGGCAAACCCGCCCAGGCCGGCCACTCGCTGGGACGCTTCCTGCTCAACAGCACGCTCGGGATCGGCGGCATCTTCGACCCCGCCAGCGATGCCAAACTGGATCGGCGCAGCGAGGACTTCGGCCAGACCCTGGGCACCTGGGGCTGGGCGCGCTCGCGCTACGTCGAGTTGCCGCTGTTCGGTCCGCGCACCGTGCGCGACGTGTTCGGCATGATCGGCGACGCACCGCTGAGCCCGTTGCGGCAGGTCGACGAGGACGCCACCCGGATCCCGCTGCAGGGCCTGCAGCTGGTCGATGTACGCACCCAGCTGCTGGCCACCGACAGCCTGCGCGAGGGTGCCGCCGACGACTACGCGCTGGTGCGCGACGCGTGGACCCAGCGCCGCGATTACCAGATCTTCGGCGACCGCATGCGTGACGACGGCGACCAGTCGCTGCCCGACTACCTGCGCGACGACAGCAACCCGCAGGTCCCGGCCGGCGCGATGCCGGTGATGCCGACGGACAACTGATCAATCCGCCGGCGGACCGGCAGGCGCCACGATCGCCGGGATGTCGACGAAGTCCGTTTCCGGCTTCAACTCGTCGGGCAGCAGACGCCGCCCCTGCGCGCCCAGTTCGGCCAGGCGCCGCGCCCGCGGGATCACCGCGCGACTGGATTCGCTGAGGCGATGGCGGGCGCTCTTGAACGCCTTGTCGGCTTCGTCCAGACGCTTGCCGACCAGGTCGAAATCGGCCAGGAACCCGATCAGCGCGTCCAGCACGAGGCCGCCGGTATCGCTGATCGCGATGGCTTCGCGCTGGATCTTGTCGCGCGTCCACAGACGCTCGATCACGCGCAGCAGCGCCATCAGGGTATTGGGCGAGGCAAACACGATCCGGCGCTCGAACGCGTCCATCTGCAGGGCCGGGTCCGTGCCCAGCGCGGCCGACAGGGCGCCCTCGATCGGGATGAAGGCGATGGTCACCTCCAGCGCGGTATCGCCCAGCACCTTGGGGTAATTCTTCTCGCTGAGCTCGCGCATGTGCTGGCGCAGGCCGACCGCGTGCCGGCGCATCGCGTCGTTCTGCTCTTCCGGCGTATCGGCGTTCATCGCCTGCTCCCACGCCACCAGGTTGACCTTGCTGTCCACCACCACGCAACGGTCGTCGGGCAGCCGCACCACGATGTCGGGATGCAGCCGCGCGCCTTCGTCATCGACAGTGCCTTTCTGCCGGTCGTAGTGGACGCCGTCCTCCAGCCCGGAGCCGCGCAGGACGTTCTCCAGCATCAGCTCGCCCCAGTCGCCGCGGACCTTGGAGCTGCCCTTCAAGGCCCGGGTCAGTGCCTGTGCCTGGCTCGCCATGTCCTGGTTGAGGGTCTTCAGTTCGGTCACCGCGCCCAGCAGCGAGGCGCGCTCCTTGGCCTCCTCGCCGTACAGGGTGTCGACGCGGTGGCGGAACTCGCCGATGCGCTCGGCAAACGGTTTCAACAGGGCATCGATATCGGCCTTGGACTGCAGCGACGCGCGCTGGATGTTCTTTTCGAACAACTGGCCTTTCTCCTCGAACGCCTTGCCGGCCAACTCGGAAAACGCGGCCGAGAGCCGGGTCTGCGCCTCGCCGAGGAAGGTCTGCATGTCCGCGTGGGCCTGCTTGGCGTGGGCCAGGTTCGCCTCGACGCCGGCGTATTTGGCCTGCAGCTCGCGGTACCGGTCGCGCAACGTGGCCAGCTCGCCGGCCAATCCGGCTTCGCGCTCGCGCGCGGCGGCCAGGGCCTGCTCGCGGTCCTGCAGGGATTGGGCTGCGGATCGTGCGGCGAGGCGCTCGGCGGCCAGATCGGCCTGCAACGTGGTCCGCTCGGCCTCGACCCGTTGCAGCAGCGCATCGCGCTCGGCCAACGTGGTTTCCAGTGCGGATTCCAGCGCGCCCAGACGGCCTTGCAGGCGGCCGGTTTCCGAGGCCTGCTCGCGCGCCGCCTCGCGCTGGGTGGCCAGTTCCGTCGCCAGCCGATCCCGTTCCTCGCGCAGCGCGACCAGCCCGCTGGCTTCGGCGGCGGGACGCTGGCGTCGCAACACCACCACCAACAACACCGCGGCCAGCACCACGGCCGCGATCAATGCAATGAGAAGTACCCGGGTATCCATCCCGCAAGTGTAGCGGCGCCGGTCTCAGGCCCTGCGATTGCCCACCCGGCTATAACCGGTCATTGCGCCAAACCGCGCACGAAACCGCTCTCGGCCCAACCCGCCAGATCAACCGTTGGCGTCGGCCGGGGGTTCCGATCACCAAGCGAATATCGTGGAGCGACTGATCGGGACCCCCGGCCGACGCCCTCGTGAAACCAGACGACCGGCACAGCCGGGAAAATCCCAACCCACAACCTCATGAAGGCCCAACCTGCGCCCCGATGAGGCTCCTCAGTCCAGCACCCGGCAGAACACCGCTTTCAGATAGCGCGATTCCGGCACCTGCGCGAGCCACGGGTGGTCGGCGCCGGCGCCGGCGACCTTGAGGATCTGCACGGTGCGGTTGGAGTAGAACGCGGCGCGGCGGAGCATGTCGAGGAACTGGTCCTCGCTGACCAGCCCGGTGCAGGAGAACGTCGCCAGCAGGCCGCCGGGCTTCACCACGCCCATCGCCAGCCGGTTCATGTCGAGGTACTTCTTCAGCGCCGGGATCACCTGCTCGCGGTCGCGGGTCATCTTGGCAGGGTCGAGGATCACCACGTCGTATTGGTCGCCCGCGTTGCCCGCATCGCGCAGCCACGGAAAGATGTCGGCCTGGATGAACTTGACCGGCGCGCTGTTGAGCTTGGCATTGCCCTTGGCGATCGACAGCACGTCGGCATCGATGTCGACCCCGACCACCTCGGCCGCGCCACGCGCCGCGGCGTAGATGCCGAAGCCGCCGGTGTTGCAGCACAGGTCGAGCACGCGCTTGCCTTCGACGTGCCGGCTCAGCCATTGCCGGTTCTCGCGCTGGTCGGCGAAGAAGCCGGTCTTGTGCGCGCCGCACGGATCGGCCCGGAACCTGATGCCGTTCTCGGTGATGACGCTGGCCTGCACCGGCTCGGTGCCGCGGAAATCGAAGCTCTCCTGCTTCTGCACGTGCTCGTCGGCGAACATGTAGAAGCGGCAACCCGGGAACTGCTCGCGCAGCGCGGCCTGGATCCACTCGCGGTGGCGGAACGCGCCGGCACTGAAGAACTCCAGCACCAGCAGATCGGCGTAGCGGTCGACCACCAGCCCGGAAATGCCGTCGCCCTCGCTGTGGAACACGCGCCAGGCGTCGCTGACCTCGTCGAGCTTCAGCACGTCGCGGCGCAGTGATACCGCGGCGGCGATCTTGCGCGCGAACCAGTCGGCATCGATCACCGCGTGGGGATCGCTGTCGAGCATGCGCAGGGCGATGCGCGAGTGGCCGTTGTAGAAACCGCGGCCGATCAGGTCGCCGTCCACGCCGATCACGTCGACGATCGCACCGGGGCGCGGGCGCTGTTCGGGCTTGGCCACCAGGCGCTGGAAGATCCACGGGTGTGAGGATTTCCAGGCGTTCTTGAGATGGACGGTGGGGATGTCGTTGGTCATCGCGCCATTCTACTGGGCGCTGCGGCGCTTCTCCTGTCCGATGTGCTGGCCGGGCGAAACGCTTCAGCGCAGTCCCGCAGCGACACCGTTCAGGTCACGCCGAGCGCGATGCCGCCAGCGGCTTGTATTTGCGGCCGCCACCGCCACAGTTGGGTGATGCCCGAGAACACTTCCCGCGCCAGCCCGCCCCTCGACCCGGCGCCACTCGATCCCAGGGCGCAGCGCGCGGTCGACCGCAAGCGCTGGATGGGCGCATTCAACCTCAGCCTGGCCGGCGTGCTGCTGTTGCTGGTGGTGTATTCGCTGCAGGACAGCATCGACCTGCGCAACTGGATGGTGCAGCCGTGGTCGGCGATCGGCCTGCTGGGGCTGATCGGCGCGCCGCTGTTGCACGGCTCGTTCGACCATCTGGTTGCCAACGCGATCTCGCTGCTGATGCTGGGCACGCTCGCCGGCGGCATGTACCCGCGCGCCGCCGCACGGGCGCTGCCGCTGATATGGCTCGGCTCCGGCCTCGGCGCGTGGCTGCTGGGCGAGCCGGGCTCGCACCATCTGGGCGCGAGCGGCATCACCCACGGGTTGATGTTCCTGGTGTTCTTGCTGGGATTGCTGCGCCGCGACCGGCCCGCGATCGCCGCGGCGATGATCGCGTTCTTCCTCTATGGCGGCATGCTGCTGACGGTGTTCCCGCGCGAGCTCGGGGTGTCGTGGCAGGCGCACCTGGGCGGTGCGGTCGGCGGCGTACTGGCGGCGTTGTTGTGGCGACGGCTGGATCCGCAACCGCCGCGCAGGAAGTACAGCTGGGAATTGGAAGAAGAGCAGGCCGCCGCCGAGGCGTTGGCCGACAGCCTGGAGCCGCCTTCGCCGTCGGAGGTGCCGGTGCTGTGGCATCGCCCGGACGAGCAGGAGCGCGGCGTGGTGTTGCCGTTCCGGCGCCGGCCGTGATGCTGCGACCGGGCTCATCGAACGTCGGGATCACGACGCACGCTTACCGCGCGACAGTGCAGCGACCTCCCCTGTCACCGCCGGTTTGAATGCCTGCGTCATGCGCCGGCGCAGGCCGGCCCACAGCAATGCCGCGGCCGGACGCGGGTCATCCCAACGGAACACGTGATGGTGCGCACGCGCCCACTGCCATGCGGCGCGCCACCACGACCGGCTCGCGCCGAGGCTGCGCACCGCCTTGAAGTCGTCGTCCAGCCGGACGCACCCGGCGCCACTGACCGGCGCGTGTTGCGACCGCGTGACCGGCAGGCCCTGGGCGTCCTGGTAAGCCATCGCGCAGACGTTGACGCCGCACCGCGCGGCGAACTCGACATACCACCAGGCACGCGTGTTGACCTCGAGAATGCACAGCCGGCCATCGCGGGCATCGCGCTTGAACTCCGCGCTGAAGATGCCGCGGTACTGGAGGTCGGCCAACAAGGTCTCCAGATGCCCGACCGCCGCGCCCAGTTGCTGCAACGGCACGCTTTCGCAGTACGAGCTGTTGCCGAAATCCGCCGGATGGATCCGCCAGCGGCGCCGCGCGAACAGCCCGGTGAGCGTACCGTTGGCATCGCGAAAGCCGTCGATGAAGTAGTGGTCGGCCGAGGTGCCGGGAACGTATTCCTGGGCGATGAGCTTGAAGCCCCGCTGGTCGAGCCGGTGCCAGATCGCCTCGAACCCGGCGCGGCTGTCGGCCCATATCCCCTTGGCACCGAAGGCCGCGTTGAACGCCTGCGAGTCGGCGGGTTTGACGAACACCCGGTCGAGCGAGTCGAACGGCACTGCCGCGACGTCCGCGGCGCTGGAGATCGTGAAAGTACGCGGATGCGGGATCGCGGTGGATCCCAGGTAACGGCCGAACAGCGACTTGTCCTGCAGGATCTCCAGGCTCGCGCGCGGACTGGAACTGACCCGGAAGCGGCTGCCGAGGTCGCCATGCGGCAGGTCGGCCAGCCACAGCGCCGCATCGTCGCATCCCGGTACCAGCACGGCGCCCTCCAGCGGCATTGCGCGCAGCAGCCCGGCCGTAGCGGCGTTGATCGACCCGTCCCAGCCGGCGCCGGGTACCGGCCGGTACCAGCGCGACCGGGTGACCAGGTCGTCCTTCGGGCAGGCCACGTAAGCGGGAATGCCGGCGAGCACCAGCGCACGCAGCGCCCCCAGTCCGGTTTCACCGCGGCCAACCACGATGGCCGGCAAGCGGCCATCCGGTTTTGCATTTGCGCCCGATGTAGTCATGCGATCCCCCATTGCCGCCAGTCCTGCGATGCCGGCCGGTGTCCCGCTGGATGTCGCGACGCCATGCATCGCTCCCACTGGAAGACAACGCCGGTTCCCCCGACGATCGGACAGACCTTCCTTGCTCCGGATCAGCCGCCCCCGCCACCACCGGGCACGGGGATGGATGGCGTTCAAGCCGCGACCCGTATCCTTACCCGCTCCCTCCATCCTGAACGTCCCGACTTCACCATGCCGACCACCGACTCTCTCCAGCGCCGCCGTTCGTGGTGGCCGCTGTGCCTGGCCGCGCTGCTGGGTGCCTGCACCGGCAATACGAAGCCGACGCCCGCACCGGCGGTCATCGCGCCGGAACCGGTGGCCGACCTCCGCATCGGCATCGCGCTGGGCGGCGGCGCGGCCAAGGGGTTCGCCCACATCGGCGTGATCAAGATGCTGGAAGCCAACGGTCTGGAACCGGTGGTCGTTTCCGGCACCAGCGCCGGCAGCGTGGTCGGCGCGCTGTACGCCAGCGGCATGGACCCGTTCCAGATGCAGCAGCAGGCGTTCGCGCTGGACGAGTCGAAAATCCGCGACGTCAGCCTGTTTTCCGGCGGCATCATCAAGGGCCAGAAGCTGCAGGACTACGTCAACGAGCTGGTCGACAAGCGCCCGCTGGAGCGCATGAAGAAGCCGTTCGCGGTGGTGTCCACCCAGCTGGAGACCGGCGAGCGCACGGTGTTCGTGCGCGGCAACACCGGCCAGGCGGTGCGTGCGTCCAGCAGCATTCCCGGCGTGTTCGAACCGGTCACCATCGGCCAGAAGCATTATGTCGATGGCGGCATTGTCAGCCCGGTGCCGGTGGATGCGGCGCGCGAGCTGGGCGCGGATTTCGTGATCGCGGTGGACATCTCCACCGTCGCCAGCGGCAAGCCGCCCGGCAGCCTGCTGGGCAACCTCAACCAGTCCATCGCGATCATGGGCCGCAAGCTCGGCGCGCAGGAACTGGCGCGCGCCGACGTGGTGATCCGGCCGAAGGTCGACGACATCGGGCCGGCCAGCTTCGAGCAGCGCAACAACGCGATCCTGGAAGGCGAGAAAGCCGCGATGGCGGCAATGCCGCAGATCCGCGCGCGGCTGGCAGCGATGCAGCAGGCCCGCATCGATGCCGCCACGGCAAAAGCACGCGCCATCGCCGCGGCAAAAGACAAGGCCGCCGCCGAAGCCGCGGAGCGCTGCGCGCGCGAGCAATCGCGGCTGGGAAGCCTGCTGGGGCGCGAGCCGGTGTGTGCGGCCAATGCCGGCGCAAGTCAGTAGATTTCCGGTTCGCCCCGGCAGCGGCCCATGAACCTTGCCCTGCTCGATTTCGACGGCACCATCACCGCGCGGGGGTCCGGCAGCGTTACGACCTGTCGAGTTACGACCGGATCTTTGCGTACGGCGATACCCCGGAGGACCGCGATCTGCTCGCCCTGGCGGATAGAAGAACCTACCGCTGGCAGGAACTGGCCGATTGACTGGTCGAATGAAAGGCCGCCTCACCGCCCCGGCAACGGCATCCCGCGGAACGCCTTTACCGTGCGCAGCACGAAGCTGGAATTGACGTCGTCGACGCCGGCCTGGTTGAGCAAGTGGTCGAGCAGAAAGCGGGAAAAATGCTCGAGGTCGCGCACCACGACCTGCAGCAGGTAGTCCATGTCGCCGGTCAGCGCGTGGCAGGCGACCACCTCGTCCCACTGGTTGACGAACTCGCCGAACACCTCGATCGCGCTGGGGTCGTGGCGGCTCAGCTGGACCCGGACGAACGCTTGCAGGCCCAATCCGAGCCGTTCGGGATCCACCACCGCGCGGTAGCCGGCGATCACGCCGTCGCGTTCCAGCCGCTGGACCCGGCGCAGGCAGGCCGACGGCGACAGGTTGACCCGCTCGGCCAGCTCGGCATTGGTCTGGCGGCCGGCGCGCTGCAGTTCGGCCAGCAACAGCAGGTCCGTCCGGTCGAGGGTGGGGTTTGGCATGTCGTTGCACCAATTCTTGAGATCAAGCAATAGTCGTGCGCAATCACCTGCATATCAAGCAACAACGCAATACGGTTGCGCGGACATCCCGTTAGAGTGAATGGTCTCGTGCGGATCCCGTGATCCAACGTGGCCACGGCCATGCCTCTGCACGCCATCCCCCTACCGGAGACCCGCGCCATGGAATCGCCTGTCCGCGTCGAATCGCAGCTGACCGACAAGGGCTACGTGCCGGTCTACACCACCGCCGTCGTCGAGCAGCCCTGGGATAGCTATACCGACACCGACCATGCGGTCTGGGCGCAGTTGTTCGAGCGCCAGAAGCGGATCCTGCCGGGCCTGGCCTGCGACGAGTTCATCGCTGCGCTGGACGCGATGGAGATGACGCCGGACCGCATCCCGAAGTTCGCCGACCTCAATCCGATCCTGCACGCGGCCACCGGCTGGGAGCTGATCGGCGTGGAAGGCCTGCTGCCGGAGCTGACCTTCTTCGAGCACCTCGCCCAACGCCGCTTTCCGGTCACCTGGTGGATCCGCAAGCCCGAGCAGATGGACTACCTGGCCGAGCCGGACCTGTTCCACGACCTGTTCGGCCACGTGCCGCTGCTGATGAATCCGGTGTTCGCCGACTACATGGCTGCCTACGGCCGCGGCGGCGTGAAGGCGCACGGCATCGGCACGGACGCGCTGGTCAACCTGACCCGGCTGTACTGGTACACGGTCGAGTTCGGCCTGATCCGACAGGGCAAGAGCGGCCAGAAGGACGACCTGCGCATCTACGGCAGCGGCATCGTGTCGTCCAAGGGCGAATCGATCCACTGCCTGCACAGCGACGCGCCGAACCGGATCGGTTTCGACCTGGAGCGGATCATGCGCACGCGCTACCGCATCGACACCTACCAGAAGACCTATTTCGTGATCGACAGCTTCGAGCAGTTGATGGACGCCACCGGCCCGGACTTCGCGCCGATCTATGGGCGGCTCGCCACGCAGGAATCGATCCCCGCCGGCGACGTGCTGGAAACCGATGCCGTCTACCACCGCGGCACCGGCGAAGGCTGGCTGGCCGACGGCGACGTGTGATCCGCGCCTCGGTCAGGCCGACAGACGCGGTGACTCGTACGATCGCAACCTCCGGCTTTCACTGCCCTCCAACTCCCGGCCACTTTTTCCCTGCGACCGGCCGGCAGAACCCATGACCGACACCCCGGATGCGGCTGAGGCCGCGCCATCGGCGCAAGACTTGTTCATCGCCGGCGCCGCCGCGCTGGATCGATACCAGGCCCACGACGCCGCCGATCTGCTTCGGCAGGCCGCGCTGCTCGACCCGGATAACCCCGAGGTCGCGCTGTATCTCGCGCGCGCTGGCGATGCTGCAGCGCACGGGCGAGGCCGTGGCGGAAATCGAACGGGCGCTCTCGTTGGCCCCGGATGATGCGCTGGCGCTGGACCGGGCCGGCGATCTCTACACGCTGTGCAACCTGCACGATCGCGCCGCAACCGTGCTCAGGCGCGCCGTGCAGCATGCGCCTGGGCATGCGGGATACCGCTACAACCTGGCGACGTCGCTGATGTTCCACGGCCAGCTGGCCGACGCCGAACGCGAATACGAAGCCTGCATCGCGCTCGCCCCGCGCCACTGGCAGGCGCATCTTTCGTTGTCGCAACTGCGGCGGCAAACCCCGGATTCCAATCACATACCGCGTCTGCGTGCATTGTTGGCCGACCCGGCAAACAGCACCACTGCCACGGTCTATCTCAACATGGCGCTGGCCAAGGAACTGGAAGACCTCGACGAGCACGCGCAGGCCTTCGAGCATCTGGTGCGGGGCAAGTCGGCGCCGCGGGCCTTGCTGCGCTATTCGATCCGTCGCGACGAGGCGATGTTCGATGCGCTCGCCCGGGCGGTGCCGCCGCCGTCCCCCCAAGTCACCGGAAACGGCACCAGCGAACCAATCTTCATCGTCGGCATGCCGCGCTCTGGGACCACCCTGGTCGATCGCATCCTGTCCAGCCATCCCCAAGTGCAGTCGGCCGGCGAACTGCATGCTTTCGGCGTGGCCTGGAAGGAAGCCATGGGCGGGCCGTCGTTCCGCATGTTCGACCCCGACGACATCGCCCGTGCGCGCCGGATCGACTGGCACCGGCTGGGTTCGGACTACCTGCGGGGCACGCGGCCACTCACCGGCCATGCGCCGCACTTCACCGACAAGTTGCCGCACAACTTCCTCTATCTGGGCTACATCGCGCAGGCGCTGCCCAACGCAAAGATCGTCTGTGTGCGCCGCAACCCGATGGACACGTGTCTGGGCAACTTCCGCCTGCTGTTCGCCCCCGAATCGCCGTACTTCGGCTACTCCTACGACCTGCTCGATACCGGCCGCTATTACGTGTTGTTCGACCGCTTGATGGCGCACTGGAAAGCCCTGTTCCCGGGCCGGATCTTCGAGCTGGATTACGAGTCCGTGGTCACCGAACAGGAACACAGCACGCGCCGGCTGCTGGCATTCTGCGACCTGCCCTGGGATGAGGCCTGCCTTCATTTCGAACACAACGCCGCAGCGGTCGCCACCGCCAGCGCCACCCAGGTCCGCGCGCCGATCTACCGCTCCGCATTGCAACGTTGGAAGCGCTACGAGAAACCCCTACGTCCCCTGCGTGCTCTGCTGGAACAGGCCGGTATCGTCGTCACCGACTGAAGGGCGCGGAGGCCCGCAGACTCCGGGCGGCTTACAATGCGGCCCTCGCCACTGCCCCGGAAACGCCACGATGTCGTCCATCACTCCGACCAGCCGCCACTCCTTGACCCGCTTCCTGATCGAGGAGGAACGCGCCGGCCACATCGGCCCGGACCTGCGCCTGCTGATCGAGGTGGTCGCCCGGGCCTGCAAGCGCATCTCGATCGAGGTCGGCAAGGGCGCGCTGGGCGGGGTGCTCGGCGATGCGGGCACGCCGGGCGCGGCCAGCATGAACATCCAGGGCGAGGCGCAGAAAAAGCTCGACGTGATCGCCAACGACGTGCTGATGGAAGCCAATGCCTGGGGCGGTCACCTCGCCGGCCTGGCGTCGGAGGAGATGGACCACAGCGTGCCGATCGACGACATGTACCCGCGCGGCAACTACCTGCTGCTGTTCGATCCGCTCGACGGCAGCTCCAACATCGACGTCAACATTTCCGTCGGCACGATCTTCTCGGTGCTGCGTTGCCCCGAAGGCGTCACCGTGCCGGCCGACGAACACTACCTGCAGCCGGGCACCAGCCAGCTGGCGGCGGGCTATTGCACCTACGGGCCGAACACCACCCTCGTGCTGACCGTCGGCCACGGCACCCACGCGTTCACCCTGGACCGCGAGATCGGCAGCTTCATGCTGACCACGCGCGGCATGCAGATCCCGGCGGAGACGCAGGAGTTCGCGGTCAACATGTCCAACCAGCGCCACTGGCAGCCGCCGATGCAGGCCTACGTGGCCGACCTGCTGGCCGGCAAGACCGGCCCGCGCGGCAAGGATTTCAACATGCGCTGGGTCGCCAGCATGGTCGCCGACGTGCACCGCCTGCTGACCCGCGGCGGCATCTTCAGCTACCCGCTGGATGCCAAATGCGAGGCCAAGGGTGGCAAGTTGCGGCTGATGTACGAGGCCAACCCGATGGCGATGCTGGTCGAGCAGGCCGGCGGCGCGGCCAGCACCGGCCGCCAGCGCATGCTGGAGGTGCAGCCGACCGGCCTGCACCAGCGCGTGCCGGTGTTCCTGGGCTCGCGCAACGAGGTCGAGGCGGCGGTGACGTATCACCGGCAACACGACGCCGCGACCGCCTGAGCCGGCTTCGGCAGCTCCAAAAGCGGCAGCTCCAAAAGCGGGTGTTCCGATGGCGGGCGGATCGACCGTCGCCCGCGCGTCACGACCGACGATCGATTGAATGGACGCCCCAGGAGGTGGCCGCTGATCCCGGCTGCCTGCGTTCCTACCCAATGTCCGCAAAGCCACGACAACACGGTTTCGTGGGGCAGACAAAGCCGGAGGGAAGCGGCCGGGCTCGTTGATCGCCCACCGCGGTTGACCCGCTGTCACATCCGGGATCGGCGCCATCCAGGCGGACAGGGTTTGGCCGCCCGGTGCAGCCGTCCCATCGCGAACGCCGGTCCTGCACCCGCCAGAACCGCGGCGCATCCCGTCGGAACGGATCCGGCGGTCGGTCTTGCCAAGGGGGGTGGTGCGTTCGGCCGCATGTCTGTCCGACTCCGTTTTCTGGGGTAGGTTCATGGGCGCAGTCCCGGCGTTGTCCAGACAATGCGTGATCTGGTTCGGAAGGCCACTCAATCATGAGCGCGACGCGCTCGCCGCCGCCGGCTGGCGTGTCCGTATCGCCGATACCACCGAGGGTATCGGCATGCGCAGCGGGGACACCGTGGTGGGCCTGGTGGATCTGCGCAGCGGCCATGCCGATTGTCTGGACGCGTTGGAGCAGCTGACCTCGGACCACGACTACCTGTCGCTGATCGCCATCCTGCCCACGGCCGACGCCGACCATCCATCGCCGATCCGGCGCTTGCTGGAGCGTTGCGTGGAAGCCTTCTCCACCCCGGTCGACCTGCCTCGGATGATCCTGTCGCTGGGGCGGCTTGCCGATGGCCCGCAGGACACCGCGCGCTCCGGGCTGGATGCGTTGATCGGCAAGAGTCCGGCAATGCGCGCCACCCATGCCAGCATCCGCAGGTACGCACCGGTGGAACTGCCGGTGTTGATCACCGGCAAGACCGGTACCGGCAAGGAAGTCGCCGCACGCGCCCTGCACGACCTCTCCTCCCGCCGCGCCAGACCCTTCAGCGCGATCAACTGCGGTGCACTGCCGCCCCACCTGGTGCAGTCGGAACTGTTCGGCTACGAACGCGGTGCGTTCACGGGGGCCACGGCACGACGTGCGGGCCTGTTCGAATCCGCCAACGGCGGCACGGTGTTCCTCGACGAGATCGGCGACCTGCCGCTGGATGCGCAGACCAACCTGTTGCGGGTCTTGCAGGAAGACAGCCTGGAGCGCGTCGGTGGTCACCAGCCGGTCGCCATCGACGTGCGCATCCTGGCGGCCACCAACATCGACCTGGAACAGGCGGTCGCCGACGGGCGCTTCCGCAGCGACCTGTTCTACCGCCTGAACGTGCTGCGGCTGCACATGCCGGCACTGCCGGACCGCAGCACCGACATCCCGCTGCTGGCGCAGTACTTCCTCGACGAATTCCGCCTCAAACACTCCACCCGCGCACGCGCTTTCAGCCGCGAGGCCACACGCGCGATGCGCGCCTTCGACTGGCCCGGGCACGTGCGCGAGCTGCTCAACCGGGTCCAGCGCGCGGCGGTCACGGCCGAGGCCGAACTGATCACCGCCGCCGAACTGGGACTCGACGACATCGCGCCCGCAGCCGGCGGCAGCGGGGCGCTCGATCTGGCCCGCGAGTCCGCCGAGCGCGAAACGATCCTGGGCTGCCTGCGCGACAGCGGGTTCAACATCAGCCAGACCGCGCGCCGGCTGAAGGTGTCGCGGATGACGGTGTACCGCCTGTGCCGCAAGCACGGGCTGGATCTGGACGCGCTGCGCTGAAGGATGTCGACTTGCGGGACAACTGCGTCGAACCGGTCCAGACGACGTCGCCCCCGGCCTTCCGGCCGCCGCAGGGGTGATGACCGCGCAAGCCGCGATCGCCGCATGTATGACTCCTTTGACGATGGCCGAAGTCCGGTGCGTCCCGCGTCCGGCCGATGCCTGGCTGGCTCTGGCTGGCTGGCCAATGTGGCGTACCGGATCGGGACAAGGCCACGCCCGGATACACCGCTGTTGCCCCCGGATGCGGCGCGGGTAACAACTCTGGCGTGCGGTCGACCTGGATTCCCGGCTTCGGTTTGTCGCCCGCAAGTGCGACGATCGCCACCCGACTACCGACCGTTGCCGCCATTGCCCACGGAGCCTGCATGTCCGCCTCGCCCGACCCGAACGACTTCATCCACGTGCACGACGGGGCGCTGGACCGCGCATGGTGCGAGGCACTGGTGGAGCGGTTCAGCCGCAGCGGCGACACCGCGCCGGGCCGGGTCGGCGGCGGCGTGCATGTCGATCTCAAGGACAGCCTCGACCTGACCATCAGCGGGCGGCCCGAGTGGCGCGATACGGAAGCCTCGCTCAATGCCGCGATGTTCACCACGCTGCTGGCCTATGTGCGCCGCTACCCGCACACCCTGATCGCGCCGTTGATGCTGGAGGTGCCCGATGCCGACGGCCGCCATCACCGGCTGACCCCGGAGCGCCTGCGCGCGATGGACGACGCCAGCCTCGCGCCGGTCGTGCGGACCGTGCTGCGGCCGGGCGCGATCAACCTGCAGCGTTACCACGGCGGCCGCGGCGGATACCCCTACTGGCATTGCGAGGTATACCCGCGCGAGCCGCACGCGGAAACCCTGCACCGGCACCTGTTGTGGACGGCGTACCTCAACGACGGCTTCGAGCAGGGCGAGACCGAGTTCCTTTACCAGCAGCGCAAGATCGCGCCGCGCACCGGCTCGCTGCTGATCGCGCCGGCCGGCTTCACCCACACCCACCGCGGCAACCGGCCGCAGGGTGGCGACAAGGTCATCGCCACCAGCTGGATCCTGTTCCAGCGGGCGGAGGTCCTGTACGCCCAGGCGTGAGGTGTGGGGCTGAGGTGCGTGATGCGCTACGCGCTGCGCGGGTGGTTCAGCACCAGCCAGTACAGGCCGACCTGCTTGACCGCCCACACGAACTGCTCGAAATCCACCGGCTTCTGGATGTAGCTGTTGACCCCGAGCGCATAGCTGGCCTCGACGTCGAACGGCTCGGTGCTGGTGGTCAGCACCACCACCGGCAGGGTCCGGGTCGTCTCGTTCGCACGCACCGCCTGCAATACCTCGCGGCCGTCGACCCGGGGCAGGTTGAGGTCGAGCATGACGATGGACGGCAGGTCGGTCGGATCGCGATGGGCGTACTTTCCGTGCGCGAACAGGTAGTCCAGCGCCTCCGCGCCGTCGCCGACCACCACCAGCTGGTTGGCGATCTTGGCTTCGTCGAATGCCAGCCGGGTCAGCTCGACATCGTCGGGATTGTCTTCAACCAGCAAAATGACCTTGTTCATCGCCCCCCCTCAATCCCGCGCGCCGGGCAGTTCCAGATGGAACGTGCTGCCGGTGCCCGGTTCGGATTCCGCGCGCAGGCGGCCGTGATGACGCTCGGCGATGCACTGCGCAATGGCCAGGCCAAGACCGTGGCCGGCACCTTCATCTGCCCCATGCAGTCGCTGGAACGGCTGGAACAGCTTGTGAAGATAACGCATGTCGAACCCGCGGCCGTGGTCGCGCACGGACAGGAGCAGTCTGCCATCGGCCCGGCGGCCATCGATCTCGATGCGTACCGGCTCGTCCTCGGGCGTAAATCGCCACGCGTTGTCCAGCAGCTGGGTCAGCAGCAGTTTCAGCAGGTGCTCGTCACCGCGGGCGGTCAGTCCCGGCTGCACCCGGACCTGGAACACACGGCCGGGGTGCGCATCCTGCAATTCCGCGGCGACCCAGTCGGCCAGCAGACTGATGTCCACCGGGCCCGGCTTGAGGTCGGCCACCATCGCTTGCGACAGCTCGCCCAGTGCGGCCAGCAGGCTGCCCATCCGGCTCGCCGCCTGGCGGATCCGTGCCAGATGGTCGCGGCCGGTCGGATCGAGCGCATCGCCCGCCCGGTTGGCCAACAACGACGAAAAACTCTCGATCGATCGCAGTGGTGCGCGCAGATCGTGCGCCACGGCATCGGCAAACAGCTGCAACTGCCGGCGCGATATCTCGAGCATGGCCTCGGGTCCTTCCGCACCGGCTTCTTCCGGTGTGCGATCGCGCAGCTGCACGACCACGGAACCGGCCGCGCCATCGGCATCGCGTGTCAGCGCCGCGTGGATGTGGGCCGGAAAGCCGTCGGCCCCGGACGCACGGTCGTCATGGCGCAGGCAACGCAGGCGTCGGTCGATCACCGCGATCGTGCCGCTCACCAGTTCGTCGAAATTTCCGCGTAGCGCGGCGACGTCGTCCGGATGGACCGCATCGAACAGCGAGCGGCCGATCAACGTGCCGGCAGTGCCATCGGCGGTCGCGCCGAGCATCGTCCCGATCATCGGACCCACCTCGCGCCAACGACCGTCCAGCCCGATGATCGCCGTGCCGATGCCGGACGTCGCCATCGCAGGGCGGGCGCGGTCATCGACGGAGGGTGGGAGTGGGGATCGGGTCATCGTGTCGTTCGTCAACTCGGTGGGCAGTGTAACGATCGGCCGTGATGGCCCGGTGGTGGCCGGCAGGCGGGCGGTCGCGCAGAACCGGCTTCGTTTCGTGTGCCGCCCTGTTGTAACGCACAATGCGCGCCATGGAATGGCTTCCGATCACACTGCAGCAGGTGACGTTCCTGCTGATTCTTGCCGGTGGCCTGTACCTGTTCATCAGCGAACGGGTGCGGGTCGACGTGGCCGCGATGCTCATCCTGCTGGCGCTGGTGGTGACGGGTCTGCTGGACGAGCAGCAGGCGCTGTCGGGCTTCGCCAGTGAGCCGGCGATCATTGTCGCGGCGGTGTTCGTGATCTCCGGCGGGCTGGGCGCGACCGGCATCACCGAGCACATCGGCCAGTGGATCGGGCGCGCGTCGGGCAAGAGCGAGGCACGCGCGATCGCGGTGACGATGCCGGCGGTGGCGGTGATGGCCTCGTTCACCCACCACGTGATGGTGACCGCGATGATGCTGCCGATCCTGAGCCGATTCGCCAAAACCCACGGGCTGGCGCCCTCGCGGCTGCTGATGCCGATGTCGCTGGCCGCCTCCCTGGGCACCTGCCTGACCCTGGTCAGCGCGCCGGCCTTCCTGCTGGCCAACAACCTGCTCAAGCGCACCGGTGCCGAAGGCCTGGGGGTGTTCTCGATCACCCCGATCGGCATCGCGCTGGTGCTGATCGGCATGGCCTACATGCTGCTGACGCGCTGGATCCTGCCCAAGCGCGGCGCCGACGCCGGCGATGAGGACTACCTGCGGCTGGACCGTTACCGCACCGAACTGCTGATCGTGGAAGGGTCGCGCTGGAGCACCCGGCCGCTGGCCGAACTGCAGAAGGCACTGGGCGACAAGTTCCACATGATCGGCTGGCTGCGCAACGACAAGCTGCGTCGCGACCTGGGTGATGCCAGTCCTCTGATCAGCGGCGACGTGCTGCTGGTGGAGGCGTCCGCGGATGCGCTGGCCTCGTTGCACGACGATGCCGGCATCGACCTGCATGCGATCTCGCGTTTCGGCCAACGCGCCACCGGCGATGACGAGGGCAAGGCGCAGCTGGTGCAGGCGGTGGTCGCGCCGGGTTCGGAGTTCATCGGCCGCAGCATCCGCGAGCTGGATTTCTCGCGCCAGTTCCGGGCGGTGATCGTCGGCCTGTGGCGACGCGAGGGCCACGTCGCCCCGCGGCTGGCCGATGCGCGCCTGCGCGAGGGCGACCTGCTGGTGCTGTGGGGCCGGCCCGCGCGTTTTGCCGAACTGGCGACCCACCACGGCTTCCTGATGCTGGTGCCGTTTGCCGGCGAGGCCAAGCGTCGCGTGCGCGCGCCGCTGGCGCTGGTGATCCTGGGCCTGACGGTGCTGGCGGCGGTGTTCGAGTGGCTGCCGGTGCCGCTGGCCTTCCTGCTCGGCGCGGTCGCCATCGTCGCCACCCGCTGCGTGGACATCGGCCAGGCCTACCGCGAGATCGACGTGCGCGTGTTCGTGATGATCGCCGGCGTCATTCCACTGGGCATCGCGATGGAGCAGACCGGCACCGCGAATCTGCTGGCATCGGGCCTGCGCCTGGTGGTCTCGGACTGGCCGGTGCTGGCGATCCTGCTGGTGCTGTTCTCGATGGCCGGGCTGCTGACCCAGGTCCTGTCGGACTCGGCCACGACCGTGCTGCTGGGCCCGATCGCGATCGAGCTGGCGCAGTCGCTGGGGCTGGACCCCACCCCGTTCGTGGTGTGCACGGCGCTCGGCGCGGTGGTCGCGTTCCTGACCCCGATCGGCCACCATGGCAACCTGCTGATCCTTGGCCCGGGCCAGTACCGCTTCGGCGATTTCGTGCGGGTCGGGGTGCCGCTGACGATGCTGGTGGCGTTCGTCTGCGCCTGGATGACCCGTTGGCTGTGGCTGGATGGACCGTTGTGGCCCGGCTTCGGCGGCTGAACGACGCGGCGCCTTCAACCGATCGCTAAAACAACGCACCCTGCGGCGACGGCTTATGCGGCGGAACGAACCTTGAGCAGTCCAGCGGCGGTAGCCGGCCGTAACCCAATCGCTTGCGGGCCTTGCCGAAGCGCTGCGCGATGAGGTCCGCGAACGGCCCCTGCCCTTTCATGCGGGTCCCGAATGCGCTGTCGTAGTCCCTGCCGCCGCGCATCTGCCGGATCAGGCTCATCACGTGTTCGGCGCGCTCGGGATAGTGCAGCTGCAGCCACTCGCGCCAGACCTGCTTGAGTTCGTGCGGCAGCCGTAGCAGCACGTAGCCTGCCGCGCGCGCACCGTGCCCGTGGGCGGCCTCCAGGATGTGCTCCAGTTCCGCGTCGGTGATCATCGGCACCACCGGCGCCACCATCACCCCGACCGGCACCCCGGCATCGCTCAACGCACGCATCGCCCGCAGCCGGGCGTGCGGCGCGCTGGCCCGCGGCTCCATCCGCGCGGCCAGCCGGTTGTCCAGGGTGGTCACGGAAAAATACACGGTGACCAGACGATCACGCGCCATCGCCGCCAGCAGGTCGAGGTCGCGCTCGATCGACGCGCTCTTGGTGATGAAGCTGACCGGATGCCGGCATTCGGCCAGCACCTCCA
Organism: Lysobacter concretionis Ko07 = DSM 16239; assembly: GCF_000768345.1. Classification (GTDB taxonomy): domain Bacteria; phylum Pseudomonadota; class Gammaproteobacteria; order Xanthomonadales; family Xanthomonadaceae; genus Novilysobacter; species Novilysobacter concretionis. The sequence continues at coordinate 28,896 of NZ_AVPS01000001.1, read as the reverse complement.
GCACCTCGCGGGTGATCCGGTAGCGTCGCTCGATCGGCTGGTAGGCGTCGGTGTTGATGCCCAGCGCGATCGGCGCGGGCCGGTAGCCCCGCTTGCCCAGCTCCGCTCGCAGGCGCTCGGCCGCGTTGGTCTTGGCATACAGGCGGGTCTCAAAATCGAGGCCTGGCGAGAGGTCGAGATAGGCGTGCGAAGGGCGTGCGAAGCAGTACACGCAGCCGTGCTCGCAACCGCGGTAGGGATTCACCGACTGGCTGAAACCCACGTCCGGCGACCGGTTGCGGCTGATGACGCTGCGCGCACGCTCCTCGGTCACCGTGGTCCGCGGTCGCGGCGTGTCGGCCAGGACCTCATAGACCGACCCCCAGCCGTCGTCCGCGCCCTGCACCGCCGTCGTCGCGAACCGACCGGTCACGTTGGAGGCGGCGCCACGACCCTTGATCGGCACCTGTGCTTTGCGGGCGTCATCCATAAGCGCTTAGCCTAGGACGGCCCCGTCTCGGCGCAAGAGACGCCTCTTAACCATTCAGGCTCCCAGCCCATGCCCAACGCCGTGCTCGACCTGTGGCACAACATGGCGACGATCGAGCATCTCAAGGCGTACCTGGTCGCGGGCTGGGTGCTCTATGTGCTCGGTCTGGGGATATGGATCGTGCTGCAGAAGCGCGAGCCGGTGGCGACGATCAGCTGGCTGATCAGTCTGGCCGCGCTGCCCTATCTGGGCTTCGTGATCTATTTCTTCTTCGGTCCGCAGCGCATCCACCGGCAGCGCCTGCGCCGGACCCGCGTCCGCGCCGCATTGCCTGCGCCGCCGCCGGGACAGGCGCCCAATCCGGCGGCGATCGAGCTGGCGCGGCTCGCCCAGTCCACCACCGGCCTGCCACCGACCACCGCCACGCGCGCCGAACTGCTGATCGACGGCGCCGCCAAGTACCGCCAACTGCTGGCCGATGTCGCCAGTGCGCGCGAGCACATCCATCTGGAGTACTACATCTACCAGCCCGACCGCACCGGCACCGCGCTGCGCGACGCGCTGATCGAACGCGCCCGCGCCGGGGTCCGCGTGCGCCTGCTGCTGGATGCGGTCGGTTCCGGCAAGGCTTCGCGCCGCTTCCTGCAACCCCTGCTGGACGCCGGTGGCGAGGTGGCCTGGTTCCATCCGATGCGCGTGCGCTGGCCCTGGAAGCGGCCGTGGCTGAACCTGCGCACCCACCGCAAGATCGTCGTGATCGACGGCCGCATCGGCTTCACCGGCGGCATCAACGTGACCGACGAGGAAGACGAGGGTCTGCTGGCGACCGCCTACCGCGACCTGCACCTGCGCCTGGAAGGCGACATCGTCCGCTCGCTGCAGCTGGTGTTCGTGGAGGACTGGGCCTACGCCACCGGTGCGTCGCCATTGCAGCTGCAGCATCCGCCACCGCAGCCCGGCGCGGTCCCGGCGCAGGTGCTGGTGTCCGGGCCGGACTCGCCGTGGGAGGCGATCCATCGGCTGCACGTCGGCGCGATCCAGTCCGCGCGCAAGCGGGTCTGGTTGATGACGCCGTATTTCGTGCCCGGCGAGGCGGCGATGATGGCGCTGACCTCCGCCGCCCTCGGCGGCCTCGACGTGCGCCTGCTGGTGCCCCGGATCAGCGACAGCCGGCTGGTCACCTACGCCGCACGCTCCTATTTCGACGACCTGCTCGACGCCGGGGTGAAGATCCTCGAATACGGCCCGCGCATGCTGCACAGCAAGGCACTGCTGTGCGACGACGACGTTGCGATCATCGGCAGCGCCAATTTCGACCACCGCAGCTTCCGGCTCAACTTCGAGATCTCGGTGATGTTCCACGATCGTGGACTGGTCGCCGAATTGTCGCGTCTGGTCGAACACGACTGTCTCGACTGCGTCGAAGTCCGCGATGACCGCAACCGTTCGCTGTGGCTCAGCCGACTGCCCGAGGCGCTCGCCCGGCTGGTTTCGCCGTTGCTGTAACCGCTCCGATGGCAGCGGCCAACCTCCTGCCGGCCCGGACGCCGGACCGCACCGCCCGACCGGCGGCCCGGCCCGTGTCACGACCGGTTTCCGTCCCGGGCCTGCCACGCCGTAGACTCCATCGGTCCGCCCTGTGGAGCACTCGCCATGCCCTGGTTGTTGTTCGCACTTGCCCTGACGGCGTTGGCCGTCGCCTTCAAGACCCCGTCGGTTGCGCTGCTGGTGACGTGCCTGCTCCTGGCACTGGGAGCGGGATTGACCGGGGTCATGCAGCTGCTCGCACGCCGGGTGGAAAGCCGCAGCCGCGACGAAGGCCTGATGCTGCATCCGGATGAACTGCGGCGGCTACGTGAGCAGGCCGAAGCGCGCAAGCGCGCCGCCGCAAATACCGATACGGCCCACTGAGGGCCGGCCTCGCCCGCAGTGCCTGCGTTAAGCTGGCGGCATGACTTTCCTCAGCGTCAACGTCAACAAGATCGCCGTGCTGCGCAATTCGCGGGGCGGCGCCGAGCCCGACGTGGTGCGCGCCGCGCGCGCCTGCCTGGAGGCCGGCGCCCATGGCATCACCGTGCACCCGCGACCCGATGCACGCCACATCCGTGCCGAGGACGTGTATGCGCTGGCCGAGCTCACCGCCGCGCGCGGCGTCGAGTTCAACCTCGAAGGCAACCCGTTTGCACCGCCGCGGCCCGGTTACCCCGGCTTCCTCGCCCTGTGCGACGCCGTGCGCCCGGCACAGGCGACCCTGGTGCCCGATGGCGACGGCCAGCTCACTTCCGACCACGGCTTCGATTTCCGCCGCGATGGCGAACGCCTGCGGCCGCTGGTTGCACAACTGCGGCAGATGGGCTGCCGGGTCAGCCTGTTCGCCGACGCCGATGACGAAACCCGTTCCGAAGGTATCGAACACGCGGCGGCGATCGGCGCCGACCGGGTCGAGCTGTACACCGGGCCCTACGCCGAAGCCGCCGCGGCCGGAACCGCCGCGCCGATGCTGGCCCGCTTCGCCCGCATCGCCCGACGCGCCCAGGCCGCCGGTCTTGGCGTCAACGCCGGCCACGACCTCAGCCAGGCGAATCTTGGCGGGTTCCTGCACGCGGTCCCGGGGGTCCTCGAAGTCTCGATCGGCCATGCCCTGATCGGCGAGGCGCTGTACACGGGCCTTCCGGCCACGGTCAGTGCCTATCTGGCGATCCTTCACCCGTCTCTGCATACCGAGGACTGACCGGCCGGCCGGGAAGCGGGCGGGGACCTGCCGGACCCGTCTCATGGGCTCCTGCTGAAACCGTTGCACGCCGGGTCGAGCTTGCTGCCACGCCAACCTGGCACGGTGCGCCGGCATCCGCGACGGTGGAGCACGCCGCGCCGTCCGTTCCGCTCCCACGGCCGGCAGTTGCACCGTAGGCGTCGAACCCGCCTCCCCCGGCAATCCGTGAAGAATCAAAAAAAACGCCACCCGAAGGCGGCGTTTTCAATCCACGACTGGCTTTGCTTTTCAGTGCTTATTTCTGCACAAAGCCGATTTTCTTCATGTCCGCGTTCTTGGCATGCGCCAGGACCTTGGCCAGGATGCCGTAATCGGCATCATCGTTGGTATCGATCTCAAGCTGCGGCTGGTTGGTCGGATCGCGCTCGACTTCGATCCGCATCATGTTCGCGATGGTCTGCAACGGATACGGCGAGTCGTTCCAGAACACCTGGCCCGAAGCATCGATCCGCAGACGCACCGGCGGTGGCGGCTCGGTCAGCGGTGGCGGCTGGGTGGATCGCTGCGGCAGGTTGACTTCAATCGGATACGAGGCGATCGGTGCCGTGACCATGAAGATGATCAACAGCACCAGCAGCACGTCAACCAGAGGGGTGACGTTGATATCGGCCATTGCGCCGCCGCCGGAGTTGGAGCTGAAAGACATACTGTGTTCTCCGGGGATTAGTTGGAGCGATCCTTGATGGCGATGAAACCGACCTTGCGCATGCCCTGGGACTGCGCAATCTGCACCACGTCCTTGACGGTGCGGTACTTGGTGGTCTTGTCGCCACGGATGTTGATCTGCGGTTGCGGCGTCTTCTGCGCCTCAACCGACAGACGGCTCTCCATCAGCGCCTCGGTGACCGGTTCGTCGTTCCAGAACACCGAACCGTCGGCCTCGATCGCGATCGTGATCGGTGGCACTTCCGGTGCCATGTCTTCCTTCCTGTCGAGGTTGGCTTCGGGCAACGCGACCTGGATCTTGTGCGACATCAACGGCGCCGTGATCATGAAGATGATCAACAGCACCAGCATCACGTCGACCAGCGGCGTGACGTTGATTTCGGCCATCGGGCCGCTGTTACTGCCTGTACTGAAGGCCATATCCGAACTCCAACTTACCTAGGGACGGCCCGATCAGCGCTTGGACTGCAACTCGCCAACCCGCGAACCGGTCGCGAAGAAGTCGTGCAGGTCGTGGGCGAAGGTGTCGAAGCGCGCATTCGTCACCCGATTGGTGCGGGTAAAGAAGTTGAACGCCACCACCGCCGGGATCGCGACGAACAGACCGAACGCGGTCATGATCAGCGCCTCACCCACCGGACCGGCCACCGCGTCGATGGACGCGTTGCCGCTCTGGCCGATGCGGATCAGGGCGTGGTAGATGCCCCAGACGGTACCCAGCAGACCGATGAACGGCGAGGTCGAACCCACGGTCGCCAGCAGCGTCAAGCCGCTTTCGAGCTTCATCGATTCGCGCGTCACGGCCTGGCGCAGGGCCCGGTCGACGAACTCGGAACGATTCAGCGACTCGACCAGGCGTGAGCCTTCATTGCGCTGGTGATGGGCCGCGGCCTGGGCCGCATCGAGGGCGATCTTGGAGAACGGCTCCGAGCTGCCCTGCTCTTCCATGTAACGGATCGCATCCTGCGCATTGCTGGTTTCCCAGAACGTGCTGATCACACGGTCGGCCTTGGTACGCAGACGCGCGCCCTTGATCAGGTTGACGACGATCCAGTAGATCGACAGCACCGAGAACAGGACCAGGGTCAGGAACACGATCCATGCAACCAGATCGAAGTTCTGAACCATGTGGGAGAAGCTCATCTGCTGGAACGCTTCGGCGTTGTTGCCTCCAGCAGCAGCGGTAGTGGTTTCCTGAAGCATGACGCTTACCTTTGGATGTCGTGGAAGAAGGGGACGGCTAGGTGGTGCAAGGGGTGATGCAAAAAGGGTGACGCAAAAACGGGACTGCTTGAATCTGTTGCTGGGACAGGTGTCGCGGTGTCAGCTCAGGTTGAAGTCGACCGGTACCCGGACCCGGCTGGGTACCGCAACCCCGTTCTCGATCTGCGGGCTGAAGCGCCACTTCCTGGCCGCGGTGATCGCTGCGCGGTCGAGATCGCGGTTGCGGCTGGACTTCTCGACCTCGACGTCCAGGACGTTGCCCTTGGCATCGATGCTGATGACCAGCACGACCGTGCCCTCGATACCGCTGCGAACTGCGCTGGGCGGGTACTGCGGCGGGTTCATCGCCTTCGACGAAGGATCCACCGAACCCAGCTGGGTGGTCTGCTGCGGCGGCGCCGGTGGGGCTGGCGGCAGCGGCGGCAGATCGACCGGGCTCGGATCGTCCACCACGATCGGCGGCGTATCCGGCGGCGGCGGCAAGGTGGTGGTCTGCTTCGGCGGCGACAACTCCTTGGGCGGCGTGATCGGCTTCGGCGGCTCTTCCGGCGGCGGCGGCGGCGGCGGCGGCGGCGGTGGCGGCTTGATGAGATTCACCAAGGTCACTTCCTGCTCCGCCTTTTCCGCCGGTGGTGCAGCCATCGGGGCAAGCATCATCAGCAATGCAGCAGCGTGGACGGCGATAGCCATGGTGATACCGGCGATACGCGCCCAGTTCAGCCCTTCGCTGTCGTCAATCTTCTTTACGGGAATTTCCAGGTCTTGCGTCATGCGCCGTCAGCTCGGGAGGGAATGCCGGGCGCTGGAGCACCTCGGACCGTCAAATGATCCCCATCGCCTTTACGGTGACGGGAACCTCCTAGGATATACCAAACTCCACCTGGGATTCCAAGCGGAAATTCGCAGTTTTGTGATGCAATCAGTTGCCTGGCAGCGCAATGATCACGTTGGCATCCTTCGCCTTCTTGATGCCCTTGGCCAAGGCCTGCCGGGCAGCGGCCTTCGCCTCCGGGATCCGGTTCTCCTGCTGGAGCACCCGGGCCAGATTCAGATAGGCCTCCCCGTCCTTCGCCAGTGGCGCGGCTTTCTGGTAGGCGGTGATCGCCTGCGCGGGCTGGTCGGAAAAGTAGTAGGCCTGGGCCAGCGCGACGTAGGTGTTGTAGTCGGGCTCCAGAACGCCCTTCTGCAAGCCTTCGTTGATGACCGCGATGACATCCTTCTCGCGGCCTTCGATACCGGAATAGGTGGTGTACAGCACCTTGTATTCATTGGCGGTGTCGAGCTGGTTGCCGGCTCGCAGCTTCTCCATCACGGCCAGGGCTTTCTCGGGCATGTCGGCCTGCGAGTAGACCGCGGCCAGGTTGAGCTGTGCCCGCTTGTCGTCGGGCTTGCGCGCCGCCACCTGCTCGGCCATGCGCACCGCCTCGGCCGTATTGCCGGCTTCGGCATACGTCTGCATCAGCAGTGCCATCCAGTCCGGCTTGGGATCGTCGCTCGCCTCGATCGCCTGCTTCATGACCGCAGCGGCCTCGTCGTAACGCTGCATCAGGTACAGGCCCTGGCCCTTCATCATCAGCGCGGTCGGATCCTTGCTTTTGGTCTCGCTGAAGAATCGGTCGAAGGTCGCCTGCGATTCGGCGTACTGCTCTTCCTGCTGCTGCAACTGGGCCAGGTTGAGCATGATGTTGTAGTGGGCGTTGTTGTCGAGGCCGTCGAACTCGATCACTTTCTTGAAGTAGTCCATCGCCGCGGTGGTGTCATCGGCCTCGTAGGCGATCTGGGCGGCGAGCTGCGCCGAGTAGGCTTTCTCGTAACCGTTCGCTTTCGGGTCGGCGATGATCTCGTCGGCCATCGCACGGGCTTCGGCGCCGTTCTCTTCCTCGTACAGGTCCATCATCTTCGACAGCTTGCGCGAGATGCGCTCGGAGGCCTTGAGCTTGGGCTCCTTGCGGGTCGCGTCTGGATACGCCTGGATCGCGGCCGAGGCGTCGGCCTTCTTGTTCGAACGCGATGCACGCTCCGGGCTCTTGGAACCGCTGCGCGCCTGGGGGGAGCCGGCGGGTTCACCGATGGGCGCCGCGGAGGCGGCTCCGATCATCGCGACGAAGGCGGCACCCATGGTGGCGACGAGGATCCGCTTGGAGAGCATTGGGTTTTTCATCGGGTCACCTGTACACGCCCCGCATGATGGCGGGGCGCTGCGTATGTGCGTTTGGGGAAGCCAACCTAGCAGAAAGCGTTTGCGGGAAGAAGCCGTCTTGCGCGTTCCCGCATTTCGTGTTTAGCCGCACTTCGGCGTGCGGCCGGCCGCACGGGCTTGCTCGTAGGTGGCCATCAGGCTGCCGGCGCGAGCACGCAGCTCGGCGATCCGGGCCTGGGGATCGGGGTGGGTGGACAGCCATTCGGGCGCGCGGCTCGAACTGGCGGAAATCATGTTTTCCCACAGGTTCACGGCCTGGCCCGGATTGAATCCGGCTTGCGCCATCAACCGCTGGCCGACCACATCGGCTTCCGACTCCTGGACCCGGTTGTTGGGCAGCAGGAAGATCCCCTGCACGGCGGCCCCGCCCAGTTGCTGGGTGGCCTGTTGTGCGCCGGTCCCGTACTGGGAGCCGATCAGGGCGCCCAGCAGGCCGAGCCCGGTCTGCGCGCCGAGCTGGCGGGTAACCCGCTCGTCATGGTGATGGGCGATGACGTGACCGATCTCGTGGGCGATCACCGCCGCGAGCTGGTCCTGATTCCTGGCCACCTTGAAGATGCCGGTGTAGACGCCGATCTTGCCGCCCGGCAGGGCGAACGCATTGGGCGAATCATTGCTGAACAGCGCCACTTCCCACCCGGTCTGCGAGCCCGCGGGCAACTCGCGGGTGACCGCGTTGACCACGCAACTGACATAGGCGTTCTGGGTCGCATTGGTGCTGCGCGGCAACTTCGCCTTGTACTCGGCGAACGCTTCGGCACCCATCTGGTCCAGCTGCTGTTGCGAGATCGCGCCCACCGCCTGGGTGCGGCCGGTCGGTGAGGTCGTGGTGGCGCATGCAGCGGTGAGGCTGGCGACGGCGAGACTCAGAATCAGGCGTTTCATGCGTGGGGTTTCCTGTTCGCAAATTTCGGTTGTAGCCGCAGGAGGATGAATGCGCTGTCAATCAGCCTCGACTTCACAAGGGTCGACGGTCACCGTCGAGAGCCTGCAAACCAGCCGGATCGGCACACCAAGACGGCCGATTTTTCCATCTGACCCGGTCGCAGATTGCGGAAACGGCTGGAGAAGAGGGGAAATACGCGTCGTGTGCGCGTGCGCGTGCGTCGGAAATTGCCGAATCGGCTCCGCTTGCACGGGCAAGCGGAGCTTTTAGGCAAGTCGCAATGCAACCGGCTCAGATATCCAGGTTGCCGGCCTTCAGCGCGTTGTCCTCGATGAACGCGCGACGCGGTTCGACCACGTCGCCCATCAGGGTGCTGAACACCTGGTCCGCCGCGACCGCATCCTCGATCTTCACCTGCAGCAGGCGTCGGGTGTCCGGATTGACCGTGGTTTCCCACAACTGTTCCGGATTCATCTCACCCAGGCCCTTGAATCGCTGGATCTGACGTCCCTTCTTGGCCTCGTCCATCAGCCAGGCGTGGGCATCGGCGAAGCTGTCGATGGCCTGCTCGCGGTTGCCACGAACGATCTTCGCGCCTTCACGCACCAGGCCGTGCAATTGGGCCGCGGCTTCGCGCAGGGGACGCAGTTCACCGCCGGCAAACGCCGCCAGCGGCAGCACCTGCAGCAACTCCTCGCCCATGTGGCTGCGCTTGGCCACCAGTGCCGCGGGATGGCTGTCCGTGGCGGGTTGCAGACTCAACGCATAGCGCGGCTTGCCCAGTCCCTTGCGGTTGATGCGCTTTTCCAGCGCGTCCAGTTCCTCGCGCTGGTCGATGTTCTGGGCCAGGTGTTCCGTATCCAGCGGCGTGAAGTCGATCAGCACTTCCAGCACGTTGGGATCGTAGCGATGGGCGTTGCGCGAGATCGTCTCGCGCGCCCCGATATAGGCCAGCAGCAACCGCTCCAACGCCGCGCCGGTGATCGGCGGCTCGCCTTCGGCCGGAATCAGGGCCGCGCCCTCGATCGCGTTGCCCGCCAGGTAGGCGTTCAGGGCCGCGTCGTCCTTGAGGTACAGCTCGGTCTTGCCCTGCTTGATCTTGTACAGCGGCGGCAGGCCGATATAGATATGGCCGCGCTCGATCAACTCCGGCATCTGCCGGTAGAAGAAGGTCAGCAGCAAGGTGCGGATATGGCTGCCGTCGACGTCGGCGTCGGTCATCAGGATGATGCGGTGGTAGCGCAGCTTGTCGGGGTTGTAGTCGTCCTTGCCGATGCCGGTGCCCAGGGCGGTGATCAGCGTGCCGACCTCGGCGCTGGAAAGCATGCGGTCGAAACGGGCGCGCTCGACGTTGAGGATCTTGCCCTTGAGCGGCAGGATCGCCTGGGTCTTGCGGTTGCGGCCCTGCTTGGCCGAGCCACCGGCGGAGTCACCCTCGACGATGAACAGTTCGGACAGCGCGGGATCCTTCTCCTGGCAATCGGCCAGCTTGCCCGGCAGGCCGGCGATATCCAGCGCGCCCTTGCGGCGGGTCAGGTCGCGGGCCTTGCGGGCGGCTTCGCGGGCACGCGCGGCGTCGAGGATCTTGCCGGCAATCGCACGCGCCTCGGTCGGATGCTCCTGCAGGAACTCCTCCAGACGCGCACCAAACGTGTGTTCGACGACCGGTCTCACGTCGGATGAGACGAGTTTTTCCTTGGTCTGCGACGAGAAGCTCGGATCGGGCACCTTGACCGACAGCACCGCGATCATGCCTTCGCGCATGTCGTCACCGGACAGGCTGACCTTGGCCTGCTTGGCCAGGCCGCTCTGCTCGATGTAGTTGGTCAGCGTGCGGGTCAGCGCCGCGCGGAAACCGATCAGGTGGGTGCCGCCGTCCTTCTGCGGGATGTTGTTGGTGTAGCAGAACATCGTTTCCTGGTAGGCGTCGGTCCACTGGATCGCGACGTCCACGGTGATGCCGTTTTCCTCGCCGGTTACCGAGATCACGTTCGGGTGCAGGGGCGTTTTCAGCTGGGCCAGGTGCTCGACGAAGGAACGGATGCCGCCCTCGTACTCGAACACATCGGTGCGGCCCTCGCCGCGCTCGTCCTTCAGGACGATCTTCACCCCGGAGTTCAGGAACGACAGCTCGCGCAGGCGTTTGGCGAGGATCTCGTAGTGGAACTCGACGTCGCTGAAAATCGTGGTCGCCGGCTTGAAGCGCAACACCGTGCCGCGCTTGCTGGTCGCATCCAGCTGCTTGAGCGGATACAGCGGCTCGCCCAGCTGATACTCCTGCTGGTAGTGGAAACCGTCGCGCCAGATGTCGAGCCACAGGTGCTCCGACAGGGCGTTGACCACCGACACGCCGACGCCGTGAAGGCCGCCCGACACCTTGTAGCTGTTGTCGTCGAACTTGCCGCCGGCGTGCAGCACGGTCAGGATCACTTCCGCCGCGGACACGTGCTCTTCCTTGTGGATGTCCACCGGGATGCCGCGGCCGTTGTCGGAGACTTCCACCGACCCGTCTTCGTGCAGGGTCACCACGATCTCGTTGGCATGGCCGGCGAGCGCTTCGTCCACCGCGTTGTCGACCACCTCGAACACCATGTGGTGCAGCCCGGTGCCGTCGTGCACGTCGCCGATGTACATGCCGGGGCGTTTGCGCACGGCATCCAGCCCACGCAAGACGGTGATCTTGCTGGAGTCGTAGGTTTGCGTCGAGGGGCTGGCGGGAGACGGCACAGTGCCGTCCTGGAGGGACGAAGGATCGTGTTCGATCTGGGTCATGCGGCAACAGGCTCCGACAACGACGCGGCCGCCAAGTGCGCGGCGGCGTCGAAACACGTGGGGTATCTAGTACGCGAGTATAACAGGCGCCCCCTGCCGACGTCGGCGGACCGATCCGCCGCAATCACGCTGGGTGGGTGGCTGGAAGACACGGCCGGCAGCCATGAGGCGCGGGGCTGGCGTTCAGACGCCGGCCGGCCCGGAAACCAATCCGTGTTCCACGTGGAACCTTGTGAACCCGACCGCCATATCCGCAAGCGCAGGCGGCGACTCCGTCCCGGTAATAAACACCTGTGCGCCGCTGTCCAGCAAGCGCTGGATGACCCGTTGCTGATGATTCCGGTCGAGTTCGGAGGCCAGGTCATCCAGCGCGATCACCGGCCATTCGCCGTGCGCGCGGGCGTAGTGCCCGGCTTGCGCGAACAACGCGGCGAGCGCGGTCAACTTGGCCTGTCCGCGCGACAGGGCCTCGCGACCCGGCACACCGCCAAAATGAATCCGCCAATCGGCGCGGTGCGGACCAACCGACGTGAATCCGGACTGCAGGTCGCGGTCGCGCGCCAGCAACAAGGCGTCAAGCAGGGACCATTCGTCGCGCCGCCAGCCTGGCTGATAGTCCAACCGGGTTTCCCCCAACGCCGGCGCCATATCGGCGGCAAGCGCCTGGAAACCGGGCTGCAGCGCATCCAGATAGGCCTGCCGGTGCTGACCCAGGGGCTCTCCCGCCGATGCGAGCTCGTGATCCCAGGTGTCCAGCTGCGAGTGTCCGACCCGGGCCTTCAACAGCGCATTGCGCTGCTTGAGTGCTCGCGAGTAACGCCGCCACAAAGACAGGAAGTCTTGTTCCACGTGGAACAATCCCCAATCCAGGTAGCGGCGCCGTATCTCTGCCGCGCCGGTAACCAGCGCATGGCTGCCCGGCTCGAATGTCACCACCGCCAGCGCGGCACAAAGCTCTCCCAGATACTCCACGTTGGCGCCGTCCAGTCGCCCGCTCCAGCTCTGGCCGCTATGCCGCAGCCCGGCCTTCCGGGTGCGATATCCGGACGACGAGGTGCTCGAACCGTCGGATGGCAGCGATGGGGCTTGTTCCCGCCACTCGACAAACACTTCCAGCGCCGCCTGGTCCGCACGCACCAGGCCGTCGCGTACCCGTCCCCGGAAACTGCGCCCGTAGGCCATCAGGTGCAGCGCCTCCAGCACACTGGTCTTGCCGGCACCGTTGTCGCCGGTGATTAGGTTCAATGACGGGCCGGGTCGCAGCTGGACGTGATCGAAACGGCGCAACTGGCGGATATCGAGCCGCATTACCTGCACGGCTCGTACTCCACAGGAAATTCCACCCGATGAGAACGAACACGCCCGGACATGCCGGGCGTGCGGTAAATCTCTATTTGTTCCACGTGGAACACGTCAGCCGACGACCTCGATCACAACCGCAGTGGCATCACCACGTGGCGGCAACGCTCGTTGTCGGCCTCGCGGACCAGGGCCGAGGAGTTCGCATCGCGCAATGCCAGCACGACCTGTTCGCTCTTCAACGCGGTCAACGCATCCAGCAGATAATTGACGTTGAACCCGACCGCGAGATCATCAACCTTGGTATCGGCCTCGACTTCTTCCTGCGCTTCTTCCTGCTCCGGATTGTGCGCACTGATCTTGAGCTGGCCAGGCGAGACTTCGATACGCACGCCACGGTACTTCTCGTTCGACAGGATTGCGGCGCGTTGCAGCGAGGCGCGCAGGACTTCCCGGTCGATCCGGACCTCCTTGTCGGCACCGATCGGAATCACGGCCTCGTAGTCCGGGAAACGGCCGTCGATCAGCTTGCTGGTGAAGGTCACGTCGTCGCGCTTGACCCGGATGTGGCCACGGCCCATTTCCAGCTCCAGCTCGCGATCGCCACCTTCCAGCAGGCGCTGCAGTTCCGTCACGCCCTTGCGGGGCACGATGATCTGCCGCTTGGTCTGCGCACTGCCTTCGTACGGGGCCTCACACAGTGCCAGCCGGTGGCCGTCGGTGGCCACGCAACGCAGGCTCTCTTCACGCAGGTCGAACAGCAGGCCGTTGAGGTAGTACCGGACATCCTGCTGCGCCATTGCGAATGCGGTGCGCTCGATCAGTTCCTTCAGCGTCGCCTCCGGCACCCGCACCCGTTCGGTGGCTTCGACCTCGTCGATCGACGGGAAATCGTTGGCGGACAGGCTTGCCAGGGTGAAGCGTGAGCGCCCCGCCTGTACGGTGAGCTTGTCGCCCGTCTGGGTGACCGTGATCCTGCTGCCATCGGGCAGGGCGCGAACGATGTCGAACAACTTGCGCGCCGGGATGGTCGTCTCACCGTCCTGGGCATCGTCGACCATCGCCCGCGAGACCATCTCGACCTCCAGGTCGGTGCCGGTGAGCGACAACTGGCCGTCCTTCACTTGTGCCAGCAGATTGGCCAGCACCGGAAGGGTCTGGCGACGCTCGACCACGTTGACGACCTGCGCCAACGGCTTGAGAAACACTTCTCGTTGCAGGCTGAAACGCATACCGTCCTACCCCTATAACCAATACAAAGGAATGTATAAATCAAAAGCCTGGTGGTGGTGGAGTCCCGGGATATCAGGGAAAAGTCACCCAACTTGTTGATTAATCTAAAGATACTTGTCCATCAAACCCCGGTACAACCTGCATGGTGCTGCAGGTACAAGCTGTGGGCAACTTGACGATGATACCGGCTGGGCCGACTTGCCCACAGCTTGTACCCCGTTTGAACACCTCCGCTATCCACATTTTCGTTTTTCCGGCCCCCTATTGCCTGACGTCCGCCTCGGAGCGCGATCGAAACGGGCATTGGACGGGGCCATCACGGAAGACGCCCCACGCCGCTTTTTGCAGGTCGGTGCTTGGCGGATTGCCTTGCCGAGGGAAGGATTCCGACGCAGCTTCCGGCATATCAAGCAGGTCGGATCAGGCGGTGGAAAGCCTGGTTTCAGGTCACGCCGGAACCAGTACAGAAGAATGTATAAATCAAAAGCCTGGTGGTGGTGGTGTCGGGAAATTTCCGGGAAAACCAACGCAACTTACTGAAAATAATCGATAAATCCAAAGTCTGAACTACGGTACAACCGCCCTGCCAGCTGGGTACAACCTGTGGATAGAATCTCAGGCCGTCGGCGCCGGCCGACTTGTCCACAGCTTGTACGCACCAGCTCCACAACGCTCACTCGCTGAGCTTGCGGATCAGTTTTTCCCAGTCCTCCCGCATCTTTCCGTCGGTTTCCATCAAGGTGCGGATCTGCCGGCAGGCGTGCAGCACCGTCGTATGGTCCCGCCCGGCGAACGCATCGCCGATCTCCGGCAGGCTGTGCTCGGTCAGTTCCTTGGTCAGCGCCATCGCCATCTGGCGGGGGCGCGCCAGCGAGCGCGTACGCCGCTTCGACAGCAGGTCCTTCATCTGCAGGCCGAAATAGTCGGCCACGGTCTTCTGGATGTTGGGGATGCCGATCGCGTGCTGCTGCGCCCGCAACAGGTCGCGCAGGGTTTCCTGGGCGAAATCGGTCGTGATCGCCCGGCCGGTGAAGTTGGCCCGGGCGGTCAGCGTGTTGAGCGCACCTTCCAGGTCGCGCACGTTGGAGCGCATCTTCTTGGCCAGCAGGAAGGCGACTTCCTCGGGGATCACCGCGCCGCGCTCCTTGGCCTTGGACAGCACGATCTGGGCGCGGGTCTCGAAGTCCGGCGGTTCGATCGCCACGCTCAGGCCCCAGGCCAGACGCGACTTCAGGCGCGGCTCCAGGCCCTCGACCTCGCGCGGGTAGCGGTCGCAGGTCAGGATGATCTGCTGCTTGCCGTCGAACAGCGCGTTGAAGGTGTGGAAGAACTCTTCCTGGGTGCGGTCCTTGCCGGCGAAGAACTGGATGTCGTCGATCAGCAACGCATCCACCTGCTGGAAATGGCGCTTGAAGCCGTCCATCGCCTTTTCCTGCAGTGCCTTCATCATCGCGCTGAAGAACTGCTCGCTGCGCAGGTACATCACCCGGGTGCCGGGGTTGTTGCTGCGCATCAGGTTGCCGGCGGCGAACATCAGATGGGTCTTGCCCAGCCCGGTGCCGCCGTACAGCAGCAGCGGGTTGTGTCCGCGCTCGCCGGGGTTGAGCGCGGCCTGCATGGCGGCGGCCCGGCCCAGCTGGTTGCTGCGGCCCTCGACGAAATTGTCGAACGTGTAGTGGTTGTCGAGATTGCCGTTGAACGGTTCGATCGCCGCCACCGGGGCGGCGCTGCGCGCCGTCGAGGACGTCGTGCCCGCGGCGAGCGGCGAGGGGACTCGCGGCAAGGAACCGACTTCCAGGCTGACCGCGTCGCTGCCGGCGAAGTGCGCCAGCAGTTCGCGGATCCGGTCCAGGTAGCGCTCGCGCACGTGGTCGACCACGAACGCGTTGGGCGCGAACAATACCGTTGCGCCGTCCCGGGGACTGGACTGCAGCGGTTTCAACCAGGTGTGGACGTCCTCGGCCGGCAATTCGGCCTCGAGGCGTTCCAGACAGCGGGACCAAGCATCCATAGGGGGTTTCTTGATGGCATGACTCACCTCGCGCGACGGCCGGCATTGGGCGCCACGCGAAGCAGATGAGGGTCGGCCAGACTACCACGCGCGGGTAGCGCCGGCGGACCGTCGGGGGACGGGAATCCCGGCTCCCTCATCGGCCCGCGGACCGGCGCCGGCAAGGCCCGCAAACAGCCGGTGCGGCCTGGTATTTGACTCGTTCGCCGGCCCGCAGGTAGACTTGCCGGTCTTTTCCGCCGTAACCGCAGAGCCGCACGCATGGCCACCAAGCGCACCTACCAACCCAGCAACCTCAAGCGCAAGCGCGACCACGGTTTCCGTGCCCGCATGGCGACGGCCGATGGCCGCAAGATCCTGTCGCGTCGTCGCGCCAAGGGCCGCAAGCGTCTCTGCGCCTGAGCGCAGCTAGATGCCGCAACGGCCGCCCTTTGCCGCCGTTGATCCCCTGATGCCGAAGACCCGCTTCCCGCGCACCGCGCGGGTTCGCGCGCGCTCCGACTTCGACCGCATATTCAAGCACGGCCGGCGCGTGGCGCTGCCCGTGCTTGCATTGCATTGGCAGACCGCCGATGCCGCGCGCGCCAGCTGCGAACAGGCCAACCTGGCCCGTCCCAACGCACGGGTGCGGTTTGAGCGGCCCGATTCCGGCCCGCGCCTGGGCCTGGCGGTCTCGCGCAAGGTCGATCCACACGCCGTGGGCCGCAACCGGATCAAGCGCGTCATGCGCGAGACCTTCCGCGCCCACCGCGCCGTCCTGGCCGATGGCGACTACGTCGTCGTTGCCCGGGTCGGCGCGGCACGTTGCGATCACCAGCAGTTGCGGATGGCCTTGCTGAGTCTGCTGCAGCGTGCCGGCGCGCTGAAACCCGAACAAATCGTGCCGATCGGCGCGGATGCCGCCATGCCTGCTTCCGCGTCCGCGTCGTTCGCGCCTGTGTCTTCCGCGCCTGTGTCGTCGTTGCCCGGACCTGCCGCGGCCGGCACAATGCCGACGCCACGTCGATGCGACGTCATTTCCTCCACCGACCCCACGCCGCCTTCGCGCGGCGGCTGAGCCTGCCCGTTGCCCATGAACCAGACCCGCTTATTCCTGATCTTCGCCTGGCTGATGGTGGCGACCCTGCTGTGGATGGAGTGGAACAAGGAACAGGCCGCTCCGCCGCCGACCACCGGGGTGTCGACGACCGCGCCTGCGGTACCGGGCGGCGACACTCCCGATGCCGCCGAGCAGGCCCGCGCCGGCGTTCCCGGCGCGCCGACCATGGCCGCCGCGCCGGTTGCCGCACCCGAGCTTGCGGCTGTCGCCAGCGAGTCCGCCCCCGGGAACGATGCGGTGACCGTCACGACCGACGTGCTGCAGGTGCTGCTCGACGGCGGCGAAGTGCTGCAGGCGGATCTGCTGCGGTATCCGAGCACGGCCGAGGAAGGCAGCGCGCCGGTGCGCCTGTTCAGCCGCGACCCGGCCGACTTCTTCGTCGCCCAGAGCGGCTGGATCAGCAACACCAACGCCACCCCCACGCACCTGTCCGGCTTCGTGCTGGATCGCAGTGCGGCGCCGGCCGGTGCCGACTTCAAGCTCGCGCCGGGCCAGGACGAGGTGGTGGTGCCGTTTGTCTGGACCGGTCCGGACGGGGTTAGCATCCACCGCACCTACACGTTCCGACGCGGCATCTACGTCGTCGACGTGCGCGACCAGGTGGTCAACCAGGGCACGACGCCGTGGCAGGGCTTCCTGTACCGCCAGCTTTCGCGCGTGCCGCGGGCGCTCGAAAGCAGCGCGCCGATGAGCCCGGAGAAGTACAGCTTCCAGGGCGCGGCGTGGTTCAGCGCGGCGGACAAGTACGAGAAGCGCAAATACGCCGACTTCATCGACGACGGCCCGCTGGACAAGCAGGTCACCGGCGGCTGGATCGCCTTCCTGCAGCACCACTTCTTCGGCGCCTGGATTCCGGCCGCGGGTGACACCGGCACGTTCTCGCTCAGCACCACCAGCGAGTCCGGCGTACCGCGCTACCTGATCCGCGAGGTCGATACCGGCGTCAACGTCGCTCCCGGTGCCAGCGTGCAGAACGAAGCGCGCCTGTGGGTCGGTCCGAAACTGGTCAGCCAGATCCAGGCGCAGGACGTGCCGGGCCTGGAGCGCGCGGTCGACTTCAGCCGTTTCGCGCCGATGGCGGCGCTGGCCGGCTGGCTGTTCTGGGTGCTGCAGTGGCTGCACGGCCTGCTCGGCAACTGGGGCTGGGCGATCGTCGGCCTGGTCGTGCTGCTGAAGGCGGTGATGTTTCCGCTGTCGGCGGCGCAGTACAAGTCGATGGCGAAGATGCGCAAGTTCCAGCCGCGCATGGCCCAGCTCAAGGAGCGCTACGGCGACGACAAGCAGAAGCTGCAGCAGGCCATGATGGAGCTGTACAAGAAGGAGAAGATCAACCCGGTCGGCGGCTGCCTGCCGCTGGTGCTGCAGATGCCGGTGTTCCTGGCGTTGTACTGGATGCTGTCGGAATCGGTCGAGCTGCGGCATGCGCCGTGGATCCTGTGGATCCAGGACCTGACCGCGCGCGATCCGTACTTCGTGTTGCCGGTGATCAACATCGCGCTGATGTGGGCGACCCAGAAGCTCAACCCGATGACCGGCGTCGATCCGATGCAGCAGAAGATGATGCAGTTCATGCCGCTGGCGTTCGGCGTCATGTTCGCCTTCTTCCCGGCCGGACTGGTGCTGTACTGGGTGACCAACGCGGGCCTGGGCCTGATCCAGCAGTGGTGGATGGTCAAGAAGTACAGCGGCGAGCCGGTGGTGGCGAAGGGCTGATCCGGCCCTGACCGGCACGCAGGGGCCCGCCGATCCGGCGGGCTTCTGCTTTGTGTCCGTGCCACCGCGACAGTCCACGCCGGGCGCGGTGGCGGATTGCGGCAAACTGGCGGCGGCACGGCGGGCACGTTGGCAACCGCACGCATGAGGAACGACTCCGTGGCAGATCGAGACACCATCGCGGCCATCGCCACCGCCCCCGGCGCGGGCGGGGTCGGCATCGTGCGCCTGTCGGGGCCGCACGCGCGGGCGATCGGCGAGACGATCTGCGCCCGTCGCCTGACCGCGCGCCATGCGCACCATGTGCGTTTCGGCGATGCCGATGGCGAGGCCATCGATGATGGCATCGCGCTGTATTTCGCCGCCCCCGCCAGCTACACCGGTGAGGACGTGGTCGAGCTGCAGGGTCATGGCGGGCAGGCCGTGCTGCAGGCCGTGCTGGCACGCGCCTGCGCGTTGGGCGCGCGGCATGCGCGGCCCGGCGAGTTCAGCGAACGCGCGTTCCTGGAAGGCCGCCTCGACCTCGCCCAGGCCGAGGCCGTGGCCGACCTGATCGCCGCCGGCGACGTGCGTGCGGCGCGTGCGGCGCGGCGTGCACTGGACGGCGAGTTCTCGCGCCGGGTCGAGGCGATCGCCGCCGGGCTGCTCGCGATCCGCGTGCACGTCGAGGCCGCGATCGATTTTGCCGACGAGCCGCTGGACACGCTCGGCGGCGACGCGCTGCGTGCGGACTTCGACCGGGTGGCGACCGAGCTCGACCAGTTGCTGGCCGCCGCGCAACGCGGTCGCCGGCTGCGCGACGGCCTGCACGCGGTGATCGTCGGCCCGCCCAACGCCGGCAAGAGCTCGCTGCTCAACCTGCTGGCCGGCAGCGACCGCGCGATCGTCACCGACATCGCCGGCACCACCCGCGACCTGCTGCACGAAGTGGTGCGCGTCGATGGCGTCGAACTGACCCTGGTCGATACCGCCGGCCTGCGCGAGGGCGGCGACGTGATCGAACGCGAAGGCATGCGCCGGGCCAGCGAGGAGTTGCAGCGCGCCGACCTGGCGATCGTGGTGCTCGACGCGCGCGATCCGGAGGCCGGTACCGCTGCGGTCGCCGATGCGATCCGCGACGTGCCGCGCACGCTGTGGCTGCACAACAAGGCCGACCTGCTGGAAGACGGCCCGATGCCGGCAACCGACGCGCGCGAATCCCCGTTGCTGCTGTCTGCCCGCACCGGCGCGGGGATCGAGGCGTTCCACGCCCGCTTGCGCGAGCTGGCGATCGGCGAGGCGGCCGATGCCGGCGAAGGCGCGTTTACCGCCCGCGCACGGCATGTGGATGCGTTGCTGCGCGCCCGTTCGGAACTGGCCGATGCGCGCGGCCAGCTCGATCACGAGGCGCTTGAACTGGCCGCCGAGGCCTTGCGTGCCAGCCACGATGCGCTCGGCGAGATCACCGGCCGCGTCCGCGCCGACGATCTGCTGGGGCATATTTTTTCCAGTTTCTGCATCGGCAAATAAGCCGTGCGAAACGCGGCAACCATCGTGTTTCGGCCGTGTTTCAGCGCCGCCCGCCGCCGTCCTGGGCGGCAGCGGCGCCGACGAAACGCTTGACAAACAGGCCGCGCTGTCGCGTCCTTGTGCGCGTGCGCCCACGAGGGCGCACTTCAGGGGAGTTCCGCCAATGACCGTTGTGTATCCGCAAACCCGGCAATCGTGCCGGTTGTCCACCCTTTCCACATTGTCGCTGGTGCTGGCCCTCGGGCTGGGATTGAGTGCCTGCGGCAACGACCAGCCCGCACCCGATGCGGCCACGCCCGCCGCCGCTCCCGCGGTGGCCGAGCCGGCGCCGACCGCGGAGACCGCGGTCTCCGATGCCGTGCAGGCGATGGGCCAGGACGAACTGCGTGCCGCCGCGCGCAAGGCCTACGGCGACAATCGCCTGTATGCGCCGGCCGGCGACAACGCGGTCGAGTTCTATCTGGCGTTGCGCGACAAATCGCCCGGCGACGCCGGCGTGTCGAGCGCGCTGACCGACCTGTTGCCGATGACCGTGATCGCGACCGAGCAGAGCATCAACCGCGAGGACTTTGGCGAAGCCCAGCGCCTGGCGGCGTTGCTGGAACGGGCCGAGCCGCAGCATCCGGCGCTGGCGCGCCTGAAGGCCAGCATCGAGAGTCGCCAGCAGGCGGTGGTCGAGCGCGCGGCGCAGCAGCAGGTGACCGCCGAGCAGCAGGCGATCAAGCAGGCCGAGCTGGAACGCCAGCGCCTGGTCGACCAGAAACAGCAGCAGGAACAGGCCGCCAAGGCACTGGTCGAGAAGCAGGCCGCCGACAAGGCTGCCGCGGAAGCCGCCGCCGCGGCCGAGAAGCAGGCGGCCGAACGCCGCGCCGCAGAAGCGGCCAAGCCGGCCCCGGCTCCGGTGCGTGCCGCTCCCGCGCGACCGACGGCCGCCGATCTGCGGCCGCTGTCGACGCCCGCGCCGCAGTTCCCGCGCGATGCGCTGCGCGCCGGCCAGTCGGGCGAAGTGCAGGTCGAGTTCACCGTGGGCACGGACGGGTCGGTGACATCGGCGCGGGTGGTGAACGCCGAGCCGCGGCGCGTGTTCGACCGGGCGGCGCTGGATGCGGTGCAGCGCTGGCGCTTCCAGCCGTTGCCCGAACCGGTGACCACGCGCCGCACGATCGCCTTCAATCCCAGCGGCGGCGGTTGATTGTGCCGACACCTGCCGATGGGGAGATCGGCGGGTGTCGTTGTTGTCGGGCCGGCTCCGCGTGACGAGTGACAGCCACAGCCGCATGCCTTCAGGTATCGCCCTTCCAGGCAACAGAACAGGAAAGGCTGTCAACCCGTCTGCACCGGCCGCGCCTGGGTCAGCCCGATATCGCCAGCTTCTCCTGATGGTATCGACGCACCGCGGCAAACCACAGCAACGCCGACAGCCCCAGGCCGGCGACCAGGTACACCGTCCACACGTCGGCGCCGATGACCTCGGCGCGGATCACCTTCTGGATCAGCTGGTTCTGGGCCAGGAACGGTACCGCGTACTGCCACAGCTCCGACTTCAGCGGGTTCACCGCCAGCACCAGGATCGGCAGCATCGGCAGCAGCATCAGCCAGGTCATGTGGCTCTGCGCTTCCTTCATGCTCTTGGAAGCGGCCGACAGGAAGGTCAGCAGCGTGGTGCCGATGAACAGCATCGGCAGCAGGATCAGCAGCAGTTTGGCGATCGCGGCGAAGCTCACATCGAGCATGTCCGCCATGTTGCCGGCGAACTGCGCGCTGAGCTTGAAGGCCAGCAGGATCAGCAGCAGCGAGATGATGCCGATTGTGCACGCCGCCGCGATCTTGCCGCTGACGATCGCGCCGCGCGAGGCGGGTGTGGCCAGCAACGGCTCCAGCGACTGCCGCTCCCGTTCGCCGGCGGTCGCGTCCATGATCAGGTAGGCGCCACCCAGGAACGACATCAGGATCAGCAGGTACGGCAGCATCAGCGACATCAGCAGACCGCGTTTGGCCTCCTCTGTCGCCAGATCGCGACTGCCCAGTGCGATCGGCTGCATGATCGAGGCGTCGATACCCCGCGCATACAGACGCAGCGCACCAACCTGGCTGCCGTAGCCGGTCAACGCGGTCTGCAGACGCTGGACCGGGATCTCGGCGTTGCGCCGGGTGCTGTCGAGGATCATCTCGACCCGTGCCGGGCGGCCGGCCTTCCAGTCCGCATCGAAGTCCGCGTCGATCGCCAGTGCGACGTCGATGTCCTGCGAGCGGATCCCGGCGTCGATGCCACCGTCACTATCCGCCGGCGGATCGATCGCCTTGATGCCGCGGGTGGCGAGGAAGGCGACCAGGTTCGGCGCGCGTTCGGCGCCCAGCACCGGGACTTCCAGGACCTTGTCGAGCTGGGTGCGGGCGCGGTTCTCGGCCAGCGATCCCATGCCGAGCATCAGCACCGGGTACAGCAGCGGGCCCATCAGCAGGGTCAGGGCGAGGGTGCGGCGGTCGCGGGAGAAATCGCGCAGTTCCTTGCGCATCACCGACCACAGGGCGGCGAAGGTGCCCGCGCGAGGATGCGCGTCGGGCGTGGTTGCGGTCGTGCTCATGCGTGCAGGCCCTCGTCGCTGCCGATCGCCTTGACGAAGGCGTCTTCCAGGTTGGATTCACCGAACGTCTCGCGCAGCTCATCGGCGCTGCCGGCGGCCACCACTTGTCCCTTGGCGATGATGACGATGCGGTCACACAGTGCGGCGACCTCCTGCATGATGTGGCTGGAGAAGATCACGCAGCGGCCCTCGTCGCGCAGGTGTTTGAGGAAGCCGCGCATCGCGCGCGTGGTCATCACGTCCAGGCCGTTGGTCGGCTCGTCGAGGATCACGTTGCGCGGGTCGTGCACCAGCGCGCGGGCGATCGCGGTCTTGGTGCGCTGGCCCTGGCTGAAGCCGTCGGTCTGGCGGTCGAGGATGCCGTCCATGTCCAGTGCCGCCGACAAGGCCTGCGTGCGTTCGGCGATCGTCGCTTTGGACAGGCCGTGCAGCTCCCCGAAGTAGGCGATGTTCTCGCGCGCGGTCAGCCGCTTGTACACCCCGCGCGCATCCGGCAGCACGCCCAGGGCTTGGCGCACCGCGGCCGGATCGGTCGCGGTGTCGATGCCGTCCACCAGCACCTTGCCGGTGTCGGGCTTCATCAGCGTGTAGAGCATCCGCAGGGTGGTGGTCTTGCCGGCGCCGTTGGGGCCGAGCAGGCCGGTGATCTGGCCGTCGCGGGCGGTGAAGTCGACCCCATCGACGGCCTTGATCGTGCCGGTCTTGGTCTTGAAGGACTTGTGCAGGTTTTCTGCGCTGATCATGGCTGGCTCCGTACGGGGACGCGGCGTGCGCGGATCGGATCGAATGAGGCGGACCGGACGTAGGCGCTCATGGCGACCAGCCATTGAAGTGCATGAACGGCGGCACGTAGCTCAGGCTGTCCAGGCAGCTGGCGTCCAGCCCCCTGGCGTCCGCGCTCTCGATGAACTGGCCCAGCAGCTTGGGCATGCAGCCGGTCGCGGAGACGTTGTGTCCCTGTCCGCGCAGCACCAGGTGGCGGCCGTTGGGCAGGTGCTGCACGACCTGCTCGCCGTAGCGCGGCGGGGTCACCGGATCGAGTTCGCCCGACAGCAGCAGCACCGGCAGGTCCGAGGTGAACGGCCGGTGGAAACCTTCCGGCGCCTGGCCGTGCGGCCAGACCGAGCAGGGCGCGAAGAACAGTTTCGCCACGTCGGGGCCGATGATCGTGGCGGCCGCCGCCGGATCGGGCACGTAGCGGCCGGCATCCTCCGCGCACAGCACCGACCACTGCATGCCGCGGGTCATCTGGGCCTGCATGCTGTCGCCGCTCATCTGCACCAGCGACATCAACGGCGCGTAGCGGCCGCGCGCGGCCTCGTCGATCATCAACGGCAACAGCGAGGCGGTCTGCGGCAGGTACGAGAACATGAAGGCCAGGCCGCCGACCGCATCGGCGGTGACAGTGTCGCGGCGGGCCTCGTTGGTGCGCGAATCGCGGTACTCGACCTCGACCGGCGTGGCTTCGAGGTGGTCCATCACCGCGCGCAGCTGCTCGCGCATGTCGACCGGGTAGCGTGCGCGGCAGGCCGGCAGTTCCCGGCACTGGGCCGATTGCAGGCCGAGCGCGTCCTCCAGGGTCTGGGCGAACTCGCCGCCGACCACCAGCGAATTGGGCGCCACGCCGTCGAGCACGACGCTGCGGGTGTGCTGCGGCCAGGTCGCGGCGTAGTGCTGGGCGACGCGGGTGCCGTAGGACACCCCGACCAGGTTGATCTGCGCCACGCCCAGTGCGGCGCGCACGCTGTCCAGGTCGCGCACCGCGTCGGTGGTGGTGTAGAAGCGCGGGTCGGCGCGGCCCTGCAGGCCCTGCGCGCACCGGCTGGCGAACGCGACCAGCTGGGACTCGCTCGGGGCGGCGCTCTCGTCCATCTTCAGCGGATTGCCGTCGGCGTCGCGGCAGTCCAGCGGATGGGATTTCCCGGTGCCGCGCTGGTCGATGAGGATGATGTCGCGCTGCTTGCCGACCTCGTTGAGGGTCATCGCGACGGTGGCGGCGTGCTCGGTGGCGGCCTGGCCGGGACCGCCGGCAAGAAAGAACACCGGGTCGCCGGTACCGCTGCCACGGGATGCCGGCAGCCAGGCGATGTTCAAGTCGATCTGGCGACCGTCGGTGTCGGCCGGGTTTTCCGCGACCTGCAAGGTGCCGCACTGGGCTTCGGTGGTCAGGCCGCCGTCAACGCTGGCCAGCGAGCAGGGCTCGAACGCGATCGTGCCGAAATGGCGGGTGCTGTCGGTCGCGTCCGTGTCCTTCCGGCCCGCCTGTCCGTCGGCGGGTGGCTGGCAACCTGCCAGCAGCAGTGTCGCCGCGAATGTCGTTGCAACCGCGACGGTCAATATTCCGGTGTTGCGCATGATCTCTCCCTGGTGGCGGAACCTGTGCGATGGAGCGGTGCGGCGGAAACAGAAAAGTGAGGTGGAATCGGCATGCCGACGTCCGCCGGGCGAAGCCGGAACCGGTGGCATGCCGGGTGCACGTGTCGAGCCCCGCACGTGACCCACGCCGCGGCGCGCCGGTCAGGATGACAGACGCGGCGGGGACGGAAAACGTGACAAATGTCCCGGTCGGGAGTCGCGGCTTGAGCAGCCGGAGTGCTGGCGATCATGGCTGGCGTCCTGCCGGCGGTGCGATGACAACGCGGGCGTCTACTTCGAGGAGACGTACTTTTCGCGCCGGATCTGGCGCACTTCCAGGCCGGCGTCCTTGAGGGCCTCGAAACAGGTGTCGACCATGTTCGGGTTGCCGCACAGGTAGGCGATGTCGGTGCGGGTGTCCGGCGCGAATTCGGCCAGGAACTGCTGCACGTAGCCGTGGCGCATGTCGGCGTGCGCGTGCGGCGATCCCGGCGCGGGCAGCTCGCGCGAGAAGCACGGCAGGAAGCGGAAGTTGGCCGGGTGGCGATCGGCGAAGGCGCGGAACTCGTCGCCGTACAGCAGCTCGGCCGGATTGCGGGCGCCGAACAGCAGCACGATCTGCAGGTTGCGCTCGACGATCGCCTGCTCCAGCTGCGGCAGCATCGCCCGGTACGGCGTCACGCCGGTGCCGGTGCCGATCAGCAGGTAGCGCTGGTTGGTGTCGGTCGGCAGCAGGCAGAAGCGTCCGAACGGCCCGGTCGCATCGATCGCATCGCCCTCCTGCAAACCCTCGAACAGCGCCGTCGCCGCGCCGCCGGGCACGTAGCTGACGGCGATCTCGACCAGGTTGTCGGGGCCGGTCACCGGGTCGGGAATCGTCGCCAGCGAGTAGCTGCGCTTGGTCGCGGTGCCGTCGGCGTAGTGGAAGTGCACCTGGATGAACTGGCCGGGGATGAAGGGCAGCGGCTGCCCGTCGGCGCGGGCGAACACGTAATGGCCCACCTGCGGGGCGACCATGCGGCGGGAGACGAGGTTCAGGGAGAAATGCTGGACTGCCACGGGTGGGTAGGGCCTTCGTTGGTCGGTGGGCTGCCGTGCCGGCGCGGCCGGAACACAGCGTGGCCAGGGCGCGGCCACCAAGCCCCCTATACTACTGGGATCGCCGCGCGGCTTCCTGCGCGCAGGCCCCAGCAAAGGCTCCCTCCGATGACCCAGACCCAGGCGATGCCGCTCGCCACGCCGGACGTGTCGGTGCCGATGGCGACCGTGCCGGCCTTGCGGATCCAGCAACTGCGCAAGACCTACGGCAACCAGGTCGAGGCCCTCAAGGGCGTCTCGCTGGATGTGGCCGAAGGCGATTTCTTCGCCCTGCTCGGCCCCAACGGCGCCGGCAAGAGCACCCTGATCGGCATCGTCTCCTCGCTGGTCAACCTCAGCGCCGGGTCGGTGGAGATCTTCGGCACCGACCTGCGCCAGCAGCGCGACGCGGCGATGCGGATGATCGGGCTGGTGCCGCAGGAGATCAATTTCAATCTGTTCGAGAAACCGCTCGACATCCTGGTCAACTACGCCGGCTTCTATGGCGTGCCGCGCAAGGTCGCGCTGGAGCGGGCGGAGGTCGAACTCAGGCGCGCCCACCTGTGGGGCAAGGCGCAGATGACCAGCCGCACCCTGTCGGGCGGCATGAAGCGCCGGCTGATGATCGCCCGGGCGATGATGACCCGGCCGCGCCTGCTGATCCTCGACGAGCCGACCGCGGGGGTCGACATCGAGATCCGCCGCGGCATGTGGGACACCCTGCGCGAGATCAACGACGCCGGCACCACCATCATCCTGACCACCCATTACCTGGAAGAGGCCGAGCACCTGTGCCGCAACCTGGCGATCATCGACCACGGCAGCATCATTGCCCAAGGCCCGATGCGCACGTTGCTGTCGCGTCTGGACGTGCAGGGCTTCGTGCTCGACGTCGACGGCCCGCTGCCGGCCACGCTGCCGACGATCGACGGCACCACCCTGCTGGCCCGCGACGAGGACACGCTGGATATCGACATGCCCCGTGAAATGGATCTCAACCAGGTGTTCACGGTGCTCGATGCGGCCGGCATCCGGGTGCGCTCGATGCGCACCAAGAGCAACCGGCTGGAGGAGTTGTTCGTGCGCCTGGTGGCCCGGCCGGAGCAGTCCGCATGAGCCACCCCAACCTGGTTGCGCTGGGCACGATCGCCCGCCGCGAGATCCACCGCATCCTGCGCATCTGGGCCCAGACCCTGGTGCCGCCGGCGATCACCATGACCCTGTACTTCCTGATCTTCGGTGGCCTGATCGGCTCGCGGATCGGCACCATGGATGGCATCGGCTACATGGATTTCATCGTCCCCGGGCTGGTGATGATGAGCGTGATCCAGAACAGCTACGGCAACATCGCCTCCAGCTTCTTCGGCGCCAAGTTCAGCCGGTTCGTCGAGGAACTGCTGGTCAGCCCGATGCCGAACTGGGTGATCCTGGGCGGCTACGTGGCCGGCGCGGTGGTGCGCGGCGTCGCGGTCGGCGCGATCGTGCTGGTGATCGCCACGTTGTTCACCGACGTCCACATCCCGCACCCGCTGGTGACCTTCACCACGGTGCTGCTGGGGGCGACGATCTTCGCCCTGGCCGGCTTCGTCAACGCGGTGTTCGCGACCAAGTTCGACGACGTCGCGATCGTGCCGACCTTCATCCTGACCCCGCTGACCTATCTGGGCGGCGTGTTCTATTCGGTCAAGCTGCTGCCCGACTGGGCCCAGGCGGCGACCCACGCGAACCCGATCTTCTACATGGTCAACGCGTTCCGCTACGGCTTGCTGGGCGTGAGCGACGTGCCGCTGTGGATCGCCTACGCGCTGATGCTGGGCTTCGTGGTGGTGCTCACGACGCTGAGCCTGTGGCTGCTCAAGCGCGGGATCGGTCTGCGCAGCTGAGCGTCGATTCGTTACCTGTAATCGCCGGTCCGGCACCCGCAGGAGCGGCTTCAGCCGCGGCCTGTACATCATCACGGAGGTTCGGCGGGTCGCGACTCACGTCGCTCCTACGCAAGCCGGGGTCGCTCCGTCCATGTCGTTTGTAGGAGCGACGTGAGTCGCGAACGCGCCGCGGCATCGGCAACGGCGATCCCTGGTCCGGTCGATCTGCCGGGTCAGCCAGCAGTCGCCAATGTTGCCGGCGGCATTGGTGGCGTTGGCGGCAGGCGGAAAAACGCACGCGCGGTCGCGGTGCTGTTGGCGGCGGTCACGGTGACATCCTCGCCGCGGTCGCGGGCCAGTTCCTCGACGATGTGGGCCAGGTACATCGGCTCGTTGCGGCGGTGGCTGGGGGCGGGCTTCACCGTGCGCGGGAGCAGGTAGGGCGAGTCGGTCTCGATCATCAGCCGGTGGGCCGGGATGTTCTTCACCAGTTCGCGCAGGTGCAGGCCGCGGCGCTCGTCGCAGAGCCAGCCGGTGATGCCGATGTGCCAGTCCTGGTCGAGGTAATCGAACAGTTCCTCGCGGCTGCCGGTGAAGCAGTGCACCACCGCGGGGCCGAGCTGGCCGTCGAACTGGCGCATGACTGCCATGAAGTCGTCATGCGCATCACGCTGGTGCAGGAACAGGGGTTTGCCGATGCCATCGACGGCAAGGTCGACGGCGATCTGCAGTTGCATCTCGAACGCGCGCCGTTGCGCCGGCCGCGGGGAGAAGTCGCGGAAGTAGTCCAGCCCGCACTCGCCGACTGCCACCACTTCGGGGTGGGCGTGCAGGACGCGCATTTCCGCGTCGCATTCGGCGGTGTATTCGCTGGCGTGGTGGGGGTGCACGCCGGCGGTGGCGAACAGTTCGCCGGGGTATTCGCGGGCCAGTGCCAGCGCCTGCGGCGAGTGCTCGCGGCTGGCGCCGGTGACGATCATCTGCACCACGCCGGCATCGCGGGCGCGCTGCATCACGGCATGGCGGTCATGGTCGAAGGATTCGTGGGTGAGGTTGGCGCCGATATCGATCAGGTTCATTGCGACAGTTTAGGCGAGGGGGTGACGCCGCATCGCAGCAACAGCAACAACAACAGCGGGAGGGTTCGGCTTCGGGAAGGA